>NZ_JALGCL010000006.1 GCF_022808325.1 Cognatiluteimonas sedimenti | reverse complement strand
CGAGCGCTTCTTCGTTCACCGATGGTTGCCCGGTGGGGGTCTTCACCAGCGCTGGCAGTTTCAGCTCCTCGAACAGCAGCGCGCACACCTGCTTGGGCGAATCCAGGTTGAAGCTGCGGCCCGCCAGTTCGGTCGCCTGCTGCTGCGCGGCGAGCATGCGCCGGGACAGGTCGACCGACTGCCGGCGCAGTTCGTCGGCGTCGACCAGCACGCCACTGGCCTCGATCCGTTGCAGCACCGGCACCAGCGGGATCTCGATGGTGCGATACACGCGCTCCAGCGCGGGCTCCGCGGCCAGCCGGGGCGCGAGCACGCGGTGCAGGCGCAGGGTGACGTCGGCGTCCTCGGCGGCGTAGCGGGTGGCGTCGTCGAGCGCGACCTGGTCGAAGGTGATCTGCCTGGCGCCCTTGCCGGCGACGTCGGCGAACTTGACCGTGGTGTAGCCCAGGTAGCGCGCGGCCAGCGAGTCCATGTCGTGGCGGCTGGCGGTGGCGTTGAGCACGAAGCTCTCGAGCATCGTGTCGTCGGCGTAGCCGGCGACCTCGACGCCGTGGCGGCGCAGCACGTGCAGGTCGTACTTGCCGTGCTGGCCGAGCTTGCGCTTGCCCGGATCGGCGAACAGCGGGCGCAGCGCGTCCAGCACCTCGGCGCGCGGCAGTTGCACCGGCACGCCGGGATAGGCGTGCGCGACCGGGATGTAGGCGGCGCGCCCGGGTTCGACGGCCAGGCTCAGGCCGACGAGGTTGGCGCGCATCGCGTCGAGGCTGTCGGTCTCGGTGTCGAAGGCGAATTCGGCGGCGGCCTGCAGCCGCGCGACCCAGGCATCCAGCTGCGCGCGGGTCAGCACCATTTCGTACTCGCCCGCGGCCGCCAGCGCGGCATCAGGCGCCGGCTCGGGCTTGCCCGCGGCGCGCGCAAAGCCGGCCTCGGTGCCGCGCACGCCGGCCTTGCCGGGGGCCGGTTCCGGCGCGGCGTTGCCTTCGAGTTCGCGCAGGGCCTGGTTGAAGCCATAGCGGGTGTACAGCGTTCGCAGCGCATCGGCATCGCGTTCGCGCAGCTTGAGTTCCCTGGCCGGCCGTTCCAGCACCACGTCGGTCTTGATCGTGACCAGCTCGCGATTGAGCGGCAGCCGCGGCAGCGCGGCGCGCAGGTTGTCGCCGATCTTGCCCTTGGTGCCGGCGGCGGCGGCGATGACGCCATCGAGCGTGCCGTGCTCGGCCAGCCACTTGGCCGCGGTCTTGGGCCCGCACTTCTCCACGCCCGGGATGTTGTCGATGGCGTCGCCCATCAGCGCCAGGTAATCGACGATCTGCGCTGCGCGCACCCCGAACTTGGCCAGCACCGCCTCGTCGCTGTCGAGCTTGCTGCCACTCATGGTGTTGACCAGTTCGATGCGGCCGCCGCCATCGACCCCGCCCACCAGCTGGGCGAAATCCTTGTCGCTGGTGGAGATCGTCACCGCAGCGCCTTCGGCCGCGGCTTCCCGGGCCAGGGTGCCGATCACGTCGTCGGCCTCGACCCCGTCGATGCGCAGGATCGGGAAGCCCAGCGCCTGCACGATCTCCAGCATCGGCTGCACCTGGGCCCGCAGTTCCTCCGGCATCGGCGGCCGGTTGGCCTTGTACTGCGGGTACAGGTCGTCGCGGAAGGTCTTGCCGGGTGCGTCCACCACGAATGCGGCGCAGTCGGGCTGTTCCTTCAGCGTCGCCCGCAGCATGTTGACCACGCCGAACAGCGCCCCGGTCGGTTCACCCTGGGCGTTGCTCAGCGGCGGCAGCGCGTGGAAGGCGCGGTAGAGGTAGGAGGAACCGTCGATCAGGACAAGGCGTGGCATCGCCCGATTCTACCCGCCGCGCTGCCGTGCGCCGCCTGCCGACCGAGGCCCGCCGCAGCCATCTTGCGGTCGCGATCACCGATGCACGCGACCGGGCAGCGCATAATCCACGCACGCACCGCCGGAGAGACGCCATGCCCACCCCGATGCAACGAGCCCTGCCCGTCCTGCTGTCGTCGCTGCTGCTGGCCGCGTGCGCAAGCATGCAGCCTGCGCCCGAGGTCCCGGAAGACGCGGACGCGGCCACCCGCACCGAAGCCAACGGCGACGTCGTCACCGAGTACCGCGTGCAGGGCCAGCTGCGCATGGTCAAGGTGGTGCCACCACGCGGGCCGACCTACTACCTGGTCGACCGCGACGGCGACGGCAGGATGGACCCGCTCAAGGGCGACGCGCCGGTGACCTACTACAAGCTCTACGGCTGGTAGGGTCAGCCGCGCGGCCCCCCCATCACCGGCAACACCACGCCATTGACATAGGACGCGCACGCCGGCGCAGCGAGGAACACGTACGCCGGCGAGATCTCCTCCGGTTGCGCCGGGCGGCCCATGTCGCTGTCGGCGCCGAACGTGGCGACCTCGGCGGCGTCGCGGTCGGCCGGGTTCAGCGGCGTCCACACCGGCCCTGGCGCCACCGCGTTGACCCGGATGCCGCGCGGCAGCAGGTTCAGCGCCAGCGAACGGGTGAATGCATCGATCGCGCCCTTGGTCGCCGAATAGTCGAGCAGGCCGCCACTGCCAAAACGCGCGGTCTCGGAACTGGTGTTGATGATGCAGGCGCCGCGCCGCAGGTGCGGCAAGGCCGCGCGCGCCATGCGGAAATAGCCGCCGATGTTGGTCTGCAGGGTTTCCTCCAGCTGTGCCTCGTCCAGGTCTTCGAGGCGGTCGCGGTGTTGCTGGAACGCGGCGTTGTTGACCAGGATGTCGAGCCGGCCCAGGGCCTTGACCGTGCGCGCCACCGCGCGCCTGCAGAACGCCGGGTCGCGCACGTCGCCGGCAACGATGATGCAGCGCGCGCCCTCGGCTTCGACGCATGCCTTGGTGGCGTGCGCATCCGCGCGCTCGGACAGGTAGGCGATGGCGACGTCGGCGCCTTCGCGCGCGAACAGCACCGCGACCGCGCGACCGATGCCCGAATCGCCGCCGGTGATGAGTGCCACCTTGCCCGCCAGCTTGCCGCTGCCGGCGTAGTTCGGCGCGAGGAACCGCGGCGACGGGTCGAGTTCGTGTTCGTTGCCCGGCTTGCGCAGCTGCTGCTGCGGCAACGGATTCTGCGGCTGCCGCCGCGGCCCGGCCTGCACCGCGCGCTTGCCGGGCTTGCCCTTGGCGGCGGGCTTGGCCGGCTTGTTGCTGCGCCGCGCCTGGGCCTGGATTGCCTGCTGGCGGCGGGTGGTGGCGGTCGCCCTGGTCGCACGCGTGGCCATCGCGATTCCATCGCTGGGGAGATCCGGACACGCTAGTGGCAACGGCGTCCAGGCGACGTGACCCGCGGCCGGGGCGCATTCAGTCCGGCGTCGCCCGATGCCCGGCTACGGCGGCGACAGGTTGCGTCGGCCAGCACCGCGCCGCAATGCGCGGCCGGCGCCCGCCCGATTCACGCGACGCACCTGGCGACGATGCCGCCGCCCATCGCTACGTTGCCGTCAGGTTGGCGTAGGCGAGCACCAGCCACTTCGATCCTGTTTCGTCGAAATTCACCTGCACACGCGCGTGCGCGCCGGCGCCTTCATAGTCGATGACCGTGCCGGTGCCGAAGGTCGGGTGGCGGACGTTCTGGCCGAGCTTGATCGCCGGCGCCTCGATCGCGGCATGGCCGCCACGTTCGGCAAACGCGCCGCGGCGCGGTTGCGGCGCGAATGCGGGCCGCGACACCTGCACCCGCGGCCGCACTTCGTTGAGCAGGGCGGCGGGGATCTCGCGCAGGAAGCGCGACGGTACCCCGTACATGTCCTGGCCGTGGAGCCGTCGCGCCTCGGCGTAGCTGAGCACCAGCTTCTGCCGCGCGCGGGTGATGCCGACGTAGGCCAGGCGGCGTTCCTCCTCCAGCCGCCCGCTTTCCTCCAGCGAGCGACCGCTGGGGAACAGGCCTTCCTCCATGCCGGCCAGGAACACCAGCGGGAACTCCAGACCCTTGGCGCTGTGCAGGGTCATCAGCTGCACACCGTCTTCGCCGGCCTGGGCCTGGCCTTCGCCGGCTTCCAGCGCGGCGTAGGACAGGAACGCGACCAGCTCGCTCGAGGACGCCGCTTCCTCGTCGTCGTCGCGCTGCACGAAGCGCGAGGCCACCGACACCAGCTCGTCGAGGTTGTCGGTGCGCGAATCCAGCGAGCCCTTCGACTCGGCGGCGTAGTGCGCGCGCAACCCCGAGCGCGCCAGCACGTGGTCGATCTTTTCCTGCAGCGGCAGCTCCGCGACTTCCGCCGCGAGCGCGTCAACCAGCGCATGGAAGCCGGCCAGCGCATTGCGCGCGCGCGCCGCCAGCGCGCCGCCGGTGGCGACTTCGCGCGAGGCCTGCCACAGCGACAGCGCGCCGGCGCGCGCGTGCTGGCGCACCTCGTCGAGGGTGCGCGAGCCGATGCCGCGAGTGGGCGTGTTGACCGCGCGTTCGAACGCGGCGTCGTCGTCGCGGTTGGCCACCAGCCGCAGGTAGGCCAGCGTGTCCTTGACCTCGGCACGCTCGAAGAAGCGCTGGCCGCCGTACACGCGGTACGGGACCTGCTCGGCGAGCAGGGCTTCCTCGAACGCGCGCGACTGCGCGTTGCTGCGGTACAGGATCGCCGCCTCGCCGTGCGAACCGCCGTCGCGCACCCACTGGGCGATGCGTTCGATCACAAAGCGCGCCTCGTCGATCTCGTTGTAGGCCGCGTACAGGTCGAGCGGCTCGCCGTCGCCGCTGTCGGTCCACAGCTGCTTGCCGAGCCGGTCCGGGTTGTGGGTGATCACCGCGTTGGCGGCGCCGAGGATGTTGGCGCTGGAGCGGTAGTTCTGTTCCAGGCGGATGGTCCTGGCGCCGGGGAAGTCGGCGAGGAACCGCTGCATGTTCTCCACTTTCGCGCCGCGCCAGCCATAGATCGACTGGTCGTCGTCGCCGACCACGAACACGTGGCCACTGCCGCCATCGCTGCTGTTGCCGGCAAGCAGGCGCACGAAGGCGTACTGGATCGCGTTGGTGTCCTGGAACTCGTCGACCAGGATCTCGCCGAAGCGCTGGCGGTAGTGCGCCAGCAGCGCCGGGTGGTCGCGCAGCAGTTCCAGCGCGCGCAGCAGCAGCTCGGCGAAGTCGACCAGGCCGGCGCGGTCGCAGCGCTCCTGGTACAGCGCGTAGGCGCGGTGCATCACGTCCAGCCAGGCATCGCCGGGCGCGGGCTGCAGGTGATGCGGGCGCCGGCCCTCGTCCTTCTGCGCGTTGATCCACCACGCGATCTGGCGCGGCGGGAAGCGCGCCTCGTCCAGCTCCAGCTGCTGCACCACGCGCTTGAGCAGCCGCAGCTGGTCGTCGGAATCGAGCACCTGGAAGGCTTCCGGCAACTTCGCGTCCTGCCAGTGCAGCCGCAACAGTCGATGCGAGAGGCCGTGGAAGGTGCCGATCCACATGCCGCGCGCACCGGGCCCGGCGCGGTTGCGCTGCAGCAGCGCCTCGGTGCGGCCGCGCATTTCCGCCGCCGCCTTGTTGGTGAAGGTCACCGCGAGGATGCCGTGCGCGGGCACGCCATGGACCTCGTTGAGCCAGGCGATGCGGTGCGTCAGTACCCGGGTCTTGCCGGAGCCGGCCCCGGCCAGCACCAGGTAATGCCCGGGCGGCGCGCTGACCGCTTCGCGCTGCGCGGGGTTGAGCTCGTCGAGCAGGTGGGAGACATCCATCGCGACAGTTTACGCGGCGGGGCGGGGCCCACCGTGGCCGAGCAGTACCGGCAACAGCGACGCGAACGCCTGCGGGCGCCCCAGCAGGAAGCCCTGGACCTCGTCGCAGCCGCGTTCACGCAGCCAGTCCAGCTGCGCTTTCGTTTCGACCCCTTCTGCCACGGTCGACAGGTGCAGGGAATGCGCCAGGTTGATGACCGATGCGCAGATCGTTGCATCATCGGGATCCGTGGCCAGGTCCTGCACGAAGGAGCGGTCGATCTTCAGCCGGTCGATCGGCAAGCGCTTGAGGTAGGCCAGGCTGGAATGCCCGGTGCCGAAATCGTCGACCGCGAAACTGACGCCCATTGCCGCCAACTGCTGCATCAATTCGATCGTGCGCTCGAAGTTGTGCATGATCAGGCTTTCGGTAATCTCCAGCTCCAGCGCCCCGGCAGGCATCGGGCATTGCTGCAACGCCGCCTTGACGTCGCTGGCGAGATCGTGGCCGAACTGGGCAGCCGACACGTTCACGGCCATCCGCAGCCTGCCAAGCCCGGCGGCGTCGAGCAGGCGATGGTGCCGGGCCGCCTCCTGCAACACCCAACGCCCCAGTTCGACGATCAGCCCGCTCTCCTCGCACACGCCGATGAACTCGGCAGGCGACAGCAACCCTCGCTGCGGATGCTGCCAGCGCACCAGCGCTTCCAGCGCCACCGCTTCGCCGGCGCGGTCGAACAACGGCTGGAACACGAGGGTGAACTGCTGCAGCCGCAGGGCTTCCCGCAGCTCCGCGAGCAGGTGCAGCCGTTGCGATACCTCGGCATCGAACTCGGCGCGATAGGCCACCGCCCGGTTGCGGCCGCTTCGCTTGGCCTGGTACATCGCCACGTCGGCGCGCATCAGCAGGGTTTCGGCATCGCGGCCGGCCTCTGGATAACGGCACCAGCCGATGCTCGGCGTCAGGGTATGGGTGATGCCGGCCACGTGCATCGGCTCCGACAGCACCCGGGATGCGAGGTCGATGACGCGCGACATGCCTTCGTCGTCGGCCTGTTCGGTCAGCACCACGACGAACTCGTCGCCCCCGAAGCGGCCGACGGTGTCGGTCTCGCGCACCATCGCGCTGAGGCGCTGGGCGACTTCCCGCAGCACGGCGTCACCGGCGCTATGGCCCAGGTTGTCGTTGACGAGCTTGAAGTCGTCCAGGTCGATGAACACGACGCCTGCCTGGCGCCCGTAGCGATCGGCGTTGAGGATCGCCTGCTGCAGGCGATCATGCAGCAGCTGCCGGTTGGGCAGTCCGGTCAGTTCGTCATGGGTGGCGCGGTGCGCCAGTTGTTGCTCGTACTTCTGGCGCTCGGTGGCGTCGCTGATGATGCCGATGAAATGCGTCAGCGTGCCCTGGTCGTCGTGGACCGGCGCCAGGTGGAACTCGTTGCAGAACTGCGTCCCGTCGGCACGGTAGTTCCGCAGCATCACCCGCGCTTCGCTGCCGTCGCGCAACGCGTTGCGAATCGCCTCGAGCGCAGGTTGCTCGCGATCGTCCCCGCGCAGGATGCGGCAGTTGCGCCCCAGGACGTCCTGGGCCCGGTAACCGGTGATCTCCTCGAAGCCGCGATTGACGTACACCACCGGGAAATCGAACCGGCGCGCGTCGGCGATCACGATGCCGTTGGCGGCGGAGTCCACCGCGCGTCGCAGCAGCCTCAGGTCCTCGTTGTCACGCAGCGCCTGGGTCATGTCGAGCATGCCGCCGGCCGCGCGCAAGGCGCTGCCCCGCGCATCG
This sequence comes from Cognatiluteimonas sedimenti, assembly GCF_022808325.1. Taxonomy (GTDB): domain Bacteria; phylum Pseudomonadota; class Gammaproteobacteria; order Xanthomonadales; family Xanthomonadaceae; genus Cognatiluteimonas; species Cognatiluteimonas sedimenti. The sequence goes on along the minus strand of NZ_JALGCL010000006.1, from coordinate 4,012 downwards.
CGCAGGATGAAACCGCGATCCTGCACTTCGGCATAGCTGCCGTCCTTGCGCCGGAAACGGTAGCCCTCCTGCCATTCTTCCTGGTGCGACTGCAGCGCCAGTTCCAGGCTGGCGATCACCCGGCCGAGGTCGTCCGGATGGATCATCGACTCCCAGGCCTGGATCGTCGGTGCCATGTCGCCGCGGCCGTAGCCGAACACGCTGAAGAAGCTGTCGCTCCACCACAAGTCGCCGGTGACGACGTCCCAGTCCCAGACCGCGTCCGACGTGGCACGGGCGACCAGCCGGAACCGTTGTTCGCTGCGCTCCCGTTCGGTCACGTCGTCGGCCGCGACCAGGCGCGCGGGGCGGTGTTCGAACTCGATGTCGTGCGAGTGGATCGCCATCCGCAATGGCTTGCCGTCACTGCGCAGGTGGGTCCAGACCTCGCCCTGCAGCCTCTCGTCGATCGGCGCATCGACGGAGTGGCGGACGGCCGCGCGGTCCTCGCGCGGGCGGATGTCGAGCAACGTCATCGACAGCAGCGTTTCGCGGTCGTAGCCGTAGTGCCGGACCATCGCATCGTTGACCGCCAGGAAGCGCAGGCTTTCCCGGTCGAACACCCACATCGGCAGCGGATTGTGCTTGAACAGGAAACGGTACTGGGCCTCGGCGGCGCGCAGGCGCTCGCGGGTCTCGGTCAGGGCCGTGATGTCCTGCTGCACGCCGCGCAGCCAGGGGTCGCCACTGGCATCGACCTGCAGTTCGCCGCGGGCCTGCACGTGGCGCTGTGCCCCGCCGGGCAGGAGCACGCGGAACTCCGCGGCGGCCTGACGGGCGCCAGCGGTCACCTGGTCGGCGAGGGCACGCAGCCGCGGCACGTCGTCGGGATGGACCAGCTCGAGGACCGCCTGCACGTCCGGCGGCGCGTCATCCTGGCTGCGTCCATAGATCCGGCAGACCTCCTCGGACCAGTGGATGCTGTTGTCGCGCAGGTTCCAGCCCCACTCGCCCATCCCGGCCATGCCATGGGCTTCGCGCAGGCGATGTTCGGACGAATCGAGCTTCCCGATCAGTTCGTCCTGGCGCGACTGCGCGCGCTGGAACCGCGCCACCAGCCAGGCCCAAGACCCGGCGAGCAACAGGGACAGGGCCAAGGTCGCGGCGGCGAACGGCACCCATTGCCGGAGGATCGAGGCCCGGCTGATTCCCGCTTCGATCACCAGCGGGAAGTCGGGCAGCCGCCGGTAATACACCACCCGCTCCACCCCATCGGCGCTGCCGCTCGCTTCGTGGTGGCCGGCAGCGGCCGCCTGCCTGTCGCCGGGTGGCGGCCCCCCGCCCTGCAGGCGGGAACCAGCGGACAGCGCGCTGGCGGGTGCCCGTGCCAGCACGCCGCCATGCTCATGGAGCAGGGCGATCATGTCGCCGGCAGGCAGCGAATAGTCGGCCACCAGGTCGTTGAACATGGCGGCATCCACTTCCGCATGCAGCCAGCGCCCGCCGTCCATGCTGCGGGCGACCGGCACCTGCCAGCCCGCCGGCCCGTGACGCGGCGGCCCCAGCCACAGGCGCTCGCTTGCGGCCCCGGCCGGCCGGCGGTTGTCCACGCGCAGCCCCTGCAGGGGAATGATTTCCCGTGCCGACACCCGCGAGATGGATCGCGGGTCCGGGTGCGCGGCCAATGCGTCCAGTTCCCACGCCAACAGCAAGAGGCGGTCGCGCAGCGGCTTCTCGAGCGCATCCGTCAGCAGCGAGGCATGCGCACGCGCCTGGCGTCCCGCCTGTGCATACTCGTTGCCGACCAGCCCCAGGCACAGCACCGGCAGCACCACGGCCAATGCCACGCCGTATGCCATGCGACGCCGCGCCCGCTCGCGCTCGTCGCGAACCTGATCCTGCGTGCTGCGTGGCGAGGTTCGCATGGCTCGGGGCAGTGGACCTGCCGCCCGCAGCCGCGTCAAGCCCGCGACGCTGAACGGGTTGCGTTACCCGGGCATCGCCGCTGCAACATGGGCGCCTGCTGCATTCCGCCGCGCAGGATGCGGTTCGCCCGACTCAGTGCGCGACCTGTTCGCGCTTGCTCGAGGTCGACTGCATGATCCGGTCGGTCCAGGCGATGCCGATCGCCGAGAGGATGAACACGCAGTGGATGATGGTCTGCCACATCACTCCGCCCTGGGTGAAGCGGGTGCAGGGCACGCCTCCAGTCACGGTCGCGCATACCGGCAGGCCGAGCGTGCCGGCCTCGATGAAGGTCTTCAGCAGGTGGATCGAGGAGATGCCGATGATCGCCATCGCCAGCTTCACCTTGAGCACGCTGGCGTTGACGTGGCTGAGCCATTCCGGCTGGTCGGGATGGCCTTCCAGGCCCAGCCGCGAGACGAAGGTCTCGTAGCCGCCGACGATCACCATCACCAGCAGGTTGGAGATCATCACCACGTCGATCAGGCCGAGCACGATCAGCATGATGTCCTGTTCGCCCAGCGCCGGCGCCTCGTGGATCAGGTGCCACAATTCCTTGGCGAACAGGAACACGTACACGCCCTGGGCGATGATCAGGCCCAGGTACAGCGGCAGTTGCAGCCAGCGCGAGGAGAAGATCAGCGCCGCCAGCGGGTTGAGGCGGGCATCGCGCGGGGCAGGCAGGCGGGGGTCGGACATGCGGGGATTCGTGGGCAGGGCGCCGCAGGTTAGCGGGCGCCCCCGGGCGCTGCCAAGCGGCAGCGCCGGCATCCGCCGCCGGCGCAACGCAGTGTTGCCCGCGCATCGACGCGGGCCACGCTAGAGTCTTGTGCCCTTCCTGGCTGCATGGATTCCATGATCGACCTGCATTACTGGCCCACGCCCAATGGCCACAAGGTGACGCTGCTGCTCGAGGAACTGGCCGAGCTCGGGCAACCGCAGGACTACCGCATCGTCCCGGTCGACATCGGCAGGGGCGCGCAGTTCGCGCCCGACTACCTGCGGATTTCGCCGAACAACAAGATGCCGGCGATCGTCGACCATGCGCCCGCCGATGGCGGCGCGCCGATCCCGGTGTTCGAGTCCGGCGCGATCCTGCTTTACCTGGCGGAGAAAAGCGGGCGATTCCTCGGCGTTCCCGAGGGCGCGGATGCGGGCACTGCGTTGCGGCAGCGGATCGTGGTCAACGAGTGGCTGTTCTGGCAGATGGGCGGGCTGGGCCCGATGACCGGCCAGTACGGGCACTTCCACGTCTATGCGCCGGAAGCCATCGGCTACGCCCGCGAGCGCTATCGCAACGAAGCCGAGCGCCTGCTGGGCGTGCTCGACCGGCGGTTGCAGGGCCGCGAGTTCATCGCCGGCGAGGCCTACAGCATCGCCGACATGGCCTGCCATCCATGGATCAATCCCTACGGCAGGGCGCCGCTGGACCTCGCGCCGTTCGCGGAAGTCCGGCGCTGGCATGCGGCCATCGCCGCGCGCCCGGCGGTGCAGCGCGCCTACGGCCTGGCCAGCCAGGTCAATCCGGACGCCGGCAAGCCCATGTCCGATGCGGAGAAGAGGATCCTGTTCGGGCAGCGCGCGCGCAAGGTGGGCTGAAGCGCGGATCGGGTGGGCGACCTGCTGGCGCAATCGTCTTCTCTCGTGCGTGCGCTATTCGCGATCGTTGGGAACCGGCTTCGGAGCGAGTCGCCTCGCGGCGGCCTGGGGATGCTGCGCTCTCCTTAGGACATCCTGTCCCGAAGTCGGTGTTGGTTGTTCCTGATCGTTGGGGCTCGAGCTTCGGCCGGAGTCGCCGCCCGGCGGGCTGGGGATGCTCCGCCCTCCTGACGACATCCTGTCTTTAAGTCGGGTCGTGGACCATCCATGGTCCACTCTCCTCACCCCCAGCCCGCCGGGCGGCGACGACGCGAGCTTGGAGGCTCGGGCCGGGTGGCTCCTTCTCGGCGCGCCGGGCAACTGTGCTGAAGCTGGTGGCCCGCTGTTCGCGGGACCTTCGGCGGCATGGATGCCGCCGATGAGCCTACATGGATGTACTTGCGGCGTGTCCCGCGAACAGCGGGCCACC
>NZ_JALGCL010000005.1 GCF_022808325.1 Cognatiluteimonas sedimenti | reverse complement strand
GATGGCCTGCGACCCGACTTAAAGACAGGATGTCGTCAGGAGGGCGCAGCACCCCCAGCCCGCCGGGCGGCGACTCCGGCCGAAGCCATACATGGCACCAATCAGGAATGCCAAGCAGCCCTAAGGGCACGAGCTCGTCAGGAGGGCGCAGCACCCCTGTCCCGTCAGGCGGCGACTCCGTCCGAAGCTCGACACCGCACCGCGCTCGGATAACCCGCTTGAGGCAGGTATCTTGAGCAGGGCGAGGTCCCGGCCCTGCGAGCGGCGAGTCCCTCCCGCAGCGCGAATATCGCACTCACGAAAAGCCGTCTGCGGAAAACACGGGTTCACCGGGACGAAGGCGCTTCTCCCCGGTCTCCAGCAACAACTACCGTCCAGGCCGGTCTGCAAACGGCCCGAACGGGCGGGAAAGGCGCCCTCGACAAGACTTGCGGCACGCCGAACCGCGGCAACGCCTGTGCTAGCGTTCCCGCTCCCGAGAACCGATTGCACCGGAACCCCATGTCGAAGCTGCCGCACGCCTGCCAGGCCCTCGCCGTCGCTGCCGGACTGATCGCCGCGACAGGCGCCAGTGCACCCGCCCACGCCGTCGATGCCCCGCAGGAGGCCGCCATGCCCGAATCCGCCAGCAGCGATCCCTACCTGTGGCTGGAGGATGTCACCGGGGACAAGGCGCTGGGCTGGGCGAAGCAGCAGAACGCCCGCACCGACGCCGAACTCGCCAGCGGGCCGGAATTCGCGCGACTGCAGGCACAGATCCTCGCCATCCTGGACTCCGACGCCAAGATCCCCGAGGTCGACAGGATCGGCGACCACTACTACAACTTCTGGAAGGACGCCCAGCACCAGCGCGGCCTGTGGCGCCGCACCACGCTGGCCGAATACCGCAAGCCCGACCCGCATTGGGAAACGGTGATCGACCTCGACGCGCTGAACCAGGCCGAAGGCGAGAACTGGGTGTGGCATGGCGCCGACTGCTTCAAGCCGGAGTACCGGCGTTGCCTGGTCGCGCTGTCGCGCGGCGGCGCCGACGCCGACGTGACCCGCGAGTTCGACCTGGCGACGAAGCAGTGGGTGGATGGCGGCTTCTTCCGCCCCGAAGCCAAGGGCGCGCTGGGCTGGATCGACGACGACACCGTGTACGTGTACAGCGACTTCGGCGATGGCTCGATGACCACGTCCGGCTACCCGCGCATCGTCAAGCAATGGCGGCGCGGCACGCCGCTGGCTTCGGCCACCGTCGTCTACGAGGGCAAGCCCGACGACATGTACATCGCCGGCTACCACGACAACACGCCCGGCTTCGAACGCGATTTCGTCAGCCGCACGCTTGCGTTCTACAACGACGAACTGTACCTGCGCCAGGCGGACGGCCAGCTGGTGAAGATCGACGCGCCGAACTCGGCGAACAAGTCGGTGCACGAGCGCTGGCTGACGCTGCAGCTGCGCGACCCGTGGACGGTCGGCGGCAGGACCTACCCGGCGGGCGCCCTGCTGGCGACCGGCTTCGATGACTTCATGGCCGGCAAGCGCGATTTCGACGTCCTGTTCCAGCCCACCGACAGCACCTCGCTGGAAAGCTCCACCTGGACGAAGTCGCACCTGGTCCTGAACGTGCTCGACGACGTCAAGAACCGCCTGCGCGTGTTGACGCCGGGCGCGGATGGCTGGACGACGACTGCGTTCACCGGCGCGCCCGCGATCGGTACCCTCGGGGTGCGTGCCGTCGACGCCGACGACAGCGATGCCGTGTGGCTGACCGCCACCGATTACCTCACGCCGACGACGCTGTCGCTGGCCGAAGTCGGCAAGGCGCCCGAACGCTTGAAGTCGATGCCGGCCTTCTTCGATGCCTCGAAGGACGTGCTGGAGCAGCAGTTCGCCACCAGTGCCGACGGTACCAGGGTGCCGTTCTTCATCGTCCATCCCAAGGGCCTGGCCCACGACGGCAGAGCGCCCACGCTGCTGTACGGCTACGGCGGCTTCGAGGTTTCGCTGACGCCCTCGTATTCGGGCACCGTCGGCAAGGGCTGGCTCGAGCGCGGTGGCGTCTATGTGGTCGCCAACATCCGCGGCGGCGGCGAATATGGCCCACGCTGGCACCAGGCCGCGCTCAAGGCCAACCGGCACAAGGCCTACGAAGACTTCGCCGCGGTGGCGAAGGAACTCGTTGCCCATGGCATCACCTCGCGCGAGCACCTGGGGATCATGGGCGGCAGCAACGGCGGCCTGCTGGTCGGCAACATGCTGACCCAGTACCCGGAACTGTTCGGGGCGGTGGTGGTGCAGGTGCCGTTGCTGGACATGAAGCGCTACAGCCACCTGCTCGCGGGCGCCTCGTGGATGGCCGAATACGGCGATCCGGACACCGACGACTGGAACTACATCAAGGCCTTCTCGCCGTACCAGCTGTTCGACCCGGCCCGGGAGTACCCGCCGACGTTCATCTGGACCACCACCCGCGACGACCGCGTCCACCCCGGCCACGCCCGCAAGATGGCGGCCAGGATGCTCGCCGCCGGCAAGGACGTCCGCTATTACGAGAACACCGAAGGCGGCCACGGCGCCGGCGCCACCAACGCCCAGCAGGCGCACGTCTGGGCGCTGACCTACCGCTTCCTGTGGAACGAACTGGCCCGCTGACGGCGCACCCCGATGAAACCCCTCCTCCTGCTTGCGACCCTGCTGCTGATGACCGAACCCACCCACGCCGCCGACCTGCCACCGCCGCCGGATGCCGCGAAGAAGGCGCATGCCGTCGTCGCGCCGTTCGGCGCCTCGCGCCAGGACGAGTACTACTGGCTGCGCGACGACAGCCGCAAGAACCCGGAGATGCTGGCCTACCTCAACGCCGAGAACGCCTACGCCGATGCGGTGATGGCGCCGCTCAAGCCGCTGCAGGACAAGCTCTACGACGAGATCATCGGCCGCATCCGGCAGGACGACAGCTCGGTGCCGTATCGCGAGCGCGGCTGGTGGTACTACAGCCGCTTCGAGACCGGGCAGGACTACCCGATCCATGCCCGCCGCCGCGACCGCGACGGGGCCGACGCCACCGCGATGCTCGCGGCCAGCCGCACTCCCGATGCCGCTGAGCAGGTCCTGCTCGACGTCAACGCGATGGCCGCGGGCAAGGACTACTTCAGCGTCGGCGACTACGAGGTCAGCCAGGACAACACGCTGCTGGCCTGGGCCGAGGACGACGTCGGCCGCCGCCAGTACTCGATCCGCTTCCGCAACCTCGACACCGGCGAGCTGTATCCGGACGAGATCCGCGGCGTCTCCGCCAACCTGGTCTGGGCAGACGACAACCGCACCCTGTTCTACGTCGAGAACGATCCCGAGACGCTGCTGACGGTGCGCGTGCGCAAGCACGTGCTCGGCACCCCGGTGGCCGACGACCCGCTGGTGTACGAGGAGCACGACGACAGTTTCTACATGGGCATCGACCGCAGCCGCGACGACCGCTTCATCTGCATCGGCGTGGAAAGCACGGTGTCCAGCGAGATGCGTTGCGCGCCGGCCGCCGACCCGCGCGAGTTCCGCGTGCTGGCGCCGCGCGCGCGCGACGTCGAATACCAGGCCGACCACCTGGGCGACCGCTGGGTGATCCGCACCAACGACGCCGGCGCCAGCAACTTCAAGCTGGTCACCGCGCCCACCGATGCCAGCTCGCGCCGGCAGTGGACCGACCTGGTCGCGCACCGCGACGACGTGTTCATCGAGGACTACGCCCTGTTCGACGGCTTCATCGCCATCGGCGAACGCTCCGGCGGCCTGGAGCGCATCCGCCTGCTGCGTACCGGGCCCGGGCAGGCCGACGCCCGGGAGGACCACGTCAAGGCCGACGAACCCGCGTATTCGATGGGCCTGGACGTCAACGCCGAGCACGACAGCGAGTGGCTGCGCTACGGCTACACCTCGCTGACCACGCCGCAGACCACCTACGAGCTCAACACCAGGACCGGCGAGCGCCGCCAGCTCAAGCAGCAGCCGGTCCTGGGCTACGATCCCGGCAAGTACACCACCGAACGCCTGTGGGCGACCGCGCGCGACGCCACCCGCATCCCGGTATCGGTCGTCTACCGCAAGGGGTTCGAGAAGAACGGCAAGGCGGCGTTGCTGCAGTACGCCTACGGCAGCTACGGTTCCTCCACCGATCCCGGCTTCAACCTGCCGGTGGTGAGCCTGCTCGACCGCGGCATGGTCTATGCGCTGGCCCACATCCGCGGCGGCCAGGAAATGGGTCGCAAGTGGTACGACGACGGCCACCTGCTGCACAAGCGCAATACCTTCACCGACTTCATCGACGTCACCGATTTCCTGGTGGCGCAAGGCTACGCGGCGAAGGACCGTGTCGCCGCATACGGCGGCAGCGCCGGCGGCCTGCTGATGGGCGCGGTCGCCAACATGGCGCCGGACCGCTATCGGGTGCTGCTGTCGCAGGTGCCGTTCGTCGACGTGGTCACCACCATGCTGGATCCGACGATCCCGCTCACCACCAACGAATACGACGAGTGGGGCAACCCGGAGCAGCGCCAGTACTACGACTACATGCTGTCGTATTCGCCCTACGACAACCTCGCCGCGCAGGCATATCCGGCGATGTTCGTCGGCACCGGGCTGTGGGATTCGCAGGTCCAGTACTGGGAGCCGGCCAAGTACGTGGCGCGCCTGCGCGACCTCGACAACGGCGGCCGCACGCTGCTGTTGCGCACCAACATGGATGCCGGCCACGGCGGCAAGTCCGGGCGTTTCCGCCGCTATCGCGAGCTGGCGGAGATGTACGCGTTCGCGCTCGACCAGCTCGGGGTCGCGGCGCCCTGAGATGCCGGCGTCGCGCTTGCGCTGGGCGTGGTGGCTGCTCGCCTGGATGGCGCTGGGCCTGGGCCTGGTCGGCATCGTCGTGCCCGGCTTGCCGACGGTGCCGTTCGTGCTGCTGTCGGCCTATGCCGCGGCGCGGGGCTCGCAGCGGCTGCATGCGTGGTTGCTAGCGCACCGCCAGTTCGGGCCGCTGATCCGCGACTGGCAGGCGCAGGGCGCGGTCGGTCGCCGCGCCAAGTGGCTGGCGACCGCGATGATGGCCGCGGCCGCCGTGATCATGGCGCTGGCCGCGCCGCGCTGGTGGATGGCCGCGATCGGCATCGCATGCATGGCCGCGGTCGACCTGTGGCTGTGGTCGCGACCGGAACCGCGCCGCTAGCGCCATCGCCAGGGCGCCGCGCTACACTCCGCGGCATGAAAACCTCCCTGCGCGCCGCCTCGAGTTCGATCGCACTGGCCCTGCTGCTTGCCGCCTGCGGCAACAAGGGTCCGCTGGTGAAACCTTCGCAGGTCATGCCGCCGGAACCGCGCGAGATCCCCGCCGTGGTCACGCCGGCCGATGCGACGACGGATGCGCCGCCCGCGGCCGACCCGGCGGTTCCGGTCGAGGAGGGCGTGCCCGCGACCGAGTCGACGCCGGAGGCCAATCCGCCTGCGCCCGGCGCCGCGCCAGCCACCCCGCCTCCGGTCGACGACGGCAGCGGCGGCTGAGCAATGGCCGCCGCGCCGTACCCCCCGGCGCTGCTGCGCTTCACCAAGATGCATGGCGCCGGCAACGACTTCGTCGTGCTGGACCTGCGCGACGGCAGCCTGCCGCCCACGCCGGCCCTGAGCCGCGCGCTGGCCGACCGCCATACCGGCGTCGGTTGCGACCAGATCCTGACCGTCGAACCGCCACGCAGCGCCGGGGCGATCGCGTCCTACCGGATCTGGAACGCCGACGGCTCCAACGCCGCGCAATGCGGCAACGGCGCCCGCTGCATCGCCGCCTGGCTGGTGCGCGACGGCACGGCCGACGACGCGCGCTTCGTGCTCGACAGCCCCAGCGGCAGCCACGCGGTCGAGCGCCTGGCCGACGGTGGCTTCCGCGTGGCCATGGGCGTGCCGCAATTCGCGCCGCAGGCGCTCCCGCTCGCCGGCTTCATCGAGGCGCAGGACGAATACGCGCTCGATGTCGTCGTTGGCACCCAGGCGGGCGCGCGTGCCCAAGGCGTGCGCTTCGGCGCGGTGTCGATGGGCAACCCGCACGCGCTGGTCGAGGTCGACGACATCGCGCGCGCGCCGGTCGCCACGCTCGGGCCGGCGTTGCAGGCGCAGGCTGCGTTCCCGGATTCGGTCAACGTCGGTTTCGCCGAGGTCGATGCGCGCGACCGCATCCGCCTGCGCGTGTACGAGCGTGGCGCCGGCGAAACGCTGGCCTGCGGCAGCGGTGCCTGCGCCGCGGCCGCGATCCTGATCCGCCGTGGCCGCGTCGACCGCGACGTCGCCGTGCTGCTGCCTGGCGGCGAGTTGCGCATCGGCTGGCGCGACGACAACGCACCGATCACAATGAGCGGGCCGGCCACGTTCGTCTTCGAGGGGGAATTTTTCGCATGAGCGACAGCAACGACAGGCACGCCCAGGAGAAGCTCGGCGCGCACGAAGTCGCGGCCTGGCTGCGCCGGCACCCGAAGTTCCTGCAGCAGTTCCCGGACCTGGCGATCAGCATGGTGGTGCCGCGCGAGGAAGGACCTGCCGCGTCGCTGGCCAGCTACCAGCTCGACGTGCTGCGCGACAAGAACCGCGAGCTTTCGCGGCGGCTGCACGAACTGTTCGGCAACGCGCAGGAGAACGAACGCCTGGCCGTGCGCACCCACCAGCTGACGCTCGCACTGTTGAGGCAGTCCACCGCCGCCGACACCCTGCGCGCGATGGCGGCGTCGCTGGCCGAGGATTTCCAGGGCGACCTGGTGCGGATCGTGCTGTTCGAGCCGGTCGCGGGCCTCGACGACGTCGACTGGCTGCAGGTGGTCATGCCCGGCGATGCCAGCCTGGCACCGTTCCGCGACTGCCTTGGCGACGGCGAGCCGCTGTGCGGCCGGCTGCAACCGGAGAAGACCGCGCTGCTGTACCGCGAGCGCGCCGACGAGGTGCAATCAAGCGCGCTGTTGCCGCTGCCCGGCACCGGCCTGATCGCGGTCGGCAGCCGCGAGCCCAACCGCTTCTATCCAGGGATGGGGACGCTGTTCCTGCGGATGATGGGCGAGGCGCTGGCGACGGCGCTGCAACGCTTCGATCGTTGATGGAATGAGCGCGACCGCCGCGCCGGTCGGGGACTTCATCGCCCACCTGCAGGTCGAGCGGCGGATGTCGTCGCACACGCTGGATGCGTATCGCCGCGACCTGGCCGCGCTGGCCGCCTGGGCCGAGGCCGGCGGCATCGATGACGTCGCGACGTTGCAGGGCGAACACCTGCGCGCCTTCATCGCCGCCGAGCATCGCCGCGGGCTGTCGCCGAAAAGCCTGCAGCGGCGGCTGTCGAGCTGCCGCAGCTTCTACCGCTGGCTGCTGAAGCACGGCCGCATCGCCGCCAGCCCGGCCGCCGCGATCCGCGCGCCGAAGGCGCCGCGCAAGCTGCCGCAGGTGCTCGACGCCGACGAGGCCAAGGCGCTGGTGGAGGTACCGACCGACGTGCCGCTGGGCCTGCGCGACCGCGCGCTGCTGGAGCTGTTCTATTCCTCCGGCCTGCGCCTGTCGGAACTGTGCGCGCTGCGCTGGCGCGACCTGCAGCTGGACGATGGGCTGGTCACGGTGCTGGGCAAGGGCGGCAAGCAGCGCAGCGTGCCGGTGGGTTCGCATGCGCGCGCCGCGCTTTCGGCCTGGCGCGGGGAGCAGCAGCCCGCCTCCACGGATTTGCCGGTTTTCCCAGGGCGCAACGGACCGATCACGCCGCGCGCGGTGCAGTTGCGGCTGCGCCTGCTGGCGCAGCGGCAGGGGCTGTTCAAGCGCGTGCATCCGCACCTGCTGCGGCACAGTTTCGCCAGCCACGTGCTGGAATCCTCCGGCGACCTGCGCGGCGTGCAGGAACTGCTCGGCCACGCCGACATCGCCACCACCCAGATCTACACCCACCTCGACTTCCAGCACCTGGCCCGGGTCTACGACGCCGCGCATCCGCGGGCGAAACGGAAGGCGAAGCCTTGATCCCGGGCTTCGGAAGTGCGTTGTCGTGGTGGGCAGAGGGGTTCGCTGCTTGAAGTCCGCCTCCGGCTGCCACGCGCGGCCGTGGCCCATCCATGCAACACGCGAACCCCTCTGCCCACCACAACAACGCAGCGCGGCTTGCGTTCGCCCGACTTCGGGCAATCGGTGGTGGCTTTCGGGCTGACGGTTGCTCGTGTTTGCAGGCACCGAAGCCAGGATCAGCACGTTACCCATGCGCTGGTGGTGCCGGGAGTGGGCTTCGAGCAGGCATGGATGGCCTGCGCCCGCTTGTGGTAGCTGGACGCGGACTCCAGGCGGCGAAACCCACTCCCGGCAAGGCCCCCGCCCCGCCCGAAGCGGGTACGCCAGAACTCTTGAAGGCTGTTCAAGCAACCCCCAGTTCATGGACTCAGCCCCGGAGCCGCGCATGGACCCAAGCCAGAACCCCAATGTCTTCCACGCCACCACCATCGTCTCGGTGCGTCGCGAAGGCCGCGTGGTGGTCGCCGGCGACGGCCAGGTGACGCTCGGCAACACCGTGATGAAGGCCAACGCGCGCAAGGTGCGCCGGCTCGGCCGCGATGGCCAGGTGCTGGCGGGGTTTGCCGGCGCCGCCGCCGATGCGTTCACCCTGTTCGAGCTGTTCGAGGCCAAGCTCGAGAAGCATGGCCAGCTGACCCGCGCCGCGGTCGAACTGGCCAAGGATTGGCGCACCGAGCGCCGCTTCGGCAAGCTCGAGGCGCTGCTGGTGGTCGCCGATGCCGAAGCCTCGCTGGTGATCTCCGGCACCGGCGACGTGATCGAGCCGGAGGACGGCATCGTCGCGATCGGCTCCGGCGGCAGCTACGCGCTGGCGGCCGCGCGCGCCCTGGCCGCGCACACGCAGCTCGACGCCAGGGCGATCGCCACCGAGGCCCTCAACATCGCCGGTGACATCTGCATCTACACCAACCGCAACATCGTGGTCGAAGAGCTCTGACCGCTGCATTTCCCTGTAGGAGCGGCTTGCAGCCGCGAGCTTTTCCGACGGATCCGTCGAAGGTCGACGGCTAGCGGCTGTCAGCCGCTGCTGCGACGAGCAAGCGAGAACCCCATGCAGAAGATCGAAAACACCTCCGCCACCATGACCCCGCGCGAGATCGTGCAGGAACTCGACAAGCACATCGTCGGCCAGCAGGCGGCCAAGCGCGCGGTCGCGATCGCGCTGCGCAACCGCTGGCGGCGGATGCAGCTCGAGCCGGAGCTCCGCGACGAGGTGATGCCCAAGAACATCCTGATGATCGGACCCACCGGCGTCGGCAAGACCGAGATCGCGCGGCGCCTGGCGACGCTGGCCAACGCGCCGTTCGTCAAGGTCGAAGCGACCCGCTTCACCGAGGTCGGCTACGTCGGCAAGGACGTCGAGCAGATCATCCGCGACCTCGCCGATACCGCGGTCAAGCTGTACCGCGAACAGGCCAAGGCGCGCGTGCGCACCCAGGCCGAGGAACGCGCCGAGGAGCGCATCCTCGACGCGCTGCTGCCGCGGCGCGAGGTACCGGCCACTGGGTTCGGCTTCGGCGCGCAGACCACGATCGACATCGGCGCCGAACCTTCGGCGCAGCACAACGCCGACAGCGACACCCGCGCCAAGCTGCGCCGGCAGCTGCGCAGCGGCGCGCTGGACGCGCGCGAGATCGAGATCGAGACCGCGCTCAACGTCGGCGTCGACATCATGGCGCCGCCGGGCATGGAGGAAATGGGCCAGCAGCTGCGGCAGATGTTCTCGCAGGTCGCCGGCGGCAAGACCCACAAGCGCACGTTGGCCATCGCCGCCGCGCGCCCGCAGCTGGTCGAGGAGGAAGCCGCGCGCCTGGTCAACGAGGACGAAGTGCGCGAGGCCGCGATCGAGGCCTGCGAGCAGCACGGCATCGTCTTCATCGACGAGATCGACAAGGTCGCCAAGCGCAGCGAGGGCATCGGCGCCGATGTCAGCCGCGAAGGCGTGCAGCGCGACCTGCTGCCGCTGGTCGAGGGTTCCACCGTCAGCACGAAGTACGGCCCGGTGAAGACCGACCACATCCTGTTCATCGCCTCGGGCGCGTTCCACCTGGCCAAGCCGTCCGACCTGATCCCGGAAATGCAGGGGCGGTTCCCGATCCGCGTGGAACTGGGTGCGCTCAGCAAGGGCGACTTCGTGCGCATCCTGACCGAGCCGAAGGCGGCGCTGACCACGCAGTACGTCGAACTGCTGAAGACCGAGGGCGTCGGCCTGGCGTTCACGGCGGACGCGGTCGAGCGCCTGGCCGACATCGCCGCGCAGGTCAACGAGCGCCAGGAGAACATCGGTGCACGGCGCCTGCACACCGTGCTCGAACGCCTGCTCGACACCCTGAGCTACGAAGCGCCCGACCGCGGCGGCGACGCGGTCAGCATCGACCGCGCCTACGTCGACGCCCACCTGGGCGAACTGGTACAGGACCCGGATCTGTCGCGCTACATCCTCTGAGGCCCGCGGCAAGCTCCGGCGTCCCCTCGTCGCCGTGCGGGATCCGCGCGGCGTCGATGCACGATCGCGCCTACTTGCCCGCGTTGCGCGGATCGTCCTTCGGATCGAGGTAGGTGATCACGAACGGGCCCATGGCCTGCACCTGCACCACCGCGCCACCCCTGGAGCTGGCTTCGTGGCGCATCGGCGTCGGCAGGTTGATGAAATCGCCGGGCGCGAGGGTTTCGTCCCGCGCCGTCGCCGCCGCGTCGCCCATCGACAGAATGAGGTCGCCCTCGACCAGGGTGACCGCCTCGTCGGTGGGGTGCCAGTGGCGCGGCACACGGTATCCCGGCGGCATCTTCAGGCGGATGATGAAGCTGCCTTCCTTGCCCGGGTCGCCGGCCAGCACCGCGGCCTGCGCGCCGGCCGGCAGCATCGGTGGTGCCGGCCCCCAGCTGGTATCGGCTGCGCGGGTCAGCGCGTGCTCCATGGCGGACTGGGCGTCGGGCATGCCGGGATCGGCGGCGAACGCGCCACCCGGCAAGGCGAGCAGGAGGAAGATCGGAAAGGATTTCATCTGGACTCTCCGGGGAGCGTGCGGCAGGGGCGCCGCAACCCCGACAACGCGGCGGTGCAACGCATCCGGACGGAAACAAGCTGAATGGCGGGCCGGGACGAATGCGATAATCCGGGCATGAACACACCCACCGACAAGCCCGGCACCACCCATTTCGGCTACCGCGAGGTGCCGACCGGCGACAAGCAGAAGCTGGTCGGCGAGGTGTTCTCCTCGGTCGCCGGCAAGTACGACCTGATGAACGACCTGATGTCGCTGGGCATCCACCGCGTCTGGAAGCGCTATTTCGTCGCCACCGCGCAGGTCGGCAAGGGCGACCGCGTGCTGGACCTGGCCGGCGGCACCGGCGACATCGCCGCGTTGCTGAAGGATCGCGTCGGCGCGGAGGGCGAAGTCGTGCTCGGCGACATCAATGCCGGGATGCTGTCCGTGGGCCGCGACCGCATGCTCGACCGCGGCAAGGTGCGCGGCCTGGAGTACGTGCAGTGCAACGCCGAGCAGCTGCCGTTCCCCGATGCCAGCTTCGACCTGGTCACGATCGCCTTCGGCCTGCGCAACGTCACCGACAAGGACGCCGCGCTGCGGGAGATGTACCGCGTGCTCAAGGTCGGCGGCCAGGCGCGGGTGCTGGAGTTTTCGGAAGTGAAGGCGGAGTGGTTCAAGCCGCTCTACGACTTCCACTCGTTCAAGGTGCTGCCGAAGCTGGGCAAGCTGTTCGCGCAGGATGCCGGCAGCTACCAGTACCTGGCCGAATCGATCCGCCAGCATCCGCCGCAGGACGCACTGAAGGCGATGATGGAGGCGGCCGGCTTTGCGCGCGTGGACTACCGCAACCTCAACGCCGGGATCGTGGCGATCCACACCGGCTATCGGATCTGACGCGGGAACTGCGGCGCCCGTTCCGCCCACCCCCGCCCTGCTTCGCTGCGCGAAGCTGTCCCTCTCCCCGCAAGCGGGGCGAGGGCGACGTCTCCCTTGCCCGGCACCCGGAGCGAGGGCTGTTCCTTCTCCCCGCGTGCGGGGGAGAAGGTGCCGGAGGCGAATGCGGGGCGGCTCTTCCCGCCCTACGGCTGCCAGCCGTAGCTCAGCTTCAGGAACACCGCGCGGGTGTCGCCGAACAGGTCCGGGTTGTCGTCGTCCATGAAGGCGCCATAGGAGGCGCCGGCGTACACGACCGTGTGCGGATTGACCTTGTACGAGTACACCATCTGCGCCGCCCAATCGCGCGCGGTTTGATCGACCGGGTCCGTGTAAAGCGCCTGGTCGCGCTGCACTTCGCTGCCCTGCAAGGTCAGGCGCAGGCGTTGGCGCGGGTCGAACTGCCAGCTGCCGCCGGTGTTGAGCACGGTCGCGGTGAAGGCCGTGCCGCCGTCGCGGCGCATGCGTTGCCGGATCAGGTCCCAGTCCATGGCGATGCCGCGGCCGACATTGGCGTTGCCCCAGAACTCGAGCATCGTGCGCCGGCCGGTCTTCTCCGCGTCCAGGTCGATCATCGTGCCGACCTGCGCGTAGGCCCCCAGCTGCAGGTTGCCGTTCGGTTGGTAGTTGGCGTTGACGTCGACGTAGTGCTCGTCGAACAGCGTGCCCTGCCAGAAGCGCTGGCGGGTCATGCCATGCAGGCGGAGGTTGCTCTGCTTCGGGCCCTGCACGCTGACCTGGCCTTCCCACTCGCGCTCCAGCAGCTGTCCGTCGTAGCGGTGGGTGATGTCGAAGTCGGCGTACACGTTGATGCGGTTGAACGCCTTGTCGTCGCGGAACCAGCTGTGGCCGCCGCCGACCAGCGACTTGTCGTAGCCGACCTGGCCCATGAAGCCGAGGTCGGCGCGGAAGCCGGGGTCGATGTCCACGTGCCAGGCGTCGAAGTTCCAGTTGCGGTTGCCGAAGGCGTATTCGGCGCGCCAGGCGTTGCCGGCGGGGGTGGCGTCGTCGCCGAGTTCGTCCTGGTAGGCGTCGACGATGTCGGCCGGGTATTCGGACTGGCTGTGCAGCAACTGCGCGGTCGCGGTGTGCGCGCCCTGCTGCCAGCGCGCATCGACGCCGGCGACGTTGTTGGCGTAGTCGTCGCCCTGGCGGAAGGTGCCGATGGCGCCGACGCTGACGTGGCTGTTGAAGTCGTAGCGATAGCGGCCCACGGCGACGTCCGCCTTCTGGTCGAGCTGCTCGAAGCCCGAGCCGAGCACGCCCGGCAGCAGCAGAAGGGTGGTGGCGTCGCGCGCGACGATCGCGCCGTACGCGCCGCTGCCAGTGCGGCCGGTGATGCGCAGGCCGTAGTCGGGATCGGCGATCTGGCGCGTGTAGAGCACGTCGAACTGGCTGCTGAAGTAGTCCGCGCCCTCAAGGAAGAACGGCCGCTTCTCCTGGTAGAACAGGGCGAAGCTGTCGTTGAAGTTGAGCTGCAGCTGGTCGGTCTCGACCTGCGAGAAATCCGGGTTGATGGTGGCATTGAGGGTCATCGCCGGCGACGGCGCCCAGCTGATGTCCACGCCCGGCTCGATCGATGTGTCGCCGTCCTGCCACGGCTGGCCGGCGGCGCCGCGGCTCTGCGACTTGCCCATGGCCAGGGTCGGCACGACCTCCAGGTTGCGGCCCTGGCGGGCGCCGGCGAAGCCTTCGTACTTGCCCCATTCGCACTGGAAGCAGTTCGACTCGCGCGGCACCTTGCGGCTGGCGAGCTGGTGGCGCTTGTCGCGCGGCCAGTTGCGGAACAGCGCGATGCCCCAGCGCTGCGCCTCGCCACCGGTGGGGAAGCGCAGGGTGGAGAAGGGGATGCGGATCTCCACGTCGTAGCCGTCGGGCGTCAGCTGGCCGGCGCTCTGCCACAGTCCGTCCCAGCTGGCGTCTTCCTGGTTGTCGGTGTTGGTCTCGTCGCGGATCAGGTCCGACTGCACGCCCAGCGGATTGACGATCAGCTCGTAGCCGCGGCGGTTGTCGTCGAAGGTGTCCAGGAACACGCCGACCCAGTCGTCGTCGAAAGCGGCGTCGCGATCGCGCAGGTGGGCGCGGATCTGCGACGGATCATCGTCCATCGCGTGGTACGCCACGTACAGCGCATCGGCGCTGTAGCCGATGCGGACGATGGTCTTCACCGGCGCCGGGATGTTGTCGCCGGGCTGGATTTCGTAGCCGATCTCCTGCACCAGCGCGCCCTGCCAGGCGGCGTCGTCGAGCTTGCCGTCGATGGTGATCGGGCCCTGCAACTGCGGGATGCTGCCGCCGGGGGCATCCCCGGCCCGGGGCGGCGTGCCGGCGTCGCGGGCGTGGGCGATGGGGGCGCACAGCAGCAGGGCGGCGGCGATCAGGGCATGCAGGTTCAAGCGTTAATCTCCGTGCGGCGTGGTGGTCAGGGTTGGGATGCACGCGCGGACGCCCGGGTTGGGATGACCAATGGCAGGGACGGCATGGCCCGGCAGGGATGCGCGGCGCGCACGATGCGCGATCGCGCGCCGATGCAGGAGTGCCGCCAGTCGGGTTGACGAACGTCATCGATGTGTTTGCGGCAGGGATGCGCCCGCGGCGCTAAACTCGCGGGCCCCGTCGCTCCCGGTCCCATCCGCCATGCGCCAGACCCTGCTGTTGCTGTCCGCCGTCGTCGCCCTTGCCGCCGGTTGCGCGCGCGAGTCCGCGCCTGCCGCCACCTCCACCCCGCCCGCCGCCGGGCCGGAGGCCGCCATGCCCGCCGACGCCGCCGCCCGCCACGACGAGTACTCCTACGCCGAGCCGGACAAGGTCAAGACCACCGAGCTGGCGCTGGAGCTGGCGATCGACTTCGACCGCAAGCAGATCGCCGGCACCGCGACCTACACCCTGGACTGGCTGGACCAGGCCGCGCACCAGCTGGTGCTGGACACCCGCGGGCTCGCCATCGACAAGGTCGAGGGCGCCGGCAAGGACGGGCAATGGGCCCCGCTGCAGTACGAACTGGCCGCCGCCGACCCGTTGCTGGGCAGCAAGCTCACGATCCAGACGCCGGAGCGCAACGCCACGGTGCGCATCGCCTACAAGACCTCGCCCGACGCCTCGGGCCTGCAATGGCTGGCGCCGTCGATGACCGAGGGCAAGCAGCAGCCCTTCATGTTCAGCCAGTCGCAGCAGATCCACGCACGCTCGTGGGTGCCGCTGCAGGACACGACGCAGGTGCGCTTCACCTACACCGCGCACGTCACCGCGCCGAAGGACGCGATGGTGCTGATGAGCGCCGACAACGATCCGGACGCCGCGCGTGATGGCGACTACAGCTTCACCATGCCGCAGAAGATCCCGTCCTACCTGCTGGCGATCGCCGCCGGCGACCTGGTGTTCAAGCCGATCTCCGAACGCAGTGGCGTCTGGGCCGAGCCGGCGATGGTGGACAAGGCGCAGCAGGAGTTCGCGGACACCGAGAAGATGATCCAGACCGCGGAATCGCTGTACGGTCCCTACCGCTGGGGCCGCTACGACATCCTGGTGCTGCCGCCGTCGTTCCCCTACGGCGGCATGGAGAACCCGCGCCTGACCTTCGCCACCCCGACCGTGATCGTCGGCGACAAGTCGCTGGTTTCGCTGGTCGCGCACGAGCTCGCGCACAGCTGGTCCGGCAACCTGGTCACCTTCTCCACCTCGCGCGACGCCTGGCTCAACGAAGGCGTCACCAGCTACGTCGAGAACCGGATCGTGGAAGCGCTGTACGGCAAGCCGCAGGCCGACATGGAAGCGGTGATCGCGCGCGCGGAGCTGCAGGACGAGTTCACCGACGGCAACAAGCCGCTGCAGCGGCTGGCGATCAAGCCTGGCGACCTCGACGACCCCGACAACAACCTGACCGGCACCGTCTACACCAAGGGCGCCTGGTTCATGCAGTTCCTGGAGCAGCGCTTCGGGCGCGCGGACTTCGACGCCTTCCTGCGCGGCTACTTCGACCACTTCGCGTTCCAGAGCATCTCCAGCGAGCAGTTCCGCGACTACGCCAAGACCAACCTGCTGGACAAGTACCCGGGCAAGGTCAGCCAGCAGGAGTTCGATGCCTGGCTGTACGAGCCGGGGATCCCGGCGGCGGCGCCGCAGGTGCGTTCGCAGCGCTTCAGCATCGTCGACGCCGCGCGCATCGCCTGGCAGGGCAACGGCAAGCTGCCGCCGCCGGCGCTGACCTCGGCGTGGAGCACGCAGGAATGGGTGCGGTTCCTCGAAGGCATGCCGGAAACGCTGACGGTCGAGCAGTTGGCCGCGCTGGACGCCGCCTACCACTTCACCGGCACCGCCAACGGCGAACTGGCGCAGCGCTGGTATCCGCTGGCGGTGCGCAGCGGCTACCACGTCGCCGACGGCGAGATGGCGGCGTTCATGCAGCGCGTGGGCCGGCGCAAGCTGATCATGCCGATCTACGCGGCGCTGGTGAAGACGCCCGAAGGGCTGGCGTTCGCCAAGGACGTGTTCGCCAAAGCGCGGCCGGGCTACCACCCGATCACCACCGGCTCGGTCGAGGCGACGATCGCCAAGGCCGAGGAAGGCGCAAAGCCTTCGACACCGGCGCCGGCGCCTTGATGCCGGCGGCTTGAAGCGAGGCGGCAAAATCGCGGCGACCACGGTGGTGGTCGCCGCGCTCGGGATCGGCGCCGTGGTCGCGCACGACCCCTACGTGCTGGTGCGCGCCCATTTCGAACGCCAGCGGGTGCGCGCCGGGTTGGGCCATGCGCAGGTCGAGGCCGCCGATCATCGCTGGACCTACGCCTTCGGCGACGACGCGCCCGCCGACGCGCCGCTGGTGGTGATGCTGCACGGCTTCACCGGCAGCAAGGAAAACTGGTATCCGCTGGCCGAACGCCTGCGCGGGCATTACCGCCTGTTGATTCCCGACTTGCCCGGCTGGGGCGAAAGCGAGCGCAAGCCTGGCGCCGATTACGGTTTCGTCGCCCAGGCCGCGCGCGTGGAGGCGTACATCCGCATGCTGTCGCCCGGCACGCCGGTCGTGCTGCTCGGCCATTCGATGGGCGGCGGCATCGCCGCGCTGGTCGCGGCGCGGCATCCACGCGAGGTGGCGCGGGTCGGGTTGCTGGATGCCGCGGGCGTGCGCTTCCAGGACAACCCGTTCGGCCGCGACGTGCTCGCCGGGAAGAATCCGTTCGCGGTCAGCGACCGCGCCAGCCTGGCGCGCTACATCGACACCGTGTTCCACCGACCCGAGGCCAAGCCGTGGATCCCGTGGCCGGCATCCAGGGGCCTGATAGCCCGTCGCCGTGCCGACGCCGGATTCGAGCAGGCGGTGCTCGACCGCATCGGCCGCGGCGACGAGAGCTTCCTGCCCGGCGACGAGGCCGCCGCCATCGACCAGCCGGCGCTGCTGCTGTGGTGTCGACAGGACCGGGTGATCGATCACAGCGCACTGGAGTTGTACGCGGCGAAAATGCCGCAGGCGGCGAAGGTGCTGCTCGACGATTGCGGCCACATGTCGCTGATGGAACGGCCCGATGCGGTGGCCGCCGCGGTGGTGGCGCTGATCCAACAAGGACAACCCCGATGAAGACCCTTTCGAAGCTGTTGCCGTGCGCCTTGCTGCCGCTGGCGTTGCTGCTGGCCCTGTCCGCCTGCGATCGCAGGCAGCGCCTGGCCGAACAGGCCGCCGCGCAGGCTGCCACGCAGGCGGCGATCGCAGAGGATTCGGCGAAACAGGCGGAAGCCGCGTTCGACAACGCAGTTGCGCAGCAGAACTGGCGCATGGCCAAGGCCCAGGCCGACGTGCTGCTGGCGCAGTACCCGCAGACCGGGGCCGCGGCGCGGGTGCGCAAGCAGTTCGACGCCGTCGCGGAGGAGGCCGAGGCCGCGCGCGAGCAATCGCGCACGGCCGCGCTGTGGAGCTACAACCGCGAGCCGGTGAAGGGCGGCACGCAGGTGTCGGCCTCGCTCTATGCCAAGGACGAGGTCGACGTCGACGGCAGTGGCGCCAAGCCGGTGCGGCTGATTTTCCGCGACCACCCGTCGTGGGGCAAAAGCGCCTACCTGGTGCTGCAGGCCGGCGACTTCGACTGCTACGGCGGCTGCAAGGTGCAGGTCAAGGTCGACGATGACGCGCCGAAGGCGATGGCCGCGTCGCGCCCGAAGACCGACGAGGCGATCGCGATGTTCATCGAGGACGAGCGTGCCCTGTGGCGGATGACCCGCGACGCGAAGCGGCTGCAGGTCCAGTTCCCGACCAAGGCCGTCGGCAGGAAAGCCGCGGTGTTCGAGGTGGGCGGACTGGATCGCGCGCAGTTGCCGGGCTGGGACTGAGCCACCGCGCGACCCACCGCGCCGGGCGCACGGCCGCAGGCACCGCTGCCTGTTGCAGGCCCCGACCCGCGCGCGCGTCGCTGCCGACTGCCGCGATGCGCCGTCGCGGCTCCCGCCGACGCGGCATCACGCAGCGCTAAGGCGCCGCGAGTACCTTCGACCGTGGCGCGGCATCGCGATGATGCCCGCCCGGAGGCACGGCGCAGGATGCCCGTGCCCGTCATGCCAGCGGTGCCGCCGTGGAGGATCGACGTGCCGGTGCCGACGGAGGCGACCATGCTGTCCCCACGCCTGCACCAGTTCCTCGACGAGCGCCACGCGCCCTACACCACGCTCAGGCATCCGCGCACCCTGACCGCGCAGGAGACCGCCAACGCCGCGCACATCGGCAACCGCCACTTCGCCAAGACCGTGATGCTCAAGGTCGACGGCACGATGGCGATGATGGTGATGCCGGCGGCTTACCGCATCGACCTGACCCGGCTGTCGCGCGCGCTCGGCGGGCGCGAAGTCGAACTCGCGCAGGAAGGCGAGTTCAAGGATGCGTTCCCGGACTGCGAAGTCGGCGCGATGCCCCCGTTCGGCCATCTCTACGGCATGCCGGTATACGTCGACGCGCGCCTGGCCGAGCAGGCGGAGATCGCCTTCAATGCCGGTTCGCACACCGAGCTGGTGCGCATGCCTTATGTCGAATTCGAGGACCTCGCGCGCCCCGAGTTGCTGTGGCTCGCGCACGTGATGTAGCCGGCCCCGTGCGGACGCGCCTTCAGAGCGCGTAGCCGAACTGCTGCTTGAACTGCTCGGCGAACTCGTCGTAGTCGAAGCGCTGGTTCTGGGTGCCCGGGTGCTCGACCTTGAGCGCGCCCATCAGGTTGCCGATGCGGCCGATCGTCATCCAGTCGTAGCCCTTTTCGATGCCGAAGATCAGGCCGGCGCGGAACGCGTCGCCGCAGCCGGTCGGGTCGGTGATCCGGCGCTCGTGCGCCGGGGGCACGTCGATCGCCTTGCCGTCGGCGAAGATCACCGCGCCCTGGGGTCCGCGCGTGGCGATGTAGGCCTTGACCTTGCCGGCGATGGCCTGCTCGTCCCAGCCGGTGCGCTCCTGCAGCAGGTTGGACTCGTAGTCGTTGACGGTGACGTAGTCGGCCTGCTCGATGAACTCGCGCAGCTCGGCGCCGTTGAACAGCGGCATGGCCTGGCCGGGATCGAAGATGAAGGGAATGCCCGCTTCCGCGAACTCGCGCGCGTTCTGGATCATGCCCTCGCGCCCGTCCGGGCTGACGATGCCGATGGTGACGTTCGGCACGTCGCGGACGTGGTTCTCGTAGCTGCGCATCATCGCGCCGGGATGGAAGGCGGTGATCTGGTTGTTGTCGTGGTCGGTGGTGATGAAGGCCTGTGGCGTGAACAGCTCGGGGATCTCCTTCACCCGCGACAGCTCGATGCCGAGTTCGGCGAAGTATTCGCGGTACGGGCCGAAGTCCTGGCCGACGGTGGCCATCGGGATCGGGTCGCCGCCCAGCAGCTTGAGGTTGTAGGCGATGTTGCCGGCGCAGCCGCCGAATTCGCGGCGCATCCGCGGCACCAGGAAGGACACGTTGAGGATGTGCACCTTGTCCGGGAGGATGTGGTTCTTGAACTGGTCGGGGAACACCATGATGGTGTCGTAGGCCAGGGAACCGCAGATCAACGCAGGCATGGGCAACACCTCGGGCGCCGGCGGGCCGACGGCTGGAATGGGAAGGCGGGCGACCCGGGCAGGCGTCGGCGGCGGGCTAGGGTAGCGGCTCGTCCGGAGCGGGGCCAGCCGCGAGTTGCCGGCAAGGGGGCGCCGGTCGCGTTTTTGCCGCGGGATTCCGCGATATTCCGGTTGCCGGGGGTAGGGCCCGTTGCTAGGCTAGCCCCATCCCCCTGCGACCCGTGCGCGGATCCGGTCCCCGGCCGGTTTTCCCCCGCGATCGCGTCGCCCCTGCTCCATCCCCGCACCCCTGACGGACGCCCTTCCCCGATGTTCAAGAAGTTCCGCGGCATGTTTTCCAACGACCTGTCGATCGACCTCGGCACGGCCAATACCCTGATCTATGTCCGCGGCCAGGGCATCGTGCTGAACGAGCCGTCGGTGGTCGCGGTGCGCCAGGACCGCCTCGGCGGCGGCGTGCGCTCGGTCGCCGCGGTCGGCACCGAGGCCAAGCAGATGCTCGGGCGCACCCCGGGGCACATCACCACCATCCGGCCGATGAAGGACGGCGTCATCGCCGACTTCACCTACACCGAGGAAATGCTCAAGTACTTCATCCGCAAGGTGCACAAGTCGCGGATGCTGCGGCCGAGCCCGCGGGTGCTGGTGTGCGTGCCGGCCGGCAGTACCCAGGTCGAGCGCCGCGCGATCAAGGAATCGGCGGAGGAAGCCGGCGCCCGTGACGTGTTCCTGATCGAGGAGCCGATGGCCGCCGCGATCGGCGCCGGCATGCCGGTGACCGAGGCGCGCGGCTCGATGGTGGTCGACATCGGCGGCGGCACCACCGAGGTCGCGGTGATCGCGCTCAACGGCATCGTCTATTCGCAATCGGTGCGGATCGGCGGCGACCGCTTCGACGAGGCGATCATCGCCTACGTGCGCCGCAGCCAGGGGATGCTGATCGGCGACGCCACCGCCGAGCGGATCAAGCTCGAGATCGGCTGCGCGTACCCACAGCAGCACGTGCGCGAGCTGGAGATCTCCGGGCGCCACCTCGCCGAGGGGGTGCCGAAGATGATCACGATCAACTCCAACGAGGTGCTC
The DNA here is from genome assembly GCF_022808325.1 of Cognatiluteimonas sedimenti. GTDB lineage: Bacteria > Pseudomonadota > Gammaproteobacteria > Xanthomonadales > Xanthomonadaceae > Cognatiluteimonas > Cognatiluteimonas sedimenti. Next base: position 173,005 of record NZ_JALGCL010000005.1, on the reverse strand, counting down.
GAGGCGTTGCGCGAGCCGCTGGCGGGGATCGTGGCCGCGATCCGCCAGGCGCTGGAACAGACCCCGCCCGAGCTGTGCGCCGACGTCGCCGAGCGCGGCATCGTGCTCACCGGTGGCGGCGCCATGCTGCGCGACCTCGACCGCCTGATCAGCGAGGAGACCGGCCTGCACGTGCAGGTCGCCGACGATCCGCTGACCTGCGTGGCCCGCGGCGGCGGCCGTGCGCTGGAACTGGTGGACATGCACGGCAACGAGTTCTTCGCGTCGGAGTGAGTATTCGGGGACAGGCCATCCCTGGCCTGCCCCGAAGCATCGGGCAAGAAGCGTGGTGCTTGTCCGACGCCGCAAGCGGCCTGCAGCCGCTTGCGCTGGCCCATCCATGGGCCAGATGCGGGACTGCGCGCCTGTTGCACTTCGCAGGTACAAAACGAATCCGTCTTCGGACACAATCGCGTATCGAACGCCGTGCGCGCCGCGGATGCGCGCGATGTGTTCCGCAGGCGGCAGGGAGCCGCTGCATCGCCCGGCGCGGCCGGACCGGTGTGCCTTGCCGCCACTTCTTCCCCCACTGATCGCCGACCGATACCTGCCCACGTGCCCGCCTATGCCGGTTCCCCTGCTGCCCGTTCCGGCGATGTCGCCGGCACGTTGCGGCTGCTGGCGTACCTGGCGCTGGCAATCGCGCTGGTCGTGCTCGACCACCGCGGCGGCTGGCTGGCGCAGGTCCGCGCGCGCGCTGAACTGGCGACCCAGCCGCTATGGTGGCTGGCCGGCCTGCCCGGGCGCATCGGCGACAACGTCCGCGACGACGCCGCCACCCGCAACCGCCTGGCGCACGAGAACGGCGTGCTGCGCAACGCCTTGCTGATCAGCGGCGCCCGGCTGGCGCGGCTGCAGACCGCGGCCGCCGAGAACGCGCGCCTGCGCGGCCTGCTCGGCGCCACCCCGCGCGGCGGCCTGGACGTGCAGCTGGCGCCGATCCTGGACATCGACCTGGATCCCACCCGGCAGCGGCTGGTCCTCGATGCCGGCAGCCGCGACGGCGTGCAGGTCGGCCAGAGCGTGATCGACGCCGGCGGCCTGGTCGGGCAGATCATCGCCGTCAAACCCGGCACGGCGACGGTGCTGCTGCTGACCGACCCCGACCACGCGGTGCCGGTGATGGTGGCGCGCACCGGCGTGCGCCTGGTCGCCTACGGCAAGGGCCGCAGCGACCAGCTGCAGCTGGCCAACATCCCGCTGTCCAGCGACGTCAAGGTCGGCGATGCGATCGTCACCTCGGGACTGGGCGGTCGCTTCCCGGCGGGTTTCCCGGTCGGCACGGTGGCGGCGCTGCAGCCCGACGACAGCCGCGCCTTCCTCGTCGGCGACCTGCAGCCGGCGGCGCAGCTGGATCGCGGCCGCGACGTGCTGCTGCTGCGCCAGCAGGCCGCGCCGGCCGCCCCTGCAGCCGCGATCGGCACGGCCGCCGCTGGACAACCCGCGGCCGCGGCGGCGAAACCCGACATCGGCGCGCGCCCGGCACCAGCACCGGCGCCGGCCGCCACGGAGCCGCCGCGATGAGTCGCAACCGCCAGCAATGGGTGTTGCCGCTGAGCATTTTCGTCGCGCTGCTGCTGGGGCTGCTGCCGCTGCCGGCGTGGCTGCAGCCGCTGCGCCCGTACTGGCTGGCACTGGCGGTGGTGTACTGGGTGATCGAGGCGCCCGGGCGCATCGGCCTGGGGTTCGCCTTCGCCATGGGCCTGCTGGCCGACCTCGCCTTCGGCGGCCTGCTCGGCGAGCAGGCGCTGCGACTGGTGATCATGGCCTTCATCGTGCAGCGCTTCCGCGCGCAGTTGCGCTTCTTCCCGATGCCGCAGCAGGCGCTGGCGATCGGCGGCCTGTTGCTCAACGACCGCGTGGTCAGCGCCGCGGTGCACCTGGCGCTGGGCGAGCCGCAATTGCCGTGGAGTTTCTGGTGGGCGCCCTTGCTGGGGATGCTGTTGTGGGCGCCGGTGTTCCTGTTGCTGGATACGCTGCGGTTGGGGCGCAAGGGCGGATGAAGCGCCGGTTCGCGCGGGTTCCCGGCAGGAAAGACACCGCCGCCCTTGCTTGCGGACGCCAGCCTGCGCGCCGGCGCGGCTGAGCGATGGGTGCGCGCCGCCGCCAGTTGAAGCACCAGGGGGCCGAGGCGGCGCAGTTCCGCGCGCGCGCGGCGCTGGGTTTCGCGATCGTGCTGCTGGCGCTGGGCGGTCTCGGTGCCTGGTATTTCAAGCTGCAGGTGCTCGACCACGACGACTACGCCACCCAGTCGGAGGCCAACCGGGTCAAGCTGCGCCCGGTGCTGCCGGGACGCGGCCTGATCCTGGACCGCAAGGGCCGCGTGCTCGCCGACAACGTGCCGGCCTACCGCCTCGACGTGACGCCCCTGGAAGCCGGCGCGACGGACAACTGGCTGCCGGCATTGCGCCGAATCGTCGTGCTCGACGACGAAGACGTGCAGCACTTCCAGGCCGAACTGCGCGCCGGCCACCGCTTCAAGCCGATCACGCTGAAGCCACGGGTCGACCCGGAGGAAGTGGCGCGCTTCGCGGTCGATCGCTGGCGGTTCCCCGGGGTGGAACTGGTGCCTTACCTGAATCGCCGCTACCCGTACGGTGCCTTGCTGTCGCACGTGATCGGCTACGTCGGCCGCGTCGACGAGGCCGACCTCAAGAAGCTGGGGGAGGCCAATAGCGCCATCACCCACATCGGCAAGACCGGGATCGAGCGCTATTACGACGCCATGCTGCGCGGTGGCGTCGGCTACGAGCAGGTGGAAACCAACGTGGAAGGCCGCGCGCTGGGCACGATCGGACGCGTGCCGGCGACGCCCGGCGTCGACCTGCGGTTGTCGATCGACCTCGACCTGCAGCGCGCGATGGTCGCCGCGTTTGCGGATTTCGACGGCTCGGCGGTCGCGGTCGATCCGCGCACCGGCGAGATCCTGGCGATGGCCAGCCTGCCGGCCTACGACCCCAACCTGTTCGTCAACGGAATTTCCCACGCCGACTATAAGGCGCTGATCGACAACCCGTCGCGGCCCCTGTTCAACCGGCTGGTGCTGGGCGGCGTGGCCCCCGGCTCGACGATCAAGCCGCTGACCGCGCTGGCCGGGCTCGACAGTGGCGTGCGCCGGCCCGAAGACAGGACGCTGTCCACCGGCATGTTCCGCCTGCCCGGCATGCGCGGGCGCGGCTGGGGCGATTCGCATCGCAACGGCCACGGCTGGACCGACGCGCGCAAGTCGATCTGGGATTCGGTCAACACCTATTACTACCAGCTGGCGATCGACCTGGGCGTGCAGCGCTACGACCAGTACCTGGGCAAGTACGGGTTCGGCAAGCCGACCGGCATCGACCTGGCGGGCGAGATCCCCGGCATCCTGCCGTCGCCGGCAGCGAAGATGCGGCTGGTGCGCGAACGCTGGTATCCCGGCGACCTGGTCAACGCCGCGATCGGCCAGGGGCTGTGGAAGGTGACCTCGCTGCAACTGGCGCAGGGCATCGGCGCGATCGCCAATGGCGGCGACCTGCGGCGGCCGCACCTGGCGACCGCGAAGCGCATCGGGTTCGAGGCGGACTGGATGCCGTTGCCGCAACCGGCCCCCTTCCGCATCACCGACCATCCGGACAACCTGCGCGTGGTCCAGGAGGGCATGGAGATGACCGTGAGCATCGGCACGGCAGCCACCGTGTTCCGGGGCTCGCCCTACCTCTCGGCGGGCAAGACCGGCACCGCGCAGGTGGTCAACCGCAGCGAACGCGCGATCGATCCGAAGTCGTTGCCGTTGTGGAAACGGCATCGCTCGCTGTACGTCGGCTATGCCCCGGCCGGAGCCCCGACCATCGTGGTCGCGGTGGCGGTCGAGGGCGGCGGCTTCGGCTCCGCCACCGCGGCCCCGATCGCACGCAAGGTGATGGATGCCTGGATCCTGGGCAAGCAGCCGGAACCGCCGCCGCCAGCCGCGACCGCGGCGATGCAACCATGAACGCGATCCTCCGTTTCCTGTTCGACCTGGCAGCGCGGCTCACGCGCACGCTCGACTGGTGGCTGTGCGCGGCGCTGGCGGCATTGATGGCGATCGGGCTGGCGGTGCTCTACAGCGCAGGCGGCGAGTCGCCGCGGCTGGTGCTGGCGCAGGGTGCGCGCTACGCCCTCGGCTTCGCCGCGATGTGGGCCTTGTCGCGGCTGCCGCCGCACCGGCTGCGCAATGCCACGCCGCTGGCCTATGCGCTGACGCTGCTGCCGCTGCTGCTGGTGCTGGTGATCGGCACCGGCAAGCACGGCCGCCACTGGATCGACCTGAAGATCTTCTATTTCCAGCCGGCGGAACTGCTCAAGCTGACCTTGCCGATGATGGCCGCCTGGTACCTCAACCGCGAGCCGCTGCCGCCGCGCTTCCGGGTGGTGCTGGCGACGGCCGGGATCATCGCGGTGCCGACCGCGCTGATCCTGCTGCAGCCCGACTTCGGCACCGCGATGCTGGTCGGGATCAGCGGCGCGTTCGTGCTGTTCCTGGCCGGGTTGTCATGGTGGTGGTTCGTGGCCGCGTTCGGCGGCGTCGCCGCGGCGGCGCCGGTGGCGTGGTTCTGGTTGCTGCGGCCATACCAGAAGGACCGCATCCTGACGTTCCTCGACCCGGAATCCGATCCGCTGGGCAGTGGCTGGAACATCATCCAGTCCAAGATCGCGATCGGCGCCGGCGGCCTCACCGGCAAGGGCTGGGGCCAAGGCTCGCAGTCGCACCTGAACTACCTGCCCGAGCACACCACCGACTTCATCTTCGCCGTGCTCAGCGAGGAATTCGGCTGGGTGGGCGTGGCCACGGTGCTGGCGCTGTACCTGTTCGTGGTCGGGCGCTGCCTGTGGATCGCGAGCCAGGCGCGCGACGGTTATTCGCGGCTGCTCGCCGGCAGCCTCGGGCTGGCGTTGTTCGTGTACGTGATCGTCAACGGCGGCATGATCTCCGGGCTGCTGCCGGTGGTCGGCGTGCCGATGCCGCTGCTGAGCTATGGCGGCACCTCGGCGGTGTCGCTGCTGGCGGGGATGGGCGTGGTGATGGCGGTGCGCGCGCACAAGCCCATGCACGGTTACTGAATGCGGTCGTCGCCGACGGCGCGCGACCTGGATCCCTGCGCGCGAACGCGTGCTACCCTCGCGCCGATGATCCGACGCGCATCGTTCAGGCTGTTTTCGTCGGGGCCGCTGTCGCTGGCCCTGGTTCCCGTCCTCGCCGGATTCGCGCTCGCCGCCTGCGCCACGCAGGCGCCGCCGGCATCGGTCGCGGCGGCCGCGCAACCGGCGGCATCGACCAGCGCGCTGCTGCCGCCGGTCCCGCAACCGCCCGAGCGCCCGCTGGCGCCGCCGGCGGTGACCGACCCGGCGCTCCCCGAGGCGCAGCGCATCGCCGCCTTCGTCGACTACACCGCCTCGATGTATGGCGTGGATCCGGCGGTAATCCGCGCCGAGCTGGCGCAGGCCCAGTTCAAGCAGAACATCATCGACGCGATCTCCCGCCCGGCCGAGAAAGTGCGTTCGTGGGCGCAGTACCGGCCGATCTTCCTCAACGACGCGCGGATCGAGGGCGGGCGCGCGTTCTATGCCGAAAACCGCGCGGCGCTGGACAAGGTCGCGGCGCAGACCGGCGTGCCGGCCGAGTACATCGTCGCGATCATCGGCGTGGAAACCAGCTACGGGCGCATCACCGGCAAGTACCGCGTGCTCGATGCGCTGTACACGCTGGCGTTCGGCTATCCCAAGCGCGCGCCGTTCTTCGCCGGCGAACTGGCGCAGCTGTTCGCGCTGGGCAAGGACGAAGGCATCGACGTGGCCACGCTCACCGGCAGCTATGCGGGCGCCATGGGCTGGGGCCAGTTCATGCCGTCCAGCTACCGCAACTGGGGCAAGGATGGCGATGGCGATGGACGTCGCGACCTGGTCGGCGACAGCGACGACGTCTTCGCCTCGATCGCGAACTATTTCGTGGTGCATGGCTGGCAGCGCGGCGCGCCGGTTGCCGCGCGCGCAAGCCGCGCCGACGCTGCCGCCGACTTCGCCCCGGACACCCTCGACCCGGTTTACCCGTTGCCGGCGCTGGCGCAGCGCGGCTACACGCCGCAGCCGGGCGAACCCACCGTCGCCGCGGGCGAGGGCGCGACCCTGCTCACGCTCGACGGCGATGCCGGCAAGGAGTACTGGCTGGGCTACCGCAACTTCTACGTGATCACGCGCTACAACCATTCGCCGATGTACGCCTTGTCGGTGCACCAGTTGGCGCAGGCGATCCGTGCCGGCAGCGCACCGGCCGGAAGCGACGGCGCATGAAGCACGCGTGGGCCAGGGGGCTGGTGCCGGCGCTCGCCGCCGCCGCGCTCGCCGCCTGCGGCAGCGCGCCGGTCAAGTCCGGCGCCCCGTCCTCCACGACGGCATCCGGCAGCGCCGCGGCGCGACATGCCCCGGGTTCGCGCCGTTCGCCCTATGCCCCGGCGCAGGAAGATCCGGGCAAGCGCGGCAACTACACCCGCGGCGGCCTGTACGCGCCACACATCCAGGACAGCGCGCCCACCGGGGGCATCCCCGACGTCGACCAGATCCCGGAACCGGTGGTCACCGACGAGCCGCATTCGCGCTACGGCAACCGTTCGCCCTACACCGTGCTCGGCAAGTCCTACCGCGTGCGCGACAGCGCGGAAGGTTACGACGAGACCGGCATCGCCTCGTACTACGGCAACAAGTTCCACGGTCGCCGTACCTCCAACCTGGAGGTGTACGACATGTACGCCTTCACCGCTGCGCACAAGACGCTGCCGCTGCCCAGCTATGCGCGCGTCACCAACCTCGGCAATGGCCGCTCGGTGGTGGTGCGGGTCAACGATCGTGGCCCGTTCCACGACGGCCGCATCGTCGACCTGAGCTACGCGGCGGCGGTGAAACTCGGCGTCGACCGCAGCGGCACCGCGCGGGTCGAGGTCGTGGGCCTGAGCCCGGGCGAGAACGCGCACCAGCAATACGACGCGGTGGCCGCCAGCGGCGCCGCGCCCCCGCCCGCGGCGGGTCTGCCGCCGGGCGTGCACATCGCCACCGGCCTCCCGCAACCGGCGCCGCCGAGCGCGCTCGACAGACTGGTCGGCGCATTGCCGATCGCCGCCGCCAATGCCGGCGAGCGTCCGCCGCAGGCGGCGGCGCCAGCGCAGCCGGCCGCCCAGGGCGCGGGCAAGTACGCCAACACCGACTGGCGCTTCGACATGCGCCAGGACGGCCGCACCATGACCGCGGACGAATTCGATGCGTGGATGCGCTCGCGTCGTGCGCGCGTGGCCACCGGCAAGCCGGGCACGCCCGATCCGCGCGCGGCAACCGGGCGCGTGGCCGCAAGCGCGGTCGCGGCCAACCGGGCGAGCGCTCCCGCGACCAGCGCTCCCTCGGTGCCGTCGCCGGTCCCGGCAACGCCGACGCCGGCGGCGAACGGGACGACCGCGCGTGCAGTGGGCGGGCTGGTGCTGCAGGTCGCCAGCTTCGCCGCGCATGACAACGCCGAACGTGCGCTGGCGATGGTCAATGGCGCCGGCATCGCCGGTGCGCGCCTGCTCGACGCCGACGCCAACGGCCGCCGGGTGTGGCGCCTGCGGGTCGGCCCGGTCGATCCGTCGTCGGCGGACGACCTGGTGGCCCGCATCCAGGGCCTGGGTTTCGGCCAGCCGCAGCGCGTGCGCGAGTAGACTCGCCTGTTTCCCGCCCGCGGACGCGCGCCGCGGGTTTCCCCCTTCAATCCCGGTCATGGAAGGCCGGCCCTCCGGAGTCCGTTGTCTTGAAGAAAGCCGCCGCCACCCTCGCCGCCGTCCTGGCCACCGCCGCCTTCGGCCTCGCCTTCGCGCAGAAGCCGGCCACCCTGCCGCAGCCGGCCACGCCCAGGCCCGCCGCGCTCAGCGATGCCCTGCCGATCCCGCCGGCCCCGGCGCCGGCGACCGCCGCGGCCTGGATCCTGATGGATGCCGCCACCGGGCAGGTGCTGGCCGGCGAGAACATCGACACCCGCCGCGAACCGGCGAGCATCACCAAGGTGATGACGTCGTACGTGATCGCCGCGGAAATGGCCGCCGGCAAGGTCAAGGCCGACGACCAGGTGATGATGAGCGAGCACGCCTGGCGCGAAGGCGGTGCCGGCACCGAAGGCAGCTACAGCGGGTTCCCGGTCAACCAGACGGCGAAGCTGGTGGACATGGAAAAGGGCATGGTGGTGCAGTCGGGCAACGATGCCGCGATCGCGCTGGCCGAGCACGTCGCCGGCAGCGAGCAGGCCTTCGCCGCGCTGATGAATGCCTACGCGCAGCGCATCGGCATGAAGAACTCGCACTTCGTCAACCCGCATGGGCTGTCGTCCGAGGGCCATTACTCGACGGCGCACGACCTGGCGCTGCTCGGCCGCGCGCTGATTCACGATTTCCCGGTGGCGTACTCGTACAACAAGATCAAGGAATACACGGTCGGCCCGATCACGCAGCCCAACCGCAACGTGCTGTTGTGGCGCGATCCCTCGGTGGACGGCATCAAGACCGGGCACACGGCCAATGCCGGCTACTGCCTGATGGCCTCGGCCAAGCGCGGCGACCAGCGCCTGATCTCGGTGGTGCTGGGCGACAGCAGCGAAAGCCAGCGCGCGGTGGATTCGCAGGCGTTGCTCAACTGGGGCTTCCGCTTTTACGAAACCCACAAGCTTTACGACGCCGGCAAGGTGGTCGCGCAGCAGAAGGTGTGGAAGGGCGCGACCGAGCAGGTCAGGCTGGGTGTCGCCGAGCCGCTGTTGGTCAGCCTGCCGCGCGGCAAGTACTCGCAGCTCAAGCCGATGATGGACGTGCCGAAATCCCTGGTGGCGCCGATCGGCAAGGGCCAGAAGATCGGCATGGTGAAGGTGTCGCTGGACGGCAAGGTGATCGCGCAACGGCCGCTGGTGGCGCTGGACGCGGTCGAGCAGGGCGGTTTCTTCAAGCGCCTGTGGGACGAGTTCTGGATGTGGTGGGAGTCGGTGTAGGCGCCACACCGCCCTTGCATGCAAAAGGCCGGCGCAAGCCGGCCTTTTCGTTGCACGCCACGCGAGCTGCCTCGGGAATGACTCCGGCCGAAGCCGGTTTCCGCAACCCCCGAAAATGACGGATGCCGACGCAATGCCAGCACGTCGCCAGGGAAGCGCAGCGGCGTGGTGGTGGCTCAGAACCGGAGGAAGTACGGCACCGCCATCAGCACCCCACCCACCAGCACCGTTGCCCAGGTGCTCGCCACGAAATACGGAAAGACCATCAGCCCGATCCCGCACACCAGCGGCACCGGCGCCGACTGGCGCTTGCCGTAGACGAAATAGCCCAGCCCGATCGAACCGAACACCACGCCCCACAACATCGTCGCCATGTCCATGCGCAGTCCCGGGGGCGCCGGCAGGCGGCGACACGGCCATCCTACGCCGCTGGCCCGATCCGGATCGCCACGTTGCCGTTGCCGCGAGCAAGCGGCCTGCCTTCGGCCAGGAAGCGATCGGGAGCCCCCGCGCCGGGAGCACGGCGGCCGGACCTGGCTTCCCACGGGACAGCGCCCGCCGCAGTTGGGTTCGATCCAAGGCGGCCGCATAATTGCCGCATGGAAATCCATTCCGACAATCCCGAGCACGGCTTCCAGTTCCCGGGCGAATTCGAGATCAGCGCGATGGGCCCGGCCGGCAGCGGCCTGGAGCAGCAGATCCCGTCGTTGCTGGAGGCCGCCGGCCTGGTGGTGCTGCGCGAGACCGTGTCCACCCGCGAGTCCAGCGGTGGCAAGTACGTCTCGGTGAAGCTGAGCTTCCGCGCCGAGTCGCGCGAACAGTACGACGTCGCCCACGCGGTGCTGCGCGAGCATCCGGAAGTGAAGTGGACCCTGTGACCGGCGATGGCCTTCTCCCCGCGGCCGGGGGTGAAGGCGCATGCTCGCGCGCCACCGGCGCGCATGCGCCTGAACGCCCTCGCGCCAGCGCGAGGGCCGGGGCGCGGAGCGAGTTGCCGGAGGCGGAAGCGGGATTTTCCCCCTGCCTGGTCCGAGACCTCGGCCGCCAGGCCTATGAACCGGTGTGGCGGGCGATGCAGCGCTTCACCGATGCGCGCGCCGCCGCCACCGCCGACGAGTTGTGGCTGGTCGAACACGATCCCGTGTTCACCCTCGGTCAGGCCGGCAAGCGCGAACACGTGCTCGTGCCCGGCGACATCCCCGTGGTCCATGTCGATCGCGGCGGCCAGGTGACCTACCACGGCCCCGGCCAGATCGTCGCCTATCCGCTGCTCGACCTGAGGCGGCTGAGGATCGGGGTGCGCGACTACGTGCACCGGATCGAACAGGCGGTGATCGACACCCTGGCCGAGTGGAACATCCCGGGCCGTCGCCGCGACGGCGCCCCCGGCGTCTACGTGGGCGACGCCAAGATCGCCGCGCTCGGCATCCGCGTGCGCCGCGGCTGCACCTTCCATGGCCTGGCCTTCAACATCGCCATGGACCTGGAACCGTTCCGCCGGATCAACCCCTGCGGTTATGCCGGGCTTGAAGTCGTGTCGATGGCCGACCTCGGCGGTCCCGGCCACCTGGACGCGGTCAAGCCGGTGCTGCTGCGTGCGCTGGCGGCGCAGTTCGGCCTGCGCCTGTCCGCGGCCGATGCGACAATGGCGGCATGAATACGCCAGACTTCCCCGCGGACGCGCCCGCCACCGGCACCCGCGCCATCCCGCTGGCCGTGGTCGATCCCGCGCCGGCCAATGCCGCGGCGACGGCGCCCTCGCTGCAGCCGGGCGTGCGCCAGGTCGCCGGCGACAAGATCGCACGCTCGCCGGTGCAGTTCGCCGACGCGCCGGTACTGCGCAAGCCGTCTTGGATCCGGGTGCGGATCCCGTCGGGCAATTCCGTCGCCAGGCTGAAGGAAAAGCTGCGCGCCAACCGCCTGGTCACCGTGTGCGAGGAAGCCAGCTGCCCGAACATCCACGAGTGCTTCGGCCACGGCACCGCGACCTTCATGATCCTCGGCGAAGTCTGCACCCGCCGCTGCAGCTTCTGCGACGTCGCCCACGGCCGGCCCAAGCCGCCGGACGCGGTTGAACCGCTGCACCTGGCGCAGACGGTCAAGGACATGGGCCTGAAATACGTGGTCGTCACCAGCGTCGACCGCGACGACCTGCGTGACGGTGGCGCGGCGCACTTCGTCGACTGCATCACCGCGATCCGCGAGTTCAGCCCCGGCACCCGGATCGAGATCCTGACGCCGGACTTCCGTGGCAAGGGCCGGATGGAGCGCGCGCTGGACATCCTGGCCGCCAACCCGCCGGACGTGTTCAACCACAACATCGAAACCGTGCCGGACCTGTACCGCAACGTCCGCCCCGGCGCGGATTACCAGTGGTCGCTGACCCTGCTGCAGCAGTTCAAGCGCCAGCACCCGGCGATCCCGACCAAGTCCGGGATCATGCTCGGCCTTGGCGAGACGATGGCCCAGGTCCAGGACACCCTCCGCGACCTGCGCGCGCACGACGTCGAGATGGTGACGATCGGCCAGTACCTGCAGCCCTCGCCGCACCACCACCCGGTGCTGCGCTACTGGACCCCGGACGAGTTCAAGGCGCTGGAGCAGTTCGGCATGGCGCTGGGCTTCAGCCACGTCGCCTCGGGCCCGCTGGTGCGCTCGTCCTATCACGCCGACCGGCAGGCCCAGGAAGCCGGTGTCGCCGCTGCCGCGCAGGGACTGCAGCCGGCTGCCCTCGAGTCGAACGCGACGCACGCCAGCTGAACGGGGAAGGGACTGGACTCGGCAACCATTCTGTCGATCGCGTCGCCACGCGCCGGCTGAACCGCGCAGGGACTGAATCCGGACACCGTCCTCCCCAACGCGTCGCCACGCGCCGGCTGAACCGCGCAGGGACTGAATCCGGACACCGTCCTCCCCAACGCGTCGCCACGCGCCGGCTGAACCGCGCAGGGACTGAATCCGGACACCGTCCTCCCCAACGCGTCGCCACGCGCCGGCTGAACCGCGCAGGGACTGAATCCGGACACCGTCCTCCCCAACGCGTCGCCACGCGCCGGCTGAACCCGCTTGCAGGCTGTACGCGCGCCACCCGCAGCCACCGTTCACCTCACCCGGAAGCGATCCCGCTAGAGTGGATCCCGGTGCTGGCGCAACTTCCGGCACTGTGCGGCGGTCTCCACGATCTGCACCCTGAGCCCATCCCCACTGCGGCCGCCCGCGGCCGTGAGAGCCTCGATGAAAGCGCACCACACCCTGCTGCTCCTTGCCCTGGTCGCACCGCTGGCGCTGCTGGCCCGGACCCCGGGTACCGACGACAACGCGATCCCGGCCGGCCCCAGCGCCGACCAGGCCACCACCGCCAAGCTGGTGCATGGCCTGCTGTCGGACAGCCGCTATGCCTACCGGCCGCGGGCGCTGGACGATGCATTGTCGCAGGACATCTTCAAGCGCTACCTCGAGGCGCTGGACGGCGGCAAGCTGTTCTTCACCGCCAAGGACGTGGCCAGGTTCGCGCCCTACCGGACCACGCTCGACGAAGCGCTCAAGAGCGGCCAGCTCGATCCGGCGTACGCGATGTTCGCGCTCTACAAGCAGCGCGTGGACGAGCGCTCGACCTATGCGCGCAAGCTGCTGAAGCAGGACATCTTCGACTTCAGCGGCAACGACCGCTGGTATTACGACCGCGAGGACGCGCCGTGGGCGGCCAGCAGCGCCGAGCTCGACAAACTGTGGCAGCAGTCGGTGCGCAACGACTGGCTGCGGCTCAAGCTCGCCGGCAAGCAGCCCGAGGAAATCCGCAAGACGCTGGACAAGCGCTACGCCAACCTCGCGCAGGCGGTCGCCGAACTCGACGGCACCGATGCCTTCCAGAGCTTCCTCAACGCCTACACCGGTTCGATCGACCCGCACACCGACTACTTCGATCCGCGCAGCGCCGAACGCTTCAACCAGTCGATGTCGCTGTCGCTGGAAGGCATCGGCGCGCAACTGCAGAAGCAGGACGACGTGGTCGTGATCCGCGAAGTGCTGCCCGGCGGCCCGGCGATCAAGAGCGGGCAACTCGAGGCCGGCGACCGCATCGTCGGCGTCGGCCAGGGCGCCAGCGGCACCATGGACGACGTGGTCGGCTGGCGCATCGACGACGTGGTCGAGAAGATCAAGGGCCCCAAGGGCACCAAGGTGCGGCTCGACGTGATCCCGCCGGAAGCCGGCATGGACAGCAAGCCGCGGCGCGTGGTGCTGGTGCGCGACAAGATCCACCTCACCGAGCAGGCAGCCAAGGCCAAGACCATCACCATTCCGGCGCGCGGCGAACTGCCGGCCAAGCGCATCGGCGTGGTCGAGCTGCCCGGCTTCTACCAAGATTTCGAGGGCCGCCGCAGCAACAACGACGACTACGCCTCGGCTACCCGCGACGTGGCGCGGTTGCTGGCGCAGTTCCGCGCGCAGAAGGTCGACGGCGTGGTGATGGACCTGCGCAACAACGGCGGCGGCTCGCTGGCCGAGGCGGTCGAGCTCACCGGGCTGTTCATCGACAAGGGCCCGGTGGTGCAGGTGCGTGAATCCGGCGGCCGCGTCAGCGTCGAGAACGACCGCGCGCCCGGCGTGGCGTGGGACGGCCCGCTCGCGGTGCTGGTCAACCGCGGCTCCGCCTCAGCGTCGGAGATCTTCGCCGGCGCGATCCAGGACTACGGCCGCGGGCTGATCATCGGCGAGACCACCTTCGGCAAGGGCACGGTGCAGAACCTGGTCGACCTGGATCGCTGGCCGGCCAACGAGAAGCCGCGCTTCGGCCAGGTCAAGCTGACCATCGCCCAGTTCTTCCTGCCCGGCGGCAGCAGCACGCAGAACAAGGGCGTGGTGCCGGACATCCGCTTCCCGGTGTCGGTCGACGCCAGCGAATTCGGGGAGAGCACCTACGACAACGCGTTGCCGTGGACCCGGATCGCGGCCGTGCCGCACACCCGCTATGGCAACTTCACCCCGCTGCTGGCCAGGCTCGACGCGTTGCACGACAGCCGCATCGCCGCCAACAAGGAATTCCAGTGGTGGTCGCAGGACGTGGCCGAGTTCCGCGCCGAGCGGGCCAGGAAATACGTTTCGCTCAGCGAGGTCGAGCGCCGCGCCGAGCGCGACAAGGACGAGGCCAAGCGCAAGCAGCGCCAGGCCGAGCGCAAGGCGCTGGGCCTGAAGCTCGATCCGCTGGCCGTGGACAGCAGCGACGACGGCCTGCAGGCGGGCGAGCGCGACGTGGTCGCCGACGCGGCGCGCGAGAAGGCGGCCGAAGACCGGCCCGACCCGCTGCTGCGGGAATCGGCGGCGATCCTCGCCGACGCCACCGCGCTGCTGTCCGACAGCAAGCAGCTGTCGGCGCAGGTGTTGCCGGAAACCGGGAAGGCGACCCACTGGGCGGAGTAGGCCGCTTCTGCCTGCAGCAATGCCATGTCGGAGCGGCTTCAGCCGCGAGCTTTGCCCGGATCGGCGCGTGCTCGCCCCGGGCTCGCGGCTGAAAGCGCTCCCACAAGGGCCCCGGGGTTCACAAGATTCGGATAGCGGGCGCCTGGTGCGCCCGTTATCGTTGCCGCCATGGACAAGCGCAGCGACGACAAACAGCCCCAGCGCGCGGACCCGCGCCTGGAGCGCGCCCGCGCGCTGCTCGACGGCGGCGAACCGACGCTGGCCGAACTGGCTGCCGCGGTCGGCATCAGCGCCGGCCACCTGCAACGCCGCTTCAGCGCGCGCTTCGGGCTCAGCCCGGCGCAATACCTGGCCCAGCGCAAGCTCGGTGCCCTGAAGTCGGCGTTGCGCGACGGCCGCGATGTCAGCGCCGCGTTGTACGACGCCGGCTACGGTTCGCCGTCGCGGGTGTACCAGGATGGCGCCGCGAAGCTCGGGATGACGCCGGCGAGTTTCCGTGCGGGGGGCGCCGGCGAGGCGATCCGCTGGAGCCTGGTCGAAACCGCGCTCGGCACCGCGCTGGTGGCGACCACGCAGCGCGGGATCTGCATGGTCGAGCTGGGGGATGACGCGGCGGCACTGGAAGCGAAGCTGCGTGGCGAGTTCCCGCGGGCGCAGCTGCAGCGGGTCGATGCCGGCCGCGACCAATTCCTCGCGCCGCGGCTGCGCGCCGTGGCCGCGCGCCTGGCGGGGCGGCAGGGCGAAGTCGCCGTGGACCTGCTCGGCAGCGCCTTCCAGAAGAAGGTCTGGGATGCCCTGATGAAGATCCCGCCGGGGCAGACCCGCAGTTACGCGCAGATCGCCACCGAACTCGGGCAGCCCAATGCCGCGCGCGCGGTCGCCAGCGCCTGCGCCCGCAACCGGGTCGCGGTGGTGGTGCCCTGCCATCGCGTGATCCGCGGCGACGGCTCGCCCGGCGGCTATCGCTGGGGCCTGCCACTGAAGCAGCGGCTGCTCCGGCGCGAGGCGGCGCAGGCGAGCGCCGACCCGTCGCGTGCCGGCGATGCGTGACCAACGGCGCTGACCACCACTACCGCGATCGCGTACGCTGCGCGCCTGGCGCGTGGCCCGCGCGCCCCAGTCGATTGCAGCCCCCATGCCCCGTTTGCCCGGATCTCCCACCGCTGCCCCCGGCGGCGTCGCCATCGCATTCGCCCTGGCCGCCGTCTACCTGATCTGGGGCTCGACCTATCTCGCCATCCGCTTTGCGCTCGAAGGCGGGTTTCCGCCGTTCCTGCTGGGCGGGATCCGCTTCCTGGTCGCCGGCGGACTGATGTACGCCGTGTTGCGCGGACGCGGCGTGGCCGCCCCGACCCGCAGGCAATGGGGCAACGCGGTTGTCATCGGCGTGCTGCTGCTCCTGCTGGGCAATGGCATGGTCAACTTCGCCGAGCAATCCGTGTCTTCGGGCATGGCTGCGGTGGCGGTGGCGTCCGCGCCGTTGTGGATGGGCGTGTTCTCGGCGTTGCGTGGCGCGCATCCCAACCGCATCGAGTGGGTCGGCCTGGGCATCGGCTTCCTTGGCGTGCTGTGGCTCAACATCGACAGCAGCCTGACCGCATCCAAGGCCGGCATGGTCGCGTTGCTGGTCGCGACCCTGGCGTGGTCGTTCGGCTCGATCTGGAGCCGTGGCCGCGACCTGCCGACGCCGTTCATGACCGCCGCGGCGCAGATGCTGTGCGGCGGCGCGGCGATGTGCATCGTCGGCGCAATCGCCGGCGAGCGTTTCCATGCGCTGCCGACCGCGGCCGGGCTCGCCGCGTTCGGCTACCTGGTCGTGGCCGGCTCCATCGTCGGCTTCAGCGCCTACATCTGGCTGCTGCACCACGTGCGGCCGGTGCTGGCCGGCAGCTATGCCTACATCAACCCGGCGATCGCGGTTGCGCTGGGCGCGTGGCTGGCGCGTGAACGCTTCGGCCTGCACGAACTGGCGGCGATGGGCGTGATCCTGCTCGGCGTGGTCGCGATCACGCTGGCGAAGGCGGCGACGGCGAAGCCGCCGCAGGTTGTCCGCGCGCAAGCGGACCTGCGCCAGGCCGGGGACGCCTGAGCATGGAGATGGAGCGCCTCGACCGTCGCGGCCTGTGGATGGCCGTGGGTGCATTCGTGCTGTGGGGCGTCATGCCGCTGTACTGGCACCTGCTCAAGGCGGTGCCGTCGCTGCAGATCATCGCCCACCGCATCGTCTGGAGCACGCTGCTGGTGGCGGGCTGGCTGTTCTGGAAATACGGCCGCGGCTGGCTGCGCGAAACCCTCGCGCATCCGCGCGCGGCGTGGATGCTGGCGCTCAGCGGCGGCCTGATCGCGTTCAACTGGGGGCTGTACATCTGGGCGGTCAACGCCGGCCACGTGGTCGAAACCAGCCTGGGCTACTTCATCAATCCGCTGCTCAACGTGGTGCTGGGCGTGGTGGTGCTGAAGGAACGCCTCAACCGCGTGCAGTGGACCTCGGTCGCGATCGCGACGGGGGGCGTGCTCTGGCTCACCGCCAACTACGGCAGCTTCCCGTGGATCGCGTTGTCGCTGGCGGCCTCGTTCGGCGCCTACGGCCTGATCCGCAAGCTGGTCGGGGTGCCGCCAGTGCGCGGCCTCGGTGTCGAGAGCCTGTACCTGGTACTGCCGGCGCTGGCCTTGCTGCTGTGGGGCGAAACCCATGGCGAGGGTGGCTTCGTCGCCCATGGCGGCGTCGCAGCCTGGGGCTGGATCGCGGGCGCGCTGCTGGTGTTCGGCGGCGTGCTGACCGCGCTGCCGCTGATCGGCTTCGCCGACGCGGTGAAGCGGATCCCGTACTCGATGGTGGGCGTGCTGCAGTACATCGCCCCGACCCTGCAACTGCTGTGCGGTGTGCTGGTGCTGGGCGAAGCCTTCGACCGCGATCGTGCGATCGGTTTCGGCTTCATCTGGCTCGCGCTGGCGCTCTACGCCGGCGACGGCTTGCTGCGCGGGCGCACGGCAGCGAGCGCCGCGGCCGTCGATACCTGAGCGATCACGCCCCGCGCAGCGCGACCGTCACCGGCATCCTGGCGGCGCGCAACGCCGGGAACAAGCCGCCGACCAGGCCGATGCCCAGTGCCCATTTCAGGCCCGTCCACAACAACTGCGGCGAGACCTTGAACTGGAACACCACCTGGCTGAAATTGCTGCCCAGGGTCGATACCGTGTAGCCGTTGAACACCAGCCAGGCCACCGCCGCGCCCAGCACGCCGCCGGCCAGCGCCAGCAGCATCGTTTCCAGCATCACCGCCATCACCACCGGCAAGCCGCTGAAGCCGAGCGCGCGCATCGTCGCGATCTCCCGCGCGCGCGCGGCGACCGCGGCGTACATGGTGTTGAGCGCGCCGAACACCGCGCCGATCGCCATGATCGTGCCGATCACCGTGCCGAGGATGCTGATCAGCTTGTTGAGGCCTTCCGACTGCTTCGCGTAATAGTCGTGGGTGGTCAGGACGTCGAGCTTGAGCCGGGGATCGTCGGCCAACGCGGCCTTGGCCTGGGCAAAGCCGTTGTTGCCGGCAAGCTTCACCGTCACCGACTGGTAGGCGCTGCGATCATAGGTCGAGGCCACCGTCTGCGCGTCGCCCCACAATTCCGAATCATGCGAGTCGCCGGAAGCGAAGATGCCGACGATGGTCCAGTCCTGGTTCGCCAGTTCCAGGGTGCGGCCGACCTCGAGCCCGCGGAACTGGCGCTGCGCCCCCTGGCCGACGACGAGCTCGCGCAGGCCGTTGCCGAACCTGCGGCCCGCGATGATCTTCACCTGCGGGCGGATGGCCCACGCCTGCGGGCCGACGCCGCGGAACTGGACGTTGGCATCGGTGCCGTCGGCCTTGGTTGGCAGGTTGATCACCTGCGACAGCTCCGGCGAGATCGCGGCCTGGCCGTCGTCGCCGCGCGCGATCCCGGGCAGGCTGGAGATCAGCGGGATCTGCTCGCGCGAGATCACCGAGTTGGTCTCGGCCTGCGACCCGCCACGCAGGATGATGGCGGTGTCGTCGCTGCCGGTGCTGTCGAGCGTGGCCTTGAAGCCTTCGCCCATCGCCAGCATCGCCACCAGCACCCCGACCACGCCGGCGATGCCGACCACGATCACGCTGGAAGCCCCCCATCGCTGCGGCAGGCTGGCCAGGCCGATGCGCGCCGCCGCCAGCGCCAGCCTGCCGGCACGCGTGAGCGGCAGCCACAGCCCCAGCAGCAGCACGATCGCGAGCACCCCGGGCCACGGCAGCATCACCCAGGCCGCCAGGCCCGCCGCCAGCGCCAGCAGCACCCCCAGGTTGCCGAGCCAGCGGCGGGTGCGGCCTTGCGGCTTCTGCTTGTCGGTGTTCTTCATGGCATGTCCCCGTCAGCGTCCGGCCAGCGCATCGGCGATCTTCAGGCGCATCGCGCGCAGCGCCGGCAGCAGCCCGACCACCACGCCGATCGCCAGCATCAGCCCGATGCCCATCGCCCAGGTCTGCGGCATCACCGTCGGCAACGCGATCATGCCGCCGCTGGCCGCGCTCACCGCAGGCATCAGCGCCGCGGCGATCGCCAGCCCGGCCACGCCGCCCAGCACCACCAGGAACACCGATTCGCCCAGCACCAGCCACAGCACCCCGCGGTTGCTGAAGCCGATGGTCTTGAGCACGGCCAGCTCCGGGATCCGTTCGCGCACCGCCTGCGCCATGGTGTTGCCGGTCAGCAGCAGCAGGGTGAAGAACACCGCGCCCATGATCGCGGTGACGATCAGGCCGATGTCGGCGAACTGCTTGGCGAAGGACTGGTTGAACGCCTGCTCGGTCTGGGTCTTGGTCTCGTGGTCGGAGTTCTCGCTGAGGGCGTCGATCGCCTGGGCGATGCGGTCGGAATGCGCGGGATCGTCGACCTGCACCATGTACCAGCCGACCCGGCCCTTGACGTAGTCGTTGGCCTCGTCGAAATACTTCCAGTGGAACAGCAACTGGCTTTCCTCGCCCTTGCGCTTGGAATCGTCGATGGTGAAGATGCCGTCGAGCTTCAGCGGCCAGGCGTTGCTGCCCTGTTGCGGGAAGATCGTCGCCTGCAGCGGGATGGTGTCGCCGACCTTCCAGCCGAAGCGCCTGGCCAGCGCTTCGCCGACGATCGCGCCGGTCCGGTCGGCCTCGAACGCCGCCTTCTGCGCGGCCGGGATCCGGTACTCGGGATACATCTCGAAATAGTTCGGGCCGACCGAGAAGTTCGGGAAGAAGTTCTTCGGGTCGCGGTAGATGCCGCCGAACCACGCCGCGTAGGCGACCTTGCGCACCCCCGGCACCTGCTCGACCTGGGTGCCGAGGCTGAAGGGCAGCATCTGCGTGATCGACAGCCGCGAGGCCACCACCAGCCGGTTGGCGCCGGCCACGCTGCCGCCGGAATTGAACGCCACCCGCACCGAATCCAGCATCCCGAACAACAGGAACGCCGCCACCACCGACAGCAGCGTCAGCAGCGTGCGGGTGCGGCTGCGGAACAGCGACGCCCAGACCAGCGACAGGTATTTCATCCCGCGCTCCTCAATGGACGCCGACGGGCGCGTCGGTCAGCTCGCCCTTGTCGAGGTGGATAGTATGGGTCGCGTAGTCGGCGGCTTTCGGATCGTGGGTCACCATCACGATGGTCTTGCCGTGCTCGCGATTGAGCTGCTGCAACAGCCCGAGGATTTCCTCCGCCGAGTGCCGGTCCAGGTCGCCGGTGGGCTCGTCGCAGATCAGGAAGGTCGGGTCGGACACGATCGCGCGCGCGATCGCCACGCGCTGCTGCTGGCCACCGGACAGTTCCGCCGGGCGATGCCGGGCGCGGTCCTCGAGCCCGACCAGTTGCAGCGCGATCGTGGCATTGCGCCTGCGTTGCGCCGCCGACAGCGGGGTCAGTAGCAGCGGCAGTTCGACGTTCTTCTGCGCGCTGAGCATCGGCATCAGGTTGTAGAACTGGAACACGAAGCCGACGTTGCGGCTGCGCCAGTCGGACAACTGCCCGGCACCCATCGCATCGATGCGCTGGCCGTCGACCTCGATCTCGCCGGCACTGGGCGAGTCCAGGCCCCCGATCAGGTTGAGCAGCGTGGTCTTGCCCGACCCCGACGGCCCCATCAACGCCACGAAGTCGCCGCGCGCGATGTCGAGGTCGATGTCGTGCAGCACCTCGATCCGCTCCGGCCCGCGCTGGTAGGTCTTGCTGAGGTTGCGGATGCTGACGAGGGTGGACATGCCTGGCTCCGTATGTCGCGTGGAAATGGGTTATCGGTCGGCGGCGTCGGCGACGACGCGCACCTTGCCGCCGTCGACCAGCGCAGCCGGCGGATCGAGCACCACGAGGTCGCCGGCCGCCAGGCCCGACAGCACCTGGCGATCGTCGCCCAGGGCGCGGCCGGTCTTCACTTCGCGCATCCGCGCCACGTCGTCGTCGCCCAGCGCGAAGGCCACCTGCTTGCCGTCGCGCTGCACCAGCGCCGCCGCCGGCACGCGCACGCCCTGGCGCTGGCTGGACTCGGGTTTCGCGGACTCCAGGAAACTGACCTTGACGCCCATGTCCGGGACGATGCGCGGGTCGCGCACGCCCAGCGCGATCCGTACCTTGACCGTGGCCTTGCTGCGGTCGGCGGTGGGGATGATCGCGATCACCTCGCCGGGGATCTTCCAGTCCGGATAGGCGTTGAGCGTAGCCACCACCGGCATCTTCGGCTGCACCCGGCCGATGTAGGACTCGCCGACGTCGACCTCGACCTCCAGCGAATCCATGTCGACGATGGTGCCGATGCCGGTGCGGGTGAAGCCTCCGCCAGCCGACAGCGGCGACACGATCTCGCCCGGCTGCGCCGCCTTGGCGATCACCACGCCGGCGAACGGCGCGCGCACGATGGTGTTGTCGACGCCGTTCTCGGCGATCTGCAGCTGGTCGCTGGCGACCTTGGCATTGCGTTGCGCGGTGACCAGTTGCGCGCGCAGGGAGTCGCGCTGCGCGACCGCCTGGTCGTACTGCGCCTTCGACACCAGTTGCTGCTTCACCAGCGAGGCCAGGCGCGCCGCATTGGCTTCGGCCTCGCGCAGTTGCGCCTGCACCCCGGTGGCCTGGCTGCGCGCCGCGCCGAGTTGCGCCGTGGCCAGGTCGCGTTGCGCATCGGCATCGACCGGGTCGAGCGTGGCCATGATCTCGCCGGCCTCCACGCGCTGGCCTTCCTCGATCCGGATCTCGCGCACCTTGCCGGTGATCTTGGCCGACACCGTCGCCATGCGCCGCGCGGTGACGTAGCCGGTGGCGTCGAGCACCGAAGCATTGGCGCCGCCGCTGCCCAGCGCCAGCACCGGCGCGGTGCGCACCTCGATGCCGCGATCGCGCCCAACCAGCGCCCACGCCGCCAATGCCACAACCACCAGCACCGCCGCGCCGATTCCCAGCCCGATCCAGACGCCGCGGCGCGACGGCGGCGGCGGGCTGCGGTCGATGCGGAGTTCCTTGAGCAGCTCGGCGGAAGTGTTCATGGGCTTGTGTTCGCCGGATCGGTTGCGGGAGGCGCCTAGTGTGACTACAGGAACCGGGCGATGCCACCGGCTGCATGCGGAGCATCCCGGCCGGGGATCGGCGCGCACCGCGGCGTGCAGGCGGGGCCAACAGGGCAGCAGCCTACGGCGCCGCGGCAGCCACGTCACCTGACGTTTGTCATGCCGTTTGCGTGAGCATCGCGACTGTCGCCGCGAGCGATGCCGGCGCATGGTGCGGCGCATCTTCCCGCCAAGGCACCGCGATGAGCGACGACATTCCCCTGGCCCGCCTGCGCGGCGTGCACAAGCGCTACGGCAACGTGCAGGCGCTGGCGGGCGTCGACCTGCAGCTGCATGGCGGTGAACTGCTGGCGCTGCTCGGGCCCAACGGCGCCGGCAAGAGCACCGCGATCGGACTGCTGCTCGGGTTGTTGCGCGCCGACGCCGGCAGCGTCGAGTTGTTCGGCCGCGACCCGCAGGACCTCGCCGCGCGCCGCGGCATCGGCGTGATGCTGCAGGATGCCGCGCTGCCGCCGACGCTCACGGTCGGCGAACTGCTGCGGCTGACCGCGAGCTACTACCCATCGCCGCGTGGCGTCGTCCAGAGCGCGGAGCTGGCGGGCGTCGCCGACCTGCTGCGGCGTCCGTACGCGAAGCTCTCGGGCGGCCAGCAGCGTCGCGTTCAGTTCGCCCTGGCCCTGTGCGGGCGGCCGCGGTTGCTGTTCCTCGACGAGCCCACCGTCGGCATGGACATCCAGGCGCGCCAGCGGCTATGGGGCGCGATCCGCGCGCTGGTCGCCGACGGCTGCGCGGTGGTGCTCACCACCCATTACCTGGAAGAAGCCGAGGCGCTGGCCAGCCGCGTCTGCGTGATGGCGCACGGCCGCATCATCAGCGAGGGCAGCGTTGATGCGCTGCGCGCGCGGGTCGCGCTCAAGCGGGTGCTGTGCCGGTCGCGGCTGGACCTCGCCACCGTCGCCGCGTGGGGGGAAGTGGCCGAGGCGCGCACGGAAGGCGACCGCCTGTGGATGTCCACGCCCCATGCCGAACGCCTGCTGCGCCGCCTGCTCGCCGCGGACGACCAGCTCGACGCGCTCGAAGTCCAGGCCGCGGGCCTGGCCGAAGCCTTCACCGAACTCACCGAAGCGGCCGATGCCGCCGCCAGCCAGCCCGAGGCCGCCTGATGGACGCCACCACCGTCGCCACCGACGGCCGCATGCCGCGTGCGCGCTTGATCGCCGCCTATGCACAGGAGGCGCGCTGCGAGGTGCTGCGCTACCTGCGCAACCCCGGCTTCCTGCTGCCGATCATCCTGTTCCCCACCGTGTTCTACCTGATGTTCGGGATCCTGCTGGGCGGCCACGACGTGGCCGCGCACGCATCCACCTACCTGCTCGCCAGCTACAGCAGCTTCGGGGTGATGGCGCCCGGGTTGTTCGGGTTCGGCGTGTCGCTGGCAACGGAGCGCGACAACGGCCTGCTCACGCTCAAGCGCGCGCTGCCGATGCCCGCGGGCGCGTACCTGTTGGGGAAGATGCTGATGGCGATGTGCGTGGCCGCGATGGTCGGTGCGCTGCTGCTGGCGATGGCGGTGTTCATCGCACGGGTGCCGCTGTCCGGCGCGCAGGCGGCCTCGCTGCTGGCCACCGACGTGCTCGGCGTGCTGCCGTTCTGCGCGTTGGGCCTGCTGGTCGGCACCTTGCTCAAGGGCCAGGGCGCGCCCGGCCTGCTCAACATGATCTACCTGCCGATGGCGTTCCTGTCCGGGCTCTGGTTCCCGCTGCAGATCATGCCGCGGCTGCTGCAGCAGATCGCCCCGCTGTGGCCCAGCTACCACCTCAATGCCCTGTCGATGGCGGCGGTGGGCCTGTCGGACGCGCCACGGCTGCCGCATGCGCTGGTGCTCGCGGGCTTCACCCTCGGCTTGCTGCTGCTGGCCGCCCGGCGCCTGCGCCGCAACGGTTGAAGTAGCATCGGCATACGACAGGGCAGGAAACCAGGCGTGCTGCGCGAACGGCTCAGGCAATGGGCGGCCCGGTGGCTGGCGGCAGCCCCGGACTCCGCGGTCGCGGGCAACCTGCGCCGCGGCAAGTCGCCGTGGACCGACGGCGTGCACCTGCTGTGGTCGGCCTGGATCTTCATCACGCCCCTGTTCGGCGGCGGCCATTACGGCTGGCGCTGGGCCGCGATCACGCTGGCCTCGTATCCGCTGTTCCTGCTGTTCTACGCCAAGGTGCTGTTGTCGTCGCGGCGCACCGCGTGGCGCTATGCGCTGGCGATGGTCGCGTTGTGCCTGGTGCTGTTGCCGTGGTACCCGTCGGGCCTGAGCTACTTCGTGTTCGGTTGCGTGATGCTGCATACCGGCCAGCGCAGTTCGCTGCCGCGCTACCTGCTGCACGTGCTGGTGTTGAACGCGCTGCTCGGGGCCGCCGCGTGGCTGGCCGGCTATCCGTGGCAGGCGCTGGTGTGGATGCTGCCGATGACGCTGATCATCGGGGTCATCGTCAACGTCGAGGCGATGGCGCACGAGAAGGACGCGGCGTTGCAGCTCTCGCACGACGAAGTGCGGCGGCTGGCCGCGACCGCCGAGCGCGAGCGCATCGGCCGCGACCTGCACGACCTGCTCGGGCACACGCTGTCGCTGATCACGCTGAAGCTGGAGCTTTCGCGCAAGCTGATCGACCGCGATCCGGGGGCCGCCCGCACGGAGATCGCCGAGGCGGAGAAAGTCGCGCGCCACGCGCTCGCCGAAGTGCGCTCGGCCGTCACCGGGTTCCGCGCCGCCGACCTGGCCGCGGAACTGGCCTCGGCACGGCTGCTGCTCGAGTCCTCGACGGTGGCGCTCGAGTACGACGCGCCGCCGGCGCTGTCGCCCGAGACCGAGCGGCCGCTGGCGCTGGTGCTGCGCGAGGCGGTGACCAATATCGCGCGGCACGCGCGCGCTTCGCGCGCCGAGGTGCGGTTCGCGCGCGAAGGGGGGCAGCTGCGCATGCGCATCGTCGACAACGGCCGCGGCTCGTCGGCTGCCGAGGGCAACGGCCTCGCGGGCATGCGGGCGCGCGTGCGCGAGCTCGGCGGCAGCCTCGCCTTCGCCTCCGCGCGCGGCGGCACCACCGTCGAAGTCGCGCTGCCATTGCCGGTCGCCTCGCTGCTCGTGGCGGCGGCGCCGCCATCCCGGGAACCGATGGGGCGCGGCGCATGATCCGCGTGCTGCTGGCCGAGGACCAGGCGATGGTGCGAGGAGCGCTGTCGGCACTGCTGTCGCTGGAGTCCGACATCGAGGTGCTGGGTTCCGCGCCGGATGGCGAAGCGGCGTGGCGCGAACTGCAGCGGATCAAGCCCGACGTGCTGGTCACCGACATCGAGATGCCGGGCATGACCGGCCTGGAACTGGCGCAGCGCGTGCAGCGCCATGAGTTGCCGGTCCGGGTGGTGATCCTGACGACGTTCGCGCGCCCCGGCTTCCTGCGCCGCGCGCTGGATGCCGGCGTCTGCGGCTACCTGCTCAAGGACGCGCCCGCCGAACAACTCGCCGACGCCATCCGCCGCGTGCGCCACGGCGGCCGCGCGATCGATCCGCAACTCGCGCTCGATGCGTGGTCGGATTCGGATCCGCTCAACGACCGCGAGCGCCAGGTGTTGCGCCTGGCCGGCGATGGCCTCTCCGCGGGCGACATCGCCACGCTGCTCAACCTGTCAGCCGGCACCGTGCGCAACTACCTGTCCGAGGCGATCGGCAAGCTTGGCGCCGGCAACCGCGTCGAAGCCTTCCGCCTGGCGCGGCAGAAGGGCTGGTTGTAGGACGGGCCCGGGCCCGGCGAGCGGCAGCACGCATTTCGATCGCGCGCAGGCGATGGCGTCAGACCTCGTCCTCGGCCTGCAGGTCGCGCGGGTCAGGGTCGTAATCCAGCAGCTCGCCGGGCGCGCACTCGAGCACGGCGCACAGCTTCGCCAGGGTGCGGAAGCGGATGCCCTTGACCTTGCCGCCGCGGAACAGCGACATCTGGGTCTCGCTGATGCCCACCTGCGCGGCCAGGTCGCGCGCCGTCATGCCGCGGCGTGAAAGCATTGCGTCGAGCGTGACCCGGATCGGCATCAGGGGATCTCGTCCAGCTCGGCCTGCAGCGCCCGTGCCTGGTCCACCAGCCGCGCCATCAGCACCAGGGCAGCGCCGACCACGCCCAGCACGATGCCGGAAAGGTCGAAGTAGGCGTAGCCGCCCTGTCCGCCGCCGATCCAGCGCGACAGGTTGGTGACCGCGAACACGCTGAACAGCGCGCCGGCGAGCACGCCGAAGCCGATGTGCCGCATCGCGCGCGCCACGGTCGGGTGGAACACGCGGCCGGCGGCAAGGTCGCCGAGCGCGCGTTGCACCGCCCACAACGCCGACAGGTAGCCCAAGGCCGGCGCCAGGCGCACCGCCAGCAGCAGCGCCTGCGTGGCATCGACGGTGCCCTGGGCTGCCTGTCGCCACGGACCGACCAGCGCGGCCAGGCAGGTCACGCCCAGCAGCAGGCACAGGCAGGCGAACACGAACAGCGTGGCAACGCGCAGCAGGCGGCACTGGCGATGGAAACGGTTGGAAGCCGGCATCGGCGGATCCTCGGGTTGGCCGCGGCCATGACGGATGGCCCAGTCATGGACTTTAAGCTTGACTTAAATTTTTATCCACCCTATAACTTTATCCCAGACTTAAAACTCTGGAAAGCCCGGCCATGCCCGCCGCGATCGAAACCCAGGACCTCACCCGCCGTTTCGGCGACCGCCTCGCCGTCGACCGGATCTCGATGACCGTGCCCGAGCGCAGCATCTACGGCTTCCTCGGCCGCAACGGCGCCGGCAAGACCACCACCATCAAACTGCTGCTGGGGCTGCTGCGCGCCGACGGCGGCCGCGCCTGCGTCGCCGGCATCGACGTGGCCACCGACCGGATCCGCGCCGCGCGCAAGGTCGGCGCGTTGCTCGAGGCGCAGGGCTTCTATCCGCACCTCAGCGGGCGCGAAAACCTCGATCTCACCCGGCGCCTGCTCGGGCTGCCCGCGACCGAGATCGAACGCGTGCTCGAGGTCGCGGAGATGTCGGCCCACGGTCGCCGCCGCGTCGCGGATTACTCGCTCGGCATGCGCCAGCGCCTCGGGCTGGCACGCGCGATGCTTGGCTCGCCACCGGTGCTGGTGCTGGACGAGCCGACCAACGGCCTGGATCCCGAAGGCATCGTGGACATGCGCCGGTTCCTGCGCGAGCTGCCGGCGCGCACCGGCGCGACGGTGCTGCTGTCCAGCCACCTGCTCGACGAGATCGAACGCACCGCCACCCACATCGGCATCCTCAGCCAGGGCAGGATGGTGCTGGAAGGTACGCTCGCGGAACTCAAGGCCGGCCTGTCGAGCGAAGTGGCGATCGGCACCGACGCGCCGGAACGCGCGGCCTTGCTCGCCCGCGAGCACGGCTTCGACATCGCCCAGCGCGACGGAGAACTGGTGGCGCGCTTCGCGCCGCAGGAAGACGCGCAAGGCGCCGCCGCGGCGCTCAACCGCGTGCTGTGCACCGCCGGCGTGCGCGTGCATGCGCTCGCGCCGCGCCAGCGCACGCTCGAAACCCTGTATCGCCAGTCCGCACCCGCCGCGCCCGCCTGAGCCGGGGTGTCCGAGCCGCATCGCATCGCATCGCACGCATTCCGGAACCTTCGCCATGTCGCAGATCCCCGCCCCGCGCTTCGCCACCACCTTCGCCGTCGAGGCCTACAAGCTGCGCCGCTCGCTCGCGCTGGTGCTGGCCGTGGTCGCGCCGCTGCTGATCGCCTTCTTCATGTTCTTCAACCTGCTGCGGATGAAGCAGCCGATGCCGTGGGAGATGGCGCTGCAGACCCCGGCCGCGATCTGGGCGTTCTTCATGCTGCCGATGAGCGTGACCGCGCTCACCGCGCTGGTCGCGCACACCGAACACGGCCCGCGTGCCTGGGACCACCTGCGCGCGCTGCCACTGCCACGCTGGCACCTGTACGCGGCCAAGGCGTTGTGCGTGCTGGGGCTGGTCGCGGTGATGACCGTGTTGCTGGCGCTGCTGTCGGTGCTGGCGGCGCAACTGGCCGGCTGGTGGAAGCCCGCGGTCGCCGCCACCGGCACGCCCGACCTGCCGGCTTACGCGCTGGTGCTGGCGCGGATCTTCATGGCGGCGTGGCTGCTGGTGGCCGTGCAGCTCTGGCTCGCGTTGCGCTTGGCGAGCTTCGTGCCCGCGCTGGCGACCGGCATCGGCGGCACGTTCTTCGCGGTCGTCGCCACGTCGGCGAAGGCCGGCATGGGATTGCCGTGGCAACTGCCGGTGAACCAGCTTGCCGCCGACCCTGCGCGCGCGGACTTCACGCTCGCGCTGGGTGCGGTCGGTGGCGCTGCCGCGTTCGCGTTGATGCTGTGGTGTCTTGGGCGCCGCGAGGTGCTGGCGTAACGCGGCGCCACGACGGATCGCTGCGCCGGCGCGGGGCCTCGCGCAAACGGATCGAGTGGCGGATCCCGCCGAGCTGCTGCCGGCGTGGCATGCGTCGCCCGTGTCGCCTGCCCGGATCAGGCCGGCGGGCGCGCCTTCAACATCGCATACGCCGCGCGCAGGCCCTGCGCCTCGCCGCCGGCGGGCTTGCCCGGGCGGTCGCTGTCGTTCCACGCGTAGACGTCCAGGTGCGCCCACTTCTGCTGGGCGGGCACGAAGCGTTCCAGGTACAACGCCGCGGCGATGCTGCCGGCCATCTTCGACGGCCCGGAATTGGCGATGTCGGCGACATTGCTCACCAGGTAGCGCAGGTACGGCCGCCACAGCGGCATCCGCCACAGCGGGTCGCGCACCTGCATGCCGGCCTCCAGCCACTCCTGCGCGACGGCATCGTCGTTGGCGTACAGCGCCGGCAGGTCGGGGCCGAGCGCCACCCGCGCGGCGCCCGTGAGCGTGGCGAAGTCCAGCAGCAGGTGCGGCGCCTGTTCGCCGGCATAGGCCAGCGCGTCGCACAGCACCATGCGGCCTTCGGCGTCGGTATTGTCGATCTCGACGTGGATGCCCGTGCGGGTGGCGACCACTTCGCCGGGGCGATAGGCCTCGGGCCCGATCGCGTTTTCCACCGCCGGCACCAGCAGCGTGATCCGCAGCGGCAACTTGCGCGCCATGACCAGTTCGGCCAGCGCGATCGCGTGCGCCGCGCCGCCCATGTCCTTCTTCATGTTGCGCATGCCGTCGCCGGCCTTGATGTTGAGCCCGCCGGTGTCGAAGCACACGCCCTTGCCGACGATGGCCACGTGGGGGTGCGCCCGGCTTTCCGCGGTATCGCCGCCCCACTGCAGCTGCAGCAGCCGCGGCGCGCGGTGCGAGGCGCGGCCGACGGCATGGATCGCGGGGAAGTTGCGCGCCAGCAGGTCGTCGCCGACGATCGCCTCGAAGCGCGCGCCATGCGCCTGCGCGATGCCGTGCACGACGTCCTGCAGCTGCTCCGGGCCCATGTCCTGGGTCGGCGTGTTGACCAGGTCGCGCACGCGCAGGCAGGCGGCGAGCACGTCGCCGGTTTCCGCGTCGAGGGCGTCGTTGCCCGGCGTGCCCAGGCACAGGCGCGCCGGCGCGCGCGGTGGAGAGCGATAGCGCGCGTAGCGATAGCTGCCCAGTCCCCAACCCAGCTGCAGCGCATTGCGGGTGGGGCCGTCGAGTTCGCCCGCCAGCTTCCAGTCGCCCGGCGGCAACGCCTGCGGCGCGTGCGCGTAGCTGCCTGGATCCAGTGGATCGCCGATGCCCAGCACCGCCCCGGCGAGGGTGCCGTCGTCGCCAGGCAAGACCAGCACGCTGCCGGGTGCGGCGTCGAAGCCGTGCGCCTGCAGCCACTGCACCCGTGCCGGCGGCTGCCGTTGCCGCCAGCCATCGAGGCTGTCGCGACCGACCAGGTGCAGCGGGCGCGCGGCATCGGTCGTCGTGGTGGTGGTGAAACCGTTCGGTAGGCTCATGCGACGCTCTGCGAGGGCAACGATGCCGCGTCCAGCCAGTCGGCGAGGGCGGCGAGGGTGGGGACTTCGAGGTCGGGCCGCAGGTCGGCGTGCGGCCATTCGCGGACGCGGCCTTCGGCATCGGGACGGTTGATCCAGCAGCTGCGCAGGCCCGCGCGATGCGCGCCGACCACGTCCATCTCGATGTCGTCGCCGACGTGCAGCACCTGCGCCGGGTCGCAGTCCAGCTGCGCGCATGCGGCATGGAAGATGCTGGCCGCCGGCTTGGCGGCGCCATGCTCGCGCGCGCCCAGCTGGAACGCGAACACGTGCATCAGCCCGATCCGCTGCAGGTCGGCATTGCCATTGGACAGCGCCGCCAGCGGCACCCTGGCGGCGAGGCGGTCGAGCGCATCGAGGCTGTCGTCGTAATGTTCGACCTCGCAGCGCGCGGCGAAGAACGCATCGAACGCCGGCTGCACCAGCGCGACGTCGTCGCCGGCCTCGCGCAGCATCCGTTCCAGCGTGATCAGGCGCTGGCGGGTGAAGTCGTGCGCCAGTTGCGGGTGGCTGGCGGCGACCTCGTCGCGCAGCGCGCGCATCGCCGCCAGCGGCCAGCGCGCTGCGGTGCGTGGCGCGTGCTCGCGCAGCCAGGCGCCCAGCGCGCTCTCGGCGCGCACGATCACCGGCGCGATCGGCCAGATGGTGTCGTCGAGGTCCAGGGTGATGGCGCGGACTGGGAAGCTCACCACGCCATTCTAGGGCTTTCCCTGCCTCCGCTTGCCGGAGGGAGCCTGCCGCGGGCCTGTCGATGTGCGCCCCCGAACCGCGGGGCAGGAAAAACGCCGGTGGCGGTCACTCCAGCAGCTTCGCCCAGCCTTCCAGTCCTTCGATCTTGGACAGCACGATCTTGGTGCAGACCAGCAGCGGCACCGCCAGCAGCAGGCCGACGATCCCCCACAGCCAGCCGAACAGCATCAGCGCCAGGATCAGCACCAGCGGTGACAACGCCATCCGCGCGCCGAGCACGATCGGGGTCACGATCTGGCCTTCCAGCGTATGCAGGCCGAGGTAGATCAGCGCCGGCAGCAGCGATTGCCAGGTGTCGTCGTAGGCGACGAATCCCATCAGCAGCATGATCAGCATGCCGAGCAGCGGACCGACGTAGGGCGCGAAGTTGAGCAGGGCCGCCATCGTGCCCCACAGCAGCGCCTCGTCCATCGGCACGCCCAGCCAGAACAGCGCGCCGGCGAACGCCAGCCCGACCAGTGCGTTGATGATGCTGATGGTCAGCACGTAGCGCGAGATCTCGTGCTCGATCGATTGCAGGATCTCCACCGTCAGCCGCTTCTGCTGGCGCCCGGGCAGCAGCGCGATCGCGTTGCGCTGCAGGCTTTGCCCGTAGACCATGAAGAAGAACGTCAGCAGCACCACCGCCAGCACCGAAGCAACCATGCGCGGTGTCGCGGTCAACGCCTTGTAGGGATCGTTGACCTCGGTCTTCACCACCGCCACCGGCTTGGCGGTGTTCTCGCCGCCGGCGGCGCGGGCGATGTTCTCGGCGGCCTTGTTGGCTTCCTGCACCGGCTTGACCAGGTTGCGCAGCTTCGGCGCGAGGTCGCGCATCTCGCGCGGCACCTGGCGCACCCATTCGCCGGCCGGCACCACCAGTTGCTGGCCCAGCGCGACGGTGCCGGCAATGCCGAGCGACAGCACCAGCAGCGCGCTGACGAAGCGCGGCACGTAGATGCGCTGCAGCACGCGGATGATCGGATTGCCCACGAGGGCGAAGAACATCGCCAGCAGCACCGGCAGCAGCAGGCCGCGCGCCGCCCACATCGTGTAGCCGACGGCCAGCGCGGCCAGCACCACCAGCGCGGTGGAGGCGCGTGGCCGCCGCCGCGGCGGTGGTGCGACGGCCGGGCCGGCCGGCCCGGCCCGAACGGGTTCGTCGGGGTCGGGCACGACGGGCATCGGCGGCGGGCGCGGTGGCGCGGGCGCGTGGCCGTCGGCGGGAGGGGCCGGGACCTGGGTCACGGCAATCCGGCTTGTCGCAGGATGCGTTGCCGGGTCTCGGGCGAGACCCCGGGCGGCGCTTGCGGCGCGGCGGCCGCCTGGGCCATGGCCGCGGTCGGCGCCACCGCCGCCGCGGTCTGCTGCGCGGTGTCCGCGGCCTCGTCGGCCGCACCCGCCGCCGCCTGCGCGCTGCCACCGGCGAACAGCCCGGCCAGCGCGCTGACCAGCTGCAGCGTGCCGCCGCCGGTTGCACGCTTGAGCGGCTCCGCGCGGCCGACCAGGAAGCCCGACAGCAACCCGACGATCACGATCCGCCCCGGCGTCCACAGTTCCCGCCAGGAGGCTTTCAACTGGCGCCAGTCGGCCGCGGCCTGGCGCTCGTTCGCCTCGAGCGCGGCCTCGGCCTGCTTCACCTTCTGCAGCAGCGCGTCAAAGCTCATGTCCTGCCCGTGTTCCTTGCCGATGTCCATTTCATGGCGGGGTGATGTCCACGCCCAGGCCCTTCTTCAGCGGCTCGCCGCCGCTGGCGTCGGCGACGCGCTCGGCGGCCGCTTCGGTCGAGGCACCGGAACCGGCGTCGGGCATCAGCCCCGCCAGCTCGCCGACGCCCAGCCGCGCCAGCTGCCGGCGCGTGGCCTGCAGCCGCGTGTGCTCGAAGTAGCGCATCGCCATCCAGGCCGCCGCGGCGGTGACGGCGATGCTCAGGCCAGCGGTCAGCAGCAGCGACAGCGACCACGCCCAGCCCAGGCCGCGGCTCAGCCACACGATCAGCGTCGCCATCAGCAACAGCCACGCCGACGCGCCGAACGCGATCGCGACCCCGGTCAGCGCCAGCGTGCGCCCGAACGCGCTGCGCGCCAGCGAAATGTCGGCGGCCAGCAGGATCCGGAACGCCTTGCCGGCATCGCGGCCGGCGCCGAGGGTCGCGCGCCCGGTCTGGCCGAGTGCGCGCAGCGCCTCGTCGATGCAGGCGGCGTCGACACCGGCGTCGCGGGTGTCCCCGCGACCGTCGTTGTCGTCGCTGCGCGCGTCCCCCTTGGCGCTCATCGTGACGGCTTACTTGTCGCCGCTGCGCGCCAGCTTGGCGATGATCCAGCCGGCGGCGAAGGCCATGCCGAACGAGGCCAGCGGGCGCTCGCGGATCAGGTCCGAGGCGCTTTCGATCAGGTCGCGGCCCTTGTCCATCAGTGCATCGACCTGCTCGCGGCTGGCGGCACCGGCCTGCTCGACCGCGGCCAGCCCGGCGAGCGCGCCGTCGGCCAGTTCGGACTTCATCTGCGCCTTGCCCAGGCGCATCTCTTCGCCGGCGGCGCCGGCCGCGCCCTTGAGCGCGTCGCCGGCGTGCCCGGCGGCCTGCTTGAGGTGGCTGCCGGCTTCGCCGAGGTTGGATTTCATGCTGTCGGTGGCGGTCGGGGTCATCGGACTCTCCTGCTGAAGTGGGATCCACGGGCGCCAGCGTGCGTGTCCGGCGGCGATGGTGGCGTCAACGCATCGGTAGCACGCCCTGCTCGCTGCCGCGCACGATCCGCAGCGCCAGCTGCGCCGGCCGCTGGCCGAAGCTCAGGCGGAAGCTGGGCAGGTCGTCGAAGCGGCCGCTGTTGGCGGCGACCACGACGTCGCCCTGGCGCAGTCCGTTGCCCTCGGCGCGGCTGCCGCGGGCCACCGATTCCACCAGCACGCCGTCGACGCCGGACTGGCGCAGGCTGGCCGGGAGCTCGGCGAAGGTGGCGCCGGCCAGGCGCGGGTCGAGCGTCGCCCCGGGCAGCGAGCGCGGCTGCTCGCGCAGGGTGGCGGTCAGTTGCAGCGGCTTGCCGTCGCGGCGCAGGTCGAGCACGACCTTGCTGCCGACGGCCTGCAGGCCCTCGAAATTGCGCAGCGTGTCGCGGTCGTCGATGCGCTGGCCGTTGGCCGCCAGCACCACGTCGCCGACCTGAAGGCCGGCGGCGGCCGCGGCCGACCCCGGGTATACCCGGGTCACCACCGCGCCGCGCGCATCGGCCAGGCCGAGGCCACCGGCGATCCGCGCATCCACGTCCTGGGTGTCGATGCCCAGGCTGCCCCGATGCACCTCGCCGGTGGCGACCAGCTGGCGCATGACATCGCCGGCCAGGTTGGAGGGGATCGCGAAGCCCAGGCCGATATTGCCGGCCATCGAGCCGCGCGGGTTGAAGCTGGCGGTGTTGATGCCGACCAGCTGGCCGTCGAGGTTGACCAGTGCGCCGCCCGAGTTTCCGGGATTGATCGAGGCGTCGGTCTGGATGAAGTTCTGGTAGCCCAGCCCCTGCAGGCCGCTGCGCCCGACCGCCGAGACGATGCCCGAGGTCACCGTCTGGCCGATGCCGAACGGATTGCCGACCGCGACCACGAAGTCGCCGACCTGCAGGCGCGCGCTGTCGGCCAGCGGGATCGCCGATAGCGGCGCATCCTTGGGCACCGGGATCCGCATCAGCGCGATGTCGGTGTCCGGGTCGCTGCCGACGAACTGCGCCTGCATGGTGCGGCCGTCGGCCAGCGTCACCGAGACCTGGTCGGCGCCCTCGATCACGTGGTGGTTGGTCAGGATCAGGCCCTGCTGCGCGTTGACGATCACGCCCGATCCCAGCGACTGGTTGATCCGCTCCTGCGGCACGTTGGGGAACATCCGCCGGAAGAAGGGATCGTCGACGAACGGGTTGTTGATCCGCACCCGCTGCTGGCTGTGCACGCTGACCACCGCCGGCAGCACCCGCTTGAGCATCGGCGCCAGCGACGGCAGCGGCGTGCCGGCGACCGCGCTGGGCAGCGCGGCGGCGGCCGGCACCGCGGCCGCGGCCTGCGGCTCGGCCCGCGCCGGCTGCTGCAGCGACTGCTGCATCGCGATCGCGGCGAAGCCGCCGAAAGCGGCGGCGGCAACCAGGGCAAGCAGGGCGGGGAGGGAACGCATCGCATTCATTCTTTCGGGTCCGGGATAGGGCGTTTGAGGTCCGGGCTCAGCCGGCGCGGCGCTGTGTCAACGCACCTGGTCCAATCGGGAAGTGTTGGCCCGCCAGCTTAAACCCGAAATGAAGCGGCCCGCGGGACCGGAGGTCGCCGCGGGCCGCGGTTTGCAGTCCTTTGCGTGCCCAGCCAACGGCGGAGGCTCGCTGTCGTGGCCGATGTCGAACGGATTCGCCGGCCCGCTGGTTGGCGCCTGGGCCGGGCAACCGCCCGGGCGCGCACCGGCACCAAGGGTCGGATCAGATCCGGGTGGACGAAGCGCTGCCGCAAAGCTCGACGATCACGCTGCCATCGGCCGCGTACCGGGTGGTCGTGACCGGACCCTCCGCCGAGTTGCCGTCGTTGCTGAGCAGGATCGTGCGGTGCACGACCTGGTAGCCGTTGTAGACGTTGTCGACATACCAGTCGAAGCGCTGGTCGAGGGTGTAGCTCCCGGCCTGCGGCGAGTAGCTCCAGGTACCGACGCCGATGCTGCGCTGGTGGATGCCGGGAATGCCGGCGAGGTTGGGCATGCCCTGCGGCGGGAAGCGGGAATTGTCGAGGAACGTGCCGCCGGTCATGTACATCAGCAACTGCCGCTGCGCCGGCCCGGGCGTACCGTCGCAGGGACCCACGTAGGCATAGTTGTCCCAGAGGCCGACGATGCGATTGGCACGCGTTGCCAGGGCACCATCGGTGGCCGGGTTGCCGGCAGGGGCCGGGCCGGCGGCCAGGGTGACCAGGGCGGCGGCAAGCAGGGAAAGATGCGGTTTCATGGCTGTGCTCCTTTGTTGGCGTTGGGGGAATCCCATGCGCCTCCAACGCCAGCCTCCGCCCGCGCTGGCCGAAAAATCGAGCAAAAAACGCTGAATAAATCTGAAAAGTCATGAACGCCATGGACGGATCCGACTACAGCATCTTCCTGTTCGAGTCCTGGCGACTGGACACGCGCTCGCGTGAACTGCGCGATGCCGACGGCCGCTGCGTCGCCTTGACCGCCAAGGCCTTCGACACCCTGCACTACCTGCTGCTGCACCGCGACCGGGTGGTCGGCAAGGACGAACTGCTGGCCGCGGTCTGGAGCGGCCGGGTGGTTGAGGAAAACAACCTGACCCAGGCGGTGTCGGCGGTGCGCCGGGCGCTGGGCACCAGCGCCGGCGAGCACCGCTACCTGCTGACGGTGCCCGGCCGCGGCTACCGCTTCGTGGCCGAAGCACGCGAGGAACCGGCGGGGGCGATGTCGTCACTGGCGCCGGCGCCGGCGTTGGCGGGCGATGACGGTCACGGGGCGGCCGCCGGCATCGGCGCGCCCGGGTTGGCGCGGCACGCGTTCGCACTGGCCGTCGTGCTGGCTGGACTGGTACTGGCGATGGCCGCCTGGCGTGCGCGCGAATGGCCGCCCGCGCCGACTTCGGCTGCGGTGCAGGCGACACTGGCGGTGCTGCCGTTCCGCTCGTTGACGGCCGGGCCGCGCGATGAACTGCTGGAACTGGGGATGGCCGAGACCCTGTCGACCCGGCTGGAGCGCTCGCATGCCCTGCGGGTGCGTTCGCTGGCGTCGGTGCAGCGGCTGCAGCGGCACGAATCCGACCCGCTGGCGATCGGCCGCCTGCTCGGCGCCACCTACGTGGTCGAAGGATCGACCCAGCGCATCGGCGACCAGGTGCGTGTCAGCGCCCGCCTGCTGTCGGTGGCGCGCGGGCAGCCGGTGTGGTCGAACACCTTCGACGCCAGCATCGGCAAGGTGTTCACCCTGCAGGACGACATCAGCGACGCGTTGACCGCCGCTTTGCGGGTACAGCCGGTGCGGCCGGCGCTTGCGCCCGCCGCCTGCGAGGGCGGCGATCCTGATGCCTACCGTGCCCTGCTGCGCGCGCAGTTCCAGCTGCAGCGGCGCGCACCCGACACCATCGCCGCGTTCCAGGATGCGCTGCGACTCGATCCCGCCTGCGCGCGAGGCCATGCCGGGCTGGCGCTGGCGTACATCTCCATGGCCCATAACGACCGGCCACCCGTCGACGTGTTCGCACGCGCCAACGCCGCCGCCATCCGCGCGTTGCAGATCGACCCGCGATCTGCGGAGGCCCAGCTCGCCCGCGCCCGCTACCTGCAACTGCACGAATGGAACTGGGGCGAATCCGAAGCCGCGATGCGTCGCGCCATCGCCATCAACCCCAGCCTGGCCGACGCCCATTTCGGCCTGGCGCACCTGCTGGTCAATACCGGCCGGTTCGACGAAGGCCTGGCAGAGGCGCGCCAGGCGCGCGAGCTCGATCCGCTGTCGCCGCTGATCAATGCGCTCGACGCCGGCTTTTTCACCGCCGCCGGCCAGCCGCAGGCCGCCGCGGGCCAGGTGGCGCGCACGCTGGAGATCGAGCCGGGGTTCTGGATCGGCCTGCTGGTGCGCGGCGGCCTGGCGCTGGATCGCGGTGATGCCGCGGCCGCGGTGGCTGATTACGCGCAGTCGGCCGCCAATTCGCGGCGGGCCAGCCAGGCGCTGGCGATGCTGGCGCTGGCCGACGTGGCCGCGGGCGACCGCGCCGGCGCCGCGGCGATCCTGGACGAATTGCGGGGCCGCGCCCGCACCGGCTACATCGCCCCCACCAGCCTGGCAGCGGTGCACCTCGCACTGGGGCAGCGCGATGCCGCGCTCGACGAGCTGGAGCGCGGCTATCGCGAGCACGACATCCGCATCGGCTTCATCGGCGTCGACGCACGCTGGAACGCGCTGCGCAGCGAGCCCCGGTTCCGCGCGTTGAGCAGGCGTTTGCGGTTGCCGGAGGGCCCGGCCCGCGGACGCTATTGAGCCCCGCCGGTGTTCCCCCGGGGGCGCCGCGTCGCAATCGTGGCCGCGCCGTGGGACCTGCTCGATCCGGTTGACACCGGCCCGGGCCCCGGATAGCTTGGCTCCCTGTCCCGCCACAACATCTTGGGGTGTGCGGGGCGGCCAGGGCCCAAGCACTGGGGTTGGCGCCGGGCAGGCAGCCTTGCCGTCCGAACCGCTTGCCGGGCGCTTGGCAACACGCGACGGGGGTGGGCGGATGCGTGCAAATGCCAGGGCCACGTGCGGCCCGATCGACACCACGACGCAGACACGGGGCGGCGCGCATGCTGGCGCCGACGCATCCCCGTCCCGGTGTCAGACATACCCGGCCGTGCCCGCCCGAGCGGCCCGGCAGACAACAACAACGACGCGGCAGCAGCCGCGCGCAAGGACGAGGAGAAGGGACGGATGAGCACAGTGCGGCTGGAGGCGGTGAACACCGGCATGGCAGTGAACACGGGCGAGGAGCAGGCCGCGGCCGACCGCGAGATCCCGATGCAGCCGGCGTCGGCCGACATCTGGGACAAGAAGTACCGCCTCAAGACCAAGGCCGGCGAGGCCGTGGACGCCGACATCGACGGCACCTACCAGCGCGTCGCCCGCGCCCTGGCCGACGCCGAGCCGACCGCCGAGCTGCGCCAGTACTGGAACGAGCGCTTCGTCTGGGCGCTGCGCCGCGGCGCGATCCCCGCCGGCCGCATCACCAGCAACGCCGGCGCGCTGGAGCACAAGCCGGCCACCAGCACCATCAACTGCACCGTCAGCGGCACCATCGAGGATTCGATGGACGGCATCCTCGACAAGGTCCACGAGGCCGGGCTGACGCTCAAGGCCGGCTGCGGCATCGGCTACGAGTTCTCGACCCTGCGCCCGCGCGGGGCGTTCGTCGCCGGCGCCGGCGCCTACACGTCGGGCCCGATGTCGTTCATGGATATCTACGACAAGATGTGCTTCACCGTGTCCTCAGCCGGTGGCCGCCGCGGCGCGCAGATGGGTACCTTCGACGTATCGCACCCGGACGTGAAGGACTTCATCCGCGCCAAGCGCGAGGACGGGCGCCTGCGCCAGTTCAACCTCTCGCTGCTGATCACCGACGGTTTCATGGACGCGGTCGCCAGCGACGGCGACTGGCCGCTGGTGTTCCCGATCAACGCCAAGGAGCGCGGCGACATCGACCTGGACGATGCCGCCAGCGTGGTCTGGCGCGACTGGCCGACGCACAAGAACTACATCGCCCGCGACGACGGCATGGTCGCCTGCAAGGTCTACGGCCACATCCGCGCCCGCCACCTGTGGGACATGATCATGGTCTCGACGTACGACTACGCCGAGCCGGGCTTCATCCTGATCGACCGCGTCAACGAGATGAACAACAACTGGTGGTGCGAGACGATCCGCGCCACCAACCCCTGCGGCGAGCAGCCGCTGCCGCCCTACGGCGCCTGCCTGCTGGGCTCGGTCAACCTCACCAAGTTCGTGCACCGGCCCTTCACCGACCAGGCCAGCTTCGACTGGGAGGAATACAAGGAAGTCGTGCGCGTGTTCACCCGCATGCTCGACAACGTGGTCGAGGTCAACGGCCTGCCGTTGCAGCAGCAGCGCGACGAGATCATGCGCAAGCGCCGCCACGGCATGGGCTTCCTGGGCCTGGGCAGCACCGTGACCATGCTGAAGATGAAGTACGGTTCGAAGGAATCGTGCGAGTTCACCGAGCGCATCGCCCGCGAGATGGCCGTGGCCGGCTGGGAAACGGGCCTGGCGCTGGCGCAGGAGAAGGGCCCGGCGCCGATCATGGAGGAGCGTTTCGCGGTCACCGCCGAGATGCTGCGCAAGCGCCCGGAAATGGCGCGCGACGGCTGGAAGGTCGGCCAGGAGATCGAGGGCAAGGTGCTGCACGCGCGCTACAGCCGCTACATGCAGCGCGTGGCCGAGGTCGCGCCGGAGCTGGTCGACGCGCTGGCCGAGGTCGGCGCCCGCTTCACCCACCACAGCTCGATCGCGCCCACCGGCACGATCTCGCTGTCGCTGGCCAACAACGCCAGCAACGGCATCGAGCCGTCGTTCGCCCACCACTACAGCCGCAACGTCATCCGCGAAGGCAAGAAGACCAAGGAAAAGGTCGACGTCTGGTCCTACGAGCTGCTGGCCTACCGCGAGCTGGTCAACCCGAAGGCGATGCCGTTCGCGGAAGGACCCGAAGCCAGGCTGCCGGACTACTTCATCTCCGCCGACGACATCAGCCCGACCGAGCACGTCGACGTCCAGGCCGCCGCGCAGAAGTGGGTGGACTCCTCGATCTCCAAGACCGCCAACGTGCCGACGGACTACCCGTACGAGGACTTCAAGGACATCTACCGCTACGCCCACCAGCAGGGCCTGAAGGGCTGCACCACGTTCCGCTTCAACCCGGCCGCCTTCCAGGGCGTGCTGGTCAAGGAGGCGGACCTGGAAAACACCCTGTACCGGTTCGAGCTGGACGACGGCAGCGTGGTCGAGGTCAAGGGCAACGAGCAGATCGAGTACGACGGCGAGATGCACACCGCCGCCAACCTGTTCGACGCGCTCAAAGAGGGCTATTACGGCAAGTTCTGACTGGTCCCGGACGCAACGGGGCGTCCGCTTTCCGGCCGCGATGGCGAATGGAAAGCGGTCGCGGCCGGCGCCCCGGGACGACAACGGCGGGAGGCGCCGTCATCGCCTCCGGATGCGATCCGGGCCGGGCTTGCATCGACACCCGCGGCGCCAACCTCGCCGGCCCCGGCCACGTGCGCACACGTTCCACTCACGCACGTGGCAGGTATAGGATCGGCGTGTTCCACGGACGTCCCGCGTGCGTGGTCCACGAGCAAGCCCACGATTACTGACGAGGAAGGCAAATGAGCAACGGCAACGGGGTGACGGCGACCCTTTCCAACGCAGCCGAAGCGGTGGCCGAGACGGCATCGGGTATCGGCAGCGCGGTCGCGAAGAAGGCAGGCGCCGCGGTCAAGTCGGTGAAGAAGTCCGCGCAGAAGGCTGAGAAGGCCGCCAAGAAGACCGTGAGCAAGGCGAAGAAGGCGGCAGGCAAGGCGGTCGGCGCGGCGAAGAAGAAACTCGCCTCGGCCAGCGCCAGCGCCAAGAAGGAAGCCGCCGCGCTCAAGCGCAAGGGCGTCGGCAAGAAGAAGTCCGCCAAGAAGGCGGTGAAGAAGGCCGCCAGGAAGGCGACCGCGAAGAAGGCCGCTGCCAGGAAGGCCACCAGGAAGACGGCGGCGAAGGCGAAGAAGGCCGTCCGCAAGACCACCGCCAAGCGCCCGGCGAAGAAGACCGCGGCGAAGAAGGCGACGGCGCGGAAGTCGCCGGCCCGCAAGGCCACGAAGAAGGCGCCGGCCAGGAAGGCGGCCAAAAAGGCACCGGCCCGCAAGGCCGCCAAGAAGTCCGCAGCCAAGCGCCCGGCGAAGAAGACCGCGCGCAAGGCCGCAAAGAAGAGGTAAGGCGCTATCCCCTCGCCCCGCCGACGCGGGGCGAGGGGCCGCTTCGCACGGCGA
Source organism: Cognatiluteimonas sedimenti (assembly GCF_022808325.1). Lineage (GTDB taxonomy): Bacteria > Pseudomonadota > Gammaproteobacteria > Xanthomonadales > Xanthomonadaceae > Cognatiluteimonas > Cognatiluteimonas sedimenti. Next base: position 131,753 of record NZ_JALGCL010000005.1, on the reverse strand, counting down.
AGCAGGGTACGGGGCAGGCCGTCATCCCCGCGCCCACCGGCAAGCCCGCAACACCGAAACCACTGGCACCACTTGCGCGACAACCGTTTCCAGGAACACTCATGGCCGTCAAGATCGACAAGAAAATCAAGGGCTACGCCGTCGTCACCCCCGAAGACAAGGCAAAAGCCGTGCAGGCGGACGCGGTCCCGCGTGCCGTGGCGGAGGCCGAACTGCCCACCGCCGACGTGATCCAGATGCACGAGCGCATCGAGCGCCCGGAAGTGCTGATCGGCAGCACCTACAAGATCAAGTCGCCGCTGGTGGAGCACGCCATGTACGTGACCATCAACGACATCGTGCTCAACGCCGGCAGCGAGCACGAGCAGCGGCGCCCGTTCGAGATCTTCATCAATTCCAAGTCGATGGACCACTTCCAGTGGATCGTCGCGCTCACCCGGATCATGTCCGCGGTGTTCCGCAAGGGCGGCGACGTCACCTTCCTGGTGGAGGAGATGAAGGCCGTGTTCGACCCCAAGGGCGGCTACTTCAAGGCCGGCGGCGTGTACATGCCCTCGCTGGTGGCCGAGCTGGGCATGATCGTCGAGGACCACCTCAAGTCGATCGGCATGATCCACGACCCGGAGATGAGCCCGGAGCGCCGCGCGCTGATCGCCGAGAAGCGCCGCGCGTTCGAGGAACGCTCAAAAAAAAACGCTGAAATAAGCGTCGCCGGCGAGATGGGCGGCGCCCTGGTCGCCCCCGCGCACGAGGAAGACATCGAGGTCACCGGCGACGGCGCGTCGTTCCCGCCCAGCGCCACCATGTGCCACAAGTGCAGCAACAAGGCGGTGGTGATCATGGACGGGTGCGCTACCTGCTTGAATTGCGGGTATTCGAAGTGCGGGTGACATCGCTGCCCGGCGAACGCTCCACGACCGGCAACTGATCATCCCCGTGCGCCCGTGCGCATCCCCGGGCGAATCCCATCGGGTCCAGGAAATGGACCAGAAGGCAGTTCCGTTTGAAAGATGACGCTCCATCGACGCACGACGTCGTAGGGTAGTCTTGCCCCCAAGAGCAAGAGCGGATCCGGACATCGGGACTTCAACCGCCGACGTCCCGGTCCGCATGCCCACGGCGCGGGCGGCCGCATCTCCGACACCTGAGGAAGTCGCCGCGTGAACACGCGTGGTCGCTATACCACCCTGCTGCGTTTCCAGGCGCGCCTTGAATTGCCGATGATCGTGCTGGCCTTTGTCTGGCTGGCGCTTTTCATCGTGGAAGCGGTCTGGGGCGGCCGGCGCTGGATGGAGATTGCAGGCTCGGCGATCTGGGCGGCTTTCGTCGTCGAGTTCGTGGTGGGTTACGTGCTTGCACCACGCAAATGGAGCTATGTCCGCAGGAACTGGTTGAAGGCTGTCGCCCTGCTGGCACCGGCGCTACGCATGCTGCGCATGGTGCGCGTACTGCGCCTGGCCCGCGCCGCGCGGCTGGCTCGCGGGGCTCGAGTGGTGCGGATCGTCAGTTCCTTGAATCGCGGGATGCGCGCGCTGGGACACACGCTGGGCCGGCGCGGCGCGCCGTACGTCGTGGTGCTGACCCTGCTGGTGACGGTGGCGGGTGCGGCGGGCATGTATGCATTCGAAAACGACCCCGCGGGCGAGCGGGGCTTCGACGGGTTTGCCGATGCGCTGTGGTGGACGGGGATGATCATGACCACCATGGGGTCCGCCTACTGGCCGGAGACCGCTGCAGGCCGCGTGCTGTGCATCCTGCTTTCCCTGTATGCCTTTGCCGTGTTCGGCTACGTCACCGCGCTTCTCGCGAGCTTTTTCGTCGGGCGCGACGTCGAGACCGGTCAGCTGCGCGCGAATGAAGTCGCGCGGCTTGCCGATGAAATCTCCCAATTGCGCACCTCGCTGGAGGCGAAAGCGGGGGCCGGGGCGGCGGCAGCAGGCGCGGACGCCAACTAAGCAGGCATTCCTGAAGGATGCAGGAAAAAGCGGGGTGAGGTTCACCACCCTTGAATTCGCAGGATGGCGGCGTGGTCCGCTTCGCCGTCCGCCTGCCGATCACGGGCGTCATCAACGGCCCGCCGGTGCAGCTTGTGGTGGATTGCGCCGGCGCCGCGCTGCTGCTCAACGGCAAGCTGCTGATGCTCAATGCCTACCTGGTGGAAGACGAGCCGCAGCCAGCATGGCGCGCGCACGCCGCTTCCTCGCCGACCTGGTTGAACGCACCCAGGCCTTGAACGTGGTGCAGCCATCGCCGGGCCAAGCCAAGGGCGGCGGCGGCAACTAACGCGCAATCGCAATCCGCACGCTGCCGTGGCCGGGAATCGCATTCACGCGGCGGAAGTCCTGCGCACTGGCGGAGGCCGTGCTGCTAGCGCAATGCCGCGTCCAGCGGCTCGAAGTCGGGCGCCGCGCGCGGCCGCACCGCGCGCGCGATCTCTTCGCCGTCGCGCAGCAGCACCAGCGTCGGCCACAGTTTGACCCGGTAGGCACGTCCGAGCGGGCGACCGCGGCCATCCTCCACGCGCAGGTGGTCGATGCCGGCATGGGCATGGACCCAGTCGTCGACCGCCGCGCGCGCGGCCATGCAGTGGCCGCACCAGTCGGTGCCGAAATCGAGCAGGAGCAAGCCGGGCCTCGCGGCCACCGCCGCCGGCTCCGGTGCTGCTGCCTGGTAGGACGCATCGTGCTGGCTCATCGGGCTCCTTCGGTGTCGCGGGCGGGATCGAGCGTGCAGGTTGCGCTGCCTTCGCGTGGACGCCAGGGCCGAGCGTTAGGACGACCAGCGCAGGCAGCGTCACATCTTGCGCTCCTTCTTTCCCGTGCCGGTCTTCTGTTTCGTCTTCTGCTGCGCGGCCAGGCCTGCCTTGACACTTTCGATCTCCGCCGGCAATTGCCGTGCAAGCAACGCCAGCAACTCCGCCGCATTGTCGCTGTGCATCGGCTTGCCGTGGGTGGTGGTGACGCTCACCTCGGTGGTGAGCGTCTTGATGGTGTGCGACAACGGCAGCGCCCGCGCCAGCAGCATCAGCGCTTCGCCGCGATAGCGGACTGCGTTGAGGCCGAGCATCTGCGCGCGGCCGTCGTAGCGGACGCCGGGCGTGCGCACCAGGATCTGGCCGATGGCGTTCCAGGCGTCGTTCCTGCTCGCCTGGACGGTGAAGCGCAAGGGCGTGGTGTCGGTGACGGGCGCCTGCGCCGAGGGCGGCGGGGTACGCACCGGCTGCGCGCAGCTGGCGAGCGCGAGCACGATCAGGATCGGCAGGGCGTTGCGCATGCAGTCGATTCCATGCGATCGCGCGTGAAGGGCATGCAACCGCAATGCGCCCGCGCGGATGGTGGATGTGGAAGTGGAACCGCGTCGGGCGGTGGCCGACGATGCCCGCCGCAAGCGCGAGCATCGCCGGTGGCACCGGCGCGCGCGCCGTCGCCGCACTCAGGCGCCCGCGACGTCCTGCCTGCGGCCGTCGCGGCGGCTGGACGCCGCGTGCGCGCCCGGCAGGGTACGCGGGCCTGCCGGGTCGTGGATGGCCACGCGGTCGCGTCCGGCATCCTTGGCGGCGTAACACAAGCTGTCGGCGGTCGCCATGAGTTGCTCGACGGTCCGGTTGCCGTCGTCGAACGTGACCAGGCCGATGCTGGCGCCGATGCGGAATTCGCGCCCGCCCCAGGAAAAGGCCAGCGCGGCCACCGCGTCGCGGATCTTCCCCGCCACGTGGGCGGCGCCCTTCGCGGTGCAGTTCTCAAGCAGGACGGCGAACTCGTCGCCGCCCAGGCGGGCGACGGTGTCGTGCTCGCGCAGCTGCTTGCGCACGAGCACGGCCAGCCGCCGCAGCAACTCGTCGCCGGCGCGGTGGCCGCCGCCATCGTTGACCGCCTTGAACCGGTCCAGGTCCAGGTACAGCAGGGCATTGCCATTGTGGAACTTGCCGGCGTTGCCGATCGCGCGCTGCAGCTGCGCGCGGAAGGCGCGCCGGTTCTGCAACCCGGTCAGGGGGTCGTGGTTGGCGTGGTAGGCCAGTTCGCGCGCCATGCGGGTGGAGGCGGTCACGTTGCGGAACGTGACCACCGCCCCGAGCGGGCGCTTGTCGCGGCCCTCCACCGGCGACACCGCGCCGTCGACCAGGATGCAATGGCCGTCGCGGCGGACCAGGGACACGCTGGCCTCCAGGTCGCTGGAGAAACCCTCGGCCAACACGTCGATCGAGCGGCCGTGGTGGTCGGTGAACTGCACCACGTTGCCCAGCGGCCGGCCCAGACAGGCCTCTTCCCGCCAACCGGTGAGGTGGGACGCCACCGGATTGAGGCAAGTGACGCATCCGGCGGTATCCACGATGGCGATGCCGTCGGCGATCGCGCACAAGGCACTGTGGTTGCGTTCCTGCGCCTCGCGGGACGCGCGCAGCTCGGCCTGCACCGCGGCAAGCTCCGCCTTCAGGAGCCCCAGCTCGGCCTGGTCATCGATCGTGGCTTCGTCGGAAGCCCGGAAACTGGAAGAGCCGGGGCTGGTCATCGGCACGAGGATCGCGGACCGGGCGGCAAGCCGGGGTGAATCCGCAACGATGCGTGCGGTCGTGCCTCCTGCCTGCCCGGCCTGCAGGGCGGCGCGGCGCTGGCGCGACCGCCTCGCTCAGCTCGACAGCAGCACCGGCAGCGACACCTGCGCCAGCACCGTGCGGGTGGCCCCGCCGAACACGACTTCGCTGATCCGCGAGCGGCCCTTCGCGCCCATCACCAGCAGGTCGGCGTCCAGCGCGGCGCAGCGCGCCAGCAGCGCCGCGCCGGCGTCGTCGCCGCGGCATTGCTCGAGCGTGACCGGCACGCCGTGGCGCGCCAGGTGGGTGGCCATGTCGGCGCCGGGTTCGGCGCCGTGCGGCACCACGGTTCCGGCTTCGGGCACGACCACCAGGTGCACGGACCCGGCTTCGGCCAGCAGCGGCATCGCATCGGCGATGGCACGGGTGGCTTCGCGGCTGCCGTTCCAGCCGGCGACGATGCGCCGCGGCAGGCGATCGCCGGGCCAGGCGTCCGGCAGCAGCAGGCAAGGGCGGCCGCAGGCCAGGATCATCTGCTCGGCCATGCCCAGCGCCGAGGGTTCAGGACGCTGGCGATACGGCGGCCCCATGATCGCCAGCGCGGCGTGGCGCGCGTGCAGCATCAACGCTTCGCCGGTGTCGTCGCGCGCCACCCGCCATTCGGCGCTGAAGCTGCGGCGCTCGGTGAGGCCGGCGAAGGCAGCGCGTGCGTCTTCCTGCGCCGCCGCGGAGGCGGCATCGCGGTCGGCGATGACTTGCGCCAGCGCCGGGCCGATGGCGAATCCGGCATGCGGATCCAGCGCCAGCGGATGGGCGACGTAGGTGGCGATCAGGTGCGCCTGCCAGTGGCGCGCCAGGCTGGCCGCGAACGCGAGCCGTCCGGACCATGGCTGGCGCTCTTCGAGAAACACGACCAGGTCCCTGGGCACCATGGCGACGCTCCCGTGTGCGATGGCCCAGTATCCCGCAAGCGGCGCGGCTGCAGCTTGACCCCGATCAACGGGGCTGGCGGGGCAGTTCAATGCAGCCCTGGCCCGGGATTGGGCGGGCCTCGCGCGAACAGACCGGCTGATCGACCAGGCCCGGCCCGCGCTTGACCCATGTCAGGGCCGCGCGCGGGCGCCAGCGGCAAGCTGGCAACCCCAATCCCGCGGGGTGCCGCGATGCCCGAGCTTGCCTTCGAATACGCGCTGCAGTGCTGGAACGGCGTGGCCGAGTTCCGGCAGGCCGCCGGCCTGGACGGGCAGCTGCCGGCGCGCGACACGCACGCCGACGACAGCGCCGGCGCCGACGCTGCGCAAACGCCCGCGCCGTGAGTGCGTTGCCGCTGGTGTACTCGTGCTCGGGGTGTTCCAGCGCGGCGCAGATGGCCAACCACCTGGCGCTGCGGCTCGATCGTGATGGCGTGGCCGAGATGTCGTGCATCGCCGGCGTCGGCGGCGGCGTCACCGGGCTGGTGCGCACCGCGCAGGCCGGGCGTCCGATCCTGGCGCTGGACGGTTGCATGCTGAAGTGCGTGTCGGCCTGCCTGGCCAATGCCGGCGTGGTCGCCGACCACCACGTGCTGCTGTCCGAGCACGGCGTGCGCAAGCGCAAGCACGCGGACTTCGACCCGGCGCAGGCCGCCGGCGTGTATGCGCAGGTCGTGCTGCCGGCGGCGCAGGCACTGCGCCCCCGCAACGCCGCCGATGATCCCTGAGCCCGGGCGCCGCCTGCCACCGGCGATCAACGCCATTCCCCCACGTCCCCGAGAGACCGACATGCCAGGCACCGACACCGCCGTGGCGGCACCGCAATGGCGCGACACGCTGCTTGACGACCATGCGGAGCTGCGCGCCACCCTGGAGCGGGTGATGCCCTGCCTGGAAGTGCCGCTGCACCTGCCGTGGATCGACGCCATCCGCGCGCTCAAGCGCGAGCGCGGGGCGCTGGTGCTGGCCCACACCTACCAGTCGCCGGAAATCTTCCACGGCGTGGCCGACATCACCGGTGACTCGCTGGCGCTGGCGCAGGCCGCGGCCGACTGCGACAGCGACCTGATCGTGCTGTGCGGGGTGCACTTCATGGCCGAGAGCGCCAAGATCCTGGCGCCGCATCGCACCGTGCTGATCCCGGACCGCGAGGCCGGCTGCTCGCTGGCATCCTCGATCACCGCCGCGGACGTGCGCGCGCTGCGCGCGCGGCATCCCGGCGCGCCGGTGGTCAGCTACGTCAACACCTCGGCGGAGGTGAAGGCCGAATCCGACGCCTGCTGCACCTCGGCCAACGCCGTGCAGGTGGTGGAATCGATGGGCGCCGACAAGGTGATCTTCCTGCCCGACAACTACCTGGGGCAGTGGGTCGCCGGGCGCACCCGCGTTGAACTGGTGCTGTGGCATGGCACCTGCGAGGTGCACGAGCAGTTCACCGCGCAGCAGGCGCGGCATACGCGCGAGCGCTTCGGCGCGGTGGTGCTGGCGCACCCGGAATGCGGCCCGGGGGTGCTGGCCGAGGCCGACTTCGTCGGCTCCACCAGCGGCATGACCCGCTGGCTGGAACGCGAGCGCCCGGCGCGGGTGGCGCTGGTCACCGAATGTTCGATGGCCGACAACCTGCGAGTGCGCTTCCCGGAGACGGAATTCATCAAGCCCTGCAACCTGTGCCCGCACATGCAGAAGATCACGCTGCCGAAGATCTTCGACTGCCTGCGCGACCTCGAAAACGAGATCGTGATAGCGCCCGACGTCGCCGCGCGTGCGCGCGCCGCGCTCGAGCGGATGCTGGCGGTGGGACGCAGGGAAACGGTGTAGTGGCCGCGCCGCGGCAGCCCTTGGTGGTGGTCGGGCACGGCATCGCCGGGCTCAGCGCCGCGCTGGCCGCGGCGCCGGCGCCGGTGCTGCTGGTCAACCGCGCACGCAGCGGCGAAGGCGGTTCGAGCCTGCTGGCGCAAGGGGGGATCGCCGCGGCGCTGGCGCCCGGCGACAGCGCCTGGGCGCACGCACGCGATACCGCCGCCGCCGGCGCCTGGCACAACGACATCCGCATGGTGCTGCGGCTGACCGCGGCGGCGCCGGCGGCGATCGCCTGGCTGCAGGCGCAGGGCGTCGCGTTCGACCGCGACCAGGCCGGTCTCGCGCTCGGGCGCGAGGGCGGGCACGGCGTGGCGCGGATCGTGCATGCCGGCGGCGACCGCACCGGTGCGCGGGTGACGGCGGCGCTGCTGGCGCGCGCGCGCGCCGCGGCGCACATCCAATGGCGCGAGCAGGTCGACGCCGACGCCCTGCTGCTGCGCGATGGTGCGGTCGTGGGCGTGCGCCTGCGCGACGCCGCAGGCTGCAGCGAGGTGGTGGAGGCCGCGGCGGTGGTGCTGGCCACCGGCGGACTCGGGGCGCTGTACGCGCACAGCACCAATCCAGCCGGTTGCACCGGCTCGGGACTGGCGCTGGCGCAGGCCGCGGGTGCGCGCATGCGCGACCTGGAGTTCGTGCAGTTCCATCCCACTGCGCTGGCCACCGGCGGCGCGACGCTGCCGCTGGTCACCGAAGCGCTGCGCGGCGCGGGCGCGCGCCTGCGCGACCACCGCGGCCGCCTGCTGATGGACTTCCACCCGATGGCCGACCTGGCGCCGCGCGACATCGTCGCGCGCACGGTCTGGCAGGCGCAGCGCGCGGGTCCGGTGTCGCTGGATGCCACATCGCTGCCTCAAGGCTGGGAGGCCGCCTTCCCGACGGTACTGGCGGCGTGCGTGGCGCAGGGCATCGATCCGCGCTGCATGCCGATCCCGGTCACGCCGGCGGCGCATTTCCACATGGGCGGAATCGCCGTGGATGCGGACGGGGCCAGTTCGCTGCCGGGCCTGTATGCGGTCGGGGAGGTCGCCTGCAGTGGCGTGCATGGCGGCAACCGCCTGGCCAGCAATTCGTTGCTGGAAGGCGTGGTGTGCGGTCGCCGCACCGGGGAAGTGGCCGCGCAACGGACGTGCATGCCCACGCGACCTGGCGCAAGCACCCGCCTGCTGCGGCGCGGGCCCGGCCTGGACGCCGCCGACCGCGCCGCCCTGCGCCGGTTGCTGTGGAGCGCCGCCGGTCCCGTGCGCAGCGTCGAGTCGATGCGGCAGGCGCAGGACGAACTGCAGGCGCAGGACGAACTGCAGGCGCTGGCCGCCGAAGGCTGGCAGGCACGACTGGCGGCGGCGCTACTCGACGCCGCGCGGCGCCGTCCCGGCAACCTGGGCGCGCATTGGCGCGACGATGGTGTTGCATCCGTCGATGCCCATGTCGCCGCCGACGGCCAACGTCGCATTTCCGCGCAATGATGTGGATGCGTGGCGTCTGGCCGCGGGCAGGTCACCCGCTACCGCGCAGCCGAAGGCCTTTGCGGCGATTTTCGGAATCTCTCACCGTCGGTTAACCACGCCATGGCTATTGCTGCCCGCGCAATCCCGCAAAGGAGCAAGTCATGCGCAAGTGGATCTTCGGGCTGTGCGTGGGGCTGGTGGCGTCGGCCGCGCTCGCCGACGGCGTCGAGAACAAGTGGCGGCTGGAGTTCAGCGGCAACGCCGAATCGGCCGGCCGCATCGTGCTGGAGCTGGCGCCAGCGGTGGGCGAACCGATCCGCGCCACCGTCGACGTCGCCAACGGCCGCTCCGAGAACGGGGTGGCGCGCGCGGTGCGCGATGCCCTGCAGGCACAGGCGGGATCGCGCTACGACATCGAGGTCGACGATGGCGAGGACGTGCTGGTGAAGAAGCATGACGGCGAGCGCGACTTCGTCGTTACCATCGTCGAGAACAGCGTGCGCGGCGTGAAGATCGAGGCTGATGCGGAATGACGGCGAATCCGGCGCGCTTGCGCGCGCCGGCGCGCAACGTCCGTAGGCGCGAATACGCCTGACGGTGGCCCCTAGCGCTGCGCGATGCGCCGCCGCAACAGCGGCAGCGGTTGCAGGGCCGGGAACTCACGGGTGACGCGCGCCCCCGGCACCAGGCCCCAGCGGATGCCGATCCGTTCCAGTCGCGCCGCGATCGAGTCGCGCAATGCCGGTGGCGCCTGCGCCAGGATGGCGTCGTGGCGCTCGGCCCAGGCGTTGGCGAGCCTGAACACGCCACCGCTGCCCTGCTGCAGCCGCGGCAGATCGGCGTCGAGCGCTTGCAGCATTGCCTCGAGTTCGGCGGGGCTGGCAGGTTGCGGACCGGTGCCATCCATGTGGCATTCCTGGGCGGGCAGTGCCCGCACGGTCGAGCAAGCCGGGTGCACGCGGCGTGAGCGCGGATCGGGAGCGTGAACGTGGAATGACCAACGTGTCCCGGATCGCTGACGCGGCATTCGCATGCCGCCGGCCTAAGCTGCCTGCCTCGATCGAGCAAAAGGACCTTCCATGCGCAAGCTGATACTGGCCACGAGCCTCGTGGCGTTGGCTGCCTGCAACGCGAATCCGCCACCGGCCGGACCCGGGGAAGCGACGACACCGCGGGAAACCGCGGCCGCGCCGACCCCGGCCACGCCCGTGCCGTCGGCGACTGGCGCCACCGCCGGGCCGCCGCCGGCCGATGCAGGCAGGCCGGCGTTCGTCGACCGCGTGTGGCGCGTGACCAGCAGTTCCGCCGTCGCAGCCGGAAGCACCTACGCGTTCCTGGGCGATGGCACGTTGCTGATGGAAACGCCCGGCGGCACCCCGGCAAGCGGTCAATGGCACTACGCCGATGGCCAGCTGACGATGACCGAGGAAAGCATCACCTATCCGGTGGACATCGTGTTGCTGCAGGACAACCGCTTCACCATCCGCAGCAACAACCCCGGTGGCGCGGTGATGATCGAGATGACCGCCGCGCCGGAGCTGCCGCTGCCACAATTGCAGTGACCCGGTGCGGGCGGGTGTTAATGCGTGCGCGGGGGCATCCTGATGCGATCGTCGCTTCGCCTTAACGCGTTGCTTGCGAGCTTGCCGCCACCGCACAGGACGCGCGGGCATGTCGCCCTGGCGTCCGGCCAACCCGGAGCCTGCCCATGAAGCCTACCCCCATCGTCCTGCCGATCCTGCTGCTGTCCGCGTTCGCGGTGCTGACGGGCTGCAACCGCAGCGTGCCCGACGAAGACGCGGCCAAGCCGGCAGCGGACACCGCACCGGCCGCGGCGACCACGCCCACGCAGGATCCGTACGCGACCACGCCCGCGCCGAACGCCGACGTCCCCGCCCCGGCTGCAAGCGCCGACGGCAACGACACCAGCGCCGGCCTGACCTTCGAGCAGATGGACAAGAACCACGACGGCGGCATCACGCCGGATGAACTGTCGGCGACCGAAATGCTCTACGAGCACTTCGCCGCGGCCGATGCCGATGGCAATGGCCAGCTGTCCGCCGACGAAATCGTCACCCATCGCGCCAACATGGCCGCGGCGGGCCAATAGCCGCCGAACGGCACGATCGTCGCGCTGCCGGTCCGGCGTCGCGCGATCTTCGCACTGCGGTGGGGCGGTGGCGCGATGGCGGGTGTGTCGCTGCGGTTGACCGCCGGCGCGTGCTGAAGGTCGGTTCGCCGCGTCCGCGACGACCGCGCTGACGCGATCAGCAGACGATCGCCGCTTCCAGCGGCAATTGCCGGTCCCAGCGCTCACGGCCATGCAGGGCGGCCAGTTCGATCAGCACAGACGCACCGGCGACCTGCGCGCCCTGCATCCGCGCCAGCGCCAGCGCCCCCTGCAGGGTGCCGCCGGTGGCCAGGACGTCATCGACGATCAGCACGCGTGCGCCCGGCGCCACGGCGTCGGCATGGACCTCCAGGCGGTCGCTGCCGTATTCCAGCGCGTATTCCTGCGCGTGGATGGGCGCCGGCAGCCGGCCGGCCTTGCGCAGCGGCACGAAGCCCGTGCCCAGCACCCGCGACACCGCGGCGCCGAGGATGAAGCCGCGCGACTCGATGGCGAACACCGCATCCAGCGCCAGTCCGCGCCACGGCGCGGCGAGCACGTCGATCGCGGCATTGAAGCCATCGGCGTCGGCGAGCAGCGGGGTGATGTCCTTGAACACCACGCCGGGCTTCGGGAAATCGACAACGTCGCGGATCAGGTCCTGCCAGCCGGCCATTGCGCTCTTCTCCCCGGAACCGGAGGCGATGCTATCGCGGATCCCTCGGCGCCTGCAGCGGCGTGGCGCGCCGACCCGGATGCCGTCGCGCGAAGCGCAGCGTCGCCAACTCCCCAAGCAGGCCGGAAGTCAGCCAACCATCCGCCCTTGGACGGACCCGAACGCGCCCCCAGACTGCGTGCATGGACGATACCGGCCCAGGCATGGCCTCCGGCGTCCGCTGGCTGTTGCCGGCGGTGCTGCTTTTGGCCGCGATCGTGCCGGTCGCGCAGGCGCGCACCGTGTATCGCTGCGTGCGCGACGGCACGGTCAGCCTGGCCACCGCGCCGGAACCCGGATCCCGCTGCAAGGCGCATGCGATCGCCGACGATGCCGCCGTCGTGCCCAACCTGTGGGGCGCGCTGGGCGTGGTGCAAGGCACGTTGTACGAGCGGCAGCAGGATGGCCGCACGGTGTACGGCACGCGCAAGCTGCCGGGTTCGACGAGGGTGCTCGGCATCACGGTGCGCACGCCACCAGGTTCGCCCGCGCATGCGGGCATGGGCACGCCCGGCAAGCCGCGCACGGATGTCTACGCAGCGCAGTTCCGCGCCGCGGCCAGGGCGACCGGTGTCGATGACGCCTGGCTGCGCGCGATCGCGCACGCCGAGAGCGGTTTCGACGCGCATGCCCTGTCGCCCAAGGGCGCGCAGGGGGTGATGCAGCTGTTGCCGTCGGTCGCGCGCGCATACGGCGTCCACGACCCGTATTCGGCGCATCAGTCGATCGGTGCCGGTGCACGCCACCTGCAGCAGCTCCAGCGCCGCTACCACGACGACCTGTCGCTGGTGGCCGCGGCCTACAACGCCGGGGTCGGTGCGGTGGCGCGGTACGGCGGGGTGCCGCCGTATGCCGAAACCCAGGCCTACGTCGCGCGCGTGCAGGCATTGCATGCCGCCTATCGCGCCGCATTGGGCGGCCGCGCGGGCGCGAGCCGGTAGCGCTTCGCCGCAGCATCCTCACGCGCCCTTCAACTTGTCGGCTGCCGCGCTAACGCGATCTTCGCAGTGCGTTAAACGCCGCTGCATTCAGCCCATGGCTCACCGCCCGTACATCGCCGAGGGACGAAGGTGCGCACTCCGCGATGCCTGGCGTCGCGAGTCCCCCCGATAGGAGAGAACACCATGCACGCACGCAACCGAAACATGCTCGCGGTGGCACTGGCCGCCGCCGTCTTTTCCCCGCTGGCGCTGGCGCAGAGCGTACAGGGGGCGCTGAACGGCGCCGGCCATGCCCAGGCCCAGCTGCCGACCGCCCCGGCGACGCTGCCGGCACCTGCCATGCCGCAGGCACCGACCCTGCCGACGCAGGCCAGCCCGCGTGCAGAGGCCGCGGTCTCGGCCGCAATGCAGCACGAGATTCCGCCGCCGGCCGGTGATGTGCAGACCACGCAGCCGTCGCAGGTCGCGGTCGATGCGCAGGTCGCGGGCGAGGCCAAGGCGCAGGGCGCGACGCACGCGCAGGCGCATTCGGCGGTCGCCACGCGTGGTGTCTTCGCCACGCTCGATGTCGACGGCGACGGCAGCATCAGCGCAACCGAAGCTGAAGCCGATGCCGACTTCGATTTCGCGGCCATGGATGCCGACGGAGACGGCCTCGTCAGCGACGCCGAGTACCGCGCATCGGCCAAGGGCGCGATGGACACCTCGCAGGGCGTCGCGCATGCCCAGGCGCATTCGGCGGTGGTCACGCGCGATGTATTCGGCCGCCTCGATGCCGATGGCGACGGCAAGATCAGCGCCACCGAGGCCGAAGCCGACACCAGCCTGGAGTTCGCGGCCATGGACGGTGACGGCGACGGCTTCGTCACCGACGCCGAATACCGCACCTACGCCAAGGCCGACGTGCCGGCGCAGCCGTAACACGGCACGCAATCGCGGCAACCAAGCGGGCGCCGTTCGGGCGCCCACTTTCTTGCGTCGCTCGATGGGGCTGTTGATTGGCGCAGTGGCGACGACACCGCGGCCAGCGTGCCGCTATTGACCGGAGTCTCTCCATGTTGCCCAGCGCCATCATCCAGTGCCCGTATTGCGGCGAGTCGATCGAGATCCTGGTCGACGGGTCCGCCGGCAACCAGCACTACATCGAGGATTGCCAGGTCTGTTGCCGGCCGATCTCGATCACGTTGGCCGTCGACGACGACCAGTGGCGAGTGGAAGCGCGCTCGGAAGGCGACGCCTGAGCCATCGGCGTGAAGGTTGTGTTGTATTCAGGCTGACAGCGCCCTCCCCAACACCGGGACACGCGGCGCGCATCGACTTGCCGCGCGGGGCTGCGGCGTGTTGCGACCGCGCGGCGCCGGCCGCGCTAGCGCATCGGCGCCGCGATGGGGTTAAGCGAACGTTGTGTTAACGATTCAGCGCGCGTTGCGGTTCATCGACGCGGTTGCAACGTGTCGGCGCGGCGCAGACCGCACCTCCAATCCCCCTTTCCACGGAGCGACACCTTCATGACTTCCCGCCATCTCCTGTCCCTGGGCCTCGCCATCGCCGCGGCCGCGTCCGCGCCGCTGGCCTTTGCACAGGACGCCAACGCCAGCACCACCGCCCACGAGAATGCCCGGGTACAGCCGGCGACTCCGGCAACGCCCGCGACACCTGCCGATCCGCAGGCCGGCACCGCGGCCACGCCGGCGACGCCTGCGCAGCCGGCAGCCGATGCCAGGAAGGTGACCTGGTCGGACCTGGACGCCGACAAGGACGGCAAGCTCACCAAGACCGAAGCCGCGCCCATCGACACCCTGAGCCAGTCGTTCGACGCCGCCGATGCCGACAAGGACGGTGCGTTGACCACCGACGAGTACAAGGCCTACCTCGCCGCCAACGGCAAGGGCGGCGGCCACTCCGGCAGCTGATGCAGACGCCGGCGATGGCCGCCGGCAGGACAGCCGCGGCACGCCGTGAGGCGCCCCCCGATCGGCTTGCCGCTGCAGGGGCAGCCGCATAACGACAACAAGGTTGTGGCAGGGAGGGCGGTGCGAACCGCCCTCCCTTTTTGCGCGCTGGCGGTGACGTGCGCCATCGCGCGTCCTACACTGCGCCGATGCAGAACGACATCCGCCTCGTGGGCTTCGACGGCGACGACACGCTGTGGCGCAGCGAGGACTACTACCGCGATGCGCAGGCGCAGTTCGAACGCATCGTCGCCGCCTACGTCGACCTGGGGGACGTGCAACATCGCATGTACGCGGTCGAAAAGCGCAACCTGGCCCTGTTCGGCTACGGCGCCAAGGGCATGACCCTGTCGATGCTGGAGGCGGCGATCGAGATTACTTCGGCGCGCATTGCCGCCGTCGACCTGCAGCGCATCGTCGAACTGGGAAAGTCGTTGCTGCGGCATCCGGTCGAGCTGCTGCCGGGGATCCGCGAGGCGGTCGCGCAGATCGCCGGCGAACACCAGGTGGTGCTGGTCACCAAGGGCGACCTGTTCCACCAGGAGGCCAAGGTGCGCGAATCGGGACTGGCCGACCTGTTCCCGCGGATCGAGATCGTCAGCGAGAAGGATGCCGCGACCTATGCCCGGGTACTGGGCGAATTCGGCTTGGCGCCGTCGCAGTTCGTGATGATCGGCAACTCGCTGCGCTCGGACATCGTGCCGGTGGTCGAACTGGGCGGGTGGGGCGTGCACATGCCCTACCACGTGACCTGGGCGCACGAGGCCGAGGCGGAGCTGGGCGCGGGCATGGCCGCACGCGTGCGCCATGCCGCCACGCCCGCGGATTTGCCGGCCGCGGTGCGCGCCATCGCCGCCTGAGCATGCGCGCCGCGCGTTTCCCAATGCCGCCTGACTGCCGCTGGCGCGGTTAAAAACCGGTTCACCGTGGCCGTCGCATGGTGTTCCCCGAGTCCGCGAAACCGTCGCGGACCCGCAAGGAGGAAGCCATGAACAAGCTGTCCCACTGGTTCGCCCCTGCCGTCCTGGCCGCCGGGCTTGGCTTCGGCGCAATGGCGCCGGCGCCGGTGCAGGCCCAGGACAGCCTGACACGGGTGCTGGTCGACGTCGCCGATGTCGTGCTGCGCAGCGGCGTACCGTATTACCGTTACGGCGATTACGGTTACAACGACCGCCTGGTTGCCAGCCGCGACCGCTACGGCCGCCTGGTCTACTACCGCATGGTCCCGCGCGGCTACGACTACCGCAGCGGCCATCGCAGCGGCCCTCCGTACGGCAACGCCTATGGCTATTACCGCAACGGTCCTGGCAGCCGCGACATGAAGTGCAACAAGCACGGCAAGTGCAAGGTGCAGTACTACGACGCGCGCTATGACCGCGACCGCTACGACAGGTACGATCGCTACGACCGCCGCTGGCACGACGACGACTGAGCATGGCGGGTCCGGCATCGCCGGGATCCCGGCCACGCCTGACCCCAGACGCCTGGTTGCCCAACCCCCGCGGCGCCGGTCGATGACCGGCGCCGCTTGCGTTTCGCTCGCGGGCCGCTGTCCCTTGTCGCCGCCGGGACCGCCGGCGCGCTACGCTCGCGCCTCCGTCCGCTTCCATGAGGTTGCCATGTCCAGGCCTGCCACGCTGCTCCTGCTGCCTGCCGCGTTCGCCTTGCTGCTGGCTGCCGCCCCCGCGCGCGCCGCCGGTGAAGTCGACTGCAAGCTCACTTTCGACCTCGCCGGCTGGTCGGTGTTCTACAAGACCGCCTCCGGCGAGGGCACCGTCAGTTGCGACAACGGCCAGCGCATGGCGGTGCGGATCAGCGCCAAGGGCGGCGGCCTCAGCTTCGGCAAGTCGCGGATCGAAAACGGCACCGGCGAATTCTCGGGCGTGCACGACATCCGCGACGTGCTGGGTACCTATGCCACCGCCGAAGCGCATGCCGGCGCGGTCAAGTCGAGCAAGGCACAGGCGATGACCAAGGGCGACGTCTCGCTGGCGCTGGCCGGGACCGGGCAGGGCTGGGACATCGGGGTGGCGTTCGGCAAGTTCGTGCTCGAAGCCCGCTAGGCGCGGCGGACACGGACGATCGAAACAGCCGCAGCCGCCGCGCGGCGCGAAGGCTCGGTTCCGGTTCGGCATGGGGCACGGAGGTTCCGCGGAGGCGGATTGTCGAAATGCAGCTGGCTGCGAGACGCCGGTTTGCGCAATGCCGGCCGGCTAGCCGCCGTCGGGCGGGCGGTCCTGCATCATCATTGGCAAGGGCTGGATGCTGCGTTCGACGCCAGCCTCGACGCGCTTGGTGACCCAGGCGAGCGCGCCGGCATATGCACCGAGCACGATCGCGACCACCAGTGCCGCCCACCAGAAGCGGCGCTGCTTCGCGCTGCGGGCGGCCTCGTCGCCGAGCGCCTGGTCTTGGAGTGCGTGCGGGTGCAGGGCCATGGCGCGCAGCGTAGGCAGCCCGGCGTCATGGCGACGTGCAGGGCGCTGCGGCACAATCGAGGCATGCCACGGCTCCTTCCAGCGCCCGTCCTGCTGCTGTGCATTGCGCTGGCGGGCTGCGATGCGCCGCCGCCTTCCGGCCCCCGCGCCCCGGCCCTCGACGCCGGCGGCGGCAGCATCCAGTGGCAGGGTCGCCTGCCGTGCGCCGACTGCGAAGCCATCGACACCAAACTGTTGTTGCGACGCGATGGCGCGGCGCGGCGCTACACGTTGACCGAGGCCTTCCAGGCGGCTGACGGCGGCGCGCGTTTCGTGGAGACCGGGCAGTGGCGCCAGGAGCGTGCGTTGTTGCGCTTGCACGCCGATACCGGCAGCCGCCGCACGTATGGCCTGCTGCCCGACGGGCGGCTGCAGCCGCGCGACCGGCACGGCCGGTCGCTGGCGTCGGGTGCCGCGGATTTTCTCGTACCAGTCACGGCAACGACCGCACCGTGAACCCCCGTGGCGACCGCTCGGCATCATTGGCGCAGGATTCAGCGGCGCGCTGGAAGATGTGCAATCGTCCTGCGGATAACGGCACGCAGCATCGCGCGAACTTGCCGCGACACCCCTTCCCGGATCGGAGACACCCGCATGCACCGCACGTTCAAGGCACTGGCGCTGGCCGCAGCGCTTTCGACCGCAGCCGGCGGCGTCGCCGCGCAGGATTTCGTGTTCGGCTGGAACCCGCGTACCGGCGATGTCTGGGTCGACAACACCCTCAATGACATCAACCAGTACGGCTATCGCTACCGCGAGCCGTTCGTCGACGAGATGGCGCGCTATTACGGCGCGCCGCGCGACCTGGTGACCGACCTGCTGGTCAACCAGCGCTGGGCGCCGGGCGACGTGTATTACGCCTGCGCAATCGCGCAGGTGATCGGCCAACCGTGCCGCTACGTCGCCGACCAATGGCAGCAGGACCATGGCCAGGGGTGGGGCGTGCTCGCGCAGCGCCTGGGGATCAAGCCGGGTTCGCCCGAGTTCCATCGACTGAAGAAGGGCTTCGTGCCGACCTACGATCGCTGGGCGCGCCCGATCCGGATCGACGACAGCCTGCGGATCGAATTCCCGGATCGCGGCCGCGGCCCCGACGGCATCGCCGTGTTCGAACATCCGGGCAACGGCAATGCCGGAAAGTCGGGGGGGCACGGCAACTCCGGCAAGGGCAATTCGGGCAAGTCCGATCGCGGCGACTCCGGCGTCCGCGGCAATTCCGGCAAGGGCAACTCCGGAAAGTCCGACCATGGCAATTCCGGCAAGGGCAATTCCGGAAAATCCAAACCGGGCAAGGGCAACTCCGACAAGGGCAAGGGCCACGGCAAAGGTTGATTAAACTGGGCGGGTGGACGCCCCCCTCCAGCCCGACAGCGCCGCTCCCGCCCTGGTCACGCACCGGGGCGGATGCCATTGCCGGCGCGTGCGTTTCGAAGTCGATGCGCCTGCAGCCTTGCAGGTGCTGGATTGCAACTGCTCGATCTGCCGCATGGCCGGCTTCTGGCACCTGATCGTGCCGACGGCACGCTTCCGGCTGCTGTCCGGCGCCGAGGACCTGGCCGAATACACCTTCAATACCGGCGCGGCGAAGCACCGCTTCTGCCGCCGTTGCGGCATCAAGGCGTTCTACGTGCCGCGCAGCCATCCCGACGGCATCGACGTCAACGCGCGCTGCCTGGATCCGGGCACGGTCGCGTCGCTGGAGATCGTGCCTTTCGACGACGGCGACCGCGAGGCCGCGACCGCTGCGATCGCCCACCTGGCGCGCGGATGACAATGCCATGACGATCTACCACGCTGCCGCGCCGGGCGTGCGCATCGTCGAGTTCTCATCCCGCTGGCGCGAGGATTTCGCCCGCCTCAACCTGGAATGGCTGCGCCGCTGGTTCGTGGTCGAGCCGATCGACGAACAGGTGCTGCACGACCCGGAAACACATTTGCTGGCTGGCGGCGGGCAGGTGCTGTTCGCGCTGCTGGGCGAGGGCGATGCGCAACGCGCCGTGGGCACGGTGGCGCTGCGCAACGACGGCGACGGCGTCCACGAACTGACCAAGATGGCGGTGCAGCCGGACCTGCGCGGCGCGGGCATCGGTCGCGCCCTCCTGCTGGCGGCAATCCAGGCCCATGTGGAGCTTGGTGGCCGTGAGCTGTACCTGGAATCCAGCAGCTTCCTGGCGCCCGCGCTCGCGCTGTACGAAAGCGCCGGGTTCGTCCACCACCCGGCGCCGCGGCCTGGCTCGCATTACGCACGCGCCGACGTGCACATGATCTGGCAACCGCCGCCGGCCTGAGCGCGACGCTGACGGCCCGCACCGGGCGGCCGCTTACAATGCGCGGCGCATGCCCGCTTCCGCCGCCATCGCCATGGATGACCTGCGCCTGTCCGTCGCCCCGATGATGGACTGGACGGATACCCATTGCCGGGTGTTCCACCGCATCCTCGCGCCGCATGCGCGCCTGTACACCGAGATGGTGCATGCCAACGCGGTGACGCACGGGGACCGCGCCAAGCTGCTGGCGCTGGATCCGGTGGAGCATCCGGTTGCGCTGCAACTCGGTGGCAGCGAACCGGCGTTGCTGGCGCAGGCGGCGAGGATCGGCGCGCTGGCCGGCTTCGACGAGATCAACCTCAACTGCGGCTGCCCCTCCGACCGGGTCCAGGCCGGGCGCTTCGGCGCCTGCCTCATGCGCGAGCCGGCGCTGGTGGCCGATGCGGTCGGCGCGATGATCGCGGCGCTGGCGGACCTGCCACGGCCGGTCCCGGTCACGGTGAAGTGCCGGCTGGGCCTCGACGACGACGAACGCTACGAGGTGTTTGCCGCCTTCATCGACCACGTCGCCGAGGCCGGCTGCCGCACGTTCGTGGTGCATGCGCGCAACGCCTGGCTCAAGGGCCTGTCGCCGAAGGAGAACCGCACGGTGCCGCCGCTGCGCTACGACTGGGCCTACCGCCTCAAGCGCGAGCGCCCGCGGTTGCAGGTGGTGGTCAACGGCGGCATCGCGACGGCCGAAGAAGCCACCGCGCACCTGCAGCACGTCGATGGCGCCATGCTGGGCCGCGCCGCCTACCATGATCCCTACCTGCTGCACCGGCTCGACGTGGCGTGGTTCGGCGGCACGTTGCAGACCCGCGCCGAGCTCTTGCGCGCGCTGCGCCCGCGGGTCGAAGCCTGGCTGGCGCAGGGCGTCGCGCTCAAGCATGTCACCCGCCACCTGCTGGGCCTGTTCAATGGCGAGCGCGGCGGCCGCGCGTTCCGCCAGGTACTGAGCGAAGGCGCGCACAAACCCGGTGCCGACTGGGGGCTGGTCGAGCGCGCACTCGCCGCCACCGGCGCCTTCGCCACCGTCGGGGCCGCGTCCGCGGCCTGATCCGTCGAGCCCAATGATGATCACCCGCGACTGCGTCGCCTTCCTCGAGCATGCCCGCGGCCTCGCGCCCGACTTCGGCCCCGCGACTGCGCGCGCCGCGTTCCTGTTGGCGCCGGACGGCTTCACCCTGGCCGAACAGTCCGCGGCCGACAACCGCTACATGGCCGATGCCGCCGGGTTCGATGCGGCGCGCGCGTCGGCCCAGCACCGCGGGTTGCAGCGCGCGTTGTCGCGGGTATTGCCGACGATCTGTTTCGCAGGCGATCCGAACACGCCCGACGCGCTGTTCCCCAACAACGTCTTCGCTACCGTCGCCGGCCGCTACGTGGTCGGGCGCATGCGCCATGCGGTGCGCCAGCGCGAGGCGACGCGGGCCGACATCCGGGGCTTCTTCGGAGGGGTGCTGGACTACGCCGAAATCGACCTGTCGACGCAACCGCATCCCTGCGAGCTGACCGGGGCGATGGTGGTCGACCGCGCCCGCGGCCTCGGCCTGTGCGGGCTGTCGGAGCGCTGCGACGAAGCCGGCGCCCGCCTGGTGCACGAGGCCCTGGGCCTGCGGGCGACGTTGCTGTTCGAACTCGCGCCGGGCGAGTACCACACCAACGTGGTGCTGGCGGTGCTGGCCGGGCGCGCCGCGCTCATCTGCCCGCGTGGCTTCGCCGATTCGGCCGTCGTCGACGCCATCGCCGCGCTGTATGCGCCGCATGCGGTGCTGCTGTCGCCGGCCGAGCATGGCGCCTTCGCCGGCAACGCGATCGCGCTGTCGGAGGACCTGGTCTGGATGAGCGCCGGCGCCGAGCAAGCGCTGACGCCGGCCAGCCGCCATGCGCTGGCGGTTGCCGGTTTCCGGGTCGGTGCAGTCGAGCTGGATGCGATCGAAGCCGGGGGCGGCTCGCTGCGCTGCTGCGTCGGCGAGATCTTCTGAAGCCCGCTGCAGCGGCCGGAACCGTCAGGACAGACGCGGACCGGGCTGAACCCCGGCCAGTGCAGCGGGGAAAAGTTAAGGACGGATTCACCGCCAAATTTCGACAATCTGCCGCACCCGGGGCAGGAGTCCCCAGTGGACCTGGCCATTTCCGGCCCGGCCCCAGGGTTCCCGCGCCACGCACTTCCCCCGTAGGATCACGCCATGTCGCTGTCGCATCGCCCCCTGCCGTCCTTGCTCCTGTTCGCCCTGCTGGGCGGGGCAAGCACGCTTGCCCTGGCGGCGCCACAGCAGCACCGCAAGCCGCCGCAGCCCACGGAACAGCCATCCCGTGGTCCGCGCAACAACGATTCCCTGTCCGACAGCGTCCGCAAGGTGCAGCGCGACACCCGCGGGCAGGTCCTCAGTGCCGAACGGGTGCCTTACGAGGGTCGCAACCTCAACCGGATCAAGGTGGTCGACGAGCGCGGCCGGGTGCGGGTATACATGGACGATCCGCAGCAGCCGCAGTCGCGGCGACCGGCGTCGCCTACACGCAGCGACGACGACTGAATAGGCACCCTGAGCGCCTATCTGGTTGTTTTCCGGCTGGCAACGGCCGCCCAAATCCGGGAGTGACCCATGCGTATCCTGCTCGTCGAAGACGAAGCCCCGCTGCGCGAAACCCTGGCCGCGCGCCTGAAGCG
The DNA here is from genome assembly GCF_022808325.1 of Cognatiluteimonas sedimenti. GTDB lineage: Bacteria > Pseudomonadota > Gammaproteobacteria > Xanthomonadales > Xanthomonadaceae > Cognatiluteimonas > Cognatiluteimonas sedimenti. The sequence continues at coordinate 109,771 of NZ_JALGCL010000005.1, read as the reverse complement.
CGAAGGCTACGCCGTCGATGCCGCCCAGGACGGCGAGGAAGGGTTGTACATGGGCCGCGAGGTGCCGTTCGACCTGGGCATCATCGACCTCGGCCTGCCGAAGATGTCCGGCATGGAACTAGTCAAGGCCCTGCGAGACGAGGGCAAGCAGTTCCCGGTGCTGATCCTGACGGCGCGCTCGAGCTGGCAGGACAAGGTCGAGGGCCTGAAGCAGGGCGCCGACGATTACCTGGTCAAGCCGTTCCACGTCGAGGAACTGCTGGCACGGATCAACGCGCTGGTGCGGCGTGCCGCGGGCTGGAGCAAGCCGACCCTGGAATGCGGCCCGGTGGTGCTCGACCTGGCCGCGCAGACGGTGACCGTCAATGGCAGCAACGTCGATCTCACCAGCTACGAGTACAAGGTGCTGGAGTACCTGATGATGCATGCCGGCGAGCTGGTGTCGAAGGCCGACCTGACCGAGCACATCTACCAGCAGGACTTCGACCGCGATTCCAACGTGCTCGAGGTGTTCATCGGCCGCCTGCGCAAGAAGCTCGATCCCGACGGCTCGCTGAAGCCGATAGAAACCGTGCGCGGGCGTGGTTACCGCTTCGCCATCCCGCGGACGGGCGATTGAACGCGCATGCGCGTGGCCGCGGCTGACGACTGCCAGCAGTCACGGGGATCGATGCCGGCGCGCGTGATGCGGCCGGCATCGTTGTTTCCGGGGAGGGGCGGTGGCGGCCGCGCGTGAACCGCTGTTGCGTTGGCGGCCGCGCTCGCTGCAGTCGCGGCAGTTGTGGGCTGCCAGCCTGGGGCTGGTGGCGTTCCTGGCGCTGACGGGTTACGCCCTGGACCGCGCCTTCGTCGATGTCGCCGGCCAAGGCCAGCGCGACCGGCTCAAGGCCTACGTCGACGCCTACGCCGGCGATGTCGACTTCGCCCGCGACGGCTCCCTGATCCCGCCGTTCACCCCGCCCGACGGGCGTTTCGACCGCCCCGGCAGCGGCCTGTACGCGGAGGTGGTGCTGCAGAACGGCGGCTGGGCGTCCAATTCCACGCGCGGGCCGACGATGCCCGAGGCGGCGCTGCTGGCCGGCGGCGACGAGAAATTCGAAGGGCCGCTGCCGATCACCCGGAGCGATGGCACGCCTGGCGAAGTGTTCCGCTACGGGCGAGGTTTCATCTGGGACGTCGAGCGGCGGCCGGAGGCGCAGTTCCCGTTCACCATCTACGTGATGGAGGACGCCGGCACGCTGCCGCGCCAGGTGCGCGTATTCCGGCAGGCGCTGTGGGGCTACCTCGGCATCGCCGCGGTCGTGCTGTTGCTGTTGCAGGCGCTGATCCTGCGCTGGAGCCTGCTGCCTTTGCGGCGGGTGATCACCGAGCTCAAGCGGGTGCAGCGCGGCCAGCTTGCGCGCATGAGCAGCCACCATCCGCGTGAACTCGAGCCCCTGACCGACAGCATCAACGCCTTCGTGGAGAGCGAGCGCGAGAACCTGGAGCGGCAGCGCAACACCTTGGCCGACCTTGCCCACAGCCTGAAGACGCCGTTGGCGGTGCTGCGCACGCGCCTGGACAGCGACGCCGGCGAGGCCGAGTTGCGCGAGGACTTCGCCACCCAGCTGCGGCGCATGAACGACCTCGTCGGCTACCAGCTCGCGCGCGCAGCGTCCGGCGGGCACAAGCTGTTCGCGGCCCCGGTGGCGATCGAGCCGCACGCCGAACAGATCGTGCGCGGGCTGGAAAAGATCTACGCGACCAAGGGCGTGATCTGCGAATTCGAGATCGATCCGGACGCGCGCTTCCATGGTGAGCCCGGCGACCTGCAGGAACTGCTCGGCAACCTGCTGGAGAACGCGTTCAAGTGGGCGCGTTCGCGGGTGCTGTTGACGATCCGCCCCGGCGCCACCGCGCCCAACCGGCGCCCGGGCCTGCTGCTCGCGGTCGACGATGACGGCCCCGGCATCCCGCCCGAGCAGGTTGCCGTGGTGTTGCAGCGCGGCGTGCGCGGCGACGAGCGTGTGCAGGGCCACGGCATCGGCCTGGCGATCGTGCAGGACATCGTGCGCAGCTATCGCGGCGAGCTCGAAGTCCGCACGTCGCCGGAACTGGGTGGCGCGCGCTTCGAGGTCGTGTTGCCGCCGGGGTTGTAGTCGCTGCTTCGGTCATTCCCCGGAGTGCGGAGGGAGTTGCCGCCCGACGGGGCGCTCTGCTCTTCTCACGACATCTTGGTTGATGCGATGCCGAGCTTCGGCCGGAGTCGCCGCCCGGCGGGCTGGGGGTGCTGCGCCCTCCTGACGACATCCTGTCTCTAAGTCGGGTCGCAGGCCATCCATGGCCTGCTCTCCGCACCCCCAGCCCGCCGGGCGGCGACTCACGCAAGCTTGGGCGGCGTGGGCTTGGCTGCTCTTGCGCCCCACGCGCCGGGCAACTGTGTGAAGCTGGTGGCCTGCTATTCGCGGGACCGTCGGCGGCATGGATGCCGCCGAAGAGCCTAGAGGGACGTACTTGCGGCGTGTCCCGCGAATAACAGGCCACCTGCTTTCCTCCACGCAGGTATCCGCTCTTCCAGGACGGATTCACGACATATCCCATGACCGCCGGGCATCAGTTGTTCGCTGGGACTTCTCCGAGGCCCGGAACAAGGAAAGTCTGGTTGGCTACGCCAGCGGCGACGGCCCGTAGAACCGTTCCAGGTGCGCGGCCACCTTCGGCATCGCGCGTTTCAGGGTGCCTGGATCGCTGAAGTGGTATTCGCTGGCCACCGCGAAGAACTCTTCGGGCGCCTCGGCTGCGTAGGCGTCGATCTTGCTGCGGCGGCCGCGGTCGACATCGCGGGCGAGCGCGTCGTAGGCCTGCTGGAAATCGCGTGCCCATTCGCGTTGCCAGGCACGCGGCAGCGGCGGGGTGCCGTCGAGCGCGCCGTCGAGCACGTCGAGCTTGTGCGCCATTTCGTGCACGGCCACGCAGTAGCCGGCGGCGGGATCGGCGATGTCGGCCTGCACGTCGGCCCACGACAGGATCAGCGGCCCGGCGTCCCAGGCTTCGCCGATCAGTTCGTCGTCCCACTGGTGCAGCACGCCGGCGGCGTCGACATGGCTGCGATTCACGCGGAACGCGTCCGGGTACACCAGCAGTTGCGACCAGCCGTGCAGGCCCTCGCTGCCGAAGCGCAGCAGCGGCAGGCAGCACAGTGCGGCCAGCTGCACGCGCTGGCCCGGATCGAGCTCGAGGCCAGCCAGTGGCGTGATCGTCTTCCTGGCGAGGAAATGCGCGGCCAGGTCCGCGAGCGCGGCGTCGCGTTCGGCATCGAGTGCACGCAGCCATGGGAGGGCGGCGCGCGCGGCGCGCCAGAGTTCGGGATCGAGCGGGCGGGGCTCGCGCCGCAGGCGGCGGATCAGGTCGAACATGCGGCGCTGGCGCGGTCGAGGGCCGCGCAGGGTCGGGTCAGCGGAACATCCCCGGGAGGAAGCTGTGCCAGCGCGGTGCGTGGCTGGTGCCGCTGTCGTCGCCGCCACCACCACGCACGGTGATCACCGGCTTGATCTTGCCGGCACTGCGCGCGGGCGCCGTGGTGGCCTTGACCGGTGCGACGGCGGGCGCTGCCGCAGTCGCGGCATCGGGACAGCCGCCATCGCCATTGGGACCGTGCAGGCGGACTTCGCGTGCACCCGCCATCGCGCCGGCCGACGTCAGCAGCAGGCACAGCAGCAGGTAACGGGAACCGGGGAGCTGGCGCGTAGCGGGCATGGTGGCAATCCTGCGAGGACGCACTGACCGGACGGGGACAGCGCACTATAGCGTGGATGCCGGCAGGCCGTGGAAGGTTGCATGCTGCGGCGCAGCAGATTTCGTCGACCGCTTCCGGCAGACTGCCCGGATGCCCGAAGTTCCCGCGCCCACGCCCGCCCGCGTACCCGCCCGCCACCTCGATCCGGGCCATGCCGGCCGCGTCGACGCATGAACGAGCGCGAATTGCTCGCCCGCCTGATCCAGGGCCCCGCCAGCGGCGCGGCCCTGGCCCAGGGCGCCAACCAGACCCGGGCCGCGATCTGGAAGCGCATCAATGCCCTCCGCGAGGCCGGGATCGCCATCGAGGTGCGCCCCGGCCGTGGCTACGCGCTGGCGCAGCTGCTGGACCTGCTGGATGCCGCGGCGATCCTCGCGCAGTTGCCGGCACTGCAGCGCGAGGAAGTTGCCGCACTGGAAGTCGCGTGGTCGCTGGATTCGACCAACGCCGAGCTGCTGCGCCGGGCGACGCCGTCCACCGGCGTGGCGGTGCTGCTGGCCGAGCGCCAGACCGGTGGCCGCGGCCGCCGTGGCCGCTCATGGGCCTCGCCGCTGGCGGCCAACCTCTACCTGTCGCTGGCGCGGATGTTCGGCGGTGGGCTCGCGCGCCTGCCGGGCCTGAGCCTGGTGGCCGGCGTCGCGACGGCCGAGGCGCTGCACGCGCTGGGGTTTGATGACGTGCGGTTGAAGTGGCCCAACGACCTGGTCGTCGCCGACGTCAGCCGGTTGCGCAAGCTCGGCGGGCTGCTGGTCGAAGGCGGCGGCGAGGTCGCCGGACCCGCGCGCGCGGTGCTGGGGCTCGGGCTCAATGTCGCGATGCCGGCCGCGGCCGCGGCCGCGATCGCGCAACCGTGGACCGACCTGGCCACGCTGGCAGGCGGCGCCGCGCCGTCGCGCAACGCGCTCGCCGCGGGCGTGTTGGCGCACTGGTTGCCGGCCCTCGCGCAATTCGATGCCGATGGCCTGGCGCCGTTCCTGCCGCGATATGCGCGGCTGGACGCGCTGGCCGGGCGCGAGGTGGTGCTGCATGCCGACGGCGGCGACGCACGCAGCGGGCACGCCCTTGGGCTGGCGGCGGACGGCGCGCTGCGCGTGCGCATCGGCGCGGTCGAGCACAGCGTCCACGCCGGCGAAGTCAGCGTGCGCGCTGCATGAGGGCGCGGCCGTGAGCGCTTGGCTGTTCGACCTCGGCAACAGCCGCCTCAAGTGCGCGCCCCTGTGCGAGGGCGGCGTCGGCGACATCGTCGCCATCGACCACGACGGAAATGCCTTCGCCGCCGGCTGGGAGGAGCTGCTGCCCGGACGCTGCGACAGCGCCAGCATCGCCTGCGTCGCAGCGCCGCCGCTGGCGGTGCAGTTGCTGGAGGTACTGGCGCGTCGCTGCAGCCGCATTTCGATGGCACGCACGCAGGCCGCCTTCGACGGCGTGCGCATCGCCTATGCGCAGCCGCAGCGGCTGGGCGTGGACCGGTTTCTCGCGCTGCTTGCCGCGCGCGCGCGCAGCCTGGAAGCGACGCTGGTGGTGGGAGTCGGCACGGCGCTGACCCTCGACCTGCTCGACGCGGACGGGCGCCATCGTGGCGGCCGCATCGCGCCGTCGCCCGCGCTGATGCGCATGGCCCTGCATGCGCGCGCGCCGCAGCTGCCGGCCGCCGGCGGCCGCTGGCGCGAGTTCGCCGACGACACAGCCGACGCCCTGGCATCGGGTTGCGAGGGCGCGGCGCTCGGCCTGGTCGCGGGCAGCCTGGAGGCCGCGGCAAGCCTGCTCGGCGTGCGGCCGCGACTGCTGCTGCATGGTGGCGGTGCGGATGCGTTGCTGCCGCGCCTGGACGCCGCGGTGCACGCGCCCGCGCTGGTGCTCGAGGGCCTGGCGCGCTGGGCGCACGCCGATCGATGACATTGCCCGGAGCCATCGCGCTGGCCGCTCGCCAGATCCGCGTCGGCGCCGGCACCGCCGGCAACCCCGCCGGCATGAACCGCTCGATTAGAATCGCGGCATGCTCGCGCGTGCGCTGATCGTCCTGCTGCTTGTGCTCAATGTCGGCGTCGCCGCATGGTGGGCGCTGCGCGCCGCGCCTCCAGCGCCGGTCGCGGCGCAACCCGAGGGCGTCGTGCGGCTGCAGCTGCTGCGCGAAGTGCCAGTGCAGCAGCGGCCGAAACACAGGCCCCGCGCACCAGTGCCCGCGCCCGCGTCGGCTGCGGGTGATGCCGCTGCCGCAACCACGCAGTGCTTCAGTTTCGGCCCCTACGCCGATGTCGCCGCGGCCGCTGCGGCGCGAGCGCGCCTGCAACCGCTGGTGCAGCGCATCGTGTCCCGCACCCAGCCTGCGCAGGCGCGCGGCTGGCGCGTATACCTGGCGCCAATGCCGACCCGGGACGCGGCGCAGGCCATGGCCCGGCGCATCGCCGCCGCCGGCTTCAGCGACTACTTCGTGCTGCACGAGGGCACGGACGCGAACGCCATCGCGCTTGGCCGCTACGGCAGCGAAAGCGCGGCGCGCGACCGCGTGTCGGCGCTGGTCGCGGCCGGGTTTCCGGCGCGCGCCGAACCACTGGTCGATGGCGACGCGACGACCTGGCTGGACATCGGCGCGGCAGCCGGCTTCGATGCTGCGCGTGCGCAGGCGGCCGCGTCGGCGACGCGGCGCGAACCGCTGGACTGTGCGCGCCTGCCGTAGTCCGTTGCCACCGGCACATGGCGGTGGCCGGGCGCACGCTGCCGCTGCGCTAGAATGCGGCCGCCATGCCGGCATAGCTCAGTTGGTAGAGCAACCGCCTTGTAAGCGGTAGGTCCCCAGTTCGAATCCGGGTGCCGGCACCAAGTCGCATCACCGCAGGCCGTCCAGTCGACGCCGCAGCCGCGCGGCCACATGCCGCGAACGCACCAGGAGCCGAACATGAGCCGACGCTATCCTCCCGTTTCACTGATCGGCGCGCCCACCGATATCGGTGCTGGCGATCGTGGCGCGCTGATGGGGCCCGACGCGTTGCGCATCGCCGGCCTCGGCGAGGCGCTGGCCGCGCGTGGCGTCGATGTCGCCGATCGCGGCAACCTCGATGGCCCACGCAATCCCTGGCTGGGGCCGGTCGATGGCTATCGCCATCTCGACCAGGTGGTGGCCTGGAACCGCACGGTGATGGAGGCGGTCGCCGCGGAACTGCGCGACGGCCGCCTGCCGATCCTGATGGGCGGGGACCACTGTCTCGGGATCGGGTCGATCACCGCGGTTGCCAACCATTGCCGTGCAACCGGCAAGCAGCTGCGCGTGTTGTGGCTGGATGCGCACGCCGACTTCAATACCCACGAAGTCACGCCCTCGGGCAACATCCACGGCATGCCCGTGGCCTGCCTGTGCGGGATCGGACCCGACGTGTTGACCTCGCTCGGCGGTAGCGTGCCGTCGGTGGCGGCTGCGCAGGTGCGGCAGATCGGGATCCGCTCGGTCGACGAGGGCGAGAAACGCCTGGTCAAGGAACATGGCCTGGACGTCTACGACATGCGCTACATCGACGAAGTCGGGATGAAGCGCACGATGGAGGAAGCGCTCGCGGGCGTCGATGCCGACACCCACCTGCACGTCAGCTTCGACGTCGACTTCCTCGACCCGAGCATCGCCCCGGGCGTCGGCACCACGGTGCCCGGAGGCCCCAACTACCGCGAAGCGCAACTGGTGATGGAGATGATCGCCGACAGCGGACGCTTGGGTTCGCTCGACATCGTCGAGCTCAACCCGATGCTCGATACCCGCAACCAGACCGCGCGGCTTGCAGTCGACCTGGTCGAAAGCCTGTTCGGCAAGTCGACGCTGATGCGCGACTGACAGGCCGGGCGGTTGCCGCGCTGAACGAATGCCATGGGCAGGATTCGGAATAGACGCGGATTTCACGCCCCAGCCGCTTCCATGTGCGTCACGACGGCGTCCGCCGCTCGCTGCCACGACACAGGAGAGACCGATGCGTATCAACCGGAAACTGATGGCGATGATGCTTCTTTCGATGATGTCCCTCGGCTCGCTGGCGGCCTGCCACACGGTCGAAGGCGTCGGCAAGGACATGGAATCGGCCGGCGATTCCATCCAGGACACCGCCAAGGATTGCACCGACAGCGTCGAAGGCAATTGCTGACGATGGAGGAAACGGCATAGGACATGCCGGCAGGGATGCACGGCGGGCCGGGAGCGATCCCGGCCCGCCTTTTTTTCGTGCGCGTGTCCTGTGCGCCGGCCGATGTGCGAACTGAACGCGCGATGCGAAGGAAAGATTGGTTCCACGCAACGGAATATTGATCGCCCTGCAACATGCCCGCCGGCACACTGCAGGTCCGGCATCCAGAAGCATCGCGGTTGCGCATCCCGCACCGCGGAACGGGTTGCCGGATTCCCCCCGGAAAGAGGATTCAACGCATGAACAAGGACATCATTGCCGGCAAGTGGACCCAGCTCAAAGGGCAGGCGCAGCAGAAGTGGGGCAAGCTCACGGACGACGTGTTCGACCGCCAGCAGGGCGACAGCCAGTACCTCGCGGGCAAGCTGCAGGAACAGTACGGCTGGGACCGGGACCGCGCGGAAACCGAAGTGCGCGACTTCGAGCGCACCTTGAATTCATGACCCGGGTGCGCGCCCCGGCGCGCAGCGACTGGGCAACAGGCGAGGGGCCGGCACGTGCCGGCCCCTCGTCGTTCGCGCACTCACCAGCGCGGCGGATCGGGGACGAAGCCCTGCGGGAACGCGCGCGGAACCTGCGGATACGGATAGCGCGGGTGCGGCGGCGGGACGACGCCGAGGGCCACCAGGCTGGCGTGGTCGTCGTAGCGCATTTGCGTGAGCTGCGCCGGACGGCTGCTGGCGCGCATGAAACTGGTGCTGCCCACCGGCGCCCATTCGCGCGCGCCGTGACCGGTGCCGATGGACTGGCGGGCCACGCCACCGTACGCGGAATCGGCGGCTGACGATTCCGCGGCCGGGGCGGCGGCCTTGGCGGCGGCGCTGCTTTCGCGCGTGGCATCGGCGACCGGGGGCGCGTAGCGCGGGTAACGCGGCGGGTACACGCGGCGTTCGCGGAACACCGCGATCCCGATCACGCCGACGTTGTCGGGTCGCCCGGTGCGCGCGGCGTAGGAATCGGGCAGGTCGGTGAACACGAACTGCGCGATGTCGTCGAGCGACTTGCGCCAGCCGGCGATCTCCGCGGTTTCCCATGGGCCGAGCACGTAGCCGGCCTGCCCGGGATCGGCATCCTGGCCGCTGACGGCATTGACGCCGTCGACCGACAACACCACCAGCACGCGCTCGTCGCTGCGGTTGGCCAGGCGCACGGCGTAGCGATGCCCGGGAGTGCCGGCGATCCAGGTTTCGCCGCGGGCGCGGTATTCGGGCAAGGCCTGGCCGTCGTCGCGATCGACCACGGACAAGTCCACCAGCGGGCGTGCGGCGGCGGGGCGCCAGGCGGCGGCCAGCAGCACGGCGGACAACAGCAACAACTTGCGGATCATGGCGGCATCTCCGGGAGGGACCCGGCATGGAACGCACCAGTACCGCCGGTGGGGTTGGCCGCTCCGGTAAACTGGCGCATCCGCACCTCGAGCCGCGCGCGATCGCGCCTGCCATGCCCCAGATCCGCGTCCTTACCGGCATCACCCCCTCCGGGACCCCGCACCTCGGCAACTATGTGGGCGCGATCCGGCCGGCGATCGCCGCCAGCCGCGCGCCGGGCGTCGAGAGCTTCTACTTCCTCGCCGACTACCATGCCTTGGTGAAGGTGCAGGAGCCCGAGCGCGTGCAGCGTTCGACCCTGGAGATCGCCGCCGCGTGGCTCGCCTGCGGGCTGGAGCCCGACCATGTGCGCTTTTACCGCCAGAGCGACATCCCCGAGGCCACCGAACTGACGTGGCTGCTGACCTGCGTCGCCGGCAAGGGCCTGCTCAACCGCGCGCACGCCTACAAGGCCGCGGTCGACCGCAACCGCGAGGGTGGCGAGGACGACGATGCCGGCATCACCGCGGGGTTGTTCATGTATCCGGTGCTGATGGCCGCCGACATCCTGCTGTTCAACGCCCACAAGGTGCCGGTCGGTCGCGACCAGGTGCAGCACATCGAGATGGCGCGCGACTTCGCGCAGCGTTTCAACCACCTGTACGGCGACCATTTCACCTTGCCCGAGGCGGCGATCGAGGAGCAGGTGGCGACGTTGCCTGGCCTGGACGGTCGCAAGATGAGCAAGAGCTACGACAACACGATCCCGCTGTTCGCGCCGCCCGCGCAGCTCAAGAAACTGATCTTCTCGATCGTCACCGATTCGCGTGCCCCGGGCGAGCCCAAGGACACCGAAGGGTCGGCGCTGTTCCAGCTCTACCAGGCGTTCGCCAGCGCGGAGGAAACGCAGGCGATGCGCGCGGCCTATGCCGACGGCATCGGCTGGGGCGACGCCAAGCAGGAGCTGTTCGAGCGCGTCGACGCCGAGGTCGCGCCGTTGCGGGAGAAGTACGAGGCGCTGGTCGCGCATCCGCAGCGGATCGAACAGCAGCTGCGCGATGGTGCCCAGGCGTTGCGCACGCAGTACGCGACGCCGTTCCTGCGGGAACTGCGCGCGGCGGTCGGCTTGCGCGAGCTGGGGGAGCGCGTGGCCAGCACTGCCCCGGTCAAGCAGGCGCAGGCCGCGCTGCCGGCGTTCAAGCAGTATCGGGAAGCCGACGGCCGCTTCCGGTTCAAGCTGGTCGATGGCGAGCGCGTGCTGCTGCAGAGCCGCGCCTTCGACTCGCCGAAGGAGGCCGGCGCGCGCATCGGCGTGCTGCGCCGCGATGGATTCGCAGGCGCCGATGCCGATGTCGCCCTGGGCGAGGGCGCCGACCACGCCGCGGTGCGGGCGGCGCTGGACGCGTTGCGCGCGGCGGAAGACGCCAAGGCATGAACCTGTCCGGCATGCCGGACCTGGCGCTGATCCTGTTCGCGCCGTGGTTCCTGATCCTGTCGGTGCTGTTCTGGGTCTATCCACGGCAGCCGCGCGATGCCAGGCGCCGGCTATTCGACATCGCCGCGCTGCTTCTCTCCCTGCTGGCCTTCATCGCGACCCTGCGGTGGTCGCACGGTTACGCCGACCGCCAGCACGGGCGGATGTGGCCGCAGATCCTGGCCACCTCGGCCGGCTATGGCGTCTACCTGCTGGCGCTGGGCATCGCGGTCTTCGTCCGCCGGGCTCTACTCAAGCGTTAGGGCCACTCGGTGGGCGGGGCGCCTTGTTCCGGGTGCTGCATGCGCACCACGCAGAAGCGCTGGCCGGTGGGGGCTTCCATCACCCACCACCGCTTCACGAATGCGACCTTCTTCGCGCCCAGTCGTTCCAGCCTGGCGGCTTCCGCGTCGATGTCGTCGGACTCGATGTCCAGGTGCACGCGCGAAGCGTGATCGACCTTCTGCACTTCGATGTGCAGGTCCCCGGGAGTGTCCCCCAGCATCTGGTACTGGGCGCTGTCGTCGCCGGCGTCGCGATCGGCGATGCTGCAACCCAGTGCCTGCGACCAGAAGTCCGTTGCGGCATCGAGGTCGCCGGTGTTGCAATCGATGATGAAGCCGGCCAGGCGACTGCGGTGCGGCATGGGCATCCTCCGCGGCGTTGCCATTCCCGCCTGCGCGGGAATGATGGTCAGGTCAGTTCGGGCGTGCCAGGTCGTCCAGCAACGCCTTGAGGAAGCGCGCCGCCTCGCCGCCAGTGGCGGCGCGATGGTCGAAGGTGAGCGAGATCGGCATGCGCCGGTGCACCTCGATCCCGCCCATCACCGCGACCACGTCGTGGGAGAGCTTGCCGGCACCGACGATCGCGACCGTCGGCGGCACCACCACCGGGGTCGCGTAGCGGCCGGCGAACATGCCGAAGTTCGACAGCGAGATGGTGTAGCCCGACAGTTCGGTCGCGGAAATGCTGCGGTCCTCGACCTGCGCGCGCAGGCGCCCGATCGCGGCACGCACGCCGTTGGCGTCGAGCATGTCGGCGTTGCGCAGCGCCGGCACGAACAGGCCGTCCTCGGTGTCCACGGCGATGCCGATGTCGACGTGGGGATGCATCGTGCGCACCAGCTTGTCGCCGTCGAACCAGGCGTTGAGCGCCGGCACTGCCTTGCAGGCCGCGACGATCGCGCGGATCAGGCGCGCGGTGATGTCCTGCTTGCCGATCCAGGCGTGCAGGTCGGCGTCGTCGCACAGCGTGGTCGGCACGACCTGCGCGTGCGCGCCGGCCATGACCCGCGCCATGTTGCGGCGGACGCCCTTGAGCTGTTCCGGCTGGCCGGTCGCGGCGACGCCCGGCGGCTGCGTGCGCATCGGCTTGCCGGCCTGCGACAGCGTGCTGCGCTGCGCGGCCACGGCCGGCGCGCGCGTGGTCTCGAAGTGCGCACGCATGTCGGCCGCCGACGCCTTCGGCGCGGTCCCGGGCCTGGCCGAACCATCGGCGGCTGCGCGCTTGACGTCGTCCATCGTCACCGTGCCGTCGGTGCCGCTGGCGCGCACCAGGGCGATGTCGACGCCGAGCTTGCGCGCCATCGCGCGCACCGCCGGCATCGCCTTGACCCCGCCGACCGCGACTGCGGCTTCGCTGCGGACCGCGTCGGAAGACTGCATCGCGCCGACCACGGTGCCGGCGTCGTCGCGCTTGCCCGCGGCACCATCGGCATGGCCTTTGGCGGCCGGCTCGCCGTCGTCGGAAATCGCGCCGCCATCGTCTGACGCGATCACGTCTCCCTTGGGCGCGGACGCGGGCTGGCCCGCGCCGCCGTGGGTTTCCACGGCCGGCGCCGGGGCGCCGTGGTGATGGCCGGTGTCTTGGCCCTCGGCGCGCTGCGGCAGCGAGGGATCGACCTCGAACTCGGCCAGCATGGTGCCGGTCACGATCACGTCGCCGGCGCCACCGGCCAGCTTCAGCACCTTGCCGCTCACCGGCGAGGGCACGTCGACCACCGCCTTCGCGGTTTCCATCGACACCAGGTTCTCGTCCAGGCGGATGATGTCGCCGACCTTGACGTACCACTCGACGATGGTCGCGTCGGGCAGGCCTTCGCCGAGGTCTGGAAGCAGGAATTGCTTGCTCATGGTGTTCTCGCTCTTGCTGTTGCCGTCATTCCTGCCAAGGCGGGACTCCAGCGACTTTGGTGGTTGGGGATCCAGGAGGGCCGGGGACGCCGGATCCCGGCGCCGCACGGAAGCGGCTGGTCAGGCGTGGGCCATCGCCCGCTTCACCGCGGCGACGATCTTGTCCACGCTTGGCAGGTATTTCATTTCCAGGCGGAACAGCGGGATGTGGGTGTCGTAACCGGTCACGCGCTCGACCGGGGCGACCAGGTCGTACATGCATTCCTCGGCCAGGCGTGCCGCGATCTCGGCGCCAAAGCCGGCGGTCTTGGCCGCTTCGTGCACGATCACGCAGCGCCCGGTCTTGGCGACCGACTCGGCGATGGTGGGGAAATCCAGCGGCGTCAGCGTGGCGACGTCGATGACCTCGGCGCTGATGCCGTCCTTCGCCAGGGCGTCGGCGGCCTCCAGCGTTTCCTTCACCTGCGCGCCCCAGGTCACCAGGGTGATGTCGCTGCCGTCGCGCAGCACGTAGCACACGTCCAGTGGCAGCGCCTCGCCGTCGTCGGGCACGAGCTCCTTGTACTGGCGGTAGATGCGCTTGGGCTCCATGAAGATCACCGGGTCCGGGTCCCGGATCGCGGCCAGCAGCAGTCCGTAGGCCCGCGCCGGAGAGGACGGCAGCACCACCCGCAGCCCGGGCACGTTGGTGAAGATCGACTCGTTGGCCTCGCTGTGGTGTTCCGGCGCGCGGATGCCGCCGCCCCACGGCACGCGCAGCACCATCGGGCAGGTCAGGCGGCCGCGGGTCCGGTAGCGCATGCGCGCGGCGTGGCAGACGATGAAGTCGACCATCGGGTACATGAAGCCGTCGAACTGCGCCTCGGCCACCGGCTTCATGCCCTGCGAGGCCATGCCGACGGTGAGGCCGGCGATGGTGGTTTCGTCCAGCGGCGTGTCGAGCACGCGTTCGGGGCCGAAGGTCGCCGACAGCCCGGCGGTGGCGCGGAACACGCCGCCGTTGACGCCCACGTCCTCGCCCAGCACCAGCACCGCCGGGTCGTTGCGCATCTCGTAGGCCAGCGCCTGGGTGATGGCCTCGATCAGGGTGATCGGGGTCGCGGTGGATGCCTGCTCAGCCATTGCGCTTCTCCAGTGCAGCCTTGTCCAGTGCGATGGCGGCTGCGCGCTGCGCCAGCAGGTCCGGCGGTGGATCGCCGTAGAGGTAGTCGAACATCGCCTCGACCGGTTGCACCTTGGTTTCCAGGTAGGCGTTGATCTCGATGTCGACCAGGCGGCCGCATTCCTCCAGCCAGGCTTTTTCCTGCGCCTCGTCCCAAAGCTTGGCATCGGTGAGGTACTGGCGCAGGCGCAGCATCGGCTCGCGCGTCCAGGCCGCCTTGACCTCGTCCTCGCCGCGGTAGCGGCGGGCGTCATCGGCGGTGGTGTGGTCGTGCAGGCGGTAGGTCATGAATTCGATCACGCTGCCGCCCTCGCCGTTGCGCGCGCGCAGGGTCGCGCGGCGCATCGCCTCGAGCACCGCGACCAGGTCGTTGCCGTCCACCTGCAGGCAGTGCAGGCCGCCGGCGATGCCCTTCTGCGCCAGCGTCTGCGCGCCGGTCTGCGCTGCGCGAGGTACGGAAATCGCCCAGCCGTTGTTGATCACGCACAGCACCAGCGGCAGGCTGTAGGCACCGGCGGAGTTCAGCGCGGCGTAGAAGTCGGTCTTCGACGAACCGCCGTCGCCGCAACAGGCCACCGCCACCCGGTCCTGCTTGCGCAGCTTGAACGACAGCGCCGCGCCGGAGGCCATCAGGCACTGGGTCGAGATCGGCACGCACCACGGGTAGTCGTTCTTCGGGCCCTGGAAGTCGTTGCCGCGCTCGTCGCCGCCCCAGTACAGCAGCACTTCGCGCGGGCGCACGCCGCGCATGAACTGCGCGCCGTATTCGCGGTAGCTGGGGGCGAACACGTCCTCGGGGCGCATGGAGGCGCCGATGCCGACGTGGGTCGCCTCGTGGCCGAGGCACGCGGCATAGGTGCCCAGCTTGCCGGTGCGCTGCAGCGCGATCGACTTGGTGTCGAAGGTGCGCACGTACAGCATCTGCTTGAACAGCGGCAGCAGCGTGGCAGGGTCGCGGAAGGCCTGCGGCAGCTCGGCCACCGGCTTGCCGTCCGGCCCGAGGTATTGCAGGTATTCGATCTCGAATTGCGCGGCGACGGTCATGCGGTCGGGCCCGGTAGCGGCAGAACCGCCATGATAACGAATCGGCCGGGACCGGCGCCCGCCGGCCGGTCCCGCGGCTGCCCCCTGGGCTTGACCCGGATCAGGCGTCGCCGCCCCGGCCGCGTGCGAAACTGGCGGCATGAGCATCGATCGCAACCAACGGCCGCTCGAGGCCGGCATCCACACCGACCTGTCCGGGCGCATGACCTACGGCGGCTACCTGCGCCTGGACCGGCTGCTGTCGGCGCAGCAGCCATTGTCCAGCCCGCCGCACCACGACGAACTGCTGTTCATCGTCCAGCACCAGGTCTCGGAGCTGTGGCTGAAGCTGCTGATCCACGAGCTCCAGGCCGCGCTCGGACACCTGCGCGGCGACGACCTCGGGCCGTGCCAGAAGATCTTCGCGCGCTGCAAGGTCGTGCTGCGCCAGCTCACGGACATGTGGTCGGTGCTGGAAACGCTGACGCCGTCGGAATACATGGAATTCCGCGAGATCCTCGGGCCCTCGTCGGGCTTCCAGTCGCTGCAGTACCGCACCGTCGAGTTCCTGCTCGGCAACAAGAACGCGGCGATGCTGAAGGTGTTCGCGCACGACGAGGCGGGCTGCGCGACCCTGCGCGACGCGCTGGAGGCGCCGAGCCTTTACGACGAGGCGTTGCGCTACCTCGCCCGCCACGGCCATGCGGTGCCGGCGGCGCACGTGCAGCGCGACTGGTCGCAGCCGCACGTGTCCGACCCCGCCCTGCTGCCGGTGTTCGAGCGCATCTACGAGGACACCGACGCTTACTGGCAGGCCTATCACCTGTGCGAGGACCTGGTCGACCTGGAAACGCAGTTCCAGCTGTGGCGCTTCCGCCACATGCGCACGGTGATGCGGATCATCGGTTTCCGCCGCGGCACCGGCGGTTCGTCCGGCGTCGGCTTCCTGAAACAGGCCCTGGAGCTGACGTTCTTCCCGGAACTGTTCGAGGTGCGCACCCAGATCGGCCCCGGTGGCGCCTATTCATCGCCTCCGGCGGGGGATGTTGCATAGCAGCATGATCCGCCGCGTTTGACGCGGGTTGCATCGGTCGGACATCCTCGCCCCGGTCCGCGCATGCCGCGCCGGGCTTCATTCCGAACGACCGACAGGGGAAGACCGCATGAGCGGAGCCGCAAGCACACCGACGCCGGCCGCACCGATTCCGGAGTTCAAGCAGGTCATGGGCCATCCGCGTCCGCTGTGGATGCTGTTCATGACCGAGTTCTGGGAACGCTTCGCGTTCTACGGGATCCGCTGGGCGCTGGTGTTGTACATCGTCGCCCAGTTCCACGGCGGCGACGCCAGCGGCGAGGAGCCCGCCAGCCGCACTTATGGCGCCTACCTGGCGCTGGTCTACGCCGGCGCGATCTTCGGCGGCTACATCGCCGACCGGGTGCTGGGCTACCAGCGCTCGATCCTGCTGGGCGCGGTGATCATGGCCGCGGGCCTGTTCATGATCGCGATCCCGAATTCGCAGGTGTTCACCCTGGGCCTGGCCACGATCGTGGTCGGCAACGGCATGTTCAAGCCGAACATCTCGACCATGGTCGGCCATCTCTACGCGGTCGGCGACGAGCGCCGCGATTCGGGCTTCACCCTGTTCTACATGGGCATCAACGCCGGCGCCTTCATCGCCCCGATCCTGACCGGCATGCTCGCCAACCGCGTGTTCGGCACCGAGGCGATGCCCGAGTACAAGTACGTGTTCATCGCCTCGGGCATCGGCATGCTGATCAGCCTGGTCTGGTTCTGGTTCGGCCGCCGGTTGCTGCAGGACATCGGCCGGCCGCCGGAAGAAGGCAGTGCCGGCAAGCGCAAGGTGCTGTTCGTGTTCATCGGCTCGCTGCTGGCGATCCCGGTGGTGTATTTCCTGCTGTCGGTTGGCGCCGGCGTGCTGCAGTGGATCCTGACCGCGATGTTCGTCGGCCTGTGCGGCCTGCTCATGGTGGAAGGCGTGCGCGAAGGCAAGGTGCAGCGCGACAAGGTGATCGCGATGCTGATCATCTTCGCCTTCAACGTGCTGTTCTGGATGTTCTTCGAGCAGGCCGGCAGCTCGTTCACCTTCCTGGCCGACAAGATCGTCGACCGGGACCTGTTCGGGCCCGGCGGCTTCGTGTTCCCCAACGCCTGGTTCCAGTCGGTGAACTCGATCGCGATCCTGGCCCTGGCGCCGGTCATCGCCTGGATCTGGATCAAGCTTGGCCGCAACAATCCGTCGATCCCGCGCAAGTTCGGCCTCGGCCTGATCTTCAACGGCCTGGCCTTCCTGCTGTTGATGTTCGCGCTGTCGAGCCTGGTCAGCGACGCCGGCAAGATCCCGTTCTGGACGCTGTTCATGGTCTACGTGATCCAGTCGATCGGCGAGCTGTGCCTGTCGCCGATCGGGCTGTCGATGGTGACCAAGCTGGCGCCGGTGCGGCTGGTCGGCTTCGGCATGGGTGGCTGGTTCCTGTCCACCGGCATCGGCAACAACCTGTCGGGCATCTTCGCCGGCGCGGTCAGTGGCGAGACCGGCATGACCACCGATTCGGCATTGTCGGGCTACACCTTCGGTTTCTGGGCGTTGATCGGCTCGGGCGTGCTGCTGTTCCTGATCGCGCCGCTGATCCAGAAGCTGATGCATGGCGTGAAGTAGCCCCGTCGCGCATCGATGCGGGAGGAGCGGCGGCCCCGGGGCCGCCGTTCTTCTTGGGCCCGCGGCCTTGCGAGCTCACGTTGCGGATGGCCGGGACGCCGGGCCCGTCAGGTCGCCGCAAGGCGTGAGGTGCAAAAACCCCATCTCCGGCCGGGAATACCTCTTTCACAGCCTCCCGGCGTGGACGCCGCTGCGGTCAGGCCGACTCGGCGCGCAGTTCCAGTTCGTCGAGGCGATCGAGCAGGCCGAACAGCAGTTCGCGCTGCGCCGGGGCGATGCCGTCGAGCACGCGGCTTTCGAATTCGCGCGCCCGTGGTACCACCTGGTCGTGGATCGCCTGGCCTTCCGGTGACAGGCGCAGCAGCGCGCGACGGCGGTCGCCGGCATCGGCGACGCGCGATAGCCGCCCGGCTTCCAGCAAGCGCGCGACCGCGCGGCTCACCGCGACCTTGTCCATCGCCGTGCGCTGCGCGACCTGGCTGGCGCTCAGCCCCGGCCAGCGCCCGAGCACCGCCATTACCCGCCATTCGGTGACGCCGAGCGCGAAGCGCCGCGAGTAATCGCGGGCGATGGCGTCGCTGATCCGGTTGGAAAGCACGCTCAGGCGATAGGGCAGGAAGCGCTCGAGCTCCAGCGCTCCGGGCTGGGCCTGGGCGGAAGCGGCGATGCGTGGTGGGCGCTGGGCGTGGGCGGGCATGCGGCGCTGCGGCTTGCAAATGGTTACATATGAAACTATAACGACGACCCGCCATGCGCAAGCGGCGGCGCATCATCCCGTCCAACCCGCCGCATCCGGAGTCCCCCATGAGCGCACAGCCCAACCTCGGCATGACCGTCACCACCTTCGACAACCCGATGGGGATCAACGGCTTCGAATTCGTCGAGTTCGCGGCGCCTGCCGGCCAGGCCGACGCGATGCGCAGCTACCTGCAGAGCCTGGGTTTTTCCGCGGTCGCCCAGCACAAGTCGCGCAACATCACCCGGTACCGCCAGGGCACGATCAACTTCCTGCTCAACGAGGATCCGGATTCCTTCGCCGCGGATTTCGCGCGCGAGCACGGGCCGTCGGCGTGCGGCTTCGCGATCCGCTTCCGCAAGCCGACGGCGGAAGTCCTCGCGCACGTGCTGTCCAACGGCGGCGAGAAGATCGACCACAAGCCGGAGACCGCCGCGGTCGACACGCCGATCATCAAGGGCATCGGCGACTGCATGCTGTACCTGGTCGACGACGGCCGCGCCGACCTGTACGCCGACTTCCTGCCGCTGCAGGGCGCGGACCAGGAGCCGAAGGGCTTCGGCCTGACCTTCATCGACCACCTGACCCACAACCTGTTCCTGGGCAACATGGCCAGGTGGTCGGAGTACTACGAGAAGCTGTTCAACTTCCGCGAGATCCGCTACTTCGACATCAAGGGCGCCAAGACCGGCCTGCTGTCCAAGGCGATGACCGCGCCGGACGGGATCGTGCGCATCCCGCTCAACGAGTCCAGCGACGAGAAGTCGCAGATCAACGAGTACCTGCGCGCATACAAGGGCGAGGGCATCCAGCACATCGCGCTGTTCACCGACGACATCTATGCGACCGTCGAGGCGATGCGCGAGGCCGGCGTCGCCTTCCTGGATACGCCCGACACCTATTTCGACGTGATCGACCAGCGCGTGCCCAACCACGGCGAGGACGTCGAGCGGCTGCGCCGCAATGCGATCCTGATCGACGCGGACATGGAGACGAAATCGCGCAAGCTGCTGCAGATCTTCACCCAGAACGCGTTCGGCCCGATCTTCTTCGAGATCATCCAGCGCAAGGGCAACGAGGGTTTCGGAGAGGGCAACTTCCAGGCCCTGTTCGAATCGATCGAGCGCGACCAGATCCGTCGCGGCGTCCTGTAACGGCGGTTCCCGCACACAACGCTTCGGAGCGGCGATGGAATACCAGTCTGGATTCGGGAACTCGTTCGAGACGCAGGCGATGGCCGGCACGCTGCCGGTGGGGCGAAATTCGCCGCAGCGCGTTGCGCATGGACTGTACGCGGAGCAGCTGACCGGCACCGCGTTCACCGCGCCGCGCGGCGAGAACCGGCGCAGCTGGCTGTACCGGATCCGGCCGGCGGCGATGCATGGGTCGTTCACGCCGTTCGCCGGCGCCAGATCGTTCCACAACGACTTCGGCGATGGCCCGGTGACCCCGGAGCAGTTGCGCTGGGACCCGTTGCCGCTGCCGCAGGCGCCGACCGATTTCGTCGACGGCCTGTTCACCATGGCCGGCAACGGCTCGGCGGCGGCGATGCAGGGCATCGGCATCCACCTGTACGCCGCCAACAAGTCGATGGCCGGGCGCTTTTTCTACGATGCCGACGGCGAGCTGCTGATCGTGCCGCAGCAGGGGCGGTTGCGCATCGCCACCGAGCTGGGCGTGCTCGAGGTCGAGCCGCAGGAGATCGCGATCCTCCCGCGCGGCGTGCGCTTCCGCGTGGAGCTGCCGGACGGCGCGGCCCGCGGCTACGTTTGCGAGAACTTCGGCGCGCAGTTGCGCCTGCCCGACCTCGGTCCGATCGGCAGCAATGGCCTCGCCGCGGCGCGCGACTTCCTGTATCCGGTCGCGGCCTACGAAGACCTCGAGGGCGACTTCGAACTGGTGGCCAAGTTCCAGGGCCACCTGTGGCGCGCAGACATCGGCCATTCGCCGCTGGACGTGGTCGGTTGGCACGGCAACTACGCGCCCTGCAAGTACGACCTGCGCCGCTTCAACACCATCGGTTCGATCAGCCATGACCATCCGGATCCGTCGATCTTCCTGGTGCTGACCTCGCCCTCGGATACGCCCGGGGTGGGCAACCTGGATTTCGCGATCTTCCCGCCGCGCTGGCTGGTGGCGCAGGACACGTTCCGGCCGCCGTGGTTCCACCGCAACATCGCCAGCGAGTTCATGGGCCTGGTGTACGGCGCCTATGACGCCAAGGCGGAAGGTTTCGCGCCCGGCGGCGCGTCGCTGCACAACTGCATGACCGGGCACGGCCCGGACGCGGCGACCTTCGAGAAGGCGAGCCATGCCGACCTGTCGAAGCCGGATGTCATCGCCGACACCATGGCCATCATGTTCGAAACCCGCGCGGTGATCCGGACGACGCGGCAGGCATTGGAGGCCGCACACCGGCAGCGCGACTACCAGGCCTGCTGGGCGGACCTGCGCAGGCACTTCGCGCCCTGAGGCGGGGCGCCCGCCGGGCGAAGCCGTGCCTGGGCCACGGCGACTGCCCCGGCCACGGCATAGAATCGGCCATCGCAACGGACAGGAGCACGACATGGCGGCTGCGCTCGGTTTCTTCCTGCTCGGACTGCTGCTGCTGGCGCTGGGCGGCGACTCGATCGTCAAGGGCGCCTCGGGGCTGGCGCAGCGGCTGGGGCTGTCGGCGTTCGCCACCGGGGTGCTGCTGGTGGCGTTCGCCACCTCGCTGCCGGAGCTGGCGGTCAACCTGCGCGCGACGTGGGTCGGCAGCCAGTCGCTGGCGCTGGGCAACGCGGTCGGCAGCAACGTCGTCAACTTCGGCCTGACCCTGGGCGCGGCCGCGCTGGTGGCACCGCTGCTGGTGCGCTGGCGCGCGCTGCTGCCGTTGCTGCTCAGCTTCGTCGCGGGCAGCCTGTTGCTGGTGGTGTTCGCGCTCGACGGCATGCTGTCGCGCGTGGAAGGCGTGGTGCTGCTGGCGCTGTTCGTCGCGGCGCTGGCGTGGATGCTGGCGCGCAGCCGCGGCGAAAGCGCCGAGGTGCACGCGGCGCTGGGCGGTTTTGTCGCCACCCGCGGCGCGCTCTGGCTGAACCTGCTGCGCTTCGTGCTGGCGGCGGTGCTGCTGTACTACGGCGCGCGGCTGGTGGTGCAGCACGCGCCGGTGATCGGCGCCGGGTTGGGGTTTGCGCCGCTGCTGACCGGCCTGATCGTGGTCGCGATCGGCACCGCGCTGCCGGAAGTCGCCGCGGCGATCGCCGCGGCGCGTCGTGGCCAGGGCGACATGGTGCTCGGCCACGTGGTGGGATCGAGCGTCTTCAACCTGCTGCTGATCGTCGGCGGGATGGCGGCGTGGCGGCCGTTGCCGCTGCCGGCGTCGTTCGTGCGCTTCGAAGTCCCGGCCGCCCTGGCGTTCGCGCTGGTGCTGTACCCGATGCTCAAGGGCGACCTGCGCATCGCCAGGGCCGAGGGCGGCGTGCTGGTGCTCGCATTCCTGGCCTGGCTGCTGTTCGAGCTGTACGCGGTTGCGCACTAGCGCGGCCAGGCTGCGTCGGGATTGGCGTCCTGGCCCGGGATGACGCATTGCTAGACTGTCGCCCATGAGTCCGAACCCTTCCGCTGCGCGCGGACCCCGCTCCCTGCCGGCGCGCGCGCTGCAGGCGCTGGGCGACTTCCTGCGCCTCGAAGCGGCCGGCGGCATCCTGCTGATCGCCGCGGCGCTGCTGGCGCTGCTGTGCGCCAATTCGCCGCTGGAGGAGTTCTACGACGGCTTCCGCGAGCTGCCGGTCGCGGTGGTGTTCGGCGAGCTGCGGATTGCCAAGCCGCTGCTGCTGTGGATCAACGACGGACTGATGGCGGTGTTCTTCCTGCTGGTGTCGCTGGAGATCAAGCGCGAGGCGCTGACCGGCCAGCTGGCCGGGCGCGATCAGCTGGTGCTGCCGCTGGTCTGTGCCTGCGCCGGCGTCGCGGTCCCGGCGTTGCTGTTCACCGCGCTCAACCAGGGCGACGCCGCGGCGATGCGTGGCTGGGCGGTGCCGACGGCGACCGACATCGCCTTCGCCCTCGGCGTGCTGTCGCTGCTGGGCTCGCGCGTACCGACCGGCATGAAGCTGCTGCTGTCGACGATCGCCGTGGTCGACGACCTGATCGCGATCCTGATCATCGCGCTGTTCTATTCGCATGGCCTGTCGCTGCTGGCGCTGGGCGGCGCCGGAATCGTGCTGGCCGTGATGCTGCTGCTCAACCGTCGTGGCGTGACCGCATTGACGCCCTACCTGCTGCTGGGAGTCGCGCTTTGGGTATTCACGCTCAAGTCGGGCGTGCATGCGACGCTTGCCGGGGTGGCCACCGGACTGTTGATCCCGCACGTGGACCACCGCAATGCGATCCCGGATGAAGTCGAGCATTCGCCGCTGGAGTACCTGGAACACGCGCTGCATCCATGGGTGGCATACGCGATCCTGCCGCTGTTCGCGTTCGCCAACGCCGGCCTGGCGCTTGGCGATGTACGCCTGCAGGACGCGCTCGCGGCGCTGCCGCTGGGAATCGTGCTGGCTCTGGTGCTGGGCAAGCCAATCGGGATCGTCGGTGCGGCGCTCGCGCTGCGAGCGCTTGGCTGGGCGCGGTTCCCGACCGGGATGGATGCGCGCGCGATGCTCGGGCTCGGCCTGCTGTGCGGCATTGGCTTCACCATGAGCCTGTTCATCGCCTCGCTGGCCTACACCGGCCTGCGTTACGAGGAAGCGGTGCTCGGGGTGCTCGGCGCCTCGGTGATCGCGGCGTTGCTGGGCATGGCCTGGCTGCGCGCGGCGTTGCCGCGGGCAGCTGCGCCGCCCTGATGCTGGACGCACTGGTCTTCGGCGGCAGCGGCCAGGTAGGCGCGCCCTTGCTTGAGCGCCTGCGCGATGCCGGCTGGCGCGTGTTCGCGGTCTCGCGCGGGCGCCACGCCGACCTGCCGGGCGTGCAATGGCTGCAGGGCGACCTGGAACGCTGCGACGGCTTGCCGCGTGCGGTCGATGCGATCTTCAGTTGCGGGCCACTGGACCATTTCGCGCGCTGGTACGCGGCGTCGGCGATCGAAGCGCCGCGGGTGCTCGCGTTCGGTTCCACCAGCGTCGAGGCCAAGCGCGATTCCGCCGATCCGCACGAGCGCGACCTGGCGCAGCGCCTGCGCGAGGGGGAACGACGCGTGTTCGCCGCCGCCGCTGCGCGCAGCGCGCAGGCAACGCTGTTGCGGCCGACGCTGGTGTATGGCGCCGGCCGCGACCTGACGCTGACACGGATCGCATCCCTTGCCCGGCGATGGGGCCGTTTCGTGCTGCCGCGCGACGCCCGTGGCCTGCGCCAGCCGGTGCACGTCGATGACCTCGCTTGCGCCGCAATGGCCGCGCAGGCCGCGCCATCCGCCCATGGCCGCGCCTACGACCTGCCCGGCGGCGAGACGCTGCCGTATCGCGAGATGGTCGCGCGCACGCTGGCGGTGCTGCAGCCGCCGCCGCGGCTGCTGCAGGTGCCGCCGCCGGTGTTCGCCGCGGCATTGCTGGGCGCGCGCGCCGTGGGTCGCGGTGGCGGCTTCGGCGCGGCGGCACTGGCGCGGATGCGCGAAGACCTGGTGTTCGACGTGGCGCCCGCGCAGGACGACCTTGGCTATGCGCCGCGGCCATTCCAGCCGACCGCGGCCATGTTCGCCGCCGGCGCGGGCTAGATTTCCTCCGCCGGTGGCATCGGCCGCGCCTTCGCCAGCGCGCGCATCGCGATCAGCAACACCCCGCCCAGCACCATCGCACCGCCGACCCACAACTGGGTGCCCGGACGGTCGCCGTAGATCCATACGCCCAGCAGCACCGCCAGCACCGGGGACAGCAACAGCCACGGCGTCACCTGCGCCACCGGGTGCTTCTGCACCAGCACGTAGTACAGGCCGTGGCCAAGCAGCGAGGAGCCGATCGCCGAATACGCCGCGCCGCCCCAGCCGATCCAGGTCGCGTGCCGCAAGCCGGCAAGCCCGCCCGGCTCCAGCCACGCGCTCAATGCCAGCAGCGGCAACACGCCGATGATCGCGGTCCAGCCCTGCTGGCTGAACATGTCGAGGCCGCGGAGGCGCCGCATCAGCACCGTGCCCGTGGCCAGGAACAGCGCCGATACCAGCATCAGCAACAGCGACGCGGGTTCGCGCAACACCATCGGGTCGAAACCCAGCACCAGCACGCCGGCGAAGCTCAGCGCGATCGCCGCGCCGGTGCGCCAGCCGAAGCGCTCGCCCAGCCACCACCACGCCAGCAGGGCCGCCATCGGCACGTAGCTCTGCATCACGATCGCCGGCGACGACAGGTTGCCGGCCAGGTGCAGCGACCAGAAGCTCAGGCCGAAATGGAACACGCCGTTGCACAGCGCCACCGCGACCAGCAACGGCCACTGCCCGCGCTGCGGCGGCTTGACGAAGGCCGCCAGCAGCAGCGCCAGCAGCACCAGTCGCACGGCGGTGAACAGGAAGGGCGGGATCTCCCGCAACGCCCACGCGGAGGTGAGGAAATTGAGCGCCCAGGCGACGCAGATCACCAGCACCATCGCGAGGTCGCGCCCGCGCAGCCCGGCCGCGGGCGCCGGCATCGCGCCTACCAGCTCCAGCCGAGCCTGCGGTACAGCTTGGCCAGCACCCAGGCCGGGCCGATCAGCAGGTAGGTCAGGTCGGTGAGGAAGCTGGGCTTGCGGCCTTCGATCCTGTGGCCGGCGAACTGCGCGATCCACGCCAGCACGAACACCGCGATCGCCGCATACAGCAGTTGCTGCGTGCCGAACGTGTCGTGCAGCCAGCGCGTCAGCCAGCCCAGCACCACGAACGCCGCGAGCATGCCGTAGCCGAGCTTGCGCGAGGCGCGGTAATAGAACATCCATGCGAAGAACATCGCCAGCGCCGCCCACAGCCCCGGCCGGAACCACGTGCCGACGACCGGGATGCACCACAGCAGCGCGACCACGCTCCACAGGATCAGGGGCACGGCGAACACGTGGATCCACTGGTTGGTGCCGTTGCGGTGGTCGCCGGAGTAACTGGCGAACCAGCGGTCGATCGGGCGGTCGGTCGATTCGGCGTTCGCGTTCATGGTATTGGCGGTAGCAGTGGTGGGGCGAGCTTGCGCCGATCGCCGCGGCGGGACAACCCGCGGCCGACGCCATGTCGAAGCCCCTTGTGGGAGCGGCTTCAGCCGCGAGGTGTGCCGGAACCGCCGCGTTCGCAGAAAGAGCTCGCGGCTGAAGCCGCTCCTACAGGGATGCGTCAGTCGACCGAGATGCCCGCCAGTTTCTGCAGCGCCTCGGCGTACTTGGCGCGGGTGCGCGCGATGACTTCGGCCGGCAGCCGCGGGCCCGGCGCGGTCTTGTTCCAGTCCAGCGTCTCCAGGTAGTCGCGCACGAACTGCTTGTCGTAGCTCGGCGGGCTGGTGCCGACGCGGTATTCGTCGGCCGGCCAGTAGCGCGACGAGTCCGGCGTCAGCATCTCGTCCATCACGTACAGGCGGCCGTCGGCGTCGGTGCCGAACTCGAACTTGGTGTCGGCCAGCAGGATCCCGCGCTGCGCGGCGTAGTCGCGCGCGAACGCGTACAGCCGCAAGGTGGCGTCGCGGACCTGCTCGGCAAGGTCGGCGCCCACGGCCTTGACCATGGTGTCGAAGTCGATGTTCTCGTCGTGGTCGCCGACCGCGGCCTTGGTCGACGGGGTGAAGATCGGCTGCGGGAGCTGCTGCGCCTGCTGCAGGCCATCGGGCAGGGCGATGCCGCTGACCCGGCCGGTACGCTGGTAGTCCTTCCAGCCGCTGCCGATGAGATACCCGCGCGCGATCGCCTCGATCGGGACCGGCTTGAGCTTGCGGGTCACCACCGCGCGCCGGGCGTACAGCGCGGGATCCACCCCCGCGGGCAGCACGCTGGCGACCTCGATCCCGGTCAGGTGGTTGCGCACCAGGTGCGCGGTCTGGTCGAACCAGAAATTGCTGATCTGGCACAACATCTCGCCCTTGCCCGGGATCGGGTCGGGCAGCACCACGTCGAAGGCGCTGAGACGGTCGCTGGCGACGATCAGCAGCAACGGGTCCAGGCCCGGAGCGGTGCCGGGCGGCAGCTCGAACACGTCGCGGACCTTGCCGCGATGGCGCAGGGTCAGTCCGGGCAGATCGGATTGCAGCAAGGTAGTCGCCACGCGGGGTCCTGTGGGGCAGGCCAGTCGGGGCCGGGTAGTGTACGGCGTGGCCGCGGCGGCGGCGCCATGCCCGAAGTAGACTGCGACGATGAAACGCTGGTACGGCAAATTGCTCGGCTTCTTCGCCGGCGCGGCGCTGCTGCGGGCCAACCCGTTGCTGGGCGCGCTGGTGGGGGTGCTGATCGGGCACGCCTTCGACGCCGATTGGTTCCGCAGCCGCCGCGACGATCCCTACCGCGAGCTCGGTCTGGCCGAGGACGCCAGCGACGCCGAGGTCGACCGCGCCTGGCGCCGGCTGATCGCCCAGTACCACCCCGACAAGCTCGCCGGCGCGGCCGAGGACCTGCGCCGCCAGGCGGAAGCCCGCGCCCGCGCGATCAACGCCGCCTACGACCGCATCCAGACCCTGCGCAACCGGAAATGATCCCTCCGGAAGCGGTTTCAGCCTCTTGCGGGAGCGGCTTCAGCCGCGAGTTTTTTGCCAGAACCGCCGTGTTCGCAGGAAAGACTCGCGGCGGAAGCCGCTCCCACGGAGTTGAGGCCATTCCCATGACAACCCCGAACCCGAGTCCGCCATGCAACCGACCGTGATCGCCCCGTCCATCCTCTCCGCCGACTTCGCCCGCCTGGGCGCCGAGGTCGACGCCGTGCTCGATGCCGGCGCCGACTGGGTGCACTTCGACGTGATGGACAACCACTACGTCCCCAACCTGACCATCGGTCCATTGGTGTGCGAAGCACTGCGCAAGCATGGCGTGACCGCGCCGATCGACGTGCACCTGATGGTCGAGCCGGTGGACCGCATCATCCCGGACTTCGCGAAGGCGGGCGCCACCGAAATCAGCTTCCATCCCGAGGCCACGCGGCACGTGCACCGCACCATCCAGCTGATCCGCTCGCACGGTTGCCGTGCCGGCCTGGTGCTCAACCCGGCCACGCCGGTGGACGTCCTCGACTGGGTGCTGGGCGACCTCGACCACGTGCTGCTGATGTCGGTCAATCCCGGCTTCGGCGGGCAGTCCTTCATCGAATCCGCGCTCGACAAGCTGCGGGTGGTGCGCGCGATGATCGATCGCAGCGGCAAGCCGATCAGGCTCGAGATCGACGGCGGCGTCAAGCCCGACAACATCGGCGCGATCGCCGCCGCGGGCGCCGACACGTTCGTGGCCGGCAGCGCGATCTTCGGCCAGCCGGATTACGCCGACGTGATCGCGCGGATGAAGGCCGCCGTCGACGCCGTGCGCGAGTGATCCGGGCGGCGACTCCGGCCGCAGCTCGACCGCGCATCGATCGGGCCCCTGCGTGGCTCGAGGATGCAGTCCCGGGAAAGGGAAAGGCCGGCGCACGCGCGGGCGCCGGCCTGCGGAAGATTGGAGGCATCCTGCCTCCGCGTTTCGTCCCTGCGATGGCCTTCGATCATCAGCGGCGGCGATGACAGGCCGGTGACAGGCACCGGCGCCGGCGCGGATTGTCGCCGGCCGGCTCGAGCCGCTACAGTAGCGCCATGATCTCCCGGGCCCTCCCGCAATCCTTCCGCGCCGACACGGGTTGGCGATGGTGGCTGATGTCCGCCGCCATGCCTGCCGCCCGCCCGATCCCGAAGGAAATCCCGCGTGAACCCGCCCGCCCGTACCCACGAGCAATTCCAGCAGCACGCTGCTGACGGCCATACCCTGATCCCGGTGGTGCGCGAGGTGCTGTCCGACCTCGACACGCCGCTGTCGGTCTATCTCAAGCTCGCCGACGGCCCCCACACCTACCTGTTCGAATCGGTCGAAGGCGGCGAACGCTTCGGCCGTTATTCGATCATCGGCCTGCCCGCGAAACGCGTGTACGCGTTCGCGGGCAACACGCTGTACGTGACCGAACACGGCGAGCTGGTCGAGGCGCGCGACGTCGCCGACCCGTTCGCCGAGGTGGAACGCCTGCGCACGCAGCACTCCGTGCCCAGGCTCGACGGCCTGCCCGCCTTCACCGGCGGCCTGGTCGGCTGGTTCGGCTTCGAGTGCATCCAGTTCATCGAGCCGCGGCTGGCTGGCGGCGACAAGCCGGACGAACTGGGCACGCCGGACATCCTCCTGATGCTCAGCACCGAAGTCGCGGTGTTCGACAACCTCAAGGGCCGGCTGTACCTGGTCGTGCACGCCGATCCGCGCGAACCGCAGGCCTGGGCGCGCGCCATCCGCCGCCTCGACGAGCTCGGCCATCGCCTGCGCCACGGCGGCGCCGGTTACCCGGAGACATTGCAGCCCGCGGCGCTGGACGAGAGCCATTTCGTCTCCGGCTTCAGCCGCGAAGGCTTCATCGCCGCGGTCGAGAAGGCGAAGGGCTACATCGCCGCCGGCGACGTCTTCCAGGTGGTGCTGTCGCAACGGCTGAGCGTGCCGTTCCACGCGCGCCCGGTGGACGTGTATCGCGCGCTGCGGGCCTTGAATCCATCGCCGTACATGTACTTCCTGGACGTCGGCGAGATGCAGGTGGTCGGCTCCTCGCCGGAGATCCTGGTGCGCCTGCAGCACGACGACGCCGGCCGCGGGATCGTCACCGTGCGCCCGATCGCCGGGACCCGCCCGCGCGGCCGCAACGCGGCCGAAGACCTCGCACTGGAAGCCGAACTGCTGGCGGACCCGAAGGAGCGCGCGGAGCACCTGATGCTGATCGACCTGGGCCGCAACGATGTCGGCCGCGTCAGCGAGCCCGGCACGGTCGAGGTCGGCGAGCAATTCGCGGTCGAGCGCTACAGCCACGTCATGCACATCGCCAGCGAAGTCACGGGCACGCTGAAACCCGGGCTGTCCCATGCCGACGTGCTGCGCGCGACCTTTCCCGCCGGCACCGTCAGCGGCGCGCCCAAGATCCGCGCGCTGGAAGTGATCCGTGAACTGGAGCCGATCCGGCGCAACATCTATGCCGGCAGCATCGGTTACCTGGGCTGGCATGGCGATGCCGACACCGCCATCGCCATCCGCACCGCGGTGATCCAGGACGGCAAGCTGCACGTGCAGGCCGGCGCCGGCATCGTCCACGATTCCGACCCGGGCAAGGAATGGGAGGAAACGATGAACAAGGGCCGGGCGTTGTTCCGCGCGGTCGCCGACGCGGTGGCCGGGCTATGAGCGGGCGATACACGCATTGCCGCGCCGGCCGCTCGGGAGCGGGCGCAGCCGCATCGGCCCGCGCCCGCTCAGGCGACGCAGCGGACGGCGACGACCTGCGGATCGTCGGCGTGATCGACCAGCAGCCTGCGCACGCGCTCCTGCCACAGGCGGCCGAATTCGCGCCGCTGCGCGGCGTCCGCGCTGCCCTGCAGCAGCAGGGGCAGCAATGCGCGCTGCGCCGGGTCGGCCGGCAGCGACGACAGGTCCAGCACGACCTCGACCGCCTCCCGCGTGTCGCACCGTCGCAGGCGCAGGCTGTCGCTGCCGGCATCGCCATAGCGCAGCAGCTGGTTGCGGCCGTGGCGGCCGCCCAGGCCCTTGAAGCCGCCGGCGCCGGCGGCGCCGGTGACCAGGGTCAATACCTGGCCGATGACGCCGGTCACGCCGGCGTCCTCCGGTTCGCGCAGGCTGACCGCCACGCCGCCGCGTTCGGGCACCCGCTCGCCGTAGAGCGCGCGCAATCCGGCGCGCGCGCACAGCCACGCGCCGGCGACGGTCGGACAGGAATGCCCGGCCAGGCGCACCGCGTCGGCGTAGCGGTACTCGATCATGCCGTCCGGCGTCGCCCCCAGCAGCTCGGACAGCCCGTCGTGCATGCGCAGCACCGGCGCATCGTCGAAGAAGGCCGGGAAGGCCATGGCTCAGGCCTTGATCACGAAGTCGATGACGATCGCGCCCGGGTCGCGTTGCCGGTAGACGATGTCGACATGCTCGCCGAAGCGCTCGCGCAGCTGGTCGAGCAACGGCAGCGGATCGTGGTCGTTGACGAAACGCATCGCCTCCCCCGGCTGCAGCGCGCCCAGCGCGCCGAAGATGGCCGAATGGCGGAAGCGGCGGGCGATGCCGCGGGCGTCGAACGGGTGCGGGGTGTAGGTGGCGTCGGCGGCTTGCGCGGCAGGCTCGGCCATGGCGGTTGCTCCGGAAGTTTCGGGGAAGCCAGCCTGCGGCCGCGACAGCGCGCCTGCATTGATCCAGGTCATGGCCGCGCCCGGGAGTTGCCATGCTGCTGATGATCGACAACTACGACAGCTTCACCTGGAACCTCGTCCAGTACCTGCAGGCATTGGGCGCCGAGGTCGAGGTGGTGCGCAACGACGCGCTGACGGTGGACGCGATCGAAGCGCTGGCGCCGCAGCGGATCGTGATCTCGCCGGGGCCGTGCACGCCGGACGAAGCGGGCGTGTCGCTGGAGGTGATCCGGCGCCTTGGCGCGCGCGTGCCGATCCTGGGCGTGTGCCTGGGCCACCAGGCGATCGGCCAGGCCTACGGCGGCGACGTGGTGCGGGCCGGAACGATCATGCACGGCAAGACTTCGCGCATCCGCCACGATGGCCGCGGCGTGTTCGCCGGCCTGCCGGACGGCTACGAAGCGACGCGCTACCACTCGCTGGTGGTCGACAGGCGCACGCTGCCGGCTTGCCTGGAGGCCAGCGCATGGACGCAGCACGACGACGGATCGATCGAGGAGATCATGGGGCTGCGCCACCGCGAGCACCCGGTCGAAGGGGTGCAGTTCCATCCCGAGTCGATCCTGACCGAGCACGGGCATGCGTTGCTGAAGAACTTCCTGGAACGATAGGCGATCCACCCCGGTGGGAGCGGCTTCAGCCGCGAGCTTTTCCAACCAACTGCGAATCCGGAAACTCGCGGCTGAAGCCGCTCCCACAAGAACCCGCTCCCACAAAGAGCCAAAGACATGCCCATCACCCCGCAAGAAGCCCTGCAACGCACCATCGAGCATCGCGAGATCTTCCACGACGAGATGGTGGAGCTGATGCGCATGGTCATGCGCGGCGAAGTCTCGCCGGCCATGACCGCGGCGATCCTCACCGGCCTGCGGGTGAAGAAGGAGACCGTCGACGAGATCGCCGGCGCGGCCCAGGTGCTGCGCGAGTTCGCGCGCCCGGTCGCGGTCGCCGACCGCACCCACCTGGTGGACATCGTCGGCACCGGCGGCGATGGCGCGCATACCTTCAACATCTCCACCGCCGCGATGTTCGTCGCGGCGGCCGCGGGCGCACGCGTGGCCAAGCATGGCAACCGCAGCGTGTCGTCCAGATCCGGCAGTGCCGACGTGCTCGAGGCGCTGGGCGCGGCGATCGAGCTGCAACCGGTGCAGGTCGCGGCCTGCATCGAGGAGGTCGGGATCGGCTTCATGTACGCGCCGGTGCACCACCCGGCGATGAAGGTGGTGGCGCCGGTGCGCGCGGAGATGGGCGTGCGCACCCTGTTCAACATCCTCGGGCCGCTGACCAACCCGGCTGGGGCGCCGAACATCCTGATGGGCGTGTTCCACCCCGACCTGGTCGGGATCCAGGTGCGGGTGCTGCAGGCGCTGGGCGCGCAGCGCGCGCTGGTGGCCTGGGGCCGCGACGGCATGGACGAGTTCTCGCTCGGCGCGGCGACCCTGGTCGGCGAACTGCGCGATGGCGTCGTGCGCGAGTACGAGGTGCATCCCGAGGACTTCGGGATCGCCATGGCGCACACCCGGAACCTGCGCGTTGCCGATGCCGCCCAGTCCAGGACGATGCTGCTGGGCGCGCTCGACAACCGCCCCGGCCTGCCGCTGGAGATCGTGGCCTTGAACGCCGGGGCCGCGCTGTACGTGGCCGGGGTGGCGTCCTCGATCGCCGACGGCATCGCGCGCGCGCGCGGGGCCATCGCCTCGGGCGCGGCGAAGGCCAGGCTCGAGGCCTTCGTCGCCACGACACGACGCCTGGCGACCCCCTAGAATCCGCGACGACGATCCAACCATTACCGGGACCGCCATGGACGAGACCGCCGGATTCGCGCGCACGCCGAAGCCGCCGTATTACGCCGCGATCTTCACCTCGCGCCGCAGCGAACAGGATCCGCTCGGATACGCCGAGGCGGCCCAGCGGATGCTCGAGGTCGCGGCGCGGCAACGGGGGTTCCTCGGCGTGGAAACCGTGCGCGACGCCAGCGGCTTCGGCATCACCGTGAGCTACTGGAGCGACGAAGCGGCGATCGCCGCGTGGAAACACGAGGGCGAGCACACCGCGATCCGCGAGCGCGGCCGCTGGTTGTGGTACCGGCACTTCGAGGTGCGCGTGGCCAGGGTCGAGCGTGCCTACGGCCAGACCCGCGTCGACCTGCGCGGCGACCACGAGTGAGCTCCTTGCAGGCGGGCGACGTGCTGCAGGCCATCCTGCGGCGCAAGGCGGAGGAGGTCGCGGCGCGCAGTGCGCGACTGCCGGTGCGCGACCTGCAGCTGCGCGCCGCCGCGGCTTCGCCGCCGCGCGGTTTCGCCGCCGCGATCGAGGCCAGGGTCGCCGCCGGGCAGCCGGCGGTCATCGCCGAGGTCAAGAAGGCCAGCCCGTCGAAGGGCGTGATCCGCGCCGACTTCGACCCCGCCGCGATCGCACGCAGCTATGCCGACGCCGGCGCTGCCTGCCTCTCGGTGCTGACCGACGTCGACTTCTTCCAGGGTGCAGACGCCTACCTGCAGCAGGCGCGCGCCGCCTGCGCGCTGCCGGTGCTGCGCAAGGACTTCGTCGTCGATCCCTGGCAGGTGGTGGAGGCGCGCGCGCTCGGCGCCGACTGCGTCCTGCTGATCGTGGCCGCGCTGGACGACGTGCGTCTTGCCGAATTGTCCGGGCAGGCGCTGGCGCTGGGGATGGACGTGCTGGTGGAGGTACACGACGGCGGCGAACTGCAGCGTGCGCTGCGGCTGCCGCCGGTGGACGGGCGCGCACCGTTGCTGGGGATCAACAACCGCGACCTGCGCAGCTTCGCGGTGTCGCTGGACACCACGCTGGCGCTGCGCGAGGCGGTGCCGCGCGGTCGCCGGCTGGTGACCGAGAGCGGGATCGCCGCACCGGCCGATGTGCGGCGGATGCGCGACGCCGGCATCGCTGCGTTCCTGGTCGGCGAGGCATTCATGCGCGAACCCGATCCGGGCGCGGCCCTGCGCCGGTTATTCTTCGCGGCATGACCGCGCCTTCCTGCCACGCCCCGCCGCGGGTCACCGGCAAGCGCCCCGGCCTGCCGTATGCGCCGCTGGTGGTGTTCGACTTCGACCACACCCTGTACGACGGCGATTCCGGCAGCCACCTGGTGGCCTGGCTGATCCGCCGCCACTGGTGGCGCAAGCTCGCCGCGCTGCTGGCCGCGCCGCTGCTGCTGCCATTGGTCGCGTGGCTGCCAAGCCGGCGCCGCGGCATTTCCGGCTTCCTCTGGATCGCCACCGTGGGGACCCATCGCAGCGGGCAGATGGACCGGCTGATCGATGACTACGTCCGCGCCAACGGCGCCGCGATCCGCGCGCGGCTGCTGCCGATCGCGCTGGAAGCGCTGCATCGCCATCGCCTTGCCGGCGACCGCGTGCTGATCGCCACCGGTGCGCCACCGGAGCTGGCGCGCGCGATCCTGGATTTCGTCGCGCACGAGGACCTGCCGGTCATCGGCAGCCTCGGCGAACCGTTCCTGGGCGGCTACGTGACCGCGCAGCACTGCCACGCCGGCAACAAGATGCGGATGATCTGGGACCACGGCTACGACGGCATCGCGATCGCCTACAGCGACAGCAGCGCCGACCTGCCGCTGCTGCGGGCCGCGCGCAAGCCGGTGGTGGTCAACCCGAAGGCGGCGCGGGTGGCGCTGTTCCGGCGGGTCCTGCCGCCCGGCACGCCGATCCTCAACTGGGGTTGCCCTGGCCGCGCCGGCGAGCCGGTCGCGGCCAACGCGTCGCGAGCCGGGGCTAGTCGCCCAGCATCTTGACGAAGCGCAGCGAGCCGTCGGCGTAGCCGCAGCCGCGGTAGAACGCGTGCGCGCCTTCGCGCCGGGCGTTGCTCGCGACTTCGATCCGGTGCACGCGATGGCGCCGCGACAGCAGCTCGACCTCGCGCAGCAGCAGCCGGCCGATGCCGCGCCGGCAATGCTCGGGCGCCACCACCAGCGCGGTGATGCGCGCCAGCTCGGCGCCATGCGCCAGCGAATACAGGGTGTACAGCGCGATCAGCCCGCAGGCCTGGCCATCGACCTCGGCAAGAAGCAGGTGCTGGCGACGATCCTGGGCGATGACCGCGATGCGCTCGAACGCTTCGTCGCGTTCGCAGGGGTAGCCCAATAGCGCCAGCAGGCGGGCGACGTCGCTGGCGTCGCCGGGTTCGGCCGGGCGGACCCGCGGTTCGCCGACCTGCGCGGTGGCGCCGGACCCCATCCTTCAGCGCGTGCCGTACAGCACGATGGTCTTGCCGCGCGCGTGCAGCACGCCGTCGGCCTGCAGCTTCTTCAGTACCCGGCCGGCCATCTCGCGCGAGCAGCCCACCAGCCGCGCCAGCTCCTGGCGCGACACGCGCAGCTGGGTGCCCTGCGGGTGGCTCATGGCCTCGGGCTCGTGGGTGAGGTCGTGCAGGGTGCGGATGATGCGGTCGGTGACGTCGAGGAAGGCCAGGCGGCCGGCCTTGCGGCTGGTGTCGAGCAGGCGCCGCGACAGCTGCGCGCCGATCGCCCACAGGATCCGCGGCGCGTCTCCGGCCAGCGGCCCCGCGAACAGCTGGTACAGCCGCTCGTAGCTGATCTCGGCCAGTTCGCACGGCACCCGCGTGCGCAGGATCACCTCGCGGCGGTCGGACTCGATGAACAGGCCCATCTCGCCGACGAACTCGCCGGTTCCGAAGTAGCCCAGCACCAGCTCGCGGCCGTCATCCTCCTCGGTGATGATGCTGGTCGACCCGGTGACCATGTAATACAGCGTCCCGGCCGGATCGCCGGGGCGGAACACCTCCGTGCGCGGCGGGTAACGCCGGCGGTGGCAGTAGCCCAGGAAGCGATCGATGACGGCGGCATCCGGGGCCAGCGGGTTGCTGGCCTGGCGGTGCACGCCATGGAGGGCGTTCGGCATGGGCGTCGGCGACGGGTTGGCGGGCATCGGCGCAGGGTATGCCGTTGCCGCGTCCGCGGCAAACCCCTTGGCGCCGTTTTCGCGATGGCGCATTTTTTGCTCCATAATCCCGCCCTTCCCCCGCTGCCGGAAAACCAACGCCGTGGTCAAGCCGCTGCCGCGCCTGAAACTGCAAGGGTTCAACAACCTGACCAAGGCGCTGTCGTTCAACATCTACGACGTCTGCTACGCCGTGTCCGAGGAGCAGCGCCAGCGCTACATCGAGTACATCGACGAGGAATACAACGCCGACCGGTTGACCCAGATCCTCACCGACGTGGCCGAGATCATCGGCGCCAACATCCTGAACGTCGCGCGCCAGGACTACGACCCGCAGGGCGCCTCGGTGACGATCCTGATCTCGGAGCAGCCGGTGGTGGACAAGGCAGACGCCAAGGGCGTGATCTCCGAGGCGGTGGTCGCGCACCTGGACAAGTCGCACATCACCGTGCACACCTATCCGGAAACCCACCCGGACAACGGCATCGCCACGTTCCGCGCGGACATCGACGTCGCCACCTGCGGCGTGATCTCGCCGCTGAAGGCCCTGAACTACCTGATCGAGTCGCTGGAGTCCGACATCGTGGTGATGGACTACCGCGTGCGCGGCTTCACCCGCGACATCAAGGGCCGCAAGCACTACATCGACCACAAGATCAATTCGATCCAGGACTACCTGGCCAAGAACGTGCGCTCGCGCTACGAAATGCTCGACGTGAACGTCTACCAGGAAAACATCTTCCATACGAAGATGCACCTGAAGGACTTCGACCTGGACAACTACCTGTTCGAGGAAAAGGCGAAGAACCTGTCGTTCAAGGAACGCATGAAGATCGAAGCACGGCTCAAGCGCGAGATCGAAGAGCTCTACCACGGCCGCAACCTGGTCGAGTGAGTCCGTCCGCCAGTCGCACAAGCGAAGGCCGGCAATGCCGGCCTTCTTGATTTTTGCCTTTCGTAGGAGCGGCTTGTAGCCGCGAGCTCTTCGCGGCATTGTTTTTGCCTTTCGTAGGAGCGGCTTGCAGCCGCGAGCTCTTCCCGGCCTGGACCGGAGATCAAGAGCTCGCGGCCATAAGCCGCTCCTACAGAAGTGCAGGTACGCGTCAGATCCGGTAGGCGACCGCCTTCATCAGCTTCGATGCGGCCGCCATCAGCGTCGGGATCGGCTGCGGCAGGAGGCGCGCGCCCTGCGCCCGGGCATTGTCGGCGTGGCGCGCCTCGTCGGCCTTCATCGTGGCCAGGATCGCGCGGCTGCGCGCATCGGCTTGCGGCAGCTGCCGCAGGTGCTGGTCCAGGTGGGCCTCGACCTGGCGCTCGGTCTCGACCACGAAGCCGAGATTCCAGCCGTCGCCGCGCAGCCCGGCGAGCGCGCCGATCGCGTAGCTGCCGGCGTACCACAGCGGATTCAGCAGGCTCGGGCGGCTGTCGAGCTCGCGCAGGCGATCGGCGCACCAGGCCAGGTGGTCGGTCTCCTCCTGCGCGGCGGCGAGCAGCTGCCGGCGGGTGGCGTCGTCGCGCGCGACCGCGGCCTGGCCCACATACAACGCCTGCGCGCAGACCTCGCCGACATGGTTGATCCGCATCAGTCCGGCGGCGTGGCGCCGCTCGTCGTCGTCCAGCACCAGCTCGGCCTCGCCGGTCCCGGGGTTGGCGCGCTGCGCCCGCACGCTGCCGAACACGGTACCGAGCGCGTTCTGCGCATCGACCAGGAGCCGGTCCAGGGACGTGAGGGGGCTGCGCTGCCGCGTGCCCTTGCCGGCATCGGACGCGTCCGCCGGTGCGTTCAGGGGATCGACGGGCCGGCGCGGGGCCGGGGGCATCGCGGCGGCGCCCTGGAGGCCAGCGGGGGCGGAAACGGGAGTGTTGCTCATGCCAGGCATTGTGCGAGGAATTCCAGCGGATGTTGCACCGGCACCTGCGTGCCGGTGGCGAAATGCAGCCGGCAGCCGATGTTGGCGCTGAGCAGGCGGGTGGCGCCCGAGGCGGCCAGCTGGTCGAGCAGCGGCTGGCGGTGGGTCGCGGCGCGCTCGGGCTCGGTCACCATCCCGGTGCCGGCGGCGCCGCAGCAACCGTAGCCGGCATCCAGCACGACCACGTCCAGCCCCGGGATCCGCGCCAGCAGCGCGCGGGTCGCCGCATCGCTGTGCACCACGTTGCGCTGGGTGCAGGGCAGGTGCAGGGCGACGCGTTCGCGGGTTTCGCGGAAGCGCAGGCGTTCGCCGCGGGCGGCGATGAAGGCGAGCGCGTCCTCGACCACGACGCCGCCGTGCAGGGCGGCGGCGACCGCTTCATGGCAGCCGCTGGCCAGGGTCAGCACGCGGTCGCTGGCGGCGAAGGCATCGCGGTTGCGCGCTGCCAGCGCCGCCGCTGCGTCGCTGGCGCCGCCGTGAGCGTGCAGGGTGCCGCAACAGCCCTGTCCGGCGGGCAGCAGGGCAGCGACGCCGCTGGCCGCCGCCAGTCGCACCAGCGCGGCGCGGACGCCGCTTTCATAGGCGTGGGCGACGCAGCCGCTGAAGATGGCGACGCTGGCTCCGGCAGTTCCGGGCGGCGCGGGCAGCGCGACCGTGGCCGGCGGCCGTGGCAGCGGTCGCCAGCGCATGGGCAACAGGGGCCAGGCATGCCGGTAGGCGGACAGCAGGATCGCCAGCAGCTGCGGCCGCGCGGCCAGCCACTCGAGCGTTCGCCGGCGGAGGCCGGGGCCACGGCGCTGGCGCTGGCGCTCGCGTGCCATCACCAGCAGGGCGCCATACTGGACATTGGCCGGGCAGACCACCTCGCAGCGGCGGCAGGCCAGGCAATGGTCCAGGTGGGCATCGCCGGCGGCGGTGGCCGGGATGGTCTCCAGCGCCCACGCCCGGGCCAGCGCGATCCGGCCGCGCGGGGATTCGGCTTCCACGCGTTCCAGGCGATAGGTGGGGCAGGCCGGCAGGCACAAGCCGCATTGCACGCATTGGTCGGCCAGCGCCACCAGCGGGTCGAAAGCGGGGCTGGGGACGGCCTCGGGCATCGCGACGATGCTACCACCCGCAGCGGCGCGGCCCCGGGGGGTAGCTTGCGGTGCCTTCAGGCTGCCGGTATCATTCCGCCTCTTGCGTTGCGCATTTACATCGCGAGGCGACCTTCCGCAGGCCCGGACCGCGGAACCAGCCCGACCAGGTACCAGGAATCAAAGAGCATCCAATGAAGACTTTCAGCGCCAAGAACGAGACCGTCCAGCGCGACTGGTACGTGGTCGATGCCGAGGGCAAGACCCTGGGCCGCCTCGCCTCCGAGCTCGCCCGCCGCCTGCGCGGCAAGCACAAGCCCGTGTTCACCCCGCACGTCGATACCGGTGATTACCTGATCGTGATCAACGCCGAGAAGGTCGCGGTCACCGGCAACAAGCTGCAGGACAAGATGTACCACCGCTTCACCGGCTACATCGGCAACCTCAAGACCGAATCGCTGGGCCAGGCGCTGCAGCGCCACCCGGAGCGCGTGATCGAGACCGCGGTCAAGGGCATGCTGCCGAAGAACCCCCTGGGTCGCGCGATGTACCGCAAGCTCAAGGTCTACAAGGGTGCCGAACACCCGCACGCCGCCCAGCAGCCGCAGCCGCTCGAGATCTAAGGTAAAGACATGGCAACCACCCAGAATTACGGCACCGGCCGCCGCAAGTCCTCCACCGCCCGCGTGTTCCTGCGCAAGGGCGACGGCAAGATCACCATCAACGAGCGCCCGATCGAGGACTTCTTCGGTCGCGAGACCGCACGCATGATCGTGCGCCAGCCGCTCGAGCTGACCAAGTCGACCGAAAAGTTCGACGTCATGGTCACGGTCGAGGGCGGTGGCACCACCGGCCAGGCCGGCGCGATCCGCCTCGGCATTTCGCGCGCGCTGGTCGAGTACGACGAGTCGCTGAAGACCGAGCTGCGCAAGGCCGGGTTCATGACCCGCGACGCGCGCGAGGTCGAGCGCAAGAAGGTCGGCCTGCACAAGGCCCGCCGCGCAACCCAGTTCTCGAAGCGTTAATCGGGTTGTTCGCCGGAGCGCGGCTCCGGCGCTACAATCCAAGCCCATAGCCCCGTCGCCAAGCGGTAAGGCACCTGACTCTGACTCAGGCATTCGGTGGTTCGAATCCATCCGGGGCTGCCAGACCCAAGCAAGACCCGCCCTGGTGGCGGGTCTTGCTTTATCGGTCGCGCAAGCTTATCGGCAGGCGCCGTGCGCTCCTACAATGGCGCATGGATCCCTCGTTTCCGCCGCCCTTCACGCCGCCGGCCGCGCTGCTGTCGCAGTTGCGCGGGCACGGGTACGCGGTGCTTGCCCCGGAGGCGGTCGCCGCGCTGTGCGCGGTCGACCTCGGGGGGCTGCAGGCGCTGGCGCCCTCTTGGGACGACCTGCCGCCAGACGAATACCTGCGCGATGGCGGCCGCTACCGCCATCGCCGGCATGCCTGCTACGTGCTGGCCGACGGCGCGGTCGCACCGGTACCGCACCGCGCGCACTGGCAGCCGGTCGAATACAACGCGCTGCACGGCGGCATGCATCGCTGGTTCGAGCCCGTGGCCCCCGCCACCGCCGCGGAACCGGCGTGGGAACGCCTGCTGGTCGCGCTTGGCGCCCTGTTCTCGCAGTTGCGCGACACCCCGCGGTGGCATGTCGAGGCGCACCAGTTCCGGATCGATACCGCCGACGGCATCGGCCGGCCGACGCCGGAAGGTGCGCATCGCGACGGCGTGGACTTCGTGGCGGTGTTCCTGGTCGCGCGCGACGGCATCAAGGGCGGCGAAACCCGGGTGTTCGAAGCCGACGGCGCCGCGGGCCTGCGCTTCACGCTGGCCCGGCCATGGTCGCTGTTGCTGCTCGACGACGCGCGCGTGATCCACGAGTCGACGCCCATCCAGCCGCAGGATCCCGCCGCGCCGGGACATCGCGACACGCTGGTGCTGACCTACCGCGCTTCGGGGTTCCAGGGCGAGGCCTGAGCGCAGGCTACAATCCCGGGTTCCCCACGGAGGAACCCCATGAAACTCGGAAGCCTCAAGGAAGGCGGGCGCGACGGAACCCTGGTCGTGGTTTCGCGCGACCTGGCGCAGGCGGTGCGCGCCACCGGTATCGCGCCGACGTTGCAGCGCGCGCTCGAGGACTGGTCGAACGCGGCCCCACGCCTGGCCGCACTGTCGGAAGCGCTCGACGCGGGCAGCGCCGACGGCGCCTTCGCGCTGGAGATGCAGGCGCTGGCGGCGCCGCTGCCGCGCGCCTACGAATTCGTCGACGGCAGCGCCTACCTGCCGCACGTGGCCCGGGTGCGGCGCGCGCGCGGCGCCGAGGTGCCCGAGAGCTTCTACACCGATCCGCTGATGTACCAGGCCACCAGCGCCGGCTTCAACGGCCCGCGCGATCCGGTGCGCGTCGTCGACGAGGCCTACGGCATCGACCTGGAGGCCGAGATCGTGGTGGTCAGCGACGACGTGGCGATGGCGGTGACCGCCGAGCAGTCGGCCGCGCACATCCAGCTCGTCGGCCTGGTCAACGACGTCTCGCTGCGCAACCTGATCCCCGACGAGCTGGCCAAGGGCTTCGGCTTCCTGCAATCCAAGCCGCGCTCGACGCTGTCGCCGGTGTTCGTGACCCCCGACGAACTCGGTGACGCGTGGCGCGGCAACAAGCTGCACCTGCCGCTGGTCACGCACGTCAACGGCGAATGGTTCGGCGCGCCGGAAGCCGGCGTCGACATGCAGTTCGATTTCGCGCAACTGCTGGCGCACGCGGCCAGGACGCGCCCGTTGTCGGCGGGCACCATCGTCGGCTCCGGGACCATCGCCAACGAGGACACCAGCCTGGGCGCCTCGTGCTTCGCCGAGAAGCGCACGGTGGAAACCCTGGCCACGGGCAAGCCGCAGACACCGTTCCTGTCGTTCGGCGACCTGGTCAGGATCGAGATGCTCGATGGCGAAGGCCGCAGCATCTTCGGTGCGATCGAACAGCGGATCGAACGCCAGCCGCTGCCCTGACGGCACCGGCGCGGCGTCCCGAGCGACCGGCGGTATTCCGTGCCGGCGCCGCGCACGCTAAGGTGGCCTGACCGCGGCCTGCCGCGGCACACCGCAGGGGGAGCGGCCGCGTGATGGATCGTCTGTGTCTGTATTCCTACTGGCGCTCCAGCGCCGCGTATCGCGTGCGCATCGGCCTGAACCTCAAGGGCCTGGCGTACGAAATCATGCCCGTGCACCTGCTGCGCGACGGCGGCGAGCAGCACTCGGAGAACTACCGGCTCGCCAACCCGCAGCAGCTGGTGCCGGTGCTGCAGCACGGCCAGCGCACCTTGCGGCAGTCGCTGGCGATCCTGGAATACCTGGACGAGATGTGGCCGGCGCCAGCGCTGCTGCCGGCGACCGCGCGCGACCGCCAGCGCGTCCGCGCGCTGGCGCAGGTGGTGGCGTGCGAGATCCATCCGCTCAACAACCTGCGCGTGCTGCAGTACTTCGAGCGCGACTGGGGGGTGCCGCAGGCCGAGCGCGACGTCTGGGTGCGGCACTGGATCTGCGACGGTTTCGCCGCATTCGAGGCGCTGCTGCAGGATCACCCCTCCACCGGCGCCTTCTGCGACGGCAACGTGCCGACGATCGCCGATTGCTGCCTGGTGCCGCAGGTGTACAACGCGCGCCGCTTCGGCATTGACCTGGCGGCTTATCCGACCATCGCCCGGATCGAGCAGGCCTGCCTGGCCTTGCCGGCGTTCGACGCCGCGCGGCCGGAGCGGCAGCCGGACGCGCCACAGCAGTCGCCCTGAGAGAAGGCGGTTGCCGCGGTGGCGGCGCGGCCCCGGATCGCTGCGCCGGCAGACGGCAGGGTGACCCGCGGCCGTAGCCGCGAATCCCGCCATCCGGCCGGGCGCGTCAGTGCTGGCTGCTGGCCCCGGCTTCGAACACGTCGGCGTAGGGGTCGTGCTCGCCGCTGCTGCCTTCGGACAGGCGGAACTTCAGCGCCAAGCCGTCGCGCGAGTCGGCCGCGCGCAGCGCTTCCTCCTTCTCGATCCGGCCTTCCTTGTGCAGGCGGAACAGGCACTGGTCGAAGGATTCCATCCCGGCCTCGAGCGATTCCTCCATCGCCTGCTTGATCTCGTGGATCTGCCCGCGGCGCAGCAGGTCGCGGATCATCGGCGTGTTGATCAGCACCTCGGCCGCGGGCAGCCGGCGGCCATCCGTGCCGATCACCAGGCGCTGGGAGACCACCGCCTTCAGGTTCAGCGCCAGGTTCATCAGGATGTTCTTGTGCGCCGACTCGTTGAAGAAATTGAGGATGCGCTCGATGGTCTGGTCGGCGTTGTTGGAGTGCAGCGTCGCAAGGCAGATGTGGCCGGTCTCGGCGAAGGCGATCGCGGCCTCCATCGTGGTCGCGTCGAGGATCTCGCCGATCAGGATCACGTCCGGCGCCTCGCGCATCGCGTTCTTCAGCGCGTTGTGGAAGGCATGGGTATCGATGCCGACCTCGCGCTGGTTGACGATCGACTTCTTGTGCTTGTGCAGGTACTCGATCGGGTCCTCGATGGTGAGGATGTGGCCGGAGGTGGTGGAGTTGCGGTAGTCGATCATCGACGCCAGCGTGGTCGACTTGCCCGAGCCGGTCGAGCCCACCAGCAGCACCAGCCCGCGTGGCGCCATGATGATTTCCTTGAGCACCTGGG
The DNA here is from genome assembly GCF_022808325.1 of Cognatiluteimonas sedimenti. GTDB lineage: Bacteria > Pseudomonadota > Gammaproteobacteria > Xanthomonadales > Xanthomonadaceae > Cognatiluteimonas > Cognatiluteimonas sedimenti. The sequence continues at coordinate 66,410 of NZ_JALGCL010000005.1, read as the reverse complement.
GCAGCTGCAGCTCCTCGATCGAGGGGATCACGCTGCGGATCGCGCGGATCACCATGCCGACCTCGCCGCGCTGCTTGAACACGTTGACGCGGAAACGCCCGGAGTCCTGCAGCGCCAGCGCCATGTTCAGCTCCAGGTCGCGTTCGAACTGGGGCACCTGGCCCTCGTCCATCAACGAGTAGGCGATCTTCTTGACCATGCCCGCGGGCAGCCCGGTGTTGCCGAGCGGGTAGAGCTTGCCTTCGACCTTGATGTACACCGGCGCGCCGGTGGTCAGGAACATGTCGGAGGCGTTCTTCTCCACCATCAGCTTCAGGAAATAGCCGATATCCATTCACGGACCCTCGTAGACGACGCGCTATCGTTGCAGACAACGCGCAAGCTGGTGAAAAATGGCCGCGCGACGCCCCTTTCGCCACGGCAACCCCCTATGAACGCAAGCTTCGCACAAATCCGCTGCAGCCGGCAGGCACTGCGCCCGCTGCTGCTCACCGCGTTGCTGGCCGTGCTCGGTGGCTGTGCGAGCGTGCCGCCACCGACTGCCGAACTGACCAGCGCGCAACAGGCGGTGTCGCGCGCCACCGATGCCGATGCCGACCAGTACGCGCCGGATGTCGTCGCCACGGCCCGATCGGAGCTGGCGCTGGCGCAGGCGGCGATGGCCAAGGGCCGCCAGGGCGACGCCCGGACGCTGGCGCTCTCGGCCGCCGCGGCCGCCGAGCTGGCCTATGCGCAGAGCCACGCCGAAACGGTGCGCCAGGACTACCAGCAGCGCCGCGGCGAGATCGCCACCCTGCGCCAGCAACTGCAGATGGACGCGGACACCGAGGCCGGGATCGCCACGAGCGACGGCGGCGTGGAAGCCGGCGACCCGGCCATGCGCCTGCAGGCGCTCGACGCCGATCCGCAGCTGGCCGGGCTGGCCGCGTTCCAGCGGCTGCAGGCGCGGCAAGCGGTGGAGGCATTGGCCACGGTCCGCGGCAGCCAGCGCGCCAACGCGATGGTGCTGGCCGCGCGCCGGGTGTCCGTCGCCGAGTTGGCCGCACGCAGCGAGTTGTTGCAGCGAGAGGTCGATCGCCTGGACCGGACCCGCAGCGAACTGCTGGTCGAAGCCAGTCGTCGCGAAGCCGAACGCGCGCGCCAGGAAGCCGAGCGCCTGCGGGTGCAGGCGCAGATCCAGGCCGAGGAGGCGCAGCGCCTGCGTGCCGAGGCCGAAGCGGCAGCCATCGCCCGGCAGCAGGCCGAAGAGGTGATCATCGACGTCGGCGGCGAGCAGGCCGCCAAGCTCAAGGCCGCGCGCAAGCGCGAGGCCGAGTTGGCGCGCCAGGAAGCCGAACTGATGGCCGCGCAGAAGGCCGTCGAGGCGGGCAAGGGCGACGAGTCCGGCGACTAGCCCCGGATCCCTCCAGGCGGGGACCTGGAGGGCTGCCGCCGGTTTCCTCGAGGAACTCGCTTCTTTCGAAATAACGTAATTAAAACAATTACATATGTGAGCGTTTGCGCACTCCGGAACGGCCGTCCCGCCCCATGCCGCCGCCCGATCAAGCAGTTGCCGGCACGGGCTTGCCGGGCCCGGAACGGAGGAGTAGGGTCGAATACCCAGATGGTGCGATTTCCCCATGCAGCGTCTGGTCAATGAGCCATGCCCATGACCGATGCCTTTGATGACCGGGAGCATGCCGCCGCGAGCCAGGGGCCCGCGGACGCTCCCGAGGGAGGCGTCCTGATCGTGGAAGTGGTTCCCCCGGTTCCATCGCAACGCCCCGTGCCGACAGGCCGGGGCGTTCCCGTTTCTGGAACCGCACGCAGCAACCCGGCCGGCCGATAGCCACGGGGCACGACCGGTTCTACAGGGCGCCAAGGCAGAAGAAGGAGGATTCCATGTTCGAAGGGCAACCACAGGCGGAAGTCGAAGCACTGATGACACACCCCGAGTTCAAGCAGCTCTACCAGCGCCACAAGCAGCTCGACAAGCAGGTGCTGGATGCCGAACTCGGCGTGCTGGCGGTCGACGACACCACCCTGTCGCAGATGAAACGCGAGAAGCTCGCGGCCAAGGATCGCCTGACCCGGCTCTACGACGTGCTCCACCACTGACCGAGTCCCGACGCGGGCGGCGGCGGCCTTTCCTCGTCGGCCGCCGCCGCCCGCAGTCGTCTCCCATGCGGATCCCTCCGCAGCAGCCCGCACATCCATGTGCGGGGATTCAAGGGATAAACCCGGGGTGCCCCATATAATCCGGCGTCTACCGGGGAACTCCATGTCGATCCATCAATCCGTACTCGAACTGGTCGGCGACACGCCGATCGTCCAGGCGCAGCGCCTGGATACCGGCCTGTGCACCCTGTACCTGAAGCTCGAGAGCCAGAATCCGGGCGGTTCGATCAAGGACCGCATCGGCCTGTCGATGATCGAGGCCGCCGAGCAGCGCGGCGACATCAAGCCGGGCGACACCTTGGTCGAAGGCACCGCCGGCAACACCGGCATCGGCCTGGCGCTGGTCGCGCAGCAGAAGGGTTACAAGCTGATCCTGGTCGTGCCCGACAAGATGAGCCGCGAGAAGATCTTCAACCTCAAGGCGATGGGCGCCCAGGTGGTGTTGACCCGCAGCGACGTCGCCAAGGGCCACCCCGACTATTACCAGGACCTGGCCGAGCGGCTGGCGCGCGAAACGCCCGGTGCCTACTTCATCAACCAGTTCGGCAATCCCGACAATCCGGCCGCGCACGAATTCGGCACCGGCCCGGAGATCCTGCGGCAGATGCAGGGGGGGCTGGACGCGATCGTGTTCGGCTGCGGCAGCTCCGGCACGATGACCGGGCTGTCGCGCTGCTTCGCCACGCACTCGCCGGGCACCGAGCTGATCCTCGCCGACCCGGTCGGCTCGATCCTGGAGGACTACATCAACCGCGGCGAGATCGTGGAGAAGTCCGCGAGCTGGATGGTCGAGGGCATCGGCGAGGATTTCCTGCCGCCGATCTCGGACTTCAGCCGCGTGCACAAGGCCTACGCGATCAGCGACAAGGAGAGCTTCCTCACCGCCCGGGAACTGCTGGCGAAGGAAGGGATCCTCGGCGGCTCCTCGACCGGCACCCTGCTGGCCGCGGCGCTGAAGTACTGCCGCGAGCAAACCACGCCGAAGAAGGTACTGGTGTTCGTCTGCGATACCGGCAACAAGTACCTGTCGAAGATGTACAACGACTACTGGATGCTGGACAACGGCTTCCTCGAGCGCGAGCCGACCGGCGACCTGCGCGACCTGATCCTGCGCCCGTTCTCGCAGCGCGACACGGTCGTGGTCGGTCCCGGGGATCTGCTGGTCACCGCCTGGCAGCGGATGAAGCTGTACGACGTCTCGCAGCTGCCGGTGATGGACGGCGAGGAGCTGGTCGGCATCGTCGACGAGTCCGACGTGCTGCTGCACGTGTACGGCGACGAGGCGCGCTTCCGTGACCCGGTGTCCACCGCGATGGTCAGCAAGCTCGACCGGCTCGACGTAAAGTCGCCGATCGAGGCGCTGCTGCCGGTGTTCGACCGGGGCCACGTCGCCATCGTCACCGACGCCGGCAGGTTCCTCGGCCTGATCACCCGGATCGACCTGCTGAACTACCTGCGGCGGCGGGTGCAGTAGGCCGGGGGTCCAGGGCCCCGATGCTAGAATTCCCGCCTCGATCCAGGTGTAGAGCCATGAACGACAAACACGGCGGCGCGTCCACCGACGCGGCGCGATGGGGCCTCGGCACCCGCGCCATCCACGGCGGCCAGGCGCCGGACCCGAGCACCGGCGCGGTCATGGTGCCGATCTACGCCACGAGTACCTATGCCCAGTCCAGCCCGGGCGTGCACCAGGGCTTCGAGTATTCGCGCAGCCACAACCCGACCCGCTTCGCCTGGGAGCGCTGTGTCGCCTCGCTGGAAGGCGGCAGCCGCGGTTACGCGTTCGCTTCCGGGTTGGCGGCGACCTCGACCATCCTCGAGCTGCTCGACAGCGGCGACCACGTCGTCGCCATGGACGACCTCTACGGCGGCAGCTATCGGCTGTTCGAGCGCGTGCGCCGACGCAGCGCCGGCCTCGACTTCAGTTTCGTCGACCTGACCGATCCGGCCAGGTTCGAGGCCGCGATCACGCCGAAGACGAAGCTGGTCTGGGTCGAGACCCCGACCAACCCGCTGCTGAAGATCGTCGACCTCGCCGCGATCTCCGCGATCGCGCGCATGCACGGCCTGCGCATGGTCGTCGACAACACGTTCGCGTCGCCGGCTCTGCAACGCCCGCTCGAGCACGGCGCGGACCTGGTGATGCATTCGGCGACCAAGTACCTCAACGGCCACTCGGACATGGTCGGCGGCATGGTCGTGGTCGGCGACGACGCCGACCTGGCCGAGCAGCTCGCGTTCCTGCAGAACTCGATCGGCGCGGTGCAGGGCCCGTTCGACAGCTTCCTCGGACTGCGCGGTGCCAAGACCCTGCACCTGCGCATGAAGGCGCACTGCGACAATGCGCAGGCACTGGCCGAATACCTGGAAACGCACCCGGCGATTTCAAAAGTGATCTACCCGGGGCTCGCATCGCACCCACACCACGCGCTGGCGAAGCGGCAGATGGATGGTTCCGGCGGCATGCTCTCGATCTGCCTCAAGGGCGGCTTCGAGGCGGCGAAGCGCTTCTGCGAACGCACCGAGCTGTTCACCCTGGCCGAATCGCTGGGCGGCGTGGAAAGCCTGGTCAACCACCCGGCGGTGATGACGCATGCGTCGGTGCCGCCGCAGCGGCGCGCCGAGCTGGGCATCGGCGACGACCTGGTGCGGTTGAGCGTCGGCATCGAATCCCTGCAGGACCTGCGCGCGGACCTCGACGCCGCACTGGCCGGTTGATGGCCGCGGCGGAAGGGACGCCGGCGACGCGACCGGACTCGATGGCAGGATCGGCGACACGGCCATGAAAGACATCCGACCCATTTTCATCATCGGTGCCCCGCGTTCGGGCACCTCGGTCACGACCTGGGCGCTGGGCCAGCATCCGAACATCCAGCCGATGCCCGAGACCGCCTGGATCGCCAGCATGGCCGTCGGCGCCTACCTGTCGCACGGGAAGGGGTCCGAACGCGGCCGTTTCTCGCACCTGTCGAACGTGGAGTTCCCGTTGCCGTCGTTCATGGCGCGGATCGGTGAAGCGGTCGACGCGGTGGTCCAGGATGCGTTCGCGGAACGGTGCCTGCGTTTCTACGGCGATGCGGTGCGCAACCCGGGCTGGCGCCTGCCGGCGAACCGGCAGGACGCGCCGATGCAGATCAAGCGCGCCGCGAGCGACCCCAAGCAGCGCTGGATCGATGGCACGCCACTCAACAGCTTCTACACCTGGGCGCTGGCCGAGATGTTTCCGCAGGCAGTCTTCATCCACAACCTGCGACGCCCGCACGAAGTCGCCACGTCGCTGGAATCCTTCGACAAGGTCGGCGCCGCCCCACAGGCGCTCGAGCAAGGCCTGGAGACGTGGATCGCGCACACCGAGAACGCGTGGTACGCCGAACGGGGCCTCGGCAGCCGGCGGGTTTTCCGGCTGCGCTTCAATCGCATCGCCGAGGAACCCGAGCAGCTGTTCCGCGAGGTCAGTGACTTCCTGGGCGAGGAGTTCTCGCCCGATTGCCTGCTGCCGCTGCGCAACAAGGTGAACTCGTCGCAGGTCGAGGACAAGCGCGGCAAGAACCTCGAGCTGCTGCGGGAAAACGTCGTGTTCCGCCGCGCCCAGGAGGTCTACGACATCGTCGACCGCCAGCCGGGCAGCGACGCTGCGGATGAGCTCTCGCTGCAGGTGGTGCGACAGCGGTTCCTGGATCATTGCCATGACCGCGCGCTGATCTGAGCCGCCCCGGAGATCCGCTTGGACCGCATCGCGCTACTGATCCTGGGCATGCATCGCGCCGGCACCTCCGCGCTGGCGCGCGTGTGCTCGCTGCGCGGCGCCGACCTGCCGCGCGACGTGCTGCCGGCGAACGAGGGCAACGAATCCGGTTACTGGGAGCCGCGCGGCGTGGTCGAGCTGAACGACCGCATCCTCGACTATTTCGACCTGGCCTGGGACGACCCGTTCGCGGCGTTGCGATTGCCGCCCCCGGGGTCCATCCCCGCCGGCTTCCACGCCGAAGCAAGGCAGGTGATCGAGTGCGAATACGGCGACTCGCGCCTGTTCGTGCTCAAGGATCCGCGCTGTACCCTGCTGCGCGCGTTCTGGACCGACGTGTTGCGGTCGTTGGGCGCGAGGGCCTGTCCGGTCGTGATGATGCGCCCCGGCGACGAGGTGATCGATTCGCTGGTGCGCCGCGACCACACCAGCGCCACCAGCGCGGCCCTGCTGTATGTCGGCTATGGGCTGGCGGCCGCGGAAGCGGCCGACCACGGCGCTTGCTTCGTGACCTACCGGCAGTTGCTCGCCGATTGGCGTGGCTGCACGGAGCGGATTGCCGTCGAGCAGGGATTCTCCTGGCCCGCAATCGGCGCGGATGCCGGCGCGCGGATCGACGCCTACCTGCAGCCGTCCTCGCGCATCGTCGAGCCCCCCGGGTTGCCTGCCTTGGTCGCTGCTTGGATGGAGGCCGTCTGGGGCTGGTGCCGGGACCGGGCTGCTGGCCGCACGGTTGCGGATGCCGAGTTGCTCGCGCCGAGATCCGGCTTGGCCTCGCTGTCTGATATCGGCGCACCGTTGCTTCGCGACAGGGTGCGGCGCCTCCGCGAGACCAGGGAGTCGGCCCTGGCGGAGCGCGATGCCCTGTTGCGGATTTACCGGGAGACAGACTCCCTGCTGCACGAAACCCGGCTGACATACGAAGCACGGCTGGCGGATGCCGATGCAGAGCTGCGCCGGACGCAGGCAGATTACCGGCGGCGGGACCAGGAAAACACCGCGGCGCGAAGGGCGCTTGCAACGGCCTATCGCGAGTCCGATGAGCTGCGCCGCGCGTTGGCGACCATCCTGCGCAGCCGCAGCTGGAGAGTCACCAGGCCATTGCGAGCCGCAATGCGGCGCTTGAATGGCCAGCAGTCCGGGGATCCCGACCTGTTGCGATTGTCGGCCACGCCCGCTTCAAGCCTGGATGCAGGCGCAGCGGGCGCCATCGCAGGCGGCGAATTCGCCGCCGCCGCTCCAGCCGGCACCCCGTTCCGCTCCCACGCAGGCCTCCGCGATTTCCTGGTGGCGGAGTTCGGCGAAACCGATGCCACCGACGTGGTGCTCAGGATCGAGCGCTTCGGCCTGCCGGTCCCCGGGACGCAGGCGCGGGCAGCCAGGGACTTCACGTGCACGGAGGAGGAAGCGCTTGCATGGGCCCGCGAGATCGCCGGTCGCGCGAAGCAGCGCCCGCAACTGGAGTCAGGGTCGGACGTGTCGATCGTGATCCCGGTCTTCAACCAGTTGCCGTTCACCCTGGCCTGCATCGACGCGCTGCTCGCGCACGAGACGCGCTTCAGTTTCGAGATCCTCGTGGGCGACGACGCTTCCACCGATGCCACCGCGGCCGCATTGGCCACGCCGATTCCCGGTGTGCGCCATGTCCGCCATGGCCGCAACCTCGGCTTCGTCCGCAACTGCAACGAGACCGCGCGCCACGCGCGCGGACGCTACGTCCTGTTCCTCAACAACGACACGCTGGTGCTGCCGCGCTGGCTGGACGAACTGGTCGCGACACTGGAATCGGAGCCGGGCATCGGTTTGGCCGGCTCGAAGCTGGTCTATCCCGATGGTCGCCTGCAGGAATGCGGCGCGATCGTCTGGCGCGACGGATCGGCCTGGAACCTGGGACGTCTGGATGATCCCCGACGCCCCGAATACAGCTACCTGCGCGACGTCGATTATGTTTCCGGTGCGTCGATCATCCTGCGCCGGGAGTCGTGGATCGAACTGGGCGGCTTCGACGAGTTGTTCGTTCCCGCCTACGCCGAGGACGCGGACCTCGCGTTCCGGGTGCGTGCGGCGGGCTTGCGGACCGTGGTCCAGCCGTTGTCGCAACTGCTGCATTTCGAAGGCATCAGCTCCGGCACTGACCTGGGTTCCGGGGCGAAGGCCTACCAGGTGGAGAACCTGCGCAAGCTGCACGAGCGATGGAAACACGTGCTGGCCACGCACCGCCCCAATGCCGAGAGGCCCGAACTGGAGAAGGAGCGGGCGGTAACCCGCAGGGTGCTGTTCGTGGACCATTGCACGCCGACGCCGGACGAGGATGCCGGGTCCCTTGTGGCGTTCGAGGTGATGAAGGCCTTCCTCGGGCAGGGCTACAAGGTGACATTCATCCCCGAAGACAACTTCGCGAATGTCGGCGCGGCCACGCGCAACTTGCAGCGGATCGGGATCGAGGCGATCTATCATCCCGCCTACCCGGGAATGGCGGCCTTCCTGGCTGCGCGAAACGATCAATTCGACACGGTTTTCCTGCACCGGTTCGGGGTTGGCGATGCGCACATCGATGTGCTGCGGCGGAAGTACCCGGCTGCAAGGATCATCTTCCTCAATGCGGATATGCATTATCTCCGCGAAATGCGCGAGGCCGAATTGACGGGTGACGGTGCGGCGACCGCGAACGCACTGCGCACCAAGGAAAGGGAGTTGCGCGTCATCTCCAAGGCGGACGTCGCGCTTGTCCACTCGGCATTCGAACACGAATTGCTGCGGAAAGAATTGCCCGGGACCGAGATTGCCCTGTTCCCGTTGATCCAGGATCCCTTGGACGCCCCGCCGGGCCTGCACGGCAGGGATGGCGTGTGCTTCGTCGGTGGGTTCCGTCATCCGCCCAATGCCGACGGCATCATCTGGTTCGTCGATGCGGTATGGCCCCTGGTCCTGGCATCCGTGCCAAGTGCCCGACTGCACATCGCCGGGAGCCATGTTTCGCCAGAAGTCATGGAGCTATCCAGCCGCGAGGGCGTGGAGGTCGTCGGTTTCGTGGATGATCTCGAGGCCTTCCTCGGTCGCCATCGCATCACTGTCGCACCGTTGCGCTACGGTGCAGGTGCCAAGGGCAAGGTGGCTGGCAGCCTCGCTCACGGCGTGCCGACGGTCTGCACGCCGATCGCGGCGGAAGGCATGCAGCTGACGCCCGGAAGCGATGTGCTTGTAGGTGCCGCCGCCGGGGAATTCGCTGCGCACGTGATCGCCCTGCTCGAAGATGACGGCTTATGGCAGCGCCTTTCCCTGGCTGGCCTGGCCTATGCGCGTAATGTCACTTCCAGGGAGCGCGCCAACGAGCGCATGCGCGCGCTGCTGTCCGAGCCCCGGCCGCGCGGAGCCTGATCAACGCGGTGGAACCGTGATGCTGGCGACGGAAGTCGACCCCGCGACGTCATAGATGTCGAAGACCAGCCCGGCGTGGGCCCACGCGGGCAGGCGCCACGCACCCTGCGCGGAGATGTTGCGAATGGCCTTGATCGGGCCGTGCTCCGGCAGCACGCGCAGTTCCAGGGCTTGGGCCGCGGTTTCTAGGTTCCAGGCCAACTGCATGTCCGTACCACCAGCCGGCGCCACCCACATCCCGGACCGGCCCGAGATCAACTCGCGCAATCCCCGTGGCAGCATGCGCCGCGCCACTTCGGTTTCATACGCATCAAGGACTTCCATTCCGCCGGTCATGCGTATTCGGCCCTGCTCCAGCCACAGCGCCTTGTTCGCGATGCGGCGCAGCAGCGTCGTGCTGTGCGAGGCGAGGACGATGATGGTTGATGCGTGGAGGAAATCGTTCATCCGATCGATGATCTTTTCCTGGAAGCCGGCGTCGCCAGCGCCAATCCATTCATCCATGACCAGGATGTCGTTCGAGAAAGCCGTGGTCGCGGCGAATGCCAGCCGCATCGCCATGCCCTGGGAATAGGTATGGAGGGGCATGTCGAGGTACGGTCCGAGACCGGTGAACTCGGCAATTTCGGGCAGCGCCGCCTCGATCTGGCGCCGTGAACGCCCCGCAATCAGCCCCTTTAGAACAAGGTTGCGGTATCCAGTCGCTTCCTGGCGCAATCCAAGCGACATGTTGAATATTCCGGATACCTTGCCGTCGCTTTCGATCCTGCCATGCGTCGGGTGGTAGATCCCGGCAAGGGCCCGCAACAAGGTGGACTTGCCGGACCCGTTATGGCCGATGAGCGCGAGTCTGTCGCCGTGCCCGAGGTGCAGTGAGACATCGGCGAGCGCGCGGACGAATGACTTGCCGCGTTCCTGGTGTATCTGGCCCCCTAGCGGTGAGTCGTCGGAATTGGAGGCCAGGCTCGAGTGCGAGCCGGACGACAGCGGAAAGTCGATCGTGATGTCGCGGGCTCGAAGATACATGTTCAGACCCAGTGCGCCACGCGCCGTCGGGTCGAGGCATACACGAACACCGCGAGCACCAGCCCGACGACGTTGATCGCGAGCACCACGAGCCAGCTTTCGGACGGGATCCGATCGTAGATCAGCGGCTCCCTAATGATCGCGATGTAGTGCGATATGGGGTTCAGTCGCGCAATCATGGCCAGCTTTCCGCTGTCGGCCGGCATCCACAGGATCGGCGTGGCAAAGAACACCAGCCGCAGTCCGGTCTGGATTGCATGGTAAACGTCACGGTACCGCGTGCAGACTGGCGCGAGGATCGCAGCCAGCCACACCGAAGTCACGACGTAGCAGAGGAGTGCGGGAAGCACGCTCCATGCGCGCATGCTCCAGCCAGTGGGTTTCCAATAAAGGGCGACAGCCATGACGAGCATGGTGAGCGCAAAAACCATCCAGTTCCGCAGGACGGCCTGCAGCAGGAAGACGGGATACGGGATCGCCGTGGCAAGTATCCATGGGCGTGCATGCATGTAGGCGGTACAGGCGTCCACGACCATCGAGTTGACATAGGCCCACAAACCGAAGCCTATGGTGACGAAGATCCCGAATTCCGCCGTGGACGCGCTGCTCAGCTGGCCGAAGATCAGCACCTTGACCATGACGAAGAGCGCAAACGAAGCCACGATCCAGACCAGGCCCAGCGCCGTGCGCCGGTAGCGGTCATGCAGGTCTTCCAGGGCAAGGTTTGCCCACAACGAAGCCATGCGCACGGACTTGGCCCAGTCCGTGAACGCGGTCCTCAGCAGGTCCATTTCAAGCGAACTCGCTGCGATGCCCGCTTCGACACGCAGGCATCGATCGTGGCAACCGCGATGAGTTGCGGTTTCAGCACTGCTTTCCGGCAATGGCGAGCTTCCCCACCTCGGCCTTCGAGTCCTTGTCGCGCAGCAGGAAGGTCGATCCGGCCTTCAGCCAGCGCCCCGTCGTCTTGCGCCCGACCGGACCTCCCTGGCCGATGCGGCGTTCCTTCCCGGCCTTGTCCAGCAGGACGACCGTCACGCCCTTCGCGTTGCCTTCGATATTCCAGAACAGGGTCGCCTGCTGCCGGGTGGCATCGGTGCAAAAGGCGTCAGGTTCGGACCAGAAGCCGGACCGGCCACTGGCCCTGATCTGGTCGATTTCTTGCGCGGTGACTGGCTTGCGCTGTTGCCGGGCGGGCGCTTGTTGCGCGGTATCCGCGGCAGATGCAGTGCTGGCCACGGGTGCTCGCGCCTCCTCGGTGACGGGGGCGGGATCCTGCTTGCTGCACGCACACAGTGCGGCGGCCAGGCAGGCGCCGATCAACAGGCTGTTCCTCATTTGGAGCGCTCCAGGTGCAAGAATTCTGACGGGGGCGGCATATTATCATTGGCCGCTAGTGTCCATGCATTGCGGCCTGCCGTCGTTTTCCGTGGCTCGTGGGGCCATCCAATCCACCCGGGAGCGCCCTGATGCGCGACAGTTTCGCGGTACGCAGGATCCTGCTTCTGGCAGTGCTGGCGCTGATGGGGCTGAATGCTTTCCTGTTCGCCGCCCGGTCGGCCAACCCCCTGGTCGTCGCCGATGGCTGGAACGCGGTGGATACGGTGGTGCGGCCAGCGGCAACCGGCGAATTCCATGCCAGCGACCTGTTCCTGAAGCGTGCCGCGAACGACCATTCGCAACCCCTTCGCAAGCTGGTCCTGCTGTTCCACTATCGCTATTTCGACTTGGACTTCTCGATCGAGAGCGTGATCGGGCTGCTCTTCGCGTGCCTCAACCTGGCATTGCTCTGGCATTTTGCGTTTCCAAACCTCGGTCCACTTGAAGGTGTTCCAGAATCCGTACCGGGGCTTGTTCCACAACTTGGGTTTGCGGCGCTCGCGGCGGTATATCTGTCACCCAACGCGACGGTGGTTCTCTCCTGGCCACTGCTGACGCTCAACTACACCAGCCATGCATTCATGCTGGTTTTCCTGTGGGCGGCTTGGCGCGCGCTCAGTTCCGGGGGGCGCCTGCCCCTGTCAATCGCATTCGCCGCGGCCCTGGCGATGGACGTGGTTACCGACGACACGGGCCTGGTCACCACCATCGCCGCGACCCTCGCCGCTGCCGTCCATGCATGGCGCCAACGGACTTGGCAGCGAACGGTGCAGGTCGTTGCGATCGTCTTGGCCGCCTACGCTGTCTACGCCTTGGGATACCGATTGCTGATACCGGCGCCGGAGCATGTCGTGACGGGCGGGGCCGCCCGCGGGCTTGGCTTGTTGCTGGCGCAAGTCCCCCAGGCATGGAAATGGGCGGTCATTCCCTTGTCATCGTCGGTCGCACACCGCAGCCACTCACAAGCATGGTTCGGTGCCGGGGCGGATGAAGTCCAGATATTGCTGGCGGTCGCTGTCGCGCTCGCCCATGCCTGGTTCTGGTGGCGGGCATTCGCGGCACCGCGTTCTTCCCTGGCGTCTTTCACCGGGGTCGCGATGATGCTGGTGTTCTACGGGTTGCTGGCGGGAATCATCCTCACCCGCGTAGGCGCGCGTGGCGGCAGCGACTACCTGTGGCAGCCGCGCTACGTGATGATCTACCAATGGAACCTGCTCGCACTGCTGCTGATGGGCATTGACCAGGTGCAGGCATCGAGGGGCCAGGCGGTCCGCAACGCGACCGTGCAAGCAGGCACGACCATCCTGGGCGTCGCCGCAGCGGGTTTGCTGGTGTTGCAGATTCCATTTGCCGTGTCCGCCTGGGGCAGCCTGAGGTTCATGAGCGCTTACCAGCAACGAATGGCGTTCCAGATCGGCGCGATGGCCGCGCAGCCCGCTCTCGTCCCCGAAAAATGCATGCCCCAAATCGTGATCTGCCGCTATACACCGGCACGTCGCGCACGGTTGCTGCAATTCATGCGTGTGCACCGGCTGAACCTGTTTTCGCCATCCTTCCAGGCACGTAACCGCCTGTATCCGGATATGGGAACCCTCAGCGGACTGGCGCCGCCAGGGACGCATCCGCCGCGGCCAGCACTTCGTCCAGGTGCTCTTCCAGGCCAGCCCATAAAGGCAGCCGTACCAGCCGTTCACTGACCGTGTCCGTGACGGGCAGGTCCCCCGAGGCGCGCCCGTAGCGGCGCCCCGCAGGGGACGAGTGCAATGGAATGTAATGGAAGACCGCGCCGACCTGGCGCTGGCGGAGGCCATCGATGAACCCGGTGCGTGCGTCGAGAGACGGAAGCAGCAGGTAGTACATGTGCGCGTTGTGCGTGCAGTCGGCAGGAATGATCGGGCGGCGCGCCAGGCCTGCGGATTCCAGGCGTTCCGCCCATGCATGGTAGCGCTGCCAGAGGTCAAGCCGGCGCTGGGTGATCTTCTCGGCTTCCTCGAATTGTGCAGCCAGGAATGCCGCAATGATTTCGCCGGGAAGATAGGAAGAGCCGACATCGACCCATGTGTACTTGTCGACCTGGCCGCGGAAGAACTTGCTGCGGTTGGTGCCCTTCTCGCGGATTATCTCGGCACGCTCGATATATGCATCATCGTTGACCAGGAGCGCACCGCCTTCGCCGGAAATGACGTTCTTGGTCTCGTGGAAGCTGAGCGCGCCAAGCCCCCCGATGCTTCCCAGCGGGCGGCCCTTGTAGGTGGAGAAGATTCCCTGCGCTGCGTCCTCGATGACGGCGAGGCCGTGCCGTGCGGCAATCGCGAGGATCGAATCCATCTCGCATCCGACGCCGGCGTAATGGACCACGCATATCGCCTTGGTGCGCGGCGTGATCGCGGCCTCGATCAGTGATTCGTCGATGTTGAGCGTGTCCGGGCGGATGTCCACGAATACCGGAACCGCGCCGCGCAACACGAACGCGTTCGCGGTGGATACGAACGTGAACGACGGCATGATCACTTCGTCGCCTGGCTTCAGGTCCAGGAGCAACGCGGACATCTCCAGTGCCGCAGTGCACGAGTGCGTCAACAGGGCTTTCCGGCACCCGGTCTGTGCCTCCAGCCACTGGTGGCAGAGCCTGGTGAAGGACCCGTCCCCGGAGAGGTGGCCATTGGCGTGCGCCTGGCTGATCAGCCACAACTCGCGACCGGTCATGTAGGGTTGATTGAACTTGATCATGGCGCGTACCCGTTAGCTGTTGTAAAGAACGATGCCGGCGAGTACCAGCACGAAGCCGAAGTATTGCCTTGTCGAATAACGTTCGCCCATGAAGGCAAGCGACAGAAGCACGACAAGTAGTTGGGAGGCGGCAGTTGCGACATAGACCGTCGCCAACGGCAAGCCTTTGAGTGCATTGTATGTAGTGAAAGGCACCAGCATGAATACGCCGATGGTTGCTGCAAGCACCCACCACTTGCGGCTCTTGAAGTAGAGCTTGAAGGCGATCTGGGCGAGGGCGGTGCAGCCCAGCGAAAGCGCCAGCCAACTAACCGGATGCATGCTCGACCCGCCTGTCGCGCAACTTGCGCGCCGGTACCCCGCCTGCAATGCAGTAGGGAGGGATATCACCTGTAACCACGCTGCCAGCCGCGACGACTGCGCCACGACCGATTCTCACGCCTTGCAGCACAACTGCGCCGGCACCGATCCAGCAATCGTCCTCCACGACTATGTCGGCGCCGTTATCGGGGAAGTCCGGAAGGTCCGGTTCATGGCCGGCGGCATGGAAGCGAACATTCGGTGCTATCCGCACGTTGGAGCCGATCGTGATGCGGCTGCGCTCACGCAATCCGCAGTAGAACTCGACGCCCCGATTGATGCTGATATCGCTGCCGAGCGATACCAGCCACGGGAATTTCACGTATACGCGATGGTCGAAGAACACGCCGGCTCCGCAATCCTTCAGCAGCAGTCTCCAGACGCCACTGCGAAGGAACCATGGCGAAGCATCCAAGATCAGGTGGAGGAGCTGGATCGCATAGACGTAGGCATGGTTGAGCCAACGCTTTGCGCGCGGTCGTCTCCAGATGGCTTCCACGAAGCTAGGCATTTCCCGAGCCGTTCCATGTCATCAATACGAGTCCTAGCACGATGACGCACACACCGCCGAGCTTTTCCCACCCTATCGGGTCGCCGTACCAGGCCGAGACCAGCAGGATGCAGGGAAAGAACATCGCGGTAAGAGGATAGGAATGACTGAGGGGGTAGTGCTTGTGCGTGTAGCCCCAAACGAGGAAGCGCAGGCCATTGAGCGCCACGGCGATGGCTAGGACGAAAAGCAGCCACAGGCGAGAATCGCCTCCGTGGGCATCCGCCAGCTCCTTCAGCATCACCGCCACAACGATCTGGATCACCACCGTGGCCAACACCAGCGTGACCATCACTCCCCGGCCATGGGGAATGCGCCGCGGAATCATTGCCAATCCTCCACCGAAACGCCGAAGTCTTCCGAAAGTCTCTGGTTGGAGGCCTCGAAAGCCGAACGCAGACGCTGCCGCACCGTGGCGGAGACGCCCTGCGTTGGCTTCGAAGCATTAACGGCGCCGTCGAGGCTGTCCAATGTGACATCCGCGTCAACTCCCAGCATCCCGAACACATCCCGCAATGTATTTGCGGGATCGCCGACCAGTCGCTCGGTGGTCAGGATATGCAGGCGTTCGGGGGGGAAGCGCGCGCTCCAGGCATCGAGCTGGCGGGCATAATGGCCCCGGCCCACATATGCGAAAGGCGAGACCGAGAGTCCCTCGGGAATACAGCCGATTCGCTCGACTTCTGCGTCCAAGGCGTCTTCGAGGGACAGGGTCTCGAGGCCATTCATCACGCTGAAACGATAGTTGGAAATGGCCCTTTCCACTGGGTCGCGCAGTACGAAGAACAGCTCGGCGTCCGGGAACACCCGAGCAATCCGCTCGGCGGCCGACGAATATTCCATATAGGAAGTGCTCTTCTCGCCCAGCCATGACGTGCTCGCCCTGGCGAACAGCTGCCTGCGGTAGGCGTCCGCGTCATCCTTCGCGTCCGATCGGATGAAGTACTTCGGTTCAGGCCTGACTGGGCTGGCCATCGTGATCGCCGGATGCTGGTCGAACAGGCGATAGAGATACGTTGTCGCGCAGCGCTGCGCGCCGGCGATGAAGAAATGCCTATGCTCCATCGCGGATGGTCCGGCGTACGAAATAGGGATCCGCGATGGTCAGCTGGTTGATGATCCTGACCACGTATTCGCCCAGCATCGCAAGCATCAACATCGTCATGCCGTTGAAGAACGCCAGCATCACTACCAGGGTCGTCCACCCTGGTACCCGCGCACCCCCGAAGATTCCTTCCGCGAGGTAGTAGAGGCCAAGCAGGAGGCTGACGATTGCGGTGAATATCCCCAGTGCGGCAACCAGGCGCAAGGGGAAAGAGGAATAGTTGAACAGGATCGTGGAGACCAAGGTCAGTATCCGTCTCCAGTTGTAGTTGCTGCTTCCGGAACGGCGAGGGTGGTGTTCCACCATGGCATTCGCGCGTCGCCCCGAGAAACGCAGGCACAACCCCGGGATGTAGGGGAACGGGCCGCGATACGCGCATACCCGGTCCACGACATCCCGGTGCATCAGCCTGAAATTGCTCAGGACGAGATCAGGTTCCTGGCCGAAAATGCGCTGGTTGAGTGCACGGACTGCCCGGGATCCGAGCTTTCGGTAGCCGGCGTGCTGTTTTTCGTGGAAACGGCCGAGGACGAGGTCGAATCCCTCCTTCGCCTTCTCGATGAGATGCGCGATTTCCTCGGGGGGGTTTTGCAGGTCGTCGTCCATCGTGACAAGCCATTGCCCGCGGGATGCGCGGAACCCGCAAAGGTTGGCGTTGTGTTGCCCGCTGTTGCGCAGCAGGTCGATCGCCACGATCCGGGGATTCTCGGCGGCCGCTTGCGCCAGTTGCTCCCAGCTGCAATCGCTGCTGCCATCGTTGACGGCGATGATCTCGTACGACAACTGACGGGATTCGAAAAAGGCCGCCGTACGGCGCAGCGTGTCCAGCACGATATCCTGGCTGTTGAAGACCGGGATCACGACGGAATATTCAGGATTGGCGGATGTCATGGGTCGTCCGGATCGTCGGCCAGGCCCCGGCCAAGCGCTATTTCCCAAGCGGAGCCCGGGGATGGCAAGCAGCAAGTTTATCAGCATGGCCCGGTCCGCCGGACCGTCCCTGCGGGCGCGCGCAGGTGCGTTGTAGACTAGGAATACTGGCGCGAGGAGCAGGAAATGGCGGCAAGTACACCGATGTCACGGGGCCGGGTGGGCGGCCGGAAGCTCTATCCTGATGCTGCAAAGGCGCTGGAGGGCTTGGTCGCCGATGGCCAGACCCTCGCCGTCGGCGGATTCGGGTTGTGCGGCATTCCGGAGGCGCTGATCGCCGCGTTGCGCGATTCCGGGGCCAAGGACCTGACGGTGATCTCCAACAACGCCGGGGTCGACGGTTTCGGCCTCGGCCAGTTGCTGGGTACGCGCCAGATCCGCAAGATGATTTCGTCCTACGTCGGCGAGAACAAGGAGTTCGAACGCCAGTTCCTGGCGGGCGAACTGGAGCTGGAGTTCAACCCGCAGGGCACCCTGGCCGAACGCCTGCGCGCCGGCGGCGCCGGGATCCCGGCGTTCTTCACCGCCACCGGCTACGGCACCGTGGTCGCCGAGGGCAAGGAAACGCGCGAGTTCAACGGCCGCCACTACGTGATGGAGACCGCGCTGGTCGCCGACGTGTCGCTGGTCAAGGCGTGGAAGGCGGACGTGGCCGGCAACCTGGTGTTCCGCAAGACCGCGCGCAACTTCAACCCGGCCTGCGCGATGGCCGGCAAGGCCTGCGTGGCAGAAGTCGAGGAGATCGTCGAGATCGGCGCCATCGATCCTGACCAGGTGCACCTGCCCGGCATCTACGTCGATCGCATCGTGCTCAACGCCACCCCCGAGAAGCGCATCGAGCAGCGCACGATCCGCCAGGAGGCGAAGTGATGGCCTGGACCCGCGACCAGATGGCGCAACGCGCCGCGCGCGAACTCACGGACGGCGCCTACGTCAACCTTGGCATCGGCCTGCCGACGCTGGTGGCCAACTTCATTCCCGAAGGCGTCGACGTGTGGTTGCAGTCCGAGAACGGCCTGCTCGGCATCGGCCCTTTCCCGACCGAGGCCGAGCTCGATGCCGACCTGATCAACGCCGGCAAGCAGACCGTGACCGCGCGCCCGGGCGCCAGTTATTTCGGCAGCCACGATTCCTTTGCCATGATCCGCGGCGGGCATATCGACCTGGCCATCCTTGGCGCGATGCAGGTCACCGACCGCGGCGACCTGGCCAACTGGATGGTGCCGGGCAAGATGGTCAAGGGCATGGGCGGCGCGATGGACCTGGTGGCCGGGGTCCGGCGCGTGGTGGTGCTGATGGAGCACGTGGCGAAGGACGGCAGCCACAAGATCCTGCCGGAGTGCACCCTGCCGCTGACCGGAGTCGGCGTGGTCAACCGGATCATCACCGACCTGGCGGTGTTCGACGTGGAGGCCGATGGCCTGGTGCTGGTCGAACTGGCGCCGGGCGTGGGCGAGGACGAGCTGCGGGCCAAGACCGGTTGCGGCTTCCGTCCAGCCTGAACAGGCGCGGCCGCAACCGCATTCCCCATGGGCAGGATGCATCGGCACCCGGATTTCGGCGATGATCCGGGTCCGGGTCGCAGAGACGGGTTCAAGTCAGATGTTTAAACGTGTTGTTCTACTCGCCACGCTGCTGCTGGCCGGCGGTTGCACCCAGGATGTCGGTCGTGTGGCCACCCCGGTGGCCAAGGCCGCGACAGCGCTTGATGCGTCGCCAATCGCAACCATGGGTCTTGCGGCGCAGCGCGGCACCGCCAGGGGATTCGGCAGGCTCCCCGACCACGGCGAACTGTTGGCTTACCCTGGCCGCATCGTGCGCCGGGATGGTGCCTACACCTGGTACCGCGCCGAACTGAGCGAAGAACATGCGCTGCGCGCCATTGCGGGCGGCCGCCTGCACGTGACCACGCCGGAAGGCGAGATCCTGGACTTCGCCTACGACCGCCATGTCGAACATGCCTCGGGTGACTGGACCTGGATCGGCCATCGGCCGGGGCATGAGGACGAGCAGGCGATCCTGACGTTCGGCGCGCAGGCTGCGTTCGGCTCCATCGCCCAGCCCGGCAAGCCGCCGCTGCGACTGGCAGTGCGCGATGGCGGCAGCTGGCTGGTCGACACCGATCCTGAAAAGGTGGCTGCGATCGTCAATGCCGCGACGCGACCGCGGCGACCGGATTACCACATCGTTCCGGAATCCGAACTCCCCCGAGCCCGTGGCGCCGGCATCGTCGCGGCCGCCGACGCCGCAGCGGCGTCGCCCGGCATTCGTGCGACGACCTCCGCGGCCGCCCCGGCTGCGGCGACCACCGTTGACCTGGTCATTGGCTACACCGGCGGGTTCGCCAATGCCAATGGCGGCACCTCCGGCGCCACGACCAGGCTCAACTATCTGGTAGATGTCGCCAATGCCGCCTATGGCAACAGCAAGGTCAGCGCCCAGGTCCGGCTCGTCAAGGCGATGAAAGTCACCTACACGGACACCAACAGCAACGATACCGCGCTCGAACAACTCAGCGGTTACAAGGCCGGAACGGGTCCGGTAACGCCTAATTCCGCGTTCAACGCCTTGCGCGCGGCGCGCGAGCAGTTCGGCGCGGACCTGGTTTCGTTGGTACGCGATTTCCGGGATCCCGAGCAGGACGGTTGCGGACTTGCCTGGCTGCTGGGCGGTGGCTTGCAGAAGATCGAACCCGGCGAAGGCTGGGACGATCTTGCCTACTCGGTAGTCGGAGATGGCACGGATGCAGGCTCCGACGGCAACACTTATTACTGCCAGGACGAGACCTTGGCGCACGAGCTCGGCCACAACATGGGCGCGGCGCACGACAAGGAAACCGCCAAGGGTGGCGACGGGGTGCTCGACAACCCGGAGGATTACGGCGCCTATACCTACTCGTTCGGCTACAAGACCGGCACCTCGGCCGGCAATTTCTACACGGTCATGGCGTATGGCGACAGCGGACAACTGGGTTACCGGGTCTTCTCGAATCCCAAGATCACGTTCTGCGGCAGTCGTGCCTGCGGCAACAGCGGGGCGGACAACGCGCGCACGCTCACCGCGACGATGCCGACGGTGGCCGGTTTCCGTGCAACAGTCGTCGGCTTGCCGGACCCCCAGGCCGGAGGGCTGCTCAGACAGCTCGATGCCAATGGCGACGGTGCGTCGGACCTGGTGTTCTTCAACCATCCAGGCGACAAGGCCACCACATGGTTCATGAATGGAGCCGCTCGCCGCAGCTACTCATCGACGACGATGGATGGCAACCTGCGCCTGGTCGACGCCGGGGATTTTGATGGCAACGGCAAGTCGGACCTGCTGTTCGACAACGCTGCGACGCGACAGCTGGTGCTGGCCCTCAGTACCGGAGCCAACTACACCGTCCAGGTACTTGCGAACGCCTACGGGTCCAGCCTCGCGCCGCTCGCCGTGGCGGACATCAATGGTGACGGCAGCGCCGATATCGTTTTGCGCGACAAGGCTTCCGGCAAGGTAACCATCTGGTACATGTCCGGGGCGACGCGGAAAAGTTACAACAGCCACGCCCGGGCCACGAATTACGCGTTCGTCGGTGCGGGCGACATGAATGGCGATGGCAAGGAGGATCTGCTGTGGATCGATGCGTCGCGCCAGGTGCTGGCCAGTCTCAGCACCGGGGTTGCATTCGACGACGAGTTCGTGGGGTTGACCTACCAGTCAAGTTACCTGCCGGCCGGCCTACAGGACATCAACGGCGACGGCGATGCCGATATCGTGCTGGTGCGCAACGACGCGAACAAGATGGTGGTCTGGTACATGCACGGCTCCACCCGATTCACTTATGTCAGCAAAGTGCTCGATCCGAGCTACCGGCTCGTGGGCAAGGGCGATTTCGACGGGAACGGCCGCGGCGACCTGGTCTTTTCGGATCCGGCGACCAGGCGGATCAAGATGTTGCTGAGTTGGGGGACGACATTCGCCGCCGGTTATGTCAGCAACGTGCCGCAGGCGGGCATGGACCTCATGGACGTCCAGCTTCAATAAGCCGGGCGGGGTTCGGAAGGCGCCGGCCTTGCGAGGAAGGCGCGCTATTGGTGCCTGCCCGTCGTGGCGGCTTGGTGCTCTCCGCCACCATCCGGATCAAGCCCCTAGCCGGCCAGCGCCGCTTCCAGCTCCGGCAGCAACTTGAACAGGTCGCCGACCAGCCCGATGTCGGCGACCTCGAAAATCGGCGCCTCGCCGTCCTTGTTGATCGCAACGATGGTGCCGGCGTCCTTGATCCCGGTGAGGTGCTGGATCGCGCCGCTGATGCCCACGGCCACGTACAGCTCCGGGGCGATGATCTTGCCGGTCTGGCCGACCTGCAGTTCGTTGGGCACGTAACCGGCGTCCACCGCCGCACGCGAGGCACCGACCGCGGCGCCGAGCTTGTCGGCGAGGTCGTAGATGATCCTGAAGTTCTCCTTCGAGCCGACACCGCGGCCGCCGGAGACCACGCGGCGCGCGCTCTGCAGGTCGGGGCGATCGGACTTGCCGGCGGCCAGGCCCACGAATCGGGTGTGCGCCGGCAGTGCGGCATCGACGGTGATCGGCTCGATGCCCGCATTGCCGCCGCGCGCCGCTTCCGGCCAGGATGCGGCGCGCACCGTGGCGACGACCGCATGCCCGGCGGGCGCCTCGACGGTCACGATGGCGTTGCCGGCATAGATCGGGCGCTTGAACACGTGGCTGCCCTCCACCGCCATCACGTCCGAGACCTGGGCCACGCCGAGCAGCGCCGCCACGCAGGGCATCAGGTCCTTGCCGAAGGTCGTGCTCGGGCCGAAGACGTGGGTGTATTCCGTCGCGAGCTTCGCCACCTGCGGCGCCAGCACCTGGGCGACGGCGTTGGCGTTGGCGGCGTTGGCGACCGCCAGCACCTTGGCCACGCCGGCGATCTGCGCGGCTTCGGCGGCGACGGCAGCGGGCTCGGCTGCCAGCACGACCACGTCGATCGCTTCCGGGTTCAGCGCCTGCGCCGCCGACACGCACTTTGCGGTCGAGGCATTGAGCTTGCCGTCGAGGTGTTCGGCGACGATGAGGACCTTGGACATGTTGGATTCCTTGTTGCGTCATTCCCGCGGAAGCGGGAGCCCGGTGTCTCCGGCCGGGAACGGATGCAGGCGGCCGGAGGCCCGCGAAGCGTGGGCCGAGCGCCTACAGCAGCCCCTTGGCCTTCAGCGCGGCGACGAGTTCGGCCGCGTCCTTGACCATCACGCCCCGGCTGCGCTTGCCCGGCGCGGCGTAGTGGATGGCCTTGAGGGTGTCGCCGGCGTCGACGCCGAGGTCGGCGAAGGCGATCGTCTCCAGCGGCTTGCTCTTGGCCTTCATGATGTCCGGCAGCTTGATGAAGCGGGGCTCGTTGAGGCGCAGGTCGGTGGTCACGACGGCTGGCAGTTCGACCTCGAGCGTCTCCAGGCCGGCATCGACCTCCCGCGTCACGGTCGCCTTGCCGGCCGCGACCTCCAGCTTGCTGGCGAACGTCGCCTGCGGCCGGCCCCAGAGCGTGGCCAGCATCTGCCCGGTCTGGCTGGCGTCGTCGTCGATCGCCTGCTTGCCCAGGATGACCAGGTCCGGCTGCTCGCGTTCCACCAGCTTGAGCAGGGTGCGGGCGGCGGTCAGCGGCTGCAGCGGCTGGTCGGCCACCACGTGGATGGCGCGGTTGGCGCCCATCGCCAGGCCGTTGCGCAGGTGGGCCTGGGCGTCGGCGGGGGCGATGGAGGCGACCACGACCTCGGTGGCGATGCCCTGGTCGCGCAACCGCAGGGCTTCTTCCAGGGCGATCTCGTCGAAGGGGTTGGCGGAAAGCTTGACGCCGTCAGTGACCACGCCGGAGCCGTCCGGCTTGACCTGGATACGGACGTTGTAGTCCACCACGCGCTTGTAGCCGACCAGGATCTTCATCGTGCTGGGGTTCCTCTGAAAGCCGCAGGGCGGGCCCACGACCCGATCCGCTAGACTGCGCATTCTACCGTTTCGACCCTGCGCCGCGTTGCCGGCGGCCGGTATGCGGACGCGTATGCGTTTATGAGCAGGGGTCTTCAGGGGGCGTGGCAGGATTGGACTGGCAGGGATGGCTGACGATCGGCGTTGTGCTGGCAACGCTGGCACTGCTGCTGTGGGAGCGCTTCAGCCCGGACAAGGTGCTGATCGGCGCCACCGTGGTGCTGGCCGGCAGCGGCATCCTGGGCGTGCGCCAGGCCCTGGCGGGGTTCTGGAATCCGGGCGTACTCACGGTCGCGGTCCTGTTCGTGCTGGTTGCCGCGCTCAAGTCCACCGGCGCCATCCGCTGGATCGGCGACTGGGTGCTGGGGCGGCCACGCGGCGAATTCGCCGCCCAGGCGCGGCTCGTCGCCATCACCTCGCCGCTGTCCGCCTTCGTCAACAACACCCCGATCGTGGCGATGCTGACGTCGGCGATCGAGCACTGGAGCCGGCGCAGCGGCGTGGCGCCATCCAAGCTGCTGCTGCCGATGAACTACGCCACCATCCTCGGCGGCATGTGCACCCTGGTGGGCACCAGCACCAACCTGATCGTGGCCGGGCTGGTGCACCAGCAGCCCGGGATGCCGGCGCTGCGGATGTTCGATCCGCTGGGCGTGGGCGCGGTCGCGGCGGTGGCGGGCGGCATCTACCTGCTCACCGTCGGCCGTTGGTTGCTGCCGTTGCGGCGCTCGGCGCTGCAGCAGGCGACCGAGACCCGCGAATACGTCGTCGAGATGCTGGTCGAGGACGCCGGGGCGATGGCCGGCATGACCATCGGCCAGGCCGGCCTGCGCGGCCTGGCCGGCTCCTATCTGGTCGAACTGGTGCGCAATGGCGAACTGCATGCGGCGGTGTCGCCGGAGGAAGCGCTGCGCGGCGGGGACCGGCTGGTGTTCGTCGGCGCCACCGATGCGGTACGCGAGTTGCGGCGCCTGTCGGGCCTGCGCCCGGCCACGGAGCAGCTGTTCAAGATCGACGACGCCGGTGGCCGTCGCACGCTGGTCGAGGTGGTGCTGTCGGCGTATTCGCCGGCGATCGGCAAGACCCTGGTCGAGGCCACCTTCCGCAGCCGCTACAACGCGGCGGTCATCGCGGTCGCTCGGCATGGCACGCGCCTGCACGGCAAGCTCGGCGACGTCGTGCTGCAGGTGGGCGACACGCTGCTCATGGAAACCGATGCGAAGTTCCTGCGCCGCTACGGCAACCGTGCCGAGTTCCTGGTGAGCAACGAGATCGACGGCGCCGCGCGGGTCGACCGCCCGCGCGCCCTGGTCGCGCTGGGGGTGGTTGCGGCGATGATCGTCGCCAATACCGTGCTGGGGGTCGACATCCTGCTGTCGGCCGTGGCCGCGGCCGCGCTGGTGCTGCTCGCCGGCTGCGTCCATGTCGCCGAACTGCGCCGCAGCCTGGACCTCCGCCTGATCGTGGTGATCGCCTGCTCCTTCGCGCTCGGCGCGGCGCTGGACCGCAGCGGCGTGGCTGCGCTCGTTGCCGCCCATCTCATGGGCTGGGCCGGGTCGGACCCGTTCTGGACCCTGGTGCTGGTGTACGTGGCCGCGGTCGCGTTCACCGAGCTGGTCACCAACAATGCCGCGGCCGTGCTGATGTTCCCGATCGCCGTCTCGGCGGCGACCCAGCTCGGGGTCCAGCCGATGCCGTTCGTGATCGCGATCATGATGGGCGCCTCGGCCGGATTCATTACCCCGATCGGCTACCAGACCAACCTCATGGTCTATGGCCCGGGCGGCTATCGATTCAGCGACTATGTCCGCGTGGGCCTGCCGTTGTCGCTGGTGGTGGGCGTCTCGGTATTGTTGGCGATTCCGCGGCTGTGGCCGTTCTGAACGGCCGGTCCACCGGTAGAATGACGTTATCCCTTGAACGCGCGCCAATGCGATCTCCGCAACAGGAACTCCCCGCAGTGACAGACTCCAAGACGCTTTCCCACCTCGATCGCCTCGAAGCCGAAAGCATCCACATCCTGCGCGAGGTCGCGTCCGAGTTCCGCAACCCGGTGATGCTGTACTCGGTGGGCAAGGACAGTTCGGTGCTGCTGCACCTGCTGGTCAAGGCATTCTATCCGGCGAGGCCGCCGATCCCGCTGCTGCACGTCGACACCACCTGGAAGTTCCGCGAGATGATCGCCTTCCGCGACCAGCGCGCTCGCGAGACCGGCGTGGAGCTGCGTACCTACAGCAATCCCGACGGCATCGCCCAGGGCATCGGCCCGATCACCCATGGCGCCACCGTCCATACCGACGTGATGAAGACCCAGGCGCTGAAGCAGGCGCTGGACAAATGGGGCTTCGACGCCGCCATCGGCGGCGCCCGCCGCGACGAGGAGAAATCGCGCGCCAAGGAACGGATCTTCTCCTTCCGCAGCGCCGCGCACCGCTGGGATCCCAAGAACCAGCGCCCGGAACTGTGGGACCTGTACAACACCCGCATCCACAAGGGCGAGTCGGTGCGCGTGTTCCCGATTTCCAACTGGACCGAGCTCGATGTCTGGTTGTACATCTATCGCGAAAACATCCCGGTGCCGTCGCTCTACCTGGCCAGCGAGCGGCCGGTGGTGGAGCGCGACGGCGCCTTGATCATGGTCGACGACGAGCGCCTGCCGCTGCATGACGGCGAGACACCGATGATGAAGACGGTCCGCTTCCGCACCCTGGGGTGCTATCCGCTCACCGGCGCGATCGAATCGCAGGCCGACAGCCTGGAGAAGATCATCGCCGAGATGCTGGTGGCGACCACCTCCGAGCGCCAGGGACGGGTGATCGACCACGATCCCTCCGCCTCGATGGAAAAGAAAAAGCAGGAAGGCTACTTCTGATGACCGCTCGCAACCTTCCTGTACCGGGCGCCGCGGGTCTGCTTCCCGCGCCGGCCGCCTCCTGCAGCCGGGCGTGCTCCCACTGCGTACCCGATGGCACTGCCGGAATGCGCCGATGAACGACATGAACAGCGACGCCCAGGCCCAGGTCGCGGCCTACCTGCAGCAGCACGAGACCAAGAGCCTGCTGCGCTTCATCACCTGCGGCAGCGTGGACGACGGCAAGAGCACGCTGATCGGCCGCCTGCTGCACGACACCCGGCTGCTGCTCGACGACCAGGTCGCGGCGCTGGAGGCCGACAGCCGTCGCCATGGCACCCAGGGCGGCGACATCGACTTCGCGCTGCTGGTCGACGGCCTCGCCGCCGAGCGCGAGCAGGGCATCACCATCGACGTGGCCTACCGCTTCTTCGGCACCGACAAGCGCAAGTTCATCGTCGCCGACTGCCCGGGGCACGAGCAGTACACCCGCAACATGGCCACCGGCGCGTCCACCGCCGATCTCGCCGTGGTGCTGGTCGACGCGCGCAAGGGCCTGCTGACGCAGACCCGCCGCCACAGCTACATCGTCTCGCTGCTCGGCATCCGGCACGTGCTGGTGGCGGTCAACAAGATGGACCTCGT
Source organism: Cognatiluteimonas sedimenti (assembly GCF_022808325.1). GTDB lineage: Bacteria > Pseudomonadota > Gammaproteobacteria > Xanthomonadales > Xanthomonadaceae > Cognatiluteimonas > Cognatiluteimonas sedimenti. The sequence continues at coordinate 39,589 of NZ_JALGCL010000005.1, read as the reverse complement.
GGGCTACGACCGGGCGGTTTTCGACGACATCGTGGCCGGCTATCGCGAACTTGCGGCGACGCTGGGCATTCCCCACGTCACCTGCATCCCGCTGTCGGCGCTCAAGGGCGACAACATGCTGGAACGTTCGCCGGCGACGCCGTGGTATGGCGGCGAAACGCTGCTCGAACACCTCGAGAACGTGCAGGTCGACCGCGATACCCGCGACCCGGGCTTCCGCATGCCGGTGCAATGGGTCTGCCGGCCCGACCTCGACTTCCGCGGCTTCTCCGGTACCGTCGTCGCCGGCGCCATCGCGCCCGGCGCCGAAATCGCCGTGCTGCCCTCGGGGCAGCGCTCCAGGGTTGCGCGCATCGTCACTGCCGACGGCGACCTGGCGCACGCAGGCGTCGGCCAGGCGATCACGCTGACGCTGGCCGACGAGATCGACGCCAGCCGCGGCGACGTCATCGCCGCCGCTTCCAGCCCGCCCGAGGTCGCCGACCAGTTCGCCGCGCACCTGCTGTGGCTGGGCGAGCAGCAACTGTTGCCGGGGCGCCCGTACTGGCTGAAGATCGGCGCGCGTACCGTTGGCGCGACGATCACCGAAATCAAGCACAAGGTCGATGTCAACACCCAGGAAGAACTGGCCGCCAAGTCGCTTGAACTGAACGAGGTCGCCCAGGTCAACCTCTACCTCGACCAGCCGGTGCCGTTCGAGGCCTACGCCGAAAATCGCGCGCTGGGTGCCTTCATCCTGATCGACCGCCAGAGCAACGCCACCGTCGCCGCCGGCACGCTGGACTTCGCGCTGCGTCGCGCCGGCAACATCCACTGGCAACACGTCGACGTCGACAAGGCTGCGCGCGCGCGCATCAAGCACCAGCAGCCGCGCTGCCTGTGGTTCACCGGCCTGTCGGGCTCAGGCAAGTCCACCATCGCCAACCTGGTCGAGAAGAAGCTGCTGGCGATGGGCCAGCACACCTACCTGCTCGACGGCGACAACGTCCGCCACGGCCTCAACCGCGACCTGGGCTTCACCGACGAGGACCGGGTCGAGAACATTCGCCGCGTCGCAGAGGTCGCCAAGCTGATGGTGGATGCGGGCCTGATCGTGCTGGTCAGCTTCATTTCCCCGTTCCGCGCCGAGCGGCGGATGGCGCGCGAGATGTTCGCCGACGGAGAGTTCCTGGAGGTGTTCGTCGACACGCCGCTCGCAGTCGCTGAGGAGCGCGACGTGAAAGGCCTGTATGCCAAGGCGCGCGCGGGGGAGATCAGCAATTTCACCGGTATCGATTCGCCATACGAGCGACCGGAACACGCCGAGGTCGTGCTGGATACCACTGCATCGCGCCCCGACGAACTGGCCAGTACTCTGGTCCGGCATCTGAATTCCGGAGTTTGATCGTGTCCGATGCACCAAGGCCCGGCAACAACGCAACAGAAAGCTCCGTTGCGCCTGCACCCGTTCCGGCGCTGGGGAAGCCATTGACGACTCGAGAGTTGCGGCAGCTGGTCATGCTCGCGAAGCGGGCGCTTTGGGGCGGCAAGTTGGTCCACCAGCAGCTGCAGGCCGCGGGCATCTATGTCAGCCCGGCAAATTTCTACGCCAGCATCCCGTCGATCAGGGATGTCGAGCATTCCTTCGAGTACCGTCGGGAACAACTCGAGGCCGGCGGTCCGTATGCCGCCGGCGGCCTCTTCGACCATGACCGAATGGCTGGGTTCCTTGAGCGGATCCAGGTGCATGCGGAGGAGTTCGATCCGCCGCTTGGGGGCGATCCGGAAAATCCCGCAGGCTATTTCTGGAAGAACCCGGCGTTCTCGTATGCGGACGCGATGGCGTACTACTGCGTGTTGCGCACGATCCAGCCCGAGCGCGTGCTCGAGATCGGCTCCGGGTTTTCCACGCTGGTGGCCGACCAGGCGCTGCGCCGCAACGGCAAGGGCGAATTGATCATCGTCGAGCCCTACCCGAAGGGGTTCCTGCGCAGGCTGCCGACCGTCACGAAGTTGATCGAGACGCCGGTGCAGGAGATCGCGGAAGCGGAACTGGTAAGGCTGGTCAATTCCTGCCAGGTCTGGTTCATCGATTCGACGCACACGGTCAAGAGCGGCAGCGATTGCCTGTACATCTACCTGAAGGTGATGCCGCAGGTTACCTCGCAGGTGATGTGCCATAGCCACGACATCTACCTGCCCTATGCGCTGCCGCCAAAGCTCGCACTGGAGCGGAACATCTTCTGGACCGAGCAGTACCTGCTGCAGGCCTATCTGTTGCGCAACCCGGATGCGCAGGTGATGTTCGGAAGCGCGTACACGAATGCGCAGATGCGGGCGCAAGGGGAGCGGCTGATGCGTGGCCGCTATCCGCAGGGCGGCGGATCGCTGTGGTACCTGTTGAACGGCTCAGGCGCGCAAGCCCACGCCTGAGCCCGTTGGGGATGCGTGATGCACGGCGCCGGGTCAGCCCCGGGGCGTGCGCCGCGACTGGCTCTTGCGGGTAGTCGCCAGGATATGCAGTTCGGTGCGCTTTCCATCCGCGCTGGGGACTTCGATCAGCGTGGCCGTCGGCAGGATCCCGGCTAGGTCGCTGAGCAGCGATTCGCTCAACCTGTCGGATTCCGTCGAATCCAGGAGATCCAGGCTGATCATGCAGCTGTGGCTGCGGCAGTCGGTCTGGACCGCGCGTGGAACCACGGTGCCTTGTTCGACGATCGACGCAATGGTGTCTTCGACCTGCATGCGCGTGTTGCTTGCCCAGCGTGCGTTCACCGGGTCCTTGTCAAAGGTCTGCCTGAGAGCCTGGAGCCGTTGCCTGGCGTCGGCGGCCGCCGCCTGCGGAGTGCGTGACGGTGGCCGCGGCTCGAGGTCGCGTGCCCGGTTCGCGGGGCCGGTGCCGCGCGAGGCGTGGTAGCCCAGTTGCGTGGCCAGTTCCTCCCTGGACGTCCGGTTGAGGTAGCCCCCCTCCAGCTTGTGCTGCCGCGCTTCCATGGCAGCCAGGCGCTGCTCGATGGCCTTCAACTCGTCGCCTTGCGCGCGCCCCACGCCCAGCCGGTAGCCGAGCGTGCCCAGCACGATGGCGACCGCGACGGCCATTGCGATCGAACCTTTGGTCATGCATCAATCCTCTTGTACTTTGGTGCAAGCGCCGGCAGCGTGGCTGCCGGCGCGCTCGCGGTCACGGCGTGTAGTAATAACCGCCGGTGTTCTCGGCCTCATACCACTTGATGTAGGCCAGCTTGATCTTGGGATTGAGCTTGCAGTTGAAGGAGAAGACATCAGGGACGAGCGCGCTGGCGCCATCCATCAAGTCTGGAGTCACCGAGTAAGTCACGGGATCCGTGGTCTTTGCCGAAGTAATCGTGAACGCCTCGCTGGTCTTCACTCCGGTAGACCCACTGCGCCGATACATGGTGCAAGTCGTGTTGACAAGGCCGGCCGAAGGGGTGGCGGAGTAATCCATCCCGACTTCGAACGTGAAAGCCCCTTGGGTCGTCGTCGAGTCGAAATCCGACTGGTCGATCGTGGTGTCGCTGTCCATCGGGATGGTGCAGGAGATGTAGCGGGCATAGGTGTCGCTCATGTTGCGGATGCCGTCGGGGTTGATGTCGATATCCGGCCATTGCGCGCCGTCGCTGGGCTGGCACTGGGCCCCGCTCATGACCTTGCGGTTGGTGCCGTAGTTGTTGCCGGCCTGCACGGCCGTCGCGGCGCCAAGCAGCAGGACAAGCGCGGTGGCGGGCACCGCTTTGTGGGTCAGAAACATGGTGATTCCTCGTCGATGGGTTCTCGGGCGGGCCGCTCCTGGCGGCCACGAGGGATCCAACGCCGGAAGCTGCGCCGGTAGGCCAGCTGGCGCCCCGAGGGGCGCCCGGCCCACCTCGACTCCGTAGGCGAATCCTGACGGGTTCCAGCTGGTGCTCTCCGCGGTCTGCGAGGCCTTGTTGCGGAGAGGCACCGGCACAGGCAAGCCGCGCTCCCGGCGCCCCGGGTCAAGGCATCCTGGTCGGCAGGCCGAGATGGTCCAGGTACCCGTCGCGCTCACGCGAGAGCTCACGGACCAAGGGCGCCGGATGGCACTGCGAAGCGGGGAGGGGTGAGCCGTGTACCGTGGTCCATTGGTAAGGGCGACCCACCCTGAAGCGCGCTTGCGCAGCGTGCCTGATTCCTGAGTCGAAGCTGTAATGCAACAACAGGGGCGCGGGCCCGAGGTCGCGTCGCCGGTAGATGATCGTGCCGTCTGACGGATCGATGCGTCCGTGCCGGCCGAGCATCCAGTTGCTTACCGTGTAGCCCTTGACCTTGTCATTGGCGTACAGCGCCCGCAACAGGAATTGCGGGCGGTTGACCAGCATCTTGCCGCCCTTTTCCTTGCTGAATTCGTCTTGGCGGACGATGAGCACGATCGGTGTTTCGGCTGGCGGGCAAGGGAGGGCGGCGGCAAGGTCGGCCAGCATGACCCGCTGGTAGATCGAGCGCTCATGGCGGGCGTCGAAGTTGGACAGCCTGTTCAAGCCGAACAACGTCAGCAATGCCACCCCGACTGCGCACAGGGCCCGGGCCGTGGTGGGCCGTCCGAATTGCATTTGCCATCGGTCCACCAGCGCCACCACCAGCAGCACCCATCCGAAGCGGCAGGCAATCAGTGCGCGGCCGTGGTCGAAACGGATATCACTGACCGCGTACGGCAGGTAGCACAGCAGCACGATCGAGAGGCAGATCGCAGCCAGGACGAAAGGACGGAAGGCATGCAGGGGAGGCTGATCGCCCCGTCGCTGGGCTCGTCGCAGCAGAACGACGGCCACGATGAACAGCAATGCGAAGAGAAACGCGTAGGCCATAAGCCAGGATGCCTGCGGCCAAAGGTCGTCCATCCAGCGCCAAAGCAGGTTCGCGAACATCTCCCGGTAGCCGGCGACTACATCCTGGACATCGAAGTGCGCGACCCGGCCTTCCCGGCCACGGCCCTGGACCATGCCTTGCACGGTAGGGGCGAGTGCGACGGCGAATGTCAGCCACTGCGGCAGGATGTGCCTTGCGAAGCCACGCAGGTAGCCGGCTCCGCCGTGTCGCTTGTAGAGGAAGCCGCTCACCACGATCAGTGGCATGAAGATGTAGCCCGGGTAGGTCCTGATGCCGCAGAACAAAAGGACAAGACCAAGCGCATGCAGCCATGGCCGTTGCCGGTCGATTGCGGCCAGCGCAACGACTGTTCCCCAGACCAGCAACAGGTAGGACAGGTTGACGCCGAACGCGCCGAGCCAGAACATCGTGTGGTCGTTCGGGAACAACATCGACAGGCCGGCCACCATGAAGGATGCAACCGTCCGCCCTGGTAGCAGGAAGAGGCTGATGCGGAACAGCCCCAGAAAGGTGAGCGCATCGATTCCGATGAGAATCAGGTTGATTGCGCGGAAACCATCGTCTTCGATCGACTTGGCAATGATGTAGGGAAGGTTGCGCAGCTCCCGGCTGTTGGTGAAGAAGAAATCCAGGAAGTCGAACTTCATATCGGTAACCGACAGGCTCACCCAGCCGTCGTCCAGGGGATACATGTCCAGGCCCGTGCGAAGCCAGAAGCTGGCGATCGCGACGAGTGCGATGACCGCAACCACAAGGGAGGGGCTGTTCCGCCTCTGAAGCGGGGAGTATGCGATCACGGCAGGCCCTTCATGCAGGAGCGACGCGGGAGGATATGGCAGCCAGGCCGCAAAAAATGGATCCGGCACGGATCACCGGACGGCGGCCCGCGGCGAGTCAACGACGGGCGGCCTGATACTCGTGACTGCGGCGACGTTCCGGACGCAGCCATGGCGGCCGGCTTCGACGGGTAGGCGCGAGCATCGGCCATCGGGTGAAGCATTGCACGGATCAAGGCCGCAACTGGTCGATTGCTTCTTCGTCGCACATGATATCGCTCGTCAGCAATGGGGGCGTGGCAATTCCCGGAACCGGGCTTCGGCGCTTGCCGCGTGACGTGTAATGGTCGAGGAAACACCGCATGGCGTGATCGACGCCGAGGCGGTTGATTCCACGATAGTCCCGCTCGAAGTAGCGCGAATCGTTGTAGTTGCCGACGATGATTTCGTAGGACGGGAAGTATTCGATCCACTCGTACCTGCGCCACAGCATGTCCGCCACGACCCGCAGGACCGACTTGCTGTAAGTGGTGGACACCAGCACGTTGCGGTCTTCGTACGTGGCGATCAGCGGTACAGGCGAAACGGTCAGGATCACCTTCACGCCCGGATTGACTGATTTAAGGCCCGCGAGGAAGGATTCCATGTCGCCCGTTACGTCGTGTACGTCCAGGTTGACGAATTCATGCCGCTCCGGATCGAAGCTGCCGCCGGACACGCCAGGCGCCAAGGGATAGACCGTGTCGTCGACTTTCGAGCGCCAGGTCTCTGTCAGGCCCAGGGTGAAGACGAAAACGTCGCATTGCTCGAACATCCGCCTGACTGCGGCCAGGTGCAGTTCGCGCTCGCGCTTCACTTCGCCGGGGGATTCGTAGCCTCCTGGGGTGACTTGGGGCCGCAATGCATCGACGTAGCGGCCATCCTCGCGCTGCCAGACGTCATCGGCCACCGGGCGGCCCTGGAAGCTTTCCTGGAACAGTTGCAGCAACTGGCGCGAGGTGTAGATGTTGCCGAAGCGGGCGGAAAAGACGCCATGGTTCAATGCTCTGCGCTGTGCGTCCGGAAGATGCTCGCCCGCTTCGGTAACGAAGTAGTTGAAGCCGATGCTCGCCAGGCGATTGGAAATGTGCTGGGCGAAGCAACTTCCTGCGGTGGCGACGCGTTCCGACGGCTGGATGGTGAAGCGGGTGGCGCGGACAGGATCGAAACGGAAGCGCTCGACCCCGGCGACGGCGCGTCGCCAGAACTGGTGGTCGCCGAGGCCGCGGTAGGGATTGTCAGTCATTGCAGGGCCTTGATGACGGCCATCGCGTTGCCCAGCATGCGCTCGAACTCGGGGCGGATGCCAACCCGGGGGGTATCGCGGTAGAGACGGAAGCATTCGGAGACGAATTCTTCGAGTTGGATGAACTGATACCTTCCGCCAAGTTTGAACAGATAACTTCCGTCGACGCCAAGGTGCGAGGCGATTTCCGTGTACACGGGGAAGATGGGCCCGTTGGCGAGGTTGTCGTGTGGCAGTGCATCGAGATACCTGGCATCCAAACCCGCGCGCCCCAGGATTGCGCTGGCCACGTCCCGCACGCAATGGACGCGTGGATGGTTCAAGGAGTACATGAAGGGGCCGTTCCGGCTCCACTCGACGAATTTCGCCCCGATGTCGAAGCCGTGGCTGGAGAAGGAGTCGAGCAGCGCCTTGCGGGAATGGTCCCAGCGGTTGAAATAGCCAAGGCTGTCGTAGACGGATTCGCAGTACAGGGCAAGGGCGCGCGTCTCGGACATGCCGCAAGTGTATGCAGCGTAGGCAATCAGGGAGTGGTAGTCCCCGAGGGGCCCCTTCAAAGGACTCCCGGAGTGGAGGAGATAGCAGATGTCCGGATGGTAGGCATTGAACGAGATGGTGGGAATGCGCCAGACCTTCTCGTTGCCCGACCACTGTTCACCGAGTTCGGATTCCAGTTGCGGGGCAACCAGTACCCGCTCGAAGTCCCTCATCCTGCCGAGGATGAACTTTGCCTGCTTGCGGAAGTTTGGGGGATCGTAATACTCGACTTGGATGTCGTCGCACAACAGGTTCAGGCTATTGGCGAGCCCCATGACCTGGCAGTTGTACAACAGCAGCCATGGCTGCCGCATGCCGTAACGACCGGACTTTCCGGTGCTGCGAAGGGACATCTTCGTCCTGCGTCAGAGGTTCTGGTAATTCGGCCCCGAGCCACCCTCGGGGGTCACCCAGGTGATGATCTCGTACGGGTCCTTGATGTCGCAGGTCTTGCAGTGCACGCAGTTGGCCGCGTTGACCTGCAGGCGCAGGCCGGCGCTGCCGTCATCGGCGACCTCGTCGACCATTTCGTAGACGCCCGCAGGGCAGAAGCGCGTGCAGGGATTGCCGTACTCCTCCACGCAGCGGCCGATGCAGATGCTGGTGTCGTGTACCACCAGGTGCACGGGCTGGTCCTCGTCGTGCGAAGTGGCGGCGAAATAGACGCCCTGCAGGCGGTCGCGCGGGGCGAGTGTCCGCTTCACGTAGTCGCGTTCGGGGTGCGCGCGATCGCCGAGCGTGTCGAGCGCGGACCAGTCGGGCTTCACCTTCAGCGTCCAAGGCGACAAGCCGCGGGTCACCGTCTCCCAGGCGGCATTGAACATGCCGAACCAGAATCCGCGCTTGAAGCCCGGCTTGATGTTGCGCACCTGGCGCAGTTCCTTGATGGCCTCGGAGGCGCGCAGTCGCGCGTCGAAGCCGGCGCTGTCGAGCGCGCCCGAGCCGGCCTGCGCGGCCAGGTGCTCGGCCGCGAGCATCGCGCTGCGGATCGCCTGGTGGGTGCCCTTGATCTTGGGCACGTTGAGCAGTCCGGCGCCGTCGCCGACCAGAAGTGCGCCGGGCATCTCGACCCTGGGCAGCGATTGCCAGCCGCCGGTGACGATCGCGCGGGCGCCGGCGGAGACGATGCTGCCGCCTTCCAGCAACGGCGCCACGGTCGGGTGGTGCTTCCATTGCTGGAACGCTTCCCAGGGCTTGTAGTCGGGATCGGCGTAATCCAGGCCCGACACGTAGCCAAGCGCCACCCGATCGCCGTCCAGGTGGTACAGGAAGCTGCCGCCGTAGGTGTGGTTGTCGGCAGGCCAGCCGACCGTGTGCACGATCTTGCCGGGCGTGCCGCGACCGGCGGGCAATTGCCAGAGTTCCTTGATGCCGATCGAGTACGCCTGCGGGTCGCAACCGGCATCGAGGCCGAAGCGCTTGACCAGCTGCTTGGTCAGGCTGCCGCGCGCGCCTTCGGCCAGCACGGTGACCTTGGCGCGGATGTCGATGCCGGCGGTGAACCCGGGCTTGTGGCTGCCGTCCCTGGCCACGCCCATGTCGCCGATGCGCACGCCGGCGACGCGACCGTCGGCGTCGTGCAGCACGGAAGCAGCGGCGAAGCCGGGATAGATCTCCACGCCGAGGGCTTCGGCCTGCGGCGCCAGCCACGCGCACAGCGCACCGAGGCTGACGATGAAGTTGCCGTGGTTGTTCATCTGCGGCGGGACGAACGGCAGCTTGCGGCCGCTGGTCCTGCCCAGGATCCAGAATTCGTCCTCGGTCGCCGGCACGCAGACCGGCGGCGGGTTGTCGCGCCAGCCCGGCAGCAACGCGTCCAGCGGGCCAGGCTCGATCACCGCGCCGGACAGGATGTGGGCGCCGACGGTGGCGCCCTTCTCGATCACGCAGACCGAGAGCGCCGGTGCGAGCTGCTTGAGGCGGATCGCGAACGCCAGGCCGGCCGGGCCGGCGCCGACGGTGACGACGTCGTACTCCATCACGTCGCGTTCGATCTCGACCGCGGCGTCGCCCCCTGGGAGGCCCTCGTCGGGCTGCTGCATTGCGGTCTCCTCGGACATGCAGGGATTTTCGGGGTTTATGCCGGGGACGGCAAATCCGCGGCGGAAGCTCCGAACCCATCGACGCCGTCGCCCCGCGCGATCGGGGGCGCTGGATTTCCGTGTCTGCTATGGATCTCCGCCTTGCCGGGGACGACGATCCGGGGCCCAGGCTCGGGCAACTCCAGCGTGGTCGCCGGTGCGCGCCGCAATGCGATAGCTTGCATGGATGAACCTGTTGCCGCTGGCATTGCCGGGGGCGGAGCTTGCGCTGGAAGCGGATTGGCTACCGCCGGCCGACGCCGCTGCGCTGTTCGCGACCCTGCAGACCGCCATTCCCTGGGAAGTGCATCGCATCCGCCTGTTCGGGCGGGAACTGGCTTCGCCGCGGCTGAGCTGCTGGATCGGCGATCCGGGCGCGGCCTATGCCTATTCGGGCGCCGTCTTCCAGCCGCGGCCGTGGCCCGCGGCGCTGCTGCCGCTACGCGCGCGCCTGCGGGAGGAACTGGGCATCGACTTCAACAGCGTGCTGGCGAATCTGTACCGCGATGGCCGCGACAGCATGGGTTGGCACAGCGACGACGAACCGGAACTGGGCGCGCGCCCGGTGATCGCGTCGTTGAGCCTGGGGGCGACGCGCCGCTTCCTGCTCAAGCCGCGCCGCGGAGCAGGCGGCAGGCTTGCGCTGGAGTTGGCGGCCGGCAGCCTGCTGTTGATGCGCGGTGATACCCAGCAGCGCTATCGGCATGCGTTGCCGCGGACGGCGAAGCCGGTCGGGCCGCGCATCAATCTGACGTTCCGCAGCATCCAGCCCCAGGCAAAGCCAGACCGCTCCCGCGGGGCGCGGGCGCCCCATCCGGGGCGCAGCGAGGGACCTGCTGGTTGACGACCCGCGCCGTGGATCCATCGCTGCGCCCGGGACGATCGTCCGGACACGTCCAGGCCTTCAGTGGCGGCCGGCGTGCGCGCCGCTGCCTTCATGCGCATTGCCGCTGTCCAGGGTCCAGCCGGCGATGTCGTGGCCGATCGCCGCCAGCGCCTGGCCGAAGGCCTGCGCCACCAGCGCGGTATCGGTGCCGGCGGCCGGCACCGCCTGCAGGAAGGTGCGGCTGGCGACCACGTCCTGGTCGATGTTGTGCAGCAGCTTGGCGTTGACCTCGATGGTCGCGGCGGGAACCGCGTTGCCGGCGTAGTCGGCTTCGTAGCGGCGCAGGTCCATCTCCAGCTTGTAGTCGGCGGCGATGCCGCTGCCCTGGCGCGCCACGGCGCCGATCCGGCGCGAGTCCTCGAGGGTGCGCAGCACGATGTCCTGCAACTGCTCGCCCGGGGTCCTGGCCCAGGCCGCGCCCTTGTAGACCTGCAACTCGCCCGGCGTGGGGCGCACCACGATGCGCGCGCTGTCGATCATGCGCGCGGCGTCCGGGCGGCTGATCGACAGCTGCCAGGTCGCCTGCGGCCACGCCGGATCGGCCGGTATCCGCGGATCCGGCGCGTAGATCGTCACCGGCTCGCGGCTGCCGCCCAGCAGCGAGCATCCGCCCAGCAGGGTGCCGGCGACCAGCAATGCCGCGGCCATGCGCAGCGGGCCGGTTGCCGATGTGCGATTCGGGATGCGCGGCATGTTCATTCGGGTTCGAACTCCTTGGGTGCATCGCGGCCGAGGATGTAACGCGCCGGGCTGCCCTGGAGGCGGTCGCTGATCCGGCGCAGGTCGCGGACCAGCGCGCGCAGTTCGCCCAGGGTCGGCCCGAGCTGCGACAGGCCGTCGGTCGCGAAGCTGTGGATCGCGGCGCGGTTCTCGTTGAGGATCGCATCGGCGCCGCCGGCGGCCGAGTCCAGCTTGCCCAGGGTGCTGTCGAGCCTCGCGATCAGCCCCGGCAACTTGTCGACCAGTTCGCGATCGATGTCCTCGACCGCCTTGTTGGTGGTCGCCAGTGTCCTGGACAACTGTTCGCTGGATTGCCGCGCGTTGACGATCAGCGCGCGCAGGTCCTCGCGCTGGCCGGCCACCGCGCCGGTCAGGGTTTCGATGTGCGCCAGCGTGTCGTTGATGCGCTTGACGTTTTCCTCGCTCAACACCTCGTCCATGCGCGAAACCAGGCGGTTTGCCGTGTCGGCGATGTTCTGCAGCGCGGAGGCCTCGGTCTGGATCACCGGGATCCGGTCGCGGTCGCCGCGGGCCAGCATCTGCGCGCCCGGGCTGCCGCCGGTGAGCTGGATGAAGGGCACGCCGGTGAGGCCGGTGATCGAGAGCTTGGCGCGGGTGTCGACCTTGACCGGGGTGTCGGCCTTGAGCTTGAGCAGGGCGATCACGCGCCGCGGATCCTTCGGGTCCAGGTCCAGCGTTTCGACCGTGCCGATGGCGATGCCGTTGTACTGCACCGAGCTGCCCTCGGTGAGGCCGGTGACCGGCTCGGTGAACACCACCCGGTATTCCTGCCAGTCGCGGTCGGAGGAGTATTTCGCCGCCCACAGGCCGAACAGCAGCAGGAATGCCGCCGTGGCCAGGGTGAAGGCGCCGATCAGGACGTAGTTGGCCTTGGTTTCCATCGTCAGCTTTCCTCGCGGCCGTCGGGCGGCGCGCCATCGCGCTTGGCATCGCGGGCGGCGCGTCCGCGCGGGCCGTTGAAGTATTCCTGCACCCAGGGATGCTCCAGCCGTTCCAGTTCCGCCACCGGCGCCACCGCCAGGATCCTGCGGTCGGCCAGCACCGCCACCCGGTCGCAGATAGCGTACAGGGTGTCCAGATCGTGGGTGATGAGGAACACGGTCAGGCCCAGCGCCTGCTGCAGCGTGCGGATCAGGCGGTCGAACGCGGCCGCGCCGATCGGATCCAGGCCCGCGGTCGGCTCGTCCAGGAACAGCAGCGGCGGATCCAGCGCCAACGCCCGCGCCAGCCCGGCGCGCTTGCGCATGCCGCCGGACAATTGCGAGGGCAGCTTGTCGAGTGCGTCGGCGGGGAGGCCGGCAAGCTTGACCTTGAGCAGCGCCAGTTCGTAGCGCAGCGAATCGGGCAGTTCCGGGTGGTGTTCCTTCAACGGCACCTGCACGTTCTCGCCGACCGTGAGCGAGGAGAACAGGGCGCCGTCCTGGAACAGCACGCCGGTGTTGCGCTCGATCTGCAGGCGGTCTTCCCGTTGCTCCGAGCGCGCGTCGACGCCGAGCAGGTCGATCTGCCCGGCATCGGGCGTGCGCAGGCCGATGATCGAGCGCATCAGCACCGACTTGCCGGTGCCCGAGCCGCCGACCACGCCGAGGATCTCGCCGGGCCGCACGTCCAGGTCGAGGCCCTCGTGCACGACCTGCGCGCCGAAGCGGTTGGCGAGGCCGCGCACGCGGATGATCGGCGTCGCCTCGTCGCGGTCGTTGTCCGGCATCGCGGCCGCCGTGATCGGTTGCGTCGCCATGCTCACCAGTCCATCTGCATGAACCAGATCGCGGCGATCGCGTCCAGGATGATCACCAGCGAGATCGTCTGCACGACGCTGGAGGTGGTGCGCTCGCCCACCGATTGCGCCGTGCCCTGGACCTGCAGGCCCTCCAGGCAGCCGATCAGGGCGATCACCACCGCGAAGAATGGTGCCTTCGACATGCCCACCAGGAAATGCCGCAGCTGCATCGTGTCCTGCATCCGCGCGAAATAGGCCTGCGGCGGGATCTCCAGGCCATACGCGCCGACCGTCATGCCGCCCAGCAGCCCGGCCAGGTCGGCGATGAACGTCAGCAGCGGCAGTGTCACCACCAACGCCAGCAGCCGCGGGATCACCAGGACATCGACCGGATCGAGCCCCAGGGTGCGCATCGCGTCGACTTCCTCGCGGCTGACCATCGCGCCGATCTGCGCGGTGAACGCGCTGGCGGTGCGGCCGGCGAGCACGATCGAGGTCAGCAGCACGCCGAACTCGCGCAGGAAGGCGACGTTGACCAGTTCGACGACATAAATGGTGGCGCCGAAGTCGGCGAGGATGTTCGCGCCCAGGAACGCGATCACCGCGCCGACCAGGTAGGACAGCAGCGCCACCAGCGGCACCGCGTCCAGGCCGACCTGCTCCATGTGCGCGACGGTCGCGGTCAGCCGGAAGCGGCGTGGCTGCCGGGCCATGCGTAGCACCTTGGACAGGTTCTCGCCGCCGAAACTGACCAGCGCGACGATCTCGCGGCCGTTGTCGGCCATCGCGTAGCCCAGGCGGCCGAGCGCCGCGGCGAAGCCGTATTCGCGCTTCCTCTTCGGGCGCTCGTCGGCGACATCCTCGATCGCGGCGACCAGCGCGTGGTGGTCGCCGCGGAACTTGAAACTGCCGAAATCCAGCCCCTTGCGGCGGGCGAAGCGCAGCAGTTGCAGCACGCCGACCGAATCCAGGCGCCCGACCCCGCTGGCGTCGACGCCGTCGGCGGCCGGCGCGCCGCGCAGCGCGTCGGTGATCGCGGTCGCGTGCTCCAGCGTCCAGTTGCCGCGCAGCCGCAGGCGCGCGCCGGTGCCGGCGCCGGAGGCGTCTTCGACGGCGATGTCCGGCGTGGTGCGGGTGGCGGCGCTCATGCGGATGGCATTCCGGTCCGTGCTGCGGGCGAGGATACAGATTCGTGCCGGCCGGCGCCGTCGCGAGGGCTGCATGGCGATGGCACCGCGTGCGATGCTTCGGCGATGCCGCCAGCGCCGATGCCCACGACCACCGAGCCTTCGCCCGCAGCCAGCGGCGACTACGCCGCGCGGATCGGCTTCGTGGTCGAGCTGGCCGAACACCTGCACGCCTACGGCACCACCGCGCAACGGCTGGAAGGCGCGATCAACGCGGTGGCCTCCGCCCTGCGCCTGGATTGCGAGCCGATGTCCAATCCCACCGGCCTGATCCTCACCTTCAGCGATCCGTTGCGGCCGCTGGGCCTGAGCGACATCACCCGCGTCATCCGCCTGCCGCCGGGCGACACCGACCTGGCCAAGCTGTGCGAAGCCGATCGCATCGCCGAGGAGGTGATGGCCGGGCGCCTGGACATCGCCGCCGGCCACGCCGCGCTGCGCGCGCTGGAACGGCCACCGACCCGGCGCGGCAACCTGGCGATGGTCTTCGGCTTCGGCCTGGCCGCCGCCGCGATCGCGGGGCTGCTGCGGCTGCCGTGGCTGGACATCGCCACCGCCGGTGCCACCGGGGTGCTGATCGGACTGCTGGAACTGGCCACGCGCGGACGCCCGCAGCTGCGCGAGGCCGGGGAAGCGCTGTCGGCGCTGGCGGCCGGCTTCGTCGCGATCGCGGTGGCGACCTTCATCGCGCCGCTCAACCTCAACACCGTGATCATCGCCGCGCTGATCGTGCTGGTGCCCGGCATGAGCCTGACCAATGCCGTCAACGAGCTCACCAGCCAGCACCTGGTCTCGGGCGTGGCCCGATTCGCCGGTGCGCTGGCAACGGTGATGAAGCTCACCGTCGGCACCGCCATCGCCCTGGCCATTGCCCACCTGGCGGGGCTGGAGCCGCAGGTGCGCGCATGGCGACCGCAACCCGATGCGGTGGAGTGGGGCGCGCTGGTGGTGGCGGCGTTCTCGTTCGCCCTGCTGTTCCGCACCGCGCGCCGGGATTATCCGCTGGTGATGCTGGCGGCCATCGGCGGCTACCTGATCTCGCGCCTGGGCGGCCAGGCCTGGGGCAGCCCGGTGGGGATCTTCCTGTCGGCGCTGGCGTCGACCGCGGCCGGCAACGGCTATGCGCGCTGGGTGCGGCGCCCGGGCGCGCTGGTGCGGGTGCCGGGGATCCTGATGCTGGTACCCGGCAGCGCCAGCCTGCGCGGGGTGATGACCCTGGTGCAGCAGCAGGATGCCGCAGTCGGGCAGAGCGCCGCCTTGGGCGTGCTCAACATCCTGCTGGCGCTGATCGCCGGCCTGCTGTTCGGCAACCTGCTGCTGCCGACCCGCCGGAACCTGTAGCACCGGTGGCTGGACGGGTGCGTTGGTTCGCCCGTCGCGCGAAGCTCAGGCGTCCTGCGCGGCCTTGACCACCTGCTTGCCCTGCTTGATCGGCTTGGCCGTGAGCGTTGCGCTGATCAGGAAATCGGCGGGCGACCTGCCGCGTCGCACCTGTTCGGCGAGCCACTTGGGCTGCATGCCGCGGCCGGACCAGGTCTGCGCCGCGTTGTCGGGATTGCGGTACTTGGGCGCGACCTTGCCGAGCTTGCGGCCGGCCTTGGCGGGCTTCGCGCGTGGCGTCGCCGCCACATCCCTGGTGCCGAACAGTTCGGCAATGGTGTAGCCCTCGGCCTTGGCCAGTTGCGTGAGCTTGCCGCGCACGGTCGCGATCGGCTTGCGCTTGCCGAGCGTTGCCTTGCGCTTCTTCGCCTTGGCGATCAGCGCATCGAGTTCGCGGGTGGACAGCTTGCTCAGGTCGATGGACATGGGGACTCCGGTTGCTTTCGTTGGCGTCGATTCTAATGGCACTGCGCTGTATTTCCCGCGAGAACGGGGTTTCCGCCAGCGAAAGGGTCGAATCTCCGAACATGTTCGGTTTTTCGCCAAATCGCGGAGGCTTGCGTTGGAGGTTGTCCGATTACATGCCTTCGTCGCGAGCTGAAGGGCCCCGGCGTGGCCGCCAGCCCTTCGGGGCGACGCCCCCGGCCTGCGGCCTCCTCCTTGATTTCGCCCCGAAGGGCCGGCAGCCACGCCGGGACGTCGGATTGCGGGTCTTAAGAAGAGCGTTGCTCTGCTGTCTCTTGTGAGTCACTCCGCAACTCGCAACGCGGGATGCGGTCGCCTTTGGGTGCGAAATAAAGGAGGAGGCCGCAGGCCGGGGGACATTCGCACCCAAAGGCGTCCGCATCCGGCGCCCGACGGATATCCGCATCCGGCGCTGATGATTGTCGGTACCCCGGAAAGCGTCGCCCAAGGCTGCGAGACACTGCAGCCGGCAGCGATCCGGTTTACTGCGTCAGCCGCGCCAGCAGCGTGGCGCGGTCCAGATTCTCGGACTCGGTGGCGCTGCGCGCGCGGTATTCGAAGGTGCCGGCTTCCAGCCCGCGGCCGGAGACCACCACCCGGTGCGGAATGCCGATCAGCTCGATGTCGGCGAACATGGCGCCGGGGCGCAGGCCGCGGTCGTCGAGCACGGCCTCGATGCCGGCCGCGCCGAGTTCGCGGTACAGCGTGTCGGCCGCCTCTTCGACCGCCGCGTCGCCCTTCGGGTTGATCACGCACACCGCGACCTGCCACGGCGCCATTGCCTGCGGCCAGACGATGCCGTTGGCGTCATGGTTCTGCTCGATCGCGGCGGCGACGATCCGTGACACGCCGATGCCGTAGCAGCCCATCAGCGGATGCGTGGCCTTGCCGCCGGCGTCGAGCACGGTGCAGCCCATCGCCCTGGAATAGCGGTCGCCGAGCGCGAACACGTGGCCGACTTCGATGCCGCGCGCCAGGGCCAGCGTGCCCTTGCCGTCGGGCGACGGATCGCCGGCGACGACGTTGCGGATGTCGGCGACGAGCGCCGGCTCCGGCAGGTCGCGCCCCCAGTTGACGCCGGCCAGGTGGAAGCCCGGTGCGTTGGCGCCGACCACGAAATCGGCCATCGCCGCGACGCTGCGATCGGCGATGACGGTGATCGCCTGCTTCGGGGCGACCGGGCCGAGGAAGCCCGGCTCGCTGCCCAGGTGCGCGCGGATTTCGTCCTCGGTGGCGAGCCGGTATCCGGCCAGCCCCTGCAGCTTCGCCAGCTTGATCTCGTTGACCACGTGGTCGCCGCGCACCAGCGCCAGCACGAAGCCGGTGCCCTCGTCGCCCATCAGCGCCACCGACTTCACCGTGCGCGCAAGCGGGATCCCGAGCAGGGCGGCCACGTCCTCGCAGGTCTTCTGCACCGGCGTCTCGACCTTGCGCATCGCTTCGGCAGCGGCGGGGCGCTGGCCCGGTGCCAGCGCTTCGGCCAGTTCGACGTTGGCGGCGTAGTCGGAACCGTCGGACCAGGCGATGGAGTCCTCGCCCGAGTCGGCCAGCACGTGAAACTCGTGCGAGGCGCTGCCGCCGATCGCGCCGGTATCGGCGAACACCGCGCGGAACTTCAATCCGAGGCGGGTGAAGATGCGGCCGTAGGCGTCGTACATGTTGCGGTATTCGGCGGCGAGCGAATCGTCGTCGAGGTGGAAGGAGTACGCGTCCTTCATCAGGAACTCGCGCGCGCGCATCACCCCGAAGCGCGGCCGGATCTCGTCGCGGAACTTGGTCTGGATGTTGTAGAAGTTGACCGGCAGCTGCTTGTAGCTGGCCAGTTCGTTGCGCGCGAAGTCGGTGATCACTTCCTCGGCGGTGGGGCCGTAGCAGTAGCCGGCTTCCTTGCGGTCCCGGATCTTCAGCAGCTGGCCGCCGAACTTCTCCCAGCGCCCGGTTTCCTCCCACAGCTCCTGCGGCTGGATGGTGGGCATCAGCAGTTCGATCGCGCCGCTGCGGTCCATCTCCTCGCGCACCACCGCCTCGACCTTGCGCAGCACCCGCAAGCCCAGCGGCGACCAGGTGTAGAGCCCGGCGGCGAGCTTGCGCAGCATGCCGGCCTTGAGCATCAGCTGGTGGCTGGCGATCTCGGCGTCGGCGGGGGTTTCCTTGACGGTTCGAAGGTGGAACTGCGACAGGCGCATCGGGGAGGGCTCGGGGGAGGCGGCGGGAAGATCGCCATTCTGCCATGCGCGTGCACGGCGGCTGGCCGGGCGGCAGGCACCAAAACCCAAATGCCGCGGTGCCGTGCAATGCGCGGGAGCCGCGTCCATGGGACCGAAGCGGATTCCATGCCGCAACGGGACGACGCCGTCGCTTCGAGGCTGGCCCGCGCGCTCGGCCCCGCTTCAGTCGGGGTTGCCGTGGACCTCGATGCCCGCACGGGGTTGCTGGTCGATGCGCTCGTACTTGCGGCCCGCATCCTTGCCGCTCGGCGGCTGCGCGGTGACCTGCAGCATGCCGTCGGCGTCGCGCCAGCGATAGAGCACCGGGCGCGCATCCTCGGCATTGGCGGCGGCAGCCTGTTCTGCGCGCTGGCGCCTGGCCTGCGCCTGCTCCGGGCTGTCGCGCGATACCCACCAGGACAGCCCGATGCCGAGCACGAGCCCCGCGAAGATGGCCCAGCGCCACCGCACCGCCCGCTATCTCCCGTCCGCTGCGGCTTCGGCGTTCGCCGATGCATGCGTGCCCGGGCATTTCACGTTGAGCGTTGCCTGGGCCAGTTGCAACTGGTTGGTGCGATCGTCGTCCGACAGGGTCTTGTCCGGCTTGCCATCGCCATCGCTGTCGACCTGCAAGGCCGCGTCGCCCTTGAGCAGGTTGATGTTCTTGCGTGCGGTTTCGCAGGCCTTGTCCTCGGCCGGCTTGGCCGCGGCAGTGGCGGTTTCCGGCGCGCCATGGGTATTGATGCTGCGTTGCTTGAAAGTCCCGCTGGCAGGCGGCGTGCTGCTGTACTGGGTCACGCCGTTGGCGTCCTTCCATTGGTACACGGACTGGGCGGAAAGCGGCATCGCGGCGCTCGCCAGCATGGCTGCGGCCAGCAGCAGGCGGGAAGGGGACATGGCAGACTCCGGGGGAAGCGGGTGGTGCGATTCCAGCACCCCCGGGCGGGCACCGCAAGCCGCTAAACTGGCGCCCATGGAAGATCCCATCGCCAGTGGCAGCCCGCCGCGCCCCCGCGGCCGCGGCATCTACCTGCTGCCCAACCTGTTCACCACCGGCGGCCTGTTCGGCGGCTTCTTCGCCATCATCGCCGCCTCGCAGGGGCGGTTCGAGGCCGCGTGCGTGGCGATCTTCATCGCCGCGATCCTCGACGGCGTCGACGGCCGTGTCGCGCGCCTGACCAACACCCAGAGCGAATTCGGGGTGCAGTACGACTCGCTCGCCGACCTGATCAGCTTCGGCATGGCGCCGGCGCTGGTGATGTACTACTGGGCCTTGTCCTCGTTCAAGCTCGACGGCCTCACCGCAGGCAAGATCGGCTGGCTGGCGGCGTTTCTGTATGCCGCCTGCGCGGCGCTGCGGCTGGCGCGCTTCAACGCCCAGGTGGCGCAGGTCGACAAACGCTGGTTCATCGGCCTGGCCAGCCCGGCGGCGGCGGGACTGATGGCGAGCTTCGTCTGGACCTGCCACGACCTGCGGCTCAGTGGCAGCGACCTGCGCTACGTCGCGCTCGCCGTCACCGTGGTCGCGGCGCTGCTGATGGTCAGCCGCATCCGCTATACCAGCTTCAAGGGCAGCGGCAGCGGGCCGAAGGCCGAGCGGGTGCCGTTCTTCGCGATCGTGATCGCGCTAGTGGTGCTGATCGCGCTGGTGCTCGACCCGCCGCGGGTGCTGCTGGCCGCCGGCGTGCTGTACGCGTTGTCCGGGCCGGTGCTGTGGCTGCGGCGGCGGACCTCCAAGGCGGGGTGACGGCGATGTGGGATGCATTCCAGCGCGAGATGCTCGAGGCCATGGGCCACACGCCGTTCGTCGCCCAGGATCCGGCGCTGCCCGACGATCCGTTGCTGGACGCGTTGTTGCGCGCCGCGGGCCGCGATCGCGCCGCCGCCGATGCCGTGCAGCTGGCGCGCGCATGGCCCAAGCCTGCTGCGCTGCGCGGCGATGCCGGCGCCAAGCGCGCACTGTGGCCACGGTTGCGGCGCCTGCGCCGCGCGGCGCCATGAGCCCGCTGCCATGAGCGCGGCACCGTGAGCGCGCTCGCGGCCGGCACGATCCCCGCGCTGGCGACGCTGCGACCGATGCGCGAGGACGACCTCGACGCGGTGCTGGCGATCGAGCAGCGCGCCTATCCGTTCCCGTGGACCCGCGGCATCTTCCGCGACTGCCTGCGCGCCGATTACCCGGCCTGGGTGCTGCAGCGCGACGGCGAACTGATCGGCTACGCCGTGCTCAGCATCGCCGCCGACGAAGCGCACGTGCTCAACGTCTGCGCCGCCCCGGAAGTGCAGGGCGAGGGCCACGGGCGGCGGCTGCTGCGCGCGCTGTTGCAGGTCGCGCGCGGGCGCGGCGCGCAACGCCTGTTCCTGGAAGTGCGGCCGTCGAACGCGGCCGCGATCGCGCTGTATCACGCCGAAGGCTTCAACGAGATCGGTCGCCGCCCGCGCTATTACCCGGCGATCGGCGGTCGCGAGGACGCGATCGTGATGGCGATGGAACTTCTCGACGAGGACGCGCCCTGACGCGCTGGCGCTAGTGCGCCTGCCAGTCCGGATCGCGCCAGGCCACGGCGCCTGCAACCACGGTCAACAGGCTGGTCGTGGCGGGCAGCGCCTCGGCCGGCAGCGACGGGTCGAGCACGTCCTGCGACAGCACCGCCAGGTCGGCGGCGTAACCGGTCGCGAGCCTGCCCTTGCGGTGTTCCTCGAATTCGGCGAACGCACTGCCCGCGGTATAGGCGCGCAGTACCTGTTCGCGGTCCAGCGCCTGGTCGGGCCGCGAGGCCGGCCTGATCGCGAACAGCATGTTCAGCCACGGGCTGGGCGGGCCATCGCTGCCCAGCGCCAGCGGGATGCCGGCGGCCGCGACCGCGGACAACGGTTGCAGCCCGTGCGCCTGCATGTACGCGCTTTCGGCCGCCGGCAGCATGAAATGCGAAGGGTTCTGCACCAGCACGATGCCGAATTCGCGCGCGCGCTGCAGCAGGTCGGGAGCCAGGCCTTCGCCATGCTCGATCCGCGGGCGCAGCGCCTGCCACGCCGCGGGCGCGGCCACCGCCTGCATGGCCTCCAGCACGGCGACGAGCGTGGCGTCGCCGGAGACATGCAACAACGGCTGGTCGCGGCGGGCGAACGCCTCGCCGAGCAACGCCGCGATTTCCGCCTGGCTGAAGTTCAGCCGGCCGTGGCCGCCGTCCGCATACGCGTGGCGCATCGCCGCGCCCTGTTCCATCGGGGTGCCGTCGAGGATCCACTTGGTGCCCGAAACGGTGATTGCCGGGTATGCGGCGTCGGCGCGCGCGGCGTCGGCGCGCGCGGCGTCGGCGCGCGGGACATCGGCGGCCGCGAGTGGTTGCCCGGGCGCAGTCGCCAGCGGCGTGTGGATCACGCGTACCCGCAATGGCGTGCCACTGTCGCGCCAAGCGGCGATGAAGTCCGGCACCGGGGTGCCGATCGCCATGTTCTGGATGCTAGTGACGCCGAGCTTGAGCAACGTGGCCGTGTCCTCGGCGATCACCTGGCGCAGGCGTCGCGGGCGCGGCGGCAGTTGCGTGCGCGGCGACCACTGCGCGTATTCGTAAACGCGGCCGTCGGCATCGCCGCTGGCATCGCGGCCCAGCCAGCCGCCCGCCGGCACCCGCTGCAGCGAGAGGCCGAGGGCCTGCAGCGCGGCGCTGTTGACCAGCATGCCGTGGCCGGTCCAGCCGGTCAGCAGCACCGGGCGATTCGGCTGCAACGCGTCGAGCTGGCGCCGGCGCATCGCCGGGTCCGCGAGCACGTCCATGCCGATGTCGGCGGTGATCCAGCGTTCGCCATCCTGCGGCTGCGCGGCCAGCGCCGCCCGGACCGCCGCGCTGCCGCCGGCGCGGTCCACCTTCAGGTCGATCGACGGCAGGCCCAGGGTGACGTGGGTATGCGCGTCGTTGATGCCGGGGACCACGCGCCGGCCTTGGAGGTCGATGCGCTGGCTGTCGGCCGACGCCAGCGCGAGGACCTGCGCGTCGCTGCCGACCGCGACGATGCGGCCGTCCGCGATCGCGATGGCGCTGGCCGCCGGCTGCGCGGGATCACCGGTCCAGACCTTGCCGTTGTGCAGGACCAGGTCGGCGGCTGCCGCCTGCGCGGAGGCGAACAGCAGGATCGAAGCGAACAACCGGCGCATGGCGCGACTCCCGTGGGCATCACGGGAGGCTTACGCACTCGCGCCCCGGGAACGGTCAGCCCAGGCGCGCGCGCTGCGCCCGCAGCGCATCCAGCTTGCCGCTCCAGTCGGCCAGGCGGGCGTGCTCCTGCTCGACCACCGCGGCCGGCACGTTGGCGCCGAACTTCGCCAGCTTGGCCGCGCTCTTGTCCTGCTCGGCCGCGACCCGCGCGATTTCCCGGTCCAGGCGCACGCGCTCGGCGTCGAGGTCCACCAGGCCCTCCAGCGGCACGAACAACTGCAGCTCACCGACCACCGCCGGCGCGGCCGCCGGCGGTTCTCCGGCAAGCGCCTCGATTCGCTCGAGCCGGCACAGGAAGCGCAACTGCGCATCGAAGCGCGCCGCCCGCGCGGCATCGTCGGCGCTGCCGCCGCGCAGCAGCAGCGTCACCTGTTTCGCCGGGGACACGCCGAGCTCGCTGCGGATCCGGCGCACGGCCGAGACCAGCGCCTTCAGCCATTCGATGTCGGCATCAGCCCGCGCGTAGCCGGCGGCAGCCGATTGGCCGGGCTGCGGATAGGGCTGCAGCATGATGCTGCCGGACTTGCCGAGCTTCGGCGCGACCGCCTGCCACAGTTCCTCGGTGACGAACGGGATCAGCGGATGCAGCAGCCGCAGCAGCGATTCCAGCACGTGCAGCAGGGTATGGCGGGTCGACTCGGCCGCGGCCGGGTCGTCGCCGTTGAGCGCGGGCTTGGCCAGCTCCAGGAACCAGTCGCAGACCTGGTTCCAGGTGAATTCGTACAGCACCTGCGCCAGCAGGTCGAAGCGATAGCTGGCGAAGTGCGCGGCGGCCTCGGCGCTGGCGCGGTCCAGCTGCGCGAGGATCCACTTCTCGGCATCGGTGACGGGCGCGGGCACGCCCTCGAAGGAGGCGTCGCCGACGTTCATCAGCGCGAAACGGGTGGCGTTCCACAGCTTGTTGCAGAAGTTCTTGTAGCCCTCGGCGCGGGCGAGGTCGAACTTGATGTCGCGCCCGGGGCCGGCCAGCGCGGCCATGGTGAAGCGCAGCGCGTCGGCGCCGAACGCGGGGATGCCGTTCGGGAATTCCTTGCGCGTGGCCTTCTCGATCCGGGGCGCATCGGTCGGCTTCATCAGCCCGGTGGTGCGCTTGGCGACCAGCGCGTCGGCGCTGATGCCGTCGATCAGGTCCAGCGGATCGAGCACGTTGCCCTTGGACTTGGACATCTTCTGCCCGTGCGAGTCGCGCACCAGCCCGGTGATGTACACGTCCTTGAACGGCACCTGCCCGGTGAAGTGGTCGGTCGCCATGATCATGCGCGCGACCCAGAAGAAGATGATGTCGAAGCCCGTCACCAGGACCGATGACGGCACGAAGCGGTCGAAGCCGCGTTCGGCCATCAACGCCTTGTCCGGCCAGCCCATGGTGCTGAAGGGAAAGAGTTGTGCGCTGAACCAGGTCTCGAGCACGTCGGCGTCCTGCGACAGCGCGACGTCGGCGCCGAGTGCATGCTTCACGCGCACTTCGGCCTCGTCGCGGCCGACGTAGATGTTGCCCGCTGCGTCGTACCACGCCGGGATCCGGTGGCCCCACCACAGCTGGCGGCTGATGCACCAGTCCTGGATGTTCTCCATCCAGTGGCGGTAGGTGTTGATCCAGTTGGCGGGGACGAACTTCACGTCGCCGCGCTCCACCAGTTCCATGCCGCGCTGCGCCAGCCCGTCCATCTTCACGAACCACTGGTCGGTCAGGTAGGGCTCGATCGCCTGGCCGGTGCGGTCGCCGCGCGGCACCTGCAGCTTGTGCGGCCTGGTTTCCACCAGCAGCCCGGCGGCTTCGAGGTCGGCGAGCACCGCCTTGCGCGCGGCGTAGCGTTCCAGCCCGCGGTACTTCGCGGGCGCGGTGTCGTTGATCGCCGCTTCGGGGGTGAAGATGTTGATCAGCGGCAGGCCGTGGCGCTGGCCCACGGCGTAGTCGTTGAAGTCATGCGCCGGGGTCACCTTGACCACGCCGGTGCCGAATTCGCGGTCGACATAGGCGTCGGCGATCACCGGGATCTCGCGACCGGTCAACGGCAGGGTCACGGTCTTGCCGACCAGCGCCGCGTAACGCCCGTCGTCGGGATGCACCATGACCGCGCTGTCGCCAAGCATGGTTTCCGGGCGCGTGGTCGCGACCACCAGCGAGCCGCTGCCGTCGCTGAGCGGATACGAGATCGACCACAGGAAGCCGTCTTCCTCCTGGTTGAGCACTTCCAGGTCGGAGATCGCGGTCTTCAGCACCGGATCCCAGTTGACCAGGCGCTGGCCCCGATAGATGAGGCCTTCCTCGTGCAGGCGCACGAAGGCCTCGATCACGGCGTTGGCCGCCATCGGATCCATGGTGAACACGCTGCGCGACCAGTCACCCGAGGTGCCCAGCCGGCGCATCTGCCGTTCGATGGTGTCGCCCGAATGCTGCTTCCAGTCCCAGACCCGCGCGATGAAGCCGTCGCGCCCGAGCGAATCGCGGGTTTCGCCCTTGCCTTCCAGCGCCAGGTTGCGCGCGACCACCATCTCGGTGGCGATGCCGGCATGGTCGGTGCCCAGCTGCCACAGCGTGTCGTAGCCGCGCATGCGGTGGTAGCGCACCAGCGCGTCCATCAGCGTGTGCTGGAAGGCGTGGCCCATGTGCAGGGTGCCGGTGACGTTGGGCGGCGGCAGCAGGATCGAATAGGGTTCGCCCTTGCCGCTGGGCGCGAACACGCCGCTGGCCTCCCACTGCGCGTAGAGGCGCGATTCGAAGCTGGTCGGGTCGTAGCCGGTGGCGAGGGTGCTGGTCATTGCGTTGTTCTGGGCTCGGTCGAGGGCATTACATGTCGTGCTTGCTGACCTGGAGGCCGCGCGCCTTGTATTGCGTCCAGCGCGCGCGCAGCGGGCCGCGCGCGGCATCGTCGGCGGGCACCACTTCCAGCACGCGCTCGAAATCGCCTTCGACCGCGGCGTCGCGCAGGTTGATCAGCAGCGGCCGCAGCGGCACGTCCATCTCCGGCGGCACGATCAGCACCGGGGCGAGCTCGTCCTCCTCGTCGCCGGCGATCTGGTGCGGCACGTAGGCATCGTCGTCGAAGGCCCACAGCAGGTCGTCCAGCGCCTCGGCCTGCGCGCGGTCGCGCGCCAGCACCAGGGTGGGCTGGCCGCTGTCGTGCGCCTTGCGCGCCAGTTCGCACACCAGGCGCAGCGGTTCCTCGCGGAAGCGCGGCTTGGCGATCAGGTAGAAGTCAGCCCGCACGGTCCAGCAGCCACTGCGACAGCATCCCGACCGGCCGCCCGGTGGCCATGCCCATCTTGCCGTCGCCATTGGCCACCCCGGCGATGTCCAGGTGCGCCCAGCGCTGGCCCTCGGTGAAGCGCGCCAGGAAGCAGCCGGCGGTGATCGCGCCGGCCCAGCGACCGCCGATGTTGTAGACGTCGGCGAACTGCGAATCGAGCATGCCCTGGTATTCGTCCCACAGCGGCAGGCGCCAGGCGCGGTCGAAGGTGGCCTCGCCGGCG
The DNA here is from genome assembly GCF_022808325.1 of Cognatiluteimonas sedimenti. Taxonomy (GTDB): domain Bacteria; phylum Pseudomonadota; class Gammaproteobacteria; order Xanthomonadales; family Xanthomonadaceae; genus Cognatiluteimonas; species Cognatiluteimonas sedimenti. The sequence goes on along the minus strand of NZ_JALGCL010000005.1, from coordinate 13,788 downwards.
GCAAGCAGTTCCGCCGCCAGGTCGTCGTGCTTGCCCATCAGGCCGGTGGCGTACTTGCCCAGCGCCACCACGCAGGCGCCGGTGAGCGTGGCCACGTCGAGCAGCGCGACCGGTTCGAAGCGCTGCGCGTAGGTCAGCGCGTCGCACAGGATCAGGCGGCCCTCGGCGTCGGTGTTGCCGACCTCGATGGTCTTGCCGGACATGCTGGTCAGCACGTCGGAGGGGCGGTAACTGTTGCCGTCGGGCATGTTCTCCACTGCCGCCGCGATGCACACCAGGTTGACCGGCAGCTGCATGCCGACCGCGGCGACGAAGGTGCCCAGCACCGTGGCCGCGCCGCACATGTCGTACTTCATCTCCTCGATCCCGCCCTGGGTCTTGAGGTTGATGCCGCCGGTGTCGAAGGTGATGCCCTTGCCGACCAGCACGTAGGGCTTGGCGTCGTTGCCGGCGCCGTCGTACTTCATCACCACCAGCTGCGGCTCGTTGGCCGAGCCCTGGGCGACGGCGAGCAGCGAGCCCATCCCCAGCGCCTGCATCTGCGCCCGGTCGAGCACCTCGCACGAGACCTTGCCGCCGACGCGCGAGGCGAACTCGCGGCCCTGCTGCGCGACGTACGCGGGATTGCAGACGTTCGGCGGCAGGTTGCCGAGTTCGCGCGCGAAGGCGACGCCGGCGGCGATCGCCTGGCCCTGCGCCAGCGCGTTCGCGTTGCTGCCGCCGGTGCCGGTCGAGTGGATCGCGAGCGCCTTCAGCCCGGTCTCGTCGCGCTTCTTGTTCTTGGCGCCGAGGGTAGCGGTGTAGCGGTAGCAGGCGTGGTCGGCGGCGATCGCGGCCTGGCGGATGTTCCAGGCGGCGTCGCGGCCGGCGACCGTGGTTTCCGACAGCGTGAACAGGGCCGAGGCCACCGGCCCGGTCTTGAGCGCGCGCGCGGCGTCGCCCACCGCCTTGAGGTATTGCGGCACGCCGTACTTGCCCGGCTCGCCGAGCCCGACCACCAGCACCCGCGGCGCGGTGACGCCTGGCAGGTCATGCAACAGCGCGGTCTTGCCGGTCTTGCCGCTGAGGTCGCCGCGCGCCAGCAAGGCCTTGAGGCGGCCGCCGCTGGCGGCGTCGAGCGCCTGCCCAGCCGGCGTGAGGGTGGCGTCGGCATAGGCGCCTACCACGACGCAGTCGCTGGCAACGGTGGCGGGGGCGTCGTGGTTCAGGCTGAATTCGAGGGTCATGCAACAGATTCCGGCAGTGAGGCGAATGGTTTTCCGTACAATCGTCCGCCGGTCGCGCCCGCATGGGCATGGCGGCAAGCGCCAGGCAGGGCGCGCGACCGGGCCATCGTGGTGCAGTCATGGCCGCGGAACGAACCCGGAAGTCTAAAGCAACCCCCGCCGATGCCGAAGCCGGAGCCCGATGCAACAGCTTGACCGCTACCTGCTGCGCGAATTCGCCCAGGCCACCTTCGCCGCGCTGGTGGTGCTGATGATGGTCAGCCTCGGCGGCCTGTTCGCCAGCGTGCTGGGGCAGATCGCCAGTGGCCGGGTACCGGCGGGGATGATGCTGTCGCACCTGGGGCTGCAGACGATCCGCTACCTGCCGCTGATCCTGCCGCTGGGGCTGATGCTGGGCCTGCTGCTCGCGGTCGGGCGGATGTACCGTGACGCCGAGATGCCGATCCTGGCCTCGATCGGGGTCGGCCCGCGGCGGCTGCTCAAGCCGCTGCTGCTGCTGGTGCTGCCGATGGTGGCGGTGATCGCGCTGGTCTCGCTGTGGCTGGGGCCTTGGGCCAAGGCGACCTCGGCGGCGCTGATCGCCGAAGGCAACCGCAGCCTGCTGATCGCCGGGCTGGAACCGGGGCGCTTCACCGAACTGCCGGGCGGCGGCGGCGTGGTCTACGTCGGCTCGATGTCCAACGATGGCACCCACATGAGCCGGATCTTCGTCTACAAGCAGGCAGGCGACCGGCTCGACGTGACCACCGCCCGCAGCGGCGCGATGAGCATCGATGGCAGCCAGCGCTACCTGCGGCTGGAGGACGGTTTCAGGGTCGAAGGGCCGCGCGAGACCGGGCGCGACTTCCGCCTGATGCGCTACGGCAGCAACGACCTGCTGCTGCCGGACAATGGCCGCAGCCAAGCCGACGGCAAGGATCCGCAGGCGATGTCCACGCCGGCGCTGCTGCGCGATCCGCGGCGCGAAGCCACCGCGCAGCTGCATTACCGGATCGCGCCGCCGTTGCTGGCGCTGGCGTTCGCGCTGCTTGCGGTGCCGCTGGCGCGCAGTTCGCCGAGGCAGGCGCGCTACGGGCGCATCCTGATCGGCTTCCTCGCCTACCTCATCGGCATGAACCTGACCATGCTCGGCACCGACTGGCTGGGCAGCGGCAAGCTGCCGCTGGCGGCGGGGCTGTGGTGGCTGGTGCTGCCGCTGCTGGCACTGGCCGCGTGGATGTACTTCGACGACGGCCGCGTGCGCCGCGCCGGGCCGTGGCGATGAAGCCGTTCCCCAAGATCCACGACCTGTACGTCGGCCGCGTGCTGTTCGGCACGGTGCTGCTGACCTGGGCGGTGCTGGTGGGCCTGGACTGCCTGGTCGGCGGGCTGATGTCGGAGATCGACGACATCGGCACGGGCGGCTACCGTTTTTCCACGGCCCTGGCCTATGTCGCCTACACGGTGCCCAAGCGCGCCTACTTCCTGTTCCCGACCGCGGCGGTGATCGGTTCGTTGATGGGGCTGGGGCAGCTGGCGGCAACATCGGAACTGACCGCGCTGCGTGCGCTCGGCCTCTCGCGGCGGCGCCTGGGCCTGGCAGTGGCGATGAGCCTGGCGGTGCTGACCGCGCTGATGGTGGTCAACGGCGAAACCCTCGCGCCCTGGGGCCAGCGCCGCGCCGACGCGCTCAAGGCCTCGGCCAAGTCGCCGGACATGATCGTGGCCAAGTATTCCGGGTTGTGGGCGCGCGAAGGCAATACCTTCCTCAACGCCGGTGGCGGACAGGAGCGCAGCAAGGACGGCGAGCGCTGGCTTGAGCTGCAGGACGTGCACCTGTACGAGTTCGACGACGACGGACGGCTGGAATCGATCGCGCGCGCCGCCACCGCCGAACACCGTCCCGGCGGCTGGCTGATGCACAACGTCAAGCGCACTTGGTTCGAAGCCAAGTCGGTGACGCAGACCGAGGCGATGGAGGAGCGCTGGGAGTCCAGGCTCGACGACACGGCGCTCGCGGCGAGCGTGGCGCGGCCGTCGGGGCTGACGTCGGCGGCGCTGCGCAGCAGCATCCAGTACCGCCAGCGCAACGGCCTGGATGCCAGCGAATACGAAGAACCGTACTGGGGCCGCTGGTTCTACCCGTTCAACGTGCTGGCGCTGTGCCTGGCCGCGATCCCGTTCGCGTTCGGCACCCTGCGCAGCGGCGGCCTCGGCAAGCGCCTGTTCATCGGCATCGTGTTCGCGCTCGGGTTCTGGATCCTGCAGACGCAGTTCGTACGCATGGCCGGCGTCTTCAAGTTCGATTTCCGCGTCGCCTACCTGGTGCCGCCGGTGCTGATGCTGGGAATCTCGGCGGTGCTGTTCCGTCGGCGCAGCGGGTGAGGCGGCGCGCGTTTGCGGGCGCGTTTGTCGGCGAGCCACCCTGGGTTTTTGGTCCGGGCGCGACAGCGCCGGTCAAGCCGGTGTCTGCAGAACGCAACCGAGTTGTTCGCCCGATTCGGCGCAGGGTTACTTTCTTGTTCTTCTGATCGCGCCGTCGCGACCTGACGGGCCCCGGCGTGATCGCCAGTCCTTCGGCGCGATCTGAGGGGCCCCGGCGTGGCCGCCGGCCCTTCGGGGCGAATGTCCTCCGGCCTGCGGCCTCCTCCTTGATTTCGCCCCGAAGGGCTGGCGGCCACGCCGGGACGTCGGATCGCGGGCCTTAAGAAGAGCGTTGCTCTGCTGTCTCTTGTGAGTCACTCCGCAACTCGCAACGCGGGATGCGGTCGCCTTTGGGTGCGAAATAAAGGAGGAGGCCGCAGGCCGGGGACATTCGCACCCAAAGGCGTCCGCATCCGGCGCACGACGAATGCTCACAGTCCCAAGTCCCGACGAATGCTCACAGTCCCCAGGTCCCGACGAATGCTCACAGTCCCCAGGTCCCGACAAATGCTCGCATTCCCCAGGCCCCGGCGATTGTCCGTACCCGATGCCCGGCGATCCCGCGGACGCAGCGCTTTCCCCTCGATCAGGCGCAGAACCATAAAAAAGGCCCGGCAATGCCGGGCCTTTGGCATCCATGCGCTGCTGCTTCGGAACCTTATTGCGGCGCCCAGCGCAGGGTCAGGCCGAACTCGCGGCCGGGCTGGTTGTAGTAGGCGGCGGTTTCGTAGTTGCGGTCGAAGGCGTTGTGCACGCTGGCCTGCAGCGTCCAGTCGCGGGCGAAGGCGAGTTCCGCGCGCAGGTCCATGGTGGCGTAGCCGCCCACGCGCAGCGCGTTGCCGACGTCGTCGTAACGCGCGCCTTCGGCCATCCAGCTGGCGCCGACGCGCCAGTCGCCGAAGCGCCGGTCCGCATCCAGGCGCGCGGCCTGGCGCGCGCGTCGCGGCAGCAGCTTGCCGTCATTGGCGTTGCTGTGGTTGCGCGGATCCAGCAGGCTGGCCTGCGCCGACAACTCCCAGCCCGCGAGCGTGGTGCCCGCGCTGAGTTCGGCGCCGCGGATGCGGGCACGGTCGATGTTGTTGGCCTGGAACCGCTTGGGGTCGTACACGATCAGGTCGTCGATCGCGGTCTGGAATGCGTTGAACTGCCAGTGCCAGGCATCGCGTCGTCGGGCGACGCCCAGTTCGGCGCTGCGCGAGGTTTCAGGGCGCAGGTTGGGATTGCCGAAGAACGGGTAGTACAGCTCGTTGAAGGTCGGCGCCTTGAACGCGCTGCCGACGCTGGCGGTGACACGCAGGCCGTGGCCGGCGTCCATCCCCCAAGCGAGGCTGCCGGTGCCGTGTCCGCCGAACTGTTCGTTGTCGTCGTGGCGCAGCGCCAGCTGCAGGTCGTGGCGGCCGAAGCGGCCCTGGTATTGCGCGAAACCGGCGCGGTTGCCGCGCGCGGCATCGAAGGTCGCGAACGGCCCGGCGACGTCGGCGCGGTCGCGCGCCCAGTCGGCGCCCAGGGTCAGCTGCTGGCCGGCGGCCAGGGTGAGGTCGCCCTGCAGCGTGGCGCTGTCGCGGGTGCTCTGGAAGCGGTCGCTGAAGGCGTGGCCGAAGTAGTTGTCGGACGCATCGAGGTTGCGCCCGGCCACCAGTTGCAGTGCGAAGCGTTGGCCGGGCGCGTAGCGCAGCTTGCCGCCGACGACCTGTTGCGTGGTGTCGGAATTGTCGGGCAGGCCCCAGGCCGGGTCCGCGTCGTAGGCGTTGTGGCCTTCGCCGCGCAAGGCATGCACGTCGGCGCTCAGCGCATTGCTGAAGCGGATGCCGCCGCGCAGCGAGAGCGCGTTGTTCTCGTAACCGTCGCGGTCCGGGTCGGGATGGTCCATGCCGCAGCCGGCGTAGAGCGGTGCGCCGATGCCGCGGCAGGCATTGATGCCGTCGCTGGACTGGTGCGTGTAGTCGATGCCGAACCAGCCGCGCGCGCCGCCGATGTCGACGCCGGCCCCGGCTTCGCGCAGGCCGTGGCTGCCGGCGCCCAGGCGCAGGCGCGGATGCACGCCGTCGCGCCCGCCGCGGGTGAACACCTGGACCACGCCGCCGATCGCCTCGCTGCCGTACAGGCTCGAACGCGGCCCGCGCACGATCTCGACGCGTTCGATGAGTTCCAGCGGCAGGTCCTGCAGCGACGCCAGCCCCGAGGTCGCCGAGCCGATGCGCACGCCGTCGACCAGGAACAGCGTGTGGTCGGATTCGGTGCCGCGCAGGAACAGCGTGGACACCTTGCCGATCCCGCCCTGGTTGCCGAGGTTGATGCCGGCGCGGCCGCGCAGCAGTTCCTGCAGCGAGCGCGCCTGGCTGCGCTGGATCTGTTCGCGGTCGATCACCTCGACCGCCGCAAGCGACTGGTCGACGGTGGTTGCGGTTCGGGTGGCGGTGACCACGACCTGGTCGAGGTCGGTGGTCGGGTCGTGATCGGCCTGTGCCGATGCCTCGGCTGAAACGCCGAGGGCCAATGCCACGGCCAGCGAAAGCTGTCGCAATTGCAGTTGCATGCAGGAAGTCTCCATCGCGCACACCCGCGCGCGCTGAGTTGGCGGGAGTTGCGTGCGCAGGGGAGAGGCGGAAGCGAGGGCCGGGCAGGCAACGGACGCGCGCGCCGGCATCGCCGCCGCAACGCCCTCCGCGTCGCAACCAGTCTGCTCCGGGGCCGGTCTCCGGACTGGCGAGTGGGGTAAAGGGGTCAGAGTCATTTACGCAGCGGAATTTCCGCTAATGGCGCAAACCGGGCGTAAATGACTCTGACCCCTTTACCACCGGCCGCGGCGCCTTCCCGTGCGCGTCGCACAGTGGCGGATGCCGTGGCCTTGTCTCGCTTACCGTTGCGGGGGCAGTGCCGGACTGGATGCGCGGGCGGAACTTCCGCTGCGTCGTCACCGGCTTCCCGTTTCAACCCGTGGGCAGGACGCCGCCGGGTCACCTCGAAGCGCGTGCAGTCTATGCCAGCACGCAGGCACGCGCAAAACGTTTCAGTTCTGCGCGTGATCCGGCTCGTCGTTGTCCGCGTGTGCCGGGACCGGATCCTCGTGCGCCATCATCGTCAACGTCACCGGGCCGGCGGCCGGGCGCCCGCGCGGCGGTGGCAGCAGCGCGATCGCGGCTTCGGCGGCGGCGACCAGTTCGCTGCGTCGCGCATCCGGCACGTCCTGCCAGTGGCAGTCGAGCAGCGCGCCTTCCAGCGCGTACAGCAGGTTGAGGCTGGGTTTGAAGCCGGCGCGCTTTACCCGCATGAAGGCGTCGACGGTGCCGGCCGCGGCCAGCTCCTCGCGCGAACGCAGTCCCACCTGGCGCAGCCATGCCGCGGATTTCGGGCCGATGTTGCGCAATTTGGGTTCGGTCATGCCAGGGTATCCAGGAACGCCCGGGCAATCGCCTCGAGGCCTCGCTGGTCTTCAACGTCGAAACGCCCCGGTTCCGGACTATCCAGGTCGAGCACCCCGACCAGGGCGCCGTCATCGGTATGCAGCGGCACCACCAGTTCCGAGCGCGACGCCGAATCGCAGGCGATATGGCCCGGGAAAGCGGACACATCGTCGACCCGCTGCGTCTGGCGCGTGCTCGCCGCGGCCCCGCACACGCCCTTGTCCAGCGGGATGCGGATGCAGGCCGGCAGGCCCTGGAACGGGCCGACCACCAGCTCGGTGCCGTCGAACAGGTAGAAGCCGCACCAGTTGAGGCCGGGCAGCGCGTGCCACAGCAGCGCCGACAGGTTGGCGGCATTTGCGATCCGGTCGCGTTCGCCGTGCATCAGCGCGCGCGCCTGGGCCAGCAGTTGCGCGTATTGCTCCGGCTTGCTGCCGGACAGGGCGATGGCATGGAAGGTCATCGGCCGATTGTAGCCCCGCCACTGCGGCGCAGCGGCGACGCCGCGGCGGGATTACCATTCCCCCATGGCCACTGCCCCCGTCCCGCAGTCGGGCACCGGCAAGGAACGCGGTCGCGAAGTCACGCGCATCGAGGCATTCGTCGATGCCGCCTTCGCGTTCGCCGTTACCCTGCTGGTGATCTCGTTCAATACCGTGCCCGACAGTGCCCAGGCGCTGGTCGAAGCGCTCAAGGGCGTACCGGCGTTCGCCGCCAGCTTCGCGCTGCTGGCGATGCTGTGGTGGTCGCATGCGGACTGGAGCCGGCGCTATGGCCTGGACGATGGCCGCAGCGTGTTGCTGAGCCTGCTGTTGGTGTTCCTGGTACTGGTGTACGTGTACCCGTTGCGGATCATCTTCACTTCCTTTTTCGGCGCGATCAGCGGCGGCTGGCTGCCTGCCGGCATTGCCATCCACGGCGGCCGCGACCTGCAGTTGCTGTTCCTGGCCTACGCCATCGCCTGGACCACGCTGGGTTTCGTCATGGTGGCGCTGTACCGGCACGCCTGGCGGCAACGCGACGCGCTCGGCCTCAGTCGCGAGGAGCGGCTGCACCTGCGTGGCGCGATCGCCGGGCAATGGATGATCCCGGCCACCGGCGCGCTGTCGATGCTGGTGATTGCGGTCACCGAGTTGCTCGACAAGCCGTTCCTGGCGGGGATGTCCGGCTTTGCCTACGGCCTGATGGCGTTGACCGGCCTGGCCGTGACCCGCGCGCGGCGCCGTGCGGAAGCCGAAGCGGAGGCATGAGTGCCCATCCGTTCCCGCGCGGCGTGTTCGTCACCGGCACCGACACCGGTGTCGGCAAGACCCTGGCCAGTTGCACGCTGTTGCATGCGCTGCGCGCGCGCGGTTTGCGCGCAGTGGGCATGAAACCCCTGGCCAGCGGCAGCGACGCCACGCCCGAGGGCCTGCGCAACGAGGATGCGCTGGCCTTGCAGGCGGCCAGCGCGCCGCGACCAGCCTACGACGACGTCAATCCCTACGCGTTGCCGTTGCCGCTGGCGCCGGAACTGGCGGCGCGCGGTGCCGGGGTCACGGTCGCGCTGGCGCCGTTGCTGGCCGCGCATGCGCGATTGGCGGCGCAGGCCGACGTGGTCGTCGTCGAAGGAGTGGGCGGCTGGATGGCGCCGCTGGCCACCGACCTGATGCAGGCCGACCTGGCGCGGGCGTTGGACCTGCCGGTGGTGCTGGTGGTCGGCCTGCGCCTGGGCTGCCTCAACCACGCCTACCTGAGCGCGCGCGCGATCCAGGCCGACGGCTGCCGGCTGGCCGGCTGGATCGGCACCGGCATCGACCCGGCGATGGACCGGATCGACGAAAACCGCGCACTGCTGTCGGCGCGGCTGGCGGCGCCCTGCCTGGGCTGGCTGCCGTGGCAGGCGGCCCCCGACCCGGCCGCGCTGGTGCCCGCACTGGCGCCGGGATTGCGTCTGCTTGCGTGAGCGGTGCACGGCGCGCGCGCCGGCGCAACACGACTTCCGGCACGTTTGCCGGAATCGGCCAATGCTAGACTGCGGAGTTCAGGAATCCCTCGCTCGAGGTATGCGCATGCGTCGTCCCCTGGTAGTGCTCGCCCTGTCGGCCACGCTGTTCGCGGCCGCCGGCTGTTCCAAGGATCAGGCCGCCGCGGGTGGCCCCCCGGGCGGGGCGATGCCGCCGCCGGAAGTCGGCGTGGTGGTGATGCACCCGGCCACGGTGCCGATCGGCAAGGACCTGGTCGGGCGCCTGTCGGCGTTCCGCAGCGCCGACGTCCGCGCCCGCGTGCCGGGCGTGCTGCAGCGCCGCCTGTACGAGGAAGGCAGCGACGTACGCAAGGGCCAGGTGCTGTTCCGGATCGACCCGGCGCCCTTGCAGGCCGCCGCGGCGCAGGCCCGCGGCGCGCTGGCGCAGGCCCAGGCCAGCGCCGCCAATGCGCGCGCCTTCGCCGAACGCGCGCGCGGGCTGATCGACGGCAAATTCATTTCCCGCTCCGACTACGACAACGCCATCGCCGCCGAGCGCAGCAGCCTCGCCGCGGTGCAGGCCGCGCGCGCCGCGGTGCAGGCGGCCGACATCAACCTCGGCTACGCCACCGTGCGCGCGCCGATCAGCGGCCGCGCCGGCAAGCAGCAGGTGACCGAGGGCGCGCTGGTCGGGCAGGGCGAGCCGACCCTGCTGACCACGGTCGACCAGCTCGATCCGATGTACATCGATTTCTCCATGAGCGTGGGCGAACTGGCGCAGGTGCGCGCGCTGGGCGCGGCGCGCGCGGACGCGAACGTGCAGGTGCTGCTGCCCGACGGCACGCCTTACCCGCATCCCGGCACGCTGGATTTCTCCGGCGACGTGGTCGATCCGGCCACCGGCGCGGTGTCGCTGCGCGCGCGCGTCGACAACCCCGACGGCGTGCTGCTGCCCGGCACCTTCGTGACCCTGAAGGCGGTGCTGGGCGAGGAGCGCGATGCGTTCCTGGTGCCGCAGGCCGCGGTCCAGCGCGACGCCAAGAGCGCCTACGTGCTGGTGGTCGGCAAGGACGGCAAGGTCGCGCGCAAGGACATCGCCACGGAGCGCGCACAGGGTGCCGACTGGGTGCTGCACGAAGGGGTTGCAGAGGGCGACCAGGTCATCGTTTCCGGCTTGCAGCGCGCGATCCCGGGGCAGCCGGCCAAGGCCGCGCCGATGCCGGCGCCCGGGCAGGCACCGCCGCAGGCCGCCGCCGCGCCCGTCCCGGCCCAGGGCTGAGCGGCCATGTCGCGCTTCTTCATCAACCACCCGGTGTTCGCGTGGGTGATCGCGATCCTGATCGTGCTCAGCGGCCTGCTGGCGATCCGCAGCCTGGGCGTGGAGTCGTATCCCAACATCGCGCCGCCGCAGGTGACGGTCAGCGCCAGTTATCCGGGCGCCAGCGCCGAGACCACCGAAGGCGCGGTTACCCAGGTGATCGAGCAGCAGCTCACCGGCATCGACAACCTGGAGTACTTCAGCTCCTCGTCCAGCGCCAGCGGCGGCGCCTCGATCACCCTGACCTTCCGTCCCGGCACCGATCCGGACATTGCCCAGGTGCAGGTGCAGAACAAGGTCGCGCTGGCGACCCCGCGCCTGCCCAGCGAAGTCACCCAGCAGGGCGTGGTGGTGGCCAAGGCCAACTCCGGCTTCCTGATGGTGGTGGCGCTGCGCTCGGACAACCCGGCCTACGACAAGAACGCGCTGTCGGACCTGATCGCCGCGCGCGTGCTCGACCAGGTCGCGCGCCTGCCCGGCGTCGGCAACACCCAGCTGTTCGGCGGCGAGTACGCCATGAACATCTGGCTCAATCCCGACAAGCTGCGCGCATTCGGGCTGTCGGCCAGCGACGCGCTCAATGCCGTGCGCGGGCAGAACGTGCAGTTCGCGGCCGGCAAGGTCGGATCCGAACCGTCGCCGGCGGGCACCGCGTTCACCGCGACGGTGACCGCGGAAGGCCGCTTCAACACGGCCGAACAATTCGGCAACATCATCCTGCGCGCCAATCCGGACGGCAGCGCGGTGCGCCTGAAGGACGTGGCGCGGGTGGAGAAGGGCGCGTCGGCGTACGGTTTCGACCTGCGCTGGAGCGGCGCCCCCGCGGCCGGCTTCGCGGTGCAGCTGGCGCCAGGCGCCAACGCACTCGGCGTGGCCGAAGCGGTGCGCGGGCGCATGCAGGAACTGCAGTCGACCTTCCCGCAGGGCGTGACCTGGTTCGCGCCCTACGACAGCTCCACTTTCGTGCAGGTCTCGATCGTCGAGGTGCTGAAGACGCTGGCCGAGGCCTTCGTGCTGGTGTTCCTGGTGATCCTGCTGTTCCTGCAGAACTTCCGCGCGACGCTGATCCCGACGCTGGTGATCCCGATCGCGCTGCTGGGCACGTTCCTGGGCCTGTGGCTGTTCGATTTCACCATCAACCAGCTGACGCTGTTCGGCGTGGTGCTGGCGATCGGTATCGTGGTCGACGACGCGATCGTGGTGATCGAGAACGTCGAACGGATCATGACCGAGGAGAAGCTGTCGCCGAAGGACGCGACGATCAAGGCGATGAAGCAGATCAGCGGCGCGGTGGTCGCGATCACGGTGGTGCTGGCGGCGGTGTTCGTGCCCAGCGCGTTCCAGGGCGGCAGCGCCGGCGAGATCTACAAGCAGTTCGCGATCACGATCGCGCTGGCGATGGCGTTCTCGGCGTTCCTCGCGCTCGGCTTCACCCCGGCGCTGTGCGCGACGCTGCTCAGGCCGACCGAAGACCACCACCGCGAGAACGCCATCTTCCGCGGCTTCAACCGCATCTACGGCAAGGTCAGCGGCAATTACGGGCGCCACATCGCGCACGCGGTCACGCACGCGCCGCGTTGGATGATCGCGTTCGCGCTGCTGGCGGTGCTGGGCGGATTCCTGTTCACGCGCCTGCCCGGCAGCTTCCTGCCCGAGGAAGACCAGGGCTACGCGCTGGCGATCGTGCAGCTGCCGCCCGGCGCCACGCTGGAGCGCACCAAGACGGTGTTCGAACAGGTGCGCGGCACGCTGGAGAAGCAGGACGGTTACGAAGGCATGATGCAGGTCGCCGGCTTCAGCTTCGTCGGCCAGGGCGAGAACGTGGGCATGGCCTTCGTCAAGCTCAAGCCCTGGGAGGAGCGCAAGGTCACGGCCACCGAGTTCATCCAGAACGCGAACATGGCGCTGTACGGGATCCGCGACGCGCAGATCTTCGTGATCAACCTGCCCACGGTGAACGGCCTGGGCGCGTTCGGCGGCTTCGACATGTACCTGCAGGATCGCGGCGGCAAGGGCCGCGAGGCGTTGGACCAGGCGCTCGGGCAGCTGCTCGGCAAGGCGTCGCAGAACCCGGCGCTGACCGCGGTGCGCCCGAACACGCTGGCCGACGCGCCGCAGCTCAAGCTCGAGGTCGACCGCACCCAGGCGCAGGCGATGGGCTTGTCGGTGGGCGACATCTACCGCGCGATCCAGTTGATGCTGGCGCCGGTGTACGTCAACGACTTCGTCGATGCCGGCCGCGTCAAGCGCGTGACCATGCAGGCCGACACCGGCTTCCGCAACGGCCCGGAATCGCTGGCGCATTTCTACACGCCCAGCCCGACAGCGGTCGATGCGCGCACCGGTACGTCGCAGATGGTGCCGTTGTCGAATCTGGTGGACGCGCGCTGGATGGTCGCGCCGCCGTCGCTGACCCGCTACAACGGTTACGCGGCGGTGGAAGTGGTCGGTTCGCAGGCGCCGGGGCACAGCTCGGGCGAGGCGATGGACGCGATGCAGCAGATCGTCGAGGACGACCTGCCGGAAGGCTTCGGCTACGACTGGACCGGGCAGTCGTTCCAGGAAATCCTCTCCGGCAACCAGGCGCCGGCGCTGATGGCGCTGTCGATCCTGGTGGTGTTCCTGTGCCTGGCCGCGTTGTACGAAAGCTGGTCGGTGCCGGTCTCGGTGCTGCTGGTGGTGCCGCTGGGCGTGCTCGGCGCGGTGGTGTTCACCATGCTGCGCGGCCTGCCCAACGACATCTTCTTCAAGATCGGCCTGATCACGGTGATCGGCCTGGCGGCGAAGAACGCGATCCTGATCATCGAGTTCGCGCTGGCCGAGCGCGCGCACGGCAGGACGCTGCGCGAGGGCGTGATCGAGGCGGCCAAGCTGCGCTTCCGGCCGATCCTGATGACCTCGCTGGCCTTCATCCTCGGCGTCACCCCGCTGGCGATTTCCTCGGGCGCCGGCGCCAATGCGCGCCACGCGATCGGCACCGGCGTGATCGGCGGCATGCTGTTCGCGACCTTCCTGGGGCTGCTGCTGATCCCGGTGTTCTACGTGGTGGTGCGGCGCATGCTCGGCGACAAGCTCGACGTCGCGCCGGCCGTTGAAGAGCCTGGGCAACCGGCGGGCTAGGCATCGCGGCCGTTGAATTCCCCGGCGCTCGAAGGCGCGCCGGGGAAGGCCGCAGGCGCGAGCCGCTCGATTGCGCGAGGGAACGATTGCCGGGGACGACTCGTACCGGGTTGTCCATGCGATCGCTGCGATTTGACGGGCCCCGGTGCAACCGCCGGCCCTTCGCCGCGACCTGATGGGCCACGCCGGCACGTCGGATCGCAGGCTTGCAGAAGAGCGTAGCTCTGCTTTGTCTTGTGAGTCACTCCGCAACTCGCAGCGCGGGATGCGGACGCCTTTGGGTGCGAAATCAAGGAGGAGGCCGCAGGCCGGGGGACATTCGCACCCAAAGGCGTCCGCATCCGGCGCCCGACGGATATCCGCATCCGGCGC
>NZ_JALGCL010000004.1 GCF_022808325.1 Cognatiluteimonas sedimenti | reverse complement strand
AGCCCTTCGGGGCGAAATCAAGGAGGAGGCCGCAGGCCGGGGGACATTCGCCCCGAAGGGGTGGCGGCCACGCCGGGGTCGGTCAAGTCGCGCCGAAGGCTTGGTGGCTGCCAGAGTCCGTCAAGCCGCGCCGAAGGGCTGGCGGCCGCGGCGAGGCATGCGATCAAGCAGCAATCTCCCCCGGAGTTGGGCGAAGAACCAAAAAAAGCCCGGCGACAGCCGGGCTTTCCCGAGAGGGACAACGTCGGCTGCGGGCGCCGCGCGAGTCAGGCGTGGATCCCGATCTCCGCAAGCAGGTCCGCGGGGATGCGCGCCGGCAGCGCCGGGTCGAAGCAGCGGTGCGCATCGACCAGGTCGCGCAACGCCTGGCGCTGGTGCTGGGCGAGCCAGCCGGCGCAATGGTCGGCGTGCGCTTCGCGGATCAGCCCGTCCAGGTACATCTGCCGGTCGCGCATCGGTGCTTCGCACCACGCCCTGGCCTGCAGGTGGACGACATGGCCGAGCGCCTGCTGTTCCAGCACCAGGCGCCGCGCCGACGGATAGGCGCCGCGATACCACTCGGTGCCGCCGCCGGCGCGCGCCCTGATCGTCAGCGGCACCGGGCAATGGTGTACCGCCAGGCGATGGTGGAAGCGGGTTTCGAGCGCCTGCGCGTCGCGCCGGGTTTCGGTTTCCACGAGCAGGCTGTGCTCGAGGTCGAAGGCCTCGAACCAGCGCGGATGGAAGGCAGGCCAGCGCTCGAGCGGGTCGTGGGTCATGCCGATCTTGAGCAGGTCCTCCGCGCCCGAGGTCGCCAGCACGTACACGAATCCGCGGCCGCGATACCCCGCTGGCGCGGATGCGGGATGGCGGGCCGCGGCGACGGCTTCGAGGGATGCGGGAGAAGTCATGGGCAACTGTTTGAACCGGTTACGTCGCAGCGCCTGCGACCAGGAAGATGAACATGGAGCGGCTTGCGCTGCAGCCCGAAAGGTATAAGGATTTATACCATGAGCGACCTTACCGACCGGCAGGCCGAAATCCTGTCCTTCCTCGAGCGTTTCAGCGAACGCGAGGGGCTGCCCCCGAGCATTGCCGAGATCCAGTCGGCCTTCGGGCTGGCCAGTCCGCGCGGCGTCGCCAAGCACCTGGAAGCGCTGTCGGCGAAGGGCTACCTCGAGCTGGTGCCGCACCGCGCCCGCGGCATCCGCCTGCGCCGGCCGCGGCGCCCGCAACGCAGCCGCGACCAACTGCAACTGCCGATCCTCGGGCGGGTGGCGGCCGGCCCGCCGATCGATGCCGCGGCCGAGTTCGACGAATCGCTATTGGTCGACCGCGCGCTGTTCCACAGCCGCCCGGACTACCTGTTGCGGGTCAAGGGCGACTCGATGCGCGAGGACGGCATCTTCGACGGCGACCTGGTCGCCATCCGCCGCGCCGTGACCGCCGAGAACGGGCAGACGGTGGTGGCGCGGATCGATGGCGAGATCACGATCAAGCGGCTGAAGATCACCACCCGTGGCATCCGCCTGCTCCCGCGCAACCCGGATTACGCCGCCATCGACGTGCCGCGCGACGCCGACTTCGCGATCGAAGGCCTGTATTGCGGCCTGGTGAGGCGCGGCTGATGGGCGCCGTGGTCGCCCTGGACCACCTGCTGGGCGCGCGCACGGTCTGGCGTGGCGGCGCGGTGCCGGCGGCCGCGGTCGCGGTCCAGCCCAGCGGCCATGCCGGCCTCGACGCGCGCCTGCCGCAGGGCGGCTGGCCGGACAGCGCGCTGACCGAGATCCTGTTGCCCTGCGACGGCGTGGGCGAACTGGCGCTGCTGCTGCCCACCCTCGCGCGGCTGACGCAGGCCGGGCAACGCGTGGTGCTGGTGGCGCCGCCGTACCGGGTGCACGCCCCGGCCTGGGCGCAGGCCGGCGTGGCCTTGCCACGGTTGCAGGTGGTGCAGGCCGATCCGCGCGATGCGGCGTGGGCGGCCGAGCAGTGCCTGCGTTCGGCCGCCTGCGCGGCGGTGCTGTGCTGGCCGCTGCAGGCCGACGACCGCGCCCTGCGGCGCCTGCAGGTCGCGGCCGAGACCGGGCAGTGCCTGGGCTTCGCGTTCCGCGACGCCAGGCACGCGCGCAATCCATCGCCGGCCGCGTTGCGGGTGCAGCTGGAAGCCGGGACGCGCCAGGTGCGGGTGCTGAAGTGCCGCGGCGGGCTGGCCCCGGCGCACGCCATCGCGCTGGTGTCGTGAGCCGCCATGCGCTGGGCCTGCGTGCTGCTGCCGCATCTGGCGATCGATGCCGTCCTGCGCCAGCAGCCGGCGCCCGAGGCCGCGCACGTGCTGGTCACGGGGCCGGCGCAACGCCGCGTGCTGCATGCAGTGAATGCCGCCGCCCGGCGCGACGGCCTGCAACGCGGCATGCCGCTGGCGAGCGCGCGGTTGCTGGCAGGCCCGGCGTTCCACGTCCACGCCCATGATCCCGAGCAGGAAGCCGCCGCGCGCAGCATGCTCGCGACCTGGGCCTACGGCTTCAGCTCGCAGGTCAGCCTGGCGCTGCCGCACGCGATCGTGCTGGAGGTCGCGCGCAGCCGCGCGCTGTTCGGCGACTGGCCGGCGCTCGCCCGGCGGCTGTCGTGCGAACTGGACGCACTCGGCTTCCGGCATCGCCTCGTTGCCGCGCCCAATCCGCACGCGGCCTGGGTCCTGGCGCGCGCGCACCGGCAGCTCGGCGTCGATGGCGCGCGCCTGGGACAGGCGCTGGGCCATGTCGCGGTCGCGCGCAGCGGCCTGCCCGACGAAACCGCCGCCGCGCTGGCGCGTTCGGGCATGCGCACGCTGCGGCAGGTATTCGCGCTGCCGCGCGAGAGCCTGGCGCGGCGCTTCCCGCCGCAGGTGCTCGCGCATCTGGATGCGCTGCGCACCGAGGACGCCGCGCCGCTGCCGCTGTTCGCGCCGCCCGACCACTTCCACGCGCGGATCGAGTTCGAGTACGAGGTCGAATCCAGCCAGGCGTTGCTGTTCCCGCTGCGGCGGCTGACCGCGGACCTGGCCACGTTCCTGGCCGCGCGCGATGGCGGCGTGCAGCGCTTCACCCTGGTGTTCGAACACGAGCGGCACCCGCCCAGCACGCTCGCCATCGGCCTGCTCGCGCCCGAACGCGAGGCGGCGATGCTGTTCGAGCTGGCGCGCAGCCGGCTGGAGCAGCTGCAACTGCCCGCCGGCGCGCGCGCCATGCAGTTGCGCGCCGCGCAACTGCCACCCTTCGTGCCGGCGGCGCGCGACTTGTTCGACAGCCGCCCGCAACAGGCGGTGCCGTGGACGCAGTTGCGCGAGCGGCTGCGGGCACGATTGGGCGACGACGCGGTGCAGGACGTGGTGCTGCACGCCGACCATCGCCCCGAACGCGCGACCCGCACGACCGGCACGCCGCCGGACGCGGTGCCGGCACTGCCGCGGCGCCCGGCGTGGCTGTTGCAGCGTCCGATCCCGCTGCATGGCGAAGTCGAAATCCTCGAACCGCCGGAACGCATCGAGGCCGGCTGGTGGGATGGCAGCGACGTGCTGCGCGATTACGCCATCGTGCGCACCCGCCAGGGCCAGCAGGCCTGGGCCTTCCGCTCGCCCAAGGCCCCTGGGCAATGGTGGCTGCAGGGCTGGTTCGCATGATCGCGCCGGGCTACGCCGAACTGCACTGCCTGTCGGCCTTCAGCTTCCAGCGCGGCGCCTCCACCGCGGACGAACTGTTCGAGCGCGCCGCCGCGCTCGGCTACGCGGCACTGGCGATCACCGACGAGTGTTCGCTGGCCGGGATCGTGCGCGCGCACGAGGCGGCGAAGACGCACGGCGTCGCCCTGGTCGTCGGCGCCGAATTCCAGTTGCACCAAGGCCCGAAGATCGTGCTGCTGTGCGCCGACCAGCCGGCCTACGAAGCGTTGTGCCAGTTGATCACCACCAGCCGCCGCCGCGCGAAGAAAGGTGCCTACCAGACCCTGCTGTCGGACCTGCCCGATCCGCCACCCGGCCTGCTGTGCCTGTGGCCCGCGCGCGCGCCCGAAGACGAACGCCACCTCCCGTGGCTGCAGGCGCGCTTCGGCGATCGCCTGTGGCTGGCGGCCGAATGCCATCGCCAGGCCGGCGACGCCGAACGCATCGCATGGCTGGAAACGCTGGCCGCGCGCCATGGCTTGCCGATCGTCGCCAGCGGCGACGTGCACATGCATGTCCGCGCCCGGCGCCCGCTGCAGGACGTGCTCACCGCCGTGCGCCACCACTGCACCATCGCCGATGCCGGCTGGCGATTGTTCCAGAACGCCGAGCGCCACCTGCGCCCGCGGCCGGCGCTGGCGCGGCTGTATCGCCCGCAGTGGATGGCCGAATCCGTGCGCATCGCGCAACGCTGCGGTTTCTCGCTGCAGCAGCTGCGCTACACCTATCCGCGCGAACTGGTCCCGGACGGCCATACCGCGGCGAGCTGGTTGCGGCGGCTGGTCGAGGACGGCCTGCGCTGGCGCTGGCCGCAGGCCATCCCACCGAAGGCGCGCGAGCAGGTCGAGCACGAACTCGCGCTGATCGCCGAACTCGGGTACGAGTCCTACTTCCTCACCGTGCACGACATCGTCCGCTTCGCGCGCAGCCGCGGGATCCTGTGCCAGGGCCGCGGCTCGGCCGCCAACTCGGCGGTGTGCTTCGCCCTGGGCGTCACCGAGGTCGACCCGGCGCGGATGAACCTGCTGTTCGAGCGCTTCCTCTCGCGCGAGCGCAACGAACCGCCGGACATCGACATCGACTTCGAGCACGAGCGCCGCGAGGAAGTCATCCAGTACATCTTCCAGCGCTACGGCCGCGAACGCGCCGCGCTCACCGCGGTGGCGATCCAGTACCGCGGGCGCAGCGCGATCCGCGATGTCGCCCGCGTGCTCGGCCTGCCGCCCGACCAGGTCGGCGCGCTTGCCGCCACCATGAACCACTGGGAAGGCCGCCCGGACGAAACCCACCTGCGCGAGGCCGGGTTCGATCCGGGGCAACGCCTGCTGGCGCAGGTCATCGCGCTGACCAGGGAGCTGATGCGGTTGCCGCGGCACCTGTCCCAGCATCCCGGCGGCTTCGTGATCTCCGAGCATCCGCTTTCCACCCTGGTACCGGTGGAGAACGCGGCGATGGACGGCCGCACCGTCATCCAGTGGGACAAGGACGACCTCGATGCGCTGGGCCTGATGAAGGTCGACGTGCTGGCGCTGGGCATGCTGACCGCGGTGCGCAAGACGCTGGACCTGCTGCGCGCCTGTGGCCGCCGCGACCTCACCCTGGCGACGATCCCGGCCGAGGATCCGGCGACCTACGCCATGATCGGCAAGGCCGACACCGTCGGCGCGTTCCAGATCGAGTCGCGCGCGCAGATGGCGATGCTGCCGCGCACCCGGCCACGGAATTTCTACGAGCTGGTGATCGAAGTCGCGATCGTCCGCCCCGGGCCGATCCAGGGCGACATGGTGCATCCCTACCTGCGGCGCAAGCGCGGCGAGGAAGCCATCGACTACCCGCCGCGGCTCAGGCACATCTTCGAGCGCACCCTGGGCGTGCCGCTGTTCCAGGAACAGGTGATGCAGCTGGCGATCGATGCCGCCGGCTTCACCGCCGGCGAAGCCGATGAACTGCGGCGCTCGATGGCGGCGTGGAAGCGCCGCGGCGGGCTGGAGCCGCACCGCGACCGGCTCAAGGCCGGCATGCTGGCGCGCGGCTACAGCGAGCAGTACGCCGAACACCTGTTCGAGCAGATCAAGGGCTTCGGCCACTACGGCTTCCCGGAAAGCCACGCCGCCAGCTTTGCGCTGATCACCTACGCCAGTTGCTGGCTCAAGTGCCACGAGCCCGCCGCGTTCGCCGCCAGCGTGATCAACAGCCTGCCGATGGGCTTCTACAGCGCCGACCAGCTGCTGCAGGACGCGCGCCGCCACGGCATCGGCGTGTTGCCGGTGGACGTGCGCCACAGTCACTGGGACTGCAGCCTGGAGTTTTCCGGCGGCGACACCGCCACGCCGCCGCGCATCCGCCTTGGCCTGCGGATGGTCGCCGGGCTGCGCGAAGACGTCGCCGCGGCACTGGTGCAGGCGCGCGAACAGCGATCGTTCCCCGATGTCGCCGACCTCGTCCGCCGCACCGGGCTGGATCGCCGGCAGCAGGGCCTGCTGGCCGATGCCGGCGCGCTCAAGGGCCTGGCCGGGCATCGCCATCGCGCGCGCTGGGCGCTGTCGGGCGTCGAGCGCTCGCTGCCGCTGTTCGATGCGATCGCGCAGACGCCGGAAGCGCGCCTGCCGATCCCGCTGCCCACGCCGGGCGAAGACCTGCTGGCGGACTACGCCCTGCTCGGCACCACCCTGGGCAAGCACCCGCTGGCCCTGCTGCGCGCGCAGCTGCGCGCGCGCAGTTGCCGGCCGTCATCGGAACTGACGGCCGTGCCGCACGGCCGCAGCATCCGCTTCGCCGGGCTGGTGACGCTACGCCAGCGCCCGGAGACCGCGAGCGGCGTCACCTTCCTCACGCTCGAGGACGAGGACGGGCTGGTGAACGCCCTGGCCTGGAAACATGTCGCCCAGCGCCAGCGCCGCGTGTTGCTGGGCTCGCGCCTGCTCGCCATCGACGCACGCCTGGAACGGGTCGACGGCGTGCAGCACCTGATCATCCAGCGCATGGACGACTACAGCCCGCTGCTGGCGGGGTTGCGGCCCAGGAGCCGGGATTTCCATTGAGCCTGCGCCGGGGCACGCCCGATCCTGGATCAGTCGTGTCCACCGGGCCTAAGCGAGGTCCGCAACACGCTGGATGGTTGCGCACGCCCCGCCCGCCGGGCTCAGGCGGAACGCACGATATCCACCGAGATTTCGACCGCCCGTACCGGGCCGCGATTCTCCAGCCAGTGCACCGTGTCCCTGTCTTCCGGCCAGCCGGCACCGGGGCCATAGTCGGTGGCAACCCCGTTCCTGTGATCGGTGATGGTTCCTGCCAGGACATACACGACGCCCGGCCGGTCCCGGTGGTCGTGCACGGGGCCAAAGACGCTGCCCGGCTCCATCGTGACCAGGCGCATGCGGAGCTGGCGCCCGGCCATGCCTTCGATCTCCGGACCGAGGTCGATCGTCTGGAGCAGTTCGACGGAAACGCCTCTTGTTTCCAGCGGAGCCGAATCGTCGTTCATGAGGACTCCGAGGGTGCACCCGGCACCCACCAGGACCCGGAATCGGGCGACACGGAGTATTGGAGCCCGACTCCACACCGTCAATCAGGACGGGACGCACGGCTGCAATGGGCTGGCTGCGCCAACGACCGTGTCAGGGCAAGACTTCTGCGCAGCGGCAACGCCGGGTGCGGATGCCCTTGGGTGCGAAATCAAGGAGGAGGCGTCGGCCAAAGGCCGGCGCCGGGGGACAATTGCACCCAAGGGCATCCGTATCCGGCGCCCCCGCGAGCATCCCCCTGCATCCGGGAGCGGAATGCGGCGCCCTGCAAACTGCGCCCTGACCCCGTTCAACGGGGCTTGACGCCCAACCTTGTTTCCATATTATTGGAACTATGGAAATGCCAGCCGCGCTCGCCAGCCTCGCTGCCCTGGGCCACGAATCCAGGCTCCGTGCCTTCCGGCGCCTCGTCGAAGCCGGGCCGGAGGGGATGCCGGTCGGCGAACTGCGCGAGGCCCTGGCACTGCCCGCCGCCACATTGTCCGCGCACCTCAACGTGCTGCGCAGCGCGGATCTGGTCACCGACCAGCGCGAGGGCCGCGTGATCCGGGTCCGCGCCAGCTTCGACCGCATGAACGCACTGCTCGCCTACCTCACCGAGAACTGCTGCGCCGGCTCCGGCGCTTGCGGGCCGGTGTCCACCTGCAAGCCGCGCAAGAAAGGAACCTCCGGATGAATCGCTTCCACGTGCATCTCAATGTCGGCGACCTCGACGCCAGCGTCCGCTTCTACACCCAGCTGTTCGCCGCCCCGCCTGCGGTACTCAAGCACGACTACGCCAAGTGGATGCTCGAGGACCCGCGGCTGAACTTCGCCATTTCCAACACCGGGCGGACACCCGGCGTCGACCACCTCGGCCTGCAGGTCGACAGCGGCGCGGAACTCGCCGCGCTGGGCAAGCGCCTGGATGCCGCAGGCGGCACCGTCGTGCCCGAAACAGCGACGGTCTGCTGCTACGCGAAGTCCGACAAGAACTGGACGGAAGACCCGCAGGGCACGCGCTGGGAAACCTTCCACACCCTGGGCGAGGCAACGACCTACCACGCCGGCGACGCGG
The DNA here is from genome assembly GCF_022808325.1 of Cognatiluteimonas sedimenti. Lineage (GTDB taxonomy): Bacteria > Pseudomonadota > Gammaproteobacteria > Xanthomonadales > Xanthomonadaceae > Cognatiluteimonas > Cognatiluteimonas sedimenti. The sequence goes on along the minus strand of NZ_JALGCL010000004.1, from coordinate 225,860 downwards.
CCTGCGCCACCGACGGCGCCGCATGCACGCCGGACGTTGCCGCGATGAAGCCCATGGCCGACACGGGCGGGGCCTGCTGCTCGAAAGCGGCGGCCTGCTGCTGATGAAGCGCATCCTGTTCGTCTGCGTCGAGAACTCCAACCGCAGCCAGATGGCGGAGGCATTCGCCAGGATGCTGGGCGGTGCCGGCGTCGAATCGTGGAGCGCCGGCTCGCGACCGTCCGGGGTGGTGAACCCGAAAGCCGTCCGCTTCATGCAGGAGGTCGGCTACGACCTCACCGCCCATCGCTCCAAGTCCCTGGACGAGATGGAAGGCGAGTTCGACGCGGTGGTGACGATGGGTTGCGGCGACGCATGTCCATGGGTACCGGCAAGGCGCCGCGAGGACTGGGCCTTGGCCGATCCCAGGGAACTCGATGACGACGGCTATCGCGCGATCCGCGACGAGATCGCCGGGCGCGTCCGCACGCTCCTGGCACAGCTGTGACGCGGCTGCACCGTGCGCTGCTGGCCGAGGCCATCGGCACGGCGGCGTTGCTCGCCACGGTGGTGGGTTCGGGGATCATGGGCGCGCACCTGTCCGACGGCAACGAGGCCATCGCCCTGCTCGCCAATGCATCGGCGACTGCCGGCGTGTTGTACGTGTTGATCACCGTGCTGGGGCCGATCTCCGGGGCCCACTTCAACCCTGCCGTGACGCTGGCGATGCGGCTACGCGGCGAGATGCGCAGCGGCGAGGCGGCGGCATACGTCGCCGTGCAACTCCTGGCCGCGGTGGCAGGCGTGATGCTGGCGCATGCGATGTTCGACCAGGCGTGGATGCAGCCCGGCGCGCGCGTGCGCACCGGCGCGGGCCAATGGCTCAGCGAAGGCGTGGCCACGACCGGACTGCTGCTCACCATCCTGCTCGGCCTGCGGCATCGTGCGTCGTCGGCGGTGCCTGCGCTGGTGGGCAGCTATATCTTCGCGGCCTACTGGTTCACCGCCAGTACGTCGTTCGCCAATCCGGCGGTCACGCTGGCGCGATCGTTGACGCAATCGTTTTCCGGCATCCGGCCAACGGACGTGGCCGGCTTCGTGCTCGCCCAGTTCGCTGGCGTGGTCGTGGCGCATGCGCTGGCGGCCGCGCTGCTTGGGAATGGCCGGCGGAGTGAAGCGCGGGCGCCGTAGGTTCGTTGCGGGTCGCTCGAACTTGGCCTCGGGACCCTGCTTCCGCACCGGGACTTCAGGCATCGGGCCTGCGCCTGGCGAAGCGGACCTTTGCCATCGCGACCACGACGAGCAATGCGAGTGCGGCCAAAGCCGACTTTCTTTGACCCAGGAGGGAGAGCCCAAGACTTGCCCCCATCGCCAGGCCCAGGAGCGACATGATCGTGCGGTTGGTGTCATTGGCCACCAGGGGTCCGGTCAACATCCAGGGCCGGTAAAGCCAGGTCCGCAGAAGCCCCGGGAACAGCCAGGTCGCAACAAGACCGCCCACGCCATAGAGCACGAGGAAGGCAGCATTCACAAGCAGGACCATCTCCCCAACATCCATGACGGGACCTCCGGTTGCGCGGCATCAGTCTGCAGAAGATAGACCTTTACCCCAAGGCTTGTTGCCGTTCCCTGCTTGTCGCCAGACGTCAGGCCCCACTCCGGCGCGAAACAAGCTGCAGCGTTCCCTGGTCGGGCTGGTCCGCAAAAAAGCGCTGGAGCGCCTCGGAGAACAGTGCCTCCGTCGGCGCCGCCAGGTTGAACAAGGTCAGGCAGGACCTGAACTTCATGGCGTCCAGCGCGCCGAGAATATGGGCCGCCGGCACCGACTTGTGCGTGAGCATGGCTTCGACGGCCTCGCGCAGTCGCGCACCCAGGACCGGATGGGCCAGGTAGGCCGCTGCTTCGGCGACGCCGGACAAGCCGAACCGCTCGGATGCGGAACTCCGGCCCAGGCCGGAAAGCTGAGGAAACACGTACCAGATCCAGTGCGACTGCTTGCGACCGGCACGCAGCTCGTCGAGCGCATTGCCGTAGGACCCGGCCTGCGCTTCAAGGAAGCGGGAGAGCCCGAATGGATCAGCTTGCGCAGGCATGTCCCACCCAGGCCAACGCCCGCCCTATTCCACCGTCACCGACTTGGCCAGGTTGCGCGGCTTGTCCACGTCGGTGCCGCGCGCCAGCGCGGCGTGGTACGCCAGCAGCTGCACCGGGATGGTATGCACGATCGGCGACAGGATGCCGACGTGGCGCGGGGTGCGGATCACGTTGACTTGCTCGGATTCGCCGAAGCGGCTGTCGGCGTCGGCGAACACGTACATCTGGCCGCCGCGCGCGCGCACTTCCTGGATGTTGGACTTCACCTTTTCCAGCAGGCTGTCGTTGGGCGCGATCACCACCACCGGCATGTCGGCGTCGACCAGCGCCAGCGGGCCGTGCTTGAGCTCGCCCGCCGGGTACGCCTCGGCGTGGATGTAGGAGATTTCCTTGAGCTTCAGTGCCCCTTCCAGGGCAATGGGGTAATGCACGCCGCGGCCGAGGAACAGCGCATGCTCCCTGGCCGCGAACTGCTCGGCCCAGATCGCGATCTGCGGTTCCAGGTTGAGCGCGTGCTGGACGTTGCCGGGCAGGTGCCGCAGCGCTTCCAGCAGGGCGGCTTGCTGGTCCTCGGGCAGGCGGCCGCGCAGCTTGGCCAGGGTGGCGGCCAGGGTGAACAGCGCCACCAATTGCGTGGTGAAGGCCTTGGTCGAAGCCACGCCGATCTCGGCGCCGGCGCGGGTGTAGTGCACCAGCCGGCTGGCGCGCGGGATCGCGCTTTCGGGCACGTTGCAGATCGCCAGCGTGCGCTCCTGGCCCAGTGACTTGGCGTACTTGAGCGCCTCCATCGTGTCCAGGGTTTCGCCCGACTGCGAAATCGTGACCATCAACTGCCTGGGGTTGGCGACCACGCTGCGGTAGCGGTACTCGCTGGCGATGTCGACCGCGCACGGGATCCCGGCCAGTGCCTCGATCCAGTAGCGCGCGGTCAGGCCGGCGTAGTAGCTGGTGCCGCAGGCCAGGATCTGCACCGCCTCGATGTCGCCCAGCACGGCGCCATCGCGGTCGTTGAACAGCTCCGGCCCGAACGCGCCGTTGTCGATCAGCGCCTCGATGCTGTCGGCGATCGCGCGCGGCTGCTCGTGGATTTCCTTCTGCATGAAGTGCCGGTACGGGCCCAGCTCCAGCGACGCCAGCGACACATCGGAGACGTGCACCTCGCGCTGCACCTGGCTGCCGTCGGCGGCGTACACCTGCACGGCGTCGCGGCGCAGGTCGACGGTGTCGCCTTCCTCGAGGAAGATCACGCGCCGGGTCGACGACACGATCGCCGACACGTCCGAGGCGACGAAGTTCTCGCCCTCGCCCAGGCCGACCAGCAACGGGCAGCCCATGCGCGCGGCGACCATGCGCCCGGGCTCCTTGCGGCTGACCACGGCCAGCGCGTAGGCGCCGTGCAACTCGCCTACGGTGCGCTGCAGGGCATGCAGCAGGTCGTCGCCTGCCTGCAGGTGGTGATGGATCAGGTGGGCGATGACTTCGGTGTCGGTCTGCGACTCGAACACGTAACCCAGCGCGGCCAGGCGTTCGCGCTGGGCCTCGTGGTTCTCGATGATGCCGTTGTGCACCAGCGCCACGCCGTGGCTGGTGTGCGGGTGCGCGTTGCCTTCGGTGACGCCGCCGTGGGTGGCCCAGCGGGTGTGGCCGATGCCCAGTTGCCCGTGGAAGCCTTCGGCCTGCGCGGCGGCCTCCATTTCCGCGACGCGTCCGGTGCGGCGCACGCGGCGCACGTCGTCGCCGACCACGACCGCGATCCCGGCCGAGTCGTAACCGCGGTATTCGAGCCGCTTCAGGCCCTCGATCAGGACCGGGACCACATCGCGATCCGCGATCGCGCCGACGATGCCGCACATGGCAGGGAGTTCCTTGCAGGGATGGGCCAGTGTAGCGGCTGGCCGCGGCGTCCGGCCGTCCGGCGGACGTGGCCGGCGCGTCCGCCGGACGCCCAGCGCCGCCGCTTTCCCTTTACTGATCAATCGCTTGCAGGTTGGCACGCGATCTGCTTTGGAACCACTGACAAAGTCAATCGAGCCCCGCTGCATGAGCATCCGCGATACCTCCGCCCAGGACCGCCCGGTCGCCACCCCCGCGTCGCAACGCGCCGGCAAGCGCCGCGGCTGGCTGTTGGCCGGCGGCATCGGCGCGGCGCTGCTGTTGCTGGCGGCGTGGCTGCTGTCGGGCTGGAGCGCCGGCAGCCGCTCGATCGACGTCGCGCGCGTGCGCATCGCCGAAGTGAAGCGCGGCGACCTGGTGCGCGACATCTCCGCCGATGGCCGCGTGATCGCCGCCAACAGCCCGACCCTGTACGCGATCGCCGGCGGCACGGTAACGCTGCACGTGGTCGCCGGCGACGTGGTCAAGCAGGGCCAGGCGCTGGCCGAGATCGACAGCCCGGAACTGCGCAGCCGGCTGGCGCAGGAAGAGGCGACCCTGGCCAGCGTCGAGGCCGAGGCCAGCCGCGCCGCGCTCGACGCGCAACTCACCCGCTCCAGCGCGCGCAAGCTGCTCGACCAGGCGCAGATCGAACGCCAGGCCGCGCTGCGCGACCTGGAACGCAACCAGCGCGGCTTCGACGGCGGCGCGGTGCCGCAGGTCGAGGTCGCGCGCGCGCAGGACGACCTGAAGAAGGCCGAGATCGGCCTCGCCCACGCGCGCGAGGATTACGGCCTGCAGGGCGCCGGCGCCGGGCTGGACACCCGCAACAAGCGCCTGCTCGCCGACCGCCAGCGCGCGGTCGTGGCCGAGATGCAACGCCAGGTCGACGCCCTGACCCTGCGCGCGCCGTTCGACGGCCAGGTCGGGCAGGTGCAGGTCGCGCAGCGCGCCAACGTCGCCGCCAACGCGCCACTGCTGGGCGTGGTCGACCTGTCCAAGTTCGAAGTCGAGATCAAGGTGCCGGAGAGCTTCGCCCGCGACCTCGCCATCGGCATGCCGGCGCAGCTGACCAGCGGCAGCGGCCAGCCCTTCCCCGGCGAGGTTTCGGCGGTGTCGCCGGAAGTGGTCAACGGCGAAGTCGTCGCGCGCCTGCGCTTCAAGGACAAGCAGCCGCCGGGCCTGCGCCAGAACCAGAGGCTGTCGGCGCGGATCCTGCTCGACACCCGCCACGACGTGCTGATGGTCGATCGCGGCCCGTTCCTGGAACAGGGCGGCGGCACCAGCGCCTACGTGATGGATGGCGACAGCGCGGTCAAGCGCCAGATCCGCACCGGCGCCAGCAGCCTGGGCGCGGTGGAAATCCTGGAAGGCGCGCAGGAAGGCGACCGCATCGTGGTCTCCGGCAGCGACCAGTTCGGCGACGCCGAGCGCGTGGTCATCAACTAATCCGCAATAGAAGACAACCGAGGAAGCCCCCATGCTCGAGATGCAACAGGTCAGCAAGGTCTATCGCACCGAACTCGTCGAAACCCACGCCCTGCGCGCACTCGACCTGCACGTGCGCGAAGGCGAGTTCGTGGCCGTCACCGGGCCCTCGGGTTCGGGCAAGACCACCTTCCTCAACATCGCGGGCTTGCTGGAAACCTATACCGGCGGCACCTACCTGCTCGACGGCCAGGACGTCAGTGGCCTCTCCGACGATGCCCGCAGCAAGCTGCGCAACCACAAGATCGGCTTCATCTTCCAGAGCTTCAACCTGATCCCGGACCTCAACCTGTTCGACAACTGCGACGTGCCGCTGCGCTACCGCGGCATGGCCGCGGCCGAGCGCAAGCGCAGGATCGAGGAAGCGCTGGGCCAGGTCGGCCTGGCCTCGCGCATGAAGCACTATCCCGCCGAGCTGTCCGGCGGCCAGCAGCAGCGCGCCGCGATCGCGCGCGCGCTCGCCGGCAGCCCGCGCCTGCTGCTGGCCGACGAGCCCACCGGCAACCTGGACTCGCAGATGGCGCGCGGCGTGCTCGAGCTGCTGGAGGACATCAACGCCCGCGGCACCACCATCGTCATGGTCACCCACGACCCGGAGCTGGCGGCGCGTGCGCAGCGCAACGTGCACATCGTCGACGGCATGGCCACCGACCTGAGCGTGGAGCCGAGCCTGCACCGGCTGGCAACCGCGTCGCTGGCCGAAGCGCAAGGTTGAGGAGGCCGCCATGTTCGCTTACTACTTCGACCTGGCGCTGCGCAGCTTCCGCCGCAACAAGGTCCTGACCGCACTGATGGTGCTGGCGATCGCGCTGGGCATCGGCGCCAGCATGACCACGCTGACGATCTTCCACGTGCTCTCCGGCGATCCGCTCCCGCAGAAGAGCGACCAGCTGTTCTTCGTGCAGCTCGACGCCGCGAACATGGATGGCTACAACCCCGGCGAGGAACCGGAGGAACAGGTGACCCGGTTCGACGCCGAGGAACTGCTGCGGCAGAAGCGCGGCGACCGCCAGGCGATGATGACCGGCGGCAGCGTCGCCATCGAGCCGCAGAAGCAGGGCCTGGATCCGTTCTACGCCGACGCCCGCTACACCAGCGCCGACTTCTTCCCGATGTTCGACATCCCGTTCCTGCACGGTGGCGGCTGGAGCGCCGAGCAGGATGCGCGCCACGCGCGCGTCGCCGTGATCTCCAAGGCGCTCAACGACAAGCTGTTCGGCGGCGGCAACAGCGTCGGCAAGCCGGTGCGTTTCGGCGGCACCGAGTTCCAGGTGGTCGGCGTGCTCGACGAGTGGCGCCCGGTGCCGCGCTTCTTCGACCTCAACTCGGACCGTTACGGCGAGGCCGAGCAGGCATACGTGCCGTTCTCCACCTCGCGCGACCTGAAGATGGACCGCAACGGCAGCATGAACTGCTGGCAGTCCGGCGCCGACAGCACCGATCCGGAAGGCGAAACCGGCGTCAACGCACCCTGCGTCTGGATCCAGTACTGGGTCGAACTGGGCAGCCCGGCCAAGGTCGCCGACTACCGCCAGTACCTGGTCAACTATTCCGACCAGCAGCGCGCGGCGGGACGCTTCCTGCGGCCGACCAACGTGCGCCTGCGCAGCCTGATGGAATGGCTGGACTTCAAGCGCGTGGTGCCCAACGACGTGCGCATGCAGGTGTGGCTGGCGTTCGGCTTCCTGCTGGTGTGCCTGCTCAACACCGTTGGCCTGCTGCTGGCCAAGTTCATGCGCCGCGCCAGCGAGATCGGCGTGCGCCGCGCGCTGGGCGCGTCGCGCCGGGCGATCTTCGCGCAGTGCCTGGTGGAGGCCGGCACCGTCGGCCTGGCCGGCGGCATCCTCGGCCTGGGCCTGGCCGAGCTCGGGCTGTGGGCGGTGCGGCAGCAGCCCACCGGCTTCTCCGAGCTCATCCACCTGGACCTGGCGATGCTGGCCACCACCTTCGTGATCGCGATCGTCGCCAGCGTGCTCGCGGGCCTGCTGCCGGCCTGGCACGCCTGCCAGGTCACGCCCGCCATCCAGCTCAAGTCGCAGTAATCACCGGAGAACCGACATGGAACTGCGCCCCATCCTTTCCACCCTGCGCCGGCACAAGACCGCCGCCGCGCTGATCGTGCTCGAGATCGCACTGAGCTGCGCGATCATCTGCAATGCGATGTTCCTGATCGGCGGCCGCCTGGAGCGGATGGACCGCCCCAGCGGCGCCGCCGAGGACGAGATCGTCCGCATCCAGATCGCCGGCATCGGCCAGAGCGACAACGCCGCGGCGCTGACCAGTTCCGACCTGGCTGCGCTGCGCGCGATCCCCGGCGTGAAGTCGGCCAGCGTCACCAACGAGGTGAACTTCGGCAACAGCTCCTGGAACAGCGGCGTCACCCTGGCCCCGGAGCAGCGGCAGTCCTCGCTCAACGCGACCACCTACCTCGGCGACGAGACACTGCCCACGACCATGGGCTTGACCCTGGTCGCCGGGCGCTACTTCAACGCCGACGAGATGGTGGACTGGGATGCGTTCAACAACCCGGGCGCCAACCTCGCGGTGCCGGTGGCGATCATCACCAAAGACATGGCCGACAAGTTGTGGCCGGGGCAGGACGCGCTGGGCAAGACCTTCTACAGCTGGGGCGAGGGCGGCACCCGCGTGGTCGGCGTGGTCGACAAGCTGGCGCGCCCCAACGAGCAGGGTGGCCCGGAGGCCTACTACTACTCGATGCTGCTGCCGCTGCGGGTGCCGTTCAACGTCGGCGGCAACTACCTGCTGCGCACTTCGCCTGAGCGTCGCGCCGAAGTGCTGGAGGCGGCGGTGGAGGCGTTGGAGCGCAACGGTCCCAGCCGGATCATCCTCAAGCAGCAGACGCTCGAGGAAATGCGCCACGATTTCTACCGCCAGGACCGCGCGATGTCGTGGATGCTGGTGATCGTCAGCGTGCTGCTGCTGGTGGTGACCGCGCTGGGCATCGTCGGCCTGGCCAGCTTCTGGGTCGCGCAGCGCACCAAGCAGATCGGCGTGCGCCGGGCGCTCGGCGCCACCCGCGGCCAGGTGCTGCGCTACTTCCAGCTCGAGAACTTCGTGCTGGCCACGGCCGGCATCATCATCGGCATGCTGCTGGCGTACGCGCTCAACCAGATGATGATGTCGAAGGCGGAACTGCCGCGATTGCCGGCGGTGTACCTGCCGGTCGGCGCCCTGGTGCTGTGGCTGCTGGGCCAGCTGTCGGTGCTCGGCCCGGCGCGGCGCGCGGCGGCGGTGCCGCCGGCCGTGGCCACGCGCAGCGTGTGACGAGGCGACCCGCATGGACGACCTGCCGAACCTCCTGCTGGTGCTGCTGCTGGGGCCCTTGCTCGCGCCGGGGCGGATCGACGCCCTCCTGCGCGCGGGCTGAGCGCCAACCCGGAACGGGCGCTGCACGGCGCCCGCCCGGAACGGTATAAGGACGCCATGCCCACCATCCTGGTCATCGACGACAACCCCGCGGTCGCGACCGCGCTGGAAACGCTGTTCTCGCTGCACGACATCGATACCCGCGCCGCGAGCGACCCGGAGGCCGGGCTCGCGATGCTGGAGCGCGAGCCGATCGACCTGGTGGTGCAGGACATGAACTTCCGCGCCGACACCACCTCGGGCGAGGAAGGCGTGGCGCTGTTCGGCCAGATCCGCGCGCGCCACCCCGACCTGCCGGTGATCCTACTGACCGCCTGGACGCACCTGGAATCGGCGGTCGACCTGGTCCGCGCCGGCGCCGCCGACTACCTCGCCAAGCCCTGGGACGACCGCAAGCTGCTGGCCGCCGTCAACAACCTGCTGGAGCTGTCGGAAACGCGGCGCGAACTCGCCCGCCATCGCGAAGGCGCGCAGCGCCGCCGCAGCGCGCTGGAACGCGACCACGACCTGCGTGGCTACGTGTTCGCCGATGCCGCCAGCGAGCGCGTGCTGGCGCTGGCCTGCCAGGTGGCGCGTTCGGAACTGCCGGTGCTGGTCACCGGACCCAATGGCGCCGGCAAGGAGAAGATCGCCGAGATCGTGCACGCCAATTCGCTGGTCAAGGACGGGCCGTTCGTCGCGCTCAACTGCGGCGCGCTGCCCGGCGAACTGATCGAGGCCGAGCTGTTCGGCGCCGAAGCCGGCGCCTACACCGGCGCGCAGCGCGCGCGCGAGGGCAAGTTCGAGGCGGCCGATGGCGGCACGCTGTTCCTGGACGAGATCGGCACGCTGCCCGCCGCCGGCCAGGTCAAGCTGCTGCGCGTGCTCGAGAGCGGCCGCTTCCAGCGCCTGGGCAGCAACAAGGAGCGCCAGGTCAAGGTGCGCGTCGTCAGCGCCACCAACGCCGACCTGCCGGCGCTGATCCGCGCCGGGCAGTTCCGCGAGGACCTCTATTACCGGCTCAACGCGATCGAGCTGGCATTGCCGCCGCTGGCCGAACGCCCGGACGACATCCTGCCGCTGGCGCGCCATTTCCTGCCGCCCGGCAAGCAGTTCGGCGACGACGCAGTGCGCGCGCTGCTGGCGCATCGCTGGCCCGGCAACGTGCGCGAACTGCGCAATGCCGTGCAACGCGCCGCCCTGCTGGCGAAGACCGCGACCCTGGGTGCGGGCGACCTGGGCCTGCCGGCGTCGGCAGCGGCTGGCACGGCTCCGCTCGCCGGCGGCGACGAACCCGACCGCGCCACGATCGAAGCCGCGCTGGCACGCAACGGCGGCATCCTGGCCCAGGCGGCAGCGGAGCTCGGGCTGTCGCGGCAGGCGCTGTACCGTCGCCTCGACCGCCTCGGGATCGCGCGCCCGTGAACCTGCGCAATGCGACGCCCGCGCACATCCGGCCCGGCCACCGCCAATGATGCGCTGGCGCCAGCGCCTGCCGTTGAGCCTGGTGTTCGCCGCGCTGGCGCTGGTGTACGCCGCGCTCGCGGAGGCGCTGTCGCTGCTGCTGTCGCGCTGGCTCGAAGGCGCATGGGCCGCGCTACTGTCGGTCGCGTTGCTGGCGCCATTGCTCCTGTACCACGTGCGGCGCGCGTTCGCACCGATGAATTCGCTGTTCCGCGCGCTCGCCGGCAGTGTCGCCAGCTATCGCGACGGCGACTTCGGCTTCGGCCTGGCCTGGAGCGGACGCGGCGAACTCGGCGAACTGGTCGCCAGCCACAACGCGCTCGCCGAGACGCTGCGCGAACAACGGCTCGCGCTGGTGCAGCGCGAGCTGCTGCTCGACACCATGGTGCAGAACACGCCCGTGGCGATGCTGCTGGTGGATCCCTCGCGACGGGTGGTCCACGCCAACCTCGCCGCGCGCAAGCTGCTCGGCGACGGCCGCAAGCTCGAAGGCCAGTCCTTCGACGCGCTGCTGGCGAACACCCCGGAAGCGGTGCGCGAGGCCTTCGAGCGCGGCGGCGACGGCATGTTCACCCTCGGCGACGAGAACGACGTCGACAACGGCAACGAGGACATCTACCACCTCGCCCGGCGCCACTTCCGCCTCAATGGCCGCCGCCACGAGCTGGTGCTGCTGCGGCAGCTGACCGCGGAACTGCGCCGGCAGGAAGTGCAGACCTGGAAGAAGGTGATCCGGGTGATCAGCCACGAGCTCAACAACTCGCTGGCGCCGATCGCCTCGCTGGCGCATTCGGGCGCCGAGCTGCTGCGGCGCGGGCAGCTGGAGCGGCTGCCCACCGCGCTGGCCACGATCGAGGAGCGCGCGCGCCACCTGGAAGGCTTCATCCGCGACTACGCGCGCTTTGCGAAGCTGCCGGCACCGCGGCTGGAATCGGTGCCCTGGGATCGGTTCCTGGCGCAGCTGCGCACGCAGGTGGAATTCGTCGCCGAGGGCAGCTTCGCCGACCACATCGGCCGCTTCGACGTCGCCCAGCTGGAACAGGGCCTGTTGAACCTGCTCAAGAACGCGCACGAATCCGGATCGCCAGCGCATGAAGTCAGGCTGGCCCTGCGCCGGGCGTCCGGCGGCTGGCGCATCGACGTGCTGGACCGCGGCCAGGGCATGAACGAAGCGGTGCTGGCCAACGCGCTGCTGCCGTTCTATTCGACCAAGCGCAACGGCACCGGGCTGGGCCTGGCGCTGGCGCGCGAGATCGCCGAAGCCCACGGCGGCCGCATCGCACTGCTCAACCGCGACGGCGGCGGCTTGTGCGTGTCGCTGGTGCTGCCCGACTGACGACGGCCGCGGCGCGCGGTGCGCCCCACGCGCATCAACCGAAGTGGGCGGGACCGACCGCGGCCGGCTGCGGCTGAATGAAGTATTCGTGCAGGTATTTCTCGCCTTCGTCGCAGAACGCGGTGACCACGGTCGCCAGCTCCTTGAACCGCTCGCGCACGCGTTTGGCGGCCAGCAGGTGCGCGCCCGAACTCGGGCCGCACAGCAGGCCGTGGGCGCGCGCGAGGTGGCGCATCGATGCGATCGCATCGTCGCTGGACACGGTCAGCACCTCGTCCACCAGCCCGGCGTTGCGCTGGAAGATGCCGGGCACGAAGCCGTCGGAGATGCCCTCGATGTCGTGGGTGCCGATCTCGCCGCACAGGATCGTGCTCGACTCGCTCGGCTCCATCGCGAACAACCGTACCCGCGGATTGACCGCGCGGAACGCCTGCCCGACCCCGACCAGGGTGCCGCCGGTGCCGACCCCGAGCACCAGCGCGTCCGGCAGCCGGCCATCGGGCAGCTGGCGCAGGATTTCCTGCCCCAGGACCTGCCGGTTCTCCTCGATGTTCCACTCCGACTCGAACTGGCTGGGACAGAAATGGCCCGGTTGCCGGCCCAGCTCGCGCGCCCGGTCGAGCGCGGCGTTGACGTGGAAGTTGCCGCAGAACAGCACCTCCGCCCCGAATGCGCGCGAGATCGCCACGCGCTCGCTCGACAACCCTTCCGGCATCACCACCAGCATCCGGTAACCCTTGACCGCGGCAACCATCGCCAGCGCGTTGCCGGTGTTGCCGCTGGTGGCCTCGACGATCGTGTCGCCGGGCCTGAGCATGCCCGCCTGTTCGGCGCGTTCGATCATGTAGCGGGCGATGCGCGCCTTGATCGAGCCGGAAGGATTGAGGAACTCGAGCTTGGCGAACACGCCTTCGACTTCCAGCAACGGGGTGTCGCCGATGGCATCGAGGATCGAGGATGAAACGCCCTGGTAACGCACGGGTTGCATGGCTGTGCTCCGTAGGTTCAGGTCGCGGGCGTGGGGTGCGCGTGCTGCATGGCGTCCAGCGCCAGCGCCGAATGCGCGTAGGCGCCGCCGGCGCGCATTTCCGCCGCGACCCAGATGGCTTCCATGACCTGCTGCGCGGTCGCACCGTGCCTGATCGCCGCCCGCGTATGGCCCTTGATGCAGTACGGGCACTGGGTCACATGCGCCACCGCCACCGCGATCAGTTGCTTGGTGACGGTCGGCAGCGCGCCTTCGGCGAACACGGCGGCGCTGAAGGCCGCGAAGGCCTGCTGCGGACCGGGCGCAAGTTCGGCGCGCCGGCGCGCGATCTCCGGCGTGGCCTGCGGATAGACGGGATGGTGTTCCACTGCACTGCTCCTCTGCGGGCGCGGGCGATCGCTGCCGGGCCCGCGGCGCGCGGCGCCTGCGTCGTGGTTCGTGTCGATCCCGCGGTAACGGCTCCCCGCACTATCCGCCTGGCGCGTCGCGGCCGTCCTGACGTGGATCAAGCGCGTGGCGCGCCGCCAGCGTGTCCGACGCAGCGACGCGACGGCGCCGTGCCTACTTCCTTTGCGGGCGTCGCCAGCCGGCCAGTGTTTCCTGGCGCCCGCGCGCGATCGTCAGCTTGCCTTCCGGCGCGTCCTTGGTGATCACCGAGCCGGCGCCGATGGTGGCGTCGCTGCCGATCGTGACCGGCGCCACCAGCGACGAGTTGGAGCCGATGAAGGCGCCGTCGCCGATCGTGGTGCGCGACTTGTTGACGCCGTCGTAGTTGCAGGTGATGGTGCCGGCGCCGATATTGACCTTGCCGCCGACCTGCGCATCGCCGAGATAGGCGAGGTGGTTGGCCTTGCTGCCGGTGCCGAGCACCGCGTTCTTGGTCTCGACGAAGTTGCCGACGTGGACGCCGTCGGCGAGCACCGTCCCGGGCCGCAGGCGCGCGAACGGCCCGATCGTCGCCGCGCCTTCGGTGCGCGCACCCTCCAGGTCGCAATGCGCGCGCAGCAGCGTGCCCGCGGCCAGCGCCACGTCGCGCAGGCGGCAGAACGGGCCGATGCGGACGTTGTCGCCGAGCGCGACCTGGCCTTCCAGGACCACGTCGACATCGATCTCGACGTCGCGCCCGACGCTGACCGTGCCGCGGATGTCGACGCGCGCCGGATCGGCGAAGCGCACGCCCTGCGTGCAGAGCACGCGCACGGCGCGCAACTGGAATGCGCGTTCCAGCTGCGCCAGCTGCCAGGGATCGTTGGCGCCCTCGGTTTCCATGGCGTCGTCGACGATCACGATCTCGGCCGGGCTGAACTCCGCGGCCGCCTGCGCGAACACGTCGGTGAGGTAGTACTCGCCCTGGGCGTTGTCGTTGCGCAGCGCCGCCAGCCAGCGGCGCAGGGCCGCGGCATCGGCGACGATCACGCCGGTGTTGGTGATGCGGATCGCGAGTTCGTCGTCGCTGGCATCCTTCTGCTCGACGATGCGGGCGACGTGGCCCTCGGCGTCACGGACGATGCGGCCGTAGCCGGCCGGATCGGCCGGTTCGGCGGCAAGCACCGCCAGCGCGCCGGGTGCGGCCAGCAGCCGCTGCAAGGTCGCGGGAGTGATCAGCGGCACGTCGCCGTACAGCACCAGCACGCGGGCGTCGTCCGGCACCGACGGCAACGCCTGCTGCACGGCATGGCCGGTGCCCTGCTGTCGTGCCTGCAGCGCCCACTGCAGGTCCGCCTGCCCGGCGAAGGCCGCGCGCACCTGTTCGCCGCCGTGGCCGTGGACGACATGGATGGCGGCCGGTCGCAGCATTCGCGCCACCCCGATCACGTGCGCCAGCATCGGCCGCGCCGCGATCGGCTGCAGCACCTTGGGCAACGACGACTTCATCCGCTTGCCTTCGCCGGCGGCGAGGATCACGACATGCAGGGGAGCGGGCATCGGCATTCCAGCGGCAACGATAGCGGGATTCTAACGGCGGCCGCTGCTACGATGCGGGCACCCGCCCAGACCGGCCCCGCGATGCCCGACGCCGCCCACCCGACCCCGCGCGAGCGGTACGCGCCATGAGCCTGGGCCGGCATGCGCGGCACTACCTGCTGATCGGCGGCGTGCAGTGGCTGGTGGACTGGGGCGTGCTGGTGCTGCTCAGCCACTGGGGCATGGCGGTGGAACCGGCCAACGTCGCCGGCCGCATCGCCGGCGCGCTGCTGGGCTACTGGCTCAACGGCAAGCTCACCTTCGCCGGCGACGACACCGCCATCGGCCGCACCCAGCTACAACGCTTCGTGCTGATGTGGCTGGGCACGACCGCGATCAGCACCTGGTCGATGGGCACGATCGACGCCTTCGCCGGGCTCAAGTGGGCATGGCTGGCGAAGCCGGGCGTGGAGTTCGTGCTCGGGGTGATCGGCTTCGTGCTGTCGCGGCACTGGGTGTACCGGAAGTAAGCCAGCCCGGGGGGCGACGGCTGGGTGCGGCGAAGCCATGGTGAAGGGTGCCGCGTTTCTCCGGACGTGCATCCGCTGCAGGCGCACGCATATGCCCGCAACAAAGAAAACGCCAGCACGAGGCCGGCGTTTCCAGTCGGGCGAGTCGCGCGCGAACCTCAGTGTTTGAGGTTCTTGCGCAGCCGCTCCAGCGCCTGCAGTTGCGCGGTCACCTCGGCCAGGCGCTGTTGCGCCTCGGCCACTTCCATCGCCTCGCCGCGGTGGGCGAGGATGCGTTCGGCTTCGGCCTTGGCCGCCAGCACCGACGCTTCGTCGATGTCCTGGGCACGGATCGCGGTGTCCGCCAGCACCGTCACCACCTGCGGTTGCACCTCGAGGATGCCGCCGGAGATCGCGAAGTCCAGTTTCTCGCCGCCCGGCAGCGTGACCACGACCTTGCCCGGCTTGAGCCGGGTGATCAGCGGCGCGTGCTTGGGCGCGATGCCGAGTTCGCCGAGTTCGCCGGTGGCCACGACCATCTCGGCCTCGCCGTGGAAGATCTCGGCCTCGGCGCTGACGATGTCGCAACGGATGGTGGATGCCATAGGTAAACGCCTTTCAACCGTGTACCCCTCTCCCGCTTGCGGGAGAGGGCAGGGGTGAGGGTGGGGATCCGGCGAAAAGCCGGACCCTCACCCTGACCCTCTCCCGCAAGCGGGAGAGGGAACAAGACTCAGCCGGTGATCTTCTTGGCCTTCTCGATCGCCTCTTCGATGCTGCCGACCATGTAGAAGGCCTGCTCCGGCAGGTGGTCGCATTCGCCGTCGACGATCATCTTGAAGCCGCGGATGGTGTCCTTCAGCGGCACGTACTTGCCCGGCGAGCCGGTGAACACTTCGGCGACGTGGAACGGCTGGCTGAAGAAGCGCTCGATCTTGCGCGCGCGCGAGACCGCCTGCTTGTCCTCTTCCGAGAGTTCGTCCATGCCCAGGATCGCGATGATGTCCTTGAGCTCCTTGTACTTCTGCAGCGTCGACTGCACGCGGCGCGCGGTGTCGTAGTGCTCGTTGCCGATCACGTTCGGATCCAGCTGGCGCGAGGTCGAGTCGAGCGGGTCGACCGCCGGGTAGATGCCCAGCGAGGCGATGTTGCGCGACAGCACTACGGTGGCGTCGAGGTGGGCGAAGGTGGTCGCCGGCGACGGGTCGGTGAGGTCGTCCGCGGGTACGTACACGGCCTGGATCGAGGTGATCGAACCGGTCTTGGTCGAGGTGATGCGCTCCTGCAGCACGCCCATTTCCTCGGCCAGCGTCGGCTGGTAGCCCACCGCCGACGGCATGCGGCCGAGCAGCGCCGACACTTCGGTGCCGGCCAGGGTGTAACGGTAGATGTTGTCGACGAACAGCAGCACGTCCTTGCCCTTGCCGGACGCGTCCTTCTCGTCGCGGAAGTACTCGGCCATGGTCAGCCCGGTCAGCGCGACGCGCAGGCGGTTGCCCGGCGGCTCGTTCATCTGGCCGTACACCATCGCGACCTTGTCGAGGACGTTGGAGTCCTTCATCTCGTGGTAGAAGTCGTTGCCCTCGCGGGTACGCTCGCCCACGCCGGCGAACACGGACAGGCCGCTGTGCGCCTTGGCGATGTTGTTGATGAGCTCCATCATGTTGACGGTCTTGCCGACGCCGGCGCCGCCGAACAGGCCGACCTTGCCGCCCTTGGCGAACGGGCACATCAGGTCGATCACCTTGATGCCCGTTTCCAGCAGCTCGTTGGCCGCGGCCTGGTCCTCGTAGGACGGCGCGGCGCGGTGGATCTCCCAGTGGTCGGAGGCCTGCACCGGGCCGGCTTCGTCGATCGGCCGGCCGAGCACGTCCATGATCCGGCCCAGCGTGCCTTCGCCCACCGGCACCGAGATCGCGCGGCCGGTGTTGTCGGCCACCAGGTTGCGCTTGAGGCCGTCGGTGGAACCCAGCGCGATCGTGCGCACGATGCCGTCGCCCAGCTGCTGCTGGACCTCCAGCGTGATCGCGGTGTCCTGCACCTTCAGCGCGTCGTACACGCGCGGCACGCTCTCGCGCGGGAACTCGACGTCGACGACGGCGCCGATGATCTGGACGATCTTGCCCTGGTTGTTGGTCATCGCACTATCCTCAAGAACCGATGTTTTTCATTTGGAAGCCCGTACACGGATGTGCGGGCTCTTGCGGAGGGATCCGCATAACGTTCAGACCGCCGCGGCGCCGCCGACGATCTCGGAGATTTCCTGGGTGATCGCCGCCTGCCGGGCCTTGTTGTAGACCAGGTTCAGGGTGTCGATCAGCTTGTTGGCGTTGTCGCTGGCCGCCTTCATCGCCACCATGCGCGCGGCATGCTCGGAGGCGATGTTCTCCAGCACCGACTGGTACACCAGCGACTCGATGTAGCGGGTCAGCACGTGCTCGAGCACGGTCTGCGCATCGGGTTCGTAGATGTAGTCCCAGTCGTGGCGCGCGACCGCGGTTTCCGACGGCGCCAGCGGCAGCAACTGGTCGAAGGTCGCGCGCTGGGTCATGGTGTTGACGAAGTCGTTGTAGCTCAGGAACACCTTGTCGATCGAGCCGGCGCTGTAGGCGTCGAGCATCACCTTGATCACGCCCACCAGCTGCTCGACCCGCGGCTGGTCCCCCAGGTGGGTCACCGAAGCCAGCATCTCGACCTTGATCCGGCGGAAGAACACCGACGCCTTCTGGCCGATGGTGACGACATCGACCTCCACGCCCTGCTCCTGCCACTTGCGGATCTCGCCCAGCAGCTTGCGGAACAGGTTGTTGTTGAGGCCGCCGGCCAGGCCGCGGTCGGAGGAGACGATGATGTAGCCGACGCGGCGGATCTGCTCGCGCTCGACCAGGTACGGATGCTGGTATTCGGAGTTCGCCTGGGCGAGGTGGCCGATCACCTGCTTCATCGCGCGCGCGTACGGGCGCGAGGACTTCATCCGGTCCTGCGCCTTGCGGATCTTGGAGGCGGAGACCATCTCGAGCGCGCGCGTCACCTTGCGGGTGTTCTGCACGCTCTTGATCTTGGTTTTGATTTCGCGTCCGCCTGCCATCTCTCTTCTCTTCGTTCGTCATCCCCGCATCGGCGGGAATCCAGCGACTTCGCTGTCCAACGTCCATGGACTCCCGCTTGCGCGGGAGCGACGGGGCCGCCTTACCAGCTGCCGGTGGCCTTGAACTCTTCGATGCCCTTCTTGAACGCGGCCTCGATGTCGTCGTTCCAGTCGCCGCTCGCGGCGACCTTGCCCATCAGCTCGCCGGCGGTGTTGGCCATGTGCGCGTGCAGGCCCTGTTCGAACGCGCCGATCTTGGCGATCGCCACGTCGTCCATGTAGCCCTTGTCGACCGCGTAGATCGACAGCGCCTGTTCGGCCACCGACATCGGCGCGTACTGCTTCTGCTTCATCAGCTCGGTGACGCGCTGTCCGCGCTCGAGCTGCTTGCGGGTGGCGTCGTCCAGGTCGGAGGCGAACTGGGCGAAGGCCGCCAGTTCGCGGTACTGCGCCAGGGCGATGCGGATGCCGCCCGACAGCTTCTTCATGATCTTGGTCTGCGCCGCGCCACCCACGCGCGACACCGAGATGCCGGCGTTCACCGCCGGGCGGATGCCGGCGTTGAACAGGTCGGTCTCGAGGAAGATCTGGCCGTCGGTGATCGAGATCACGTTGGTCGGCACGAACGCCGACACGTCGCCGGCCTGGGTCTCGATGATCGGCAGCGCGGTCAGCGAACCGGTCTTGCCCTTGACGGCGCCGTTGGTGAACTGCTCGACGTACGCCTCGGACACGCGCGCGGCGCGCTCCAGCAGGCGGCTGTGCAGGTAGAACACGTCGCCCGGGTAGGCTTCACGGCCCGGCGGGCGGCGCAGCAGCAGCGAGATCTGGCGGTAGGCGACGGCCTGCTTGGACAGGTCGTCGTAGATGATCAGCGCGTCTTCGCCGCGGTCGCGGTAGTACTCGCCCATGGTGCAGCCCGAATACGCGGCGATGTACTGCATCGCGGCCGACTCGGAAGCCGACGCGGCGACCACCGTGGTGTAGGCCATCGCGCCGAACTCTTCCAGCTTGCGCACGATGTTGGCGATCGTGCTGTTCTTCTGGCCGATCGCCACGTAGACGCACCTGATGCCGGAATTCTTCTGGTTGATGATGGCGTCGATGGCGAGCGCGGTCTTGCCGGTCTGGCGGTCGCCGATGATCAGCTCGCGCTGGCCGCGGCCGATCGGGATCATGCTGTCGACGGACTTGTAGCCGGTCTGCACCGGCTGGCTCACCGACTTGCGCCAGATCACGCCCGGGGCGATGGTTTCCACCGGCGAGCTGGTCTTGGCGTCGATCGGGCCCTTGCCGTCGATCGGCTCGCCCAGCGCGTTGACCACGCGCCCGAGCAGTTCCGGGCCGGTCGGCACTTCCAGGATGCGGCCGGTGGTCTTGGCGACGTCGCCCTCGCGCAGGTGCTCGTAATCGCCCAGCACCACCGCGCCGACCGAATCGCGCTCCAGGTTCAGCGCCAGCGCGAAGGTCGCCGCGCCGCTCTCGGACACGGGCAGTTCGATCATTTCGCCCTGCATCACGTCGGCAAGCCCGAAGATGCGCACGATGCCGTCGGACACGCTGGTCACGGTGCCTTCGTTGCGCGACTCGGCGGCCAGGCCGACCTTCTCGATGCGGGTCTTGATCAGTTCGCTGATTTCGGACGGGTTGAGCGTGGTGGTAGCCATCGGTGTTTCCCTTGTGCCGGCGTTGCCACCGGCGTTGCGTAAGTTGTTAGTTGGCCAGCGCCGCTTGCAGGCGCTCGAGCTTGCCCTTGAGCGATCCGTCGATGACGACGTCGCCGGCGTCGATCACGGCGCCGCCGATCAGCGACGCATCGACCGCGGTCTCGACCTCGACCTCGCGGCCGAAGCGCCGCTTCAGCGCGGCCTTGATGCCGTCGAGCGCGGACGCCGGCAGCACCGTCGCCGAGGTCACCGTCGCCTTGACCACGCGCTCGGCCTCGCTGCGCAGTTCCTCGTACAGGCCGGCGATCTCCGGCAGCAGCGCGAGCCGGCGGTTGTCGGCCAGCAGCGCGAGGAAGCGCGCGAACGGCGCGCCCGCCGCGTCGCCCTGGCCCGCGGCCGGCGACAGCAGCGCGACCGCATCGGCGTCCGCCAGCTTGGGGTCGCCGAGCAGGTGCGCGACCCGCGGGTCGGCCGCAACCTGCGCGGCGAAACCCAGCGCCTGCGACCACGGCGCGAACGCGCCCTCGTCGCGGGCGATGCCGAAGGCGGCGCGCGCGTAGGGACGGGCGAGGGTCAGTGCCTGCGACATCGGTCAGCCCGCCTCGGCCGAAAGCTGCGCGGCCAGCTCGTCGAGCAGCGCCTTGTGCGCGCTGGCGTCGATCTCGCGCCGGAGCAGCTTCTCGGCGCCGGTCACCGCGAGCACGGACACCTGCCTGCGCAGGTCCTCGCGGGCGCGGTTGGCGGCGGCGTCGATCTCCGACTGCGCCAGCGCCTTCTGCCGGTTGGCCTCGGCGACGGCGTCGTTCTTGGCCGTGTCGATGATCTGGTTGGCGCGCTGGTGGGCCTGGTCGATGATCTCGTTGGCCTTGACCCGCGCGTCCTTCAGCGCCTCGTTGACCTTGTCCTGCGCCTGCGCAAGGTCCTTCTGGCTGCGATCGGCGGCGGCCAGGCCTTCGGCGATCTTCTGCTGGCGTTCCTCGATCGCACCGATGATGTGCGGCCAGCCGAATTTCATCACCAGCCACGCCACCGCGAAGAACGCGAGGCCCTGAATGACGAGAGTGAGGTTGGGTAGCATTTGCGCTTGCTCCTGGTGCCGGCGGCGTGGCCGCCGGCGATGCCTGAACCTGTTGCGGACGGCTGCGGCGGGATCAGCCGGCCAGCGAGCCCAGCAGCGGGTTGGCGAACAGCAGCAGCAGCGCGATCGCGACGCCGATCATCGGCACGGCGTCGAGCAGGCCGGCGACGATGAACATCTTGGTCTGCAGCATCGGGGTCAGCTCCGGCTGGCGCGCGGCGCCCTCGAGGAACTTGCCGCCGAGGATGGCGAAACCGATCGCGGTGCCGAGGGCGCCGAGGCCGATCAGCAGGCCGGCCGCGATGACGGTGAACTTCAACACTTCAGCGATGAGGGCTGCGTTTTCCATGGTGTACTCCGGTGAAATCGAATGGCTGGTGCTACGGGTGGATGGGAAGAACGAAAGCGGATTCCGGTGGCGGCGCGTCAGTGGCTCTCGGCCGACATGCTCAGGTAGACGATGGTGAGCATCATGAAGATGAAGGCCTGCAGGGTGATGATCAGCACGTGGAACGCGGTCCACATGAAGCCGGCCACCAGCTGCATCGGCGCCATCGCCCAGGTCAGGCCGCTGGACAGCGATGCGCCCAAGGTCATCAGCGCGATCAGGATGAAGATCAGCTCGCCGGCGTACATGTTGCCGAACAGTCGCAGCGACAGGCTGAGCGGGCGCACGCCTTCCTCGATCATGCGCAGCAGGAAGTTGGCAGGCGCCAGCGCGATCTTGCCGACGGTGCCCTCGGCATGGAACGGCGCGGTGAAGATTTCCTTGGTGAAGCCGGCGACGCCCTTGTGGCCGATGCCGAACACCTGGATCAGCAGGAACACCGCCAGCGACAGGCCGAAGGTGGTGTTGAGGTCGGCGGTGGGCACCACGCGCAGGTAGGCGTGGGCCGGATCGTGGCCGGCCGCGACATGCCCGCTGGCCCATGCCCAGGGCAGGAAGTCCACCGGCAGCATGTCCATGAAGTTCATCAGGAACACGAGGCAGAAGATCGTGATCGACAGCGGCGCGATCAGCTTGCTGCGGCCGTGGAAGGTCTCGCGCACCAGGCCGTCGACGAAGCCGACGATGATCTCGACCAGCGCCTGGAACTTGCCCGGAACGCCGGCGGTGGCCTTGCGCGCGGAACGGATGAAGAAGAACAGGAACAGCAGCGACAGCACCAGGGTGAAGAACAGGGTGTCGACGTTCAAGGTCATGAACGCGCCATCGCCCACGCTTACCTGCAGGTGGTGCAGGTGGTGGTTGATGTATTCGGTCGAACCGCCCGTTGCCGGTTCGGACGCCGCAGTGATGGATTCAGTCGGGTTCAACGCTGCCGCCTCTGTGTATTCATTTGCACCGCCAGCAGGTAGGCGAGCATTCCCGCCGCCAGTCCCGCCAGGAGCGGAAGCGGTGGCAGCCGCAAGGGCCCCAGCGCTACCACGACCACTACCAATGCCACGACCCACTTGCCCAGCGTGCCGAGCAGCAACCGCGCGAACGCGGCCCCTGCCGGCTGGATCCCGCCACCCAGCGCCACCGCGGCCGCCAGGCCGTTACCGACCAGCATCGCGATGCCCCCCACCGCCGCCGCCAGCCCCTGCCTCGGACCAGCCGCAGCCAGCGCCAGCAGCGCGACCAGCAGCGTCACGACGGCCTGGATGGCTACCGCGCGCATTGCTGCGCGGCGACCCGTGGCGATGGGATCGTGCACGCGCGTCTCGTTGGGCTGAGGAGGTTGGCACCGGTGGCCGCGTCAAAACGGCTCCGCTAAGCCGCAAAATTATAGCAGGCAGGGAAATTGGGCGGCAACCGCCGCCAGGCTGCCGGTGCCGGCGTGCATGCGCCCGGCGATCGGCCCCTGGAGCCCTGCCCGGCACCGAGGCCAATGCCGCGGAACCTTTGCCGGATCGGCCTGTCCATCCTTGCCGAGGCCTGCTACTCCTTCCTCGTCGAACTCGCAGCAGGTCCCCAGGAGCCCCGGTCGCAAGGCCGGGGCTTCGCCTTTCCGGCTCCCGCCTGGTCGCGCCCGGGCGCGCGGCCTGCCGGGCGCCCCGGGGCTGGTCGCTGTCCGTCGCGCGGATTGCCCGCGGCGGCCGCTACGGCTTGCGCGGAATGTAGAGGTCGGTGATCGTGCCCTCGAACGCCTCGGCCGCCATTCCCACCGATTCCGACAGGGTCGGATGCGGATGGATGGTGTGGCCGATGTCGGCGGCCTCGCAGCCCATCTCGATCGCCAACGCAATCTCGGCGATCAACTCGCCCGCGTGCACGCCGACGATGCCGCCGCCGATGATCCGGTGGCTCTGCGCGTCGAACAGCAGCTTGGTGGAGCCCTCGGTGCGGCCCAGCCCGATCGCGCGGCCCGATGCGGCCCACGGGAACCTGCCCACTTCGATCGCCAGGCCCTTGGCCCTGGCTTCGGCCTCGGTGACGCCGACCCAGGCGATCTCGGGATCGGTGTAGGCCACCGACGGGATCACGCGCGCGACCCACTCGCGCTTCAGGCCGGCGGCGACTTCCGCGGCCAGGTGGGCTTCGTGCGTGGCCTTGTGCGCGAGCATCGGCTGGCCGACGAGGTCGCCGATGGCGTAGATGTGCGGCACGTTGGTGCGCATCTGCGCGTCGACCCCGATGAAGCCGCGCTCGTCCACGGCGACGCCGGCCTGTTGCGCGTCGAGCTTGCCGCCGTTCGGCGCGCGGCCGACGGCGACCAGCACGCGGTCGTAGGTGTTCGCGGCGGGGATGCTGGCGCCCTCGAACGCGCATTCGATGCCCGGCTTCGTCGCCTTCGCGGCGACAACCTTCGTCTTCAGATGCACGGCGACGCCCTGCTTCTTCAGGCGATCGGCGAGCGGCTTGACCAGGTCCGCGTCGGCGCCCGGCATCAGCTGGTCCATGAACTCGACCACCGTCACCTGGCTGCCGAGCGCGCGGTACACCGTCGCCATCTCGAGGCCGATGATGCCGCCGCCCACGACCAGCAGCGACTTCGGCACGTCGGCGAGCTCGAGCGCGCCGGTCGAATCGATGACGCGCGCGTCGTCCCACGGGAACATCGGCAGGCGCACGGCCTGGGAACCGGCGGCGATGATGCACTGGGTGAAGCGCAGCAACTGGGTCTTGCCGCCTTCGACGGCGACCTCCAGCTCGTTGGCGGACACGAATTTCGCCGTGCCCCGCACCACGCGCACCTTGCGCTGCCTGGCCATGCCGGACAGGCCCTTCGTGAGTTGCCCCACGACCTTGTCCTTGTACGCGCGCAGCTTGTCGAGCGCGATCTTCGGCTTGCCGAACTCGACGCCGTAGTCGCCCGCATGCGCGGCCTGCTCGATCACGTCGGCCGCGTGCAG
Source organism: Cognatiluteimonas sedimenti (assembly GCF_022808325.1). GTDB lineage: Bacteria > Pseudomonadota > Gammaproteobacteria > Xanthomonadales > Xanthomonadaceae > Cognatiluteimonas > Cognatiluteimonas sedimenti. Next base: position 201,687 of record NZ_JALGCL010000004.1, on the reverse strand, counting down.
CAGCGCCTTCGACGGGATGCAGCCGACGTTGAGGCAGACGCCGCCCAGCGCGGGGTAGCGTTCGACCAGCACCGTGTCGAGGCCGAGGTCCGCGGCGCGGAACGCGGCGCTGTAACCGCCGGGGCCGGCGCCGATCACGACCATGGCGCATTCGATGTCGGCCTTGCGGCCGCTTGCGGCCGCAGCCTGCGGCGCGGGGATCGCGGCTGCACTGGTGGCCGGTTGCGCGGCGGGCACCGCGCTGGACACAGGCTTCGCGGGCGTGGCCGGAGCGGTGTCTGCCGCATTCGCCTTCCCCGGCGCGGGCTGCGCGGCTGCCGGCTTCCCGGCCGGTGCCTGCGCCGATGCCCCTGCGGCCTCGAGCACCGCGATCACGCTGCCCTCCGACACCGCGTCGCCGGGCTTGACCTTCAGTTCGCGGACCACGCCGGCGTCCGGCGACGGCACTTCCATGGTCGCCTTGTCCGATTCCAGCGTGACCAGGCCCTGGTCCCTGGCCACCGTGTCGCCGACGGCGACCAGCACTTCGATCACCGGCACGTCGTCGTAGCCGCCGATGTCCGGGACCTTGACTTCAATCGCGGATTTTCCAGTTGCGCTTGCCATCGCCGCGCCGCCTTACAGCATCGCCCGGCGCAGGTCGCCGAGCAGCTGCGCGAGGTGGGCGGTGAAGCGCGCCGCGGCGGCGCCGTCGATCACGCGGTGGTCGTAGCTCAGCGACAACGGCAGCATGAGGCGCGGCATGAATTCCTTGCCGTTCCACACCGGCTTCGGCGCCGACTTCGACACGCCCAGGATCGCGACTTCGGGTGCATTGACGATCGGGGTGAAAGCGGTGCCGCCGATCCCGCCCAGCGAACTGATGGTGAAGCAGCCGCCCTGCATCTCCGCCGGCCCCAGCTTGCCTTCGCGCGCCTTGGCCGCGAGTTCGGCCGTCTCGGCGGCGATCTCCATCACGCCCTTGCGCTCGCAAGCACGCACTACCGGCACGACCAGGCCGGTCGGGGTGTCTGCGGCGAAGCCGATGTTGAAATACTTCTTCAGCACCAGGCGCTCGCCATCGGGTTCGAGCGAGCTGTTGAAATCCGGGTACTTCTGCAGCGCGGCGACGCAGGCCTTGATGATGAAGGCGAGCATCGTCAGCTTGGCGCCGTTGCCCTTGGCGATCGCCCTGGCGTTCTCGTCGTTGAGGGCGACGCGCAGCGCCTCGAGCTCGGTGATGTCGGCATCGTCGTGCTGGGTGACGTGCGGGATCATCGCCCAGTTGCGCGACAGGTTCGCGCCGGAAATCTTCTGGATGCGGGTCAGCTGGCGGGTCTCGATCTCGCCGAATTTGGTGAAATCGACCTTCGGCCACGGCAGCAGGTCCAGCCCGCCACCGCCCGCGACCGCGCCGGCCCCGGCGCCGCCCTGCAGCGCGGATTTGACGAACTTCTGCACGTCCTCCTTCGAGATCCGGCCGCCGCGCCCGCTGCCCTGCACGCGCGCCAGCTCCACGCCGAGCTCGCGCGCGAACAGCCGCACCGCGGGGCTGGCGTAGGGCACCTTGTCCGGCAGCACGGCCTCGGCATCGAAGCGCACCGGGGGCGCCGAGGGGCCGGCCGCGGCGATCGACGCCTGGGCCAGCCTGTCTGCCTGCGCAGGGACCTGGACCGGCGGCACCTGGGTGCCGGTTTCGGCGGCGGGAGTCTCCCGCGCGGGCGCCACGGGTTCGGCCCGCGGCGGCTCGGCGGCGCCGCCCTTGGCCGGCGACGCGGCCGCGGCCGGCTGCTCGCCGGCGGCGGCCTCGGCCGGCTCGATCAGGGCCACCACGCCGCCTTCGGAGAGGCTGTCGCCGACCTTGACCTTGAGTTCGCGGACCACGCCGGCGAAGGGCGCCGGCACCTCCATCGTCGCCTTGTCCGATTCCAGCGTGACCAGGCCCTGGTCGGCCGCGACCGTATCGCCAACCGCGACCAGCACCTCGATCACCGGGACGTCGTCGTAGCCGCCGATGTCGGGGACGCGGGCTTCCTTCAACTCGGCCATGGCGGACGGGACCTCGATGCGATGGGCCGACTATTGTGGCCGGGTCGGGCGGACGACGCCAACGCGCGCGCCGCCGTGGTCCGCGGCGGGATTGCTGCCCAAGTTGCCGCACGACGCGGTTCCGGCGCCCGTCCGCGGCAGCGAATGCGATCACAGATCGGGATATCGGCCGGTCACAGATCCGGAATGCGCCTTCCGCGGGACGCTCCGGCCATCACAGTTCGACGACTTCGCGCTGGCACATCCTCCCCGGAAACCGATGATGGAATCGTTTCCAGCAGCCATGGGAGGGCTCTGGCATGAAGACCTCGATGAAGGTGTCTTCCATCCTCGGCAGCGGCCTGCTGGGCCTGCTGCTGGCGACCCCGGCCGGAGTAGCCACGGCCGAGACGGCGCAGGCCAGCTTCGGCGCACACGCCCGGGTGCTGGTGGCCAACCAGCCCGGACTCAGCGCCACCCTGCCCCTGCCCGTGCCCGGCCACCTGCTGCAGGACGATGCCCGTGGCCGGCATTACGTGTTCGAAGGCGCGCTCGACAACGCGCGTGCGTTCTACCGCCAGCGGATGGACGTGCTGGGCTACGAACTGGTGGCCGAGACTGGGGCCGGCGCCACTGCCGTGGACATGCATTTCCGCCGCGGCAACGACGAGCTGACGCTCGTCACCCTGCGCGCAGCGATCGGCTCGGCGCCGACCCGGGTCGACCTGCGCGCGATGCGGCGTTGAGCCCGCGCCGGTCTGATCAGCGCGCCGGTCCGATCAGAACGTCACCGAGACATTGATGCTGTCGCTGTAGCTGCCGAACGCCGCATCCAGTCCCGGCGCGATGCGCCCGTAGAGCGGGACCCGCGCCTGGAATTCGCCGCCACCAATGGGCGAGGTGGATCCCGCGCCGGCCTGCGTCCCGCCGCTGCCATTGCCGAAGACGATGCTGCGCCCCGGATCCAGGTAGAGGTTGTAGGCCAGGACCTGGCTGCCGGACTGCATCTGCCGCGGCAGGTACGAACCCCCGGCGCCGCGATCCAGTTCGACCCGGACCGCCACATTGTTCTTGTCGCAGATGACGTCGATGCGGCCGGCCGCGTCCAGCGGCAGCGCGCTCAGCGGATCGTAGGTGCCGAAGGCGATCTGGGCGGCCGAGGTATCGACGCGGCAATCCGCATCTCTGGCCGCCCTCGCGGGCCACGCCGGCGCCAACGCGCATGCGGCCAGCAGCAATGCAGGCGCGAGCGGGCCCGGCCAGCGGCGGTCGTGGCCGGCGCCTGGTATCCCGGCGCGTTGGCTCACGACAATGGCTGTCGTGTTCATGGCTCCTCCGTGCACACGACCGGCTGCAGCCGGGTCACGCCAGGCGCCAGCACCGGCACCTGCAACGTGCAGCGCGCGCGCGCGCCGGCATCCAGTTCGACCTCCAGCGCGTACGCGCCCGGCTCCACGTCCTCGATGTAGTAGCGGGCGCTGGTGCCGATCCGGGTCGCGTAGTCGTGCACCGCGCCGCGCAGGTGCAGGGTGGCGGCGCCCGCCTGCGGCAGGCGCAGGCTGCCGGCGATCGCGCGCAACGGCCGTGCCTGGAACGCCACCACCGCGCCGCCGTGGCGCGGCACCGCGACGGTCATCGCGTCGGGGCCGGTGTTCCAGTCGGCCGGCACGTCCTGGTCGTCGTAGCCGATGCGGTTGGGGTAGTACGGCAGCAGGTCGCGCACCAGCAGTTCGCCAGCATCGTCGGTGATGCCGACCGGCAGGTTCTCGCGCCGCACCTGCACCCCGGCCAGGCCCGGCACGCGCACCAGCGCGAAGCCGTTGTCGACCGGCGGCGTGGCGAACGCGCGCCCGCCGATCGCGACCAGCGCGCCGCCCAGCAGCAGGCTGGCCTCGCTGTCGCCGTCGGCATCCTGCACGCTCAGCGCGTAGCGCCCGTGGCGCCCCTGGTATTCGCCGCGCGCAAAGGCGTACTGCGCGCCGTCGCGATGATCCAGGCTGGCGCTGTAGCCGAAGCCGGTGGCGGTCGGGCGCGAGCGGTTGGCGTCGATGCCGTAACCCCAGCCACTGGCGTCATGGCGGCTGCCGATGTTGAGGTTGTCGCGCCCCAGCGCGAGGCTGACGCCCAGCTGCGCGACGGTGTCGCGGCCGGCATCGCCGTCGTTGCGGGCAACGGCGAAGTACATGCGCGCACCGACGCCCAGGCGCAGGCTGGCGTCGAGGCCGTAGCGGGTGTCGTCGCCGGCATCGAACCAGCGGTTGCGGTTCCAGTGCAACTGCAGCGACAGGCGCGCGTTGGGCGACCAGCCGATCGCGGCGAAGGCATCGCCACGCGGCTGCCGCAAGCGGCCGATCGTGTCGCCGACGAGGTTGTCGCCCAGGCGGCGATAACCGCGGTCGTAGCGACGCACGCCCAGCGACCAGCCGGCGACGCGGTTGCTGTAGCGGTAATCGAACGCGGCCGCGCCACCGCCGTCACCGAACCCCGGGCCGTCGCTGCGCGCCAGCGAGGCCGACAATTCACCCACGGGCAACCGCAGCGCCGCCTGCGCGCCGAGGTTGCGCAGCTCGCGGTCGGACTCGGCGCGGACGCCGACCGTCACCGCCTGGTTGAGGCCATGGCGCCAATAGCCGGCCAGCACCGCATCGTCGCGATAGCGGTCCTCCAGCGGCGACGGCCGCATGCGACCCAGTCGCAAGGCGTATTCCGACAGCCCCGGCGCCAGCAAACCGGAGGCGCTGTAGTACGAGGCGCTGGACAGTTCGCGGGTGCCCCCGAACGGATCGCGCAGCACCAGTTCCACGTCGTTGCGCCCGGGGCTCAGGCCCAGGCCCTGCAGCGAGAACGGCCCCGCCTGCAACGGCTGGCGCCCGACCAGCACGCCGTTGGCGTAGATCTCGACCGTGCCCGGCGCCTGCAGCACGCCGTCCAGGTATGGCTGCGGGAAGGTGATCAGGAATGGATCCAGGTCGAACGCACGCGCCACGCCGACCCCGCCGAGCAGCGCACTGCCGCCGAGCGGGTCCGGGCTCAGCGCGTACTGGTCGCCGAACGTCCACCGCCGCAGCGTGTGCGGCTGGTCGAATTCCAGCCGGGTGAGCCCGCGCCGCCAGCCGCCGTCGCCCCGCCACTGGCCATCGCCGCGCAGCGCCCACGGCCCGCGGCTGAGCGCGCCATCGACGAACAGGTTGCGGGCGTCGCGGCGGCTGCCGATGTTGGCGGCGTAATCCAGCACCGCGCTCCAGTCGCGCATGCCGTCGACCTGCGGCGGCGGCGCATGGAAATCCGCGCGCTGCAGCGGCAGGGCGCTGGCCGGGCGCTGGATGTCCAGGCGCAACAGGGCGCGGTCGATGGCGACCCGGGTGCCGTGGCCGATGGCATCGGCAGGGACGAAATCGCGGCCGTCGATCCGCTGCGTGGCGACGCCCGCATCCAGCTGCACGCCGGCCTTGCGCAGCGCCGCGCTTTCCACCAGCACCTGCGGACCGCGCACCAGCACCACGGCGATGCCGTCGCAGGCGTCGTCGACGCAGACGTCCAGCAGCAGCGTTTCGGTGTCCGCCGACGCCTGTCCGGAGGGAGCCTGGCCGCGGGAGGATTGCGGCGGGGACGATTGCGCCGGCGAGGGCCCGGCCAGCAACATGCCGAGCGCGAGCGCCAGCGGCCGCTTCACGGCGTGCAGTGCCCCGGCTGCAGCGGCAGGCGCAGCTCGCTGCCGGTCTCGTCCAGGTGCATCGCCAGGGTCGCCGTGCGCACGCACAATGCCGACGCCGCGTGCACCCGCAGCGGCAGGTTGGCGCCGGCCAGCACGTAGTTGCCCTGCAGCTGCTGGCGCAGCAACACGCTGCCGTCGGCCGCCAGCAAGCGCAGCGACAACGACTGCGGCGGCAGGAAGGTGGCGCCGTCGTTGCGTAGCGAGAACGCAAGCGCGTCGCCCTGCCACTGTGCGGCCTGCAATGCCGGGGCCGGCGTGCCGGCGTCGCTGCCCGCGACGAATACCGGCAGGCTGATCCTGGTGAGCATGCGCACGCCGCTGCCGGCGGCGGCCGCGGTCGCCGATGGCTGCTCCTGCAGCTCGATGCGGTACGCGGCTTCGCCCGGTTCGGTCGGGGGAACCAGCAATCCCACCCGCAGGCGCGCCTTGCTGTTCGGGGCGATCTCCAGCAGCAGCGGATGCACCACCAGGTCGTCGCTGGGTTGCAGCTGCCAGCCGCCGTCGTCGCCCATCCGCCAGCGCGAGACCGTCACTTCGAACTGCAGCGGAGAGGCGCCACTGTTGCCGACCTGCATCGTATCGACCAGGTGCCGTGCATCCAGGCGCACCCGGGTCGGGCTGAGTTCGAATTCGGCGGCGCGCGCGGGCAACGCGAAGACGAGCAACGCGAAGGCGAACGACAACAGGCGCATGGACGTGACCGGATCGGTGGCTGCGACATCGCACGGCGGGCGGCGACGCAGTCGCCGCCCGCCGTGGACCGGGCTCAGAACGTGACCGAAACCTGGACCACGTCGCTGAAGTCGGCACCGAGGCCGACGTCCTGGCCGGCCGGGATGCGGCCGTAGGTGGTCAACACGGTGTCGGCGTTGGACGCGGCGGCGGTGAACTCGACGTCGTTGCCGGCATCGCAGCCCCAGGCGCTGGCATGGCCGCTGTCGGAGTAGATCTCGTAAGCCAGCAGTTCGTTGCTGGTGGCTTCCTTCATCGCCCGCGCCGGGGCGGCGCAGGTGCCGCTGCCGTTCTGGCCCTGGTCGAGGGCCACCTTGGCGGCAATGCCCTTGACGCAACGCACCGAAACGCTGCCGTTCTGGTCCAGCGGAGTGCTGGCGTTGACGTCGGCCGGATCGTAGGTGCCGAAGGCGATGTCGCTGGTCGAGGTGACGCGGCAGCTGCCCTGCACGTTGGCGGTGACGTTGAAACTGCCGGGGGCCGGCGAATTGGCGGCGGCGGCGGTACCGGCGGCGAACAGGCCGGTGGCGGCGATCGCGACGGCGACCGCAAGCGAGGTCTTACGCATGGATCATTTCCCCGAGGATTGGTTGGCGATGTCGAGAACGACGAACGCCCCACGACAGCGGGATTTCGGATCTCGAGCGGTCGCGGACGCTACCCACCGCAATGGGCGTTGTCGATGCTGAATGCGGGCCACGCGTGCGATCGGTCACAACTTCATGCGATTTTGCGATTGCCGTCACGTTTGTGACCGCCAACCCGGTAGCCATCGGGCTGTGACAAGGCGTGTGAAACACGCCTCCGGCTTGCCAACGCGCGGCCATTAGTGCCGTGTTCCGTCGCTGGCCGCGACCGCCGCGCGCGCCAAGGCATGCCGCGGGCGCGTCCTGATGCACCGGCAAGGGCTCGTTGCCGCCGCGCCACCGCCGCAGCACCCGTCGCGGCCATGACCATCGTCATCCCCACCGGATGCACTGCAACCCCGGCGTGCATGCGCGCATCTTTTCCAGCGTGGGCAGCCCCCGATGCCCCCGGAGAACCGTCATGCGATGCCTGGACCATGTCTTCCTGCGCGGCGCGATGGCCGTGGCGCTGCTGGGCTTCGGCGGCACCGGGGCGTTGCTCCTCCCAGAGCCCGAGCCGCCGGCGTGCCAAACCGAGGTCACCACCTTGCCGCGACCGATGGCGTCCTTCGACGCGCTGCACGTCGAGCGGGTGCAACCGGTGCTGGCGCCCGCCCACCAGGCCCGCTGCTGAGCCCGTCCGGCAGCCGGGTTCCAGCCTGCTGCCATGGCCTCACCACCATCGGCTGCGGATCACGGGCGCGCACGCCACGCCCTTGGCCCGAGCGCGCCAGCGCGCGTGGGCTCCCTGCCATTGTCCGATCTTGCCGACCGCCAGCAGCGGCAGCCCTGCCGGTTCTTCCAGGAGTCAGCGGGGTGGATGCGGGGTGAAGCACGGGGGCCTTGAACGCGCCCTGGCGTCACGAAACCCGATGGAAAGTTCCCGCCAGTCAGGTTGCATGGGCGCAGGCGTTCATCGCGCCGGCGCTAGGGTGTCGACGCCCTACTCCCCAGGGCCCACAAGACCTAACGAGGAGAACCCCATGCAATCCTTCCGCACCCCCCGCCGCCTGCTGCTGTCGGCAATGGGCATCGCCATCGCCACCAGCTTCGCCACGGCGCCGGTCTTCGCCCAGGACGCCGGCACCACGGCCGGCAAGCACTTCGCGATCGTCGGCGGGTACGCCCACCAGGAACCGACCGGCAACGCCGACATCAACGGCAGCGAAGCCGATTTCGACGGCTCCGGCGCCGGCACGCTCTCGGCCAGCTATTACATCAACGACAACGTCGCGATCGAGGGCTGGGGCGCGATCAACAAGTTCGACCACCGCGTCACCACGGCCGCGGACGGCAAGATCGCCACCGTCAGCTCGCAGCCTTACGCGCTGAGCGCGCAGTACCACTTCCGCGAGGCCGACGCGACCGTGCGTCCGTTCGTGGGCCTGGGCTACTTCCAGTCCAACATCAGCGACGAGGACCAGGACAACATCGGCCCGTACGCGGACCACCACATCGGCGTGAGCACCCCCAAGGGCGCGATCGGCACGGTCGGGGTGGACCTCAATTTCACCCCGAACGTGTTCGCACGCGCCGATGCCCGCTTCCTCAAGGGCAGCTCGGACATCGCCGTCGACGGCACCAAGGCCGGCGAGGCGGACATGGACCCGGTGGTGGTCGGGGTCGGGGTCGGCGCGCGCTTCTAAGTCGCGCGTCGCTTCCAGGCTCCACCGCGGGAGCCGGGCTTGCCCGGCTCCCGCTTTGTCTTGGGGCGCGGTCTTGCCGGCGTGGCTTCACGGCACGGTCGCTGTTGCGGCCCTAGCGTGCGGGCATGCCCGAAGGCCCATCCATCGTCATCCTCAGGGAGCAGGCTGCAAAGTTCGCCGGCCGGGCGGTGCGCGAGGTATCGGGCAACAGCCGCCAGGACCTGGCGCGGATGCAGGGCCGCCGACTGCGGGCGGCGTGCAGCTGGGGCAAGCATTTCCTGCTCGACTTCGACGACTTCGCGCTGCGCGTGCACCTGCTGCTGTTCGGCAGCTATCGCATCGACGACCCGAAGCCTGGCACACCGCCGCGGCTGCACCTGGGTTTCGACAACGGCCGGCTCGACCTCTATGCCTGCTCCCTGCGCTTCCTGGAAGGCGCGCTCGACGCGCATTACGACTGGAGCGTGGACGTGATGGCCGACGCCTGGGACCCGGCGCAGGCGCGCCGCCGCCTGCGCGCCAGCCCCGCGGTGATCGCGGCCGACGCCCTGCTCGACCAGGAGCGCTTTGCCGGGGTCGGCAACATCATCAAGAACGAGGTGTTGTGGCGGATCCGGGTGCATCCGGAAAGCGAGGTCGGCGCGCTGCCGCCGCGCAAGCTCGGCGAGCTGGTGAAGCAGGCGCGCGAATACAGCTTCGACTTCCTGGCCTGGAAGAAGGCCTTCGTGCTCAGGAAGCACTATCAGGTCCATACCAAGACGACCTGCCCGCGCGACGGCACCCGCCTGACCTACCGCAAGGAACTGGGATGCGCGCGCCGTCGCGCCTTCTTCTGCGAACACTGCCAGAAACGCTATCGCCTGTAGCGCCGCGTGCGCCTAGAGCGGCGGCGTCGCCCGGGCGCGGTTGCCTTCGCGGCGCAGCAGGTACAGGCCGCTGGCGACGATGATGCCCGCGCCCAGCCAGGTCACGGCGTCGGGCAACACGCCCCACAGGGTCGCGTCCAGCAGCACGCCCCAGAGCAGCGCGGTGTATTCCAGCGGCGCCAGCAGCGAGGCCTCGCCGAGCCGGAACGCCTCGGTGATCGCCCACTGGCCAAAGGCCCCGGCGATCCCCAGGCCGAGGATCAGCCAGGCGTGTTCCAGCCGCAGCGGCACCCACTGCGGCCACGCCAGCAGGCCCGCGCCCAACGCCATCAGCGTCATCAGCCACACCACCATCGCCTGGGTGGAATCGGTGCGGGCCAGCACCCGCACGGTGATCGCCGACACCGCATAGCCCAGCGCCGCCAGCAGCACCGCCAGTCCCGCCGTCGTGAGCACGCCCGTGCTGGTCGGGCGCAGCACCACCAGCACGCCGGAAAAGCCGATCGCGATCGCGGTCCAGCGCCGCGGGCCGACGTGCTCGCCCAGGAACGGCACCGACAACGCGGTGATCAACAGCGGCGCGACGAAGAAGATCGAATAGGCGGTCGACAGCGGCAAAGTGCGCAATGCGTACACGAACGCCGCCATCATGGTGATGCCGAGCACGCCGCGCAGCAGGTGCAACGGCCAGCGCACCCGCAGCAGCGGACCGATCCCGGTGCTGAGCAGCGCCCACGCCAGCAGCCACGGCAACGACGACGCCCCGCGCAGGGCCGCCACCTGGAACGGCGGGTAATGCGCCGACAGCGTCTTCAGCACCGCGTCCATCAGCGAAAACACCGCCACGCACGCCAGCATCAGCGCGATCGCGCGCCAGCGGCGCGCGGCGCCGGCCCTGTCGCGGGCATGGTCGGGAGCATCATCCATGGCGCCAGCATGGGGCAATCGCGCCAGCGAAGCGATACCCGGCCGCGCCCGCCTGCGCTACCCTGCCGGTCCCCGATTGGTCCGATACCCGCGCCGCCATGCCTTCCTTCGATATCGTCTCCGAAGTCGACACCCACGAACTCACCAACGCCGTCGACCAGGCCAACCGCGAACTTTCCACGCGCTTCGACTTCAAGGGCGTGGATGCCTCGTTCACCCGCGAGGACGACGCCATCGCGCTGGCCGCGCCGAGCGAGTTCCAGCTGCAACAGATGACCGACATCCTGCGCGCGCGGCTGGTGGCGCGGAAGATCGATGCGCGCTGCCTGGAACCGGGCACGGTGGAGACCAACCTCGCCGGCGCGCGGCAGAAGATCGCGGTCAAGCAGGGTATCGAGCGCGAATTGGCCAAGAAGATCCAGTCGGCACTGAAGGACGCCAAGCTCAAGGTCGACAGCCAGATCAACGGCGACAAGCTGCGCGTCACCGGCAAGAAGCGCGACGACCTGCAGGCGGCCATGGCGCTGCTGCGCGCGGCCGACTACGAGCGGCCGCTGCAGTTCGACAATTTCCGCGATTGAGCCTGCGACTGCTGTTCCGCATCGCGCCCGTACCTGCAGCAGCGGCGTCGGCCACCACTGCAGGACCCGGAAAACGGTCGCGACCGAAGTCGCTCCTACAAGGTTGATCCATGACCGCCGAAGCCGACATCGACCCGATCGCCACCACGCGGCAATGGCTGGAGCGCGCCGTCATCGGCCTGAACCTGTGCCCGTTCGCCAAGGCGGTCCACGCCAGGGGCCAGGTCCGTTACGTGCTGAGCGAGGCGACGACGACGCAGGCGCTGCTGGAACAACTCGGCGAGGAACTGCTGCTGCTGCGCGACACCCCGGCTGACGACGTCGACACCACCCTGCTGGTGCACCCCCTGGTGCTGGCCGATTTCCTCGACTACAACGATTTCCTCGACGACGCCGACGCTCTGGTCGAAGCGCTCGGACTGGAAGGCGAGCTGCAGGTCGCCAGCTTCCATCCCGACTATCGCTTCGCCGGCACCGACGCCGACGACATCGGCAACTGCAGCAACCGCGCGCCGTACCCGACCCTGCACCTGCTGCGCGAGGACAGCGTCGCACGCGCGGTGGCGGCGTTCCCGGACCCCGACGCGATCGTCGAGCGCAACCTCGAGACGTTGCGCAAACTGGGCGCCGAAGGCTGGCGCCGGCTGTTTTCGTAGGCGCGCCTTGCAGGCGCGAGCGCTTCGCGACGATATCGCGGCCCGGCCGAAAAGCTCGCGCCTGCAAGGCGCTCCTACGACGAGCCTGCGAACAGCGCCTCGATATCGGCAGCGTCCAGCTCCCGCCACGCCCCCGGCGCGAGCTCGCCCAGGCCGAGCCCGCCGATGCGGCTGCGATGCAGTGCCTGGACATGGTTGCCGACGGCCGCGAACATCCGCCGCACCTGGTGGTAGCGGCCCTCGGTCAGCGCCAGCCGCGCGTGGCGCGGGTCGACGACTTCGAGGATCGCCGGCGCGAGCGGGGTGTCCTCCGACTCCAGCAACAGCGTGCCGCTGGCGAAGATCGCGGCCTCGTCGCCGCGCAGGTCCTGCGCCAGCGTCGCTTCGTACACCTTCGACAGCTTGGCCTTGGGCGACACGATCCGGTGCAGCAGCGCGCCGTCGTCGGTCAACAGCAGCGCGCCGCTGGTGTCGCGGTCCAGGCGCCCGACCGTGGACAGCAGCGGCGCGCGCAGGCGGAAACGCGGCGGCAGCAGGTCATGGGCGATGCGGCCGGGATCGCGGGTCGAGCAGGTGTAGCCGACCGGCTTGTGCAGCAGCAGCACCAGGCCCTGCGGCGGATCCAGCGGTTCGCCATCGACCCGGACCTCGGCGTGGGCGACGCGGTCGTCGGCGTACAGCACCTCGCCGGCCGCATCGGTGATGCGGCCTTCGCGGAACATCCGCGCCACTTCCCGGCGACTGCCATAACCCAGATTGGCGATCAGCTTCACCAGCTTGGTCGTATCGGGCTTCATCGCGCGCGCAATGCCTCGATCACCTTGAAGCCGTCGCGCTGCGCGACCGTGCGCACGCTGCCGAAGCTGGCATCGAGCACCGCTTCGTACGGCAGGTGGCGATTGGCGACCAGCCAGAGGCGGCCGCCAGGTTGCAGCGCGGCCGCGGCCGCGGCGATGAAGGCGCGGCCGAGGTCGGGGCGCGGGTCGCCGCCCAGCGCATGGAACGGCGGGTTGCTGACGATGGCGTCGTAGCGCCGCGGCAGGCCGGTGGCGACATCGTGCCAATGGAACTCGAGCGGCACGCGCGGGGCCTGCGCCCGCAGGTTCGCGCGGGCCAGTTCGAGCGCGCGCGCATCGGCCTCGTACAGGTCGAGCGCGGTCACGCCCGGGCAATGCGCCAGCACCTGCATGGCCAGGTAGCCCCAGCCGGCGCCGAGGTCGGCGACCTGCCCGCGCAGGTCGCCGGGCAGGTGCTCGACCAGCAGCGCCGAGGCCGCATCGATCCGGTCCCAGGCGAACACCCCCGGGCGGCTGGTGAATCCGCCACCCGGCACGCGCGCGTCGGCGATCCGGCGCGGTGCATCGAGCGTGCGCCAGTGCGCGGCCAACGCCGGGTCGGCGGGCCCGGACAACGCTTGCGTCCAGAACACCCGGCAATGGTGCTTGGACAGCACCTGCAGCGGCCCGGCCAGGCGCGCGAGGTCGGCTTGGCCGGACTTCGCGCCTTCGCGGTTGGGCATGCAGGCGACCACGATCCCGCCCGGCGCAACGCAGTCGAGGGCGCGCGCGAACAGGGCGCGCGCCTGTTCGCGCTGGCGCGGCGGCAACAGCAACACCAGCGGATGGCGAGGGCTGGTTTCGTCCTGCCTGCGCAGCACCAACCCGGCGCGCTCCAGGGCCTCGGCGGCGGGCCGGGAATCCTGTTCGCAGACCAGTCCTGGCAGCGGCTGGTGCTGCAGTGCCCAGCCCGCGCGCGCGCCCAGGAACAGCGCGCCCCCGGCCTGCGGCCAGGCCAGCGCGCCGTTGGCGAACGGCAGCAGCAGCGTGTCCAGCGCGGGGTCGGCGCCGGCGGTCATGATGGAAGGACGACGGAATGCATCGCGCGATTCTACGTGCGGCGCCCCTGGCACCGGCCCGTTTCCGGAACCCTAACGCCAGATTGATGGAAAGCGAACGCGGCAACCGCCACGATGGCCTCGATCCCCGATGACGGCGAAAGGAGCCTTATGCGTGCATTGTTCGTGGGCGGCATGGTCGACAACAGCGAGCTGGACCTGGAAGGGCGCGAACCGCCCGCGCACTACCCCGAGAACACCGGCGCCGGCCGCCCGCGCTACCAGTTGCACCACGTCGGCCGCAACGACGGCGACATCGCCTACGCGGTCTATGCCGCGCCCGGGCTGGCCGATGAAGAGGTCCGGCGGATTTCGGCCGAGCGCGATTACGCGCGGCGCTTCGACGCCAAGCCGGCGGCACCGGCCGGCTGACCGCGCGGCAGGCCGGGAACGGCGCGCGTCGAAGGCCATCCCACAACGCCCGCTATCGACGCTATCCGCGTGTCCGGGGCTATTCGTGCGTCGGCGCGTTCGGATCCGCGGGACGGATGCGCGAGCTTGGCTCCGGCGGCGACGGATTGGGCAAGCGCTCGACGCTATCGACCTGGTCCAGCCAGAGGTAGTGGTCGCCGCCGCCATGGGCGCGACCGTCGTCGAGGAAGCTTTCGATCCGCGCGACCGCGTTCATGCCCTCGCGGCCGTCGGCATCGTAGAAGGCCTGCACGGTCGGCATTGCGGCGACGATGCCGCGCAGCTCGCCACCGTCGACCAGGCGCACGCGGACCTGCGCGTCCTGTGGCAACTGCGTGGCGATGGCCTCCAGCCGGGCTATGGCGGCGGCGTCGACATGGATGCGGGGTGCGTCGCGCGACATGCTGCGTTCCTCCATCGGATCATCGCGGATCCGTCCGCCCTGCAGCTTGCGGCTGCGTTGCGTAAGCGCTGGTGAAACCTGCGTCCAATGCGGCTGCGCAATCGTCCGATCCGGCCCCACGCGCCTATCGCGCCGGCACCAGCCGCCACACGGCATTGCCGACGTCATCGGCCACCAGCAACGCGCCGCGCGTGTCGACCGCGACCCCGACCGGGCGCCCGCGCGCGTTGCCCTGCGCATCCAGGAAGCCGGTCAGCAGGTCTTCGGCCGCCCCCTCCGGCATGCCTGAGGCGAACGGGACGAACACCACCTTGTAGCCGCTGGCCGGGCGCCGGTTCCAGGAACCGTGCTGGCCGACGATGGCGCCACCGCGATAACGCGCCGGGAACAGCGCGCCGTCGTAGAACGCCAGCCCCAGCGACGCGGTGTGCGGCCCCAGGGCGTAATCGGGCTTGATCGCGCGCGCGACCAGGTCCGGCCGCGGCGGTTGCGGGCGCGCATCCACGTGCTGGCCGTAGTAGCTGTAGGGCCAACCGTAGAAGCCGCCCTCGCGTACCGAGGTCATGTAGTCGGGCACCAGGTCGCTGCCGAGTTCGTCGCGTTCGTTGACCGACACCCAGAGCGCGCCGCTGTCGGGCTGCCAGTCCATGCCGACCGGGTTGCGCAGCCCCGAGGCGAACACCCGCGTGGCGCCGGTGGCCGGATCGATTTCCAGGATCGCGGCGCGGTCGCGCTCGGCATCCATGCCGTTCTCGCCGATGTTGCTGTTGGAGCCGATGCCCGCGTACAGGCGGCTGCCATCGCGACTGGCGACCAGGCTCTTGGTCCAGTGGTGGTTGATCGGTCCCCCGGGCAGGCCGGCGACTTTCACCGGCGTCGCCGTGATCGCGGTGTCGCCGGTGCGGTACGGCACCCTGACCACCGCGTCGGCGTTGGCGACGTAGAAACTGTCGCCCACCAGCGCCATCCCGAACGGCGAATGCAGCCCCGCGAGGAACACGCTGCGGGTTTCGGCGATGCCGTCGCCGTCTGCATCGCGCAACAGCGTGATGCGATCGGCGCTGGGCGCGCCTGCGCCCGCCTTGCGCATCAGCAACCGCATGAAGAAGCCCTTGATGCCCCAGCCGTCCGCGGGCCTGGCCGGCGCGTTGGTCTCGGCGACCAGCACGTCGCCATTGGGCAATACGTACAGCCAGCGCGGGTGCGCCAGGCCGCTGGCATAGGCGTTGACCGCGAAGCCGGGCGCGGCCGCGGGGATCGCGCCCGCCGGCCAGCCGCGCGCCGGCGCGATGTTCACGGTCGGAAGCAGGCCCTGCCGCGGCGCCGGCAACTGCGGATCGGGGCCGATGCCGTCGCGCACGGCCAGGCGGGCGCTTTCGCCACAGCCAGCCAGGCACAGCAGCGCCAGCCAGACCAGCGGATGCAAGGGCTTCATCGCGGCGCCTCCACTGCAGGCGAGGCCGCGAGCGTGTCACCGCGTGCGTGAGCACGATGCGATCCGCGTGGTCGCCGCAGGCAATCCGGAACCCGGCCACCGCCGGCGACGGCCGCACGCGCGGCGAAGATTCAGGCCGTGCCGGGGCGGCCGCGCAGGCCCGGCTGCAGCCGCCCGAACGCCCACGACAGGCCGAGGCAGGCGCCCAGCGCCAGCGCCCAGTTGAACGCGGTGCCGCTGGCCGTCGCCGGCAGCAGCGCGGCAAACGCAGGCAACCACTGGCCGCCATACAGCGCCGCCGCGGCGATCGCGGACAAGCCCAGCAGGCCGGACAGCGCGCGCAGCAGCAGCAGTTCCAGGCGCCCGTCCGGCGACCCGGGCGTGGTCGCCAGGCTGACGGCGACCGCATGCGCGAAATCCGGCGGTGGCGCGGCGGTCGGCTGCTGCAGCGCGCGCGCTACCTGCCGGTATTGCGCCAGCAGCGGATCGTCGGCGCAGGCGACGCCGCTGCGCTGCTCGCGCAGGGCGCGTTCCTGCAGCTGCCATTCGTGCTCGTCGAAACGCGCACCGGGGGCGCGGGGACCGGTCTTCATGCGGCGACTCCCATCCGCGGCGCCAGCACCTCTCGCAGGCGCTTGCGGCTACGGAACAGATGGCTCTTGATGGTGCCTTCGGCGAGGCCGGTGATGCCGGCGATCTCGGCGATCGACACTTCCTCCAGGTGATACAGCGTCAGCAGCGTGCGTTGCAGCGGCGGCAGCGCCTCGATCGCGGCATGCAGGTTGCGCGCGCTCTCGTCGTCGACGGTCGCCGCCTCCAGGTCGAAGCCGTCGCCGATGTTGTCGACCAGCGATGCGCCGTCCCCGCCGACGGCCTCGGCCAGCGGGATGCGCCGGCGCTCCAGGTGGCGCTTGGCGACCGAATAGGCGACCTGCCCGATCCACGACTTCAGCGGCGCGTCGAAACGATACTGGTGCAGGTTGCGGTGCACCCGCAGGAATGCCTCCTGGCACAGCTCGCGGGTGTCTTCCGGGTGGCGGACCATGCGCTGGATGATGTGCCAGCACAGGCCCTGGTAGTCGCGCACGAGCTGCTCGAACGCGCCGGGCGCGTTGCCGAGCACGGCGTCGACCAGTGCGCGGCTGTCCTCCGGACCGCCGCTGTCATTCGGGGTGCTGTCCATCGCCTGCTGGGATACGCCGGGGGCCGCCAAGGTTGCAACTGATTTCGGACCCGGGCGGGCTGCAACCGACCGGCGGCAGGCCGTATCCCTTGCCGCGACCGTCCACTGCCGCCTGCCCGCAGCGCGGCCCACCACCGGAAACCGGAAAGAGGAGCACCACCATGAATTTCGAGATCCTGATCCCGATCACCCTGTTCGTCTGCATCGTCTATGCGATCAAGGCCGTGGTCGACGCCCGCGTGCGCAAGCAGATGGTCGATTCCAACGGCTCCCAGGACCTGGTCCGCTCGATGCTGGAAGGCGAGGAGATCCGCCGCCGCCACGGCTCGCTGCGCTGGGGCGTGACCCTGGTGGCGCTGGCGATCGGCTTCGGCCTGGTCCAGGCCAGCGGCTGGGACGAAGTCAACCCCGGCGTGATCGCGATCCTGGTCGGCGCCACCGGCCTCGGCAACCTCGCCTACTACCTGATGGCGCGCAAGCTCGGGTGAGCGCGAGGCGGTGCGGTCGCCCAGGCCTATGCCGCGGCGGCCGCCCCCGCGCGCGCGGCTTCGCCCGACAGCACCGCCGCGGCCGGCGCCGCCTGGCCGATCAGGTAGCCCTGGGCGTAACGCACGCCCAGTTCGCGCAGGCACTGCAGTTGTTCGCGGGTTTCCACGCCCTCGCACACCACCTCGGCGCCGATGCCGTGCGCCATCGCCACGATCGCCTGCACGATGGCCATCGCGCGCGGGCTGTCGAACATGTGCCGCGCGAAGGCCTGGTCGACCTTGACGAATTCGAAGTGCAGCTTGTGCAGGTGGGTCAGGTTGGAATACCCGGTACCGAAGTCGTCCAGCGCGAACGGCACGCCGTTGTCGCGGCAATGCTGCATCACCGCCGCCACCGGCGCGTAGTCGAGCATCCTGCTCTCGGTGACCTCGAGCTTGAGCACGCCGGGCGGGAGCTTGGCGCGCTGCGCGCGCGACACGATCTGCCGCGCCATGCCCGGCTCGACCAGTTGCTTGGCGGACAGGTTGACGGCGATGCCGTGCAGCGGATCGATGCCGGCGTCGCGCAGCCCGGTGAGCACGCCGATGACGCGGTCGAGCACATATTCGCCCACCGGCACGATCAGCGAGGTTTCCTCGGCGAGCTTGATGAACTCGGCCGGCGACACCGGGCCGCGGTCGGGCAGCTCCCAGCGCACCAGCGCTTCGTAGCTGGCCACGCGTCCTTCGTGGATGTCGTAGATCGGCTGGTAGCGCACTTCCAGGGTATTGCCGTGGAGCGCATCGTGCAGCCGCGCCTCCAGCCGGATCTTGTCGATGCCGCTGCGCTCCTCGGGATCGTCGCAGGCGACGTCCTCGGCCGGCAGCGCCGCATCCATCGGCAGGCTGGCGATGATGCTGCGGGTGCGCTGCAGCAGGCTGTCGACCAGGGTGCGCACGATCGGGTCGCCGGCGTCGAGGCGTTCCAGGAACTGGTCGTGGTCGATGGCCAGCAGCGCGGTTTCGCCGCGGGCGGTGGCGGTGGCGCTGCGCGGCGCGCCGTCGAGCATGCCCAGTTCGCCGATCAGTTCGCCGGGGCCGAGCACGCCGTGGTTGATGGTGCGCCTGCCCTGCACCGAGACCAGTTCGATCGCGCCGTGCTCCACCAGCCACGCGCAATCGGACGGATCGCCCTGCCGGTACAGCACTTCACCCGCGAACAGTTCGCGTCGGATCGTCATTCATCTCCCCCTGAAAGATGGCGGGGCAGCGCCCGCGCGTGCAGTTTAGCCAGCGCCGCGCCGGGCTGCGCAAGCCGGCCGGTCAATTCCGCCGCGCGGCGCGGACCCGGCACGCAGGATGCCGGGGCACCGCATGCAGCAGCCGGCGGGTGACGCCGTTGGTCCAGCCGAATCCGTCCTGCAGCGGATACTCGCCGCCGTCGCCGCCGCGCGCCCCGTCGGGTGCGTGCTGCAGCGCGTATTTCTCGACCAGCTTGCCCTCGCGCCGGTACAGGCTGCCGACCGTGGCCAGCCAGCGCTCGCGGATGTCGTCGGCCAGGGCCTGCAGGCCGTAGCGCGCGCAGCCCACGATCGCCAGCCACTGCAGCGGCGCCCAGCCGTTGGGCCGGTCCCATTGCTCGCCGCTGGCGATGCCGGTGGTGGCGAGGCCGCCCTGCTGCAGCAGTTGCGCGGCGAGCGCGGCGGCGGTGCCATGCGCCTGTCCGGGGGTTGCCAGGCCGACGTACAGCGGCGCCGCCGCGGCGGCGCAGGGCGCGACCCGCGGGCGATCATGCAGCAGGTCGTAATCCAGGTAAGTGCCGGCGGCGGGATTCCACAACCAGCGCTCGACCGCGCGCGCCCTCGCCCGCGCGCGCCGGCGGAAATCCGCGGCGGCGGCCTCGTCGCCGCCGTCGGCGCTCAGCCGGGCCACCTGCACTTCGAGCTTGTGCAGGAACGCATTGAGGTCGACCGGCACGATCGTGGTGGTGCGGGTGGTTTCCAGCCCGCCGCCCTCCTCGCACCAGCGCGAGCTGAAGTCCCAGCCCGAGGCGGCGGCGGCGCGCAGCTCGCGGTAGACCACGGCCGCGGGGCGCGCGTGCTGGCGCGCCGCGGTGGCCACGTCCTCGGCCCAGGCTTCCTCGCGCGGGATGTCGCGCGCGTCCCAGTAACGGTTGAGCAGCGCGCCGTCGTCCATGCGCACGCAGTGGCCGCCGGCTTCGCCGCGGCGCAGGTCGGCGCTGCCCTGCATCCAGAAATCGTACTCGCGCCGCAGCCGCGGCAGGTAGCGCAGCGCGTCGCGCACGCCGTCGCGCTCGAACAGCTCCACCATCAGCGCGAACACCGGCGGCTGCGAGCGGCTCAGGTAGTAGCTGCGGTTGCCGTTGGGGACATGGCCGTAGGTGTCGATCAGGTAGGCGAAATTGTCGGCCATGTCGCGCAGCAGGTCGTGGCGCCCGCTCGCGGCCAGGCCAAGCATGGTGAAGTACGAATCCCAGTAGTACATCTCGCCGAATCGCCCGCCCGGCACCACGTAGGGATTGGGCAGCGGCAGCAGCGAGGAGCGCCCCGGGTGCTCGCGCGGTTGCCGCGTCAGCACATCCCAGAGGCCGTCGATGTGCGCCACCAGGGTCTGTTCCGGATCCGAGACGTAGTGGCTGGCGGGCGGATGCTCGGCGCGGAAATGCGCGCGCACGAAACCGGCCAGGTCGAACCCGGGTCGGGCTTTCCGGTCCTGCCAGGCGGCGACGATGTCGTCGGGGTCGCCCAGCGGTGCGCAGTCGACGAAGGTCTTGCTGTCGGCGAACACGCGCGCGGACTGCACCGCGACAAACAGGTCGCCGTAGCGATCGGCCGGCCCCAGCGGGTCGGCCGCGGCGACGGCGGCGGCGCGGGCGTTGTTCTCGTCGTCGTCGCGCCTGGCGGCGTCGCGCAGGTCGCTCATCGTGCCGGCAACTGCTGCATGGGCCCGCCAGTCTAGGACCGGCGCCGTCAATGGCGTGCAAGCGGTGATCCGCATCACTGCCGCTGGCGGCGGGCGATGGCAAGATGCGAGGCCGCACGATCGCGTCGCTACCCCGGAACCAGCGCATGCCCGCATTGACCGAAGACCAGGCCCGCGACTACATGCACAAGCTGCTCGCGGCGATGGCCAAGGCCGGTGGCTCGGACCTGTTCATCGCCCATGACTTCCCGCCGAGCATGAAGTCGCACGGGCAGATGACCCCGTTGACGCGGCAGAAGCTCAGCGGCGAGGTCACCGCGCAACTGGCCCAGGCGCTGATGAACCCGAAGCAGCGCGACGAGTTCGCGCGGGAAATGGAGTGCAACTTCGCCATTTCCCTGCCCGGGGTCTCGCGTTTCCGGGTCAACGTGTTCGTGCAGCAGGGCCACGTCGGCATGGTGCTGCGCACGATCGCCGCCGAGATCCCCAGCTTCGAGAAGCTGCGCCTGCCCGAGGTGCTCAAGGACGTGGTGATGAACAAGCGCGGGCTGGTGCTGCTGGTCGGCGGCACCGGCTCGGGCAAGTCGACCTCGCTGGCGGCGATGGTCGACCACCGCAACAGCACCTCCCCCGGGCACATCATCACCATCGAGGACCCGGTCGAATACGCGCACGCCTCCAAGCAGTCGCTGGTCACGCACCGCGAGGTCGGCGTCGACACCCATTCCTGGCACCACGCGCTGAAGAACACCCTGCGCCAGGCGCCCGACGTGATCCTGGTCGGCGAGATCCGCGACGCCGAGACCATGGAGCACGCGATCGCGTTTTCCGAAACCGGCCACCTGTGCCTGTCGACGCTGCACGCCAACAGCGCCTCGCAGACCATGGAGCGGATCATCAACTTCTTCCCCGAGGAGCGCCGCACCCAGCTGCTGATGGACCTGTCGGCGAACCTGCGCGCGATCGTCTCGCAGCGGCTGGTGCGCACGCAGGACGGCAAGGGCCGGGTGGCGGCGATCGAGATCCTGCTCAATACCCCAACCATCGCCGAGAAGATCTTCAAGGGCGAATTCGGCGAACTCAAGGGCGTGATGAACAAGTCGCGCGAACTGGGCATGCGGACCTTCGACTGGGCGCTCTTCGAGCTCTACAACGAAGGCCTGATCTCCTACGACGAAGCGATCCGCAACGCCGATTCGGCCAACGAACTGCGCCTGAACATCAAGCTCAAGAGCCAGCGCGGCGAACCCGAAAGCGCGGCCGCGATGGCCCTGGAGCTGCACGACGCGCCGACCCCGGAACAGGTCGAGGCGATCCGCAGGGAGGAGTTGCGCAAGCAGCAGGAAAAGCGCGAGGAGCTGGAGCTGGCGCGGCTGCAGGCGGCCAAGCAGGCGCAATCGGCGGGCAGCCCAGGCTGAACGCGGCGGGGCTGTGCCACGCCGCAACGCCGGGCGGCCGCGCCGGTTTCGCTTTTCCCGCGCCAGCGGGGCATAGTGGGGCCAGCCGTCGCCCGCGCGACGCCCGCATCGCCCGCGATGCACCCACACGGATGGGGCTTCCATGGCACGTGCCAGAAAAGGCAGCGACAGCGGCAAGGCCGGCAAGGGTCCGCCGGCAGGCAGCGTGGACAACCTGCACAAGCGGATCGAGAGCGAGCAGATCTCCGACCACATCGCCGCGTTCGAGAAGTCCGGCGGCCGCGTCGAGAAGCTCGGCGTGACCCGGATGCTGCACAAGATCGCGCCGGAGCCCAAGCCCGAACCGAAACCGAAGACCAGGGCCGCGGGCGAGGCGAAGCCGGCCGCGGCCGCGCCTGCGACCGCGAAGCCGCGCGGGCGGCCACCCAAGCGCTGACCGCGCTGCCTGGCGGCTGCCGCGCGCCGTTGGCTTATCCTATGCGGCCTCCGTGGCCTCCCGCGCCACGCCGACCGATGCCGCACCCATGACGACCACCTTCCCCGACCGCCTGTCGTTGGATCCGCGCAGCCCCTTCCATGACGCCGCCCTGCTGGAACGCGGCGTCGGCATCCGCTTCAACGGCACCGAGCGCACCAACGTCGAGGAATACTGCATCAGCGAGGGCTGGATCCGGGTCGTGGCCGGCAGGTCGCTTGACCGCCGCGGCAACCCGATGACGATGAAGCTCAAGGGCAACGTCGAACCGTTCCTGCTGGATGCGGGCGACGCCGGGCAGAACGGCGACTGACGCCGCCAGCGCAACGCGCGTGGCCGTCTACGTCGACGACGCCGTCACCCTCTGGCGCGGCCGTCGCTGGGCCCACCTGATGGCCGATACCCTGCCTGAGCTGCATGCAATGGCCGCGCAGCTGGGCATCCCGCGGCACGCGTTCCAGGACAAGACCAGCGGCGCGCATTACGACGTGCCGGCCGCGCTGCGCGATGCCGCGATCGCGGCCGGCGCGATCGCGATCTCGCGGCACCGCGATCGCGCGTTGCTGCGCGCGGTGATCGCCATTGCCAAGGCCCAGGGCCGGCGCGAACGCGAGTGACCTGCCGCGGCGCGGGCGACGCCGCCTAGTCGCAGGCCGCCGCGCGGCCGAGCAGCAGTTCGCGCTCGCGCGCATTGCGGGCCAGCGCCGCGGCGCGCGCGAATTCGGCGCGGGCCTCGTCGCTGCGGCCCAGCTTCGCCAGCAGGTCGGCGCGCACGCTCGGCAGCAGGTGGTAGGCCTGGAGCACGGGGTCGGCGGCGATCGCCTCGACGATCGCCAGCCCGGCCGCCGGCCCCGATGCCATCGATACCGCGACCGCGCGGTTGAGCTCCACCACCGGCGACGGCGCCAGCCGCGCCAGCGCGGCGTAGAGCGCGGCGATCCGCGGCCAGTCGGTGTCCCCTGGCGCCAGCGCGCGCGCATGGCAGGCGGCGATCGCGGCCTGCAGGGCGTAGGGCCCAGCGCCGCCGCCGAGCTGCTGGGCGCGCTCGAGCGCGGCGAGCCCGCGCCGGATCAGCAGCCGGTCCCAGCGCGCGCGGTCCTGGTCGAGCAGCAGCACCGGTTCGCCCGCAGGGCCGGTGCGCGCGTGGATGCGCGAGGCCTGGATTTCCATCAGCGCGAGCAGGCCATGGACTTCGGCCGTGCGTGGCATCAGCCCGGCGAGGATCCGTCCCAGGCGCATGGCCTCCTCGCACAGTTGCGGCCGCATCCAGTCGTCCCCGGCGGTGGCCGCGTAGCCTTCGTTGAAAACCAGGTACAGCACCGCCAGCACCGCGCCGAGGCGGGCGTCGAGTTGCTCGCCGCGCGGCACCTCGAACGGGACCCGGGCCTGGGCCAGCGTGCGCTTGGCGCGGACGATGCGCTGGGCGATGGTGGCCTCCGGCACCAGGAACGCGCGCGCGATCTCGGCGGTGGTGAGGCCGCCGAGCAGCCGCAGCGTCAGCGCCACCTGCGCCTCGGTCGACAGGAGCGGATGGCAGGCGATGAACAGCAGCCGCAGCAGGTCGTCGCCGATGCCGCCGTCGAGTTCGGCGTCGCGCGCCGATTCCGCGCGCGCGGCGGCGTCGGACTGCTCGTCTTCCAGCTCATGGGCGAGCTGCTCGTGCTTGCGCTGCAGCAGCTTGCCGCGGCGCAGGCGGTCGATCGCGCGGTGCTTGGCGGTGGCCATCAGCCAGGCGCCGGGGTTGTCCGGCACGCCGTCGCGCGGCCACCGCTCCAGCGCGCTCACCAGGGCGTCCTGCGCCAGTTCCTCGGCCAGGTCGATGTCGCGCACCATGCGCACCAGGCCGGCGACCACGCGCGCGGACTCGATCCGCCAGACCGCGTCGATGGCGCGGTGGACGTCGTGCCGGGACGCCTGTGGCGGATCGGGGGCCGTCATGGCCCCCATTACAGCAGCATTCCCGGCCGCCCCGCTGCGTCGGCTACCGGGCGCGTCGGGTCAGCATCAATGCTTGGCGGCGAGCTGCGCCCGCAGGCGCTCTTCGCGTTCGCGCAGTTCCGGCGTGAATTCCTCGCCGAAATCCCCGGCCTCGAACACCTGGCGGATCTCCAGTTCGGACTCGCCGTGCTCGAACGGGTTCGGGCAGCGCCTGGCCCACTCGATCGCCTCGTCCAGCGAACGCAGCTCCCAGAGCCAGAAGCCGGCCACCAGTTCCCTGGTCTCGGCGAACGGGCCGTCGACCACGCTGCGCCGGCTGCCGTCGAACCTGACCCGTGCGCCCCTGGCGCTGGGCTGCAGGCCCTCGCCGGCCAGCATCACGCCCGCCTTGACCAGCTCCTCGTTGAACTTGCCCATCGCCTCCAACAGCGCCTGGCTGGGCATCACGCCGGCTTCCGATTCCGCGGTCGCCTTCACCATCACCATGAATCGCATCCTCGTCTCCTCCGATCGTTGCGGGAACGCCGACCCGGCTGCCCAGGGCCCGGGCCAGGGCGCTTGCCGATACGACGAACCGGTGCGGCGCGGATCGACATCGGCACGTGGGCCCGGAGCCCCTGCCGGGGCGGCGGCCGGACATTTGCGCAGCTGCGGCGGCCGCGCGCTGCCGGATCCGGCTGCATACTGGCCGCTTGCCGATCGCGGATGACCGCCATGCAATTCCTGCTGCTGATCTACAACGATCCCGAGCTTGCCCAGGCGCTGCCCGAGGGCCGCTACGACGCGATGATGCACGACTGCTTCGTGCACGCCGACGAACTGCGCGCCAGCGGCCACCTGCTGCAGTCGCAGCAGCTCGAGCACGGCGGCGGGGCGAAGTCGGTGCGCATCCGCGGCGGCCGCACCACGGTGGTCGACGGGCCGTTCGCCGAGACCAAGGAAATCCTCGGCGGCTTCAACCTGATCGAGGCCGCGGACATCGACGAGGCGGTGCGCATCGCCGCGGAGTTCCCGTGGGCGGCGACCGGCTGCGTCGAAGTGCGGCAGGTCCACGACATCGACGCCGAGCGCCGTCGCGTCGGCGCCTGATATCGCGAGCGGGCCTGGCCGGCCGGGCGGCGCTCAGGCCGGGCGCCCGGCCGCTGGGGGGACGCCCCTGCGTTCGACCAGACGCCGGGCATGCACCCGGTGGTGCGCCGCCGGGGACGACCACCTGACCCCCTCCAGGAGCCCGCCATGTCCAGAACGATTTTCCTTCCCGCCGCACTGGCCGTTGGCCTTGCCTGCGCGTTGCCCGCAGTTGCCGGCGACCCGGTGCAGGGCATGGCCGCGGCCCCGGCCGCACCTTCGGCCGCCGACCGGCAACTGATCGACAGCGCAATGCGCGCCGCGCCCGACAAGGTCGGCGCCAACGCCAGCATCGTCGCCCTGCAGGCCGACGGCAGCATGCGGACGCTGCGTGCCGGCGACAACGGCTTCACCTGCATGGCCGACAACCCCGCCACTCCTGGTCCCGATCCGATGTGCATGGACGCGGCGGCGATGGAATGGGTCGGCGCGTGGGTCGGCCACAAGGACCCCGCCGGGGGCAAGGTCGGCTTCATGTACATGCTCGCGGGCGGTACCGATGCCAGCAACACCGATCCGCATGCGGCCCGGCCCGATGCCGGCAACCACTGGGTCACCACCGGACCGCACGTGATGGTGGTCGGCGCCGACCCGGCCTTCTACGACCAGTACCCGAAGGGCGCCGATCCCGACACGGCGGTACCGTACGTGATGTGGGCGGGCACCCCATACCAGCACCTGATGATCCCGGTCAGGTAGCCCGCAGCGCGGATCCGCACAGGGCCGGTGCCCGGGCACCGGCCCGCGTCGCTACGCCTTCAGCTTCCAGCCGCTGCGGAAGATCCACCACACCACCGCCAGACACAGCGCCAAGAAGCCGAGGATCGCGGCGACGCTGACCGCGACGTTGACGTCGGCGACGCCGTAGAAACTCCAGCGGAAACCGCTGATCAGGTAGACCACCGGGTTGAACAGCGTGATCTTCTGCCACACCGGCGGCAGCATGTCGATCGAATAGAACGCGCCACCGAGGAAGGTCAGTGGCGTCATCACCATCAGCGGGATCACCTGCAGCTTCTGGAAGTCGTCGGCCCAGAGGCCGATGATGAAGCCGAACAGGCAGAAGCTGATCGCGGTCAGCAGCAGGAACGCCAGCATCCACAGCGGGTGCGCGATCTCGTAGGGCACGAACAGCCGCGCGGTGGCCAGGATCAGCAGCCCCAGCAGCACCGACTTGGTCACCGCTGCGCCGACATAGCCCAACAGTACTTCGATGAACGACACCGGCGCCGACAGCAGTTCGTAGATCGTGCCCGCCCACTTGGGCATGTAGATGCCGAAAGAGGCGTTGGAGATGCTCTCGTTGAGCAGCGACAGCATGACCAGCCCGGGAATGATGAAGGCGCCGTAGCTGACCCCGCCGACCTCGCCCATGCGCGCGCCGATCGCGGCGCCGAACACCACGAAGTACAGCGACGTCGACAGCACCGGCGAGGCGATGCTCTCGCCAAGGGTGCGGAAGGTGCGCGCCATCTCGAAGCGGTAGATGGCGCGGATCGCGTGCAGGTTGAGGCTCACGGCTTGCCCCGCACCAGGCTGACGAAGATGTCTTCCAGCGAGCTCTCGCTGGAATGCAGGTCCCGGAAGTCGATGCCGTGCTCGGCCAGCCGCCGCAGCAGCGCGGCGATCCCGGTCGCCTCGCCCTGCGCGTCGAAGGTATAGACCAGCGCGTTGCCGCCGTCGGCCAATTCCAGCGGCAAGCCGGCCAGCGCTCCGGGAATCTCCGCGATCGGCTCCTGCAGCTGCAGCGTCAGCTGCTTCTTGCCGAGCTTGCGCATCAGCACGGCCTTGTCCTCGACCAGGATCAGCTCGCCCTTGTGGATCACGCCGATGCGGTCGGCCATTTCCTCGGCCTCCTCGATGTAGTGCGTGGTCAGGATGATGGTGACGCCGCTTTCGCGCAGCCGCCGCACCATCTGCCACATGTCGTGGCGCAACTCGACGTCGACGCCGGCGGTGGGTTCGTCCAGGAACAGGATCCGCGGCTCGTGCGCCAGCGCCTTGGCGATCAGCACCCGGCGCTTCATCCCGCCCGACAGCGCCAGGATCCTGCTGTCGCGCTTGTCCCACAGCGACAGCTCGCGCAACACCTTCTCCAGGTGCGCGGGATCGGGCGGCTTGCCGTACAGGCCGCGGCTGAACCTGACCGTCGCCCACACAGTCTCGAAGGCATCGGTCGACAACTCCTGCGGCACCAGCCCGATCAGGGTACGCGCGGCGCGGAAGTCGCGGACGATGTCGTGGCCGGCGGCGGTGACCGTTCCCGACGAGGCGTTGACGATGCCGCAGACGATGCTGATCAGCGTGGTCTTGCCGGCGCCGTTGGGTCCGAGCAGGGCGAAGATCTCGCCGCGCCGGATCTCCAGGTCGATCGACTTCAACGCCTGGAATCCGGAGGCGTAGGTCTTGCCGAGGTTTTCGATGCGGATGATCGGCTGCACGCGCGGTCCTGGTTGCACGCGAGGGAGGGCAGCGGCCGGCGAGCCGGCCGAATGCGCGATCCTAGCGCAACGGTCGCGCATCGTGCGGACATCTCCTACCCGATGCAGCACCGTGCACCGACGCGGTGGATGCCGCTTCGCCGATGCCGCCAGCCGTGCGCGGCCGCCACGCTTGCAGCTCCCGACCGAAGGAGCCCCGCCATGCGCCCGCGCGCCAACCGCCTGCTGTTCTGCTGCCTGCTGCCGGGCCTCCTGGCGTCGTCGCCGCTGGCCGTGGCCGCGAACCCGCCTCCGGTGATGCTCGCCACCGTGTACCACGCCGGCCTCGACGTCACCGGCTACTACGTCAGCGAGAAGCTCGATGGCGTACGCGGGCGCTGGGATGGGCAGCGCCTGCATACCCGCGGCGGCCTGCCGATCGAGGCCCCCGCCTGGTTCACCGCGCGCTGGCCGAGGCAACCGATGGACGGCGAACTGTGGCTTGGCCGCGGCCGCTTCGACGATACCAGCGCGCTGGTGCGCGCCGGCGATGGCGACGACAGCGCATGGCACGACGTTCGCTTCATGGTGTTCGACCTGCCGGCCGACGCCGGCCCGTTCTCGGCACGCGTTCGCCGCATGCGGGCGCTGCTCGACGACACCGGAATCGCGTCGCTGCACCGCGTCCGGCAATTCCGCGTCGACGACGCCGCCGAGCTCGACGCATGGCTGCAACGGATCGTCGCCGCTGGCGGCGAAGGGCTGGTGCTGCAGCACCGCGACGCGCACTACCGCGTTGGCCGCAGCGAGGACCTGCTCAAGTACAAGCCCTACGACGACGCCGAGGCGCGCGTGATCGGCTACACCGCCGGACAGGGCCAGTACGCCGGCGTGCTCGGCGCGTTGATCGTCGAACGCCCCGACGGCCTGCGCTTCCGCATCGGCGGCGGCTTCAGCAACGCGCAGCGCGCACGCCCGCCCGCGATCGGCAGCCAGGTCACGTATCGCTACAACGGCCTGACCGACAGCGGCACGCCGCGCTTCGCGCGCTTCCTTCGCGAGCGCGCGCTGGTGCCGCCACCCGATCCGCGATAGGCGCGTTGGCGGCCCAGGCCGCCACTTTTGCAACGGCGGTCACACTGGATCCGCACGCCCCGACCGCCGGTCGCGGGCTTTGTGACCGTCCGCGCAATCCCGCCGGCGGGCGATGCGGACACTGGCGCCCGTTCGCCCTGCCCCCGCAGGGCGGGATCCCAGCCACATGTCACGCACACAATTCCGGTCCGCGACCGCCACCGCGGCCCTCGGCCTGCTCGCCGTCCTGGTGGTACAGGCAACGCCGCGAACGCCCAACCGCGCGCCCACTGCCAGCATCGCCGCCCCGACAGCCGGTGCCACGTTCACCGCCGGTACCGGCATCGCCATTACCGCGACCGCAAGCAATGCCGATGGCAGCATCGCGCGGGTGGATTTCTACGTCGACGGCATCCGCATCGGCCGCGACACCAGCGCGCCGTATGGCATCACCTGGAG
Source organism: Cognatiluteimonas sedimenti (assembly GCF_022808325.1). Classification (GTDB taxonomy): domain Bacteria; phylum Pseudomonadota; class Gammaproteobacteria; order Xanthomonadales; family Xanthomonadaceae; genus Cognatiluteimonas; species Cognatiluteimonas sedimenti. The sequence goes on along the minus strand of NZ_JALGCL010000004.1, from coordinate 172,283 downwards.
CAACGCAGGCGTCGGGACGCATGCGTTGAAGGCCGTGGCGACCGACAACCGCAGGGCCACCGGCAGCTCGGCGACGGTGTCGGTTGGCGTGGTTGCGACCAGCGACGCCATCGCCCCGGGCGTGCCCACCGGGCTGGCCACCAGCGCCCGCTCCGATGCCAGCATCTCGCTGCGCTGGAACGCATCCAGCGACAACGTCGGCGGCAGTGGCATCGCCGGCTACGACGTCTACCGCAACGGCAGCATCGCCGGCAGCACCACGTCCGCCAGCTATACCGACACCGGCCTGGCCGCCGCCACCGGTTACAGCTACACCGTGCGCGCGCGCGACAAGGCCGGCAACGCCTCGGCCCAGGGCGCGGCGCTGGTGGCGGCCACCACCGCAAGCAGCGCGACCACGAAGCGCGTGCTCGGCTATTTCACCCAGTGGGGCATCTACAACGCGCAACCGTATTCGGTGCGCACGCTCGACGCGCAGGGCACGGCCGGACGCCTGACCCACCTGGCCTACGCCTTCGGCAACGTGCGCAACAACAAATGCGAAGTCGGCGTGCTGAAGGCGGTCGACCCCGACACCGGCGAGGGCGGCGACGCCTATGCCGACTACTCGCGCAGCTTCAGCGCCGCCGAAAGCGTCGATGGCGTCGGCGATACCTGGGGCGCGCCGCTGCGCGGCAACTGGAACCAGCTGAAGAAGCTGAAGAAGAAGCACCCGAACCTCAAGGTGCTGATCTCGCTCGGGGGCTGGACCCTGTCGCGCGGCTTCGCCAGCGCCGCGCGGCCGGAAAACCGCGCCGCTTTCGTCGCCTCCTGCATCGACGCCTACATCACCGGCAACCTGCCGCTGTTCGATTCGGCCGGCGGCGCAGGCGCGGCGGCCGGCGTGTTCGACGGCTTCGACATCGACTGGGAATATCCCGCCGCCTGCGGCCTGGCTTGCGGCAGCAGCGCCGACACCGACAACTTCACCGGCCTGCTGGCCGAGTTCCGGCGCCAGCTCGATGCCGTGCGCCCGGGCCTGCAGCTCACGGTTGCGGTCGGTGCCGGGATCGACAAGATCCGGGTCACCCGCCCGGACCTGTACCACCCGTATGTCGACGCCATCAACGTCATGACCTACGACTTCCATGGCGCCTGGGATGCGAAGACCAACTTCCATTCGGCGCTGTTCAATTCGCCCAACGACCCGGCCAGCGGCGACGCGCGCTACTACAACAGCAACGACGCGATCCAGGCCTTCCTCGACCGCGGCGTGCCGGCGGCCAAGCTCAACCTGGGCATGGCCAGCTACGGCCGCGGCTGGAGCAGCGTCGCCAGCAGCAACAACGGCCTGTACCAGGCCGGCGTCGCCGCCAGCGGCAGCGACGAGCCCGGGGTCGAGACCTATCGCGTGCTGAAGGCGCTGTCATGGCCAAAGTACACGGATGCCTACAGCAAGGCGCGCTGGATCTACGACGGCAAGACCTTCTGGAGCTTCGACGACCCGGCGACGATCACCGACAAGATGGCCTATGTGCAGGTGCAGGGCCTGGGCGGGGCGTTCCTCTGGGACTTCAGCGGCGACGACGCGCAGGGCTCGCTGCTGGCCGCGATCAGCGCCGGGCTGCAATAACCGGCGCACGCACCACGGCGATCGCGGCGCGTGCCGAACGCGGCACCACAACCGGCATGATCGTTGCTTGCGCCTTGCGCGCGACGCCCTCGCCAGGGGCGTCGACATCGCGCTAACGCCAGCCGTGCCTGGATGGCCGCGCGCAGCCGTCGCGCCGGCGAACCCGCGGAGGCATCCCGATGAATCTCGTCTACACCCACAGCCATGCCAGCGCGCACGACTTCGCCCAGCACAACGACCTCGCGCCCGGCGACTGGAAATGGATCAGCGACAAGGACGTGATCGCGCAATTCCCGCGCGCCGACGTCTACCTGGGGCCCGGCTGGCAGCACCATCCGCACCGCGGCGAGATCGACGAGGCGCTGGAACACGCGCGCCACGAGCACCGGCTCGGCACCATCTTCGACCTGGGCTCCACCCTCGGCACGCTGGGCGTCTCCAGCGACTGAGCGCGCGCTACGCAACCGGTCGCGCGCGGCACCGCCGCGGCCGGCGGCGCGTCAGCGCTTCACCAGCTCCACCCGCCGGTTCTGCGCGCGGCCGGCCTCGCTGGCGTTGTCGGCCAGCGGCTGGTCCTGGCCATGGCCGCTGGACTGCAGCCGCGACGGCTCCACGCCCAATCCGACCAGCGCCCCGAGCACGCTGCGCGCACGCGCGGTCGACAGCACCTGGTTGTGGGCGGGGCTGCCGGTGTTGTCGGTATGGCCCTCGATCGACAACTGCAGCGCCGGGTCGGCGGCCAGCAGCTTGCCGATCTCGTCGATGACCGGCTGCGCGTCGGGCCGCAGCGTGGCCTTGTCGGTATCGAAGTTGACGTGCAGCGCGACACGGCCATCCCTGTCGAGCGCCTGCTGCATCGCCGCGGCATCGAGGAAGGCGACGGACTGCTGCATCGGCTTGCGCTCCAGTACCACCACGTAGCCGTGCAGCGGGATCGCGCCGGTGCTGACGTCGATCCAGTATTCGCGGTCGGCGCTGCGCAGCAGGTAACTGTCGTGGCGGTAGTCCGGTACCGCGACCGCGCCGTAATGGTGCTTCTCGATCACGTCGCGGCCCCCCACGGCCTCGGCCACCGCGCGCGTGTACTGCACGGTGTTGATCTTGCGGCCGCCGAGCGCGGCGATCGCGTTCTCGTAGTTGCGGTGGAATTCGAGTTCGGTATAGGGGCGCTGCTCGCGCGTGAGCGCGAAGCGGTCGCGGAAGATGCGGCCCTCGACCAGCACCGGCTTGTCACCGGCAAGGAAGTACTGGCCGTCGTAGGGGATGTCGCGCTCCTTGTCGCCGTACGTGCTTTCCAGCCCTTCGGGCACCGCGAAGAACGGGAACGGAGGCAGGTTCGCCTCGGTGACCGGCACGCTGGCCGGATCGAAGCCGGTGGCGGCGGCCGGGGCGGCGGCGGCCGGGGTGTCGGCGGACGCAGGTGCGTCCAGCGCTGCCGACACCGGCGCCGGTGCCGGCGCGGCGATGGTCGCGGCGAATTCCACCAGCGCCGCCGCATCGGACGGCTCGCCCTGGACGCGATTGCAGCCCGCACACGACACGACGACGGACAGGAACGACAACAGCAGGCGACCACGCATCGCGATTCTCCCGGGTGGCAGGCGGCGAATTGGGCCCGCCCGTCAGAATGCATACGTCAAAACCCGCGGCCCGGGGACAGCGCGCGGCGGCTATGCTGCCGCGTCCGTTCCGGTCCGGCCATGTCCATGCGTGTTTCCGCCACCCTGCGCCCGTGGCTGCTGTTGCCCGCGACGCTGGCAGCGCTGTGGGCGAGCTCGGTATTCACGCCCTGGGCGGTGGATCCCGAGCCGCGGTTGTGGCTGTACGACCTGCTGTTCTACCTGCGCTTTGCCCTGCTGTTCTGGGGCGCTGCCGAAGCACTGCGCCTGGCCTTGCGGCGCGGTCCGGCACGGGATGCCATTCCGGTCGTGGCCGCCGCCTGCGTCGCCGTCGTCGCGCTGGGCCACGCACACACCGGCACCGGCATGCGCTGGAAGGTCGCAGCCAGCCAGGCCGCGTTGGCAGCGGCGGCGCACGCCGGTGACAGCGACCAGCGTCGTCGCCTCGGCCATTTCATCGTCGACGACGTGCGCGTGCCCTGCGCAGGCACGCAGCAGGCGTGGTTGTGGCTGGGACGCCCACACGGCGGCGGCACCGGCACCAACATCGCACTGGTGTGGGGCGCCGGCCGACGCCCGGCCACTCCCTTGCCCGATGCCTTCGCATTCTGGCCCGCGGGCCATGGCTGGTGGGTCGCCTACCAGCACGCCGGCCGTTTCCACGCTGGCAGCGCGCGAGGGTCCGCCGGCGCGAGACATGCCTGCTCCCCCGGCGCGTTGCTGGCGCGCCACAGACAGGGCGTCGCGCTCGTCGTCGCCGGTCGCCGCGCACTGCCCGAATGACACAGCGAGTCAGCGCCGGTTCGATGAAGTCGAATTTGCGTTAACCCTTGCGCCCACGCCGCAACCTGACTGGCCGCCAAGACGGCCCGAGGCGCGAATGCATCGCGAGAATGTGTTGCGCGGTGGAGTACGCAAGCATTGCATTCACGCTTCCTGCAAGTGCCGGAACCTAGCCTGCGCGCATCGGATGCCGTGCATCCGCGCCGGAATCGACATGCGTACCTTGCTGCTCCTGTCCACGATGCTGCTGGCGGTCGCCACGTTCGATGGCAATGCGCAATCGCGTGGCGCGGCGACGGTCGAGGCAGCGCATGGTTCAGCCGCGCCGGCCCCGGCCGAACAGAAGAGCGCATTCGGGCGGGTGATGGGCGTGCTGATCGCCAAGCTGGTGCAGGACACCCAGGCAGCGCAGCAGCGGACAAGCACAAGCGACAGGGGCGCAACCACGCTGCCGATCGACGTCGAAGTGGGCGCGGCGTTCCAGCCCGCTGCCAGCGCCACCGCCGCTACCGGAATCCCGGCCGATGCGGCCGGTGCCGCGCAAGGGGTGAAGGCGCAAGGGGTGAAGGGGCAAGGGGTCGATGTGCAAGAGGTCGAGGCGCCAGCGCGTGTCCCGGAACTCGCACTCCAGGGCGCGCCCGCAGTGGCCGGGCAGTGACCCGGCCAAGGGCCTCGTAACCCTGCGGCGGGCCGCGCCTGTTACTTCGGCGGCGGCATCGCCTTCAAGCGCGCATCGAACTCGGCCTTGCTGATATAGCCGTCGTGGTCGGCATCCACCCTGGCGAACATGGCGCGTGCCCCCGCGGCATGTTCGGATGCGGAAACCTTGCCGTCGTTGTCGGTATCCATCATCGCCTGCTTCCGCATGCCCGCCCCGGCCATGCCGCCCTGGCCGTGCATTCCGTGGCCGGCCATGGCGTGATCGCCCATGCCCCGGTCGCCATGCGCCATGCCCTCCGGCATGGCGTGATCGCCCATCCGCTGCCCGCGCATGCCATGCCCGCCTTCGAGTTCGGCGCCGGCCAGGCGGCCATCGTGATTGGCGTCCATCCTGTCGAACATCGCCTTCGCCATCGCGGCGTGCTCGTCGGCGGTGATCACGCCATCGTGGTTGCCATCCATCTTCGCCATCCAGTCGCCGCCCTGCATGCCGCCGGCGTGCATGCCACCGGCCTGACGCCCCATCCGCGACCGCATTTCGTCGGCGTCGAGCATGCCGTCGTGGTTGGCGTCGTTGCGGGCGAACTTCGCGGCCGCGCCGGCATCATGTTCCTGCGCGGAGATGCGGCCGTCGTGGTTGCTGTCCATCCGCGTGAACATGTCGTCGTCGCCCGCCCATGCGCCGGTGGCGACGATGGCGGCCAGCACCGCGGTGGCGAGCAGGGAATGGGAGATACGCATCTCAGTACTCCAAACGGAAGGATGATGTTGGAATGCTGCGCCGGGCAGGGTTAGTGACGCGTTAACCGGCGTCGGCAACCGCCGATCCGCCGCAATGCCCGACCCTCAGCCCGCGCGCCGCGGCAACACCCAGTCCGGGCGCACGTAATGGCAGGTGTAGCCGGTGGGATAGCGCTGCAGGTAGTCCTGGTGCTCGGGTTCGGCTTCCCAGAAGTCGCCGGCGGCTTCGACCTGGGTGACCGCCTTGCCTGGCCACAGGCCGGAGGCATCGACATCGGCAATGGTGTCCAGCGCGATGCGCCGCTGTTCCGGCGTGGTGTAGAAGATCGCCGAGCGATAGGACGCGCCGCGGTCGTTGCCCTGGCGGTCGCGCGTCGACGGGTCGTGGATCTGGAAGAAGAACTCGAGCAGCTGGCGATAACCGATCTTCGCCGGGTCGAACACGATCTCTACCGCCTCGGCATGGCTGCCATGGTTGCGATAGGTGGCATTGGCGACATCGCCGCCGCTGTAGCCCACGCGCGTAGAGACCACGCCGTCCATCTTGCGCAACAGCTCCTGCACGCCCCAGAAGCAGCCGCCGGCCAGGATCGCGCGCTCCAGTCCTTCGGGCACGTCGCTCATCGCGCGCCCCCCACCTGGTCCAGGTAGTCGCCGTAGCCCTCGGCCTGCATCCGCTCGCGCGGGATGAAGCGCAGCGACGCGGAGTTGATGCAGTAGCGCAGGCCGCCGCGGTCGCGCGGCCCATCCTCGAACACGTGCCCGAGGTGGCTGTCGCCATGGGTCGAGCGCACCTCGGTGCGGATCATCCCGTGGCTGGTGTCGCGCACTTCGTTGACGTGGGCCGGGGTGATCGGCTTGGTGAAACTGGGCCAACCGCAGCCGGATTCGAACTTGTCCGCCGACGCGAACAGCGGCTCGCCGGACACGACGTCCACGTAGATGCCGACAGCCGTGTTGTGCAGCAGCTCGCCGCTGCCGGGGCGCTCGGTGGCGCCTTCCTGGGTAACCCTGTACTGCTCCGGCGTCAGCCTGGCGATGGCGTCGGGGCTCTTGTCGTACTTGTCCATGTCCTGCTCCCGGGATGCTTCCGGCTTTCTTGATGGGGTCCCGCCGGCGGCGAAACAATGGGAGCGCACGGCCGCGCGCCGATCCGGCGGCGACCGCGAAGCGCCGCGCGATGTCCTGCCCGCGGCCTGCGTCGCGTTGAGCCTCCTGAAGCCGTGCCCGGGGAGGCACGGCCGCCCGGCAACGGCAACCCGACGCCGCCGCGCCTGCGTGGTGGCCGGTGCCGCGCGGCATCGAACCGGCCTGGCACCGCCTGCCCGGCCCGGCCGCCGATGGGCACGGACGGATTCCAGGAGAGGCAGATGCGCAACATCGCAGGGACCCCGGAAGGCTTTCGCCTCGCCATTGCATCGTCGTTGGTGGCCCTCGGGCTGCTGGCTGCCTTTCCGGTACAGGCGCAGGGGAAGAACGAAACACTTGTGAGCAGCGAGCGCGAACTGGTGGACAGCGAGTTCAGCCAGTCGCGCGGGATGATCACGTGGTGCGACTACTCGGGCGCCCTCTGGATCGCGGGCATCGATCGCGATACCGGCCTGTTCATCCCGGCCGACGGCAAGGGATTGCTGATCGACCCCAGTGCGATGACGACCGGGGACCTCCAGGTCGTAGGCAACGGCCCGGAATGGATCGGCACCGCCACCGGGGACCAGATCGTCTATACGAAGTTCCTGGCGGACAAGCCGCACACGATCGACAACGCCAGGCTGGCCGTTGCGGTGCAATCGGGCGAGAGCGACTGGTCCTACGGCTACCTGCCGCCCCACACCCGCCGGAATGGCCCCTATGCGAGCCACGACCCCGGGGATCCCGCGCCACGCATCAGCTACGTCGATGCGCGCGGCAACCACTACTGGCGCGATCTCTTCGACGCGTCCAGCGAGACTGCCGTGCCGCAGTTCCCGAAGTCGCGGTTGTCGATGCGCTTCGTGGAAGGGGCGAGGGCCGCGGTCTTCGCCGCGCCGGTCGAGGGCACGCCACAGGTCTTCATGCAATGGCTCGACAGCGACACGCCCAAGCAGCTGACCTTCGACGACGGCAGCAAGGACCTGCACACGGTGCCCTGGGGTTGGCGAGCGCCTGAGTTCGATGGGGATTTCGTCATCGCCACCGTCGCCGACGACACCGAATTGCGCATCTATCGCCGGCGTGCCGGCTCCCGTGGCGAGGACGCCACCTGGGAGTTGGTCCGCAGCGCGCGGACGCCGCGCAACGGTGTCATCAATTCGCCAGAACCCTTCGTGCACGAGGGCAAGTCGTACGTCGTCTTCTCGGCAACCTCGCCGCCGGGCATCTACCCGACCGTGGTCTACCTCGCCAGCATCGACCCCGCCGCACCGTCGCTGGTGCAACTGACGCCGGACCTGCCGCGGCGGATCCGCCGGGATCCGGAAGTATTCGTGGCCAGCGACGGGCCGTACGTCTATTACAACCGGCTGACGATGGAAGGCGGCGGTTATTGCCTGGCCTGCAACGAAGGCGTGTACCGCAGCCATACCGGCCTGCCGCCTGCGCAGCAATGACAGCGACGCCGACGCGGCGTTGCGCGCACGGCGCAACGGCTACCATGGCCGTGTTGCTGGTCGCGACATGCCATTGAAGGTCCGGGTGCCGCCGCAGCGCATACCGGTGCGCGCTGCGGCCAACCTCCGCGCGGATCGCCTTCGCCCTGGAGTCAGCGCCCCCGCGCCGTCGCCGCGCCCGGCCGCGGCGCGGTGGTGTACAGGTCGATGATGTCGGCGATCGCGCGCTGGCAGACCGAGCAGAACGCGTCGGCGCGGGTGAACATCATGCATTGCATCTGCGGGCGGTAATAGCCGGTGGCGGCGTAGTTGGCGCCCTCGAAGGCGCCGACCGCGTCGCGGTACCTGGCGTCGGCGAACAGGGCATCGACGTGATCCTGTTCCTCCCGGAACAGCGCGCTCATTTCCGCTTCCGGGCGCCGGTCGGCACGCAGCTTCACCCGCCGCGCCTGCACGTCGCGCTCGTAGGCTTCGTATTCGGCCTTGGGCCACGGGGTCGGCAAGGGCACCGCCTGCGCGGGCGCGACCGGGCTGACCTGGTCCTTCCACTTCAGCTTGCCCGGATCCAGCAGCGCGGTCACGTTCGGCTCCCACGGCTCCACCGTGGGGCGCTCGCCGGCCGCGTACGCCACCGGCGAGGTGTAGTACTCGTCGGCCAACCCGGCGAAGTGGTGGCCGAACTCGTGCACGAACACGTAGTCGGCCCAGTCGTTGTCGGCGGCCACGGTGCTGAACTGGCCGAAGATGCCACCGCCGCCGTAGGTCTGGTTGTTGACCATGATCTCGACGAACTCGTACGGCGCGTACTGCGCCAGTTCGCGGAAGGCACGGTTGTCCAGCGTCAGGATGTAGCGCTCGCTGCCGAAGATGTCGTAGCGCGCGCCGGTGGCGCTGGCGTGGTGGATGCCGGTGGAAGGGCGGCTGATGCCCGCCTCGGGCACCGGCAACGCCAACGCCCAGACGTTGAAGTCGGCGGCGCGTTCCTTGAACGGCGACACGCTGAACAGCCGGTCGGCCAGCCGCCGCGCATCGGCCCGGAACTTGTCCATCTGCGCGGCGGTGTAGCCATCGCCGAGCAGCAGCAGGTCGACCTTGGTGGCGGGGTCGCCGTGGTGGCGGATCGCGATCGGTTGCGCCGGCGCCGGCAGCGCCACCCGCTCCACGTCCAGCGCCTGCGGGTCGATGCGCACCGACCAGGCCGGCGCGAAGCGGTTGTCGGCGTCGCGGCCGTACACCTTCACCAGCACCGGCCCCGCCGGCATCGGGAAGCGCATGGATTCCTGGAAGCTGCGCTGCGTGGTCCGTGCATCGTCGGTGGTGCGCCATTCGCCGAACACCGTGGCGTAGCCGCGCGAATACAGCACCTGCCCGCTGCCGGCATCGACCACTTCGAACTTCTGGCTGCCGCGGTTGGTGGTGTCGAGCGGCCGCGCCGGATTGCCCGGCCACGGCAGCGGCTCGACGACCACCCGCTCGAGCGCGTAATGCTCGGCGCTGGCGTCGCCGCCGTGCTGGATGTCAACGCGCAGGGTCGCCGGCGTGGCCTGCCGCGAGGCCGGTGGCGACATTGCCCGGGCGTTGGCCAAGGGCAGCAGGATCGCCAGCAGGAGGATGGCAGCGCGCATTGGATTCCCCGGGGCAGCCCGGCATCGGGCTGGGCGATTATGGACCCGTGGGCTGGCAGGCCGGGCCCCCGTTGCGATCGCCGCCGCCCGCCCCCACCCGCGAAGCATCCCGTTTCCGGGGTTTCATCGGCGCCCGCGGGGTTTCGTCGCAATCGCCTCCGGCAGCGCGATCGCCGCCGCTATGCTTCGGCGCACCCACTTCCCGCCCGTCCCGAGCCCGCCGTGATCAAGAGCACCCTGTTCCTCATCCGCATCTTCGCCGCCTGGTGCGCGCTGTTGTTCCTGGCGGTGGCGCTGTGGTCCTCGTTGCCGGGGATCGGCCAGTTCGAGGCACCGATCGTCCTGGCGTGCATGATCACCGCTGCCCTCGTGGTGACCGGCGCGATCTCGCACCTGCGGCGGGTGCGCCTGATCGCCGGGCGGGTCGATGGCGAAACCCTGGGCAACCGCCAGCGGCGGCAGATCGAGATCCCGTTCGAAGCCGGCGAGGCCTTCGACCTGCTCGATGCCGCGATCCGTGAACTGCCCCATGTCGAGCAGGTGCGCAGCGCGCGCGACAGCCTGCAGGTCTCGGCCAAGGTCGCGCGGCCGAATCCGTACGGCAATTACGCGCTGGGCCGCTGGAACCCGCTGCAATGGTTCGGCACGCCGCGCAACCAGCTGTCGGCGACGGTCACTCCCAACCACGACAGCGGCAGCGTCACGCTGATCTGCGAACCGGAAAGCCCGGCCTGGACCGACCTGTTCCGCGTCGACGACGGCACCAACCTGGAGAACGCCGAGGCGATCTCGCGCGCGATCACCCGTCGCGTCGCCGAGCGCCGCCGCAACGAGAAGGCGGCGGCCGTGCAGACCGCGGTCGAGAAGGAACTCACGGTAGCCAGGCTCAGCCTGCTGCACGCCCAGGTCGAACCGCACTTCCTCTACAACACCCTGGCCAGCGCGCAGCTGCTCACGCGCAGCGACGCGCAGCGCGCCGACGAGATGCTCGGGCACCTGATCCAGTACCTGCGCCATTCGCTGCCGCGCACCCAGGACGAGATGTCGACGCTGGGAGCGGAGCTCGAGCGCGCGCTGGCCTACCTGGAGATCCTCAAGATCCGCATGGGCCCGCGCCTGGAAGTGCAGGTGGACGTGCCCGAAACGCTGCGCGCCACGCCGCTGCCGCCGATGATGCTGCAGACCCTGGTCGAGAACGCGATCAAGCACGGGCTGGAACCGCGCACCGGCGGCGGCACGGTCTGGATCCGCGCCCGCGCCGGGGACGATGGCGTCGCGATCACCGTGGCCGATGATGGCGACGGCTTCAACGCCGCCACCAGCGGCACCGGCATCGGCCTGAAGAACGTGCGCGAACGCCTGCAGCTGCGCTACGGCGAGCGCGCGGCGCTGGCGGTGGTCGCCAACTTCCCCGCAGGCGTCGCGGCAACGCTGACCGTGCCGGCCGCGGCCGACGCCGACACCGCCGGGGCGCGCAGCCATGGCTGAGCGCGCCTGGACCGCGATCGTGGCCGAGGACGAGGCGCTGCTGCGCGCGGCGCTGCTCGAGCAGTTGCAGGTCGCATGGCCACGGCTGCAGGTGCTGGCCGAGTGCGAGGACGGCGCCAGCGCGCTGGAAACGCTGGCCGAGAAGCAGCCCGACATCGCCTTCCTCGACATCCGCATGCCCGGCCTCAACGGCCTGGAAGTCGCGGCGGCGCTCGCCGAAGCCAGCCCGCGCACGCAGGTGGTGTTCGTCACCGCCTACGACCAGTACGCGATCGACGCGTTCGAACACGGCGCGATCGACTACCTGCTCAAGCCGGTGGACGCGGAACGGCTGGCCGCCACCGTGCAGCGCCTGCAGGCGCGCGGCGACAATGGCGACGGCGCGGCGCTGGCCGCGCTGGTCGCAAGACTCGGCAGCGCACTGCCGCCGCGCGCAGGCGCCGCGCCGCCACTGACCTGGCTCACCGCCAGCGCCGGCCGCGAAACCCGGCTGATCCTGGCCGACGACGTGCTCTATTTCCGCGCCGCGGACAAGTACACCACCGTGGTCACCGCCGAAGGCGAGGCGCTGTTGCGCACGCCGATCCGCGACCTGCTGGCGGCACTGGACAGCAACGTGTTCAAGCAGGTCCACCGCTCCACCATCGTCAACCTCAAGGCCATCGCCGGCGTCACCCGCGACGACAGCGGCCGCGGCACGCTGCGGTTGAAGTCGCGCCCGGAAACGCTGGTCGTCAGCCAGCCGTTCATGGCCCTGTTCCGCAACATGTGACTGGAGGGATCGCGCATGATCGCCAAGTTCACCGCCCTGGTCGTCTTCGTGCTGTCGCTGCTCGGCGTCCACGTCGGCGGCACCGACTGGAGCCACCGCATCACCAGCGACCGCGGCGACGCGCTGTACAGCAAGGCCTGGGCGAAGGATGGCCGCGCGCGCTTCGAATGCATCGAAAGCAGCAGCGGCAAGTGCTGGTACACGCTGTTCCGCGACGAATGCGACAGCGACGCCTGCGTCGACGCGCCAATCGCCCGCTTCGCGCTGGCGCGCGGCGGCGAGCGCGAGTTCACCGGCCTGCGCGACTTCCGCTTCTGCGTGGCGCGCGATGCGCTGCCGCCGCGGCCCGACTGCCGCGAGCCCTGAGCGACGGATCGCGGCCGCAGGCGTCGGCCACGGGCTGCGGCAACGGGTGTGCAGCAGCAATGGTCCTGTCCGCCCGGCACCTGCGGGCGCGGCGCTTGCGTCGGGATCAGTGGAAATAGCGCGCCGGATTGGAAGCCGACAACATCGGATGCCCGGCGATCAGCACCGCCCACAGCACCGCGGCCAGCAACGGCCGCCACCAGCCGAGCTCGCGCAGCGCCAGGCGATTGCGGCCGGAAAGGATCGCGGCGAACGGCAGGATCGACGTCGCCGCGGCGAACGCCGGCCAACGCTCCGGTTCGCGCCTGGCGTACTTGGCGTCCAGGCTCGGCATGCCGGCGAAGGCGGTGATGAGGATCGCGCCCGCCAGCACCGCCATCGACGCCGTGCCGATCGCGGCAAGGTGCAGCAGGCCCCAGGTCGCGAACGCCCAGAGCATGGGATGGCGGGTGATGCGCAGGATGCCGCGCGCCGGCTCCGCCGCCTCCAGCGCATGGCGGCCGGCGACCGAGGTCGGGTTGGGCATGGTCAGCGAGCACACCAGCAACAGCAGCGCCGGCAGCATCAGCAGCATCAGCACCACGACCAGCCAGCGCGGCGCGATCCAGAGTTGCGCCACTGGCCCGGCCATGTTGTAGGCATGCACCAGCCAGCCCAGCAGCGCCAGCGAGGCGACCACGAACAGGCCGCGGAACGCGCCCTGGCCGATGCGCGCGACGATGGCGCCGCGCAACGCGGTGCCGGAGACGCCGATGTGCAGGGCCACCCAGGCGATGCCGGCGAAGACGAGGGACACGAAGGCTGACGACATGGCTGGGTTCCGGGCGGGGTTGGCTATTTCGCGGGCACGACCACGCGGCGCTTGAAGCAGCGCGTGCCCACGCCGTGGTTCCAGTCGCCGGGCGCCCAGGCCACCGGCGCCTCCAGGGCGGTGGCCGTGTCGGTGTCGAAGCGCGCGCAGAGCTGGTACTCGCGTGCGCCGAGCGCGGCATAGCCGTACGGCTGGCCGGTGGCCGGATCGACGATCGCCAGGCGCGAGCCGGGCTCGGCCGCAAGCAGGGGAAGATCCGTCGGCAGGCGATCGTGCGCATCGCGGTAGCCCTGGATCGCCTGCGTCAGGTTGCCCAGGTCGGTCACCCGGCGCTCGTCCAGGCGCGACAACCGCTGCGTCGACGGCGACCCCATCACCACGATCGCCGCGATGATCGTCGCGACCACCACCGCGCTGGCGAGGATCGCGATCCAGCGGCCGACGCCGTTCCCGGCCACCGGCGCGCTCACGATTCGCGCTCCTCGTGGCGCAGGTCGAACAGGTAGTAGGCGAACACCGTGCCCGCGATCGCAGCGACCACCAGCACCTTCAGCACGAAGCGCAAGGTCAGCTCGCCACCGAGCAGGTTGTAGACCGCCGCGATCAGGTCGCCGATGACGATGCCGGCCGCGAGGAACAGCGTCAGGTAGGTGAGCCAGCGCCGCACCGCCGACAGCCGCTTGACCGGATTGCGCGCCAGGTCCCTGCCCAGGTGCCGCGCCACGTACAGGAATACCGGGAACGCGACCAGCAGCGAGGCGACCGACCAGCGCATCGACGCGCCCAGCTGCAGGGACCGGTAGGCCGCGTCGGCGGGGTCCGGCAGCGCATGGTTGATCAGGTCGAACAGCAGGCTGCCCAGGTGGTACGCCGACACGTACAGGGTCGCGAACAGCACCAGGTACAGGAACGCCTCGCGCGCCGACAGATAGGGCCGCGGGCGCGGCACCGGCACCGCGAATGCGACGTCGGCATAGGCATCGAGCGCATCGCGCACCTGCTCGGCGGGCCAGCCGGCCTGCGCCAGGGCCGCTTCGATCGCCTGCCGCGACTGGCCGCGGGCAAGCGCTTCGTGGACGAACTGTTCCAGTTCCCGGGTCGCCACCGCCATGACCACCTCGCCTGCATCGGGGTGCCTGAATCTAGCAGGTCAGGCAGGCCAACGGCCCCCGCGTGCCCGCGCGGTTGCTGGCGGCGAACCTCCGCCGCCGCGTATGCGGCCGCGCCAGCCGCGCCGGCGCGGCCGCGGCGCCGTGCATGCCGGTTCCGGCAGGCACGGCCCGCGAGTCCTGGTCAGGAATTCAGGTTGCCGTTTCCCACCTGGATGCGGCGCGGGGTCGACTCGGGGCGCTTGGGAATCACGATCTCGAGCACGCCGTTGCTGCCGCTGGCGGTGATGCCGTCCGGGTCCGCGCTGTCGGGCAGCGCGAAGCGCCGATGGAAGCTGCCGTGCAGCCGCTCCACGCGCGAGTAGCGCTCGTTCTGCACCGTACGCTCGGCGCGGCGCTCGCCCTTGATGGTGAGCATGCCCTTGTCCATCTGCACTTCGATGTCCCGCGGATCGACGCCGGGGATGTCGGCGTGCAGCACGAAGCGGTCCTGCTCCTCGCGGATGTCGACCAGCGGCATCCACTGGCTGGTCACCACCGACGACTCGTCGTTGTTGGATCCCAGGAACAGGTTGCCTTCCAGCAACCGGTCGAACAGCTGCCGCATCGGATCCTGGCGGCCCGGGACTGCGGCGGATTGCGGGTAACGGGTCATCTTGTCGTTCATGAAAAGGTCCCTCAGGTTGGGCTGGGCACGTTGCGCGACACGCGTCGCGTCCAGCCCAGCAGCTAAGGCAACGTCGCCGGGTTTCAAGCGGCGCCGCGCGGCCGCAGGGTCGCCGTTGGCGAAATTTCAGGATCGTGAAAGCCGGCGCCGCGAGGCCGCGGGCGCGGCCGCCAGCGTGCCGACGGGCAGCTTGGCGGGAGCAGGCTCCAGGCCGAATACGCTGCGGCCGCCGTAAGCGTGCGAGTGCAGCCGCTCGCGTGCGAGCAGGGCGTCGAGGGTCGGGCCGCGGACATCGCGCTCGAGCGCACGCGCCTGCGCGTCGAGCCGGCGCAGTGCCTGCAGCTGTTCCTCGCGCCCAAGCCGCGCGTTGCCGACCGCGCGCTTGAGCACGCCGATGGTGTGGTCGTACACGCGCACCGGCACCGGGAACGGATGCCGGTCCTTGCCGCCATGCGCCAGCGAGAAGCGCGCCGGATCGCTGAAGCGGCACGGGGCCCCGTGCAGTACTTCGGCCACCAGCGCCAGCGCGCGCACCGTGCGCGCGCCGACGCCCGGCACCCGCAACAGCTCCACGAAATCGCGCGGCCCGCATTCGGCGGCCGCCGCCAGGTTCGCGTGCAGGCGGCGCGTGACGATGTCGCCGGGTCGCACCTCGTGGTGCGCCGGCATGGACAGGTGCGGCAACGGCAGCTGCACGGAATCCCCCGCAGCTGGCTGCGCTGGCAGCGTGCCCTGCAACTGCCGCCATTCGCGCGCGATGCCGTCCGGGCCCAGCGTGTGCAAGGCTTCGACCTGGGCGGCGCGCGAACGCGCGGCACGACGATCGGCCAGATTGACGATGCGGCCGCGGCCCGGGCCCTCGATCGCCGCGTGCGGCGCATCGACGAAGTCGGCCAGGCCTTCCGACAGCCAGTGGTACCGTCGTGCCTGTCGCGTATCGGCGTTCATCCCCTGCTGGACCACCGTCCAGCGGCCGTCGTCGGTGACCACGAAGCCGTGCAGGTACAGGTCGAACCCGTCCTGCACCGCGGCGCTGTCGACCTTGGCCACCATGCGGCTGGCCTGCGCCAGCGCGTCGCCATCGAAACCCACCCGCGTCCCGATCGCGACCAGTTCCCCCGGCGTCATCCGCGAATGACGGCCGCGGCCGCCGCAGACATGCACGCCCAGTTCGCCCGCCAGCGGCGCCAGCCCGCGCTTGAGCGCGCCCAGCACGCTGGTGGTTATGCCCGAGGAATGCCAGTCCATGCCCATGACCGCGCCAAAGGACTGGAACCAGAACGGATGCGCGAGCCGTCGCAGCAATTCGTCGCGCCCGTACTCATGCACGATCGCCTCGCACATGACCGCGCCCAGCCGGGTCATGCGCGTGGCCAGCCATTGCGGCACGCGGCCGCCGTGCAACGGCAGGTCGGCGCTGCCCGAGCGCCGGCTCATGGAATGTGCCGCGACATTGGCGGCGTGATCGGGGGAAGGTTCACGTGCATGCCGGCGCAGCATGTCGCATCCGGGTCTCATCGGCTGCGCCGGTGCGCAGCACTTGCTGAACGCCTCAGGTTCGCGTGGTCAGTCCGGCCGCCAGTGCCGCGGCCGCACCCGGAACACCGCGCTGATCCGCGGCCCGACCGCACGCGTGGTCTTGGCGATGCCGTGTTCGTGGCTGCGCTGCGAGGCATGGCTCATCACCAGCAGGCTGCCCGGGGTGAGATCGACGCCGACGCCGGCGCCGCCGCCGCCCTTGGGCCGGATCCGCATCCGCCGCGTCGCGCCCAGCGACACCAGCGCGATGGGTTGCCCGGCGACGATGCTGTGCAGCTTGTCGTTGTGCATCGCCACGCTGTCGCGTCCGTCGCGATAGAGATTGAGCCCGATTGCGTTGTACGCCGCCGGCGCGGTCGCCTGGATCCGCTCGAGCATCGCCGCCAGCGGCAACGAGGCCGGCAACGCATCGGTTTCGTAGGCAGCCAGGAGCCGTGGCACGTCGACGACGCGGTCGTACATCGGCCGGCGCTGGTGCGCCCAGTGCGCGCCCGCGTGCAAGGCCTCGAACCAGGCCCGTGCCAGCGCTTCGGGCAGCCACTGCGGCCAGCAGACGACGCCGCCCTCGGCATCCTCGACCAGTTGCATTGGCGCCGCGGCGAACAGGCTCATGGCTGCGCAGTTGGGGCCAGCGCCCGTCTTTGCAAGCACCGCCGGCTTTCGCGCTCCGTCGACCGCCATTGCTTACGCTGGCGCACCGTCGCCAGGAGGCTTACGCATGCCGCTGGATGTCCGCCTGCCGGCCGCCCCGGGCCGATGAGCCGCGCGCGCACGCCGCCGCGCATCGCCAGCGCCGGCTGGGCGATCCCGGCCGCGCAGCGCGCGCGCTTCGGCGCGGGGGACAGCGTGCTGGCGCGTTACGCCAGCCTGCTGGATGCGGTCGAGATCAATTCGTCCTTCTATCGCCCGCACCGGCGCCAGACCTACGCGCGCTGGGCGGCCGCGGTACCGGCCAGCTTCCGGTTCTCGGTGAAACTGCCGCGCGCAATCACCCACGAGGCGCGCCTGCGCCGCTGCGGACCATTGCTGGACGAGTTCCTCGAGCAGTGCGGCGGACTCGGGCGCAAGCTCGGCGTGCTGCTGCTGCAGCTGCCACCGAGCCTTGCCCTGGATGCGCGCAGCGCGGCGCCGTTCCTGGCGCGCCTGCGGGACCGCTGGGACGGTGATGTCGCCTGCGAGCCGCGCCACGGCAGCTGGTTCACGCCGCGTGCCGAAGCGTTGCTGCTGCGCCACCGGATCGCGCGCGTGGCCGCGGATCCGGCGGCGCATGCCGGTGGCGACCTGCCGGGCGGCGATCCCGCGCTTGCCTACCGGCGCTGGCACGGCGCGCCGCGCATGTACTACAGCGATTACGGCGAAGCCGCGTTGCAGGCCCTTGCCGCCGCATTGCGTGCCGACGCCGCGCGGCATCGACGCAGCTGGATCGTGTTCGACAACACCGCGCACGGGCATGCGGTCGCCAATGCGCTGCGGCTGCAGGCGGTGCTGCGCGACTGAGGCGCAGCGATCACGCGCCGTGGCCGTGGTGCTTGCGAGACTGGCGCGATGATCGAGCGCATGCCAGTCGACGCCGCGGGCCCGGGCCTGCGCACCCGGATCCTGCGCGTGGTGATGCCACCGGCCCTGGTGGGCTTGCCGCTGCTGGTGCTGCTGGCGGCGCTTCCTGCCTTGCCGCTGCCTGCCGGGGGGGCCGGTTTCGGCCGCCAGGTGCTGGTGGTCGGCGTGCTGCTGTGCGCGACATGGCTGGCGCTGCGCGCGGTGCGCGCGGTGGTGGCACGGGTGCTGCGCGAACATCCCGTCGACATCGCCGACAACCTTCGCGCGCGCAAGGTCCAGACCCAAGCCAGGGTGATCAGCGGGATCGTGCAGGGCGCGATCGTGCTGTTCGGGCTGGGACTGGCGCTGATGACCATCCCCGGGATCCGCAGGATCGGGGCCACCCTGCTCGCCTCCGCCGGGCTGATCGGGCTGGTCGCCGGCTTCGCCGCCAAGCCGGTGTTCGGCAACCTGATCGCCGGCCTGCAGATTGCGATCGCGCAACCGATCCGGCTCGACGACGTGGTCATCGTCGAGGGCGAATGGGGACGGATCGAGGAGATCAATGCCACCTACGTGGTGGTCCGGATCTGGGACGAACGGCGCATGGTGGTGCCGCTGCAGTGGTTCATCGAGCATCCGTTCGAGAACTGGACGCGGACGACCGCGCAACTGCTCGGCAGCGCGCTCCTGTGGCTGGACTACCGCGTGCCGATGGACGCCATGCGCGCGGAGCTGCAGCGCATCTGCAACACCGATCCGCGCTGGGACGGGCGCGTCTGCGTGGCGCAGGTGACCGATGCCGCGGAAACCACGCTGCAGGTGCGGCTGCTGGTCAGCGCGCGCAACTCCGGCGACCTGTTCGACCTGCGCTGCGCGGTGCGCGAGCGCATGGTGGCATGGCTGCAGCAGGCGCACCCGGAGGCGCTGCCGCTGCAACGGCTGGAGCTGGCCCGCGCAACCGCCAATGCCGGCCAGGATGCCAGCCTGCACGCATTGCACGCGGGCGGCGTGGCCGATGCGACCGCGTCACCGGGGGCCGAGGACAGCAACGCAGCCGATGCGGCGGCGGCCGCGCAGCGTGCCTCCGCCGGGGCATGACGCGCGCCACGCCGGGCTCGGCGTGTCGTGGCTCCAGCAGGCGCGCGGGACCGAACAGCGCTGGTGGAGCGCTTGCGGCGGGCGGGCGCTGCCAAGCGCGTCAGCGACGCGCCGGCGCGTGGTCGGCCGCGATCTCCGCCTCGCTCAGGCGCAGGAAGCGCGCGGCATTGCCGTAGAGGATGTCGCGCTTCTGTCCGGCGTCTAGGAACGGCGCGGCCTCGATCGATTCGATCGCCTCGCCGACCGCATCGGGCCAGTACATCTGGTCGGTGCCGAACAGGATGCGCTTGGCGAAGCCGGCGTCGACCATTCGCCGCAGCGCATCGTGGAATTGCGCACGCGGCATCGCCCAGTCGTTGCAGGCCACGTCCACGTAGAGGTTCGGGTAGGCGAACATCATCGCGATCATCTCGTCGACCAGCGGCGAGCCGTAGTGCATCACGTAGATCCGCAGCTTCGGGTGCTTGCGCAGCACCGCTTCCAGCAGGAACGGGGAACCCATGGCGGCGCGGTAGTCCTCGTAGCCGGGGAATCGCGCCGTCGCCGGCGGCCCTTCGCCCATGTGGATGGCGACCGGGATGTCCAGCTCTTCCGCCAGTGAGAAGTAGGGGTCGTAGCGCGGATCGTCGGGGCGCTGGCCGCGGTACTGGATGTAGGCCTCGCCCAGCACGGCCAGCCGCCCGGCCGCGTGCAGACGCCGCAACTCGTCGATGGATGGTTCCTTGCGGGCGCCGAAGGCGACGCCGGGCAGGAACAATCCCGGCGCGGCCTCGCGCCATTCGGCCACCCGCTCGACCGGGCCCTCGAGCATGGCCCGGCGCACGTCGTGCCTGCGCAGGGCGGTGATCGTGCCGTCGCGCAGGCCGGCATCATCGGGAGGGGCGAGCAGCGGGCGCGCACAGGCGCCCATCGCGGAGAAGTCGAGGTCCTGCGCGGGATCCACGGTCGGCATCACAACGGCCTGGTCGCCGGGGCAGGCCGGCGCGCCCGGCGGAACCTCGGCCATCGTGAAGGCGTGCACGTGCATGTCGATCACCGGGCCGCCGTGCGGCGCCTCCGCGCCGAACGCCGCCGGCGTGGCGACGGCCGCGGCCACCAACAACACGATGCGCAGCATGGAGGAACGCCTCTTTCGCAATGGCCCGGGACTTGCCAACTACCAACGCATGGGCGTGGCGATGGCGGCCATCGCCCACCGGCCAGCCCTACAGCGTCGCGCTGTCGATCACGAAGCGGTACTTGACGTCGCTGTGCACCATCCGGTCATAGGCCTTGTCGATGTCGCGCGCCGCGATCATCTCGATGTCGGCGACCAGGCCGTGCTGCGCGCAGAAGTCGAGCATCTCCTGGGTTTCGGCGATGCCGCCGATCAACGAACCCGCGATCGCGCGGCGCTTGAAGATCAGGTTGCCGACGTTCGGCGACGGATGCGCGTGCTCCGGCACCCCCACCAGCACCAGGGTGCCGTCGCGCTTGAGCAGCGACGAGAACGCGTCGAGGTCGTGGCTTGCGGCCACGGTGTCGAGGATCAGGTCGAAGCTGCCGGCGTGCGCCTGCATCTGCGCCGCATCGCGCGAGATCACCACTTCGTCCGCGCCGAGGTCGTGCGCATCCTGGCGCTTGCCGTCGCTGGTGGTGAAGGCGACCACGTGCGCGCCCATCGCATGCGCGATCTTGATGCCCATGTGCCCGAGCCCGCCGATGCCGACGATGCCGACCTTCTTGCCGGGGCCGGCATTCCAGTGCCGCAGCGGCGAGTACGTAGTGATGCCGGCGCACAGCAACGGCGCCACCGCCGCCAGCTGCGCCTCGGGGTGGCGGATGTGCAGGACGAAGTTCTCGTCCACGACGATCCGCTGCGCGTAGCCGCCCAGCGTGTGGCCCGGGGCATCCGCCGTCGCGCCGTTGTAGGTGCCGGTGAAACCGTTCTCGCAGTACTGCTCCAGGCCTTCGTCGCAGGCCGCGCACTGCTGGCAGCTGCCGACCAGGCAGCCGACGCCGACCGTGTCGCCGATCTTGAAGCCGCGCGCGTCGGCGCCGAGCGCGCTGACGTGGCCGACGATCTCGTGTCCCGGCACGCAGGGATACTTCGTGCCGCCCCACTCCGAACGCACCGTGTGCAGGTCCGAATGGCAGACGCCGCAAAACGCGATCTCGACCTGCACGTCGCGCGGGCCGGGCGCGCGGCGGGTGATGTCCATGGCTTGCAGCGGCTGGTCGGCGGCGTTGGCGCCGTAGGCTTTCACGGTCATGGCGGGCTCCTTCCGGGAAGACCGCCATTGTGCGCCTGCGCGTGTCAGCGCGATGCGCTGCCGGAGACCTGCAGGTCGGCCTCCGGATACGCGGCGACGACCTTGTCCACCTCCTCGGCGGCCGGGCCGCCGAGCGACCCGGCAAAGAACCCGGCCAGCAGGCGCGAGGTCAGCTCGAGCCCGCGCACGCCGTCGATCGATCCGAAGCGGGTGCCGCGCAGCTCCTGCGGAATCGCCGACGCGGGCAACAGCGCCTCGTCCTGGAAGTTGGCATGGAACATCCCCCCGACCCGCACCCGCAGCGCACGCGGACTGGCGACCGCGAGCTGGCGCCAGATGCCGGCGCGGCGGACCTCGTTGCGTTCGTCGTCCCAGCCGCTCTTCGGCGTCGCCGCGCGGTTTGGCGGCTGCGTCGTGATGTACAGCAGCGGTACGCGCGGCTGCGCTTCCGCGGCGTCGCCGGAGTAGTCCCCGTCCAGGTTCGCGGCCGCGCGGATCGCGGGCACGCGCGCCGACGCGAGGACCGCCGCGGCGCCGCCGACCGAATGCCCGAACACGCCGATGCGCCCGCTATCCAGGTGCCCGCTGAAGGGGTGCCCCGGCGTCGCATCCAGCTTCGGCAGCTCGGCGACCGCCGACGCAATGTCCTGGGCGAACTTCGAATAGCCATCGTCGCCAAGCGGCAGGTTCGGCGCGATCCGCCCGTCGCCGAGCGGCACCACCTCGGCGATTCCGGGCGCCGCGATCGCGAATACCGCGTACCCGCGCGCGACGAGGCTTTCGATCAACGTCGTGTAGCTGGTCGGAAGCTGGTGGTACCCATGCGCGAACACGAGCACCGGGAAACGCCCTTCCGCAGCGGCAATCCCCGCGCCCGCATGCCAGCGCATCTGCAGGACCGCATCCGCCGCGCGCGGGCCGATGCGCCGCACCAGCGATGGGCGATACGCGTCGGCCCACGCCGCGTCGAGTGCGCGGCCCCCGTCCGCGACGGCCTGCGCCGCCGGGTAATACAGCAGGCCGCGCAGTTCGCGCCTGCCCGACGCGGTGGCGTGCTCGGTGCGCGTGGCGTCGGTCCACGCGACGGGGACGCGACCGATGCCATGGCCTTTCGGCATCGGCGTGACGGGCGTCGCCACGGGGCCGACGTCCTCGGGCACGGACTGTCCCGTGCAGGCGGCAAGGGCCGCCCAGCACAACAGGGTCGCCATCAGGGCGGTGGCGGCGGAGCGAACGGGGCGCTGCATGCGATGCATTCCGGTGGAGGACCTGCAACATGGATCATGGAGCCCGGTGAAGCCATGCGCCGGGAGTCACGGCAACCTTCGGCCTGGATCGCGCCTCGCGCCACGAAAACGCGCGGCCGCGCGGCCACCCGGCCCGCGTGCGCCGGCGCCGCGCCGGCTCAGTCCGCGGGCACTTTCGGCACCATCACCATCCAGTCCACGCCGAAGCGGTCGACCAGCATGCCGAAGGCCGTGGCGAAGAAACTCTCCGACAGCGGCATGTTCACCCGCCCGCCCTCGGCGAGCGCGTCGAAGCGGCGCCGGGCCTCGGCATCGTCGGCGCAGACCAGGGTCATCGAGAACCCCTTGAACTCCGGCTTGCCGCTGCACATGCCGTCCGACAGCCCCATCTCGCTGTCGCCGATACGCAGGCCGGCATGCATCACCTTGTCGCCCGGCGGGGTGGATCCGTCCGGGCATTGCGCGGTGCCGCCGGGGGCATCGGCGTAGGTCAGGCGCATGAGCAGTTCGGCGTCGAGCGCCTGGCGGTAGAACGCGATCGCCTCGTCGGCGCGACCTTCGAAGAACAGGTAGGACTGGATGGACATGGAGCACCTCGCCTGGGGATGGCACGGCAGCGCCGGGATGACGCGCCCGAAGGGACGACGAACCGGCTCGGCCGCAATCGACAAGGCGGGCCTACCCCGTGCACGGCGGCCCCGATTTCACGATCCCCTACGCTGTGACGGGCATCGTGGCGTTGCCGCGGCCGCGCCGACACAGGCCGCCAGGAAACCCCCAATGCGCAAGCCCTGCCTGACCCTCCTGCCCCTGCTGCTGGCCGCCTGCAGCGGCGCCGGGGTGCAACCCGACGCCGGCCCGCGGCTGGTGACCGGGGACTGGGGCGGCGCCCACGTCGCCCTGCGCCTGCGCGCGGATGGCGGCACGATCGAATACGACTGCGCCCATGGCACCCTCGACGGCCCGCTGCTGGCCGGCGCGGACGGCGCCTTCCGCGTCGCCGGCACCCATGTCCGCGAGCACGGCGGGCCGGCGCGCATGGGCGAGGTGCTGCCGCACGAACCCGCCGTCTACCAGGGCCGGGTCCGCGGCGGGCAGATGACCCTGGACGCCAGCACCGCCACGACCGCACTGGGCCGCTACACCCTGCGCAAGGACGCCCCGGCGCAGCTGTTCAAGTGCCTGTAGGCCAGGGCGGCGGGAACGCGGCAACTGCCGAGGGTGACCACGCCGCGCGTCCGCCCGCGCCCGCTCGCGCACCCGCCCGCGCCCACCCGCCCGCGCCCACCCGCACCCGCCCACCCGCACCCGCCCAATCGCTCACCCCGCGCGTGCTAGGCTCCGCGTCGAAGGGGAGTAGCTCCCAATTGCTGTCACCGTCATCACGAGCCCTGGCTCCGGTGCAGCAGCAGGCCACCATCGGCCTGTGAGCAAGACCTTCGCCGTTCACGGCGAAGGTGCATCAATCCCGATGCAGTCCGGCCGTGGCGCCGAGGCCGCCACACCCCGTCGATCGATCCACCGCGCACCGGAGCCCGCCTCCGCGCGCGATCGATGGCAGGGGCGAAGCGGCTTTCCCACCACCACGGAAACCCCGCCATGGAACAGCTCGCCAACCCGGAAATCTGGATCGCCCTCGCCACCCTCACCGCGCTGGAACTGGTGCTGGGCATCGACAACATCATCTTCATCTCGATCCTGGCCGGGAAACTGCCGCCGCAGCAGCGCAACAAGGCGCGCCGGGTCGGCATCCTGCTGGCCGCGGTG
Organism: Cognatiluteimonas sedimenti; assembly: GCF_022808325.1. GTDB lineage: Bacteria > Pseudomonadota > Gammaproteobacteria > Xanthomonadales > Xanthomonadaceae > Cognatiluteimonas > Cognatiluteimonas sedimenti. The sequence continues at coordinate 148,000 of NZ_JALGCL010000004.1, read as the reverse complement.
ACCCGCATCGGCCTGCTGCTGGCCATCGCCTGGATCATCGGCCTGACCGCGCCGCTGTTCTCGCTGTTCGGGCACGCGTTCTCATGGCGCGACCTGATCCTGATCGGCGGCGGCCTGTTCCTGATCGCCAAGGCCACCCACGAGATCCACCAGAAACTCGAGGGCCCGGTCGAGACCGTCGCCACGGCGAGCGGCGCGGCGGGCGCGGCCGCCGCGACCTTCGGCGCGGTGATCGCGCAGATCATGCTGCTGGACATCGTGTTCTCGCTGGATTCGATCATCACCGCGGTCGGCATGGTCGACGAGCGCTGGGTGATGGTGACCGCGATCCTGGCCTCGATCGTGTTCATGCTCGTGTTCGCCAAGCCGATCGGCGAGTTCGTGGAGCGCCACCCGACGGTCAAGGTGCTCGCGCTCAGCTTCCTGATCATGATCGGCCTGGTACTGGTCGCCGACGGCTTCGGCCAGCACATCCCCAAGGGCTACATCTACACCGCGATGGCGTTCTCGGTGTTCGTGGAGATGATCAACCTGTGGATCCGCCGCCGCGCCGAGCGGCAGGTGGCGCCGGTGCACCTGCACGAGAAATACGCCAGCGACACGCCGGCACCGCGGCCATGAACGGCGCGCCGGCACGGTCGCCCATGCGCGTACGGCGCAGGGCCCGTGCCGGCGGCGGCGACGGGCCTGCGGCCCGGGTTCGATCGGCCTGCCCTCGCTGCGCTGGTATCGCTTGCTTCAACGCGGATGCAGCCACGCCGGCATCAACGCGTCCGGATCCACGACCGCGTCCGCGTCGAACACCACGCCAAGTTCGCGCAGCCGCTGTTGCAGGCGGCCCTGCTTGAAGCTGGCCATGGTCTCGGTGGTGCCGCCGATCCACTCGCCGCCGACGCACAGCTGTGGAATGGTCTTGCTGCCGGTGCGCGCGGCCAGCACCGCGCGGATCTTGCCGCCGCGGTCGCCTACCTGGTATTCGGCGGAGTCCAAATCCACCGAGCGATACGGAATCGCGCAGGCCGCGAACAGCTTGCGCAGCGACCAGCAGAACTCGCACCACTCCAATGCGAACAGCACCACCGGCTGCGCGGGGTCGGCGACCAGCTGCGCGACGAACGCCTCGGCGTCCGCGGCCAGTGCCGGCGCGGCCGCCACGGCATCCGTCGGCGCGGTCGCGGCGGGCGGTGGCGGCGGGGGCGTCGATGGCGCATCGAAACGCGCCGCGGGCGTGGAGCGTGAAATCCCAAGCTCCTCGTCCGTCATGTCGATGGCGACGCCCTCGAACAACGGCGTGCTCAGGTACCGCTCGCCGGTGTCGGGCAGCATGCACAGCACGCTGGCGCCCTGCGGCGCGTCGGCCGCGACCTGCAGGGCGCCGGCCAGCGTCGCCCCCGCGGAGATGCCGCAGAAGATGCCTTCGCGCCGCGCCAGCTCGCGCGCCAGCCGCACCGCCTCGTTGCCGTTGATCGGCAGGACCCGATCGACCCAGTGCATCGCCAGCGCGTCCTCGGTCAGCCTGGGGATGAAATCCGGCGACCAGCCCTGCATCAGGTGCGGGCGGAACGCCGGATGGCTGTCGCTGGGCGTGCCGTCGGGCAGGCGTGCCTGCGCGATGCCGCTGCCCAGGATCGGCGAATTGTCCGGCTCGCACACCACCACCTGCGTCTGCGGCCGCTCTGCCTTCAGCACCCGTGCCACGCCCTTGAGCGTGCCGCCGGTGCCGTAGCCGGTGACCCAGTAGTCCAGGCGCTGGCCCGCGAACGCCGCCAGGATTTCCGCCGCGGTGGTGCGCGAATGCATGTCGGCATTGGCCTCGTTGTCGAACTGCCGGCACAGGAACCAGCCATGCGCCTGCGCGAGCTCCACCGCCTTGGCCAACATGCCGGTGCCCTTCTGCGCTGCCGGCGTCAGCACCACCCGTGCGCCGAGGAAGCGCATCATCCTGCGGCGCTCGACGCTGAAGTTCTCCGCCATCGTCACCACCAGCGGATAGCCCTTCACCGCGCACACCATGGCCAGGCCGATGCCGGTATTGCCGCTGGTGGCCTCGATCACCGTCTGCCCGGGCCGCAGCGCGCCGCGGCGCTCGGCATCCTCGATGATCCCCAGCGCCAGCCGGTCCTTGACCGACCCCATCGGGTTGAAGGCCTCGACCTTGGCGTACACGTTCACGCCCGGCGGCGCCAGCGCATTCAGCCGCACGATCGGCGTGTTCCCGACCGTGGCGAGGATGGAGTCGAAGAGTCCGGTGGGCATGTGCGCGGGCCCCGCATGCGGCTGCTTTTTCGTCCAGCAACGCCAATGGCCCGCGCCGACGGCCGTCGTGGGCGGGAGTCGGCAAGGGCTCGGCTTCCCGCCCATCCGGGCCCATGCCACGGCCGCCCGCGGCGAGCCGCCGCGTTCCACGGATCGATGCGTGCGGGTCGGTTGCCCCGCCGCCACCGATTTCCACCGGAGCCTCCAACGATGACCGATCGCCGCGCCTTCCTGGTCCGCACCTCCGTCGCCCTGAGCAGCCTGGCCTTGCCGTTGCACGCGCTTGCGCAGGCGCTTCCGCGCGTGGAAACGGCGCTCGCCGTACGCCCGAACGTCGCCGCGTCCGCGCTCGCCACCGACGAGACGTTCTGGGCCGAGATCCGCGCAGGCTACGACCTCGATCCGGACGTGGTGAACCTCGACCACGGCTGGACCAATCCCGCCCCGCGGGTCGCCATGGACCTGCTCACCGCAGACGCACGCCGGCTGGAATCCTTGCCCGCGATGCACCTGCCCGGCATCTGGGAACAGACCACCACCACCCGCGTCCGCGCGGCGATCGCGGCGGCCGTCGGCGTGCCCGGCGAACAGCTGGCGCTGCTGCGCAACGCCACCGAAGCGCTCGACACGGTGCTGCTGGGGTTTGCGCTGCAGCGCGGCGACGAGGTCGTGTGCTGCAAGCACGACTACTACGCGATGCTCGATGCGCTCGAGCAGCGCCGCCAGCGCGATGGCGTGGTGCTGCGCTGGGTGGACCTGCCCGTGCCGGCACCGTCGATGGATGCGATCGTCGCCGCGTACGCCGCGGCGATCGGCCCGAAGACGCGGCTGGTGCTGCTGACGCACCCCAGCAACCTGACCGGGCAACTCCTGCCGGTGCGCCGCATTGCGGACGTCGCCCACGCGGCGGGGGCGAAGGTGGTGGTGGACGGCGCGCAGTCGCTCGGCCTGCTGCGCGAATCGCCCGCCGCACTGGGCGCGGATTTCTACGGCGCAAGCATGCACAAGTGGCTCGGCGCGCCGGTCGGCATGGGCGTGTTGTGGATGCGGCCCGAGCACGTGGACGCGGTGTGGCCGCTGATCCCGTCGGCGCCCGGCACCAGCGGAATGGGACGCTTCGAGTGGATCGGCACCGGTCCCGAATACATCAGCCCCAGCCTGCTGCCCGCGCTGGCGTTGCATGCGCGGATCGGCGCCGAACGCAAGCAGGCGCGCCTGCAGCATCTCGCCGAACTGGTGCGCGACCGCATCCGCGCCCACGTGCCGGACGCGCGCTTCTATACCTTGCCCGCGCCAGGCATGCGCCTGGGCCTGACCACCGTCGACTGGCCCGGCATCGACGCCGCGGCCCTGCAGCGCACCCTGCTCGACAAGCACCACGTCCTGGTGCAGGCGATGGCCGGGCAGCCGCGCACGCCCCACATCCGCGGCATCCGCATCAGCCCGAACGTGTACACCAGCGTTACGGAACTCGACCGCTTCGCCTCGGCGCTTGCAGCAATCGTTCGCCGCTAGTGGCCGGGCATTCACTTGAAAGTGGCCTGCCGCCCGTTTCCCCGGGAGTCCGGCGTTGGTTCCATTCAACTGCGCCGTCCCTTAGGCCAGTTTATTTAAAATCGACCATCTGGCTGTACACGTCGCCACCGTCTACTTGCACACTGAGCAAATATTGACCCGAAGCCCGCTCCTTCTTATGGGGAAACCGAAACGTCCAGAGGCTATCGCCAGGTGTAGAAACATCAGCAGTTTCTTCTTCGCGATCTCCACCAAACATCACGGAGCCAAACACCGCGGTCAGTCGCACGGGGAAGTTGCTAATGCCATTGGAACCACGGTAATTGACGGTAACAGCGACCTCTTCATTTAAATCAAAAACCGTTCGCTTTTCCACAACGAAGAGTCCGCCATTCGTGGACCCGATTTGGACCCCGGTTACTTCGAGTTCCGTTCGCCGCGAGGACGGCGTTGAAAAGCGCTTGGGTACGTCGGACTTAGAACGTACAGCCACCTGTTCTCTGGTCGCTGGGTCTACGCCTTGAGAAGGGTGCGATTGAATGTATGCAGCACTGATTGTGGCGGCGGCGCCTATTACCGCGATCACTATTGCTAGGAATGTTTTGCCCATTACTTCCCCCGACTAACGAACTGGTGCCGGAACAATTTTAATCCAGCCGACCCCTTGAGGGCCTTCGTTGTATCAACCCTAGTTTCGTGGGGTATCCTGGGGGTCAGGGGGCAGCTGTTATGGCGTTTTGGTGGGTTAATCACAAGCAGACGCGCGATCACGAAGTTCGTGGTGGCTATTTGTGGTCGCCGATGCGTAACGCGAACGGTGGTTTTAACCAGACATACGAGAATATGACCCTCGTGCGTCCCGGCGACACGGTGTTCTCGTATGCGAACGGCCGCATCGGGGCGATCGGACAAGTGATCGAAGCCGCTTCTGCCAGCCCCAAGCCGACTGAGTTCGGCAATGTCGGCGATTACTGGGCCAATGAAGGCTGGCTGGTTGGGGTCTATTTCACGCCTGCGCCCAAGCCGCTGCAGCCCAAGGCTCACATCGAAGCCATCGCACCGATGTTGCCGCCGCGCTATTCGCCTATTCGTGCCAACGGTGACGGCAACCAAGGTTGCTATCTCGCTGGGATATCGGACGCCCTCGGCCTTCTCCTGCTCGCCTTCCTAGGCGTCGAGGCAACTGCGTCAGTCGCATCGGCGCTTCACATCAATGATGTCGAGAACGATATGGAAGTGCTCGACGATATCCATCAGATCGAAGGCGACGCAACGATTCCGGAAACCCAGCGCTTGCAGCTGGCAAAAGCCCGCATTGGGCAAGGCTTGTTCCGCAAGCGGGTGATGTTGGTGGATCCACATTGCCGCGTTACCGGCGTGGAAGACTCCCGCCTATTGATCGCGAGCCATATCAAGCCTTGGCGCGATGCCTCGAATGCCGAACGCATTAATGGTTACAACGGCATCATGCTGTCACCGCATGTAGACGCCTTGTTTGACGAGCGATTAATTTCGTTCGATAACGACGGGCGGATGCTTGTGCACTCATCCCTATCGCAGGACGTGCTGGATCGCTGGTCAATTCGCCGCGATCTCCGTGTAGATAAATTCCGTACCGAGCAATCTGACTTTCTCGAACACCATCGCAAGCTGTTTTACGCCAGGACGACTTGATCGTTTCGAGCCTATTTTTTTGGTGAGGAAATCGCACACATGCGTGGTTCTTCCTGGGCAATGAAATAATGGTAATAACTCATTCAACTAGCCGACGCGAAATCATCGCCGCCTTTGAATCCGGAACCCTGGCAACACAGCTAGCCGAACGGTTCGGCGGTCTCGACCGGGAGTCTATGCATGCATCGGTTGCGCTATGCGCAGAGCTTCATAATTCCGGCGAGATCGATCTGCTGCGGCTGGTCGACGACGGATCGCTCCTAGCGCTCAACGGTCCGCGTTTCTTCATGGCGACCCATTTTCTTGATTCAGCGCTTCCGGAACTAGACGAGCCGCCTGAGCGCGTCATGACCTTTGTAGACAAACTCGTCTCGCGCGGTGGAAATGATGGCGCAGCGAACTTTCCAAACGTTGCCTTTCGCGAATGGTGCAAGCGCGACCCTCGTCGGTCCGCGGTCGTGGTTGAAGCTGCAGTGGCGGGCGACCCCCTCGCGAACAAATTCCTGCTATTCGCACTGGAAGCATCGATGGACGCGGCACTGGCACAGCAGATCGCGCTGAATGAGTCGGACGAAACCGCTTACGCGGCGATCGCCGCGCTAGGGCGAATTCCCGCCACCAACAAGGAATCAAGGGCAGAGCGCGTGGCGACGTTGTCCGAACTTCTCACACGCGAGCCTGACGACAAGATGCGGGCAGCTATCTTGCACGCCGCGGCCAATTTGCTGACCCAGCAAAAGCAGAACGGCGATGACGCGCTGTTGCACGTGATTGCTCGCGCCGCAGATGGCGGCGAAACGCTCACCATCCACTATGCTGCACAGGCGCTTTGGCTGGCCTCCGGGCTCCTGGATGATGCAACCGTGGCAGCGCTTCTGGCGGCGCTTAGGCAATTGGAACCAGAGAGCAAGGGAACTTTAGAAGTTCTCGACTGCGGCTTGGCCGGGCTCGTAAAGAATGGATTCACCGAGCGCGCCATCGGCTACGTCACTGACCTGGTGTCGGCAACAGACACCTTCCGACTCGAGAGTTTCGATGACTTCATGCGGGCGCTCGCTGAGAGCGATGACACGCTTGGAACGGTCGCCATCCGGTGGTTACAGACCGGCTCCGCGATGCTGTGCGATGGCCTTGCACATTTCCTTCAGCGAGACAACCTGAGGGGGCAATCGCTGAAAATCCCGGTGGTGGCCATCCCGAAGGATCACCACGTGCAGGTGTTCGTCTGTCGAAAGGCTCTTGGCTGGTTCTTCTTCCTCCCTACAACGGCGGCCTCGGTACTTGTTGCGGTCCTGCGGGAAGCCGACGACGAAGCGATTGAGGAACTGCAGTGGCTCCTCTTCGATCCGCTGTTAATGAATTATGGCGGCGTCGCGGAATATCTTGCGACCATTCCGGCTAAGGACCCGGTCCGTAAGCGAATCAAGGCGGCACTGGCTTTCCACGAGGCCTATATCGAGGGCCTTAAGTCGGTAGGAACGATTACGGAGTTGCGACCCTCTGAGCACCGGCAACAAATCCACAACCGGCGTAGCTTGGAGGAAATGCAGCAGGCCCACAAGAATGCCCGGAAGCAATCCGTCTTCTTCGACATCGTGCACCACTCTGTGCTGCTGTATGGCAGAGGTGCAGTGAGCTTCGTGCAGGACAACGGTGAGACTTTGCGCGCGGTTGAGATGGACCTTAAGACACACGGTGTTTCGATGGAGTACCCCCGCACCGAAACACTGGACCCGATCGGTCTTAGCTACCAGTTGCGCCTTTTCCAGGCAGAGAAGCTTAAGCAATGAAGGCCCTTGTACGCGACTATCTCGCGTCGCTTCGTGAACGCGACGAACTTGACGCTGTGCTCCCCGAGTTACTCGGCGAGCTCGGCTTCCATGTCTTCTCTCGCCCAGGACGAGGGACGCACCAGCTTGGAGTTGACGTTGCCGCAATCGGCAAGGGAGACGACGGCAAGGACGCGGTGTTCTTGTTCTCTGTTAAGCCTGGCAACCTGACGCGCCAGGATTGGATGAACGACACGCCACAGGCGTTGAAGTACTCGCTGGAGGAAGCATTACAGGTCTATGTGAGAAACAGACTTCCGGTGCAGTACCGAAAGCTGAATGTCGTTATCTGCATTGTGATCGGCGGCGAAGTGCACGAGCACATGCGGGAGCACCTCAGGGCGTTCATCGAGCAGCACGAATCAGATCGAATCAGCTTTCAGGAGTGGGACGGCGACCACCTTGCCGAACTCGTCCTGCGCGGCCTGCTTCGTGAAGAAATTCTGCCTGCAGAACTACGGAGCAGCTTCCGTAAGGCAATCGCCATGTTGGACGCCCCGGAAGTGTCGATACAGCACTTCACCCATCTAGTGCGAAGTCTGCTGGGCATGGACAAGAGCCAGAAGGCGCGATTGCGCGTTGCTCGACAACTCAATATCTGCACATGGATTCTGTACGTCTGGGCGCGAAGCATCGATAACATCGAAACCCCCTATCGCGCGAGTGAATTAACGCTGCTTTGCACATGGGAACTTGTGCGTCGTTCCATCAATTCAAAGGGAGCCCCCGACAAGAGCCTCGATGGCGTGCTGCGTCATACCATCGAGCTTCATCTGAATATCGCGCGCGCCTTCGTGGATAAGATCACGCCGCACGTCAACGTAATGCACGGAGTTTCGGCTGCCACGGAATCCAGATCAGCGCTAGACGTAAATCTTGCGCTCTTTGAAGTACTGGGACGGATCGGCCTTTGGGGCCTGTGGATGCACTGGCTTCACTCGAACGCCGCTGAAGGTGCGGACGTGTACCGAGGAAATATCGACAACGCAGTCGCTACTGGAATCAAGCTGATACGAAATAACCCGGCGCTATTGCTTCCCGCTACAGACCAACAGACAACTGATATCGCATTGTTCCTTCAACTGTGGCTCGCCGAATCGATGGATCTTGCGCCGGTTCGCGAGTGGCTCGGAGAAATGACGGGGCGCCTCAACTACACCGTCAGAACCCGGGGGCGCTATCCCTCGTGCTCCACCGACTACGCGGAACTGGACAACCACCAGTCCAATCGCCAGGACGACGAATACTTTAACGAGGCCACCGCCGGTTCGACGCTCATCCCCCTTACTGCGGCGTGGCTGCACGCCCTCGGTGAAACCGAAGCATTCGACGCGCTAGCGAAGCTGGTTAAGGAGAAGCTTGATCACTGCACGCTGCAGCTTTGGTTCCCAGACGAGTCGTCGGAGCCAGCTTTGTATATCGGTGGCGAACAGCACGGGCGCGCACTTACCGGCTTGTCACTCGTCCATGGCGGGGAGGCGCTCCTTACGACCATCGCGGAAGCGTGCAACCGCACCGACTCCTTCCAGAAGCTCTCGCCGATGAACTTCGGCTTTTGGCCGATCATACTTGTGGCGTGTCACTACTACCGACTTCCGATTCCCCCAAATCTTTGGATCTATCCCTTGCTCCCGCAAGAGCATTCTTCGTTGCCCCCCGCGAAGAAGTCGCCTGCCAAACGCAAACACCCCGCCAAAACGGCAGTGAGTGGCGTGAAACGCGGCGCTAATAAAGCGACGGCCGAGCGTAAGTCTCCGTCACAGCAAGAGGTGATGAGGCTGACAAAGGAGACGACTGTTCCTGTTGCGAGGAAGGCGCCTGCTAAGAAGAAGGTGCCTGCAAAAACACGACCCCGTGCGCGGGATACATCGCCTTGACGACATCCCGTAGGTTATCGATGTGTGAACGAAGCCCGGCAATCGAAGCATCCACGCCCTCGATGATGTCATCCGTCTGCTTCTTGAGGGTGATCGCAATGCGTTCGCCCACCAGGGCTTCCACCTCGTTGGAAGTGAGGGCCACGCCGACAGGAACTGAATCCATTGCCACCTGAAACTTTTCCACGTGCCAATGCTGCCTCTGACGAATAACGCCAACTGTCGCATTGATCTCGAGTTGGACCGCAGCGAGTGTCCTAAGCAAGTCGGGCTTCGGTGAGTTAAATAGGAAGGCCAGGGAATCAAAATTGATGTGGAGCTCTTCAATTCCGTACTCCATGCCAGCATCAATCTGAAAATGTCGAGCTTGGTTGTTCCTGTGCTCGGCGATGTACTGTTTTTCGATTACATGGAACAGGTACGCAAATCGCACCAGCTGAAAAATTGTTGTGTTCGCGGCGCGCACGTTTTGAGAAATTTCGTTTTCGTGGTCTTTCTTCGATTGAAAGCCGAATGCAATGCGAGCGCCTGCATACGCCGCAGCCAACGTCGCGACCGGCGTTACTACTAAGTTGATCAACAGTTGGAGTGTGTTGTCCTCGACGATCGAAGCGAGCACTAGGGTCGCGACGGCGGCGCCGAGCACGAAGAATGTGCTTGCCGGAATCAAGCGGCTATCGCGCGCCATCTCCACTAGAGATTTCATTGACACCGTCCACCCTCCCCGAACTCTAACGACCGTCTACGCCCCGCGGACATACGCTAGTTCCGGCCATTGGTGGTGTATCAAATGGGCTTTTACGGGTGTTTCTCAAACCCCAATCGGATTCGGATTCTCCGCATCGATCTTGTACAGCTTGATCGCCCGCGCCACGTCCTTGGCCGTCATCTTGCCTTCCGCCGCCAGCGCCGCGATCGCGGCTTGTGCTACGTGGAAGCGGTCGACCTCGAAGAAGCGGCGCAGGTTCTCGCGGGTGTCGCTGCGGCCGTAGCCGTCGGTGCCCAGCACGGTGTAGCGCATCGGCACGAAGGCGCGGACCTGCTCGGGGTAGGCGCGGATGTAGTCGGTGGCGACGATCGCCGGGCCTTGGCGGCCTTCGAGCTGCCGGGTGATGTAGGCCTTGCGCGGCTCGGCTTCCGGGTGGAAGCGGTTGTGGCGCTCGGCGTCATGGCCGTCGCGCGCGAGCTCGTTGAAGCTGGGGCAGGACCAGATGTCGGCGGTCACGCCGAAGTCCTTGTCCAGCAGTTCGGCCGCGGCGATGACTTCGCCGGCCTGCAGGCGGCATCGCCGATGCGCTGGAAACCGAACATCGAGTAGTAGATGTAGAACGGCAGCAGTTGCAAGTCGTTGGTGCTGTAGCTGGTGGCGCAGGCGAACCATGACGCGAACGCGCCGGCCTCGATGAGTCCTTCCTCCAGCATTTCACCGACCAAATACACGCGGTCCTGCATCAATCGCCGCGCGCCAGCCACGCCAGAAGGTCCGCACGCATCGCGGCGTCCAGCTCATGCCCGCCCGGATACAGCTTCATCTCATGCGAAACCCCCAGCCGCGTGAGCCACGCGTCCGCGCGGCGCGCCCAGTCCACCGGCAGCTTGTCGTCGTGCAGGCCGTGGGCGATGTAGCCGCGCAGGGTGGACAGGCGCTGCGCGTCGGCGAGTTGCGGCTCGAGCTCGGGCAGGATGCGGCCGGCGAGCACCGCGAACGCGGCGACGCGTTCGGACGCGGTCAGCGCGACGCTGGCGCTGAGGATGCCGCCTTGGCTGAAGCCCGCAATCGTGGTGTGCGCGGCGTCGATGGCATGGGCCTGCTGCAGTTGCGCGATGAAGGCGATCAGCGCGCGGCGGCTGGCGTCGGCTTCGCCGGCTTCGATCCGCGGGCCGGCGCTGGTGAAGGCGACGCGGAACCAGCCGAACGCATCCGGGCCCAGCGTGATCGGGCCGCGCGGCAGCACCACCAGCGTGTCGCCGCCGACTTCGGCGCCGAGGCCGGCAAGATTGCCTTCGTTGCCGCCGACGCCGTGCAACAGCACCAGCAGCGACGCGGGCCTTGCCGGCGCCGGCTGCAGGCTGCGGAACGCCAGCGCGAAGGCCGGATCGGTGACGAGCGGGCTGGGCGTGCTCATGCGGCCTGGCCTTGCGCGAGCCGATCCAGCGCATCGTTGGCCGCTTGTGGCAGGCCGAACGCGAACGAATCCATCGACAGCACGCCGTCGGTCATGCCGCCTTCGACCAGGCGCGCCGCGTCTTCGCCGGAACTCGCGCCCGCAGCGACCAGCAGCGGCAGGTAGTGCTCCTCGGTGGGATGCGCGCGCGCCGCGTGCGGTGCGCGGCGGCGGTAGTCGACCAGCGCGTCGACGTCGCGCGCGAGCACAGCATCGTGGACCCAGTCGGCGAACTGCTGCGCGTATTCCGGATCACGGATGTGCTGGCGGAATTCATGCAGGTTGTGGGTGAGGCTGCCGGACCCGACCACCAGCACGCCACGCTCGCGCAGCGGCGCCAGCGCCTGGCCCAGCCGCAAGGCGCCGGCCGCATCGATGTCGTGCGGCAGCGAGACCTGGAACACCGGCACGTCGGCCTGCGGGAACAGGTGCCGCAGCGGCACCCAGGCGCCGTGGTCCAGGCCGCGGCGTTCGTCGAACCCGACCCCGAAACCGGCGATCGTGAGCAGCCGCGCGGCGTCCTGCGCCAGGCCCGGCGCCCCGGGTGCGGGGTATTGCAGCTGGTACAGCGCGGCGGGGAAGCCACCGAAGTCGTGGATGGTCTCCGGCGCGGCGCCGGCGCCGACGCGCACGCCGCGAGTCTGCCAGTGCGGCGACACCACCAGCACCGCGCGGATGTCGGGCATCGCCTGGCCGAGGGCGCCCAGGTTGGGGCCGAGCCGGCCAGGTTGCAGCGCGAACATCGGCGAGCCGTGGGAGATGAAGAGCACGGGGGCGGGGGTCATGGCGGGCTCCTGCAAAGGCAGCGGGCGTGGTGCGCCCGCTGCCGTGGGGTGATGCGTGGATGTCAGCGGTTGCGGCGCTCGCTCCATGCCTGCTCGAGGCTGAAGCGGCCGGCGCCGTGGGCGGCGAGCATCAGGAAGCCGCCGGCCATCGCCACGTTCTTCCAGAAGTTGATCGCCTGCGCGGCATCGCCGAAGTCGGCGTGGAACAGCGCGGCGCTGGCGAGCGAGAACGCGGCGAGCGCCAGCGCGATCCAGCGGGTGAAGGCGCCGCCGAGGATCGCCAGGCCGCCGCCGAGCTCGAGCGCGATCACCAGCGGCAACAGGCCGCCGGGCACGCCCATGGCTTCCATGTACTGCTGGGTGCCGGCATAGCCGGCGATCTTGCCCCAGCCGGAAATGATGAAGATCAGCGACAGGCCGAGGCGGCCGAGCAGCGATGCGGTGGCGTCCAGGGACGCGTTGATCGGAAGTGCGCGGGACGATGCAGAGATGGCGTTCATGGGTAGGTCCTTGGAAGATGTGTGGGTGGCGACGCCGCGGCGTCAGGCCTTGCTGATCCAGGTCGGCGCGATCGCGGTGCCGCGGCCGGCGCCATAGCCGAGATAGATGTTCAATCCGGCCAGCGGTTCGAGATAGCGCGCGTTCTTCAGCGGGCCGGCGTCGACTGGGGTGAAGCCGATGCTTTCGATCAGCGCGGTCGCGGTCTGCTTGGCGCGCTCGCTGTCGCTGGCGACGAACGATTGCGCGACCTGGCCATCGGCGAACCGCGGGCCTTCCGCCAGCACCTGCGCGAACAGCGTGTTGAACGCCTTGGCCACTTCGGCCTCGGGCACCGCCTTGGCGATTTCTTCGGCGGCGGAGGTGTCGTGGCCCAGGGTCAGGCCCATGAAGTCGGCGGTCAGCGGGTTGGTGATGTCGATGACGACCTTGCCCTTGAGCGACCCCAGCGAACGCAGCGCCGGCACCGCGTCGGCATAGCCGGTGGCGACGATGACCACGTCGGAGCCGTCCAGGGCGTCGGCGGGGGTGGCGGCCACGGCGCCCGGGTTGGCGGCGGCGAGCGCCTGCGCCTTGGCCGGGTCACGGGCGGTGATGCGCAGGGCATGGCCGGCGCGGGTGAGCTGGGTGGCCAGGGCCGAGCCCATGTTGCCGGTGCCGATCAGGGTGATGCTCATGGCGGTCTCCGTTGGTTGCCCGGGGCGTCCGGGCATGGGAGACACTCTATTGATCACATCGACATTGATAAACTACCATTCGGTTGACTGACTGTCTCACTAATCGAGACAAAGGAGCCAGGGCATGGACAAATTCCAGCAGATGGCCAGCTTTGTCGCCGTCGTCGATGCCGGCAGCTTCGTCGGCGCCGCGGACGCGACCGGCCTGTCGAAGGCGGCCGTCTCGCGCCACGTGGCCGAGCTGGAACAGCGCCTGGGCGCGCGCCTGCTGCAACGGACCACGCGGCGGCTGTCGCTGACCGACGATGGCCAGCTGTTCTTCGCCCGCGCCAAGGACATGCTGGCCGCGGTCGACGAGGCCGAGTCGGAAATCAGCTCGCGCAGCGGCGAGCCCAGCGGGCTGCTGCGGATCAATGCCCCGCTCACCTTCGGCGTGCTGCACCTGGCGCCGCTGTGGGGGCGTTTCGCGCAACTGCATCCCAAGGTATCGCTGGACATCGCGCTGAGCGATCGCGTCGTGGACCTGGTCGAGGAGGGTTACGACCTGGCGGTGCGCATCACCAACCTGCCCAGCTCGCAGCTGGTGAGCCGGCAGCTGGCGACGACGCGGATGGTGGCGTGCGCTTCACCGCAGTACCTGGCGCAGCACGGCACGCCACGACATCCGGGCGAACTGGCCGGGCACGCGGTGATTTCCTACAGCTACTGGGCGGCGCGGGACGAGTGGACCTTCACCGCGCCGGACGGCAACGCGGTTGCCGTTCGCACCCACGCGCGCATCCACGCCAACAACGGCGATACCTGCCGCGCGGCCGCGCTCGACCACCAGGGCATCATCCTGCAACCGGATTTCATCGTCGCCGACGACCTTCGCCAGGGCAGCCTGGTCGAACTGATGCCGGATTACCGGGCAATGACGCTGGGCATCCACGCGGTCTATCCGTCGCGCAAGCACCTGCCGATCAAGACCCGGCGGCTGGTCGATTACCTGGTCGAGGCGTTCGCGGTGCCGGCATGGAGCGTGGCGCGCTGAGCGACGCGGGCCGCGCGCGCCCGCGGCGGCGTTCGCGACGGCCAGGCGACCAAAGCAAAGGGCGGCCGCTGGCCGCCCTTCGGTGCCCGCAACCGCGTCGCCTCAGGCGTGCAGCGGGTTGGGCTTGTCCGCGTCGATCTTGTACAGCTTGATCGCCCGCGCCACGTCCTTGGCCGTCATCTTGCCTTCCGCCGCCAGCGCCGCGATCGCGGCTTGTGCTACGTGGAAGCGGTCGACCTCGAAGAAGCGGCGCAGGTTCTCGCGGGTGTCGCTGCGGCCGTAGCCGTCGGTGCCCAGCACGGTGTAGCGCATCGGCACGAAGGCGCGGACCTGCTCGGGGTAGGCGCGGATGTAGTCGGTGGCGACGATCGCCGGGCCCTGGCGGCCTTCGAGCTGCTCGGTGATGTAGGCCTTGCGCTGCTCGCCTTCCGGGTGGAAGCGGTTATGGCGCTCGGCGTCATGGCCGTCGCGCGCGAGCTCGTTGAAGCTGGGGCAGGACCAGATGTCGGCGGTGACTCCAAAGTCCTTGTCCAGCAGTTCGGCTGCGGCGATGACTTCGCGCAGGATCGTGCCCGAGCCCATCAGCTGCACGCGCAGCTCGCCCTTCTTCGCCTTGCCCGCATCGCGGAACAGGTACATGCCCTTGAGGATGCCCTCGGCGCTGCCTTCGGGCATCTCCGGGTGGGCGTAGTTCTCGTTCATCAGGGTGACGTACCAGTACTCGTCGTGCTGCTCGGCGAGCATGCGCTGCATGCCGTGCTGGATGATGGTGACGACTTCGTAGCTGAAGGTGGGGTCGTAGCTGCGCACGTTGGGGATCAGGCCGGCCTGCACCAGGCTGTGGCCGTCCTCGTGCTGCAGGCCTTCGCCGTTGAGCGTGGTGCGGCCGGCGGTGGCGCCGAGCAGGAAGCCGCGCGCGCGCATGTCGCCGGCCTGCCAGGCGGCATCGCCGACGCGCTGGAAACCGAACATCGAGTAGTAAATGTAGAACGGCAGCAGCTGCAGGTCGTTGGTGCTGTAGCTGGTGGCGCAGGCGAGCCATGACGCGAACGCGCCGGCCTCGGTGATGCCTTCCTCCAGCACCTGCCCGGCGGCGTCCTCGCGGTAGTACATCAGCTGGTCGCGGTCGACCGGCTTGTACTTCTGTCCGTGCGGCGCATAGATGCCGAGCTGGCGGAACATGCCTTCCATGCCGAAGGTGCGCGCCTCGTCGGCGACGATCGGCACCAGCCGCGGGCCGACCTGCTTGTCGCGCAGCGCGATGTTGAGCATCTGCACGAACGCCATCGTGGTGCTGATCTCGCGCTCGCCGGTGGACTTGAGCAGGCGCTCGTAGGTTTCGAGCTTCGGCACTTCCAGCGATTGCGTGGACTTGCGCCGGCGCTGCGGCAGGTAGCCGCCCAGCGCGCGGCGGCGCTCCTGCAGGTATTCGACTTCCGGCGACTTCTCGCCGGGGTGGTAGAACGGGACCGCGCTGTCCTTGAGCTGGTCGTCGGTGACGGGGATCTGGAAGCGGTCGCGGAATGCGCGCACGTCCTCGTCGTCCATCTTCTTGGTGCCGTGCGTGGGGTTGAGCGCTTCGCCGGCCTTGCCCATGCCGTAGCCCTTGACCGTCTTGGCCAGGATCACGGTCGGCATGCCGGTGGTCTTCACCGCCGCGTCGTAGGCGGCGTAGACCTTGTGCGGGTCGTGGCCGCCGCGGTTGAGGCGCCAGATGTCGTCGTCGGACAGGTTGGCGACCAGCGCCGCGGTCTCCGGGTACTTGCCGAAGAAATGCTCGCGCGTGTAGGCGCCGCCGAAGGCCTTGCAGTTCTGGTATTCGCCGTCGACGGTTTCCATCATCAGCTGGCGCAGCTTGCCGCTGGTGTCGCGCGCCAGCAGCGGATCCCAGTAGCTGCCCCAGATGGTCTTGATCACGTTCCAGCCGGCGCCGCGGAAGTTGCCTTCCAGCTCCTGGATGATCTTGCCGTTGCCGCGCACCGGGCCGTCCAGGCGCTGCAGGTTGCAGTTGATGACGAAGATCAGATTGTCCAGGCCTTCGCGGCCGGCGACGCTGATCGCGCCGAGGGATTCGGGCTCGTCGGTCTCGCCGTCGCCGAGGAAGCACCAGACCTTGCGGTCGGTCCTGGGCATCAGGCCGCGGCCTTCGAGGTACTTCCACTGCCGCGCCTGGTAGATCGCGGCGATCGGGCCCAGGCCCATCGACACGGTGGGCGTCTGCCAGTAGTCGGGCATCAGCCACGGGTGCGGGTAGGAGCTGACGCCGCGGCCGTCGACTTCCATGCGGAAGTTGTCGAGCTGGGATTCGCTGATGCGGCCTTCCAGGAACGAGCGCGCGTAGATGCCGGGCGAGCCGTGGCCCTGGATGTAGAGCAGGTCGCCGGGGTGCTCGCCGTGCGGCGCGCGCCAGAAGTGGTTGAAGCCGACGTCGTAGAGGGTGGCCGAGGAACCGAAGGTGGCGATGTGGCCGCCGAGGTCGCCGGGCTTGCGGTTGGCGCGCACCACCATCGCCATCGCGTTCCAGCGGATGATCGAGCGGATCCGCCATTCCATCGCCGCGTCGCCGGGGGACTTGGCCTCCTGGCCGGCGGGGATGGTGTTGATGTATTCGGTGGTCGGCTCGAACGGCAGGTTGGCGCCGGCGCGGCGGGTGACCTCGACCACGTTCTCGAGCAGCTGGTGGGCGCGGGCGGGGCCGTCGTGGTCGAGCACGGCCTGGATGGAATCGAGCCACTCGCGGGTTTCGACGGGATCGGGGTCGTCGCGCAGCAGCTCGTTGGTGGCGTTCATTGCGTTCACTGTCTCGGCTCCGCACGGCCCGCTGGCCGCGCAATTCGGTCGGTTTTCTGGAGTTTTCATTCTAGCAGGGGGGGGTGGCGATGAGGCCGGAGGGGAAAGCTCGCGGCTGAAGCCGCTCCCACAGAAGCCCGCTCCCACAGAAGCCCGCTCCCACGGAAGCCGCTCCCACGGAAGCCCCATCCCACAGAAGCCGCTCCCACGGTTGGCTGCAGGATTTTTTTTGTGGGAGCGGCTTCAGCCGCGAGCTCTTTTCTCCTCACCTCCTCCAAAATCCCTACCCTCACCCGCGCCTGATCCCGATGGTGCGCGCTAGCCCCGGCGACGAAGCTGCCGGCATGCACTCCATGGCACTCCGCATCGGCCGCTGGTCGATTCCCGGCCAGGTTTACCTGGTGACCTTCACCACTGCCTTTCGCAAGCCGCACTTCCGGCCCGCCGCCGTGGCGTCAGATGCCGCCCGCATGCTCGCGGCCGCGGATGGATGGCAGGCGACACAGCTGCTGGCCTGGGTGTTGATGCCCGATCACTGGCACGGGTTGGTAGAACTTGGCGAAGGCGACGATCTGTCGCATCGGATCGGAGCCATCAAGGGCGCGACCGCACGGCGGCTGGGGCAGTTGTATCCGCAGCTCGGGCCGGTCTGGGCCAATGGATTCCATGACCGTGGGTTGCGGCACGACAACGAAATCAGGGCCGCGGCGAGGTACCTGGTGTTGAACCCGGTGCGGTCGGGGCTGGTGCGGTCCGCCGGGCAGTATCCATATTGGGATGCGGTATGGGTGGGAGGAGCTCGCGGCTGAAGCCGCTCCCACGACATCCTGCTGGTACGGGATGCAGGTGTACGGGATGGGTGGAGGCGCCTCGCGGCTGAAGCCGCTCCTGCAGAGGCCGCTTTAGCGGGCTGGTTAAGAGCTCGCGGCTGAAGCCGCTCCCACCGAAACTGCTCCTACAGGTGACAGCAGGATTTTGTGGGAGCGGCTTCAGCCGCGAGCTCTGCTCCCGAAGCGTCACTCCTCGCGCAGCAACCGCCCCATGCCGACGCCGGTCTCGCGCTGCTTGCGCAGCTGGGCTTCGACGGCGGCGATCGCGGTCATGTTGATCACGCGGCGCGGGGTGCTGGCCGGGGTGAGGATGTGCGCGGCCTGGTCCAGGCCCATCAGGATCGGTCCGATGGCGACGCCGTCGGTCATCACCCGCACCATGTTGTAGGCGATGTTGGCCGCATCCAGGTTGGGCATCACGAACAGGTTGGCGCGGCCGGTCAAGGTGGTGTGCGGGAAGATGTGCTGGCGCAGCTCTGCGTTCCAGGCGGTGTCGGCCATCATCTCGCCGTCGATCTCCAGCTTCGGCGCGCGCGCCAGCACCAGCTCGCGGGCCTTGCGCATCTTCTGCGCGCTGGCGTCGTCGTGGCTGCCATAGTTGGAATGCGACAGCAATGCGATCTTGGGCTCGATGCCGAACAGCTTGAGCCGGTAGCTGGCCTGCAGCGTGGCCTCGGCGATCTGCTCGGCACTGGGATCCAGCTGCACGTGGGTGTCGAGGAAGAACCACACGCCCTGTTCGTTGATCACGCCGGTCATCGCGGCGGTGCCCTGCACGCCCTTGTCGAAGTCGAACACGCTGCGCAGGTAGCCGAGCTTCTTGTGATAGCGGCCGACCAGGCCGCAGATCATCGCGTCGGCTTCGCCGCGCTCGACCATCAGCGCGGCGATCAGCGTCGGCCGCGACCGGATCAGGTTCTTGGCCGCTGCCGGGGTCACGCCGCGGCGTTCGGTCAGGGCGTGGTACTGCTGCCAGTAGTCGTCGAAGCGCGGGTCCGAGTTGATGTTGGTGAGCTCGAAGTCGACCCCGGCGCGCATGCGCAGGCCCAGGCGCTCGATGCGCGCGGCGATCACGTCCGGGCGCCCGATCAGGATCGGCCGCGCCAGCTGCTCGTCGATCACGGTCTGCACCGCGCGCAGCACCACTTCCTCCTCGCCCTCGGCGTAGACCACGCGCTGGCGGTCGCCGCGGGCGCGGTCGTACACCGGCTTCATCAGCAGGCCGGTGCGATAGATGAACTGGGCGAGCGTTTCCTCGTAGGCGTCGAAGTCGGCGATCGGGCGCGTGGCGATGCCAGATTCCATCGCCGCGCGCGCCACGGCCGGCGCCAGCATCACCAGCAGGCGCGGGTCGAACGGGCGCGGGATCAGGTAGTCCGGGCCGAAGCTCGGGATGTCGCCGCCGTAGGCCGCGGCCAGGTCGCCGGCTTCCATGCGCGCCAGCTGCGCGATCGCGCGCACGCAGGCGAGCTTCATCGCCTCGTTGATTTCCCTGGCGCCGACGTCCAGCGCGCCGCGGAAGATGTAGGGGAAGCAGAGCGCGTTGTTGACCTGGTTGGGATAGTCGCTGCGGCCGGTGGCGATGATGCAGTCGGGGCGCACGCGCTTGGCGTCTTCCGGCAGGATCTCCGGGTTCGGGTTGGCCAGCGCGAGGATGATCGGCCGCGGCGCCATCGTCGCCAGCATCTCCGGCTTGAGCACGCCGCCGGCGGACAGGCCGAGGAAGATGTCGGCGCCTGCGACGATCTCGCCGAGCGTGCGCTTGTCGGTGTCGCGCGCGTAACGCTGCTTGTCCGGGTCCAGGTGCGCGCGGCCGGTGTACAGCACGCCTTCGCGGTCCACCGCCAGGATGTTCTCCGGCTTCATGCCCAGCGCCACCAGCATGTCCAGGCAGGCGATGCCGGCGGCGCCGGCGCCGGCGGTGGCGAGCTTGACGTCCTCGATCTTCTTGCCGACCACTTCCAGCGCGTTGTAGATCGCGGCGCCGACGATGATCGCGGTGCCGTGCTGGTCGTCGTGGAACACCGGGATGTTCATCCGCTCGCGCAGCTTGCGCTCGACGATGAAGCACTCCGGCGCCTTGATGTCCTCGAGGTTGATGCCGCCGAAGGTCGGCTCCATCGCGGCGATGATGTCGACCAGCTTGTCCGGGTCGCGCTCGTTCAACTCGATGTCGAAGACGTCGATGCCGGCGAACTTCTGGAACAGGATGCCCTTGCCTTCCATGACTGGCTTACCGGCCAGCGGGCCGATGTCGCCGAGGCCCAGCACCGCGGTGCCGTTGGTGATCACCGCGACCAGGTTGCCGCGCGCGGTCAGCGCGCTGGCCTGGTTCGGGTCGGCGACGATCGCCTCGCAGGCGTAGGCCACGCCCGGCGAG
Source organism: Cognatiluteimonas sedimenti (assembly GCF_022808325.1). Lineage (GTDB taxonomy): Bacteria > Pseudomonadota > Gammaproteobacteria > Xanthomonadales > Xanthomonadaceae > Cognatiluteimonas > Cognatiluteimonas sedimenti. The sequence goes on along the minus strand of NZ_JALGCL010000004.1, from coordinate 127,691 downwards.
TACGCCAGCGCGAGGTCGCGCTGGGTGACCATCGGCTTGGTGGCGACGACCTTGATCTTCCCGGGAGGCGCGAAACGGTGGTAGTCGAGCGCCGCCTGCTGGAAGTTCTCGCTCGGGTTCGCCGGGCTCGCGGGCAGCGAACCCGAAGACGGGTTACCGGGGGAACCTGGAGCAGGCGTGTCGGACATCGGATCACGAACCTCGGTCGGGCATTCGATTCTAGCCGCTTCCGGCGACACCCCGGCGGCGCCGGTCGCGCGGCGATGGCCGCCGCCGGCGCCGATCGCGCAGAATGCGGCGTTCGCAGGCGGAGGCGGCATGGCGATTTCGATGGAACCGGCGAGGCCACCGTTGCGCGCCCGGCCAGGGCTGGCGCGCTGGTCGCCGCTGCTGGTGTTCGCGCTGGCGCTGCTCGGGCAATGGACGCTGATCGCCAATCCCGGCTATTTCAGCCATGACGAGTTGCAGTGGGCGGCGACGGCAGGCGAGGCGGGGCCGATCCCGTGGTTTTCGTGGGGCGCGATCGACGCGTTCCAGTACCGGCCACTGACCTTCAACCTGTGGATGTGGCTGTCGCGGCAGCTGTTCGCGCAGCCGCAGGCCTTCCATGCGCTGCTGGTGGCCTGGGGCGCGGGCAACGCGGCGCTGCTGTGCGTGCTGGCGCGGCGATTCGGGGTGGCGGCGCTGCCGGCGGCCGCGGGCGCGCTGGTGTTCGCGCTGGGGCCGTTTGCGAGCTACGTGCACGGCTGGGTCGGGACCATCGGCGACCTCGCGTGGCTGGGCTGCGCATTGCTGGCCGGGCTGGTGGCGACGCGCTGGCCGCGGCCGGCGGTGGCGGCGCTGGCCGCGGCCGCGTTCAGCGCGATCGGCCTGCTGGCGAAGGAAGCGGCGGCGGCGATCCCGGCGTTGCTGGCGCTGGCGTGGTGGTTCGATGGCCGCAAGCGCCATTGGGCCGCGGCGACGCTGGCGTCGGCGGCGGTGGTGGCGGCCTACCTCGCGCTGCGCGTCGGCGTGCTGCTGCACGCGCCGCGCGATGGCGGCTTGTACGTGGTGAGTGCCGCGCACGCACCGCTGCGCTGGCTCGAATACCAGTTGTTCGCGTTCGTGCCGAACGCGTTCGAGACCTTCCTGACGTTGTCGCGCGGCATCACCAGCCGCATCGTCGTGGCCGGCGTGCTGTGGCTGGCATTGCTGGCGGTGCTGTGGCGCAGCCGCCCGCGCCTGGCCGCGATCTTCCTGCTCGGCGGCATCGCCGCGCTGGCGCCGGTGCTGCCGCTGGGCAGCAGCTGGAACCACTATGGCTACGGCTACGCCGCGGTCACGACGATGGCGGTCGCCGCGGCGTGGCCACGGGCACCGCGCTGGGGCCGCGGCGTGATCGCTCTGTGCGCGCTGCTATGCCTGTGGCACGGCGCCAACGTGATGCGCAAGATGCGCCATGCCGGGGACGTGCAGGCGGTGTTTTCCCCGGCGCTGGCCGAGGCGGTCGCCGCGCATGCGGCGCGGGCAAGCGGCGCCACGCCGTTGCGCCTGCGCGTGGCCGCCGAGGCCGAGGACGACGCCTGGATCTTCGAGCGGCTGACGCACGACATCCCGAGCTATCGCGGCATCCCGATCGGCAGGCGCGTGCAACTGGTGGCGGGCGACGCGCCGGCCGATGCCGTGATCACCGCGGACGGCCACATCGCGCCGCCGTAGGTCTGCCCCTATTGCGTCGCCAGCAGCGGCGGCGCGTCGGACATCGCGTCCAGGCGGATGCGGTTGGCGAACAGCGAGAACGCCAGCATCCCGGCCAGGCCGTTGGCCCGCGACAGCCAGTGCGGCAGCCAGCGTGGCGGCAGTAGCACGCCGGCGTCGAACAGCGGCTCGAAGCGGGTGGCGTCGGCCAGGGTCATCTTGCCGGCGAACAGCTGCCGGCACAGCCGCAGCTTGCGCTGGCGCAACGCCCAGCGGAAGAACGTGTGCACGCCGATCAGGCCGCGCAGGTACACGGTGTCCTTGGTGAACGCGGCGCCACCGGTCAGCGGCACCCCGCGGAACACCCGCTGCGCCGAGGAGAAGCTCTCGACCTCGTCCTGGCCGGCGTCGAGGAAATAGTGGAACACCTGCACGAAGTCGGCGCCGTCCAGCGCCATCGCCACCGCCTCGATCCGCAGCGACACCCGTTTCATGCGCTCGATGTCGATGCTGCCGGTGATCTGCTCGGCGAACGTCGCCAGCCCTTCCTGGGTGGCGGTGGTGCGCGGCGAGGACAGCGCCATGCTCTGCAGCAGCGGTTGCTCGCGGCCGTTGAGCGCGGTGAGCGAATGCACGAAGGCCTCGTGCTGCAGCAGCTGGTGGCGGTCGTAGTCGCTGAACGCGGCACCGGCGCGCAGGCGGATGCGGGTGGCGCCGGCGGCGGCCTTGGCGATCAGGCTCGGGTCGAGCACCACCTCGATCACGCGCTGGTTGAAGAAGTCGTCGAGGTCGGATTGCAGTTGCAGTTGCAGCGCGGTGGCCGAAATCGCGACCTGCTCGGACGGCGCCAGCAGTTCGCGGTCGAGTTCGTCGGCGATGGCGATGAAATGGCGCGCCGCCTCGCGCGTGCTCGGGCCGTTGCCGGGCAAGGGCTCGTCGGGGCGACCGAACAGCCGCTGCGAATGCGTGGTCACGGCGGCGCTGCCGAGCGCTTCCAGCAGTTCGGCGGCGATCGCCCAGGCCCGCGCGGATTCGGCCAGGTAGCGCCCGAGCGGGTGCTGCGGGTCGGCGGCGGCGGCGATCGCGTCCAGCTCGCGCCGCGCCTCGCTGAAATCGTGTTTCGGGTAATCGAAGCGCGGAAGCGCGGTATTGCCGGCCGCGCGCTGCGCCAGGAACGCCTGCTGCACCTCCATCGGCCAGCTGACCAGGCCCAGCAGCTTGATCCCGCGCGCGGCGCGGACCATGCGTGCGTCGAGCGTGGCGTGGTGGGCGACCTCGGGCGCCGGGGGCATCAGCATTCCCGGGCGCCCGCGGCGCCCGTCATCCCGGCTGCGTCGCGGGAGTCGCGTGCCGGCACCGCGGGAATCCACCGGCGCTCCCCCGCCGCGTTGGCGATGGCCGGGAACGCAGCGTTGCGCGTGCGTCGCCCGCCCCCGCCCGGAGGCCTAATGGCGTCCATACTTCTCGTCCAGCCGCTTGTGCAATGCCTTGCCCTGCACCTTCTCGTCGGATTTCTGCGCCATCCGGTTGGCCAGCTTGCCGGCGGCGCCGGCGACCTCGTCGCGCAGCTTCAGGAAGTTGGCGTAGCGCTCGCCGTCCAGGGTGCCGGCCTCGAGCGCGGCGCGCACCGCGCAGCCGGGTTCGCGCTCGTGCTTGCAGTCGCGGAACCTGCACTGTTCGGCCAGCGCCTCGATGTCGGAGAAATTCTCGGCGACGTCTTCCTCGCCGGTCGGCTTGAGTTCGCGCATGCCCGGGGTGTCGATCAGGCAGGCGCCGGACGGCAGCGGAATCAACGCGCGATGGGTGGTGGTGTGGCGGCCGCGGGCGTCGCTGTCGCGCACGGCCCCGGTCTTCATCCGCTCCACCCCGAGCAGGGTGTTGGTCAGCGTCGACTTGCCGGCGCCCGACGACCCCACCAGCACGATGCTGCGGCCGGGCTGCAGCCACGGCGCGAGCGCGCCGAGATCGTCGCGGTCCCTGGCGTTGAGCGCGACCACCGCCGCGCCCTGTGCGGCGGTGCCGGCGAGCGCGGCCAGCGCTTCGGCAATCGCGTCCGGGTTGCCCGCCGCGGCCTGGTCGGCCTTGGTCAACACCACCACCGCACCGGCGCCGCTGCCCTGCACCAGCAGCAGGTAGCGCTCGATCCGGCGCGGGTTGAAGTCCGCGTCCAGCCCGCAGACCACGAACACGGTGTCGATGTTGGCCGCGATCAGCTGCTGCTTGTAGTGCTCGCCGGCGGCGCCGCGCTTGATCGCCGAATGCCGCGGCAGCAGGGCCACGATCTTGCCGGCCTCGACCAGCACCCAGTCGCCGACCGCGGCGCGCTGCTCGGCCGGCACCATGCCCTTGCGGTAGCCGGGCGGGCGTTGCCAGTCCGGCGGCGACTCGACCGCGACGCCCGCCTCCACGCCTTCGGCGACGACGTAGCCGGAGCGGTGCTGCTCGGTGACCCGCGCCGGCCGCGCCAACGGATGCGCGGCCAGCAGGGCGGCCCATTGCGGGTCGGTGACGGGGCCGGGGTAAGGCCAGCCGATGGCACGCAAACCGGCCAAATCTTCAGTCATGCCGGCAAGCGTATATCGACGCGCGCGGCGGCGCGGTGCAGCGGCATCGCAAGCGGGGGCCGACCCGGCGCGGACCTGGCCGCGCGCGGCCGGCGGCTCGCGGCGGAGCCGGAATTCAAGCGTGGCGGCGGGAAGGGCGCATGCCCGGATTCTATCGCGTGTGCTCGCCGCGACGGCGGCCGGATCGGCTAGGCTGGCAGGCCCGTCGCCCTGCCGCCACCGATGTCCCCGCCCAGCCTCAAGACCCGCGAACGCCTGTCCGAAGTCCGTTACGAGATCCGCGGCGAACTCGCCCGCCGCGCGCGCGAGCTGGAAGCCCGGGGCCGCAGCCTGGTCAAGCTCAACATCGGCAACCCCGGCGCGTTCGGATTCCGCGCCCCGGAACACCTGCAACAGGCGATCGCCGGCCAGATCGCGCACACCGATCCCTACACCCACCAGCAGGGCCTGCCGGCGGCGCGCGAGGCGATCGCCGAATTCCATCGCCGCCGCGGCACGCCCAACGCCTCGCCCGAGCGCGTCTTCATCGGCAACGGCGTCAGCGAACTGATCGACCTGTCGCTGCGCGCGCTGCTCAATCCCGGCGACGAAGTGCTGCTGCCCTCGCCCGATTATCCGTTGTGGAGCGCGGCCACCATCCTCAACGACGGCCGCCCGGTGTATTACCGCTGCGCGCCGGAGAACGGTTTCCTGCCCGATCCGGACGAGATCGAGGCGCTGGTGACGCCACGCATCCGTGCGATCGTGCTGATCAACCCCAACAACCCGACCGGCGCCGCCTATCCGCGCGCGCTGCTCGAGCGCATCGTCGCCATCGCCGCCAGGCACCGCCTGCTGCTGATGGCCGACGAGATCTACGACGGCATCCTCTATGACGAGGCGCGCTTCGAGCCGCTGGCGCCGCTGGCCGGCGAGCTGCCGTGCCTGTCGTTCGGCGGCTTGTCGAAGGTGCACCGCGCCTGCGGCTGGCGCGTGGGCTGGGCGGTGCTCAGCGGCGATCCGCTGGCCAGCGGCGACTTCCACCACGCCATGGACCTGCTCGGCGCGCTGCGCCTGTGCGCCAACGTGCCCGGGCAGTTCGCGATCGAACAGGCCCTGTTCGGCATCGACACCATCGGCGCGCTGGTGGCGCCGGGCGGGCGCCTGCACGAGACCCGGCGCGCCCTGGTCGAATGCTGCGACGCCAGCGAACACCTCGCACTGGTGGCGCCGCAGGGTGCGTTGTACGGCTTCCCCGCGGTGGTCGGCGCGGCCGCGCGCGGCTTCGACGACCACGCCTTCGCGCTGCAGCTGCTCGAGGAAGAGGACGTGCTGGTGGTGCCTGGTTCCAGCTTCAACGTCCCGTACCGCAACCACTTCCGGGTCACCCTGCTGCCCGAGGCACCGCTGCTGCGCGAAGTGTTCGCGCGGATCGAGCGGGTGCTGGAGCGGCGCGCGCAGGCGGGCGGCCGCGATGCCGCCGCGCGCGACGCCGCGGTGGCCTGACGCCATGGCGCTGGGCCCGCTGGCGCTGGGCATGCTGGCCGGCCACGTGGCCGATGGCGCGCCGGCAAGCGCCGACGGCCTGCGCTACCTCGCGCTCGGCGACAGCTACACCATCGGCGAAGGCGTGGCCGGGGACGACCGCTGGCCGCTGCAGCTGGCGCGCGCATTGCGGGCCGAAGGCGTCGCGCTCGCCGATCCGCGCATCATCGCCACCACCGGCTGGACCACCGACGAACTGGCGGCGGCGATCGATGCGGCCGAACCGATTGGCGATCACGACTTCGTCAGCCTGCTGGTCGGCGTCAACAACCAGTATCGCGGCCGCGACCTCGACGAGTACCGCACGCAGTTCACGGCGCTGCTGGAGCGCGCGATCGGGCTTGCCGGCGGCGATGCCGGGCGGGTGCTGGTGCTGTCGATCCCGGACTGGGGCGCGACCCGTTTCGGCCGCGAATCCGGCCGCGACCCCGATGCGATCGCGCGCGAGCTCGATGCCTTCAACGCCGCGGCGCGCGCCATCTGCGCCGCGCATGGCGTCGCCTTCGTCGACATCACCACGGTGTCGCGCGCGCATGGCGCGGATGCGTCGATGCTCGCCGACGACGGCCTGCATCCGTCGGCGCGCGCGCACGCGGACTGGGCGCGCCAGGCGTTGCCCGCGGCGCGCCGGTTGCTGGCGCCGCGATGACGGCCGCGCCGATCGCCACCGGCCGCCCGCTCGACCGCGCGACATCGGTCCGCATCGCCCGCGCCTTCCTGCCTGAACGCTGGTACGGCAATCGCGGACACTACTACTACGCGCGCGCCAAGCTGGGCAGCGATCCGCTGTACCCGAGCATGGTCGACGCGCTGAGCGGCAGCCACGCGCCGCTGCTGGACCTGGGCTGCGGCATCGGCCTGTTCGCCCATGCGCTGCGCGCCGCAGGCGTCGCGCTGCCGTATCGCGGGGTCGACAACGACGCCGGCAAGATCGCGCAAGCGCGGCGTGCGGCCGGCAGCGCCGGGCTTGCCGACGTGGAGTTCGACTGCATGGACCTCGCCACCGGATTGCCGCCGCACCGCGGCAGCGTCGCCCTGCTCGACGTGTTGCAGTTCGTGCCGGCGCAGGCGCAGGACGGCATCCTCGATGCCGCCATCGCCATGCTGGTGCCCGGCGCGCGGCTGCTGCTGCGCACCGGACTGGACGATGGCAGCGCGCGGGCGCGGACCACGCGCCGGATCGATGCGCTGTCGCGGCTGATGGGCTGGATGAACGCCGGGCCGCAGCGCTATCCCGACGCCGACGCGCTGCGCGCGCGCTTCGAGGCCGCGGGCCTGCGCTGCGAATTCACCCCGCTGTACGGCAACACGCCGTTCAACAACTGGCGCGTCGTCGCGACCCGGCCCCTGTAGGAGGCGTATCCTCCTGTGGGAGCGGCTTCAGCCGCGAGCTTTTCACCACAAGGGCTCGCGGCTGAAGCCGCTCCCACAATCGAAGCCGCCTCTGCTACGACAGTTCCGGCGCGCGGCAGGCGCCGGTCTCGGCCTCCAGCATTTCCGGCAGCACGCAGCGATAGCCCAGCGCATCCAACCGTTGCAGCAGCAGCGCGATGGCTTCCACATTGCGGCCATGCGCCGCGCCTTCGTGCAGCAGCACGATGGCACCGGGCGCGAGCGTGCGCTCGATCCGGGCGACGACCCGCCGCGGATCCGCGGCCACGGCATCGAAGCCGCGCGCGCTCCACGCCACCCGCGCCAACCCCAGCTTGCGCAATGGCGCCGACACGAACGGATTGGCCATCCCCACCACGGCGCGGAACCAGCGCGGCGCGGTCCCTGCGATTTCGCCCAGGATCGCTTGCGTGCGTTCGATCTCCGTCGCCATCCGCCGCGGCCCCAGCGCCCAGAACCAGGCCGAGGGATGGGTCGCGCTGTGGTTGCCGAGCGTGTGCCCGCGCCGCACGATCTCGCGCACGGCGTCCGGCCGCGCGCGCGCGCGTTCGCCGACCACGAAGAAGGTCGCCTGCGCCGCGTGCGCATCGAGCAGGTCGAGGATCGCGGCGGTGTCGGCGGACGGGCCGTCGTCGATCGTCAGCCATGCGACGCGCTCGCGCGTCGGCAGTCGCGACAGCGCCGGGCCATACAGTCGCGATCGCGGCCACAGCACGCCCCACAGCAGCAGCGCATGGCTGGCCAGCAGCAACGGCAGGCCATAGCCCCACCCCAGCCGCCACCACGCGAGCGCGACCAGTGCCTGTGACAGCAGCACCAGCCACGGCCACGCGTACACGTGGCGCGGCAGGCGGTGCAGCGGCGAGGCGGCGCGCGCGGCGGGATCGGTCATGCGGCCATCATGCCGTGCGACATCGGCCCCGAGGAAGGGGCGGCGACATCGGCCTGCGGGCAGTTCCGGCCGGAATCCGGTAGTGGGAGCGCGGTTTTCCGGGGGCGTAGAATGCGTGTCCCCACGTTTCCGGATGCCTCCCATGTCGCTCGACCCTGCCCTGCGCGCGCGCATCGATGCGCTGCTTGCCGCCAACCAAGTGGTGCTGTTCATGAAGGGCGAGCCGCGCGCGCCGCAGTGCGGATTCTCCGCGAAGGCGGTGGCGGCGCTGGAGGCGGCCGGCGTCGATGGCTACGCCCATGTCGACGTGCTGTCGGATCCGGAGATCCGCGAGGGCATCAAGCAGTACGGCGACTGGCCGACGATCCCGCAGCTCTACATTGGCGGCGAACTGGTCGGCGGCAGCGACATCGTCGAGCAGATGGCCAACAGCGGCGAACTGCATGCCGCGCTCGGCCTGCCGGCACCGGACCGCACCCCGCCGGCGATCACGATTTCCGCCGACGCCGTCGCCATGCTGCGCGAGGCGTTGGCCAACGCCGGCGACGGCCATGCGCTGAAGATCGAGGTCGATCCGCGCTTCAACGCCAAGTTGCAGCTGGCGCCGGTGGATGCCGGCGCGATCGCGGTCGAGGTCGACGGCATCCGCGCGCAGTTCGACCTGGCCTCCGCGCGCCGCGCGCAGGGCCTGTCGATCGACTGGGTCGACGACGAACGCGGCCGCGGGCTGGTGATCGAAAATCCCAACGCGCCGGCGAAGGTGCGCGAATTGTCGCCGGTGGAAGCCGCGGGCAAGCTCGCCGCCGGCGCGATCACCCTGGTCGACGTCCGCCCACCCGAAGAGCGCGCGTTCGCCATGGTCAAGGCGAAGTTCGCGACCCTGGACGCCGGCATCGCCGAACTCGAGGCGCTGCCCAGGGATACGCCGCTGGCATTCCTGTGCCACCACGGCAACCGCAGCGCGCAGGCGGCGGAGCATTTCCGCCAGCTCGGCTTCCGCGAGGTCTACAACATCGTCGGCGGCATCGATGCCTGGGCCGACGCCGATCCCGCGATCGGGAAGTACTGAGCAGGGCACATCTGCACCGTGCAGGAGCGGCTCCAGCCGCGACACGACTCAAGCATGCGACACAATAACAGGCAAGCGAGTCAGGCAGCGCTTGGCGGTGCCTTGGCTCTGCCCGGTTGCCGAATCCGGTCCGGGCACGGTCGCGGCTGAAGCCGCTCCTGCAACGGCGGGTCGTTGCCGGTGCGCTGCCCTCAACCGAAGCCGCCGCCCGCGTCCAGCCAGGCCTGTTCGTCCGGCGTGCTGTCGCGTCCCAGCGCCAGGTTGCGGTGCGGGAAGCGGCCGAAGCGCGCGATCACGTCATGGTGCGCCTGCGCGTAGGCCAGGTAGTTGTCGTCGCCTAGCGCCGCGAACAACGTCAGCGCGTGGCGCTGGTCGAGGATGTCCTCGGAATGTTCGTACGGCAGGTAGAAGAACGCGCGCAACGCCGGTTCGAATGCCTGGTCGTGGCCGGCCGCGAGCGCGGCCGCCGCGTGCCTGCGCGCCAATGGATCGGTGGCGTAGCCGTGCGCGCTGCCGCGATAGATGTTGCGCGGGACCTGGTCGAGCAGCAGCAGCAGTCCCAATGCGCCTTCCGCATCCGCCAGCCAGTGGTCGTACTCGCGCCGCGACGCGGCCAGGTGCGCATCGAGGAACCGGGCGCGGCATTCGGCGTCGAAGCCCGGACCGCCGCCAAACCACTTGCCCGGCCCGGCCCCGCGCCAGAACCCGACGATGTCCGCCGCGGCGATCATGCGCGCGCCGTCACAGGAAGCGCTTCTCGGCAGCGCCGGGCTCGTGCCACCAGTCGTTGTCGCGGCCGTTGCTGTAGCGCACCGGCATGTCGGCCAGCACCTGCGCCGGCACGTCGTCGAGGCAGGCCAGTTGCACCGAGTAGAACTTGCCGCCGGCTTCCGGGATGTCGCCATGGGCGTACGGCCGCACCCCGCAGGTCCTGCAGAAGGGCCAGTGCACGCTGCCGGTGCCGAACTGGTAATCCACCACCGCGTCCTCGTCGCCGAGGAGGCGGAACGCTTCGGGCTTGAGGCTCGCGCTCCAGTTGCGGGTCTTGCGGCAGATCGAACAGTTGCACTTGCCGCCGCCCGTGGCCAGGTCGAGGTCGGCCTCGAATCGGACGTTGCCGCAGTGGCAGCTGCCGGTATAGGTCTGGGTGGCCATGTCCGCGCCTCGGTTTGGGGAGCAGCGAGGATACCGCCGTGCAGGAGCGGCTTGCAGCCGCGAGCTTTTTGCACGACCGATACAACCCGGATGGAGCTCGCGCCTGCAAGGCGCTCCTGCGCAAGCCGCTACTCGTCGAAGCGCAGGTGCCGCACCGACTTGCCGTGGCGGCGGATCAGGCGCAACGCCTCGATCCCGACCTGGATGTGGCGCTCGACGAATTCGGCGCTGACCCTGGCGTCGCTGGCCTCGGTCTTGATGCCCTCGGGCACCATCGGCTGGTCGCTGACCAGCAGCAGCGCGCCACAGGGAATACGGTTGGCGAACCCGGCGGCGAAGATCGTCGCGGTCTCCATGTCCACCGCCATGCAGCGCATCACCCGCAGCCGTTCCTTGAAGGCCTCGTCGTGTTCCCAGACGCGGCGGTTGGTGGTGTAGACGGTGCCCGTCCAGTAGTCGTGGCCGAGGTCGCGGACCATGGTCGAGACCGCGCGCTGCAGCGCGAATGCCGGCAGCGCAGGCACCTGCGGCGGCAGGTAGTCGTCGCTGGTGCCCTCGCCGCGGATCGCGGCGATCGGCAGGATCAGGTCGCCAAGCTGGTTCTTGCGCTTGAGCCCGCCGCACTTGCCCAGGAACAGCACCGCCTTGGGCGCGATCGCCGACAGCAGGTCCATCATGGTCGCGGCATTGGGACTGCCCATGCCGAAGTTGATCATGGTGATGCCGTCGGCGGTGGCGCTGGGCATCGGCCGCTCGGCGCCGACGACGGGCGCGCCGGTGAGGCGGGCGAAATGCCCGAGGTAACCGCCGAAATTGGTCAGCAGGATGTGTTCGCCGAAGCCGTCCAGCGGCACGCCCGTGTAGCGCGGCAGCCAGTTGTCGACGATCTGCTCTTTGCCTTTCATTGGGCCCGTCCTTGCTGCGCGCAGTGTCCGCCGCCGGCCGCCCCGCCGGCAAGTGGGCCATGCCGGGCCGGACGCGGGTGGACGCCGCACGACCCGGCGCCTGCATCGCGGCCCCGGGGCGGATGCAACCGTGCTCGCGATCGGGTAGCGTGCGACCTACGTCACGCATCGGAGCAACGGCATGCGCATCGGACTGGTGGTCGACTCGGCCTGCGACCTGCCCGCCGGGTATTTCGAGCAGCACCGGATCACCCTGCTGCCGGTCACCGTGCATATCGGCGAGGCCACCCTCACCGACCATCGCAACGAGCAGGCCACGCTGCAGTTCCTGGAGTCGCACCTGGCCAGCGGCGGCGCCGACGCGGAAACCTCGCCGTTCACGGTGCAGCAGATCCAGGACCTGTTCCTGCAGAAGCTGGTGATCGACTACGACTACGTGTTCTGCCTGACCACCACCCGTACCCGCAGCCCGATCTTCGACAACGCCACCCAGGCCAGCTTCGCGATCCTCAACGAATACCGGCCGATCCGCGCCGCGGCCGGCCACGACACCCCGTTCGCACTGCGCGTGATCGACACCCAGAACGTGTTCGCCGGGCAGGGCGTCACCGCGGTCGAGGCAGTGCGCCTGATCGAGGCCGGCGAGGGCGCGCCCAAGATCCGCGCGCGGCTGGAGAACCTGGCGCTGCACACCCACGCCTACATGATCGCGCCGGACCTGCATTACCTGCGCGCGCGCACCCGCAAGCGCGGCGACCGCAGCGTCAGCCTGCTCAGCGCCACCCTGGGCAGCGCGCTGGACATCAAGCCGATCCTGCACTGCAACCGCGGCCAGACCGGGCCGGTGGCCAAGATCAAGGGCATGGACGCGGCGGCACAGCGGCTGTTCGCCTTCGCCGGCGACCGCATCCGCAACGGGCTGATGACCCCGACCCTGTGCCTGAGCTACGGCGGCGCGCTCGAGGAGATGCGCGCCCTGCCCGGCTACGACGACCTGCGCGTGACCTGCGCCAGCTACAACATCGAGCTGTTCGAGACGGTGATGGGCCTGACCGGCATGGTCAACGTCGGCAAGGGCGCGCTGGTGGTCGGCTTCGCCGCCGAAGCGCACGCGTTCGCATGATCCGGCGGGCGCGGCGCGTCGACGCCACGCCGACGCCGACGCGCTAGGCTGGGGGAACCCCGCCACGCGAGCCTTCCATGCCGATCCGCTACTACCTCAGCCTGCCCGACCCGCAACGCGCGCGCGGCAACGATCCCGCATTCGCGTTCCGCGCGCAGGGCGCCGACGGACTGGCGCTGGAACTGCAGCAGGCGCTGCGCAGCGACGAGCTGTTCCAGCGCTGGCGCATGGCGCAGGACGACCCGGATGCCGTCGATCCCGCGCTCGGGGCCGTCGATCCCGCCGCCACCGTCAGCGGCCAGCAGCACGACCTGCACATCGACCTGGTCGCCACCACCACGATCCCGGGCAGCGTGCTCAAGCAGCGCCTGCGGCTGCTCGCCGGCAGCCACTGGACGCTGTCGGACGTGGCCAGCGCCTGAGCCGCTCGCCGCGCCAGCGAAGGCACGGCGTTCGGCGCGGATCGGCCCTTTTCCAGGCGTCGGCTAAGCTGCGCCGATGGCGAAACCGATGGCGATCGTGTCCTGGAGCGGCGGCAAGGACGCGGCCTGGGCGCTGCACGCCTTGCGCCAGCGCGACGAGGTCGAGGTCGTCGGCCTGCTGACCACGATCACGCAGGAGCATGGGCGCGTCGCCATGCAGGGCATCCGCGTCGAGGTGCTGCACGCACAGGCCGCGGCGGCGGGCTTGCCGGTGATCGAGGCGCGCATGCCCCGGGGCGCCGACAACACGACCTACGAAGCGGTGTTCACCGCGGCCCTGGCGCAGGCGCGCACGCGCTGGCCGGGGCTGCGCGACATCGCCTTCGGAGACCTGTTGCTGGAGGACGTCAAGGCCTGGCGCGACGCGCTGTGCGCGCGCGCCGGCTGGGCCCCGCACTACCCGCTGTTCGGCAGCGATACCGCGGCGCTGGCGCGCACGATGATCGCCGGCGGCCTGCGCGCGACCCTGTGCTGCGTGGATACGCAACAACTCGATCCCGCGTTTGCCGGACGGGCGTTCGATGCCGGCCTGCTGGCGGCGTTGCCCGAGGGTGTCGACCCCTGCGGCGAGAACGGGGAATTCCATACCTGCGTCGCGGCGGGCCCGATGTTCACGCATCCACTGGCGCTGCGCAGCGGCGAGACGGTACTGCGGGACGGGCGCTTCGCCTACACCGACTTCGTGCCCGTCGCCGCCTCGGCCACGCAGGCATTGCCCGGAAGCAGGCCGGCCTAGACCGGGCGGCGCAACGCCTCTGCGTGCCAGGCGACGTGCTCGCCGATGAAGCTGGCGATGAAGTAGTAGCTGTGGTCGTAGCCGGGCTGCATCCGCAGCTGCAGCGGATGGTCGGCGGCCACGCAGGCGGCGCGCAGCAGTTCCGGGCGCAGCTGGCTGGCGAGGAATTCGTCGTCGTCGCCCTGGTCGACCAGCAGCGGCAGGCGCTCGGCCGCGCCCGCGACCAGCTCGGCCGCATCCCACTGCCGCCAGCTTTCGCGATCCTCGCCCAGGTAGGCCGCGAACGCCTTCTCGCCCCACGGCACCCGCGACGGCGCCACGATCGGCGCGAACGCGGACACGCTGCGGTAGCGGCCGGGATTGCGCAATGCCGCCACCAGTGCGCCATGCCCCCCCATCGAATGGCCGCTGATCCCCCGCGCATCGCCGGCGGGGAAGTTCGCCTCGACCAGCCCGGGCAACTCGCGCGCGACGTAGTCGTGCATGCGGTAGTGCGGCGCCCACGGCGGTTGCGTCGCATCCAGGTAGAAGCCCGCGCCCTGGCCGAGGTCGTAACCGGCCGCGTCCGCCACGCCGTCGCCGCGCGGGCTGGTATCCGGCACGACCAGGATCAGCCCGTGCTCGGCGGCATGGCGCTGCGCGCCGGCCTTGGTGATGAAGTTCTGCTCGGTGCAGGTCAGGCCCGAAAGCCAGTACAGCACCGGGCAGGATTCGCGCCGCGCCTGCGGGGGCAGGAACACGCCGAAACGCATCGTGCAGCCGAGCGCGCCGGAAGCATGGCTCCAGACTTCCTGGCGGCCGTCGAAACAGGCATGCGACTCGATCCGTTCCATCGCTGCGCTCAGTAATGGATCACGGCGCGGATCGACTTGCCTTCATGCATCAGGTCGAAGGCCTCGTTGATCCGATCCAGCGGCAGCGTGTGGGTCACGAACGGCGCCAGCTGGATGTCCCCGCGCATCGCGTCCTCGACCATGCCCGGCAACTGCGTGCGCCCCTTCACCCCGCCGAACGCGGTGCCCATCCACCTGCGCCCGGTCACCAGCTGGAACGGGCGCGTCGAAATCTCCTGCCCCGCGCCAGCCACGCCGATGATCACGCTCTGGCCCCAGCCCCGGTGCGCGCATTCCAGCGCCGAGCGCATCACGTGGACGTTGCCGATGCATTCGAACGAATGGTCCACGCCCCACCCGGTCATGCCCACGATCACCTGCTGGACCGGTTCGGCATGGTCGTTCGGGTTGACGCAGTCGGTCGCGCCCATCTCGCGCGCGAGCGCGAACTTGTCCGGGTTGGTGTCGATGGCGATGATGCGCCCGGCCTTCGCCTGGCGCGCGCCCTGGATGACGGCCAGGCCGATCGCGCCCAGCCCGAACACCGCGACCGTGTCGCCTGCCTGCACCTTCGCCGTGTTGTGCACGGCGCCGATCCCGGTCGTGACGCCGCAGCCGAGCAGGCACACCTGCTCCGGGTTCGCCTCCGGATTCACCTTCGCCAGCGATACCTCGGCGACCACCGTGTACTCGCTGAAGGTCGAGCAGCCCATGTAGTGGTACACCGGCTCGCCGTTGTAGCTGAAGCGCGTGGTGCCGTCCGGCATCACGCCCTTGCCCTGGGTCGCGCGCACCGCCACGCACAGGTTGGTCTTGCCGCTCTTGCAGAACAGGCACTCGCCGCACTCGGCGGTGTACAGCGGGATCACGTGGTCGCCCGGCTTCACGCTGGCCACGCCTTCGCCGACTTCCACCACGATGCCCGCGCCTTCGTGTCCGAGCACGGCCGGAAACACGCCTTCGGGGTCGTCCCCGGACAGGGTGAACGCGTCGGTGTGGCACAGCGCGGTGTGGGTGATCTTCACCAGCACCTCGCCCTTGCGCGGTGGCTCGACATCGAGTTCGACGATCTTCAACGGTTCGCCGGCAGCGAAAGCGACGGCGGCACGGGATTTCATTGCGGCGCTCCTGCAGTGGGACCAGCCGGGGACCCGACGATCTTACCCCGGCGGAAAGCCCGGGCCTGCTGCCGGCGCAGGCAGCAAGGCCGCGGCAAGCAGCGCGCAAGCGCGAGTCCCGGCACCGGCATGAAATCCGGATCGACCATCCTGTGCCTTCTGTCGCGGCCTGAATGTCTTCAGCCGGTATTCTGGATGCCCGCGGCGATGCCGTTCACCGTGGCGTAGAGCGCGTCGAGCAGTCCGTCATCCTGGCGTCCGCCGGCGCGCCAGCGCTGCAGCAGGTCGACCTGCAGCAGGCTGATCGGATCGACGTAGGGATTGCGCAGGCGGATCGACAGGCGCAGGCGCGGGTCGCCGGCGAGCAGCGCATTCCCGTTGCGCAGCGCAAGCAGCAACCCGCGGGTGCGCTCGAATTCGGCGGCGATGCCGGGGAACAGCGACTGGTGCAGTTCGCCGGACAATCGCGAATAACACTCGAAGATCGCCATGTCCGACTTGGCCAGGGTCATTTCCAGGTCGTCGAGCAGGGTGGCGAAGAACGGCCAGTCGCGTGCCATCGCCGCCATCGTGGCCATGCCGTGCTCGGCGACGCCCTGCTGCAGCGCAGTGCCGACGCCATACCATGCGGTCAGGCCGGAGCGGTTCTGCGCCCAGGAGAACACCCAAGGGATCGCGCGCAAGCCGCGGATGCCGGCGTTGCGCCGGCGCGACGGGCGCGAACCGATGTGCAGGCGTTCGATCACGTCGATGGGTGTCGCGGCGCGGAAGTAGTCGTCGAAGCGGGGATCGCCGTACACCAGCGCGCGGTAGTGTTCGCGCCCCGCCCGGGCGAGCCCGGCGGCGATCTCGTGCCACTGCCCTTCGCGCGGATCCAGCGCGCGCGGGCGCAGGGTCGCCTGCAGTACCGCCGCTGTCGCCTGCTCCAGGTTGCGGATGGCCAGCGCGCGGATACCGTACTTGCGATGGATCACCTCGCCCTGCTCGGTCGCGCGCAGGGTGCCGTCGACCGAGCCTGGCGGCGCAGCCAGCACCGCGCGCCCGGTCTTGCCGCCGCCGCGGCTGACCGAGCCACCGCGGCCGTGGAAGAACACGATGCGCACGCGCGATCCGCGCGCCAGCGCGGTGAGCGCGATCTGGGTGCGCTGCAGCGCCCAGCGCGAGGCCAGCAGCCCGCCGTCCTTGGCACTGTCGGAATAGCCGAGCATCACCACCTGGCGGTCGCCACGGGAGCGCAGGTGCGCGCGGTACTCCGCGTCGTCGAACAAGGCGCGCATCACCTCCGGCGCGGCTTCCAGGTCGTCGACGGTCTCGAACAGCGGCGTCACGTCGAGCGGCACGCTGCCATCGGCTTCGGTGCAACCACCCTGGCGCGCCAGTTCCAGCACCGCCAGCGCGTCGGCCGCGCTGCGCGCCATGCTGATGATGTACAGGCCGATGGCGCCGGCCCCATGGCTGCGGCGCAATGCCTGTATCTCCGCGAACACGGCCAGGGTCGCGTCCCTGGCCTCGCCGCCGGCCAGCGCCTCCTCGTGCACCGCCGAATCCTGGCGCAGGTCCAGCGCAGCCAGGTGGAAGCCGAAGCTGCGCGCGCGCCGCAACACGCGCTGCACCGCGAAGCGGCCGGCGTGGTCGCCGCGATGCGCGTGCAGGCTCGCATCGATGCATTCCAGGTCGGCGATGAAGTCGTCCACGCCGGCATAGCCACGCGTATCTCCCGCGCCCGTCGCAACCAGGCGCGCTTCCATCAGCTCCAGCAGCAACCGGTACGGCATGTCCGCCCAGCGCGGATTGAATGCGGCCGCGATATCGGGCCAGTCGCGGGCGTACGCCTGCACGCCCTGCAGCACCCCGTCGGCCACTCCAACCCGGCCCACGGTCTGGGTCAGCACGCCGGCCAGCGCGCGCACGTCGCGCCGGTACTGTTCCAGCGCCAGTGCGCGCTGCGCCTGCAACGCCTCGCGCATGGTGCCAGCACCCACATTCGGGTTGCCGTCCATGTCACCGCCCACCCATGTGCCGAAATGCACGACTTCCGGCACCTCGATGCGTTCGCCGTACACGGCCTCGATGGCGTCCGCGAACACCTCGTGGAACGCCGGCAGCGCACGGAACATCACCTTGGCCAGGTAAAAGCCGACATGGTCGACCTCGTCGCCGACGCTCGGCTTCTGCGGCGGCGCATCCGATGTCTGCCACGCCGACGCCAGCGCCAGCAGGATTCGTGCTTCGTCGGCGCGACGCTCATCGGGCGTGCGGCCACGATCGATATCGGCGACCAGGCGCTCGACGATGGCGTGCTCCTTGTCCAGCAGCGCGCGGCGCACGACTTCGGTCGGGTGCGCCGTGAATACCGGCTCGATCGACAACCGCGGCAACAAGGCGCGCAGCTCGTCGAGGCCGACGCCTGCTTCGCGCAGTTCACCAAGCACTGCTTCCAGCCCCTGCGGTTGCGGCGCCTCGTCGTTGCGCTGGTGGTCGCGGCGGCGGCGGATGCGATGCACGCGCTCGGCGATGTTGGTGGCGCCAAAATAAGCTGCGAACGCCCGCACCAGGGCAGCGACGTCGGCGGCCGGCACTTCGGCCAGGCGCGCGGCCAGCGCCGCGACCGGCGCGCCCTGCTCGCGCCGCGCGATGGCCGCCTTGCGCACGGCTTCGACCAGTTCGAGGAATGCCGGCGACTGCTGTTGGGCGAGCATCCCGCCCACCATCGCCCCGAGCCGGCGCACGTCGTCGCGGAGCAGCTCGTCGGTGGCGGCAAACTCGAGGTCGCGCAATGCCATCAGTAGGCGAACTCGCGGAACACCGGGTCGACGCTGCCGTTCCACTCGCCATGGAACAGCGCCAGCTTGCGTTCGGCCGGGGTTTCATTGGCCTCGGCAAATTCGAGCAACGGCGCCAGGAAAATGCTCTCGTCGGCGCCGTTGCGGTTGAGGCGCGCGCGCCGCTGCAGGCCGGCGGCGGAGATCTTCAGTGCCTCCAGCGCCAGTTCGCGCACGCTGGCGCCGCGGAACGGCAACTTCAACGCATGCTTCGGCACGCCGTCGCGCAACGCGTGCCGTTCGTCCATGCTGAAATCCCTGACTAGGTCCCAGGCCGCGTCCAGCGCCGCATCGTCGTACAGCAACCCGACCCAGAACGCCGGCAGTGCGCACAAGCGGCTCCAGGGGCCGCCGTCGGCGCCGCGCATCTCCAGGTACTTCTTCAACCGCACTTCCGGGAACGCGGTGGTCATGTGGTCGGACCAGTCGCGCATCGTCGGACGCGCGCCCGGCAACGCGTCCAGCCGGCCGGCCATGAAATCGCGGAACGACTTGCCGCTAAGGTCGATGTACTCGCCGTTGCGGTAGGAGAAATACATCGGCACGTCGAGCAGGTAGTCGACGTAGCGTTCATAGCCGAAGCCCTCGTCGAACACGAAGTCGAGCATGCCGGTGCGGTCCGGGTCGGTGTCGGTCCAGATGTGGGAACGGTAGCTGAGGTAGCCAGTGGGCTTGCCGTCGGCGAACGGCGAGTCCGCGAACAGCGCCGTCGCCACGGGCTGCAGCGCCAGCGACACCCGGAACTTCTTCACCATGTCGGCCTCACTGCCGACATCCAGGTTGACCTGCACCGTGCAGGTGCGGGTCATCATGTCCAGGCCGAGCTTGCCGACCCGGGGCATGTAGTCGCGCATGATCGCGTAGCGGCCCTTGGGCATCCACGGCATGTCTTCCCGCCGCCACTTGGGCTGGAAGCCCATGCCCAGGAACCCGAGCCCGAGTTCGTCGGCGACGGTCCTGACTTCGTGCAGGTGGCTGTGTACCTCGCCGCAGGTCTGGTGCACGGTTTCCAGCTGGCCCCCGGACAGTTCCAGCTGCCCGGCCGGCTCCAGCGTCACCGAGGCGTCGTCCTTGAGCAGCGCGATGGTGCGCCCGTGCTCGTGCACCGGTGCCCAGCCGAAGCGCGTCAGGCCGTTGAGCAATGCCTCGATCCCGCGCTCGCCATCGAACGGCGGCGGTCGCAGGTCGTCCAGGCGGAAGCCGAACTTCTCGTGCTCGGTACCGATCCGCCAGTCGTCGCGCGCGCGCGCGCCGCTGGCGAGGTACTCGACCAGTTCGCGGCGATCGGTGAGCGGGGATTCGGCAACATGGCTCGGGCTCGACATCGGGGCCGCTCGCATCAGGGGTGTGCGAACTGGGGGCGACCGCCCGCCATCGCAAGACGGCGACTATAGCCCGCTGTCCACGGCGCCAGCGTTGCCGGGCCTGGCCTGCAGCGTTCCAGCGCCGCAGCGTGCAGGCGATGTGCCGGCACCGGGCGCGGATCGGCGATGATGCCGGCAGCCCACCCGGAGACAGGCCATGCGCCGCTGGCACGCCGAAGACCATCGTTCCGAACACGCGGGCTGGCTGCGCGCGGCCGTGCTCGGCGCCAACGACGGCATCGTTTCCGTCGCCGGCTTGGTGGTCGGTGTCGCCGCCAGCGGGGCCGGGCATGGCGTGGTGCTCGCCAGCGGCATCGCCGGGGTGGTCGCGGGCGCCTTCTCGATGGCGGCCGGGGAATACGTCTCGGTGCAGTCGCAAGCCGACACCGAGCGTGCCGACATCGCCAAGGAAACCCGCGAACTGGCCGAAGACCCGCACAGCGAGCTGCTCGAACTCACCCACATCTACGTCAAGCGCGGGCTGCAGCCAGCGCTGGCGCGCGAGGTCGCCGAGCAGCTGACCGCGCACGACGCGCTGGCCTCGCATGCGCGCGACGAACTGGGCATCACCGAGGCGTTGCGGGCGCGGCCGTTGCAGGCGGCGCTGGCGTCGGCGGCGGCGTTCGCGGCCGGCTCGCTGTTGCCGATCGCGGCGGTACTGCTGGCGCCACCCAACCGCGTCGAGGTGGTGACGATCGCGACCACGCTGCTGGCGCTGGCGCTGTCGGGCGCGCTCGCGGCCAGGACCGGCGGCGCATCGGTGGCGCGGGGCGCGTCCCGGGTGGTGTTCTGGGGTGCGCTGGCGATGGCGGCCGCGGCCCTGGTCGGACGGCTGTTCGACGTGCCGGTCTGACACCGCGCAACAGCCTGGCGACAAACGACGGGGCCCGCAGGCCGTGGCGACGCCGGAAACCCGGCTGCGCGCGGCGCCGCAGCGGCGCTACAGCTCCAGCCAGCGCGCGACCACCGCGCGCGCTTCCTCGACGCCCAGCTTGGATTCGCCCGAGAACGTCTGCACGCTGACGGTGTCGCCGTACGCCGACGACAGTTCCTTGCGCACCGCCAGCAAGGCGTTGCCCTGGGCGCCGCGGGACAGCTTGTCGGCCTTGGTCAGCAGCGCGTGCGCCGGCAGGCCGCGTTCGACCGCATAGCGGAGCATCTGCCGGTCGTAGTCCTTGAGCGGGTGGCGGATGTCCATCACCACCACCAGCCCGCGCAACGCCTGGCGGCTGCCGAAGTAGCCGTCCAGGAACGCCTGCCAGTGCGCCTGCAGGTCCTGCGGCACCTTGGCGTAGCCGTAACCGGGCAGGTCGACCAGGAAACGGTCGGTGCTGGGCGGGATCTCGAAGAACACCAGTTGCTGGGTGCGGCCAGGGGTCTTGGAGACCCGTGCCAGGGCATTCTGCTGGCACAGCGCGTTGAGCGCGCTCGACTTGCCGGCGTTGGAGCGACCCGCGAAGGCGACTTCGAAACCGCCGTCGGGCGGCAGCTGGCGGAAGTTGTGCGCGGCCAGCAGGTACTGCGCGCGGGCGAGCGGATTGGGGGCGGCCATCGGCATAGCTTCGCACGCCGACGCGCCCGTCCGCGCCGGCAGGGGGCCCCGGAACGTGCCGCGGTTTGACCGGTTCCGGCACCGGGACGATAATTCGCGGGTCTTTGCGGCTGCCGTTCGGCGCGCCGTCCATCGTGTTCGGGAGCCTTGCATGCGCCACGCCCGCGCCTACGGTATCGCTGCCCTCGCCACCCTCGTGGCGGGTGTCGTGGCGGTCGCCTTCGCCCAGACCACCGTCACGCCGCTGCCGGAAACCGCGCCGGTGCAGGCCGCGCCGCTCGACGCGTCCGCCGTCGCCGACCTGGCCAAGGCCCACTGGGGCGATGCCAAGGCCGGGGCCACCAAGGCCGGCGCGTGCGCCGCCTGCCACGGCCTGGACGGCAACCCCAGCGATCCGCAATACCCGCGCCTTGCGGGGATGCCCGAGCGCTACGTCGCCCAGCAGCTGGCCCTGTTCAAGAGTGGCGAGCGCAGCGGCGGCATGGCCGCGGTGATGGCGCCGATGGCAATGCCGCTGTCGGCCCAGGACATGCGCGACCTCGGCGCGTTCTTCGCCCAGCAGAAGGCCGGCGCCGGCATCGCCGACGACAGCACGATCGCCGACGGCCCCTACAAGGGCATGAAGTTCTTCGAGGTGGGGCAGCAGCTGTTCCGGGGCGGCGACCAGGCCCGCGGCATCCCCGCCTGCATGGCGTGCCACGGCCCGACCGGCGCCGGCAACCCGGGACCCGCCTATCCGCACATCGGCGGCCAGCAGTCGGCCTACGTCGTGCGCCGGCTGGAGGAATACCGCACCGGCACCACGGCCCAGGCCGATCCGCACCTGTTCAAGGTCATGGCGACGGTCGCCAAGCCGCTGAGCGACGAGGAAATCCAGGCCCTGGCCAGCTACCTGCAGGGCCTGCACGCGCGCAGCGACGAGGCCATGGCCGCGACCAACGCGCCGGCCGCCGCTCCCGCACCCGCCCCCGCACCGGCGGCGCCCCCGGCACCGGCCCCCGAGCCGGCGCCGGCAGCCCCGGAAGCGCCGGCACCGACGCAATCGTGAACTCCGGCCGCGCGCAGCGGTCCAAGCCTTCACAGACCTTGAATCAGTCCGCCGGCCAGACTTCCTGCGCCGGCGTCTTTTTATCCGGCGTCCGCACCTCCACATCCCGAGCGATGAACAGACTCCTGCCCATCCTGCTCTGCCTGATGCTGCCCTGGGCCGCCCTGGCCGCGCCGGCGACGCCGGCGCCGGTGGAAGGCACCGATTACGTGCTGATCGACGGCGGCCAGCCCTATCGCCCGCTCGACGGCAGGATCGAGGTCACGGAGGTATTCGGCTACTGGTGCCCGCATTGCGCCGAGTTCCAGCCGGAAGTGTCGGCCTGGGCGCGCAAGCTGCCAGCCGACGTGCGCTTCACCTACGTGCCGGCGGTGTTCGATGCCGGCGACGCCTTCGCCCGCGGCTTCTTCGCCGCCGAGGCCGCGGGTGCGGTCGCACGCACCCACGAGGGCGTCTATCGCGCGGTCCACGTCGACGGCCTGCTGGCACGCAACGCCACCATCGACGAAGTCGCCTGGTATTACGGCCAGCAGGGATTGAACGCCCCCAGGTTCAAGGCCGACATGGTCGGCCCGGCGGTCGAGGCGCAGTTGCGCGCCGCGCGCGAGTTCGCCTTGCGCAGCGGCATCGAAGGCACCCCGACCCTGATCGTCAACGGCCGCTACCGCATCACCCCGCGCACCCATGCCGATGCCCTGCGCATCGCCGACCAGCTGATCGCGCAATTGCGCGCCAGGCACTGAGCCCGAACCCGGACGCCTCGCCCCGAATCCTCCTGGAGACCCGACCGATGAAGCCCTTCGCCCTGCTGCTGACCGTGCTGATGCTGGCGGCGTGCAACCAGAACGCGCCGGCACCCGCCGACGCCACCGCGCCCGCGACGCCCGCCGCCACCGCCACGCCGAGCGCCGACGCCGAAGCCGCAGCGGCGTCCGCGGCCGCGGCCGAGGGCGCGCAAACCGCGGCGCCTGCCGCCGACGCGCCCGCGGTGGACGCCGCCGCCGCTGCCGCCGTCGACACCATCACCCAGGCTTCGGACAACGGCCCGGCGCTGGTCGCCGGCACCGACTACGAAGTGATCCAGGGCGGGCAGCCGTACCAGCCGCTCAACGGCAAGGTCGAGGTGGTCGAGGTGTTCGGCTACGTCTGCCCGGCGTGCGCGCAGTTCGAGCCGCTGGCGACCGCGTGGGAGCAGAAACTCCCGGCCGACGTGCGCTTCAGCTACGTGCCGGCGCCGTTCGGGCCGCAGTGGATCCCGTACGCCAAGGCGTTCTACGTCGCCGAGCAGATGGGGCTGGTGGGCCGGACCCACACCGCGCTGTTCAAGGCGATCCACATCGACCAGACATTGCCGGGCGAAGGCAAGACCCCGGACGAAGCCGCGGTCGCCGCCTTCTACGGCAAGTACGGCGCCGATCCCAAGCAGTTCCTCGCCGCCATGCACAGCTTCGCCACCGACGCCAAGGTCAAGCGCGGGCAGCAGTTCATGGTCCGCAGCGGGGTCGCCGGGACGCCCACGATCGTGGTCAACGGCAAGTACCGGGTGCTCGGCAAGAGCTACCCCGACATGCTGCGCATCACCAACCAGCTGATCGCGCAGGAACGCGCGGCGCAGGGGCCTGCGGCGCAGTAACCCGATGGCGACCCGCCGGCTCAAGCTGCTCAGCGCCAACATCCAGGCCGGCTCCAGCACGCGCGGCTACCACGACTATGTCGCGCGCAGCTGGTCGCACGTGCTGCCGGCGGGCAACAAGCGCGGTGCGCTGGACAAGATCGCGCGCCTGGCCGGCGAGCACGACATCGTCGGGCTGCAGGAAAGCGATCCGGGCAGCCTGCGTTCCGGCTTCACCAACCAGACCCATTACCTGGCCCAGCGAGGTGGCTTCGATTACTGGAGCCACCAGCCCAACCGCAGCGTCGGCGGGGTCGCTTCCAGCGCCAACGCGCTGCTGAGCAAGCTGGAGCCGATCGAAGTCGTCGACCATCCGCTGCCCGGCCGCATCGCCGGCCGCGGGGTGCTGATGGCGCACTTCGGCGACGGCGACGACGGGCTCACGATCGCGATCGCGCACCTGTCGCTGGGCGCGACCTCGCGCCGCTCGCAGATCGCCTTCATCGCCGAGCTGCTGCACGAGCGCCGGCACGCGGTGCTGATGGGCGACTTCAACTGCCTGCCCGACCGCCCGGAAATGGACCTGCTGTACAAGCGCACGCGGCTGCAGCCTCCGGCGTCCTGCGTGCCGACCTTCCCGAGCTGGCGCCCGCAGAAGGCGATCGACCACATCCTGGTCACCGGCGAACTCGCGCAGGAAAGCATGCATGCGCTGCCGGCGGCGGCGTCCGACCACCTGGCACTGTCGATCCAGCTCGACATCCCGGAACAGGCGCTGCGCCAGGCCTGAACAGGCCCCGACGGGTACTTGCAAGAAGCATAAGGCGCGGAAACCTGGACCGGTGCCCGGCGGGCGCTACCCGCGTCGCCCAGACTTTTGCGCTGGCTGTTCCGCAACGATGCGGACACCTACGTGGAGTCGCGTTCACTTCCGCTCGGCTATAGTCCGGCGCATGTTGCCGCGCATTTTCCGCATCGTTTTCGCAGGCGTGCTGGCGCTGGGATCCGGCGCCGCGTTCGCCCAGCCGGCACAGGCCGACCCACGCCTGCCGCAGGTGCGGGCGGCGATCCAGGCCGCCGAACTCGGCCAGTTCAATGCCGCGCAGTACGGCAGCTTGTCGGGCCACCCGCTGTATGGCTGGATCGAATACGCCGCGCTCAGGCGCGACATCGACACGCTGCCCGATGCACAGGGTCAGGCCTTCCTTTCGCGCTACAAGGGCCAGGCCGTCGCCGCCGCCTTTCGCGAGCTGTGGCTGGCGGCGCTGTCGCGGCGCGAGGACTGGCGCGCATTCCGCGCCGCGTGGTCACCGCAAGTGCAGGCCACCGCGTTGCGCTGCGCCGAGTTGAACGCCCGCCAGGCCGCCGGCGGCGCCGACGCGCAATGGACCAATGATGCGCAGGCGCTGTGGCGCGCGCTCGGCAGCAAGCCGGCGCCGAAGGAATGCGCCGCGCCCTTCACGCTGCTCGCCGCCAAGGGTGGCTTGCCGCCGGCATTGCGCTGGGAGCGTTTCGACCAGGCCACCGACGACTGGAATGCGGCGGTGATGCGCGAGGCCGCGCGCGGCCTGCCCGCCGAACAGTACGCACTGGCCAGCGACTACGCATCGTTCATGGAAGCGGTCAACGAGCGCGCGCTGTCGTGGCCGAAGACCGAGCGCAGCCGCCGGGTGGCCTCGCAGGGCCTGGCGCGGCTGGGGAAGTCGGTGCCGGTGGCGGCCGAGGCGCAGTTGCCGAAGTACGCGCAGGCGCTCGGCTTCAGCGAAGCCGACCGCGGCCGCGTGCTGTACCAGGTCGCGCTGTGGACGGTGGCCTCGTACGAACCCGAATCCGCGCGCCGGCTGGCGGCGGTCCCGGCATCGTCCTATGACGATCGCCTGCACGAATGGCAGGTACGCGAGGCGCTCGCGCGCTCGGACTGGCCGGCCGCGCTGGCCGCCATCCGCGCGATGGGCGCGAAGCAACGCTCGGATTCGCGCTGGACCTACTTCGAGGCGCGACTGCTCGAACTCACGGGTGACAAGGCGGGCGCGCAGGCTGCGTATGGTCGCGCCGCGCAGGTGTCGGAGTTCCATGGCTTCCTCGCCGCCGACCGCATCGATGCGCCATATGCGCTGTGCCCGTGGTTGCCGCATGACAGCGATGCCGCCAAGGCCGCGGTTGCGCGCGACCCGGCGATCGTGCGCGCGATGGGCCTGTACCGGATCGATCGCAGCGGCTGGGCGCAGCGCGAATGGGACGAGGCGCTGTCGCGCTTCGACGACAACCAGCGCCGGATGGCGGTGGAAGTGGCGCAGGACAACGGCTGGTTCGACCGCGCGGTGTTCTCCCTCGGCAAGACGCCGGACGAGCGCCGCCTGTACGAACTGCGCTTCCCGCTGCACCACGATGCGACGATCCGCCGCGAAGCCGCGAAGAACGGCCTCGACCCCGCCTGGGTCGCCGCCGAGATCCGCGCCGAAAGCGTTTTCAATCCCGATGCGCGTTCCGGCGCCAATGCCATGGGCCTGATGCAGGTGTTGCCGGGCACCGGCATGCAGGTCGCGCGCCGGCTGGGGCTGCCGTGGGGCGGCGCGCAGTCGCTGTACGACCCCGATACCAACATCATCCTCGGCACCGCCTACCTGCGGCAGATGCTGGACAAGTACGGTGGCAAGCCCTACTTCGCCATCGCCGGCTACAACGCCGGGCCGACACCGCTGCAGCGCTGGCAATCGCAGCGCCCCGGGATGGATCCGGACTTCTGGATCGAGACCATCAGCTACAAGGAAACGCGCGACTACGTCGCCCGCGTGCTCGCCTTCAGCACGCTCTACGACTGGCGCCTCAACGGCAACGCGGTGCCGCTCGGCGACCGCATGCGCGGCGTCACCGGCGGGACACGCAAGCAGTTCACCTGCGCGCTGGCCAAGCCCGAAGCGGCAACCACCGCCCGGTAGGAGCGACTTGCAGGCGCGAGCGCTTGCCGCCTTGCCCGTGCCCGGCGGGTTGCGCTGCAAGCCGCTGCTGCCAGCCTGCACGGATGCACCCGCGCACCGCCGCGGCGCGAAATGGCATCATCCGGGCATGGAGCGGATGCAGGCCTACCTTGTCGGCGGCGCGGTGCGCGACAGGCTGCTCGGGCTGCCGCCGGGCGACCGCGACTTCGTCGTGGTCGGGCAGACGCCGGAGGCAATGCTGGCGCGCGGTTTCCGCGCGGTCGGCCGCGACTTCCCAGTCTTCCTGCACCCCCGGAGCCACGAGGAGTACGCGCTGGCGCGCACCGAGCGCAAGTCCGGCCGCGGCCATCGCGGCTTCGTCGTCGATGCCGATCCGTCGGTGACGCTGGAAGACGACCTGTGCCGCCGCGACTTCACCGTCAACGCGATCGCGCAGGACGAAACCGGGAACCTGGTCGATCCGTTCGGCGGCGTGCGCGACCTCGAGGCGCGGGTGCTGCGCCACGTCGGCGCCGCGTTCGCCGAGGATCCGCTGCGGGTGTTGCGCGCCGCGAGGTTCATGGCGCGCTTCGCGGCGCTGGGGTTCGCCGTTGCCCCGGAAACGATGCAGCTGATGCGCACGATGGCGGCGTCGGGCGAGCTGGCCGCGCTGGTCCCCGAGCGCGTCTGGCAGGAACTGGCGCGCGCGCTCGCCAGCGGCACGCCGTCGGCGTTCCTACGCACACTGCGCGAGTGCGGCGCGCTGGCGACGGTGCTGCCTGAAGTCGATGCGCTGTACGGCGTGCCGCAGCGCGCGCAATTCCACCCCGAAGTCGATACCGGCGTGCATGTCGAGCTGGTTTGCGACATGGCCGCGCGGCTTGCGCCCGGCGATGGCGTGGTCGGCTTCGCGGCGTTGACCCACGACCTCGGCAAGGCGTTGACGACGGCCACGGTGTTGCCGAAGCACATCGGCCACGAGCACGCCGGGCTGGTGCCGCTGCGCGCGCTTTGCGAGCGGCTGCGGGTACCCACCGGCCATCGCCGGCTGGCGGAAATGGCCTGCCGCGAGCATCTCAACGTGCATCGCCTGGACGAATTGCGCGACGACACGGTGCACGACCTGCTGCTGCGCTGCGACGCCTTCCGGCAACCGCGCTGGATCGCGCAGCTGGGGCTGGTGTGCGAAGCCGACAAGCGCGGCCGTGCCGGCCATGCCGAGGATGCCTATCCGCAAGCCGCGCAACTGCAGCGACTGCTGGCCGCGGCCCTGTCCGTGCGCGCGGCCGCCTTCGCCGGGCGCGAGCTGCAGGGACCGGCACTGGGCCAGGCGTTGCGCAAGGCGCGGATCGCGGCGATCCATGCCGCGCGCCAGGCGCCCGATGGCGCCGCCGCGGCGCAGGCCGCCACGTAGCGGCGATGCTCCCGGCGCTGCGGAGTCAGCGCTCCCGCTGCAGCCGCAGCAGCTGATCGCGCCAGGGCGTCAGCACGGTTGCCAGCCCGGCCGCGACCCCGAGCGCGTTGGCCAGGGCGTCGCGGCCATCCATCATCCGCGTACTGGTGAACAGGAACTGCGCCAGTTCCAGCGCGATCCCCAGCACCACCAGTGCGACGCCCGCGCGCCACAGCGCGGCCCGGGTCGCGAACAGCTGCACCGCGATCGCGGCCAGCACCGCGTAACCGGCGAAATGCTCGAGCTTGTCGGCGCCCGTGGGCACCGGCGGCAGGTCCGTCGCCGGCAGCAGCGAGGCGACCACCACGGCCAGGATCGCGGCGAGCCACAGCCCCAGCCACAGCCACGGCCGCCGCAACGGCTTGAGCGCGGCCGGGGTCACAGGCGCCAGCTCAGGTCGCCGGCAAGGAAGGCGACGCCGAATTCCACGTCGCGCCGGAAGCCCATCACCTGGAAGCGCTCGCCCATCGCGTCGGGCAGCATCAGCTGCTTGGCTTCCTGCCGCAGCCGGTAGCGCCCGGCTTCGTCGTGCGCCTTCGCCTCGGCTTCGGCCAATCGCTCCTGCAGTCCGTTGCCGACCAGGAAACTGGCCTGCGTACAGTAGCCGGCGAAATCGAAGCCGGCGCCGCTGCCGGCCTCGGCCAGCGCGGTGAAATCCACCGAAGCCGTCAGGTCCTGCAGGCCAGGCAGCGCGTACACATCGTCGGACAACTGGTGGCGCCGGAACGCGCGCAGGGTGCCGTCGTTGCGTTGCGGCTGGTAATACTCGCGGCGCGGATGGCCGTAGTCGATGAACAGCAGCGCGCCGCGGTCCATGCCGCCGATCACCGCCTGCAGCCAGTACGGCAGTTGCGGCAGCAGTTCGGAGCGGTAGCCGTCGGCGAAGGGCGCGTCCAGCTGGCGCTCGACGTGGCGCACCGCCGCCGCCAGCAGGGCATCGGCCGGGCGATCGTCGCGCATGAAGTTGCCTTCGCCGTCGAGCGCGACATGCTCCTCGAACACTTCGCCATCGCGCAGGGTGAAGCGCGGCGTCGGCAGCGCATCGATCACCTCGTTGGCGAACAGCACGCCGTTCCATGGTGCCTGCGGCGGCGTGTCGAGCCACTCGACCAGGTCGGCCAGCAGCGGATTGAGCCGCTCACGCAGGCGCT
The DNA here is from genome assembly GCF_022808325.1 of Cognatiluteimonas sedimenti. GTDB lineage: Bacteria > Pseudomonadota > Gammaproteobacteria > Xanthomonadales > Xanthomonadaceae > Cognatiluteimonas > Cognatiluteimonas sedimenti. Next base: position 98,301 of record NZ_JALGCL010000004.1, on the reverse strand, counting down.
GCTGCTGGCGCTGGCGCAGGTCGGCGCTGGGCTCCAGGATCGCGTAGCGCGCCGGCAGCGCATCGAGCGCGAGCAGGCGCTTGAGCGCGACCTCGGCGAAGGCACCGCTGCCACCGCCCAGTTCGAAGAAATCCGCCCCCGGGCCCAGTTGCCGCAGCACCGGCGCCACCGCGTCGGCGACGCAGGCGGCGAACAACGGCCCCAGTTCCGGCGCGGTGACGAAATCGCCGGCCGCGCCGAATTTGGCGGCGCCGGCGCTGTAGTAGCCCAGGCCCGGCGCGTACAGGCACAACTCCATGAAGCGCGAGAACGGGATCGCGCCACCGGCGGCGAAGACCTGTTCCTGGATGATCCTGCGCAGGTGCGCGCTGTGGGCCTGCGCGACGGCATCGGGGGGCGGCGTGTGCATGGCGGACAGCATAAACGGCGCCATCGCCGGCGCCGAGCGCCGCCGTGCCGCGCGCATGCGAAGATGGGCCGATGAGCCCGGCCCCTACCGCTCCGGTCGCACTGGTCACCGGCGCCGCGCGCCGCATCGGCGCCGCGATCGCGCGCCGGCTGCACGCCGACGGCTACGACCTCGCCCTGCACTACCGCGAGTCGGCCGATGCCATGCATGCGCTGGTCGCCGAGCTGGACGCCATCCGTCCCGGCAGCGTGCTGCCGTTGCAGGCCGACTTGGCCGACTTCGACCGCCTGCCGGAACTGGTCGCGCAGGCAGTGGGCCGCCATGGCCGCCTCGACGCGCTGGTCAACAACGCCTCCGCCTTCTTCCCGACGCCCTTGGGTACCGCCACGCCCGCGCAGTGGGACGCGCTGTTCGCGGTCAACGCGCGCGCGCCGTTCTTCCTCGCGCAGGCCGCGGCGCCGCAGCTGGCCGCGCGCGCCGGCGCGATCGTCAACCTCACCGACGTGTACGCACTGCAGCCGCGCGCGGACCTGGCCGTGTACGCAACCTCGAAGGCGGCGCTGCTCGGGGCAACGCGCGCACTGGCGGTGTCGCTGGCGCCGCGGGTTCGCGTCAACGCGATCGCGCCGGGCGCGATCCTGTGGCCTGACGCGGGCGCGGACGAACGCCTGCAACGGTCATTGCTGGCGAAGACACCGCTGGGGCGCACCGGCACGCCGGAGGAAATCGCCGGCGTCGTCGCCTGGCTGCTGAGCGATGCCGCCTACGTCACCGGCCAGGTGTTGTGCGTGGACGGCGGCCGCCACCTGATGTAGCGCCGCGCCCGCGTCGTCCGCGTGCCTACATCTTGCGCTGGAACGCGTCGCGCAACACCACCGCGTCGAAACCCGCCGGCGCATCGCCCTGCATCGCGAAACGGTACAGCGCGGCGGAGTAGATTCCCGCCAGCGCCGACTGCACCAGCGCCAGCAGCAGTACCGCGAGCAACGCGATACCCGCCACCACCGCGGCGAGCACCAGCAGTTGCTGCGTGGCCAGGAACACCACCACCCCGGCGGCGACCAGCACCAGCGCGATGTTCACCAGCCCGAACGCCAGCCCGATGCCGCCGTTGCCGATCAGGTTCTCGCCCCAGGTGCCCTTGAGCAGGCTGGCGCTTTCCCTGACCGCCTCGATCGGGCCGACATCGCGCGCCACCAGCACCGGCACCGTCAGGTAGGTCGCCACGGTCCAGGCCACGCCGACCAGGGCGATCACGATCCGGCCGATGAAGCCGGCTTTCTGCTCCAGCGCGCGCAGCAGCATGCCGACGGTAGCGGCGATCGCCGCGTAGCCGAGGATCGCGGGCCACTTGCCGCGGGCGATGCGCAGGCCGTCGGCCACGGTCGGGTCGCCGCCGTCCAGGCGGATCATCGCCGCGCCCACCAGGGCGGTGTTGAAGAAGAAGATCACGAAGTACTGCACGAGGTAGAAGCAGAACAGCCACGGATAGAACATCGCAGGCATCCCGCCGCCTTGCGCCTCGAGGTCGCGGAACATGCCCAGCCCGAACATCGGCAGGATGAAGCTCGCCGCCACCAGCAACGTGACCGCGGTGGACACCAGCGGGAACACCAGCAGTTCCTTGTCCGAACGCAGGACGCCCATGCTGGCCTTGGCCAGCGACCAGCTACGCGAGAACTTGCCCATCTTCATCCCTCCCCTGGTGTGCGCGACGGCGCGACGTGCGCTAGAGCTCGAGTTCGACCTGCGGCGGCGGCGTGTCGCGTTGCGGGTGCGCGGCCCACAACTGCGCCAGCGTGGCGCCACGGATCGGATCGACGAAATCCGGGGCGACGTCGGCCAGCGGCTTGAGCACGAAGGCGTGGCGCAGCTCCGGGCGCGGCAACTGGAAATCGCCGGGCCCGTCGAGCACCAGGTCGCCGAAGTAGATGATGTCGATGTCCAGCGGCCGGTTGCTGTACGACGCGTCGCGACGGTCTCGACCCTGCGCGACTTCCAGCGCGTGCAGCCAGTCGTTGAGTGCGAACGGATGGATGTCGCTATCGATCACCGCGACGGCGTTGAGGAACTCCGGCCCCTCGAAACCGACCGCCGCGGTCCGGTACACCGGCGACAGCAGCACCTCGCCGAAGCGTTCGCGCAGCGCGGCGACGGCGGCGCGCAGGTTCTGCTCGGGCTTGATGTTGCTGCCCAGGCTCAGGTAGGCGCGGCTGCTGGCGTTGCGGAACTTGGCTGCCGGCCTGCGCCGCGCCGGCGCCTTCGACGCGGCGGCAGCTGCGCCAGGCAAGGCCGCCGCCGCGGGTTGCGCGCCTGCGGCAACGGGCGCCCCGGCGGCAGCCGGTCGCGGCATGTCGGCGCGGCTGCGTTCGATCACCACCCCGACCGCGCGCGCCCCGCGCACCGCGCCGGGCTTGCTCAGCTTCAGCCGCAGGTGGGCGACCTCGAACTCCTGCAGCACCACCTGTGCGCAGCGCTCGGCCAGCGTTTCCACCAGGCCGTAGGACGAGGTCGAGACGAACGCGATCAGGCGCTTGCTGATCGCCTTGTAGTCCAGGGTGTCGGCGATCGCGTCGCTGTTGGCCGGGCGGCGGTTGTCGAACGCCATCTCCAGGTCGAACACCAGCGGCTGGCGGATGCGCCGCTCCCAATCGTAGATGCCGATCAGGGCATGGATCTCCAGGCCTTCGATGAACACCTTGTCGACCGCCTTGTCCATCACCCCTCCCCGGCGCGTACCGCGGGCAACGATGCCATATCCCAGCGCGGCGCGACGCGCACCGCCGCATCGTCGTGCTGTCCGGCCTGCAGGCGGAGGGCGCCGGCGAAGGCGATCATGGCGCCGTTGTCGGTGCACAGCGCCGGGCGCGGGAAGCACACCCGGCCACCGCGCCTTTCGGCCATCGCCGCCAGTTTCGCGCGCAGCCGGCGATTCGCGCCGACGCCACCGGCAACCACCAGGGTCTCGCACCCGGCCGCATCCAGCGCGCGCTCGCACTTGATCGCCAGGGTGTCGACCACCGCGTCCTCGAAGCCGCGGGCGATGTCGGCGCGGGTGGCATCGGACTGGTCGCTGCCCTTCCAGGCCAGCAGCACCTGGGTCTTGAGCCCGCTGAAGCTGAAATCCAGGCCGGGACGGTCGGTCATGGGTCGGGCGAAACGGAACCGGCCCGGCGTGCCCTGCTCGGCCAGTTTCGCCAGTTGCGGCCCGCCGGGGTACGGCAGGCCCATCAGCTTGGCGGTCTTGTCGAAGGCCTCGCCGGCGGCATCGTCCAGGGTTTCGCCGAGCAGGCGGTAACTGCCGATGGCGTCGACCGCCACCAGCTGGGTGTGGCCTCCGGACACCAGCAGCGCCACGAACGGCGGCACCAGGTCCGGGGCCTCCAGCAGCGGTGCCAGCAGATGGCCTTCCATGTGGTGGACCGCGATCGCCGGCAGGTCCAGCCCCCAGGCCAGCGCCCGCGCGACCCCGGCCCCGACCAGCAGCGCCCCGACCAGGCCGGGGCCGGCGGTGTAGGCCACGCCATCGAGGTCGGCGGGCGACAGGCCGGCCTCGTCCAGGGTCTGGCGCACCAGCGGCAGCAGCTTGCGCACGTGGTCGCGGCTGGCCAGTTCCGGCACCACCCCGCCGTATTGCGCATGCAGCGCGATCTGGCTGTAGACCGCATGCGCGCGCAACCCGTCGATCCCGGGCCGGGCGGTGTCGTAGACCGCCACGCCGGTCTCGTCGCAGGAGGTTTCGATGCCCAGCACGCGCATGGTTCGGGGTTCCGGTCTGCGCCCGCCACCGGCCCGGGGGCCCGCGGTTGCGCCACGAGGAGGGGAGCCGGTATCATACGCGGCTCGCCCGTTCAGCCGGGCGGGCGCGCATCCCGCCACAACGCCGGGCAGCGCGACACCCGCGCCGCCATTGCCGGCTACCCAATCACGAGAGTTCCGCATGCCCAGCGTCAAAGTCCGCGAAAACGAGCCCTTCGAGTTTGCCCTGCGTCGCTTCAAGCGCACCTGCGAGAAGGCCGGCGTGCTGGCCGAAACCCGCAAGCGCGAGTTCTACGAGAAGCCGACCCAGGAGCGCAAGCGCAAGGCCGCCGCCGCGGTGAAGCGCCAGGCCCGCCGCAGCTCGCGCGACGTCACCAAGCGCCAGCGCCTGTATTGAGCCACGGCCATTCGGCCCGGCCGAATGCCCCCGTGACCCGCGAAGCCGGCCCTGCGCCGGCTTTTCGTGTTTTACCGGTACCGTTTCTTGCCGGTACCGTTTCCCACACCGCCATGTCCAGGCCGCATTGGCGGCGGCGACCGGCGGCCGCCTTGCCCAGGAGATTCCCATGACCTTGAAGCAGACCCTCACCGAGGACATGAAGGCCGCGATGAAGTCCGGCGACAAGACCCGGCTGGGCGTGATCCGCCTGGTCAACGCAGCGATCAAGCAGAAGGAAGTCGACGAGCGCGTCGAACTCGACGACCCCGCCGTGCTCGCGGTGCTGGAGAAGATGGTCAAGCAGCGCCGCGACTCGATCAGCCAGTTCGACGCCGCCGGCCGCGCCGACCTGTCGGCGATCGAGCACACCGAGATGGCGATCATCGAGCACTACCTGCCGGCGAAGCTGGGGGAAGCGGCGATCCTCGACGCGATCGACGCCGCGGTCGCCGAAACCGGTGCCAGCGGCCCGGCCGACATGGGCAAGCTGATGGCCGTGCTCAAGCCGCGCCTGGCCGGCCAGGCCGACATGGGCGAAGTCTCGAAACTGGTGAAGCAGCGCCTGGCCGGCTGACGCCCCCTGCCCTGCAGGAGCGGCTTATAGCCGCGAGCTCTCCAGGCGCATGGTTCCGAGGCAACAGCTCGCGGCTACAAGCCGCTCCTACGACGAGCGCCCGCGTGGCATCCTGACCCTGCATGGCCCGCATCCCCGACGCCTTCATCGACGACCGCGCAGCGACAGTACTCGCTCGCGATCGGGTCCAACGCGCCGCCGCGCGCCGCTCAAGGACGGCTACCGGCTTTGGAACTGGAGCCTAGACGATGGCACGGCTGCCCGATTCATTCATCGATGACTTGTTGGCCCGCACCGACATCGTCGAGGTGGTCGGCACGCGCGTGCCGCTGAAGCGCCAGGGCAAGGAATACGCCGCGCGTTGCCCGTTCCACGACGAGCGTTCGGCCTCGTTCACGGTCTCGCCGACCAAGCAGTTCTACCACTGCTTCGGCTGCGGCGCGCACGGCACCGCGATCTCGTTCCTGATGAACTACGACCGGCTCGAGTTCCTCGACGCGGTCGACGAGCTGGCGCGGCGCGTGGGCATGGAGGTGCCGCGCGACACCCGCCAGAACAACGAGGATTCCGGCACCCGCGACCTGTACGCGGCGCTGGACGCGGCGGCGCAGTTCTTCCGCAGGCAGCTGGCCGGCAGCGACAAGGCGCGCGCGTACGTCGCGCGGCGCGAGATCGATCCGGCCATCGTCGAGCGTTACGCGATCGGCTATGCGCCCGACGGCTTCAGCGGCCTGCGCGACGCGCTGGGCACCGACCCGCGCCGGATGCAACTGCTCGAGCGCGCCGGGCTGTTCTCGAAAAACGACAAGGGCTCGGTCTACGACAAGTTCCGCGACCGGCTGATGTTCCCGATCCACGACCGTCGCGGGCGCACCATCGCCTTCGGCGGACGCGTGATCGATCCGGAGGACAGCCCGAAGTACCTCAACTCGCCCGAAACCGCGCTGTTCCACAAGGGCCGCGAACTGTACGGGCTGTGGCAGGCGAAGCAGGCCAACGCGAAGCTCGAGCGGCTGGTCGTGGTCGAAGGCTACATGGACGTGGTGGCGCTGGCGCAGTACGGCGTGTCGCAGGCGGTGGCCACGCTCGGCACCGCGACCACGCCCGACCACGCCGAGCTGCTGTTCCGCAACGCGCCGGACGTGTATTTCTGCTTCGACGGCGACCGCGCCGGTCGCGCCGCGGCATGGAAGGCGCTGGAGTCGGTATTGCCGCGGATGAAGGATGGCCGCCAGGCGCTGTTCCTGTTCCTGCCCGAGGGCGAGGACCCCGACACCATCGTGCGCAAGGATGGCGCCGCGGGTTTCGACATGCGCCTGCGCGAAGCCATGCCGCTGTCGGAATTCTTCTTCGCGGAAATGTCGAAGGACGTGAACCTCGGCACCCTGGACGGCAAGGCGCGGCTGGCCGAGCGCTGCAAGCCGCTGCTGGCGCAGATCCCCGAGGGTGCGTTCGGCGACCTGATGAAGCAGCGCCTGGCCGAGCTCACCGGCTTGGGCGCGCGCGCGGAGCAGCCGGCACCGCGTGCGCAGGTTGCGCCGGGAAAGGGCGTCCGGCAGTCCCCGATCCGGACCGCCATTGCGGCGCTGCTGCAACAGCCCTCGGTCGCGCTCTCCCTGGCGCTTCCGCTGCGCTTCTCCACGCTGCAACAGGCGGGCGTCCGCTTGTTGACGGACATGGTCCTGCTGGTGCATTCGCGTCCCGACATCACCACGGGCGCCATCCTCGAACATTTTTCGCAGGACGAACAAGGCAAGGCATTGCCGAGGCTCGCCATGGCGCCCCTCGTGGACGCAACCGTCGCAACCCCCCTGGATGAACGCGTGCTGGACGATGCCGACAAGCGCGAGCAAACCTTCCGCGACGCCATCGCCAGGCTCAACATCCAGGCGATGCAGGCACGCCGGGAGGAATTGCAGGCGCGGCTGGCCACCCTGGACCAGGCCGAGAAGGACGAACTTCGTGCATTGCTGCGGGCCACGTCCGGCCTGCCTTCTCAGGACGTATAGCGCTTCAGCGTCTCGCGGATGCGGATGTGCCGTCCGCCTTCATGCGCGCCCTTCAGGCGACGCCGGTGCGCGGACAGGATGTCGCCGCGGGTGAGGATGCCGACCAGCGGATGCGGCGCGTCCACGCCGACCACGATCAGCCGGCCGATGTCCTCGGCCACCATGTGGTCGGCGGCTTCGCGCAGCGAATGGTGCTCGTGCACCACCACCGGCGGGCGCAGGCCGAGGTCGCCGAGGCGACGCATGTTCGGTTGTGACGCATCGAGCAGGCTGCGGCGGGTGACCACGCCGCGCACCTGGCCGGCGTCGTCGACCACCGGGAAGCCCTGGTGCTGGTACCCGGGCTTTCCGGAATTCAGCAGCGCGCGTATTTCACCGAGCTCGTCGGAGGTACGCAGCGACACCACATCGCGCGAGGCCGCGTCGCGCACCAGCACCTGCTCGAGGTAGTCGGCCGCGTATTCGGTCGGCACGCGCACGCCTCGACGCGCGATCTTCTCGGTCATGATCGTGTTGCGCATGGCCAGTGCCGAGACGAGGTAGGCCGCGGCGCAGCCGCCGAGCAGCGGCAGCAGCCCGTGCGGTTGCTGCGTGGTCTCGAACGCGAACACCACCGAGGTCAGCAGCGCGCGCGAGGCGCCGGCGAAGATCGCGGCCATGCCGACCAGCCCGGCGATGCGCGGGTCGATGCCCAGCTGCGGCGCGACCGCCACCAGCCCGAAACCCGCCAGCGCGCCGAGTGCGCCACCGATGGTGAACAACGGCGCGAGCGTGCCGCCGGACGTGCCGCTGCCCAGCGCGATCGACCACGAGATGAACTTCATCACGCACAGGAACGCCAGCGCACCGACTGCGAAATGCCCGGCGACGATGTCCTCGATGTTGCCGTAGCCCACGCCCAGCGTCAGCGGCGCAAAATAGCCGACGATGCCGACCGCCAGCCCGCCGATCGCCGGCCACCACATCCAGTGCACCGGCAATTTCTCGAACGCATCCTCGATGCCGTAGACGATATGGGTCACCGCCACACTGACCAGTCCGATCAGCCCGCCCAGCGCGACGTAGCACGCCAGCGCGGCCATCCCCGGCTCGGCGACATAGGGCATCGCGAACACCGGATCGGTGCCGACGGTCGCGTAGCGCACGCCGGCCGCGGCCACCGTCGCCAGCGCCACCGGGATCAGCGAGCGCGGGCGCAGCTCGAACAGCAGCAGTTCCACCGCCAGGATCACCGCCGCCACCGGCGAACCGAAGATCGCGGTCATGCCGCCGGCCGCGCCCGCGGCGAGCAGCACCTTGCGCTCGTCGCCGGTGACGTGCAGCAGTTGCCCGAGGAACGAACCCAGCGCGCCGCCGGTGGCGATGATCGGCCCTTCCGCGCCGAACGGGCCGCCGGTGCCGATCGCCACCGCCGAGGAAACCGGCTTGAGGAAGGTGATCCGCGGCGCGATCTTCGATTCGTTGAGCAGCACCTGCTCCATCGCCTCGGGGATGCCGTGGCCGCGGATCGCGCGCGACCCCCAGCGCGCCATCAGCCCGACGAGCAAACCGCCGATCACCGGCACCACGATCACCCACGGCCCGAGCGGGTGTCCGGCCGGAGACACCGTGTCGGCGGACAGGCGCCCGTAGAACGCGGCGTTGGTCACCAGCGCGATCAAGGCCACCAGCAATTGCGCGATGAACGCCGCGCACACGCCCAGGACCACCGCCACCGCCGTGACCAACAGCACGCGGGGTTCGACCAGGGTCGAGCGTCGCGGCATGCGCGCGGCATCCAGGCTCGGGCCCAGCGCCGGCGCCAGCGGCAGGGCATCGGTGCTGGCGTCGTCGCGCAGGTGCGGATGCGGGGTGTCGGTCGGGCTCATGGCATTGCGTTGCGGCTGCCGCGTTGCCACGGCGCGCCATGCTATCGCGATGGCTGCATGATTTCAGGTCTCGCCGGCGCCGCTCGCGCTGCGCGGCGCGGCATCCGCTACGCCGGCTGCAACGCGAGCGTTGCGGCGGGGCGCAACCACGGCAGCAGCCAATGGTCGACCAGCAGGAAGGCGAACAGCGCCATCAGGTACACGATCGAGTAGTTGAACACGCGCATCGCGTATAACTCGTCGGGCGGGTCCATCAGTTTCCAGGCGTGCCACAGGAACACCGCGCCCAGCACCAGCGCGCCGCCGAGGTAGAAGTTGCCGCTCATCTCCACCAACCGCGGCAACAGCGACACCACCACCAGCAGCACCGTGTACAGCAGGATCTGCCAGCGCGTGTATTCCACGCCGTGGGTGACCGGCAGCATCGGCACCATCGCGCGCGCGTAGTCGTCGCGGCGGAAGATCGCCAGCGCCCAGAAATGCGGCGGCGTCCACACGAAGATGATCAGCACCAGCAGCAGCGCGTGCGCCCAGTCCCATTGCCCCTGCATGCCGGTGACCGCGGCCCAGCCCAGCAGCGGCGGGGCGGCGCCGGCGACACCGCCGATCACGATGTTCTGCGGCGTCGCGCGCTTGAGGTAGCGGGTATAGATCACCGCGTAGCCGATCAGCGCCACGAACGTCAGCACCGCCGTGACCAGGTTGACGAACAGCAGCAGCACCGCCATCGACAGCGCCGCCAGCACCACCGCGAACGCCAGTGCCCGCGCCGGCGTGATCTGGCCGACCACGATCGGCCGCCACGAGGTGCGCGCCATCTTCGCGTCGATGCGCGAATCCAGCAGCTGGTTGATGGTCGCAGCGCTGGCGGCCGCGAGCCAGATGCCGAGGAAGCCGAGCAGGCCGTGGCGCAGCTCGGTCGCATCGGGCAGGCCGTCGATCGCCAGCAGGCTGCCGACCAGCGCGGTGAACACGATCAGCGCCACCACCCGCGGCTTGGTCAGGCTCCAGTACTGGCGGAGGACGGAAGGCTGCGCGCTCATCGCCCGCTCACGCCTCGGGCGCGCGCACGCGCGCCAGCAGGCCGACCAGCACGAACAGCAACAGCGCGGCGCCGGCGTTGTGCAGCACCGCCACCGGCAACGGCAGCGCCAGCTTGACGTTGGCGATGCCCAGCGACACCTGCGCCAGCAGCAGCACCGCGAGCAGGGCGCCGCCGCCGCGGATGCCCGGCGTGCGCCACAACCGAAGGGCCAGCCACAGCAGGTACGCGAACACCACGACCGCCATCATCCGGTGCGCGAGGTGGATCGCGATGCGCGAGGCGCCGTCGAGCACCCCGCCCTCGTAGTCCACGCCGATGCCGCGCCACAGCACGAAACCCTCGCGGAAATCGTGCGGCGGCCACCACTGGCCGACGCACTTGGGAAAGTCGGTGCCGCAGGCGAGCGCGGCGTAGTTGGCACTGGTCCAGCCGCCGAGCGCGACCTGCACCAGCAGCAGCAGCAGCCCGGCAAGCAGCAGCCTGCGCAGCAACGTGGCGTCGGGCAGGCGGATCGGCAGGTCGGTCGCGCGCCATGCCATCCAGGCCAGCAACGCGAACGTGGCCAGGCCGCCGAGCAGGTGGCCCATCACCACGATCGGCTTCAGCAGCCAGGTGACGGTCCACATGCCCAGCAACGCCTGGAACACGATCACCGCCAGCGTCAGCGCAGCAATCGCGGACAAGGCCTGCGCGGGACTGGCGGCATCCGCCCGCGACCAGCGCACGGCCGCCTGCAGCAGCACCAGTTCGCCCAGCGCCGCCAGCAGGGTCGCGGGCAGGTGCTGGCCGCGCATGTACAGCGGGATCGACAGTGCCACCACCAGCGCCGCGACCAGCACCTGGACGATGCCATGCCGCTGCCGCCGCGCCGCCAGCAATGCCAGCAGCAGCACCAGCACGCCGAGCGAACCGGCGAGCATGCGGTGCAGCTGTTCGCGCCAGGCCTTGCTCGCGTCCAGCGGCCGGATCGCGGTCGCGGCATGGTCGGCGACGTCGTGCGCCGCGGTCGGCCACGCCGCGCGGCCGTAACAGGTCGGCCAGTCGGGGCAACTCAGCCCGGCGTTGGACAGGCGCACGAACGCGCCGAACACGATCACCGCGAACGCCAGCGCGCACGCGAGCCAGGCGATGCGGTGGAAATGGCGGTACAGCGGCGGCTTCTGGCCGGGCAGGCGGAACACGACGGGGCGCGGTTTCGGGCTCATGTCAGATCAGCTTGAGGAGCTTGGCCAGGTCCGCGCGCAAGCCGGCGGGATCGGCGCCGGGAGGGTAACGCAGGATCAGGAATCCGTTGGGATCGACCACGTACACCGGCACGCCGCGGGCGCCGTCGGCGGACGTGGCGTCCACGCGTGGCAGCACGGCGCGCAAGGCCGGGTCCGGCTGCAACAGTCGCAATGCCGGATCGTCGCGCAACGGCGGCGGCGGGCTGCAGCCGGGTTCGGCGCACAACCACAGCACGTCGACCTTGTCGGCGTTGCGGCCCATCAGCTTCCAGACGACATCGATGTCGCGGGCGAGCGTGGTGCACGCCTCGTCGCAAGCGGCAGGCGGCGCCAGCACGATGCGCCAGGTGCGCGCGGCCGGGTTCCAGCGGTAGCCGCTGCCGTCGGCGAGCACCGGGACCCGTGCGCGCAGGTCGACCGGCGGCTGCAGCAGTTCACCGTGGTTCTTCATGCCGGCCGGGCGCCAGCCGGAAAAGCGCAGCGCCCCGGCCACCAGCATGGTGCCGAGGAAGAGCGCGAAGATCGCCAGCAGCCGCATGCGGTTGCGGCGGGCGTGCAGGTCGGTGGCGTCGGTCATCATGCGTGCGTGCGCGGCGTGCGCGCTCCCTGGGTGCGGGCGGGTTTGCGGAAGGTCAGTACCAGCGCGGTGGCCAGCACCGCCAGCGCGAGCCCGAACCACTGCACCGCGTAGCCGAGATGGCGTTCCGGGGGCAGCGTGTTGGGCAGGATGTCGAGGTCGCGGGCATACGCCGGGCCGGGCGCGAGCCGTTGCGCGGGATCGAGCTTGAGCACGCGCGGCGCGAGCGCCGGCAAGCGCAAGGCGTGGCGCAGCATCGGCAGGTCCAGGGCGATCGCCAGCAGCGTGCCGTCGGGCTGTGCGACCGCGGGCACGTCGACGATCCCCGCCGAGGGCGGCGGCAGCAGCAGCCCGGCAACGTGCGTGGTCGCCGGCAGCGGCACCTCCGGCAGGCGACGGTCGCCCGGCAGCGGCAGCCAGCCCAGTTCCACCAGCAGCGGCATGCCCGACACCGGCTGGAACACGCGATAGGCGCGGACTCCGGCGCGATCGCCGCGGCCCTGGTTGTCGAGCAGGATCGCCGGCAGCGCGGCGAAGCGGCCCGCGCCCGCGCTCCAGGCATAAGCGGTGCCGCGCTGCGGATCGGCGGCAACGGCCAGCGGCTGTGGCCGGCGATCGTGCAGTACCGCGTGCACCGCATCGAGCATGGCCTGCTTCTGGTGCATGCGACCCAGCTGCCAGAAACCCAGCCGCGTGAACAACGCGATCACCAGCAAGGCCAGCAGCCAGCCGAACGCAATGTTGCGGCGGATGCTCACCCCGGTACCGCCTGCGGCTGCGATAATGCCGGCATCGCGCCGAGCAGGCGCGCCCCCGCACCCTGCTGGCAGGCCAACCCGATGAACGATTCGCTGAAGACCCTGCTGATCATCGCTTTCCTGGGCGTCATCCTCTGGAACCTCGGCGCGGGCCTCTACTACATGCTGGTCGACAAGGGTACGACCAAGCGCACCGTCAACGCGCTGACCAGGCGCATCGCGGTATCGGTCGCGCTGATCCTGCTGGTGGCGCTGGCGATCTACATGGGCTGGATCACGCCGCACGGCGTCGGCCGCGCTCCCTGACCCCGCCCGTGAAGCGAAAAGGCCGGCACGAAGCCGGCCTTTTTTTCGTTTCCGCGCGTGCCTGCACGCGCGATGCGGTGCTGGCCGGGCGCGGTTACAGCACGTACACGAACAGGAACAGTCCCAGCCACACCACGTCGACGAAATGCCAGTACCAGGCCACCGCCTCGAAGGCGAAATGGTCTTCGCCGGTGAAATGGCCCTTCAGGCAGCGCAGCCAGATGATCGCCAGCATGATCGTGCCCAGGGTCACGTGCGCGCCGTGGAAGCCGGTGAGCATGAAGAATGTCGACCCGTAGATGCCCGAGCCCAGGGTCAGGTTGAGCTCGGTGTAGGCGTGGATGTATTCCTCCGCCTGGAAGTACAGGAAGGTCGCGCCCAGCAGCACGGTCAGGCCCAGGAACACCAGCAGCTGCCGGCGGTGGCCCGCCTTCAGCGCGTGGTGGGCGATGGTCACGGTCACGCCCGAGGTCAGCAGGATCAGGGTGTTGAGCAGCGGCAGGCCCCACGCCGGGATGATCTGGAACTGGCCGCCGACCGCCCCCGGGCCGTTGCTCGGCCAGCCGGCCGCGAACTCCGGCCACAGCAGGCTGTTGGTCATGACCCCGTCGCCTTCGCCGTTGAGCCACGGCATCGCGTACTGGCGCGCGTAGAACAGCGCGCCGAAGAACGCGGCGAAGAACATCACCTCGGAGAAGATGAACCAGATCATCCCCATCCGGAACGAGGTGTCGACCTGCTTGTTGTAGTAGCCGCGCACGGACTCGCCGATGACGTCGGCGAACCACTTGAACAGGATCGCGGCGAGGAACACCAGCCCGGCGAAGAACAGCGGCTTGCCCCAGCTGGCCTCGTTGAGCCAGCTGGCGAAGCCGAGCATGGTCGAGAACAGCGCGACCGAGGCGATCACCGGCCAGCGGCTGCCATGCGGGACGTAATAGACGGTCGCGTCGTGTGCGTGGGCGTCGGAGCTGTGCGCTTGGGCCATGGTGGTCTTCCGGTTCCGTACTCGAGCAGGTGGTGCGATCAGGGGGCCGCGCGTGGCACGTCGGACGCGGCTTTGGGCGCGTTCAGCTGGGCCGTCTGCGCGTCGTTCTTGAAGAAGGTGTAGGACAGGGTCAGGGTCTTGATCCCGGCCGGCAGTCCCGGGTCGACGATGAAGCGCACCGGCATGTCGCGCGCCTCGCCCGGTTGCAGCGTCTGCGCGGTGAAGCAGAAGCATTCGGTCTTGCTGAAATAGCCCGAGGCGCGCGCCGGCGCGATCGAAGGCACGGCGTTGCCGACGATCGCGCGGGTGCCGGTGTTGCGGGCGAAATACTTCGCCTCGTACTGGACGCCAGGGCGCACGCGCATGCTCGCCTGCTCGGGGTGGAACGCCCACGGCAGCTTGGAATTGACGCCACCGTCGAACTGCACCGTCACCCAGCGCTCGGCAACCGGGGCCGCCGCGGCCGTTGCCGCCGCCGGGCCTTGCTCCAGGCGCACGCCGAACACCTTCTCGCAGGCGATCCGGTACAGCGGCACCAGCGCGAAGGTGAAGGCGAAGGCGCCCAGCGCCACGCCCACCATCTTCAGGCTGCCGGTGCCGTTGCCGCTCATGGCGCGCTCCCGCCGCCGATCACGCCGCTGGACACCACCCCGCTGAGGATGAAGCCGGCATAGATCGCGACCGCGATGGCGGCGAACAACAGCACCGTGCGGCGCACGCCGCGACGGCGGTCGTCGGCCTGCTGCTTACCCATCGGTGGCGTTGGCTCATGCATCTGCGCGTTCGTTGCTCAGTCGTAGTCCATGTGCGCGAAATCGCCGTGGGCGAGGTCGCCATCGCGGATCACCGGCGGCGTGGTGAAGGTGTGGTGCGGCGCCGGCGACGGCACCGTCCATTCCAGGCCCTTGGCGCCTTCCCAGGCGCGCGCTTCGGCGCGGGCGCCGCTGCGCCTGGACTGCCACAGGATGAAGAACATGAAGAACGGCGTGACGAACATGCCGAAGGCGCCGATCGAGCTGATCAGGTTCCAGTCGGCGAACACCACGTTGTAGTCCGGGATGCGGCGCGGCATGCCGGCCAGGCCCAGGAAATGCTGCGGGAAGAACAGCAGGTTGACGAACACCAGCGTCCACCAGAAATGCACCTGCGCCAGCTTCTCGCTGTACATGCGCCCGGTCCACTTCGGCCACCAGTAGTAGATCGCGGCGATGATCGCGAACAGGGCGCCGGTGACCAGCACGTAATGGAAGTGCGCGACCACGAAATAGGTGTCGTGGTACTGGAAGTCGGCCGGTACGATCGCCAGCATCAGCCCGGAGAAGCCGCCGATCGCGAACAGGATCACGAACGCGATCGACCACAGCATCGGGGCCTCGAACGACAGCGAGCCGCGCCACATGGTGCTGACCCAGTTGAAGATCTTCACCCCGGTGGGCACCGAGATCAGCATGGTGGCGAACATGAAGTAGATTTCGCCGCCCAGCGGCATGCCCACGGTGAACATGTGGTGCGCCCAGACGATGAACGACAGGAACGCGATCGCCGCGATCGCGTACACCATCGCCTGGTAGCCGAACAGCGGCTTGCGCGAGAAGGTCGGGATGATCTCGCTGACGATGCCGAACGCCGGCAGGATCATGATGTAGACCTCGGGGTGCCCGAAGAACCAGAAGATGTGCTGGTACATCACCGGGTCGCCGCCGCCGGCCGCGTTGAAGAAGCTGGTGGCGAAGAACTTGTCGGTCAGCAGCATCGTCACCGCGCCGGCCAGCACCGGCATCACCGCCAGCAGCAGGAACGCGGTGATCAGCCACGACCAGGTGAACAGCGGCATCTTCATCAGGTCCATGCCGGGCGCGCGCATGTTGAGCACGGTGGCGATGATGTTGATCGCGCCCATGATCGAGCTGATGCCCATCATGTGCACGGCGAAGATGGTCATGGCGACGTTGGCGCCGCCCTGCAGCATCAGCGGCGGGTACATGGTCCAGCCGCCCGCCGGCGCCCCGCCGGGGACGAAGAACGTGGACAGCAGCAGCAGGAACGCGAACGGCAGGATCCAGAACGACCAGTTGTTCATGCGCGGCAGCGCCATGTCCGGCGCGCCGACCTGCAGCGGGATCATCCAGTTCGCCAGGCCGACGAACGCCGGCATGATCGCGCCGAAGATCATCACCAGCGCGTGCATGGTGGTCAGCTGGTTGAAGAACTCGGGCTTGACGAACTGCAGCCCCGGCACCGCCAGCTCGGCGCGGATGCCGACCGAGATCGCCGCGCCGATGATGACCATGGCGAAGGAGAACAGCAGGTAGAGCGTGCCGATGTCCTTGTGGTTGGTCGAGAACAACCAGCGGTCGACGAACCCCTGCGCGTGCGCGTGGTCGTCGTGGCCATCGGTGGTGTGGCCGTGGGTATCGACGGCGGCTTCGTAATGCGTGGCCATTGCCCTACCTCAGAATGATGCGTATCGGAATGACGTGTACTGCGGCCTGCGGCCGCGGTTCACGCCGCGGGGGCGGCGGCGGCCGCCTCCGCGGTGTCGCCCGCGGCGGCCGCGGTGGGCGCGGCCTCGGCGGGAGCGGCTTCGGCGGGAGCGGCTTCGGCCGGCGCGGCCTCGGCGGGAGCGGCTTCGGCGGGAGCGGCTTCGGCCGGCGCGGCCTCGGCGGGTGCCGGTGCGGGCGCAGCGACGGCCGGCGGCGCGTTCTTCGCCTGCTCGGCCGCCAGCCAGGTCCGGAATTCGGCCTTGCTCACCGCCTTGACCACGATCGGCATGAAGCCATGGTCCTTGCCGCACAGCTCCGCGCACTGGCCGCGGTAGATGCCCGGCTTCTTGATGTCGGTCCAGGCCTCGTTGACGATCCCGGGGATCGCGTCCTGCTTCCAGCCCAGCGCCGGCACCCACCACGCGTGGATCACGTCGTCGGCGGTGATCACGAAGCGGATCTTGGTGTCGACCGGCAGCACCAGCGGGTTGTCGACGTCGCGCAGGTAGTGCGGCAGCTCCTGCAGCGTCGGCTGCCTGCCGCTCTGGCGCATGGCCTCGCTGGCGCGGTCCAGGCGGCTGGTGAGGGCCACGTTCTCGCCCAGGTATTCGTACTTCCACAGCCACTGGTAGCCGGTGACCTTGACCGTCATCGTCGAATCGCGGGTGTCGTACTGCGCGATCAGCTTGGCGGTGGCCGGCCACACCATCACGATCAGGATGATGATCGGCACGATCGTCCAGATCACCTCGGCGGTGGTGTTGTGGCTGAACTGGGCCGCGACCGCGCCCTTGGACTTACGGAACTTGACCATGGCCACGGCCATGGCGCCGAACACCAGCACGCCGATCGCCACGCACACCCACAGCGCGAACATGTGCGCGTCGTAGGCCATCTGCGAGGTGTGGGTGATCCCCGGGGTCATGTTGAGCTGCCAGCGCACCGGCTCGTCGGGCTCGACGTCCGGGGTCGCGGCCTGGGCCCACGCCAGCGCCGGCAGCGCCAGCGCGGCGATACCCACCAGCCATTGCCTGGCAAGCCCTTGCTTCAGTCGACCGGCTTTCATCAGTTCGAGCCCCACATTGCGTGAATGGTGTTGTCGCGGCGGCAGCGCCCGCGGGGACGGCTGCGGCCGCGGCCCGCGCTCCCTCGCCGGAACCGTGGCGTGCTGTCCGGGTGCCGTGGCGAGTCGGGCGTGCCGCAAACCGCGCCGATACGGTCGCGGAAACCGTGAAATGGTAGCCCCCACCCCGCGTCGCGGCAAGCCGCGCCGGGTGCGGAAGCGGGCGCGCGACCGGTAAAATGGGCGACTTTCCTCGCCATGAACGCGGGCCGATGACCCCAGACCCCTCCCCCGCGCATGCCGCCATGGCCGCGCAATCGCAGCACGCCTCGGCGTCGGCGATGCTCGCGCCGGAACTGCCCGCGCAGCCGTCGCCGGCGCGCGCCGCGATCACCGCCGCCTGGCTGCGCGACGAAGCCACGCACGTGCGCGAACTGCTCGCCACCGCGCGCCAGCCGCGCGCCGACTGGGGCGAGGCCGACCGCGCCGCGATCCAGGCCACCGCCGCCGACCTGGTCCGCCGCGTCCGCGCCCGCGCCCGGGACCAGGGCGCGATCGAGGCCTTCATGCGCCAGTACGACCTGGGCAGCGAGGAAGGCGTGCTGCTGATGTGCGTGGCCGAGGCGCTGCTGCGGATCCCCGACCAGGGCACGGCCGACCGCCTGATCCGCGACAAGCTCGGCGAGGCGGACTGGAAGCGGCACATGGGCCAGTCCGATTCGGTGCTGGTCAACGCCTCGACCTGGGGCCTGATGCTGACCGGCCACCTGGTCGACCTCGCCGACGACACCAAGCGCGACGTCCACAACGCCTTCAAGCGCCTGGTGGGGCGCGTCGGCGAGCCGGTGATCAGGCTGGCGGTGCGCCAGGCGATGAAGATCATGGGCCACCAGTTCGTGATGGGCCGGACCATCGGCGAGGCGCTGGCGCGCGGGCGCAAGGGCGACAACGCCCGCTACCGCTACTCCTTCGACATGCTCGGCGAGGCGGCGTTGACCGCGGCCGATGCCCGCCGCTACCTCGACGCCTACCGGATTGCGATCGAAGCGATCGGCAGCAGCGGCACCGGCGGCACCCATCGCGGCAGCGACGTGTTCGCCGCGCCCAGCATCTCGGTCAAGCTGTCGGCGCTGCACCCGCGCTACCAGCACGCCAAGCGCGCCCGCGTGCTGGCCGAACTGGTGCCGCGGGTCGTGGAGCTGGCGCGGCTGGCCAAATCCCACGGCATCGGCTTCACCATCGACGCCGAAGAAGCCGACCGGCTGGAATTGTCGCTGGACGTGATCGCCGCGGCCTACGCCGATCCCTCGCTGGACGGCTGGGAAGGCTACGGCCTGGCGGTGCAGGCCTACCAGAAGCGCGCACCGTTCGTGATCGACTTCCTCGCCGGGCTCGCGCGCCGCCATGGCCGCCGCATCCCGGTGCGGCTGGTCAAGGGCGCCTACTGGGACAGCGAGGTCAAGCGCGCCCAGGTCGACGGCCATGTCGGCTACCCGGTGTTCACGCGCAAGCCCAATACCGACGTCAGTTACCTGGCCAACGCCGCGCGCATGCTCGATGCCGGCGACGCGCTCTATCCGATGTTCGCCACCCACAACGCGCAGACGATCGCCGCGGTGCACCGCATCGCCGCCGGCCGCCCGTTCGAGTTCCAGAAGCTGCACGGCATGGGCGACGACCTGTACGCGGAAGTCATCCCGCCCGACCGCCTCGACGTGCCCTGCCGCGTGTACGCGCCGGTCGGCTCGCACGAGGACCTGCTGCCGTACCTGGTGCGGCGCCTGCTGGAGAACGGCGCCAATTCCAGCTTCGTCAACCGCATCACCGACGACAGCGTCGCCATCGACGACCTGGTCCGCGACCCGGTCCAGGTCGTGGCCGCGTTCGACACCATCCCGCACCCGCGCATCCCGCTGCCGCGCGACCTGTACCGCAGCCAGGGCTACGAGAGAGACAATTCCATGGGCATCAACCTCGCCAACGACGACCAGCTGCGCGCGCTTGCCGAACAGGTCAATGCCGCGACCCGCGAGGATTGGCGCGCCGCGCCGCTGGTGCCGGGCGCCAACGCGGCCGGCGCCGACATCGCGGTGGGCTATCCCGCCGACCGCCGCGTCACCGTCGGCCACTGGCGCGCCGCCGACGCCGCCACCGTCGAGCGCGCCTTGCAGAACGCGGTCGCCGCGCAGCCGCAGTGGGACGCCACCCCGGCCGCGTCACGCGCCGCGATCCTGGAGCATGCCGCCGACCTGCTCGAGCAGCGCATGCCGCAGTTCATCGCGCTGTGCACGCGCGAGGCCGGCAAGACCATCCCCGACGGCGTCGCCGAGGTGCGCGAGGCGGTCGACTTCCTGCGCTATTACGCCGGCCAGGCGCGCAGGCTGTTCGGCGCCCCGGAACCGCTGCCCGGACCGACCGGCGAATCCAACACCCTGCAGCTCGGCGGCCGCGGCGTGTTCGCCTGCATCAGCCCGTGGAATTTCCCGCTGGCGATCTTCGCCGGCCAGGTCGCCGCGGCGCTGGCCGCCGGCAACAGCGTGATCGCCAAGCCGGCCGAGCAGACCAACCTGATCGGTTACTACGCGGTCAAGCTGCTGCACGAAGCCGGCGTGCCGGAAGCGGTGCTGCAGTTCGTGCCCGGCGACGGCGCCACCGTCGGCGCCGCGCTCACCTCCGACCCGCGCGTGGCCGGCGTCGCCTTCACCGGCTCCACCGAGACCGCGCGCGCGATCAATCGCGCGCTGGCCGCCCGCGACGCCGCGATCGGCGTGCTGATCGCCGAGACCGGCGGCCAGAACGCGCTGATCGGCGATTCCTCGGCGCTGCCCGAGCAACTGGTCAAGGACGCGCTGGCGTCGGCGTTCACGTCCGCCGGGCAGCGCTGCTCGGCGGCGCGCGTGCTGTTCGTGCAGGACGACATCGCCGACAAGACCATCGCCATGCTCGCCGGCGCGATGGCCGAGCTCAAGGTCGGCGACCCCGGCCTGCTGTCGACCGACGTCGGCCCGGTGATCGACAGCGACGCGCTGTGCCTGCTCGACGAGCACGCGGGGCGGATGCAGGGAGAGGCGACCTTGATCGCGCGCGCGCCGCTGGATCCGGAGGCGACCGCGCACGGCACCTTCTTCGCGCCCAGTGCCTGGGAACTGCGCTCGCTGTCGCAGCTCACGCGCGAGAACTTCGGTCCGGCGCTGCACGTGATCCGCTGGAAGGCCGGCGAACTGGACCAAGTGGTGGATGCGATCAACGCCAGCGGCTACGGCTTGACGCTCGGCATCCATTCGCGCATCGACGAGACAATCGAGCGGATCGTCGCGCGCGCCCGGGTCGGCAACGCCTACGTCAACCGCAACCAGATCGGTGCGGTCGTCGGCGTGCAGCCGTTCGGCGGGCAGAACCTGTCCGGCACCGGCCCCAAGGCCGGCGGCCCGCACTACCTGCCGCGCTTCGCCACCGAGAAGACGGTGACCGTCAACACCACCGCCGCCGGCGGCAACGCGAGCCTGCTCACCCTGGGCGATTGATGCGGTAGCGTCACCAATCGCCCGGGATGTCGGGCGCCGGATACGGACATTCGTCGGGCGCCGGATACGGACATTCGTCGGGCGCCGGATACGGACATTCGTCGGGCGCCGGATACGGACATTCGTCGGGCGCCGGATACGGACGCCTTTGGGTGCGAATGTCCCCCGGCCTTCGGCCTCCTCCTTTATTTCGCACCCAAAGGCGTCCGCATCCCGCGTTGCGAGTTGCGGAGTGACTCACAAGAGAAAGCAGAGCGACGCTCTTCGGCAAGCCCGCGATCCGACGTCCCGGCGTGGCCGCCAGCGCTTCGGGGCGAAATCAAGGAGGAGGCCGCAGGCCGGGGGACATTCGCCCCGAAGGGCTGGCGGCCACGCCGGGGCCCACCCGGTCGCGGCGAAGGTAGTCCGCCGTACCGAGGTCCCGCCTCGTCGTGACCAAGCGCCAAGCCAGATCCGCCGCTCGTGGGGACGGAGCACCAAAGAAAAGCCCCGCAGAAGCGGGGCTTTTCGTCCTGCGTTGCAAGCGTGGATCAGAAGCGGTACTGCGCCGACACGCCGAACAGGTCGGCATGGCCGTCGAAGTCGCCGACCAGGCGCACGCCGCTGGACGACGTGGTGTCCACGCTCGGGCTGTCGATCTGCACGCGCATGTAAGCCGCATCGACGCTCAGCGCCTCGGACACGTTCCAGCTCATGCCCAGGGTGTAGACCGTGCGGTCGTTGTCGGGCAGGCGCGGGGTACGCGCGGCATCGTTGGTCGGGGTCTCGTCGAAACCGACGCCGGCGCGGAAGGTGAAGGCGTCGCTGAGATCCCATTCGCCACCCAGCGAATAGAACATGGTGTCGTCCCAGTTGAACGGCTCCTGCGCCAGGGGCGCGCCGCCGGGGCGATAGATTTCCACCGCGGCCAGCGAGCTCCAGCCGGTGAGCTGCGCATCGGCCATCACCCGGAAGCCGTCGTTGACATTCCACTGCACGCTGACGGTATCGGTCGACGGGGTGTCGAGGTTGGCCCAGATCGGACCGTTGTCGTAGGCATGCACGCCCAGCGCGCCGAACGTGGCCGGCACGCTCGGATCGGAATGATCGAAGGTGGCCGTGCCGGTCAGGGTGTGGTGGATCTCGGAACGGTGCGCGTAGCCGATGGCGACGCTGTCGCTCGGGCGGAACTGCACGCCGGCGACCCAACCCCAGTCGTTGTCGTCGCCCTTGACCGTGGCCAGCGCGTCGGAACCCTGCGGCTGGAACGGATACGCCGGGTTGAAGCAGTTGGCCGGGTTCGGCGGGTTGCCGACGCACAACGCGGTGCCGAAATCGACCGCATTGGACAGGGTGACGTCGGCGTGCTGGTAAATCAGGCCGACGCCGACCGAGAAGCGTTCGGTGAAGGCGATCGCGGCCGACATGGTCAGGTCGATGGTCTTCACGTCGGAGGTGATGGCGCTGTAGCGGCCAACCCAGTTCGGGTCGTATTCGGTCTTCAAGCCGAACGGCGCGCTGACGCTCATGCCCAGGGTGACGTTGTCGAGGGCGCCGCTCAGCGGGAACACCGCCGCCATCGCCGGGACCAGGGTGGCGTCGCCGGGATCGCCACCGTCGCCGCCGCTCACCGGGGTACCGACGGCGGTAGTGCCGGTGCCGTCGAAGTCGGCGGTCAGGTCGATCAGGGTGAGGTCGGCCTGCACGGTGGTCTTGTCCAGGTTGGACATCGCGGCCGGGTTGTTGAGCACGACCGAAGCGTCGCCCCATGCGACCGTGGTGCCGGCATTGGCGCGGCCCATGTTCTTGACGCTGTTCTCACGGATCTGGAAGCCGGACGCATCGGCCGAGCCGAAGGCCAGCACGCCTGCGATGCCCAGGGCGAGCGCGGTGAAGGTATGGCGGGAAGCGGTTTGCATGTGCACGGTCTCCGGTGTGCGTGGTTTGTGCGTGTCGTGGCACGGCACGGGCACCAGGATTGGCCCGCGTCCGCACAGCCGGAAGCCCCCTCCCGACGTACGACGCCGTATGCACTATAGCCTGCATTTAACCGAATGGTAACGTCCCGTCCGCGACCGTACGGTCGCGACGCGAAGCGTCCGTTGCGGCCGCGTGGCGGTATCGTGGCCGCGTCCCCGCCAACGGTCCCGCGCGATGTTCGTCGCCCTGCCCACCCGGAGCCGCCCCAGCCTGCGCTGGGCCACGCCGCTGCTGTTCGCGGTGCTGTGGCTGGCCTACCTGTGGGCCAGCACCCGGCCGGAATCCGCGCGGAGGCTGTGGCTGCTGGACTGGGGCGCGCTGACCGGTGGCGCGGCGGTCGCCGATACCTGGCAGGCGCTCTGGTTCGATGGCCGCTGGATGCGGCTGTTCAGCGCCCTGTTCCTGCATGCCGACTGGGCGCACCTCACCGGCAACCTGGTGTTCCTGCTGATCTTCGGGTTGCCTGCCGAACGGGTGATGGGTGCCTGGCGCTTCGGGCTGCTGTTCCTGCTCGGCGGCGCGGCTGCCAACCTGGCCGCGGTGCTGGCGATCGGCACCCCCGACCGGCTGGTGATCGGTGCCAGCGGCGCGGTCTCGGCGGTGATCGGCGCCTACCTGGCGCTGTTCCCGCGGGCGAAGCTGGGCGTGGTGCTGCCGCTGGGGCTGTTCCTGGAGTTCGTGCGCGCGCCGGCGTCGCTGCTGATCGGGATCTGGGCCCTGCTGCAGGTGGTGTTCGCCTACATCGGCCCGGCGTTCGGCGCGGTGGCCTGGGCGGCGCACATCGCCGGCTTCGCCTTCGGGGTGCTGTTCGCGCTGTTCGTGCGCGCGGCGATCGCGCGGCGGCTGCGCAAGCGGCGCGGCTACTGAGGTCAGCGGCGATCACCGCGGCGGCCGTGCGCGCCCGCTAGAATCGCGCCATGTCCAAGCCGCTCTACAAGGTCACCTTCCTCAACCACGGCCGCGTCTACGAACTGTATGCGCGCCGCGTCGGCTCCAGCGCGCTGTGGGGTTTCACCGAGGTGGCGGAACTGGTGTTCGACGTGCGCGATGGCGTGCTGGTCGACCCGACCGAGGAACGCCTGCGCGACGAATTCGGCGACACCCGCGCCTTGCACCTGCCGATGCAGAGCGTGGTGCGGATCGAGGAAGTCGAGAAAAAGGGGGCGGCCGCGATCCGCGACGCCGTCACCGGGGAAACCGTGGTGACGCCGTTCCCGCTGCCGGCCAAGCCGCGCTCCTGAGCGGCAAGGCCCGGCCAAACGAAAAAGCCGGAAGGTGCTCGCGCCCCCTCCGGCCGATGAAACCCGCTGATACCTGTCGTGCATCCGGCCGGGAACGCGGTCCCGGCCGGATGCCGGTGGGTCAGAAGGTGATGCTCCAGGTGTCGATGTAGCCGGTTTCGCCGGTGACCGAGTCGACCACCTTCAGCTTCCAGGTGCCGTTCAACGGCTCGCCCGACAGGTTCACCTGGTAGGTCGCGTTGACGTTGTCGGCCGTGTCCCGCGGCCTGCGGGCCTTGAGCCGGTACTTGCTGTTGTCCGGGGCCACCAGCGTGACCGTCAGCTGGCCGCGGTTGCTGTGCAGGATCTCCACGTGCACCGGGGTGCTGGACTGGCCGTTGCCGCTGCGCCCGGACACCGCGATCGGGCTGTTGGCCTGGCCGCGGTCGGGGATGCTGTAGTTGTTGTCGTTGGTGTAGGTCTGGGTGCTTCCACCGCCGCAGGCCAGGCCCACCACCGCGAACGCCGCCGCCACGTCGGTGTCGTCGTAGCCGTTGTCGATCGCGGCCTGTTCGACCTTGCAGGCGCCGCCGGCCATGGTCTCGTCCGGGACCCAGTAGTCGCGGTTGGCGTTGGCGAACACGCGGAACGCCGACTCCACGTCCCAGCCCGCCGTCGTCGCCAGGGCCCAGAAGGCCTTGTTGTAGATGCCGGAGCTGTAGTGGACGTCGATGTTGTCGTTGTAGTCGGCGAAGTTGTCGATCGAGATGCCATCCAGCGGCGGGTCGTACATGTAGCGCAGCGCCTCGCCCGCGGCCTTGAAGATCTCCGCGCCCACCTCGAAATCGGCGGCGCCGCGGAAATACATGTCGGCGGCCTCGCCGGCCATGTCCGAGAACGCCTCGTTCATGCCGCCGGACTGGTTGTCGTAGATCAGGCCCGAGTTCTGCTCGGTGTAGCCGTGCGACACCTCGTGCGCGGACACGTCCAGGCCGACCAGCGGATAGAACGTGCTGCCGCCATCGCCGAAGGTCATCGACGAACCGTCCCAGAACGCGTTCTGGTAGGCGGTGCCGTAGTGCACCTTCATCGTCAGCTGGAAAGTCAGCGGCGCCTCGGCCAGGTAGTCGGCATACATGTTGTAGACCACGCCGCCGAAGAAGTGCGCGTCGTTGATCGGCGAGAAGCCGCCATTGATGGTCTTGTAGGTATTGCGATAGCAGGCATAGACGAACGGCGTGTTGTTGCTGTTGCCGCCCGGACCGTCGAGGTCGATCGAACGCACGTTGGCGTTGTTCATGGTGCAGTTGGCGCCGCTGACCGCCACGTCGTTGAAGCCGTAGTCGGTGCCGTACTCGTACTGCCCGGTCTTGTTGTTGCCGCCGGGGCCGGTGCCGACCAGGTCGGTGGTCAGGCCTTCCCAGCGCTTGAGCACCTTGCCGGTGTTGGCGTCGAGGATCAGCTGCGGGCGCGTGGGCGACCCGCCGGTGGCGGTGTCGGCGAAGAAGTCGACCACCCAGCTCAGGTGGGCGCGGTTGCCGGCGTCCACGTAGATCATCTGCCGCACCTTCTCGTTGCGGGTGCGCATCGCGGTCACGCGGTTGCCGAGCGCGGCGCGCTTGGCCAGCACCAGCGCCTGGCTCTTGGGCACGCGCGCGGCGACCGACGGCAGCTCGCTGGCAAGGCCGGTGACCATGCGCCCGTACAGCAGCCGCACCGCGCCGTCCTTCTTCTCGCTGACGATCACGTGTTCACCGAATACCGGGATGCCGCGGAACGTCTGCTGGTAGCGGTAGTTGCGGGCGCCATTGCTGGCGATGCTCGCCTTCCTGAGCGCGACCAGGCCGGACTCGCGATCCATGCCCAGCATCCGCGCATGGCGCTGGCTGGTGGTGCCGGAAACCAGCGTCGCCTTCTGGCTGTTGACCTTGGCGACGTTGAGGCCGTGCAGGTCCACGCGGTTGGCGGCGTAGGCCGGCACCAGGACCAGCGCGGACAGCGCGACCGTGATCCCGGTGAAAAGCGCATGCGTGCGCATGCGATTGTTCGAATCGTGCGACATCTTTGGGTTCTCCCCAGCAAAGTTGATGGACCACCGCCATGACCACCATGGCGGCGGCAAGTCCCCTGACTCACGGCTGCTGGGCTGCGACCAATCCCGACCGTCCCCCGACGCTATACCGACTTGTTAAACCGTGCAAGCGTCACATTTCGATTTTGCGGCGAACGGTTTTTTAACTTCTGCGCTCGCAGCCGCGACACGAAAAAGGAAGGCGGGAACGGCCAA
The DNA here is from genome assembly GCF_022808325.1 of Cognatiluteimonas sedimenti. Classification (GTDB taxonomy): domain Bacteria; phylum Pseudomonadota; class Gammaproteobacteria; order Xanthomonadales; family Xanthomonadaceae; genus Cognatiluteimonas; species Cognatiluteimonas sedimenti. Next base: position 71,807 of record NZ_JALGCL010000004.1, on the reverse strand, counting down.
GCAGGCCACGGGCGATGCCTGCGCCGGGCGCCACGCGGACGCCTTCATCGCCTGGCTGCGACAGACCGCGCTCATCGTTGATCCAGGTCAGGACGCCGCGGCCGCGATCGGCACAGGCTCGGCTGCACGAAGCGATCGATCACGGGGCGCAGCCCTGGTCCACATCGTCCCCGATCACCGGTGGCCGCCCGCAGGCGGCAAGGCAACGCACATGAACACGCCACTGCACGACTCCCTGCGCCAGATGGTGGACGCCAAGGCTTCCGACCTGTTCTTTTCGGTCGGCGCACCGCCGGCGCTGAAGATCGACGGCATCCTCGCCCCGCTGGACGCACCGCCGCTGACGGCGGACGTGATCAACGCGCTGGCGATGCAGGCGATGAACGAGCGCCAGCAACGCGAGTTCGAGGACACGATGGAGATGAATCTGGCCATCGACATGGCCGACGCCGGCCGCGTCCGCGTCAACCTCTATCGCCAGCGCGGCAACCCGGCGATCGCCGTGCGCTACATCACCAGCCAGATCCCGACGCTGGAGCAACTCAACCTGCCGCCGGTGCTGGACGACCTGGCGCTGGCGCCACGCGGGCTGGTGCTGGTGGTCGGCGCCGCGGGCGCCGGCAAGTCGACCACGCTGGCCTCGTTGATCGACCACCTCAACACCCAGCACGCGGTGCACATCCTCACCGTCGAGGATCCGATCGAATACATCCACACCCACAAGAAGTCGATCGTCGACCAGCGCGAGGTCGGGCTGGACACCCGGAGCTACGCCAACGCCCTGCGCAACACCATGCGCGAGGCGCCCGACGTACTGATGATCGGCGAGATCCGCGACCAGGAAACGATGCAGGCGGCGATCGCCTACGCCGAGACCGGCCACCTCTGCCTGGCCACGCTGCACGCCAACAGCGCCAGCCAGACCCTGGACCGCATCATCAACTTCTTCCCCGACAGCACCCACCACCAGCTTTTCGTCGACCTGTCGCTCAACCTGAAGGCGGTGATCTCGCAGCGCCTGCTGCGCGGCGTCGACGGCCGCCGCCTGCCGGCCGTGGAAATCCTGCTGTGGAGCCCGTTCGTCGCCGAACTGATCGAGAAGGGCGAGATCGCCGCGATCCGCGATGCGATGAAACAGAGTTTCGAACTGGGCATGCTCACCTTCGACGAGTCGATCTACCGGCTCTACGCCGCCGGCCGGATCAGCTACGACGAGGCGATGGACAACGCCGATTCGCGCACCGACCTCGGCCTGCGCATCCGCCTGGAAGGCCCGCACCCGCCGGGCGGCGACCGCGACGAACTCGCCGGCGCGCGCGTCGACGGCCTGGATGCGGAAGGCCGGCCGGAACCCGCGGAGGAGGCCACCGGGTACAAGTCGGCGTTCGGCGCCACCGCGGCGTCACCCACGGGCGAGGCGGCGCCGGCAGCCAAACCGATCCCTTGACTGCCGGCGCCATTCGCCGCGCTGGCAGGCGCTCACTCGATCGACGCGCGAGCGCGCGTCACCGGTCGAGACGATGCCATGAGAACGCGCCGTCCGCATAGCGCATGTAGCCGTACGGGTTCGCGCAGACGACTGCCTGCGCAGGGCCGGGCTTGTCCGCGGTGGCAACCAGCGCCGGCGTACTGCCGGAAAAGTCGAAGACCTCCACCGAATCTTTCCCAACCGGGCTGTTGACCACCGTCAGCATCGCGCCCTGGCTATGGATGGCGCTGACCGGATCGTCGGACACCATCCGCCAGCGCCGGGCCTGCCGGTCGAGCATGCCCCACCCGTACGCGAACCTGACCGGCTGCAGGCGCGCGTCGCCGGTTTCCAACAGGCTGTCGACGTATTGCCTGCCCGGCACGGGAACCACCTCCAGGGCGTGGTTCGGGCGCAGCGCATAGAGGCGGTTGCCCATGACAGCAAAGCCGTCTGCGTCGGAATACAGCAGCAGGTCGTCGATGCCGCCGGGCGCGAACTCGAAGCCGAGGGGGACTTCCTGGCCAGCGATCGCATCGCGCACGGTCGGCGCCATCGCGCCATCCAGGTAGTAATACGACTGGCCGTCACGCGTCAGGCGGACGCTGAAACGGCGGAAGCCGTCGCCGAAGTCGGAGGTGAAGGTGGAATCACCGACCAGCTTCCAAGGGGACCGCTCGAACACCCGGACCCTGTAGGTGTGCGCCAGCCGGGGCGCAGACGTCACGATCATGACCCGATCGGCCTGGTAGTCGACGGCCACCAATCCGCCGTCGACTTCGACCGGGCCGGCCTCCGAGACGTGGAAGTTCCGGCTTGATCCCTTTTGATGCATCGTCACCGCGATGACGGCGCCCTTGCCATCCGGCGCAGCCCAGATCTGGTCGCTCTTGCCGACGGTTTGCGGAAGGACATACTTCCAGTCGATGCCCTTGGCGGTGGCCTGATAGACCGTCGTCGATCGCGCGCCGCGCACCACGCCGAGGGTCGCCTCCGGCGCATGGCAGCTGATGAACTTGCCGCCCCAGGCGCCGGGTGTGCCCGCCCGCTCGATCACGCCGCCGCAGGCAGCGCCGCATGCCAGCAAGCCTATCGCGGCTAGGAACGTTTGCAGTTGAATGCGTGCATCCATGAAAAGCCTCCTGAAGCGGGTCAACCGGAAGATGGCGAGAACGCCGTTGGGCTCGCCAGCGTCTCGCTACACCCACGGCAGTCACAACTGGCACGGCCGTGACGAAGCCAGCGCAGCGGTCACCGCGGCACCGAGCCGTCTGTTGGGCCGGAATCTCCTCAGGGCCCGTTGACCGTGTAACCGCGTGCGCGCAGTTGGTCGAGATAGTTGTCGGGGCCGACCAGGTGCTCCATCGGTACGAATGCAACGGTGGACATATTGCTGGCGAGCGCTGCTGTTGCCTCGCTCATCCAGCGTGCCGCAGCGCTGTCCTCGATGTTCGGCAGGCCATACTTTGCCGAGAATTCCGGGTCGACCAGCGCATCCGAACAGGCGGCGCTACTGCGCCCGAGTGCCTCGAACTGAAACCGAGAGATCTCGCCATTGGCCCAGGCGTTGGCATTGGTGATCATCCTCGGCAGGTCGGTTTCCACGGCATCCAGGGTGGCGGCCAGGCATGCCGCGTCACTCAACTGCCGGCTACGAAGCTCGGCCAGCGCGGCCTTGGCCGTGGCATTGCTGACCTCCACCTCCACCCGCGGCAGGACGCTCCTGACTGCATGCGCCTTGATGGTGTCTTCCAGCGCCGGATAGACGATCGGCTTGTCGCTCAGGTGTGCCTGCTGCATCGCGGCCTCCAGCAACGCCTGCGCGGCGACGATCGGCCGCTTTCGCTCGACCCTGGCGTTGTGCGGGAGGTACCTGGCCTTCGCCTGTAACCAGCGCGCGTACAGCTCCGGTGGCAGCACTTCCCCCAGCGTCCGGCCGTCCGGGTTCTTCTTTGCGCCCAGGTACTTGATGCCCAGCATGGCCTGCTGGAACAGGTTGGCGTGCACGTTGACGCTGTAAATCGGCGCCCAGATCACCGCCTGCGACCGGGCAACCAGGTCGCGCACTTCGGAGGCATCCCATTCGATGCCTGATGGCAAGGGCGAGAGCGTACCCATGATCCACAGGTCGTGTCCGTCGTCCTTGTAGGCCTGCCACAGGCCCGGCCCGCCGACGCGGCCGCTGACCACCACGGTATCGAGCAGCGTGGGCTCGGTCGCCCATGCAGGAACCGGGAGTTGTGCCGGCGCGGCATGCTGCTGAGCGGAGGCGGTCATGGTCGCGGCGCATAGCATCAGCAGTGCCGGCAATGCTCCTTTTTGCATCGAGTCTTCCGAAGAGTGAAGGGTGAAAAGTCTTTGCGTTCCGGGGCAGCACGGGGAGCCGCGCGACGCTACCCCCACCGATTGATCTGCGGGTAAATAAGTACTCTGATCCTATGTTCTCTTGGCTATTTTGCCCGCTTGTTCTTGTCTGCTTTTTTGAAAACTACTCTGACCCCTGATTCGTCGCTGACCCGTGTTTTCGGCCATGTGCGTTCTGGGCGACCAAGAAGTGAACCTGCCCCCGTTACTCCCTGACACTTGCTACTTTTGCGAAAAGAGATCCCTCGCTACATCCCTTATAGACCGGCCAAAAGCAGGGTCCATCGGACATTTTTGACCTCCTGACTTGATTGGCGAGCAGGGGCGAAAGCTGGACAAAAATCCAGAGACATCCGGATCAAGCCCCTCGCTTGGCTCAATACGGACTTCTACTACCGGCTCTCTCTGCCGCGAGGGAAGCATGACAATCACCCTTGCCCCATCACTTTCATTTATTTTTCCTGCCACATCCCACCCAGAGACCTTTATTTTCATTAGATAAGAGCCTAATGAAGTCTCCCGCGACTCATTGACAAACGCGGTCGCAAGAAGCCTCTCACCTCTCCTAATTTCGAAGGAGTGCACATCCGCCGGAACAGAATATAAAACCTCTGTTGCGGAAGGAAGCCGAAAACAAACATGCGGCGCAAAAACGGTGCATGGATAGGCCGTCAAGTCCCGCTCATTTGCGCGAGCACTTGTTAGCGTAAAAAACATGAAGCACGAGAGGATGAAAAACTGCCTGAACAACTTCATTACTCTATTCCTCCTCATTCCTAATGACATTCTGTTTGTAATTCATGATCTCATCGAAGTTTCGATCTTCGAGTTTTCCTGGAACTGTCTTCATTATGTTTCCATCCCAACCAGGAACACCCTTCTTATCTTCTGCGCCAGCCACATGCAATATCTCGTGAGCACCAACGCCGTTTGAGACGAAACGATCTAGAACATCAATTTTCACGGTATTAAAATTAGTACTCCATGGACTTGATGTCGTCGCATAACTCAAACCGGACGCGCGATCCGTAGGACCAGCTTGCAAAATGATGGTGTTTCTAGCGGCACGAGGCGTGCTCTTGTTGGAATCCGTCAGAATGAATGTAACTTTCGTGTCTTTCCCGGCAACCTTATAGGTGCCAGAAAGACTCGAAACTTGCGATTTCAGTGCATCAATATTTTCCTTAGTTGCCTCAGCACCCTTAAACACTGCAGGCACTTCAATCTTCAAACTTCCATCCTTCATTTTTGTCATAATGGCTGCTCTACCATCAGGATCTGTGAACTGATAGGGATTGTTGTTAGCGTACCAATAGCGATTGAACAGGATTCCCTTCTTCGAATATGCGGCCACCGGATCCACAGACAAGAACCGACCTATCTGCGGATCGTAATAGCGCTGCTGCATGTAACTCAGTCCCGTCGCCGCGTCACGGACGTGGCCGGTATAGCCTGGTCCATCCATCAGCGGCCGGTTGAGCAGCTTGCCGTAGGGCTCGTACTCGCTCCGCTCCAGCACCGCGTGCGGGCCGTTGGTCACCGCCACCGGGCTGCCGAGCGCGTCGGTGTGCTGGTAGCGGTTGGCGTTGGCGCCCGTGGCCGTGTCGTGGGTGAAGTCGTTGACCAGGCTCCCGGCCAGGTACAGGTAGCTGTGGGTCTGGCCATCGCGGCTGTTGTCCTGGTACAGCAATTGCCCGTCGCGGCTGTAGAACGACGCGATGGTGCCGGCGGCACTGGTCGCCAGTACCCGACGGCCGTAGCCGTCATACTGGTACGCCTCGACCGCACTGCCTGCGTACTCCACGGCCCGCAGCCGGTTGCCGTAATCGAATGCGTAACGGGTACCGTCCTTGTTGGACAGGTTGCCCCGTGGGTCGTATCCCAGGCCAATCACAGAAGTGCCGCTGCAGCTGCCGGTCTTGACGTTGGTCAGGCGGTTGCTGCCGTCGTAGCAGTAGTAGTGGTTGCGCCCCGGCGCGACGACATGGGTCAGGTTGTCCAGCGCGTCGTAGCCGTAGTGGGCGCCGGTGCTGCCGTACGTCGGCGAACTCACGTCGGTGAGCCGGTCCAGCCCGTCGTACGCCATGTCGCGGTTGCCGCGCTGGTTGCGGCCGGTGGCGCCGTCGGTGATCGCCGCCACGTTGCCGTTGGCATCGTAGTCGTAGGCGTCGTCCAGGATGGCCACGGTGCTGCCGTCGCTGGCCACGTAGGTATCGCGGCTGCGCTCGGGCAGGCCGCGCAGGTTCTGGGTCATGGCGTGGTGCTCGCCGTTGCCGTAGTTGAACGATTTCAGGGCGCCATCGGGGTAGTACGTGACGCCCCACACACCCCCGGTGACGCCGGTTGGCTGCCCGAGCGCATTGGGCGCGTACTGCACGACGCGACCGTCCGGGTATGTCTGGCTCGCCAGGTGGGCACTGGCATCGAATCCGTAGCCCACCGACCAGATCCGGCCGTCGGCGTGCGTGCTGGACTCCCCGGTAAGCAAGCGGCGCCGGTTGTAGGCGTAGGCGTTGGCCACACGCCCGGTATGCGCGGGACCGTTCCAGGTGACGATCGTGTCGGGCAGGCCATCGGCGGTCCAGCTCCAGTCCTGGTCGCCCAGCCCGTCGGGGAAGCGCAGCGTGCTGACCCGGTTGCGAGCGTCGTAACCCCGCAGCACCGCCACCGACTGCAGCGCCGCGGGCGGGATGGCATCCGTATCGCAAGACGTGGAAGCCGCCAGCCCGGTAGCACTCCAGGCCTGGTTGCCGGCGGCGTCATAGCCCATCAGGGTGGCTCCGGTCTCCGGTTCCGTAACCTTGCACAGGCGCTGATAGGCGTCATAGAAATAGTTGCGGGTCTGGCTGACGCCGTCGCCAGACGTGCTGCGATTGATCCATAGCGGCTTGCCGAAGACGTCTCGGGCGATCTGCGTCATCGCCCCCGCCGCTGCCGTGATGGCCAGCGGTGACTCGGTCGTAGGCTGGTCCCAGGCCTGGTACTGCGTGACCGTGGTGGCGATGTTGCGCGGATTGGTGGTGCGCGTCTGGAAGCCGTCCAGGTAAGCAGTACTCGTGACCAGCGTGCCGAGTTCCGAATCCTGCTTGACCTTGGTCACCCGTCCCAGGGCATCGTAGAAGGTGTGGACGCCAGGCAGGGTTGATGCCGTAGGCGTAGACCCTCCGGTTCCGCCCGTACCGCCGCCGGTACCGCCGCCCGTGCCGTCGCCCGGATCGCCCCCTGTACCGCCTCCCGTACCACCGCCGGAGCCACCGCCGGTATCGCCTCCATCCGGTGGGGGCGGATAGTCAGGCTCGGTCGGCATCAATCCCGCGCTTGCGGAGCTGAGCCAGAAGCCGCTGTCCATCTTCGGCGCCACGTTCGTTGCATACGCGGTGTAGTCCGCCTGGCCGCTGGGTGCATAGGAGGTGGCCAGGTAACGATCGGTGTCGCCCACGTCGCTGGTGTCGTACTCCCGCGTCAACACCGGGCGCCAGAGTGCGTCGTAATACGTGATCGTGCGCTGGTAGCCATTGGCGACCGTGCGCCGCCAGTGCCCGGCAGCAACTCCGTATTCGCTTGCGCCGACGCGCAGGAACCCCATGGTGGTGTCGTGCCAGGTGCGCTGGTCGTCGGTCGGATAGGTGATCCGAGCCAACCGTCCCATTGCGTCGTGCTGGTAGCGGGTGGTGGCTCCTGTCTCGTCGGTCACCGCCGTGATCTCGCCGAAGTCGTCGACTTCGGCCGACATCACGGCGCCCTCCGGAGCCTCGGGCGTGGCCGGGAAACGGATCTCCGTGGGAATGCCACGCTGCCACCCGTCGAGCGTGGTGGCCTGGCCGCGCCCGTCCGCGACCGTTTCCAGTTCGCCATTGGCGTGATACGTCATCGTCTGCTGCAGCTTGCCGAAAGCCCAACTCTTCCACGGCAGGTCGCGCGAATCGTAGTCGGTGCGCGCGCTCTGGATGCCGTTCACCGTGGTCGAGGCCACCTGCCCCAGCACCCACTCATCAGGGTTGTCGTGGTACGCGGTAACCTCGGTGCGCATGACGCTCAGGCTGCTGTCGCGGTTCACCGATACTGGGCGCGCGAAACTGTCAAACGCGGTGGCCGTCCATGTGAAGTCCTCCCCCTGCTGGGTGACCTGCTTTTTCTTCAGCGGCGCCCAGGTTTCCAGCTTGACGGCATTGCTGCTGCCACCCACCAGGCTGCTGCCGATCCGTGCCGGATATGGGCCGCCGTCCGGCGCCGCATATTCGAATGTTTCGCTGCGCAACAAGGTGGATGCCCCCTGGTAGAAGTCGATCCGGGTTTGCCTGCCCTCGTCGGGCATCCATCGCTTTGGGTTGGGCGCCCCGGCACGGGTGCTGTAGGTATGCCGCGTCCGGTTATGGCCCGGGTCGGTGATGTCGACATAGGCCAGGCTCTGGCATCCGCCGGCGACGCAAGCATCCGCCAGCGTGCTGCCAAGGGCCGGGGCATAGGCATAAGTCCACGTCGAAGCGGCCATCCCCGGCCCGGAGATCGTGCGCTTGACGAGTGCATACGTGCCGAAAATGGGCGGTATCGCCTCGTATGGTGGCGTCCCGTTGTTGTAATCCACGCACTCGCTATACACGTAGCTGCGGCCGTGCCAGATGGCCTTCCGCTCGAACTTCCCAATGGCGCCGCTTGGCGCGGTGATGGTGGCGGTGTAGATGCTGGGCTGCTGCATGAAGCCGGTGGCGTCACGGACGCTGCAACTGCCCATGCCGCTCAAGGTCGCGTCGGTCGGCGCGCCATCAAGCGCGACGGCGCCATTGAACGACCATTGCGAGCCGTCCGGCTGCACGACCGCCTTCAGAAAGGCACCGTCGCTGGTGACATTGGAATACTGGTACTGCCAGGTGCGGGCCGAACTGCTTCCGGGCTGCTGCGTGATTGACTGGATCACGGGCGCATCGCTGCGCCATGCCAGCGAGACCAAGCGTCCGTCGCTACTCGAGATGCTGGAAAGCCTGTCTCCGGCGTAGCTGTACTTGAGCCAGTTGCCGAATCGGTCCTCGATCCTGGTCACATACATGGTTGCGAAGCTGCGACGGGTGGTGATCCATTGCCCGCCGGTGTCCATCTCGCGCACCGATTCGGCCGGCTTGCCAACCAGGTAGTCCAGCCAGTACTTCGTACCTCCAGGCGACACGGCAAGGAATGCTTCCCCGACCTGGCCGTTGGCGGTGCTGTCCAGGCAACCGATTTGCCAGTTGTCGGCGGTGATGCCGGTAAAGACTATCGCGTGCCCCCCCAGCACGATCGCGGGCGTCCGGTCATATCCCGACGCTCGCTTGAGCAGCGGGCGGCGTTCGCCATCCTCGGAGACGAGTTCCATGCCGTGCCACCATGCGTCCGAGGCCGCAGGCGGTGCCGCGAACTGGCTGCAACGGGCATGGCCATTGGCGCTGCTGCCCCATTTTTCGCCGACTTCGCCGGGCGCCATCACCAGGGTTTCGACCCGCGGAATCGACAGGTCCCATACGCCGAACGCCGGTGGATCCAGACCCTTGTCCTGCTGGGAGGTCGCGGTTGTGCGGTTTACCATGATCGCAGGGCCGATGCCTTCGTAAACCAGGTCGACCTGGCTGAAGCTCAATTCCCCTGTATAGAGGTTGATGCGCTCGCCGAAGGGCGTTTCTCCACCTGGACTGATCGCCTGCGAGATTTTCAGGCGCTTGTTGTATTCGTCCTGCGGTGTCACGTCGGCATGCGCCAGCCGGCTGGCCATGCATGCATACAACGCGACCACGACCATCCCTGTCCCCAGCCTTCCCATTGCTCGACCCCTTGTGCGATCCCCAGTCACGAACAAGGTGTGACGGCGGGCACCGGAAGGAAACCCACCTTGCGGTGACGGCTGGTAGCCCATGCGCCACCACGCCACCGCAGGGCGTTGTTTTGCATGCCGATGGCGTACACCGGCCATCGCAATTGCCCGATTGCAGCGACTATCGGTCACGGGGTGAAACCTGCTGGAAGTCCATGGGAGGCGATGCGGCAACAAATCCAGTGGCCATGCATTCGCTGCGTCTATCGCATTTGAGTCGACAACAGTTCGCCGGCCTTGCCGGTGCGGGACGGACCAACATCAGCCCTTTGGTCATGTAACCGTTTGCAGGCAGTTGATCGGAGCAGCGGCCGGGTCGACCAGCGCGATTCACGGGTTGCAGCGGCTATTGGTCGCCGCTGGGAGCTGTTGTATCGTCGCCACGTCGCCGGGAACGCGACGACCCTTGGGGAAGGGCATGACACCAGAACAACGCATCCGGCTTGCGCGCCGGCACGCCGGGTTGTCGCAGGCCGGACTGGCGCATGCGGTCGGCGTGCAGCGCAGCGCCGTCAGCCATTGGGAAGCCGCCAACGCCAAGAGCCCGAATGCCGCGCACTTGCGCGCGATCGCGGTCGCGACGGTGACGAGTTTCGAATGGCTGGCAACCGGCCGCGGGATGATGGCGCTCGGCAACGAACAGATACTGGATTCGATCCCCGCCGCCGATGCCGTGCTGGTCGAGGAAGCGATCGAACTGCGCCTGGTGCGGGCGTTCCGCGACATCCCGATGGCGTCGCGTGCCGCCCTCGTCGAAATCGCGGAAGAACTCGCGGTGCAGCGCATCGGCCGCGTTCGCCGCGTGCGCGCCAACGCTTCTTCGCCGTCGCTGCGCAGCCACGGGCGCGTCTTGCGCAAGCCGCAGTACAAGCCCGGCGTGCTGCCGGACTGACCGATCGATCGACGCGCGCCGCGCGCGTCAGCGCTTCGCCGCCGCGGCGCCGGCACCCATCTTCTTCAGTTCCGCCAGCGCGGCCGTGATCGGCGCGTCGCCGTCGAGCACGTCGCCGGCGTTGCTGCCGGCTTCGCCCTCTTCGCCGTCGCCGCGCAGGTGGCCGGGCAGCAGCGCTTCGGCGTAGTCGGCCTTGCCGCCCGCGCCATTGGCGGGGTGCAGCACCACGTCGGGCTCGATGCCGCGGGCCTGGATCGACTTGCCGCTGGGCGTGTAGTAGCGCGCGGTGGTGAGCTTGACCGAGTCGCCGTTGTCCAGGGGCAGCAAGGTCTGCACCGAGCCCTTGCCGAAGGTGCGGCTGCCGACGATGCGCGCGCGGTTGTTGTCGTCCAGGGCGCCGGCGAGCACTTCGGCGGCGCTGGCCGAACCTGCGTCCACCAGCACCACCAGTGGGGCGCCATGCAGCAGGTCGCCGGGGGTGGCGCTGAACTGCGTGTCGCTGATGCGGGTGCGGCCGCGGGTGCTGACGATCTCGCCGCGCTCGAGCAGGTCGTCGGCGATCTGCACCGCCGACACCAGCAGGCCACCGGGGTTGCTGCGCAGGTCCAGCACCAGGCCGCGCAGCGTGTTGCCGGATTCGCCCTGCAGGCGCGCCAGCAGCTTCTCGAAATCGGCGGCGGTGTCGGCCTGGAACGCGGCCACGCGCGCGTAGCCGTACCCGGGCTCCAGCATGCGCCCGCGCACGCTGGCGACGCGGATGGTCTCGCGCATCACCGGCACGTCGAACGGCCTGGGCGTGCCTTCGCGCACCAGCGTCAGCACCACCTGGGTGCCGGGCTTGCCGCGCAGCGGGCCCTGGTCGTCACTGCCGGGCTGCAGCGGCTTGCCGTCGACGGCGATGATGACGTCGCCGGACTTGAGGCCGGCGCGCGCGGCCGGGGTGTCGTCGATCGGCGCGATCACCTTGATGGTGCCGTCGGCCTGCGGCTGCACTTCCACGCCGATGCCGTCGTAGGCGCCGCTGGTTTCCTCGTCGAAGGCCTGGGCGTCGTCCTTGTCGAAGTAGGTGCTGTGCGGGTCGAGGTCGAGCAGCAGGCCCCTGACCGCCGAATGCATCAGCCGGTCGTCTTCGACCGGGTCGACGTAGGCCTCGCGCACCGCGTTGTAGACGGCGACGAACCGCTGGATCTCGTCCAGCGGCACCTTGCTGGCGGCGCTTTCGGTGGCGTCGGGGTCGTCGATGGGGGCGATGTCTTCGGGTCGCTCCTGCGCCTGCGCGCGCGCATCCTCGCCCGGCTCGTCCACCGGTTCGGGGAGCGCCTGTTGCGCGGGCGGCTGCGCTTGCGCGGGGGCGTCCTGCACGGTGGATTGCGGGGTTTCCTGCGCATGGGCAGGCACCAGCAGTGTCGTGGCCAGCAACGCCGTGGCAAGCAGCAGGGACAAGGGGGCAATGCGCATGCGGGAACTCCTGGGACGGTTGCGCGGCGTGACGCCTGTTTCAGCCTGGCTGGTGTCGGGGCCTGGGAAAGCATGAACGCGGGTGCGCGGCGGAAAACCAGGCCGGCCGCTGCGCACGGAACGACGGTGCTTGCGGACAGCGGCCATCAGACCACGGCGCGGGTGAACGGGTTCGCAGTGGGCGCCGGGGCAGTCCCGGTCACTGTTTCTGCAGCCAGGTGTTGGGATTGACCGGGTCGCCGTTGCGGCGCAGTTCGAAATACAGCGCTGGCGGCCCGGCGCCGCCGGAACTGCCGACGCTGGCGACCGCGTCGCCCCGCTTGACGTCGTCGCCGGCGTCGCGCAACAGCGCTTCGTTGCGCGCATACAGGCTCATGTAGCCGTTGCCGTGGTCGATGATCAGGATCAGGCCGTAGCCGTTCATCCAGTCGGCGAACACCACCTTGCCGTTGGCCACCGCCTTGACCGTGGAACCGGTCGGCGCGCCGATCAGCAGGCCGGAGCTGTTGCCGCCGTCGGGCAGGGTGCCGCCATAGCCGGCCAGCAGGTTGCCCGACAGCGGCCAGCCGAGGCCGCCGACGTGGACCGGGGTGGCGTTGGCGACCACCGGCGGCGGCGGCCGCGGCCCCGTCTTGCCGGCCTCGCGCGCGGCGCGCGCCGCGCGTTCGGCGGCGGCGCGGCGTTCGGCCTCGGCGCGCGCGGCGGCGGCGCGCAACTGCGCCAGCAGTTTTTTCAGCCCGGCGACGTCGCTGCCCAGCGCCTTCTCGCGGCTGCGCTTGTCCTTGTAGCGCGTGTCCAGCTGCGCGACGGTGCGTGCACGCTGCTTGCGGTCGCCCTGCAGTTGCGCCAGCTGCGCGCGCTGGCGCTCGCGCGTGGCGTCGAGCGCGCGTTGCTGCTCGGCGATGCGTTGCTCCAGCGCTTCGAGTGCCTGCAACTCGGCGGCCAGCGTGGCGATGCGCTGCGCGCGGTCGCGTTGCAGGTAACGGTGCCAGGTGAGCACGCGGCTGGCGTCGGCGACCTTGTCCTGCGCCAGCAGCAGCTTCAGCGGCGCGTCGCCGCCGACGGTGTAGGCCGCGCGCAACAAAGTCGCCAGCTCGGTCCGCTGCGCGCCCAGCCGGCCCTGCATCTCCGTGCGCCGCTGCCGCAGTTGCGCCAGCGACGCCTGCTCGCGCGCCAGTTGCGCTTCGGTGTCGTGCAGCGCGCGGCTGGAATGGCCGAGTTGCTCGTCGACGGCGCGCAGCTGTTTCGACGCGTCGCCGCGCTGGCCTTCGATCTTGCGGCGTTCGGCGGCCACCGCCTTGAGCTCGCGCTGCGCCTTGTCGAGCTTGCGCTGCGCATCGCGGCTGCTCTGGGCGCCGGCCACGAATGCGAGCAGCAGCGCCGCCAGCGCCGCCGCCATCGCCAGGCCGGTGCGCGCGCGCGGCATCAGTCCCCGGCCGCCATGCCGGTGCGGCGCAGCAGGCTGGCACCGGTCATCTCCGCCGGTTGCGGCAGGCCGAGCAGGTCGAGCATCGTCGGCGCGACGTCGCGCAGCGCCCCGCCATCGCGCAGCCGCGCAGCGCGGGCACCGACGTACAGCAGCGGCACCGGGCCGACGGTATGCGCGGTGTGCGGCTGGCCGGTGGACGGGTCGCGCATCATTTCCAGGTTGCCGTGGTCGGCGGTGACCAGCAGTGCGCCACCTGCGGCGCGCACCGCCGCGCTGACCGCGCCGATCGCGACGTCCACCGCTTCGGCCGCGCGGATCGCGGCCTGCAGGTCGCCGGTATGGCCGACCATGTCCGGGTTGGCGATGTTGCACACGATCACGTCGAAACGCCCCGACCCGATCGCGGCAACCAGCTTCGCCGTCACCTCCGGGCAACTCATCTCCGGTTGCTGGTCGTAGGTGGCCACGCGCGGGCTCGGCACCAGGATCCGCTCCTCGCCCGGATACGGCGCCTCGCGGCCGCCGCTGAAGAAGAAGGTGACGTGCGCGTACTTCTCGGTCTCGGCGATGCGCAACTGGGTGAGGCCGCGTTCGGCCAGCAGTTCGGCCAGCGTGTGCGCGAGGTTGTCCGGCGCGAACGCCACCGGCGCCGGCAGCGACGCGTCGTATTCGGTCAGGCAGACGAAGCGCGCCAACCGTGGCCGCCGCGCATCGAAGCCGGCGAACCCGGGATCGACGAACGCCGCGGCCAGCTGGCGCGCGCGGTCGGCGCGGAAATTCATGAACACCACCGCGTCGCCGTCGGCCATCGGCCGTGGTTCGCCCTCGACCGGCGCGATCACGGTGGGGGCGACGAACTCGTCGGTCTCGCCGCGGGCATAGGCCGCTTCGAGCGCCGCCTGCGCGTCCAGCGCGCGGTAATCGGCGCGGGCCTCGACGATCGCATCCCAGGCGCGATGCAGGCGTTCCCAGCGCTGGTCGCGGTCCATCGCGTAATAGCGGCCGCCGATGCTGGCGATGCGGGCATTGCCAAGCTGCGCGCATTTGTCCTGCAGTGCGACCAGGCTGGGCAACGCGGACTTGGGCGGCATGTCGCGGCCATCGAGGAAAGCGTGCACCGCCACGCGCTCCACCCCGGCGCGATGCGCCAGCTCGAGCATCGCGAACAGGTGGCGCTCGTGGCTGTGTACGCCGCCGGGCGACAGCAGGCCGAGCAGATGCAGGGTGCCGCCGTCATCGACGACCGCGGCGCAGGCGGCCCGCAGTTCCGGGTTGTCGAAGAAGCTGCCGTCCTCGATTGCGGCATCGATCCGGGTCAGGTCCTGGTAGACGATGCGCCCGGCACCGAGGTTCATGTGCCCGACTTCGGAATTGCCCATTTGCCCGTCCGGCAAGCCGACATGGCGGCCGGAAGTCTCGATCAGCGTGTGCGGGCAGGTGTCCCACAGGCGCCGCCAGTGCGGCAGCCGCGCCTGCGCCAGGGCGTTGTCGGCGGGATCGTCGCGATGGCCCCAGCCGTCCAGGATCAGCAGTACCACGGGCTTGGGAACGGGAGCAGGGCTGGCCAAGGCGATCGATCCGGTGACTTCAGGCAGGGGCCGATTGTAGCGAAGCGCCGCATGCTGCCCGAGTCGTGGCACGCGACCCGCGCTTAAACCCTCGCCGCCGCAGCCGCATCCCAGCACGACACCCTGCCCATTGGACCAGACCATGACCCGTACCCGCCTCGCCATCGCACTCGCCGTCCTCGCCGCGGTCGCCACGCCCGCCTTCGCCCAGGGCCAGGACATCGATAAGGTCAACGGCAGCATCACCGCCGAAGCCGGCCAGCAGTACGGCGACCTGGAAACCGTCAATGGCAGCATCCACCTGGAAGCCCGCGCGCGGCTGGGCGACGCCGAAACCGTCAACGGCGGCATCAAGGGCGCCGACGACATCCACTCGCGCGACCTGTCGACCGTCAACGGCGGCATCCGCCTGGGCGAGCGCGCGCAGGTCGATGGCAGCGTCGAGACCGTCAACGGCTCGGTGTTCCTGGATCGCGGCAGCCGCGTGTCGCGCGGCGTGTCGACCGTCAATGGCGCCATCGGCCTGGTCGACACCGACCTGGGCGGCGGCATCGAAACGGTCAGCGGCGACATCACCGTGGGCGTGGGCTCGCACGTCAAGGGCGGGATCCACGTCGAAAAGCCGAACCGGCACGGGTTCTCGCTGCACATGGGCAAGCAGCGGCCGCCGAAGATCGTGGTCGGCCCTGACGCGGTGGTCGAAGGCGCGCTGGTGTTCGAGCGCGAAGTGACCCTGTACGTGCACGACAGCGCGCGCATCGGCACCGTCACCGGCGCCACCGTGGTGCGCTTCTCGACGCCGACGCCGCCGCAGCGCTGACCGGCGCATCCGACGCCGCCGGCCGGCGGCGTCGGCGGCCTCCCCGGCCCGACCCGCGCGAACGGCGGCTGCTAGGATCGGGATTCCACCGGTTCCGGAATTCCGCAATGCCGCATCCGTCCACTTCCCGCCCCCTGCTGCTCGCACTGGTCGCCGCCACCGCGCTGGGCGCGTGCGACCGCCAGCCGGCGTCGCCGCCCCCGGCCGCGAAGGCCCCCGCCACGGCGGCTGCCGCCTACGCCTTCCACGATGCGATCGATGCCGGCGATTTCGCCCGGCACGTCGAGGTGCTGTCGTCCGACGCCTTCGAAGGCCGCGGCCCGGGCACGCCGGGTGAGGACAATACGGTCGAATACATCCAGGCGCAGATGCAGCGCATCGGCCTGCAGCCCGGCAACCACGGGCAGTGGTTCCAGACCGTGCCGATGGTGGAGACCACCGCCGACGCGGCCACCACGCTCGCGATCGACGTCGCCGGCAAGCCGCACGTGCTCGAGTTCGGCGACGACATGGTGATCGGCACCCGCAGCGGCCAGCCGGAAGTCAAGATCGACAACAGCAAGCTGGTGTTCGTCGGCTACGGCGTCGATGCGCCGGAGCAGCAGTGGAACGACTACGCCGGCATCGACGTCAAGGGCAAGACCGTGGTGATGCTGGTCAACGATCCGGGTTTCCACGCCGGCGACGACAGCCTGTTCGAAGGCAAGCGGATGACGTACTACGGCCGCTGGACCTACAAGTTCGAGGAAGCCGCGCGCAAGGGCGCCGCCGCCGCTCTGATCATCCACGACACCCCCGGCGCGTCCTACGGCTGGGACGTGGTGCGAAGTTCCTGGTCGGGGACGCAGTACGACCTGCCGGTCGCCAGCGACCCGGCGCCGCGGCTACCGGCGCAGGGCTGGATCACCGGCGAGGCCGCGAACATGTTGTTCGCCGACGCCGGGCTGGACCTCGGCAAGCTCCGTGCCGCCGCCAACGAGCGCGGTTTCAAGCCGGTGCCCATGGACGCGACGCTGTCGCTGGACCTGAAGAGCACGATCGCCGAGAAGTCCTCGCGCAACGTCGTCGGCCTGCTCCCGGGCAGCACCCATCCCGACGAAGCCATCGTCTACATGGCGCACTGGGACCACCTCGGCAAGCACGCCGGCGAGGCGGGCGCCGACGGCAACGGCGACAACATCTACAACGGCGCGGTCGACAACGCGACCGGCGTGGCCGGCATCCTCGAGGTCGCCGAGGCATTCGCACACCAGCAACCGAAACCCGAACGCTCGCTGCTGTTCATCGCGGTGACGCTGGAGGAATCCGGCCTGCTCGGCTCGCAGTACTACGTCGCGCACCCGGCGATCCCGCTGGACAGCACGGTCGCGGTGTTCAACATCGATGCCATGGGCGTGTACGGCCGCAGTCGCGACATCACCGTGGTCGGCATGGGCAGTTCGCAGCTGGAAGACCTGCTCAAGCCCGTCGCCGAGGCACAGGGCCGCGCGCTGCACGCCGAGACCCATCCCGAGGCCGGCGGCTATTTCCGTTCCGACCACTTCAACTTCGCCAAGGCCGGGGTGCCTGCGCTGTACATCGACGGTGGCGAGGACCTGGTCGACGGCGGCAAGGCCGCGGGCGAGGCAGCGGCCAAGGACTACAACGACAACCGCTACCACAAGCCCGGCGACGAATACGACGCGTCGACCTGGAAGCTCGACGGCGCGGTCCAGGACCTGGAAACCGTGCACGCGATCGGCCGCACCCTGGCCGGATCGCGGCAGTGGCCGAACTGGTACGACGGCAATCCGTTCAAGGCCGCGCGCGACCAGGCCCTCGCCGGCCGGCAGGATGGCGCGCCGGCGAAGTAGCACGCCGGGCATGCGTCATCGAGGACGGCGCCCTGGTGGCGCCGCCCGCGTGTCCAGGGTGCGCTTTGCCGCTCGCCGCTCCCATTGCCGGCGCTTGACCGACCTGCTTTCAGGGCGATGAAGGCGGCACCCGGATGCCTCGCCGCTGCGGGCGATCCGCGCGGGCATCAGGCCGGCGGCGTTCGGCTAAGCTGCGGATTCCCTCCGGAGAACGAGCCATGGCCATCGCCTACTGGTGCATCCTGGTCGCCGCGCTGCTGCCCTACGCCTGGGTCATGATCGCCAAGGCCAGCGGCCAGCGCTACGACAACCGCGACCCGCGCGCCTGGCAGGCGCGGCAGGACAACCCGCGATCGCAGCGCGCCAACGCCGCGCAACTCAACGCCTTCGAGGCGTTCGCGCCGTTTGCCGCCAGCGTGCTGATGGCGCAGCTGGCCGGCGTCGACCCGCAGCGCATCGCCATGCTGGCGATGGCCTTCGTGGTGCTGCGGGTGCTGCATGGCGTGTTCTACATCGCCGGCATCCACGCATTGCGCAGCCTGGCGTGGTTCGGCGGCTACGCCTGCGTGCTGTGGCTGATGCTGCAGGCGGCGCTCAGGCTCGGCTGACGACGCCCGGCCGGCCGCGCCGGACGCTGGCACATCGCGGAAATCCGAAAGCGCACCCGGGGCGACCGCAGGCGGTCGTCAGCGGCGCCGCGGCCCGCTCCCGCCGTCGCGCTTGCCGGCGCCGCGCTCGATCCAGCTCAACACCACCAGGGTTGCCAGCGTCAGCAGCGTGGCGCCAAGCGCGAGCAGGTTGGCGTGCACGCCGGCGGCGATGCCGATGGTGGCGGCCATCAGCAGCGACGCGGCCGTGGTCAGGCCGCTGACGCTGTCGCCACCGCTGCGGCGGAAGATCGCGCCGGCGCCGAGGAAGCCGACCGCCGCAACCACCGCCGAGATCAGCCGCATCGCATCGAGCCGCAGGATGTCGTGCTCCGCCCGTGCTTCGTAGTGGTTGGCCAGCAGGTCGCCGAGGCCCACCAGCAACGCGGCGGCGCCGGCGACCAGCATGTGGGTGCGGAAACCGGCGGGGCGGCTCTTGAGTTCGCGCTCCACGCCGATGGCGCCGCCCAACAGCATCGCGTAGCCGACCTGGAGCAGCACCGCGAGCTGGTCGTGCCAGCCCTGGCGCGCGAAACCGGCAATCCACTCGTCCATGGCGCCAGCCTGCCGCAACGGGCGTCACGGAGGCGTGTCGCCGCATTGGTTGCGGGGAATACGCCGCGTGCGTCGCGTCGTGCGCGCCTATGCCGCGGCGACCAGCCGCACGCGCGCGAAGGTGCGCTTGCCGACCGCGAGCATGCCCTCGAACCCCGGCGCGAACACGCGCTGCGGATCCTCGACGACCTCGCCATCGATCTTCACCGCACGCTCCTTGAGCTTGCGGTTGGCTTCCGAGTTGCTCGGCGTCAGCCCGGCGGCGGTGAGCAGCGCGGCAACGCGCAGGCCTTCGGCCGGCACCGCCACATCCTGCAGCGGCAGTTGCGCGATGTCGCCCTGCCCGCGCACCGCGGCATTCCAGCCGGCGACCGCGTGCTCCGCCGCGCCTGCGCCGTGGAAGCGCGCGGCCAGTTCGCGTGCCAGCCGCAGCTTGACGTCGCGCGGATTGAGCGCACCGGACGCGATGTCGCGCTTCAGCGTCGCGACCTCGTCGATGCCGATCTCGAAGCTCAGCAGCTCGATCCAGCGCCACATCAGCTCGTCGCCGATCTTCATCGCCTTGGTGACGATGTCGATCGCCGGCTCGTCGATGCCGATGTAGTTGCCCAGCGACTTGGACATCTTCTGCACGCCGTCCAGGCCTTCCAGCAACGGCATCGTCAACACCACCTGCGGTTCCTGCCCGTAGTGTTCCTGCAGGCCCCGCCCCATCAGCAGGTTGAACTTCTGGTCGGTGCCGCCGAGCTCGACGTCGGCCTGCAGCGCCACCGAGTCGTAGCCCTGCACCAGTGGATACAGGAACTCGTGGATCGCGATGGACTGTTGCGCCGCGTAGCGCTTGCTGAAATCGTCGCGCTCGAGCATGCGCGCGACGGTGTGCTGGCCGGCCAGCCGGATCATGTCGGCGGCGGACATCTTGCCGAACCACTCGGAGTTGAAGCGCACCTCGGTGCGCTCGCGGTCGAGCACCTTGAACACCTGCGCCTCGTAGGTGCGGGCGTTGGCCAGGACGTCCTCGCGGGTCAGCGGCTTGCGGGTGGCGTTCTTGCCGGTCGGGTCGCCGATCATCCCGGTGAAATCGCCGATCAGGAACACCACCTGGTGGCCCAGCTCCTGGAACTGGCGCAGCTTGTTGAGCAGCACGGTGTGGCCGAGGTGCAGGTCCGGCGCGGTCGGGTCGAAGCCGGCCTTGACCCGCAGCGGGCGGCCGCGCCGCAGCCGGGCCTCGAGCTCCTCGCGCTTGAGGATCTCGTCGGCGCCGCGGGCCAGCAAGGCCAGGTGGGAGGGGAGGTCGGCGGCTGCGCTCACGCGGAATCCCGTGGGAACCGGACAGCGCCGAAGCGTGACCGGCATTGTGAAGGGGTCGTTAACTGGAAGTTAATCTGAATGCTTTCGGAAAAACCATCGCATTCAAGGGTTTGACGCACTCTTTTCGCCCGACTATGTTACCCGCTTGACGCGTCCATCACATCGGACCCCGGGGGAGCTGAGCTGATGAAGCCGAACATCATGGGCCTGCAAGCATGAGCTTGCCCGAGAGCCGAAGCGGCCGCCGCGCGCGCCTGGACAAGCTACGCGAAGCCGCGCTGCACCGGAAGGTCCTCGCCAAACACCTGCCCGCTGCGTTCAACGGCCGCTGGACCCGCCGCCACTGGGCGCACGCCAGCCTGTTCGCCACCCTGGGCGCGCTGGTCGCCGCGATCGTTCCGGGCTTCTCCAATCCCGTCGCCACGCAGGCATCGCTGGCGGTGCCGCGCACCACGCTGGCGCTGGCCTTGCCGGCGCTGCCGCTGGCGAAGCGGCGCGCCCCGGCCGGCGACAACTGGCAATTGCTCACCGTGCAACCCGGGCAGACCCTCGGCGCGCTGTTCGAACAACTCGACCTCCCCAGCGCGACCATGCACAAGCTGCTGGAGAAATCCAATGCGCGCAGCACGCTCGCGCGCCTGCGCCCGGGCGCGGAGATCGGCTTCGACATCGGCGCCGACGGCACGCTGCGCAGCCTGCGCTACGACCGCGACGACACCCATCGGGTCGAGCTGTCGCTGGTCGGCGACGAGGTCCGCGAGCGCGTGATCGAGCGGCCCACCACCACCCGCACCGTGGTCATCAGCGGCGAGGTCGGGCGTTCGCTGTTCTGGTCGGCGCGCAGGCAGGGGTTGTCGGGCAAGGCGATCCGCCAGCTCACCGACGACATCTTCAAGTACGACATCGACTTCAACGAGGACGTCGCCGCGAGCGACCGCTACAGCGTGGTGGTCGACCAGGTCTGGCGCGAAGGCGAGCTGATCGGCACCGGCGACATCCAGGCCGCCACCTTCACCGCGCACGGCAAGCTGTATTCGGGTTTCCGCTTCGAGCACGACGGCAAGGCCGAGTACTTCACCGCCGACGGCCGCCCGCTGAAGAAGGCGTTCATCCGCATGCCGGTGCAGTACACGCGCATCAGCTCGGGCTTCAGCGGCGCCCGCAAGCACCCGATCCTGGGCCGCACCCGCGCCCACCAGGGCGTGGACTTCGCCGCCCGCAGCGGCACCCCGATCATGGCCGCCGGCAACGCGCGGGTCGCGTTCGTCGGCTGGAAGGGCGGCTACGGCCGCACCGTGATCCTCGACCACGGCCGCGGCTACACCACCCTGTACGGGCACATGTCGCGCTTCGGCAAGGAGCGCGTCGGCCAGCGCATCGCGCAGGGCGCGCTGATCGGCTACGTCGGCATGACCGGCCTGGCCACCGGCCCGCACCTGCACTACGAATTCCGCGTCAACGGCGTGCACCGCAACCCGCTGGCGGTGACGATGCCGCCGCCGGAGCCGCTGCGCGGCGCGGCGCTGGCGCAGTTCCGCGCCCAGACCGGCAAGGCGCTGGCGCAGATCCGCAAGGTCGAGGACGTGATCTACGCCGACGCCGACACCACGCCGCCGAAGGCGAAGGCCGCGCGCAAGGGCTGAAGCCGCGGCGCCCGCGGCGCCGCACTACACTCTGCCGATGGACTCCCTGTACCTCGGCCTGATCTCCGGCACCAGCGCCGACGGCATCGATGCCGCGCTGGTGCGCTTCGAGGGCGACGACCCGCACGCACCCTGCACGCTCGTGCTTGGCCGCACCTTCGGCTGGGACGACGGCCTGCGCGCGCGCCTGGTCGCGCTCGGCCAGGGCGGCGACTGCACCTCGCTCGATGAACTCGGGATGCTCGACGTGCAGGTCGCCGGCGCCTTCGCCGACGCGGCCACCACGCTGCTCGCCGAAGCCGGCGTGGCGGCCGCGCGCGTACGCGCGCTGGGTTCCCACGGCCAGACCGTGCGCCATCGTCCCGGTGCGCAGCATCCGTTCACCATGCAGCTGGGCGACGGCAACGTCATCGCCGAGCGTAGCGGCATCACCACGGTCTGCGATTTCCGCCGTCGCGACGTCGCCGCCGGCGGGCATGGGGCCCCATTGCTGCCGGCGCTGCATGCCGCGCTGCTGCTTTCCCGCGACGAACAGCGCGCGGTGCTCAACCTCGGCGGCATCGCCAACCTGACCCTGCTGCCGCGCAGCGGCGACGTGCGCGGCTTCGACACCGGCCCCGCGAACGCGCTGCTGGATGCCTGGTGCGAACGCCAAACCGGGGCCGCCTTCGATGCCGGCGGCGCATTCGCGGCCAGTGGCGCGGTCGATGCCGCGTTGCTGCAGCGGCTGCTCGACGACCCGTGGTTCGCGCAGCCCCCGCCCAAGAGCAGCGGCCGCGAGCAGTTCCACCTGGACTGGGTCGAAGCGCGACTGCGCGGTGGCGAGCGCCCCGCCGACGTGCAGGCCACGCTGCTCGAATTGACTGCCGCCAGCATCGCAGACGCGTTGCTGGCGACCCAAGCGGACACGCAACGGCTGCTGGCCTGCGGCGGCGGCGTGCACAATCCGCGGCTGCTGCGGGCCATCGCCGCGCGCCTGCCCGCGGTGCGGGTCGATTCGACTGCGGCGCTGGGTGTCGACCCGGACTTCGTCGAGGCGATGGGGTTCGCCTGGCTGGCGCGCGAGACCCTGGCCGGGCGCCCCGGCAACCTGCCGGCGGTGACCGGTGCGCGCGGCGCGCGCGTGCTCGGCGCCATCCACCACGCCTGACCGCAACCGCGCGGCGCCGCTATTCGAGGCTGAAGCGCGCGCTGATGCTCTGGTCGGGTTCGTCCTCGGGCGGCGCGGGCGGCGCACCCGCGCGGCCGATCAGCGCGAACCCCGGGTCGCTGGGCACCTGCTCCATCGCCGCGATCGCCGCTTCCAGCGCGCCGGTCTCGCTGTCCTCGAAATGCACCGCGCCGTGGCCCTCGCAGGCGTGCAGGCCCTGCTCCAGCACCCGCAACAGGGTGTCGTGCACCGACCAGCCACGGGCATCGCCAAGGCGCTTGATGCGCTCGGCCAGCAGCGGATCGATGTCGCGCAACACGATGTCGGTCACGATGGCACCTCCTGGTCGCGTCCTGCGTGGGGCACGGCCGGCGTTACCTCACGCTCTGCGCATCCTGCGCATCCGCGCGCCCGGCCGCAAGCTCAGCCCTCGGCCGCGGCAACCGGGTCCTCGGGGGCGCGGTCGCGGATCCGCCGCCACAGCCACGCCAGCAGCAGCAGCGTCGGCACCACGGTCAACGCGCTCAGGGTGAAGAAGGTCGCATAAGACGTCGCCTCGACCAGGTAGCCCGAAACGCCGCCGGCGAACTTGCCGGGCAGGTTGGCCAGCGACACCAGCAGCGCGAACTGGGTGGCGGTGAAGTTGCGGTCGGTGAGCGCGGACATGAAGGCGATCAGCACCACGCCGGCGAAGCCCTGGAACAGGTTGTCGGCGGCGATCGCGGCGTAGAAGGCCCACAGCTCCGAGGGGTGGTGCGCCATCAGCAGGAACGCGAGGTTGGACAGCGCCACCCCGAGCGCCGCCACCAGCAGCATCCGCCGGAAGCCGAACGCGGCCACCGCGACGCCGCCGGCGAACGCGCCGGCAATGCCCATCCAGATCCCGAACAGCTTGGACACGGTGGCGATGTCGGACTTGCTGAAACCCGAGTCCAGGTAGAACGGCCCGGCCATCACCCCGATCACCTGGTCGGGGAACTTGAACAGGCCCACGAACAGCAGCAGCACCAGCCCCAGCAGCACGCCGTTGTTGCGGAAGTAGCTGGAAAACGGCTGCCAGAACGCGCCGACGACATCGATCCGGCGCACCACCGTGGCCTCGGGCGCGACCGGCTCGCGGCACAGCAGCGTCGCCGCGACCGGCACCAGCATCAACGCCGCCATCCACAGGTAGGCCGGCGTCCAGCCCTGAAAGTCGGCGATGTACAGCGCGCCGGCGCCGCCGACGATCAGGCCGAAGCGGTAGCCGAGCGTATAGGTCGCCGCCAGCGCCGCCTGCGCGGCCGCCGGCGCAACCTCGATGCGGTAGGCATCGACCACCGAATCCTGGGTGGCGCCGGCGAACGAACCGATGAGCACCCACGCGACCAGCCCGGTGACGCCCAGCTCCGGCCGCATCACCGCCAGCGCGGCCAGGCTCAAGCCCACCAGCAACTGCGAGGCCAGCAGCCACGAGCGCCGGCGGCCGAGGAACGCGGTCAGCGGGAACGCGTAGCGGTCGATCAGCGGCGCCCACAGGAACTTGAGCAGGTAGAAGAAGCTGGCCAGGCTGATCAGGCCGATGCTGCCCAGGTCCAGGCCGACGTCGCGCAGGCGCGTGGACAAGGTCATCGACGCGATCAGCAGGAACGGCAGGCCGGAGCCGAAGCCAAGCACCAGCAGCGTCATCGCCGATGGCGTGGCGAACGCGCGCTTGATCCCGGCCCAGCCCTTGTACGACGCCGGCGCCGCGGCCTTGGCGCTCACAGGGCGTAGTCCACGGTGAACGGCGCGTGGTCGGAGAAGCGCGGCGTGGCCGCGATCGCGCACCCGCGCAGGCGCTCGCGCAGCGACGGCGTGGCGAACTGGTAGTCGATGCGCCAGCCGACGTTGTTGGCGCGCGCTGCGCCGCGGTTGCTCCACCAGGTGTAGTCCTGGCCGTCGGCATGCAGCGCGCGGTAGGCGTCGACCCAGCCCTGGTCGCCTGCGCACAGGTCGTTGAGCCAGTCGCGCTCGGGCGGCAGGCAGCCGGAATTCTTCTGGTTCGACTTCCAGTTGCGGATGTCGAGCTCGCTGCGGACGATGTTCCAGTCGCCGCACAGCACGTAGTCGCGGCCGCTGGCCAGCCACTGCTGGAGGATCGGGCGCAGCCACGCCATCACCTCGAACTTGAAGCCCTGGCGCAGCTCGCCCGACGAACCCGAGGGAATGTAGAACGAGACCACGCTGAGGTTGCCGAAGCGCGCCTCCAGGTAGCGGCCTTCCTCATCGAACGGTGCCCAGCCCAGCGCCGTGCGCACTTCGTCGGGCTCGCGGCGCGCGTAGATCGCCACGCCGCTGTAGCCCTTCTTCGTGGTCGCATCGCGGAACCAGGCCTGGTAGCCCGCGGGCAGGAACGCGCTGCCGGCGAGCTGGTGCTCCTGCGCCTTGGTCTCCTGCACGCAGAGGATGTCGGCGTCCTGCGCGCCGAACCAGTCGAAGAAGCCCTTGGAAGCGGCCGAGCGCAGGCCGTTGGCGTTGAAGCTGATGATGCGCATGCACGGCCCGGTTCGCGGTTTCATCGATGATAGCAATGCCGCGGGTGGCCACCAGCGACGGCCGTATCATGGGCGGCATGGCCGTTGCGTCTTCCCCCCGGACCCAGGCGCCAGCCGCGATCGCGGTCCGGCCGGTCGATCCCACGCTCGCCGGGGCCGTGCGCGCGCTGCAGGTCGCGCCCGGGCAAGCGGACTATGTCGGCGACACCGCCTTCAACCTCGAACAGGCGCAGGCCGACCCGCGCAGCGAGGCGATGGCGATCCTGGCCGGCGACACCGTTGCCGGCTTCTATCGCCTCGACTTCGCCCCCAACGCGGTCGCCGGCCGCGACCTCGGCGCGCCCAGCGTGGGCCTGCGCGCGTTCATGCTCGATCGCGCCTGGCAGGGCCGCGGGCTCGGCAGCCGCGCGGCCGCCGCCCTGTGCGCGGACCTGCAGCGACGCCATCCTTCGCGACGCCTGCTGCTGCTGACGGTGAACTGCCGCAACGTCGCCGCCATTGCCGCCTACCGCCGCGCCGGCTTCGTCGACAGCGGCGAACTGGTCCGCGGCGGCCGCGCCGGCCCGCAGCACCTGATGCTGCGCGCGCTCGGCAACGGCGGCGTGGGACAATAACGGCATGCAACCGCATCGCCGCCGCTTCCTCGAACTCGCGCTGCAGGCACAGGCCCTGCGCTTCGGCGAGTTCACGCTCAAGTCGGGCCGCAACAGCCCGTACTTCTTCAACGCCGGGCGCTTCGACAGCGGTGCCGCGCTGGCGACCCTGGCCGGCTGCTACGCCGATGCCGTGGACGCGGCCGGCATCGAATCCGGCCTGCCGGCTTTCGACATGATTTTTGGCCCGGCCTACAAGGGCATCCCGCTGGCGACCGCGCTGGCCTGCGAATACGCCAGGCGCGGCCGCGACCTGCCGGTTGCCTTCAACCGCAAGGAAGCCAAGGACCATGGCGAGGGTGGCAGGCTGATCGGCGCCCCGCTGCAGGGCCGGCGGGTGCTGGTGGTGGACGACGTGATCACCGCCGGTACCGCGGTGCGCGAGGCGCTGGCGACGATCGCCGGCGCCGGCGGCAGGGCGGTGGCGATCGCGATCGCGCTCGACCGCCAGGAGGCGGCAGGCGAAGGCGGCGGGCGTTCGGCCGCGCAGGCGCTGGCCGCGGACGCCGGCGTGGCCGTGGTCGCGGTGGCCAGCCTCGACGACCTGCTTGCGTTCGCCGGCGAAAGCGCGGAACTTGTCGCCCAGCGCGAGCGCCTGCTCGCCTATCGCGCGCGTTACGGTTGCGCCGCGACCTGAGGCCGCCAGCACGACGCGCAACCGTCATCACGACGCATCGGCTCATCACTTGCAGAACAGGGGCTGCAACCATGACCACGATCCGCATCATCGCCATCGCTGTCCTGCTGGTCTTCAGCACCACGGCCGTCGCGCAGAAGCGCGGCGCGACGCCCGCGACCAAGAAACTTTATTGCTGGAACCAGAACGGCCAGCGGACCTGCGGCGACACCCTGCCGCCCGGTGCCACCGACCTGGCGCGTACCGAGATCAACGCCAGCAGCGGCATGCACACCGGTGAAGTCGGTCGCGCCCTGACCGGGGAGGAGCGCGCCGCCGCCGCCAGCGCCGCGCGGCAGGCCGAACTCGATGCCGCTGCGCAAGCCGCGCGCCTGCGCCGCGACCTGGCGATGGTCGAGTCCTACGCTACCGAAGCCGACCTGCGTCGCGCCTACGGCGAACGCATCAGCCTGCTCGACGAAGCGCTCAAGGCATCGACCCTGGGCGAGGCCAACCTGCGCCGCAGCATCGTCAGCCTGCTCGACCAGGCCAGCGGGCTGGAACTGGCCGGCAAGCCGGTGCCCGCCACCACCGTGGCCAACCTGCGCAACCAGCACGCCGAACTGCTGAAGCAGCAGCGCATCCTCGCCCAGCAGCGCAGCGACCGCGCCAGCCTGGACAGCGAACTGGCCGACGCGGTCGAGCGCTATCGCGCGCTGAAACAGCCGCCAGCGGCTGCTGCGCCAACGCAACCGGGACCCGGCAACTGACGCCGGCGCCGCGGCCACCACGGGACGCATGAAAAAGCCGGGCCCAGCCCGGCTTTTTCAATCCCCCGCGGCCGCTGTGCCGCCCGTGTCAGGGCCCGCAGAAGCAGTACGCCAGCGCCTTCACCGGGGCGCCACGGCCCGGCTGCAGCGCGCTGTCGAGGAAGCGCAGGTCGTGCCTGGCCTGGGGCAAGGCCCGCGCCAGCAGCGCCTTCGCAACGTTGGAATCACGCAGCACCGCACTCGCCATGCCGCTCTCGGCGAACCGGGCGAAGAAGCGTTCGAACGGGGTCGCGCCCTTCTCGATGTAACGCACCTGCCAGGCGCCAGGCTTGCCGAGTTTCGCGCGGGTGGCGGCGTCGGCGATCGCGTCCTGCAACCCGCCGAACTGGTCGACCAGCCCGCGCTGCCTGGCCTGCGCGCCGGTCCAGACGCGGCCGCGCGCGATCGCGTCGATCTCGCCCACGCTGCGCCCGCGCGCCCTGGCCACGCGCCCGGTGAAGTCGCGATAGCCCTTGTCGATCACCGCCTGCACCACCTGCCCGACCTGCGGGTCCAGCGGCCGGGTGATGTCGAAGGCGCCAGCGAACGGCGTGGTGCCGACGCCATCGGTGTGCACGCCGATCTTATCGAGGGTGCGCGGGATCGTCGGGATCAGGCCGAAGATGCCGATCGAACCGGTGATCGTCGACGGATTGGCGTAAATGCGGTCCGCATCCATGCTGATCCAGTAGCCGCCGGACGCGGCCAGGTCGCCCATCGATACCACCACCGGCTTGCCGGCGTCCTTGAGCGCGGCGACTTCGCGCCGGATCTGCTCGGAGGCATAGACCTCGCCCCCGGGCGAGTTGACCCGCAGCACCACCGCCTTGACCTGGTCGTCGTCGCGGGTGGCGCGCAGGAGTTCCGCAGTCGATTCGCCGCCGATGGTGCCGGGGGGCTGCTCGCCGCCGGTGATTTCGCCTTCGGCCACCACCACCGCCACCTGCGGGCGTTCGTCGACCGCGGCGATGCCGCGATCGATGTGCCGCAGGTAGCCGTCGAGGGTGATCTCGCGGAAGCCGTCCTCGGCGTCGGCATCGGCGATGCCGCGATCGGCGAGGATGTCGTCGACCTGCTCCTCGGTCTTGAGTCCGTCGACCAGCTTCTGCCGCAGCGCGTACTGCGCCAGGTCGCCGCCAGCCGCCTCGATCCCCTGCGGCAGGGTGTCGATGCCGGCGGCCAGTTGCCGTGGCGTGAGCCTGCGCACCTTCGCGATGTCACCGAGGTAGCGCTGCCAGATGTCGTTCATCCAGTAAAGGTCGGCTTCCTTGGCCGCCGGCGAAGCCGCATCGAGGATGTAGGGTTCGGCCGCCGACTTGTATTCGCCGACCCGGAACAGGTGCACGTCCACGCCGAGCTTGTCCTGCAGGCCCTCGCGGTAGTACTGGCGATAGCGGCCCAGGCCCTCGAGCAGCAGCCCGCCCATCGGATCGAGGTAGACCTCGTTTGCCTGCGCGGCCAACAGGTACTGGTTCTGGTCGAAGCTCTCGCCGAAGGCCACCACCTGCTTGCCGGCGGCACGCAGCTTCGCCAGTGCGTCGGCGACTTCGCGGATCGAGGCGTAGCCGGAGAACGACAGCTGGTCCACGCGCAGCAGCACGCGCTCGACGCGCTTGTCCTTGCCGGCGGCGTCGAGCGCGCGCAGCAGGTCGCGCAACTGCACCTCGCGCGCGCTGTCGTCGCCGAACGCGCGCGCGAACGCGCGGCTGGCCGGATCGGTGCTGTACTGCTCGACCAGCCGGCCCTCGGGCGCGACCACCAGGGTGGTGCGATCCAGCAGTGGGCGCGCGCCGTCGCCAGCGGCGAGCACGCCCAGCAGCACCAGCAGCAGCCCGAAGAACAGCAGGTTGAAGACCAGCCGACGGGTGAAGTTCATCGCGTCCCACAGGCCCTGGAAGAAACGGGCGATGGGGCCGCGGCGGCGGGGTTGGTTCATGCACGGGCTCCGGACAGCATGGTGACAGCGTAACGGTGCCGGGACGGGGAATCATGCCCCGAACGTCACTCGCGCCTTCGACAGCGCTTCAGGTGGGGATGACCGCAGCCCGGGCCAAGCCGCTGCTGCGCAGGAAGCGCCGGCACAGCAGCAGCGCCGCAACGCTCAGGCCGGCGATCAGGCCGACCCACATCCCCCTCGGCCCCCAGCCGAGCCAGAGCCCGAGCCCCGCTCCCAGCGGCATGCCGATGCCCCAGTACGCCAGCGCCGCCAGCAGCATCGGCACGCGCGTGTCCCGGAGTCCGCGCAGCGCGCCCGCCGACACCACCTGGATGCCGTCGGGGAACTGGAACGCCGCCGCATACAGCAGCAGCGAGGCCGCCAGCGCGGCAACCGCGGCATCGCGGGTATACAGCGCCACCACCGCGTCGTGGCCCCACAGCAGCGCCAGCGCCGAGAACGATTGCGTGCCCAGCGCCAGCGCGTAGCCGGCGAACGCGGCGCGGCGCACGTCGAACGCGTTGCCGCGCCCCAGCGCATGGCCCACGCGCACGGTCGTGGCTTCGGCCAGCCCCATCGGGATCATGAAGCAGAGGCTGGCGACGTTGATCGCGATCTGGTGCGCGGCCACCGGCACCGCGCCCAGGCGCCCGATCAGCAACGCGGTGACGATGAACAGGCTGCCCTCCATCGCCACGGTCACGCCGATCGGCAGGCCGGTGGCGAGCAGGCCGCGGATCGGCGGCCAGCGCGGGCGCTCCAGGTGCGCGAACAGCTGCAGGTCGGCGAACCGCGGCGAACGCCACAGGTACAGCGCGAATGCCGCCGCCTGCGCCCACATCATGATCGCCGACGCCATGCCCAGGCCGCCGGCGCCGCGGCCTTCGATGGCGAAACCGGGCAGGCCGTACGACCCGAACGTCAGCACGTAGCCCAGCGGCACCAGCACCAGCAAGCCGCCGAAACCCAGCAGCATCGTCGGCAGCGTCCAGTGCAGGCCGTCGCTGAGGTAGCGCATGCACAGGTACAGCGTCAGCGCCGGCACGCCCCAGCGGATGCCATGCAGGAAGGCCAGCGTGCCCGGCTGCACGTCCGCCGCGATCCCCATCGGCCGCAACGCGATCCCGACCACGCTGAGGAACGCGAACAGCAGCACGCCCAATCCCGCCGCCAACCACAGCGCCTGCCGGAACAGCGGTCCGATCTCGCCGCGGCGGCCGGCGCCGTCGAGTTGCGACACCGAGGGCGGCAGCGACATCAGCGTGCCCATCGGCACCATCATCGGCAGCCAGAACAACGCCGTGCCGACCGCCACCGACGCCAACGTCGCGGTGCCATGGTGGCCGGCGATCACGCTGTCGACGAATCCGATCAGGCCGGTCGACAGGTGCCCGACCACCAGCGGCGCGGCGAGGATCGCGGTCGTGCGCACTTCGCCGGCGAAGCGCGGGGCGTGGGTGGGAGCAGTCATCGGGGGGCGTGCGGCAACTGCGGCCGCGCACCGCGGGACGCGGACGCTGGCGCCGGGTCGCGGCGAGTCGCTATCTTAACGGGCGCGGCAGCGGCCGCCGCCCCGACCGCCCGGAGAACGCGCCATGACCGAACCCGCCGGCACGCCTGCAACCACCGCCGCGCCGGCGCCTGCCTGCCAGAACTGCGGCACGCCACTGCTGGGCCCGCACTGTTACGCGTGCGGCCAGCCGGTCAACGGCCTGGTGCGCCACTTCAGCAGCATCATCGGCGACTTCCTCGACAGCGTGCTCAATATCGATGCGCGCGTGCTGCGCACCCTGTGGCCCCTGTTCGCGCGCCCCGGTTACCTGAGCCGCGAATACTTCGCCGGCCGCCGCGTGCGTTACGTCAGCCCGGTGCGGCTGTTCGTGTTCCTGAGCATCGTCACCTTCTTCGTCGCGCAGCTGATGCTCAGCTTCGGCCCCGACGCGATCCAGTTCGACAATGGCGACAGCTTCCAGCAGGCCACCACGGTGGCCGAGGTGGAACGCGCGCGCGACCAGGCGCTGAAGGGACTCGAGCAGGCGCGCGCCGAGATCCCGGGCAACGTGCCCGGCGCGCGCGTCGGCATCGATGCCGGCGCCGCCGCCGTGCGCGACAAGGCGCGCAAGCGCATCGCCGAACTGCAGGCCAGGACGGATGGCGGGCCGCCGCCGCGCCCGGCCGGGGATGCGGCCGATGCCGACGCAACGCCCGACCTGCAGTTCAATGGTCGTCCCTGGGACCCGGTGGCCAATCCGGTGCGGGTGCGCTGGCTGCCCGGCTTCGCCAATCGCTGGATCAACCAGCAGGTCGGCAAGGGGCGCGACAACGTCGCCGCGCTGCGCAAGGATCCCAACCGGCTCAAGGATGCGGTACTCGGGGCGTTGCCGTCGACGCTGTTCGTGCTGCTGCCGATCTTCGCGCTGATGCTCAAGCTCGCCTACCTGTTCAAGCGCCGGCTGTACATGGAGCACCTGATCGTCGCGCTGCACAGCCACGCGTTCCTGTGCCTGGCGCTGCTGCTGGTGTTCGGATTCTCGGCGCTGGGCCGCGCGGCGCCGGCGGCGGCCGGATTCGCCCGCGCCGGCGAGGGCCTGCTGTTCGCCTGGATGCCGCTGTACCTGCTGCTCATGCAGAAGCGCGTGTACGCCCAGGGCTGGATCATGACCGTGCTGAAGTATTTCGTGCTCGGCGTGTGCTACCTGGTGCTGCTGTCGCTGGGCGTGGCCTTCACCGTGCTCGCCAGCCTGGTGTGGGCGTGAGCGTCGTCTACGAGGTGACACTGGAGATCGAGGCCGCGATCGCCGCCGATTACCGCGCCTGGCTGCACGCGCATGTCGACCGGATCCTCGCCCTGCCCGGCTTCACCGCCGCCCGCATCTTCGAGGTGCTGGAACCGGCGCCACCCTCCGGGACAGCGGCGCTGTGCGTGCAATACGCACTGCGCGACCGCGCCGCCCTCGACGCCTACCTGCGCGACCACGCCGCGCGGATGCGCGCCGAGGGCATCGCGCGTTTCGGCAATCGCTTCCGCGCCAGCCGCCGGATCCTCGCGCAGCTTTCCCGGGCCAGCGATGCGCCGAGCGGGACCTGACCGCAGTCGCGCGGCATTGCCCGAACGTCAACCAGGTCGTGCCCGGGCCGTCCTTCCGGTGTGACCAGCGCGCCGATGCCGAGCCGCGCCTGGAGCGCGTGCTTCGCTAACGATCCAGCCGCAGCCGCAACCATGCCGCGCGGTTGGCGGCGGAAGTGGACACCAGGTCGCGGCGCAACGCGTCGCGCTCCGGCGGCGGGGTGCGTTGCGCGAGCGTGGCCAGGTCGTCCAGTTCGGCCGGCGTCATCGCCCGCAGCACCGCGAGCAGCGGCTCGCGCTGGGCCGCCGGCACCTGCATCAGCAACGGCTGCAGCCTGGCGTAGTCGGCGCCGAGCACGGGCCCCAGCCGCCAGCCGCGACGCTCGCTCTCGTCCAGTTCCTCGAAGCGCGCGCGCAGCGCCTGCTGCTGCTCCGGCGGCAGGGCGGCGAACGCCGTCGCCGCAGTGCGCAGTTGCCATTGCTCCCGGGCCGGCAGTGCCTGCCACGCCTGCCAGCGTTCGCGCAGTTCGCGACGTTGCGCCAGCGGCAGTGCGTCCCAGGCGATGGACCGTTGCTGCAGGGCCTGGCGCTGCCACGGCGCCAGCGCCTGCAAGGTCGCCTGGCGCGCGCGCAGCTGCTGCTGCAACGGCGGCGGCAACCTCGACAGTTGCGCCTGCAACGCCGGCGGCAACGCCGCGCCCGCCACCACGGCGACAGCCGCCAGCACAGCCGCCATGCAGGCCCGCTCAAGGCGTCGCATTGCCGACCTCCTGCCCGCCGGCCGGGGCGTCGGGCAGCGGTTGCGCCGCGTCCGGCAACGGCAACGCGCTCGCCGGTTGCGCCGCGATCCCGGCGGCGTACCAGGCGTAGAACTCGAGGTCGCGCAGCAGCGCCTGGTCCGTGGCGCTGGCGGTCTGTGCGAACAGCAGCAGCTCGAAATCGCGATGGCTGAGCAGCGCGGTCGCGGCATCGAAGTTCGCCCTTGGCGCGTCGGTCGACGGCAGCGCCGCAAGTTCGATGCGCTGGCTGCTGGCGCGCTGCGGCAGCCAGGCATCCGGCCACAGGAACGTCGCCGCGAATGCCGCGACGCACAGCGCCAACGCGGCACGCAGCGATGGCAGCAGCCAGCATGGCCGGCCGGCCCTGCTGCCTGGCGCGCGGCGCCCGCGTGCGGCGGCAATCTCCGCTTGCCGACCGCGCACCGTCAACGCGGCTTCGCGCATCTGCGTGAGTTGCACCATGCGCGGCACCGGCAGCTGGCGCAGGGCTTCGCGCGCGGCCTGGTCGAGTGCCTGCCAGGCATCCGCGTCCGCGCTGCCGTCGGCGCGGCGCGGGGCCGCCCGCTGCAGCGCCAGCCGGTAGGTCGGTTCGGCGATGCCCAGCACCGCGGCGGCATCGGGTTCCGCCAGTCCGGCCACCAGCCGCAGCAGCAACGCCGCGCGTGGCCCGCGGCCCAGCCCTGCCAACGACCCGAACGGCGCTGGCCAGCCCGACTGCGCCGGAGCCCCGCGCAGGGCAGGCGCGGCCAGCAACGTGCTCCAGAAGCGTCGCGGCCAGTCGGCCACCGGCCATTGCCGGGCGCCGGCCGCGAAGACCTGCAGGGCGGCCACCAGGGCCTCGTCGCCGACGCTCGCGTCGCCGCACTGGAGCGCGGCGAACAACGCCGCGCGGCGTTCGACCCCGCGCAGGAAAGCGGTCATGGCGGCGGGCGCGGCGGCGGCCTGGGCGGGGGTACGCGCGGTCATCGGCTCGACTTCATCGCCGGCATCATACCGGCGCGCCCGCGTCCGACGAACCGGCTTGACAAGCCGCGAAACCGTGCTCCGCGAGGCGGGGCAAGGATTCCAGCGCAAACGGTTGTGCACAGCAGTATCGGTGCCGCCCTGAACGGAGCATTCACGCTATCTCCACGCCGCGTTACAACGATGTTTCACGCGCAAACCATTGATCAACATGCAATAAGTCAGTTTGGTACTTTTTTCGCCATGGGCGGATTAACGCAGGAATGTGCTTCGTTGCGCACGAATGGCCGGGCGACATGCACAGGGTTATCCACAATTCGTGTGGATAAAGGGGAAATCCCTTTCCAGCCCTGTACTTGCGATGGTTTCCTGCTGGCGGTCACAACAAGTCTCCGCAAGTCCACGCGGGGGCATCGCCAGGGTGGCGACCGCCACCGCTAGACTGGCCTGATGCCTGCTTCCGCCACCGACGCATCCGCCTGCCAGGTGGCGTTGCCGCTGCCGTTGCCGCAGGCGTTCGATTACCTCCCGGCGCAGGGCGCGGCGCTGCGCGCTGCTGCCATTGGCAGCCGGGTGCGGGTGCCGTTCGGCAACCGCGAACTGGTCGGCATCGTCACCGGCTTCGGCCCGGGGCAGGACGGCGCCCAGCTGCGTCCGCTGCTCGGCGTGCTGGATCCGGAGCCGTTGTTCCACGGCGAGCTGCTGCAGTCGCTGCGCTGGCTGGCGCGGTACACGCACGCGCCGCTGGGCGAGGTGTTGGCCACGGCGCTGCCGGCGGCGCTGCGGCGCGGCGAGCCGCTGCCCGACACCCACGCCTGGGCGTGGCAACTGAGCGAAGCCGGCCGCACCGGATGGGCACGCCTGCGCGCCGGCAGGCCGCGGCAGCTGGCCGAGCGCCTGCACGCGCGGACCTGCGACGAGGACACGCTCGATGCCCAAGCCGGTACCGGTTGGCGCAGCGCCGCGCGCGCCCTCGCGCAACGCGGCCTGGCCGAGCGCATCGCGATCCCGGCCAACGCCCTGGCCGCGATCCCGACCGCGCAAGCCCCGGTGGCCAATGCCGAACAGCGGGCCGCGATCGATGCCGTGCGTGCCGCGAGCCGCGCCGGCTTCGCGTCGCTGTTGCTGGATGGCGTCACCGGCAGCGGCAAGACCGAGGTCTACCTGCAGGCAATCGCCGATTGCCTGGCACGCGGCCGCCAGGCGTTGGTGCTGGTCCCGGAGATCGGGCTGACGCCGCAGATGCTGGCGCGCTTCCGCGCGCGCCTCGGGGTGCCCGTGCACGCCCTGCATTCGGGCCTCAACGACAACGAGCGCGCCCGGGTCTGGACCGCAGCCTGGCGCGGCGAAGCGCGGGTCATCGTCGGCACGCGTTCGGCGGTGTTCACGCCACTGCCCGACGCGGGCCTGATCGTGGTCGACGAAGAACACGATGGCAGCTACAAGCAACTCGACGGCATCCGCTACCACGCCCGCGACTTCGCGCTGGTGCGCGGCAAGGCGCTGGGCGTGCCGGTGCTGCTGGGCAGCGCCACGCCGTCGCTGGAGTCATTGCACAACGCGCGCAACGGGCGCCATGCGCACCTGCGCCTGCCGCATCGCGCCGGCGTGGCGCGGCCGCCGGTGGTGCGCGTGCTCGACGTGCGCAAGCGGCCGCTGCAGGCCGGGCTGTCGCCGGAACTGCTGGCGTCGGTACGCGGCGCGCTTGCCGGCGATGGCCAGGTGCTGGTGTTCAAGAACCGTCGCGGCTACGCGCCCGTGCTGCTGTGCCACGACTGCGGCTGGAGCGCGCAGTGCCGGCGCTGCGACGCGCCGATGACCGTCCACGGCGCCGGCCGGCGGCTGCAGTGCCATCACTGTGGCGCGCGCCAGGCGGCGCCGCCGGCTTGCCCGGACTGCGGTGGCCTCGCGCTGCAACCACAGGGCGTGGGCACGGAACGGTTGGAGGAAATCCTGGCGGAGGCGTTCAGCCAGGTGCCAGTCCTGCGCGTGGATCGCGGCAGCACGCGCCGGCGCGATGCGCTGGAAGCCTTACTGGACGGGCTCGGCGACCAGCCGGGCATTCTCGTCGGCACGCAGATGCTGGCCAAGGGCCACGACCTGCCGCATCTCACCCTGGTGGCGGTGGTCGGCGTCGACGAGGGCCTGTTCAGCGCCGACTTCCGTGCCGGCGAGAAACTCGCGCAGCTGCTGGTGCAGGTCGCCGGGCGCGCCGGGCGCGCGCACAAGCCGGGCGAAGTCGTGCTGCAGACCCACCATCCCGGGCATCCGCTGCTGCAGACCCTGGTCCACGGCGGTTACCACGCCTTCGCCGACGCCGAACTCGCGCAACGCGAGGAAGCCGGTTTCCCGCCGTTCGCGCACCTGGCGCTGCTGCGCGCGGAGGCGAAGCAGTCCGAGCCGGCGCACGCGTTCCTGCAGGCGGCGAAGACGGCGCTGCGCGACGCCGACCCGCAACTGGAACTGCACGGCCCGCTGCCGGCGCCGATGCCGCGCCGCGCCGGTTACCAGCGCGCGCAACTGCTGCTGTCGTCCCCCGACCGGCGTGCATTGCATGCCGCGCTCGAGGCCGCGATGCCCCGCCTGTATGCGCTGCCGGAATCCCGAAAGACCAGGTGGTCGCTGGATGTCGATCCGCTCGACCTGTATTGACGAGCGCGTCGCTGGGCGCGTGCGCCGTCGTGCTGCGCTGGATCGCGTGGCGATGCCGGCAGGCAACGCAGTGCGGCTGGCCAACACCGCAGCTGCGGGTTCGGCGGATCGACACGGTCAGGCGCGATCCACCCGACAGGCATAGCAGCCACGGCGCGCGTTGTGGACCTGCAGGAACGCCACCAGCGGGTCGGCGAAGAATCGTTCGACCAGGGCTTCCAGGCGCACGCCTTCGTCGACCTCGGCATCGCGCATCCAGCCCTCGGCATCGTAGGCGCGCACCGACAGCAGGCGGCTGCGTTGCTGTTCCGGCACCGTGTTGCGGAACACGGCCCGGGCACGCGCGGCCTCGCGCACGAAGATCGGGCCGCCCGCCCGGTAGGGCGTGGCGAGGTCCAGGTGCGTCCACGGCAACAGCAGCAGGGTTTCGCCCGGGGCCGCGTCTTCCAGCGTGATCCGGCACGGATACCCTGGCTGCGCATCGGCGACGACCCGCACCGCGCCATGCGCGCGCAGGGCCGCGGCATCGAGTTCGAACAGGGGCTGGAAAGGCGGCAGCGGCAGGCCGCTGATGACGTAATCCATTGCTGCACTCCGGTCGGGAGCACGCAGGATGTCGCCCGGCGTGGCGCGGCGCTATCCGATTCCTGCGCAGGAGATCCCCAGCTCCGGATCCGCCGCCACCAAACGACAACGGCCCGGTTTCCCGGGCCGTCCGCCGCGAGCGCGTTGCAGCAGGCCTATGCCGCGAACAGGGCCTTCATCTTCTTCAGCGCGTTGGCCTCGACCTGGCGGATGCGCTCGGCGGACACGCCGTATTCGTCGGCCAGTTCCTGCAGCGTGACCTTGCTGTCGGCATCGAGCCAGCGGCGCTTGATGATGTCGCGCGAACGCACGTCCAGCTGCAGCAGGCCTTCGCGCAGCAGCTCGAGCTGGTGGTCTTCGCTGTCGGCGCGCTCGTAGGCCTGCGACGGATCGTCTTCCTGCGCCATCAGGTAGGCGGCGGGTGCCGGCGGCGCGTGGTCGTCGTCGTCGTCGGAAGACAGGTCGAAGCCGATGTCGCGGCCCGACAGCCGCGATTCCATCTCCAGCACTTCGCGCTCGGAGACGTTGAGGTCCTTGGCGACCGCGGTGACTTCGGCGGCGTTCAACCAGCCCAGGCGCTTCTTGCTCTTGCGCAGGTTGAAGAACAGCTTGCGCTGCGCCTTGGTGGTGGCGACCTTGACGATGCGCCAGTTCTTGAGGATGAACTCGTGCATCTCGGCGCGGATCCAGTGCACCGCGAAGCTCACCAGGCGCACGCCCACCGCCGGGTCGAAGCGCTTGACCGCCTTCATCAGGCCGATGTTGCCTTCCTGGATCAGGTCGCCCAGCGGCAGGCCGTAGCCGTTGTAGCCGCGGGCCACGTGCACCACGAAGCGCAGGTGCGACATCACCAGTTCGCGCGCGGCGTCGAGGTCCTGGTCGTCGCGGAAGCGGCGCGCCAGTGCCTGCTCGTCTTCCACCGACAGCACCGGGATCTGGTGCACGGCGCCGATGTAGGCGTCCAGCGAGCCGAGCGCGGACGGGATCGGCAGGTTGTTGGCGACGAGGGCTTGGGACATGGTGGTCTCGGTCATGTGCGCGATTTTAGCAGTGGCCATGTATGACTGCTAATGGCCTGGATGGTTCCCTGCGTTTCATTCATGGAACACTGGCGTGCTCCATCCCCACTACAGCACGGCGGCCGTCAATCCGGTGTGGGGGCGGCACCCGGAGCGCACAAGGCCTCCGTCCAGGCCTCGCCGAGGGCGGCGCGGGGCGGCAGGGCCCAGTCGATCGGCGCCTGGCCGTGGCGGGCCAGGTACTGGTTGGCCGCGGAGAAATGGCCGCAGCCGATGAAGCCGCGGTGCGCCGACAGCGGCGAGGGGTGCGGCGCCTTCAGTACCCGGTGCCGCTGCGGGTCGATCACCTTGCCCTTGGCCTGGGCGTAGCTGCCCCAGAGCAGGAACACCAGGCCCTCGCGCTCGCGGTTCAGGGTTTCGACGATGTGGTCGGTGAAGCCCTCCCAGCCCTTGCCGGCATGGGCGCCGGCACGGCCGTCCTCGACCGTCAGCACCGCGTTGAGCAGCAGCACGCCCTGCCGCGCCCACGGCAGCAGGCAGCCGTGGTCGGGGCGGGCGACGCCGAGGTCGCGCTGCAGCTCCTTGAAGATGTTGTCCAGCGACGGTGGTATCGGCACCCCGGGAGGCACCGAGAAGCACAGCCCATGCGCCTGGCCGGCGCCGTGGTAGGGATCCTGGCCCAGGATCACCACCCTGGCCGCATCGAACGGGGTGGCGTCCAGCGCCGCGAAGATCCGCGGCCCCGGCGGGTAGACCCGCGCCCCGGCCGCCTTGCGCTGGCGCAGGAAAGCCGCCAGCTGCTGCATCTCCCCACACTGGAGGTAGTCGCCGACGCGCGCCTTCCACGAGGGTTCGAGCTGGATGCGGTCCGCGGTCATGGCCCGGCTGGACCCTGCGCGGATTCGCAGGAGTCGCGTGCCAGCCGCGCGCCGAGGTTCCGCCCAGGGCGGGCCCGATCAACCAGGCGAGTATCGGTGCGCGACTTGAGCGGGCCCGGCCTGGGTGGAACCCCTTCCCGAAGCGACGACATCCCGCCTGCAGTCCGCATCCCCGCGATGCCTCACGCGTCGAACGCGCGCTGCTCCGGCATCCGCGACACGCGCAGCTGGAACAGGGTCTTGGTCACCAGCAGCCGCTCCTCGATCGGCTTGAGCACCAGGTCGTTGGCGCCTTCGCGCAACAGCTGGCTCTGGTTGTCGCGGTTGGCGTCGCCGGTCATCACCAGCACCGGCAGCGCGCGCTTGCCGTAGCCGAAGGCACCGCGGATCTGCGACAGCAGGTCGCGGCCGCTGAGTGCGCCCTTGAGGTAGACGTCGGTCAGCACCAGGTCGGCGCCGAGGTCGCCGTCCTCGCGCCCGCGATACTGGTGAAGGTGTTCCAGCGCGCCTTCGACCTCGGCGAAGTGCAACACCTCCAGGCCGTGGCGCTGGAGCATGCGCCGGGTGGCGGCGGCGACCACGCGGCTGTCCTCGACATACAGCACGCGCGCGCCGGGCACCGGTTGTGGCTGCACGTAGCCGCGGATGAAGGCGGCCAGCGCGCTGTGGCCCAGCGCCTTGTCGAAGTAGTCGGTGACGTCGTCGTTGAGGCTGCGCGATTCCAGCCGCGACTGCACGTCGCCGGAAACCACGATCACCGGCACGTAGCTCTGCCCGGCGGCCTCGCGCACCGAATGCGCCAGCGCCAGGCCGTCGCCGTCGGGCAGCACCAGCGCGGTGGTGACCAGGTCGACCGGCGCACTGGCCAGTGCCGCGCGCGCGCTGGCCAGCCCGTCGCAGGCGATCACCTGCGCATTGGGCAGTTCGCGTTGCAGCACGTCGCCGATCAGCTTGCGCACCAGCTTCGATCCATCGACCACCAGCAGGCGCGGCGCATCGCTGACCACGTGGCGCAGGTCCTGCGCATTGTCCTGGGTGCCCATCAGGTGTCCGTCGGCCGGGTCTGGCGCAGGAAATGCCCGGTGACGACGCCGGCGCCGAGCCAGCCGAGCGCGGTGGCGCCGGCCACCACCGCGGCCGCAACCGGCAGGGTGAAGCCGGCGAGCATGAAGCGGCTGCCGTAGCTGGAGGCCAGTTCCGCCAGGGGTGCGCGCAACGCGATCGCCGCCAGCGTCAGCAGCCCGATCGCCAGCGCGCCGGCGGCGAGGCCGTACCAGGCGCCCAGGTACAGGAACGGGCGGCGGATGAAACCGTCGGTCGCGCCCAGGTGCTGCAGCACGCCGATCTCTTCGCGCCGCGACTGGATGTCCAGGCGCACGGTGTTGCCGACCACCAGCAGCGCACCCAGCCCGAGCAGCGCCGCCAGTACCAGCGCCACCCGACCGCCGAAGCGCAGCCAGCCGTCCAGGCGCTGCCGCCAGAGGGCGTCGTGCTGCACGATGTCGGCTTCCGGCAACGCCTGCAGCGAGGTCGCCAGCAAGGCCTCGTCGCCCTTCGGCGTCACGATCAGCAGGCTCGGCAGCGGGTTTGCGCCGACCGCGGCGATGGCATCGCCGAAGCCGCTGGCGCGCAGCTGCTCCAGGCCTTGTTCGGGGGTGCGCAGCTCGACCTTGCCGATGTCGTTGCGGCCGCGCAGTTCGACGGCCAGCGCCTGCGCGCGCGCGCCATCGACCGCCGGCTTCAGGAACACGCTGAGCTGGCGCGACTGCTGCACGTCGCCGGAGAAGCGCGCGAGGTTGCCCAGCACCAGCCACAGCCCCAGCGGCAACGCCAGCGCCACGGCCATCACCCCCACCGTCAGCACCGTCGACCACGGCCGGCGCAGGAACCGGCCCAGGCTCGCGGCGAAGCTGTAGAGGTGGTGGTCGATCCACGTGCCGACGCCGGAGCGCCGCGGGTCGCGGGCAGGGCTGTTGCCGGCATCACGCATCGGCCAGGTCCTCCGGCGCGATGTCGTCGGCCAGCTGGCCGTGGTCGAGCACCAGCACCCGCCGCTTCATGCGCTTGACCAGGCCCAGGTCGTGGCTGGCGACCAGCACGCTGGTGCCGCGCTCGGGCAGCGAGGAAAACAGCGCCATGATCTCGGCCGAGAGCGCCGGATCCAGGTTGCCGGTGGGTTCGTCGGCCACCAGCAGCCGCGGCTCCGCCACCACGGCGCGGGCGATGCCGACGCGCTGCTGCTCGCCGGCGGACAGTTGCGTCGGCAGCGCGCGCTCGCGCGCGCCCAGGCCGAGCCGCTCCAGCACGCTGCGCACGCGCTTGCCGATCTCGCCGCGGCGCATGCCACGCAGGATCAGCGGCAGCGCCACGTTCTCGAACACGCTGCGATCCGTGAGCAGGCGATGGTCCTGGAACACCACCCCGACCTCGCGCCGGTGCAGCGGCACCCGGCGGCCGCGCACCTTGAGCAGGTTGCGCTCGGCGAACAGCACCGCGCCGCGGCTGGGGCGTTCGGCCAGGTGGATGAGTTTCAGCAAGGTGCTCTTGCCGGCGCCGGAATGCCCGGTCACGAACAGCATCTCGCCCGGCTCCACCTCGAAGCTGACGTCGCTCAGGGCGACGTGGCCGCCGGGGTACTGCTTGCTGACGTTGTCGAAGCGCAGGACCGACATGGGCGTTGCGTCGTGCAGCGGCGAAGGAGGTCGCAGTATCGCCCGAGCGGGCGGCCACGGCCACCCGCGAATGCGGGCGGATGGCGGGCAGCATGTGCGCGCGACGGGTGCAGACGGTTGCGGATGCGGTTCACCGCAACCCCGCCATCGGGCGGCGAATCGCCACGGGTCGGCCTGCCTGGCGGGCGACGCGTGCGGGCGTCGCTGCGCCTGGGCGTGGCAGCGTCAGTGTTGCGAACGCGGCGCGCGGGTGACCAGCGATTTCAGGCCACGACCGATCCGCGACAGCAGCGACGCGTCGCCGGCCGTTCCCGCCTTGTCGGCGGCGCCGGGCTGGGCCCGCGGCACGACGCGGGTGGCGACCACTTCCGACGGTCCTTTTTTCACCGGGGCCTGGCCCGCTGCCTTGGCCGCCGGGACGCTCGCGGCCGCCTCGGCGCCCTCGATGCGCTTGCCGCCGCGACGGCGGCGACGCTTGCGCGGCGCGCGCTCGCCCTCGACGGGTGCCGCACGGGTGCTGGCAACCGGCGCCGCGGCAGCGACCTCTGGCGCTGGCGCCGCATCTGCGGCGACAGCCTGCCGGCGCGGCGGTCGCGGGCCGCGTTCGCGGCGGCCTTCGCCCGCGGCGCTGCGGCTGCCCTGGCTGCCGCGGCCGCCACTGCTGCGGCCACCACCACGGCGCTGCTCCTCGGCGGCGCGCGCTTCGCGCGCCTCGCGGAAGATCGCGCTGACGCTTTCGCCGTCCTCGGCCTGGGCTTCGACGCCTTCGCGCGGCTTGCGCGGCAGCGACACCAGCAGGTCCGGGGTGATCGGCTCGACCGGGATCTTCTGCTCGATGTAGGCCTCGATGTCCGGCAGGCCCTGCGCGTAGCGCTCGCAGGCGAAGCTGATCGCGTCGCCCTCGGCGCCCAGGCGCGCGGTGCGGCCGATGCGGTGCACGTAATCCTCGGCGTCGAACGGCAGGTCGTAGTTGTAGACGTGGCTGACGCCGTCGATGTGCAGGCCGCGCGCGGCAACGTCGGTGGCGACCAGGATCTCCAGCTGCCCCTTCTGGAACTTGCCCAGCAGCGATTCACGCTTCTTCTGCGGCACGTCGCCGGACAGCACGCCGACCCGGTAGCCGCCGCGCTCCAGAGCGCGCGCCACCCGCTCCACCCAGGCCTTGGTGTTGACGAACACCATCGTGCGCGCGCCCTCGCTGCGCGACAGCAGGCCCAGCAGCAACGGGATCTTCTCGTCGTCGGCCGGCAGGTACATCCGCTGCCGGACCGTGGAGTTGGTGATGAACTCGCTCTCCACCACGATCTTCTCGGGCTCGTTCATGTGCTCGTAGGCGAGCTCGAGCACGCGGTGGCTCAGGGTCGCCGAGAACAGCAGCGTCTGCCGTTCGGTGCGCACCGGCATCCGCCGCAGCAGGAAGCGGATGTCCTTGATGAAGCCCAGGTCGAACATGCGGTCGGCCTCGTCCAGCACGCACACCTCGCAGGCGTGCAGCGACACGACCTTGTGCTGCTTGACGTAGTCGATCAGGCGCCCGGGCGTGGCGATGATCACGTCGGCGCCGTCCTGCAGCAGCTGGCGCTGCTTGTCGTAGTCGACGCCGCCGTAGACCAGCGCGAACTTCAGGCCGAGCTGGCTGCCGAACTTCACCGCGTCCTTGTGGATCTGGATCGCCAGCTCGCGGGTCGGCGCCAGGATCAGCGCACGCGGATCCTCGGGCTTGCGCTCGGCCAGCGCAGGCCGCGTCAGCAGCCGGTTCACCACCGTGATCAGGAACGCCAGGGTCTTGCCGGTGCCGGTCTGGGCCTGGCCGGCGACGTCGCGCCCGGCCAGCGTGATCGGCAGGGTCAGCGCCTGGATCGGGGTGCAGCGGGAGAATCCGGCGGCTTCAAGGCCGGCCAGCAGCGCCGGATGCAGCTCGAAGGAGGAAAACGAAATATCGGTAAGGGGCTTGTCGCTCATGCGTTCTGGAGTGCAATCCGGTGGTCGGCGCGGCGTGGCGCGCTTGCGTGGGAGGCGTCCGCGAAGCAGACTGCCGGTCGGCGCCCGGGGTCGCGCCGCGCTTGCGGCGCGCTTGAAGCCCCGTGGAAACGCCCCAGTTTAACAGTATCCCCGGCGCTTCCCCGGCCGCGCCGGGCCGATTTCCCCAGGAGCCCCCATGAACGACACCGTGATCCACGCCACCGACGCCGATTTCGACAGCGCCGTGCTGCAGTCCGACGAGCCCGTGCTGGTCGACTTCTGGGCGCAGTGGTGCGGCCCCTGCAAGATGATCGCCCCGGCGCTGGACCAGCTGGCGGCCGAATATGCCGGCAAGGCCA
The DNA here is from genome assembly GCF_022808325.1 of Cognatiluteimonas sedimenti. Taxonomy (GTDB): domain Bacteria; phylum Pseudomonadota; class Gammaproteobacteria; order Xanthomonadales; family Xanthomonadaceae; genus Cognatiluteimonas; species Cognatiluteimonas sedimenti. The sequence goes on along the minus strand of NZ_JALGCL010000004.1, from coordinate 27,344 downwards.
AGGTGGTGAAGGTCGACATCGACCAGAACCGCAACACCGCGATGAAGTACCACGTGCGCTCGATCCCGATGCTGCTCCTGTTCAAGGACGGCCAGGTGCAGGCCACCCAGATCGGCGCGGTCGGCAAGGCCCAGCTGAGCCAGATGATCGACAAGGCGCTGTAAACCGCGCGATCGCGCGACCTGCTGCCTCCGCGCCCGCCGCCGGCCCCCGGGGCCTGGCGCCGCGACCCGGCGCTGCCATCCAAACGGGCACCCGGGCTGCCGTTCCGCCTTCCTCGCCGGCGCCCCCTGCCCGCGCGCAAGGTGAACGGGGTCCGCGCCGCCGCGCTTGCCGCCACTCCACCACGGTGCTAGTTTTCCCTTGCCCGGCGCGTGTTCCCGACGCCGCACCCCCTCTGAAACCACTCCCGCATCCGCTCGCGCTCCGCGAGCGCTCGCCGCTTTAGCGAGGAATTCGCACTTGTCCGACCAAACTTCCGACTCCGGCGACAACGCCGAGAAGCGCGTGCGCAAGCCGCGCGCCAGCAAGCCCGATGCCGCCACCGCGGCCGCGTCTGCCGAGTCCGCTCCACCCAGCCCGCCGCCAGCGGCCGCGGCGGCGCCCGCAGCCACGCCGGCCCCCGCCGCCCACGCCGGCAACGCCCCGGCCGAGGGCGGAAATGCCGCCGACAACGCCGGCAACGGCAACGACGGCAACGAAGCGCGCGAGGGCGGCCGCCAAGGCAATCGCCGCGACCGCTTCCGCAACCGCCGCGACCGCCAGCGCGACCGCTACCGCGACGACGGCCTGCCGCGCGACGACAACGACACCCCGCAGCAACAGCAGCAGCAACAGAACCGCCCGATGCCGACCATCCCGGAAGGCTTCCCGCAGTACTCGCTCGGCGACCTCAAGCGGATGCCGGCGCAGAAGCTGCTCGACATCGCCGAACAGCTGGGCATCGCCGACGGCGTCGCCCGCGCCCGCAAGCAGGACGTGATCTTCGCGCTGCTGAAGGTGCTGACCCGGCATGGCGAAGGCGTCGCCGCCGACGGCGTGCTGGAAATCCTGCCCGACGGCTTCGGCTTCCTGCGCGCCGCCGAAGCCAGCTACCTGGCCGGCCCCGACGACACCTACATCAGCCCGTCGCAGATCCGCCGCTTCAACCTGCGCACCGGCGACCACCTCTCCGGCCGCATCCGCTGGCCCAAGGACGGCGAGCGCTACTTCGCCCTCAACATCGTCGACGAAATCAACGGCGAGCCGATCGAGGCGTCGAAGAACAAGGTCCTGTTCGAGAACCTGACCGCGCTGTTCCCGCGCCGCAAGTTCAAGCTCGAGCGCGGCGACGGTTCGACCGAGGACATCACCGGCCGCATCCTCGACCTGATGGCGCCGCAGGGCAAGGGCCAGCGCGCGCTGATCGTGTCGCCGCCGAAAGCCGGCAAGACCATGATGATGCAGCAGATCGCCACCGCGATCACGACCAACCACCCCGACGTGCACATGATCGTGCTGCTGATCGACGAGCGCCCCGAGGAAGTCACCGACATGCAGCGCACCGTGCGCGGCGAGGTGATCTCCTCGACCTTCGACGAACCGGCGGCGCGCCACGTGCAGGTCGCCGAGATGGTGATCGAGCGCGCCAAGCGCCTGGTCGAGCACAAGCGCGACGTCGTCATCCTGCTCGACTCGATCACCCGCCTGGCCCGCGCCTACAACAACGTCGTGCCGTCCAGCGGCAAGGTGCTGTCCGGCGGCGTCGACGCCAACGCCCTGCACCGGCCCAAGCGCTTCTTCGGCGCCGCGCGCAACGTCGAGGAAGGCGGCAGCCTGACCATCATCGCCACCGCGCTGATCGACACCGGCAGCAAGATGGACGAGGTGATCTACGAGGAGTTCAAGGGCACCGGCAACTCCGAGGTGATCCTGAGCCGCCGCATCACCGAGAAGCGCGTGTACCCGGCGATCGACATCAATCGCTCCGGCACCCGCCGCGAGGACCTGCTGATCGAGCCGGAACTGCTGCAGAAGATCTGGATCCTGCGCAAGCTGCTGCACGGCATGGACGAGATCGGGGCGATGGAGTTCCTGCTCGACAAGATGAAGAGCACCAAGAGCAACGACGAGTTCTTCGCGTCGATGAAGCGCTAGGCGGATCCGTCGTCCTCCAGGCGGCGCCGGGCTCCGGCGTCGCCAGGCTCGCGTTGCGACGCGGGCGGCCGGCTCAGCGGGCCTTGGGGCCCCGCGGTTCCAGGAGGGTCGCGCCGTCGAAATAGGCCACGCGCAGCTGCAGCCCGCGCGGCGAATAGCCGATGAAGGTGGTCTGCGTGCCCTGCGCCATGTTGTAGCGGGCCGCAAGCCGGGGGTTCTCCAGCTCCAGCAGCAGGCCGATGCTTTCCGGGGCAGGCAGTCCCGCGTTGTACGCCTGCAGCGTCTCCTTGGCCGCCGCGAAGAACGGCCGCGCCTGGTCCTGGCCGCGCGCCTGGGCGGTGAAGAACTGGCGGTAGTAGTACATCGGCTGGCGCAGCCTCGGCAGCACCCGCAGCACCGCCGTGCCGACGCCGCAAAGCACGCCGTTTTCGTCGCGGCCCACGCACACCGCCTGGCCCGCGCGAACGGCCGCCGCGGCCGGGTCGGGCATGGCGTTGCTGCCTTGCCACATCGCCACGAGTTCTTCGGTCAGCGCGGGCGTGACCTGCTTCCAGACCGGGATGATGTCGATGGCCATGCCGGCGTCCCCCGCCACTAGCGTCCGGCCGCCGGGCCGGCCGCCGGGGCGGTCACGGGGCGCGGCGTCGCGGTGCGGCGTTCGCCCAGGTGCGAGACCAGCGCCAGGTATTCGGCGAAGTCCAGGCGCTGGTTCCTGTCGGCGTCGAACGTCGACAGCGGCGGCGCACCCTTGCCGGCACGTTTCACCAGCAGCAGGTTGCCGTACTCGGCGGCATCGATCGCGTCGTTGCCGTCGGCATCCACCGCTTCGAACTGCTGGTGCAGGCGGCCGCGCACGCCGGCCATCCGGCGCATGCCGCGGCTGCCGTCGCGGAATTCCTGCAGCGACAGGACCCCGTTGTGGTCGCGGTCCCAGGCCGCGAAGGTGGCATCGACCTGTGGCGGCGACGGTTCGGCCCGCAATGGCGGGGCCTGCGGGGAAGGCGCCGGCGCCGCCGCCTGCGCCCACGCCATCCCGGCAGCGATGGCCAGGCCCAGGCCGGCGATGGCGACGGCGATCGGCTTGCGCGGGGTCATGGCGTGGCTTGCTCCTGCGGCAGTTCGGATTCGAAGGTGATCAGGTCGCGGATCTCGGCCGTGCGCAGGCCGATCATCATCGGGTTGCGGACATTGGGCAGGAAGCTGATGTCGAAGATCTCGCTGATGTCGCCCTCGAACCGGATCCAGTTGAGCACGTCGCCGTTGACCAGCGAAACGATCTGCACGCCGCACCACGGGTCGGCGTCGCGCTTGCCCAGCTCCTCGTCAAGCTGCAGGCCCTCGAAGCGCTTGTTGCGCGGCTTCGACAGGCCGACGGCGGCGACGTTGCCGATGATCGACAGGCCACGCGCAAAGCCGGGCACGAACGCCAGCGGCACGAACTTCTTCTTCTCCATGTCGACCCAGCCCAGGTAGCCGGTGCCGGCATTGAGCAGCCACAGCCTGCCGTTGGCCCAGCGCGGCGAATGCGGCATCGACAGGCCTTCGCACACGATCTCGTCGGTCTCGATGTCGATCACCACGCCGCCGTCCTGGCGACGGTCGCGCCAGCCATCGACGGTGTCGCTCCTGCAGACGGCGGTGACGTACTTGGGCCGGCCGTCGACCATCGCCAGGCCGTTGAGGTGGCAACGGTCTTCCGGCGCGAGCTTGCTGATGAACTTCGGCTTCCAGATGGCCTTGAAGCTGTGGGTCTGGCTGAGTTCGGCCAGGCAGGAATACTTGGTGTTGACGAACACCACCTTGCCGTTGCTGCGGATGCCGAGTTCGTGGATGTCCAGGTCGCCGATGGTCTGCGCGTTCCTCGGCACGTAGCACTTGTCGAACTGGCCGTGGATGACCTCGTTGGGGCGCAGGACGTTCTCGAAGCGCCACAGCTGGTACAAGCCGCCCAGGTAGATGCGCTGGGCATTGCCGACGATGCCCATCGCGCGCTCGAAGATGCGTTCGAAGAACGACACCCGCCCCTGCTTGTCGCTGCCCACCAGGTAGACGCGGCCGGTCTGGTAGGAGGAGATCGCCAGTGCGACGCGGTTGCCGGCGAGCCAGCCGGCCAGGCCGCGCGAACAGGTCTTCTCGACCTGCAGCCTGGTGATGTCGAGGGGCGGCTTGGCCCCGGGCGCCGCCGCCTGCGTGGCGGCGGGTGCGGCCGGCGCCGCGGCGGGCTCGGCCGCGACCGTGTCCAGTCCGGTTTCCAACTCCGCCGCGCCGGCTACTTCCTGGATCCTCGCCTCTTCGCCTTGCCCTGGGTCGACGCCTTGCTTCTTTCCTGCCACTTCCTGCTCCAGCTGAATTGCGCCGACCGTCATCGCCGCCCCGCATCGCGCAGGCTGGCACGCATGATCGACCGGTCTCGGGTCCGCCATGCTGACATGCCCGGACGGGAACGGACACCCGGCGGGCTCGCCGCCGGGTGCCGGGGACCGATTACCAGCTGTAGCGCACCACCAGCTGGCCGCCGAGGAACTCGTGCTGGGCGCCGCCATCGGTCCAGTTGACGCCGCCGGTGACCGAGAAGCCGTTGTTCTGCACGCCCAGGCCGAGCTCGACCATCGCACTGGTGCCGTCGGTCCGGGTCAGGCCGTGGTAATCGCCGGCGATCGCGTAACGGTTTTCTCCATCGAACTCGCGCACCGCATTGACCGAGCCGTACGGCGTCCAGACGACACTGCCGCGGGTGATGGCCTTGCCCAGGCCCACGCCCAGCCGGCCGCGGCTGGAATCGCCGCCCTCGGGCGCGAACTCGAGCGTATCGCCGTGCAGGGCGTCGATGTTGGTGATTTCGGTCCGGGTGTACTGGGCCTGCGGCACGATGTCGATGCCCGCGACCTGCCAGCCGCTGTAGCCGGCCTCCAGGTTGAAGGCAGTGGCGTTGCCGCTGGTCAGCTGCGTGCCGCCGACCGACGACAGCTTGGCGTCGAAGTCCATCCAGCGGTAGGACGCGTCGAAGTAGAAGCCCAGCGACGAGATCCAGGTGCCATAGATGCCGACCGTGGACAGGTCGATGCGATCGCTGCCGACGCCTCCCACCAGGTGCTGGTCCGCATCCGCCTTGGCCAGCAGGACGCCGTAATTGAATCCGCCCGGCAGGGCGAAGTTGATGCCCAGCTCGCTGCCCTGGTTGGACTGCTTGAAGCGGAAGTCGTTGGCATCCGTGAAATCGGTCGCGACGTGCTGCTGGTCGACCTCGCCGTCATCGCTGAAGCCGCGGATCCACGGGCTCAGGCCACCGTCGTCCTGCCGCGGCAGGACACCCATGCGCTGCCGCCAGGTGCCGATCTGGCTGTTGATCAGGCTGTGCGCGCCGGAAGCGATCGACGCCGCCAGCACGCCAGCGTCGTTGAGGCCATCCATCGCCACGCCGACCGAGAACACGTCGGCGCTGGCGTTGCTGGCGTCGATCGTGCTGCTGATCTCGGTTTTCAGGTTGATGAAGTTGTTGGCGTTGAAACCGACCACGGTGCCGGACACGAACGAGGTGCTGCTGGAATCGCCGCTCACATAGGCGAACGCGACCGGTGCATCGTCCAGGCTCGGCACCCCCTGGAACGTGGCATTGACGACCTGCGCGGCACCGTCGGCGATGCTGCCGTCGACGTAGAGCGTGTCGCTGGTGCCGTTGAGCACGCTGACGTCCAGGTTGATGGCGCCGCCGCCGTCGAGGTCGCCGGTGATGGTCAGGATGTCGTCGGTGGCACCATCGAGGAAGTCGATCACGCCGTCGTTGACCAGCGCCTGCGCGTTCAGCGAGGGCACCGCGGGCTGGGTCAGCGACAACGACGCCAGCGCCGGCCCGCTACCCATGTCGATCGTGCCTTCGCCGGACACCAGCAGCATGCCGGCGTTGTGGAACGCATTGCCGCCGGCGGTGCTGCTGCCCAGATTGATGGCGCCATCGATGATGTGGATCGTGCCGCCGGCGAGGTTGTCGATGGTGTCGTTGCCGCCGCCGAAGTCGGTGGCATGGTTGTCGACGAACCATGTGCCACCATTGGCATTGGACAGCAGGTCATCGCCGCCGGCGGTGACCAGCGCGCCGTACAGGTCGCCCTGGTTGGTGATCTGGTCGCTGCCGTCGCCGCCGAGCACGGCGATCTCGCCTTCCGCCCCGGCAAAGACCTGCACGGTCCCGGTATTGAGCAGGGTCGAACCGGTCGCCGACGCCATGCTGACGCCGATCGCGGTCGTCGCGTCGGTGGCGTTGATCGTCCCCGAATTGGTCACGGTCACCGCACCAGCGAGCGACTGGGCCATCACGCCATAGGCGATGCCGCCATCGCCGCTGGCGGTGGCCGCGATCGTGCCTGAGTTGGTGATCGCCGCGGTTCCGTAGGCATTGGCATAGAGCCCGATCGCGCGGGAACCCGCGGCCGCGCTGGTGGCCTCGACGCCGCCGCCGTTGGCGATGCTGACCGCGCCATAGAACGAGTTGCCGAATGCACCCATGGCCTCGGCATCGTTGGCGGTCGCGGACAGCGAGCCGCCGTTGCCGAGGCTGACATCGCCGTAAAGACTGTTGCCGAGCAGGCCGATCGCGTAGTTGCCGCCATGGCTGGCTTCCGCCGTGATGGCGCCGGTGTTGCTGGCGAGGACGTCGCCCATGTAGGAAGCGCCGGCCAGGCCCACCGCCGAACCGTTGCCGGCGTAGGCGGAAATCGAGCCCGAGCTGTCCAGTGCCACGTTGCCGTCCACGGCCCCGGCATAGATGCCGGTCGCGTTCAGGTAATCCGCGCTGGCGACGATGGTGCCGGTGTTGTGGACCGACGCATCGCCATAGCTGGTCGCGTAGATGCCGAACCCGTAGCTCGCGGCGCCGTGGGCAGTCGCGGTGATCGAGCCGCTGTTGCTTACGTCGGCCGAGTCCACGCCCTGCACGTCGATGCCGGTCGCCGATTGGCCGGTCGCCACGATGCTGCCACCGTTGCCCACGCCGACATCGAGGCCGCCGGCGCGGATGCCGGTGGCATCGCCATACGCGGACTGCGACAGGATCGCGCCGCCGTTGGTGATGCCGACATCACCATAGTCGGCGCGCGCGAACACGCCCACCGCGGGCCCGGCGTAACTGTAGGCGTCAATCGCGCCGGGATTGGCCACGCTCGCGCTGCCGTAATCGGAGACTGCGAAGATGCCCACCGCCTGGTAAAAACTGTCGCTGGTAATCGTGCCGGCGTTGGTGGCGGCCGCGACGCCATAGGTCGAGCTGGAAAGGATTCCGGTGGCCTGGTCATAGCCCATTCCGACGATGTCGCCGCTGTTGGACACCAGGGCATCGCCGTAGGTGGAGCGGGCGTAGGCGCCGAATGCCGCGCTGTACGCGTACGCCACGATGGCGCCGGCATTGTCGATCGACACGTCGCCCAGCGTGGCCGCGCCGAATACGCCCAGCGCGATGCTCGCCGGCGAGTACACCTGGATCAGGCCGGTGTCGGTGTTGCCGACGTTGACATCTCCCTCGGTCGACGCGGCGAACACGCCGTAGGCATACTTGGCCTCGACGTTCACCAGGCCGCTGTTGGTCACGACGGCATCGCCGAGCTCGCTGGTCGCCTGGATGCCGCGGCCCACGTAATAGCTGGAGTACGCCGAAACCGTGCCGCTGTTGTCGACCACGCTGTCGCCCAGGCCGCTGTCGGCCTGGAGGCCGACGGCGTAGCCGACCATCGAATAGGCGACGACGTCGCCGCTGTTGTGCACGGTCGATCCGGTCTGGCTGACGACCTGGACGCCGGATGCGCTGCCTGCCAGCGAGGCCGCCACGATCGAGCCGCTGTTGTAGACGCCGGCCGCGCCGTTGGTCGAGGCCGCGAGCGCGCCATAGGCCCCGTAGTAGGTGCCTGCCGCGATGATGTCCCCGCTGTTGTCGACGCTGGCGGTGCCATTGAACGACAGCGCGAGCGCGCCATAGGAAATGCCGTCGCTGTAGGCCAGTACCGCACCGCTGTTCCCGATGCTGGAATCACCGTCGGCAAAGGTCACGATTCCGGTCGCGCCATAACCGTACTTGGTCGCCGTTGCCGCGTACACGTAGCCGCTGTTGTTGACGCTGGCACTGTTGCCGACACCGTCGGCAGAGGCGCTGATGCCGGTCGAACCGTAAATGCTGTTCGCGAGCACGTCGCCGCCGTTGTCGACGAGGATGTCGCCGCCAGTGGTGTGGACGTCGATCCCGGTCGCCAGGTAGGAATAGCTGGATTCGCCGGAGCGGACGGTGCCAGTCGAGTTGGTGACCGATGCCGGTCCGGTCGCATCGACGGAGATGCCGTAGGAGTAGCTGCCCAGCGCGCGGACGTAACCGCTGTTGCCGACGCTGGCGCCGGCGTCGCCGCCGGTGGCGTAGATGCCGAACGCCTCGCCGTAAGGGCCGGTTGCGATACCGACGACATGGTTGCTGTTGTCGACCGTGACCTGGTCGCCGCCCTCGGCCTCGATGCCCGCGGCCCAGGAATAGCCGATCGCGTTGATGGTGCCGCTGTTTCCGACATCCACGATCGCGCCCGAGGCGAAGATGCCATCGGCCAGGCCATAGTCGGAGCGGACGTTGACGGTGCCGGTGTTGTCGATGCCGACCGTGCCTGCGTAGGCGTAGCCATACAGGCCGATCGCGTCGGTGTCGGCGGTGACGCGGACCAGGCCGTCGTTGCCGATGCTGGCGTCGCCTGCGATCGAATAGGCCGAGATTCCGGTGGCCCGGCCGTAATAACCGCCGGCGCTGGCGATGACCGTGCCAGTGGCGCTGTTGCTGGCGGACACGTCGCCGTAGCCGGCGGCGTAGATGCCCCAGGCCTGCCCGTAATCACCCGTCGCGCGGCTGGTGATGGTGCCGGTGTTGTCGGCACTGGCGGCATCGTCGATCGAATAGGCGAACAGGCCGGTGGCGGTGCCATGTGCGCCGGTGGCGATGGTGGTGATGCTGCCGTCGTTGTAGACCTGCACGTCATTGCCGGCGACGGCGTAGATGCCCCAGGCCTGGCCGTCGTCGCCGGTGGCACGGGTGGTGATGATGCCGGTGGCGCTGTTGCCGATGCCGTGCGCGTAGGTGTCGGCCTCCAGTTCCAACCCTGCCGCCCAGGTATACCCCGTGGCGGAGATGTCGGCATTGTTGACGAAGCGGGTGAAGTGGTCGGAGTGGGCGAAGGCGAAGTCACTGAACCCGGTGGTCGAGGTGGTCGCCGAAAACACGCCGGGGTTGGAACTGAAATCGGTGGTGCCGCTGAGGTCGATGTAAAGGGAGTCGTCGGCACCGCTTGTCCCGCCCGGGCCCGGCATCAACCCGCCCGGAATTGCCACCAGGTCCTGCACCGCGCCGAAGGCGGCGACGTCGCCGCCGGTGGGCGCGAAGCCTGCCGACGTTGCACCAACAGCCGCGATTCCGGTTGCCGCATGCCCCGCGCGCCAGCCTTCGACCACGCTACGCGGCGCGTCGTCGTCCGCCACCCGCGTCAGGTCGACCACAGGCTGCAGCTCGAGCGCCTGGCGGTTGCCATCGCAATGCAGCACGGTCCCGGTACCCGCGGGCGCGCAGGTCCCTGCGGCGAGCACCGCGCCACTGGCACCCAGTGCCAGGGTGGTGGCCGACAGTGCCAGCACCGCGCGCACGGCGCGGGCGACGGGCGCCATTTCGATCTTGCGTGCGCGGCGCGACGTGGCCGATGCGACGGTGTGCTTGCGGTCCATGTTTTCCCCTGAGAACAAGACTGAACGATTCATCCACGACCCGGATTGCCACAGCCAAGCGCGCGGGCCTCGCGCTTGGCGAGGTCCGTGCAACAAGGTGGTGACAGCCCCCTGTCCGCGCCCGCGATGGGGGCGCAACGGCATTTATGGAACAACAGTCACGGATCTGTCAAATCCGTCGGGAAGAAGCGCGCCAGTCGCGGCGGCACGGCGATGAAGTCCGCGGCAGCAGGGACTTCCGAAGCGTCGTGGCGGCGGCGCGCCGCGTTCGTGATGTTGCAGGGCAACAATTTCCGCCGACGAACGCAGGCCCTGTAGGGTCAATCCACGGCCGCATGGGCCAGGCAGGAGGCCCCCGCGTACGGCGTCCGTGGCGACGAGATCCCCTCGACCTTCGACGAGCCGGCCGCGTGCCATGAGCAGTTCACCGAGATGATGACCGAGCGCACCAAGCACCTGCTCGGGCACAAGCGCGACGTCGTCGTCCCGCCCGACTCGATCACCGCTTGGCATGCGCCTGCAACCACGGTCCGGCGGCGTCGACGCCAACGCCATGCCCCGGCCGAAGCATTGATCAGGCGCCACGCGCCAGCAAGGCAAACGCCCCGCAACGCGGGGCGCTTCTCTTGCTGGACCCATGTTTGTCCGGAAGCCGGCTTCAAGGCTGCCGCATGTCCGTTATCAGTCGGTTCCGCTCCCACGTCGGGATTGCTGCTGGCCAAGCCTGCGCGGTGGAGAACTGCCGATGGATCGCCTGGTCGAGCGGGCGGCCGCCTCCAGGGGCACAGCGGAAGTGCCGGCTGCCGCCCGCGGCCTCGCCCATCGCGGCCCCTTGACCGCGCTGGACCGGGTTCCGCGTTGATCCCCCAGGTTGTCTTTCGGCTCGCGCGCCAGTCCGCTGCATCGGCGGCGGTTCACCGCAGGAAGGGACCCGGACGTCATCGACTTCGCGGATCCGTCGCCAGGTCCGGGGTAGCCCGGAAACATCACCGGAGGTGGCAAGTGCACGATGTGACCCCATGCCGCGGCTCGCGCCGCATCCGCGGCCTTGCCTTCGGCCTCATCGCCTGCCTCCTCGCGACGACGGCCACCGCGGCCCGCGTGCATGATCGCCATGGCGACATCGCTTTGCAGTCCGTCCCGGTCCTGGCCGGCGACGAAGTGCTGGCCGAAGCCAAGCCCGACGAATGCTTCGCCGGTGCCGGCATCGACTATCCCCCGCTCAACGCCGACGGCAGTTGCCCGGAAGGCACGCCCAAGGCCAACGAGTCCTATATCTGGGCATTTACCCAGGAAGGCGGCAGGCTCTGGTTCGGAACCATGGCCAACACCCTGTGCGTCCTCGCCGGCCAGGACAACAGCGTCGCGCCCCAGCCGCAAGGCAAGCCGGCGGTGTCCGACCTGGTGGTCTGCGAATACGGCCTCAGTCAGTACGCACGCACCTACCCGCAGATCCCCGCCTCGCTCGGGGATTGGCGCCCACCGCGCATCTACGCCTACGACCTGGCCACCCGCACCTTGATCGCCCGCAAGCTGGACGACCCGCTGATCCGCAAGACGCTCGGTTTCCGCGGCGCCGGCTCCATCGACGGCATCGTCTTCCTCGGCGGGCCTGCGCTGAACTCCAGCAGCGTGAACCTGTTCGCCTTCAAGGGCGACACCGGCCGGTTCCTGGGCTCGTGCGAGCACAAGGGCTACAACTACATCCGCGACTGGGATGTGGTCGACGGGGTGCTGTACGTCGGCGCAGGCTCGGCGACGCAGGGCGCGGTGTTGCGCTGGAACGGCACCCTGAACAGTTTCAAAGGCGACTTCTGCGGGGACTTCACCGAGGTCGGGCGCATGACCGCCGATGCGTCCAACGTCACCCGCTACGTCGGTGGCGACGGCAAGACCCGCCTGGCGGTGACGACCGTTCCGATCCGGAGCAGGACCGGCACCCCCGGCAACGGTGCTGGCGTGGGGGTCTGGCTCAGCCCGGCGCTGGGAGCCGATGGCCTGCACGAACGCGATGCCAGCGGCTGGCGCCAGGTCTGGAGTCCGGCAACCTACGATCCGGACCCGGTCACCGCGCAGTTCGGCTATTCGGGTGGCGCGGTCCAGTATTTCGATGGCTGGCTGTATTGGGGCACGATCCACTTGCAGGACAGCGGCGCGTTGCGCGTGCACCAGAAATGCACGCAAGCGTACTGCTTCGGCGTGCCCGGCTCGCCCGCCGAGCAGCAGGCGCTGGAAGATGGCGTGTACCGAAGCGCTTCGGTCTGGCGCGGTCGCTACCTGGAAAACCCGAGCAGCCGCGAGGTCCAGCTTCTGTACGGAGAAAGCGAACTGCCGGCCTGCTGCGTCGCGCCCAAGACGTTCACGATGCAGCCCACCGGTTGGAGACCGTTGTACGGGGCGTCCGGATTCGGCACCCACTCCAATGAATACATCTGGCAGATGGCCGTGTACGGCGGCCGCCTGTTCGTGGGCACCTACGACGCCGCGGTGCTGCAGGGCGCGCCAGATGCCGGCGCCGACCTCTGGCGGTTCGACGATTCCATTTCGCCTGCGGTGAACGAGGATTCCACCGGGCTTGGCGACCGGCTGAACTACGGCATCCGCGCCCTTGCGCCCCTGGATGACGGCAGCGGGCTGATCGTCGGCATGGCCAACCCGTTCAACCTCGCCCCGGGCGGCGGTTGGGAGCTGCACCTGATGCAGGAGGCCGAACCCGAATGACCGGCGTGCCACGGGGCTGGACAAGGTCAGCGCGATGGAGTTCCTGCTCGACAGGATGAGGGACACCAGGAGCAACGAGGCGTTCCTTCGCTTAGATGAAGCGCTGAACCCGCGCGAAGCAGGATAAAACGCCCCGCATCACGGGGCTTTTTGTTGACGGCGGCCACCGGCCGTCGACTCGCGCCAGGGACGCGCCCTTCCCATGCCTGGACACAAGCCCGCGTCGGCATCACCTGGCGGTGCAGCTTGTCCGAACATCGAGTCAGCCGGTCGGGTCCACCTGGACCGGCGAATCCATCACGATCGGCTCGAGTGCGCCGGCATCGGCAGCGGCAAGCCGGCATTCCGGCGAGTGCTGCGCCCGCGTCTTGATATCGCGCTGCAGCTCCGCGCGCCCCTTGCTGGTCAACACGAAGTCGATCGGAACCTTGAGCTGGGTCCGCACCGGTCTTCCATCGAGCTGTTCGGGCTGGTAATGCAATGCCTCGACCCAGGCTTGCACGGCCGCATCAAAGCCGTCGCGCTGATCGCGTATGCCGTCCGTGTAATCGATCGCCTGCAAGGTTGCGCTGCCATCGGTCTCGACGATGTATTTCGCGACCAGCGTCGCTTCCCTGCCCGCGCGCCGCGCCTGCACCGGATAGTAGGGCGCCAGCATCCTTTCGACTTGCGGGCCGTTGCCCTTGAAGTCGACCGCCAGGCGATACCCGCCGCCATCGACCGGGATCGCGCAGGCGCCGAGCGACAGGTAGGTCACGCCGGTGGCGACCTTGCCGTCCCGAGTCGGGGGGCTGAAATGCCAATTGGCCACCTTGCGCTCGATGAATTGGCGCACGGGCGGCGGCAGGTCCGGCGATACCTCGATCTGCATCGGCTTGCCGGCGGCATCCAGCTCGACCTTGGCACCTGCCTTGAACGTCACCGGCTCGGCAGCGATCGTCGCCGCCGACACCAGCAGCAGTCCCCATCCAATCACAATTCTCATCAGGACTGCTCCCTTGGCACGGCCCGGAGTATAAGCAACGCCCGCCGGCCGCATAATCCGGGCAGGAGGTGCGCATGCACGGCAGCGGTCTGGACCTGGCCCTGGTATTCCTGCTGGCCGCGGTGATCGCGGTGCCGGTGTTCAAGCGCTTTGGCCTCGGCGCGGTGCTGGGCTACCTCGCCGCGGGCGTGGTGCTGGGGCCGTACGGCATCGGCGTGGTGCGCGACGCGGGTCCGGTGCTTGCGGCCAGCGAGATCGGCGTGGTGATGCTGCTGTTCGTGATCGGGCTGGAACTGTCGGCCGCGCGCCTGCGGGTGATGCGCAAGCCGGTGTTCGGCGTCGGCGGGTTGCAGGTGGCGCTGTCGGGACTGGTACTCGGGGCCGTGGCGCTGGGCCTGGGGCTGGACTGGCGTGCCGCGGTGGTGGTCGGCTTCGGCCTCGCGTTGTCCTCGACCGCGGTGGGCCTGCAACTGCTGGCCGAGCGCAAGGCGCTGACCAGCGATCATGGCCGGCTCGCGTTCGCGATCCTGCTGTTCCAGGACCTGGCCGCGATCCCGTTGCTGGCGGCGATCCCCTTGCTGGGGCGCGTCGCCACGGAAGCGGCGACGCAACCACCGTGGTTCGCGGTGCTCAAGGCGGTTGCGGCGATCGCCGCGCTGGTGCTGGGCGGACGGGTGCTGCTGCGGCACGTGTTCCGGATCGTGGCGCGCACGCGCATGCCCGAGGTGTTCACCGCGACCGCGTTGCTGGTGGTGCTGGGCAGCGCCTGGCTGATGCAGCTGGCGGGCCTGAGCATGGGCCTGGGCGCGTTCCTGGCCGGCGTGCTGCTCGCCGATTCGGAATTCCGCCACGAACTGGAGTCGCAGATCCAGCCGTTCGAAGGGTTGCTGCTGGGCCTGTTCTTCATGGCCGTGGGCATGAGCATCGACCTCAAGCAGGTGATGGCCGAGCCGCTGCTGATCGAGGCCTGCGTGTTGGCGCTGCTGGCGGTGAAGTTCGCGATCCTGTTCGCGCTCGGCCTGCGCCCGGGCAAGCTCGACGTGCGCGGCGCGCTGATGCTCGGCAGCGTGCTGGCGCTGGGCGGCGAGTTCGCTTTCGTGGTGTTCGGCGAGGCGCAGAAGGCCGGGTTGCTGTCGGGGTTGATGCGCGACCGGCTGGTGGCGATCGTCGGCCTGTCGATGGCGCTGACGCCGCTGCTGCTGATCGCGATGTCGCGATTGTTGCCGGAAGCGCCCAGGCGCAAGCCGGCGCGTGCCTTCGACGCCATTCCCGACGAGCACCCGCAGGTGCTGATCGCCGGTTTCGGCCGCTTCGGCCAGATCATCGCGCGCCTGCTGGTGGCGCAGCGCATCGGCTTCGTGGCGATCGAGCACAGCCCCGAACAGGTCGACTTCATGCGTCGTTTCGGCAGCCAGCTGTATTACGGCGACCCCTCGCAGCCGGGCCTGCTGCGCGCGGCCGGCGCAGCCCACGTGCGCGTGTTCGTGATCACGATCGACGAGGTCGAATCCAACCTCAAGGCGGTGCGCACGATCCGCCGCGACTATCCGCAGGCCAAGGTGTTCGCGCGCGCGCGCAACCGGCGCCATGCCTGGGAACTGATGGACCTGGGCGCGCAGGTGGTGCGCGAGACCTTCCACTCCAGCCTGAAGATGGGCGAACGCGTGCTGGTGTCGCTGGGTGAACCGGAAGCGGTCGCGGCGCAGCGCGCCGAACGCTTCCGCGAGCATGACGAGAACCTGCTGCTCGCCCAGCACATGGTGTACGACGACGAGGCGGCGCTGATCCAGACCTCGCAGGAGGCGCGAAAGGACCTGGAGCAGTTGTTCGCCGCCGACCGCGGCGAGGGCACCCTGGGCGGGATCGTGGAGCGCAAGGACGCCTTGTAGGAGCGGCTTGTAGGAGCGGCTTTTAGCCGCGAGCTCCTTGCACCAAGGCGTGTGCCAACAAGCTCGCGGTTACAAGCCGCTCCTGCGAAATGCGGGAGACGGAAAGCCGGCGCGGGTCAGCGCGGCTCGCGCAGGAACCGCGCCATCGACACGCCGCCGGGGATCGCCGGCGCGTATTCGCCGGCGACGTCGACGAAGCCGCGCATCACCGCGATCTCGCGCGGGCTGCGGTTGAGGGTGTCGCGCAGGTCCGGGTCGCAACCGGCGCGCAGCAGGCGTTGGGTGATGCGCAGCAGGCCGTGCAACGCGGCCAGGTGCAGCGGGCCAAAACCGCGCGGATCCTGCACCTCGAGCACCACGTCCTCGTCGAGCAGCCGTTCCAGCCCGGCCAGCACCACCTCCTCGTCGCAGGCGGTGCCGGGTTCGGCGCGCGCGCCCAGCAACAGCAATACCGGGGTGACGTCGCCGGCGGCGATCGCGTCGGCCTCGGCGCCGGCCAGCAGCAGGGTGTCGAGCAACGCGACCAGCCGCGGCTTCTCGCGGGCGGTGAATCCGAACAGCGCCGCGCAATGCAGCGGCGTCAGGCCCTGCGCGTCGCCGGCATGGACGTTGGCGCCGGCCTGCAGCAGGCGTGCGCACAGGTCCGGCAGGCCGAGCGCGGCCGCCAGCATCAGTACGGTGACGTCGCCGGGCAGGCGCTGCTCCAGCCCGGCGCCGGCCGCCAGCAGGCCGTCGACGATTTCGCCGTGGCGCATGCTGACCGCGGCGGACAACGGCGTGGCGCCGGTGTGCGCGGCCCGTTGCGGATCGGCGCCGCGCGCCAGCAGCAGGTCGACGGTGGCCCGATGGCCGCCGCCGGCGGCGCGCAGCAACGCCGTGCAACCCTGCGCGTCGACGGTATCGACGCCGAAACCCAGGTCGAGCAGGCGCCGCACCGCGTCGGCATCGCCCACGATCGCAGCGGCCGGGACGTCGCTGGCCTGCAGTGCGCGCCGCGGCAGCGGCCAACCGCGCCAATCGAGCCAGTCGGCGAGGTCGCGACGCCCGGCCGACAGCGCCACGCCCAGCGGCGTCTGGCCGTCGGCCGCGCGCATGTCGGGCGACGCGCCGCGCATCACCAGCAGCTTCAGCGCTGCTTCGCGGCCGAGCGCGGCGGCCAGGTGCAGGGCGCTCATGCCATGGCTGTCGCGCGCGTCCAGGTCGACGCCAGCGACGATCAGGCATTCGACCAGGCGCAGCCAGCCCAGCCGGATCGCCAGCGCCAGCGGCGGATCGCCGGCAGCCGAGGACGCGAACGGATCGGCGCCGCGTTCCAGCAGGTCCAGCGCGCATTGCTCGAGCCCGCGGGCGGCCTGGTCGCCGGCCGCGCAGGCGCCCAGGAAGCGCGCCAGCCCGCCGGCGCCGGCCGGGGACACGCCACGACGCAACAGCACCTGCAACGCCGGCAGCGCCGGGGCGCCACGCGCCAGCAGCGCGAACATCGCGTTGTCGGCGAGGCCGTCGCGCGCGTCCGCATCGGCGCCGTGCGCCAGCAGCCATTCGATCCGCTGCGGCGCGGGCGGCAGTTCGTCGTCCAGCAGCAGGGCGCCGAGTTCGGCCGGCGGCAACAGCCGCACGAGATTGTCGAGCCCCTCGTAGCGGCCGCCGCGCAGGCTGTCGCGCAACAGCGCCTGCGGCGCGCGATCCGGAGGCGACGCGGCCGGCGCGTCCTCGACCACGGCGGCGGGCAAGGGATAGGCGGGATCCAGCGCCGCGACCAACGCCCAGCGCCCGGCCTGGGCGGCGTGTTCGATCGCGCGCCGGCCGTGGCGATCGACCGGCTCCGGATCGGCGCCCAGTTCCAGCAGGCGCTGCACCAGTTCCGGAACGGAGGCATCTGCGACACAGGCCAGCGCCAGCGCGCCGCGACCGTCGCCGTCCAGCACGCCGATGTCGGCACCAGCCGCGGCCAGCGCCTCCAGCGCCGGCAGCCGCGCGCCGCGCGCGGCATCGAGCAGCGGCGTGCGGCCGTGGTCGTCGCGCGCCTGCAGGTCGGCATGGGCCGCGAGCAGCGCGGCGATGATTTCGACGTGGCCGGCAAACGCGGCCTCGTGCAGCGCACTGCGGCCGTGCGCGTCGCGCGCATCGACCCGCGCCTTGTGCTTGAGCAGCAGTTGCACGCCGGCGGCATCGTCCTCCTCGCCGCTGGCGGCGGCCAGGAGCGCCGGGGTGCCACCATCGGACTGCGCGCTGGCACCACGCTCCAGCAGGAACCGCGCCAGCCGCCAGTTGCCACAGGCGCAGGCGATGCCCAGCGGCGTCAGGCCGTCATGGTTGCGTGCCTCGAGGTCGGCCGCGGCATCGCGCAGCAGGGCGGCGACGCCGGGATCGGAACTGCGCGCAGCGTGGTGCAGCGGCGTGTTGCCGCCCAGGTCGGCGGCGCGCGGATCGGCACCGTTGGCGAGCAGGGTCATCACCGCTTCCGGACGGCCGTGCCAGCTGTCACGGGTGGCGGCGAGCAGCGGCGTCATTCCGGCGTGCGCGGCGTTGAGGTCGATCCCGTGGCCGATCAGCGCGCGCAGCAGGCGCAGGTCGGGCAGCACCGCCGCCAGCACCGGCAGCGTGCGCTGGTCGCGTTCGGCATCCGGCGGCGGCGCGTGCGGGTTGGCGCCGGCCTCGAGCAGCGCCAGCGCGCGATCGACGCGGCCACTGCGGGCGGCCGCGTACAGCGCGGCATCGAGCGGTTCGCCGTCGGGCGGTGCCGCGGTGTCGTCGACGACCTGATCGCCTGGATCGAAACCGTGCTGGGCCAGCGCCGCGGCAGGCGCGGTCCGCTGCAGCAGCCAGTGCAGCAGCGGGGAGGCGACCGCCAGGGCCGCCGCCAAGCCCCAGCGCGTGGCCTCGCCGAGCAGGCCCGGCCACGCCAGCACCGTCGGCATCGCCGCCAGCACCAGCACGATCGCGGCCACGCCCAGGCCGCGCCAGGCGCCCGGATCCAGCAGCGCCAGCGCCTGCCAGTGGCGCGGCAGCGAACCGCCTTCGCCCTCGACCCCGCGCCACAGCGGCCACAAGCGCCACAACACCAGCCAGGCCAACCCGATCACCAGGCTGAGCGCCAGCGTCGCCGCCAGCGAGCCGCTGTCGAGCAGGGCCGACAAGGGCCATGCCAGCACGAGTGCCAAAGTCAACGCGGCCAGGCCCCAGAGCACCAGCAGCGCCAGCGCCTGCTGCTGCAGCGCGCGACGAACGCCGCCCTCGGTCGCGGGCCCGCCCCAGCGCGCCAGCGCCAGCGCGAAGGCCGGCTGCGCCAGGGTCGCGCCCAGCGCGGCGGCGATGCCACCGAGGCCGGCGATCGCGGCGAACAAGGCGCCGGTCCCGAGCGCGGCCAGGGGCAACATCCTGTTGCGTGGCTCAGGCATCGGTGCCCCAGTCCTCCGACATCGGATCGAGCGTGCTGGCCGGCGGGAACTGCAGGTGGAAGCCGCGCAACGCAAGGTTGCCGCGCACCACGTCCACGTCCTCGCGCGCGAGCTTGCGCCCCGGCGTCAGCGCGACCTCGAGCACGAACTGCAGGCCGCCCAGCTGGGTGCGCAGCGTCTCGGGCAGGCGCGTGAAATCATCGCGTGCGGCAAGGTACACGTACGTGTCGTCCTTGCGCAGGCTCTTGTAGACATGGGCGTGCATGGCGGCTGGCGGGGGAACGGCGCGGCGTGACGTGATGTGTCACACAGCATACCCGCAGCCAACCGGAGCGCGAACACGCCGGGGCAACCGGTGAAGACGCTGCCGCCGCCGGCACGCGCCATTCAGCTTGCGGCTGCCACCACACCCTCAGTGATAGCCGCTGTCGGCCTCGACCTTGCCGCGGAACACGCGGTAGGACCACCACGTGTAACCCAGGATCGCCGGCAGCAGGAACACCAGGCCGACGCCCACGAACAACTGCGAGGATGGCGACGACGCGGCCTCCCAGATGCTCAGCTCCGGCGGCACGATGTTCGGCCAGATGCCCAACACCAGTCCGGCGAAGCCCAGCGCGAAGAACGCCAGCGTCAGCACGAACGGGCGCGCGTCGCGACCGTGCTGCACCGCCGCGCGCCACAACGCCAGCGCATTGAGCAGCGCCAGCAGCGGCACCGGCGCCAGCCACCAGAAATGGCCGCCTTCGAACCAGCGCGCCATGATCCGCGAGTCCAGGAATGGCAGCCACGCACTGACCAGGCCCATGAACGCGACCACCACCAGCACCAGCGGCCGGGTCAGCGTGCGCGCCAGCTGCTGCAGGCGGCCTTCGGTCTTCAACACCAGCCAGGTCGCGCCCAGCAGTGCATGGCCGAACAGGACCGCGACCCCGGTCAGCATCGAGAACGGGCTGAACCACGCGAACGCACCGTGCAGGTACTTGCCGCCCTGCACCGCGTTGCCCTCGACCAGCGCCCCCAGGATCAGGCCCTGCGCGAACGCGGCGAACATCGAGCCGAGCGCGAACGCCGCGCCCCAGAACGGCTTGCCGCGCGTGGCCTTGAAGCGAAACTCGAAGGCGACGCCGCGGAAGATCAGCGCGATCAGCATCAGCAGCACCGGCAGGTACAGGGTCGACAGGATCAGCGCATAGGCCTTGGGAAAGGCCGCCAGCAGCCCTGCTCCGCCGAGCACCAGCCAGGTCTCGTTGCCGTCCCAGATCGGCGCGGCGGTGTTCATCATGTGGTCGAGCTGGTGTTCGTCCTGTGCGAACGGCGCCAGGATCCCCAGCCCGAGCACGAAGCCGTCCAGCAGCACGTACATCAGCACGCCGAAACCGATCACGCCGAACCAGAGCACCGGCAGCACCGTGGCCAGGGTCATGGCTGCGCCCCCCCCGTCACGGCCGGCGGCGTCGCGCCATCGACGGATTCGTCCGGCAGCGACAGTGGCCGCGCCGGCGTCTTCCCGCCCCCCTGCGTGTCCTTGGGCGGCTGCTTGACCGGCCCCACCAGCAACAGCTTGCGCAGGTACCAGACGCCGGCGCCGAAGATCACCGCATAGGCCATCGCGTAGACGGTGAGCGAGGACAACACCGCCGCCGCCGAGATGTTGGGGCTGACAGCGTCGCCGGTGCGCAGCAGGCCATACACCACGTACGGCTGGCGCCCGATCTCGACCACGTACCAGCCGGCGAGCAGGGCGACGAAACCCGACGCGCTCATCCAGCGCCAGCCGTCCAGCAGCCAGCGCCCGCCGCGCGAGTCGGTGTCGAACAGGCTGCCGCGCCACCATCGCCACAGCGACGCCAGCACCAGCAGCAGCATCAGCACCCCGAGGCCGACCATCACCCGGAAAGCGAAGAACACCGGCGCCACCGGCGGCCGCTCGCTCGCCGGCACCGCGGTCAGCGGCTGGATCGTGCCGTTCCACTCATGCTTGAGGATCACGCCGCCCAGGCGCGGCACCGCG
This sequence comes from Cognatiluteimonas sedimenti, assembly GCF_022808325.1. Classification (GTDB taxonomy): domain Bacteria; phylum Pseudomonadota; class Gammaproteobacteria; order Xanthomonadales; family Xanthomonadaceae; genus Cognatiluteimonas; species Cognatiluteimonas sedimenti. The sequence continues at coordinate 6,467 of NZ_JALGCL010000004.1, read as the reverse complement.
ACTTCGTAGTCGTTGCGCTCGGCCTGCGGGTCCGGCCACGCGAACAGCACCAGCGGCGTGCCGGCACCCGGCGCCGACTCGTGCCAGTGCGCCTCGATCGCCGCCAGCTTCACCGGCTGGTGCTCGCCGACGTCCAGCCCGTGCAGGTCGCCGGCGAGGATCTGCAGCGGTACCGCGATCGCGGCGAACGCCATCGCGTGCAGCAGCATCCGTCGCCCGGCCGCGGCATGCACGCCGCGGCGCAGGTACCACGCACTGACGCCGCCGATCACGAAACAGGTGGTGATGAACGCTGCCAGCACCATGTGCGCCAGCCGGTACGGGAACGACGGGTTGAACACGATCGCCCACCAGTCCGCCGGCAGGAAAGTGCCGTCGGCCGCAAGCGTGAAACCCCGCGGCGTCTGCATCCAGCTGTTTGCCGAGATGATCCAGAAGGTCGAGATCAGCGTGCCCAGCGCCACCATGCAGGTGGCGAAGAAATGCAACCGGTCGGTGACCTTCTTCCAGCCGAACAGCATTACCCCGAGGAAGGTCGCCTCGAGGAAGAACGCGGTCAGCACCTCGTAGCTCAGCAACGGGCCGAGGATGTTGCCGGCCTTCTCGCTCAGCACCGCCCAGTTGGTGCCGAACTGGAAGCTCATCACGATCCCCGACACCACGCCCATGCCGAACGAGACCGCGAAGATCTTCAGCCAGAAGAAATACAGGTCGCGCCAGAGGTCGTCACGGGTGCGCAGCCAGCGCCATTCGATGAACGCCAGCCAGTGCGCCAGGCCGATGGTGAACGCCGGGAACAGGATGTGGAAGGAGACGACGAAGCCGAACTGCATGCGCGACAGCAACAGCGGCGTCAGCGTCATCGCATCCACGGCCCACTCCTGCGGCGCGCGGAGGCGGCCGCCGCCCGCCATTGTGCGCCCGAAGCGCGCGTGGCGTTCACGGGCACGCAAACCGGTCGCGGAAGCCCCCCAGCCAACCGCGGCAAGCCGTTGCCGACGTGTGCGGGCCTGCGCCACCTGCATGACCTTGGCCCCGTTCGCCCCGCCCGACGGGCTGCTACCCTGCGCCGGCTCCGCTTCCGGGAACCCTTGTCGATGCATCGTTCGTCGCCCCTCGCCGCGCTGCTGCTCTCCACCCTGTTGCCTGCCGCCACCGCATCCGCGCAGGCGCCGTCCGCGCCACCGGCAACGGGACTGACGCTGTCGCAGGTGATGGCCGATCCCGACTGGGTCGGGCCGCCGGTCGAGCAGGCATGGTGGGGCTGGGACGGCCGCAGCGTGCAGTACCTGCTCAAGCGCGACGGCGCCACGATCCGCGACACCTGGCAGCAGGCAATCGACGGCGGCGCGGCGGCGCGCATCGATGGTGCCGCCCGCGCCGGCCTGGACGCCGCCGATCCGGTGTACGACGTACCGCGCGAGCGCATGGCGTTCGTGCGCAACGGCGACGTGTTCGTGCGCGACCTGCGCAGCGGCGCGCTCACCCAGGTGACCCGCAGCAACGATGACGACGCGCTGCCGCAATGGAGCAGCGACGGCGGCCTGGTCTGGCGCGTGGGCAACGCCTGGTACCGCTGGAACGCCGCCGATGGCGTGCGCCAGGCCGCGCTGGCGAAGGCGGAAAAGGCACCGGGCACGCCGCCGCCCGACGATGCCTTGCGCGAGCGCCAGTTGCGCCTGATCGGCACGCTGCGCGAGGACAAGGCGCGGCGCGACGCCGCCCGCGCGCAGGCCGATGCCTGGCAGGCGGCCGACCCGACCCGCGCTCCGCTGCCGGCCTACCTAGGCGACGACGTCACCATCGCCGACAGCGCGCTTTCCCCCGACGGCCGCTGGCTGCTGGTGGTCACCACCGCCAAGGGCGCCGACACCGGCCAGGCCGCCAAGCTCCCCAGGTATGTCACCGAAACGGGCTACGCCGAGATCGAGGAGGCGCACACCCGCGTCGGCCGCAATGCACCGCTGCCGCACGCGCTGTGGCTGGTCGATGTCCCCGCCGGCAGCGCGCGCCAGCTGCGCTTCGACGACCTGCCCGGCATCGACGTCGATCCGCTCGCGGCGTTGCGCGACGCCGCCGGCCAGAAACCGCTCCAGGGCCACCGCGCCGTGCGCCTCGAGACCGATGCCGACGGCAGCGGCCCGGCAATCCACTGGTCCGCCGATTCGCGCAACGTCGCCGTACTGCTGCGCGCGGTCGACAACAAGGATCGCTGGATCGCGACGGTCGACACCGCCAACGGCGCCCTGCAACCACGCCACCGCTTGCACGACGACGCCTGGATCAACTGGAACTTCAACGATTTCGGCTGGCTCCCCGACAACCGCACGCTGTGGTACCTGTCCGAGGAGTCCGGCTATTCGCACCTGTACGCGCTCGATGTCGACGGCGGCGCGCGCCCACGCCAGCTCACTTCCGGCCGCTGGGAAGCCTCGCAACCGCAGCCCTCGCGCGATGGCAGCCGCTTCTATTTCCTGTGCAACCGCCAGCGCCCGGTCGATTACGACGTCTGCACCGTGGCCGCCGCCGGCGGCGACGTGCGCGAGCTGACCGCGCTGCACGGCGTGGAGGGCTTCGCCCAGTCGCCGGACGGATCGCGCCTGCTGCTTCGGCATTCCGCGGCCTGGCTGCCGCCGCAGGTTGCGGTGGTCGACGCCGAAGGCCGGCACCTGCGCGAACTCACCGACACCCGCAAGCCCGCATTCAAGGCGATCGACTGGCTGGCGCCGCGGACCGTGCAGCTGCCGTCCACGCACGGCGCCGGCACCATCTGGGGCAAGTACTACGGCCCGGCGACGCTGCAACCGGGCAAGCACTATCCGCTGGTGCTGTTCGTGCACGGCGCCGGCTACCTGCAGAACGCCGAGTCGCGCTGGCCGGACTATTACCGCGAACAGATGTTCCACAACCTGCTGGTGCAGCACGGCTACCTGGTGCTCGACCTCGACTACCGCGGCAGCGAGGGCTACGGCCGCGACTGGCGCACGGCGATCTACCGCGACATGGGCCACCCGGAGCTCGACGACTACCTCGACGGCCTCGACTGGCTGGTGGCCGAACGACAGGGCGACCGCGGCCATGCCGGCATCTACGGCGGCAGCTACGGCGGCTTCATGACCTTCATGGCGCTGTTCCGCAAGCCCGGCGTGTTCAAGGCCGGAGCCGCCCTGCGCCCGGTGTCGGACTGGACCCAGTACAACCACGAATACACGTCCAACATCCTCAACACGCCGGAGCTGGACCCCGAGGCGTACCTGCGCTCTTCGCCGATCGAATACGCCGCCGGGCTGCAGGACCACCTGCTGATCGCGCACGGCATGATCGACGACAACGTGTTCTTCAAGGACTCGGTCGACATGGTCCAGAGGCTGGTCGAGCTGCGCAAGGACAAGTGGTCGATCGCGCCCTACCCGCTGGAACGCCACGGCTTCGTCCACGCCGACGCGTGGTACGACGAATACCGGCGGATCTTCGAGTTGTTCGAATCGACGCTGAAGTAGGGCCCGGACTGGCTCCGGCAACGGCGCACGCCCCGCCGTCGGAGCGCCCGTAGCGCCGCGCACGACTGGACTGCGTCGCTCCCGCGGTCAACGCCACCTACAATGCCGGCATGGAAGACTTCGACCGCGTCCGCGATTACCTCACCGGCCTGCAGGACCGCATCTGCGCGGCGATCGAGGCCGCCGACGGCCAGGCGCGCTTCGCCGAGGACCGCTGGAGCCGCGCCGAAGGCGGCGGCGGCCGCACCCGGGTGCTGCGCGATGGCGCGGTGTTCGAACAGGCGGGTATCGGCTACTCCGATGTTTCCGGGACGAAGCTGCCGCCATCGGCGAGCGCATCGCGCCCCGAGCTCGCCGGCGCCTCGTGGCGCGCGGTGGGCGTCTCGCTGGTGTTCCATCCGCGCAATCCCTACCTGCCAACCACCCACGCCAACGTGCGCCATTTCCGCGCGCAGCGCGACGGGCAAACCGTCGCGTGGTGGTTCGGCGGCGGCTTCGACCTCACCCCGTTCTACCCGTTCGACGAGGACGTGCTGCACTGGCATCGCGTCGCGCGCGCGCTGTGCGAGCCGTTCGGCGGCCAGGCGCGCTACGACGCGCACAAGCGCTGGTGCGACGAGTACTTCTTCCTCCGCCACCGCGACGAGACCCGGGGCGTCGGCGGCCTGTTCTTCGACGACCTGCACACGGACTTCGACGCGGACTTCGGCTACCTGCGCGCGGTCGGCGACGGCTTCCTCGACGCCTACCTGCCGATCGTCGAACGCCGCAAGGACACGCCGCACGGGGAACGCGAGCGCGAATTCCAGCTCTACCGCCGCGGCCGCTACGTCGAATTCAACCTGGTCTACGACCGCGGCACCCTGTTCGGGCTGCAGTCCGGCGGCCGCGCCGAATCGATCCTGATGAGCCTGCCGCCGCGGGTGCGCTGGGAGTACGGTTACGCGCCGCAAGCCGGCAGCGCCGAGGCGCGCCTGGCCGGCTACCTGCGGCCGCGCGACTGGCTGCGCAAACCGGCGTAGCCGCACGATCCGCCCTGGACGCTACCCTCCCTCGGCCTCCTTGCGGGTGACGATGGTGATGTGGCCGTTGGTCTCCAGGATCGCCTTGTGGATGTGGTCCAGTTCGCCGCAACCGGACTCGCGCATCGCCTTGTCGAAATCGGCGCGGCTGACCAGTTCGCGCTTGAGCACGTCGCGGAAGATGTGGCCGTCGCGCGCCAGTTCCACCGGCTCGCCCTCGACCAGCCGCCGCACCGGCGGATAACGCGAAGACAGCCACGCGACCAGGTAATTGAGCCCGATCAGGCACGCCGACAGGATCGCCGCGGCGCTGAGCGAGTTGTCGCCGCCGTTCATCCCGTTCTGCACCGCGTTGCCGATCAGGATCAGCAGCACCAGGTCGAACGGCGTGAACTGCCCGACCGCACGCTTGCCGGAAACGCGGATCAGCACCATCACCACCACGTAGACCACGAGCGCCCGCAACACGAACTGCCACCACGGCAGCGACAATCCCAACAGGCTTTCCATCGACGGCTCCCGGACCGGTCAGCGTCGCAAGCATCCCATACGAACCGGAGTGCACCATGATCGCGCGCGGATGCTTGCCTGGAAACACGGACCTGCCTTCCGAAGCGCAGCAAGGAGCTGCGTTCGGGGCGATGTCGCCGACACTTTTTGGCGGCGCATAAAAAAGCCCCGCGAGCCAGGGGGAGGGCTAGCGGGGCCGGGGAACGGCACCTGGGGAGGGGTAGCCGTTCCGGGATCACTCCAGGGGAGGGAGATGATCTGCGACGGACCTTGCATCCGTCGCGAAGTATCTGACCATCCCGGGCATTGATAGTTCGTGAAGATCGGAGTTAAAAAACTGTTGGGTTCAGGAATGATTCATTCCCCGGGCAAGGCCGCCGGCGGCGGTGGCGGGGGCGGCTTTCCGACCCGGCTTCAGTGGGCCTGGTCCCAGTCCTGGCCGACCCCGGAATCGACCACCAGCGGCACCCGCAATTCCGCCGCCGCCGACATCCGCCGGGTCGCGCCCGCCAGCAACTCGTCGACGAAGTCCGCATCGGCCTCGAACACCAGCTCGTCGTGCACCTGCAGCACCATCAGCACGCGTGCGCGCTGCGGCGCCAGCCAGGCGTCGATCTCGATCATCGCGCGCTTGATGATGTCGGCGGCGGTGCCCTGCATCGGCGCGTTGATCGCGGCGCGTTCGGCCCCGGCGCGCAGCCCCTGGTTGCGGGCGTGGATGTTGTCAAGGTACAGGCGCCGGCCGAACACGGTCTCGACGTAGCCGCGGTCGCGCGCCTGCTGGCGCGTGCTGTCCATGAAGTCGCGCACGCCGGGATAACGGTTGAAGTACAGCGCGATGTAGTCCTGCGCCTCGCCGCGCGCGATGCCCAGCTGCTTGGCCAGCCCGAACGCGCTCATGCCGTACATCAGCCCGAAGTTGATCGCCTTGGCTGCGCGGCGCTCGTTGCCGCTGACCTCCTCGATGGCCTTGCCGAACACTTCCGCGGCGGTCGCGCGATGGATGTCTGCGCCCGACTCGAACGCGCGCAGCAGCGCCGGGTCCTGCGACAGGTGCGCCATGATCCGCAGTTCGATCTGCGAATAGTCGCAGGCGACGATCCGGCGTCCTTGCGGGGCGACGAACGCCTTGCGGATGCGGCGGCCGTCCTCGGTGCGGATCGGGATGTTCTGCAGGTTCGGATCCGACGACGCCAGGCGCCCGGTCGCGGCGCCGGCCTGGTGGTAGCTGGTGTGCACGCGGCCGGTGTCGGGGTTGACCATTTCCGGCAGCTTGTCGGTGTAGGTGCTGCGCAGCTTGGCCAGGCCGCGGTACTCGAGGATCACCCGGGGCAGTTCGTGCTGGTCGGCGATCGCCTCGAGCGCTTCTTCGTTCACCGATGGTTGCCCGGTGGGGGTCTTCACCAGCGCTGGCAGTTTCAGCTCCTCGAACAGC
>NZ_JALGCL010000003.1:274235-353123 GCF_022808325.1 Cognatiluteimonas sedimenti | reverse complement strand
GACCTTCGGCGGCATGGATGCCGCCGATGAGCCTACATGGATGTACTTGCGGCGTGTCCCGCGAACAGCGGGCCACCAGCTTCTCCCACGCAAGATTCCGCGCACGCAGCCGCGGCATCACAATAGGTCCCGCGCAGCCCGAACCTGCGGCTACTTGCGGGAGTGTCCGCGATTACAGGGACGCTTCAGCGCGTTTTTCCGCCGAACCGCGGTCCAACGGTTTCCCTGTAGAAGTTCCGGGGTCGGCGCGGGAACCATTCGTGTCCCGTACGCGCGCTACTTCGCCGGCGCCAGCTCGAATTCCTTCGGCGGCTCGACGCCGAGCAGGTTCCTGACGAAGTAGTCCCAACGCCGGCGCATCACGTAATAGCCATCCGCGCCGTAGCCGTGGCGGGCGTTGGGCAGCAGCAGCAGGTCGAAGTCCTTGTTCGCCTTCATCAGCGCGTCGACCACCAGCAGGGTGGACTGCGGCGGCACGTTGTCGTCCATCAGGCCGTGCAGCAGGAATAGCTTGCCCTTGAGGTTCTTCGCGTAGGCGGCGTTGTCCTGGCCGCTGTAGTTGGTCTTGCCGTCGCCCTTGTCCGCCAGCAGGCCGTGGTAGCGCTCGGCCCAGTCGTCTTCGTAGCTGAGGTTGTCGTGGTTGCCGGATTCGGCGATGCCGACCTTGTACACGTCGGGGTAGCGGAACATCGCCCCCGCGGTGGCGTTGCCGCCGCCGGAGTGGCCCCAGATGCCGGCGCGGGCGGCATCGATCCATGGGTACCGCGCCGCCAGCTGCTTCAGCGCGGCGATCTGGTCGGGCAGGGTGTTGTCGGCCATGTCGCCATACCAGGCGTCCTGGAACGACTTGCTGCGCAACGGCGTGCCCATGCCGTCGACGGCGATGACGATGAAGCCGAGTTCGGCCAGTGCCTGGTGGTCGCCGTGCGCGGGCTGGAAGCTGCGCGAGCGCACCGAGCCGACCTGCGGGCCCGGATAGATGTAGGTGATGATCGGGTAGTGCTTCGCCGGGTCGAAGTTCGAGGGCTTGAACATCTGCCCGTAAAGGTCGGTCTTGCCGTCGCGCGCCTTGACCGTGAACGCTTCCGGCGCCACCCAGCCGGCGGCCCTGAGCCGCGACAGGTCGGTGCGCGCGAGTTCCGCGACCTGCCTGCCGTCGGCATCGCGCAGCAGCGCGACCGGCGCGGTGGCGATGGTCGACGCCACGTCGACGAAGTACCGGCCGTCTTCGGAGGGCGTGACCGCGTGGTTGGCGTCTTCCGGCGTCAGCAGCTGCACGTCGCCGCCGTCGATGCCGACCTTGTAGTAGTGGACGAAGTACGGGTCGCGCCCGGCCTCGCGGCCGACGCCGCTGAACCAGAGCGTGCGCGTGGCCGGGTCGACATGGGCGATATCGGTGACGTTCCAGTGGCCGCTGGTGAGCTGCCGCTTGAGCTTGCCGCTGGCCAGGTCGTGCAGGTAGAGATGGCCCCAGTCGGACTTCTGGCTGAACCAGATGAACTCGCCGCTGGCGGGCAGGTAGCGCCAGTTGACCGAGTCCAGCGCCGGCGCGCTCTGGTACTGCGTGGCCACGGTTTCCGTGTACACGTCGCGCACGGCACCGGTTTGCGCGTCGGCCACGCGCAGGGTCGCCGACTTGTGGCCGCGGTCGGTGCTGACGAAGGCCAGGGTCTTGCCGTCCTGCGCCCATTGCACGTCTTCCCAGCCGTTGCTGCACAGCAGGTCGTCGGCGCAAGTGGAGCGGTGCTGGTCCGGGGGCATCCGCAGGCGGATGGTCCGCGGCGTCGCGGCGGACACGTCGATGACCACCCGCTCGATCGTCGTCACGTCCTTGTCGCCGACGAACGGATACTTCCACTGCTGCACCTTGGGCACGCCGACGTTGGTGCCGACCAGGGTCATGGTGCTGGTCTTGCGCTGGTCCTGCTGGAAGGTCGCGATCTTCCGTCCGTCCGGCGACCACACCAGCACCGCGTCGCCGGTGTGCTTCCAGCCGGCGTTGTCGGTGGCGTAGCCGTAGTCCGGCTGGCCGTCGGACGTGAGCCGGGTCTCCTTGCCGGTCGCGGTGTCGCGCAGCCACAGGTTCCAGTCGCGGATGAAGGCTTCGCGGCTGCCGTCGGGGGAGGCCACGCCCGGTTCGTCGCCGGACTTGGGTTTCACGAGCGCCGTGCAACCCCTGCCGTCGCAACGATAGGCATGGTCGTCGCCACGCACGCGGATGCGCAAGCCGCCGTCCTCGCTGCCGACGTCGGCCAGGGACAGCTTGTCGGTCGCGACCGGCTTGGCCTTCGGGTTGGCCTTGCTGACCGCGGCGGCCAGCGCCTGCAGGTCGAAGGCCGGCGTGGAGCGACCGGTCGCCGGGTCCAGGCGCAGGTAGGTGGTCTTGCCGCCCGACATCACGCCGTAGACCAGGCTGCCGTCGGCCAGCCAGTTCGGATCGCGCAGCCAGCCGTCGAGCAGCGGCAGGGTGCGGTCGGCGAGCATGCCTGCCGCACGCTGGTAGTCGGCGCTGGTGACCTGCGCCGTCGCCGTGCCCGTGGCCGCGCCTGCCAGCAGCAGCGCCCCCAACATCCAGCCCCTCGTGACCATCCCCGACCTCTTCGCGATTTCGCCCAAGGGCAACCGCCTGATACTAGCGCGCGTCGTCGGCGGACGGCCCATGACCAATGGCATGCCGGCCGCGACCTGGCGCACGAATGCGCGGGCCGGCCCGGCCGATGCGCGCATGCCGCACTTCGGCACGCGCGGCGCGGCAACGACAGCGCGGCTGGCGCGGCCATGAATCGAGCGCGGCACCACCCGGGCGTCACCATCGTGCTGGCTATACTCGCCGCCGTCATTCGTTCCGGAGGCCTGCGTGCCGCCATCGTCGTCGTTGCCTGTCATGCCGCCGCTGGCGATCCGCGCCTACACCGCCACCACCGCGATCGGCACCGGGCGCGATGCGCAGGCCGCGGCGTTGCGTGGACGACGCGGCGGCCTGCGCCGCAACGACTTCGGCGACACCACGCCCGATCGCCTGGACACCTGGATCGGCCGCGTCGACGGCCTGGAATCACTGCCCCTGCCCACGCCGTGGGCGCAGTGGGAATGCCGCAACAACCGCCTGGCCTGGCTGGCACTGCAGCAGGACCACGTCCTGGACGTGGTCGCGGCGCTGCGCGAGCGTCACGGCGCCACGCGCGTCGCGCTGGTACTGGGCACCTCCACCGCCAGCATCGGCGCGTCCGAACAGGCCTATGCCGGGCTCGAGGATGGCGCCTTTCCCGCCGACCTGCGCCGGCCGCAGGTGCATACGCCGCATTCGCTCGGCGGCTTCGTGCAGGCGGCCACCGGGCTGCGCGGGCCATGCGTCACCGTGGCGACCGCCTGTTCGTCCAGCGCCAAGGTGTTCGCCCAGGCGGCGCGGCTGCTGCAGGCCGGGATCGTCGATGCCGCGCTGGTCGGCGGCGTCGATACGCTGTGCGGCAGCGTGCTGTACGGGTTCAACGCGCTCGGGCTGGTGTCGGCGACGCCGTGCCGGCCGTTCGACAGCGCGCGCGACGGGCTCTCGCTGGGCGAGGCTGGGGGGTTCGCCGTGCTCGAACGCGCGGCGTCGGGCGAGCGCGGCCTGCAGTTGCGCGGTTACGGCGAATCCAGCGACGCCCACCACATGTCCACCCCGCACCCCGAAGGCCTGGGCGCACGCATCGCGATGCAGCAGGCATTGCAGCGCGCCGGCATCGGCGCCGGCGAAGTCGGCTACCTCAACCTGCACGGCACCGCGACGCCTGCCAACGATGCGGTCGAAGCGCGCGCGGTCGCGGCGCTGTTCCCGGACGCGCTGCACGCCAGCTCGACCAAGGGCTGGACCGGGCACACGCTGGGCGCCGCCGGGATCGTCGAATCGGTGTTCGCGCTGATCGCGCTGGAGCATGGCCTGTTGCCGGGCACCCTCAACAGCCGCGACGTGGATCCGGACTGCGGCCCGCAGCTGCGCCTGGACAACGCCGAGGGCGCGCTGCGCCACGCGATGAACAACTCCTTCGGCTTCGGCGGAAACAATTGCTCGCTGTTGTTCGGAGCCGCCGCATGACCGGCACCGGCACGCCGCGCATCGACCTGGGCGCCGGCATCGAGGGCATCGGCTTCTGGGCCAACGGCCTGCCGGACTGGCCGGCCGCGCGGGCCTTCGCCCGCGGCGATGCGCAGCCCGGCGACGCGCCGGCGCGCCCGTCGCCGCAGTTGCTGGCGCCCAACGAGCGCCGGCGCGCGCCGGACACCGTCGCGATCGCGCTCGAGGCCGCGCTGGCGGCCTGCACCGCCGCCGGCCGCGACCCGGCCACGCTGCCGTCGGTGTTCGCCTCCACCCATGGCGACCTCGGCATCACCGACTACATGTGCGCGACCCTGGCCAGCGACCCCCGGGCGATTTCACCCACCCGGTTCCACAATTCGGTGCACAACGCCGCCGCCGGTTACTGGACCATCGGCGCCGGCTGCCACGCGCCCAGCACCGCGATCAGCAGCTTCGATGCCAGCTTCGCGCAGGGCCTGCTGGAGGCGCTGGCGCAACTGGCCGCCGGCGCCGAAGCGGTGCTGCTGTCGGCCTACGACGGCCACGCCGCGGGCCCGCTGGCGGCGGTATCGCCCAGCCAGGGCCTGCTCGCCGGCGCGCTGGTGCTGGCACGCACGCCGCGCCCCGGGACGCCGCGGTTGCGCGCCACCCTGGTCGACGCCGTCGCACCGCCGGCGCGGGGCCGGCTGCCGCAACGGCTGCACGGCAATGCCATGGCGCCGATGCTGCCGCTGTTCCAGGCGCTCGCTTGCGGCGAAGATCTGGTATTCCTGCATGCCGGCCCGGGGCGCGTGCTGCGGGTGGAGATTGCCGATGCCTGACACCGCCCTGCCCGCCTCCCACCTGGACCGGCACACCGTTGCCGTGGTGATCCCGGCGCTCAACGAAGCGCTGCGGATCCGCGGCGTGGTCGAGGGCGCGCTGCTGGAGTGCGACCGCGTGATCGTGGTCGACGACGGTTCCGACGACGACACCGTCGCGCAACTGGCGGACCTGCCGGTGACGCTGCTGCGGCATGCACGGCGCATGGGCAAGGGCGCTTCGCTGCGCGACGGTTTCCGCGAGGCGCTGCGGCTGGGCGCGCGCGCAGTGCTGAGCATGGACGGCGACGGCCAGCACGCGGCCAGCGACATCCCGCGCCTGCTGGCCGCGGCCAATCGCCACCCCGGCTGCGTGGTGATCGGGGCGCGCCTGCGCAAGCGTTCGCAGCAACCGCTGTACCGCAGGCTGGCCAACGAATTCGGCGACTGGGGCATTGCCTGGGGCACCGGCTACCAGGTCGCCGACAGCCAGAGCGGGCAGCGCCTGTACCCGGCCGCGGTGGCGGCGCTGGACGACGTGCCCGGCGAGGATTTCGTGTTCGAGGCGCAGATCCTGATCTCCGCGTCGCGCCGGCTCGGCACCCGCTGCGTTTCGGTGCCGATCGAGTCGCGCTACAAGAGCGTGCATTCGGGCGAGCAGTTCCGCGCCAGCCATTTCCGGCCGCTGCGCGACCTGTGGCGGATCACCAGCCACATCGTGCTGCAGGCGGTGCGCCACGGCGGCCTGGTCGCGGTGCATCGCAGCATCCGCGCCAACCCGCCGCTGGTCGACGACCCGAGCGGCGAATTCGGCAATGCATTGCCGCAACCGCAGATGCAGCGCGCCGGGTGATGGCCCTGACCAGCGGGTCGCCGCGCGACGTCGTCATCCTCGGTGGCGGCCTGGCCGGACTGACGCTCGCCTTGCAGCTGCGGCAACGCGACCCCGGCATCGACGTGCTGGTGCTGGAGCGCAACGCGCACCCGGTGCGCGAAGCCGCCTTCAAGGTCGGCGAATCCACGGTCGAGGTCGGCGCGCACTATTTCGCCGAAGTGCTCGGCCTGCGCGAACACCTGGAGCGCGAGCAGCTGGTGAAGTTCGGCCTGCGCTACTTCTTCAACGATCGCAGCACGCAGCTGGACCAATGCACCGAGCTGGGCGTCAGCCGGTTGCTGCCGACCGGCTCGTGGCAGCTCGATCGCGGCCGCTTCGAGAACTTCCTCGGCGAACGCGCGCGCGCGCTCGGTATCGACTTCCGCGACGCCGCCGTGGTCCGCGGCATCGAGTTGGGCGAGAGCGGCGCCAGCCACCAGGTCGCCTACGAGCATGCCGGCCAAACGCAACGCGTGGCGGCACGCTGGCTGGTGGATGCGTCCGGGCGCGCCGGCCTGCTCAAGCGCAAGCTCGGCCTGGCGCAGGCCAACGGCCACGACGCCAACGCCGCATGGTGGCGCGTCGACGGCAAGCTCGACATCAACGAGTGGTCCGGCGATCCGCAGTGGCGCGCGCGCTGCGAGCCGCCCGACCGCTGGCGCTCGACCAACCACCTGTGCGGCCCCGGCTACTGGTTCTGGCTGATCCCGCTGGCCTCGGGCAGCCATTCGCTGGGCATCGTCTGCGATGCGGCGATGCATCCGCTGGAGACGATGAACACCCACGACAAGGCGATGGCCTGGCTGCGCGTGCACCAGCCGCAGGCCGCCGCCGCGCTCGACGCCTCGGGGCTCGCGCTGCAGGACTTCCGCTTCCTGCGCGGTTTCTCGCATGGCTGCAAGCAGGTGTTTTCGGCCGACCGCTGGGCGCTCACCGGCGAGGCCGGGGTGTTCCTGGATCCGTTCTATTCGCCCGGCAGCGACTTCATCGCGCTCAGCAACACCTACGTCAGCGAACTGGTGGCGATGGACCGCGCCGGCGGGCCGATCGAGGCGCACGCGCAGATCTACCAGCTGCTGTATTTCTCGTTCTACGAGAACTCGCTGACGCTGTACCGCGGCCAGTACCCGATCTTCGGCAACGCGCTGGTGATGCCGCTGAAGATCATGTGGGACTACACCTATTACTGGGCGTTGCTGGCGCCGGTGTTCTTCGGCGGGCGCCAGGCGGCGCTGCCACTGCTCAGCCGGCTCAAGCCGGCCTTCGGCCGCGGCCGTGCGCTGAACCTGGGGATGCAGGCGCTGCTGCGCGACTGGGGGCTGCGCGACGCCGGGCCGGCCGTTGCCGACGGGCGCTGGCTCGACCAGTACCGGCTGGACTGGGCGTGCGCGATGAACGGCGGCCTGGCCGACACGCTCGACGACGACGACTTCGTGGCCCGGATCGACGCCAACGTGGCGCGCATGGCGGCCTTGGCCGCGGAACTGCTGGCGGCGGCGCGGCACGCGCATCCCCGGATCGACGACCACGGCCTGGATGCCCTGTGCGCGGGCGCGGTGCCGCTTCCGGACGATGCCCTGCTGCCGTCGCACTGGCATGCGGGCGTCGCGCCCGCGACGACCTGAACCCGATTCAGTCCTGGGCCGGCGGCGCGGCCGCGGGCAGGGGCGCGATGGGCGCATCCTCGACGAAGATCGCGGTGCCGGTGGCGTACTTCGGGGTCGGGCTGATGTTGACGCCGACGCCGCCACCGATGCGGGTGTGGCCACCGATGCTGCCGCCACCGACGCCGACGCCGACATTGCTGCCGCCATAACCGTTCGCCGTGCCCTGCAGCAGCACGCCGTTGGCGCCGAGGCGGGCGGCTTCGGCGCGCAGCTTGGCGATCACGTTGTCCATCTTGTTCTGCTCGCCGTAGGTCAGCGGGCCACTGGCGGTCTGCAGCACCGCGATTTCCTGGTAGCGCCCGGGGGGCGGGGTGAAATAGACCCGCACCTGTTCCGGCGCGAGCGCCGGGCGCGCGGCGCCGAGCATCACCCGGGACGTAGTGGCGCAGCCGGCGAGGACGATGGCGACGAACAGCAGCAGCAGGATCGAGGGTGTGCGCATGGCGGCGGGCGTAGGCGTGGCGGCAGGGCCGTGATCATCCGCCGCGACGGCTGAATCCCGCCAGTCCGCGGCCATGCGCGCCGCCAGGCCCGCGCTAGGCCATGCCGCCGTTGACGCCGATCACTTGGCCGTTGACGTAGCCGGCCGCATCCGAACACAGGAACGCCACCAGTGCGGCGACCTCGTCCGGCGTGCCGGCGCGCCCGGCGGGCACCATCTCGCGCACCCGTTCCGGCGCGAACGCGGCCTCGGCCATGGCGCCGGCGATGACGCCCGGTGCGACCACGTTGGCGGTGACGCCGCGGCTGGCCATCTCCCGCGCCAGCGACCGGGTCGCGCCGTGCAGCGCCGCCTTGGCCGCGGCGTAGTTGGCCTGGCCGCGGTTGCCGAGCACCGCCGCAACGCTGGACACGCTGACGATGCGGCCCCAGCGCGTGCGCGCCATCGGCAACAGCAGCGGCTGGGTGACGTGGAAGAAACCGTGCAGCGATACGTCGATCACCCGCTTCCACTGCAGCTCCGACATCCCGGCCAGCGGTGCGTCATCGTGGATGCCGGCGTTGTTGACCACGAGCTGGACCGGGCCGGCGGCGAGCAGCCCGTCGATCGCGGCGCGGCTGGCCTCGCCGTCGGCGACGTCGAAGGCAATGGCTTCGGCGCTGCCGCCGGCCGCGCGGACCGCGGTCACGACGTCGTCGGCACGCGCGCGGTTGCCGTGAGCATGCACGATCACGTGCAGGCCATCGGCGGCGAGCCGGCGGCAGATCGCACCGCCGAGGTCGCCGCTGCCGCCGGTGACGAGCGCGCGGCGTGGTTGCAGTGTCGTCATGCCTGGGTTCCGGTCATCGCGTCGTCATCGCCATTATGTAGGAGCGCGTGCAACAGGGAAGGCGCCGCGACAAGGTCGCCTACGTGGCCGACTGCGGCAGCACCGCGGCGCGGCCTTCGGCCAGCAGCATCCCCGCATGGCTGACGCGGAACGCATATTGCCAGCCGGCGTCGCTGTCGATCAGCACGCGGGCCTCGCACTCCAGTGCACCGGGCAAATCGTCGATGCGGGCGACGAGCAATTCGACGGCGCGCAGCGCCACCAGCAGTCCCGGTTTCGCGACGCCGCCCGCGGCCCGGGCGCGCAGCCCACCATGCACCGCCATCGCCTGTGCGCCGTATTCGCACAGGTGCACCGCGCGCAGGCGGCCGTCGTCGCCGCGCAGCGGATGCGCGGGATCGCGATGGTTGTGCGCCCGCAGCCGGATCGAGTCCGCATCCCAGTCCAGCACCTCGTCCCACAGGCACATCGCGCCCTGGTGCGGCACCAGCGCCAGGATCCCCGCGCGGTCGATCATGCCGGCGCGCCCGCGGGTTCACGCGCGACCAGCAGCGCCAGCACGAAGTTGCCGAACACGCCGATCGCCACCGTGCTGCCGATCGCGCGCAGGACCGGGATCGACGACAGCGCCAGCAGGCAGAACACCAGCAGCGTGGTCAGGCTGCAGACGATCACCGCGTGCAGCGTGCGCAACTGTTCCGCGCGGTCGTCGCCGGCGTGCTCGAAGAACAGCGCGTAATCCAGGCCCAGCCCGGCGGCGAGGATCAGCGCCACCAGGTGGAACAGGTTGAGCTCGACCCCGCAACCGCGCAGCACCGCCAGGATCAGCAGCGTGGTGAGGGCCATCGGCAACACCACCCGCAGCACGCGCCGCGGGTCGCGCAATGCGATCCACACCGTCGCCACCAGCAGCAACGCCGCGAGCGCCAGCGCCAGCAGCACCCGCTGCCGGTATGCCACTACCAGGGATTCGGACGCCTGCTTGAGGTCGAGCAACTGCCCGCCCTGGGCCTGCGCCACCCGCGCCACCGCCGCCGGGTCGGCGAGCCCGGCCAGCGACACCAGCGCGGTGGCGTGGTCGCCGCGCGCCAGCAACAGGCCATCGACGCTGGCCGCCAGCGGCGTGCCGTCGAGATCGCGCGGCACCAGTGGCGGCGCCCGTTTCGCCGCGGCGACATCGGCGACGAAAGCGCCGAAAGCGTCGCTGCGCAGCGGGGTCGCGGCCAGCGCGGTCGCCAGCGCCGCCTGCAACGCCGGCGTGTCCGGCAAGGCCGCCTGTCGCGCGCGTTGCGTGGCGATGCTCGGCAGGTAACGCGCGGCGCTGTCGTAGCCGGCGATGGCGCGCCCTTCGACCAGCTGCGCCAGCGCCGGCTGCAGGCGCTCGACGGCCTGCAGCGCGGCTTCGGCATCGCGGCCGGGCAGCGCAATCATGTAACGCACGTCGGGCGCGCCGAGCTCGCTGCGCAGCTGCGCATCGCGCGCGAGCGCATCGGCCGGTACCGGGGTCAGCTTCGACAGGTCGTTCTGCCAGAACGCGCCGGGCGCGAACGCGACCACCGCCAGCGCGCCGGCAGCCAGCAGGGCGAGCGCGAAGCGCGGCCGCGGCAGGCGTTCGATCCGCGCCCACAGGCGCGCCAGCAGCGGCGACTCCGCGGCATCGCGCGGGGCCGGGTCGATCAGCGCCGGCAGCAGGTAGCGCGTCGTCAGCGCCGCGGTCGCCAGTCCGGAGATGGTGAACACCGCCAGTTGCCGCAGGCCATCGACGCCGGACACGAGGAAGGTGACGTAGGCGATGCAGGTCGAGACCACCCCGGTGGCCAGCGTCGGCCACAGTGCACGCGCGCTGTCGCGTGGCGACAGCCCGGCGCGCTGGTGGCTGAACAGGTGGATCGGATAATCCTGCACCACGCCGATCAGGGTGAAGCCGAAGGCGACGGTGATGCCGTGCACGCCGTCGAACAGCAGCGCGACCGCGCCCAGCCCCGCCAGCCCGGCGCTGGCAAGCGGCAACACGCCCAGCAGCGGCGCCTTCCAGCTGCGGTAGGCGAACCACAGCAGCAGTACCAGGCCGATGGTGTCGATGCTGCCGATCCAGCCGGCTTCGCGCTGGGTGCGGCCGCCGATCTCGACCGAGAACGCCCCCGGCCCGGTGAGCGCGAGTTGCGAAGCCGAGGCGCCGCGCCCGGCGGCGAAGGCGGCGCGGATCGCATCGACCGCGCGCTGCTGGCCGGTCGGGTCGAAACCGGGGGCGACCGTTTCGGCGACCAGCAACGCCTGCTTCCCGGCCCGATCGAACCACACGCCGTGCAGGCGTTGCGGCGCATTCGCCGGCTGCCAGGCCTCGGCCAGTTTCAGGGTTTCCAGGGTGGGGTCGGCCGGTACCAACGGTTCCACCAGCGAGGCCGCCGGCGAGCCCAGGTCCTGCACGCGCGCTTGGAACTGCTCGTGCAGGTAGGCGCTGTCGAAGCGCTGCGAGTCGAGCGTGTCCGACAACAGGTAGCGATACGGCCGCAGCCGCGCCGGAATCGCGTCGAGGCCGCTGTCGCCGCCGTTGGCAACGAGCTTGAACAGCGGGCTTGCCGCCAGTCGTTGCCGCAGGGCCAGCGATTGCCGGGCGAGCGCCTCCGGGGTGTCGCCCGATAGCGCCAGCAGCAACAGGCGCGAACCGGGGCCCTCGCCGAGTTCGTCGATGAGGAGCTTCTGCGCGGGGGTGCTTGCTTCGGGCATGAACTTCCGCAAGTCGCCGGTCACCTGCAGGCGCTGTCCGATCGCCCAAGCCGCGATCGCCAGCAGCGCCAGCCAGAGCAGGGCGAGCGCGATGCGCCGACGCGGGTTCAATGCGCTGCCCATGCCGCGCCTCTTGTCCGGGGTACCCGCAAGCGCGTGCCATCAGCCGTGGCGACGGCTTGCAGCCACGCGGCAAACCGGATTCCGGCCTGGCGCGGCATGAACTTCCGCAAGTCGCCGGTCACCTGCAGGCGCTGTCCGATGGCCAACCCTGCCACCAGCAACATGGCCAGCCACAGCAATGCGAGTGCGAGGCGTTGCTGCGCGGTCAGACGGCTATCCATGCATGGTTCCCATCCCCGAAGCCTGCGAGGGTCTCATCCACTGCGCCTGCAAGCGAGTGCCGGCGGCCCGGGGCGCCCGCCGCGCAGCCACGCAACAGGCGGGTATCAGCCTTGCGCTGCGTGGCACAACGCCGCCAGCGCGGTGGCGCTGGCGACATCGCCGGCTTCGCGCGCGGCGCCGGCCAGCAGCGTGCGCTGGGCCTGGCCGCCGTCGGCGGCCGGGCGTGTCTCGATGCAGCGCAGTTCGGCGCCACGGCCGTACAGGGCGATCGCGCGCACCTTCTCCGCCATCGCCGCATCCTTGGGCGTCAACACCAGGGTCCAGCGCTCGCGGCTGCCTTCGCTGGCCAGCGTGTAGTGCTGTTCCAGGCGCTTGCGGTCGCCCGCCAGCAATGCGCCGAAGCTCGCCTGCAGCCCCGCCAGCTCCGGTGCGCGCGACAGGGAGAAGCGGCGCGTCGCCTTGCCGCTGCGGGCGATGCTGACTTCGCCGGCGCGGATCGTCGTCGTCTCCGCGTACGGCGCGCGCACCTCGCGCACCAGCGTGTCCGCGTCGGGGCGCCGGTATTCACCGGCGATCCGCAGCGGTTCCTGCAACAGCTTCGAATCGCGCAACTCGACGAAACCGGTGCGGCTGGGCAGCGGGCGCGCCAGCTTCGCCAGGATCCAGCCGGCATCGACCGCCGGCGCCGGCTCAGGCGCGACGGACCAGGCCGCGCCGCTCCATGCCAGCGCCAGCAGCAGCAGGGCCGGCGACCAATTGCGCAGGCGTGGGGTCGGCGTGGCTGCCGTCATCGGAGTGTTCCCAGAAGTCATAGAAGTTGAACCAGTTGTACGGGGCTTGCCGGGCATGATGTTCCAGCCGCGTGGCGTAACCCCGGATGAGCGCGGTCATCCGCGGACCGCGTTGGGCCCGCGGCACGCGCTCGCCGTCGCTGAACGGCTCGAACACCAGGTCGTAGCGGTTGCCGCCGCGGTAGAGCCCGAACGCCAGCAGCACCGGCGCCCCCAGCACCGCCGCGATCAGCCACGGCGCGCTCGGGAACGCCGCCTCGCGGCCGAGGAACGGCGCCAGCTGCGCCGCTTCGCCGGGGCCGGCGCGATCGACCAGCAGCGCCACCATGTGCCCGGCGTCGATCGCCTGCTGGATTGCCAGCACGATCGCCGGGCCGTCCTGCGCCGCATCGATCACGGTCGCGGCGATGTCGGGATTGAGGGCGTCGAGCAGTTGCGTCATCGCCGGGTTGTGGCCCTTGTCCAGCACCACGCGCACGGTGACGTCGGGTCGTTCGCGCGACAGCACCCGCAACACCTCGAAGCTGCCCAGGTGCGAGCCGAACAGCAGCACCCCGCGCCCGGCGTCGAGGTAGGCGTGCAGGTCGGCCAGGCCCTGGATGCCGACGTCGAAGCGGCGCAGTTGCCCCGACAGCAGGAACACGCGGTCGAGGATGGTCGCGGCGAAGGTGTGGATGTGGCGGGCAACGTCGAGCAGGCTGGCCCGCCGCTGCAGCACGCGCGCGAGGTAGCTGCGCGAGGCGCGACGCTCCGGCCCGCGCCGGACCAGGAAGTACAGCGTGATCGGATACAGCAGCACGCGCGCCACGGCGCGGCCGCCGTATCGGCCGATGCTGCGGATCAGCCAGATCGCAAACCAGCCGCCGCCTTCCGGGCGCTGCTTCCATTGCCCGCTCACGGCTGCGCGCCCATGTCGCGACCCGAAGCGCGCTCGCTCACAGGCAGACCTCGCCGCTGGCCAGCAACGCGTCGCCCCGGCACACGCGGAAGCGCCAGCGCGGCGCATCGCCCGCCAGTTCGATCCGCGCCTGCTCGCCCGGCAGCAGCGGCTGCGCGAATTTCACCTGCGGCAGGCGCAGCGCGCCGAGCGGGCCGTGGGTCGCCTCGATCGCCTCGAGCACGCGTTCTAGCAACAGCACCCCGGGCACGATCGGACGCCCGGGAAAATGACCCGGCAGGCTTGGATGCCCGGATGGAATCGAGAATTGCATCGTGCAAGCGCCCCCTGTCGGCCGGCAAGCATGAGCGGCGCAACGCGGCATCGCAAGCGCGCCCAGCGGGCTCAGCGCAGCAGGCCACGCCAGAAGCCCGGCCCCAGCCGCGCCAGCGCGCGCAGGAAATCCAGGAAGCTGCGATAGCGGCCCGGGAAGCGGCGCGTGCGGTACGCGTACTCGAGCAGCATGAAGCCGCCGACGATGCCGTAGTCGGAGATGTTGGCGAACCAGGACCACTGCGCCTGGCTCACCGACAACGGCACGGCGACGCCGCTCCGCGCCAGCAGGCCACCAGGCACCGCGAGCAGCGCCAGCGCCAGGTTGCACAGCGCCAGCAGCGCCAGCAGCAGCGCCCAGGCCAGCGTCAGCGACCGCGTGTAGCCGCGCAGTTCCGGCGCCAGCGCCGGGTATGCGATGCCGTCCAGCGCGGCGACGATGCGCCCGATCAGCGGCACCTGCCCGGCGCGCAGCGTGCGCGCGAACGCCCACGCCACCAGCGCGACGAACGCCACCGGCACCAGCAGCAACGGCAGCAGCGCGTGGCGCGTGCCGGCCAGCCACCACAGCGCCAGGGCGCATGCCGACAGCAGCGCCCAGGCGCGGGCGCGCCCTTGCAGCAACGGCCCCAGCAGCACGATCACGACGATGTCGGCCAGCGCGATCGCCGCCAGGCCAGCGTGCTGGTGCGCGCTGGCGGCATGCGCGAGCAGCGGGTACGCCAGCGCCAGCGCCAGTCGCAGCGAGGCCAGCAACGCGTCGTGCCGGTTGCCGGGGCACGCCGGCAACCTGCCGGGGTCAGGCGGCCTTGTGCTGCTGGACATGCGCCGACAGCGCGCGCAGCGAGGCGAAGATGCGGCGGTTCTCGTCGTTGTCCGAGCGCAACTGGAAGCCGTAGCGCTTGCTGATCGCCAGCGCCAGTTCCAGCGCGTCGATCGAGTCCAGGCCAAGCCCGGCGTTGAACAGCGGCGCCTCCGGGTCGATCGCGTCGGCGGCGACATCTTCCAGGTTGAGGCTTTCGACCAGCAGTTGCGCCAGTTCGAGTTCGGCATCGGTTTGCGGGGACATCGGCGCATCCATCGGGCGAAGGCCGACAGGTTAAACCAGTCCGGCGGGCCGGCGGCGGGCCGATGGCGGCGCGGCGCGTCCGGCCGCGATCATCGGCGCCCGCTATCATGCGCACTCGCCGCCCGCCTCGACATTCAGGATGATGACCGCAGACCCCGCCGCGACCCACGCCACCGCCGCCACGGATGCGGTCGCCGCGGCCCCCACGCCGGTGGACGTGCTGGTCATCGGCGGCGGCCCGGCCGGCAGCACCGCGGCCACGCTGCTGGCGCGCCGCGGCTGGAGCGTGGTGCTGCTGGAGAAGGCCGCGCACCCGCGCTTCCACATCGGCGAGTCGCTGTTGCCGATGAACCTGCCGATCCTGGCGCGGCTGGGCGTGCTGGAACAGGTGCACGCGATCGGCGTGTTCAAGCCCGGCGCCGACTTCCCGCTGCAGGACGATGCCGGCAGCACCAACGTGTTCCGCTTCGAGCGCGCGATCGAGCCGCAGTTCGGCCACGCCTACCAGGTGCGGCGCGAGGATTTCGACCAGCTCCTGTTCGAGCACGCGCTGGCCTGCGGCGTGGATGCAAGACAACGCGTGGCGGTGGAACGGGTCGAGTTCGGCGACGACGGCCGCCCGCAGGCCGTGCACGCGCGCGCCGCCGACGGCGCGGCGCTGGCGTTCCGCCCGCGCTACGTGGTCGATGCCAGCGGCCGCGACACCTTCCTCGGCAACCGGCTCCGGCTCAAGCGCAAGAGCAGCCAGCACCAGTCGGCGGCGATCTTCAGCCACTTCAGCGGCGTCGCCCGGCGCGAGGGCGCCGACGCCGGCAACATCACCGTCGAGCGCTTCGAGCATGGCTGGATCTGGCTGATCCCGCTGCCGGGCGACGTCATGAGCATCGGAGCCGTGTGCTGGCCGGACTACCTGAAGCAGCGCCGCGGCGACAATGAAAGCTTCCTGATGCAGACGCTGCGCGCCACGCCGTCGGTGTGGGCGCGGATGGCGGCTGCGCAACGGGTGGCGCCGGTGCACGTGACCGGCAATTACTCCTACGCCTGCTCTCGCATGCACGGCCCGGGCTGGGTGATGGTCGGCGATGCCTTCGCCTTCATCGACCCGGTGTTTTCCTCGGGCGTGTACCTGGGCATGAACAGCGCCGAACAGGCGGCGGACGTGGTCGACGGCGCACTGCGCGAGCCGGCGCGGGAACCCGCCTTGCAGCGCGCGATGGACGCGCGCCTGCGCCGCGGGCTGAAGCACTTCTCCTGGTTCATCCACCGCTTCAACACGCCGGTGATGGAGCACCTGTTCGCCCACCCGAGCAACCGCTGGCAACTGGAATCGGCGGTGATCTCCATGCTGGCCGGCGACGTGTTCGACAATGCCGTGGTGCTGCGCAAGCTGCGCCTGTTCCGCCTGGTGTATGCGCTGACCGCGCTGGGGCTGGCGCCGTCGGCGTTGCGCGGCTGGTGGCGGCGCCGGCGCCAGGCCGCTGCCGGGTTTTCCGGCGATACGCTGCAGGCGGGCAATCCGTGAGCGTGATGCAACCGCTGCCGGGGACGCTGGCGCCGAGGCTGGCGGTCGACTACGTCGCCGCCGACACGCCGTGCCCGCTGCTCGCCGGCGCCGACGTGCTCGCCGTGTTCGGCTTCGGCGACGCCGCGCCGCAGCGGCTCGAGGATCCGCGCTACCTGCACGTGCCGCTGCAACCGCACGACGGCATCGCACCGTACGAGGTCTGGCGCACCGGCAGGCCGGTCGCCAGCGGCCGCGACGGCGAGATCGCCTGGGCCAGCGACGGTACGCTGTCGTTCGGCGTGATCGAGGTCGACGAAGGCGCCCATGCCGACGACGGCGGCATCAGCGGCGCCGCCGCGCACGCCTACGCGCGCCTGACCGGATTCCTGCGCGACAGCGCCACCCCGCACCTGCTGCGGATCTGGAACTACCTCGACGCCATCACCCTGGGCGACGGCGACGCCGAGCGCTACCGCCAGTTCTGCGTCGGCCGCGCCCGCGGGCTGGGCACGTTCGATCCGTCGCTGCTGCCGGCGGCAACCGCGATCGGGCGCTGCGACGACGCCCGCGTGCTGCAGATCTACTGGCTGTCGGCCGCCGCCCCCGGCCGCCCGGTGGAGAATCCGCGCCAGCTCAGCGCCTACCGCTATCCGCGCACCTACGGCCCGCAGCCGCCGAGTTTCGCCCGCGCGATGCTGCCACCGACCGCCGATGCGATGCCGCTGCTGCTGTCGGGCACCGCCAGCGTGGTCGGCCATGCGACCCAGCACGCCGGCGCGTTGCTGGCGCAGCTGGAGGAAACCTTCGCCAACTTCGATGCCCTGCTCGGCGCGGCGCGCCAGCGGCAGCCGGCGTTGCCGCCGCAGTTCGGCGCCGGCACCCGGCTGAAGGTGTACGTGCGCGACCGCGACGACCTGGCGACGGTGGCCGCGGCGTTGCAGGCGCGCTTCGGCGGGCGCGTGCCGCACTTCCTGCTGCATGCCGCGATCTGCCGGCGCGACCTGTGCGTGGAGATCGACGGCGTGCACGGCGCCTGACGCTGCCCCTTGCCGCGCCGCCCCGGCGTCGCCACCATGGCGGCAACCGCCACGCCAATCGCCGGAGCACGAAGATGGGACTGATCAGCCTGCTGTGGGGCATCGTCGCGATGCTGTGGATGGTGGTTGCGCTGATCCCGCTGCTGGGATGGGGCAACTGGTTCCTGATCCCGTTCGCGGCGATCGGCGCGGTGATCGCCGCGATCGGGATCGCCGTCACCGGCAGCGGCAAGCGCGGCCGCGCCAAGGCCGGGCTGGTACTCAACGGCATCGTGATCCTGGTCGGCATCGCCCGCCTGAGCCTGGGCGGCGGCGTGATCTGAGACCGCCGAGCGCGCTGCAAAACGCAGGTCCGCGCGCAATCCGGCCACCGGCGCCGGGCCGAAAACGATGAAGCCGCAGCCTGCTGCAGCGCACGATTGATTTGCCCATTCGCATGTGCAGACTGGCGATGCCCGTCGCTCCCCCGTACTTGCGACCGGCGTCCGCTTCACGAAACCACGCGCGCTGCCGGTGCACGGCAGCCAACCCCGTGTCGCACCTCGGAGGGAATCCCCATGAATCACAAGGCAAGAGCGCTCTGGCTGGTCGCAGGTCTCGCGGTCGCCGGCGCCGCATCGGTCGCGCAGGCGGCGAAGCCGTCGCAGACGCCCCAGCAACGCAAGGCGGCAATGGAAAACATCAAGCGCAACCACAAGCAGTTCAGCGCCTCGCAGCCCAGGACCATCGCGCAGGCGAACGCGACCAAGGTGCGACTGGCCGCCGGCGGCGGCGCGATGCGCGCCCCGACCGAATTGTGGAACCACCTGACGGTGCAGCGCGACCCGCAGGGCAGCCCGTACCAGGTCGAGACCTCAAACGATGCGCCGGCCTCCGCACTTCGCGAGGAGCAGACCAAATGAACAAGCCCATGCTTGCCTTGGCCGTCGCCGTTTCGATGGCGTTGTTCGGCGCCACCGTCGCCCGCGCGGCGGATGTCGTCCCAGTCGTCTTCGACGACCCGGGCGAAGGCTACAACGACCCGACGCCGGTGGCGCCGGTAGGTGGCAATCCCGGCACCACGCTCGGCGAACAGCGCATGATCGTCGCGCAGTTCGCCGCGGACTTGTGGGGTTCGGTGCTGACCAGCAGCGTGCCGATCTACGTGGGCGCGCAATTCAATCCGCTCGGCCCCGACGTGCTCGGCTCGGCCGGCACGACGTATTACGTCTACAACTTCCCGGGCGCCGCGTATCCGGACACGATCTATTTTTCCGCGCTGGGCGACGCGCTGTCCGGGGAAGACCTGGTGCCGGGCTACGTCGACATCAACTCGCAGTTCAGCTCCGACTTCACCTTCTACTACGGCCTGGACAACAACACCCCGGCAGGGCAGATCAACTTCCTCGACGTGGTGATGCACGAGTTCGGCCACGGCCTGGGCTTCGCCAATGCCGAAAATGAAGCAACCGGCGAGTTCGCCGGCGGGCTGCAGGACATCTACTCCCTCTACACCTACGACAATACCGCGGGCAAGTTCTGGCCGCAGATGACGGTCCCCGAGCGCCAGGCCTCCGCGCTCAACTATGGCAACGTCGTGTTCACCGGCGCCAGCGCCACCGCGGGCGCCGGCTTGATCCTTGATCCGCGCACGAGTTTCCGCGTGACCGCTCCGGGATCGATCGCTGGCGACTACGCCTATGGCACCGCCAGCTTCGGTCCGGTGATCTCCCCGGACAATTTCGGCGGATCGGTCGTGCTGGGCACTGACGACGTCGGCGCCAGCAACGACGGTTGCGAGCCGTTGACCAACGCCACCGCGATCGCAGGCAACATCGCCCTGCTCGACCGCGGCACCTGCAACTTCACCATCAAGGCGCTCAACGCGCAGAACGCCGGCGCCACGGGCCTGCTGGTCGCCGACAACGTTCCGGGCAACCCGCCGCCGGGCCTGGGCGGCACCGATCCGTCCATCACCATCCCGGCGATCCGCATCACCCAGGCATTGGGCAATTCGATGAAGGCGGTGTTGCCCGGCGTGACGGTCGGCTTCGTGATCGACCCCAGCGAGTTGCAGGGTGCCGACGATGACGGCCGGCCGCGGCTGTACATGCCCGACCCGGTCCAGGGCGGATCGTCCGGTTCACACTACGACACCGCGCTGGCACCCAACGCGCTGATGGAGCCTGCCATCAACGACTCGCTGTTCGCCGCGGTCAACCTGGACATCACGCCCAACCTGCTGCAGGACACGGGCTGGACGCTCAACGGCGGCGACGCCACGATCGAAGGTTGCGACACCGGCATCGATGTCGTCGACGACGCAGGCATCATCATCGGCGCCAACGTCGAGGCGACCAGCAAGCTGTGCCTGAGCAAGGCCCCCAGGCGCGGCGCCTATGTGGCGTGCATGGCTGCTTACAAGAACCGGATGCGCGCCAGTGGCCTGCTGACCGGCCGTCAGGCGCTCAGGATGATGTCCTGCGCCATCAAGGTCGGGAAGCCGAGCAAGCAGTAGCTGCGGCAACTGGCGGAAACGCAAGAAGATCGGCGCCGCAAGGCGCCGATCCTTTTGGGGCGGCGATCCTTCTCCGGTCGACGCCCGCGCCGCGGCGATCGCGTCCCGGCGCTTGCGGCGGCGAGCGTAGAATGGCGCCATGAGCCATCCATACATCCGACCGCGGCGGATGCGCCGCGACGAGTTCTCGCGGCGGTTGATGCGCGAGACCGTGTTGACCACCGACGACCTGATCTACCCGGTGTTCGTCCACGAGCCAGCCGGCCGCGCGGCGGTACCCTCGATGCCCGGGATCGAACGCGTTTCGATCGACGAGCTGCTGAAGGTCGCCGAACAGGCCAGCGAACTGCGGGTGCCCGCGCTGGCGCTGTTCCCGGTCACCGCGCCGGAAGCCAAGTCGCTGGATGCCGCCGCCGCCTTCGACGACAACGGCCTGTGCCAGCGCGCGGTGCGCGCGCTCAAGCAGCGCTTCCCGGACCTGGGCGTGATCACGGACGTGGCGCTGGATCCTTACACGAGCCACGGCCAGGACGGACTGGTCGACGACGATGGCTACGTCATCAACGACGAAACCGTCGAGGTGCTGGTGAAACAGGCGCTGTCGCATGCGCGCGCGGGCGCCGACGTGGTCGCGCCCAGCGACATGATGGACGGGCGCATCGGCGCGATCCGCGCCGCGCTCGAGCTCGACGGCCACATCCACACCCGGATCCTCGCCTACAGCGCCAAGTACGCCTCCAGCTTCTATGGCCCGTTCCGTGATGCGGTCGGGTCGTCGGGCGCGCTTGGCAAGGGCAACAAGTACACCTACCAGATGGACCCGGCCAACGCCGACGAAGCCCTGCGCGAAGTCGCGCTCGACCTCGAGGAAGGCGCCGACATGGTGATGGTGAAGCCGGGGATGCCGTACCTGGACATCGTGCGCCGGGTCAAGGACGCGTTCGGCGCGCCGACCTTCGTCTACCAGGTCAGCGGCGAGTACGCGATGCTGCGGGCCGCGATCGGCAATGGCTGGCTCGACGAACGCAGCTGCGTGCTCGAGGCGCTGACCGGGATCAAGCGCGCCGGCGCCGACGGCGTGCTGACCTATTTCGCGCTGGACGCGGCGCGCTGGCTACGCGAGGCGCGGTAGCCCCGGGGCACCCGCGTATCCCTGGCGGCGGCGGCCGCTGCCTGCCAAGGCGGCGCCCCGGCACCTGCGCTTGACGGGCGACGAGTACACTCGATCCAGCACGCGTGCGCGCCGCGCCGGCGGCGCATCCGCGGGACCATCACCCTCCTCCGCAGAGACCCGACATGACCGCTTCCCGATACGCCCTGATCGGCCATCCGGTCGCGCATTCGCTGTCGCCGCGCATCCATGCGGCATTCGCGCGCCAGGCCGGGATCGACATGCGCTACGACGCGATCGACGCCGAGGACTTCGACGCCGCGCTGGCCGCGTTCGACGGCGCCGGCGCCAACGTCACCCTGCCGCACAAGCAGCGCGCCGCCGCGGCCTGCAGCACCCTGGGCGATCGCGCGCGCCGCGCGGGCGTGGTCAACACCCTGGTCCGCGGCGACGGCGGCTGGCATGGCGACAACACCGATGGCCTCGGCCTGGTGCGCGACCTCACCGGCCGCCAGCGCCTGGACCTGCGCAAGCGCCGCACCCTGCTGCTGGGCGCCGGCGGCGGCGCACGCGGCGTGGCACCGGCGCTGCTCGATGCCGGCATCGGCGACCTGTTCGTCGTCAACCGTACGCCCGAGCGCGCCGATGCGCTGGCCGACGCGCTGGGCGAACCCATGCGCGTGCATCCGCGCTACTTGGACGACCTCAAGGGGCTGGGTGAATTCGACCTGATCGTCAATGCCACCTCGGCCACCCGCAATGGAAGCTTCCCGGGCCTGCCGATGTCGCTGGCCGGGCCGCGCACCGCGGCGGTCGACCTCAGCTATGGCGAGGCGGCGGTCGGCTTCCTGGCGTGGGCGCGCGCGGCGGGCGCGCGCGACATGGTCGACGGCCTCGGGATGCTGGTCGAGCAGGCCGCGGAAAGCTTCGCGCTGTGGCACGGCGTGCGCCCGGACACCGATGCGATCCATGCCGAGCTGCGCGCGCGCGAGGACGCGCTGGTGTCGGCGGACTGAGCCGCCTTGCGGCAACGGTTCCTGTGGGAGCGGCTTCAGCCGCGAGCTCTTTCCAGCAGCGATCCGGGGGCAAAAGCTCGCGGCTGAAGCCGCTCCCACAGAACCGCTCCTACGATGCGGGCGCGGCCGCCAAGTACTCGTCCTTCAGCCGCACGTAGTGGCCGGCGCTGTAGTACAGCGCCTCGATCTCGGCGTCACTGAGCATCCGCACCTTCCTGGCCGGGTTGCCGAGCCACATCTCGCCGCTGCCCACGACCTTGCCCGGCGCCACCAGCGCGCCGGCGCCGATGAAGCCGTGCTTCTCCACCACCGCGCCGTCCAGCACGATCGCGCCCATCCCGACCAGGCAGGCGTCCGCGATCCGGCACGCATGCACGATCGCCTTGTGGCCGATGGTGACGTCCTCGCCGATCACGGTGGCGAAGCCGCCGAGCTTCGCGTGCGGGCCATCGTGGCTGACGTGGATGACGGTGCCGTCCTGGACGTTGGTCCGCGCGCCGATGCGGATGAAGTTGACGTCGCCACGGACCACCACGCCGGGCCACAGCGAAACGTCGTCGCCGAGCACGACATCGCCGACCAGGGTGGCGGCCGGATCGAGGTAGACGCGCTTGCCCAGGGTCGGCGATACGCCGCGATAAGGTCGTGGATCCATCCGCGGATTCTAGCGCCCGGGCTCCAATCGGCGGGACTACACTGCCGGCATGGATGCCGCCGCCGATACGCCGCTGGACGAACTGCAGCCGACCCTGCTGCAGCTGCGCGAGGCCTGGCAGTCGCGCCGGCCCGGGCTGGAGCAGCGCCGCGGCGACCTGCAACGGTTGCGGGCCGCCTTCGCCGCGCGGATCGATTCGATGGACGCCGCGATCCGCGCCGACTTCGGCCATCGCTCCACCCACGAGAACCTCGTTTCCGAGGCGATGATCGTGCTCGCCGAGCTCGACCACGCGCTGCGCCACCTGCGCCGCTGGGCACGGCCGCGGCGGGTGGGCGTCGGCTGGCGCTTCTGGCCGGCGCGGGCGCAGGTGCGGCCGCAGCCGGTCGGCGTGGTCGGCATCATCGCGCCGTGGAACTATCCGGTGAACCTGGCGCTGGTACCGCTGGTCTCGGCGATCGCCGCCGGCAACCACGCCTACGTCAAGCCGTCCGAACATGCCCCGCGCACCGCGCTGTGGTTGCGCGAGCTGCTGGCCGACGTCTTCCCCGGCGATCGCGTCGCGACCGCGCTCGGCGGGCCCGAGGTCGGCGCCGCGTTCGCCGCGCTGCCGTTCGACCACCTGCTGTTCACTGGCTCCACCGCGGTCGGCCGCAAGGTGATGGCTGCGGCCGCGCCCAACCTGACACCGGTGACGCTGGAACTGGGGGGCAAGGCGCCGGCGATCGTGTGTCCGGATTTCCCGCTGGACAGCGCCGCCGCGCGCATCGCCAGCGGCAAGTGGTTCAACGCTGGCCAGACCTGCATCGGCGTCGACTACGCCCTCATCGACGCACCGCGCCGCGATGCCTTCGTCGCCGCGCTGCGGGCCCAGGTCGCGGCGCGCTACGGCGATTTCGCCGTCGCCGACGATTACACCCGGATCATCAACGACGCGCAGTTCGCGCGCCTGCACGGCTACCTCGACGAGGCCCGCGCCCGCGGTTGCGACGTGCTCGAGCTGGCCACCATCGATCCGCAGCGCGCGCAGCGCGAACGCCTGCTGCCTCCGACCCTGGTACTGGACCCGCCGGACGATTCGGCACTGATGCGCGAGGAGATCTTCGGGCCGATCCTGCCGATCCGGGGCTACCGCACGCTCGACCAGGCGCTGGCGCTGGTCAATGCGCAGCCACGGCCGCTGGCGCTGTATCCGTTCTCGCGCGACCGCGCCACGGTCGAGCGCATCCTTGCGCAGACCTCGTCCGGCGGCGTCACCGTCAACGACACCCTGGTGCATTTCGGCGTCCACGACCTGCCCTTCGGCGGCATCGGCCCCAGCGGCATGGGCGCGATCCACGGCAAGGCCGGCTTCGATGCCTTCAGCAAGCAGTTGCCGGTCTTCCGGCAGTCGCGGCTGGCCGCCAGCGACTGGATCAAGCCGCCCTACCGCGGCTGGGTCGACCGGCTGGTGCGGTCGCTGGCGCGCTAGCCCGATTCAGCCGGCCGCCCACGCGCGGAACCCGTCGACCACGCGTTGCGCGCCGGCGTCATCCACGTCCAGGTGCAGCACCAGCCGCAATTGCGGCGCATCGCCGATCGACAGCCGCACCCGCCGCGACTCCATTCCCGCACGCAGGGCCGGCAAACGCTCGCGCGCCACTTCGACGAACACCATGTTGGTGTGCTGCGCGACCGCCGTGACGCCCGCCACGCCGCGCAACGCATCGGCAAGCCGCGCCGCGCGCGCATGGTCGTCGGCCAGGCGCGCGACGTGGTGGTCGAGCGCATGCAGGCCGGCGGCGGCGAGGATCCCGGCCTGGCGCATGCCCCCACCGACCACCTTGCGCCAGCGTCGCGCGACCTCCACCAGCGCGCCACTGCCCACCAGCACCGACCCCACCGGCGCGCCCAGGCCCTTGGACAGGCACACCGAGACGCTGTCGAAATGGCGGGTGATGTCGCGCGCGGGCACCTTGCCGGCGACCGCGGCGTTGTACAGGCGCGCGCCATCCAGGTGCAGCGCCAGGCCATGGCGGTCGCACAGCGCGCGGGCAGCGGCCAGGTAATCCAGCGGCAGCGGCCGCCCGTGCCAGGTGTCTTCCAGGCACAGCAGCCGGGTACGGGCGAAGTGCGGGTCGTCGGGCTTGATCGCGCGTTCGACCGCGTCCAGCGGCAGGGTGCCGTCGTCCGCCTGCGGGATCGGCTGCGGCTGGATCGAGCCCAGCACCGCCGCGCCGCCGCCTTCGTACTTGTAGGTATGCGCATCCATGCCGACGATGTACTCGTCGCCGCGCGCGCAGTGCGCCATCAGCGCGACCAGGTTCGACTGGGTGCCGCTGGGCAGGAACAGGCCGGCGGCGAAGCCGAGCTCGTCCGCCAGCCGCGCCTGCAGCGCGTTGACGGTCGGATCGTCGCCGTAGACATCGTCGCCGACCTGCGCGTCGAGCATCGCCGCGCGCATCGCGGAGGTGGGGCGGGTGACGGTGTCGCTGCGCAGGTCGATCCAGTCCATCGGTGCATGGTAATGCGAGTGGACGGCATTACACTCGCGGCACGCCGGGCCCGCCCGGGAAGGCCCGCCGACACGGGATCACCGATGAAGATCGCCAGCTGGAACGTCAACTCCCTCAACGTCCGCCTGCCGCACCTCACGCAGTGGCTGCGCGACTTCGGCCCGGACGTGGTCGGGTTGCAGGAAACCAAGCTGGAGGACCACAAGTTCCCGGACGACGTCCTCGCCGGGCTTGGCTACCGCAGCGTGTTCGCCGGGCAGAAGACCTACAACGGCGTCGCCCTGCTCGCCCGCGACCGCGCGATCGCGGAGGTGCAGGCCGGCATCCCCGGGTTCGACGACGAGCAGAAGCGCGTGATCGCCGCGACCGTGGACGGCGTGCGCATCGTCAACCTGTACGTGGTCAACGGCCAGGACGTGGGCACCGAGAAGTACGCCTACAAGCTGCGCTGGCTGGAGGCGGTGCGCGGCTGGCTGGCGGAGGAACTGCGCGCGCACCCGCGGCTGGTGGTGCTGGGCGACTTCAACATCGCCCCCGACGACCGCGACGTGCACGATCCGGCGGTCTGGAACGACGGCCATATCCTGACCTCGAGCGACGAACGCGCCGCGCTGCAGCGCCTGTACGCCCTCGGCCTGCACGATGGCTATCGCCTGCACCACGCCGATGCCGGGGTGTTCAGCTGGTGGGACTACCGGCAGGCGGCGTTCCGGCGCAACCTGGGCCTGCGCATCGACCTGACCCTGGTGTCGGACGCGCTGCGCGGCGCGACGGCCGCGGCCGGGATCGACCGCACCCCGCGCACCTGGGAGCGCGCCAGCGACCACGCCCCGGCGTGGGTGCAGGTCGGCGACTGAAGGAAACGCGCGGGAAGGCGCCACGCGCAAGGCAAACAATGAAGGCCCGGCGATACCGGGCCTTCATCGTTGCCGCGGACTACCGCGGCGTGCGCGTCAGCGCACGCGGCCGCGCCGGAACAGATTGATGATCGCCAGCAGGATGATCGCGCCGATCAGGGCGGCGATGAAGCCCATGATGTCGAAACCACCGGTGCCGGTGGAACCGCCGATCAGCGGTGCGATCAGCCAGCCACCGATCAGCGCGCCGATGATGCCGACCACGACGTTCAGGATGATGCCCTGCTGGCCATCGGTTTTCATGATCATGCTGGCCAGCCAACCGATGATGCCGCCTACGATCAGCCAAATGATGAGACCCATCATGTTGTTTCTCCTTGGACTGTGAATGCCTGGACCCGCTCCCCTCGTGGGGCAGCGCCAGTCTGTCCAGACCGGCGTGATGGCGGCGTCAGGGATGAATGCGGTTCGATGGCCGCATTTCCAAGAAGAATCAGTCGTTTGCGCCGTTCAGCAGGGCGAGCAGCGCCGCCCGCGGCAGCTTGCCGGTGGCGTTGCGCGGCAACGCCGGCACGCACTTGAGCGGGCGCGGCAGGAATACCGGGTCGATGCTGCAGCGCAGTGCCTGCAGGATCGCCGGCGCGTCCAGCTGCGGCGCGACCGCCAGCGCGGCGATCCGTCCAATCCCGTTGCCGGCGCCGGGCTCGAGTTGGAACACCGCGCCGTCGAGCACCCCCGGCACCGCCTGCAGCTTGCGGGTGAGGTCCCCGAGCGAGGCGCGCTTGCCGGCGATCTCGAGCAGGTCGGCGTTGCGGCCACGCAGGACGAAGCGGCCCTGCGCGTCGACGATCTCCACCAGGTCCGCCAGCGCCACCGGCGCCGGAAGGTGCGGCGCGTGCACCAGGCTGCCATCGGGTTGCGGCTGCACGCGTACCCCCGGCAGCGGCGTCCACGCCTGCTCGCGCGCGCTGCGCCGGCGCGCGATCACGCAGGTCTCGGTGGAGCCGAACAGCTCGCGTACCTCGCAGCCGAAGCGCGCTTCCGCGGCGGCGGCGAGTTCGGACGGCAATGGCGCGGTCGCCGACACGATCCCGGCCAGTGGCGGCAAGGCGATGCCCGGATCCGCCGCGCAGGCTTCGACAAGCGCGCGCAGGTGCACTGGCGTGCTCACCAGCAGTCGCGGCGCCGGCGCGTCGTGCAGGGCGCGGACGATGTCGTGCGGGAAGAACGGCCGCGCCGCGTGCACGGCGACATCGGCCAGCAGCGGCAGCAACACAGACAGTTCCATCCCGTACATGTGCTGCGGCGGGACCGTGGCCACCAGGTGCACGCTTGCGTCCGCGGGCCACAGGTCGCGCAAGGCGGCCAGGTTCTGCGCGGTGCTGGCGCGCAAGCCGGCCCAGGCCTTGGGGTTCGGCACGGGCTCGCCGGTGCTGCCGGAGGTGAAACCGATCGCGGCCAGTGCCGCCGCATCGACCTGCAACGCGGCGCCGTCGCTTTCGGGCAACGACTCCGGCAACCGTCGGTAGCGCGGCGGTTGCGGCTCCAGCGCCTCGTCGCCCAGACAATAGCTGTCGGCGTGGCGCTGCAGTTCGTCGACGATCACCGCCGGCGCGCGCGAGGGCGGCAGCAACGTCACCTGGCCGCGCACCGCGACCGCGCAGAACGCCACCAGGAACCGGTAGCGGTCCTCGCACAGGTTGATCGCGTGGCGGCCCTCGGGCAGCCAGGCTGCGAGCGCGCGCACCTGGCGCAGGAAGGTGTGCAGGCCGATCGGGCCGGCGGGGCCGAACGCAATCGTGCGCGCCGCCGTGCCCCCGGCCAGCGCCGTCGCGTCGATCGTGCCCGCACCGTCTTCGATGACTGCCGACATGGCGTCCCTGTCGTTGTGTGGCGACCGCAGCGCCCCCAGCGGTTACTTTACGCTGGCCACCTCGCGCCAGGCCAAACCCCGCCTTCATGTCCCTGTCCGCCCCCGTCCCCGCCGCGCCGCAGTGGCACTGGTTGCCGTGGCAACCCGGTGCGCCGGCCGAGGAAGCGGCGCGGCGCTGGCTCGCGCCGCAATTGCAATGCGCGCCGCAGGCGATCCCGCTGCTGCGCGACCTGCACGGACGACCGCGGCTGGCGCTGTCGCCGGATGCCGACGTCGGCTGGAGCCACAGCGGCGAAGGCCTGCTGCTGGCGTTCGGCCGCGGGATGACGGTCGGCGTCGACCTGGAACGCGAGCGCCCGCGACCACGGGCCCTCGACCTGGCGCGGCGCTTCTTCGACCTCAGCGAGGCGCAATGGCTGGAAGCACAGGTCGACGAAGGCACCCGCGCGGCGGCCTTCGTGCGCCTGTGGTGCGCCAAGGAAGCGGTGCTGAAGGCGCATGGCCGCGGCCTGGCGTTCGGCCTGCACCGGCTGGTGTTCGCCGAGCGCGACGGCGTGCTGCGACTCGTCCACGGCGACCCCGCGCTCGGCGCCGCCAGCCAATGGCAACTGCGCGAATTCGTGCCGCACCCGGGCTACCGCGCGGCCCTGGCCTGGCGCCCGCTGTGGCCGCGGCCAGCAGCCGATCGCCAGTAGCCGCGGTCCTGTGGGAGCGGCTTCAGCCGCGAGCTTCCCTCCGCGGCAGGCCAGCAGGAGCAAGAGCTCGCGGCTGAAGCCGCTCCCACAAGGTTCTTCCTACAATTGCCGCCATGACCGACGCCCTGCCCGATGCCGTGCATGCCCAACTCGACGCGGGTCTGGACGCGCTCGGGCTGGCGCGCGACCACGCCGTGCCGCTGCTGGCCTACCTGGGGCTGTTGCTGCGCTGGAACCGCGCCTACAACCTGACCGCGATTCGCGATCCGCGGGAGATGGTCGGCAAGCACCTGCTCGATTCGCTGGCGATGCATGCCAGCGTCGATGCAATCGCCGCGGCCGGCGGCAGCCTTGCCGACCTCGGCACCGGCGCCGGCCTGCCCGGGATCCCGCTGGCGATCGTCAAGCCGGGCCTGCAGGTGACGCTGGTCGAAGCCAACGGCAAGAAGGCGCGCTTCCTGCGCGAAGTGGTGCGCACGCTGCCGCTGGCCAACGCGAGGGTGGTCGAGTCCCGGATCGAAGCCCTGGACGCGCCCGCGGCCTTCGATGCCATCACCGCGCGCGCGCTGGCGACGCTGCCGTTGATCCTCGAACTCGGCGGCCACCTGCTCAAGCCCGGCGGCGTGCTGCTGGCGATGAAGGGCGCGCTGCCGTCGCAGGAGATCGCCGCGCTGCCCGCCGGCTGGCGGCTGCAGGACGTGCGCCCGCTCACGGTTCCCGGGCTGGCGGCCGAGCGGCACCTGGTGGTGGTGGGCCGGGAATAGCACCGCCAGGTAGGTTTTCCCGGGGCACGGGCACGGCGAGCGGCGGCGCGTTGCAGACCGACCGCAAGCGCGCCTTTCCCTTGCGCGGCATAATCCCTGTCCGCCCCGGCGCGCCCGCGCGCTGCGGGGACCACTCCCAACGAGGCACGCCGAGCCGCATGGCCCGCATCATCGCTGTCGCCAACCAGAAGGGCGGGGTCGGCAAGACCACCACCGCGGTCAACCTGGCCGCGGCGCTGGCGCGCACGCCCAAGCGCGTGCTGCTGGTCGACCTCGACGCCCAGGGCAACGCCACCATGGGCAGCGGCATCGACAAGCACGACCTCGCTGCCTCCAGCTGCGACGTGTTGCTGGAAGAACAACACGCCGACGCCGCGATCGTGGCCACGCCGGAAGGCTTCGACCTGCTGCCGGGCAACACCGACCTGACCGCGGCCGAGATCGAACTGATGGACGAGGAGGGCCGCGAGCAGCGGCTCAAGCGCGCGCTCGACCCGCTGCGCGCGAAGTACGACTTCATCATCGTCGACTGCCCGCCGGCGCTGTCGCTGCTCACGCTCAACGCGCTGACCGCCGCCGACAGCGTGCTGGTGCCGATGCAGTGCGAGTACTACGCGCTGGAAGGCCTGACGTCGCTGCTGCGCACGATCGACGCGCTGAAGGCGAAATTGAACCCGCAGCTGGAGATCGAAGGCGTGCTGCGGACCATGTTCGACGTGCGCAACAACCTCGCCAACGCGGTCTCAGCCGAGTTGACCCATCATTTCGGCGACAAGGTGTTCCGCACCATCGTGCCGCGCAACGTGCGCCTGGCCGAGGCGCCGAGCCACGGCCAGAGCATCGTCGGATACGACCGCGGCAGCCGCGGCGCGGTGGCCTACCTCGGCCTGGCCGGCGAGGTGCTGCGACGCCAGCGCGAACGCGAACAGGACAGGAAGGAACGCAAACCCATGAACGATCCCGCCGGGACCCCGGCATGAGCACCGCCAAGAACGCCGCCAAGAAGCGCGGCCTCGGCCGCGGCCTGGAAGCCCTGCTCGGGCCCAAGGCCGCCGCGCAGGCGCCGGTGCTGGAAGCGACGCCCGGCGACGCGCTGCGCACGCTGCCGGTGGACGCGCTGGCGCCGGGCCGGTACCAGCCGCGCAAGACGATGGACGACGCCAAGCTCGCCGAACTGGCCGAGTCGATCCGCGCCCAGGGCGTGATCCAGCCGATCGTGGTCCGCGACCTGGGCCGGCCGTCGAAGGGCGGCGGCCCGCGTTACGAGATCATCGCCGGCGAGCGCCGCTGGCGCGCGACCCGGCTGGCCGGGCTGGCCGAGATCCCGGCGGTGGTGCGCGAAGTCGACGACCGCACCGTGGTGGCGATGGCGTTGATCGAGAACATCCAGCGCGAGGACCTCAACCCGCTGGAAGAAGCCACCGCGCTGCAACGGCTGATCGACGAGTTCGACCTCACCCATGCCCAGGCCGCCGAAGCGGTCGGCCGCTCGCGCGCGGCGGTCTCCAACCTGCTGCGCCTGCTGGAACTGCCGGCCGACATCCGCACCCTGGTGGAGACCCGTGCGCTGGAGATGGGCCACGCCCGCGCGCTGTTGACGCTGGCACCGGTGGCGGCGATCGCGCTGGCGCGCCAGGCTGCCGAGCACGGCTGGTCGGTGCGCGAGGTCGAACACCGCGTGCAGCAGTTGTCGGCGGGCAAGCTGCCGGCCGGCAACGGCAAGGCCAAGGCGCCGAAGACCAAGCCGCAGGCCGACATCGCCACGCTGGAGCGCGAATTGTCCGAATCCCTCGGCACCCGGGTCGCGGTGCTGCACGGCCGCGCCGGCAAGGGCCGGCTGGTGATCCATTATTCGGACCTGGACACGCTCGAAGGCGTGCTCGAGAAGCTGCGCCCGGGCGCGCGCTAGCCATGCCGTCGTCCGCGCACATCCGCATGCGCAATGCGGTCCGCGACCTGCTGCCCATGGGCGTGCGCCGGCTGCTGCGCCGGGCCCGTACGGCCGCCCAGCAGGGACGGATGGCGATCGACCACCAGCGGCTCGCGTGGCGCGCGGCACGCACCGCGTGGCGTCCGCTGGTGCGGACCGGGGAGCAGCCGTTCCAGTGCAACCTGTGCGGCGCCCATGGCAGCGCCGCGCCGGAGCGCCTGGGCGATCGCGAAGCCGCCACCTGCCGCGTCTGCGGCTCCAGCCTGCGTCATCGCGCCTTGGTCGCGGCGCTGCAGCGGCGGCTGTGGGGCGAGGTCAGGCCGCTGCGCACGCTGCGACGGGACCGGCGCCGCACCGGCCTGGGCATGAGCGACGTGCACGTGTACGCGCAGTGGCTGCAGCGCAGGCTCGGCTACACCAACACCTTCTTCCACCAGGCGCCACGGCTGGACATCCAGGACCCCGACCGCGATTTCCTCGGCCGCCACGACTTCGTCATCAGCTCCGACGTGCTCGAGCACGTGGCGCCGCCGGTGGCGACCGCGTTCGGCAACCTGCACGGGCTGCTCAAGCCCGGTGGCGTGCTGGCGTTCACCGTGCCCTATGCGGCGGAAGGCGAAACCCGCGAATACTTCCCGGAACTGCATGCATTCCGCATCGAGGGCGAAGGCCGCGGCCGCCGCCTGCTGAACACGACCCGCGACGGCCGCCTGCAGGCATTCGACAACCTGTGCTTCCACGGCGGCGACGGCGCGACCCTGGAGATGCGGATCTTCGCCCTGCCCGACCTGCTCCGGCAGCTTGCCGCCGCCGGGTTCCGCGACATCCAGGTCCACGACCAGCCGCTGCCGCAGTGGGGCATCGTCCCGGACAGCGCCTGCTCGTTGCCGATCACGGCGGTCGCCGGGCCGCGCACGGCCGCCGCCGCGGCACCGGTGCAATAATCCTTCGCTTCCCCCTCTGACCGGACTCCATGACGATCCTCGTCACCGGCGCGGCCGGGTTCATCGGCACCTACGCCTGTCGCGCGCTGCAGGCGCGCGGCGAGCCGGTGGTTGGCCTCGACAGCTACAACGCCTATTACGACCCGCAACTCAAGCGTGATCGCGTCGCCGCGCTGTGCCCGGACGTCGACATCCGTGTACTGGACCTCGTCGACCGGGATGGCCTTTCGGCGTTGTTCGAGGAGGTCCGGCCGCAACGCGTGATCCACCTCGCCGCGCAGGCCGGCGTGCGCTATTCGCTGGAAAACCCGTACGCCTACGTCGACAGCAACCTGGTGGGCTTCGTCAACCTGCTGGAACTGTGCCGGCATCGCGGGGTGGCGCATTTCGTCTATGCCAGTTCGTCCTCCGTGTACGGCGATTCGGCGGTGCCGCCGTTTTCCGAGGACCAGCGCATCGACCGGCCACGCTCGCTGTACGCGGCGACCAAGGCCGCCAACGAACTGATGGCGCACACCTACGCCCACCTGTACGGCCTGCATGCAACGGGGTTGCGCTTCTTCACCGTGTACGGGCCGTGGGGGCGGCCGGACATGGCCCCGCTGCTGTTCTCGCGTGCGGTGCTTGCCGGGCGTCCGATCCGGGTGTTCAACCACGGCGCGATGCGCCGCGACTTCACCCACGTCGACGACATCGTGGCCGGCGTGCTCGGCGCGCTGGACCAACCGTCGCCGGACGAACCGCCACATCGGGTCTTCAACCTCGGCAACCACGCGCCGGTGGAACTGGAGCGGTTCATCGCGGTGATCGAGCAGGCCGCCGGCAGGAAGGCCGAGAAGGTCTACCAGCCGCTGCAGCCCGGCGACATGGTCGAGACCATGGCCGATACCGCGCGCGCGCGCGCCGCGTTCGGCTTCGAACCGGCAACCACGATTGAAGCCGGGATGCCGGAAGTGGTGCAATGGTGCCGCGCCTATTTCGGAGCCAATGCATGACGGCCACGCCCGCCCTGTCCGTCGTCGTCCCGGTGTTCAACGAGCAGGACAACGTCGCGCCGCTGGTCGGCGAGGTCGTCGCGGCCCTGCGCGGCAACCCGCTGCTCGGCGCCGACGGATTCGAGATCGTGTACGTCGACGACCATTCGCGCGACGCGACCCTGGCGACGCTGCAGGGGCTCAAGGCGCAGGTGCCGGAACTGCGCGTGATCCACCACGTCGAGCAGAGCGGCCAGAGCACCGCGATCCGCAATGGCGTCAAGGCCGCCCGCGGCGCCTGGATCGCGACCCTCGACGGCGACGGCCAGAACGATCCGGCCGACATCCCGAAACTGCTCGCGCAACGCGCCCAGGCCGATGCCACCGTCAAGCTGTTCGCCGGCTGGCGCGTCAACCGCCAGGATTCGGGCAGCAAGCGCTGGGCCAGCAAGTGGGCCAACGCGATCCGTTCGCGGATGCTGCGCGACGACACCCCCGACACCGGCTGCGGCATCAAGCTGTTCGAGCGCGCCGCGTTCCTGGAGTTGCCGCACTTCAACCACATGCACCGCTACCTGCCCGCGCTGATGCAGCGCGCGGGATTCGCGACGGTCAGCGTGCCGGTCAACCACCGCCATCGCACCGCGGGCGTGTCCAAGTACAACAATCTCAATCGCGCCCTGGTCGGCATCGCCGACCTGCGCGGGGTGGCCTGGCTGATCCGGCGCGGCAAGGTCACCGCAGTGGAGGAACTGCCATGAGCCTGCTGCTGCAGGCCGCGGCCGCGGCCCCCGCGGCCGACTTCATGAACGAGTCGATCGCCTGGCTGGAATGGACCGGGCTGTACCTGTCGCCATGGAAGCTGATCGGCCTGGTCGGGGCGCTGATGTTCGGCGGCCGCTGGCTGGTGCAGTTCCTGGCCTCGCGCAAGCAGGGCAAGCCGGTGATCCCGCGACTGTTCTGGTACATGAGCCTGGTCGGCAGCGTGATGACCCTGAGCTACTTCGTGTTTTCGCAGAAGCAGGACTCGGTCGGCGTGGTGCAGAACCTGTTCCCGGCCTTCACCGCCGCCTACAGCCTGTACCTGGACATCCGCCACCGCGGCTGGCACCGCGATCGCGCCGGGCACTAGCGCTCCCGGCCGGCGGCCGCAGGCGCGTTCAGGTTCGCCGCGCGCGGCGGTGCGTTGCCCCGCGCCGGGCTGGCACGGATCCCCTTGGCGCGGCATAATGCGCGGCTCGCTGTGTCCAGGCCCCTGGCCCGGGCCGGGCCGGAATGCGATTCCGCCCGCCCGCACGACGAGTTTCCCTTCCCGAATCGCATGGCGGCCGCTGCCGCCGGGGCCGATGACTTCCGGGCCACGGAAGCCGACCATTACCATCGAGGTGCGTTATGTCCCGCGTATGCCAAGTCACCGGCAAGGGCGTGCAGACCGGCAACAACGTCTCGCACGCCAACAACAAGACCCGTCGCCGCTTCCTGCCCAACCTGCACGAGCGCCGCTTCTGGGTCGCCAGCGAGAACCGCTGGGTCAAGCTGAAGGTTTCCGCGCAGGCCATGCGCACCATCGACAAGAACGGCATCGACGGCGTTCTGGCCGAGCTGCGCGCCCGCGGCGAAAAGGTCTGAGGAGGACGACATGGCAACCAAGCGCGACAAGATCCGCCTGATCTCCTCGGCCAACACCGGCCACTTCTACACCACCGACAAGAACAAGAAGAACACGCCGAACAAGATGGAGGTCAAGAAGTACGACCCCGTCGTCCGGAAGCACGTGATCTACAAGGAAGGCAAGATCAAGTAGCTGGTCTCGCCTGATCGAAAGGCCCGCTTCGGCGGGCCTTTTTTTGTTGGTCGTTCCGCGATTTGCGATCCGCGGCTCGCGACTCGCGGCTCGCGAACTCTCCAGTTTGCGGGGCCGGAAGCGGGTGCCCCGGGGTGCGAATGTCCCCCGGCTACGGCCTGCGGCCTTCGCCTCCTCCTTGATTTCGCACCCCGGGGCACCCGCCTCCGGCTTTCCCGTCTCGTGCTGCCGCGAACGTTGGCAGGATCCTGCCGGCGATCTGGCGGGAGGCGGGAGCGGCGGTGACGCGTCAGGCGTTCCTGCGGTTGGCGACCAGCGATTCGACCACCGACGGGTCCGCCAGGGTCGAGGTGTCGCCCAGCTGGTCTGGCGCGTCCTCCGCGATCTTGCGCAGGATCCGCCGCATGATCTTGCCGCTGCGGGTCTTCGGCAGCGCCGGCGCCCACTGGATGTGGTCGGGGGTCGCGGTCGGCCCGATGTCGCTGCGCACCTGCTGTACCAGCTCGCTGCGCAACGCCTCGGTGGGCGCGACGCCTTCCTTCAGCGTCACGTAGGCGTAGATGCCCTGGCCCTTGATGTCGTGCGGGAAGCCGACCACCGCCGCCTCGGTCACGCCGTTGTGGCCGACCAGCGCGCTTTCGATCTCGGCGGTGCCGATGCGGTGGCCGCTGACGTTGATCACGTCGTCGACGCGGCCGGTGATCCACCAGTCGCCGTCGGCATCGCGGCGCGCGCCGTCGCCGGTGAAGTACAGCCCCCGATAGGCCTTGAAGTACGTGTCGATGA
The DNA here is from genome assembly GCF_022808325.1 of Cognatiluteimonas sedimenti. Taxonomy (GTDB): domain Bacteria; phylum Pseudomonadota; class Gammaproteobacteria; order Xanthomonadales; family Xanthomonadaceae; genus Cognatiluteimonas; species Cognatiluteimonas sedimenti. Next base: position 317,370 of record NZ_JALGCL010000003.1, on the reverse strand, counting down.
AACGCTGGTGGTCGCCGTACACGCTGCGCATCTGCCCCGGCCAGGAATCCAGCAGCACCAGGTTGCCTTCGGCCTCGCCCTCCAGGAACCGGCCCTCGGCGTCGACCAGCGCCGGCCGCACGCCGAAGAACGGCAGCATGGCCGCGCCCGGCTTGGGATCGGCGACGACGCCGGGCAGCGGCGCGATCAGGATGCCGCCGGTCTCGGTCTGCCACCAGGTGTCCACCACCGCGCAGCGCGCGTCGCCGACCACGTCGTGGTACCAGCGCCAGGCCTCCGGGTTGATCGGCTCGCCGACGCTGCCCAGCAGCCGCAGCGACTTGCGCGAGGTGCCCGCGACCCGCGCGTCGCCTTCGCGCATCAGTGCGCGTATCGCGGTCGGCGCGGTATAGAAGATGGTGACCTGGTGCTTGTCGACCACCTGCCAGAAGCGCGACGCGTCCGGCCAGGTCGGCACGCCTTCGAACACCAGCGCGGTGGCGCCGTTGGCCAGCGGCCCGTAGACGATGTAGCTGTGGCCGGTGACCCAGCCGATGTCGGCGGTGCACCAGTAGACGTCGTCCTCGCGCAGGTCGAACACGAGCTCGTGCGTGTACGCGCAGAACACCAGGTAGCCGCCGGTGGTGTGCAGCACGCCCTTGGGCTTGCCGGTGCTGCCGGACGTGTAGAGGATGAACAGCGGGTCCTCGGCGTTCATGCGCTCGGGTTCGCAACTTTCGGGCTGGCCCTCGACCACCGCGTCGTACCAGCGGTCGCGGGGCATCTGCATGTCGACCGCGCCGCGGGTATGGCGCACCACCAGCACGGTCTCGACGCTGTTGGTGCCGGGCAGCTTCAGCGCCGCGTCGACATTGGCCTTGAGCGCGACGCGCTTGCCGGCGCGGCAGCCCTCGTCGGCGGTGATCACCAGCTTGCTGCCGCAGTCGGCGATGCGGTCGGCGATCGAATGCGGGGCGAAGCCGCCAAACACCACCATGTGCACCGCGCCGATCCGCGCGCAGGCCAGCATCGCCACCACCGCCTCGGGGATCATCGGCAGGTAGATGGTGACGCGGTCGCCCTTGCCGATGCCGAGGTTGCGCAGCGCGTTGGCCAGGCGGCAGACGCGCGCGTGCAGTTCGCGGTAGCTGATTCGCTGCGACGGTTGCGACGGATCGTCGGGCTCGAACACGATCGCGGCCTTGTCGCCGCGCGTGGCCAGGTGCCGGTCCAGGCACTCGACGCTGGCGTTGAGCTCGCCGTCGGCATACCAGCGGATGCGGAAGTCGGCGGGATCGAAACTGGTGTCCTTCACCTGCGTCGGTGGCCGCATCCAGTCCAGGCGCCCGGCGGCGGCGGCCCAGAAGACATCGGGATCGCGGATCGACTCGGCGTGGAGGCGTGCGTATCCGGCGGCATCCAGGGTCATGGGCGGCTCCTCGGGGGCGGCTCCAGGCAGGGCCGACGGCCCCAGTGTGCCGCAAGCCGGGTCCGGCGGCGTCGCGGTGGTGACTTCCTGCCTATGCCGGGCTCACGCCGCCGGGTTCATGATGGCGGCTCCTCCCCGATCCGGTGACTGCCATGCGCGTATCGCGCCCGACCCTGCTGGCGATGGCCCTCTGCGCCTGCGTTGCGTGCAACCGCACGCCCACGCCCTCCGCCAACGACACCGCCGCGCCTCCTGCCGCCGCCGCGCCGGCGGCGCCGCTCATCGGCATCGACCTGGCCGGCATCGACAAATCGGTGCAGCCGGGCGACGACTTCAATGGCTACGCCAATGGCGGCTGGCTGAAGACGGCGGTGATCCCGGAGGATCGTTCCAGCACCGGCATCTTCCTGCAGGTGTTCCAGAAGGCCGAGCAGCGCAACGCCGACCTGGTGAAGGAAATCGCGGCGTCCAATCCCGCCGCCGGCAGCGACGAGCGCCGCATCGCCGATTACTACGCCGCGTTCATGGACGAGGCCGCGATCGAGCAGGCCGGGCTGAAGCCGGTGCAGGCGCAGATCGACGAGGCCAACGCCATCGCCGACAAGGTCGCGCTGGCGCAGGTGCTGGGTGCCGGCCTGCGGGCCGACGTCGATCCGCTCAACGCCACCAACTACTACACCGACCGCCTGTTCGGCCTGTTCGTGACCCAGGGGCTGGAAGATCCGGCACACAACACCGCCTACCTGCTGCAGGGCGGCCTGGGCATGCCCAACCGCGACTACTACCTGTCCAGCGACAAGGAAATGGCCGCGATCCGCGACAAGTACAAGGCCTACGTCGCGGCGATCCTCACCCAGGCCGGCGTCGCCGATGCCGATGCCAAGGCCAGGGAGATCTACGCGCTGGAAGAGAAGATCGCCAGGGCGCAGGCCTCGATCATCGACACCGAGAACGTGCACAACGCGCGTGCCTGGAGCATGGACGACTTCGCCAGGAAGGCGCCGGGGCTGGACTGGGCGGCGTACTTCAAGGCCGCCGGCCTCGAAGGCCAGCAGACCATCACCGCCTGGCAGCCCGACGCGATCAGCAAGCTGTCGGCGCTGACCGCCAGCCAGCCACTGCAGGCGTGGAAGGACTGGCTGGTATTCCACGCCATCAACCGCCATGCCGGGCTGCTGCCCAAGGCCTACGCCGACCTCTCGTTCGGCTTCTACGGCACCACCCTGAGCGGCACCCCGCAGCAGCGCGAGCGCTGGAAGCGCGCACTGGGCGCGGTCAACAACGCGCTCGGTGATGCGGTCGGCAAGATCTACGTGCAGAAATACTTCCCGGCGTCCTCGCGCGAGCAGGTGCAGCAGCTGGTATCCAACCTGCTGGCGGTGTTCCCGGAGCGGATCGACAAGCTCGAATGGATGGACGACGCCACCAAGGCCAAGGCCAAGGCCAAGGTTGCCTCGATGAAGGTCGGGGTCGGCTATCCGGACACGTGGCGCGATTACGCCTCGTTCGAGGTCAAGCCCGACGACGCGCTGGGCAACGCCGAGCGCGCCGAACTGGTCGAATACCGCCACCAGTTGGCCAAACTGGGCCAGGCGCCCGACCACGGCGAGTGGTGGATGACGCCGCAGACGGTGAACGCAGTCAACCTGCCGCTGCAGAACGCGCTCAACTTCCCGGCCGCCATCCTGGAACCGCCGTTCTTCGACCCGAAGGCGGACGCCGCCGCCAACTATGGTTCGATCGGCGCGGTGATCGGCCACGAGATCAGCCACAGCTTCGACAACCTGGGCTCCGAGTTCGACGCGCAGGGCAAGCTGCAGAACTGGTGGACGCCGGAGGACGCCGCGCACTTCAAGGCCGCGAGCCAGAAGCTGGTCGAGCAGTACGACGCCTACGAGCCGCTGCCGGGACTGCATATCAACGGCGAGCAGACGCTGGGCGAGAACATCGCCGACCTCGCCGGCCTGGAGGTCGCGTACGAGGCCTACGTCAAGTCGCTTGGCGGCAAGCCGGCGCCCGTGATCGACGGCCTCACCGGCGACCAGCGCTTCTTCCTCGCCTTCGCCCAGAGCTGGCGCAGCAAGACCCGCGACGCCGCGCTGCGCGCGCAGGTGATCGGCGACGGCCACTCACCGGGTGCCTTCCGCGCCCAGACCGTGCGCAACATCGACGCCTGGTACGACGCCTTCGGCGCCAAGGACGGACAGAAGCTGTACCTGGCGCCGGAATCACGCGTGCGCATCTGGTAAGCCGGACGCGGGCGACCGGTTCGCGACGAAGCGACGGCCCGGACCGGGCCGTCGCTTTTTTTGTCGCCCTGCCTGGGAGTGCCGGACGCAGGGGGTGCCCCTTGTCCGGGACGCCTGGTGGATGCGTCCATGCAGGAACGCCTGTTTCCGTGCGGGACGCTGGTGACCCGCCTCGCGCGTCAAGCCGCATGGACGTGGCCGTCCGCTGCGCTGGGCTCAACGCGGCGGCGCGGCGAGCTCGCGGGCATCGAGGCTGCCGTCGCCGTTGCGGTCCTGGCGGCCGAACGCGGCGGCGAGGCGTTCGCGGTGCTGGCTGCGCGTGACCGGCTGGCCGCGACCGCCAGGCAGTTCGGACACGGCCAGCACGCCGTCGTGGTCGCGATCCATGGCATCGAAGGCGTAGGCCATCCACGCTTGGTATTCGGGCAGCGAAACACGGCCATCGTGGTCGCCGTCCATGCGCGCCAGGTAATCCGTGCTTTGCTGCAGCTGCGCCTGCGCGGCCCATGGCAGCAGCACCGGCAACAGCAAGCCCGGCCAGCAGCGGCCGGGCGTGTGGCGTGGCATTGCGGTGCCTTGCATGTCGCCTAGGCGTGCGCGCCCTGCAGCGAATAACCCTTCAGCCGCGCCGAGAACTCCTGCAACGCGCGGATGCCGCTGGCTTCGGCCTCGTGGCACCAGGCCTGCAACGCGTGCAGCCGGTCGGCGGCGTCCTGGCTGCGCGACTCCAGCACCGCGGCCAGGCGGCGGCGATGCTCGACCAAGGTGCCGATCCGCGGGCGCTCGGCGACGAACGCCTGCAACTGCTGGCGCGCATCCGGCTTGAGCCAGCGGCCGTCGTCGGCGAGGCCGCGACGCAGCTTGCGGGGCAACAGCGAACGCAGCTTCGCCCCGGCCGCACGCGCTTCCTCGCGCAGCGCCGGCTTGAGCACGTTGCGCTGGTAGTCGGTCATGGCCTGGAAGCGGATCGCCAGCAAGGCCTTCAGGGTGTCGGCATCGGGCACGTTGATGTTGGGGCGCACGTTGAGCGCCGGCGCGGTGCGCAGCACCTTGGCCAGGCCCACGCGTTCGAGCCCGCGGATCACGCCCCAGCCGATGTCCACTTCCCACTTGCGCAGCGCGAACTTGGCCGACGACGGGAAGGCGTGGTGGTTGTTGTGCAGCTCCTCGCCGCCGATCCACAGGCCCCAGGGGGTGAGGTTGGTGGCGGTGTCGTCGGTCTCGAAGTTGCGGTAGCCCCACCAGTGGCCCAGGCCATTCACCACGCCGGCGGCCCAGAACGGGATCCACAACATCTGGATCGCCCAGACGGCGACGCCGGCGAAGCCGAACAGGGCGAAGCTGATGAACAGCAGCGCGGTCGGTCCCATCGTGGCGTGCGGGGTATAGAGGTGGCGCTCGATCCAGTCGTCGGGGCAGCCCTTGCCGTACTTCTCGATGTCGGCGCGCATGCCGCGCGCCTCGCGGTAGAGTTCGACGCCGCGCCAGAACACGGTGCCGATGCCCTTCTTCATCGGGCTGTGCGGGTCTTCCTCGGTCTCGCACTTGGCGTGGTGCTTGCGGTGGATGGCGACCCACTCGCGGGTGATCATCGAGGTGGTCAGCCACGACCAGAACCGGAACACGTGCGCGATCGCCGGATGGAAGTCGACGCCGCGATGGGCCTGGCTGCGGTGCAGGTACAGGGTCACCGAAAAGATGGTGAGCTGGGTAGCGGCCAGCAGGTACAGGGCAAGCTCGCCCCAGCCGGGTTGCAGAAGGCCGCCGGACAGGAAATCCAGCAGTGAGGCGTCGAGCGGTAGAACGGGCATCACGGGCTCCGGGAAGGCTCCGGGACGGCCCCGGAGCAGCGCGGGCCCGGCAGCGGACCCGCGGGCCATGATGACAGCTCGGGCGGGCCCGATCACCCCTTGCGCGGGTGCCCGGAAGTCCGCGTTCAGCCCCGGCGGCCCCGCCCCGGGCCTTCAGGATCGACGCGGGGGCGCCGCCAGCATGTACCCGCCTGCGCTGGCGCGGTCGCCGCGCGATCGCGGCCGTGGTGCGGCGTCGCCTTCACGCGCGCCTGCACTTTATTCGTCGATCCCGGGCGGCTGCCAGAGCCCGGTGTCGACCCGGAAAACCCCCTCGCTGATCGGCGGCGTGGTGTCGGTCTCGAGCAGGTAGCGGTTGTAGTAGAGGTAAGGCCCGTTCGCCGTGATGAAATACTCCGGGTCGCGGCGGACGCGTATGGGTTCGGTGGCGGATGTCAGCATCCGCAGGTCGTCGACTTCCGGGATGATTCCGGTCATCGCGATCCGGCTGGGCTGGGTGAAGTTGCGGCCGTTGGGATCCGAGCTCAGGGAGAAGAAGACCCAGGACCTGCCCTTGTACACGAACGGTTCCGGTGAACTGACGTAGGGCGTCTCGGCCGGCATGGTGATCGTCTTCACGACCGTCCATGCCATGCCGCCGTCATCGGTCGGCAGCTTGCGGTAGATCTGCAGGCGAGTGGTGCCCACCATCGCGACGAACACCTTCTCGTTGTTGAATTCCGGCGCGGTCCACATGAAGGCCCAGTACTTGTTGACGTTGTCGAACGTCAGCTGCTCCATGGTGGCAGTGGCCGTGTGGTACAGGAACACCTGCCGCCAGCTGGGTTCCTGGGCGGGCACGGTGCTGGCGCTCGGCGTGACGGCCGCGGCCGAGACGGTGATGATGATGTCGCGCGTGCCTGGGACCCAGCGCCGCGTCGCGCCCGCCTTGTTGCTGGTGACCGGGACCGCCTGCTCGACTGCGCCGGGATACGCGCCGCGCCAGAACAGGCTGGTGGTGCGCGATTGCAGGGTGAAACTCTGGTAGCTCTGCAATGCGTTCGGTGCGTTCAGGTTTTCCGTTCCGATCGGAAGCACGCGACCTTCGCTGCCGGCAACCGGGCCGGCCACCCAGGAGTCGCCGCCGGCGCGCGCAAACCCGAGCACCAGGTTCGGGACCGTGTGCGGCTTGCCGTCGGTCCAGCGGGTGTAGGCCAGTTGCGAGCCGAGCTGCGAGTTCAACCACTCCGGGCCATTGCCGATCTCCGTGGCCGTGGTCGTGTTCGTGTCCACCAGCACGCCTTTGCCATCGGGCGGGAAGAAGTAGCCGTTGGCGGGGTCGACGAAACCGACCCAGAGGTTGTGGCTTGAATCGATGTACGCCAGCCGTGCATTGCCGGCGCCAAAGTTGCAGGTCGGACAAACCACGCCGTCGCGGCCCCATTCAAACTCGTAATCCTTGATCTCGTGGGTGCCTACCTGGACTTCCTCCGGCAATGCCTGCGCCGCTGCCGCGTGCGGCAGGACCCCCAGCAATCCGCCCAGGACCAGCGCGCGGGCGAGCCCTGCGATCCGCGGCGGCGGCCCGCGGTTGTCCCGGGCCTGCCCCGCGATCAATCGACTCGTGTTGTCCATGGTCCTGCTCCCGGAACTCAGTCGGGTGGGGGCGCCGTCGCTTCGCCCGCGGATTGCTTCAGGGCGTGCACCCGACGGGGGCGCCGATGACGTCGGCGACGACATCCCACAACTGCCGCAAGTCTTCCCGCAGCTGCGGGTTGAGGGTCTGCTTGTAGGTCAGGAACACCGCCGCGATGCCGTTGTCGTAGTCGACCCACGGCGAGGTACCGAGGATCCCGGTGCTCGAGATCCGGGTCGCGACGCCGTCGCAGTCGACGACGTTGCGCCACTGGCCGTAGCCGTAACCGTAGGCTTCCGGATAAGGATCCGACTCGGGATCCGCCGGCACGCCGTGGGTCTGGTCCAGTTGCATCTCGGCGATGCTGGTGGACGCCAGGTAACGCTCGCCGTCGAGCATCCCGCGCTGCAGCAGCATCTGCACGACCCGCGCATAATCGGGCAGCACGGTACGCGCGCCGCCGGCGATGATCGGGTTGCTGAACGGCGTGCCGTCGTCGTTGAGGCCGTAGTCGGTGCGCGCCAGGCCGAGCGGCGTGGTCAGTTCCGACTCGAGCAGCTGCGCCCAGGTCTTGCCGGTGATCCGCTGCGCCATCGCACCTGCGACCTGCATCGAGTTCTCGCCGTACGCGAACAGCGTTCCCGGGGTCCAGCTCAGCGGAGTACCGAGGATCGACAGTGCACACTTGTCCATCGACATGTTGCGGTAGGCGTAGGTGAGGCAGGGGTTGTTGACGACCGTCATCCCCGACGTGTGGCTGAACAGCTGGCCGAGCGTGATCGCCCCGGTTTCCGGATCCGCGTCCGGATAATCGGTACCGAAATAGTCGGCCACCGTGTCGTCCCAGTGCATCGTCCCGTTTTCCACCAGGCGCTCGATCACCAAGGCCGAGAGCAGCTTGCTGGCCGAGGCGATTGGCACTTTCGGACCGGTACCCACGTAGCTGCCGAAATGGTGCTGGTAGATCGGCCTGCCGTTTTGCATCACGACCAGCACGGCGCCATCAAGCAGGTCCTCCTGGGACGCGCCGACGAAGCCGTTGACGAAGGTCGTGACCGGGCGGAAGTCGTAGCCCCGGTGGCGGACGCTGGCGCCGGGCTCCCCGGCCCACACCGGAGCGACGAGCAACGCAAGAAGAAACGGCAGAACGCGGCGCATGTTGCCCCCTGGCATGTCCCTGTCCAACTCAACGCGCGCAGATCACCAAACCGGACACCCGCAAAACCCGCGGCCACCCGCATCGGCCAGCCGCCGCCTGCAATACTTGCCGCCATGCCCGAACTGCCCGAAGTCGAGACCACCCGCCGCGGCCTCGCCCCCCATCTGGAAGGCAGGCGCGTTTCCGCGGTGACACTGCGCCGCGCCAACCTGCGTTGGCCGATCCCGGCCGAAGTCCCGGCGCTGTTGCCGGGCCAGCGGATCGAGGCGATCCGCCGCCGCGCGAAGTACCTGCTGCTGGACACCGCCGCGGGCAGTGCACTGCTGCACCTGGGCATGTCCGGCAGCCTGCGCGTGCTGCCGGCCGATACCCCGGTGGGGCCGCACGACCATGTCGACCTCGCGCTCGACGCTGCCGGCCGCGGTCGCGGGCAAGTCCTGCGTTTCACCGATCCGCGCCGCTTCGGCTGCCTGCTGTGGCAGCCGCCGGGCACCACCCACGCCTTGCTGCGCGGACTCGGCCCGGAACCGCTGGCATCGACCTGCACGGCGCCCGACGGATCGGCCTTCGACGGGCCGGCCTTCGACGGGGATTACCTGTTCGCCCGCAGCCGCGGCCGCAAGGCGCCGGTCAAGAACTTCCTGATGGACCAGCGGATCGTGGTCGGGGTCGGCAACATCTATGCGGCCGAGGCGCTGTTCGCCGCCGGGATCTCGCCGCTGCGCGCGGCCGGGCGGGTGTCGAGCGAACGCTACCAGCGGCTCGCCGACGCGGTCCGGTCGATCCTGTCGCACGCGATCGACCGCGGTGGCACCACCCTGCGCGATTTCATCAGTCCCGACGGCACCCCCGGCTACTTCGAGCAGGAGCTGTCGGCCTACGGCCGCGGCGGCGCCCCCTGCCCGAACTGCGGGCGCGCGCTGAAGCAGGCCTGGATCGGCCAGCGCGCGAGCGTCTGGTGCGGTCACTGCCAGCGCTGATCGCGGCCGCGGTCACACTTCAGGCAGGCGAAAGGCTATATTTGGCCGGCCTTCGGGGGAGAAGATGGCCGACACCGCCGAGATCACCCAGTGGCTGGATGCCGCACGCGACGGCGACCGCGGCGCGCTCGATCGCGTGCTCGCCACGCTCTACCAGGAGCTGCACTCGATGGCGCGGCGCCAGCTCGCCGGCCAGCACGGGCAGACGCTGGATGCCACCGCGCTGGTGCACGAGGCCTACCTGAAGCTGATCGGCCGCAACACCGCCCAGTTCGACGACCGCGCGCACTTCTTCGCCTATGCCGCCTCGGCGATGCGCAGCGTGGTGGTCGACTACGCCCGCCAGCGCATGGCGCAGAAGCGCGGCGGCGACCTGCACCGCGTCACCGAGCTGCCCGAGGAAGTCGAAGGCGCGCTGCGCCTGGACGAGGAGACGCTGGGCCTGGACACCGCGCTGACCAAGCTGGCCGGGGTCGACGAGCGCCTGGCCCAGGTGGTGGAACTGCGGTACTTCGCCGGGCTCTCGGAACTGGAGATCGCGGCACTGCTCAAGCGCTCGGAGCGCAGCATCCGCCGCGACTGGCAGAAAGCGCGGCTGTTCCTGCTGGCGTCGTTGAAGGATGCGCCGGATCAGTAGCCAGTCCGTGCGTGCGCCGCTTCCCTTTCCGCGCGCAAGCGGGACGAAGGCGCCGACGGTGCTGCGCGCGCGCGCGCGCCGCATGGCCGACCGCCACGCGCGCACCGCGACACCCGTGATCGAAGTCGATCGCCGCCGCGATCGCCGTGTTGCGCGCGACGCGGGCATCTAGGTGGACGCCGAACGCTGGCAGCGCCTGTCGCCGCTGCTCGACGCGATGTTCGAGCTGGATGCGGCGACCCGTGCGCGCAGCCTGCAGCTGCTGAGCGAGGAAGACCCGCAACTGGGCGCCGACCTCGCCGAGCTGATGGCGCTGGAGGAGGATCGCGACGATTTCCTGTCGCAGCCGCTGGTCGCGCCGCTGCCCGGCGCCCGCCCCGGCACCCTGGTCGGCCCCTACCGGCTGGAGCGGCTGCTGGGCGAGGGCGGCATGGGCCAGGTCTGGCTCGCCGCCCGCGCCGACGGCCTGTACCAGCGTCGGGTGGCGCTGAAGCTGCTGCGTCCCGGCCTGGCCGATCCCAACCTGCGCCTGCGCTTCACCCGCGAACGCCAGATCCTGGCGCGGCTCGCGCACCCGCACATCGCACGCCTGCTCGACGCCGGCGTCACCGGCGACGGCCAGCCCTACCTGGCGCTGGAATATGTCGAGGGCGAGCCGATCACCGACTGGTGCCGCGGCCGCGAGCTGCCGCTGGATGCGCGCCTGCGGCTGTTCGTGCAGACCTGCGACGCGGTCAGCCACGCCCACGCCAACCTGATCGTGCACCGCGACCTGAAGCCGTCCAACATCCTGGTCACGCCGCTGGACGAGGTGCGCCTGCTCGACTTCGGCATCGCCAAGCTGCTCGACACCGAGGAGTTGTCGCCCGACCACACCGGTACCGGCCTGCGCGCGTTCACGCTGCACTACGCCGCGCCGGAACAGATCCGCGGCGAGCCGGTCACCACCATGACCGACGTCTATTCGCTGGGCGTGGTGCTGTACGAACTGCTCACGGGGATGAAGCCGTATCGGCTCAAGCGCCAGACCGATGCGGAATGGGAGGAGGCGATCCTCGGCGCCGATCCCCTGCGGCCGTCGCTGATGGTGCAGCGCGGCGGCGACGCCGAAGGCGATCCGCAACCGCATCGCCGGCTGGCGCGCGAACTGTCCGGCGACCTCGACAACATCGTGCTCAAGGCGCTGGCCAAGCGTCCCGAGCAGCGCTATGCGTCGGTCGAGGCGATGGCGCTGGACCTGGCCCGCTACCGCGACGGCAAGCCGGTGCTGGCGCGCGCGCAGAGCATCGGCTACCGCGTGCGCAAGTACCTGTACCGGCACCGCTGGGTGCTGGCGACGGCGGGGCTGGTGGCGCTGGTGCTGTCCAGCGCGCTGGTGATCGTCGCCTGGCAGGCGCGGCAGGCGGTGCAGGAAGCCAGCCGCGCGCAGGCGCTGCAGGATTTCGTGGTCGGCCTGTTCGAGCATGCCGGCAACGGCAGCGACGACGGCCCGCTGGACGTCAGGCGGCTGCTCGATGCCGGGGTGGAGCGCGGCAACCGCGAACTGGGGCGGCAGCCGGCGGCGCGCGCGGAGCTGTTCGGGGTGATCGCGCGCCTGCGCATGGGCCTGGGCGACTATGCGCCGGCGCTGCAACTGCTGGAACGGCAATCGCTGATCGTCGACGCGCTCGACGGCGACGCGCCGCCGAGCCTGCGGCTGGAATCGGCCACCGACCGTGGCCGCGCGCAACTGCTGCTGGGCAACGAGCGCGCCTGCCTGCAGGCGATGGAACCGCGGCAGTCGCTGGCGCAACGCGAGCAGACCCAGTTGCCGGTGCAGGTGGCGGAGTTCTGGTCGCAACTAGGCCGCTGCCAGCGCGCGGCCGGGGCCGCCGACGCGGCGCGGCCGCTGTTCCAGCGCTCGCTGGCGCTGCGCCGCGACCAGCTGCACGACGATGCCGGCATGGTCGAGAACCTGGCCGACCTTGCCAGCCTGCAAGCCGATGCCGGCGACGTCGCCAAGGCGCGCAGCGGCTACCGCGATGCGCTGCGCCAGCTGCGCGAGCGCGTGGGCGCGCGCCATCCGCTGTCGATCGACCTGCTGCGCAGCCTGTGCGCGCTGCAACGCGAAGCCGGGGACACCGTCGGCGCGCAACGCGATTGCGGCAGCGCGCTGGCGCTGGCGCGGGAACTGCATGGCGAGCACCACCCGGCGACGATCGACGCGCGCCGCCAACTGGCCGCGATCCAGGTCGACATTGGCCGCTACGCCGAGGCCGAAGCCGCGTTGCGCGAAAGCCGCACCTGGCTGCTGGCACGGCTCGGGCCCAACCACGACAACGTCGCCCGCGACGACAACAGCCTGGGCATCATCGCCTGGGAACGCGGCGACGCCGCCGCGGCGCTGGCCGCGCTGGACCGCTCGATCGGGATCCGCCGCCGCAACGGCAATCCCGTCGCCCTGGCCGGGGTGCTGTTCAACAAGGCGATGGTGCTGCACGACCTGCAGCGCGACGCACAGGCGCGGCCGCTGCTGGTGGAGGCGCGGCGCCTGCGCAGCAAGCGCCTGGGACCGACGCATCCGCTGGTCGGCGACAGCGATCGCCTGCTCGGCGAGGTCGACGCCGCGCTCGGCGACTCGACCCGCGCGCTGGCCGAACTGCGCGCGGCGGTGCAAGCCACGCGCGCCGGCTACGGCGCCGCGCATCCGCACACGCGGCGCGCGGAACTGTCGCTGGCCGCGTTCCAGGCCGCGCGCGGCGACGCCACCGCGCTGGCGCGCCTGGATGCGCTGGCCGCGCTGCCGCAAAGCGAGATCGAATTGCGCAAGGTGGCGTGGCTCGCCGGTGCGACCGCAGCGGCGCAGCGTTGCCATGGCCCGCAGGGCGCGCATGCCGTGGCCACGCTGCAGGCCCTGCAGGCCGAAGTCCGCAACGCGCAGCCCGAAGGCGGCACGATCGCTCGCCAGGTCGCCGCCGCGCGCGCGTCCTGCCGCTAACCGCGGCGCGGCGGCAGCGGCAACGGCGCCTGCAGCGGCGTGATCTCGCCCTCGCCGCGCATGACCTTCTTGAACTCGGCGCGCGACACCGACACGTAGCGTTCGTTGCCGCCGATCTCCACCTGCGGCCCGGCCTGCAGTGCGCGCCCGCGGTCGTCCACGCGCACGGTCATGGTCGCCTTGCTGCCGCTGTGGCAGATGGTCTTGATCTCCTGCAGTGCGTCGGCCCAGGCCAGCAGGTACTGGCTGCCCTCGAACAGCTCGCCGCGGAAGTCGGTGCGCAAGCCGTAGCACAGCACCGGGATGCGCAACTGGTCGACGACTTCGGTCAGCTGCCAGGCCTGGGCGCGGGTCAGGAACTGGGCCTCGTCCACCAGCACGCAATGCAGCGGCCCATGGTGGTCGACGCTGGCGCGGACCATGCGCTCGAGATCGTCGTCGCGGCCGAACGCGGTGCCGTCGGCGCGCAGCCCGATCCGCGAGGCGACCATGCCGCTGCCGTCGCGGTGGTCCAGGGCCGGCGTCAGGATCGCCACGCGCATGCCGCGCTCGCGATAGTTGTGCGCCGACTGCAGCAGGGTCGTGGTCTTGCCCGCGTTCATCGCGGAATAATAGAAATAGAGCTTGGCCATGGCGCGAAGTCTAGCCGAGCGCGGCGCGGGCTCCGGGTAGAATGCGGCTCCGCCTCCCGGTCGTCCCATGCACGGTCTCAATCCCCCCCAGCGCGCCGCGGTATTGCACGTCGACGGCCCGCTGCTGGTGCTGGCCGGCGCCGGCAGCGGCAAGACCCGGGTGATCGTCGAGAAGATCGCCCACCTGGTGGCCTCGGGCCGGATGCCGGCGCGGCGGATCGCGGCGATCACCTTCACCAACAAGTCCGCGCGCGAGATGCGCGAGCGGGTCGCCCGCCGGCTCAAGGGCGATGCCGCCGACGGCCTGACCTTGTGCACCTTCCATGCGCTGGGGCTGAAGCTGCTGCAGGTCGAACACGCGAAGCTCGGCCTGCGCCGCGGCTTTTCGATCTTCGATTCCGAGGACAGCGCCGGGCAGTTCAAGGACCTGCTGCCGCCGGGCAGCAAGCCCGACGTCATCGACGCGGCGCGGCAGCTGGTATCGCGCGCCAAGAACGCCTGCCTGTCGCCGGAGCAGGCCGCACAGGCGGCCACCAGCGCGCGCGAGCGCGAGGCCGCGGCGTTGTACAAGCGCTACCAGCAACGACTGGCGACCTTCAACGCGGTCGATTTCGACGACCTGATCCGCTTGCCGGTGCAGTTGCTGGAAGCCGACCCCGATTGCGTGGCCGCCTGGCGCGAGCGCATCGGCTACCTGCTGGTCGACGAATGCCAGGACACCAACGATGCCCAGTACCGGCTGCTGAAGGCGCTGGCCGGGCCGCGCGGCGACTTCACCTGCGTCGGCGACGACGACCAGTCGATCTACGCCTGGCGCGGCGCCAATCCCGACAACCTGCTGCAGCTCGGCAGCGATTACCCGCAGCTCAGGATCGTCAAGCTGGAACAGAACTACCGCTGCAGCAACCGGGTGCTGCGCGCGGCCAACGCGCTGATCGCGCACAACCCGCACGAGCATCCCAAGAGCCTGTGGAGCGAGCAGGCCGACGGCGAACGCATCCGCGTGTGGGAGTGCAAGGACGCCGCGCACGAGGCCGAGAAGGTCGCGAGCGAGATCCAGTTCCTGAACCAGTTGCGCGGCGCGCCGTGGAGCGACTTTTGCGTGCTGTTCCGCGGCAACCACCAGTCGCGCGCGCTGGAGAAGGCGCTGCAGCTGCTGCGCGTGCCCTACCACCTCAGCGGCGGCACCGCGTTCCTGGACCGCGGCGAGGTCAAGGACGCGATGGCGTGGCTGCGGCTGGTCGCCAACCCCGACGACGACGCGGCGTTCCTGCGCGCGGTGGCGTCGCCGTCGCGCGGGGTCGGCGGCACCACCCTGGCCAGGCTCGCCGAACTGGCGCAGCACGCGCACCTGCCGCTGGCCCGCGCGGCCGAATCGATCGCGCTGCTGAAACAGCTGCCGCCACGCTCGGGCAACGCCCTGCAGGAGTTCGCCGGCATCATCCGCGGCCTGCGCACCGACGCGGCGAAACTGGCGCCGGCCGAACTGGTGCGCAGGCTCAACGAGCGCAGCGGCCTGCTGGCGATGCTGCGCGCGCAGTGCAAGGACGAGGCGCAGTTCCAGGCGCGCCGGCGCAACCTGGACGAACTGGCCGACTGGTTCGACGGCGGCCGCAACGCCGGCCCCGGCGACCTCGCCGCGGCGCTGGCATTGCTGTCGCACGCCGACAAGGGCGACGCCGGCAACCAGGTGCGTTTGATGAGCCTGCACGCGGCCAAGGGCCTGGAATTCCGCTACGTGTTCATCGTCGGCGTCGAGGACGGCAACCTGCCGCACGAGGCCAGCATCGAGGAAGGCCGCCTGGACGAGGAGCGACGGCTGCTCTACGTCGGCATCACCCGCGCCAAGGAAGCGCTGTGGCTGTCGCACGCGCGCGAAGCGTCGCGGTGGGGCGAGCGGCTGCGGTTGTCGCCGAGCCGCTTCCTCGACGAACTGCCGGCGGCCGAGCTGCAACGCGACGGCGCCGACCCGGTGGCCGACGCCGCGCGCAAGCAGGAGCGCGCCAGCGCCGGGTTCGCGGCGATCAAGGCGTTGCTCGACGCCTGAGCGCGCGCCAGCGCGGAACGGCAGCGGTGCTTCGCTACACTCCGCGGCATCCTTCCCGCCGGACATCGCCATGCGCGCCTTGCTGCCCGCCACCACCGTCCTCGCCGTCGTCCTGCTCGCCGGCTGCGCCAGCCTCTCGATCGCGCCGCCCGCGCCGGTCGTCCAGGTCACGCAGCAGGCGCAGGTGCCGCCGCCCGACGACACGCTCAACGCCACCGCGTGGTTCCAGACCTCGGTCGAACGCGACCTGGTGTTCCGCGAGATCTACCGCGCGGCCGGCGAGAAGCTGGCCACGGCGCTCGCCGACAAGGGCTGGGACGCGCTGCCCAGGGACGACCGCGACAACGATCCGCGCGCGCTGCCGCCGGCGATCATCGTCGATGTCGACGAAACCGTGCTCGACAACTCGCCCAACCAGGTGCGGCAGATCCGCGGCGGTGGAGAGTTCAACGACGCGGACTGGGACCGGTGGGTGCAGCAGCGCGACGCCAGGGCCCTGCCTGGAGCGCGCGAATTCCTGGAGCGCGCCGCGGCGCAGGGCGTCACCGTGTTCTACATCAGCAACCGCGACGCCGGCCAGGCCGCAGCCACGTTCGACAACCTGCGCCACGCGGGCTTTCCGATCGCCGGCACCCGCCAGTTCCTGGGCAAGGGGACGGTGGTCGCCGGCTGCGTGGCCAGGGGTTCGGACAAGGGCTGCCGCCGGCGATCGGTCGGCCGCGAGTACCGGGTGCTGATGCAGTTCGGCGACCAGGTCGGCGATTTCGTCGACATCGCCAGCAATACCCGCGACGGCCGCCGTGCCGCGATCGCGCCGTACCTGGACTGGGTCGGCGAGCGCTGGTGGACGCTGCCCAACCCGGTCTACGGCTCGTGGGAACCGGCCCTGTTCGACAACGACTGGCGCCAGCCGGCCGCCGCGAGACGGGCCGCCAAGGAAGCGGCGCTGGACGATGCTCGTAAATAAAATCAACTACTTGTGTCTTATCAATTCAGGTATTGCATCAGCTTTGGGCCTGCGCTAGCCTGACCGCATCCGGCCACGGCCGGAGCCATGCCACAACTGACTGTCCTCCGGCATCGCCGGACTTGAGGAGGCCACCCGGCCTCCTTTTCTTTGGCTTTTCCTGCCGATCGATGGGCGCCACGCCTTGATCCGTGCGCAGGATGCAGGCGTTCGTCGGAGCGCTGAGGACGACATTCGTCGGGGCGCCGGATACGGACCCGGCGTTGCGGGTTGCGCAGCAGCCGTACAAGCAAGCAAGAGCGAAGCTTGGCTTTTCGGCAAGCGCGTAATCCGACGTCCCGGTGTGGCCGGTAGTCCTTCGGGGCGAAATCAAGGAGGAGGCCGCAGGCCGGGGGACATTCGTCCCGAAGGGCTGGCGGTCACGCCGGGGCTGTCAGATCGCAGCGAAGGCAGGCAATCAGGCACGAATCTCCCGGGTAGTTGGGCGAAAACCCTTTTCCCCGCGTGCTGCCGAGATCGAGGACCACGATCCGGAATCGCGTGGGTGCATTTCAGGGTCATCGCCTCTCGATCCCGCGCGAAATCGCGACCGGCATCCTTGCCCGCACCGGGCATGGCGGCCAAGATGCGGCTGCGCCGGGGAGGGCGCCCCCCGAATGGCCATGACCGCCCTGCGACCCGCGAGCCTGCTGCTGCTGTGTGCCTGCCTGCTGATGCCAGGCTGCCGCCAGGAGCAGGCGCCCGCTGCCGCCCCGGACGCGGCGCCCGCGACCTCGAAACCGGCGCAGGCCGTGCGGCACCTGACCGCGCAGCTGCGCGACAACCAGTTGCAGGCCTTCGCCCGCGACGCCGTCCCGCCGGACCTGCACGCCCGGCTGGAAACGGCCTGGCGCGAAGGCCGCACGCGCTGGCCGCTGGACGAGCTGCCGTTCGGCCGGCGCCTGCCCGGGCTGCTGAAGTCGCTGGCCGCGTCAGGCTCGGAAGCAAGGCTGCAGCAGGTCTTCGACCGCCAGTTCGCCGGCGCCGACCGCGAACTGCACGGTGCCGCCCGCTCGCTGGGCTTGTTCGGCGCGCAGTACCTCGAGCATGAAGGCGACTACAGCGACGACGAACGCCAGCACTACGCGCAACTGATCGCCGCGGCCAGCCGCTGGGGCGCCTCGGCGCCGCTGGGCGACCGCCAGCGTGCGCGGCAGGCGATCGCCCGCTTGGCGCAGGCCGCGCGGCGCACCGGCCTGACCTCGGAAGCGGCCTTCCGCGAGGCCGGGATGGAGGCCAGCCTGCAGCGGATGGGCCCCTTCGCCGCCGCCTTCAAGCAGGCGCTGGCCGCCTATGGCCTGGACCTGGATGCCGGCCTGGCCACGCTGGACGCCAGTCTGCAACAACAGACCGGCGACCGCGCCCGCGTGCGGATGCGTTACCGGCTCGGCGACCAGGACATCGATACCGTGGTCTCGCTGCGCCGGATCGAGGGGCGCTGGTACCTGGCCGATTACCTGCGCAACGCCGAAGCGGCGCTGGCGCGCCCGCCGGCGCCGACGGCAGCCGGGGCTGCACCGGCAGACAGGGCCGCCGCGGCCGCCGCGGCCCCGGCGGCACGCGCTCGGCGATAATGCCGGCGATGCCGACCCAACCGACCCTTCCCTTCCACGACGCCCTGGACCCGCCGGCGACGCCACAGGCGCCCGCCACGGCAGCCCGGGATCCCGCGTTCGAGTCGGCCCCGGCGCCGGGGCAGGACCCCGGCGACGACGTTCCCGCCCAGGCCGAACTGCCGATGGCCGCCGATCCCCGCGACCGCCCGCCACCGCGGCCCGCCGCGCGCAGCCGCCAACCCTGGTGGGCTCGATTGCTGGGCAAGCTGCTGGAACCCTGGATCGGGCTGAAGGTCGAGCCGGCCGCGGGCCCCCGGGTCGACGACCGCCCGATCTGCTACGTGCTCGAAGACTACGGCCTGTCCAACGCCCTGATCCTGGATCGCGCCTGCCGCGAGGCCGGCCTGCCGTCGCCGCTGCGTCCGTTGCCCGGCGATCCGCTCGGACGCAAGCGCGCCTACGTCGCGCTGTCGCGGCGCAACGCCGGCAGCGCGGTCAGCCGCGCCACCCAGTTGGCCACCGGCAAGCCCATGCCCCCGCCGAAGACCCACTCGGGTTCGCTGGCGCGCCTGCTGGAGGCGCACCGCGCCGACCCGGCGCTGGACGTGCAGTTGCTGCCGGTGTCGATCTTCGTCGGCCGCTCGCCGGACAAGCAGAGCGGCTGGTTCTCGGTGCTGTTCTCGGAAAACTGGACCCTGGTCGGGCGCTTCCGCCGGCTGCTGGCGATCCTGCTCAACGGCCGCGACACCCTGGTGCAGTTCGCCCCGGCGGTGGACCTGCGCGCGATCGTCGCCGAGGACCTGTCGCCCGAGCGCACCGTGCGCAAGCTGTCGCGGGTGCTGCGCACGCACTTCCACCGCATCCGCGAGGCGATCATCGGCCCGGACCTGTCGACCCGGCGCCTGCTGGTCGACAAGGTGCTGGCCGCGGAGACGGTCAAGGACGCGATCGCCGACCAGGCGCGCCGCGACGGCCGCAGCAACAAGGGCGGCGAGGACGCGTGGAAGAAGGCGCACGGCTACGCCTACGAGATCGCGGCCGACTACTCGCCACCGGTGGTGCGCTCGGCCTCGTTCCTGCTGACCTCGGTCTGGAACCGGATCTACCGCGGCGTGCTGGTGCACCACCTGGACGCGCTCAAGCAGGCCGCGCCCGGCCATGAAGTCGTCTACGTGCCCTGCCACCGCAGCCACATGGACTACCTGCTGCTGAGCTACCTGCTGTACACCCGCGGCATCGTGCCGCCGCACATCGTCGCCGGCATCAACCTCAACCTGCCGGTGATCGGCACCCTGCTGCGCAAGGGCGGCGCCTTCTTCATCCGCCGCAGCATCCGCGGCAGCGCGCTGTATTCGGCGGTGCTGGGCGAATACGTCGCGCAGCTGGTGGCCGGCGGCTACTCGCTGGAGTACTTCATCGAAGGCGGGCGCTCGCGCACCGGGCGGCTGCTGCAGCCCAAGGGCGGGATGCTGTCGATGACGATCCGCGCGTTCCTGCGCCAGCCCACGCGCCCGGTGCTGTTCCAGCCGGTCTACATCGGCTACGAGAAGTTGATGGAAGGCGGCAGCTACCTCGACGAGCTCAGCGGCAAGCCCAAGGAAGGCGAATCGATCTGGGCGCTGCTGTGGGGCATTCCCAAGGTGCTGCGCAAGAACTACGGCCAGGTCGTGGTCAACTTCGGCACGCCGGTGCCGCTGGCCGACATGCTGGCCGCGCACGCGCCGCAATGGGACGGCACCGCGCTCGACGACGACGACCGCCCGGACTGGCTGTCGGCCACGGTCGACGCCACCGCGCAGAAGATCCAGGTCGAGATCAACCGCGCCGCCGACGTCAACCCGGTCAACCTGCTGGCGCTGGCGCTTCTGTCCACGCCCAAGCACGCGATGGGCGAAGCCGACCTGCTGGCGCAGATCGCGCTGTCGAAGACGCTGCTGGCCGAAGTGCCCTACGGCGAGCGCGTCACGGTGACGCCGCACACGCCCGAGCAGATCGTCGCCCACGGCGAGGAGATCGCGATGCTGTCGCGCACCGCGCATCCGCTGGGCGACGTGCTCGGCGTCGACGGCGACACCGCGGTGCTGCTGAGCTACTTCCGCAACAACGTGCTGCACCTGTTCACCGCCTCGAGCTGGATCGCCTGCTGCTTCCAGCACAACCGGCGGATGCCGCGGCAGGCGGTGCTGCAGCTGGGCCGGACCATGTACCCGTTCCTCAAGGCCGAGCTGTTCCTGCCCTGGGACGACGACGAGTTCGGGCGGCGGCTGGACCGCACCATCGACGTGTTCGTGCGCGAAGGCCTGCTGGAGATCCTCGACAACGGCGCGGGCGGCGACGATGGCGACGGCGGCGTGCTCGCCCGCAACGCCGGCCAGAGCGACGAGGTGTTCCGGCTGCGCGCGATCGGGCATCCGTTGCAGCAGGCGTTCGAGCGCTATTACATCGCGATCTCGGTGCTGGCCAAGAACGGCCCCGGCACGCTGGGCGCCGGCGAGCTGGAAAGCCTGTGCCAGCTCGCCGCGCAACGGCTGTCGCTGCTGTACGCGCCCGCGGCGCCGGAATTCTTCGACAAGGCGCTGTTCCGCGGTTTCATCCAGAAGCTGCGCGAATTGCGGCTGGTGTGGCCGGACGAGAACAGCAAGCTGGTGTTCGACGAGCGGCTGTCGGCGTGGGCGCGGGACGCCAAGGTGATCCTGGGCCGCGAACTGCGGCACACGATCGAGAAGGTGAGCCCCGAAGCCGCCAAGCCGGCAGCGGCCGCGCCGGCGGCCGCCGGCTGAACACCGGCCTAGGCCGGCTCGTCCGGGATCAGCGCGCTTTCCAGCCGCGCGATGCAGTCCTTGAGGTGCAGCTTGCGCTTCTTCAGGCGCTTGACCGCCAGCTCGTCGGCGTCGATGTCGACCTGCAGGCGCGCGATCGCGATGTCGAGGTCGCGATGTTCCTGCTTCAGCAGGGCCACGCGCTGGGCGATGCGCGCAAGCTCGGCGGGATCGGTCGGCTGGTTCACGCGTCGAGCTTAAACCCGGAGCTGGCGCGGTGCATGGGCAGGATGCGGCGGGCTCCGCGATGGCCGGGCAACAGCAGGCACGCGAGTCCCGTAGCGCGCGGCGGCGCGCTGGAATTCCACCGGATCCAGGTTGCGTCCTGCGCGGCGCGACGCAACGGCGACGCTAGAATGGCCGGCCCGATCCCGCCTTCCCCCGCATGAACGTCCTGCCCCTGGCCGAACCCCCGCCGCGCGCCGACCAGCGCCGGCGCGAGCAGCACAAGCTCGGCAAGCGCCTGCGCCACCAGGTCGGCCGCGCGATCGCCGACTTCGGCATGATCGAGGACGGCGACAAGGTGATGGTGTGCCTGTCCGGCGGCAAGGATAGCTACACCCTGCTCGACATCCTGCTGCAGCTGCAGAAGAAGGCGCCGGTGGCGTTCTCGATCACCGCGGTCAACCTCGACCAGAAACAGCCAGGCTTCCCCGCGCACGTGCTGCCCGACTACCTGCGCTCGCTGGGCGTGGACTTCCACGTCATCGAGCAGGACACCTATTCGGTGGTGTCGCGGGTGATCCCGGAAGGCAAGACCATGTGCTCGCTGTGCTCGCGCCTGCGCCGCGGCGCGCTGTACACCTACGCCGCGCAGCACGGGTTCACCAAGATCGCGCTCGGCCACCATCGCGACGACCTGGTCGCCACCTTCTTCCTCAACCTGTTCTTCCACGCCAAGCTTTCGGGCATGCCGCCCAAGCTGCTCAGCGACGACGGCAGGCACGTGGTGATCCGGCCGCTGGCCTACGTGCGCGAGGACGACATCGCCGCCCATGCCGAGGCGAGGGCCTTCCCGATCATCCCCTGCAACCTGTGCGGCTCGCAGGAAAACCTGCAGCGCAAGCAGGTGATGAAGATGCTGGACGCCTGGGAACGCGAATCGCCCGGCCGCGTCGAGACCATCGCCCGCGCCCTAGGCGACATCCGCCCCTCGCAGCTAAGCGACCCGAAGCTGTTCGATTTCCTCGCGCTCGGCGCGCGCGACGGTGCGCTGCCGGATGCGCATGCGTGGCTGGGCGGGGAAACGCACGACCGCGCAACGTGAGTTCGTGACTTCGGGCAGGGGCACGGCGCTGTGGCCGGGCTGCGCTGCGGCGCGAAGTCCGCGTCCAGCTGCCACGCGCCGGCGCGCGCCATCCATGGCGCGCTCAACCCAGCCCGGCCACAGCGCCACGCCCGTCGCGGCTCGATAATTCCCGACTTCGTTCAGCACAAGCAACAAGCCCACTCTTTCAACTGGATCATCGATGTTCTTTCGCAATTTGACCCTGTTCCGCTTCCCCACTTCGCTCGACCTCTCCGGGCTCGACACCCACCTCGCGCAATGCGCGCTCAAGCCGGTCGGCGCGCTGGAGCTGTCGTCGCGCGGATTCATTCCACCGTTCGGCTCCCTCCGACAGGCTCAGGACGATCGGCAGTCCGAAGCGCTGTCGCACCGCATCGCCGACGCGATCTGGCTCAGCGTCGGCAGCGAGGACCGGCTGCTGCCCGGCGCGGTGGTCAACGACCTGCTGCAGAAGAAGCTCGCCGAGATGGAGCAGAAGGAAGGCCGTCGCCCCGGCGGCCGCGCGCGCAAGCGGCTGAAGGAAGACCTGGTGCACGAACTGCTGCCGCGCGCGTTCGTGCGCCCCGGCCGCACCGACGCCATCCTCGACCTGGAACACGGGCTCTGCGTGGTCGACAGTTCCTCGCGCAAGCAGGCCGAGAACGTCGTCTCGGAGATCCGCCGCGCGCTGGGCAGCTTCCCGGCGCTGCCGTTGAATGCGGAAGTCGCGCCACGCGCGGTGCTGACCGGCTGGATCGCCGGCGAGCCGCTGCCCGAGGGCCTGGCGCTCGGCGACGAATGCGAACTCAAGGACGCCGCCGACAAGGGCGCGGTGGTCAAGTGCCAGCGCCAGGAACTCACCGGCGAGGAGATCGCCAAGCACCTGGAATCCGGCAAGCAGGTGACGCGGCTGGCGCTCACGCTCGACGACCACGCCTCCTTCGTGCTCGGCGAGGACCTGGTGCTGCGCAAGTTCAAGCTGCTCGAGGGTGCCGTCGACGGCCTCGAGTCGAGCGAACGCGACGACCTGCGCGCGGAACTGGACGCGCGCTTCGCGCTGATGGCCGGCGAACTCAAGCGCCTGTTCAGCGTGCTGGCACCGGCGCTGAAGCTCAGCAGCGCGGACGCGTGAACGCGGTTGTTGGCGCGGGCCTTCGCCTCCGGATTCGACTACGCGCGGGTGCAGGCTTCGGCCGCGAGCGGATGGTGATCGTCGCGATCGGGGAAGAGCTCGCGGCTGAAGCCGCTCCTGCAAGAGCCGCTTCCAGGAGGGCCGTTCCTGCGAGCCCGCTCCTACAATAGGCCCCATGCCCAGTCCCTTCCGCCTGCTGGCGCCACGGCCGCGCACGATCCAGCGCGACGCGGTCGAACTCGCGCTGGCCGATGGCCGTTGCGTGCAGGTCGCGCGCGTGCGCGACCCGCGCGCGCGCCGGCTCAAGCTCAGCGTCGACGAACGCGGGGCACGGTTGACCTTGCCGGTGCGCGCCAGCCTGGCCGCGGGCGAACGCTTCCTCGCCGAGCACCGCGACTGGCTGGCGGCGCAACTCGCCCATTGCGCAAGCGATGCGCAGCAGCCGTTGCGGCGCGGCGAGACCGCGACCTTGCCGCTGCGCGGCGCCTGCCTGCCGCTGCGCTGGGA
This sequence comes from Cognatiluteimonas sedimenti, assembly GCF_022808325.1. Classification (GTDB taxonomy): domain Bacteria; phylum Pseudomonadota; class Gammaproteobacteria; order Xanthomonadales; family Xanthomonadaceae; genus Cognatiluteimonas; species Cognatiluteimonas sedimenti. The sequence goes on along the minus strand of NZ_JALGCL010000003.1, from coordinate 293,568 downwards.
AGCCGGCCGCTATGCGCGGCTGCAGTGCGATGGCGGCACGCTGGCATTCGCGGCGCCGGCGGGCGCCAGCGATGCCGCGCTGCAGCGCGCACTGCGCGACTTCTATGCCAGCCAGGCGCGCATCGACCTCGGCCGCTGGCTGCCGCGGCAGCTGCCGTCGCTGCCGCGCCCACCGCGGCGCGTGCAGTTCAAGGTGATGTCGTCGCAGTGGGGCTCGCTGGCGCCCGACGGCAGCGTCGCGCTGGACCTGTCGCTGGTGCTGGCGCGGCCATCGGCGTTCGAGTACGTGCTGGTGCACGAGCTGTGCCACCTGGTGCGCGCCGACCATTCGCGCGCGTTCTGGCGGGAAGTGGAAGCACGCTTCCCGGCGTGGCGCGACGAGCGCGACTATTTCCACGCCGAAGGCCGGCGGCTGAAGGCGACGTTGCGCGCGCTGCTGGGCTGATTCCGCCGGCTGCCGGATGTCCGGCATGTGGATGCCATCGCGCGCGGCGGCGCGTTGTGGACCCCCGTTTGCGGATGCCGACCTTGCGCGGCGCGACGAGCGCGACTATTTCCACGCCGAAGGCCGGCGGCTGAAGGCGACGTTGCGCGCGCTGCTGGGGTGATTTGCCCGGCAGGCGGACGTCGGCACGTGGATGTCGCAGCGCGCGGCGGCGCGTCGTGGATGCCCGGTTTCCGGGTGGCCAGCTTGCGCGGCGCGACGAGCGCGACTGCTTCCACGGCGAAGGCCTGCGTCCGAAGCCAACGCTGCGCGCGCTGCCGGGCTGGGCGACCGGAAACCGCGGCCCGCGCCGACTACTCCCCGGCGACGAAGAAGTCGCCGATCGCCGCGGCGACCTCGCGCGGCTGCTCCATGTGCAGGTGGTGGCCCCCCGGCAACACGACCAGGTCGCCGCGCGGCAGCAGTGCCGCGCGTTCGCGGCGCAGGGCCTCGGGCAGGTAGGGCTGCGCCGGATCGGCGTGGATCACCCGCGTGGGGCAGGCAATCGCACGCACCAGGTCGCGGACCTGCGGTTCGGTCATGCGCACCATCGTCGGCAGGGTCAGGCGCGGATCGCTGCTCCAGGCGTAACCGGCAGGGTGCTGGCCGTCGGCCTGCACCGGCACCAGGCCGCGCTCCACCAGCAGCCGCGCCACCGGTTCGCTCAGGTCGTTGGCCTGCATCCGCGCGCGCGCCGCGCTGGCGATGTCGGGGAACACGCGCAGGCGCTTGGCCGGCAACGCGCGGGTTGCGGCGATCGCCTCGCGCAGGCGTTGGCTGGTGCGTTCTGGCACTTCCGACAACGCCCCCAGCGCCTCGATCGCGACGAAGCGCGACACGCGTTGCGGGCACGCGGCCGCGAGCAGGCTGCCGATGCCGGCGCCCATCGAATGCCCGAGCAGGGCGAAGCGTTCCCAACCCAGCGCATCGGCGATGTCGAGCGCCGCGTTGACCGCGCCGGCGAAGGAATAGTCGGCGCCCGGCGCCAGGTGCGCGCTGCGGCCATGGCCGGGCAGGTCCGGCGCGACCAGGTCGATGTCCGCGCCGATGCGGTCGAACTCCGCCGCCAGCGGCACGAAGCTGGCGGCGTTGTCGAGCCAGCCGTGCAGCGCCAGCACCTTCGGCGCGTCGGCCGCGCGGGCGCGCAGCCCGGCGATGCGGCCCAGCGGCGTATCGAGCACGAACTCCCGCATCGCCGGCGCGGGTGCCGTCATGCCGCGTCCAGCGCGCGCTGCACCCGCGCCGCGAGCAGGTCGGCGTGCGCGGGCGAGGCGTTCAGGCAGGGGATGTAGCGCAGGGCGCCGCCGCGCGCCGCAAAGCGCTCGGCCAGCATCATGGCGATCTCTTCCAGCGTCTCCAGGCAATCGACGGCGAAGCCGGGACAGACGACGTCGACGCTGCCCACCCCGCGCGCGGCCAGCGCATCGAGGGTGTCGCTGGTGGCCGGCTGCAGCCAGCGTTCGCTGCCGAAACGCGACTGGTAGGCCAGGCTCCAGGCATCGTCGCGCAGCCCGAGCGCGGCCGCGATCGCCTGCCCGCTGGCCTGGCATTGGGCCGCATAGGGGTCGCCGCCATCGACCAGGCGCTGCGGCAGGCCGTGGAAGGACAGCAGCAGGTGCTCGCCGGGGCCGTGCGCGTGCCAGTACGCCCGGATCGAGTCGGCGACGGCCGCGATCCATGCCGGATCGTCGTGGTACTCGGGCAACATCCGGGTCGGCATGCTTCGGGCGCTCTTGACGATGTCGGCGACCGATTCGGTGGTGGTGGTCGAGTACTGCGGGTACAGCGGCAGCACCAGCACCCGCCCGACCCGCTGTTGCCGCAGCGCGACGAACGCGCCCTCCAGCGACGGCTCGCCGTAGCGCATCGCGTGCATCACCTGCAGGCCCGGCAGCCGCTGCTGCACGGCGGTGGCGAGGTCGCGCGTGTGCACCGCCAGCGGCGACCCGCCCGGCAGCCAGACCGCGGCGTACTTGCGCGCGACCTTGCGGCCACGCAACGGCAGGATCAGGAAGTGCAGCAGCGGGCACCACAGCCAGCGCGTGAGCTGGACCACGCGGTAGTCGTGCAGGAACTGGGCCAGGTAACGTCGCACCGCGGGCGGCGTCGGTGCGTCGGGGGTGCCGAGGTTGACCAGCAGCAGCGCGGTCGCCGCGGCATCGCCGGCCGCGGCGCCGGAAACGGGTTCGGGTTCGGTCGTCATCGGCATAGGGTAAGCGAGCCCGCGGCCGATGCGCCGGCGGGCCTGCGGCAATCCCGCGGCAGCATTCGCGTTGCGTCGCCTGCACCGGCGCAACTCATTCGCGATTCATGCCGGCGCGACTAGCCTGAACCGCGACTGTCGTGCATTGTCGCGCCATCGATCCCGCGCCGCGGCGATCGCGCCCCGCCCACCGATCCGCCGGAGCCCGCCATGTCCGTCCCGCGTCCTGCCCCCCGCCTGCTGCGCCTGACCGCGCTGCTGCTGCTCGCCGCCTCCGGCGCCGCCTTCGCCGGCGCCGACGAGGACGCCCGCGCCCAGAACGCGGTGCGCGTGCTGACCGACATCCAGGCGATCCCGGAATCGGCGATCCCGGACAAGCTGCTCGACGAGGCGCACGCGATCGTGGTGGTGCCCGACAGCATCAAGGCCGGGCTGGTGATCGGCGGCCGCCGCGGCCACGGCCTGCTCGCGGTCAAGCGCGCCGACGGCACCTGGTCCAATCCCAGCTTCGTCACCCTGACCGGCGGCAGCATCGGCTTCCAGGCCGGCGTGCAGTCGGCCGACATCGTGCTGGTGTTCCGCAACGACCGCGGCCTGGAATCGATCGTCAACGGCAAGTTCACCCTCGGCGCCGATGCCGGCGTCGCCGCCGGCCCGGTCGGCCGCAACGCCTCGGCTTCGACCGACGGCGAGATGAAGGCCGAGATCTGGTCGTGGTCGCGCGCCCGTGGCCTGTTCGCCGGCGTCGCCCTGGACGGCGCGGTGCTGTCGATCGACGATGCCGCCAACGAGGCCGTGTACGGTCGCGATACCACGCCGCGGATGATCTTCGAGGATCGCGCCGGGCAGCGGCCGTCCACCGCGGTGGTCGCGTTCCGCGACGAACTCGAGGAAGCCACCGCCGCCGCGCGCGCCGCGCGCCGCGACGACGACGCCCCGCGGCCGCCGGCAGTGCCCGCGCCAGCGGCAGCCGTCGATACCGCCGCCACGCCGGCCACGCCGGCCACGCCGGCCACGCCGGCCGAACCGAGCCTGCCGGCGACCACCGTCACCGCGCCGCAGCCGGAGGCGCCGCAACCGGGCGCCTTCGAGCCGGTCGGCGACAACCCGGCCACCACCGAACCGCTGCCGGCCACCCCGTAACCCGGCCTGGCCGGCGCGGGAAACGCGGCGCGCCGGGCGCTGCGTTATCCTGTCGCCCTTCCCCGCAACAGGCGAACGCACATGGGCGGTCTGAGTCTCTGGCACTGGCTGATCGTGCTGGTGATCGTGGTGCTGGTGTTCGGCACCAAGCGCCTGAAGAACGTCGGCCAGGACCTGGGCGAGGCGGTCAAGGGCTTCAAGAAGGGCATGCAGGACGAGGACGACAATCCGTCCGCGGCCAGCCAGCCGCTGCCGCCGCCATCGACGCCGCAGGACGCGGCCGCCACCCCGAGCGCCGGCAACTCCGACGACGACCGCAATCCGCCGGTCGCGCGCTGAGGCCGCCGCACGCGGGTCGCCGTAGATGTTCGACGTCGGTTTTTCCGAACTGCTGGTGATCGCGGTGGTCGCGCTGCTGGTGCTCGGCCCGGAACGCCTGCCCAAGGCCGCGCGCTTCGCCGGGTTGTGGGTGCGGCGCGCGCGCGCGCAATGGCATTCGGTCAAGGCCGAACTGGAACACGACCTCGCCGCCGAGGACCTCAGGCGCAGCCTGCAGGACACCGGCGCGGCGATGCGCGAGGCGCAGGCGGCGCTGCGCGAGGCCGGCGGCGACGCGCAACGCGCGCTCGAAAGCCAGCCGCTGATGCGCGGCAGCTCGCCGCCCCCCGCCGCGCCGGACAGCGGGCCCACACGCCCCGACGACGACGCCCGTGGCGGCTGACAGCGACAACGCCAGCGCGACCCTGCTCGACCACCTGGTCGAGTTGCGCGCGCGCCTGCTGCGCGCGGTCGCCGGGCTGCTGCTGCTGTTCGTGGCGCTGCTGCCGTTCGCCAACCGGTTGTACGCCTGGCTGGCGCAGCCGCTGCTGGACAAGCTGCCCGCCGGTGGCCAGCTGATCGCGGTGGAGGTGGCCTCGCCGTTCTTCGCGCCGCTCAAGCTCGCGTTCTTCGTCGCGGTGGTGGTGGCGATGCCGTGGCTGCTGTACCAGGCGTGGGCATTCGTCGCGCCGGGCCTGTACAAGCGCGAGAAGCGGCTGGCGCTGCCGCTGCTGGCGTCGGCGCTGGCGCTGTTCTACGCCGGTTGCGCGTTCGCCTACTTCATCGTGCTGCCGGCGGTGTTCGCGTTCCTGCAGAAGGTGACGCCGGCGGGCGTGGCGATGATGACCGACATCAACGCGTACCTAGACTTCGTGCTGGTGATCTTCCTGGCCTTCGGCGCCAGCTTCGAACTGCCGGTGGCGCTGGTGATCCTGGTGCTGCTGGGCTGGGTGACGCCGGCGCAGCTGCGCGAATGGCGCGGCTACGCGATCGTCGGCATCTTCGTGGTCGCGGCGGTGATCACGCCGCCGGACGTGGTCTCGCAACTGCTGCTGGCACTGCCGATGGTGGCGCTGTACGAAGTGGGGATCCTCGCCGCGCGCGCGGTGGCGCGGCCGCAGGCCTCGCGGCGCGACGATGCGGCGCCGCGATGAACGCTTTGGCGATGCGCGACGTCGCGACACGGCGACCATGAACGACGCCGTCGTGCTGCCGCCGGCCGGCTTCTGGCGTCGCTACGCGGCGTGGTCGCTGGACTTCGCCGTGCTCGCCGCGCTCGCACTGGTACTGGCCTGGTCGCCCTGGCAGGCCGGCTGGCGCGCGGTCACCAGCGGTGCGGCGCAACTGTCCGCGCGCGCCGGCCAGGCGCTGGCCGACGCGCTGATGTCCGGCGCGCCGCCACCGGTGCTCGCGCAATCGCTGTTGCACGATCCCGGCCTGCATGCCGCGGCGGCCGCGGTCCAGGCCGGCCTGTGGCGGATGCTGTGGCCGTGGCTGCTGGCCTACGCGCTGCTGGCCGCGGCCTGGCACATCGGCGGCGAACTGTCGCGCTGGCAGGGTTCGCCGGGCAAGCGCGCCCTGCGGCTGGTCGCGACCGACCTGGCCGGACAGCCGCTGGCGCCGGCGCGGGCGGCGTCGCGGCACTTCGCCGGGCTGGCGTCGTGGCTCACGCTCAACCTCGGCCATGCGATGGCGGCGGTGCCGCCGCAGAAGCGCGCGCTGCACGATTACCTCGCCGGCACGCGCATCGCGTGCGCCGATGGCGACCCGCGGATGCCGGGCTGGGCCTCGGCATGGATCGCATTGCAGGTCGCGGCCGGCGTCGCGCTGCTGGCGTGGGGCTTGCTGCGCTACGTCGCGGCGTTGCAGGCCGCGACGCTCGCCGGCTAGGCCTCGAACCCGGTCGCCGGCGCCGCCACGGCGGCCGTGTCGCCCGCGGACAGCATCTGCTTCCAGGCGAAATACATGGCGCCGGTCACCACCGGCATGAACACCGCCATCGCCAGCACCTGCACCACCACCTGCATCGCCATCTCCCCCAGCGCCAGCCTGGCGACCAGGCCCACGAGCATGATCGCGATGTAGATCGCGATCACCGCGATCACCAGCAGCACCAGGAACACCACCAGCGCCGGCAGGTTGCGCACGCAGGCGCGGAAGCTGCGCTGCATCGCCGCCAGCGCGCTGCTGTCGGTGAACATGATCTCCGGCGTGGCGACGAAGGTGAAGAAGCTGGCGACGACGCCGACCACCAGCACCAGCAGGAACCACAGCATCAACCGCCCCAGCGGCAGCGACGCGAACAACGCCGGGTCCGGCTTGGCCTGCGCGCCGGCCTGCTCCATGGCCTGCGCGATCTGCGCCAGCGCCGCCGGACCGACCAGCAGCACCAGCAGCAACGCACACAGCAGCAGCGCCAGCATCTGCGGCAACAGCGTCGCCAGCAAGCGCGTGGTGCGACCGCTGCGCACGCCCTGCAGCAACTGTCCCGGCTCGGCCCGGCCGCCAGCGTCGACGCTGCGCGCGGCGTACACGAAGCCGCCCAGCAGCAGCGGCCCGGCCAGCACCAGCGCCAGCTCCAGCAGCATGAACACGCCCATGTCGCGTTGCGCGCTCATCCCCATCAGCAGCGCCAGCACGCCATACAACGAGCCCAGCAGGCCCAGGCCCAGCGGCGCCTTGCGCAGCAGCCCGAACCCGCCCAGCAACCATTCCGCGCCGGCGGAAGCCGGCACCTTGCGTACGTCGTTCATGGCATCCCCGATGGTGTCGTGGTCAAAGTGTACGGGCGTGGCGCACGAAGCGCCGCAGCACGCGGCGCGCGTGCGGCGTGGCGGTGATGCCGGCGGCCACCTGCCGCGCGCTGCGGCCCTCGCGCGCGAGCGCGTCGCGGCGGGCGCGGACGTAGCCATGCATGTGGGTGGTGCCGAACTCGGGGTGGAACTGCACGCCCCAGGCCGACGCGCCCCAGCGGAAGGCGTGGCAGGCATCGTGCGCCGAGCTTGCCAGCACGGTCGCGCCCGCCGGCGCGCGCAGCACCGACTGCAGGTGCGTGGCCTGCGCCGGGAACCGCTGCGGCAGGCCGGCGAACAGCGGATCGTCGGCCGCCTGCGGCTGCAATTGCAGTTCGACCGTGCCCATCTCGCGCCCGCCCGGGTTGTCGCCGACCTCGCCGCCGAGCGCATGCGCCAGCAACTGGTGGCCGTAGCAGATGCCCAGCAACGGCAGGCCGGCATGCGCGGCGTCGCGCAGCCACTGCGCCGAGCGTTCGCTCCAGTCGTGGCGATCGGTGACCATCGCCGCCGAACCGGTGACGATGGCGCCGGCGAAACGCCCGCCCTGCGGCAAGGCTGCGCCGTGTTCGACATCGACCACGTGCGCCGCGTCGGCCGCAAGCCCGGCGGCGACGCGGATCCAGTGCGGGAAACCGCGGTGGCGGCGCATCGAGGCGACCGGTTGGCCGGTCTCCAGGATCAGGAAGGGCAAGGTCACTTCAGCGGTTGCCAAGATTCTCTCGTTGTCGCGGACGCCGCGCGGGAGCGGCTGTGTTGCGCCCCTTGCGAACAGGTTCGGCGCCGCGCGCCGGTCGCCGCCGCGGGCGCGGCATGGCCAAGGGCCGTCGCTATACTAGCCCGCTTTCCGACGCCCAGAAACGGACCGCCGCACGATGCCCGGCCCCACCTTCCAGGAACTGATCCAGCGCCTCAACGCCTACTGGGCGGCGCAGGGTTGCGTGCTGGTGCAGCCGCTGGACCTGGAAGTCGGCGCCGGCACCTTCCACCCGGCGACGTTCCTGCGCTCGATCGGGCCGGAGCCGTGGGCCGCTGCCTACGTGCAGCCCTGCCGCCGTCCCACCGACGGCCGCTACGGCGACAACCCCAACCGCCTGCAGCGCTACTACCAGTACCAGGTGGTGATGAAGCCCAGCCCCGACGACATCGTCGAGCGCTACTTCGAATCGCTGAAGTCGCTGGGCATCGACCCGCTGGTGCACGACCTGCGGCTGGTCGAGGACAACTGGGAAAGCCCGACCCTGGGCGCCTGGGGCCTGGGCTGGGAAGTGTGGTTGAACGGCATGGAAGTCACCCAGTTCACCTACTTCCAGCAGGCCGGCGGGCTGGAATGCAGGCCGGTGCTCGGCGAGATCACCTACGGCCTCGAGCGCCTGTGCATGTACCTGCAGAACGTCGACGACGTGTTCGACCTGGTCTGGACCCACGGCCCCGACGGCACGGCAGTGACCTACCGCGACGTCTACCACCAGAACGAAGTGGAGCAGAGCGCTTACAACTTCGAGCACGCCGACGTCGCCGAGCTGCTGCACCGCTTCGACGCCTGCGAAGCCGAGGCGCTGAAGCTGGTCGAACTGGGGCTGCCGCTGCCGGCCTACGAGCAGGTGACCAAGGCCTCGCACAGCTTCAACCTGCTCGACGCGCGCCGCGCGATCAGCGTCACCGAACGCCAGCGCTACATCCTGCGCGTGCGGCGGCTGTCGCAGGCGGTGGCCGAAAGCTATTTCGCGCAGCGCGAGAAACTCGGTTTCCCGGGGCTGAAGCGCGCGCCGGCATGATCCCGCAACGCCTCACCCCCGCAGCCGCATTGCAGGCGCTGGCCAGCGAGCCGCTGGGCATGCGCTTCCGGCAGCTGTTCCAGCACGGCAGCCTGCAGGTCGAGATCTACAAGCCGGTCAGCCGCGACCTGCAGGTCGCGCATGCGCGCGACGAGGTCTACGTGGTGATCGCCGGCCACGGCGAGTTCGTGAGCCCGGGCAGGCGCCACGATGTCGTCCCCGGCGAGCTGTTGTTCGCGGCGGCCGGTGTCGAGCACCACTTCGAGAATTTCAGCGACGACTTCTGCACCTGGGTCCTGTTCTACGGCCCGGATGGCGGCGAACCAGGATGAGGGGCTCCCCGTGCAAGCGATGAAACCGTTGTTGGTCGAACTGGGCACCGAAGAGCTGCCGGTGGTCGCGCTGCCGGGCCTGGCGCAGGCGCTGCTGGACGGCGTCGTCGACGGCCTGGTCCGGCGCGGCGTCGCGGTCGAGCGCGGCGACGCCAAGCCGCTGTACAGCCCGCGGCGGCTGGCGGTGCTGCTGCCGGGCGTGGCCGACGAACAGCCGGAGCAGCATTCCGAAATCCCCGGCCCCTACCTCAACATCGCGCTGGACGCCGACGGCCAGCCGACGCGAGCGCTGCAGGGATTCGCGCAGAAGGCCGGCGTCGACTGGACGCAACTGGCGCGCACCAGCGACAACAAGGGCGAGCGCTTCGTGCACCGCGCCAGCACGCCCGGCGCGCGCACCGCGGCGCTGCTGCCGGAGATCCTGCGCGAGGCGGTGGCGGCGATGCCGATCCCGCGGCCGATGCGCTGGGGCGACCACGAGCACGCCTTCGCGCGCCCGCTGCACTGGCTGGTGCTGCTGCACGGCAAGGACGTGGTCGACGGCGAAGTGCTGGGGGTCGCTTCCGGGCGCAACAGCCGCGGCCACCGCTTCATGCACGACAAGCCGGTGTGGATCGACAGCGCCGGCGACTACGTCGACGCGCTGCGCGGGGCCAGGGTGCTGGTGGATCCGGACGAGCGCCGCGAGCGCATCGTGCGCGAGGTCGAACACGCGGCGCAGGCCGCCGGCGGCGTCGCCCGGATCGAGCCGGGAAACCTCGATCAGGTCAACTGCCTGGTCGAATGGCCGGCGGCGGTGTCGTGCAGCTTCGACGAGGGCTTCCTCGCGGTGCCGGCCGAGGCGCTGGTCGCGACCATGGAGGCGAACCAGAAGTTCTTCCCGGTGCTGGATGGCGACGGCCGGCTGGGCGCGCATTTCGTCGGCATCGCCAACATCGAGTCGAAGGACCCGGCCGAGATCCGCAAGGGCTACGAACGCGTGATCCGGCCGCGCTTCGCCGACGCCCGGTTCTTCTTCGTCGAGGACATGAAGCAGGGGCTGGCGGCGATGAACGCCGGCCTGGCACAGGTCACCTACCAGGCCAGGCTCGGCAGCGTCGCCGACAAGGTCGACCGCGTCGCCGCGCTGGCCGAGGCGGTCGCGCGCGACACCGGCGTCGATGCCGCGCTGGCGCGGCGCGCCGCGGAACTGTCCAAGGCCGACCTGCAATCGCGGCTGGTGGGCGAGTTCCCGGAACTGCAGGGCATCGCCGGCCGCCATTACGCGATGCAGGACGGCGCATTGGCCGACCTGTCGCACGAACAGCGCGTTGCCGTGGCCAACGCCATCGACGAAGCCTGGCAGCCGCGCCACGCCAGCGACGACATCGCGTTGTCGCCGCTGGGCAAGGTGCTGGCGATCGCCGAGCGGCTGGACACGCTGGCGGGAGGCTTCGCGGCCGGGTTGAAGCCCACCGGCAACAAGGATCCGTTCGCGCTGCGGCGCAATGCGCTGGGGTTGGCACGGACGATCATCGAATCGGGCCTGGACCTGGATGTTCCGCAGCTGCTGCGCACCGCCAGCACGCAGGCGACCGCGGCGCTGGCGCCGGCGGCGCAGCCGCGCGACGCGGCGGGCGATGCCGGCACCCAGGCGGCGTCGCCCGCTGGCAAGCCGGCGCGCGCCCACGCCGCGCCGGATGCGGAGGCGCTGGCCGGCGAAGTCCACGACTTCATCCTCGAGCGCCTGCGCGGCTACTACGCCGATCGCGGCGTGCCGGTGCAGCACTTCAACGCGGTCGCCGAGTTGCGGCTGCCGTCGCTGTACGACTTCGACCGCCGCATCGACGCCATCGGCAGTTTCGCCGCGCTGCCGGAAGCCGACGCGCTGGCCGCCGCCAACAAGCGCATCCGCAACATCCTGAAGAAGGCCGAAGCCGGGATCCCGGCCGCGGTCGACCCGGCCTTGCTGCAGGCACCGGCGGAGCGCGCGCTGGCCGAGGCGGTCGAGGCCGCCCAGGGCGACACCGGACCGGCGCTGGCGCAACGCGACTACGTCGCCGTGCTCGGGCGGCTGGCGCGGTTGCGGCCGCAGGTCGATGCGTTCTTCGACCAGGTGATGGTCAACGTCGACGACGCGGCGCTGCGCGGCAATCGCCTCGCCCTGCTGCAGCGGCTCGCCGCGCGCCTGGGCAGCGTGGCCGCGATCGAGCACCTCTCGGGCTGACGCGGCGCCATGCTGTCCCTTCTCCCCGCCAGCGGGGAGAAGGTGCCCGAAGGGCGGATGAGGGGCCGGCGCGCCCAGGCGCGATGCGGTTGCCGCGTGCGCGAGGTCGCGCCGTGCGTCAATCGGCGTTGACGCGCGCCGGTTATGCTCGCGGCATGCGCCCGGTCCCCCGCCTGTTCGCCGTCGCGGCTTCGTGCCTGCTTGCCATCGGCGCCGCGCAGGCCGCGGTGGTGCAGCGCGTGGACGTCGTCGGGCTCGACGAGGCGATGACCCGCAACGTGCGCGGTTCGCTGTCGCTGGTCGACGCGATCGGCCGCGACGTCTCCGCCCGGCGCATGGCCTACCTGGTGCGCGAGGCCGAGGCCGAAACCCGCGAGGCGCTGGAACCCTTCGGCTACTACTCGCCGCGGATCGGCGTGGTGCGCGACCGCGACGCCGGCACCGTCACCATCACGGTCACCCCGGGCACCCCGGTGCGGGTGCGCGACAGCCACGTCGCGATCGCGGGCGAAGGCGCGCGCGACCGCTACCTGAAGCAGGAAATCGCCGCGTTCACGCCCGCGCCGGGCGCCGTGTTCGACCACGAGATCTACGAAGCCAGCAAGGCGCGGATCACCCGGCGGCTGGCCGAGCGCGGTTACTTCGATGCCGACTTCCTCAGCCGCCGGGTCGAGGTCACCCGCGCCGACAACGCCGCCGACATCGACCTGCAATGGAACAGCGGCGAGCGCCATGACATGGGCCCGATCAGTTTCGTGCAGGCGCCGGAACAGATCATCCGCCCCGGCCTGTTCGACAAGCTGGTGTACTGGGACGAGGGCAGCTACTACCACCAGGGCAAGCTCGACCGCCTGCGCAAGTCGCTGGTGGCGCTGGACTACTTCAGCCGCATCGAGATCGAGCCGCAGCCGGAGCAGGCGAGCGCCGACAAGCGCGTACCGGTCAGCGTCACGCTGACGCCGGCCAAGCGCAGCATCTACACCGCCGGCCTCAGCTACGGCAGCGACAGCGGCGGCGGCGTGCGGCTCGGGGTCGAGCGCCGCTACCTCAACGCGCGCGGGCACAAGGCGCTGGCGCAGGTGGATTACGCCGAACGCAGGAAGACGCTGACGCTGCAGTACCGGATCCCGGCGTTCGCCTGGCTCGACGGCTGGTACACCGCCAGCCTGCAGGCAGCCGACGAACAGACCGACTACATCGACACGCGCCGGGTCGAGTTCGTGGCCAGCCGCAGCGGCGAGGTCAACAGCCACCTCACCGCGATCGCGTCGCTGCACGTGCTGCGCGAGCGCTGGGCCTACACGGGCGACATCGACCATCCCGGCTACCGCTACGCCAGCTTCACCTTCCCCTCGCTGCGCGCCGAATACATCGACGCCGACGACCGCCTGTACCCGCGCGACGCCCTCGGTGGCTCGCTGGAACTGCGCGGCGCCGGCGCCGGGCTGGGCTCGGAGGCCAGCTTCCTGCAGCTGCATGTACGCGCCAGCTGGTTCCAAGGCCTGGGCGCGCGCGACCGCGTGATCGTGCGCGGCGAACTCGGCCACACCTTCACCAACGCGCTGGTGGAGATGCCGCCGTCGCTGCGCTTCTACGCCGGTGGCGACCGCAGCATCCGCGGCTACAACTACCGCGAGGTCGGGCCGCGGCTCGGCGACTTCGGGCTCGGCGCCAAGAATGTGATCACCGCCAGCGGCGAGTACGAACACTACTTCAACGACAGCTGGGGCATGGCCGCGTTCGTCGACAGCGGCAGCGCCTTCGACGGACGCACGCCCGACTGGCGCACCGGCGTCGGCGTCGGCCTGCGCTGGCGCTCGCCGGTGGGGCCGGTGCGGATCGACATCGGGCACGGGCTCGACCACCCCGATTCGCCGTTCACCGTGCACCTGAACATCGGCGCCGACCTGTGAACTGGCGCGAACGCTACCGCCGTTACCGCCGCTACGGCCTGGAGCCGTTGCCGGCGGACGCCGACGCGCAGGCGCGCGAGGCGCGGATCGCCGAGCTGCGCACGCTGCGGCGCAAGCGGCAACGCAGGATCGCGATCCGCGGCGGCATCGGCACCGTGGCGCTGGTGCTGGCCGCGGCGGTGCTGCTGTGGTGGCTGCTCACCAGCATCGGCGGCCGCGACCTGCTGCTGCGGCAGATCGTGGCGCGGCTGCCGGCCGGGACCACGCTGTCGTGGGAGCGCGCCGAAGGCCCGGCGTCCGGGCCGATGACGCTGCACGGCGTGCGCTTCTCGATGCCGCGCCAGCTCGACGCCGATTGCGTGGCGACCGCCACGGCACGCTGCGCGACGGGCCGGATCACCTTCCGTGCGCGCACCATCGTCATCGACCCCGCGATCCGGCCGCTGCTGGGCAAGCGCCTGCGTCTGGATGCGCTGGATGTGCGCGACGCCAGCCTCGACCTGCCGCGCAGCGCTACCCCGTTCAAGCTGCCGCGCTGGCCGGAATCGCTGCCGCAGATCGCGCCGCCGCTGGCGCTGCAGGCCGACACGATCCGGATCGACCAACTGGTGGTCACGCGCGACACGCAACCGCTGGTGACGATCCGCAGCGCGCGCGGCGGGCTGGATGCGTCCGACGGCCGCCTGCACGTCGAGCACCTGGCCGTCGACAGCGACCGCGGCCGCTTCAGCGCGCACGGCGACTACGCGCCGCGCGACCACTACCGCAGCGACCTGGTCGCGACCGCGGTGCTGCCGGCGCCGGCAGGCCGCGCAGCGCCGCGGCTGGGGCTGGTGGCGCGCGGCGACCTGGCACGGATGCAGGTGGCGCTCGCCGGCAATGCACCGGCGCCGTTGCAGGCGACGCTGGTGCTGCACGATCCCCGCGCCGGCGCCGCGCCGCGCTGGTCGCTGCGCGCACGGTCCGATGCGCTGGATCCGGGGTTGCTGGCCGGCAGCGGGGAGCCGGGCACGCCGCTCAAGTTCGCGCTGCACGCCAACGGCGACGGCGGCGATGCGCGCCTGCGCGGCCGGATCGAGCGCAATGGCGTGGCCGCCACGATCCAGCCCTCGCGCGTACAACTGGCCGAGCAGGTGCTGAGGCTGCAGCCGCTGGTGGTGGATGTGCTCGGCGGCCGCGTCAGCGCGCGTGGCCACGCCGACCTGCGCGACCGCGCCGCGTCGGCCGCGAGCCACGGCAAGCCCGCGATCGAGCTTGCGATCAACGCGCGCGGCCTGCGCTGGGGCGGCGCCGATGGCGCGCCCGCGGTCACGGCCGACGCCGCCCTCGGCATCGCCGGCCAGCCCGACGCCTGGGCCGCGATCGGCACGACCACGCTGCTGCGCGACCGCCAGCGCGCGCGCCTGCGCTTCGACGCCCGCGGCGACCGCGCGCACGCCGCGATCCGGCAGCTGCACGCGACCATGCCCACGGGCACGCTCGACGCGCGCGGCCACGCGCGCTGGTCGCCGGCGCTGGCGTGGGACCTGGACGCAACGCTGGCCGGCTTCGACCCCGGCTACTTCCTGCCCGACTGGGACGGCGCCATCGATGGCCGCCTCAGCAGCCACGGCGCCGCGCGCGCCGATGGCGGGCTGGATGCCACGTTCGACGCCGGGAACTTCGGCGGCCGCCTGCGCGGCCGCACGCTCGCCGGCCACGGCCGCCTGGCGCTGCGCACCGCGGGCAAGGCCGCCACGCCGACGCGTTACGAAGGCGAACTCGCGCTCAGCCTCGGCGGCAGCCGCCTCGAGGCGCGCGGCACCGTCGCCGACACCCTGGCCATCGACGCGCGCTTCGCGCCGCTGCAACTGCGCGACCTGCTGCCGACCGGCGCCGGCACCCTGCGCGGCACGCTGGCGCTACGCGGCGCGCGCAACGCGCCGGACCTCGACGCCAACCTCGACGGCAGCCGCCTGCGCTACGGCAACTACCGCGCCGACCGCCTGCACGCGCGCGGCCGGCTGCCGTGGCGCGGCAGCGGCGGCGCGCTGGTGGTCGACGCCAGCGGCGTGGAGGCGGGCATCGCCGTCGACCGCCTGCACGTCGACGCCCGCGGCGCGGTCGAGCAGCTGCAGCTCGACGCCAATGCCGACGGCCCGCTCGGCCAGCTCGCACTGGGCGGCAGCGCCGCGCGCCGCAACGGCCGCTGGCAAGGCACGCTGGCGACGCTGCAGCTGCAGCCCGCGCGCGGCGATGCGTGGCGATTGCAGGCACCGGCGCGCTACGCGCAGGCGGGCGGGGGCTGGACGCTGGACCGCAGCTGCCTGGCCGCCAGCGATGGCGGCGAACTGTGCGCGAGCGGCGACTGGCCACGCCGCGGCCTGGACGTCCACGGCCGCGGCCTGCCCCTGGCGCTGGCGACGCCGTGGCTGCCCGCGCGCAGCGATGGCCTGCCGTGGCTGCTGCACGGCGAGATCGCGCTGGACGCCAACGTGCGCGCGGCCGGCAGCGGCTGGCGCGGCAACGCCAGGCTCACGTCCGCGCAGGGCGGGCTGAAGAACAGCGCGCGCGCGCGCAACGATCTCGTGGCCTACCGGCAGCTGGCGCTCGATGCGCGCTTCGATCCGCAACGCTTCGACGCCACCCTGCGCGCCGCGCTCAACGGCGACGGCCGCATCGACGCGCATGTCGCCAGCGGCTGGGATGCGCATGCGCCGCTGTCCGGCGAGATCGCGCTGGATACCGACGAGCTGACCTGGATGGAACTGCTGTCGCCGGACATCGTCGAGCCGACCGGCAGGCTCGCAGGCCGCGTCACCCTGGGCGGCAGCCGCGCGCAACCATCGCTGGGCGGCAGCGCGCACCTCTCCGCGTTCCACACCGAGCTGCCGGCACTGGCGATCACGCTGGACGATGGCGACGTGCGCATGGACGCGCAGGCCGACGGTACGGCGCGCATCCACGGCTCGCTGCGCTCCGGCGACGGCACCCTCGACCTCGACGGCACGCTGGGCTGGCGCAGCAACGACCCTTCGACAAGCTCAGGGCAGGCCAAGCCGCTAGTGCTCAACGTACGCGGACGCAACGTGCTGGCGTCCGACACCCGCGACCTGCACGCGGTGATCGATCCCGACGTGGTGGTGCGCTACGCCGCCGGCCAGCCGCTCGCCGTCAGCGGCACCGTCGGCGTGCCCAGCGCGCGGATCGACCTGGAACGCCTCGACCAGGGCGTGTCGACCTCGCCCGACGTGGTGGTGCTGGATCCGGTCGACCCCGAGCGCGGCGTCGCCACGCCGCTGCAGCTGGACCTCACCCTGGCACTGGGCGACGACGTGCGCCTGGACGGCTTCGGCCTGGACGGCACCCTCGGCGGCAGCCTGCGCGTGCGCACGCGCCCGGGCAGCGAGATGCTAGCCAGCGGCACGCTCGAAGTCGGCGGCCGCTACCGCGCCTACGGCCAGAAGCTCGAGATCACGCGCGGGCGGCTGGTGTGGACCGGCAGCCCGATCGCCGATCCGCTGCTCGACATCCGCGCGCAGCGCGAGGTCGGCGACGTCACCGCCGGCATCGATGTCAGCGGCCGCGCGTCACGGCCGCAGGCGGAAGTTTGGACCGACCCGCCGACCGACCAGTCCGAGGCGCTGGCGTGGCTCGCGCTCGGGCGGCCGCTGGCCAGCGCCAGCGGCGACGAAAGCCGCCAGCTCGATGCCGCCTCGGCCGCGTTGTCCGCCGGCGGCAGCCTGCTGGCCTCGCAGCTGGGCGCGCGGATCGGCCTCGACGACGCCGGGGTGATGGAGTCGCGCGCGCTCGGCGGCAGCGTGCTGGGCGTGGGCAAGTACCTGTCGCCGAAACTCTACGTGGGCTACGGCGTGTCGCTGCTCGGCACCGGCCAGGTGCTGACGCTGAAGTACCTGCTGCGCAAGGGCTTCGACATCGAGATCGAATCCAGCACGGTCGAGAACCGCGCCTCGGTCAACTGGCGCAAGGAGCGTTGAGGCGCTGCCGGCGCAGGCGTTCGACGTTTTGTCGTTGCGCCACCCTTGTCGATCCGGATGTCGCCTGCTGGTACCGGACTGGCGGATGGCGCGCGACGCGATGGCTGCAGTCAAGCGTGTGACGCAGCGCGCGGCGGCGCGTCGTGATTTCGATTCAAGCGCGTCCCGTCCCTGCGCTGTCCAGCGGGCTCAGCACGCCGCCACCGCCGCGGTTGAGGACATGCGTATAGACCTGGGTCGTGGCCAGGTCCTTGTGCCCGAGCAGTTCCTGGATGGTGCGGATGTCGTAACCGGCCTCGAGCAGGTGGGTGGCGAACGAATGCCGCAGCGTGTGCGCGCTGACCGGCTTGGCGATGCCGGCGCGCACGCAGGCGCGCTTGAGCGCGCGCGACAGCACGCCATCGTCGAAATGATGACGACGCTCGCTGCCGTCGCGCGGGTCGCGCGAGCGCGAACGCGCCGCGAACACGTACTGCCAGCCGAACTCGCGCCCCGCATTGGGGTACTTGCGGCCCAGCGCATGCGGCAGCCAGACCTCGCCGAAGCCTGCGGCGAGATCCTCGCGGTGCACCGTCCGCGCCCGCTCGACCTCGCGCTGCAGTGGCTCGATCAAGGTCCGCGGCAACACCGTGCGCCGGTCCTTGCCGCCCTTGCCGTTGCGCACCATGATCTCGTTGCGCGCGAAGTCCACGTCCTTGACCCGCAGCCGCAGGCATTCCATCAGGCGCAGGCCGGTGCCGTACAGCACACTGGCGATCAGCCACGGCCGCCCCTCCATCCGCGCCAGCAGCGACTGCACCTCCAGCACCGACAACACCACCGGCAGGCGCTGCGGCCGCTTGGCCCGGATCACGTCCTCCATCCACGGCAGGTCCAGCCGCAGCACCTCCCGATACAGGAACAGCAGCGCCGACAGCGCCTGGTTCTGGGTGCTGGCCGCGACCTTGCCGCGCGTGGCCAGCACCGTCAGGAACGCCTCGACCTCCTGCGCGCCCATCTCGCGCGGGTGGCGCTTGCCGTTGGCCAGGATGAACCGGCGTATCCAGCCCACGTAGGCCCGCTCGGTGCGCACGCTGTAGTGCCTGACCCGCAGACGGCGGCGAACGTCGTCGAGCAGGCGCGGTTTGTGCGCGTTGATCGCTTCCGCACCCGCCCCCGATACCGCCTCACTTCGTCCCTGATAAGACATATGCCCGCGTCCGTGCCGGTTGTCCGGCAACAGCGTGGCCATCCGTCAGGCGCGGCAACATCAGCCAAGGCCATGATTGTATGTAGGGGTTTCCTGCTTGACGCACCTGCCGCCGAACATGAATATCCGGTCCATATCCCCGCTTTTGGGGTCTACTAGGTGTTAGGCCGCAACCAGAGCATTCGCTGATGCAAGCACTTCGCCTTAAAAGCATTGCAGTTGTTCTGCTCGTCATTGCTTCAGTCGTATTCGCAGCGCAGCTTTTGTGGTTGCGGCAGGTCAGCCGCCTGGACGTCTCGCCTCTCTTTATCGGATTGTTCGTGCTTGCGCCGCTCGTTGTCTGCGCGAGTTTTTTTGTGGCGTGGTACTTATTCTTGGTTGCAAAGTCCCGGGCCAAGGCAGTCCGGTGGATTTTCTGGGTTGCTTTGGCCTGTTGCGCTACATTCTGGGTCTCGTTCTATTGGGTGTTTGTATTCCGGGCAGCAATGGGCATTGCGGCCTAACAATTCATTCAAGCCGAACCCGTATCGGCGCTCCGTTCAAATGTATGGCAGCGTCGTTTTTCTTAGCTTCCGATCCACGCGTTACGGGTCGGCTTAATTCAAGCGTTAGGCCCCTATGGCGAGTGAATCGTTTTCGGAGCTTGCTAAACGGCTTCAAAGCTCGCTTGGGGTCGTTAAACCTCCAACTGGCGACCCGAGGCCGGGCAGAGGCTTCAATGCGTATCTACTTCGCAGGGTCCAGCGCCTGAAGCTGAAGATGTACCAAGAGAAGGGTCACCCGCTCCCGCACTTGCACGTCGACCACGGCAAGGAGCACCACTCGGCAAGTTTTTCGCTGGATCCACCTAAGCGGCTTGAGGGCCGGCTGGGACTACGCGAGGAGGCAATTGTGCTGGCGTGGATCACCGCGAACAAAGAACAGTTGCTGGCTGCCTGGCAATCGCTACAGGATGGCACTCCAAACATGGCGCTGCTCGCAGAACTCCGGGGCGGGGC
>NZ_JALGCL010000003.1:272934-274179 GCF_022808325.1 Cognatiluteimonas sedimenti | reverse complement strand
GCGGCTCTACAGACTTTCTCGAGGCGCATACCCAGGAGAACGTAAGTGAATCCAATTGCAAGGTTGTCGGCGGCTTTGTGCTTTCTTGCCTGGGCTATCCCCTCGCTGGCACAAGAACGTCAAGCCACCAGCCAACCAAACATCGAAATCCGGCACGTTGATATTGGCGGCCACAAGCTGCGGCTACAGATCGCCGGAAAGGGCACTCCGACCGTTGTACTCGACTCTGGCCTAGGGGGCGGCATTCGAGATTGGAATAGTGTTTTCCCTGAGATCGCACGCTTTGCACGCGTCGTTTCATACGACCGCGCGGGTGGCGGACAGTCGGAGACTGGACCCGAACCTCGCTCACACACACGACTCGCCACTGAACTCCACACGCTCCTTCATCGCGCCGACATAGAACCGCCTTATGTCTTGGTCGGCCATTCTCTCGGCGGCGCTAACATCCGCGCGTTCGCTCACCTGTTCAAGGATGAAGTGGCGGGAGTGGTTTTTGTCGACGCGATGAACACAAAGTTCTTCGCGACCCTTGGTGCGAAAGAACTTGAGACGGAGATAGCGGAGCAAGAGACCGCCTTGAGGGACGCTCCTATCGGCCCCAAGCGGGAGTATGACTTTGCAAAAAATGAAACACGAAAGGGGTTCCCTGAACTGCACTCGTTCGGTGCGCCTCCCGACGTACCGATGATGGTACTTGTGGCCGGAAAGGACTCGGGGCCGCAGTGGATCAAATCGGCATTTGATGAGTTTGGCGCTTGGGTGGCCGAAGCCACAGAAGGAGGCTTGGTTGTCACTCCGGAAAGCGGTCATTACATACAAGTAGACGACCCAGCGCTCGTTATTTCAGCAGTTCGGCGAGTTGTGTTTCCTAGTGTGGAGATCGCCTTTGTACGTGCGCTAAAGGATGAAGGACTAGAGAACGCGATCAGGCTGTACCGCCAGATGAAGCATCGGTACCCATCTGAATATTTCAAAGAAAGGACACTTAACACTCTTGGCTATCAGCATCTGAGTGCGAAGAAAATCGCAGAGGCTATCGCCCTTTTCAAGCTAAACGTCGAGGCATATCCGGAGAGTGCGAACACCTACGACAGCCTTGCAGAGGCTTATATGGTGCAAGGAAACCGCGATGCATCCATCATGCACTATCGTAAATCGCTAGCGCTCAACCCCAACAATACGAATGCACTGGAGAAACTAGAACAGCTTGCAACCACGCCGTAAGCTGGTCGCAAGAGCCGC
>NZ_JALGCL010000003.1:272225-272878 GCF_022808325.1 Cognatiluteimonas sedimenti | reverse complement strand
CACTCACAGGGGAGATCACCACAATGTCGAAAGGAAGTGACAGCCTCACCAAGCAGGTTTTCGTGGCATACGCGTACAACCTGTATGACACCCGGGACTATCGCAAAGTCTTCGCTGCTCTAGAGAAATCGTTTGGGATCAAGTTCATTTTCGCCGATGAAAAGATCACGAACATGCATATCTTGCAGAAGATCATTAGCTACATTCGCGGGTCTGACTTTGCCCTGTTCGACATCTCTGCATGGAACCCCAATGTGACATTGGAGCTGGGCATCGCTCTTGCCATGTCGGAGGACTGGTACATCTGCTTCAACCCAGACAAGACAGATGTTAAAGAAGTGCCTAGCGACATACGCGGCCTTGATCGGATTCAGTACACAAGCTTTAGCGAGCTTGAGGACAAATTGTCGGTCTTGCTTGACCAATGGTATCCGCGTAGCACCCGCACAACTGTTGACGACTACTTTGCCAAGGCAACTACTGACGTGCATGACCTGCTATCGGCGAAGCCTGGCCTACGCGTAAATGAGATTGCGGACATTCTCGGAATGAACATCCGGATGGCTCAAGTTGTAGTCGGCCAGCTCATGAGTGACGGCAAGCTCACTGTAGAAGGCAAGACGCGTGGTGCTCGGTACTCTGTGGCGTGAGTG
>NZ_JALGCL010000003.1:271395-272169 GCF_022808325.1 Cognatiluteimonas sedimenti | reverse complement strand
GCCGCTGAAAAGCATTCGGTAGTGATGTCTGCGGCGGCGTGTCGTTACGGGCTTCGCCCGGCATCTTTTGCGCTTCGGCCAGTGTGTCTGGTGCGCTCGTGGCTCGCGTGGTTTGGTGTTCCTTCGCTTCGGCAGCATTCGGCAGCTTGCCGTCAGTCTTTCGGCCCAGGCAGGCGGCTTCGGCCAGGGCCGTGGTTTGGTTTCGCGGTTGCGCCAGGTTAGCCGAGCTCCGGTTCAAGCGGGGAGTTGCCGGCGAGCGGGTATCGCTGGCCCACCGGCGGCCTAACAAGTCATTCAAGCCGAACCCGCTTCGTGGCTTCTTTGAGGCATCTGGTTGCGGCTACTATCCGGGTTCACAGCCTCCGCGTTGCGGGTCGGCTTAACTCAGGTGTTAGGCCGCATGAAACTTAGCTCGTTGACCAGACTGATTTCCGGCTCGCTCTCTGCCGCAGACTATTCGCACGAGATTTCGGAGGAGCTGGCTGAGCACACACGGCACCTCGGGCGAGGGGGATCTGCGTTAGTGCGGGTTACGGAGGACACTGATCTTGTCTTGGACAGAGCCGGGCTCGGGGCTCTCTGTCGTCTGTTCGCCTCGGGCCAGCTCTCTGCCATGGAGCTGGCCTACACTGCCGATGCCTTGCAAATGGCCGAGCGAGTCGAGTTCTCTGGTCCAGACATTGCGGACGATCTTGATTCCTGCACAGACCCCGACATCAATGGCCCGCTTACGGCAGCAAAAGCATTGGAGGTTGCGGGCCATGGCGCTGCGGC
>NZ_JALGCL010000003.1:270912-271335 GCF_022808325.1 Cognatiluteimonas sedimenti | reverse complement strand
CATGGGGAGCGGCATGGAATCTGATGTAATGCGGTTCTGGATCTTCGTGGCTGTTTCGCTGATCGTCTTCGTCGGCTTGCTGCGTTTTGTAACGCGGCATCGGGAGCTTCGCCCCAGCGCAGGCGCAGTTGCCGCTGTCGCTGCGGTGGTCGTTGTCGGCGGCATGGTTTTCGCCAAATACGGCAACAACCTCGGGCTGCCGTGGTGGGTCTACTACACAGTTCCTGCTCTTGCCACGCTCATGGTTCCGCCCGTCGCATTTGCCCTGCGGGGTAAGGAGCTCGCTCAATATCTTGTGCTGGCGTTTCTATCCTCGCCCGTCATCCATGTAGCCTTCTCGCTGTTTCTGGGCTGGCACGAGTACATGCCCTTTATCCCGGTGCCGTCGCTCAAGCAGCTATTGGCGTAGCGTAGGCTTGGCAC
>NZ_JALGCL010000003.1:270399-270856 GCF_022808325.1 Cognatiluteimonas sedimenti | reverse complement strand
GTACGATGAGAAAGATTCTCGCCACCTTGCTGCTTGCCGTTGTCCCGGTGGTGTCGCAAGCCCATGAGCTTGGCGCCGCCTTTGGCGACTCTGTGGCGGTCTCCTCCCAGGGCGACCTGGCAATTGTGGAGTATTGCCCGGACAACACCTGTGAGGTGTTCACACTCCGGGGGCCTTCCGCGACGCTCCCACTGCAAGACTTTGCCTTTGCGTACTTGCTAGGCGTGTCGGAGTACCTCTACCTCGAGTCTTTTCAGGCAGACACTAAGTCTCCCGCTATCAGAGCAGTGCTCGGCCGCTATCGCAGCCACTGCCCGCAGCCACCCTCACCAGAGGCCGCTCGGTGCGTTGTTGGCTACCTAGCCAGCATATACCCCATCAAGGCCAGCTTCGTCCGATACGATGAGGGTGAGCGCAATGTGGTGCCTATTCCACTGGAAGGTTTTCGGCATGGCAC
>NZ_JALGCL010000003.1:0-270343 GCF_022808325.1 Cognatiluteimonas sedimenti | reverse complement strand
CCCGCCAATTAGCATCTTCGTCAATTTGATTCTGGAGAAATGAAGTGATTCTTGGGCTGAGGACGGCGATTTATCCAACAAGTGATTTGGCTGCTGCAAAGCATTGGTATGCCCAGGTGCTTGAGTTGCAGCCCTACTTCGATGAGCCGTTCTACGTTGGGTTCAACGTCGGTGGATTTGAGCTCGGCTTGATCCCAGACGGTCAGCCTGGCATCAACGGGCCGCAGCCTCTCTGGGGCGTGCCGGATGCGTCCTTGGCTCACGCAAGACTCATTGAACTTGGCGCTACGTCGCTCGAGCCTGTCACAGTGGTTGGTGGCGGCATCAAAGTTGCCGCGGTAATGGATCCATTCGGCAACAGGTTCGGCGTCATCGAGAACCCACACTTTGATTTGGCCAGTGTCAGGTGACGCGGCCTAACAATTCACTCAAGCCGAAGCCACTTCGCTGCTCGGCCAAATTCAGGCGTTAGGCCCTATATGCGCATTCGTGGCGTCCTTTTCGCATTTCTGGCAACCGCCGTGGCAGCCTGTAGCTCAATCCCGCCGGCTGAGCCGTTAAAGCTCCCCGAGTCGGAAGCGGCGTGCGCAAGTGCGGGATTCGTTTGGGACTGTCGCGGCATCCCGGGCGAAGGGTGTCCAAAAGTCTGCCAAGGTCCCACGACAGACGCGGGGAAGATCTGCACCCACCGCCGTCAGTGTCAAGGTCAATGTGTCGCGGAGACTATTGCTGCGAAAACCGGCCGCTGCTCCACAAACACCAAGTTTCAAGGGTGCGCGTACTACCTCGATGAAGTCAGGCGACCAGGCGGGGGTTTGCTCTGCTACGACTAGGGCCTAACAGTTCAAGCCGAACCCGCTTCGTGGCTTCTTCGAGGCATCAAATTGCGTCTACTATCCGGGTTATTCAGGTGTCAGGTCCCCATGAGCGCATATCTTGCATACCTTGGCGTGCTGGGCGGACTGCTTCTTCCGGCCCTTGCATCGTCCAGCCCGATCGGACCCATCACAAAGATCGTCGTGACTACGAATGGGCTTGGAGCCAAGGCAGAGGGGTGCGCTTCTTTTGCTGTTACTGCGCAGGAGGCCCAGGCCTTCTTTGACAAGGCCGTGCTCATCTCAGGGAGCCAGCAGCACGACTTCTTTCTCTATGGTCCGTGCTTTGCTCGGGGCACATTGGAAACCCGCTATGACACCTGGCAATGGGAGATTCGCAGCATGGGCACTGGCAGCATCACCGCGACCAATGGCGACACGTTTCTCCTGGGCGACCCTAAGCAAGAGTCCTCTCTTGCGGATGACTAGCATGGGCCCTAACAGTTCATTCAAGCCGAACCCGTATCGGCGCTCCGTTCAAATGTCTGGGTGGCGCCGCTTTTCTAGCTCCCGATCCACGCGTTACAGGTCGGCTTGACTCAGGCGTTAGGACTTTGCGAAATTTCCTCGCCCTCGCAGCGTGATCCTTGCAGGCCCGTCGCTTGCGGGCGAAATCCCGCCGTCCGAGCTGAGCATCGGTGGGGTTGTGTCGGGCGTAACCGAGGCTAGCGTAATGCGCCACCTTGGCATGCCATCCAGGCGCGTCGATACCGGCGAAGGCATCGAGTTGCACTATCCAGGCCTCGTCGTAACCGTCGGCTGGTTAGAACAGGAGGCTCCCGGGGTCCAGCGGCGCGTCCTGGCCCTGCACGGCACCGGACCACGCGCCTGCACCCCGCGTGGTCTTTGCCCCGGCATGCCCGCCTCGGAAGCCCGCCGGCTTTATGGCCCCGTTGCTCCGGTCGAGCGGTCATACGGCTCCTTCCTTGAGTACCAGCCGGAGGGCCTCGCGTG
This sequence comes from Cognatiluteimonas sedimenti, assembly GCF_022808325.1. Classification (GTDB taxonomy): domain Bacteria; phylum Pseudomonadota; class Gammaproteobacteria; order Xanthomonadales; family Xanthomonadaceae; genus Cognatiluteimonas; species Cognatiluteimonas sedimenti. Next base: position 268,514 of record NZ_JALGCL010000003.1, on the reverse strand, counting down.
CTGGCTGCAGGTATCGGCCCCACGGGCTATCGTGGAGTCTGTGGCCGTGGCATGCCAGCCATAAGGCCTAACAATTCATCGAAGCCGAAGCTGCTTCCCGGCTCGGCCTAACTCAGGTGCTAGCCACTGATGCGAATTCGTAGAGCTTTGGCATTCATAGCCGCAGGCCTGGTGGTTGCCGCGCCAGCGATTGCCTGGGCTGCGTTCAAGCCCGTCCGCGTTCTTGCGCCTTCGCTCAATGGCGTCTCTTGCCTCGATCGCGTATGCGTGGAGGACCTATCCCAACTCTCCAATGCGACTGAGTTGCAGCGTCGTGCTGTTGCTGTGGTGGGGCGCAAGCTCGTTCCCTTGGAGCAAGCACCGCTCACCGTATTCTGCTCATCGCGTCGGTGCTACCGCTCTTTTGGCGGCGGCATGGAGCGCGGAGCTACCCTGTTCGACTGGGGCGTCATCATTCCACCGGAATCGTGGCAGCCCTACATTGTGGAGCACGAATACATTCACATGCTGCAGGCTCAGCAGCTCGGCTTGATCGGGAGGCAGCAGACACCTGCGTGGTTCAAGGAGGGCATGCCCTTCTTCGTAAGTGAGCCGCCTGCCTACGATTTGCCAGACTACGCTCGCCCGCTCGTCACGCAGTACAAGGCGTGGGAACGCAAAGTTGGTCGCAACAATGTATGGAAAGCCGCTGCTAGCCTTTAGGCGCATTCGGGAGCACTCATGCAAAAGCATTGGGCCACGCTGGCGATCATTCTCGGACTGTGGCTGCCTTTGGGCTCGGCGCACACCACGGAACCGGGCCCCACGGACCCCGCTCTGGCCGCAAAGCTCGGTGCGGACAGCCGCGGAATGCGGCAGTACGTCCTGGTTATTCTCAAGTCCGGCTCAAGGCGAGTGCCGGAGGGCCAAGAGCGCATCGACATGTTCAAAGGGCATTTCGCCAACATGGAACGCCTGGCCAAAGAGCAGAAACTGGTTGCTGCAGGTCCGTTCTCGAACGAGGAGAACTGGCGCGGGATGTTCATCTTCGCCGTTCCTGGCATTTCCGAGGCGGAGGCGCTCGTCGCGACGGACCCGGTCATCCAGAGCGGTGAAATGGTGGCTGAGTACCATCAACTCTATGCGTCCGCCGCGCTGATGGCTCTCAACGAGATTCATGACAAGATCTCGCCGCGGTAGGCCGCAAAGGCCTGACAATTCATCCAGGCCGAAGCCACTTCTTGGCCTGGCTTGATCCAGGTGCTAGGGCTCCCCGGAGGAATGTCCATGGCAAACGCTCTCCTGCTGATCGCATTGGCACTCCCAGTCGTTCTGTTTTGGCTACTCAAGTCGCAACCTCGCCTGCGGGCCTGGACGCCCGCAGCCGTTTCCATCGCCGTTGGCTGGCTGCTCAGCGTTGCCTGGGCTGTCGCGGCGCATGAAAACGTGGCAATTGCAGGCGCGTTCGGCTGGGTTTGCCCTGCCGTGTTGGTGGCACTCACATGGCTCGCCTGGCGCTTCACCAAAAAGCGCCGGCTGGCTGAGCCCTGACAATTCATCCAGGCCTGCGCCGCTTTGCGGCGCGGATGACAAGCGTCAGGCGGCACAGCGAGGACATCGCGCATGAGAGCTCGGCATACGTACCCCCTGCTGTTTGCGCTGCCATCGGCGATGGTGTCCCTGATCGCCGCAGTACTCGCCGTCGCTGCCGGGGCCGGCGTGCTTTGGATCCTCGTCTACGGTGACGACCCCTGGCCGCCGATGGTCAACACGCTGCTCATGGCGGGTGCTACCGCTATCGCCGCCGCGCTCTTCTGGGCTTTGATGGCCTTCAGCTATCGCACCGGGAAGGCCTACGAGACCCAGGGCGGCGTGCGGCGGGCACATGTGCTCATCGCGCTTGCCCTGTCGGTCGGCTTGCCGTTGCTCGTAGCCCTGCACCAATGGCAGGTCGGCAATCTCGGGCACGGCCCGGTGCCGCCTGGCAATTCTTCCAAGCCGGCGCTGCTTCGCGACTCGACTCAATCCAGGCGTTGGGCCCCACGATGAGAAGCATCCCCGTCGTGACCGTCCTTCTGGCCCTGGCCAGCCAATCCGCCATTGCTTCCCAGACTGCATGCACGTTTGAAGGCCTCAGGGCATCGCAGTACTACGAGTTGGAGTTCATCGGCTACAGCAACGTCAAGCCAATGATCGTCTTCAGCTCAACGCGATTCGACGCTGGCAAGCGCATCACGCTGCCGCCAGAGAACTACTCGTTGAAGAGTTTCGGCCCGGAGGCGGCGCTGGTCCACCTGGAGTTTCGCAACCCTGGCAATGGCTCGCTGCCTCCGTCTTTCAGCCTTGTCGGACGGGCAGGCAAGGCTGGGCTCAGGATCGGCCCCACGGTCATCGCCGGGGTCATCAAATGCGACGATTGAGCGGTCACGGGCTGTGGCCTGGCAATTCATCCAAGCCAAGACCGCTTCGCGATTCCAAGTCCTACACGCCGAATCCGCCTGCGCGATCGGGTTGCGCGGGGGCTTGCGCTCGTGCGCCCCAGGTACGGTGAACATCAAGGGGGACCTGCTGCCCTCATGGACGCTGCCATCGACCAGCGGCTAAACAGTACGTTCATGCCGAATCTGGCTTAACTCGAGCATCAGCCCCCACAGGAGTGAGCCAATGCACCCGTACAGGAACCTGCTGCTAATGATCGGCACGTCGGCGGTACTGATGTTCTGCCTGACCTACGCGAACACCTACGAGCTTGGCCATGCGTGGTTTAGCTGGACCCGGGTATTCATGACCATGATCATGGCGGGAGCCATGGCGCTGGTCATGCTGTTCTTCATGCGCCACATGTACAAGGACACGCGCGCGAATTCGCTGGTCATCGCTGCCAGCCTGGGCTTTATCGGCTTGGGCCTCTGGCTCGTCCGCAGCCAGGCGACCGTTGGCGACGTGGCATGGATGAAGGCCATGATCCCGCACCACTCCATCGCCATCCTCACCAGCGAGCGCGCACGGATCTCGGACCCGCGTGTACGCAGACTCGCAGACGGGATCATTGCCACGCAGAAGCGCGAAATCGGCGAGATGGAAGGGCTCATCGACGAGCTGCAGGGCAAGCGTTCCGAGCCGGCGGCACAGTGATGGCCAACAACACGCAAGCCCCCGGCATCACGGCAGATGAGGTCGACATGACGGATCATTCCAGCCGAAGCCGGTTTCCGGATCGGCTGGCTTCGGGCGCCAGGGGGCCTGGATAGGGATGCTGTCACTCGCCGCTGGCGGACTGCGTCTCGCCTGGGCCGCCCGTTGACCGTTCATCCGGGCCGATGCCGCTTCGCGGAACGGCGCTCGCGCATCCGGCTGCTGGCGTAGCCGATCGCGCCGAACAGGATCAGCGCCAGGGGCAGCGCGCCCGGCTCGCCCTCCGTGGCGATCATCATGGCCAGCAGTGCCAGGCCGATGGCGCCCGTCCCCACCGATACGAGCCTTTGCGCTTTCGGCGTCATTTCCGTTTCCCGGCAATCGCGAGGCGCAGCTTGCCATTGCACTGTGTGGCTGGCATGAAGCGCGCGTGCGCCGGGCGGGGCCCGCGGCGGCATACTTGCAGAGCACGCCTTGCGGCCTGGGAGGATGTTCCGTGATGGGCAGTCCAAGCTTCTTCGCGCTGGTCGGATTCATCGGCTGGACGCTCGCGTTGCTCGCGCTCATGGAGATCCTGCGTTCGCTCCTGGTCGTTTCGCGCAGGGTTCCCGCGAACGGGTTCCAGCCCGACAACGCGAACCTGTCGCCCTTCATGCAGAGGCTGGCCCGCGCCCATGCCAACTGCATCGAGGGCCTGCCGGTCTTCGGCGGGCTGCTTGTTGCCGCCGTCGCGGCCGACCTCACCGCGGTCACCGACCCGCTGGCCCATGCCCTTCTCGCGGCGCGCGTCTTCCAGTCGACGGTGCATCTCGTCGCGACCAGCGCGATGGCCGTGACCGTTCGTTTCCTGGCGTTCTCGATCCAGGTGGCGATCGCCGCATGGTGGGTCGTGCATCTGCTGGCCGCGGCAGCGTGAGCGTGCCGTTCGCCGCGGCGCGCACCGCGCGCACGGGACATCGCGTTGCGATCCGCCGCGTCGGCTGGATCGCCGTGGCCTGCTAGGCGCGTCCTGCGTCGATCCCGTGCGCGCGCTCCAGGCCAGCCTGCTCTATTACATCGCGGTGCTTGGGGTGGGCTTCGTGTTGGGCACCATCCGGGTGTTGCTGGTCGTGCCGGTGCTGGATGTGCGCTGGGCGGAGTTGTTCGAGCAGCCTCTCATGCTGGTGGCGGGCTTCTACCTGGCGCGGTTCGTCGTGCGCCGGTTCGGGCCGTTCGCCGCGTCCCGGCGCCTGGCGATCGGCGCCGTCGCGCTGGTGCTGATGGTGGCCACGGAACTGGGCCTCACGCGGTTCGTGCTGGGGCTGGACCTGGCGCACTACCTGGCGAGCCGGGACCGGGTGTCGGGCGCGGCCTATGTCCTGGCGCTCGCCGCGTTTGCGCTGATGCCCCTGGTTGCCGGGCGCAGGCGCGATGCCGACAATCCAGTCGGACCCTCGCAAGGCCCGGATCGATCCGGCCCCGCAACGATCGGGAAGGTGCGCATGGCGACAGTGCGGAAGCGGCGGGACTGGTTCGGGTTGGCCGGCTGGGCCGCGTTGTGTTTCGCGGCGTCGGCCATCGGCGCGGCGGCCTCGATCCAGGCCGGGTCGTTCTATGTCCGGCTGGCGCAGCCGGCATGGGCGCCACCGGCCTCGGTGTTCGGGCCGGTGTGGACGGTCCTGTACGCGTTGATGGCGCTGGCCGCGTGGCTGGTGTGGCGCTCGGGGGGCCTGCGCGGCAACCGGCTGCCGCTCACGCTGTTCGTGGCGCAGCTGGCGCTGAACGCGCTGTGGAGCTGGCTGTTCTTCGCCTGGCACCGCGGCGGCTGGGCCTTTGCCGACATCGTGGCGCTATGGATCCTGCTGCTGGCCACGGTGGTCTCGTTCTGGCGCGTGCGGCCGCTGGCTGGCGTCCTGCTCGTCCCTTACCTGGCGTGGGTAAGCTTCGCGGCGGCGCTCAACCACGCCGTCTGGCAACTCAATCCGCAGGTCCTGGGATAGTCGCAAGGCCGCACGGCAGTCCCTCCGCGTCCAGGCCGGCGCGGCGCACGACCCACGTCGGCAGTGGTTCCCAAGCGGCATTCGATGCAACGGGAGATGACATGAAACGCGTCACCGGGATCGGGGGCATCTTTTTCAAGGCGAAGGACCCGGCGGCGCTGGGCGCCTGGTACCGCGACCACCTGGGGCTGGACGTGACGGACTGGGGCGGCGCCGTTTTCGAGTGGGGCGGCGACGGCAGCCAGAAGGGCATGACCCTCTGGAGCGCGTTCAAGAGCGACACGACCTACCTGGAACCGGGCACCGCCAGCTTCATGGTCAACTTCCGCGTCGCCGACCTGGACGCACTGCTTGCCGCGCTCAGGGCCGAAGGCTGCAACGTGGAAGCGCGCACGGACGAATCCGAACAGGGCAGGTTCGGCTGGGTGATCGACCCGGAAGGCAACAAGGTCGAGCTCTGGGAGCCTCCGCCGGGGCAGTGAACTGCGCCGCCCCCCGGCCTTGCCGGCCTGGTTGCGACCGCCCGAAAAAATGCAGCAGGCCGTGGCCCGGACATGCCGGAGGACGCGCGGATGCGCGCGCGGCTTCCCGGCGCTGTGTCACCCGGCCGCGGGCGTCACCACGGCGCCACGCAACTGCGGCGCGCCCTCGATGACATCGGTCCAGGCGATATAGGCGTCGCCGCCTCGCAGCACGATCTGCGGGTAGCCGGTGGCGCGGCCGCGGCCCTGCAGCTTCGCCACTTCGATCCGCTGCAGCTCGCGCGCCAGGTCGGGGCTGCGCCGCGACAGCCACAGCGACTGGCCGCCCGCGTCCTCGCTTAGCCACAACACGAACGCCTGCCGCGCGTCCAGCGCCACCGCCGCGCGCCCCTGCACCGCGGCGCCCTGCTCGAGCACCACCGGCGCGGCGAAGCTGTCGCCGGCATTGTCGCTGCGCGCGACCTGGACCAGCGGCTGCTCGTTGGCGGCGGTGTACCAGGCGACGACGACGTTGTCGCCGTCAGCGGCGAGCGCCGGGCCGTTGACCGGGCAGCCACGCATCACCCAGCCGTCGGCGTGCACCGGAACCGGCTTGCCCCAGGCGCCGCCGTCGCTGCGGACCACGACGATGTCGCGCACTTCCGCGTCGCTGCGATCGCGGTAGGCCAGCAGCGGGCCGCGCGCGGTGGCGACGACCTCGCTCTGGCAGCAGTCGCAGGTCTTCGCATCCAGCACCGTTTCGTTGCTGCGCTGCAGGTCCATGTCGAAGACCGCGGCGCGCAGGCCGGTGCGGGTTTCGCCGTGCTGCATGCCGTCGCCGGCGGCCGCGCCGTCGTGCGTCGTGGCTGCCGCGCCGCCCTCGCCGCCGTTGAGCCAGGCCACGCCGATGCTGTCGCGGCTGGCCGGCCACAGGGCGGCGAATCCATGCTCGGCCTCGACGCCATCGTCGTTCACCGCGATCGGCGCGCTCCAGTTGAAGCCGCCGTCGGTCGAGCGGCTGAGCGCGACGTCGCCGGCGTGGCCGCTGCCGCGCTGCTGCATGAACTGCACCCACAGCGCGCCATCTGCGGTCTGCGCGATGTGCGGCACGTTGGCCCAGTTGGCCATCAGCGAATTGCCGACGGCGATGGTGCGCGGTGCGCTTTGCCAATGGCCGTTGTCGGCCATCGCCACGAACTGCAGCGCGTTGCGGCGGCCCGGCAGGCTGCTGATCCAGCTGAGCAGGACGCGGCCGTCGGGCGTGAGCGCGAGGTCGGGCTGGGCCGAACCGATGGTGGACGGCAGCGGCCAGTCGTGCACGGACCAGGGCTTGGCGAGGTCGGTCGCCGCGGCCGCAGTTGTGGCGGGTGCCGGCGCGGGTGCGTCGCGATGGCAGGCGGCGACCGCCAGCACCAGCCATGCCAGGGTCATCGGTCGTGCGATCTGCATGCGCGGGCTCCGGTGTGCGGTGGGCCTATTGTAGGAGCCGGCTGGCGGGGGAGCGGCGGTGCACGCCCGCTCCTGCCGGCATTGCACGGCGCTCGCGGCGGAAGGCGCTTCCACAGGCGCAGGTCCCGCGCGCGGCGTTCACGCCACCCGGCTGCGGCTGGCGCGGGCCAGGTGCACCAGCAGCAGCGAAATCGCGGCCGGGGTCATGCCGGGAATGCGCTGCGCCTGGCCGACGCTCTGCGGGCGCACGCGCTCGAGCTTCTGCCGCGCTTCCGCCGACAGGCCATGCACGGCGGCATAGTCGAACGCCGCCGGGATCGCCGTGGATTCGTGGCGCTGCTGGCGCGCGATCTCGTCGTGCTGGCGCTCCAGGTAGCCGGCGTAGCGGGTGCCGATCTCGACCTGCTCGGCGACTTCCCCATCCTCGACCGCGGGCGCCAGCGACGGCAGCGACAGCAGCCTGGCGTAGTCCAGCCCGGGGCGCTTGAGCAGGTCAAGGGCGCTCGTTTCCCGGGTCAGTTCGATGCCCAGGTTGGCCGCGACTTCGCTGCCGAGCGCGTTGCCCGGCGAGGCCCATAGCGCGCCCAGCCGCGCGCGCTCGCACTCGATCGCTTCGCGCTTGGCGACGCAGCGGGCGAGGCGCGCGTCGTCGACCAGTCCCAGTTCGTGGCCGATGGCGGTCAGGCGCAGGTCGGCGTTGTCTTCGCGCAGCTGCAACCGGTATTCGGCGCGCGAGGTGAACATGCGGTACGGCTCGGTCGTGCCCTGGGTGACGAGGTCGTCGATCAGCACGCCGATGTAGGCCTGGTCGCGACGCGGCGACCACGACTCGCGCTGCTGCACGTGGCGCGCGGCATTGAGGCCGGCGATGAGTCCCTGCGCGGCGGCTTCCTCGTAGCCGGTGGTGCCGTTGATCTGGCCGGCGAAGAACAGCCCGGACACCGCCTTGGTCTCCAGCGACGCCTGCAACCCGCGCGGGTCGAAGTAGTCGTATTCGATCGCGTAGCCGGGGCGGGTGATGTGCGCGTTCTCGAAACCGCGGATCGACCGCACCAGTTCCAGCTGCACGTCGAACGGCAGCGAGGTGGAGATGCCGTTGGGATAGATTTCGGTGACATCCAGCCCTTCGGGCTCGACGAACACCTGGTGCGAGGCCTTGTCGGCGAAGCGCACCACCTTGTCCTCGATCGACGGGCAGTAGCGCGGGCCGATCCCTTCGATCTGGCCGCTGTACAGCGGCGAGCGGTGCAGCGCGCCGCGGATGATGGCGTGCGTGCGCTCGCAGGTGTGGGTGATCCAGCACGGCACCTGGCGCGGATGGTCGTCGCGCGTGCCCAGGAACGAGAACACCGGACGCGGGTCGTCGCCGGCCTGCACCTCCATCACCGAATAGTCGAGCGTGCGGCCGTCGATCCGCGGCGGGGTGCCGGTCTTGAGCCGGTCGACCACGAACGGGCGCTCGCGCAGTTTCTGCGCCAGCGTGGTCGCGGGCGGATCGCCCATGCGCCCGGCGGCGTACTGGGTCTCGCCGACATGGATCCGGCCGGCCAGGAACGTGCCCGCGGTCAGGACCACGGCCGGCGCCTCGAAGCGCAGGCCAGTGTTGGTGATCGCGCCGGCGACGCGATCGCCTTCGATCACCAGGTCGTCGACCGGGGCCTGGAAGATCGCCAGGTTCGGCTGCGCTTCCACCGCGCGGCGGATGAAGGCGCGGTACAGCGCGCGGTCGGCCTGGCAGCGGGTCGCGCGCACCGCCGGCCCCTTCGATGCGTTGAGGCGGCGCCACTGGATCCCGGCGGCGTCGGCGGCGCGCGCCATCACCCCGCCGAGCGCGTCGATCTCACGCACCAGGTGGCCCTTGCCGATGCCGCCGATCGCCGGGTTGCAGCTCATCGCGCCCACCGTCTCGAGGTTGTGCGTGAGCAGCAGCGTGCGCGCACCGGTGCGCGCGGCCGCGAGCGCGGCTTCGGTGCCGGCATGGCCGCCGCCGACCACGATCACGTCGTAACGATGGAAGGAATCGCGCATGCGCTGTTCGGGTGAAGGGAGGGGGCCCGCATTCAGGCTGGATGCGGCCACGGCGCCGCCATTATCGCGCGCTGGCGTCGCCGCAGTTGGCACGCTTCCTGCGTTGTTTCCCGGTGCACCCGCTGTGGCAAGGCGTCAGGGGGCGCTGGCTGGATTGGAACGGGGCTGGCCGCGCACGCATCGGGGAAGCCGGGGGTCGGATGTCGGGGGACATCCGGCCCCTTTTTTTTGTCCGTCGCCTGCCCGTTGCCTGGTCGGCACGCGACAGTGGGGAATGCTCGGGATGCCGGGGCGTGGAGACGGGCGCCAGTCGCGATGGCGCCGACACCCGGCGGGGGAGCGGAACAGGGGGGATCCGGAATTCCCCGCCGGGTATCGACATTGGTGTCGAGCGCTGTGTGTCGCAATGCGACACAACCGGTCAATCGCGGGCGCTAGCTTGCAGCCCGGCGCCGCGCAACGCAAGACCGGTCAGGGGATCGGTTTGTGACGCTTGTCGCGATCCGTGCCCGTACGCTGGACCGTTTCCGCCATCGGCGAGGTGCTGCGCCGGCTGCCGCCGGTCGCGGGCAGGGGCCGCGGTGCCCGCATCGGGGTGGTGGCCGGGCGCGGCGGCTGGCGGATCATCGGATCGCGCTGCGGCTGGCGGTCGCGCAGGCTGTCGAGGTCGCGCCACGGCGGCCGCGGGCGATCCACGGGCTGCACGGGGGGAGTGTCGCTGCCGCCGTTGTCGCCCGGGTCGTTGCCGCCATTGTCGTTGCCATGGTCATGGCCACCGCCGCCCGGGCCCGGGCGCACGATCACCACCGGCGGCCGGTACGGGTACGGGGGATAGTAGGGATAGCCGCCATAGCCATAGCCGCCATAGCCGTAATACCCGTACGGGTAACCGTAGCCGATGCTGCCGCTCCAGCCGCCGGGATAGCCGTAGCCATAGCTGCCGTACGGCGCGCCGTAATAGCGGTACTGGGTGGACGGCTGGCCGTAGTAGTAGTCGCCGCTGCCGCCACGGTACTGATAGCCGCTGGTCATGCAGCCGGCGAGCAGCGCGCCGGCGAGCGCGGGAAGAAGCAGTTTGCGGATCATCGGACCTACCCCCTGTGCGAACCACGCCAGCATCGGTCGCGGGCATTGAATCCGTGCTTAATCCTGCCCCATCGCGAATTCGCACGCTGAACGGTACAGGGTCGCTCGCGCAACCGGACAATGCCGGCTATCAGGGCGGGCTCGCTGGCCACGACTGCCCGTGGGCACGCTGGCGGCACCTTGCCGGCGCCGGCACCGGCGGCAGGCGGGCCACGACTGCCCGCGGGCAGTGCCTGCGCGGCATCGATGCGCCGTTATACGATCGCCGCATGGATACGTTCGCGCCGCCGCTACCGACCTTCACCGACGTGCTCGACGCCGCGGCACGCATCGCCCCGCATGCGCACGTCACCCCGGTGTTGCGCTCGCGCGCGCTCGATGCGCTGGCGGGCTGCGAACTGCACTTCAAGTGCGAACCGTTGCAGCGCAGCGGTGCGTTCAAGTTCCGCGGTGCCTGCAACGCGGTGTGGTCGCTCCCGGTTGCCGCGGCCACGCGTGGCGTGGTCACGCATTCCTCGGGCAACCATGGCGCCGCGCTGGCGCTGGCCGCGCGCACCCGCGGCATCGCCTGCCACGTCGTGGTGCCCGAAGGCGCAGTCGCGGCCAAGCTGGCGGCGATCGAAGCCTATGGCGCCACCCTGCACCATTGCGCACCGGGCATCGCCGCACGCGAGCAGGCCGCCGCACGGGTCGAACGCGAGACCGGCGCGAACTTCGTGCATCCCTATGCCGATCCCCGCGTGATCGCCGGGCAAGGCACCGCCGCGCTGGAACTGCTGCAGGTGGCCGGGGCGCTCGACGCGCTGCTGGTGCCGGTCGGTGGCGGTGGCCTGGCGTCGGGCTGCGCGCTGACCCTTGCTGCGCAGGCGCCGGCCTGCACGCTGGTGCTCGCCGAGCCGCGCGGCGCCGCAGATACCGCGGCCTCGCTCGCCGCCGGCAAGCGCGTCACCGAGTTCGTGCCCGACACCGTCTGCGACGGCCTGCGCGGCACCCTGGGGGCACCCGGCTTCGAACTGCTGCAGCGCCACGGCGCCAGCGTGACCGTGGTCGACGACGCCGACACCCTGGCGGCGATGCGGCTGCTGTGGACGCGGCTGAAGCTGCTGGTGGAGCCGTCTTCGGCGATCGCGCTGGCAGCGGTGTTGCAGGAGCCGGCCCGCTACGCCGGACGCCGCGTCGGGGTGGTACTGTCCGGCGGTAATGTCGATCTCGACGCGCTGCCTCGCGGATTCGTGGCCGCGTGAGCGCCCGGTGCCGCCAGTGCCGGTGCCGCGCCGCGCGCGATCCGGCCCATGGCATGACGCGCATGCGCGGTTGCCGGGGGCCGGCGCACCCGTATCCTCCTTCCACCCGACGAGCCGTCCCATGAACGTAGCGAGCGTGCCGCGTTACCGCCCCGCCCTGCGCCGGCTGCACTGGCTGATGGCCGTGCTGGTGCTGGCCGTCTACCTGCTGGTCGAACAGCGCGGCCTGTTCCCGCGCGGCAGTGGCGGACGCGCGGCGATGATGCAGGGACACTACTGGGTCGGGTTGACGATCGGCGCGCTGGCCTGGTGGCGGCTGGCACTGCGGGTGCGCGGCGCCACGCCGCCGATCACGCCGCCGTTGCCGCAGTGGCAAGCCTGGCCGTCGCGGCTGCTGCACCTGGCGCTGTACGTGTTCCTGGTGGCGATGCCGCTGCTGGGACTGGCGACCGCCTGGAGCGACGGCAAGGTGCTGTACCTGCCGTTCACCGGCATCGCGTTGCCGTCCCTGCTGGCGACCAATCGGGACCTGGCGCACCAGCTCGAAGACCTGCACGGCAGCATTGGCGAAGCGTTCTACTGGGTGATCGGACTGCACGTCGCGGCGGCGCTGTACCACCACTGGTGGCGCCGCGACGATACCTTGCGCCGCATGCTGTAACTGTCGCGGCGCACGCAGGCGGCTGGCGCGGGCCGCTAGAATCAGTCGCCTCCCTCCGCTCCGAGCCCGCGCATGCAACGACTGCTGCGTTCCCCCAATGCCTGGATCGCGGCGCTGGCGCTGGTGCTGGCATTGGCGCTGCTCGGCCAGCGCGGGATCTGGGACCCGGACGAGGGCCGCTACACCAACGCCGCGCTGCACATGCTCGACAGCGGCAACTGGCTCGAGCCGCACCGCAGCGAGGAAGTCGGGCACTGGACCAAGCCGCCGCTGACCTACTGGGCGATCGCCTCGTCGGTGGCGGTGTTCGGCCACAATCCCTGGGCCGCGCGCCTGCCGGCGGCGCTGTCGTACCTGCTGTGCGCGTGGCTGGCCTGGAAGATGGCGAAGCGGCTGGCGCCGGGCAGCGAAACCCAGGCGGCGGCGATCTTCGCGACCATGCTGTTCCCGTTCGGCGCGGCGCAGCTGATCACCACCGATTACGTGCTGGCGGCCTGCGAGGCGCTGGCCCTGTGGGGCTTCGTCGAAGCGCGCTTCGGCAAGGCCGCGCATGCGCGCCGCTGGCTGGCCCTGATGTGGGCCGGCTTCGGCCTGGCATTCCTGGCCAAGGGGCCGCCGGGGCTGGTGCCGCTGCTGGCGGTGTTCGCGTTCGACGCCCTGACCACGAGCCGGCACGCCGACGGCGGCGTGCGGCCTCGCGCGCTGCAATGGTGGGCGCTGCCGTGGTTCGCGGCGATCGCGCTGCCGTGGTATGCGCTGGTGACCGCGCGCAACCCGGGGCTGCTGGATTACTTCCTCGGCGCCGAAGTGCTGGACCGGATCGCCAGCAACGACTTCAACCGCCACGGCGAGTGGTACGGCTGGCTCACGATCTACGCGCCCACCCTGCTGCTGGGGACGCTGCCGTGGACGCCCGCGTTGTGGCGCTGGCTGCGCGGCCTGCCGGCGGCGCTGCGCGCGTGGCGCACGCGCCCGGGCCGCGACGCCGATCGCAGCGGCCTGCTGCTGGCACTGTGGGTGGCATTGCCGCTGCTGGTGTTCTGCCTTTCGCGCTCGCGGCTGCCGCTGTACGTCCTGCCGCTGTTCGTGCCGCTGGCGTTGCTGGCCGCGCGCCAGCGCCATGCCGAACAGCGCGCGCTGCCGCGCTGGCGCTGGCTGCTGGCGTGGGCGGCAGTGTTGCTGGCACTGGAGTTCGCCGCCGCGTGGTGGCCGACGCACAAGGACGCGCGCGCCTGGGCGGAGGCGATCCGGGCGCGCGCGCCGGGACCGATCACCCAGGTCGACATCGTCGACGACATGGCGCGCTACGGCCTGCACCTGCACCTGGGCGCCAGCGTGGAGAAGCTGTCGCTGGGCAACCCGCCGCACCCGCGCTTCAACCCGGAGTACGACGAGGACGTGACCGACGAAGTCGGCGACGACTACGACCCCGACGCAATCTGGTTCACCAAGCAGGACAACTTCGCCAAGGTCGATGCGCACCTGCGCGCGCTGGGCTTTGCCACGGTCGTCCAGGGCACGCCGTACGAGGGACGCGTGATCTTCCGGGTGCGGCCGCTGGCAGGCGCGCGTTGACGAGGCCGGGCTGTCGGTCGGGAGCAGGGAAACCGCCGGCTGCGTGAAACGCGGAGTTCGCCCTGCACCCGCGATGGCGACCAGCGCCCGCAGGCTTGCGCGGGGGGCGGGGGTGCCTGCCGATGCTGCCTAGGGCGCAGCTCGCGGCGCGTTTCCAGCGTCCGCGCCCAGGTAGGTCATGCCCTGCGCCAGCAGCAGGCGGGTCATCGCCGCGCGTTCCGGCGCCGGCCGCGAGTCCATCGCATCGAGCAGCCAGCGCAGCGAGCGGCAGCGCGATCCACGGCTGTCCGCATCATCGCCATCGGCATTGAGGCCGGCGAGGAATCCGTCGTGCAGGATCGCGGCGGTGGCGCCGGCCGCTTTCAGCCCCTGCCGTGCCAGCGCCGGATCCCACGGCTGCGGCGGCGATTGCAGCGCCGCCAGCAGGACCGCGGCGACCGCGCCGGCGAAGCGCTCGCGGCTGGCCGGATCCAGGGCCATGGCGGCGGTGTTCAGGGCTTCGATGCTGCGCTCGGCGCCGGGAACGAACAGCGCACAGAGCGCCTGCCCCTGGCGTTCGTCGCGCGACGCGGCGTGCACGGCCTGGAACAGTGCGTCGATTTCGCGATCTGGCGCGCGCTGCAGCAGGTCGTTGCCGGCGACCAGCACGCCCGGATCCAGCGCCCAGCCGCCGGCGTCCTGCGCCCATGCCGGCGACAGCGCAAGCGACAACAGCAAGGCGGGCATCCAGCGACGCATGGCGTGGATCCGGTGGGAGCTGCGACGGATTGTGGCGGACGCGGTCTGAACCGCGGCGCGCGCGGCGTCAGCGCCGGCGGACCGGGATCGCGCTGGCGGGAAAGCGGACGATCTCTTCGCCGCCCTCGCGGATCGGTGCGCCATGTTCGGGCGCCCAGGCCATCGCGGTGATCGTTTCCCAGGTCGCCGGCAGGCCCTGGCCAGCGCCGAAATCGCTGGCGTAGGCGGCCGCCGCGCGCGCGAAGCGCGCCTTGCCGGTGAGGGTGTGGCGCCGCGCCTGCAGTGCATTGGTGGCGCCGAGCGTGCGCAACTCGCGCATCAGCGCCGGCAGGTCGCGGTAATGCGTGGTGCTGGTGTCGCGGTCGAGCACCGGGTCGCGGAAGCCGGCGTGCATCAGCGCGTCGCCGAACAGCGCGATCGAGGCGAACGGGCTGACATGCGGGGTGGCGTCGGCCTGCGCGAACGCGCTGCGCAACTCGTGCAGCGTGTCCGGGCCGAAGGTGGAAACCATCAGCAGGCCGCCGGGCCGCAACACCCGGCGGAACCCGGCGAACACCGCCGGCAGGTCCTCCACCCATTGCAGGCAGAGGTTGGAGAACAGCACGTCGATGCTGTCGTCGGCCAGCGGCAGCGCGCGCGCATCGGCGCACAGGCGGTCCACGCCGCGGCGCAAGGGTTGCCAGCGGTCGCGGCTGCGCGCCTGGCGCAGCATCGGCAAGGCCAGGTCGAGCGACAGCACCTGCGCCTTCGGCCAGCGCCTGCGCATCGCCGCGGTGGCACGGCCGGGCCCGCTGCCGACGTCGAGCACGCGCTGCGGCGGCTGCTTGTCGCCGTACTTGGCCGGGTGGAACTCCAGCGACTCCAGCAGCCGCGCTTCGATCTCGCGCTGCAGCGCCGCCGCCGCGTCGTATCCCGGCGCGGCGCGCGAGAACGCCCGGCGCACCTGGCGGTGGTCGAACAATGCGTTCATGCAGCCGTGCCCAGGAAACCCGCCAGCCGCGCCGACACCTCGTCGGCATGGGTCAGGAACGGCGCATGGCCGGCCTGTTCGATCACCTGTACCTGCGCGCGTGGCGCCAGAGCCGCGGCCGCGCGCATCGCGCGTGGATCGACCAGGCGGTCGCGGCGCCCCGCCAGCCACAGGCTGGGGACCTGCAACGCCGGCAATGCCTGGCGCAGGTCCGTGCTCTCCAGCAGTTCCAGGCCGTCGGCGAGCACCGCCGCGGTCGGCTCGCCGCGCGCGAACAGGTTGCCGCGCAAGGCACGGGTCTCGTCCCTGGCATGATCGGAGCCGAAGGCTTCCAGCGCGACGAACAGCTCCAGGGTGCCGCGGTAGTCGTCGCGCAGGCCGGCGGCGAAATTGCGGAAGATCTCCGCCGATACGCCGTAGTGCCAGTCCGGCGCGCGCACGAAACGCGGGCTCGCGCACAGCATCGCCAGCGCCGGCACCCGTTGCGGCCACCGCGCAGCCGCATGCAGCGCGAGCAATCCGCCCAGCGACCAGCCGCACCAGGGCGCCGCCGGCACCTGCGCAGCGATCGCCGCGACGCAGGGCTCCAGCGCCAGCGGCACGCCGCAATCGCGGCTCAGGCCATGGCCCGGCAGGTCCACCACATGCAGCGTATGGCGATCGCGCAGGCGCTCGACCAGCGGCGCGAACACGCCGCCATGCATCGCCCAGCCGTGCAGCAGCACCAGCGGCGGGCCGCTGCCGGCCACCTCGACATGCAGCGCCGCGCTCATGCGCCGCGATCCGTGCGCAACGCACGCGTCGCGGGCGCGCTTGCCGCCTGCGGCCGCGCCACCATCCAGGCGAAGGCGACGATGCCCGCGACCACCAGCGCCGCGCCCCACACGGCGAGCCCGCGCGGCCAGGCTTCGTGCAGCAGCCATACCCCGAGCACGGTCGCGAACAGCAACTCGGCCGCCTGCATCGCCTCGACCGCGCCGAGCGCGGCCGGATTGTCGCGGACCATGCCGGTGGCCTGGAAGAACAGGATCGTGGCGACCACGCCGGCGCTGAGCGCGACGCCGCCGGACAGCGCGACCTGCGGCCAAGGCGGCGCACCCGACTGCTGCCACGCGAAGGCCGCCAGCAGCCACCACAGCGGCTGGCTGGCCAGGGTCATGCCGAACACGCGCTGGGTGGCATTGAGGTCGTCGCCGCTGCGCTCCAGGTGCAGCAGCAGCAGGCGGTTGCCGAGCGGATACAGGAGCGCCGCACCGAGCACGCAGGCCAGCGCGATCCAGCCTGCGCGGTCCAGGCGCCCGTGCGCATGCCCCACCTGCAGCAGCAGCACGCCGGCCAGGATCAGCACGCCGACCGCGAGCGCGGCGCGCGGGACCCGCCCGCGCGCATCGCGGTACAGGAACGGCGCGCACAACATGCCCGCGATCACCGTGAACTGGAAACTGCCGGCGACCAGCCACGACGGCCCGCTGTCGGCGGCGTACGCCAGCAATGCGTAGAACAGCACGAAGCCGATCGCGCTGCAGCGCAGCCACGCCCAGGGATGCGCGCGCAGCGCGCGCCACGCCGGCGCGATCCCGCCCTGCCACGGCATCAGCGGCAGCAACAGCGGCAGCGTGATCAGGTAGCGCAGCGACGCGGTCCAGGCCCAGTGGCCGCCGTCGCTGGCGATCACGCGGTTGAGCACGTAGGTCTGGGTGAAGAACAGCGCCGACAGCAGCGCGAGCGCGATCGCCGCCAGCGCGCGGCGGGCGTCGTGCGGTGCCACGTTCATGCCCGCGCCGCGAGCGGTGCTGCGGCAGCGGCGTCGCCGTGGCTGGCCCGGGCCCCCGCGACCTGGTCGCGCGCGCGCTCCAGCGCTTCCAGCAGGGCGTCGACCTGCAGCGGGTCGTGCGCCGCGCTCAGGGTGATGCGCAAGCGGGCACCGCCTTCCGGGACCGTCGGCGGACGGATCGCGGCGACCATGAAGCCGCGCGCCTCCAGTGCCTCCGACCACGCGCAGGCGTCGCGGTCGTCGCCGACCGGCAGCGGCTGGATCGCGGTGTCCGAGGGCAGCAACGGCAGGCCGCGCTGGATCGCGCCGGCACGGAACTGCGCGATCGTCGCCTGCAGCTTTTCGCGGCGCCAGTGGTCCTTGCGCGCCAGCTTCACCGCCGCCAGCGAGGCGGCGGCCAGCGCCGGTGGCAGCGCGGTGGTGTAGAGGTAGGGGCGCGCGGTTTCGGCCAGGTGCGCGACCAGCACTGCGTCGCCGGCCACCACCGCGCCGTAGCCGCCGAGCGCCTTGCCTAGTGTCGCCAGCTGCAGCGGTACCTGGGCGACGCCGAGTTTCGCCGCGGCGACGCTGCCGCGGCCATCGGGCCCGAGTACGCCGACGCCGTGCGCGTCATCCACGTACAGCAATGCCTGCTGCGCGCGCGCGACGATCGCCAGTTGCCGCAACGGCGCGACATCGCCGTCCATGCTGAAGACGCCATCGGTTGCGAGCACCGCCGCGCCCTCGGGCAGGCTGCGCAATTGCCGGATCGCCCCTTCGGCGTCGCCGTGCGGATAGCGCCGCAGGCGGCATCCAGACAGGCGTGCGGCATCAAGCAGGCTGGCGTGGTTGAGCCGGTCCTGGACGCAGGCGTCGCCGTCGCCGAGCAAGGCCTGCAGCACCGCCAGGTTGGCGAGGAAACCGCTGCCGAACAGCAGCGCGCGCGGGGTGCCGAGCCAGTCGGCGACTTCGCCCTCCAGCGCGTCGTGTGTCGCATGGTGGCCGCAGACCAGGTGCGAGGCGACGCCGCCGGCGCCATCGCGCGAGGCCGTGTCCTGCAGCGCGCCGACCACGGCGAAGTGCTGCGACAGGCCCAGGTAATCGTTGCCGCAGAAATCCAGCAGCCAACGGCCGTCGCCGCCTTCGTCCAGCACCAGGCAGCCGGCGCCGTCGCGGCGCGCCACGGTGCGGCGCACGCGGCTGCGGCCCAGCGCCGCGCGTTGCGCGCGCGCGGCTTCGACGCGGTCGTGCAGGCTGGGGCGGGCCATCGTCGTCAGGCCGCGTGCGCGGGCAGCACGGTGATCGCGGCGTGCACCGTGGCGCCGCCATGGCGGGCATCGCCGTCGTGGCCGGCGGCATCGACCGCGACCGCCATCGGCCGCAGCCCGAGGCGCGCGAACAACGCCAGGTCGCGTTCGGTGTCCGGGTTGCCGGTGGTCAGCAGTTTCTCGCCGTAGAAGATCGAATTGGCGCCGGCGGCGAAGCACAGCGCCTGCAGCTCGTCGCTCATCGACTCGCGCCCGGCCGACAGCCGCACCATCGAGCGCGGCATCAGGATCCGGGCCACCGCGATCGTGCGCACGAACTCGAACGGGTCCAGTTCCGCGGTTCCCGCCAGCGGCGTGCCTTCGACCTGCACCAGGCGGTTGATCGGCACCGAATCCGGGTGCGCCGGCAGCGTCGCCAGCGCCTGCAGCAGGCCGGCGCGCTGTTCGCGCGATTCTCCCATGCCGACGATGCCGCCACAGCAGGTCTTCATGCCGGCGTCGCGCACGTGCGACAGGGTGTCCAGGCGGTCCTGGAATTCGCGGGTGTGGATGACCTCGCCGTAGAACTCCGGCGCGGTGTCGAGGTTGTGGTTGTAGTAGTCCAGCCCGGCGGCCTTGAGCGCGTCGGCCTGGTGGCCGCTGAGCATGCCCAGGGTGGCGCAGGTCTCCAGCCCCAGCGCCTTCACCTCGCGGATCATCGCCGCGACCTTGGGGATGTCGCGGTCCTTCGGCGAGCGCCAGGCCGCCCCCATGCAGAAACGCGAGGCGCCGGCGGCCTTGGCCTGCCTCGCCTTTTCCAGCACATCCTCGGTCGCCATCAGCTTGGTCGCGTCGACGCCGGTGTGGTAGCGCGCGGCCTGCGGGCAGTAACCGCAGTCTTCCGGGCAGCCACCGGTCTTGACCGAGAGCAGGGTGCTGACCTGGACTTCGGTCGGATCGAAGTGCTGGCGATGCACGCCGGCGGCGCGGAACAGCAGTTCGGTGAAGGGCAGCGCCAGTAGCGCCAGCACCTCCTCGCGGCGCCAGTCGTGGCGCAGCGGCGCGCTGCTGGCGGGATCCCGGAGATCCTGGCCGGGGGCGTGGTTCCTGACTGCTGGCATGGGCATTTCCCGACGGCGACGGCGGCACGAAACGGGCAGTCTGGAAAGCATGCCCAGCCCTGTCAACCAGAGCGCCGGCCAGCGGGTTGACGGAACATGGCGCCGGCTCGGGTCGCTGTTGTGGCCGGCGCGCTGCCTGGCCTGCGGCGAAGCCGGCGACGACCACGACCTGTGCGCGCCCTGCCGCGCCGCCCTGCCCTGGCACCGCAACGCCTGCCTGCGCTGCGCGCTGCCGCTGCCCGCGATGGCGGGCGGCGCAGCGGCGACCGCCGCCTGCGGCCGCTGCCTGCGCCATCCGCCGCCGCTCGACCGGGTACAGGCCGCGTGCCTGTACGCGGCGCCGCTGGACCGCTGGCTGCCGCGCTTCAAGTTCCACCAGGACCTGGCCGCCGGGCACCTGCTGGCGCAACTGCTGGCGCAGGCCTGCGCCGATGCACCGCGACCGCAGGCAGTGGTGCCGGTGCCGCTGCATCGCGCCCGGCTGCGCCGGCGCGGCTACGACCAGGCGCTGGAACTGGCCAGGCCGCTCGCACGCGCGCTGGCCCTGCCGTTGCAGCCACGCCTGCTGCAGCGCGTGCGCGCGACCGCGCCGCAATCCGAGCTCAGCGCCGCGGCGCGGCGGCGCAACCTGCGCGATGCCTTCGTGGTCGCGGCCAATGCCGCGCTGCCCGCGCACGTGGTGCTGGTCGACGACGTGATGACCACCGGCGCCACCCTGCACGCCGCGGCGCGCGCGTTGCGACGCGCGGGGGTCGCGCGCGTGGATGCCTGGGTCTGCGCACGGGTGCCCTGAGCCCCGGCGGCGGAGCCTGGCGCACGGCGGGTGCGTCGCCGGTGATGCCGCGCTGCGTCGGCGGCGTGTTCAGGGCGCGGCCAGCCCGGGCATCAGCGGCGGCACGTAGTCCAGGGTCAGCCCCAGCAGCCACAGCAGGCCCAGCACCAGCGGGATGTGCACCAGCAGCTGCACGAAGGTGAAGCCGACGATGTCGCGCGCCTTCAGCCCGAGCACGCCCAGCAGCGGCAGCATCCAGAACGGATTGACCAGGTTGGGCAGCGCCTCGGCGGCGTTGTAGACCTGCACCGCCCAGCCGAGGTGGAACCGCAGTTCGTTCGCCGCCTGCATCACGTACGGCGCCTCGACGATCCACTTGCCGCCGCCGGAGGGCACGAAGAACCCCAGTACCGCCGAGTAGCCGCCCATCACCAAAGCGAAGGTGTCGTGCGACGCGACCCGGGTGAACAGCAACGACAGCCGGTGCGCGAGGGTCGCGCCGTCGGCGCCGGGCGCCGCGGTCAGGATCAGCGCGATGCCGCCGTACAGCGGGAACTGGATCAGCACACCGGTGGTGGCCGGCACCGCGCGCGCCACCGCGTCGAGGAAACTGCGCGGCCGCCAGTGCAACAGCAGCCCCAGCGACAGGAACAGGAAGTTGTAGGTGTTGAGGTTGGCGATCGCCGTCACCGCCGGCTTGCCGGCGAACTCGACGTACAGCCAGCCGAACGCCAGCAGCGACAGCGCGATCGTGAGCAGGGGACTGTATTCGAGCCATTCGCCGGGACGCGTGCGCGACGGCAGCGGCGCGCGACGCGCGTCGGCGGCATCCGGGAACGCCTCCACGCTGCGCACCGCGTCCCCGGTCGGCGCGGTGGCATACGCCACCGCCAGCGACACCGCGACCAGCGCCGCGGTCAGCAGCAGCGACTGCCACAGCAGGATCGTCTGGGTGAACGGCAGCACCCCGGTGATCGCCAGCAGGCCCGGCGGCATGCTCGCCGGGTTGGCCTGCAGTTGCGCCGCCGATGAACTCAGTCCCAGCGCCCACACCGCGCCGAGGCCCAGGTAGGCGGCCGCACCCGCGGCGCGGTAGTCCATCCGCAGTTCCGTGCGTTGCGCCAGCGCGCGCACCAGCAGCCCGGCGAACACCAGCGAGAAGCCCCAGCTCAGCAGCGAACTGAGCATGCTCACCAGCGCGACGAAGGCGATCGCGCCGCGCCCGGTCCGCGGCCAGCGCGCCAGCGCCGCGATCAGCCGCGCCACCACCGGCGCGGTGGCGACGACATAGCCGCCGATCACCACGAACGCCATCTGCAGGGTGAACGGGACCAGGCTCCAGTAGCCGCCGCCGAAAGCCTCCACGGTCGCGCGCGGGGTCGCGCCGAAGGCCAGCGCCGCGGCCGCGACCACGACCACCCCGAGCACCGCGAACACGTACGCGTCCGGGAACCAGCGTTCGGCGAAAGCGGCGCTGCGCAGCGCCAGCCGCGCCGGCAGGCTGTCCGCGCCGCGCGCGCCCGCGCTCACGCGTCCGGCTGCCACAGCGCCAACGCGATCCCGGCGAAGATCACGGCGCCCACCCAGTGGTTGTGCAGGAAGGCCCGGAAGCAGGCGTCGCGCTCGCGATGGCGCGCGAGCACGAACTCGTACAGCACCAGCAGCAGCGCCAGCCCGAGCCCGTAGCGGTAGAACAGGCCCAGCTGCGCCTCGCGCCCGACCAGCACCAGCGCGGTGAACATCAGCGCGTACAGCAGCGCCTGCGCGACCAGGTCCATGTCGCCGAACAGGATCGCGGTCGACTTGGCGCCCATGCGGATGTCGTCGTCGCGGTCGACCATCGCGTACCAGGTGTCATACGCCGTCGCCCAGAAGATGTTGGCCACGTACAGCAGCCACGCGATCGCCGGCACCTTGCCCTGGATCGCGGCGAACGCCATCGGGATGCCCCAGCCGAAAGCCATGCCCAGGTACACCTGCGGCAGGTAGGTGTAACGCTTGAGGTAGGGGTAGCTCATCGCCAGCAGCACGCCGATGACGCTCAGCCAGATCGCCAGGCGATTGAGCGTGAGCACCAGCGCGAACGCCGCCAGCAGCAGCGCCGCGAACAGCGCCAGCGCCTCGCGCCCGGACACCGCGCCGGTAGCCAGCGGGCGTTCGCGGGTGCGCTGTACGTTGCCGTCGAGCCAGCGGTCGGCGTAATCGTTGACCACGCAGCCGGCCGAGCGCATCAGCCACACGCCGGCACTGAACACCAGCAGCGGCCACAGCGGCGGCACCCCGCCGGCGGCCAGCCACAGCCCCCACCAGGTCGGCCACAGCAGCAGCAGCCAGCCGATCGGGCGGTCGCCGCGCACCAGTTTCCAGTACTGGCGCAGGCGCTCGCGCCAGGCCGGCGGCGGCGGCGGGACCGGGGTGTAGTCGCGTTCGTAGCCCATCGTCGACCAGCCTAGCAAGCCCGGGAACCGCCGGCGCCGTTCGCGCAGGTTCGGGCAATCATGCGAGAATGCGGGCCCCGCGGCTTGCTCGACCGCCACGGAACGGCCCCCGCGCCCGTAGCTCAGCCGGATAGAGTAGTGGCTTCCGAAGCCATTGGTCGGGGGTTCGAATCCCTCCGGGCGCGCCATTGTTCCGCTGCTGGCTCGGCTTGCCGGTCTTTCAAACGCATACAGCGGCCAGGCCGCGACTGATTGGGTGGATCGTGCGCAATTACGACCTCGACTTCCTGAAGAAATTCTCGCTGGTGCTGGGCTTCCTGGTGGTGGTCACGCTGGGGCTGATCCTGCTGGCCTCGCACCTCAACGGGCTGATCCCGACCGAGGTTTCGCCGCAGGCCGCGCAGCGCACGCAGGCCCGGATCGCCCCGATCGGCGCGGTCTACGCCGGCGCCACTGGCGCCGCGGCGCAGGCGGCGGCCAGTGCCTCGGCGGCCGCGGCGGCGGCGTCGCAGGTCGCCTACGGCGGCACCCTCGATGGCGGCGTGATCTTCGGCAACCTGTGCACCGGCTGCCACACGTCGGGCGCCGGCGGCGCGCCGACGCTGGACAAGGCCCACTGGGCCGCGCGCCTGCCGCAGGGCAAGGACACGCTGCACAAGCACGCGATCGAGGGTTACACCGGTCCCGATGGC
Source organism: Cognatiluteimonas sedimenti (assembly GCF_022808325.1). Lineage (GTDB taxonomy): Bacteria > Pseudomonadota > Gammaproteobacteria > Xanthomonadales > Xanthomonadaceae > Cognatiluteimonas > Cognatiluteimonas sedimenti. Next base: position 245,186 of record NZ_JALGCL010000003.1, on the reverse strand, counting down.
TTCGTGATGCCGCCCAAGGGTGGCAATCCGGCGCTGACGGACGAGCAGGTGATCGCCACGGTCGACTGGATGCTGGCCAACATCAAGTAACGCGGAGCCGCCACGCGTCACCGCCAGACGGCACCCGCAGGGGTGCCGTTTTCGTTGCAGCAGCGTGGCCACCGCGGCGCGATCACGGGCCCGGCTGCGGCCGCGCGGCTATCATGGGCGCATGCCCGCGCCCGCCTTTCCCACGGAATCTTCCACGCTGCAGCTCGACGGCCCCGTCGGCGCGCTCGAGCTGGCGGTGGACCTTGGCGATGCACCGCGGCGGCCGGCGGTCGCGATCGTCTGCCACCCGCTGCCGACCGAGGGCGGCAGCATGCACAACAAGGTGGTGACCATGGCCGCGCGCGCGCTGCGCGAACTCGGCCTGGACACGGTGCGCTTCAACTTCCGCGGCGTCGGCAACTCGGCGGGCAGCTTCGACGATGGCGACGGCGAAAGCGACGACCTGCGCGCGGTTGCCGCCTGGGTGCGGGCGCAGCGCCCGGATGCGGCGCTGTGGCTGGCCGGTTTCAGCTTCGGCGCCTACGTGTCGCTGCGACTGGCCGCGGAACTGCAGCCGGCGGTGCTGGTCTCGATCGCGCCGCCGGTCGGGCGCAGCTGGGAGTTCGCCGCGATCGTGCCGCCGACCTGCCCGTGGCTGGTGCTGCAGGGGGATGCCGACGAGATCGTCGACCCGCAGAAGGTGGCCGACTGGACCGCGCGCCTGCCCGAGCCCCCGGAACTGGTGCGGATGCCCGACACCGGCCATTTCTTCCACCGCAAGCTGATGGACCTGCGCGGCGCGATCAAGCACGGCGTGCGCGCATTCCTGCCGGCGCCGGCGGCCGCGGCCGGCACCGCGCATGGCCCAGGCTGACGGCGCGCTGCCTTCGCAGCGCTATGCCGCCGGCATCGCCCGCGGCGACTGGCAGGACGACCCGGCGCAGCACCCCGTGCTGCGCGAGCTCGACCGCATCCACGCCGCGTTGTGCGAACCGCTGCCCGGCGGGGTGCTCGGGCGCCTGTTCGGGCGCGACCCGGAAACCCCGCGGGGGCTGTACCTGTGGGGAGGCGTCGGCCGCGGCAAGACCTTCCTGATCGACCTGTTCTTTGACGGTTTGCCGATCACGCAGAAGCGCCGCACCCATTTCCATCGTTTCATGCGCTCGGTGCACGAGCGACTGCGCGCGCATGCCGGCCAGCGCGATCCGTTGCGGGCGATCGCGCGCGAATGGCGCGCGCAGCTGAGGGTGCTGGTGCTGGACGAGTTCTTCGTCAGCGACATCGGCGACGCGATGCTGCTCGGGCGCCTGCTCGAACGCCTGTTCGCCGAAGGCGTGGTGCTGGTGACCAGTTCCAACACGCCGCCGTCGCAGCTGTACCACGACGGCCTGCAGCGCGCGCGATTCCTGCCCGCGATCGCGCTGCTCGAGCGCCACTGCGCGGTGCTGCACCTGGACAGCCCGCAGGATTACCGGCTGCGCGCGCTGACGCGTTCACCGGTGTACCGGCAACCGCTGGACGCCGATGCCGACGCATGGCTGGCCTCGCGCTGGCACGAACTGGGCGGCGGCGACGCCCACCGCGATGCCGGGATCCAGCTCGACGGCCGCCGCATCGGCGTGCGCGCGCGCGGCGACGGCATGGCCTGGTTCGATTTCGCCGCACTCTGTGAAGGCCCGCGCGCGGCCGCCGACTACATCGAGATCGCACGCGAATTCCACACCGTGCTGCTCGGCGGCATCCCGGTGATGGATGCGCGCAGCGACGATGCCGCGCGCCGCTTCGTCACCCTGGTCGACGAGCTCTACGACCGCCACGTCAACCTGGTGTGCACCGCCGCCGCGCCGCCGACCGCCCTGTATGCCGGCGAGCGCCTGGCCGCGGCCTTCGAGCGCACCGCGTCGCGACTGATCGAAATGCGATCGTGCGAATACCTGGCGCAGGAACACCGCGGCTGAGCCGCGACCCGCAAGGTAAAATCCGGGCATGACCACGCACGACCTCCCGCTGGGCCGCCACGTCGCCTATCCGAGCGGCTACGACGCCTCGCTGCTGTACCCGATCGCGCGCACGCTGGGCCGCGCCGCGCTCGGGATCGCCGCCGACGACGCGCTTCCATTCATCGGTATGGATCGCTGGCACGCCTACGAACTGTCGTGGCTGGACCTGCGCGGCAAGCCGGTGGTGGCGACGATGACCCTGTCGGTCCCGGCCGACACGCCGAACCTGGTCGAATCCAAATCGCTCAAGCTCTACTTCAACTCGTTCAACGCCAGCCGCTTCGCCGATGTCGCCGCGGTCCGCGCGCGCATCGCCGACGATCTGTCGCGCGCCGCGGGTGGCGCCGTGACGGTGGCCGACGGCGTGCCGGCAGCGGCGGACGACCGCGACGCGGTCCTGCTCGACGGGCTCGACATCGCCATCGACCACTACGGCCCCCCCGACGCCGGCTTGCTGCATGGCGACGACGACGACATCGCCGACGAAACCCTGCGCTCGGACCTGCTCAAGTCCAACTGCCCGGTGACCGGGCAACCGGACTGGGCCAGCGTGCGCATCGCCTATCGCGGCCCGCGCATCGACCGCGCCGGACTGCTGCGCTACCTGGTCTCGTTCCGCGACCACGCCGAATTCCACGAGCAATGCGTGGAACGGATCTTCGTCGACCTGCTGGCGCGTTGCCGGCCGCAAGCGCTGTCGGTGGAGGCGCGCTACACGCGCCGTGGCGGCCTGGACATCAATCCGTGGCGGGCGACGCCGGGCTGCACGCCACCCATGCCGGCGCGCGACCCGCGGCAGTAAGCCTTGCGCGCCGTGGTTTCACGCCGGCGCGATCCATCCTTAACACGCGCCATGGGAGCCTGCGCCAGCCAAGACGGCGCAGGAGGCCCGCACCATGACCCCGCAGACCCCGAAGGATCCCGACGACCTCTCGCTGCAGCCCAGCAGGAGCGCCGGCACCGGGACCGGCAAGCCCGACTTCTCCACTGTCCGCGGCCACGCCGGCACGGTGCCTGTTGGCGGCGGGAGCGGCAGGCCCGACTTCTCCAACGTCCAGGGCCACGTCGACACCGTGCCCGGGGACAGTGGTGGCGGTGGCGGCGCCGGCGAGCAGGGCTACACCGTGCGCAAGGGCGACACGCTCTCGGCCATCGCCCAGCACCACTACGGCAAGGCCAGCCGCTGGCACGCGATCTTCGACGCCAACCGCGACCAGCTCGACGACCCCGACCTGATCAAGCCCGGCCAGGTGCTCAGGCTCCCCGCCATCAACGATTGAATCCCCCCAGGAGAACCACCCATGACCCGCAATCCACTGCATGCCGCGCTCGCGGCCACCCTGTTCGCCAGCCTGGCGATGGTCGGCTGCAAGAAGAACGCCGACACCACCGCGGACACCCCGCCGCCGGCCAGCACGCCCGCGCCGACCACGCCGGCCCCGGTCGAACCTGCCCCGGCACCGGCGGCGATGGCGGTGACCACGGTCGATCTCGGCAACGCGGTCGGCGCCGACAACCGCGTCGCCGCGCCGATGACCAGCTTCGCCACCACCGACACGATCCATGCCTCGGTCGCCACCGACGGCGCCAGCGCCGGCAACCTCACCGCGAAGTGGACCTTCCAGGACGGCCAGGTGGTCGACACCCAGGACAAGGCGGTGGCCGCCGGCCCGCAGGTGACCGACTTCAGCATCAGCAAGCCCGACGGCTGGCCGGCCGGCAAGTACACGCTGGAAATCTCCAGCGGCGGCATGGTGGTGCAGACCCGCGAGTTCGAGGTCAAGTAACGCCCGCCGCCACGGCGGAAACGAAAAGGGCGCGATCGCAGGATCGCGCCCTTTTCCATGGGAGCCTGCGCCGGGCCGCTGTAGCCGGGCACGCCTTCGCGGTCCCCCGCGGCCGCGCACATGCCACCAACGCGCTGCAGCCGGACACCAACCGCCGCGCGGCTCAGTACCCGAGCGCCGCCGCCAGTTCCCGCGTCGGGCTGCCCAGCACGTCCTCGGAGTAGAAGCGCTTCCAGCGCACCGCGGCATCGGGATTGATCGCGTTGTGCAGGTGGAACTTGAGGTCGCCGCTCATGCGCGACGCGCTGGCCACGCCATCGGTCATGCGCCGGTCCATGTCGTCGTACGGGTTGGCCATCGCGCTTTCGTAGGGGATGCCGATGAAGTCGCAGACGCGGCGCAGCACCGCCTCTGGTTCGACCACCAGGTCCTCGTACTGCACCTGCAGCCAGCGCCCCGCAGGCACCTGCTTCGAGATCTCCAGCGTGTTCTGCTGCGCCAGCAGCCAGGTCAGCTCGGCGAGCTCGCGGCTGCCGATGCCGCCGTCCTGCGCCGCGCTCGGCGGCAGCAGGCGCTGCATCGACGATTCCTCGTACGAACGCACCATGCCCAGCGGATGGCGCACCAGGTGGATGTACAGCGGATCGACGAAATCGCGGTCGATGCGCTTGAGGATGTCGACGTCGACGATGTACCACGGCGTCTTGTCCACCAGCAGCCGCTCGCCCTGCAGCGGCGCCTGCAGCTCGCGGTAGAACGCCTTGGTGGTCATGCCCTGCTGCTCGCAGTCGGCGACGAACGCCAGCGCCCGCGCCGCGTCCCAGCCGTTGAGCTGCATCAGCGCGCGCGCGACGCCCTCCAGCAGGTGGTCGGTGTGCGGGCGGGTGAGCGCCTTGCGCCGCTCGGCCATGGTCCGGTACGGCAGCAGGTGCAGTTCCGGCGGCGCGAACAGCCTGGAGTTGCCGGCCAGCAGGATGCGCAGCAGGGTGGAACCCGAGCGCGGGGGCGAGAGCACGAACACGGCGCGTTCGTTCTTCGGCGTGCCGTCGTCGTGCAGGTCGCGCACCGGGAAGCGGCCGCGGAAGCTGTCGAGCATCGCGGCGGTGACGCGCTGCGCTTCCGGGACCGAGGTCACGCGCTGGGTTTCGCCCACCGCCGGGCTGGCGGGGGCCGCGGGCACGCCGTTGTTCAGGCGCCCGGCGACGAATTCTGCGATCTGCCGCACGGTCACGTCGTCGACGTATTTCCCGCCCTGCATCAGCAGGTCCTGGAAACCGAGCTTGGTCTTGAACTCGCTCTCGATGGCGACCGCCATCTGGATGAAGTCGATCGACGCGAAATCGACATCCCCGACCATGGTCGTGTCGGAGGTCATGCCGCCTTCGATTTCGACGTCCCAATCGCGGGTCAGGTCGGCGATCACGCCGATGACCCGTTGTTCCACCGCATCAACCGTGTACACGTCTGCTCTTCCCCAATCACTTGCCGCCATCGATGCCGCCGCGCTCGAGGCCGGCGGCTGGCATTGCCAGTTGCCGACGTCGCCCGCGAGGCCTCCCTGAAACCCGCATCCCGGCGCGCTCCCCGGCAGGTTCCGGGATACGGGACGCAATGGCCGACGGTCATCGATGCCAGCCCTTGCCGACGCCTCCCGCCTGCCCGCGCCGCTTCGGAATTTCCGCCCCAGTCGAGGAACCAACGCGGAATGCAGCTGTCCGCGGCCACGCGCCGTACGGCCACGGTTGCCAGCGTCATGATCGCCCCGCATCGACGCTGCAGGCGGACCCGCGCCGGTTGCCTACCTACCGGCTTGAGTCTACCTGCAATCGGCGGCATTCCCGCTTCGCCAAGCCGGATTGGATCGGCAAGACCGCAGTGCGCGACAATGGCCGCCTTTCCGCCACGCATCGCCGCCCATGCCCGACACCGCGCAGATCCTCTGGACCCTCACCGACGAGGCGCCCTTGCTCGCCACCGCTTCGTTGCTGCCGATCGTGCAGGCCTATGCCGCAGCGGCGGGGGTCGAGGTCGGATCCCGCGACATCTCGCTGGCCGCGCGCATCCTCGCCCATTTCCCCGACCTGCTCGGCGACAAGGCGGTTGCCGACGACCTCGCCTGGCTCGGCGAGCTGGCGACCACGCCGCAGGCCAACATCGTCAAGCTGCCCAACATCAGCGCTTCGGTGCCGCAGCTCAAGGCGGCGATCGGCGAACTGCAGGCACGCGGGTTCGCGCTGCCGGACTATCCCGACGAACCCCGGGACGAGCGCGAGAAAGGCATCAAGGCGCGCTACGACAAGGTCAAGGGCAGCGCGGTCAACCCGGTGTTGCGCGAGGGCAATTCCGATCGCCGCGCGCCGGCCTCGGTGAAGGCCTACGCCCGCCGGCACCCGCACCGGATGGGGGCATGGAGCGCAGGTTCGAAGTCCCACGTCGCGCACATGGACGGCGGCGATTTCTACGGCAGCGAGCAGTCGGCGCTGCTGGCGCAGGCCGGCAGCGTCAACGTCGAACTGGTCGGCCACGACGGCCGCCGGCACATGCTCAAGACCGGCATCGCGGTGCAGGCCGGCGAGCTCATCGATGCCTCGGTGATGTCGGCCGCCGCGCTGTCGGATTTCCTCGACGCCCAGATCGACGACGCGCTGTGGCAGGGCGTGCTGTTCTCACTGCACCTGAAGGCCACGATGATGAAGGTCTCCGACCCGATCATCTTCGGCGCCGCCGTGCGCGCGTTCTACCGCCCGGTGCTGCAGAAGCACGCCGCCGCGCTGGACGAAGCCGGATTCGATCCCAACAACGGCATTGGCGACCTGTACGCGCGGCTGCCGTCGCTACCGGCCGACACCCAGGCCGCGATCCGCGCCGACATCGAAGCCCTGTACGCGCAGCGCCCGGCGCTGGCGATGGTCAATTCCGACAAGGGCATCACCAACCTGCACGTGCCCAGCGACGTCATCGTCGACGCGTCGATGCCGGCGATGATCCGCGACTCCGGGCGCATGTGGAACGCCGGGGGCGAGCTGCAGGACACCAAGGCGGTGATCCCGGATCGTTGCTATGCCGGCATCTACCAGGTGGTGGTCGACGACTGCAAGGCGCATGGCGCGTTCGATCCGGCGACGATGGGCAGCGTGCCCAACGTCGGCCTGATGGCGCAGAAGGCCGAGGAATACGGCAGCCACGACAAGACCTTCCTGATTCCCGCCGCCGGCAGCGTGCGCGTCACCGACGACGCCGGCAACGTGCTGATGGAGCACGCGGTCGAGGCCGGCGACATCTGGCGGATGTGCCAGACCCGCGACGCCCCGATCCGGGACTGGGTGAAGCTGGCGGTGGCCCGCGCGCGGCTGTCGGGCACGCCGGCGGTGTTCTGGCTCGATCCGCAGCGCGCGCACGACCGCAACGTGGTCGCGAAGGTCGAGCGCTACCTGCGCGACCACGACACCGCTGGCCTCGACATCCGCATCCTGTCGCCGGTGGAGGCGATGGCGCTGTCGCTGCAACGCATCCGCAACGGCCAGGACACGATCTCGGTCACCGGCAACGTGCTGCGCGACTACCTCACCGACCTGTTCCCGATCATGGAACTGGGCACCAGCGCCAAGATGCTGTCGATCGTGCCGCTGATGGCCGGTGGCGGCCTGTTCGAAACCGGCGCCGGCGGCTCGGCGCCCAAGCACGTGCAGCAGTTCCTCGCCGAGGACTACCTGCGCTGGGACTCGCTGGGCGAGTTCCTGGCACTGGCGGCCTCGCTCGAGCACCTGGCCCATGCCACCGGCAATGCCGGCGCCAGGGTGCTGGCCGACGCGCTGGACCAGGCCACGGCGCTGTTCCTGGACAATGACAAGTCGCCCAGCCGCAAGCTCGGCGGCATCGACAATCGAGGCAGCCATTTCTACCTGGCGCTGTATTGGGCGCAGGCGCTGGCGGCGCAGGACGCCGACGCCGGGCTCAAGGCGCGCTTCGCGCCGCTGGCGAAGGCGTTGGCCGACAACGAGCGCAGGATCGTCGACGAGCTGCTCGCGGTGCAAGGCAAGCCGGTCGACATCGGCGGCTATTACCGGCCCGACGCGGAGAAGATGTCGCGGGCGATGCGCCCCAGCGCCACCTTCAACGCCGCGCTCGCGGCGCTGTAGCCGCGCGGCGGGCGCCGGCTGCGCGATCGCACCGGCGCGGCAGCCCGGATCACGCCGGGCAAACGCGCCGTGGCCGCGCAATGCGCGGCCACGGGCGAACGAAGGTCACGGGAAACGCCGCTGCGGCCCCGCCGTCTACGGCAATCCCAGCGAGTGCAGGAAGGCGTCGACCCGCGCGGTGAGCTCGCCGGGCGTGCCCAGCTGCGCGTTGATGTTGCCGTGACGCAGGTCGATCGGCGCGACTTGGACCTTGCCGCCCAGCGAGGTGGCCTTGCTGGCGAAGCCCTGGGCCTGCGCGCAGGCGTCGGCGCGCCGGCTGGAGCACACCAGCAGCATCGGCACCGGCGCGCGGCTCAGGCGCAGCGTCGGCGAGGCCGCGCGCCACAGCTCGCGGTCGTTGCCGAAGGCCTTGTCGTAGAGCGAGAAATGCTGCTGCTCCATGATCTGGACCACGTCGTATGCGGCGCTGTCCAGCGAGACGGTGCCCAGCCACGAGCCGGCGCCGGCGCGGGTGGCGATCGACGGATCCGCGCTCAGCAGGGTGACCAGGTGCGCGCCGGCGGAATGGCCCATCAACACGAAGCGCGACGGATCGGCACCCCAAGCCTTCGCCCTGCCCTGGGCGAACGCCAGCGCGCGCGCTATGTCGTCGGCTTCGCCCAGCGGGGTTACCTGCGGCACCAGCCGGTAGCCGACCGACACCACCAGGTAGCCCTTGGGCAGCCAGTACTCGACCTTGTTGTTGACCACGCCCGCGGCTTCCTTGTCGCCGCGCGCCCAGCCGCCGCCATGCACCATGAAGATGACCGGTGCGTTGCGCGCGTTCGCCGGCCGGTACACGTCCATGCGTTGTTCCGGATCCGGACCGTAGGCAAGATCGCGTTCCAGTTGCGCGCCGTTGGGCAGCACCACCGGCTCCATGCGACCAGCCCGGCGCGGCTGGCCGTCGGCAGGGCCGGCCGCGCGGCGCTCGGCCATCCGTTGCTTGAAGCGGTCACGCATGTTCTGGCCGGAACACGCCGGCGCCATCATCACGCCCGTCAACACCAGGGCGACCATGAGCTTTCCCATCGACGAGACCATCATCGGCTTCCATCCTCGGTGACATGGCGGCGAAGGCCGCCATCGGTTGCGCCGGCGATACTTGCACACCGCAAGGCACGTCCGGGTGATGCCCGCGACCGCCGCCGGCGGCGGCGTTCAGCCTGGGTTTCGCCTGCGCCGCGGTCACGGCCGGGGGTCGTGCGAGGCCAGGTAGACCTCGCAGCCGCCACGTGGATTGTGGACGTAGCCTGAGCCGTCCAGCGGCATGATTTTCGGCCCCCACGGGTTGGCGGTGCCCATGAACAGGCCGTGCGGGGTCGAGGCCAGCGTGCGCAACCCCATGTTGTACGGATTGCCCATGCCGTTGGTGGTGACCGGCACCCAGTTCTCGCCGTCGAAGCTGCGGTACAGGTCGAACCCGGACTGGTAGTCGAGGATGTTCTGCGGCCCGACGTGGGCGACGACATCGGCGAAGGCTCCGGGCCAGCGGCTGCGGTTGACGTAGCCCAGGATGCTGCTCCATTCGAACGTGCCCATGTACAGCCAGCCGTCGTGCTCGCACATGCGCCAGAAATAGCCGTTGAAGAAGTTGTCGAAGCCGGCCAGCCGGCCCGACAGCGGTTCCTTGCGGCCCTGCTGCGTGTCGCGTGGAGTGCCGACGATCAGGTCCCAGCTCAGGTCAGGATGCAGCCGGATCAGTTCCGCGGCGCCGGGGCCGATGTTGTTCTGGCGGTCGATGCCGCCGCCCTGGATCCCGGTGCCGATGTACAGGCTGCCCTTGAACGGGAACAGGCTGAGCACGCCCTGGTTCAATGGCCCACGGCCCGCTCCCTGTTCCAGCACCCGCTCCCACAGGTACGGCGCGTCGCCTTCGCAGGTGCTGCGCCACAGCTGGAAGCCGGCGTGGTTGAGCGTGCCGACGTAGAGGTGGTCGCCCCAGGCGCACACTTCGTGCAGCGACTTGTTGCCGACGTCGCCGAAGCCGAAGTCGCTCACCGGCTGCCAGCCGCCGCGCGCCGGATCGCTGCTTTCGTAGATCACCGAATGCCCCGAGACATTGGTGTTGCCGCCGCGCGAACCCGCGGGGGTGGTGTACAGCTTGCCCTTGAACGGCACCATCGACCGGATCGTGGTCACCGGCAACCCGACCAGGCCGGGCTCGCAGGTGACCTCGAAGTTGCGGCCGTCCTCGGTCGCCATGATCACCGGCCCCGGTCCGCGCGCCGGCGACCAGGTGCTGATGAACAGCTTCTGCGGGTCGGCGCCGTCGCGATCGTAGACCGCGATGGCGCGATAGCTGATGTCGCGCGGGATCTGCTTGCCGTGGCTGCCGGTGATCATCGGCGACTTGAACACGCGCTCCCAGCTGTCGGCCAGGGGATCGTAGGCCCAGATCTCCGCGCGCAGGTCCAGCTCGAACGGATCCTGCGGGCACTCGACCGGCCACATGTCGATGCCCAGCGACAGCCGCGAGCGCATCAGCGCGAAGTTGTCGCGCATCGTGGTGACGTAGAGGCGGCCCTTGAACCACGCCATGGAGTGCGTGTACGAATTGTGGCCGTCGCCGAAGCCGCGTTCGGCGATCCGCCGGAAATCATGCTTGCCGAAGCCGCGCGGGATGCCCAGCCGGTTCACCGCCGGCCCGCTCATGCCGTCACCGCCGGTGCCGGCGCGAACATCGCCGCGATTTCCGCGTACGCATCGTCGCGATTGGCGAACGGCCCCATGCGGCATTGTTCCCGGGTCATGAAGTACCAGGCGCCGTCCTCCATGAAGACGCGATCGCCGCGGATGTAGTTGCGGCGCGCCTCGCCGGCGCGGTTGCGCCGGCGCTCGGCGGAAAAATCGCCGCCCCAGAAGCGTTCGCAATCGGAGATCACCGCCAGCGGCCGCGATACCGGGAAGAAGTGCCCGGCATCGCGCACGCGCCGGAACTCGGCCTGCGGCCACACGTCCAGCAGGGCTTCGCCGGTCAGGCGGGCATGCGAGTTGTCGCCGTACAGCGCCAGCATCGGGCAGCGCAGCGCGCGCAGTTCCGACAGTGCCAGGCCGTCGTCGCCCATCATCTGCGCCCGCGCGGACGTCGTGTCCATCAGGGTGAGCCATTGCTGCGCGGTGCGCCGCGCCGACCTGCCCATCAGCGGACTGACCAGTTCGGCCAGTTCCTCCGGCACGCTGGCGCCCTGCAGCTGCCACTGCGCCATGCGCGTGATCAGGTGGTAGCCGAAGTAGGGGTCCTGGGTATCCAGGTCGAGGCCGTGCCGGTCCAGGATCGGCTGTAGCTCGCGGCCGTAGCGCCACTGCTGGTCCGCCTCGAGCCTGCGCACCGCCGCGATGTGGCAATCGGCGAGCACCAGGCTGCTGACACGGCGCGGTTGTTCGCAGGCGAGCTTCAAGGCCACCACGCCGCCGAAGCTGTGGGCGATGAAATGCGCCCGGTCGATGTGCAGGTGGTCCAGCAGCCCGGCGAGGTCACGCGCCATGACGCCGGGCGAATAGCCGTCGGCCGGCATGTCCGAGCGGCCGTGGCCGCGCAGGTCGAGCAGGGTCACGCGAAAGCGGCGCGCGAACTCGGGCGCGAACGGCAGGTACCAGAACGCGAGGTTGGTGGCCAGGCCATGGACCATGACCAGGTCCTCGCGCACGCCATCGCCGCCGTCGTCGGCCTGGACGTAGTTCAAGCGCACCCCGTTGACGATCGCTGTCGGCACGACTACTTCCTGTTTCCGCGCAGCGGCCGCTGCGTGGTCGTTGCGCCGATGCTGGCGGCGCTGGTGGCGCGCAGCGTTTCGACGTGCGCGGCGCGCGGGCGCGGGGTGTTCATGCGTAGGCCTCCATGTCCGTCATGATCGCAGGCGTCGCCACCGCGATGATGGTGTCGCCGCGGCGCACGACCCGGGTGTCGACCATGCCCAGGGGATGCTCCACCCGCATGTTTTCGCAGGCAGCGTCCGCCTGGCGGATGGCGAAACCGGCCGGTTCGCCCTGCAGCCCGATGCCCAGGCACTTGGCGGCGGCTTCCTTGGCGCACCACAGGCGCAGGACGCGTTCCTCGAGCGCGGCGCCGGCAAGCCCGTAGACCAGACCCTGCTCGTGCGGGGCCAGCGACTGCGCGACCAGCTCGGGCTGCTTGACGCGCCCCAGGCCCTCCAGGTCGACGCCGACAGGCACGTCCGGCGACGCCAGCGCCACCAGGCACGACTCGCCGCTGTGCGACAGCGAAACCCGCGGCGCATCGACCAGCGAACCGTTCCACCAGCCGTCGACGTACGGCGCCCCATGCTCGTCGTGCAGCACCACGATGTCGGCCGAGTACAGCAGTTGCCCGGTCTGCGCGTGGATCCAGCAGCGCACCGCTTCCTTCAGCGCGGCGCGCCCGGAAAGCCATTCGCGATGCCGGCGCACCGAACCCTGCAGCACCCGCCACTGCCCGCGTTCCTGTTCGCTCAACAGCACGTGCGCAAGCACGCGCATGCAGATCCCGCCGGACTGCGTGCACAGCTCCCCCGGGATCAGCGGCAGTTCCCACAACGCCACGCCGTCCACGGCCAGCGGCTCGGCCGGCGCGCCGAGAAAGCCCTGCAGCGGGTTGACGCGCGCCATGTGGTAGCTCGGCGGCACCCGGAAGAACAGGTTGCCCATCGCGCGGCAGCGCAACAGCACCCGGCCCTCGCCGTCAACGCAGTCGAACTGCCAGTCGCGCGGGGCGTTGATGTCGGTGCTGACGCCGTCGGCCGGGCGCTGGCGCCCGCGCACCACCACGCCTTCGCGGTCGGCCGGGCACGGTTCGTACAGCTCGATGCGGTCGATGTGCGAGGGGAAGGAATGGAATTCCGGGCCCACGTACTGCACCAGCCAGCACGGCGCGACCTGGCTCAGGGCGTCGAGCAGCACCGGGTTGAGCACCAGTTGCGGCGTATGCCCGGGGGCGAAGAAGTCCGCGAGCCCGACCTCGCTCAGGCGCACGTCGATGCCGGTGTCGTCCCAGGCGAGGATTTCGCGGATGCTCTGGAACACCGGGCCATGGAACATGGCATGGCGGTCGGTGGTGTACAGGCTCGGCACGTGGATGTTCCAGGGCCGCGGGTCGGCCAGCGGCGCCACTTCGGCCAGTTGCCAGTCGCGCTCGAAGCGGAACTCGGCGCTGACCGCGATCCCGCGCGGCGTGGTCACATGCGCGGCATAGTGGTTGCGCGCGCGGTCGATCACGCGCGCATGCACCTCGACGTCGAGCGCGCCGTCGTCGAGCGCGATCCAGTCGAAGGCCTTGACGTTCTCGATCACGCTGACGTCGTAGCGACCCGCCAGCGCCGCGCAGGCCTCGGCCATCAGTTCCAGGCTGACCATGAACGGCACGCAGGCCAACCCGAACAGGTCCGGATCGCTTTCCGATACCGGGCCGGAAAGCACGTGGTCGCGGATGAACTGGTCGTGCTCGAGGCTGACGTGGCAAGCGGCCAACAGGTGCGCGTCGTCGTGCTCGATGATGTGGTCCAGCAACGGCGTCCGGCTGTCGACGTCGTGCAGTGTTTCCGCCGCCTGCGGCATGCCCACAGCGGCTGCATGCGGCAGTGCTTCCATCAGGCCGCGCTGCTGGTCCAGGAAGTCGCGCATGATGTCGAAGTACTCGGACATGACGCGCGCGCGGCCATCGTCGTCCGGCGCCGGCGCAGCGACTGGCGGCATGGCGCCGGCCGCGTCGGCTTCGGCCACGCCGGCGGCCGTTGCCGCCGGCGCGACGGCCGCCGCGACGCCCGCCGGCGACGGCGCCTGCGCTAGCCTGCGGACCTGCTCGCGTTCGTCCTCGTTCAACCGCACCATCGGCATGGTGTTGTCCAGCACCGGCGGCTGGCGCACGCTGGCGGTAGCGTCGAGGTCGACGGCAACAAGTTCACGCCGGCCGTACAACTTGCCGAGGTCGAGCTCGCGGCCGGCGACGTAGAGCTGCGCGAGCGTCGCCAGCAGCTGCTCGACGCCGTTCCTGCGGCGCACGTTGCTCGACAACGCCAGGCAGTCGCGGTCGGCGAGGATATCGTTGACGAAAGCGGTGAGGTTGCCCGACGGGCCGACCTCGACGAACACGCGCACGCCGTCGTCGTGCATCCGGCGGATGGTCTCGCGGAAGCGAACCTTCTGCGACCATTGCCCCGCGGCCAGCGCGCGCACCTGCGCCGGGTCGTCCGGGAACAGCCCGACCGACGCGCAGGAATACAAGGGCAGCTTCGGCCGCTCCAGGCCGATGTCCCCGTAGTACTGCTCGAACGCAGCGCTGACTTCGGCGAACGCGGGGGTGTGGTAGCCGCGGTCGAACGGCAGCGGCATGCAGATGGCACCCAGATGCGCGAGGCCGTCCTGCACGTGGGCGATGTCGGCGGCGCTGCCGTACAGCACCATCTGGTTGCTGCAGTTGTCCATCGCCACCTGGACGTCGCGGCCCTGCTGCGCGAGGTAGCGGTCGACCTCTTCCGCCGGCAGTGCGCCGACGGCAAGCAGCGCGCCAACCGGAATCTTGCCGGACTGCAGCAATGCGTCGTAGACCGCGTAGTGCCTGCTGATGCAGTCGGCCAGTTCCTGTGCGCTGGACGCGGCGTTGGCGCCGCAGGCGGCCAGCGCTGCCGACTCGCCGGAACTGTGGCCGAGCATCACGTCGGCGCGCACGCCGAGCGAGGACAACAGCGCGTGCATCGCCATGCCGCCGACGAACACCGCCTCGGACCCCACGTCCATCGCGTGCAGGCGCTCCTCGAGCAACGCGCGGCGCGCGTCGTCGACTTCGCTGCTCGGGAACACGATGTCGGTACGCGCCTCGCCGGCCGGCAGGCCGTACAGGCCGCGCCAGAAATCCAGCCACTGGCGCACCTCGTCGAAGCACAGCGCCAGGTCGGCGAGCATGTGCGGGTATTGCGAGCCTTCGCCAGGGAAGACGAAGGCGAGCTTGCCGTCGTTGCGGCGGTGGTCGTAGAACACGCGGCCACGGCCGCCCGGGCCCGCGCCGACGTTGCCTGCACGCACCTTCGACAGCGCCTGGCCGATGCCGCTGGCCAGTGTCTTCGCATCCTTGGCGATGATCGCGACCCGATGCCCGGCGCCTGCATCTTCCTGCACCAGCGCCGCCGCGATCTGCGGCAGGCGCCAGGACGGATTGCGCTCGACCGTAGCGGCCAGGCGCTCGAGTTTCTGCTCCAGCGCCGCGGCGCTGTCGGCCGACAGCACGAACAGTTCCGCCGGCCAGTCGGTCATCTGCCCCGGCACGCGCGCCGCTTCCGGCGCCTGCTCGAGGATCGCGTGGGCGTTGATGCCGCCGAAGCCGAAGGAATTGACCGCGGCGCGGCGCGGCTGCCCGGGCGGCGCCATCCACGGCGCGGTGCGGGTATTGACGTAGAACGGGGTCTGGTCGATGCCCAGTTCGGGATTGACCCGGTCGCACAGCGTCGGTGGCAGCGTGCGGTGGTGCAGCGCCAGCGACATCTTGATCAGGCTGGCGATGCCCGCGGCCGGGATGCAGTGGCTGATCATCGACTTGACCGAGCCCAGCGCCTTGGTGCCGACCGGCGCGCTGCGCCCGCCGAACACCGACTTGAGCGAGGCAATCTCGGTCTGGTCGCCCAGCGGGATGCCGGTGCCATGCGCCTCGACCAGGTCGACGGTGGCCGGATCGACGCCGGTCGCCGCGTACGCGCGGCGCATCGCGAGGGTTTCGCCGTCGTGGCTGGGCGCGAGCAGGCCGGTGCCGCGGCCGTCGCTGGAATGGCCGACGCCGCGCAATACCGCGTACACGCGGTCGTTGTCGGCGATGGCGTCGTCCAGGCGCTTGAGCACCACCACGCCCAGGCCCTCGCCGAGCAGGGTGCCGTCGCTGCCGGCCTCGAACGGGCGCACCTTGCCGCGCGCGCTGAGCGCGCCGAGCTGGGTGAAGCTGGCGTTGACGTCGGCGGGCAGGGTTGCGTTGACGCCACCGGCGAGCATCATCCGGCTGCGCCCGGCGCGCAGTTCGTCGGCGGCCGCGGCCACCGCCAGCAGCGACGAGGCGCAGGCCGCGTCGAGCACGTAGTTCGGCCCGCGCAGGTCGAGCCGGTTGGCGATGCGCCCGGTCATCATGTTCGGGACCAGGCCGGGCGCGTTGTCGGCGTTGGTGGGCGGCAGCTTCTTCTGCAGCATGCCGCGCAGTTCGCGCAGCGCGTCCTCGCCCATGTGCGGGATCGCCGCACGGACCAGGTCCATGGTCTGGTCGAGGACGATGTTGTTCTGGATGACGGTGACCTGGCCGGCATGCAGGTAGGCGCTGTGGCCGAGCACGATGCCGGTTTCCGAATGGTCGGCGGCGGGATCGAGGTAACCGGCGTCGGCCAGCGCATCGCGCGCGACGCGCAACGCCAGGTACTGGTCGGTCTCGCCGCCGGCCACCGAGTTCGGCATGATCCCGAACTCGCGCGGGTCGAAGCGATACAGGTCCTTCAGGTAGCCGCCGAACGGGGTCTTGATCCGCCCGGCCTCCAGGTAACGCTGCGCGCCCCAGTCCGCGACCGGTTCGCCGATCGCATCCACGCCCTCGAGCACGTTGTTCCAGAACCCGTGCAGGTCCGGCGCCTGCGGAAAGATGCAGGCCATGCCGATGATCGCGATCGGCGTGGATGCCGCCGCGGCCTGCGCGGATCCCGCATCGGCAATGGCCGGGGCCGGGCCCACCGGTTCAAGCCGCGACATGCGCCGCCTCCCGTGCCGTGCCGCCGAAGCGGTTGAGCGCGGCGCTGGCCACGCTGTCGAGTTCCTCGATCGCCATGACCGCCTCGCCGTGCTCGTCGAGGAACAGCACGTTGCCGCGGATCAGGGTCGGATCGTCGGTGGGGATCCGGGTGTACTGCATGTGCAGGCGCGCGGGGAACCGGTCCCGATAGCGCACCACGCGCCCGAAACGGGTCGGCAGCGCCGATTCGTCGCGATAGGCGCGCGACCACAGCCACGCCATCTGTGCGGCTGCGTCCAGCAGGCCGGGGTCGAAGATCCACGCAGGCGCATCCGCCGCGGCATCGTCGAGCCACTGCGCCGGTTGCGTACTGCGCACGCGCGCGCCCGCGCCCGCCGGCGACAGTCCGTCGATGTCTTCGATGACCTGGAAGCGCGGGCCATGGAACAGCCATTCGTCGTAGGCCTTGGCCACGGCCAGCGCCTTGTCGTCGTGGAACACGCGCTCGGCGCGCGCCGCCGGCGGCAGCAGCTGTTCCAGCCGCACCACGCAGCGGTAGTGGGTCATGGCGCGACCGCCGCCGAGCTCGCTCTGCAGCGACGCCACGACGTCGAAGCCTTCGCTGCTGCCATAGGGCGGCGGCGCGATCCGGACCTGCAGGTTGCGCGCCGCGCCTTCCAGCGCCAGGCCGCTGAGTTCCACGCCCTTGAGCAGCTTGTGCTCACGCACCTCGACCACGCGCCAGCCCGGCCACAGCGTGCGCGCGGCCTCGGCCATCAGCTCCAGCGCGACCGCGGCCGGCAGCACCGGCTTGCCGTCGAGCACGTGCTCGTGCAGGTAGCGGTGGCGTCGCGGGTCGAGCAGCAGCGGCAGGATCCGCTCGCCTCCCGGACCCGCGAGCTCCTGGCTGCCCTCGATCAAGGGGCCGGTCGCCACCGCGGCATCCATCGCCGCCGCCTGCTGACGGATCACGCCGAGCTCGGCTTCGCGCGAATCCCACAGCGCTTCGCCGCAGACCACCTCGACCGGCGTGCCCGCGGCGCGCGCGAGTTCCTCGCGGAACAAGCGCCGTCCCAGTGCCGCCGAAACCAGCCGCACGCCCTGCGCCGCGAACTTGGCTTCGGTGTCTGCGGTCACCATGCCGGCGCCGAACTTGGTCGCGCCCCACGGCCCCCAGCACAGCGCGCTGACGGCCACGCGCTCGCCCCAGCGTGCCTGCAACGCCAGGCACATCCGGTTCATCAGTTCGTTCGCGGTCGCGTAATCGGACTGGCCGCTGTTGCCGTAGCGTCCCGCGACCGAGCTGAACACGGTGAGGAACTTCAGCCGCGACGGATGCACCCACTTCTGCAGCAGCAGCAGGCCGATGACCTTGGTTTCAACCACGCGCGACCAGCTGTCGCTGCGCTTGTCGGCCAGCAGCTTGTCCTCGATCACGCCGGCGCCGTGGACGATGCCGTCGATGCGCCCATGGCGCGCGACCACGTCCTGGACCAGGCCGCGGACGCCATCCTCGTCGGTCACGTCGATGGCGTGGTATTCGACCGCGGCGCCGGCGGCGCGCAGGTCGGCGAGGTTGGCACGCATTTCGCGCAGCGCCAACACGCCCTGTACCCGGCGCTGGATCTCGCCCGGGGTCAGCTTCGCGGCGCCGCTGCGCACCTGGGCGACGTAATGCAGGCGCAGCGCTTCGGCGTCGGGCAGCGAAGCGGTGTCTTCCGGTTCCTGCCCCGGCAGCGTGCTGCGCCCGGTCAGCACCAGGGTGTTGCCGGGACGCGCCAGTTCGCGCAGGACTTCGGCGGTGATGCCGCGGGCGCCGCCGGTGGCAAGCACCACCAGTTCCGACAACGCGGCCTCGCGCGCGGGATCCGCGACGACGTCCTCGGCAACGGTATGGAACACGGTGCGCTGGCCGTCGGGATAGCCGACTTCGATGCGACCGCCATCGAGCTCGATCTCGTCCAGCAGTTCGCTGGCCAGCTGCGCCGCAGTGCGCCCTGGCTCCAGGTCCACCGCCTTGACCCGCAGGCTGCTGCGCTCGGCGCGCAGCGATTTCACCGCGCCGACCGCGCCGGCGACCAGGCGCAGCTCGTCGCCAGCGGAGCCGTCGCGCCCGAACAGGCCGCCCAGGTCGCTGGCGGCGACCACGTGCGCGTCCTCGGCCAGGCGTGGCCACAGCTCCCGCAACAGCAGGAACAGCGACTTCTCGTGGTCCTGGAGCGCCTGCCGCCATTGCGCGGGGCCGGCCTCCTGCGACAGCGGCGGGGTCCCCAGCGCGGCCAGGTGGACGATGCCGGCGATCGCCTGGGCGTCGAACCCGGCACACCACTGCAGCAGGGTTGCTTCGTCGGCGAGCAGCGCCGGTTCGATGAGGGTGACCTCGATGCCACGCGCGCGCAGCGTGGTCGCAAGCGCCGCGGCAACGCCGAGACGGTCGCCGGTGAGCACGAAGTGCCCGGGCGTCAGCCGCCGGGCCGCCTGCGGCGGCAGGGGTTCGCGCCGGGGGCGCATCACCGCGCGCGGCGGCGCGACCTCGACGGCGCTCGCCACGGCCGCTGCCGGTGCTTCCGCGGCCGCCGTGTCGGCTGCCGTCCGCGCCACGGCGGCGGTCGCGGCCTGCTCGACCACCGCGAGCATGCCCTGCAGGCTTGCCTGCGTGTTCAGCCGGCTGCGATCTCCCGCCAGGGCTTCACGGTGGTGCGACGGCAGCCGCTGCAGCAGGCTGCCGACGATCTCGATGCGCTTGATCGAGTCGATGCCCAGGTCGGCTTCCAGGTTCTGCTCCAGCCCGACCATGTCGCGCGGATAACCGGTCTTCTCCTCGACCAGGCCGAGCAGCAGGTCGACGAGCGCGGCCCGCGACGGTCCCTCCGCATGGCCTGCAACCGCGGCAGCGGCCTCGGCCGGAGCCGCGGCGGCGACCGGTGCCGCGACCGCGGGCGTCGTGATCGGCACCGATGCCGCGACCGGCACGGGCACGGGCACGAGCGCCTGGGGCGCCGCGGGCGCGAGTGCGGCGGCCTGGAACGCAGCCGCCAGCGAAACCATCGGAGCCTCCGTTTCCACGGCGGCCGGTGCCTGGCCGAGGAACGCGGACATGACCCGCGACTGCGTCGCCAGGAACTGGCGCATGGTCGCGAAATACGCCGAAAGGATCTCCGGATCGGTCTTGCCGCTCATGCCTGTCCGCCCTGGCCCTGCGTGCCCGTCACGGGATCCATGACCAGACCTGCACCTTCACGAAGCGGATGATCGCCTGCGAGAACGCCTTCCACACCGGCATGGTCTCTCCGCGGATCTTCGCCACGCCCGTCATCCCGGTATTCAACCTGCCATCGTGGTTGTCGATCGTGGCGATGACCTTGACCGTGCTGCCGAACGACTCGGTGGTGACGTTGCGGTCGAGCGTCGCCACGGTGCCTTCGAACTGGCGATTGAAGAAGGCCACCGGCCGCACGCGCACGGTCGCGCCGGGCTCGACGTACTGCACGTCCGATTCCGGCACCGCGATCTCGGCGGTGACCGTGCCGGTGGATTCGATCGTCGCCAGCGGCTGTCCCTTGTCGAGGTAGCTGTTGGTGCGGTCCTTGAGGTGCAGGGTCAGGATGTTGCCGTCGAACGGCATGCGGATCACTGTCCGCTCGAGCTTGTCGACGTAGACGTTGCGCTCCTGCTGCAGGCTCGCCAGCTTGGCCTGCTCGGCCGCGATCTGCTCGTCGGTGGGGCCGGTCTTGACCAGGTTCAGGTCCGCCAGCCGCTCGCCCACCTCCATCGCATCGGTGTCGCGCTGCTTGCGCGCGGCATCGAGCTCCTCGAACGACATCGCGCCGGCGGCATAGAGCTTCTCGATCCGCGGCACCTTCTCGCGGCTGAAGCGCGCGCTGGTCCTGGCGGCGCCAAGCGCCTGTTGCGCGACCTGCACTTCCTCGAGCTTGGGCCGGGCCTGCAGGTCGGCGACCACCGCCGCCTGCTGCTGGATGCGCGCGTCCAGCACCTTGATCTGACCCGAGTACTCGTCGCCGGCCAGCCGCGCGATCACGGTGCCCTTCTTGACGCTTTCGCCGCCGTCGAAATAAACCGTCTCGACCAGGCCGGGCGTGTCGGTCGACAACACCTGCCTGCGCACCGGATAGATGGAGAACGAACCACTGACGTCATACGGATAGGGAACGAACAGCAGCAGCAGCGGGCACACCAGCAGCGCGCGCCGCCAGTAGCCCGGCCGCGGCTTGGCGACCTCGCCCTCCGACAGGTCCTCGGCGACCAGGGTGCGCTTGCGCCAACGGTCGAACTGCTGCATGCGCTCGTAGGTGTCGCCGAACTTCTTCAGGCCGACGTAGTTGCGCCACAGGAGGTAGCCGACGAAACCGCCGGCAATCAGCAACGCCGAGCCACCCAGGTCGAGGTGGCCGTTGAGCCATTCCAGCAGGCCGATGCCCAGGAACAGGATCAGGCCGACGAGGTAGGTGATCGTCGCCAGCGAGTACAGCGCCAGCGCGTTGCTGTCCGCGGACTGGTAGACGCCGCCGCGCAGCTTGTTCATCAGCGCCTTGTACGACTTGCCGCGCAGGTGCCGTTCGTTGAGGTAGGCCGAGAGCAGGAAATAGGCGCTGCCCTTTGCCAGCGGGTTGCCTGCTTCCAGCACCAGGCTGGCGCCCACCGTCAGCACGAACATCAGCCCGAGCTCGGGCAGCGTGCCCTGGTGGTCGCGGGTGTTGTACCAGAGCAGCACCCCGAAGCTGAAGAGGAACAGGCGCAGCACCAGGTTGGAGCCGTGCAGCCACATCGTCTCGCGCCGGTTGAGCTGCGCGACCCCGGTCATGTGGGTGGTGAAGCGCGGGATGAACCCGAGCAGCAGGGTCAGGCCGATGCGATCGACGGTGACGCGGAACGCATGCGCCACGAACGCCAGGTTGATCGTGGCCAGCACGTTGACCGTGAACAGCACGAACACGATGCGGCCGAACAGGCTCAGCCGCGAATGCAGCTCGCCGAGGTCGCTGGTCAGCAGGTGCCAGTTCCTGGCGACGAGGATGACCGCCACCAGCAGCACCACCGGCAACGCGTAGGCCGCGTAGCGCAGCGGCCGGACCAGCGGCGACAACAGCCGCAGCAGGGGCCGCGGGTCGAACAGGTCGAGCATCCGGGTCGCGGCGCGCGAATCCAGGCCGACCGCTTCCTCGACGCCCGGCGGCAGCCGCGCATCGACGTCGGCGGACGACGCTTCATCGTGGCTGGGCGCCTCTGGCGCGGCCGCGGGTGCACCGCCGCCCTGGCCGACCATCGCGCTGAAGGACTTGTGCACGGCCTTGCCTTCGACGACCTCGAAGGTGCGCCTGGCGTAAGGCTCCAGCAGCGGATGCTGCAGGGCCGCTTCGTCGAACAGCTTCTGGTCGGCGATCGACGCGAACAGCCCCTCGAGCTCCTGCGCGGTGATGTTGCGGTCGAAGCGGTCGCGGAACACCGCCTGCAGCTTCTCCAGCGATTCGCAGCCCGGCAGCACTTCGAGGATGAAGAACTGCCATGGATCGAAGTCGTAGGTCTTGCCGTACAGCTTGTCGCGCACGACGTAGCTGTGTTCGCTGCCCTTGCTGATGCGGAAGGCTTCCAGGCGCCGGATCAGGTAGGCGGGAAGGACGATCTTCTTGCTCGGCTCGTTCATTGGCTGGAATCCGGTCGTGTCTCTGTCGTTGCCTGCGCGCCGGCCGCCGGGGCCAGCGCTACTGCGGTTTCTGCGGTGCCGGCGGCGCGGATGCGGTCCTGTTCCACCATCCAGCCGCCGCCCATGGCCTTGTAGATCGAGACCAGCGCCAGGTAGGTGTCGCGCTGGCGACCGACCTGCTTGTCCTGCGCCTCGTACAGGTCCTGCTGCGCGTCCAGCACGTCCAGGTAGCTCGACTGGCCGCCTTCATGGCGCGCGCTCGACAGCTGCAGCGCATCGCGCAGCGCATCGACCTGCTGCTCGCCCGCGGTCGCGATCTCCCCGGCCTTGGCACGGAACACCAGCGCATCCTCGACTTCGCGCAGCGCGACCTGGATAGCCTGCTGGTACTTCACCAGCATCTGCTTCTGGACCGCCTCGGTCCGGCGGATGTCGCCCTTGATGCGGCCGCCGCTGAAGATCGTGCCCAGCAGGCCGGCGCCGATCGCGCCGGTGGTGGCCGAATGCTGCAACAGGTTGCCGAGTTCGTTGCTGCCCAGGCCGAGCAGGCCGGTCAAAGAGATCGTCGGGAAATACTGTGCCTTGGCCACGCCGATGCGGGCGTTGGCCGAGACCAGGTTCTGCTCGGCCTCCATCACGTCCGGGCGGCGCGCCAGCACGTCCGACGGGATGCCCTGCGGTACCGGTGGCAGGACCAGCCCCTCCAGCTTGCCGCGCGCGATCGCGCCGGGGTTGCGCCCCAGCAGCAAGGAGATCGCGTTTTCCAGCGCCGCGACCTGGCGCTCGAGGTCCGGGATCGCCACCGACACGTCGTACATCGCGGCCCTGGCCTTGGCGACGTCCAGGCGCGTCGCCGCACCGCCTTCGTATTTCTTCTGCACCAGCGCCAGCGCGTCGCCGCGGTTGCTGCGGGTCTGTCGCGCCAGTTCCAGTTCGTGGTCCAGCGCGAGCAACTGGATGTAGCTCGTGGCCACGCTGGTGACCACGGTGAGCATCACCGCGCGCCGGGCATCCTCGGTGGCCATCAGGTCGGCGCGCGCGGCTTCGTTGGCGCGGCGGACGCGGCCCCACAGGTCGAGCTCCCAGCTCAGGTTGGTACCCACCTCGAATGCGTCCTGGATCGGATCGATCCGCGGCGGCAGCAGCACCGGCCGCTGCTCGCTGTAGCGCTGGTGCTGCGCCGACGCCGAGTAGCCGGCCTGCGGCCGGCCATCGGCGCGGCTGATCTGCAGCTTCGCGTCGAACTCCTCGACCCGCAGCGTCGCCAGCATCAGGTCCTTGTTGGCGTCGATCGCGGACGCGACCAGGTGGTCCAGCGAGGGATCGCCGAACGCCTGCCACCAGGCCGTGTCGACGACATCGCGGGTTTGCGCCTGCGGGCTGCGCCAGGCTTGCGGCAGCGGCACGTCCGGGCGCTGGTAGTCCGGGCCGAGCGTGGTGCAGCCGGCGAGCGCCAGCACCACCGCGCACGCCAGGGCCAGGCTGCCGCGCCGCCGCAACGCGGCAGGCAGGGCGCGGGCGTTGCCGGCGCGGGTTGTCGATCCTTGGGGCATGCGGTCCTCAGTCATCTTGGTGGCCGGCGCGCGACAGCATTTCCAGGGCGTAGTCCTCGACTTCCCTGATCTTGATCAGCCGGTGGCGCAGTTCGCTGAGGACACCCTCGACCCACATCAGGTGGTATTCGACCATCCGTCGCTCGTCGATGATGTCCTCCAGCGGCACGTTGGCCGGCGGGCGGCCGTGCTCGTCGAACAGGAACTTGATGCCTTCGGCCAGCTCGCGGTTGGTGCTGATGTGGTGGACCTGCTTCTGCAGGAACGAGCGCGCCTTCTTGGCGTTGAACGTATCCACGACCGCCTGCCGCAGCGCGGCCTGGTGCGGCTTGAGCAACGACGGATCCGAGCGCCCGGTCAGGGGGTCGAGCGGCGCCGGCGACAGGCGCTCGCGCTTGGACTTGGCGCCCGCGGCGATGTTGCCGGGATGCACGTTGGCGGTCGTTTTCGCGTTTTCAGACATATCCGAACTCGTTTGCCATTTCCACCACTTGCGGATACAGGCGCCGGCCGTCCTTGCGCCACGGCAGCTCCGCGTCCAGCGGCAGGATCTTGGGCTTGTGCGGGCGGAAGGTCGGTCCGCCGAGGAAGTTGGGGTCGTTCCCGAACAACGCCGTCACCGGGCCGAAGCACGCGAACGGCGAGCGCTCCGGATGCATCATTTCCTCGATCGCCTCGTCGTCGTCGCGCAGCCCCGCCCAGCGCGCGATCGCGCCAAGGTGGGTGCGCGGATCGGCCATGATGTCTTCGCCGCGCATGCGCATCTGCTGCGCCGGCGGCACTTCGTCGAGGAAGTCGAGGATGTTCTGGTTGACGTCGTGCCATGCGATCTGTGGCTCGAGGACGGCGAAATCCTCGCCGATCTCGAACGCGTTCATCCGCATCGTGAACGCGCCTTCATTGATCGCCATCACCGACTTGCCCTGCGCGATCGGATGCCGGATCAGGTGCAGGAAGCGGGCATCGGGGAACGCCTTCAGCAACCCGCGCATGCGTGGCACGGCGACCGCGTAGGACGGGCTCTTCTCGACCGCCACCAGCGGATGGATGCGGGCGACGATCTCCTGGAACACGCGCCCGGTATCCCAGTCCTCGCGCACCGAAGCCCATGCCCGCGCCATGTTCACGGTCGCGGCGGTCTGTTCGCCGCCGTAGATCTCGGCCACCGCGCGCATCAGGCCGTGTCGCGCCATCGCCCCGCGCTCGGCGTTCTCGCCCTCCACCCCCACCCACAGCTCGACCAGCCGCTCGACGTTGAACAGGCACAGCTCCGGCAGGCCGAAGGCCTGCGGGTGCTGGCCCAGCATTGCGTTGACCAGCGAGGTGTAGGACCTGGGCGGGGCCAGGAGGAAAAGAGGGGCTGTCATTGGCGGTCGGGTACGGCACTCAAGTGCGTCTTCTCGGCGTGGACATCCGCCCGCCTCAGGCGCGGCGGCGTTCGTCGGCGTGCAATGCGCGCACGCTGGTGGCGGGGGCCGGATTGGCGCCCGGCGCGGCTTCCACCAGGATGTCGAGCATCCCGTCGAGCGTCGCCTGGGTGTTGAGCTTGCTGCGGCTGGCAGTGAGCGCTTCGCGCATCTGCTCGGGCAACGCCTGCAGCATCGCACCGACCACTTCGATGCGCTTGATCGAATCGATGCCCAGGTCCGCTTCCAGGCCTTGATCCAGGCCGACCATGTCGCGCGGGTATCCGGTCTTCTCCTCGATGATCCCGAGCAGCAGGTCGGCCAGCGTTTCGCGGCCGAGCTCTGCGCCCGCCACAGCCGCTGCGGCGGCAGGCAGCGGCTTGTCGACGCCATTGACGTGCGGCACCGCCACCTCGATCAACGGCGCTGGCGCGGCGGCCGGCATGGCAGCGACCGCGACTTCGATCGGAGCCGCAGGTGCCGGTGCCGCGACCGGCGCGGGTGCCAGGGTCCGCAGCGGCGGCTGCGCCGGCATGGTCGTGGCGGTCGGCGCGGCGATGCGCGCCGGACGCGCCGCGGCCACATGCGCGGCCGCGGCCTCGCCCATGTACGCGGCCATCACCTGTCCCTGGGTTTCCAGGAACTGGCGCATCGTGTCGAAGTAATTCGCCATGACGGCGGCATCGGCCGTCATTGCTGGTTTGCGCTCGTACATGTGGCGTTCCTCTATTGCGCGGCCTTGCCTGTTGCTGGAAAGCCCAGCGGCGGCTGGGCGGGTCATGGATTGCGGCGCAACCGCACGCGGGGCGGCGACCGCGACTGGTTGCTGCGGCGCCGGCTCCGGCCTGGCCGCGCTGGACGCAGCGGCGGGGACCGGTGCCGGCACCGCGGCAGGCTGGCTCGCCTGTTCCAGGGTCACGCCAATCTGCGGCATCGGCTCGCTTGCGCGCCGCGCCTTGCTGCCGTTGAGCAGCCATGCGGTCCTGGGCAGGGTGGTGTCGGGCTTGAGCGATTGCAGTTGCGATGCGTCGCCGACGCGGCAGTCGCGACCGGCGAACAGGCGCCGCGGATCCAGCGCGATGCCGGCGGCGAGCAATTGCCCAAAGGCGGTCAACAGTCCCGGCAGGCCGGTGCCGTTGTCCAGCGCGATCGCCACGTGTGGCTTGCCGGCGAGGATCTTCGCGGCCAGGCCGCTCAGCACCGATTTCGGCCCGACTTCCAGGAACACCCGCGCGCCGTCGGCGTGCATCGCCTCGATCTCGGCGACGAATTCGACCGGCTGCACCAGGTGCTCGGCCATGGCGCGCCGGGTGGCGGCGACATCGGACGAATGCGGCCTTGCGCTCGCGTTCGAGTACACCGGCATCGCGGTCTCGCGCCAGGGCGTGGCCTCGATCCTGGCCGCCAGCGCGTTGCGCGCCGGCTTCACCAGGCTGGAATGGAATGCCGCCGCGACCGGCAGCATCGTCGCCTCGATCCCGGCCTTGGCCAGCGCCTGCAGCGCCGCTTCCATGCCCGCGTGGGAGCCGGACACGACGGTCTGCGCCGGCGCGTTGTGGTTGGCGACGACCACGCCGTCGATCCCGGCGATCGCCTGTTCGACTTGTTCGCGGCTGCCGCGGACCGCGGCCATGGTGCCGAGCTCGCTGCCCTGGGCGCGCGCGGCGTCGACGATATAGCGACCGCGCGCGGCGGACAGCGCCATCAGCGCGTCGAAGTCGATCGCGCCGGCGGCGTGCAGCGCCACGAACTCGCCGTAGCTGTGGCCGGCGGCCATGTCGCCGTCGACGCCGAACTCGCGCAGCAGTCGCAGCATCGCCACTTCGACCGCGCCGAGCGCGGGCTGGGCCACGTCGGTGCTGGTCAGCGCCTGGCGCGCTTGCGCCTTGCGTTCGTCGTCGTAGGCGCCGCGCGGCAGGATGAAGCGGCTGAGCGTGGCGTCGTCGCCGAAGCGCTGCGCGAATTCGCCTGCGAGCACGCGGTCGGCGTCGGACAGCGCCTGCGCGCAGACCGGGAAATGCAGCGCGAGTTCGCGCAGCATCCCGGTGTACTGCGACCCCTGGCCGGGGAACAGCAGCGCCAGCTTGCCGGGCGCCTGCCCGGCGGGTGCATGGCGCACCGTCGGCGGCAGCGCCTGGGACTCGCCGCGCAGGTACTTCGCCGCGCTGTCCAGTTGCGCACCGAGGTCGCGGAGGTCCTTCGCGACGATGGCCAGGGTTTCGCGGCCCGGCTGCCAGCGCTCGGCCAGGCTCGCGCCGAGATCACGCAGGGCGACGTCTTGGGCATCGGCAAGCTGCGCCTGCAGCGTGGTGACGCGCGCCAGCAGCGACTCGCGGTCCGGCGCGCTCCACAGCAGCAGCTCCGCCGGCCATTGCCGGCTGGCGCCGGCCGGACGCAGCCACTGCCGGTACTCGCCGGCGTATTCCTGCAGCGCGATGTGGAAGTTGGTGCCGCCGAAACCGAACGCGCTGACCGCGGCGCGGCGCGGCGCGCCATCGGGCGCGGCCAGCCACGGTTGCGGCTCGTCGAGCAGGTACAGCGGGCTGTCGTCCCGGCGCAGTATCGCGTTCGGGTTGGCCGTGTTGCCGTGCGGCGGCAGCACGCGGTGGTGCAGGGCCATGGTGGCCTTGAGCAGCCCGCTGACGCCCGCCGCGGCCTTGGTGTGGCCGATCAGGGTCTTGACCGAGCCGATCGCGGCCTGGCGCGGCTTGCCGCCGGCCTCGGCGATCAGGCAAGTCGTGCTTTCCAGCTCCGCGGTATCGCCGGCGACGGTACCGGTGCCATGCGCCTCGAACAGCTGCACGTCCGCCGGGCCGAAACCGGCCTGCGCGTAGGCGCGCCGCATCGCCCGCAACTGCCCGGCGGGCAGCGGCGCGGTCAGGCCCTTGGCGTAGCCGTCGCTGCTGCCGCCGACCCCCTTGATCACCGCGTAGATGCGGTCGCCATCGCGCTCGGCATCGGCCAGGCGCTTCATCGCGATCATCGCGATGCCTTCGGAAATCACGATGCCGTCGCCATCGGCGGAGAAGGTCGAGCAGCGGCCGCGGGGGGACAGCGCCTGGGTCTTGCTGAAGCACAGGTAGCCGAATGGCCCCTGCACGGTATCCACGCCGCCGGCGAGCACGAAATCGCTGCGCCCGGCGACCAGTTCGCTCACGCCCTGGTACACCGCCGCCAGCGACGAGGCGCAGGCCGCGTCGGTGGTGAAGTTCACGCCGCCGAAATTGAGTCGGCTGGCGATGCGCCCGGGCACCACGTTCAACAGCAAGCCGGCGAAGGTGTCTTCGGTCCACTCGGGCAGGCGCTTGGCGACTTCTTCCGGCAACGTGCCGTTGAAGCGCGGCCATTCCGAACGGATGCCGTACTGCGTGCCGACGTCGCCGGCGCCGCCGCTGGCCCCGATGATCACCGAGGCGCGCTCGCGGTCGAACGCCTTCTCGTGGTAGCCGGCATCGACCAGCGTGCGCTGCGCGACTTCCAGCGACATCAGCTGCATCGGGTCGACCGACTCCAGCGACTTCGGCGGCATGCCGTACTTCGTCGGGTCGAACACGAGGTCGTCGAGGAAGCCGCCCCACTTCGAGTAGATCTTGTCGCGGGCGTTGCGGTCGGCGTCGAAGTACAGGCGCCAGTCCCATCGATGCGAGGGAATCTCGGTGATCGCATCGACCTTGGACAGGATGTTTTCCCAGTACTGGCGGCTGTCGGCGGCCTTGGGCAACACGCTGGCGATGCCCACGATGGCGATGTCCGCCGGGTTGCCGGCCACGTCCTGCGCAGCCGCGGCCTCGTCCGCGCGCTGCCGCAAGCGTTCCGACAACAGCGCGGCGGCATCGTCGGTGACCTCGCGATGCAAGGCCTCGATGTCGGTCACGTCCGCGCGCAGCGTCGCGACCTGGCCGAGCATGTACATGCCTTCGCTGCGCTGTTCGTCGACCGACAGCTGCTGCAGCGCCCCTTCGGCGTCGCGCACGCGCCCCTTGGAGGCGATGCGCAGGCGGCCGAGGATCAGCTGGTCCAGCACCTGGCGCGCCTCGTCGCCCGGCACCTTCCGTTCGCGCAGCTCCATGCGCTTTTTCATGTATTCGCCTGCGAACGGCGTGTACGCGCAGCGGCTGGCATGGCCGGGGCCGGACTCGAGATTGACCGTGCGCTCGCAGTCGAGCACTTCGCGCTGGAACTGCGGGACGATGGAACCGCTGGCGACGATCTCGCGGGTGAACAGGTAGGCGCTGCCCATCAGCACGCCGACCTTGACCCCGCGCGCGGCCAGCGGCGCCGCCAGCACCTGCACCATCGCCGAGGAGACCGCGTCGTGCACGCCGCCGGCGAACAGCACCTGGACCTCGCCGGCATCGATCTTGCCGGGAGCCAGTTCCGCCAGCAGCTGGTCGACCATCGAGCTCCACAGCACGAAGCTGCTGAGCGGGCCGATGTGGCCCCCGCATTCGCGGCCCTCGAAGATGAAGCGGCGGGCGCCTTCGCGCAGGAACATCGGCACCAGCTTGGCCGCCGGCACGTGCAGGAACGTCGGCACGCCGGCCTGCTCCAGGTGCACGGCCTGGTCGGGACGGCCACCGGCGATGATCGCGTAGTCGGGCTTGTACCGGATCGCGATGGCGAGTTGCTCGTCCAGCAAGGACTGCGGCGCGAAGCCGAGCAGGCCGATGCCCCAGGGGCGGTCGCCGAGCAGTTGCTTCGTCCGCGCCAGCAGCTTGTCGAGCGGCTCGCCCTTGAGCAGCGCGAACGCGACCATCGGCAGGGCGCCGCCCTGGGCGACGGACTTCGCGAACTCGGCGGTATCCGACACCCGCGTCATCGGCCCCTGCACCAGCGGATAACGCAGCCCGAGGGCCTTGGCCAGCGGCGCGTCCTCGGCCACGGGAGCATGTTCGACCGCCATGCGCAGGTGGCTGTCGATCGCCGCCGAAATGGCCTTGAGGATCGCGCCCAGGTGCCGGTATTGCGTCCGCCACGGCGCGGCGAAGGCGACGTCCTGGCCGATCGGCAGCAACGCCTGTTGCGGCAGGCTCCAGTCGGCCCGCCCGGCCGCCAGCTCGCGCAGGGCCGCAAACCCCAGGCCCTCGCCCGCGGCCACGAATCCACGGGCTGCGTCGTACCCCGGGCGCAGCAGCAGGCGGAAGTATTCGCCCTGTTCGCCGTCGCCGACCGCAACCGTCTCGCTGCCGGAGAGATTGCCCAGCACCGCCTGCAGCGACGCCGGCACGCGCGCTTCGTCGAGCATCAGCAGCTGCGAATCGAGCACCCCGCCGGCGACGCCGACCGCACTGCAGGCCGCCGCCGCGTGCGGAGTCAGCCCGCCGCGGATGTAGAGCGGCAATGGCGTGCGGCCACGCCATTTTTGCAGCAGGATGAAGCTGGCGTCCTCGCCGACGAAACCGCCGGCCTCGTTGCCCTTGAGCAGCAGGCCATCGACCAGCGCTTCCAGCGGCGTGCCCGGCCAGTGCGGCGTCACCACTTCCGCCAGCACCCTGACCCCCGCCTGGCGCAATTCCTGCAGCAAGGCCTGCTCGCCGGGCACCATCCCGGCATCGACGACCAGCCAGCGCAGCCCGCGCCGGACATGGTCGCGCAACGCCGCCGCCATCTCCGCATCGATGCGGTCGAGCCTGGCACCGTAGTCGCTGCCGACGGCTGCGGCCAGCGCGTCCAGCGCGCGCCGGACCGGCTCGCTGTCGACCTGCAGTTCGCCGTTGACGATGCCCACGCCCCCGGCGCGGCAGGCGGCGATGGCGAGGTCCGCGTGGCAAAGGCCCGCGGGCGTGAAGACGAGGCTGGTGAATTCAGGCATTGCTGCAGCGACTCCTGTCGCGGTTGCCGTGGCGGGGGCGCCCACGTGCGGTTGAACGTCGGCCGGCGGCCAGTCCGGCAACTGTCACGCCTGCACGCGACGCATTCATGGCAGCGGCACGTTGAAAAGCAGCAGCCGCTGGACGTCGCTGTCGACGTACTGCTGCAGCAGCAGCATCGGTCCGTTCGTGGTAGCCGTCGTCTCGATTCGCGGATACTGGTAGCTGACCTCGGGGGAAGGCGGGTCCGGATGCACGAGGGCGTGCGACACCTCGAAACTGCCACCGCCATCCACACTGCGGAACACGAGCACGTCGCTGTTGTAGTTGGCCGCCACGACGACACTGCCATCGATTACCGTCGTCTGGATGTAGCCGGCATTGATGTCGTTGCTGAGCCACTTGACGCTCCAGACGCGGCTGGGCGCATCGAAGCGGAAGTATCCGACGCGCCCGCCATCGGAGATCGCCATATGGATGTTGCGGGCCGCATCGGCGGCAACGCTGAAGTGGCTTGCGTACGGATCGTTGTCCGATGCGGTGCTGGAGAACAGTTGCTGCCGCTTCCAGGCAGTGCTGGGCTTCCAGGAGTTCTCCCGCGAAGCCCAGTAGATCTTCTCGTGCACGGTGTAGACCATGCCGATTCCGGTGGCCGTCGCCACCGGGCGCGCGCTGCGCTCGATGGACGCGTTGTCGACCGCGCCGAATACGAAGCCGGTATCCGCCCAGACGCGCGGAACAGTCGTACTGCGCAGCATCTTGATGTAATTGTTGCCGGTGGCGGTGTCGGTGGCGACGAAGGCGATCCAGATCGTGCCCAGGGCGTCCACAGCCATGGCTGGATTGATGGCCACGGCGCGATCGCCGCCGAAGTACGCCAACTCCGAGGAGAGCTGTGACCATGTCCCCGAGCCGGGCACGTACTGGAGACGCGTGAACCGTATCGCGCCTGCGGGCGTGGCATGCGTCAGGTAGAGGATGTCGCCGGCCAGATAACCATCTGAAGTCGAGTACCGGTCACTGTATGACAGGCGTGGTCCGGCAACCCAGGTCAACCCATGGTCGAAGGTGGAATACAGCTGCAAGCTGTCGCCGGCCGTGAGTTCGCCGCGATTGACGATCACGTGGGTCGCCCCGTCGGACGTTTCCCACATGTGTTCCTGGTGGCGCAACGAAATCATCCGCTCCGTGTTGCTTTGCATCGTCGTGGGCGTGCCATCGAGCATGGTCACCGCGGCAAACGCGCTACCCGCGCAGCCACAAGCGATACAGGCGACCAGCGCCATTCGCTGGACGGCATGGGTCCATTTGCCCGGTTTCCGTTTCATGAGCCCCTCCGCCAATCGCAAACCCACAACATGTGCGACCGCCACCCGGCCGGCCACTGTCGCCGCAACCGCCTTGCCCTTCACCTGCGGGACCCCGAGGCGCACCGCGTGCACGGCCAAGGGCGCCCCGCAACGGAAATTCCCGGCGAAAGCCCCATCACGGTTCACGGTCGCACTGGAGACCGGGCCCGGCGACGCGTTCCACACCACCCCCCGGGCACGCTGTCCAGGACCACGAAGGCAACGAGTTTTCTTTCCATGGTGGAACCCCCGTCCAGCGCCGGGCGCGCTTGCGTCCCGGCTTGATGTCAATGTCCTTAGCGAGAAACGTGCCGGGCGGTTCGTCCACCCGGGCTGGAAGTCCCCACCCAGGGAAATAGACGCGTTTTCGAGGCGCTACCGGCCATTGCGCCCAGCAGCGTCACTTCCTGCCCCAAGGCAGCCCAATGGTGCGCCGGGCGCTGAGCGGTCGCCGTTCGGCGGCAAGGACTACTGGTCGCATCGTTTCGTGACGCCGTATCCGCCACGTCCCGGACGGCGAAGGGGCGGGCATGCAAAACGGGCCCGGATCGCCCGGGCCCTTTCCGCTGGTACCGCAGTCGGTGGCGAGCCTCAGCCGCAGGCGCCGGTGGTGCAGACCTGCCCGGTTGCACTGCCGCGGTCCTCGCCCCGACGCCGGCCATGGCCCAGGGCCGGAAACGCCTGCTGCGAGGCGGCCCGGTTGCCATACCCGATGGCGTATTCGGTGCCGGCGATCTTGCCGTCGGCGCCTTCGAGCGATTCGAACGGAAGCCGATAGCCGTGCAGCGACAGCAGGCCCTTGAAGATCTCGTTCATGGTGTGCTCCGGTGGCAGGCCGCGCCTGCCTTCTTGAACGAGGCACAAGTTAGAGGCATCGTGACCGGCGGAAAAGCGACATTTCTGCAAGCCAGACTTGAACTGAACTCAAGGCAGATCCGCGATGCAACGCCTGCCCCTGCATGCCCTCCTCGGCTTCGCGACCGCCGCGCGCAGCGGCAACCTGACCCGCGCGGCTGAGTCGCTGCACCTCACCGTCAGCGCCCTGAGCCACCAGATCCGCGCGCTCGAGGAACGCCTGGGACAACGCCTGTTCGTGCGCGGCCCGCGCGGCGTGCGCCTGACTGCCGACGGCGAGCGCCTGCTGGCGCGAACCGGCCCGCACCTGGATGCGCTGGCGCAGGAATTGCGCCCCTTCGCAGCGCGCCGCGACGACGTGCTGACCGTCAGCGTGATGCCGTCGATGGCTTCGGCCTGGCTGGTGCCCCGGCTGGGGGGATTCCTCGCCGCGCACCCGCAACTGGAGCTCAACTTGCTGTCCTCGGAGCGGCTGGTCGATTTCGAGCGCGACTCCGGGATCGACGCGGCATTGCGCATGGGCGCGGGGCGCTGGCCGGGCGTCACCGCCGAACACCTGCTCGACGAAACCCTGGTGCCGGTGGCGAGCCCGGCGCTGATCCGCACGCATGGCATGCCGACCGACGCCACCCTGCACCGCTGGCCGCTGCTCGGCGAAGGCGCGCAGCCGCACTGGGCGCGGTGGTTCGCGCAACATGGCGGGCAGCCGCCGGAGCGTTATGTCGCCCACTTCGACGACCTGGACTCGCTGCACCGCGCCGCGGTCGAAGGCATGGGCGTGGCGCTGGCGCGGATGGTGCGCTCGCGGCTGCTGGTCGAAAGCGGGCAACTGGTGGTGCTGAGCGAACACAGCCTGCCCAGCGACTACGCACACTATCTGGTGTATCCGCCGCGTTCCGCCGGCCATGCCGGGCTGCAGGCGTTCCGCGCCTGGCTGCACGCGCAGGCGCGCACGGTGGTCGCCGGGGCGGCGGGCACCGCGCCGCTTGCCACCGGCCAGCGCCCGCGCCCGCCTCGCCGCGGATCGTGACTTTGCCATCGTCCGCCGGCGCGACCGCGAGAAGGCAGCGCGGCCTGGTTCCCGCGCATCCCTGCGCCGGTGGCCCGCGCCCGCGCGCGCCGGGCTACGCTGGTGTCCCGTTGCCCGCCGAACGCTCCGCCTGGTGCTGATCGCCTTCAACAAGCCCTTCAAGGTGCTGTGCCAGTTCACCGACGGGCCGGGGCAAGGCCCTGCGCGCCGGACGCTGGCGGACTTCGGCCTGCCCGCGGGCGTGTATCCGGCTGGCCGGCTCGATTTCGATTCCGAGGGCCTGCTGCTGCTCACCGACGATGGCGCGCTGGCACACCGGCTCACCGACCCCCGGCACAAGCAGCGCAAGACCTATTGGGTGCAGGTCGAAGGCGCGCCGCAGGCGGGGCAGTTGGCGGCGCTGCGCAAAGGCGTGGTGCTGGCCGACGGGCCGACGCGCCCCGCGGCCGCGCGCCTGATCCCGGAACCGGTGTTGTGGCCGCGGCACCCGCCCGTGCGCTTCCGCAAGGCCGTGCCCGACGCCTGGCTGGAGATCACGCTGCGCGAAGGCCGCAACCGGCAGGTCCGGCGCATGACCGCCGCGGTCGGGTTGCCGACCCTGCGGCTGGTGCGGGTGGCGATCGGTGCATGGCATCTGGCGGGCTTGCAGCCGGGCCAATGGCGAGCCGCGTGATCGACGTCGCGGGTGAACCTGAATGGTTCACGCGAAACCCTTCCACATGAACAGCCTGCGGGGCGATTCTGCTAACGTTCCCGGCGCCGCTGCGTCCGCCATGGACGGCGCACCGCTCTCCAGGGGACAACGAGAACCGCATGCCCACTCCGGCAATGACACCCGGCAGGATCCTGGTCGTCGACGACCAGCCGGCCAACCTGCGCGCGGTCAGCGCGTTGCTCACGCGCCACGGCTATGAGGTCGTCACCGCGGGCAACGGCGACGAGGCGTTGGCCCTGGCCGCCGCGCAGGTCCCGGACCTGCTGCTGCTGGACATGATGATGCCGGGCATGGACGGCTTCGAACTGCTGGCGCAGATCAAGCAGCACCCGGAACTGCGCAAGCTGCCGGCGATCTTCCTCACCGCCGCGCAGGACCGCGACATGCTGCTGCGCGCGTTCGACGCCGGCGCGGTCGACTACGTCACCAAGCCCTTCATCCCCGAGGAACTGCTGGCGCGGGTGACCGCGCACATCGGCCTAAAACTCACCCGCGACCGGCTGGAGCGGGTCGCGCGCCAGCGCCAGGAGCTGGTGAACCTGGTGGCGCACGACCTCAAGAACCCGCTCAGCAGCGTGTTGTTCGCCAGCGACGTGCTGCGCAACAACGGCTGCAAGCCCGAACGCGTGCCGCGCTACATCCAGATGATCCACGAGAGCGCCGGCGACGCCCTGGGCTACATCCGTCGTTACCTGGAGACACAGGCCCAGAGCGCGGCGCCCCGGCGCGCCGATGCCGCCTGCACCTGCCTGCACGAAGTCCTCGACTGGCTGGTGCAGCGCTATGAACTGCAACTGGAAAGCCGCGGCCTGCGCATGCAGCTGAGCACGCCGGCGGCCAGGAGCCGGGTCGCGATCGACGGCCTGGTGTTGCGCCAGGTCGCCGAGAACCTGGTCAGCAACGCGATGAAGTACGCACCCGGCAGCCCGATCGAGCTGTCGATCCGCAGCAGCGCCCCGGGTTTCTGGCAGCTGCTGGTCGAGGACCGCGGCCCCGGGGTGCCGCCGTCGCGCCAGCACCAGCTGTTCAAGCCCTTCATGCGCCTGACCGAGGCCGACCCCGCAGATGGCCTGTCCAGCGGCCTGGGGCTGTCGCTGGCCAAGCACATCCTCGCCGAGTACGAGGGCAACCTGTGGTACGAGGACCGCGAGGGCGGCGGCGCGCGCTTCGTGATCGAGTTGCCGGCAATGGCGGACGACGACGCCGGCTGAGCCGGCCCGGCATGCACGCCGGCCGCGCTGCGCGCGGGGTCAGGCGTTGTCGGCGGCCTTGCTGCGGCGTGGCGCGCGCGGGGTTCGCGTGGTCTTGCGCGCACTGCCATTGGCGCGCCTGGCCTCGACCCGGGTCGCCTTGCCTTCGATCGCGCCGTTGCCCGCCTGCTCGGCCTGCCTTGCGCGGCGACGGGCCGCATACCAGAGCAGGCCGGCACCGGCCGCGGCCGCCACCGCGATCGCCGGGTTGCGACGCACGAGCTTGGTCGCCACGCGGCTGCCCGTCTTCAGCGCCCCGAGCGCCGCGCCGGTTTCCACCCACTTGATCGCCTTGTCGGGTACCGCATCCTTGATGCCGGAGCCGACCTGGGCGGCCAGTTGCAGGGCGCGCTCGGGCAGCGTCGAAAGCGTGTTGTTCATCGTCATGTTCCTGGCGTTGCGGACAGGCGGGCAGTGTCGGCAGCGCGGCGTTCACTGCGCGTGAGTGCAGCGCGCGCAACACGACCGGGGCTGAATGCATCAAGCGCCGCGTGGCTTGGCGCGATGGGTGGCAGTGGCGTTCCAGGGATCCTCCGGCCAAGGGTGCTTGGGATACCGCCCCTTCATTTCCCGACGCACCTCCGGCCAGGTCCGGTCCCAGAAGCCGCGCAGGTCCTGGGTGACCTGCAACGGCCGTCCGGCCGGCGACAGCAGGTGCAGGGTCAGCGGCACGCGACCGTCGGCGATACGCGGGGTTTCCGCCAGCCCGAACAGTTCCTGCAACTTCACCGCCAGCACCGGCGGTGACGCCCCGCCCTCGTCGCCCAGCGCATAGGCGATGCGTCGCTCCATGCCCGAAGGCACCGCGATCCGGGTCGGCGCGAGTTGTTCGACGCGCTGGCGCAGGTTCCAGTCGACGCGCGACTTCAGGGCCTCGGCCAGTTCCGGTTCTGCCAGCGCGTCCAGCCGGGTCTTGCCGGCGAAGGCGGGCTTCAGCCAGCGATCCAGGGATGCGAGCAACGCCTCGTCGCCCAGGTCCGGCAGCCCGAGTTCAGGCATCCATGCGCGCAGGCACTGCACCCGCAGCCGCCACTGCGACAGCGATTCGCTCCAGGGCAAGGCAGCCAGCCCGAGCTCGGCGACCGCGGCGACCAGGGCCTGCGCCGCCAGCGCCGAATCGACGCGACCGGCGGGCCTGGACGACAACACGATGCCGTCGAAACGTTCGACGCGTTGGCTGGCGAGCGCGCGCCGCGCCGGGTCCCAGTGCACTTCGTCACCCTCGCGGAAGTGCGCGGCGAAGGCGGCGCGCAGGTGGGCTTCGTCGACCGGCGCGGCGCGCTGCAGCAACGCGTCCTTCGCCTCGTGGCGCAGTTCGCTGGCCACCAGCCACGGCTCGCCGTACAGCGAACTGTCGTCGAACAGCCGCGCCATGCGCCCATTGGCCAGCTGGTAGCGCTTCGGGTCCTGCGGATGCTGCCTGGCGATGCGGTCCGGGAATGCATGCGCGAGCAGGTCGCCGAGGTCATGCGCGTGCGCGCTGGCGGGCGGCGCCGCGTCGCAGCGCAGGCGCCGCCGCCATTGCTTCGCGGCGGCGTCGATCGCGGCCAGCGCCGAACGGTTGGTTGCGGCAGGCGCACGCCCGGCACGGAATGCGGCCAGCGCCTGCCAACGTTCGGCGACGGCATCGCTGCGCGGATACAGCGGATCGCGCGCTTCGAGCAGGGCGGCGAGATCGCAGGCCAGGGCGATCCTGCCGCGGTCGTCGGGCGCCAGCAGCATCGCGGCCAGGCGCGGGTGCGTGCCCAGCGCCAGCATCCGCCGGCCGCGCGCGGTGATCGCGTGGTCCGCATCGAGCGCGTCGAGCCGCCGCAGCAGGTCGCGGGCGGCGGCCAGCGCGCCGGCGGGCGGGGGATCGAGGAAACGCAGCGCATCGCTGCCCCACCCCGCCAGTTCCAGCGCCAGCCCGGACAGGTCGACCTGCGCGATCTCCGGCCGCCGCTGCGGCTCCAGCCGTTGCGACTGCGGCCACAGCCGGTATGCCCAGCCCGCGGCGACGCGCCCGGCGCGGCCGGCGCGCTGGTCGGCCGACGCCTGCGCGATCGCGACCACGTCCAGGCGCGAAAACCCGGAGTTGGGATCCAGTCGCGGCTCGCGCGCCTGACCGCTGTCGATCACCACGCGCACGCCCGGCAAGGTCACCGAGGATTCGGCGACGTTGGTCGCCAGCACCACGCGCCGGCGGCCGTCGGCCGCGGGTTGCAGGACCCGCGACTGCTGCTCGACCGTGAGATCGCCGTGCAGCACCAGCAGCTCGTGGTCGCCAGGCGGCGGGTGCGCGGCCAGCAGTGCCTGCGTGCGCGCGATCTCGCGTTGCCCCGGCAGGAACACCAGCAGGTCGCCGGGATGGGCGGCCAGCGCATGTTCGATCGCGCGCCGCGCCTGCGGTTCGGGCGCCTCGTCGCGGCGCGCGGGAAAATGCGCGACCTCGACCGGAAACGCGCGGCCGGCGCTGGACAACCTCGGCGCGTCGAGGAAGCCGGCGAGCCGCTCCCCGTCAAGCGTCGCCGACATCGCCACGATGCGCAGGTCCGGGCGCAGCGATGCCTGCACGTCCAGCGCCAGCGCCAGGCCGAGATCGGCGGCGAGGTGGCGTTCGTGGAATTCGTCGAACAGCAGCGCGCCGATACCCGTCAACTCGGGGTCGTCCTGCAGCATCCGCGTGAGGATGCCTTCGGTGACGACCTCGATCCGGGTCGCCGCGGAGACCTTGCTGTCGAAGCGGATGCGATAGCCGACGCTGGCGCCGACCGGCTCGCCGCGCTGCCGCGCCATGTACCCCGCGGCCGCGCGCGCCGCCACCCGTCGCGGTTCCAGCATGACGATCCGGCGGCCGCCGAGCCATGGCGCATCGAGCAGCGCCGGCGGCACCTGCGTGGTCTTGCCCGCGCCCGGCGGCGCCTCCAGCACCAGCCGCGGATGCGCGGCCAGGCTGTCGCGGATCCGCGGCAGCAACGGGGCGATGGGGAAGGCGGGTGCGTGCACGCGCGCAAGGATACGCGGCGATCCCCGTCGCCATCGCGGGAGCGGCATCGGCCGCAAGCGCTGCTGCATCGCAAGCGGCGGCGAGATGGTTGGCGGCTGGATCCGCTGCCGCGGGAGATCGCGGCAATCGCGTTGCTAGACTGTCCGCATGCACCTGGTCGACATCGGCGCCAACCTCACCCACGACAGCTTCGACCACGACCGCGACGACGTGCTGCGACGCGCGCGCGACGCCGGCGTGGCGCGCATGATCGTCACCGGCGCCAGCCGCGAACACTCGCCCAAGGCGCTGGAACTCGCGCGTGCGCACCCGGGCGTGCTGTACGCCACTGCCGGCGTGCATCCGCACCACGCGGTCGAATACACCGACGAATGCGACGCCGAGCTGCGCGCCCTGCACGCGCATCCCGAGGTCGTGGCCGTCGGCGAGTGCGGGCTCGACTACTTCCGCGACTTCTCGCCGCGGCCGGCGCAGCGCAAGGCGTTCGAACGCCAGTTGCAGCTGGCGGCGGAGACCGGCAAGCCGCTGTTCCTCCACCAGCGCGACGCCCATGGCGACTTCATCGCGATGATGAAGGACTTCGACGGCAGGCTTGGGCCGGCGGTGGTGCACTGCTTCACCGGCACCCGCGACGAACTGTTCGACTACCTGGATCGCGACTGGCATGTCGGCATCACCGGCTGGTTGTGCGACGAACGCCGCGGCCTGCACCTGCGCGAACTGGTCAGGTCGATCCCGGACAACCGCCTGATGATCGAGACCGACGCGCCTTACCTGCTGCCGCGCACGGTGCGCCCGCAACCCTCGCATCGCCGCAACGAGCCGATGTACCTGGCCCACATCGTGGAAGAACTGGCGCGCGATCGCGACGAAGACGTCGCGACCACCGCGGCGCGGACCACGGCGACGGCGCGCGCATTCTTCGGTCTTCCGGATTGACCCACGGGTCAGGGCAGCGCGAGCTCGCCGCAGCCGCGCAATGGCACCATGCCATCGACCGCCACCATCACCGCGTACCGGAACACGCGTCCGGCGTCGCGGCAGTCGCCGCGGCGCAGGTCGATGCGCAGGCCGCGGTCCCCGCCCACGCCATAGAGCGTGCCTTCGAGCCGGTGCGTGCCGGGCGCCGACGCGCGATAGCGCACGGTGCCGCCGGCCACGTGCGCGCCGCCGCCCCAGCGCAGCCGGACGTCGTGGCGCAGGCCGGTGGTGGCGTGGATCGCGATGTCCCAGTCCGCGCCGCCGCCTTCGAACGCGGCAACCGGGCTGAGCTTGCCGACCTGGTCCGCGGCGATCTTGCCGCGCGCGCCGGGCGGCGGCGGCGTTCGCGGCGCCTGCGCCGCAGCGTGCACCGGCGCTGCGGCGCCGCGGCCATCGTTGCCCGGGGCGCAGCCCGCACCAGCAACCAGCATGATCAGCAGTGCGAGGCTGGGGCAGAGCATCGGCGCGCTCCTGCGAAGACATGGGCGACTGCCCGGTTATACGCCCCGGCGGCGGCGCACCCGTGACCGGCCGCACCACGCGATGCGCCCCTTGTCAGCTGCGCAGCCCGACGCCGCGTTGCAGCAGCCACAGCGCCAGCGCGGCGAGTACGGCCACGAACCCGATCATCAGCGCGTAGGCCACCCACAACGGCACGTCGCTGATCCCCAGAAGGCCATAGCGGAACGCGTTGACCATGTAGAAGATCGGGTTGGCGTGGGTCAGCGCCTCGGCCCAGCCCGGCAGCAGCTTGACCGAATAGAACACGCCGCCCAGGTAGGTCAGCGGGGTGAGGATGAACACCGGCACGATCGCGACGTCGTCGAACTTCTTGGCGTACACCGCGTTGACGAATCCGGCCAGCGAGAAGATCGTGGCGCCCAGCAGCACCGTCGACAGCGTCACCAGCGGATGCGGGATGCGCACCTTGGTGAACAGCATCGCGATGCCCAGCACGATCACCCCGACCATCAACCCGCGCAGCACCGCGCCGGCGACATAACCGCCCAGGATGACCCAGTTCGGCATCGGGCTGACCAGCAGCTCCTCGACGTGGCGCCCGAACTTGGCGCCGAAGAAGCTCGAGGAGATGTTGCCGTAGCTGTTCTGGATCACGCTCATCATCACCAGCCCGGGGACGATGAAGTCCATGTAGGTGATGCCGTCCATCTTGCCCACGCGCGAGCCGATCAGGCCGCCGAAGATCAGGAAGTACAGGGTCATCGTGATCGCCGGAGGCACCAGGGTCTGGCCCCAGATGCGCAGGATGCGCGCGACCTCGCGGCGCATGATCGTGAGCAGCGCGATCCAGTTGCGGCGGGCCACGGTGGGTTCGCGGCCGTGCATCGAAGTTGCGTTCATGCCGCCTGCTCCCGTTTCGCCGCGGCTTCCTCGCCGGTCAGGCGCACGAACAGCTCCTCCAGCCGGTTGGACTTGGTGCGCATCGAACGCACGCGGATGCCGGCGGCGTCGAGGCTTGCGAACACGCGGTTGAGGTCCATGGCACGCGGCATCTCGACATCCAGCGTGTGGTCGTCGCTGGCGACCAGCGAGGTGCCTTCGATCTGCGGCAATGCCGGCGGCAGGCGGCCGTCGATGTCGAGCAGGAAGCCCTCGACGTCCAGCGTCGCCAGCAGGCTGCGCATCGGCCCCTGCTGCACGATCGTGCCGCGGTCGATGATCGCCAGGTTGCGGCACAGGCTCTCGGCTTCCTCCAGGTAGTGCGTGGTGAGGATGATGGTGGTGCCGGCGGCGTTGATCTCGCGAAGCGACTTCCACATGCCGCGGCGGATCTCGATGTCGACGCCCGCGGTCGGCTCGTCCAGGATCAGCAGGCGCGGCCGGGTCATCATCGCCCGCGCGATCATCAGCCTGCGCTTCATCCCGCCCGACAGCGTGCGCGCCATGCTGTCGGCCTTGTCCCACAGTTGCGCGCGCCTGAGTTCCTGCTCCGCGCGCAGCAGCGCCTCGGCCCGCGCAATGCCGTAGAAGCCCGCGTAGTTGACCAGGATGTCGCGCGGCTTCTCGAACATGTTGAAGTTCAGTTCCTGCGGCACCAGCCCGAGCAGGCGCATCGCCGCGTCGCGATCCGCATGCAGGTCGACGCCGAACACGCGGACTTCGCCCGAGGTCTTGTTGACCAGCGAGCTGACGATCCCGATCAGGGTCGACTTGCCGGCGCCGTTGGGGCCCAGCAACGCGTAGAAGTCGCCGGGCGCAACCTCCAGCGACACGCCCTTGAGCGCCTGCACGCCGGTGTCGTAGGTCTTGCGCAGGTCGCGGATCGACAGCGCCGGCGGCGATGCCGCGGGCGCCGGCACGCCGCTGGAAGCGTGGTCGGAAGCCATGTCGGGGATGCTCGGGGCCGCGGCGGGCGCGGCGAAGCCGGTAGTATAGGCGGCCGCGTGGCCGCGCTCCGGCCGTCGTCCGTGCTGCGATTCCTTGGCCATCGTCCATTTCCCCCTCAAGCTCGTCGCGCGCCGGATGCTGGCACCGACCATCGCCCACCTGTCGTTCGTTCGTGACGACGGACAACCGCTGGCGTTCATCCCCGGCCAGTTCCTGCAGGTGCATTTCCACTACGCCGACGGCACCGCGACCAAGCGCTCGTATTCGCTGGCCACCCTCCACGACCATGCGCGGGGGCCCGGCGACGCGGTCGAGATCGCGGTCAGCTACGTCGCCGGCGGCGCCGCGACCGCGCTGTTCGAAGGGCTCGAGCCCGGCGGGCGGATCGACGCCAGTGGCCCCTACGGTCGCTTCTGCCTGGCCCCGGCCGACGCCAACCGCCGATACCTCCTGATCGCCACCGGCACCGGCGTCACCCCGTACCGGGCGATGCTGCCGCAGCTGGAGGCGTTGTTCGCGCAACGCGACGTCTCGGTGGTGCTGCTGTTCGGCGCGCGCTCGCCCGACGAGCTGCTGTACGGCGACGAGTTCCGCGCCTTCGCCGACCGCCATCCGGACCGCTTCCGCTTCGTGCCGTGCTTCTCGCGGATCGTGCCGGACGCGCCGCACCCGGAC
Organism: Cognatiluteimonas sedimenti; assembly: GCF_022808325.1. GTDB lineage: Bacteria > Pseudomonadota > Gammaproteobacteria > Xanthomonadales > Xanthomonadaceae > Cognatiluteimonas > Cognatiluteimonas sedimenti. The sequence continues at coordinate 201,881 of NZ_JALGCL010000003.1, read as the reverse complement.
GTGCGCCACGGGTATGTGCAGCAGTTCCTGGCGGAGTTCGCGCCGGACCCGGAAACCGACATCGCCTACCTGTGCGGCAACCCGAACATGGTCGATGCCTGTTTCGAGGCGCTGAAGGAAGCAGGCCTGGCCGTGCCGCAGATCCGCCGCGAGAAGTACGTCAGCAGCAAGTAGGCGCGGGCGGCGGATCCCCGGCCACGCGCTCGCGCGCGCGGCGTTCCGGCTCGCGCGACAGCCCCCGGGACGGTCGCAAAGCGCGAGTCCCCCACCCAGCGGAGAAGTCCCTCAGCAGCAAGTGGCCCGGCCGTGTTGTCAAGCTCGCTTGACAGACAAGGGACGGAGGCTCCAGACTACTGTCAAGCTTCCTTGACAGGCCATGCGCCATGCTGCTGAAACCCGTCGCCCTGCTCACCGCCGCCGTGCTGCTGCTGGTGGGCGCCGTGCTGCTGCCACACCTGGTGGCGGTGCCGCCCATGGCCCGGGGCATCCTGCTGGGCCTGGGCGGCGGGCTGCTGTTCGCCGCCTTCCTGCGCTGGCGCCTGCCCGACGGCTGCGATTCGTCGACCCTGGCGGTGCGGCGCCGCTACCTGCGGGACTTCGTGCCGGCGATGGGCGGCTACATCGTGCTGCTGTTCGCATCGATGTGGCTGCTCAAGCGGGTCGACGAGCCGGCATTGCGGGCGCTGGTCGCCTTGCTGCCGGTGCCGCCGATCGCGCTGATGCTGCGCGCCATCGTCCGCTTCATCCGCGATGCCGACGAGCTGCAACGGCAGATCGAGCTGGAAGCGGTGAGCCTGGCCACCGCGCTGGTGTCGCTGCTGTACATGGCCGGCGGCTTCCTGCAGCTGGCACGTGTGATCGACGTGCCGGCCGGAGTGGCGATGATCTGGATGTTCCCGCTGGTCTGCCTGGTCTACGGGCTGGCCAAGATCGCGGTCGTGCGCCGGTTCCGGTAAGCCCCATGGACAGCCGCATCCGCGAGTTGCGCGAGCGCTTCGGCTGGTCGCAGGGCGAGCTGGCCGAACGCCTGGACGTCTCGCGCCAGACCGTCAACGCGCTGGAAACCGGCAAGTACGACCCGAGCCTGCCGCTGGCCTTCCGCGTCGCGCGGCTGTTCGGTGAAACGATCGAAGCGATTTTCCTGCCCGACGGCAACCCGCCGCACGCCGGCGACTGAAACCTGGATTTCAAAGGGGAGTACCACCACGATGCCACGCAAGATCAGGATCCTGTTGGCGCTGTTGCTCGTCGCCGGCATGTTCGGCTACCGCTACTGGCGCGACCAACGCGCCGGGCCGGCGGACCGGCCGGCCGCCAGCGTCGCGGCCGAGGCCACCAAGGCGCCAGCCATCGCAACGCCACCTCCGCCCCGCATGTTCGGCCGCATCGCGTTCAGGCCCTGCACGCTGGCCGCGCAGTTCGGGCCGGCCAGCGTCGAGGCCCAGTGCGGAACGTTTTCGGTGCCGGAGGACCCGGCGCGACCGGACGGGCGCAAGCTCGCCCTCAACCTCGCCTGGGTCCCGGCCGCGGCCGACGCCGAGGTCGCGGCGGACGCGGTGTTCATGCTCGCCGGCGGTCCCGGCCAGTCCGCGGTCGACACCTACCCGCAGGTCGCGCCCGCGTTCCGCGACGTGCTCAAGCACCGCAACGTGTTCCTGCTCGACCAGCGTGGCACCGGCAAGTCCAATCCGCTGAAGTGCAAGCCCGAAGACGATGCGTTCGACGGCAGCGACCTGGCCGCCGTGCGCGCGGCCACCGAACGTTGCCGCGACACGCTGTCCAGGCATGCCGACCTGCGCTTCTACACCACCACCGACGCCGTGCGCGACCTTGAAGCGGTGCGGATCGCGTTGGGCGTGCCGCAGCTCGACCTGGTCGGCATCTCCTACGGCACCCGGGTGGCGCAGCAGTACGCGATGCGCCATCCCGCCAGCACCCGCGCGATCGTGCTCGACTCGGTGGCGCCGAACAGCCTGATCCTCGGCAACGATTTCGCCGGGAACCTGGAACGCGCGCTCGACCTGCAGTTCGCCAGGTGCGAGGAATCGGTCGCCTGCACGTCCGCCGTCGGCCACCCGCGCGCGCAACTCGACGCGCTGATGGCGACACTGCGCGCCGACCCGCCGCTGGTGCGCTATCGCGACGCCGCCACCGGTGCGTCGAGGGAAGAGCGCCTGCAACCCGACGCTGTGGCCGGCCTGATGCGCATGTATGCCTACATGCCGCTGGTGTCGTCGCTGCTGCCGCTGCAGCTGGGCGAGGCCGCGCACGGCCGCTACGACGGCTTGATGGCGCTGTCCAGGATGCTGGGCAGCAGCCTCGGCGACCAGATGGCGATGGGCATGCAGCTTTCGGTGATCTGCAGCGAGGACGCTTCCGGATTCCAGGCCGATCCCGACGCCGAGGGCACGCTGCTGGGCAACCAGTTCTCCGAATTCCTGGGTGCGCAGTGCGCGCTGTGGCCCAAGGGCGCGATGCCGGCCGATTTCCACCAGCCGCTGGCGTCCACGGTGCCGGCGCTGGTGCTGGAAGGCGAATTCGACCCGGTCACGCCACCGCGCTACGGCGAGGACGTGGTGAAGACCCTGCCCAACGCCCGCCTGCTCGTGCTGCGCGGCCAGGGCCACAACGTGATCGGCGCCGGCTGCATGCCCAAGCTGTTCGCGCAGTTCCTGCAGACCGCCGATGCGAAGGCACTCGACGGCAAGTGCCTGGACACGCTCGGCTACGTGCCGCCCTTCGTTTCGTTCAACGGCTGGGAGCCGTGAGCGCCGCCGGCGCCCATCACAGAGGACACCACCCATGATCGTCGCAGAACACCTGCGCAAGACCTTTCCCGGCAAGGGCAAGGACAAGACCCGCGTGGTCGCCGTCGACGACGTCGGCTTCGAGGCCCGCGACGGCGAGATCACCGGCCTGCTCGGCCCCAACGGCGCCGGCAAGACCACCACGTTGCGGATGCTGTACACGCTGATGCAGCCCGAAAGCGGGCGGGTGCTGGTCGACGGCCGCGACGTCGCCGCCGATGCGGAAGCCGCGCGCCGCGCGCTCGGCGTGCTGCCCGATGCCCGCGGCGTGTACAAGCGCCTGACCGCGCGCGAGAACATCCGCTACTTCGGCGAACTGCACGGCATGGCGCCGGCGCTGATCGACGAACGCACCCGGCAACTGGCCACCGCGCTGCAGATGGAGGACTTCCTCGATCGCCAGACCGAGGGGTTCAGCCAGGGCCAGCGCACCAAGACCGCGATCGCGCGCGCGCTGGTGCACGACCCGCGCAACGTGATCCTCGACGAACCGACCAACGGCCTGGACGTGATGACCACCCGCGGCCTGCGCGACTTCCTGCGACGGCTGCGCGGCGAAGGCCGCTGCGTGATCTTCTCCAGCCACATCATGCAGGAGGTCGCGGCCCTCTGCGACCGCATCGTGGTGGTGGCGCACGGCCGCGTGGTCGCGCAGGGCAGCGCCGACGCGCTGCGCGCGCAGACCGGCGAAGACAACCTTGAGGACGCATTCGTCCAGCTGATCGGATCTGAAGAAGGATTGCACGCATGAAGGCGCTGTGGATCGTCTGGAAGAAGGAGTTGCGGGAACTGGTTCGCGACCGCCGCACGCTGCTGCTGACGCTGCTGCTGGGGCCGTTGCTGGGGCCGCTGCTGTTCCTGGGCATGGCCACCATCGGCGAGAGCAAGGCCAAGGAGCAGATGGAAAAGCCGCTGGCGATCGCGATCGTCGGCGCCGAGCACGCGCCCAACCTGGTGGCCTGGCTCGGCGGCCAGGGCATCGCGCGCAAGCAGGTGGCCGACCCGGACGCGGCGATCCGCGCGCAGGACGAGGACGTCTACCTGCGGATCGGCGACGACTACGCCAGCCACTGGCGCGAAGGCACGCCGGCGCTGGTGGAGATCGTGCACGACTCCACCCGCCAGGACGCGGACATCCCGGTCAAGCGGCTGGAGACGGTGCTCGGCCTGTACAGCCAGCAGGTGGGGGCGCTGCGCCTGCTCGCGCGCGGGATCAATCCCGGCGTCGCCGCACCGTTGACGGTTTCGCACAAGGACCTGTCCACGCCCGAGGCCCGCGGCGCGACGCTCGCGGCGATGCTGCTGCCGTACCTGCTGATCCTCGGCGCCTTCATCGGCAGCCTGCAACTGGTGCTCGACACCACCGCCGGCGAACGCGAACGGCAATCGCTGGAACCGCTGCTGGCCACGCCGGCGCGGCGCGGCGCCATCGTCAGCGGCAAGATCGCCGCTGCGTGCAGCGTCGGCGTGGTCGCGCTGGTGCTGACGCTGCTGGCATTCCGCGTCGGCGCGGCGTTCGCGCCGGGGATCGCCAAGCAGCTGGCGATGGGCGGCCGGGAAATGGCGGTGATGCTGCTGGTGCTGCTGCCGATGGTGTTCCTGGGCGGAAGCCTGCTGACTTTCATCGCCGCCGGCGCCAAGTCGGTGAAGGAGGCGCAGAGCTACACCGGCCTGCTGATCCTGCTGCCGATCATCCCGACCGTGGTGCTGATGGTCAGCCCGGTGAAAAACCAGCTGTGGATGTTCGCGGTGCCGTTCCTGGCGCAGAACCAGATGCTGTTGAAAGTGATCCGCAGCGAGCCGATCGCCGCGCAACAGTGGCTGGTCTACCTGGCCGCCGGCCTCGGCCTGGCCGCGCTGCTGTGGTACGCCGCCATCCGCCGCTACCACCAGGAAAGCCTGGCGGTCTCCGCCTGATCGGGGCTGCGGCACGCAAGACGAAGCCCGGCACAAGGCCGGGCTTCGTGGGTATCGGGCCGCATCGGCCCGGCCTGGCGGGACTCAGTCGGCCGGCTTGAACTGGATCGTGCGGCGCGTGGTCACCGGCGAACCGACCGGCTGGAAGCGCCAGCGGTTGACCGCCGACAGCGCTTCGCGGTCGAACACCCGCGGCGGCGATGCCTGCACCACCCGCGCCGAGGTCACGCTGCCGTCGGTGCCGACGGTGAACTCGACTTCGACCGAGCCGGAACGGCGACGGCGCTCGGCTTCGCGCGGATAGCTCGGGGCCGGCAGGCTGATCGGGCGCAGTTCGTTCGATACCCTCGGCGCGGCCGGTGTCGGGGCCGGCGGCGGGGTCGCGGCCGGCTGCTCCTGCGCCGGTGCCGGCGCCTGCTGCGCCGGGCGCTGCGGCTGCGTCACCGGCGCCGCGGCGGTGGCGGCCGCGCGTTGCGCCTCGGCCTGCTGCGCGGCGATCTTCTGCGCCGCGTCTTCCTGCGCCTTCTTCTGGTCGGCCGCGCGCTGCTTCTCCAGTTCCGCCTGGCGCTTGGCTTCTTCCTCGGTCTGCAGCGCCGCCTGCGCCGTGCGCTGCGCCAGCGAGGCCTGGCCATCGGCGATGGCCTGCTTCAGGCGCGGCAGCGCCGGCGCCTTGGCGTCGGCCTTCTCCATCAGTGCGTACAGGCGCTGGCCTTCGCTGAAGTCGTCGCGGCCGATGCTCTGCTCGGTGGCGATCAGCGCGTACGGCATCAGGTCGGTCAGTGCGCTGGACACGGCCGGGTCGTTGGGCTGCTTGTCGCGCAGCGCCAGGTAGTACTCCATCGCGTTGTCGCCGGCCGGCGCGTACAGGCGCTGCTCGCGCAGCGCGGTGCTCGCCGCGTCGCGCAGCTGGTCGGCGCTCATCGCGTTGACCTTGTCCGACACCGCCGGCGGCGGCGGGGCCTGGGTGGTGGGCGCGGTGCCGGCATCCGGCGCGGCGGCGGTCTGGTCCTTCTTGCACCCGGCGAAGGCGCAGATCACCACGAATACGGCGGCCAGCCGGAACCACGCCGGCCGCGCCTGCAAGGCATTTGCAACGAACATCGGAAACGCTCCCCTGTACTGTGCGTGGGCGCACGTATGCGTAGGACGCGACAGCGCGGGCCATTTGTCAACTCCCGGCGCCGCTGAACGGGCGTGCTGGCGCTACTTGCCGATGCAGAAGGTCGAGAAAATGTGACCCAGTAGCGCATCCGGCACGATCCGCCCGGTGATCTCGCCGAGGGCGTCATGACCCCGGCGCAGGGCTTCGGCGGCGAGGTCGAGCGCCTCGTCGTCGAGGGCAAGCGCGGCGGAGGCCAGCTCGACTGCGGCACGGCGCAGTGCCTCGACCTGGCGCGCGCGGGCACTGAAGCTGCCCTCGCCGGCATCCGCGCCGACGCCCAGCGCCAGGCTCCTGAGGCGCGCATGCAAGTCCTCCAGGCCCGCGCCGGTGCGCGCCGAAACCCGCAGTTCTTCGCTGCCGTGCGGGATGGCGGCGGATGCCGGCAGCAGGTCGGCCTTGTTGTGCAGCCACAGGCGTTGCGGGACCGCGGCGACCGCCGCGGCGACGGCATCGCGGCCGGACCGCGGATCGCGTGCGTCGAGCACCACCACCGCAAGGTCGGCGCGCGCGAGTTCGGCGCGTGCGCGGCGCATGCCTTCGCGCTCGATCGCATCGCCACCCTCGCGCAAACCGGCCGTGTCGACCAGGGTCAGCTCGACGCCGTCGCTGCGGATGGTTTCCTGCAGCAGGTCGCGGGTGGTGCCGGCGATCTCGGTGACGATCGCGCGGTCGGCGCCGGCCAGGGCGTTGAGCAACGAGCTCTTGCCGGCATTGGGCGGGCCGACGATCACCGCGTGCAGCCCGTCGCGCAACCTGCGCCCGCGTTCGGCGGCGGCGACCAGCTCGGCCAGCGCACGTTCGCCCGCCGCGAGCCGCGCGCGCATCGCCGCGCCGCCGAGCGTATCCAGCGGCTCGTCGGCGAAGTCGATCGCCGCCTCGACCTGCACCCGCAATGCCAGCAGGTCCGCGGCCAGGGCCTCGACCCGGCGCGAGAATTCGCCGTCCAGCGAACGCCGGGCCGCGCGCGCGGCGCGTTCGTCGCCGGCGGCGATCAGGTCGGCGACGGCTTCGGCCTGCGCCAGGTCGAGCTTGCCGTTGCGGAACGCGCGTTCGCTGAATTCGCCGGCGCGCGCGATCCGCGCGCCCAGCGCGCAGCAGCGCGCCAGCAGTTGCTGCAGGAGCACCGGGCTGCCATGCGCCTGCAGTTCGACCACGTCCTCGCCGGTATAGCTGGCGGGGGCGGCGAAATACAGGGCGATGCCGTCGTCGATGGTGGCGCCGTCGGCGGCGCTGAAAACCACGTGGTGCGCGTGACGTGGGGCCAATGCGCGGCCGCACACCGCCTGCGCGATCCCGCGGCTGCGCGCGCCCGAAATCCGCACGATCCCGACCCCGGCGCTGCCGGCGGCGGTGGCGATCGCGGCGATGGTGTCGTGGTCGGGCATGCGGGCAACCGTATTCCTGCCGGCAGTGTGCCGCATCGGCACGGGATATCGCGCGCACGATGCGCAAACGCGAAGCCCGCCGAGCGGCGGGCTTCGAAGGCTCCGGCGCGGGGATCAGGCCTTGGCCGGCGCCGGCTGGCCGTGGACCTTGGTCATCCACCACTGCTGCAGCAGGCCGAGGCTGCCGTTGGTGACCCAGTACAGCACCAGGCCCGCGGGGAAGAACGCGAACATCACGCCCATTGCCACCGGCATGTACTGCATCATCCTGCGTTGCATCGGATCGGCGATCGGGGTCGGCGTCAGCTTCTGCGTGGCCCACATCACCGCGATGTTGATCGCCGGCAGGATGAAGTAGGGATCGGGTGCGGTCAGGTTGTGGATCCAGCCGATCCACGGCGCCTGCCGCAGCTCCACCGACTCCAGCAACGTCCAGTACAGCGCGAGGAATACCGGCATCTGCACCAGCACCGGCAGGCAGCCGCCGGCCGGGTTGATCTTCTCCTTCTTGTACAGCTCCATCATCGCCATCTGGAACTTCTGCTTGTCGTCGCCGTAGCGCTCCTTGAGCTGCTCGATGCGCGGCTGGAAGCGGCGCATCTTCGCCGCCGACTTGTACTGCGCGGCGGACAACGGATACATCAGCGCCTTGATGATCACCACCAGGCCGATGATCGCCCAGCCCCAGTTGCCGAACACGCCGTGCAGGAACGCCAGCACCGAGAACAACAGGCCGGCGATCCAGGCCATGATCGCGTAGCTGCTGAAATCGACCGCGCGCTCCAGCCCGACCACGTGCTGGGCCTCGATCTGCTTGACCAGCTTGGGCCCGACCCACAACCGCGCACTGGTACTGGCGCTGGCGCCTGGCGCGACCGCCACGCCGGGCCCGAGCTCGCGCACCAGCGCCTGCTGCTGTCCGCCGGGGCCGCTGGGCGACGCCAGCGAGAAGGTGCTCGCGTCCTTGTCGCCCGGGATCCACGCGGCGAAGAAGTGGTGCTGCAGCATCGCGATCCAGCCGCCGGTGACGCGCTTGTCCAGCGCGCCGCCGTCGTCGTACTTGGCGAACTTGCGCTTCTCGAACTTGTCCTGCGCGCTGAACCAGGCCGCGCCGTGGAAGCTGTAGGACTCCGGATGGGTGAAGCCGCTCTTGACCGCCGGCGGGACCCGCAGCAATTGCCGGTAGACGTAGCCCTGCCAGGGGGACGCGCCGGCATTGGCGACTTCGTCGCGCACCTGTACCGCGTAGTCGCCGCGGGTGAACACGTAGGTCCGGCGGATGCTGACGCCGTCCGGCCCGGTCCACAGGAACGGAACCGCGACCTGGTCGGCGCCAGCGGCAAGCGTGTAGTCGCGCCTGGGTTCGACCGGCACGAAGCCGGCTTCGTGGCTCGGCGCCGCCCCGGTGCTGCTGACCCAACCGCTCTGCGCCTGGAAGAAATGCGCGGCGTCGGATGCGAACAGGCGCATCGGCGGGCTGCCTGGCGCGGTGGTCTGCGGGTAGCGCAGCAGGTCCGCCTGACGGATGGCGCCGCCGTCGAGTTGCACCCGCAACACGTCGGTGGTGACGCTGATCACCGGCGCCTGCGGGGCCGCGGCCGTGGCTTCGTCCTCTGCGGGCGGCGCGGACATCTGCGCGCTCGGCGTTTTCGGCACGTTGGCGCCGGTCACCACCGGGATCGTGCTGTCGCCAGCGCCGGTGGCGATCGCGGGGGCCGCCGCTGCAGGGGCCGCGGACGACGCTGGTCCCTGCTCGCGGCTCCAGGCCATGAACAACAAGGTGGCCACCGCCAGCCAGGCGAAGATCAGGAAAGTACGGGTCTGGTTCATGGCGACAGGTTCATGGCGACGCGCTCGGGCAGGATCAACCGGCGCGGGCGCGCGGCAGCGGAAGGGGGGAAGGCCGATCGCAATCGGAAGCGGGCATTGTGCCGGGCGCATCCGGTGGCGGCAACGCGCCCGCGCGTTGCAGCAACGCCAGCAGCGCCGCGCGCAACGCGGGATTGCCGGCCTGCGCCGCGGCGGGGCGCGCGACCAGCACGTAGGCACCATCCTGCAGCGTGCCGCGGATCCTGCGGAACTGGTCGCGCAGGCAGCGCTTGATGCGGTTGCGGCCGACGGCATCCGGGTCGACCTTGCGCGACACCGCCAGGCCCAGGCGCGGCGGTTGTCCGTCGCGCAGCCAGTGCAGGGTCAGTTGCGGGGCGGCGATGCGGCGCCCGGCTTCGAACACGCGCGTGTAATCGGCGCGCGCGCGTACCCGGGCAGTGCGCGGGAAGCGGGCGTCCGGGGCTCCGGGCGAAGGTGTCGGGCTCATGGGCGGCGGCCATCACGGCCGGCCGCGGCAACCATGGCCGTCAGGCGCAGAGGCGCTTGCGGCCCTTGGCGCGGCGACGCGCGAGGATCTTGCGGCCGTCGGCGGTCGCCATGCGGGCACGGAAGCCGTGGTCGCGCTTGCGCTTGAGGTTGCTGGGCTGGTAGGTGCGCTTGGTGGCCATGACGGGCTCGTGCGGTTAAGCGACGGAAAAGACTCGAAATGATAGCTGGCGCCCAGAGGCGGGTCAACCACGGGCGCATCGGCATGGCATGCGCGCGCCTGCGCTTTCGGCCGTGCCGGCCGCGTCCGGCGCCGGGTGCGCCCCCCGGGGTGCGGTGGTAGGCTGCTGCATCCCGTTGTTTCCGCATCGCGACGCCACGCGCGTCGCGCGGCCAGCCTTTCGGTAGCAGTCGACCCCATGGATGCCTGGCCCCGTTGCCTCGAACGCCTCGAAGCCGAATTCCCGGCCGAGGACGTCCACACCTGGCTCAAACCACTGCAGGCCAGCCTGCGCGACGACGCCTACGTGCTGTACGCGCCCAATGCCTTCGTCATGGAAGAGGTGCGCGCGCGATACCTGGCGCGGATCCGCGAGCTGCTCGCGCACTTCGCCGGCAAGCCCGATGTCAGCCTGGAGATCGGTTCGTTCCGGCGCGTGCTCGACACCGGGGGCAAGGCCGCGACACCGGCCCCGGCGCGCGCGGCGACGCCGGAACCCTTCCAGGGCCACCTCGACAACCACTACACCTTCGACAATTTCGTCGAAGGCCGCAGCAACCAGCTGGGCCGCGCCGCCGCGTGGCAGGCCGCGCAGCAACCCGGCGACCGCGCCCACAACCCGCTGCTGCTGTACGGCGGCACCGGCCTGGGCAAGACCCACCTGATGTTCGCCGCCGGCAACGCGATGCGCGCCAACCGCCCGGGCATGAAGGTGATGTACCTGCGCTCGGAACAGTTCATGAGCGCCTTCACCAAGGCGCTGTACGACAAGACCAGCGGCGGCATGGAGGCGTTCAAGCGCCAGTTCCAGGGCATCGACGCGTTGCTGATCGACGACATCCAGTTCTTCGCCGGAAAGGACCGCACCCAGGAGGAGTTCTTCCACACCTTCAACGCGCTGTTCGACGGCAAGCAGCAGATCATCCTCACCTGCGACCGCTATCCGCGCGAGGTCGACGGCCTGGAGCCGCGGCTGAAGTCGCGGCTGGGCTGGGGGCTGTCTGTGGCGATCGACCCGCCGGATTTCGAGACCCGTGCCCAGATCGTGCTGTCCAAGGCACGCGAGCGCGGCGTCATGATCCCCGAGGACGTCGCCTTCCTGATCGCCAAGAAGATGCGTTCGAACGTGCGCGACCTGGAAGGCGCGCTCAACACGCTGGCGGCGCGCGCCAACTTCACCGGCCGCGCGATCACCGCGGAGTTCGCCCAGGAGACCCTGCGCGACCTGTTGCGCGCGCAGCAGCAGGCGATCAGCATCGCCAACATCCAGAAGGTCGTGGCAGACTACTACGGCCTGCAGATCAAGGATTTGTTGTCGAAACGGCGGACGCGTTCGCTGGCCCGGCCGCGGCAGATGGCGATGGCGCTGGCCAAGGAACTGACCGAACACAGCCTGCCGGAAATCGGCGACGCCTTCGCCGGCCGCGACCACACCACCGTGCTGCACGCCTGCCGCCAGATCAAGCACCTGCTGGAGACCGACGGCAAACTGCGCGAGGACTGGGACAAGCTGATCCGCAAGCTCAGCGAATAGGCCGGGGCAACGGTGCCAGGCGTGGCGCGGGACGGCAAAACGGGAGCGGGTGGATGGGCCGGGGACAAGCTGTGTATAACAAGCAGGCGCGGCCGGCGCGGCCAACTTGTCCACAGCTTGTCCGGTAACGCCGGAGCCGTTTGCACACAGGCTGGCCTTTCATGTTTTCTGTTTTAAATCAATGTCTTGCAGTTGTTATCACCGGCTTTACAGCACACCAGCACCACCACTGTTCTTGATTTATCCATCCTTTCAAAGCCTGGATGCCCGGGCCGAGAAACCACGACAGGGCAAGGGGTCCGCATGCGCTTCAGCCTGCAACGCGAAGTCTTCCTGAAACCGCTGGCGCAGGTCGTCAACGTCGTCGAGCGGCGCCAGACCCTGCCGGTGCTGGCCAACCTGCTGGTGCAGGTCAAGGACGGCCAGTTGTCCCTGACCGGCACCGACCTGGAAGTGGAGATGGTCGCCCGGCAGGCGGTGGACGATGCCCAGGACGGCGAAACGACGATCCCGGCGCGCAAGCTGTTCGAAATCGTGCGGGCGCTGCCCGACGGCAGCAAGATCACCGTCTCCCAGGCCGGCGACAAGGTCACGGTCCAGGCGGGGCGCAGCCGCTTCACCCTGGCCAGCTTGCCGGCCAACGACTTCCCGTCGGTGGACGAGGTCGAAGCCACCGAGCGCGTGCAGGTGCCGGAAGCGGCGTTGAAGGAACTGATCGAGCGCACCGCCTTCGCGATGGCGCAGCAGGACGTGCGCTATTACCTCAACGGGCTGCTGTTCGACCTGCGCGACCAGGTGCTGCGGTGCGTGGCCACCGACGGCCATCGCCTGGCGCTATGCGAGGCACCGCTGGACGCCGGCGCCAATGCCAAGCGCCAGATCATCGTGCCGCGCAAGGGCGTGACCGAACTGCAGCGGCTGCTCGAAGGCGGCGATCGCGCGCTGGAGCTGGAAGTCGGTCGCAGCCACATCCGGGTCAAGCGCGACGATGTCACCTTCACCAGCAAGCTGATCGACGGCCGTTTCCCCGATTACGAGGCGGTCATCCCGATCGGCGCCGACCGCGAGGTCCGGATCGACCGGGAAGTGCTGCGCGCGGCCCTGCAACGTGCGGCGATCCTGTCCAACGAGAAGTATCGTGGCGTCCGCGTCGAGGTTTCCCCGGGGCAGCTGAAGATCAGCGCGCACAACCCGGAGCAGGAGGAGGCGCAGGAGGAAGTCGAGGCCGAGACCAAGGTCGACGCCCTGGCGATCGGCTTCAACGTCAATTACCTGCTCGACGCCCTCTCGGCGCTGCGCGACGAGCATGTCGTGCTGCAGTTGCGGGATGCCAACTCCTCGGCACTGGTGCGTGAGGCGGGCAGCGAGAAATGCCGGCACGTGGTGATGCCGCTGCGTCTCTGACGATGCCCGGTCTGTTCCACGTGGAACGCAAACGCCCGGCGCCCACCGGGCGTTTTGCTTGGGGCCGTCCGCAGCGCCGCGGGTCCCGACCATGCGGGTGACGCGACTGCAGGTGGGCGGGTTGCGTTGTTTCGACCAGGTCGGGTTTGCCCCGGGCCCAGGCCTGAACCTGATCCTCGGCGGCAACGGCGACGGCAAGTCCAGCCTGTTGGAGGCGCTGCACCTGATGGCCTACGGCCGCAGTTTCCGCGGCCGCGTGCGCGACGGCCTGGTCCGCACGGGCGCACCGTCCCTGGCGGTGTTCGTCGAGTGGTCGGAGCAGGTTTCCGGTCGCAGCCGCCGCGCCGGCCTGCGCCACAACGGACAGACCTGGGAGGGGCGCCTGGATGGCGCGCCACTCGCGCAACTCGGCGACCTGTGTGCGGCGCTGGCCGTGGTGACCTTCGAGCCGGGCAGCCACGCGCTGGTGATGGGCCCGGCCGAGCCTCGCCGCCGGTTCATGGATTGGGGTTTGTTCCACGTGGAACCTGAATTCCTGCGGCTCTGGCGCCGTTACGGCCGCGCCCTGAAGCAGCGCAACAGCCTGCTAAAGGGACGAATCCGCGACGCCCAGCTGGACGCCTGGGAGCATGAACTCGACGCCGTAGGGACCCTGCTGACCCGCTATCGCCAGCACTATCTGGAGCAGTTGCAACCCTACCTGCAGGCCACGGCTGCCATGCTGTTGCCGGTGGCGGAGGGCTCGACCCTGCAATTCCTGCCGGGCTGGCGCCAGGAGGAGCTGTCGTTGGCGGATGCGCTGCTGCTGTCCAGGGAACGTGACCTGGCCACCGGTTTCACCTCGGTCGGCCCGCATCGTGCCGATTGGCGGATCGATCACGCGCGCATTCCGGGCCGAGAGGCGCTGTCCCGGGGCCAGGCCAAGCTCACGGCCCTGTCAGCGCTGCTGGCCCAGGCCGAACACCAGGCCGCACGGCGTGGCGAATGGCCGGTCGTGGCGCTGGACGACCTTGCCTCGGAGCTGGATCGCCGCCACCAGGACCAGGTGCTGCGGCGCCTGCAGGACTACGGGGCGCAGGTGTTGATCACCGGCACCGAGGCGCCTGCCGGCAGCGCGCACATGCTGCCGCCGCCCGCCGTGTTCCACGTGGAACACGGCATCCTCGTTGCTGAAGGCACGGCATCTCCGCCGGCGTGACTGCCCCGGGCGAGGCGGCAGGATTGCTATACTTCACGCATCCATAGCTAATGTGTCTTTGATGCGCCGGCCCAGCGTCCGGCGGCATCGCGGGAGCCTGTCACTGCATGTCGCAACAACACGACCACGCCGCACCCGAAGCCGCCCCCCCGGCCCTGCAAACCTACGATTCCAGCAAGATCACCGTCCTGCGCGGGCTCGAAGCCGTGCGCAAGCGCCCGGGCATGTACATCGGCGACGTGCACGACGGCACCGGCCTGCACCACATGGTGTTCGAGGTGGTCGACAACTCGATCGACGAGGCGCTGGCCGGCCACGCCGACGAGGTCACGGTGACGCTGCACGACGACGGATCCTGCTCGGTGGCCGACAACGGCCGCGGCATCCCGGTCGACATCCACAAGGAAGAACACGTCTCGGCGGCCGAGGTCATCATGACCGTGCTGCACGCCGGCGGTAAGTTCGACGACAACAGCTACAAGGTCTCCGGCGGGCTGCACGGCGTCGGCGTGTCCGTGGTCAACGCCCTGAGCGAGCACCTCTGGCTCGACATCTGGCGCGACGGCCATCATTACCGCCAGGAATATTCGCTTGGCGAGCCGTTGTATCCGCTCAAGCAACTCGAAGCGTCCGACAAGCGCGGCACGCTGCTGCGCTTCAAGCCGGCGGTCGAGATCTTCAGCGACGTCGAATTCCATTACGACATCCTCGCCAAGCGCTTGCGCGAGCTGTCGTTCCTCAATTCCGGCGTGCGCATCGCCCTGGTCGACGAACGCGGCGAGGGCAAGCGCGACGTGTTCCAGTACGAGGGCGGCATCCGCTCGTTCGTCGAGCACCTGGCGCAGCTCAAGACGCCCCTGCACCCGAACGTAATCTCGGTGTCGGGCGAACAGAACGGCATCACCGTCGACGTCGCCCTGCAGTGGACCGACAGCTACCAGGAAACGATGTTCTGCTTCACCAACAACATCCCGCAGAAGGATGGCGGCACCCACCTGATCGGCTTCCGCGCCGCATTGACGCGCACGCTCAGCAACTACATCGAGCAGAACGGGATCGCCAGGCAGGCCAAGGTCAACCTGTCCGGCGACGACATGCGCGAAGGCATGATCGCGGTGCTGTCGGTCAAGGTGCCGGATCCGAGCTTCTCGTCGCAGACCAAGGAAAAGCTGGTCAGCTCCGACGTCAGGCCGGTCGTTGAAAGCACGTTCGGTGCACGTTTGGAGGAGTTCCTGCAGGAACACCCCAACGAAGCCCGCGCCATCGCCGGCAAGATCGTCGACGCCGCGCGCGCCCGCGAAGCGGCGCGCAAGGCCCGCGACCTGACCCGGCGCAAGGGCGCGCTGGACATCGCTGGCCTGCCGGGCAAGCTCGCCGACTGCCAGGAAAAGGATCCGGCGCTGTCGGAACTGTTCATCGTCGAGGGCGATTCGGCCGGCGGCTCGGCCAAGCAGGGCCGCAACCGCAAGAACCAGGCGGTGCTGCCGCTGCGCGGCAAGATCCTCAACGTCGAGCGCGCGCGCTTCGACCGCATGCTGTCGTCGGCGGAGGTCGGCACGCTGATCACCGCGCTCGGCACCGGCATCGGCAAGGACGAGTACAACGCGGACAAGCTGCGCTACCACAAGATCATCATCATGACCGACGCGGACGTGGACGGCTCCCACATCCGCACCCTGCTGCTGACCTTCTTCTTCCGGCAGATGCCGGAGTTGATCGAGCGCGGCCACGTCTACATCGGCCTGCCGCCGCTGTACAAGATCAAGCAGGGCAAGACCGAGCTGTACCTGAAGGACGACGCGGCGCTGGACGCGTACCTGGCCGGCAACGCGGTCGAGGGCGCCGCGCTGGTGCCGGCGGCCGGCGAGCCGCCGATCACCGGCGTGGCGCTGGAACGGCTGCTGCTGGCGTACGCCGGCGCGCGCGAGGCGATCGCGCGCAACGCGCACCGTTTCGATCCGCGCGTGCTCGAGGCCCTGATCGACTTCACCCCGCTCGACGCCGAACACCTGGCGCAGAACATCGACGAGCGCCACGAGCTCGACGCACTGGAAGCACGCCTCAACCGCACCGGCCTGGGCAAGCCGCGCTATCGGCTGGAACTTCACCCAGCGAGCGAATCGCGCCAGGCGGCGCTGCTGGTGACGCGCCAGCACATGGGCGTGGAGGCGACCCAGGTGTTGCCGCTGGCCGCGTTCGAAGGCGGCGACCTGCGCGCGCTGCGCGAAGCGGCGCTGCAACTGCACGGCCTGATCCGCGACGGCGCGCAGATCGTGCGCGGCAACCGCACGCAGCCGGTGGCGAGCTTCGCCGAAGCCCAGGCCTGGCTGCTCGACGAGGCCAGGAAAGGCCGCCAGATCCAGCGCTTCAAGGGCCTGGGCGAAATGAACCCGGAGCAACTGTGGGAAACCACGGTCAATCCAGACACCCGTCGCCTGCTGCAGGTGCGGATCGAGGATGCGGTCGCTGCCGACCAGATCTTCTCGACCCTGATGGGCGACGTGGTCGAACCGCGGCGGGAATTCATCGAGGACAATGCGTTGAAGGTCGCCAACCTGGACGTGTAGACGGCGCGCGCGCACCGGCGTGCGTACGCGGAAACCGCGGACAGCCGCCGAGGCGACGCGCAGCCCGTAGCGGCGTGCCGCTGCATGCATTGTCTGCGCCTCGTGAAGTCATCGCGCGTGCTGCCCTGCCATCGCGCCAGTTGACGCCGCCTTCAGGCCGCAACGCTTACAACGCACACTCCAGAATGGAGCGCGCCCCGATGAAACCCCTGCTGCTGAGCCTCGCCATTGCCGCTGCCGTGTCCGGCTGCGCGACCACCACCTCGCCGACCGGCCGCACGCAGTACGTCGGCGCGGTCTCGCAGCAGCAACTCAACCAGCTCGGGGCACAGGCGTTCGCCGAGCAGAAGCAGAAGCTTCCGCAGAGCAACGACGCCCGCCAGACCGCCTATGTGCGCTGCGTGGTCAGCGACCTGGTGGCGGCGTTGCCGGCGCAATGGCGCCAGACCGGTTGGGAAACCGCACTGTTCGTCGACAACGACCCCAACGCGTTCGCGTTGCCGGGCGGCAAGGTCGGCGTCTACACCGGCATCTTCAAGGTCGCGCGCAACCAGGACCAGCTGGCGGCGGTGGTCGCGCACGAGATCGGCCACGTGGTGTCCCGCCACCACGACGAACGCATCACCCGCCAGTCGGGGGCGTCGGGCGCGCTGCAGATCGTCGGCGCGTTGCTTGGCTCGCGCTATGGCAGCGGCGCCGCCAACGCGGCGGTCCAGGGTGGCAGCATCCTCGCCCAGACCGGCTTCCTGCTGCCGGGCTCGCGCGCGCAGGAGTCCGAAGCCGACGTGGTCGGCCAGCAGTTGATGGCCAAGGCCGGGTTCGACCCGCGTGCCGCGGTCAACCTGTGGCAGAACATGATCGCTGCCGGCGGCAGCCGGCCACCGCAGTGGTTGTCCACGCACCCGGATCCGCAGAGCCGCATCGGCGAACTGCGCGCGCGCGCGGATGGCCTGGTACCGGCCTACGAGCAGGCGCGCGCAGCCGGCCGACAGCCGCATTGCGGCTGAACCAGCCGCGTCCCGGCCATCGCGCGGGCTGCGCCGACGCGCCGATTTCTGCTAATTTCACCGGCTCCGCACCCGCGGCGCAGGCGCGGCGGGTGACACGACACGAGGCCACCCCCATGAAAACGCATTCCGTCCGCACCAGCCTGATTGCCGTGGCGCTGGTCGCCGTCTTCGCGGCGACGCCCGCGATCGCCCAGGAAGACTACGGCAACGTCGGCTCGCAAAGCCTGCGCGCCAAGCGCGACGCCGAGCGCGCGAAGAAGGCGGCCGCGCAAAAGGCCTCCGAACCGGTTGCCGCCCAGTATCCGCAGGCCACGCGCCAGGAACCGGAAACCATCGCGACCAAGGAAGGCCTCAAGAAGCTGACCGAAGTGCAGAAGCTGTACGAGGCGCAGGACTACGCCAACGCGATCGCCCAGGCGGGCGTCATCGCCGCCGATGCATCCTCGAACGCCTACGAGAAGGCATTCGCCCACCAGTTGGCGGCCAGCGCCGCGGCGGCCAGCGGCGATGATGCCGCCGCGGCGAAGAACTTCGAACAGGCGTTGGCCGCCAACGGCCTGGACAACAACAACCACTACACCGTGATGTTCAACCTGGCGGTGACGCAGTACGGCCTGGGGCAGAACGAGCAGGCGTTGCAGACCGTCGATCGCTTCCTCTCGGAAACCAAGTCCGACAAGCCCGAGGCACAGACCCTGCGCGGCGGCATCCTCATGGCGCTGGAGCGCTACGACGAGGCCGGCAAGTTCTACGACACGCTGCTGGCCCAGCATCCGGACGACAAGAGCATCCGCATGAACGCGGTCGCCGCCTACCAGCAGTCCAACCAGCCCGACAAGGCAGTCGCCCTGCTCGCCGCCGCCCAGGCCAAGGGCCAGCTGACGGAAGCCAGCGAATACCGCGCGCTCTATGTCAGCTACATCAATGCCGACCAGGACAAGCAGGCGCTGGCGGTCATCGACGACGGCATCGCCAAGGGCGTGATCCAGCCGGGACCGGACCTGGCCAGGGACTACATGGTGCTGGGCCAGAAGGCCTATTACGCCAGCGACCTGGCGACCGCGATCCAGATGTACGGCCGGGCCGCGCCGATGGCCGCCGATGGCGAAGCGGCGTTGAACCTGGCCAAGGTCTATGCCGAGGCGGGCAAGCCGGCCGAGGCCAAGGCCGCCGCGCAGCAGGCGCTGGACAAGGGCGTCAAGGACACCGCCGCGGCAAACAAGCTGCTCGGAGGCGGGTAACCGTTCTCACTTCCGCCCTTGGTGCTTGGTATCTAAGGGGGGGATTGGTATAAGCTTGGAAGTTCCCGCGGCCGGAAACGGCCGCGGCTCGACATCTCCCGTGGCGCAGCCGCGCCCGGCCACACCCGAGTTCCCCCCGCATGACGCAACCCTCGCCGACCAGCGACAAGCACGACGATCGCGATGCTGGCCTGAACTGGCCGCGCATCGCCGGCCTCTCTTTCGTGATCGCGGTCCACGCCGCGGCGCTGCTGCTGCTGCTGGCGCCGGTTGCCCCCCCGGGGCAGGAGCAGCAGGACGAAGACGTCACCCGGGTCGTGATCATCGAGCCACCGCCGCCGCCGCCGCCGCCGCCGCCGCCCCCGCCGGAGCCGCCCAAGCCGCAGGAAATCAAGCAGCTGGCTCCGCCGCAGCCGTCGCCGATCCCGCCGCCGCCGCAGGAGCCGCCGGTGGTGTTCGACGAACCGTCGCCGATGGACATCCAGGCGCCGCCGCCGGCGCCGCCGGCTCCGCCGGCCCCGGTGCAGGACATCGGCGCCAGCGTCGACATCTCCTCCAAGAACATGAACCCGCCGGTGTATCCGCCGGAAGAGCGCCGCCGTGGCGTGCAGGGACAGGTGATGCTGGTGATCACCGTTGACGCCAACGGCAACCCGACCGATGTCCAGGTCGAGCATTCCAGCGGCAACCGCAACCTCGATCGCGAAGCGGTCAAGGCCGCCAAGCGCTGGCGCTTCACCCCGGCCATGCGCAATGGCCAGAAATCCGGTGGCCGCGTGCGTGTCCCGGTCGACTTCGTCCTACGGTAACCGCCAGGGCCGAACCGCCACGTCCCACCCAGCTTTCCGTTTCACCGCTGCAAACACCCCAAACCACAACATCCAAAGGTAAGCGTCATGCTGCAGGAAACCACTCAAGCCGCCGCTGCGACCGGGGGCAACGCCGCCTCCGCCCTGACGCAGATGGGCGTGGACCACTTGCTCACGGAAATGATGAGCGATCCGGGCGCCTATGCGGTGTCCTGGGTCGTCCTGATCACCCTGACCATCATGTCGGCGATGTCGGTCTACTGGATCGTCATCAACACCTTCAAGAACATGAGCCTGCGCCGCGGCGCCGACCGCGTCATCAGCACGTTCTGGGAGACCACCAACGCGCAGGACGCGATCCGCTACATGGAAGAGCAGCCGCGCAGCGAGCCGTTCTCCAAGATCGCGCTCGACGCCGCCCAGGCCGCCGCGCACCACCAGCGCCACGAAGGCTCGCGCCTGGTCGAGTCGCTGAACCGCTCCGAGTTCGTCGACCGCGCCCTGCGCCAGGCCGTCACCCGCGAGTCGATGCGCCTCGAGTCGGGCCTGACCATCCTCGCCACCGTGGGCTCGACCGCTCCCTTCGTCGGCCTGCTGGGTACGGTGTGGGGCATCTACGGCGCCCTGATCCGCATCGGTGCCACCGGCCAGGCGTCGATCGACGCGGTCGCCGGCCCGGTCGGCGAAGCGCTGATCATGACCGCGCTCGGCTTGTTCACGGCGATCCCGGCGGTGCTGGCGTACAACTTCTTCGTCCGCCTGAACCGCGTCACCTACAACAAGTTCGACACCTTCGCGCACGACCTGCACGACTTCTTCGCCACTGGCGCACGCGTCGGCGAAATGCCGTCCAAGCGCTAAGAGCAAACCGACGGAGTCCGGCCCATGGCCTTCAGTACTGGTAGCGAAAGCGGCGCCCCGATGTCGGAGATCAACGTCACGCCCCTGGTGGACGTGATGCTGGTCCTGCTCATCATCTTCATGATCACGGCGCCGCTGATGTCGCACAAGATCAAGGTCGAGCTGCCGCAGGCGAACCTCGACAAGCGCGAGGAGAAGATCCCGCCGGCGCCGCCGATCACGGTCACCGTGACCGAGGACGGCAAGCTGTACTGGAACGACCAGCCGGTGACCGCGAACATGCTGGAGAGCCAGTTGTCGGTCGAGGCCCAGAAGACCCCGCAGCCCGCGGTCAACATCCGCGGCGACGAGACGACCAAGTACCGGACGATCTCGGAAGTGGTCAACAAGGCACAGGCCCAGGGCATCCGCAAGGTCGGCTTCGTCGCCACCAAAGTCCGGCCGCGCTGAGGAGCACGCAAGATGGCATTCAGTTCCAACTCCGGCGGCGGCCCGATGGCCGACATCAACGTCACGCCGCTGGTCGACGTGATGCTGGTGCTGCTGATCATCTTCATGGTGACGGCGCCGATCCTGTCCTATCCGATCGACATCGACCTGCCGCAGCGTTCGCTGACCCCTCCGCCGGAAAACAGGAATCCGCCGGAACCGATCAGCCTGCGCATCGACGCCTCGGGCCAGGTGTTCTGGAACGACAGCCCGACCCCGCTCTCCGCATTGCAGAACATGATGGAGACCGAGGTCGAGCGCGACCCGAACAACCAGCCCACGCTGCAGATCGACACCAACGACGAGGCCGATTACGGCATCCTGGCCAAGGTCCTGGCCGCCGCGCGCAATGCGCAGATGCAGAAGATCGGTTTCGTCAAGAAGTAACGCACCATGCTCCACCGGCGCGCACGCGCGCCGCGACGCTTACCTACCTTTATTGCGCCGCCCCTCGCCGGGCGGCGCTTTTTTTTGTGCTTTGCCCGACCCGGGGAAGGCTTGCTGCCCGAGCACTTGATCACTGGATCGCACCTCGCGGCGACCTGGCGCGTCCCGGCGCGACCGCCAGCCCTTCGGGGCACCTGTCCCCCGGCCTGCGGCCTGCTCCTGTATTTCGCCCCGAAGGACTGGCGGCCACGCCGGGACGTCGCGTAGCAGGCATGCCGAAAAGCTGAAGCACTTCCGTCTTGCTTGTACCCCCGCTGCGAAAGCCGCAACGCGGGGTGCGGATGTCCTTGGGTGGGAAATAAAGGGGGAGGTGCCGGCCAAAGGCCGGCGCCGGAGGACATTCGCACCCAAGGGCGTCCGTACCCGGCGCCCCGCAAGCATCTTGCACGCGGCGTCCCGACCAAGGCGCCGACACAACGCTTTCCCCTCGATCAGGCGAAGAGCCTTTTGCGTGCGCCAAATGCAGGTAGCGATTGCATGCGCATGGCCGGCCCGCGCATTCACGCCGGCACCACGATCGGCCGCGCATAAGCCAGTTGCGGGATCGCCCGCGGGCAAGGGGGGACAGCCATGGCCTACGCGAATGCCACGATGCAGCGCGACAGCGTCGCGCAGATCAACATCACCCCGCTGGTCGACGTGATGCTGGTGTTGCTGGTGATCTTCATGATCGCGGCGCCCGTGCTGACCACGCGCATCCCGCTGGCACTGCCAGGCAGCGCCCCGCCCGCGCCGGTCGCCGTCGCAGCGGCGACCATCGACCTGCGCATCGATGCCGCCGGGCAACTCACGTGGAACGGATCCGCCGCGCCGTTGTCGGCGCTGCATTCGATGTTCGAGGCGGAAGCGCAACGCGACTCCGCACATGCGCCGTTGCTGCGGATCGACGCCAATGGCGACGCCGACTACGGCGTGGTGGCGAAAGTGCTGGCGGCGGCAAACAACGCCGGGATGAACCGGATCGCCTTCGTCATCGAGTGATTCAGGCGGCGGCGAGCAGGCGCAGGTAGCCGCGGACGGTCGCGTCCAGTCCCGCGTACAGCGCCTCATCCACCAGGGCGTGCCCGATCGAAACCTCGAGCACGCCGGGCACCGCCGCAAGGAAGGCCGCCAGGTTGTCCTGGCTGAGATCGTGCCCGGCATTGACGCCGAGCCCGGCCGCCGCGGCGCGCACGGCGCCCTGGCGGCAGGCGTCCAGCGCGGCCGTGGCGTCGCCCGCGGCGAATGCTGCGGCAAAGGGCCCGGTATACAACTCCACGCGGTCGGCGCCGATCGCGGCCGCCGCGGCAAGGTCCGGATCGCCGGCATCGGCGAACAGGCTGACCCGGCACTCCAGCGCCTTCAGCGCGGCGACATGCGGGCGCAGGCGGCCGCCGTCGCGGGCGAAGTCGAAGCCGTGGTCGGAGGTCAGCTGGGCATCGGCGTCCGGCACCAGCGTCGCCTGCGCCGGCCGTGCCTGCGCGCACAGCGCGTGGAAGCCGGGATAACCCTCGCGCGCAGGCGCGAACGGGTTGCCTTCGAGGTTGAACTCGACGCCGCGCGCATGGCACAACGCGGCCAGCGCCAGCACGTCCTCGGCACGGATGTGGCGCGCATCGGGGCGCGGATGCACGGTGATGCCATGCGCGCCCGCGTCCAGGCACGTGGTGGCGGCGCGCACCACGTCCGGCGCGGCGCCGCCGCGCGAATTGCGCAGCACCGCGATCTTGTTGACGTTGACGCTCAGGGCCGTCATCGGCGTGCCGCGCAGGATCAGCCGCGGTCGCCCATCGGCGGCTCGATCGTGGACTCGGCGCTGCGCCTGGCTTCGGCCTGCTCGCGCAGGCGCCGCAACTCGTGCGGATCCAGCAACAACGCCTCGTCACGGCTGCGACTGCCGACGCGACGGGCCAGCAGGCCCAGGGCACCGGCCAGCAACAACGCCAGGGCGGCAAGCAGGCACAGCACCGCCAGCAGCATGGAGGTGGTCCGGAAGGCAGCCGCGAGCGCGACCACTGCCAGCAACAGGAAGACCCAGGGCATCGCGACGTCTCCTCGTGAGGGCCGCAGTCTAGCGCGAACGGTGTCGCCGAAAACCGGGGCGCCGCCAGTCCTGGAACCGCGCGGCGTGCCTGCCAGGTCCACCGTGGCCAGCGGCCGCCCGCCGGCTGCCACCGCCGGCGCGCGCCCGCCCGCCCGCGCCCTCACAGCAGCGGCGACAGCAATCGCGCCAGCGCCTCCGGCAGGCGCACCGTCCACAGCGGTCGCGCGCGCTCGGCGCGCACCCGTGGTGCGCTGGCGAACTCGCCTTCGACCAGGTGCGCCAGCGCCGCGGCGATCCCGGCATCGCGGAACAACACGGACACCTCGAAGTTCAGCCGGAAGCTGCGCGGATCGAAATTGGCGCTGCCGACGATCGCCAGCGCGTCGTCGACCAGCAGCGCCTTGGTATGCAGCATGCGCGGCCCGTACTCGTACACGCGCGCGCCGGCCGCGATCAGGTCGTCGAAGTAGGAGCGCGCGGCCCAGGTCACCAGCAGCGAGTCGCTGCGCCTGGGCACCAGGATGCGCACGTCCAGGCCACCCAGTGCGGCCGACGTCAGCGCCATCATCGCCGCTTCGCCGGGCACGAAGTAGGGCGTCACCAGCCACACCCGGCGGCTGGCGGCGTGGATCGCGCCCACGTGCAGGCGATGGATGGCCTCCCACGGCGAATCGGGCCCGGAACCCAGCACCTGCGCCGCGATCGGGCCGGGTTGCGGCGGCGGCATCGCCTGCGCGACGGAGGAAATGAAATCGCGCTGGCCGCTGGCATACGCCCAGTCCTCGACGAACAGCAGCTGCAGCGCCCGCACCGCGTCGCCCTCGATCCGCAGGTGCAGGTCGCGGTACGCGTCCGGGCGCAGGCGCTCGTTCTCCTCGTCGGTGATGTTGATGCCGCCGGTGAACGCGACGTGGCCGTCGACGACGACGATCTTGCGGTGCGAACGCAGGTTGAGCCAGGTCCGCTTCCAGATCCGCCCGAAGCGCATCGGGTGGAACCACGCCACCTCGCCGCCGGCATCCTGCAACGGCGCGAAGAAGCGCCGGGGGGTGGCGCCCGAACCGACGGCGTCCAGCAGCAGCCGCACCGCGATGCCCGCGCGCGCGCGTTCCACCAGCGCGTCGCGCAACGCGGTGCCGCTGCGGTCGGCGGCGAAGATGTAGTACTCCAGGTGCACGTGCTGGCGGGCCTGGCGGACGGCGTCGAGGATCGCGTCGTAGGTCGTCGCGCCGTCGACCAGCAAGCGCACGTCGCGCGCCGTGGTGAGCGGCAGGCCGGTGGTTGCCTGCGCCAGCACCATGAGTTCCGCCGGCTCGCCGCCGGCCGCCGTGGCGCCCGCCGGCGGCAGCGCCACGTGCGCGCGTGCGCGCCGCAGCCGGTGCCGCTTGATTCGCTGCGGGCCCAGGACCAGGTAAACGAGGAAGCCGGCATAGGGCAGCGCGGCCAGCCCCAGCAGCCAGCCCAGGGTCGCGACGGGCGCGCGCTTCTGCAGCACGATCCACCCGCCCAGCAGGACCAGGTAGGCGAACCAGCCGGCGGCCAGGTACAGCCCCAGGTGCGGCACCGACAGCAGCCATCGCCAGAGGTCGTGGACCGGATCGAGCATGAAGGCTTCAGCGGCGTGTCGCGGGCATTGCGACGCGCCAAGCGTAGGCTGTGTCGATGGAAGATGCATCCGCCGACGCGCGCAAGGCGCGGGCGCCAGGACTTGTCCAGCGCATCAAGGGTCGCGGCGCGACGTCGTACGTCGCCGGCCGATACGAAAAGACCAGCGTCCTCGGCGAGGACGACGGATGGGGCTCGGCGTACGCCGACGCCTTCGACGAACAGGGCGAGCCGCTGGCGCCGCAACCGCGCACCCAGGTCACCCAGGAGCGCGCGCGCAGCATCGTCAGCCACAACCAGTCGCCCGACATCGGCTTCAGCCAGTCGATCAATCCGTATCGCGGCTGCGAGCATGGCTGCGTGTACTGTTTCGCACGGCCATCGCACGCCTACCTGGACCTGTCGCCGGGGCTGGACTTCGAAACCCGGCTCTACGCCAAGACCAACGCCGCCGAACGCCTGCGCCATGAACTGGCGAAACCAGGCCATGTGCCGACCCCGATCGCGCTGGGCATCAACACCGACGGCTACCAGCCGATCGAACGCCGCTACCGCATCACCAGGCAATTGCTGGAAGTGCTGTGGGAGTGCCGGCATCCGGTGCACCTGATCACCAAGAGCGCGCTGGTCACCCGCGACATCGACCTGCTGGCGCCGATGGCGCGCGAGCGCCTGGTCAGCGTGCATTTCTCGATCACCACGCTCGACAACCGGCTGGCCGCGAAGATGGAGCCGCGCGCGACGGCGCCGCACGGCAAGCTGCGCGCGATGCAGGCGCTGGCCGACGCGGGGGTACCGGTCGGAGTGATGGTGGCGCCGGTGGTGCCGATGCTCACCGACCGCGAACTGGAACACATCCTCGAAGCGGCGCACGCGCACGGCGCGCGATCGGCCGGCTACGTGCTGCTGCGCCTGCCGCACGAGCTCAAGCAGGTCTGGCGCGAATGGCTGCAGCTGCATTACCCCGAACGCGCGGCGCACGTGATGAGCCTGCTGCGGCAGATGCGCGGCGGCAGGGATTACGACAGCGCGTTCGGCAAGCGCATGCGCGGCGAAGGCCCGTTCGCGCAGCTGATCGCGCAACGTTTCGCCAGGGCGCACGCGCGCCTGGGTTTCAAGCCTTCGCCGCCGCTGGATGGCAGCCGGTTCGTGGCGCCACGCAAGCCGTCGCCGCAGGGCGACCTGTTCTGACCTTGTCCTGCGCGCGCTTTGGCGATGGTCGCGGCCCGCGGATGCACAGGCTCAGGCCGGCAATGCAGGCAACAGCGGACCACCCAGCCACAGCCACTGCGCCATCCACGCGCTGACCAGCGCGATCAGGACCGTCAGCGGCAGGCCGATGCGCAGGAAATCGCCAAAACGGTACTGCCCCGGCCCCAGGATCAGCAGGTTGCCGTGGTGCCCGATCGGCGTCAGGAAGGCGACCACCGCGCCCAGCGCGGTGCAGACCACGAACGGCGTCGGCGGCAGCCCGAGCGAGCTGGCCAGCGACACCGCGATCGGCCCCAGCAGCACCGTGGTCGCCGAGTCCGACAGGATCTGGGTCAGCAGCGCCGCCGCCGAGAACAGCACCAGCAACACCCCCAGCGTCGGCCAATGGGCGACGACCTGCAGCAGGCCTCGCGCCAGCAGGTCCGCGGTGCCGGTCTGTTCCATCGCGATGCCGAGCGGGATCACCCCGGCGATCATCACGAAGATGCGCACGTCGATCTCGCGATAGGCGCGATTGACCTTGACGCAACCGCTGACCACCATCGCCACCGCCCCGAGCAGGAACGCCAGCGGCGCCGGCAGCCATTCGGTGGCCGCGGCGAGGATCGTCACCCCGAGGATCACCAGGGCCAGCGGCGCCCGCAGCCGTCGCTTGGCTTCCCCGGCGAACGGCACCAGCATCAGGAAGCCGTGGTGCGCGGCGAGGTCGCCGAAATGCGCCGGCTTGCCCCACAGCACCAGGATGTCGCCCTCGCGCAGGCGCGCGTCGGAGAGGCGTTGCGCCATGTCGCCGCCGCGCCGCCACAGGCCGACGATCACCGCGTTGAACTGGCGCGAGAAGTCCAGCTCGCGGATCGAGCGGCCGATGAACTCCGAACCCGGCGCCACCACCGCCTGCACCAGTTGCGTATCACCGTCGCCGCCGAGCTTGCTGCCGTAGCGCGAGATCGCGTTGAGGTCCAGGCCCGGGTCGTCGTGCAGCGACATCAGCTCGTCGGCCGCCGCTTCCACCAGCAGCAGGTCGCCGGCCAGCAGCGGACTGGCGGGGCCGAGGTCGGCGCGCGGCTTGCCGTTGCGCAGCCAGCCCCGCAGGCGGAACTTGTCGCCCAGCGCCTTCTGCAGTTCGGCCAGCGGACGCGTGCTCCAGCGCGAGCCCTCGACCACCAGCAACTCCGTGCGGTAGCGGTCCAGCCGCAGGTAGTCCTCCTCGCCGTGGGCGCCGCTGCGCTTGGGCAGCAGCCAGCGCGCGAACTGCATGTAGACGATGCCGACCGCGACCAGGGTGATGCCGATGGGGGTGATCGAGAAGATCCCCAGGCCCGGGCTGCCGGTGCGCTCCAGCAGGTCGTTGGCGAGCAGGAACGCCGGTGCGCTGACCAGGGTCAGGGTGGTTCCCAGCGAGGCCGCCAGCGACATCGGCATCAGCAGTCGCGAGGCCGGCAACTGCCGCTCGCGCGCGTAGCGCAGCAGGATCGGCAGCATCATCGCCGTCACCATCACGTGGTGGGTGAACGCGGCCAGCGCCGCCACCGCCGGCATCACCACCGCGATCGCGCGCGCTTCGCTATGGCCGGCCGCGCGCCCGATCCACTGGCCGATGCGCTCGGTGATGCCGGTCGCGGCCAGCGCCCCGGAAATCACGAACACCGCCGCCACGATGATCGCCGGCTCGCTGGCGAATCCGGACAGCGCCTGGTCGGCATCGAGCACGCCGGTCAGCACCAGGGCCAGCAGCAGCAGCATCGCGGTGACGTCCACGCGCAGTCGCTCGCTGACGAACAGGTACAGCCCGCCGGCAAGGATCAGCAGGAACAGGATCTGTTGGTAGGCCATCGGGGTGCTGGCAATCGCATTGGGCGGCATTGTGCGGCATCACGCTTTCACCTGCCCTGCACCCGCTTTACACGACCTTCACGGGCATACTTCCCCCGTGCCTGCCGTCGTACCGCCCATGTTCGCGCCCGAACGCGCCGCCGCCGAAGACCCGCTCTACCGCCTGGCACTGCAATCGCTCGCCGGCGGCGTCGCAATCGTGGACCTGGAAGGCCGCTGGCTCGACGTCAACCCGGCGTTCGCGCGCCGGCTTGGACGCGAGCCGCAGGCGCTGCGCGGGCAACCGGTAGCGCTCAGTGTCGCTCCCGCGGACGCCGCGGCCGTGCAGGCCTACCTGCTGGCGCTGGCCGCCGGTCGCGACCCGGCGGAGCCGTGGCCGGCGCGCGAAGGCGGCGAAGGGGAGGGCCTGCTGCCCGCCGCCGTCTCGCCCTCGCTGCTGCGCGACGCCGGGGGCAGGCCCCGCGGCCTGCTGCTGCAGCTGCCGCCGGCGTCGCCGCGGTCGGAGCAGGCGCTGCGGCAGGCGCTGGTCGAGCGCGACGCCACCGTGCAGGCGCAGGCGCGGCAACAGGAGGTCTTCGCCTACGGCATCTCCCACGACCTGCGCGCGCCATTGCGCGCGATCGAGAATTTCGCCGCGCTGCTGGCCCGCCAGTCCGCGGCCCTCGACGCCACCGGCCGCGACCACCTGCAGCGCATCCGCGCCGCCGCGACGCGCATGGCCGGCCTGATCGACGCGCTGCTGGACCTCTCGCGCGTGGACCGCGCGCAACTGGCACCCGCGCCGGTCGACCTCGGCCTGCTGGCCGGGCTCGCACTGGCCGAGCTCCAGGAGCTCGAACCCGCGCGCGCGGTCGAGTGCGACATCGCTCCCGGGTTGGTGGTGCATGGCGACGAACGCCAGCTGCGCATGCTGGTGACCCAACTGCTGCGCAACGCCTGGAATTTCTCCGCAGAGCGCGAGCGGGTTCGCATTGCCGTGGCCGGGGAACGCGTCGACGACGTGCTCCGGGTCGCGATCCGCGACCATGGCAGCGGTTTCGACATGCGCTATGCTGAAAAACTGTTCGAACCATTCCAGCGCCTGCACGGGCCGGAACAGGGCAGCGGCAACGGAATCGGGCTGGCGATCGCCAGGCGCATCGTCGAGCGCCACGGCGGCCGCCTGTGGGCGCAGTCCGAGCCCGGGGTCGGCAGCAGCTTCCAGTTCGAATTGCCCGCCGCCCAGGCGGCCCCGGACCCCGACGAGCGCAGCGCATGATGCACAAGGAAATCCTGCTGGTCGAAGACAATCCCGACGACGTCGAACTGACCCGGATCGCCTTCAACGAGGCCAAGGTGGCCAACCACCTGGTGGTGGTGCGCGATGGCGCCGAGGCGCTGGACTACCTGTTCGCGCGCGGTGCGCATGCCGGTCGCGACCCGGCGGTGTTGCCGTCGATCGTGCTGCTGGACCTCAACCTGCCCAAGGTCGACGGCCGCGAAGTGCTGCAGGCGATCCGCGAGAACGAGCGCACCAGGAGCCTGCCGGTCGTGGTGCTGACCACCAGCGCCGAGCCGTTCGACGTCGAAGCCAGCTACGCGCTGGGCGTCAACAGCTACATCCAGAAGCCGGTGGACTTCGAGCGCTTCGTGTGGGCGGTCAAGCAGGTGGGCCTGTACTGGCTGGTGCTCAACCACCCGCGCGACGGCGCGTAACAAGGCCTGTTCGATCCCGGGCTGCGGAGCGCCGCGGCGGCCGCGCAGGCGCGATGCCGCAGGCGGCCCAACGGCCCGCGGGCTCGCCGGTCACCTCAGTTGTTGCGCGCGGGGCCCGCGGTCTGCGCGGCATCGTGCTCGCGATGGCAAGCGGTCGCGACCGCGACTTCGGCCTTGGACCCCAGGAACACCGGTACCCGCTGGTGCAGTTGCGCCGGCGCGATCTCGAGGATGCGCCCGCGGCCGTCGGTCGCCGCGCCGCCCGCCTGCTCGATCAGCATCGACATCGGGTTGGCCTCGTACATCAGCCGCAACTTGCCTGCCTTGGTCGGATCCTTGCGGTCCCACGGATAGATGAAGATGCCGCCGCGGGTCAGGATGCGGTGCACGTCGGCGACCATCGAGGCGATCCAGCGCATGTTGAAATCCTTGCCGCGCGGGCCTTCGCGGCCCGCCAGCAGGTCGCGCACGTAGTCCTGCATCGGCGCTTCCCAGTGGCGCTGGTTGGACATGTTGATCGCGAATTCCTTCGTCTCCTCCGGTACCCGCATGTCCTTCTGCGTGAGCACGAACGAACCCTGCTCGCGGTCCAGGGTGAAGGCGTGGGTGCCGTGGCCGATGGTCAGCACCAGCATCGTCGACGGCCCGTAGATGCAGTAGCCGGCCGCGACCTGGGAGGTGCCGGGCTGCAGGAAATCCGCGTCGGCCACCGTCGCCACGCCTTCGGGGCAGCGCAGCACCGAGAAGATGGTGCCGACGCC
Organism: Cognatiluteimonas sedimenti; assembly: GCF_022808325.1. Lineage (GTDB taxonomy): Bacteria > Pseudomonadota > Gammaproteobacteria > Xanthomonadales > Xanthomonadaceae > Cognatiluteimonas > Cognatiluteimonas sedimenti. The sequence goes on along the minus strand of NZ_JALGCL010000003.1, from coordinate 171,385 downwards.
GACATTGACGTCGATGTTGCTGCTGCCGTCGAGCGGGTCGAACAGCAGCAGGTAGTTGCCGCGCGGATACGCGTCCGGGATCGGCTGGCAGTGGTCCATTTCCTCCGACGCGCAGGCCGCCAGGTGGCCGCCCCAGGCATTGGCTTCCAGCAGCACGTCGTTGGCGATCACGTCGAGCTTCTTCTGCGCTTCGCCTTGGACATTGCCGGTGCCGGCGTCGCCGAGCACGCCGCCGAGCGCGCCCTTGCCGACCGCGACCGAGATCCGCTTGCAGGCGCGGGCCACCACCTCGACCAGCAGCCGCAGGTCGGGATTGATCCGGCCGGCGCGCTTTTCCTCGATCAGGAAGCGGGTGAGGGAAATCGGTTCGGCGACGGCGTCGGTCATGGAGGCGATCGGTGGCGGCGGGGCCGCCATTGTCGCCCGCGCGACGACGAAATGCAGTCGGCCGCGGCCGCGCCGTTGTGTCCGCGGGCGACGCGTCGCAACCCGCTTGCCCGGGTGTTGCGGCCCCGGCGTTGACCTGCGATCCCGCGCGGCTAGACGTCGCCGTCGCTGGCCCAGCCCTCGCCGCTGCCGCGGTGGAACACGCGGTCGCTGTCGAGCACGGTGCCGGCGGGGTAGGAGTCCTGCGTCGCCAGCCGCGCGTAGATCGGGGTGAAGTCCGGGCCGGTGGCGTCCATCAGCTGCTCGAAGCTGTCGATCACGAAGTAGGTCTTCTGGTAGCTGTCGATGCGGTAGCGGGTACGCATGACCCGCTCCAGGTCGAAGCCGATGCGGTTGGGCGCGTCGGACTCCAGGCAGTGGATGCTCTCGCCCTTCGACGAAACGATGCCGCTGCCGTAGATGCGCAGGCCGTCGTGTTGCCGGATCAGCCCGAACTCGACCGTGTACCAGTACAGCCGGGTGAGGTTGACCAGCGCGTCGGCGCCGATGCCGTGGGCCTTGACCCCGCCGCGGCCGTAGGCCTGCATGTAGTCGGCGAACATCGGGTTCATCAGCAGCGGCACGTGCCCGAACAGGTCGTGGAACAGGTCCGGTTCCTCGATGTAGTCGATCTGGTCTGGGCGCCGGATCCACCACGTCACCGGGAAACGGCGGTTGGCGAGATGGTCGAAGAAGTCCAGCTCGGGCAGCAGGCCCTCGACGCCGACCAGCGTCCAGCCGGTAGCCTCGTGCAGCGCCGCGTCCATGTCGGAAAACTTGGGGATGCGGTCGGGCGTCATCCCCATCGCGTCCTGCGCGGCGAGGAACTCGTCCGCGGCGCGGCCGACGAGCAGCTCGCGCTGGCGCTGGTACAGCCGTCGCCACACGTCATGGTCGACCGCGCTGTAGTCGTCCCAGGGCTGCGGCACGATGCCGGTGGCGTAGACCGGGACCTTGCCCTTGTCGGTCTGCAGGTTCTCGACGCGGCGCGGGGTGTTCATGGCGGGCTCCAGGGCTGGACCACCCACTGTAGCGCCGGTTGCGCGCAACCGTGTTGCATTTCTTGCGGCCCTGGCCGTGAATGGCGCAAGATCATTGCGTCATTACACGAAGCGACGCACGAAATGGCCGACATCGACCTCGCGGGCGGCGCCCTCGACCGTACCGACCTCGCCATCCTCGCCGAACTGCAGCGCAACGGCCGGCTGAGCAACGCCGACCTCGCCGCGCACGTGCACCTCTCGCCTTCGGCCTGCCTGCGCCGCACCCAGCGCCTGGAACGCGACGGCGTGCTCGCCGGCTACCACGCCCGGGTCGATCCCGATCGCATCGGCCTGGGCCTGCAGGCCTTCGTCCGCGTCCAGTTGGCCAGCCATCAGGCCGACGCCGTCGCCGCGTTCAGCGCCAAGGTGGCGCAATGGGACGAGGTGGTTGCCTGCCACGCGCTCACCGGCGACATGGACTACCTGCTGCAGGTCGCGGTGCGCGACCTCGAGCACTTCTCCCGCTTCCTGCTCGACCGCCTGCTCAACCAGGCCGGCGTCGCCGACGTCAATTCCAGCTTCGTCCTGCGCACGGTCAAGGCGTTCCGCGGGTTGCCGGTGGGGGGGTGATGGATCTCGACGGGGAATGATCGGCTGTTACGCAAAACGCAGGCTCCGCGATTTGCGAACAAGCCATTTGCCTCGGCCTGCCGCAAGCGGCGTCACGGCGCTACGGTGCCGCCGTAGCGTTGGCCGAAGGGGTCCCCGCGCAGCCACTGCGGCGCTGATGCTTCGGCGTCGAGTTGCCGGCCGAACCCGGCGGCCAGCTGCGCCAGGCGCGCGGCGTCGTCGTAGCGGATCGGTTGCGTGGCGTCGTCGCAGGGGCGGTGGTAGCAGTTGCGCAGGTAGTAGCGCAGCGCGATGACCGGGTCGCGCGCCTTGTCGCTGGCCTGGCTGCCGCCGGTGAGGTACAGCGTGGGCACGCCGGCGCGGACGAAGGCGTAGTGGTCGCCGCGGACGAACGCGTGCTCTTCGGGATACGGGTCGGGTGAAACCGGGACGGCGAGCGCCTTGGCGGCGGCCTGCAGGCTGGCCTGCAACGACGAGTGTTCGCCGCCGATGGCGACCACGTCGCGGGTCGGCGCGGTCAGCACCGGCATGTCGAGGTTGAGCGCGGCCACCGGCGCCGCCGCGCCGGGATGCGCAGCGAACCAGCGCGCGCCGAGCAGGCCCTGTTCCTCGCCGGTGGTGGCCACGAACACCTGCGTGCGTGCCGGGGCCGGGCCGGAGGCCAGGGTGCGCGCGGTTTCCAGCAGGATCGCCACGCCCAGCGCGTTGTCGATGGCGCCGTTGTGGATGCGGTCGCCGCTGCCGGCGACTTCGCTGCCGAGATGGTCGAGGTGGGCGCTGTACACGAGCGCCTGCGCGCGGCGCGCGGGATCGGCGCCGGGCAGGCGCGCGACCACGTTGCGCGAATCCACTCGACTGATGCGGCTGCGCGCCGACAGCGTCAGCGTGCCGGGCAGGGCGAAACCGTGGCCTGTGCCACGCTGCGCGGCGAGGAACAGTTCCGCGGCCGAGCGCGGCTGCTCGGCGAACAGCAGGTCCGCGGCGGCGGCAGCGACGCTGGCGACCACGCGCAGGCGCGACGCACCGGCGCCGGGACTGCCTTCGGCATCGCGCAGGCGCATCGCCGGCCGTTGCCAGGCCGCGGCAACACTGGCCCAGGGCGCACTTGCTTCGTCCGGCGCGGTGCCGACGAACACGGCGCCGACCGCGCCGCGCTGCGCCAGCGCCGCCAGCTTGTCGGCATCGTCGCCATGCAATGCACGCTGGTCCTGGGTGAAGGTGTCGGGGGCGCCGCGATACAGCAGCGCAATGCGACCGTGCAGGTCGAGCCCGGCGAGGTCGTCGTGATCCAGTGCGGGGGCGACGATGCCGTAGCCGACGAACACGGCCGGCGCGGTCACGGTCTCTTGTCCGGCATCGAAGCCGGGCGCCGGCAGGAATTGCTCGCCGAAGCGCAGGGCGATGTCGCGGCCGTGCCGATCCACCACCAGCGCCGCGCCCTCGCGCAGCCGCTGCGACTGCAGCAGCGGCACCTGCTGGAACCAGCCTCCGTGATCGCCGCCCGGCCGCAGGCCAAGCGCGCGCATGCGCCCGGCGACATACTCCGCGGCGCGATCGAAACCGGGCGTGCCGGTACGACGGCCCTGCATGTGGTCGTCGGCGAGCGCGGCGACGTCGGCGCGGATGCGGCCGGCGGCCGCGGATTCCGATGGCGCAGCTGGCGCGGCCGCCGGTGGCGGCGCCGGCGCGCGTTCGCAGCCCGCGATTCCGGTGGCGAGCAACAGCGGAGCGAGTACAAGGCGGCAACGGAACAGGGCGGAGGGCATACGCTGCATTCCGGGTCGAGGCGGCGACGCTAGCACGGCGTCGCACCGGCGGCCGCAAGCGGCGCCCCGCCGCCGCCCGAACAGGCCTGGAGCGGCCGCGGAAGCTCCGCCACCCCCGCATTGCCGCGCCGGTCACAGTGTTGCAACATCGCCGGCGGTGGCGCGCCGCGCCCACGTCCGGGGAACACCATGACCAAGCTTCGTCGCCCGTCGCCGCGGTTGCTGGCGCTTGCCATCGCCGCGTTGCTGCCCTGCACCGCGCTTGCCCAGTCCGAGGCCGCGCAGTCCGAAACCGCGTCCGCCGAAGCCACGCCGCCCGAAGCGCCCCCGGCCGCAGGCCAGCCGGCCCAGGAAACGCCGCCGGTGGAGCCGCAGCGGACCACGGCAGAGCCGGTCACCCTCGGGGCCGTGCAGGTCACCGCAGAGCGCCGCGCCGAGGACATCCAGGACGTGCCGATGGCGATCACCACCGTCGACGGCGAGAAGCTGCAGGTGCTGACCGCCGGCGGCGACGACATCCGCCTGCTGTCCGGGCGCCTGCCCAGCCTCAACATCGAATCGTCCTACGGGCGCTCGTTCCCGCGCTTCTACGTGCGCGGCCTGGGCAACTCCGACTTCGATCTCAACGCCTCCCAGCCGGTGTCGCTGGTGTACGACGACGTGGTGCAGGAGAACCCGATCCTGAAGGGGTTCCCGATGTTCGACATGGACAGCGTCGAGATGTACCGCGGCCCGCAGGGCACGCTGTTCGGGCGCAACTCGCCGGCCGGCGTGATCCGCTTCTCCTCGGCGCGGCCGCAGCAGGAATTCGGCGGCTACGGCCGCATCTCCTACGGCAGCTACGGCACCGCAAACGTCGAGGGCGCGCTGACCGGTGCGCTGTCGCAGACGGTCTCGGCGCGCTTTTCGCTGCTGCACCAGCGCCGCGAAAACTGGGTCGACAACACCAACAACGGCCCCGGCGACGACCTCGAGGGCTACCGCGACACCGCCGCGCGGCTGCAGTTCCTGTTCAACCCGTCGGAGACGTTCGAGGCGCTGGCCAACGTGCACATGCGCAAGCTCGACGGCACCGCGCGCGTGTTCCGCGCCGGCGCCATCGCCCCGGGCTCCAACGACATCGCCGACGGCATCGAGCGCGACAAGGTCAGCGTCGATGCCGCCAACGAGCAGAACCTCAGCCAGGTCGGCGCCAGCCTGCGCATGCGCTGGGACCTGGGCCGGACCACGCTGCACTCGATCACCGGCTACGAGAGCGTCACCGACTACTACAGCCGCGGCGACATTGACGGCGGATCGATCTACACCTTCCCGCCGGACCAGCCCAACGAGGCGCTGTTCCCGGCCGAGTCGGCCGACGGCCTGCCGTCGCACCGCCAGCTGAGCCAGGAATTCCGGCTGGAATCCAACGAGTGGGGCCGCTTCGACTGGCAGGCGGGCCTGTTCTGGTTCGACGAGAAGATCGACATCGACAGCTTCTCCTACGACGGCTTCGGTGGCCCGCAGAACGGCTACGCCAGGCAGCACCAGGACAACACCGCGTGGGCCGTGTTCGCCTCCGGCGACTACGATGTCAGCGAGAGCTTCAGCCTGCGCGGCGGCCTGCGCTACACCAAGGACGAGAAGGACTTCGTCGCCGAGCGCGTGCAGGGGCCGTTCGGCTCCGGCCCGATCGCGCCGATCTCCGTCAGCCCCAGCGACGACGACGTCAGCTGGGACCTGAGCGCGATCTACAAGGTCAGCGACGCCACCAATGTCTACGCGCGCGTCGCCCGTGGCTTCCGCGCGCCGAGCGTGCAGGGCCGGCTGATGTTCGCCGACGCCTCGCTGCCGGCCGACGAGCTGGTCACCGTCGGCAAGACCGAGACGGTGCTGTCGTGGGAGGCGGGCATCAAGTCGCAGCTGTGGGACAACCGCGTGCGCCTGGGCTTCGCGCTGTTCCGCTACACGGTCGATGACCAGCAGCTGACCGCGGTCGGCGGCGAAGCCAACATTGCGCGCCTGGTCAACGCCGACAAGGTCGACGGCCAGGGCGCGGAGCTGGACCTGGAGGCCTACCTCACCCCGAACCTGCTGGTGACGCTGGGCGCCAGCTACAACGACACGAAGATCGACGACCCGAACCTGGCCGTGATCGGCTGCGCGCTCGACCTGTGCCAGGTGCGCAACCCGCCGGCCACCGGCACCGTGCGTACGGACGACTTCCTGATCGACGGCAACCCGCTGCCGCAGGCGCCCAAGCACGTCTACAACTTCACCGCGCGCTACGGCATCCCGCTGGGCGAGGGCGAGCTGTTCGCGTACACCGACTGGGCCCATCGCAGCGAAGCCAGCTTCTTCCTCTACGACTCGGTGTCGTTCCGCAGCCAGCCCACGACCGAGGGCGGCCTGCGCGTGGGCTACAACTGGTCCGATGGCGATTACGAGCTCGCGCTGTTCGGCCGCAACATCACCGACGAGGTGACGGCGGTGTCGGGCATCGACTTCAACAACCTTACCGGCATGCTCAACGAGCCACGCACCTGGGGCCTGGAGTTCAGCGCGAAGTTCTGACGGCCGTGCGATCGCGGGCCGGCGCCCGGCGATGCCCGGGCGTCGTGTCCTTCAGGGCTCGTCGCGGCGCCGCTCCGGGAAAGGCAGCACCGCGGCCCGTTCGGGCTCGCCCCGCTGCCACAGCACCGGCACGTCCCGCGGCGAGCCGGGTTCGAACTGCCCGCGGTCGGCATCGGCCAATGCGGCGGCTCGCGCGGCCTGTTCTTCCTCGAGCTCCCAGCTGTAGCGCTTGCGCGGCGGCAGCGGGTCGCTGCGCCGGAACAGCCACGCGGCGACCAGCCCGGCGAACGCGCCCCCCAGGTGCGCCTGCCACGACACCCCCGGTTCGCGCGGCAGTACCGTCAACAGCATCCCGCCGTACAGCATGAAGGCGATCATCGCCGCGGCGATCGCCGCGCGGTCGCGGCGCAGCAGGCCGAGCGCGAACACCAGGAACATCAGGCCGTGGCCGAGGCCGCTGGCGCCGAGGTGGTGGCTGCCGGCGTCGCCGAGCAGCCACGCGCCCAGGCCCGAGCCCAGCCACAGCAGCGGCAGCGCGCGCAGCGTCGCCCGCGGATAGACCGTGCCGGCCAGGGTGCCGAGCAGCAGCAGCGACACCGCGTTGGCGCCGACGTGCCCGGGCGAGCCGTGCAGCAGCGGCGCGGTGAGCACGCCCGGCAGTCCCGCCAGCGTTTGCGGCGCGATCGCCAGGGCGCGCCAGTCGAACGCCTGCTGCGCACTGAACACCACCAGCAACAGCAGCACGAAGGCCAGGCTGGCGTTGAACGCGCGCCACAGGCGGCGGCGATCGTGCTCGCGCTGGCGTTGGGGGTCGAGCGCTGAATCATGGACGGGCAGGTGCATGCCACGAGGATGGCGGCGGAATGCGGCAAGGCAAGCCCACCGGGCGGCGCAAGCGCCGGCCTGCCGCGCTCGCCTCCGGGGACGGAGGCGGCGAGGCGCGTAAAATGCGGCGATGAACACCGAATCGACCGCGGTCCGGCTCAGGAATGCCTGGCGCTCCAGCCACCCCTGGATCTTCCAGAAGCTGGTGGACAAGCCCGTCGCCAAGCCCAAACCCGGCAGCATCGTCGACATCGTCGGGGTCGACGGCGAATGGGTTGGCCGCGGCTTCTACAACGGCCATTCCCGGATCGCGTTGCGGATCCTGGAAACCGACCGCGACGTGCCGGTCGATGCCGGCTGGTTCGCGCGCAAGATCGCGGCGGCGGTGTCGTTGCGCCGCGACGTGCTCAAGCTCGACGCCATCGGCGATGCCTGGCGCGTGGTGCACTCCGAGGGCGATGGCCTCAGCGGGCTGGTGGTCGACCGCTACGCCGACCTGCTGGTGGTCGAGTTCTTCAGCGCCGGCATGTTCCGCCATCGCGAGTGGATCTACGAGGCGCTGCGTGAGCAGTTCCCGGGTTGCCGCTTCCATGCCTTCGCCGACGAGCACGTGCAGAAGCAGGAGTCGTTCGACTTCCGCGGCTCGGAACCGGCGGCGCCGGCGATCATCACCGAACACGGCATCCGCTTCCGCGCCGACCCGGCCGGCGCGCACAAGACCGGCTTCTTCGCCGACCAGCGCGACAACCGGCAGTGGCTGTCGCAGCTGTGCGCGGGCCAGCGCGTGCTCGACCTGTGCTGCAACACCGGCGGCTTCGGCGTGTACGCGGCGGTGCGCGGCGCCAGCGAAGTGGTCGGCATCGACATCGACGAGGACGTGCTCGCGATCGCCCGCGGAAACGCGAAGTTGAACGACGTCCGCGTCAAGTACGTGCAGGCCGACATCTTCCCGTGGCTGCGCGACGCCGGCAACCGCGGCGACCTGTTCGACGTGGTGGTGCTGGATCCGGCGAAGATGACGCGCGACCGCGAGCAGGTGATCCCGGCGCTGAAGAAGTACCTGGACATGAACAAGCTGGCGCTGGGCGTGGTCAAGCCCGGCGGATTGCTGGCGACGTTCTCCTGCACCGGCCTGGTCAGCGAGGAGGAATTCCTCGGCATGTTGCGCCGCGCCGCGTTCTATTCGGGCCGCACCGTGCAGGTGCTGAAGGTCGCCGGCGCCGGGCCCGACCATCCGTTCCTGGCGCAGGTGCCGGAATCGCGCTACCTCAAGGCGGTGTTCTGCCGGGTCGTGTGAAGCCGGCCCGGCAGCAGGGCCGCCGCCTCGGCATCCAGGCGCGCTCGGTAGCGCCGGCCGATGCGCTGGCTGATGTAGGTCGCCAACCCGCGCCCGGCCTGCGCCAACGCCTTCATCCGCGCCACGTGCGCAGCGCCGGGACAGTCGCGGTCGTAGAGATAGGTCGCGCCATCGGCGAAGCGCACCACGATGCCGGTGCCGGCAAGCGCGTAGGACACGACCCCGGAATGCCCGTCACGGTTGCCGTAGCGGCGGAACAGGGGCTGCGCCCGCGGGTTTGCGGTCTTCATGGGTCGATGCTGCGACACAGGGGGTATGCGCCCGATGATGACCTGCCGGTCTCATCACGTGGGACCGACGCGACTAAACTGGCGCCATGGCCGAATCCGCCCTGCTCCTGCCGCTGCTTGTTTTTGTCGGCATTGCCGTCGTCGTCGCGATCGTGCTGCTGGCGTTGCTGCTGCAGCGCCGGCCCGGGCGCATGCTGGAAACGGCACTGCGCGAAGAGCAACGTGAAGGCCGCGGTGAACTGCGGCAGCAGCTCGACAGCCTGTCGGCGCAGCAGGAGCAGCGGATCGAGGGCTTCGGCCTGCGCCTCAACGACTTCACCGCCCGCACCGACCAGCGCCTCGACGTGCTGCGCGAGGCGCTGGGGGAGGACGCGCGCAAGGCGCGCGCGGAAGGCGCGGAACTGCAGCAGCGTTTCGCCGACGCGCTCGGCCAGCGCCTGGCCGAACTGACGCAGCGCAACGAGCTGCGCATCGGCGAGATGCGGGCGACGCTGGAACAGAAATTGCGCGAGCTGCAGCAGGGCAACGAAGCCAAGCTCGAGCAGATGCGGGCGACGGTCGATGAAAAATTGCAGAGCACGCTGGAAACCCGATTGGGCGAATCGTTCCGCCTGGTGTCCGAACGCCTGGAACACGTGCAGCGCGGCCTCGGCGAGATGCAGCAGCTGGCGACCGGGGTCGGCGACCTCAAGCGGGTGCTGACCAACGTCAAGTCGCGCGGCGTCTTCGGCGAGGTGCAACTGGCCGGACTGCTGGAGCAGGTGTTCGCGCCGGACCAGTACGCGGCCAATGTCGCGACGATTCCGGGCAGCAGCGAGCGGGTCGAATTCGCGGTGCGCTTCCCCGGGTCCAGGGGCGATGCGCCGGTCTGGCTGCCGATCGACGCCAAGTTCCCGCGGGAGGATTACGAGCGCCTGCTCGACGCGCAGGAACGCGCCGACCTCGATGCCGCGCGCACCGCCGGGGATGCGCTGGAGCGGCAGGTCCGGCTGGAGGCGCAGCGCATCTGCGACAAGTACGTGGCCGCGCCGCACACCACCGAATTCGCGATCCTGTTCCTGCCCACCGAAGGCCTGTACGCGGAAGTGCTGCGACGACCGGGGCTGGTGGAAACGCTGCAGCGCGACTGCCGCATCGCCGTCGCAGGCCCGACCACGCTGCTCGCGTTGATGACCAGCTTCCAGATGGGCTTCCGCACGCTGGCGATCGAGAAGCGCTCGAGCGAGGTCTGGCGCACGCTGGGCGCGGTCAAGACCGAGTTCGGCAAGTTCGGCGACGTGCTCGACGGCGTGCAGAAGAAGCTGGTCGAGGCCAGCAACAAGATCGAGCAGACCGGGGTGCGCACGCGCGCGATCCAGCGCTCGCTGCGCGATGTCGAATCGTTGCCGGGCGCCGATGGCGCGGGGCTGCTGGGCCTGCCCCCCGACGTGGCCGACGAATGATTCGAATGCGGAGGTAGGAGCGCCTTACAGGCGCGAGCCTTGGCAACCGCCTCGCCCCGGGAAGAGATCGCGCCTGCAAGGCGCTCCTGCAAAACGGGTATGGCGCGCCGCGCCTAGTTGCCGCCGGCCGGCATGATCGGCATCGCATCGGCCGGGACGCTGGGATTGCCGGTGTCCTCGCGCAGGTATTCGGGCAGCTCCTCGTCCTGCTGCTTGCGGTCGCCGAAGATCTGGTAGCGGCGCCGCTGCAGCCAGGCATCGCGCACCAGCGCATAGTCGTCGGCCGCGCCTTCGCGCATGCTGTCGATCGCGAACAGCTGCGTGCGCACGTCGACCAGCTGCAGGCCCTGCAGGAATACGCGGGTGGGATCGTCCTCGACCTGGCGGATCATCGACAGCTGGCCGTCGCCGACCAGGCCGAACACGTCGCGCAGGGTGCGCGGGCCGAACAGCGGCAGTTCGACGTAGCGCGAATGCTCCCAGCCCCACTTGCCCAGGGTCTGGCCGAAATCCTCGTCGCGGTACGGCAGGCTGGCGTCGGAGGCCGGGTCGAAGATGCCGCCGATGCCCAGCGTCGCGTTGAGCGCGAAGCGGCCCAACGCCTGCGCCGCCTGCTTCGGCTTGCCCTGCAGCAGCGCATTGAGCGCCGCCACCGGTTGGCCGAGGTTGGCGAAGAAGTTGCCCACGCCCAGGCGTATCGGACGCGGCACCGCCGCCACGTAGGCATGGGCCAGCGGCGTGGCGATGCGCCGGTCCACCGCGTTGTTGAAGCGATGCACCTTGCGGTTCATGCCTTCCCACGGGTCGTAGCTTTTCGGCAGTTCGGCCGGGGCCGGCAGGTTCGGATCGGCGACCGGATCGTAGTCCTGAGTGCCGTACAGCGCGGCGTAGTCGAGCTCGGCCTGGGTGGGCGGTTGCTGCGCGACCGTGGCGTCGACAGGCACGGCTGGCGCGGCGTCGGCGGCAAGCGGCGCTGCAGCGTCGAGCGCTTCAGCCTCCGCGGCCGGAGCGTTCGCTTGCGGCGCAGCCTGCGCGGGCTCCGCCGTCGCCGAAGCGGGTTGCGGCGTGCCGGCAGCGTCCATCGCGGGGACGCAGGCGGTAGCGGCGCGGCCGTCGCCGCCGCGGACCACGACGCAGTCGGGTGCCGCGATGGCTTGCCGCGCCAGCGGCGGCGCGGGGACGACCTGCGCCATCGCCGGCAACGAGGCCAGCGACAGGGTCAGGACAACGAGGGGGAATGCACGCATGAGGGGCGCAGTTTAATCCCTGCGCGACGCCGCCGGCATCGCCGGATGGTGCCGCTCAGTCGAACGCGAGCGCGGGCGCCAGGCGGTAGGCAGCGCGCAGTTCGGCCAGGCCCGGCGGCGTGCCATCGACGGCGACGTCCGTGCCGCTGCGCGCGGCGAGCTCTGCCAGCAGCGCCACGCCGGCGCTGTCGACGCGTGCCACCGCGGCCAGGTCGAAGCAGCGCGTGCCGGCGGCCAGCGGCAGCGCGCGTCGCCACAGCCCGGCGACGTCGTCGCGCAGCAGCGCGCCGGCGAAGCGCAAGGTCGCGCCGGTACGCTCGACCGCGGCGGCCTCAGCGGCCGGCATCGGCCTGCATCTGGCCGCTGCGCAGCTCGGCGGCGACCTGCCGGATCGACTTGCGGGTCAGTTCGTTGTCGAACTGCTGGCGGAATGTCTGCACGAACGAGACGCCCTCGACCATCACGTCGAACACCTTCCAGCTGCCGCCGGACTTGCGCATCAGGTAATCGACCGGGATCGGCTCGCCGCCGCTGCGCAGCATCTCGCTGGCGACCTTGACCCCGAGCCCGCGCGGCAGCGTGGTCTCGGACTTGATCCGGACCCGCAGCTTGGTGTTGAAGTCCAGCAGCGAGGAGCCGTAGCGGCGCATGAGGCTGTCGGCGAGCGCGTCGGCGAACAGCTTGACGTCGGCATCGGAAGCGCCGCGGGCGTGGCGACCCAGCACCTGGCGCGCGGCGTAGTCGCGGTCGAACATGCTGTCGAATTCGCCGGACACGAACTGCTCGAGCTTGCCGCGGTTGGCGGTGAACTCGGCGCGGCGCTGCTCCAGCGTCGACAGGATGCGGGTGCTGTTGTCGAGCACCAGCTTGCTGGGCGAACCCTGGGTGGCGGCGGCGGCGGGCGCGGCGGCCTGCGCCAGCACCGTGGCGGGGGCGGCGGCGACCAGGGCCGAGGCGAGCACGAGCTTGAACAGTTTCATGGGCATCATTCCGTGGGGGGCGGATTGTCGTTGTTGTCGGGAGTGGCACCGTCGGCGGCTTCGCCGCCGGCGTCGGCCGCAGGCTTGCCACCGCCGAACATGTACTTGCCGACCATCTGGATCAGGTCGACCGCCGGCGTGGTGAATGCGATCTCGTCGCCGGCTTTCAAGGTCTCGACATCGCCACCGGGCTGCAGGCCGATGTAACTCTCGCCGAGCAGGCCGCCGGTGAGGATGCCGGCCGAGGTGTCCGCCGAGAGGTCGCGGTAGCGATCGTCGATGGCCAGGGTCACGACGGCGTCCAATTTGACCGGGTCCAGCTGAATGTCGGCCACATTGCCGATCGTCACGCCGCCGATCTTGACCGGCGCGTTGGGTCGCAGCTGGCCGAGGTTGGTGAAGCGCGCGGTGAGCGGATAGGTGGCATGGCCGAAGCCGAACTTGCCGTTGGTGGACGCCAGCGCCAGCACCAGCAACGACGCCAGCGCCAGCAGCAGGAAGGCGCCGACCGCGAATTCTAGACGGGGACCGCGAACGCTCATGGAATCACCTTCATCCTTGCCTCTTGGCTTCCCAGGCGCAGCGACGATCCGCTGTTGGCCGCACGGGACGGTTTCGAAAACAGGTCCTTCGCCATGCTCGGGACGATTTGCAGATCAGGGCCGGCGCCGCTCACCGGAACAGGAACGCCGACAGCACGAAGTTGAACATCAGCACCAGCAGCGAGGCGTTGACCACCGCGCGCGTGGTCGCCACCGAGGTGCCCTCGATGGTCGGTTCGGCGTGGTAGCCGACGTAGGCCGCGACCAGCGCCGCGGTGCCGCCGAACACCGCCGCCTTGATGAAGGCGACGCAGAAATCGTCGCGGAAATCGACCGCGTCCTTCAGCACCTGCCAGAACGAGCCGGCCTCGATCCCGATCACGTGCACGGCCTCGAGGTAACTGGCGCTGATCGCCAGCGAGCAGAAGAACGCGGTCAGCAGCGGCACGCTCACCAGCGCCGCCCAGAACCGCGGCGCGACCGCCTTGGCCACCGGGTCGATCGCCATCAGCCCGAGCGCGGTGATCTGGTCGGTGGCGCGCATCAGCCCGAGCTCGGCGGCGATCGAACTGCCGGCGCGGCCGATGAACAGCAGCGCGGTCAACACCGGCGCCAGTTCGCGGTACAGGCCCAGGCCCACCAGCGCGCTGATCTGGTTGGCGGCGCCGTAGGTTTCCAGCGCGCGGTAGCCCAGCAGCGTCACCGACAGGCCGACGAAGGCCCCGCCGACCGCGATGATCGGCAGCGAGCGCGCGCCGATCTTGTAGATCTCGCGCACCAGCTCGGCGAAGAAGTCGCGGGTCGGCTTCGACGCGCGCAGCACCGACAGCGAGAACAGCCCGGCACGCCCGAGCGAACGGGTGGCGGCGACCAGCGGCATCAGGCGGCTTCCATCGCGCGCGCGGCGGTGTCGAACGGGATCGGGCCATCGGGTTCGCCGTCGAGGAACTGGCGTATCAGCGGATCGTCGCTCGCCTGCAGCTGCTGCGGCGTGCCGCTGAAGGCGATGCGGCCGTTGGCGATCACCAGCGCGCGGTCGGCGACCGGCAGGGTTTCGTGCACGTGGTGGCTGACGATGATGCTGGTCAGGCCGAGGCTGGCGTTGAGCCGCGCGATCAGGCTCATGATCACGCCCGAGGCGATCGGGTCCAGGCCGGTCAGCGGCTCGTCGTAGAGCATCAACGGCGGATCCAGTGCCAGCGCGCGCGCCAGTGCGACGCGCCGGGCCATGCCGCCGGACAGTTCGCGCGGATACAGGTCGGCGGCGGCGCGCAGGCCCACCGCATGCAGCTTCATTTCGACCAGGCGGCGGATCACCGGATCGGGCAGCCGGGTGTGCGCGCGCAGCGGCAACGCGACGTTCTCGGCCGCGGTCAGGTCGGTGAGCAGGCCATTGCCCTGCAACAGCACGCCGATCGACTTGCGGCGCTCGAGCAGCGCGCGCTTGCCTCGCGGCAGCGGCGCGCCCAGCACTTCGACGCTGCCGGCGGCGGGCTCGAGTTCACCCGTCAGCGCCGACAGCAGCGTCGACTTGCCGCAGCCAGACGGCCCCAGCACCGCCACGACGCTGCCGCGCGGGACCTCCAGGTCGATGCCGTCGAGGATCGTGCGGCTGCCGCGGTCCAGGCGCAGGCCGGAGAGACGGACGATGGGGGTGGCGTCGATCATGGGGCGGCATTGTCGCATCACCGGCCAGGCCGGAGTCCCAACGCTTGCGACGCGGCTGCGGCATCATTCAGGCGATGCCGAGCGCGCCCGACTTCCGCCTCTACCACTCGAACTCGCTGGAGGTGCTGGCCGGGCTGCTGGCGGACGCGCTGCGCAGGCCCGCGCCCGGGCAACCGCTGCTGGCGCCGGACACCATCCTGATCCCGCAGGTGGCGATGCGGCGCTGGCTGCAGGCGACGATGGCCGAGCGGCATGGCATCGCCGCCAACCTGGAGTTCCTGACGCCCGGCGAATTCGTGGGGCGCGCGCTGGCCGCCAATCCGGAGCCGGGCGCGAACGAGGCCGGCGAGGTGCTCGACGCCGCGGGCCTGCACTGGCAGCTGTACGCCGCGCTGCTGGACACCGGCCTGCGCGCGCGACCGGCGATGGCGCAGCTGGCGGGCTACCTCGACGGCGACGGCGGCACCGGGCCGGCGGACGGCGGGCTGAAGGCCTGGACGCTGGCCGGCGAACTGGCCGGCGTGTTCGAGAAATACCAGGCCTGGCGCCGCGACTGGCTGCTGCGCTGGGAAGGCGGCGCCGACCCCGACGATCCGCAGGCGATCCTGTGGCGCGCGGTCGCCGCGGGCCGCGATCATCGCGCGCGGCGGATCCAGGACTATCTCGCACGGTTCGGCGGCGAAGCGGGCACCGACGCGTCGCGTGCGTTGCCTGCCGGGCTGCCGCCGCGGCTGTTCGCGTTCGCCACGCTCAACGTCTCGCCCGACGTGCTGCGGGTGATGGCGACGCAGGCGCGGGTGGGCACGCTGCACTTCTACCTGCCGACGCCGACCAAGGAATACTGGGGCGACCTGCAGTCGCTCGGCGCGCGGTTGCGCGCGGGCGCCGATCCGTTCGACGGCGCTCCGTCCGGTACCGGCGACGCCGAAAACCCGCTGCTGCGCGACTGGGGCGCGGCCGGGCGCGATTTCATGGCGCTGCTCGGCAGCTACGAAGTCGTGCATCCGTCCGGCGAGATCGCCGCGTACGCCGATCCCGAGGCCGCGCCGGGCACATCGCTGGCCGACGGCGGCCTGCGCGACAGCCTGCTGCGGCGGATGCAGGGCGACCTGTTCCATCGCCGCGCGACGCCTTCGGGCGCGTTGCGCGCCGACGTCGACGTGCGCGATCCCAGCCTGCAGTTCCACGCCTGCCACACGCGCCTGCGCGAACTGCAGGTGCTGCACGACCGGTTGCGTGCGCTGCTGGAGGACAAGCGCTTCGACCCGCCGCTGCAGCCGCGCGAGATCGCGGTGCTGGCGCCGGACATCGATCCGTACGTGCCGTATCTCGACGCGGTGTTCGGCGGCGGCGGCCGCGGGGACGCCGGTGTTCGACAGGCGATCCCGTGGGCGATCGCCGACGCCAGTCCGCTGGTCGGCGAGCCGCTGGCGGCCGTGTTCCTGCGGCTGCTGGCGCTGCCGGTGTCGCGCTTCGGACTGGAGGAGGTGCTGGACCTGCTCGCCAGCCCGCCGCTGGCCGAGGCCGCGGGCCTCGACGGCGCCGCGTTCGAACGCCTGCACGCCTGGCTGCACGCCGCCGGCGCGCGCTGGGGCATCGACGCCGCGCACCGCGCGCGCCTGGGTGCGCCGGAGGACGATGCCTACACTTGGCAGTTCGCGCTCGACCGGCTGCTGCTCGGCCACGCGACGGACGCCGATGCGCTGGTCGAAGGCGACGCCACGCGCGTGGCGCCGTGGACCGAACTCGAAGGCAGCGCGCTCGACGCGCTGGACGTGCTGCTGCGGCTGCTGCGCGTGCTCGCCCGCCACCAGCGCCTGCTCGGGGAAGCGATGCCGCCGTCGGCCTGGCGCGAACGCCTGCTCGGCCTGCTCCGCTCGGTGCTGCCGCGCCCGCGCATGGGCGGCAGCGGCGAACGCGCGTACGAGCGCCTGTGCAAGCTGATCGATGCGTTCGCCGAGGACGCGGCGCGCGCCGGCTACACCGCGCCGGTGCCGGGCGAAGTCGTGCGCGCGCATTTCGCCGCGGTGCTGGGCGAGGCAGACACGCGCGCGCCGCTGCTCACCGGCGGCGTCAGCTTCGCGCGCATGGTGCCGATGCGGCTGCTGCCGTTCCGCGTCATCTGCCTGCTAGGCATGAACGACGGCGACTTCCCGCGCCGCGATCCCGCGGCCGGGCTCAACCGGCTCACCGCGGAACTGGGCACCGAGCGTCGCCGGCATGGCGACCGATCGACGCGCGACGACGACCGTTACCTGTTCCTGCAGTTGTTCTCCTCGGCGCAGGACGTGTTCCACGTCAGCTGGATCGGCGCCGACCCGCGCGACGGCAGCGCGCGCGAGCCGTCGGCGGTGGTGTCCGAACTGCTGGCCGCGGCGGCCGCGTACCACGCGCCCGCGGACGCCGATGCGCTGGTGCTGCGGCACGCGCTGCAGCCGTTCTCGCCGGCCGCGTTCGGCAGCGGCGATCCGCGCCACTTCAGCTACGACGCGCGCTGGCACCCGGCGGCGGGACAGCTGTCGGGCGCGCGCACCACGCTGGCGCCGTGGATGCGTGCGGGCACGTCGCTGCCACCGCCGGTCGATATCGAAACCGAACTGTCGCTGGACGAGCTGCGGCGCTTCCTGCTGGCGCCGGCCGAGCAGTTCCTGCGCCAGCGCCTCGGCCTGCGGCTGCCCGAAGTCGAAGCGGCGGGCGAGGACATCGAGCCGCTGCGCGCGCCTGGCGGCGGTCTCGAACGCCACCGGCTGCAGCACGCGGTATTCGAGGCGCTGTTGTCCGGCGAACGCCGCGACGCGCTGCTCGAACGGCTGCGTGCGCAGGCGCTGCTGCCGTCCGGCGCGCTGGGCGCGCGCGCGCTGGCCGATGTGCTTGATGAAGTGGCGCCGTACGCGGAGCACTTCGCGCGCTGGCGCGGCGACGCGACGCTTTCGGACGCATTGCCGCTTGAGACGACGATTGACGGCGTGCGCGTGCACGGCCGGCTCGGTGGCGCGTGGTCGGCGGGTTTCGCGCGCGTGCGCTTCGGCGAGCCGAACGGCCCGTCGGTGCTCCGCAACGGGCTGGACTGGCTGCTGGCCTGCGCCGCCGGCGAATCGCGGCCGATGTTCGAGTTCCACGCGGAGAAGGGCGGCAACCTCGGCCCGCACGAACGCAACCGCATCGATCCGGCGCAGGCCAGGGACGCGCTGCGCACGCTGCTGGCGCTGCGCGCGTCCGGCCTGCGCGAGCCGCTGGCGTTCGCGCCGCGCAGCGGCTGGAAGTACTACAGCGCCGCGAGCGCCGAACGCGGGATCGAAGAGGCCCGCAAGCAGTGGCAGGGCAGCGCCCGCACGTGGGGCGAGGGCACCGGCTCGGCCTGCGAACTCGCGCTGCGCGCGCGCGACCCGTTCGCCGACCGCGACGCGCTGCGCGCCTTCGTTGCCAACACGATCACCGTGTTCTCCGCGGTGGCCAGCGGCATCGCGATCGCGCCGGAGCTCGACGAGGACGCGATCGCCAACGCCACGCTTGCGCGCGACGAGGACGAAGGCGAATGAGCGCCGCGCCCGTTCGCGATCCCTACCTGGAGCTGCCGCTCGACGGCGTGCGCCTGATCGAGGCGTCGGCCGGCACCGGCAAGACCTTCACTCTCGCCACGCTGGTCACGCGCCTGGTGGTCGAACGCGAGCTGCGCGTCGGCCAAGTGCTCGCCGTGACGTTCACCGAAGCGGCCACGCAGGAACTGCGCAAGCGGATCCGCGAGCGTCTGCTGCTTGCGCTGGCGCTGGTCGATGCGCCCGCCGCGGACGGCGAGGACGCCGAGGCGGCACTGACCCGCGACATCCTGCACGCGCACCTGGCGCGCAGCGGCGAACGGCCCGACGCGCTGCGCCGCCGCCTGCGCGCGGCCGCGCTGGAGATCGACCTCGCCGCGATCTTCACCATCCACGGCTTTTGCGCGCGCGTGCTGCGCGAGCACGCGCTGGAGAGCGGGCAGGGCTTCGATCCGCCGGAACTGCTCGCCAACGACCGCGGCCTGCGCGAGGAACTCGCCGCCGACCTATGGCGCGCGCACGGCTGCGACGCAGCGGGCGCGGACGATCTCGCCGCGCTGTGGAAGGGCGGCCCCGAGGCGCTCGCGGCCGACCTGCGCGCGCTGATGCGCGAACCGGTGTTGTTGCCACCGGATGCACCGCTTCCAGGCGACTCGATGCCTGCCGTACTCGACGCCGGGCGTGCATTGGCCGACGGATTCCGTGCGCATGGCCCGGAGTTCCTCGCGGTCCTGCTCGACGCGCTGGAACGCAAGGTGCTGCATGGCGGCAGCTACAAGGCCGCGTGGATCGAACAGCTGTGGACTGAACTGGCCGGCTGGTGCGAAGGCGGCGACTACACCAAACCGCTGCACGAAAAACTTCCGTGGCTCACGCCGCGGACCATGCAGGAAAAGACCAACAAGGCGCACGTTGGCAACACGCCGCAGTCTCCACTGTGCGAGCTGATCGATGTGTACCTGCGCGCGGTGGCCGAGTGCGACGCGTACGGGGTGCGTCGCCGCATCGCCCTGCTGCATCGCATCCGCGCCGATGCGAACGCGCGGCTCGCGCTGCTCAAGCAGCAGCGCCGCGTGCAGACCTACGACGACATGATCGACGGCGTCGCCGATGCGCTCGACGGCCCGCATGGCGACGCCCTGGCGCGCAGCCTGCGCGCGCAGTACGCGGTCGCGCTGGTGGACGAGTTCCAGGACACCGACGCGCGGCAGTGGAGGATCTTCGACCGCGTGTTCGGCAGCGGCGCCGCGGCGGACGGCGGCGCGCCCGCGCTGTTCCTGGTCGGCGATCCGAAGCAGGCGATCTACGGCTTCCGCGGCGGCGACGTGCACACCTACCTCGCCGCGCGCGCCACCGCGGACGAGGCGCCGGCGCTCGCGCACAACTTCCGTTCGCGGCCGTCGGTGCTCGCGGCGATCGCGGCGCTGTATGACCAGGCGGGCGACGACGCCTTCGTCGACCCGCGCATCCGTTTCCTCGCGGTCGAGGCCGGCGGCAAGCGCACGGACGCCGATTTCCAGCGCGGCGGAGTGCCCGCCCCGGCGCTGACGCTGTGGCGCGCGCCCGACCCGAAGCCCAACGACAAGGGCGAAACGAAGCCGTGGAAGGCGGAGGACTCGCGCGCGCAGTGCACCGCCGCCTGCGTCGCCGCGATCCACGCGGTGCTGTCGGAAGGCCGCGCCGGCACCGCCACCATCGACGGCCAGCCGGTGCAGCCGGGCGACATCGCGGTGCTGGTGCGCACGCATGGCGAGGCCACGCGGATCCAGCAGGCGCTCGCCGCGGTCGGCATCCCGGCCGTCGCCGCCGGCAAGCTGAGCCTGTTCGCCACGCCCGAAGCACGCGAACTGCACGCCCTGCTGCTCGCCCTGCTGCAGAGCGGCGACGACGGCCGCCTGCGCGCCGCGCTGTCGACGGTGCTGGTCGGCGTCGATGCGGCCGCGATCGCGGCGCTCGACGGCAGCAACCACGACTGGCAGCACCAGGCGCTGGCGTGGCGCGAACGCCTGCTGCGCGGCGGCCCGCTCGCACTCGTCGGCGACCTGTGCGCGGAACACGCGCCGCGCCTGCTCGGCCTCACCGACGGCGAGCGTCGGGTCGGCAACTACCTGCAACTGGCCGAAGCGCTGCAGGAAGCGCAGGCCGACACGCTGGGCCTGCACGGCCTGGTCGACTGGCTCGGCGCGCGCATCGCCAACGCCGATCCCGACGACGAGACGCAGCTGCTGCGGCTGGAGTCGGACGCGCGCCGCGTGCAGATCGTCACCCTGCACAAGAGCAAGGGCCTGGAATACCCGCTGGTGTTCCTGCCGTTCATCGGGATCGGCGGGAAAGAGCCGACGCCCGGCCGCTTCTGCATCGCGCAGGGCGGCGACGCCAACGCGCGCCGCCTGCACTGGAAGATCGAGGTGCCGGAAGCCGAATGGGACGACGCGAAGCAGGGCTGGACCACCGAGCAGCACGCCGAACAGGCGCGCCTGCTCTACGTCGGCCTGACCCGCGCGCGGCATGCGCTGTGGCTGGCGAACGGCGCGTTCTACAACGCCGGCAAGGCCGCGCTCGCGCCGATGCTCGCCGACCTCTCCGCGCTGCAGGCCGAGCCGAGCATCCGCGTCGACAACGCCGGCCCGCCGGCGTCGCTGTCGCGGCTGCCGCCGGAATCCGACGCCGCCGTGCCGCCGGCCCGGGTCGCGACGCGCGCGCTGTCGACCGACTGGTGGGTGCACAGCTTCAGCAGCCTGACGCGCAAGACCGGCCCGGCGGAGGACGCATCGACGTCGGCCACGCTGCCCGCGCCGGGCGGCACCGACGAAACCCCCGCCGCCGAGGACGATCGGGCGCCCGTGCCCGTGCCCGCGCACGACACGCGCTTCGCCGGCCCGCAGTTCGGCGTCGCCATGCACACCGCGCTCGAGCGCGCCGACTTCGCCGCGTGGCGCGCCTGGCTGCCCGGCGATCCAGCGCCCGGCAACGAGGCGGCCGTCATCGCCGACGCGCTGCGCGAACAGGGTTACGCCGAAGACGTGCTCGACGACGGCGTCGTCTTCGTGACCAGCCTCGTCGGCCGCACCCTGCGCGTCGTGCTGCCCGAAGGCGTGCAGCTGTGCCACGTCCCCGCCGAAGCGCGCCGCCCCGAGCTCGAGTTCCAGTTCCCGCTGCGGCCCACCCGCGTCGACGCGCTGCTGCAGCTGCTGCACGCGCACGGCGTCGTGCCCGAGCGCCACGCCTTCGGTTTCCGCCAGCGCCTGGAAGGCCTGATGACCGGCCTCGTCGACCTGACCTACCAGCACGACGGCCGCTGGTACGTGCTCGACTACAAGTCCAACCGCCTGCCGCGCTACGACGCCGACGCGCTGGACGAGGCGATGCACCACAGCGAGTACGACCTGCAGGCGCTGGTGTACACGCTGGCGCTGCACCGCTGGCTTCGGTTCCGGCTGGGCGATGCGGCCGACGGCGGCGGCTACGACTACGCGCGCGATTTCGGCGGGCACCGCTACGTGTTCAGTCGTGGCATCGACCTGGACGTGCCTGCGAACAGCGGGCCTGCGAACCGCGGACCCGCGGACGGCGGACCCGCGGACGGCGCGCCGGCCGGCGTATTCGCGCGGAAGTTTGATCCCACGCTCATCCATGCGCTCGACGCGCTGTTCGCCGGGGCATTGCTCCCTCTCCCGCTTGCGGGAGAGGGCCGGGGTGAGGGCAGGTCCGGTCGCGAGGTGTCCCCATGAGCACCTCGCCCCTGTTCGACGCCCTCTGGCGCAGCGGCGCCCTGCGCACGCTCGACCACGCGCTGGCGCAGAGCCTGAAGCGCCTCGACCCCGCCACGCCCGACGGCGTGCTCGCCGCTGCCGCGCTCGCGTCGCTCGCCGTCGCCAACGGCCACGCCGGCTTCGACCTCGCGTCGCCACGCACGCTGGTCGACGCGCAAGACATCCCGTGGCCCGACGCCGACGCCTGGCGCCGCGAGCTGGCGGCGTCGCCCTGGGTCGCCGTGCCCGCCAACGGCGCCGACATCTCCGACGCCACCCGCCCGCTCGTGCTCGAAGGCGCACCCGGCGCGCCCGGCCTGCTCTACCTGCGCCGCTACCGCGAGTACGAGCGCCGCGTCGCCGCCGGCCTGCAGCGCCTCGCGGCGCAGCGCGGTGCCGGCAGCCACATTGGCGACAGCGATATCGGCGGCGTCGACCTGGTCACCGGCGGCCCCGGCACCGGCAAGACCACCACGATCGCGCGCCTGCTGGTGCAGCTGGTCGAACAGGCGCGCGCCGCCGGCCGCGACGATCCGCGCATCGCCCTCGCCGCGCCCACCGGCCGCGCCGCCGAGCGCATGGCCGAGAGCGTGCGCAACGCGCTGCAGGCGCTCGCCACCGCGGGCACCGACGCCGGCGTCATCGCCGCGCTGCCGACCAGCGGCACCACCCTGCACCGCCTGCTCGGCACGATCCCCGACAGCCCGCGCTTCCGCCACGACGCCGGCAACCCGCTGCCGTTCGACGTGGTCGTCGTCGACGAAGCCTCGATGATCGACCTGCCGCTGATGGCCAAGCTGGTGGAAGCCGTGCCCGACGGCGCGCGACTGGTGCTGATCGGCGACCCGGACCAGCTGCCGTCGGTCGAGGCCGGCGACGTGCTCAGCGGCATCCTGCACGGCGCCGAGGCCGGCGGCGACGCGTTCACCGCGCGCCGCACGCACCTCACCCGTACGTGGCGCCAGCACGAGGCCCTCCAGCTCGCGCCGCTCGCCGCCGCTGTGCGCGAAGGCGACAGCGCCGCCGCGCTCGCGCTGCTGCGCGGCGGGGAACTGTCCGGCGTCCACTTCCACGAAGGCTTGGCCGATCCTCTGCAGGCCCCGCACCGCGAGCGCCTGCTGGAGCACTGGCGCGCGCTCGCCAACGTCAGCAACCCCGCCGAAGCGCTACGCCTCGCCTCGCGCCTGCGCCTGCTCACCGCCGTGCGCGACGGCCCGCAGGGCGCGCGCACGCTCAACGCGCGCATCGAAACGATGCTCGGCGCCGGCGGCGACGGCGCGTCGGGCGGCGGCGCCCACTTCCACGGCCGCCTGATCCTGATCACCGAGAACAGCTACCGCCACCGCCTGTTCAATGGCGACATCGGCATCTGCTTCCGTGACGCCGACGGCGCCGTCATGGCCTGGTTTCCCGGTGAGTCGACTGACAAGCCTCGCGTCTTCCACCCCGCTGGCCTTCCGCAGCACGACAGCGCGTTTGCCATGACGGTGCACAAGTCCCAGGGCTCCGAGTTCGACGAAGTGTGGCTGCTGCTGCCGCAACACGACAGCCGCGTGCTGTCGCGCGAGCTGGTCTACACCGGCATCACCCGCGCCCGCCGCGAGCTGCACGTCGCCGCGAGCGCTGACGCAATCGCGACGGCGCTGGGGCGGCACGCCAGCCGGTGCTCAGGATTGGGGTGGCGGCTGGATCGGGATAAGCACGCCTCGACGCGAACAACATGAAGCAAATAACGCAATATCCAAAAAATGGGGAGAGCGATGAGTAGGACCAGAAACTACACCGCGTTTTATGTCGCCGAGCCGTTTAACTCGAGCACGCTCGGCGCTCATGCCACAAGAGATTTTTGCTATTACAACCTTTTGCGTTCTTGGAAGGGGGCGGACTCGACCTTTCCATTTCTCGATGCTCACGACACAACCTACAACGTGAGAGACAGCAGTGATTGGGAGCTGACTCTAAGGCCTCGACTAAGGGAGCGCATCAGAAATTCCAAAAACTTAATTCTGTTCTTAAGTTCGAGTACGACCAATTCCCGGGCGTTACGAGAAGAAGTCGACTACGCGATCAATGACCAAGGGTTGCCAGTCATCGTCATCTACCCGGATTACGAGACAAAAGAGTCACTGTTAACCAACAACAATCTCAGCGACGAAGTTAAAAATCTTTGGGGCAAGCTTCCAGTTTTAAGGGATTCCATGTCCAAGGTGCCGACGATTCACGTGCCGATGAACAAGGCACTTATTGAGAAAACGCTAAAAGACCCCGACTTTATGCTGGCCACAAAAATCCAGCCGGGAGTTTTTCGGTACTCGCCATGAATTAATCGAAGGGGACTTGAATGGCGAAGGTAAAATTATTTGACAGCCGCGTAATTAAGAAATTTTTGGAAATTACGTCGGCGATCAGTGCCGGGCTTTCTTTGGTGGTCTTATTCGTCGATATACCGAGCAATTTAAAGATTTTCTTCGGCTGGACTTTTTTGGCCGCACTGATCATTTCTTACCTGTTGTTGTGGCTGTGGTCGAGCAATTTAAATCGAATCAATATCAACGTTGAAGGGAGCGAAGTTACCATTAAGACCGGCGATATTTTTGATCAGCCAGGTTTTAAAGCGATCGCCTTCAATGAGTACTTCGACACCGCAGTTGACAATCAAATGATCAGTGATGCGTCGCTCAATGGCGTGTTTATCAACAACTATCTGGATATCCCGGTTGCGGGGCTGGACAGCTACATAGACCGTTATGACTTCTCCCGAGATGAAATATTGGGAGAAGAAGTCGGTCGAGTTAGCGGGAAAAGACGCAGATACAAGATCGGGACGATCTGCGTATACAAGGACTTCTTATTGACCGCATTCTCAAGGTTTGATGCAAATAACCGTGCATCACTCACAATGCCGGAGTACTTGGATTTCTTAATTACATTCTGGGATAAGGTAAATAACGTTTACGCGCAAAAGAGCGTTTCCGCCCCGATTTTTGGCTCCGGTATTACGCGTATTAAAGGTCACAAAAACATAAGTGACGAAGACTTGCTGAAAATTATGTTGTGGACTTTCCGTATCAGCGAGATGAGGTTTAAGTATCCGGCGAAACTGACCATCGTAATCCACGAGGACAAGATCGATAAGATCAACCTGTTGGACATCAAGTCAGCTAAGAATGGGGTTTAGTTTGGCTTGAGACAGTTGGGGCGCGGCAGCTAGATGCGATTTCCTCGCGATGTGGAGAAAACGCTTTATGTCGATAGGCTTGCGTCGCCCTCCAGCAGAAGTTGGCGCATTTGGGGGCGCTCGCCGGCGCTCCACAGCGATACATCGTGTCGCACGCGATAGCGCAGCGGCCCGCCGTCCGGCGTCGCGGCCCGCTCGATCGGGCGCGGGATGCACACGAAGTCGGTGACCATCCGGTTCGCGTCGACGCTCACGACGCCGTAGCCATGCCCGCCCAGGTCCACGAAGTCCAGGTGCGGCGCCAGCTCGGGGTTGCTTACGGCATGCGCGGCGGTCAGGTCGCCGCTCTCGGCGTACTCCAGCGCGGAGCGCACGCCGTGGTTGAGCAGCAGGTTCATCGTGGGCTCCATCGAGCCGTCCTCACGATCTGCGATGAACAGCTTGCGCAGCGGGTTCTTCTTGTTGCCGTGCTCCTGCGCTTCCTGCCCGCCGGGGGAGGTGATCGAGCCGCCGACGAATGACACGCCGACGGGCTCGAACTTGCCATGCGGCGGCAGCGACTTCGCGGCGTAGCCGGCCCAGAAGCTGTGGAGGTCGCCGGCGAGGATGGCGAAGCCGGTGATGCCGTGGTCGCGAACGGTGTCGAAGATCTCGCCGCGCTCGTGGTAGCAGCCGCCCCAGTCGCCGTTGCTCTGCACGGCGTAGCCGTCGGTCCACTTCGGCCAGTCCTTCGGCACGAACCCTTCCGGCAGGTTCTGCGGGTCGACGCGCTGGTCGTGCGTGCCCAGCGAGGTGCCCCAGATCTTCCAGGTCGCGGTGGCGTTGCGCAGGCGCTCGAGGAACCAGGCCTTCTGCTTGGCGCCGAGCATCGATTGCGGCGGGCCGTCGATGCGGTAATTGGGAATGGACTTCGCGCCGAACACGATCTCCGCCGGCGGATGGCCACCGGCGTACTCGCGGCCGCTGTCCACCTGCATCGACAGCGCCTCGGGGAAGAAGGGATACGGCACGCCTTCGAACAGCGCGCCGAGCTTCTCGTCGTTCGAGTAGTCCTTGCCGCGGAAGGCGCGCTGGTCGGTGAGGATCAGGTCGATGTGCCGGCCCCAGCGCAGCGCGCGGTACACGATCAGGCTTTCGATCGCGGCGAGGTTGTTCGGTTCGAGGCCGAGGCCGGCGTCGTCGAACTCGGTCACCGCGACGTCGGCCACGACCGGCGCATCGAAGCGGTCCAGCGGCTTGCCCGGCGCGGTCACCCGCATCGGCTGGTATTCGAACCACGCCTGGTTCGCCGCCACCTTGAGCTTCTGCCCGGGCATCTCGCCTTCGCCGGGGAACGACATGATCGACTGCCACGCCAGCCACGAGAACTCGTGGTTGTCCCAGATGCAGACGAACGGCCAGCGCGCGCGCGCGTCCTGCAGGTCGGGATCGACGAGGTAGCCCTTGTACAGCGCGCGGTAGTCGTCGAGCGAGCCGGGCACGGTGAAGCGGTCGTTGGCGACCTTGCGGCCGTGCTTGTACGAGACCGGGAACGTGATCTTGCGGTCGTAGCGATGCCCGTCCTTGACCTGGTCCGGCGTCTGGATTACCTCGTACACGAAGTCGCCCAGGTGCAGCACGAAGCCGAGGCGTTCGTCGGGCGCGGCGCGCTCGTCCTCCCAGATCATGCGGCGGTACGCGTTCATCGCGCCCTCGGGCGCGCTCTGGCAACTGACGAAGGCGAACTTCGCCGGCCGCGGATCATCCGGCGCGGGCGCGGTCAGCGTGCGGCCGATGCGGCTGCCGTTGCCTGCCTCGTCGACGAAGCGGTACCAGAACTCGCCGGCCGCCGGCAGGTCGGCGACGAGCACGCGGCAGGTCCAGTCGGACGCCGCGAGCACCGGTGCGGCCGTCGTCGCGATGACGCGCATGAACCCGGGATCCTCGGCGACCTCGACCAGAAGCGTGGCCTTCTCGCGGCCGTCGTCGTAGGGGCGCCGCGTCCACAGCAGCACGCTGTTCGCGTCCGGATCGCCGGAAGCGACGCCGTGCGGGTACAACTCGCGGCGTTCGCGCCAGCCGCTCGCGGAGGGCCGTAGCGTGGAGCAACTCCACGCGAGCGTCGCGCCCATGGCGGCCGCCAGTTTCAGGAACTGGCGGCGGTCGAGTGTCGGCATGGCGGCCCCCCCCGGACGCATTGGCGATCCGTCGCACGCTAGACCTGCCCGCGGGCTGCGGTACGTGCCGGAAGTCCCGCGGCCGATGCGCAGGGGCGGCGGCAGGCCAGCGATGGATGCAGGCGCCCGGGCGCCTGGGCGATACTCCTTCCATGCCGAAGCAAGCCACGCCGATCCGGTTCGAAGCCAAGCTCCATCGACCCGCGGAGCCCAGGAACGCGACCTGGACCTTCCTGGTCCTGCCGCAGGCCGCGAGCACGAAGTTGCCGACGCGGGCGATGACCTCCGTCGAGGGCACGCTCGGCGACGCGCCGTTCGCGGCCACGCTCGAGCCCGACGGCCAGGGCAGCCACTGGCTCAAGGTGCCGGACAAGCTGCGCGAAGCCGCGGGCGTCGAAGCCGGCGACATGGTGACGCTCGAAATCCGCCCGTCCGAACAGCAGCTCGAGTCGCCCGTTCCGAAGGAACTGCGCGACGCCCTCAAGGCGCACCCCGCCGCGAAGGCGACATGGGATGCGAGCACCACGGTGGCGCGGCGTGACTGGATCGCGTGGATGACGCAGGGCAAGAAGGCCGAGACGCGCGGCAAGCGCCTGGCCGCGATGATGGACATGCTGGAGCATGGCAAGAAGCGCGTGTGCTGCTTCGACCGCTCCGGCATCGCCGGCAAGAACTTCAGCGCGCCGGAAGCGGCGGAGTAGCGCTCCCGGAGCCGACCGTGGGTCGGCGCTACGGGATCACAGCGTGCGCGTCTGCCCGCCGTCGACGTCGACGATCGCGCCCTGCATGTAGCTGGCGGCGTCGGACACCAGGAAGGCGACCACCTGCGCGACCTCCTCCGGCGTGCCGAAGCGCGCGACGCGCAGCTGGCGCGCCAGTTCGCCGGCGGCCTCGTCGGCGGTGATCCCGCGTTCCGCCGCCAGCGCCTCGATGCGCACGCGCGTGCGCTCGGTCGCGATCGAACTCGGATTGACCGCGTTGACGCGCACGCCGTCGCGGATGCCGCGGTCGGCCAGGGCCTTGGTCAGGTTGAGCAGCGCGGCGTTGACGCTGCCGCCGATGGTGAACTCGGCGCTGCCGGTTCGGCCGCCGATGCCAGCGATGTTGACGATCCGGCCGCCGGATTCCACCAGCGCCGGCCAGGCAGCGCGGCACAGCCGGGTCGCGCCGAAGAACTTGAGCGCGAAGCCGCGCTGCCAGTCGTCGTCGCCGAACGCCAGGAACTCGCCGCGCGGCGTGGCCCCGGCGTTGTTGACGAGCACGTCGATGCGGCCGAAGCGCTGGCGCGCGGCTTCGACGACCTGGCGCGCGGCATCGGGACCGGCGAGGTCCAAGGGCAGCGCGAGCGAAGGCATCGGCAGCGACGCGACGAGTGCCTGCAGCGCCGCCTCCGAGCGCGCCACCGCGACGACGCTGTAGCCGTCGCCCGCCAGCCGCGTCGCGATGGCCTTGCCGATGCCGCGGCTCGCGCCGGTGACGATCGCAACGGCAGTGACGGGCTCGGTCATGGCGCGCTCCCTGGCCCGGGGCGACAGGGGCCGGGTCCGCGTTCGCATTGTCCGCCAGGAACGCCGCCGAGTTCAGCACGATCGGCGCCCGTGCTGCCGCACGGGACTACCGCGGGGTTTGCCCCCGCGATTCGCTCTCGGTGTGGGCGGCGCACTTCCAGCCGCCGTCCACCCGCACCCAGGTGGACGAGTCCACCACGTCCTGCTCCAGCGACTGGCCGTCCATCTCCATCTTCTGGTGCGCGCGGTAGGTGGCGATGGCGATGTCGTCGCTCGGAAACATCACGTCCATGTCCGACAGCGTGTACTCGAGCAGGCCGTGCTTCGGATCCAGCAGCATCTTCTCGTACTGCGCGGGATCGAACCGCAGGGTCCCGTGGCTGCTCACCATCAGCGCCTGGGGCGCGAGCAGGCCCTTGGCGGTGCCGGCGTCGCGATCCACCAGCGATTGCCAGAAGGCGCGCTCGAGGCGCTCGATTTCGGTGCGCTGCGCGGACTGTGCCATGGCCGGTTTCCTCGAGGCGTGGGGGCGGCCATTGTCGCTGCGCAACGGTCATGCGCCGATGAACGATGGCCGGCGTCGTGCCTGCACGCCGCATTGCCCTCGGTGAATGCATGCATGGCGGCATGCGGATTGTTTGTTGCGCGTGAGAGCTGAACGCGCGCGCGCTTCACCGCCCGCATATCCGGCATTGGCGACGATGGGGCTGCCGACGCACGTGCGGCACCCCCACGACAGGAGAGGACACGATGAGCACCAAGAAGGACCACAGCATTGGCGAAGGCACCGGCGCGGTTGCCGGCGCGGTGACCGGCGCGGCGGTCGGATCGGCCGCGGGCCCGGTCGGTACGGTGGTCGGCGCGGTTGCCGGCGGCGCGCTTGGCGCCAAGGCCGGCGGCTCGGTCGCCGAAGCGGTCAATCCGACCGAATACAACGACTATTTCCACTCCAATTACAAGAACGCGTCGTACTACTCCAGCGGCCGCGACTGGAGTGACTACGAGCCGGCGTACAAGTACGGCTACGACACCTACGGCCAGTACCAAGGCCAGCGCTTCGAGGACGTGGAGACGCAGCTGGAACGCGACTGGGACAACAGCCGCGCGCGCTCGCGCCTGGCCTGGGCCGAAGCCCGCGATGCGGTGCGCGACGGCTGGCACCACATCGAACGCGCCATGCCCGGCGACGCCGACCGCGATGGGCGATGAGGGCCGCTTGCGGACCACTGGTCCGCGGCCCGAAGAGCGCCGCCGCGTCTAGCGGCGGCCGGACCGATGAGGGCCGCTTGCGGACCACTGGTCCGCGGCCCGAAGAGCCTCGCCGCGCCTAGCGGCAACCCGGAGGCGGGCTGCACAAGGCAGCCCGCCTCGTCTTGTCCGCAACCAGCGCAGTGGTCGGCAGCTGCCCGCTCTTGCGTGTTCACCCGCACTGAACGCCAGCGCCCGTAGCGTCGAAGCCGCACCGAGCCAGGCGGGAGTTTCGCGATGAGCACGCTGAAGAAGAACCATGTCCTGGGCGCCGGCAGCGCCGCGCTCGCCGGGGGCGCCGCTGGCGCGGCGATCGGTGCGGTGGTGGCGGGCCCGGCCGGCGTCGCGGTGGGTGCGGCGGCCGGCGGCGCGCTCGGCGCGGTCTACGGCAACCGCGCGTCCGAGGCCGCCGATCCGCGCCAGGACCTCGGCCATTTCCAGCAGATCTTCAAGACCATGCCGTACTACATCGACGGCCACGACTGGCACGACTACGCCCCCGCCTACCGTTACGGCCTGGACACCTGGTCCACGCACCGCGGCACGGCGCTGGAGGCGGTCGAGTCGCAGCTGCAGGGCGGCTGGGAAGCCGCGGCCCGCTTCGGCTCGCGGCTGCAGTGGCAGCAGGCGCGGCCGGCGGTCGCGCACGCCTGGCAGTCGCTGCAGGATGCCGCCGACCGGGAACCGCGCACTCCCGCCGCGGCGCGCTGACGCAGCCCGCGGCCGGCCTTTGCACATGCCGGGCCGTGCCCATGCAGGCGCTGCAGTAGGATGCGCGCCTGTCCCCGCGCCGGATCCCCACCGATGAGCGACCCCCAGCCGCCCGCCTCCCCCGCCAACGACGTCAGCCGCGACCAGGCCGAGGACGCGGTCCGCGTGCTGCTGCGCTGGGCTGGCGAGGACCCGGCCCGCGAGGGCCTGCTCGACACCCCCAAGCGCGTGGCCAAGGCCTACCGCGACTGGTTCAGCGGCTACCAGCTCGATCCCGACGAATACCTGGCGCGCACCTTCAAGGAGGTCTGCGGCTACGACGAGATGATCGTGCTGCGCGACATCGAGTTCGAAAGCCACTGCGAGCACCACATGGCGCCGATCATCGGCAAGGCGCACGTCGGCTACCTGCCCAACGGCAAGGTCGTGGGCATCAGCAAGCTGGCGCGCGTGGTCGATGCCTACGCCAAGCGCTTCCAGGTGCAGGAGAAAATGACCGCGCAGATCGCCAACTGCATCGAACGCGCGCTGCAGCCGCTGGGCGTGGGCGTGGTGATCGAGGGCGCGCACGAATGCATGACCACCCGCGGCGTGCACAAGCGCGGCGTCAGCATGATCACCTCGAAGATGCTCGGCAGCTTCCGCGAGGACGCGCGCACGCGCGCGGAGTTCCTGCAGTTCATCGATGTCGGTCCCGGCCGCTGACGCAACCGCGGCCGCGGCCGATGGCCGGCTGGACTGCCTGGTCGTCGGCGCCGGCCCGGCCGGGCTGACCGCGGCGACCTATTTCGCGCGCTTCCACCGCGACGTCGTGGTGGTCGACGCCGGCCGCAGCCGCGCCCGCTGGATCCCGACCAGCCACAACTGCCCGGGCTTCCCGTTCGGCGTCGCGGGACCTGCGCTGCTGCGGAAGCTTCACGAACAGGCGACCAACTACGGCGCGCGCATCGTCGAGGACACGATCACGTCGCTGCGGCGCGACGGCGCGGATTTCATCGCCGGTTCCGCCTCGGGCGCGCGCTGGCGCGCACGCCATGTGCTGCTGGCCACCGGCATCGTCGACCGCCTGCCGCCGATCGCCGACATCGAACAGGCCATTGCCGCCGGCGTGGTGCGCCTGTGCGCGGTCTGCGACGGCTACGAGGCCAGCGACGAGCGCATCGCCGTCTACGGGCCCATCGCCGAAGCGATCAGCCACGCGGTGTTCCTGCGCACGTTCTCGCGCCGCGTGACCGCGATCGCCAGCGATGACGCCACGGCCGACCCGGCGGCGCTGGCGCTGGCCGCGCGTGCGCGGGTCGAGGTGCTGCCGCGGCCCGCGCACCTGCGGCACGATGCGGCGCGCTGCCTGGTGGCGTGGCCGGAGGGCAGCGGCGGCATCGAAACGCGCGAATTCGACACTGTGTACCCGGTGCTGGGCGGCGACGCGCAAGCCACGCTCGCCACCGCGCTCGGCGCGCGGGTGGACGACAACGGCGAGCTGCTGGTCGACGAGAAGCAGCAGACCAGCGTCGACGGCCTGTACGCGATCGGCGACGTCGTCAGCGCCCTCAACCAGATCAGCGTCGCCGTCGGGCACGCGGCGATCGCCGCGACCGCGATCCACAACCGCCTGCCGCACAACTTCCGCGAAATGTCCTGAGGCGCGGGCCGGGTCGGATCCCATCCGCAACCCGGCCTCGCGCTAGACTGCGCGCCCGCTCCGCCACCCGCCCCCGCCGTGACCGAACCCGCCCCGCGCGCGCGCCGCGCCGCGCTCGCCTTCATCTTCGTCACCGTGCTGATCGACGTGCTGTCGTTCGGCCTGATCATCCCGGTGCTGCCGCACCTGATCGAAGGCTTCGTCGGCGGCGACACCGCCCACGCGGCGTACTGGATCGGCGTGTTCGGCACCGTGTTCGCGGCGATCCAGTTCTTCTCCTCGCCGGTGCAGGGGGCCTTGTCCGACCGCTTCGGGCGGCGCCCGGTGATCCTGCTGTCGTGCCTGGGGCTGGGGCTGGACTTCGTGTTCATGGCGCTGGCAAGCACGCTGCCGTGGCTGCTGGTGGGCCGCGTCATCTCCGGCATCACCTCGGCCAGCTTCACCACCGCCAACGCCTACGTCGCCGACGTCACGCCGCCGGAAAAGCGCGCCGGCAGCTACGGCATGCTCGGCGCCGCGTTCGGGCTGGGTTTCATCGTCGGCCCGCTGCTGGGCGGCTGGCTCGGCGACGTGCACCTGCGGCTGCCGTTCTGGTTCGCCGCCGGGCTGGCGCTGCTCAACTTCTGCTACGGGCTGTTGGTGCTGCCCGAATCGCTGCCGCCGGAAAAGCGCGCCGCGAAGTTCGACTGGTCGCATGCCAACCCGCTGGGGTCGATCGGGCTGCTCAAGCGCTACCCGCAGGTGTTCGGGCTGGCGGCGGTGGTATTCATCGCCAACCTCGCGCACTACGTGTACCCGAGCATCTTCGTGCTGTTCGCCGACTACCGGTACGGCTGGGGCCCGCGCGAGGTCGGCTGGGTGCTGGCCGCGGTCGGGGTGTGCAGCGTGATCGTGCAGGCCGGCGTGGTCGGCAGGGTGGTGGCTGCGCTGGGCGAGCGCCGCGCGCTGTTGCTGGGACTGTCGTGCGGGCTGCTGGGCTTCGGCATCTACGGCTTCGCCGACGTCGGCTGGATGTTCCTGGTCGGGATCCCGATCAGCGCGATCTGGGGGCTGGCGGCGCCATCGACGCAGGCGCTGATCACGCGCCAGGTCGGCAGCGACGTGCAGGGCCGGATCCAGGGCGCGCTGATGAGCCTGGTGTCGATGGCCGGGATCATCGGCCCGGGGATCTTCGCCGGCAGCTTCGGCTTTTTCATCGACCCGCGCTCGCCACTGCACCTGCCGGGCGCGCCGTTCCTGATCGCCGCGCTGTTGCTGGGCGTGGCGATCACGATCGCCTGGCGCTACGCGCGCGCGCCGGTGGTGGCTGCCGTGCGCGCGCACGCGGATACCGCCTGAGCGCGCTGCGCGGCCGCACCACGCGCCGCGCGTCGGGCAAACCCCGCGCCCGGCGCGCTCACAGCCAGCGCCGCCAGCGCGCGAGCAACAGGATCGCCGCGGTGAGCGCGACCATGCCGCCGACCGCGATCCAGAAACCGCGCGCGCCGCTGTCGAAGAACGGCGCCGGGAAGTTCATCCCCAGCATCCCGGCGACCACGGCCAGCGTGCCCAGCAGCACCGTGACCACGGTCAGCACGCGCATGGTGTCGTTGGTGTGCTGCGCGGTGCGGGTGGTGAACAGTTCGAAGCTGCCGACCACCAGGTCGCGCGCGTTCTCGACCGCGTCCATCGCCCGCGCAAAGCGGTCGTCCAGGGCGATGAAATGCGCATTCGCGTCCCCCTCGGCGTCGGGCCGGAAATCCGGTCGCGCCAGCGCACTGAACAGGTTGCGGTGCGGCGCCAGCATCCGCCGCAGGCGCGAGGCGCCGCGACGCAGTGCCGCCAGGTCGGGCAGGCATTCCGGGTTGCGGCGGCTGGCGAGGATCCCGACCTCCAGCCGGTCGACCGCGGCCTCGAAATCCGACACCGCGTCGAAATAGCTCACCAGCTGCCAGTCCAGCAGCGCTGCGGTGAAGCTTTCCGCGCTGAGCATGCCCAGCCGGGTGTCGGCGTGCTCGCGGTTGCGCAGCTGGTCCATGAATTCCAGCGGCCCCCGATGCACGGTCAGCACGAAGTTGTGGCCGGCGACGATCGCCAGCCCGCGGCCGTTGAACTTGAGCTGGCCTTCGTGCTCGACCACGATCGCCTGGGCCACGAACCAGTCGCCGAAGTTCTGCACCCGGGCGTGGCCGTCGAAGGCGTGCAGCGCCGCCAGCGCGGCGTCGCCCAGGCCCAGCCGTTGCGCCAGCCTCGCCACCAGCGCGGTGGCCGGCTGCTCGCCGGCCTGCTCGACGTCCAGCCACAGCAGCTGGCGATCGCCGAGCGCGCCGGGATCCACTTCCGCTTCCTGCAGCGTGCGGTCGTCGTGGTCGGCGTCGAACAGCACCGCGCGCAGGCGCGCGGCGCCGTCCGCGTGCTCGCTGGTGTCGGGGACTTGCGTTGCCGTGTCTGCTGCAGGCATGTCCGTGGCGTCCGCCGCGCCGGCCAGGTGGGGAGTGCATCATCGACGCGGGCCGCGAACGCCGGGTGAATCGTTGCGCCGCGTTGACGGCTGCGCCGGGATGCTCGGATCCATGCCGCCGCACCCTCCCGAGCAGGCCCAGCGCGCCGCTGCCGACGCCGGCCTGCGCTATGTCAGCGACCGCGACCCGGGCCTGCGGCGCCGCCGCGCCGGCAAGGGCTTCCGTTACCTCGATGCGAAGGGGGCGACCGTGCGCGACGCGGCCACCCTGGAGCGCATTCGCCGGCTCGCGGTGCCGCCGGCCTATCGCGACGTCTGGATCTGCGCGAACGCGCGCGGGCACCTGCAGGCGACCGGCCGCGACGCGCGCGGGCGCAAGCAGTACCGCTACCACCCGGAGTGGCAGCGACTGCGCGGCGACGGCAAGTTCGATCGCGTGGTCGCGTTCGGCAAGGCCTTGCCGCACCTGCGCCGGGTGCTGCGCCGCGACCTGGCGCTGCCGAGCTACCCGCGGCAGAAGGTGCTGGCGATCGTGGTGGCGGTGATGGCCGAAACCCTGGTGCGGATCGGCAACGCGGCGTATGCGGCCAGCAACCGTTCCTACGGATTGACCACGCTGCGCAACCGCCATGTCGCCTTCGTCAGCGGCGGGCGCGCGCGATTCCGCTTCCGTGGCAAGGGCGGGCAGGAGCACGACGTGGTGCTGGACGATGCGCGGCTCACGCGCCTGCTCCGGCGCGTGCAGCAGCTGCCGGGGCAGGCGCTGTTCCAGTACCGCGACGACGACGGCGCGATCGCGCCGGTCGACTCGGGCCAGGTCAACGACTACCTGCGCGAGGCGATGGGCAGCGACTTCACCGCCAAGGATTTCCGCACCTGGGGTGGCACCCTCGCCGCGTTCCAGCGGCTGGCGCGGACCACCCTGCCGTACAAGGCCGATGGCACCGTGGCCGGCGAGCGCGCGCTGGCGTCGCTGGAGAACGCGATCGTCAAGGAAGTCGCGCACGCGCTCGGCAACACGCCGGCGGTGTGCCGCAAGGCCTACATCGACCCGGCGGTGTTCGCCGGCTGGCGCGACGGGCGCGTGGCGCGCGTGGCCACGCACTGCCGCGGCGAGCGCCAGTGGGAAGCGGCGGCGCTGCGGTTCCTGCGCGCCGCGCACCGCGGGCAGGCGCGCGGCCGCTGAATCCGCGGCGGCGGCCTACACGCGGCGCCGACCCGGGCATGGCGACACTCGAACGCCCGCATCGAGGATCCGGCCATGCCCAAGTGCGACGTCTGCGGCAACGATTACGACAAGGCGTTCACGGTCACCACGTACGACGATTCGGGCACCTTCGATTCGTTCGAGTGCGCGATCCACGCGCTGGCGCCGACCTGCGCGCACTGTGGTTGCCGGATCATCGGCCACGGCAGCGAGCACGCGGGCGTCTTCTATTGCTGCGCGCATTGCGCCAAGGAAGCCGGCGTGATCGGCATCGACGATCGCGCCTGAGCGTGGGCTCGGCCCATCGGCCTCCGGGAGCGGCTTCAGCCGCGAACAGCGCCCGGCCCATCGGCCGGTGGGAGCGGCTTCAGCCGCGAGTTCTTTGCCTTGGAGCCGGCGATCGGGGACAAGCTCGCGGCTGAAGCCGCTCCCACGGCGGAAGTGGTCCTAATCCGCCATCGTCGCCAGGGCGGCGGCCGGCAAGGGCATCAGCACCCAGAACGGCTTGCGCAACCGCGCCCAGCCGGCGGCGGCGTCGTTGGCGATGTCCATCAGCGTGTCGAAATCCGCGGGTGCGGCGGCGCGCCAGTCGTCGACGTGTTCCAGCAGCAGCAGGTAGCCGTCGGCCGGCCACCACGACAGGTCCGACAGGCAGTCCGCCAGCGCGTCCCAGTTCCCGCCGAACCAGTCCGGGAACGCCAGCGCCGCGGCCAGGCGCGCCAACGCGTCGTCGCGGTCGCGGCAGCCGTCGAAGTCGATCGTCGCCTGCGCGAAATCCAGCGACCTGGCCGCCGTCGCCAACGCATCGCGGTCGCGCGCGTCCACGAAGTACATCCCGCACTGGCTGGCATCGGCCAGCAGCGCGCGCATCTCGACCGGGAAATCGGTCATGGCGGCCCCCCCGCCGGCAGGAAGCGACGGAAGCTGCGGTAGTGGTCGGCGCTGTAGTAGTACTCGACCGGCGGGCTGGTGCCCGGCATGCCGCCGCCGCCGACGATGCGGCGCGCGCCGCGGTCGCGGGCGCCGGGCGCCGCGACGGTGTACTCGCGGTAGTAGCCGCGCGGTTGTCGCGGCAACAGGCGCTCGCGGTTCTGGAACACTGCGCCGTCCTGGCGGTAGGGGAAGGGCCCGCCACGCTCGATCAGCTGCACCGTCGCGATCGCGTCGGCCGGCAACCACGGCGGCCAGCGCTCCGCCTGGCCGGCCGCGTCGCCGTGCGCGGCACGAGGCGGCGATACCGACGGTTGCGCGGCGGGTTGCCGCGTGGCCGACGGCGACGGCGCCACCGCCGGCGTGCGTTGCTGCCATGCCCACAGTGCCAGCGCCGCCAGCACCACCACCATCCAAGCGTATCGGCGCATGCGGCCCCTTCCCCTGCAGGTCGCCGGAGTCTAGCCGGAACACGCCCGCGCGCGGGCGTGCGGACGGGAGCGATCAGCCGCAGGTGATGCCGATGATCGTGTCGCGCTCGTTGACGTTGACGTTCACGCGCTCGGCGCTGTACTCCATCGTCACCACCTGGCCCGGACGCAGCACGCGTGCCGTGCGGCTGTGGGTGTCGACGCGGATGCGCTCGACCACCTCGGCGGTTGCCGCCTGGCCGATCGCCCAGGCCGCCGGCTCGGCCACGCACTGGAACGAAGCCGGCGGCAGCGGTCCGCCGGTCCGGGGCGGCATCGGCGCGCAGGCCGCCAACGGCAGCGCGAACAGCAACAGGGAAACGACGGGCAATCGCTGGGTCATGGCAGGCTCTCCGGTGGCGGGAATGTCGGGCGCGGCGCATGCGCGCACGCGGAGGCGACAGCATGCCGCCGCCACGGGCAAGTCCGGGTGAACCCGCTGTGGCACCATCGGGGCCACATGGGACCCGTCGCCGCCACCGCGGACGCAACGCCGCGCCAGCGCATCCTCCGCGGCCTCGTGGTGGCGGTCGCATCGCTGCTGGTCCTGGCCGGCAGCGGCCTGCTGTTCAACGACTACCTCGCGCCCCGGGCCAGCGGTGCGCCGGGCCACGCGTTGCCGCTGCAGCCGGCGCAGACCGCGATCGATCGCGAACTGGCCCCGATCCTTGCCGCGCACCCGGGCCAGAGCGGGGCCCTGCTGCTCGCCGACGGCCTGGACGCCTTCGCCGCCCGTGCCATGAGTGCGCGCAAGGCCGGCCGCAGCCTGGACCTGCAGTACTACATCTGGCACGACGACTTCACCGGGCGGCTGCTGGCGCGCGAGGTCCATGCCGCGGCCGAGCGCGGCGTGCGGGTGCGGATCCTGCTCGACGACATGAACGCCGCCGGGCTCGATCCGCAGCTGATGGCGCTGGACGCGCATCGCAACATCGAGCTGCGCCTGTACAACCCGTTCCGCAACCGCGACGGCTTCAGCCGCGGGATCGAACTGGTGCATCGGGTCTTCAGCGTCAACCACCGCATGCACAACAAGGCCTGGATCGCCGACGGGCGGGTGGCGATCATCGGCGGGCGCAACATCGGCCAGGAATATTTCGCCGCGGCCGACGACTTCAACTTCCGCGACCTGGACCTGCTGCTGATGGGGCCGGAAGTGGCGTCGGCCAGCGCCATCTTCGACCGGTTCTGGAACAGCGCGGCGGCGGTGCCGATCGCCGCGCTCAACAGCATCGAGCCGGAGCAGCTGGATGCGTTCGTGTCCGCGACCGACGCGGCCGCGATGCAGGCACGCGCCGCGCCCTACCTGGCGCGCGTGGCCGCCTCGCGCAACGTCCGCCACTACCTGCAGGGTGCGCTGAAGCCGCACTGGAGCAGCCGCCTGCAGGTGGTGTCGGATCCGCCGCTGAAACGGGACCACGACGACCGCGGCGACTGGCTGGTGACGCGGCTGTCGCGGGAGCTGGGCGCGGTGCGGCACAAGGCGCTGCTGATCTCGCCCTATTTCGTGCCCGGCGGCACCGGCGAGCAGGGCCTGGCCGGGGTCGTGCGCCGCGGCGCCAGCGTCGGCGTGGTCACCAACTCGCTGGCGGCCAACGACGTGCCGGCGGTGCACAGCGGTTATGCCGGCTATCGCGTGCCGCTGCTGCGCGACGGGGTGTCGCTGTACGAGATCCGGTTGCGCGGCGCGCCGGAGCTGGCCGGCGCGCTGGGCCGCAGCGGCGCCAGCCTGCACACCAAGGCGCTGGTGCTGGACGACGCCCGCGGTTTCATCGGCTCGTTCAACCTGGATCCGCGCTCGGCCTACCTCAACACCGAGATGGGCGTGTGGTTCGAGGATCCGGCGCTGGCGGCCGAAGTGCGCGCCGAATACCTGCGCCTGGCGTCGCCCGCGCACAGCTACTGGGTGTTCCTGGACAGCGACGGCCGGGTGCGCTGGCTCGACCGCGCGGCCTCGCCGCCGCGGATGCTGGCCAGCGAACCCGACGCCAGCCTCGCGCGCCGCGCGCTGGCGCGGGTGCTGGGATGGTTGCCGATCGAGTCGCAGCTGTAGCGCCGCATGGCTTTTGGCAGGGGCGGTCGCGGCACGCGCCGCTAGGATGGAAGGGTTGTCCCGGTCCGTTCCCTGGAGTTGCCATGTCGCGCCGCCTCGTCCTTGCCGCCCTTTCGCTCGCCGTCGCCGGCAGCCTCCACGCCGAAGTCCCGCCGCCGCAGGACACGCCCTACGCGCCGGGCACGATCAAGGTCGAGGTCGATGCCACCAACCTGGCGCAGCGCATCTTCCGGGTGAAGGAAACCATTCCGGTGCAGGCCGGCGAGCTGACCCTGCTGTATCCGGAGTGGATCCCGGGCGGGCATTCGCCGCGCGGCGCGATCGACAAGGTCGCCGGCATCACCTTCATCGCCAATGGCCAGGAGCTGGCGTGGAAGCGCGACACGCTCGACGTGCATGCCTTCCACCTGACCGTGCCCGAGGGCGTGCAGTCGATCACCGCGCAGTTCGACTTCCTGACCGCGACCGACCGCTCGCAGGGCCGCATCGTGATGACGCCGGAGATGCTCAACCTGCAGTGGATCTCGACCCTGCTGTATCCGGCCGGGCACTACGGCCACCAGATCCGCTTCGACCCCCGCGTCACCTACCCGGCCGGGTGGACCGCCTATACCGCGCTCGATGTCGAAGGCACCACCGGCAATACCGTCGATTACCAGGACGTGCCGCTGGACATCCTCGCCGACTCGCCGGTGTACGCGGGGCGCCACGCGAGACAGATCGACCTGACCCCGCCGGGCGGCAAGGTGCCGGTGCGCCTGAGCATCATTGCCGATGCGCCGAAGTACCTGGAGACCAAGCCCGAACAGGTGCAGCAGCACAAGGCGATGGTGGCGCAGGCGCTCAAGCTCTTCGGCGCGCAACACTACGACCACTACGACCTGCTGTTCTCGCTGTCCGGCAAGATGGGCGGCAACGGCCTGGAGCACCAGCGTTCCAGCGAGAACGGCGTCGATACCGGCTACTTCACCGACTGGAAGGAGAAGGTCGGCTTCACCGACCTGCTGGCGCACGAGTACACCCACTCCTGGAACGGCAAGTACCGGCGCCCGGCCGACCTGTGGACGCCGAACTTCAACGTGCCGATGCAGGACTCGTTGCTGTGGGTCTACGAGGGCCAGACCCAGTACTGGGGCAACGTGCTGGCCGCGCGCAGTGGCATGCGCCCGCAGGAGGCCGCGCGCGACGCGCTGGCGCTGGTCGCGGCGACCTATGCCGACAACCGCCCTGGCCTGGCCTGGCGCAGCGTGCAGGACACCACCAACGACCCGATCATCGCTTCGCGCGCGCCACGCGCCTACCGCAACTACCAGATGAGCGAGGACTACTACTCGGCCGGGCAGATGATGTGGCTGGAAGCCGACGCGCTGATCCGCAACCAGACCGGTGTCAGGAAGTCTCTGGACGATTTCGCCAAGGCGTTCTTCGGGGTCAACGATGGTGAGTGGAAGGTGCAGGACACCTACACCTTCGACGACGTGGTCGCCACGCTCGATGGCGTGATGCCGTACGACTGGGCGACGTTCCTGCGCGAGCGCATGGACGGCAAGGTCGGCCTCACCGGCGGCCTCGAGGCCAGCGGCTGGAAGCTGGTCTACAAGGACGAGCCCAACGCCTACGCCAAGGGCGCGCGCGGCGACCGCGGCGGCGCCGACTTCGTGTACTCGCTGGGCCTGTCGCTGGACAAGGACGGCAAGATCGGCGACGTGCGCTGGGACAGCCCGGCATTCAACGCGGGCCTGGGCAGCGGCACCACGGTCGTGGCGGTCAACGGCCAGGAGTACAGCGGCGATCTGCTCGAGGACGCGGTCAAGGCGGCGAAGGACGGCAAGGCGCCGATCCAGTTGATGGTCAAGGAGTTCGACCGCTACCGCACCGTCGCCATCGACTACCGCGGCGGCCTGCGCTATCCACACCTGGAGCGGATCAAGGGCAGGCCCGATCGCCTGGCGGAGATCCTCGCGCCGCGCAGGTAGGCGGCGCGCGGCGACCTCAGCCGGCCGTTGGCGGGTCGCCGAGCGGGGCCGGGCGGCCCAGCAGGTAACCCTGTCCGAACCGGCAGCCCATCGCCAGCAGCCGGTCGCGTTGCGCCTCGGTCTCGATCCCCTCGGCCACCGGCTCCACCCCCAGTGCGCTGGCCAGCGCCAGGATCGAGCCGACCACCGCGTCGCTGTTGCCGCTGCCCGGCTCGCCCAGGCGGGCGACGAAACTGCGGTCGATCTTGACCACCCGCAACGGAAACGTGTGCAGGTAGCTGAGCGAGGAATAGCCGGTGCCGAAATCGTCCAGCGCCGCGCCGATGCCGTCCCGGCGCAGGGTGGCCAGGATGTCGCGTACGCCTTCGGGATCGTCCAGCAACGAACCTTCCGTGACCTCGATCACCAACCGCGAGGGCGGCAGCCCGGTGCGGCGCAGCGTGTCGAGCAGGCGCCCGCAGAAATCCTCGCGGCGGAAATGCAGCGCCGAGACATTGAGCGCGAGATAGCGATCGTCGCTGAAATGCCGCGCGGCCAATGCGCTGCTGTGCTCGAACATCCACCAGTCGATCGCCTCGATGTTGCTGCTTTCCTCGGCGACCTGCAGGAATTCGCCGGGCCCGATCAGCCCGCGTTCCGGGTGGTTCCAGCGGATCAACGCCTCGTAGCCCTGCACCTGGTTGGTGTCCAGCCGCACGATTGGCTGGAAATGCGGCACGAACTGGTTCTCGTGCAGCGCGATGCGCAGCTCGCGCTCCATCGTCAGCACGTCCACGGCACGCTTCTGCAGCGACGCATCGAACAGTTCGAAACGCTTGCGGCCCAGCGCCTTGGCGCGGTACAGCGCGACGTCGGCGTCGTGCAGCAGCGCGTCAGCGAGCTCGTAGCCGCTGTCGGCGATGGCGATGCCGATGCTGGCCGAGGGCTCCAGCTCCCTGCCGGCGATCAGCAGCGGCCGGGCGAGGGCTTCCAGGACGCGCTGGGCGACGCGCACGGCGGTGCCGGGCAGCGGCACCTGCTCGAGCAGGATCGCGAATTCGTCGCCCGACAGGCGCGCGACCAGGTCCGGCTCGCGCACGCAGGTCAGCAGGCGTTGCGCGATCTCCCTGAGGTAGTCGTCGCCGGCCAGGTGGCCGAGGCTGTCGTTGATCACCTTGAAGCGATCGATGTCCAGGTACAGCAACGCGCATTGTCGCCGCGCATCGCGCTTGAGCAGGTTCAGCACGCGCTCCAGCCGTTCCCGGAGGTAGCCGCGGTTGGGCAGGCCGGTCAGCGCGTCGTGCATCACCTGGTGCTTGAGCTGCTCCTGGACGCGCTCGCGCTCCTGGATCTCGCGCCGCAGCTCGCCGGTGCGCTCCTGCACCCGCAACTCGAGCTGGGCGAGCGCCTGCTGCTGGATCAGCGCGGCGCGGCGGCGGCTGAGGCTGTTGGCGATCTGCGAGGCGACGAACGTCAGCAGTTCCTCGTCCGCGGGCGTGTAGCGGTCTTCCTCGGAGTAGCTCTGCACGACCACCAGCCCGATGACCTCGTCGCCGGCCTGCAGCGGCACGCCCAGCCAGCAGCGGGCGAGCTCGCCGACCATGTCCAGGTCGATGTGGCCCTGGTCGGCCAGCACCAGGATGTCGTCGGTCTGGAAAATCCCCTTGCCGTGCGCGAGCACGTACTCGCTCAAGCCGCGGCCTACCGGCCGGCTGCCGCGGACCTCGTTGCTCTCGTCGACCGCGTACGGAAACGCGAGCGTCTGGTGATCCTCGCTGAGCAGCGCGATGAAGAAGTTGCGCGCATCCAGCAAGGTCCCCACCACCGCATGGACCTGGCGGTAGAACTCGTCCTGGCTGATGTCGGCGGTGGCGAGCTGGGCGATCCGGAACAGCGCGGCCTGGAGCCGCTCGGCGCGCTGCCTTTCGACGATCTCCAGTTGCAGGCCGCGGTTGGCTTCGGCCAGCTCCTGCGTCCGCAGGCGCACCGACTCCTCGAGCGCGGCTTGCCCCTGCTTGCGCTCCAGCGCCGTCAGGATGTGGCTGCCGACGAACTCGAGCAGGGCCATGTCCTTGTCGCTGTAGCGGACTTCGTCGATGTAGCTCTGCACCACCAGCGCGCCGAACACCTTGCCGTCGCGCAACATTGGGACCCCGAGCCAGTCG
The DNA here is from genome assembly GCF_022808325.1 of Cognatiluteimonas sedimenti. Taxonomy (GTDB): domain Bacteria; phylum Pseudomonadota; class Gammaproteobacteria; order Xanthomonadales; family Xanthomonadaceae; genus Cognatiluteimonas; species Cognatiluteimonas sedimenti. Next base: position 127,785 of record NZ_JALGCL010000003.1, on the reverse strand, counting down.
TGGCTGTCCGGCCCGATCACCGCCAGCGGGCCGGAGACCTGGCGGCGCAGTTCCTCGGTGCGGCCCATGAGCGCCACGCCGTCGCGGATCAGGTACCAGGTCAGGGTGTGCTCGCGCGAGGCCAGCGGAATCTCGCGCGCCGGGTCGCGCGGCGTGGTGTCCTCGACGTCGGCGAAGTACAGGAAGCGGATGCTGGCGCGTTCGGCGTCGTGCAGCACGATGTAGAAGTTTTCCGCATACATCAGCGAAGCGATGATGCGGTGGACCCCGCGGAGCATCTCCGGCATGTCGCGGTCGGACCCTGCGAGGTCGGCGATCGCGAACAGCGCGCGCTGCAACCTCTCGGCGTGCTCCAGCCCGGCGACCGTATCCAGCAGGCCGGCCAGCGCCAGTTGCCGCCACATGTGGCGATCGGCGATCCGCAGCATGTCGATGAACGACAGCGGAAGCCCGGCTCCTGGCTGCGGCTGCGCGAACGCCAGCAGCAGGACGGGCGCACCAGCGCGGTCGGCGAAGGCGAACGCGGCGCGGCGGCGGTCGTCACGCCATGCGCTGCCTTCGGCGGCGGCGGCCTGCAGCATCTCAAGGTCGGGGGCATCGATCGGCTGCGCGGGCTCGCAGTCCGGCGCTGTTTTCGCGTCCAGCCGCCAGGCCACCTGGGCATGCGTGCAGTCCGGCAGCGTCGAGGCGATCTGCACCACCTGCCTGGCGACTTCGCGGGCGCTGTCCGCCTCCGACAGTGCCCACAGCCAGGCCAGCGGATTTCCGGTGTCCGTCCCTGGGGCGCGGTCCGTCAAAGACTGCATGCGTGGCCTTGGGCCTCCAAGTCGATGCAGGCCGGGTATAGCACATGCGTCGTCGCCGCCGCGCCCTCACCGGACCATCCCGCAATGGTGGCGGCACCGGCATCGGATAATGCGACCGTGCGCACATTTTCTCCTTGCGCGCGCGTCGTCGTGAAACCGCCGTGGCGTGGAGGCGATGGAAGGCGCGCGTAGCCGACGACGCGGGCGCGCACGCAGGTGCCGCCGTCGAGCCTGCGAGCCGCGCTTGTGGCTCTTGCTTGCCCGCACGCGTTGCCGGGGCCCGCGCGGCGCACGCCGCCCTGCGCGGCGGCTACCGGCGCACGCTGTCCGTTGCATCCGTGGCTGCGGTTGACCCGGGTCATGGCCGCAGCGCCGTGTCCGGCGCAGACTGCAGCCATGACGACTGCGAGCCTTGCCGCGCTGGTCCAGCGGGTCCGCGGCGCCGCGTGCCTGCTGCTGCTCGCCGCGACGCTGCCGGCGGCGGCCGCCGAACCGGTGCTGGCGCCGGGCCAATACCTGTGGACGCCGGAACTGGCACCGAGCGGACCGGTGGTGGTGGTGGTCAGCCTGCCCGAACAACTGGCGCACGTGTACCGCAACGGCGTGCGCATCGGCGTGTCGACGGTGAGCACCGGGATGCCGGGGCACGAGACCCCGACCGGCGTGTTCACCATCCTGGAAAAGCGCCGCGAGCACTACTCCAACCTCTACGACGCTGCGCCGATGCCGTTCATGCAGCGGCTGACCTGGGACGGCATCGCGCTGCATGCCGGCAAGCTGCCCGGTTATCCGGCCTCGCACGGGTGCGTGCGCCTGCCATACCGCTTCTCCGAACTGCTGTTCGCCACCACCGCGCGCGGGATGACCGTGGTGATCGCCGATGCCACGTCGCACATGCCGGCAGTGACCTATCCGGGCTGGTTCGCACCGGTGGCCCCGGGCACCGGGCAGCCGCGCCCGGTGGCGGCGGCGATGGCGACGGGGGCCTACCGCTGGCAGCCGGAGCTGGCGCCGGCCGGGCCGCTGACCGTGGTGCTGAGCCTGGGCGACGGCGAACTGGCGGTGCTGCGCCAGGGCGTGGAAATCGGGCGCGCGCCGGTGCAGTGGCAGGGCCCCGCCTACAGCGGCACCCGCGCCTGGGTGCTGCTGGAGGGCGATGGCACCGGCGCCAGCAGCGTCGCCCCGGACCGCCCGGCGCGACGCTGGATGGAGGCGACCGCCTCGGGTGCACCGGCCGATGCCGTGGTGGCCGCGGTGCGCGCGGGCAAGCTGCAGCTCCCGCCGGCCTTCGCCGCCGCGCTGTACGACGCGCTCGCGCCCGGCGCCACGCTGGTGGTCACCGGCGATTCCCTGGGCCTGAACCCGTCCGCGCAGGCCGCCGCTGGCGATGACATCACGGTGCTGGAAGCCGAACCTGCGACATCGGTTCAGCCAGCCGGGGACTGATGCCGCTATCCTGCGGCAATGTCGCGTTTTCACCTCGCCTTGACCTTGCTGGCTGCGGGCGCAATCGCCGGCTGCGCCGCGCCCGAGCCCCGTCCTCAGCCCGCGCCCGCCGCCGCGCCGGCGGCCGCTGCCATCGCGCCGCCCACGGCCACGCCGGTGCCGCCCGCGGCCGATCGCAAAGCCGTCGTGCTCGAACAGCTGTCGCGGCTGGCGCCCGACGCCGACCGCGGGGTGCTGGCGCTGGCGCTGGAGGCACGCAGCTGCGCAATGGCCGCCGGTGACGTCGCCGACGGCTCGCGGCTGGCGGTGATCGACTACACCCGGCCTTCGACCCAGCCGCGGCTGTGGGTCTTCGACCTCGAGCGCGGGCGGTTGCTGTACGACGAGCATGTCGCCCACGGCAGTGGCAGTGGCGAGAATTTCGCCACCGCCTTCTCCAACCGCGACGGCAGCCACCAGACCAGCCTGGGCCTGTTCGCCACCGCCGACACCTACGTCGGCGGCAACGGTTACTCGCTGCGCATGGACGGGCTGGATCCGGGTTTCAACGACAACGCCCGCCAGCGCCTGATCGTGATGCACGGCGCGTCGTACGTGGATCCGGTGCAGGCCCGGCGCCAGGGCCGGCTCGGCCGCAGCTGGGGGTGCCCGGCGCTGCGGCCGCAGGTGGCGCACGCGGTGATCGACACGCTCAAGGGCGGCCAGTTGCTGTTCGCCTACGCCGACGAAGCCGACTGGCTGTCGGGCTCGCGCTGGTTCGGCTGCAGCGGACGCAACGCGCGCGAGATCCTGGCCAGTGCGCGCCGTGGCGGCGGCGGCCTGCAGGTGGCAGCGCGCTAGCGAACGAGGCTTGGCCGACGCGCATGCGGCAGGTGCCCTGCAGCCGCGGCGCGCCCTGGCAATTCCGCGCCGGCGCCATCCACCCGTCGCGCTTTCGCGGCGCACCCCGGCTGGAGTAGGCTCGGCGTTCGCGACGCGCATCCATCAGGGGAGATGCGGTGACCTTGTCTGCACTGAAGATCCTGGTGGTCGAGGACCACGGCTTCCAGCGCCGCATGGCCCTGCGCCTGCTGGCCGAGCTCGGCATCGAAACCGTGCAGGAAGCCGCCGACGGCATCGCCGCGCTGGAACTCCTGCAGCGCCTGTCGGAGCCGCCGGACGTGGTGCTGGTGGACCTGGACATGCCCGGCATGGACGGGATCGAATTCATCGGCCACGTCGCCCAGCTGCGGCTGGCGCGCGGCGTCGCGCTGGTCAGCGCGCTCGACCCGGCGCTGCTCAACACCGTGCAGACCATGGCCCGTGCCTACGGGCTGCACGTGCTGGGCAGCGTCGAGAAGCCGTTGACGGTCGACAAGCTGCAGGGCGTGCTCGCTTCCTACAAGGTGCGGCTGCAGGACGAAGACGACGACGAACCGGCCGAAGCCAGCCTCGAGGACATGCGCGCCGCGTTGCTCAACGGCCAGCTGCTGCCATGGTTCCAGCCGCAGGTCGAGTTCGGCAACGGCAAGGTGGTGTCGGTCGAGGCGCTGGCGCGCTGGCGCCGCAGCGACGGCCACATCGTGCGGCCGCTGCAGTTCGTGCCGCTGCTCGAGCGCGAAGGGCTGGCGCCGCGCTTGACCGACCTGATGCTGGAGCAGGCCTGCCAGTGGAAGCGGCGCTGGGACGACCAGGGCCTGCGCCTGCACGTGTCGGTCAACGTGTCGGCGTCGACACTGGCCGACCCGGCCGCCGCCGACCACTACCAGCAGATCGTGCAGGACCACGGCGTGGACCCGCGCGAGGTGGTGCTGGAGGTGACCGAGAGCTCGCTGATGGCCGATGCCGCGCGCGGGCTCGGGGTGCTGGCGCGGTTGCGGCTGAAGGGCTTCGGCCTGTCGATCGACGACTTCGGCACCGGCTATTCGTCGTTGTCGCAGTTGTCGCAGATCCCGTTCACCGAACTCAAGATCGACCAGGGCTTCGTCTCCGGCGCGCACACCGATCCGCGCAAGCGCGCGGTGATCGAAGCCAGCCTCGAGCTGGCGCGCAAGCTGCAGCTGGAAGTGGTCGCCGAGGGCGTGGAGACCGTCGAGGACTGGCAGATGCTGGCAGAGCTGGGCTGCGGCATGGCCCAGGGCTACCTGATCGCCAAGCCGGCGCCGGGCGAGGAACTGGCCGCGGTGGTCGCGCGCTGGCGGCGCCCGGAATACTGAGCCGCGGCCGTGCGCCTGCGGCAGGGGAACCCGAGCATCCGCCGCCAGTTGCTGGCGCTGTTCGGCCTGCTGCTGCTGACCGGCGCCACCGTGCTGGTGATCGACGAGATCGCGCAGTACCGCGCGCGGCAATCGCTGCATTCGCTGCGCGACCAATCGCTGGGGCGGCTGCGCGCGCTCAAGGCGGTGGCCGACGGCTACAGCCTCGGCGTAGTCGACACCACCTTCAAGGTCCGCAACTACCTGATCGACTGGCCGCAGGGGCTGGCGACCCTGGACCGTGCCCATGCCGACATCGATCGCAGCTGGCGCGAGCTGGAACGGATGCCGAGGGCGCCGGCGCAGCAGCGCTTGTTCACCGAGACCGCGCAGGCGCGGCTGCGCGCGGACCGCGCCCTGCTCGACCTGCGCGCGATCCTGGTGCGGCGCGACATCCATGGCCTGGGCCAGTTCGCCGACAACGACCTGTACCCGGCGATCGACCCGGTCAGCACCCGGCTGCAGCGGCTCAGCGACCTGGCGATGGTCGCGGCGCAGGGCACGGTCCGCGCCGACGTGGTGCGCGGCTATCGCACCAGCGCGCTGCGCATCGGCCTGTCGCTGCTGGCGTTGCTGGTGGCGGCGCTGGCCGGGCGCCGGATCCTGCGCAACGCCTATCGCGGGGTCGAAAGCCTGACCTGGCTGGCGCAACGCATGCGCGAGCACGACTACGTGGCCGAGCCGGACGAACGTCCGCGCGGCGAACTGGGCGAGGTGATGGACGCGTTCCTGGACATGCGCGGGGACGTGCTGCGCTTCGAGAACGAGCTCACCGACCAGCTGGTGCGCAACGAGCAGGTGCGCGAAGCGCTGGGCCAGCGCGAGGCGTTCCAGCGCTCGCTGCTGGACGCGGCGCAGACCGCGATCGTCGCGGTCGATGCCGACGGCGTGTTCACCCTGGTCAATCCCTTCGCCGAGCAGCTGCTGGGCTGGTCGGCGGCCGAGCTGCTGGGCAAGCGGCGGCTGGACGTGCTGTTCGAGCCGGAGTCCCTGCAGGCGCTGGCGCAGTCGCTGGGCAGGCAGCAGGGGCGTGAACTGCCGGCCGACTGGAGCGCGCTGCGGCAGCTGGCCGCGCGCAAGCAGGCGCCGCGCGAGATGTCGCTGCAGCACCGGCGCGGCCGCGCCCTGCCGGTGCTGCTGGCGCTGTCGGCGATGCGCGACGAGGCCGGCGGCCTCGAAGGCATGCTGCTGGTGGCCGCGGACCTGTCGGCGCTCAAGCGACTGGAACGCGCGCTGCGCGACAGCGAGGCGCGCGCCAAGGAGGCCAACCACGCCAAGAGCGCGTTCCTGGCGGCGATGAGCCACGAGATCCGCACGCCGATGATCGGCGTCACCGGCATGGTCGAGGTGCTGGCGCACACCGCGCTCGACGCCGACCAGCGGCGCGCGCTCAACGTGATCCAGTCCTCGGCGCAATCGTTGCTGCAGATCATCGGCGACATCCTCGACTTCTCCAAGATCGAAGCCGGCCGGCTGGAGCTGCAGCCGGCCGCGACCAGCCTGTCGCGGGTGATCCACGGCGCGGTAGCCAACTTCAGCGGCTCGGCGTCGAGCAAGGGCCTGACCCTGACCTGCAGCGTGGACGAGCGCGTGCCGCCGGCGCATTACGCCGATGCGCTGCGCCTGCGGCAGATCCTCGGCAACTTCCTGTCCAACGCGATCAAGTTCACCGAGGCCGGCGTGGTCCAGGCGGTGCTGGAGTGGCGCGGCGGCGATCCGCGCGGCGATCCCGACGCCGGCCGCGACCTGCTCTGCTTCCGCGTCACCGACACCGGCATCGGCGTCAGCGCCGAAGCGCAGGCGCGCCTGTTCCAGCCGTTCGCGCAGGCCGAGGGCGACACCACCCGGCGCTATGGCGGTACCGGCCTGGGGCTGGCGATCTGCCGCCGGCTGGCCGAGCTGATGGGCGGCGAGGTCAGCATGGAAAGCGTGCCGGGCCTGGGCACGACGATGCGGCTGCTGGTGGCGTTGCCGCGCGCGCCGCTGTCCGAGGTCGCGCCGGAGCCGGTCTCGGCGGCGGCCGCCGCCGGCTTCACCGCGCGCAGCCTGCCCGCGGTCGAGGAGGCCGAACGCGAACGCAGCCTGGTGCTGCTGGTCGATGACCATCCCACCAACCGCCTGGTGATCGCGCGCCAGCTGGCGCTGGCCGGCTACGCCAGCGAAGCCGCCGAGGACGGCGCGGCGGGCCTGGAGAAATGGCGCAGCGGCCGCTACGCGCTGCTGCTATCGGACGTGCACATGCCGCGGCTCGATGGCTACGGCCTGGCGCACGCGATCCGCGCCGAGGAAGCGCTGCGCGGGCTGCCGCGCACCCCGATCGTGGCGTTGACGGCGTCGGCGCTGAAGGGCGAGGCCGAGCGATGCCTGGCCGCGGGCATGGACGACTACCTGGCCAAGCCGGTCGGCATCCCGGCGCTGACGGCGGCGTTGCAGCGGTGGCTGCCGCATACGATCCCGGCCGCCGCCGGCGACGTCGCGCCGATCGCCATGCCGTTGCCGCAACTGGCGCACCCGCCCGCGCTGGACCCGGTCACGCTCGACGCGCTGACCGGGGGCGACCCCGCGATTGCGCGCGAACTGCTCGACGACTTCCTCGCCAGCACCGTGCAGGACCTGGCCGAACTCGATGCCGCGCGCGCCGCCGGCGACCTGCCCGCGCTGACCCGCCAGGCGCACAAGATCAAGGGCGCGGCGCGCATGGTCGGCGCGGTCGAACTGGCCGAAACCGCCGGCCAGCTGGAAGCCAGCGGCCGCGGCGAGGAATGGCCGGCGATCCTGCCGCTGGCCGCCGACCTGGCGACCGCCGCCGAACGCCTGCGGCGCCACGTGGACGAGCGCTACCCGCACTGAGCATGCACGCAGCATGCACGGCCGGCTGACGAGGATTGCGGCCCACCTGCCACGGATGCGCCATGGGCACGATTGCAGTGATCGCCAACGCGGGCTCGGGCGCAGGCCGCGAACGCCCGGATCCTTCCAGCCTCCCGGGCGTGTTCCGCCAGCATGGCCTGCACGCGACCGTGCACGAGTTGGCGCCGGGCGGCGACATGGACGCCCTGCTCGACCGCGCACTCGCGGCGGGCGCCGGCTGCCTGGTCGCCGCCGGTGGCGATGGCACCGTCAACGCCGTTGCCGCGCGCGCGCTCGAGCGCGACCTGGAGCTGGGCGTGCTGCCGCTGGGCACGCTCAACCATTTCGCCCGCGACCTCGGCATCCCCGACGAGCTCGACGCCGCCGTGCGGGTGATCGCCGAAGGCCGCAGCCGCCTGGTCGACGTCGGCACGGTCAACGACAAGCTGTTCCTCAACAACGCCAGCATCGGCCTGTACGCCACCATCGTGCTGGACCGCGAGTCGCAGCAGCGCCGACTCGGGCGCGGCAAGTGGCAGGCGCTGTGCCGCGCGACCCTCGCCGCGCTGCGCGACCCCGACCCCTTCGAGGTCGCGGTCGAGGTCGACGGCAGGCAGCTGCGGCGGACCACGCCGTTCCTGTTCGTCGGCAACAACGACTACATCGTGCAGGGTCCCGCGGCCGGGCAGCGGGCGCGCCTGGACGACGGCACGCTGTCGCTGTACGTGTTGCACCCGCGCACCGCCCTCGGGCTGCTGTGGCTGGCGTTGCGCACGCTGCTGCGCGGCCGCTCCGGCGCCCGCGACCTCGACGCCTTCAGCGCGGGCGCGCTGACCGTCGCGGCGCGCGCGCCGCAGCTGGACGTGGCCCGCGACGGCGAGGTCGAGGCGATGGCGACGCCGGTGCGGTTCGCGGTACGGCCGCGCGCGCTGCGGGTGCTGGCACCCGACCCGGGGGCCGGCTGATGCGCACCATCGTCCACCTCTCCGACCTGCATTTCGGCCGCGTCGACCCGGTGCTGCTGGCGCCGCTGGCGCAGGCGGTCGCCGCCTGCGCGCCGGACCTCGTGGTGGTGTCCGGCGACCTCACCCAGCGCGCGCGCGCGCGGCAGTTCCGCGCCGCGGCCGCGTACCTGCGCACGCTGCCGATGCCGCAACTGGTGGTGCCCGGCAACCACGATGTCCCGTTGTACGACGTGCTGCGGCGGTTCCTGGCGCCGCTGGCGCGGTTCCGCCGCTACATCGGCAGCGAGGACTTCCCGTACCACCAGGACGCGGAGATCGCGGTGATCGGCATCAACACCGCGCGCTCGCTGACGTTCAAGGGTGGGCGCATCAACCGCGAGCAGGTCGCCGAAGTCGAGCGCCGCTTCCGCGGCCTGCCGGAGGCGGTGACCCGGATCGTGGTCAGCCACCATCCCTTCGACATCCCCGCCCATGGCGACGAAGGCGATCTCGTCGGCCGCGCAGGGATGGCGATGCAGGCGTTTTCCGGCTGCGGCGTCGACCTGTTCCTGTCCGGGCACCTGCACCATTCGCATGCGGCCAACACCGCGGCGCGCTACGACATCGACGGCTACGCCGCATTGGTGGTCCAGGCCGGCACCGCGACCTCGACCCGTGGCCGCGGCGAAGCCAACGCCTTCAACGTGCTGCGCATCGGCGCGGCCGACATGGCGCTGGAGACGCAGGCCTGGGCGGCGGATCGGGGCGCCTTCCTGCCTTTGGCGCAGCAGCATTTCCATTACGCCCACGGCAGCGGCTGGGCCGCGCGCCCGGCCTGAGCCATGGTCCGCCGGGGCGGTGTTAGGCTGCGGGCTTCGTGTTCACGGCGGAGTCGCGGATGAAAACGATCCTGGTGGCCAGTTCCAAGGGCGGTGCCGGCAAGACCACCATCGCCACCCACCTCGCGGCCCAGGCCGCGCTGTCCGGGAAACGCACGGTGCTGGTCGATGCCGACCCGCAGCGCTCCTCCACCCGCTGGGCCGAACGCCGCGCCGGGCTCGACAGCGCGGTGCTGCCGGTGGACGGCAGCAAGGCCGAGCGCGGCTGGCAGCGCGCACTGCCGGAGAACACCCAGGTCGTGGTGATCGACGGCGCGGCCGGCGCGATGGCGCACGAGCTGATGCCGTTCCTGGAGCGCGCCGACGCGGTGCTGGTGCCGGTGCTGCCGTCGACCCTCGACATCGAAGCCACCGTGCCGTTCCTGGACAGCCTTGCCAAGCTGGCGCGGGTGCGTCGCGGCCAGCTGCCGGTCGGGCTGGTGGGCAACAAGCTGCGGCCCTGGACCAACGCCTCGCAGCAGGCGCTGGAGTTGTGGCGGCAATGGCCCTATCCGGTGGTGGCGCAGTTGCGCGACAGCCAGGCGTATTCGGTGCTGGTCGGCCTGGGCAAGAGCCTGTTCGACTACCACTCCGCCCAGGTGCGCGAACACCAGGACGACTGGCAACCGCTGCTGCGCTGGCTGAAGAAGTGAGCTGATCGCGGTCGTCGCCGCCGTCTTCGGCGCTCACGCCAACTCCCGCGCGCTCGGCTACGCTGGCGGCATCCGCGCGCACGCGCACGCACACCCATCGAGAGCACCGGCATGAGAGAGCTGATCCTGCTGCGCCACGCCCATGCCGAACCGGCCAGCACCGGCCAGGCCGACCTGGACCGGCCGTTGTCGCCCGAAGGCCTGGCCGAGGCCGAAGCCGCCGGGCGCTGGCTTGCCGAGCGTGGACTGGTCCCGGACTGCGTGCTGTGTTCGCCGGCGCGGCGCACGCGCGAAACGCTGGAAGCGGTGCTGGGCGCGATCGGCTACGTCGAGCAACGGCTGGACGACGCCATCTACGAAGCGACCTCGGGCACGCTCGCGGCGCTGGCCGACAGCCATCGCGACGCCGAGCGGCTGCTGCTGGTCGGCCACAACCCCGGGCTCGAGCACCTGGCCGCGCTGATGCACAGCGGCCAGTCCGGCGATTATCGCGGCATGCCGCCGGGCGGCATCGCGGTGTTGACCCTGCCCGCGGACGCGGCGATCGAGCCCGGCGTCGCGACCCTCTCCGCCTTCTGGTGGCCGTGAGCCAACCGGGTCGCCTCCGGAGCCGGGGCGCCTGGCTGCTGGGCGCGGCGTTGCTGGCCGTCGCCACGCTGGCGCAGGCGACGCAGATCGACGGTGTCGCCTCGCGGGTGGGCTTCAGCCTGACCACGCGCTGGGGGCAGGTGCTGGAGGGGCGCTTCCCGACCGTCCACGGCGAAGTCGAGGAATTGCCCGACGGCCGCCACCAGGTGCGGCTGCTGCTGTCGACCCGCGACGTCGAGATCGTGGGCCATCCGGGCTATACCCGCTTCACCCGCGGCGGCGGCTTCTTCGATGCCGACCACTGGCCGCAGGTCGAATTCCTGTCCGATGCCTACGCGCCCGCGCTGTTGCAGCATGGCGGCGCACTGGCCGGCACGCTGCGCATCCGCGGCGTGCACCGGCGCGAGGTGTTCGAGATCGCGCCGGCGGGTTGCGCGCTGCCGGGCCGGGATTGCGACGTGGTCGCCACCGGCACCATCCACCGCGGCGACTACGGCATGGACCGCTGGAAGTTCGCCGTGTCGGCGGACGTCGGCTTCTCGTTGCGGATGCGCGTGCGCGGGGGCGCGGGCGCATGAACCGCATGCTGCGCGCGCTGGCGCTGTTGCTGGCGTTGTCCGCCGTCGCCTGCACCACGCTGTCGCCGGCGCAACGCACGCGCAGCCAGGCGATCGCGTTGTCGGCGCGCGCGCCGCAGGCCGGGTGCGAGCGTGCCGATGCCTGCGCGCGGCCGTCGCCGCTGCACCAGCTCGGTGCGCGCGCCTTCGCCAGCAGCACGCCGGCTGCGCCACGCCACTACGCCCTGATCCTGGACCACGGCCAGGACGCGCTGCTGGCGCGGATCGACCTGATCCGCAGCGCCACCAGTTCGATCGACCTGCAGACCTACATCTTCGACGAGGACGACGCCGGCCACCTGTTCCTCGACGAACTGCTGGCCGCGGCGCGGCGCGGGGTCAGGGTACGGGTGCTGGTCGACCAGCTGTCGGCGCTCAAGCGGGTGGATACGCTGGCGGCGCTCGCCGGCGCGCAGGCCGGTTTCGACCTGCGCATCTACAACCCGGTGCTGGGGCGCGCGCGGCTGAGCTATCCGCAATACCTGCTGGCCGCCGCCTGCTGCTGGCGCAGGCTCAACCAGCGCATGCACAGCAAGCTGCTGCTGGTGGATGGCGCGGTCGGCATCAGCGGCGGGCGCAACTACCAGGACGACTATTACGACTGGGACGACCAATACAATTTCCGCGATCGCGACGTGCTGGTCGCGGGGCCGGTGGCGCGCGAGATGGCGGCCAACTTCCAGGCGTTCTGGGACGACCGCCGCAGCGTGCCGCCGTCGCAGCTGCGCGACGTCGGCGGCCGCCTGCTGGCCAGTGGCGTGCCGGCGCTGGCCGACGCGCCGTTCGAGCATCCGCGACGCGTGGCGCAGGTCTCGCGCGATGTCGACGCCGGCACGCGGATCGCCGCGCTCGCCGCCGCCGCCCTGCCCGTGGCCGCCGTCGCCTACATCGCCGACCTGCCGCAGAAGCACCGGGCCGACAACGAACGGCCGGCGCCGGCGTCGACCGAACTGCGCGCGCTGATCGAGTCGGCGCACGACGAGGTGTTGCTGCAGACGCCCTACCTGGTGCTGTCGCGGCCGGCGCAGGACATGTTCCGCGCCCTGCGCCAGCGCCCGCAGCCGCCGCGGGTGATCGTCTCCACCAATTCGCTGGCCTCGACCGACTCGTTCATCACCTACGCGCTGTCGTACAAGTACAAGCGCCGCTACCTGCGCGACTTCGGTTTCGAGATCCACGAGTTCAAGCCGTTCCCGGCCGACGCGCCGATCGACCTGGCCGCCACCGGGGCAACGTTGCCGCCGGTGCCCAGCGACGAGGAACTGGCGCAGGCGCGCGAACGGCTGCTGGCCGCGCGCAACGGTTCCGGCGCGCATGCGCAGCGCTACCGGCGGCCGTTGCAGGCCGAATACGCGGCGCTGCGCTACGCCCGCCGCAGCGCCAACGAGCGCGTGCCGCTGGCGCGCGCCGGGGTACGCATCGGCCTGCACGCCAAGTCGCTGGTGGTCGACGAACGCGTCGGCGTGGTCGGCACCCACAACTTCGATCCCCGTGGCGATCGCTACAACACCGAGGGCGCGGTGGTGGTGGACGATCCCGCGTTCGCGCGCGCGCTGGCGGAGAGCATCCGCCGCGACATCGCGCCGGACAACGCCTGGACCATCGCCCGGCGCCCGGACCCGCCGCTGTTCTCCGGGCTGGAATACACGCTGGCCAAGGTTTCCGAGCGCATGCCGATCTTCGACCTGTGGCCGGTGCGCTACGCCACCAGCTACGAGTTCGTGCCCGGGCCCCAGTGCCCGCGGACGCTGTCGCCGTTCGATCCGCGCTTCCGCGACTGCTACCGGCCGGTCGGCGACTTCCCCGAAGTGGACCTGGGCCTGAAGTCGCTGCTGACGCGGATCTTCACGGCTTTCGGCGCGGGACTGGCCCCGATCCTCTGAACCGGGCTTGCGGCGGCGGCAAAGGGTTTCGCCGGGCCTGCCAGGTCGCGGCAGGGAGTGGGTTCGGAACGCCACGCGCCGGGCGCGCAACCTAGTCCCGGGATGCCTTCAGTGGGGTGACCAATGGCCCATGGCAGGGTGTGAATGGTGTTGTAGATTACCAGCACACCAATTCACCAAGGCTTCCAAGGAGGCCGCCATGACCACCCCCCTGCGCAGCGTCACCTATTCCCGGCACCCGGCGGCCCCCCGGCCGCAGCCGGCCAGCCCGGCCCGCCGTGCCGTCTATCGCCAGCGCGACCTCGGCGTGGGCTACGGCAATAGCAGCGGCTACGCCAGCGAGCGCCGCTACGCCCGCGACTGGAACGGCCAGCCACATTTCCGCTGCGCCTGAAACGCGCCGGCACCTCGATCCGCGCGCCGGGGCGGGACGATCGCAAGGGTTTCGGGCGCCTCCCCACGCCCGCGGTTGTCGGCGGCGGTTGCGGCATTGGGTCGTGACCGCCGTCGGCCACCGGATCCCATCCGGCCGGCGACGCGCGTTATCGTGGCGGCATGACCGCCTCCCCGCCGCGTGCCCCGTTTCGTCGTGAAGCCACCGTGGCCGGGCTCAACGCGCTCTCGCAGGGCACCGCGATGCAGCCGCTGGGCATCGAGTTCACCGAAATTGGCCCCGATTTCCTGCGTGCGACCATGCCGGTCGACGAGCGCACCCGCCAGCCCTACGGCCTGCTGCATGGCGGCGCCTCGGTGCTGCTGGCCGAAACCCTCGGCAGCACGGCCGGCGGACTCTGCGTGAACGAGGACCAGGGCGTGGTCGGCATCGAAATCAACGCCAACCACTTGGCCGGCGTGCGCAGCGGGCAGGTCACCGGCACCGCGCGGCCGCTGCATGTCGGCCGCAGCACGCAGGTCTGGGAGATCCGCATCGAGGACGCCCAGGGCCGCCTGGCCTGCATCTCGCGCCTGACCCTGGCGGTGGTTCCGCTGCGCGCGCGCTGATGGCGCCGCACGCGGGGGCCGCCAATGCCGGCGCCGCCGCGCAGGCGGACTTCCCGCCGCAAGCCGAATCATGCAGCGCACGGAGGCAACCGCATGCCGGCGTCGTGCCGGGCCGGCCGCAACCGCGGGCCTTCCACGTTCGTCCTTGATTGACGCGCTGGCGACTGTCGCCCTAGTCTGCGCGTCTTCCCTTCCCCCCTCGAACCGGACCCGACATGTCGATTTCGCTGAACTTCGAACTCAACGACCGTGACCTGGAGCATTTCCACGCGGCGATGACCTCGGCGAAAAAGGCGGCCGGCAACAAGTCCGCGCAGGAAATCATCGAGTGCGCCGCCAAGTTGCTGGAGGACGCGCAGAAGGTGCAGATCCCCGATTTCATCCTGCAGCGCCTGCTGCGCCTGGACGACATGATCGCGATGGTGCGCGACGAGGCCTGGGCGTTGCCGGAGGCGGATCGCGAGCGGGTGCTGTCGGCGCTGGTGTACTTCTGCGATCCCAACGACGTGATCCCCGACAACGTCGCGGTGCTGGGCTTCCTCGACGACGCGATCATGATCGAACTGTCGGTGCGCGAGCTCAAGCACGAGATCGACGCCTACGACGACTTCTGCGATTTCCGCCAGCAGCAGGCGCAGCGCCGCGGGCTGGAGGCGGACAAGGTCGGCCGCGCCGAGTGGCTGGAAGGGCGCCGCGAGGAGCTGGTCGAACGCATGCACCAGCGCCGCGACCGCGACATGGGCGTGGGCTACGGCAGCAGCAGCGGCTACGGCTCCAGGCAGGGCAGCTACGTGCGTACCTGGCGCCCGGGCATGTTCAAGTTCACCTGAGTCGCCCCAGGCCGGCGCCGCCTCGACGGTGCCGGCCCGCAAGTGCCCGCCTGCGCGGGCTTCGGCTATCGTGCCCGGATGCATCCTGCTCCCATCAGTCGCCACCAGCCGCGCAGTGACCGCATGACCGCGCCGCGCCCGCGCGCCAATGGCCGTGCCCCGATGCGGAAGGCTTGAGCGTGCGCTGGCTGCGTTACGGCTACCGGTTGCCGCTGCTGCTGTGGCACGTGCTGGTCGACCTGCCACTGGTGCTGGTGCTGCTGAACCCCCTGACCGGCGGGATCCGGATGGGCGGCGAGCGGCTGGACCACCGCCTGATCCAGGCCTGGTCGGCGGGGCTGGTGCGGGTGTTCGGCTTCCGCCTGCGCCGCAGCGGCACGCCGCTGGCGGGCGCGACCGTGTTCGTCGCCAACCACGTCAGCTGGGTCGACATCGTGGTCCTGCACAGCCAGCGGATGATGGGTTTCGTCGCCAAGCGCGAGATCGCCGGCTGGCCGCTGGTCGGGTGGATGGCGTCGCGCGCCGAGACCATCTTCCACGAGCGTGGCAACACCGAATCGCTGGGTGGCGTGCTGCACGCCATGCTCGCGCGGTTGCGCGGCGGCCACTCGGTCGGGGTGTTCCCCGAGGGCCGCACCCGCGATGGCCGCGAGATCGGGCCGTTCCACGCCCGCATCTTCCTGGCCGCGGTCGAGGCCGGCGCGCCGGTGCAGCCGGTGGCGCTGCGCTACGGCGAGCACGGCCAGGCGCAGACCCGGGTGGCGTTCCAGCCCGGCGAAGGTTTCCTCGGCAATTTCCTGCGCCTGCTCGGTGAACCGGCGCGGATCGCGGACGTGCGGTTCCTGGCGCCGATCGCGCCGGGCGACGCGCAGGGCCGGCGCCGCATCGCCGAGCTGGCGCGCGAACGCATCGTCGCGGCGATGGCGCAATGACGCCGGCCTCGCTGTCGACACGCCCGCGATGCTGAGCGCCGCCGATTACCACCCGCCCTGGTGGCTGCGCAACGGCCACCTGCAAACGATGCTGGGCTCCAACCCGTGGCGGCGGCGGCGCGGCGTCGAAGCACTGGCTGAGGCCGGTGCGGCCACCAGCGAACACCTGGTCGACGGCGGCGACGGGGTGCGCCTGCACGGCCTGTACAGCGCGGTGCCCGGGGTCGAGCCGCGCGGGCTGGCGTTGCTGCTGCATGGCTGGGAAGGCAGCGCCGAATCCAGCTACATGCGCCTGACCGCGGCCCAGTTCCTGCGGCGCGGCTTCGCCACCTTCCGGCTCAACTTCCGCGACCACGGCAACACCCACCACCTCAACGAGGCGCTGTTCCATTCCAATCGCATCGACGAGGTGGTGCACGGCGCCGGCGACATCGCGCGGCGCTTCTGGCCCGACGCCGGGCCACGGCGGCCGCTGGTGGCGGCGGGCTATTCGCTGGGCGGCAACTTCGCGCTGCGGCTTGCGCTGCGGGCGCCGGCCGCGGGCCTGCCGCTGGCGCGGGTGGCCGCGGTCTGCCCGGTGCTGGACCCGGCCAGGACCATGGCCAACATGGAACGCGGCTGGCACGTCTATGAGCGCTACTTCGAACGCAAGTGGCGGCAGTCGCTGCTGCGCAAGCGCGCGCTGTTCCCCGGCACGCACGACTTCGACGACCGCACCCTGCACCTGGGCATGCGCGAACTGACCCGCTGGCTGGTGCAGCGGCATACCGATTTCGGCACGCTGGACAACTACTTCGACGGCTACGCGATCGCCGGCGACCGGCTGGCGCCGCTGCAGGTGCCCGCCGACATCCTGATGGCGGCCGACGACCCGGTGATCCCGCTGCAGGAATTCCATGCGCTGTCGCTGCCGGCCGTCGCGCGCCTGGAAATCGCCGCGCAGGGCGGCCACTGCGGCTTCCTGCTCGGTGCGCGCATGGACGGCTTCGCCGAGGCCTGGGTCGCGGACCGGCTGGCGCCGCCCGGCGACTGAAACGCCACCGGCGCACGCCTACAATGGCGCCGCCTGGCAAGGAGGTCCCGATGCGCATCCGCAGCGACAGTTTCGAACACCGCGGCGCCATCCCGGCGCGATTCGCGCTCGGCGCGGCCGACGGCTTCGGAGGCAACTGCAACCCGCACCTGGCGTGGGAGGAAGTGCCGCCCGGAACGCGCTCGTTCGCGCTGCTGTGCATCGACACCGACGCGCCCACCGACGGCGCGCTGGTGGCGGATGCCTCCACCCCGATCCCGGTCGAGCACCCGCGCGGCGAGTTCGTGCACTGGGCGGTGGCGGGCATCCCCGCGCAGGTGCGCGAGATCGCCGCCGGCAGCTGCAGCGACGGCGTCAGCAAGCGCGGAAAGCCGGCGGGCCACGATGCCGGCGGCATCCGCGGATTCAACGACTACACCGGCTGGTTCGCCGGCGATGCCGACATGGGCGGGGATTATTTCGGCTACGACGGCCCGTACCCGCCGGCGCACGACCTGCGCACGCACCGTTACTTCTTCCGCCTGTTCGCGCTGGACGTGGCCGGGCTGGACCTGCCGGCGAAGTTCAGCGCCGGCGACGTGTTCCGGGCCATGCACGGGCACGTGCTCGCAGAGGCCGCCGTCCACGGCACCTACACGCTGCACCCGCGCGCCGCGGCGTAGGCGCCGGCGCGCGCTGCGGCCGGGGGCCGAACCTAGCCGGCCGGCACCAGCAGCAGCAACGCCGCGCCCAGCACGAAGCGGTAGAGCGCGAACACCGTGAAGCGGTGGCTCTGGATGTAATGCAGGAGCCACTTCACCGCGGCGAAGGCGGTCACGGCCGAAGCAGTGAATGCGACCGCCAGCATGCCCCAGTCCTCGCCGGCGATGCCGCCGTCGCGGTACAGCTCGAGCAGCTCGTAGGCGGTGGCCGCGAACATCGTCGGGATCCCCACCAGGAACGCGAACTCGGTCGCCGCGGCGCGGTTGGTCACCCCCAGCAGCAGCGCCGCGAAGATCGTCGCGGCCGAGCGCGAGGTGCCGGGGAACACCCCCGCCAGTACCTGGGCCACGCCGACCAGGACCGCCACCGTCCAGGTGATCGTGCTGCGTTCGCCCAGCCGCGCCGCATGCCGGGCGGCGAAGTGCTCGGCGAGCAGCATCCAGGCGCCGCCCAGGATCAGCGCCCAGGCGATCGGCGCCACCGCATCGTCCAGCTCCCAGCCGAGCTTCTTGACCCCCAGGCCGAGCACCGCGGTGACGCCGAAGGCGGTCGCCAGCTTGTACGCGTAATCGCGGGGCGCCTGCCCGAACACGGTCGCTGCGCCGGCCGGACGCAGGAAGGACTGCAGCAGCTGCCACAGCCGGTCGCGGTAGATCAGCACCACTGCCAGGATCGCCCCGGCCTGGATCGCGATGTTGAACAGGTCGCTGCGATGCCCCAGCCAGCGTTCGGCGACCAGCAGGTGGCCGGTGCTGGAGATCGGCAGGAACTCGGTGATGCCTTCGATGATGCCGAGCAGCAGGGCAGCGAGGAAATCGGTCATGGCGGCCGCTGGGAAAGGACGGGCGGGGAACGCGGCAGGCACGGGCCGCAGCGAGGCGCAGCATAACGGAAGCGGAGAATGCACCAGGGTGGTGCTTTACACTGGCGTCCGCACCCACGTGGTGCGAAGCCGACTCGGCGGCGAGGGCTGCAACCCGTTGATTCAATGACTTGCGTGCCGTCGCCCCTTGGCACGTGCCTTGCGTACAAGGCAGCGTTGCCCGTCCCCTTGCCCTTCCGCCTGCGTCCCGAGGAAACCCGCCATGTCGCTGGAAAACGTCGAAAAGCTGATCCGTGACCACAAGGTCGAGTTCGTCGACCTGCGCTTCGCCGACATGCGCGGCGTGCAGCACCACGTCACCTTCCCCAAGTCGATCATCGACGCCTCGCTGTTCGAGGACGGCAAGATGTTCGACGGCTCCAGCATCTCCGGCTGGCGCGGCATCCACCAATCGGACATGGTGCTGCTGCCGGATCCGGCGACCGCGTTCCTGGACCCGTTCACCGCCGACCCGACCCTGGTGTTGACCTGCGACATCCTCGACCCGACCACGATGCAGGCTTACTCGCGCGACCCGCGCGGCATCGCCAAGCGCGCCGAGGCGTTCCTGAAGTCCAGCGGCATCGCCGAGCAGGCGTTCTTCGGCCCGGAACCGGAGTTCTTCATCTTCGATTCGGTGCGCTATGGCAACGACATGGGCCACACCTTCTTCCACATCGATTCGGAAGAGGCGCACTGGAACTCGGCCAAGGAATATGCCGGCGGCAACAGCGGTTATCGGCCGGGCATCAAGGGCGGCTATTTCCCGGTCGCGCCGCTGGATTCGCTGCACGACCTGCGCGCGGAGATGTGCAAGACCCTGGAACAGGTCGGCATCGAGGTCGAGGTGCACCACCATGAAGTCGCGAACGCGGGCCAGTGCGAGATCGGCACCCGCTTCAACACGCTGGTGCAGAAGGCCGACGAACTGCTGACGATGAAGTACATCATCAAGAACGTCGCCTTCCGCAACGGCAAGACCGCGACTTTCATGCCCAAGCCCATCGTCGGCGACAACGGCAGCGGCATGCACGTGCACCAGTCGCTGGCCAAGGGCGGCACCAACCTGTTCACCGGCGACGGCTACGGCGGCCTGTCGCAGATGGCGCTGTGGTACATCGGCGGCATCTTCAAGCACGCGCGCGCGATCAACGCCTTCACCAATTCGACGACCAACTCGTACAAGCGCCTGGTGCCGGGCTTCGAGGCGCCGGTGATGCTGGCGTACTCGGCATCCAACCGCTCGGCGTCGTGCCGCATCCCGTACGTGGCCAACCCCAAGGCGCGCCGCATCGAGATCCGCTTCCCCGACCCGATGAACTCGGGCTACCTGATCTTCGCCGCGCTGATGATGGCCGGGCTGGACGGCATCCGGAACCAGATCGACCCGGGTGCGCCTTCGGACAAGGACCTGTACGACCTGCCGCCGGAGGAAGAGAAGAACATCCCGACCGTGTGCGCGTCGCTCGACCAGGCGCTGGAAGCACTGGACAAGGACCGCGACTTCCTCAAGGCCGGCGGCGTTTTCACCGACGACTTCATCGACGCCTACATCGGCCTGAAGATGAAGGAAGTCACCGCGTTCCGCGCGGCGACCCACCCGCTCGAGTACCAGATGTACTACGCGATCTGAGGCGGACGCATTGCCGGCGGCCGTGCGGCCGGCAACCAGGGCGCATGCACGCGGCCCGGAACTCCCGGGCCGCGTGCGTTTCCGGCAGCGGCTTGCAATCGCGCGCCTTCGCGGTTGCAATGCCGGCATGCGTTGCCGCTCCGCCATCATCCTGCTGATGCTGTCCGCGCTCGCCGCGTGCGCACACGCGCCGCCACACAACCCGATGGCGCGCTGGGTGCCGTCGCCGAACTTCGAGCCGCGGCGGCCGAACCTGATCGTGATCCACGCCACCGAGCAGGATTCGGTCGCCGAGAGCCTGGACACGCTGCGCACCGGCAACAGCGGCGGCCCGGTGAGCGCGCATTACCTGGTCGGCCGCGACGGCGACCTCTACCAGCTGGTCGCAGACGACCAGCGCGCCTGGCACGCGGGGCCCGGGCGCTGGGGCACGATCACCGACGTCAACGACGCGTCGATCGGGATCGAGCTCGACAACGACGGCGAATCGGATTTCGCACCGGCGCAGATCGACGCCCTGGTCCGCCTGCTCGACGACCTGTGCACGCGGCTCCGCATCCCGCGCACGCAGGTGATCGGCCACGCCGACTTCGCGCCGACGCGCAAGCGCGATCCGGGTTTCCGCTTCCCCTGGAAACAGCTGGCCGACGCGGGCTTCGGCGCGTGGCCAAGGGGCCCGCTGTCCGAGCCGCCTCCCGGTTTCGATCCATGGCTGGCACTGCGCCTGCTCGGCTACCCGCTGGACCAGGACGACAGCCCCGGCCACGCCGCCAGCGTGCGCGCCTTCCATCGCCATTTCCGCGGCGACGAGGGCGAAGTGCTCGATGCGCAGGATGCGCGAATCCTGTACGCGCTGACGCGCTGACGCGCTGACGCGCCAGGCACCGGCCCATGGCGCGAGCGGCCGCTTCCGGCGCAGGGGAAACGCCGGCCTTCCCGCATGCCCCCGGACTCGCTGGCCTGGCGCGCCGGCACGCGGATCGGCGCGACTGCGCCGGGCCTGCCGCTGCACTAAGATGGTGCAATGCCCGCCGCAGCCTTGCCCACGCCCGCCCTGGACGACCTCGCCACCCCGCTGGCATGGGCGGGGGCGGACGGCATGGTGGTCGGCTGCAACCCGGCGTTCGCGCGCTGGCTGGGGGTGGCGGCGCGGCGGCTGCAGGCCGTGCCGCTGGTGGCGCTGGAGGTCGAGGGCGATGGCCTGGCGCGCGTGCTGGACGGCGCGGCGCCGCAGGAGCCGGTGCGGCTGCGGCGCTTGCCGCTGGCCTTCCCCGGCGGCGCGCCGCGCTTTGCCGATGTCTGGCTGGGGGCACTGGAGGCGGGGGGCTGGCTGCTGGAGGCGAATCCGGTGGACGAATTCCCCGGCGAGGATCCGGTCGCGGCGCTGCCGTCGGCGCTGTCGGCGGCGCTCCGCGGCCTGGCGCACGAGCTGCGCAATCCGCTGGCGGGACTCAAGGGCGCGGCGCAACTGCTGTCGCGGCGCGTGGACGATGCGCAATTGCGCGAGCTCACCGGGCTGATCGGCTCGGAGGTCGAACGCCTGACCCAGCTGCTCGACCGCCTGCTGACGCCGGTGCCGCCGCAGCCGCATGCGCCGCTCAACATCCACGCCGTGCTCGAGCGCGTGCTGCGGCTGGCCGAATCCGATGCCGGCTGGGCGGTGAAGCTGGTGCGCGACTACGACCCCAGCCTGCCCGAGTTGACCGGCGACCCCGACCGCCTGGTGCAGGCGACCTGGAACCTGGTGCGCAACGCGATCGAAGCCGGCGCGACCATCGTCACCCTGCGCACGCGCGCCGAACACGGCGCGCGCATCGCCGACCACGTGCATCCGCTGGCGTTGCGGCTGGAAATCGCCGACGACGGCCGCGGCGTGCCCGAGGCGCTGGCCGAACAGGTGTTCCTGCCGCTGGTCAGCGGCCGCGCCGAAGGCACCGGCCTGGGGCTGGCGCTGGCGCAGCAGGTCGCGCGCGAGCACCGGGGTTCGCTGGCGTACCGGTCGCGGCCCGGCCACACGGTGTTCACCCTGCTGCTGCCGTTGCCGATCCCCGAAGAAGGTGCAACGTGATGCACGGGGCCAGGCCATGAGCGCGCGGATCTGGGTGGTCGACGACGACCGCGCGGTGCGATTCGTGCTGGCGACCGCGTTGCGCGAGGCCGGGCACGTGGTCGAGGAGTTCGAGTCGGCGCCGGCGGTGCTCGACGCCTTGCGCCTGCGCGCGCCGCCGGCGCTGCTGTTCACCGACGTGCGCATGCCCGGCGACGACGGCCTGGTGCTGCTGCAGCGGCTCAAGGCCGCGCATCCGCAGCTGCCGGTGATCGTGATGTCGGCGTATACCGACATCGCCAGTACCGCCGGCGCGTTCCGTGGCGGCGCCCGGGAATTCCTGTCCAAGCCGTTCGACCTCGACGACGCGGTCGCGCTGGCGCAGCGTGCGCTGCCGGCCGCGCAGCCGGGCATCGACCCGGCAGATGCCGGCGCCGCGGCCGACGCCTCATCGCCAGCCGCCGCCAGCGCCGACGCGCTGGTCGGCGATACCCCGGCGATGCGCACCCTGTTCCGCAGCATCGGGCGGCTGGCGCAGGCGCCGCTGTCGGTGCTCGTCACCGGTGAAACCGGCACCGGCAAGGAGCTGGTCGCGCGCGCGTTGCATCGCGAATCGCCGCGCGCGCAAAAGCCGTTCATCGCGCTCAACACCGCGGCGATCCCGGCCGAACTGCTGGAATCGGAGCTGTTCGGGCATGAGGCCGGTGCCTTCACCGGCGCCGCCCGCCGCCATGTCGGCCGCTTCGAGCAGGCAGACGGCGGCACCCTGTTCCTCGACGAGATCGGCGACATGCCATTGCCGCTGCAGACGCGGCTGCTGCGGGTGCTGGCGGAAGGCGAGTTCTTCCGCGTCGGCGGCCGCGAACTGATCCGGGTCGACGTGCGCGTGATCGCCGCCACCCACCAGCGCCTGGAAACGCTGGTCGCCGAAGGCCGCTTCCGCGCCGACCTGCTGCATCGCCTCGACGTGGTGCGGCTGCAACTGCCGCCGTTGCGCGAGCGCCGCGACGACGTACCGCGGCTGGCCGAACGCTTCCTCGCCGTGGCCGCGCGCAGGTTCCGCGCGCCGCCCAAGCGCTTCGCCAAGCCCGCGCTCGAGCGGCTGCGGGCCCACGACTGGCCCGGCAACGTGCGCGAGCTGGAAAACCTGTGCTGGCGGCTGGCGGCGCTGGCGCCGGACGACATCATCGTCGCCGCGGACCTCGACGGCATGCTGGGCACGGCCGCCGCGCCGCGCGCCGCCGGCGACTGGGAAAGCGCGCTTGCCGACTGGGCGCGCGCGCGCCTGGCCGGCGGCGCCGCCGACCTCCACGCCGACGCCCGCGCGCGCCTGGAACAGGTGCTGTTCGATGCCGCGCTGGCGCACACCGGCGGCCATCGCGGCGAGGCCGCGGCCCGGCTCGGGCTGGGCCGCAACACCCTGACCCGGCGCCTGGGCAGGCAGCGCAAGCGGCGTTGACCCGTTCACTTTTCGCGAACCCTTGCGCCGCTACCGTGCCGGATTCATCGACCCAAGGAGAGCCGTGATGCGCATCGCCATGATTGCCGCCTGCACCGCCATCGGCATGGTCACCGCATGTGGCACCACGCCACCGCCAGCGCCCCCTGCGCCACCGGCCCCGGGCACCGCGCACAACGCGGTCGCCAACCTCGCCGCCGCGTCCGGCAGCCTGGTCAGCGGCAAGCTGCAGTTGATGGCGATGGGCAGCGGCGTGCATGTCGCCGGCGAGATCGGCGGCCTGGCCCCGGGCAGCACCCACGGCTTCCACATCCACGAAAAGGGCGACTGCAGCGCCGCGGACGCGTCCAGCGCCGGCGGCCACTTCAACCCGACCGCCAGCGCGCACGGCCGCGCCGATATCCCGCCGCACCACGCCGGCGACATCGACAACATCGTCGCCGACGCCAGCGGCGTCGCCCACGTCAACACCCACGTCGTCGGGATCGCGCTGGGCGGTGGCGGCAGCAACGACGTCGCCGGGCGCGCGATCGTGGTCCATGCCGCGCCCGACGACTACACCTCGCAACCGGCCGGCAACGCCGGCGCGCGCATCGCCTGCGGCGTGATCACGATCGTCGACTGAGCCGCCGCTGCCGGCCGGCGGATTGGCGGGTACGATGCCGCGATGTCACAGCCCCCGCGCATCCGCGACGCCGTCGCCGCCGACCTCGAACTGCTCGCGCAGTGGGCGCAGGCGATGGCGTGGGAAACCGAGCACAAGCGCCTGGACGCGCACACGGTGCGCGCCGGCGTCGGCGCCGGCCTCGCCGACCCCGGCCGGGCGCGGTACTTCGTCGCCATGCACGATGCAGCGCTGGCCGGGCACGAGACCGTGGGCATCGCCACCGGCACGCTGATGCTGACGCGCGAATGGAGCGACTGGCGCAACGGCGACTGGTGGTGGATCCAGAGCGTGTACGTGGCGCCCGCGCATCGCCGCCAGGGCGTGTTCGCCGCGCTGTACCGGCACGTCGAGGCGCAGGCGCGGGCGACGCCGGGCGTGGTCGGGCTGCGGCTGTACGTCGAAAAGGCCAACGCCGCGGCGCAGCGCACCTATGCCGCGCTCGGCATGCAGGACGCCGGCTACGCGATGTACGAGCAGGAATTCCGCTAGCCGGCTAGACGTCCGGCGCCGCCTCGCTGCCGCAGTGCACGAACGTCACCGGCACGCCGTGCGCGCCGAGCACCGCTGCGAACTGGCGCTCGCGGGCCTGGAACCGGGCGTAGCGGCGTTCCAGCCGCTCGCCGTCGTTGTCGCCTTCGCCGTAGCGCTCGCGCCATGCGGCCGGCGAGAACATCGCGATCCGCGCCTCGCCGTCGGCGTAATGCAGCAGCGGTTCCGGCGGTGCGTCCAGCCATTGCTCCGCGCCCGGCGCCAGCAGCGCGGTTTCGATCAGCGGCCACAGCGCAGCCAGCCCGGCGTGTTCGTACTGCAGCGCGACCATCGCGGCGAGGTCGTGCACGGTGAGGTAGTGCGCATGTTCGACCCGCAACCCGAACAGTTCCTGCACCAGCAGCGAGGTGCCGGCGCCGGCCATGCCGCGTTCCATCAGCTCGCGCTCGAACGCTTCTGCCACCGCGCCGGCGACAGCCTGATCGCCGACCAGCACGAACGGCAGCACCCGCAACGGTCCGCCGGCGAACTCTTCGGCAGGGGCCAGCGTGCCGGGCAGCTGGCCATCGTGCGCGCCGAAGGCGATGACGCGGCCGCCGCCGCCCGCCCCCGCGCCCGGTGCGCGCGCGGCGAGCTGCGCAAGTTCTCGCTGCAGCGGCCAGCCCGGGCGCAGCAGCTCGACCGCGTCGTAATGCGCGCCGACCAGCACCAGGTCCAGCTGCGCGGCCTGCGGCGCGAGGCCGGCGAGGTCGCGCGCGATGCCTTCGGCCAGCGTGCCGGCCTGCGCCTGCGCAAGCCGGTCGCGCGCTGCGGTGCTGCCGGGCACCAGTTCCAGCGCCAGTGCGCCGAGCACCCGGGTGGCGGCGGCGGCGTGGTTGCCCCGGGAATCGATCGCGCTCATTCGTGATTGGCCGTCCACGCGTGCGGGTTTACACTGCTTCGCATTATGCCCGCGCCGCAAAGCGGGCCGCGCGAGGTAGCGATGCTGCAAGGCCGACCCGTCGCCGTCCTCGGTGGCGTCCGCATCCCGTTCTGCCGCCAGAACACGGCTTACGCCGACGTCGGCAACCTCGGCATGTCGGTGCGCACGCTCGGTGCGCTGGTCGAGAAGTTCGGCCTGCATGGGCAGCAGCTCGGCGAAGTGGCGATGGGCGCGGTGATCAAGCACCCCTCGGACTGGAACCTCGGGCGCGAGGCGACGCTGTCGTCGGGGCTGTCGCCGCTGACCCCGGGCATCACCCTGCAACGCGCTTGCGGCACCTCGCTGGATTCGATCATCACCATCGGCAACAAGATCGCCACCGGCCAGATCGAGGCCGGGATCGGCGGCGGCAGCGACACCACCTCGGACGTGCCGATCGTGTATGGCCAGCAGTTGCGGCGACGCTTGCTGCAGGCCGCGCGCGGCAAGGCGTTCAAGGACAAGCTCGCGGCGTTCAAGGGTTTCCATTTGCGCGAACTCAGGCCGGAATTCCCGGGCGTGGCGGAACCGCGAACCGGCAAGTCGATGGGTGACCACTGCGAAGACATGGCGCGGCAATGGTCGATCTCGCGCGATTCGCAGGACGAGTGGGCGGTCGGATCGCACCACAAGCTGGCCGCCGCCTACGAGCGCGGCTTCTTCGACGACCTGGTGGTCAGCTTCCGCGGCGTGGCGCGCGACAACAACCTGCGCCCCGACACGTCGCTGGAAAAACTGGCGACGCTCAAGCCGGCGTTCGACAAGACTTCGGGCCACGGCACGCTGACCGCCGGCAATTCCACGCCGCTGACCGACGGCGCCGCGGCATGCCTGATCGCCTCCGACGACTGGGCGGCCGCGCACGGGCACGAAGTGCTGTGCCACATCCGCGACGCGCAGGTGGCCGCGGTCGACTTCGTCCATGGCGAGGGCCTGCTGATGGCGCCTACCGTCGCGGTGCCGGAGATGCTGGCGCGCAACGGACTGGCGCTGCAGGACTTCGACCTGTACGAGATCCACGAGGCCTTCGCCGCGCAGGTGCTGTGCACGTTGCGGGCCTGGGAGAGCGAGGAATACTGCCGCACCCGGCTGGGCCTGGATGCGCCGCTGGGCCGGATCGACCCGGCCCGCATCAACCTCAATGGGTCCTCGCTGGCGACCGGGCATCCGTTCGCCGCCACCGGCGCACGCATCGTCGCCACCGCCGCCAAGCAGCTGCAGCAGCGTGGCGGCGGCCGCTGCCTGGTGTCGATCTGCACCGCCGGCGGGATGGGCGTGGTCGCGATCCTGGAACGCTGAGGGCGCGGCGCGCGCCGCGTCAGCCGCGCAGGCGCGGCACGCCGTGCTGGTCGCGCTCCTCGATCGCGGCCTGGTCCTGGATCTGCTGGCGCAGGTCGCGCATCGGCAAGGCCACCGGCGCTTCGCCGCGCGCGGCGCGCAGGGCGTTGGCGTAACCCTGCCGCGCCAACGCGTCCTCGCCGTGCTCGGCGAAACCATCGCCGAGCTCTTCCCAGGCATCGCTGCCGGCACCTTGCGCGATCGCGCGGTGCAGGTAGTTCTCCGCCTGCGGCCATTGGCCCTGCGCGCGCGCCAGCCGTGCCAGCGTCAGCAGCAGCGCCGGACTGGCGGGGTGAGCCTGCAGCCAGCGCTCGGCGTTGGCGCGGCGCGCCTCGAGGCGGCCGACCGGCAGGCTGCCGTAGCGGTCGGCGAGGGTTTCGTCCCAGCGCGCATCCAGCGCCTGTTCCAGCGACTTCGTCGCCGCCTCGTCCCAGCGCAACGCGGCGGCGCGTTGTGCATAGGCATCGACCACGCCCGGTTCGCTGCGCAATGGCTTGGGCAGCGCTTCCCAGCGCTCGGCGAGGACGTTCGCGTCGCCGGCCTGGCGCAATGCGGCTTCGGCCCACTGCTCCTGCAGGTCGTCCAGGCGCGCGGCCGGCAATGCCTGCTGCTGGCGCAATGCCCCGAGCAGGCCGTACGCCTGGGCCGCCTGGCCGGTCGCGGCCAACGCCTGCGCGCGCAGCGCCAGGCCGCGTGGCGGAAGCGGTTGCGCCGCGGGGGCATCGAGCGCGACCAGTGCATCGGTCGGGCGCTGCTCGTCGAGCGCGAGTTCGGCGCTGGCGATCGCGCGCGCGCCGGCATGGCGTTCGCCCAGCGCCTCCAGTTGCGCACGCGCGGCGACGACGTCGCCGCGCGCGGCGGCGGCACGCGCAGCGGCCAGGCGGGCGCTGGCGCCGATGTCGCCGTCGCCGCCGGCCTGTGCCAGCAGCTTCTCGGCGCGCGCGTAATGGCCCAGGTGCAGCGCGGCCAGGCCATCGCCCAGGCGCGCGCGGTCGCGGCGGTCGCGATGCATGCGCCAGCTGCGGAACGGCAGCGACAACAGCTTCCACAACAGCCAGGCGCCGACCAGGATCGCCAGCAGGATCAGCAATCCGGCCGCGACCGTGGTGGTGTAGTCGCTGCCGCGGAATCGCACCAGCACGTAGCCGGGATCGGCCAGCAGCAGTTGCGCCAACAGCGCGCCAACCAACGCCAGCACGATCCAGAACAGCAGGTTGCGGAACAGGCTCATCGCGCGATCCTCGTAATGACGGCCCGGCATCCACCCCGGACCTCGATCCATGTGCCGGCAGCCTAGCCGCGCGCGTGTCGGCGGCACGTCTGCACGCTGACGAACCGCTGAACGCCGCTCAGCGCGCGGCGCGCATCGCTTGCAGTTGTTGCAGGGTGCTGCCGAGCGTGGGCAGCGCCAGTTGCAGCGGCAGCGCCCGCAAGGCCGCCAGTTGCGCGCGCTGGCGCCGCAATCCCGGCGACAGTGGCCACAGCCGTGGCAGCCAGCCGTCGGCGCGTGCCAGCGCGCTGCGCCAGGCAGCGTCGTCGCGGCGCTCGCCGGCGCCGCGCGCCAGCGTCAATTCCAGTTGCAGCGCCGCGTAACCGGCGGCGCGATCGGCGGGCGCGACCGCGACGTCGCGCTGCGACGGCCGCACCTCGACGATCCGGGCGAAGGCGCGCCGCCACCAGGGCAGCGCGGGATCCTGGCTGTCGCGCGGCAACGCCGACGGTGGCGCCAGGGTCGCCGTGAAGGCTTCCAGCCGTGCCAGCGCGATCGCCTTCGGATCGGCGCCGAGCGCATCCAGCGCGGCGCGCTCCTGCACCAGCGCCTGGCGCAGGTCGAGCCAGGCCGGATCATCGATGCCGTCGAGCACGCCGGCGGCCAGGGCATAGGCGCGGCGTGCACCATCCAGGTCGCCGGCCAGTTGCAGGCGCTGGCTTCCGATTGCGAGCAGCATTTCCACTTCATCCAGGCGCAGCGCCTGCACGCCGCGTCGCGCCGGGTCGGCGAGCTTGTCGACGCTGTCCTGCAGCAGTGCCGCGCGCTGGCCAAGCCCGAGTACCTCGTCGCGCAGCACACGGTTGTTGGCGTCGGCCCGGGCGATGCGTTGCGCCTGCGCGCGCTGATCGCGGCGCAGCGCGTCGATGCGCGCGTCGAGCGCGCGCCACTGCTCGGCCGCGTCGTGGGCCTCGGCCGCGGACCGCGCCTGTCGCGCCTGCCAGGCATGCCAGCCGCGCCAGCCGAGCACGGCCAGCAACGCCAGCGCGAACAGCCAGGGCACGGCGCGGCCGCGGCGGCGTGGGGCGGGTGGGGCGGCGGCGACGGCGTCGGTCACGGCGGTGGGAGGAGCGGGAAGGCGGCCATGCTAACGGATGCGGGCCGCGGCCACGGCCGCGGCCACCAGGTCGCGCTGACGCGCGCTGGCGGCGACGACGGCCGCGGTGAAGCCGCGTTCGCGTGCCAGTTGCGCCAGGCGTGCGCTGGCGGCCACGACCCGGGCGCGATGCAGCGCCGCGACGGCGTCGGCCGGCAACGCCGCCAGCAACGCCTCCAGTGCGGCGCCGCTGCTCAGGGCCAGCCACGCCGGCGCGGCGAGCGTGCGCAGGGTGGCCAGCGCGCGCGGCGAAGGGGTGATTGCCACGCGTTCGTAGACATCGGCGCGCAACACCTGGGCGCCACGTCGTTGCAGTTCGGGGCCGATCTCGCCGCGGCCGCCAGGCGCGGTGACCAGGCCCACCGCGCTGCCCGCCAGCGCCTGCAGCCCTGGCAAGGCCAGCAGGCCTTCGCTGTCCATGCGCGCCGGCGCCGTCACCTCCGCGATCCCGGCGCGCCGCGCCGCGGCCGCGGTGCCGGCGCCGACCGCGAAGGCCTGGCGCATCCGCGCATCCGCCAACGGCTGCAGCCGCGCCGCGATCCGCACCGCCGCCGGGCTGGTGAACAGCACCCGCGGCGCGTCCAGGGCAGCGCGCAGCGCGGCGCGGGTCGCGGCGTCGTCGCGCGCCTGCAACCGCCATGGCGACAGCGCCAGCAGCCGTGCGCCCTGCGCCGCGGCGGCACGGCGCAACGCCGCGTGCGCGCCGACCGGGCGCAGCGAGATCACGTAGCATCCGGCGAGCGGCGATTCGGCCATGGCGCCAGCTTGGCATAGCGCCAGCGCCGCGGCATGCGGGATCGCCGCTGCCTCGCCTCCCACTGCCAGCGGCCCGCATGCCATCCGATCCCGCCCTGCAAGCACTCCATGCCCATTACCAGGCGATGCCGCCGGTGGCCGCGCTGCAGCTGCGCATCGCCAGCTTCGATGACGACTGCCTGCGCCTGCAGGCGCCACTGGCGGCGCACCTCAATGACAAGGGCTGTGCCTTCGGCGGCAGCCTGGGTTCGTTGATGACGCTGGCCGGCTGGGGCCTGGTCACCCTGCGCCTGCAACGCGCCGGCTTGGCGGCGGAGGTGTACGTCGCCGACAGCAGCGTGCGCTACCGCGCGCCGCTGTACGCCGACCTGGTCGCCGAAGCCCGGCTCGACGAGGGCCAGTCCTGGGACGCGGCCGCCGCCGCGCTGCGCGAACACGGCCGCGCCAGCCTCCAGCTGCAGGCCTGCGTGCGCCTGCCCGACGGCGGCATCGCCGCGGAAGGCCGCGCCCGCTTCGTGGCGATCGCCGGCGTTGAATGAGCCCGGTAGATGAGCCCGGCAGATGAGCCCGCCAGGAACGCGCGTGACGCCGATGGCATGGCTGCGCCCGGGTTAGGATGCCCGCTGGCTTCGCGGCGGGAGTGCAGGTGATGCGGATGCTGAAGGTGCAGATGCGGAACGTGGGAATGCTGCTGTCGCTGCTGCTGGGGCTGGCGGCCTGCGGCACCGCCAAGGTCGACCAGACCAGCGCGCTGCAGCAGGCGCAGTACGCATATTCCGCCGCGATCCGCTGGGGCGACTTCGAGGGCGCCTGGAACATGGTCGACCCGGAATACCGCAAGGCGCACCCGATGACCGACCTGGAATTCGAGCGCTACAAGCAGGTGCAGATCTCCGGCTACCACGACCTGGGCGCCCAGGTGACGCAGACCAACGCCATCCGCGAAATCGGCATCGGCGTGATCAACCGCAATACCCTGGTCGAGCGCCAGGCCCGCTACACCGAGCGCTGGCGTTACGACGCCGAGGGCAAGGTGTGGTGGCTGACGGTCGGCTTGCCGGACCTGTGGGAAGGGCAATGAGCACGCAGTGAGGCCGCGCTCGCGCAGCCGTTTTTGCCTCCCGCAGGCTGGCGGGCGACAATCGCCGCCCCGCGCCATCCGAGCATCCCGTTGACCCTCCCCGAACTGATCGCCTTCGCCGGCCGCCATCCCTACCTGTCGCTGGGCCTGGCCGGGCTGACCGTTGCCCTGGTCTTCAACGAACTCTCGGGCCTGTTCCGTGGCTACAAGGGCCTGCAGCCGGCCGGGCTGACCGCCCTGGTCAATCGCGACAACGCCCTGGTGGTGGACCTGCGCCCGGCCGCCGATTTCGGCAAGGGCCACATCCCCGGCGCCAAGAACGTGCAGTTGAGCCAGTTCGATCCCGAGAACAAGCAGCTCGCCGTGGCGCGGGCGCTGCCGGTGGTGCTGGTGTGCAAGACCGGGCAGACCGCGGGTGGCGCCGCCAGGCGGCTGCGCAAGGCCGGTTTCGAGCAGGTCTACGTGCTCGATGGCGGCATCGGCGCCTGGCAGCAGGCAGGCCTGCCGCTCGCCAAGGGCCGCTGAGGTCGGATGGCTCGGTGGCGCGCCGCGGCGCGTTGCGATGGCACGGCGGCCGGCTGTCGCGTGGCGCGGCAGCAGGCGGGCCTGCCGCTGGCCAAGGGGCGCTGAAGCCACGGGTTGCAGGACCCGCCGCGGCGCGTGCTGGCGCTGACGGCGGGCGAACATCGCGGGGCGCCGTGCGATAATCGACTTCTTTTCCGCCTTCGCGCTGGAGTTCCACGATGTCCGAGCAAGACACCCTCAACGGCGCCGCCGCTGCCGACACCGGCCCGATGTTCACGGTCGAGAAGATCTACCTCAAGGACGTGTCCTTCGAAGCCCCGGGCGCGCCCCAGGTGTTCAACGAGCAGGGCCAGCCGCAGCTGCAGATGAACCTCAGCCAGAAGGTGCAGCGGCTGTCGGACAACGCCTTCGAAGTGGTGCTCGGCGTCACCCTGACCTGCACCATCGGCGAGAAGACCGCGTACCTGGCCGAAGTGCAGCAGGCCGGCGTGTTCGGCCTGGCCGGCTTCGACGAGCAGACCCTGGACGCGATGCTCGGCACCCACTGCCCGAACGCGCTGTATCCCTATGCGCGCCAGAGCATCGGCGACCTGATCAGCGCCGGTGGCTTCCCGCCGTTCCTGCTGCAGCCGATCAATTTCGAATCGCTGTATGCCGAAAGCCTGCGCCAGCGCGCGCAGCAGGCGCAGTCCGGCGACGGGCTCGCCGACGCGGAAACCGCCGGCAACGCCTGAGTCGCCGCGCAGATGTCGGCGCAAGCGTCCGTCGCGCTGGCGGCTTTGAAGGTCGCCGTCCTCGGCGCGGGCTCCTGGGGCACCGCGCTGGCTGCGCTGATCGCCCGGCACGGCCATGCCGCCGTGCTGTGGGGCCGCGATGCCGACGTCGTCGCCGCGATCGACCGGGGCCACGAGAATCCGCACTACCTGCCGGGCATCGTCCTGCCGGACACGTTGCGCGCGACCACCGCCCTGGCCGATGCCCTGCGCGACGCCGACCTGGTGCTGGTGGTGGTGCCGTCGCATGCCTTTACGCAGACGCTGCACGCGCTGGCGCCGTTGCGCCCCTCGCACGCGGGCGTGGCCTGGGCGACCAAGGGTTTCGAACCCGGTTCCGGGCGATTCCTGCATGAAGTGGCCGCCGACACGCTGGGCCCCGGCGTGCCGCTGGCGGTGGTCACCGGGCCGTCGTTCGCCAGGGAAGTCGCGCAGGGCCTGCCGACGGCGTTGACCGTGCATGGCGACGACGACGGCTTCGTGCAGCAGGTAGCCGGTGTCCTCCACGGCCCGAATTTCCGCGCCTATACCGGCGACGACATGCGCGGCGCTGAACTCGGCGGGGCGATGAAGAACGTGCTCGCAGTCGCCACCGGCGCGGCCGATGGCATGGGCCTGGGCCTCAACGCGCGCACGGGCCTGATCACCCGCGGCCTCAACGAAATGCTGCGGCTCAACGCGGCGATCGGTGGCCGCCCGGAAACGCTGATGGGGCTGGCCGGGCTCGGCGACCTGGTGCTGACCTGTACCGGCGACCTGTCGCGCAACCGTCGCCTGGGCCTGGCGCTCGGGCGTGGACAGTCGCTGGACGACGCGGTGCGCGAGATCGGCCAGGTGGTCGAATCGGTGCAGACCGCCGACGAGGTGATGCGCCTGGCCGAGCGCCACGGCCTGGAGTTGCCGATCGCGCACAACGTCCGTGACGTCCTGCACGGAGACATCACGCCCGCCGAAGCGCTGCAGCGCCTGCTGGCGCGCGAGCAGAAGGCGGAATACCCGGCAGACCTGTTCCGGTAATTGCGCGCGCATGGGCGCTTGCTTTCGAACCGCGCTTTGACTGCCACGGTCGTGATGTCCCCGAAAACGGTTCTTCCTCCAATCGAGGAGCCGTCGGCTGGTCGCGACGCCGGGCACGCAGGCGCCTGGATGCGAATATCCCCCGGCGCCGGCCGCTGGCCGTCGCCTCCTCCTTGATTTCGGATCCATGCCCCTGCGCACCCGACGTCGCGACCGCGCTCGCCGCAAGGGCGCGGAGCCGTGCTCAGCTTTTGTCGAGCCCGGCCGGCGATGTCCGGTGCGGCCGCCAGCGCTTCGCGGCGAAATCAAGGAGGAGGCCGCCGCCGCAGGCGGAGGCCGGGGGACATTCGCCGCGAAGCGCTGGTGGTCGCGCCGGACCCATCAGGTCGCGACCAGGTGTGCGACCCGGCCCATCCCTCCTGCTGCCGGGAGCAGGACCACAAAAAAACCCGGCCGTTGCCGGCCGGGTCCGATCGCGAAAGCCAAGGGGAGGGAGCGTTCGCGATCTTGCCCTTCGTCGGGGCTTGCGCTGGATTCCTTGCGCCGGAGTCCTTACCAGGTCAGGCGCGGTCCGACGAACCACTGGGTGTCGCCGTCGGAGACCTTGACGTCGCCGGCCACGCCCCAGTTCGGAGTGAACTTCACCTGCGCGCCGAGGCGGCCGTAGAAGTCGCCATCGAAATCATTGCCGTCCTCGTAACCGGCCAGCGCGTAGCCTTCCAGCATCGGCGTCATCGCGCCGCGCACACCGGCCTCGACGCTGTAGCCGTCGGCGCTGACGCCATCGCCGGCGTCGAACTTCTCGTACGCCACGCGCGTCAGCAGGTCCATGTTCGGCGAGATCTCGTGGTTGTAGCCCACGCCCAAGCGCCACTGGTCGAAGTCTGCGTCGAAATCCTTCACGTCCTGGTTGGAGTAACCGCCGAACAGGTGGAAGTTGGGGGTGAGCGCGGCCGAGCCGTCCAGGCCCCAGCCATCGGCGTCGCCGGAATCGGTGTTGGTGGCGACGTAGCCGCCCTGCACATAGTTGTAGGAGATGCCGTCGGCCGCGGACGCGGCAAAGGGCAGGGCAGCAAACAGGGCGAAGGCAAGCAGGGAACGCTTCATCGGGGGAGCCTCTTCAATTTTGTTTTTGGGCCGGCAGGCGGCGGATGGACAACGCCTGGTGAACCGGTGGCGTGATTTTCCGTTCGCCCCTGCAACGCAACCTGAAGCCGCGCGCGCGCCGCGGTGGAACTTTTACGGCGCGGTTCAGTCAGGCGCTCGCACCGGCGAAGCCGCATTGCCGCCAGGCCTCGTACACCACCACCGCCACCGCGTTCGACAGGTTGAGGCTGCGGTTGTGCGGCTGCATCGGCAGGCGCAGGCGCTGCGACGGCGGCAATGCGTCGAGCACCGCATCGGGCAGGCCGCTGGTTTCGCTTCCGAACACGAAGGCGTCCCCGGCGCGGAACGCCGGCGCGTCGAAACGGGTGCCGCCGCGCGTGCTGAGCGCGTACAGCCGTGGCGGCGCGTGCTCGCGGCGAGCCAGCGCCGCCAGCGCGAGGTCGAGCGAGGCGTGCACCTGCAGCGTCGCGTACTCGTGGTAGTCCAGCCCGGCACGGCGCAGCTGTGCGTCGTCCAGCGAGAAGCCCAGCGGTTGCACCAGGTGCAGCCGCGCGCCGGTGTTGGCGCACAGGCGGATGACATTGCCGGTGTTGGGCGGGATCTGTGGCTGGTGCAGGATGACGTCGAACATCGCGGCATTATCGGCCGCGAACCCGGCGCCGCCGCAGCGGGCCGCCGCTGGCGGCGCGATTGCGGCCGCGATGCACAGCAGCGCCAGCACCGGCAGTGCAATCGCGCCACGGATCAGGTGGGTATGCAGCGACATGGGAAGGTTCCTCGGGCAGCGACTCGGAGGAGTCGTACACGAGGGTTGTAAGCAGGCCGCGTGCCAGTCGCAAATGATTGATCCTGCTGGCATTTCGTATCGGCATGCAGCGTCCGCGCGGGGCCCGGACGTCCGTCATCCGGTCATCGTCACCAAGGCAGCGGCTCTCCGCGCCAGTCCTGGAAGCTGCCGCTGTCGCCAGTGCCTGCCGCGTCGATCACCCGCAACAACCCGGCGACGGCATCGGCCACCGCCACGGTGGCGTTGTCGCCGCCCATGTCGGTCCGCGCCCAGCCCGGGTGCAGCGCCAGCACCACGATCCCGCGCGGCTGCAGCGCCCGCGCCAGCAAGGCGGTCGCCATGTTCTGCGCGGCCTTGCTGAGGTTGTAGCTGGGCGTGCCGAAGCGGCCGACCGAAGCGATCGAGCCGAGCACCGAACTGAGGTTCGCCACCCGGGCGTTGTCCGCCAGCCGTGGCGCCAGCGCCTGGGTCAGCAGTAGCGGGCCCATCGCGTTGGTGCGGAAACTGTCGTCCAGCGTCGCCGCCGCCACGCTGCCGAAACGCTCACCGGAGTGCAGCACGCCGGCGCAGTTGACCAGCAAGTCCAGGGTCGCATCGCCGCCGTCGTCCAGCAGCGGCAGCTCGGACACCAGCGCCGCGATCGATTTCGGGTCGGAGACGTCCAGCGGCAGCACGTGCAGGCGGCCGGGATGTTCGCCGGCCAGCGCATTGAGCGCCGTGGCCTTGCCGGGATGGCGGCAGGTGGCGATCACGCGATCGCCGCGTGCCAGCAGTTGCCGGGTGAACTCGAGGCCCAGGCCGCGGTTGGCGCCGGTGACCAGGCTGTGGCGTGCGTCCATGCGCCGAGTATGCCGCGCTGCAAGCGGTTACAGCGTCGTTGCCGCCCGCCGGGCAGGACTAATGGCCTACAGCGCGCAAAGAGACGGCGGTTACGATGGCAGCCGGGGTTCCCCGCCCATTCACGCACGCTGCGACGCCTCGCCCGTGCATCCAGCCCGCACAGGAGTGCCGCATGTCCGTCGTCGCCAGCCGTTCGTTCCGTCCCCGCGCGCTATTGCGCCAGGGGGTCCTCGCCTTCGCCCTGGCCGCCGCGCTCGGTGGCGGCTTCTACGCACCGGCCGTGCAGGCCGAAGCCGTCGCGCCCACCACCACCGGCGTCGACATCGCCTTCCAGCAGTTCACCCTGCCCAACGGCCTGCGCGTGATCGTGCACGAGGACCACAAGGCGCCGATCGTCGCGGTCAACCTCTGGTACCACGTCGGCAGCCTCGCCGAGCCGGCCGGGCGCAGCGGCTTCGCGCACCTGTTCGAGCACCTCATGTTCAACGGCTCGGAAAACAATCCGGGTGAATACTTCGAGCCGTTCGAACAGGCCGGTGCCACCGACATGAACGGCACCACCAACACCGATCGCACCAACTATTTCGAGAACGTGCCGACCACCGCGCTGGACATGGCGCTGTGGATGGAGTCCGACCGCATGGGCCACCTGCTCGGCGCGATCGACCAGGCCACCCTGGACGAGCAGCGCGGCGTGGTCCAGAACGAGAAGCGCCAGGGCATGAACCAGCCCTATGGCCAGCTGCGGGAGGTGGTGGCGCACACGATGTACCCGGAAGGGCATCCGTACCACCACACCACGATCGGCTCGATGAACGACTTGAACGCCGCCTCGCTGGAGGACGTCAAGACCTGGTTCCGCACCTGGTACGGCCCCAACAACGCGGTGCTGGTGCTGGCCGGCGACATCGACCTGGCCACCGCCAAGGCCAAGGCGGCGAAGTATTTCGGCGACATCCCGGCGACGCCGACCATGCAGCAGCCGGCGGTCGACATCGCGCCGCTGGCGCAGTCGGGTCGTACCGTGCTCGAGGACAAGGTGCCGCAGGTGATGGTGCGGCGGATGTGGAACGTGCCGCAGGTCGGCAGCCGCGATTCGGACCTGCTGGACCTGTTCTCCGCGGTGCTGGGCGGCAGCGCCAGCTCGCGCCTGGATACCCGCCTGGTGCACCAGGACAAGATCGCCGACAGCGTCAGCACCGCCAACTATGGCGCGCAGCTGTCGGGCAGTTTCATCATGAACGCGATGGTCAAGCAGGGCGTCGAGCAGGCCAGGGTCGAGGCGGCGCTGGACGAGGAATTGCAGCGGTTGCTGCGCGACGGCCCCAGCGCCGCCGAACTGGCGCGCGCCAAGACCGTATACCGGGCCGGTTTCATCCGCGGCATCGAGCGCATCGGCGGCTTCGGTGGCAAGGCCGACGTGCTCGCTTCCTGCGCGATCTACACCGCCGACCCGGGCTGCTTCCGCGACAACCTGCGCAACATCGACAGCGCCACCCCCGAACAGGTGCGCGACGTGGCGCGGCAGTGGCTGGGCAAGCCCAGCCACACCTTCGTGGTGGTGCCGGGCGAGCGCAAGCCGCTGGCAGAAGCGCCGGCGGTGAAGCCGGCGCCGTTCGCGCTGCCGGCGGTCGACGCCAGGTTCACCACCGCCGCCAGCGACGTCGACCGCAGCCAGGGCGTCCCGGACGTGGCCAGCTTCCCGACGCTCAAGTTCCCGGCGCTGCAGCACGCCACCCTCAGGAACGGCAGCAAGCTGATCCTGGCCGAGCGCCACGACATCCCGGTGGTCAACCTGGGCTACAGCTTCGACGGCGGGTACGCCGCCGACCGCGGCGGCAAGCTGGGCACCGCCGCGTTCACCATGGGCATGCTCGACGAAGGCGCCGCCGGGCTGGGCGCGCTCGACTTCGCTTCGCGCGAGGAGGACCTGGGCGCCGAAATCAGCGCCAGCGCCAACCTCGACGGCGGCAACGCATCCTTGTCGGCGCTGAAGCGCAACCTCGACCCTTCGCTCGCGCTGTTCGCCGACATGCTGCGGCAGCCGCGCTTCGACCAGGCCGAGATCGACCGGGTCAAGGCGCAGTGGATCGCCGGCATCGCCCAGGAGAAGGCGCGCCCGAATTCGGCCGCCCTGCGCGTGCTGCCGCCGCTGCTGTACGGCAGCGACCACCCCTACGGCATCCCGTTCACCGGCAGCGGCACCGAGGCGGCGATCGCCAGCCTCAGCCGCGACGACCTGCTCGCCTACCAGCGCGCCTGGCTGCGCCCCGAGCAGGCCACCGTGATCGTGGTCGGCGACACCACGCTCGCCGAAATCGTGCCGCTGCTGGACAAGCATTTCGGCGACTGGAAGGGCGACGGCGAGGCCGCCAAGGCGGACGCAGTCGCCAAGGTCGCGCGGCCGCTGCAGCCGCGCGTGTTCCTGATCGACCAGCCCGGCGCGGTCCAGGCCAACATCTTCACCGGCGAGCTGATGCCGTCCAACACCGACCCGGCTTCAGTGCGGCTGGGGATGGCCAACCAGGTGCTGGGCGGCGACTTCACCGCGCGCCTGAACATGAACCTGCGCGAAGACAAGCACTGGTCCTACGGCGCGCATTCGATGCTGGCGTCCGCGCTCGGGCAACGGCCGTGGCTGGCCTATGCGCCGGTGCAGATCGACAAGACCGCCGAATCGCTGCAGGAAATGCAGCGCGAGATCGCCCAGTTCGGCAGCGGCCAGGCCCCGGCCACCGAGGCCGAGGTCGCCAAGGTGGTCGCCAACGAGCTGCGCAGCCAGCCCGGCGCCTACGAGACCGCTGAAGCGGTGATGGGCACGATCAGCGACATGGTCGAGTTCGGCCGGCCCGACGACTGGGTGCAGCAGCGCAACGCGCAGATCGCGGCGATGACCCCGGCGCAGGTCAACGAAGCGGCCAAGGCGATCGACGCCAAGGCGCTGACCTGGGTGGTGGTCGGCGACCTGTCGAAGATCGAGCAGCCGGTGCGCGCGCTGAAGCTGGGCGAGGTCAGCGTGGTCGACGCCGACGGCAAGCCGGTGGCGGGCAAGTAACGCCGCCGGCGCGTGCCCCCGGCAACGGGCGGCACGCGCCTTCCCGCTTGTGCCGGATTCAGACGCACGGGGCCACAATCCCGTGCGTTTCCGTTTCTTCGCCTGCGTCGTCCGTCGTTTTTTTTTCGCCCCGCAAGGAGCCGCCATGCCGTTGCCGTCCCCTTCGATGTTCTCGCTGCCGCTGCTGGCCGCTGTCGGCTTGCTAGCCGTGTCCGGCTGTACCTGGGTGCACATGGCGCCGGGAGCCAGCGCGGTGCAGGTGGTGACCGGCGCCCCCGCCGGCTGCGAGGCGCGCGGCGAGGTCGAGGTCTCGGTCAAGGACAGCATCGCCTTCTACGATCGCAACCGGCTGCGGGTGCGCGAGGAGCTGGAAACCCTGGCCCGCAACGAGGCCCCGGGCCTGGGCGCGGACACGGTGCAGGCGCTCGACGACCCGGGCGACGGCACCCAGCGCTACGCCGCCTGGCGCTGCGGGCGCTGAACCGCAGGCGCCTGCGGGTCGCCCCGAGGGCCGGCGGGGCCTTGGCAATGCCCGGATCCGTGACCATTTCCGACCTGCAGGGCCGGTGAAAGGCGGTATCCTGTCCCGTTTTCATCCGCTTCCGGTCACTGCCCATGTTGTTCCAGCACGTCGCCATCGCCGGCCTCGCCCACATCGACGCCCCGCGGCGCCTGAGTTCGGATGAGATCAATGCCCGCCTCAAGCCGACCCTCGACCGCCTCGGGATCAAGACCGACGTGCTCCAGGAAGTGGCCGGCATCCATGCCCGGCGGCTGTGGGACGAAGGCATGCAGGCTTCCGACGCCGCGACCCTCGCCGGCGTCAAGGCGCTGGCCGATGCCGGCATCGACCCGGACAAGGTCGGCCTGCTGGTCAACACCTCGGTCAGCCGCGACTACCTGGAGCCGTCGACCGCTTCGATCGTCAGCGGCAACCTCGGCCTGGGCGACGAGTGCCAGAACTTCGACGTCGCCAACGCCTGCCTGGCGTTCCTCAACGGCATGGACATCGCCAGCCGCATGATCGAGCGCGGCGAGATCGACTACGCCCTGGTGGTCGACGGCGAAACCGCCGACCTGGCCTACGAGAAGACGCTCGAGCGCATGCTGCGCGCCGATTCCACCGAGGCCGATTTCCGCAACGAGCTGGCGACCCTGACGCTGGGCTCCGGCGCCGCGGCGATGGTGCTGGCGCGCGCCGAGCTGGCTCCGGGCGCGCCGCGCTACCGCGGCGGCGTCACCCGCGCCGCGACCCAGTGGAACAAGCTCTGCCGCGGCAACCTCGACGGCATGATCACCGACACGCGCACCCTGCTGATCGAGGGCGTCAAGCTGGCGCAGAAGACCTTCCTGGTGGCGCGGCAGAAGCTCGGCTGGGTGGTCGAGGAAATGGACGAGTTCGTGGTCCACCAGGTCAGCAAGGTGCACACCGCCGCCTTCACCAAGGCCATGGGCATCGACCCGAAGAAGGTGCTGACGATCTTCGGCGAGCACGGCAACATCGGCCCCGCCTCGGTGCCGATCGTGCTCAGCAAGTTGCGCGAGATGGGCCGGCTGAAGAAGGGCAACCGGATCGCGCTGCTGGGCATCGGCTCCGGGCTGAACTGCTCGATGGCCGAAGTGGTGTGGTGAGCCGCGCCACCTGAGCCGTGCAGGGCCGGCCCGTCCGGCCCTTTTCATTGATACCGCTCCCCTTCGTGCAAAGTTCCGTGCAGACGACGATGCGCTACCCCGATTATCCGTTCCAGCCGCGGCGCATCGAAGTCCGCCCGGGCATTGCGATGAGCTACCTGGACGAAGGCCCGCGCGACGGCGAGGTCGTGGTGATGCTGCACGGCAACCCGTCCTGGAGCTACCACTGGCGCCACCTGGTGCTGGGCTTGTGCGACCCGGCCCTGGACAGGCACTACCGCTGCATCGTCCCCGACCATGTCGGCATGGGGCTGTCGGACAAGCCGGACGATGGCGGCGGCGTGCGTCCGCCGACGGATCCGGCGGCCGCGCGCTACGACTACACCCTGCAGTCACGGGTCGACGATCTCGCCGCCCTGCTCGGGCAGCTCGGGATCACCGGCCCGGTGACGCTGGCGGTGCACGACTGGGGCGGGATGGTCGGCTTCGGCTGGGCGCTGTCGCACCTGCCGCAGGTGCAGCGGCTGGTGGTGCTCAACACTGCCGCGTTCCCGCTGCCGGCGGGCAAGCCGATGCCGTGGCAGCTGTCGCTGGGGCGCGATTCGCGCCTTGGCGGCTGGGCGATCCGCCGCTTCAACCTGTTCGCGCGCGGCGCGGCGTGGCTGGGCACCAGGCGCAGCCTGCCCGCGGCCGTGCGGCGCGCCTACTGCGCGCCGTACCAGGGCTGGGACGAAGCGATCTCGACGTTGCGCTTCATGCAGGACATCCCGCTGCGCGCGGGCGATCGGGCATGGCCGCTGGTCGCGGAAACCGGGCGCCGGCTTGCCGAACTCGCGGACCGTCCCGCGTTCATCGGCTGGGGCCTGCGCGACTTCGTGTTCGACCGGCATTTCCTCGACGGCTTCCGCCGCGCGCTGCCGGGCGCCGAAGTGCACGCCTTCGAGGACGCGGGCCACTACGTGCTCGAGGACAAGCACGAGGTGCTGGTGCCCGCGATCCGCCGCTTCCTCGACGCACATCCCCTGCCCACGTAACGGCGCCCGCGCCGCGTGCCCGCGGCAACCGGGCGCATACAATCCCCCCATGCCAGAACCCTGCAACATCGCCGCCGCGCTGCCGCGGCTGGCGCGCGAACGCGGCGACCAGGTCGCGATGCATTGCCCCGGCCGCGACGGCGCTTATCGCAGCACCCTGAGCTACGCGCAACTGGACGTGCGCAGCGACGCCATCGCCGCCGGGCTCGCGCACCGCGGCATCGTCCGCGGCACCCGCACGGTGGTGATGCTGCGGCCGACGCCGGAGTTCTTCCTCACCCTGTTCGCGCTGTTCAAGGCAGGCGCGGTGCCGGTACTGGTCGACCCGGGGATCGCGAAGCGCGCGCTCAGGCAATGCCTGGACGAGGCGCAACCCGCCGCCTTCATCGGCATCCCGCTGGCGATGCTGGCGAAAGCGCTGCTGCGCTGGGCACCTGGCGCGCGGACGCGGATCACCACCGGCGCGCGCGCGTTGTTCGCCGATGCGACGCTCGCCGCGGTCGAGCGCGATGGCGCCGGCGCCGGCCCGCAGCTGGCGGACACGCAGCCCGACGACATCGCCGCGATCCTGTTCACGTCCGGCTCCACCGGCGTGCCCAAGGGCGTGGTGTACCGGCATCGGCACTTCGTCGCCCAGGCGCAGATGCTGCGATCGGCGTTCGGGATCGAGCCCGGCGGCGTCGACCTGCCGACGTTTCCGCCGTTCGCGCTGTTCGACCCCGCGCTCGGGCTGACCTCGGTGATCCCGGACATGGACCCCAGGCGCCCGGCGCGCGCGGATCCGCGCAAGCTGCTGCGCGCGATCGAACGTTTCGGCGTCAGCCAGCTGTTCGGTTCGCCGGCGCTGGTCCGGGTGCTGGCCGAGCATGGCCAACCATTGCCGACGTTGCGGCGGGTGACTTCGGCCGGCGCACCGGTACCCGCGGACGTGGTCGCCAGGATGCGCGCGCTGCTGCCGGACGACGCCCGCTTCTGGACGCCGTACGGCGCCACCGAATGCCTGCCGGTGGCCGTGATCGAGGGCAGGGAACTGGTCACGCTGCGCGCGCGCACCGAACAGGGCGCCGGGACCTGCGTCGGCCTGCCGGTGGCGCCCAACCAGGTGCGCATCATCGCCATCGACGACGGCGCGATCGCGCAATGGTCCGATGCATTGCCGGTGAAGCCGGGGCAGGTCGGCGAGATCACCGTCGCCGGACCGACCGCCACCGACGCCTATTTCAACCGCGATGCCGCGACCGCGCTGGCGAAGATCCGCGAACCGCTCCCCGCAGGCGGCGAACGCATCGTGCACCGCATGGGCGACCTGGGCTGGATCGATGCCGAAGGCCGGCTGTGGTTCTGCGGCCGAAAATCGCAGCGCGTGGTCACCGCCGATGCCACGCTGTGCACCGAACAGGTCGAGCCGGTGTTCGACACCCATCCCGACGTGCGCCGCAGCGCGCTGGTCGGGGTCGGCGCACCCGGCGCGCAGCGTCCGGTGCTGTGCGTGGAAC
Source organism: Cognatiluteimonas sedimenti (assembly GCF_022808325.1). GTDB lineage: Bacteria > Pseudomonadota > Gammaproteobacteria > Xanthomonadales > Xanthomonadaceae > Cognatiluteimonas > Cognatiluteimonas sedimenti. The sequence goes on along the minus strand of NZ_JALGCL010000003.1, from coordinate 84,462 downwards.
TGCGCAAGGGCGTGGCGCGCGGCGCGCGCGCGCGCATTGCCGATGAGCTGCGCCTCATCGGCGAGGGTTTCGTGCATGCCGCCAAGGTCGAAGCCTTCCTGTTCCACCCCGGTTTCCCGGTCGACATCCGCCACAACGCCAAGATCGGGCGCGAACAGCTGGCGGCGTGGGCGTCCGCGCAATTGCGGCGGTCCGCGCGATGAAGCTGCTGGTCACCGGCGGCGGCGGTTTCCTCGGCCAGGCGTTGTGCCGCGGGCTGGTCGCGCGCGGGCACGCCGTCACCAGCTTCAACCGCGGCCTGTATCCGGCGCTGGACGCGCTCGGGGTGCGCCAGATCCAGGGCGACCTCGCCGACCGCGAGGCGGTGCTGGCCGCGTTCGCCGGCGCAGGTGCGGCCGGTTTCGACGGCGTGTTCCATAACGCCGCCAAGGCCGGCGCCTGGGGCAGCCGCGACAGCTACCACCGCGCCAACGTCGTTGGCACCGACAACGTGCTCGCCGCCTGCCGCGCGCACGGCATCGGCAAGCTGGTGTACACGTCCACGCCCAGCGTCACCCATCGCGCGACCCGCCCGGTCGCCGGCGGCACCGCCGACACCGTACCCTACGGCGAACACGTCAAGGCACCCTACGCCAGCACCAAGATCGTCGCCGAAAAAGCCGTGCTCGCCGCCAACAATGCCGCGCTGGCCACCATCGCCCTGCGCCCGCGCCTGATCTGGGGGCCGGGCGACGCGCAACTGCTGCCGCGGCTGGCGCAGCGCGCGCGTGCCGGGCGGCTGCGCCTGGTCGGCGGCGGCGACAACCTCGTCGACACGACCTATATCGACAACGCGGCGCAGGCGCATTTCGACGCGTTCGAGCACCTCGCGCCCGGCGCGGCGTGCGCGGGCCGCGCGTACTTCATCAGCAACGGCGAGCCGAAGCCGATGCGCGAGATCGTCAATGCGCTGCTCGCCGCCGTGGACGCGCCACCCGTGACCAAGTCGCTGCCGTTCGGCGCGGCCTATGCGATCGGCGCGGCCTGCGAGGCGGCGTGGACGCTGCTGCCGCTGCGCGGGGAGCCGCCGCTGACGCGTTTCCTTGCCGAGCAGCTGGCGACGACGCATTGGTACGACATGGGTCCCGCCCTGCGTGACTTCGGCTACAGGCCACGGGTCTCGATCGCGGAAGGGTTGAAGCGGCTTGCAGCAACCCGCGGTGGGGGCTGAGCCCGACCGCTCGCGTCCGGCCCTGACCCGCGGCCCTACAATGCCCCGATGACCGCAGCCACCTTCGACTGGAAGCCCTTGGCAGGGCGCACGCTGGAAGCCGCGCTCAACCGCGCGCTGGCGCTGGACCCGCAGACCCGCGACGGCCTGCAGGCGCTCGACGGCCAATGCGTGGCGCTGACGCTGGAACCGGTCGCCGGCGGCCGGCCGCTGGCGCTGCAGGTGTGCGTGGCCGGCGCGCGGCTCCAGGTCGGCCCCGTGGATGCGCAACGCGAGCCCGAGCTCAGCGTCCGCAGCACCCTGGCCGGGCTGCTGGCGCAGTTGCCGGTGTTCCGGCGCGACGACGCACCGCCGGTGGGGCGCATGAAGCTGTCCGGCGACGCCGAACTGGCGCGGCGCCTGCAGCAGCTGGCCACGCGCTTCGATCCGGACTGGCAGCAGCCGTTCGCCGCGGTGTTCGGCGACGTGCTCGGGGTGCAGCTGGCCAATGCGTTCGCCGCGGCCCTGGCGCACGCGCGCGATGCCGGCCGCGATCTCGCCGGGGCCGCGGCCGAATACGTCACCGAGGAATCGCGCGACGTGGTCCCGCGCGCCGAGCTCGACACCTTTTACGACGAGGTCGACACCCTGCGCGATGATGCCGCGCGGCTGGCGGCACGTGTCGAGCGCCTGCGCGCGGCCGCGGCCGGTGCGGCCGCGCGCAACGGAAGCGGGCGATGAAGTCCGGGCTGCGCGCGCTGCGCATCGGCCGGGTGCTGCTGCGGTACCGGCTCGACGACCTGCTCGACGACACCGCCGCGGAGCGCTGGCTGCGGCTGATGAGGCCGTTCGTGCCGCGTGCCTCGCGCGAGATCGCGGCGCAATCGCGCGGCGCGCGCCTGCGCCTGGCCTTGCAGGAACTCGGGCCGATCTTCGTCAAGTTCGGGCAGATCCTGTCCACTCGCCGCGACCTGGTGCCGGCGGACGTCGCCGACGAGCTGACGCTGCTGCAGGACCGGGTCGCGCCGTTCGACGGCGACATCGCGCGCGCGATCGTCGAGCGCGCGCTGCAACGGCCGGTCGGCGTGGCCTTCGCCGGCTTCGACACCACCCCGCTGGCCTCGGCCTCGATCGCGCAGGTGCACGCCGCGACGCTGCCGGCGGCCGGCGGCGCGGCGCCGCGCGACGTGGTGGTCAAGGTGCTGCGGCCCGGGGTCGAGGCGCAGGTGGCGCAGGACATCGCGCTGCTGAAGGGCATCGCGGCGCTGGTCGACCGCACCCATCCCAACGCCGACAAGATCCGCCCGCGCGAGATCGTGGCCGAGATCGAATCCACGCTGGCCGCCGAACTCGACCTGCAGCGCGAGGGCGCCAACGCGTCGGTGCTGCGCCGCAACTGGCTGGGTTCGCCCGACCTGTACGTGCCCGAGCCGATCTGGAGCCATACCGCCGAGCGCGTGCTCACGCTCGAACGCGTGCGCGGCATCCCCAGCGACGACATCGCCGCGCTCGACGCCGCCGGCATCGACCGCAAGGCGCTCGCGGCCAAGGGCGTGCGCGTGTTCTACACCCAGGTGTTCCGCGACAACTTCTTCCACGCCGACGCCCATGCCGGCAACATCTGGGTCGACATCGACCCGGCGCGCAAGGCCGACCCGCGCTTCATCGCGCTCGACTTCGGGATCATGGGCCAGCTCTCCAGCGAGGACCAGTACTACCTCGCCGAAAACTTCATGGCGATCTTCAACAAGGATTACCGGCGCGTCGCCGAGCTGCACGTGCAGGCCGGCTGGATGCCGGCGCACATCCGCATCGACGAGCTCGAGGCCGCGGCGCGTTCGGTCTGCGAGCCGTACTTCACCCGGCCCCTTTCCGAGATCTCCCTGGGCGAGGTATTGCTCAAGCTGTTCCGCACCGCGCAGCGCTACGAGCTGACCATCCAGCCGCAATTGATCCTGCTGCAGAAGACGCTGCTCAGCATCGAGGGCGTCGGCCGCCAGCTGGACCCCAGGATCGACATCTGGGCGGTGGCGCGTCCGGTGCTGGAGCAGATCCTGGCCGAGCGCTACAGCCCGCAGCGGCTGCTCGGCGAGTTCCGCAAGCGCCTGCCGGAGATGATCACGCACGCACCGGAAATGCCGCGGCTGTTGCACGCATGGCTGCGGCAGCAGGTCGAGGGCCGGCACGAACTCGCGTTGCGTTCGCACGACCTGGCCGAGCTGGTGCGCACGATCAAGGGCGTGCAACGGCGCACGGTGGCGGCGATCCTGGGCACCGGGCTGCTGCTGGTGGCCGCGGTGCTCTACGGGCTCGAAGCCGGCGGCCCGAATATCGCGGGCGTCCCGGCGGCGGCATGGATCGCCGGCCTCGGCGGGCTGTGGGCGCTGCTGGCGGCGTGGCCGCGCCGGCGCTGACGCCTCGCGCGGCGGTGCCATGGACCTGACGGTGCTCCACCGCGACGACCACCTGGCCGTGGTCGACAAGCCCGCCGGGCTGATGGTCCACGACAGCGCGCTGGCGCGTGGCGAGACGGACTTCGCCGCCGACCGCCTGCGCGCGCAGTTCGGTCGCCCGATCTTCCTCGTGCACCGGCTCGACCGCGCCACCAGCGGCTGCCTGCTGCTGGCCTTCGACCGCGAGACGGCGTCGGCGCTGGGGCGGATGGTGATGGCGCGCGCGGAGGGGCCGGAGGCGTTCGAAAAGGACTACCTCGCCATCTGCCGCGGCTGGCCGGCGGAAGCGCGCTTCGACATCGACCACCCGCTCGACGGCGGCCCCGGCAAGCCGGCGAAAAAGCCGGCGCTGACCCGGTTCGAGGTGCTGGCGACCTGCGAACTGCCGATTCCCTCGGCCGGTTTCGCCACCTCGCGCTACGCGCTGCTGCGCGCCAGCCCGCACAGCGGCCGCTTCCGCCAGATCCGCCGCCACCTCAAGCACGCCTCGCACCACCTGGTCGGCGACAGCAGCCACGGCGACGGCCGCCACAACCGCACGTTCCGCATGCTCGGGATCGCGCGCATGCTGCTGCACGCGCAGCGGCTGGCGTTCCTGCATCCGCGCGGGGGCAGCCGGATCGAGGCGGTCGCGCCAGCGGACGCGCAGTTCGCCAGGGCGCTGGCGCTGTTCGATCCGCCTGCACGAAACGGCGCGCCAGTGGACTAGCCGGACGTCCTGCCCTGCTGTGGGCCGGCCCGCGCGTCACTACAATCCACGGATGCTGCAGGTCGGATCCATCGCCATCGACGACGCCGAACTGGTCGAACGCTTCGTGCGTGCGTCCGGTCCGGGCGGGCAGAACGTCAACAAGGTCGCGACCGCGGTGGAATTGCGCTTCGACGTCGCGAATTCGCCGTCGCTGCCCGAGCCGGTGCGCGCGCGCCTGTTGGCGCGCCGCGACCGCCGCCTCACCGTCGAAGGCGTGCTGGTGCTCGGCGCGCAGCGCTTCCGCACCCAGGAGCGCAATCGCGAGGACGCGCGCGCGCGGCTGGCGGCCTTCATCGAAGCCGGCCTGCACGCGCCGAAGCCGCGGGTCGCCACCAAGCCCACCCGCGCCTCGCAGCAGCGGCGGCTGGACGCCAAGCGCGGACGCAGTACGATCAAGCGCGGACGCGGGCAACGCGATTGGGACTGAACGGGGACGCATGCACGAGGCCGACGATGACATCGTGTTGCCGCTGCCGCCGAGCGCACCGCAGGTGCCGCGCAACGCCTTCACCCGCTGGCTCGGGCGCAGCCTGCTGCGGCTGGGCGGATGGCGGATGGTCGGCGCCTTCCCGGACATCCCCAGGCTGGTATTGATCGGGGCGCCCCACTCGTCGAACTGGGACGGGGTCTGGGGATTCGCCGCCAAGCTCGCGCTTGGCCTGGACATCCGCATCCTCGGCAAGCACCAGCTCTTCTGGTGGCCGCTGGGACCGCTGTTGCGCCGGCTCGGGGTGATCGCGGTCGACCGCAGTGCCGCCGCGGGCGTGGTCGAACAGGCGGCGGCGCTGATTGCCGGAAGTGACAAATTCTGGTTCGGATTGGCCCCGGAGGGCACCCGCAAGCCGGGCGTGCCCTGGAAACCGGGCTTCTGGAAGATCGCCAAGGCCGCCGGCGTGCCGGTGCTGCCCGCCTACTTCCACTACCCGGACAAGGTCATCGGCATCGGCCCGCCGTTCCAGCTGGGCGACGACATGGCCGCGGACATCGCCCGCATCCGCGCCTGGTACAGGCCGTGGCAGGGCCGCCACCACGGCACGCCCTGACCGCATCGGCGTGCCCGTGCGTGGCCGGCGTGGCACGTGCCTTGCGTCCTGTATTGGGCACGGGTTTCACGGATTCTCGCGTGGCAAGGCCCGGCCGCGACCGAAGCAGGGCAGGGGCACCATGCATATCCTCATCACCGGCGGGGCCGGTTTCATCGGCTCGCATCTCGTCGACCTCCACCTCGCCTGCGGGGACCAGGTCCACGTGGTCGACGACCTGTCGACCGGCGTGCGCGCCAATCTCGCCGCGCACGAGGACGACCCGAGCTTCCGCTTCGACCAGGCCGACGTACTCACCTGGGACCGGCTCGAGCGCGTGGTCGGGTGGGCCGACCGCATCTACCACCTCGCCGCGGTGGTCGGCGTCTACCGGGTCATCGCCGAACCCACCAAGGTGCTGGCGACCAACATCGCCGGCTGCGAGCGCCTGCTGCGCGCGGCCAACGCCGGCGGCTGGAAGCCGCAAGTGGTGCTGGCATCGAGCTCCGAGGTCTACGGCCACAACGACGAGGACATCCTGCGCGAGGACCAGGACCTGGTGGTCAGCACCAAGGCCGGAACCCGCTGGGGCTATTCGGTCAGCAAGATCGCCGACGAGGCGCTGGGCCTGTCGTTCGCGCAGCGCTTCGGCATCCCGGCGGTGATCGCCCGCTTCTTCAACACCATCGGCCCGCGCCAGGTCGGGCGCTACGGCATGGTGGTGCCGCGCTTCGTCGCCCAAGCGGTCCGCGACGAGCCGATCACCGTGTTCGGTGGCGGTGCGCAGACGCGTTCGTTCTGCGACGTGCGCGACACCGTGGTCGCGCTCGACGCGCTCGCCACCCACGCCGGCCGCGATACCGTCACCGCCAACGTCGGCAACGACCGCGAGATCAGCATCGCCGAACTGGCGCAACTGGTGATCGAACGCGCCGGCAGCCGCTCGCAGCTCAAGCACGTGCCGCTGCGCGAGGCCTATGGCGAGGATTTCGAGGACATCCGCCGCCGCCGCCCCAGCCTGGACCGCCTGCGCCAGATGACCGGTTTCAACCATTGCTACACGTTGGAACAGACAATCGACGATCTGGTCGCCACCGAGCGCCAGCGCCTGCAAGGGGAAAAAGATGGCCACTGCACCCTGGTTCGTACTCAGTCCGAACGCGCTGCTTAGCGCGATCGGGCTGCTGCACGGGCCCGACAAGACCGTTCCCACCCCTGCCGAGGACTGGCGCACCGCGGTGGTGGACGTCGTCATCCCCGCCTACAAGGAAGAAGACAACATCATCCACTGCCTCGCGTCGCTGGCGCGGCAGACGGTGCGCCCGCGCAACGTGATCCTGGTCGAGGATGGCGCCAGGGACCTGACCGTGCCGCGCGCGCGCGAATACGCCGCCGCCGCCGGCATGCACCTGACCGTGATCGAGCGTGCGTCGTCGATCGGCAAGACGCCGACGATCAAGCGCCAGTCGCGCGAGTTCGATTCCGACGTCGAGTTCATCCTCGATGGCGACACCTTCCTGGAATCGGCCGACTACATCGAGCGCTGCGTGCAGGAACTGTACGAGGGAGTCGGCATCGCCAGCGCCTGCGGCACGATCCTGCCGATGCGGCCGAAGGATCGCCACGCGCTGGCGCAGACCGAGGAATTCCGCCGCTGGCACGGCGCGCCGACCTACGACGACCCGCACCGCAAACGCGGCGCGCTGCATTCGCTGTGGTGGTGGATCACCAACACCTATCGCGAGTGCCTGTACCTGTTCCTGCAGCGATTCGTCTACAAGGGCCAGATGGTGTTCTTCGGCGGCATCACCAACCCGGTGGGCTGCGCGGTCGCCTACCGCCGCAAGTACATCAAGGACCTGTTCGACCGCTACGAGCCGATCTTCGGCGACGACCTGACCAACTCCGAGGACATCTTCATCGGCTTCGCCCTCAACAACGAGGGCTACCGCAACGTCCAGCTGCAGGACGTGCTGGCGCGTTCGGAGGAGCCCGAGGTGCAACGGCTGCCGCGGCAGGTCTACCTGTGGTCGTCGTCGTTCCTGCAGAGCTGCTACTACTTCGACGCGCTGTTGCGCACGCCGTTCAAGACGCTCAAGCGCTGGCGCAAGCGGCGCGAGGAGAAGCAGAGCGGGGTCGAGGAGCTGCGCCTGGTCAAGGAGCAGTACCGGCAGCCGTTCGGCGAGAAGCACACGCTGGAATACGGCCGCCCGATCGGCTGGGCGATGTTCCTCTCGGCGGTGGAGAAGATCGGCTTCCCGACCGCGCTCATCATCATGCTGGTGCTGCGCATGTGGGAACCGCTGGCGGTGACCATCATCGCCGAGTTGCTGGTATCGCTGGCGGCACTGGTCGTGGTCGCGCGCGGCGCGCGCATCGCCACGTTCTTCAAGGGCATTGCAATCACGCCGTTGCGCTACGCGTTGATGGTGGCCGACACCTACACCATCGGACGCTTCGCCTTCGACCTGTGGATCACGGGGAACCGCAAATGGCGCAAATGACCTCCCGTCGCCGCCGTTTCGCCGGCGGGCGCGCGCGGATCAGCGTCGGCCTGCTCGCAGGCGCGCTGGCGTGCGCGCTGCCGCTGGCGCCGGCCCTGGCCCAGGATGCCGTGGCCTACCAGCCGGCGCTCGACGCCGCCTGGGCGGGGCGCACCGCCGAGGCCCTGCAACTGATCAACGCCTACCTCGTCGAGCACCCGGACGACCATGCCGCGCAGCTGGATCGTGCGCGCTTCCTCGCCTGGCTGGGCGACTACGCCGGGGCCGACGATGCCCTGGCCGGCTTCGGCTCCGAGGACGTGGAAGCCACGGCGCTGCGCGCACGCGTGCTGGCCTGGGCCGGCCGCCGCGATGCCGCGCTGGCGCTCAATGCGCCGTTGTACGCGGCCGACCCGGAGGATTACGAAAACGCCTGGACCCAGGCGCTGATCCTGCGCCAGGGCGAGTGGCCGCACCAGGCGCTGCCGGCGCTGGCCACCGTGCAGGCGGTCAAGCCGGACGAGAAGGACAGCGTCGACCTGGCCAAGTCGGTGCGGCTGCCGCTGTTCTCCTCGGTCGGGTTGGCGCCGTCGCTGTACACCGATTCGGACGACATCGAGATCCGCAGCCTGGCCATCGATACCAACCTGTGGCTGTCGGACCGCTGGCGGCTGCTCGCCGGGGCCACTCGCCGGCAGCACTCTGCCGCCTTCGGCAGCGCGTTCGCGCCGCTGCTGGGCGACAACCATGTCGATGAAGGCCGCGTCGGCCTGGGGCTGCGCTTCGCGCCGACAGCGGACACCGCGCTGGAGTTGTGGCTGGGCAATTCGCGGATCGACAACGGCATCGGCAGCGATGGCGAAACCATCGGCCACCTGCAGTTCTCGCAACGCGCCACTGACGCCTTCAGCTATGCGCTGACCTACGACCGCGATCGCGTCGACGCCTCGCCGCGCGCACTGGCGGTGATGCGCGATGGCCTGGCGCTGGACCTGGCCTGGACACCGACCCTGCGCGACCGCTTCGACGCCCGCATCGCCGCCGACGACTTCGACGACGACAACAGCCGCACCTCGGTCCTGGCCAGCTACATGCGCGCGATCCATCGCGGCGAACACGTCATGTTCGACCTCGGCCTGCAGGCCGAAGGCCAGCACAACAGCCGCAACACCGACAACGGCTACTACAGCCCGGACGATTACCGGCGGTACGCGGTTGCGGCATCGAGCTACGTCACGTTGGGCGAGGAGGCGGGACTTTACCTGTCGGCCGCGCTTGGCCAGCAGAAGGACGAGACCTTCGACAGCTGGAAGCGCGCCACCGACCTGCGCGCCGAACTCACCATCGGCATCTTCAGCCATTGGCAGCTGGTCGGTAGCGCCGGCTACAGCCAGCGCCTGAACCAGTTCGGCCGCTACGAGGGCACCAGCGTCGGCCTGGAACTGCGATACCGCTTCTGCGAGTTCCGCGCCGACCGCTGCCCGGTGGTGCGTTGATCGCGTCGCAACCAACAGCGCAGGGACGCGCCGTCCAGTCAACCAACCCTGGCTTGTGCGAAGGCGCCTCGTGGACGCCTGGTGGGGTAGCCGTGGCCGCTGCGGCCATGCCCGCGCCCGCGTCGCGCGGGGGACGTACGAAGGGCGCGACGGGACTTGCCTGGGCCGCGCTCGCGTGCCTGTTGCTGGCCGCAACCCTGGCGCGCGCGGCGACGCCAACGGCCGCCACGACCGCGACCGCGACGCCCCCGGACCGGCGCATCGCGATCACCTTCGACGACCTGCCCTGGTCGAGCCTGGAGCCACGCACGCCGCTGCCCGCGCAGGGCACGGTGCCGCCGCGGATCGCGGCCGCATCCGCGCGCCTGCTGCAGGCGCTCACCGACACGGGCACGCCAGCGATCGGTTTCGTCAATTCGGCGCGCCTGCTGGTGGATGGCAAGATCCAGTCCGACCGCGTCGCGATGCTCGACGCGTGGCTCGACGCCGGGCTGGCGCTGGGTAACCACACGGCCACCCACGTCGACCTGCACTTGGTCGGCGTACCCGCCTACCAGCACGACATCCTTGCCTGCGACGGCGTCCTGCGGCCGCTGCTTGCCGCGCGCGGACTGCAGCCGCGCTGGTTCCGGCATCCCTACCTGCGCACGGGTCGTACCCTGGCGGACAAGGCGGCGATGGACGCCTTCCTCGCCGAGCACGATTACCGCATCGCCCCGGTCACGATCACGGACTCGGACTGGATCTGGGCGGCCGCCTACGCCAAGGCGCTGGACAGCGGCGATACCGCCGCCCAGGCGAAGCTGCGCGCGCAGTACGTGCCGTACCTGCTGCGGATGGTCAACTACTTCGAGCATCGTTCGATCAAGCTGCTCGGCTACGCATTGCCGCAGGTGATGCTGCTGCACGCCAACGCGCTCAATGCCGATACCTACCCGGAGTTCGTCGCCGGGTTGCGCGGGCGCGGTTACCGCTTCGTCGACATCGACGAAGCGATGGGCGATCCCGCCTACCGGCGCGCGGATGCATTCACCAGCGCACTGGGTGTCAGCTGGATCCACCGCTGGGCGCTTGCCGCGGGCTGGTCATGGAACTTCTACGGCGGCGAGCCGACTTCGCCGCACTGGGTCAAGGACCTCGCTGGCGTGCCCGCGGACGCGGAGTGACGCACCGGCATCGTCGCCGCGCACGCGCACGCCGCCGCGCCTGCGCGCGCCGACGAATGCGCCCCGCAAGTCCCCGCGGTCGCCCGTAGTGCTCGGACCGCCCGCGGGTGCGTACGCTCAGCGTGCCGAATGCCCGCTCTGGTCGTAGTCGCGCTGCGCGAACAGGTCGGGCCGGATCAGGCCGACGAAGGCGCGCGCCTGCGGCGACAGGTACTTGCCCTTGCGCACCACCACGCCGTAGCTGCGCGACGGGAACCACGCCGACAGCGAGCGCACCGCCAGCCGCGCGCGGTCGGCCTCGGTCAGGCAGATCGCGGTGACGATCGAGATCCCCAGGCCCATCGCCACGTACTGCTTGATGACCTCCCAGCCGCCGACCTCCAGCGCCACCGTGTACGGCACCTGGTTGCGCTGGAACACCAGGTCCACCAGCCGGTACGTGGTCAGCCGTTGCGGCGGCAGGATCAGGCCGTAGGGCGAGAGGTCCTGCAGCCGCAATTCGGGCTTGTCGGCCAGCGGGTGCCCGGGCGGGGCGATCAGCATCGGCTCGAAGTTGTAGACCGGGGCGTAGTCCAGGTCCGCCGGCACCTCCAGCATCGAGCCGACCGCGAAGTCGACCGCGTCCGAGCGCAGCAGGTCCAGGCCGCTGGCGCCGGTGACGTTGTGCAGGCGCAGGCGCACGTCCGCATGGCGCTCGCGGAAGGCTTCGACCAGGCCTGGCAGCAGGTAAAGGATGGTCGAGCTGCCGGCGGCGATGTCCAGCTCGCCGGCGTCGAGCCCGCGCAGCTGCTCGTGAAAGCTCGCTGCCAGGCCGTCGATGCCCTCGACCAGGGGCCGCGCCAGCGCATACAGGGCCTCGCCCTCGCGGGTCGGCAGCAGGCGGCGGCCGCTTCGCTCCAGCAGCCGCACCCCGAGTTCGCGCTCCAGCGCCTGCACTTGCAGGGTCACGGCCGGCTGGCTCAGGTACAGCGCCTCGGCCGCGCGCGAGACCGAGCCCAGCCGCGCCACCTGGCAGAACGCCCGCAGCGGCTTCAGCCGGGAGGCCTTGTAGGCGAATCGCGGGGCGGGCGGGGCGCGCTCGGCCATGGGCGGGAACAAGATATAAGGTTTGCTAATGGTATGTATTGATAACTATTGTTTGTCAAATACCGTACCGCAGCGGATGGTGTGGCTCCCCGAGTGGCCGTGGAGCTGGACGTGCAGGCAGTGCTGGATGCAGTGGAAACGGGCCCGGAGGCCGCGCCCGGCGCGATCGCGCCGGGCGGCCAGCGGCCGGACCAGGACGACCTGCTGACACCGGCGGCGCTGGCCTTCCTCGCCGCCCTGCATCGTCGCTTCGAGCCTGCCCGCCAGCAGCGGCTGGCCGCGCGCCGCCGACGCCAGGCCGAATTCGATGCCGGCGCCCTGCCCGACTTCCGCGCCGACACCGCCCACATCCGTGCCGCCGACTGGCGGGTGGCGCCGCTGCCGCCGGCGCTGCTCGACCGCCGGGTCGAGATCACCGGGCCGGTCGACCCGAAGATGGTGATCAACGCGCTCAACTCCGGCGCCAGCTGCTACATGGCCGACTTCGAGGATTCGACCGCGCCCACCTGGGCCAACCTCGTCGCCGGCCAGCGCGCGCTGCGGCAGGCGGTGGCCGGCACGCTGGCGTTCACCGCCCCCGGTTCCGCGGGCGCGGCCGGCAAGGACTACGCGCTCAAGCCATTCGAGCAACAGGCCGTGCTGCTGGTGCGGCCGCGCGGCTGGCACCTGGACGAGAAACACCTGGTGGTCGACGGCACCGCGATCAGCGCCGGCCTGTTCGACCTCGGACTGTTCGCGTTCCACAACGCCCGAGCGCTGGCGGCACGGGATCGCGGCCCGTACTTCTACCTGCCCAAGCTGCAGTCGATGGAAGAAGCCGCGCTGTGGGACGAGGCGCTGGTGCAGGTCGAATCCGCGCTGGGCCTGCCGCGCGGGCAGATGAAGGCGACGGTGCTGGTCGAGACCCTGCCGGCGGCGTTCGAGATGGACGAGATCCTGTTCGCGCTGAAGGACCGCGTCGCCGGGCTCAACTGCGGCCGCTGGGACTACATCTTTTCCTGCATCAAGACCCTGCGCGCGCACCCGGGCAAGGTGCTGCCCGAGCGCGGCCAGGTGACGATGCTGCAGCCGTTCCTGAAGGCCTATTCGGACCTGCTCGTGCGCACCTGCCACCGGCGCGGCGCGCACGCGATGGGCGGGATGGCCGCGCAGGTGCCGATCGCCGGCGACGCCGAGGCCAACGCCGCCGCGCTGCAGCGCGTGCGCGACGACAAGCTGCGCGAGGCCGGCGCCGGCTTCGATGGCACCTGGGTCGCGCACCCGGCGCTGATTGCCGTGGCGCGCGCGGCTTTCGACGCGCACATGCCCACGCCACACCAGCAGCACGTGCGGCGCGAGGATGCACAGCCCACCCGCGAGGACCTGTTGCGCACGCCGCGCGGCAGCATTTCCCGCGCCGGCTTCGACAACAACGTCGAGGTCTGCGTGCGCTACCTCGCCGCGTGGCTCGACGGCAACGGCTGCGTGCCGATCCATGGCCTGATGGAGGACGCCGCCACCGCCGAGATCGCGCGCGCGCAGCTGTGGCAATGGCTGCACTTCGGCGACACCGCAACCGCGGCGGGACCGCGCGGGCCCGCGCGCGCGCCGCTGCTGCTCGACGACGGCACGCCGATCGATTTCGTGCTGTTCGAGCGCGCGCTGATCGGCCTGCCTGGAAAGCTCGGCGGCCAGGACGGCATTCCCGGCGCCGCCAAGCTCGATGCCGCGATCGCGCTGCTGGAGCGACTCACCCGCAACGACGCTCTCGAGGAGTTCCTGACCATCCCCGCGTACGCCCTGATCGATTGATCAGCCCATGACTGTGGGAGCGGCTTCAGCCGCGAGCTTTTCCCGCATCGCCCACCACCAGCAAAAAGCTCGCGGCTGAAGCCGCTCCCACAAACAACCAATACCCCCGCCCGTCATCGCCAGCCCCACCCACCGAGAATCCTTGATGAAAACTCAACTGCCCACCGCCGAACAGATCGCACACGACTGGAGCCACAACCCGCGCTGGGCCGGGATCGCCCGCCCGTACTCGCCGGCCGACGTGGTGCGCCTGCGCGGCACCGTCGCGGTCGAGCATTCCCTGGCGAAACTGGGCGCCGGCAAGTTGTGGACCTCGCTGCACCGCGAGCCCTTCGTCAACGCGCTTGGCGCGCTGACCGGCAACCAGGCGATGCAGCAGGTCAAGGCCGGATTGAAAGCCATTTATCTCTCCGGCTGGCAGGTCGCCGCCGACGCCAACGGCGCCGGCGAGATGTACCCGGACCAGTCGCTGTACCCGGCCAACTCGGTGCCGCAGGTGGTCAAGCGCATCAACAACACCCTGCTGCGCGCCGACCAGCTGCACCATGCCGAGCGCGGCGAGGACGAGCGCTGCGACCGCATCGACTTCCTGCAGCCGATCGTCGCCGATGCCGAGGCCGGGTTCGGTGGCGTGCTCAACGCCTTCGAGCTGATGAAGGCGATGATCGAGGCCGGCGCGGCCGGCGTGCATTTCGAGGACCAGCTGGCCAGCGCCAAGAAATGCGGGCACATGGGCGGCAAGGTGCTCGTGCCCACCCGCGAGGCGGTGGAGAAACTGGTCGCCGCGCGCCTTGCCGCCGACGTGATGGGCGTACCGACGCTGATCGTCGCCCGCACCGACGCCGAGGCCGCCGACCTGCTGACCAGCGACATCGACGCCAACGACCAGCCGTTCTGCACCGGCGAGCGCACCGTCGAGGGCTTCCACAAGACCCGCAAGGGCCTGGGGCAGGCGATCAGCCGCGGCCTGGCGTACGCGCCGTACGCGGACCTGGTCTGGTGCGAGACCGGCAAGCCGGACCTGGCCTTCGCGCGCCAGTTCGCCGCCGCGATCCATGCCAGGTACCCCGGCAAGCTGCTGGCCTACAACTGTTCGCCCAGCTTCAACTGGAAGCAGCACCTGGACGACGCCACCATCGCCGGCTTCCAGCAGGAACTCGCGGCGATGGGCTACAAGTTCCAGTTCATCACCCTGGCCGGCTTCCACGCGCTCAATCACTCGATGTTCCAGCTCGCGCACGGTTATGCGCGCCGGCAGATGAGCGCGTTCGTGGAGCTGCAGCAGGCGGAATTCGCCGCGGCGTCGCAGGGTTTCACCGCGGTCAAGCACCAGCGCGAGGTCGGCACCGGTTATTTCGACGCGGTGACGCAGACCATCCAGGGCGCGCAGTCGTCGACGGTGGCGCTGAAAGGGTCCACGGAAGAAGAGCAGTTCCAGCACCAGGTCGAGGCCGTCGCTGCCTGAGGCCATGCAGTCGCGCCACTGAGTTGCCCTCGCCCCGCGAGCGGGGAGAGGGACAGCCGCGCGCAGCGCGGCAGGGTGAGGGGCGCGGCTGTCGACGCGGCTCTGCACTGCCTATCGCAGCCAGACCGCCCCTCATCCGCCTCCGGCACCTTCTCCCCGCCAGCGGGGAGAAGGAACGGCACGAGGCTTGCCGCAGTGCCCTGCCCCGATTGCGAGGAGAAGGACCGGTTCGCGCAGCGAAGCAGGGGGAAGGGTGCGGCTCCTCGCCCGGGTCCGCGGCCGGCCCGGTGCTATTCTCGCGTTCACTACACGACAGGGGGTCGTGGAATGAGTGCAGACGTCGCGGGGCTGGCACCAGCCCGCCCGCCGGAGACCGGGATGGAGCAGTCCGCCGCCGCGCTGACCGCGGAGGAGTACGCGCTGTTCGAGAAAGTCGGGCGCCCGCGACTGGTGGCGGCCGGCGAAGCCCTGTTCCGCCGCGGCGACCTCGGCACCACCATGTACGTGATCGTGCAGGGCGACATCGACCTGGACTTCGGCGACGACCTCGTCCCCAAGCGCTTGGGCCGGCACCAGTTCTTCGGCGAACTCGGCCTGCTGATCGGCGACCACGCGCGCAGCGCCGACGCCGTCGCCGCCAGCAGCGCGGTGCTGCTGGAACTGCGGCAGGAGGAATTCGAGCCGCTGGCCGCGCGCGACCCGGCCCTGCTCGCGCATTTCCTGCGCCGCGCCATCGCCCGCGTGGTGCTCAACGAACAGAGCCTGATCGCGCGCCTGCGCCGCCGCAACGCCGACCTGCAGTCCGCGCTGGACACCCTGCGCGCCACCACCCACCGCCTCAACCAGACCGAGGCGCTGACCCGCACCGACGAGCTCACCGGGCTCAACAACCGCCGCGGCTTCCAGCTGCAACTCGAGCAGCGCCGCCGCAACGACGCCCTCGGCGGCTGCGGCCTGCTGCTGCTGGACTGCGACAGTTTCAAGGGCATCAACGACGAGCACGGCCACCAGGTCGGCGACCGCGTGCTGCAGGGCGTGGCCAACATCCTGCGCTCGGCCGCCGGCCCGGGCGACATCGCCTGCCGCCTCGGCGGCGACGAGTTCTGCCTGCTGGTCGGCGCTGAGCATCGCGCCGGGATCCTGCGCATCGCCCAGTTCGTGATCGACACCGCGCAGGCGCTGCACAAACTGCAGTCCTCGCCGCCGCAGATCGCCACCCTCAGCATCGGCGCCTGCCCGGTGGCGCTGGACCAGCGCTGGGAGGACTGGTACGCCAACGCCGACGCCGCGCTGTACCGGGCCAAGCGGTTGGGCGGCAACCGCGTCGAATGGCAGGACGACGCGCTCGCGCCGGTCTAGGCGAGCAGGTCCCGCCACCGCCATGCACGCCGCCAACGACAGCATCGACCGAGCCGATCCAGCCAGCGCAACCGCGCCAGCACCGTTGGCCACGCCGCAGGTGCGCACCCTGCTGCTGACCGACCTGTGCGACTCGACCAGCCTGGTCGAGAAACTCGGCGACAACGCCGCTGCGGAACTATTCCGCGCCCACGACCGCCTGGTGCTGGAGCTGCAGCAGCGCTGGCACGGCCGCCTGATCGACCGATCCGACGGCCTGCTGCTGCTGTTCGAGCGTGCCATTGACGGCCTCGGCTTCGCCCTGGATTACGCCCGCGGCCTGCGCGATCTCGGCGATCGCACGGAACTCAAGCGCCACGGCGTGGTGATGCAGGCGCGCGCCGGCCTGCACGTCGGCGAAGTGCTGACCTGGCGCAACAGCGACGAAGCGGTCAACGTCGGCGCCAAGCCGCTGGAAGTCGAAGGCCTGGCCAAGCCGATGGCTGGCAGGCTGATGACGCTGGCGCGGCCCGGGCAGATCCTGCTCTCGGCCACGGCTGAGCCGCTGGCACACCGCGCGGCGCGCGAACTCGGCGAGCGCGGCGAACAGCTGTTGTGGAAACACTGGGGACGCTGGCGCTTCAAGGGCGTGCCGCAGGCGCAGGAAATCTACGAGGTCGGCGAGCCCGGCATCGCCCCGCTGCACGCCCCGCAGCAGAACCGCGCCAAGGCCTGGCGCGACATCCCGCTGTGGCGACAGCCCGCGGCGCTGGCCGCGGAGTTGCTGCTGGTGGCGGGGCTGGTGGGCGGTGGCTGGTTCCTGACCCGGCCACAGCCGGCGATCGCCTTCGGCGAACGCGACTGGGTGGTGGTCGGCGACCTGCGCAACCTCACCGGCGACAAGCTGCTGGACGACACCCTGGACCAGGCCTTCCGCCTGAGCCTGGCGCAGTCGCGCTACGTCAACGTGCTCAGCGACCTCAAGGTGCGCGAGACCCTGGGCAACATGCAGCGCAAGCCGGGCGTGCCGGTGGACCGCGCCATCGGCTCGGAGATCGCGTTGCGCGACGGCGCCCGCGCGCTGCTGCTGCCCACGGTGGCCGAGGTCGGCGGTCGGCTGCGGGTCAGCGCGGAAGTGATCGACCCGCGTACCCAGACCACGGTGTATGCGGTCTCGGCGGATGGCCGCGGCATTGGTTCGGCGCTGGCCTCGATCGACGACGTCACCGACCAGCTGCGCGAGAAGCTGGGCGAAGCGCTGGAGAGCGTGCAGAAGACGTCCGTGGCGCTGCCCAACGTAGCCACGCCCAGCCTGGACGCGCTGAAGGCGTTCGCGGTGGCGCGCAACGTGTTCAACACCACGCGCGACCGCGAGCAGGCACTGGGCCTGTACCGGCGCGCGCTGCAACTGGACCCTGAATTCGCGCTGGCGCATGCGGACATGGCCGACCTGTACTCGGGGCTCGGCGAACTCGGACCGGCCGCCGAAGAGCGGCGCAAGGCGCTGGCCATCCCGCAGCGCCTGTCGCCGCAGGAGCGCGCGCGCCTGGAGCTGTTGCAGATGCAGAACGACGGGCCGGGAATCTATTTCCGCAAGGCGCAGGAATACCTGGCGCTGTATCCCGACGATTATCGCCTGCTTGCGCGCCTGGGCACCAACCAGTGGCACCAGCTCAACGATTTCCGCCTGGCCGAGGCGACGTTCCGGCGCAGCATCAAGCCGCAATACGAGCGCGGCGATTCGGCCCGCTATAGCCTCGGCATGATGCTGCTGGGCCAGGAGCGCTACGACCAGGCGATGGCCGAATTCGAGCGCTCGCGCAAGGCGGGATTCACGGGGTCGAGCGAAATGTACGCGCGGCTCTTCGATGCGCGCGGCCAGCATGCGCAGGCGGACAAGGCCTACCTGACCGGGACCAACGGGCGTGGCGGCTGGCAGGGCGAGGCCGCGGTGGTCACCGGGATCGATCGCGGGCAATGGCCGCGTGCGGCCACTGCCGCACAGGACTGGTTGCGGCAGGCCGACGCAGCCGGCGACGCCCCCGAAAGCTTGCGCGCCCGCGTCGCGGTCGCCAGCGTGGCGGTCTTCGCAGGGCAAGCCGAGGCCGGGCGTCGCTTGCAGGAATTGCTGGCCGCCGTGCAGGCGAAGGGAGCGGCTGCCGATGCCCTCTACCCCGCAGCGGCGACCGAAGTGCGGCTCTACGCCGGCGTGCTTGCGGCGCGGATGGATGATGCGGCGGGCGTGGCCGACGCGTTGCGCCAAACCCGGGACAGCCGCGTCATCCGCGACTACCCGACCGTGGCGCAACTGCAGCAGGTGTTGCTGGCCGAGCAGGAACGGCTCGCCGGCAAGCCGCAGGCGGCCGTGGCCAGGTTGCGTCCGCTGGTGGCGCGCGAAACGGCCCTGGTCGCGGCGCACTGGTCGCTGATGCGTGCAGAGCTGGCCGCCGGCAACGCCACGGGCGCGCGCGCGCAGCGAGATTGGCTGGCGACGCATCGCGGCCGCGTGTTCGTCGAAAGCACCACGACCGATGTGCTGCGCTTCCTCAATGCCGCGGCATCCGCGGAAGCCTTGCAGCAGGACGCGAAGTCGCAGGCGCCGGCGCAGCCGCAAGAGACGGCAAAGGTCGGGAAGGCGTAATCGCCTTCCCGCGGTGCTGCAGGGATCGACGCCGGCAGATCAGCCGCGCGAACGGGATCCAGTCGGAAAGCGGCGCCTCACAGCCCCTCTTGTGCCTCCAGCGGGCACAGGTAGCCCTGGATGCCCACCATCGTGTCTTCCAGCTTGTTGCGTTGCGCCCGGATCTGCGCCGGCGACGCCAGCTTCGCGCCCGAGCGCAGCGACATGCAGCCCCACGGATCGGTGTAGCCGATCGAACGCAACGCCTTCTCCGGCGATTCCTGGAACATCGCGCGGAACTCCTCGTTGCTTTCGAGGTTGTCCAGCAACTTGCGGACCAGACGCGGATGCAAGCCGGCCGGCGGGATCGTGTCTTCCTGTGCCATCTGGTATTCCCCCTTGGTGGATGGAAGCCGGACAATAGCACCGCATCGGAACAGGGGAGCGGGCATGCGGATCAGGCGCTGCGCGGTGGCGTGGCTGGAGCCACGCGAGGTGGCGGATTTCGAGCTCGACGACCTGTTGTCGGGCGGCACCGGGGTGGTTGGCCGGTTGTGCTGGTTCGCGCATGCCCCGCATCTGCCGGCTCCTGTGCAGGTGGACGCGGCGCATGCCCCGCTGCTGGGCGCGCTGGGTGCGGTGGACTGGATCGCGCGCGACGCGCTCGATGCGCGCTTCGGCAGCGAGGCGGTCGATGCCCTGCTCGCTGCCGGCCTGCTGCTGGCACGGCCGGACGACGGCGATGAATCCGCGCTGGCCGATGCGCGGTTCCGCTCCCAGGGCTGGCACCCGCCGGCGGCAGTGGCGCACATGGCCGCGCGCTGGGAAGGCATCGACGGGCCCAGGGGCATGGCCGAGCAGGATCTCGACACGAACGAAGGCCTGCTGCGCCAGCACGGCGCGCCGCCGCCACACGCGTTGCCAGCGGCGAATCCGGCTGCCGACCTCGCCTTGCCGCGGATCGAGCGCGACGACTTCGACGCGCTGCTCGATACCCGCGCCACCTGCCGCAACTACGACACCACCGCCAGCGTGCCGCTGGCGACGTTCTCGCAGCTGCTGGCGCGGGTGTTCGGCGCCCGCGGGATCGGCCATCCGGCACCCGGCTTCGACGTATACAAGCGCACCAGCCCGTCCGGCGGCGCGCTGCATCCCACCGAATGCTGGCTGATCCTGCAGCGCGTGGATGGCATCGCGCCCGGCTTGTACCGCTATCGCATCGACACGCATGCGCTGGAGCCGGTCACGCCAGGCATCGCGGCGCCGCAACCCGGTGACGCCGGCACGCAGGTCCCGGGCGATGCGGGATCGCGCGCATGGACCCCGGCTGAACTGCGCGCCTTCGCCCGGATCGCGGTGGCCGGGCAGGACTTCTTCGCCGACGCACCGGTGCTGTGCATCCTCGCGCCGCGCTTCCATCGCAATTTCTGGAAGTACCGCAACCACGCCAAGGCCTACCGGGTGGCGGTGCTGGATGTCGGCCACCTGTCGCAGACCCTGCAGCTGTGCGCCACCCAGGCCGGGTTGGGGCCATTCGTGACCGGCGCCATCAACGAGGTCGACATCGAGCGCGCGTTCGGCGTGGTCGGCTACGCGCAGAGTCCGATCGTGGTGTGCGGCTTCGGCCAGCGCGCCGCGACCATGACGACCTCCGAGTTCGACCCCAACCGCAAGGTCTGGCCGCGGGAGTGAGGCGATCCATTTGTGGGAGCGGCTTCTTGTGGGAGCGGCTTCAGCCGCGAGCTCCTGGATACTTCATGCAAGAAGGCATCTGCAGCACAGGTTTCGGGAAAAAAGCTCGCGCCTGAAGGCGCTCCCACAGAAGGTGCGGGGCGCGACGCTCAGCCGCTGATCAGGCGCTCGCCGACGCCGGTGAACTTGAGGCCGATGCGGGTGACACGGTCGTCACGCACTTCGCGTGCCACCAGCACCGCGCGGGCGATCACCAGCCGGTCGCCGACCTGGGGCTGCGCGTCGAAACGCTCGTCGAACAGTTGCGCCGCGGTCGCCCGGGCGATGCGTGCGGGCATCGGCAGGCCGTAGAACTTCGCCAGTTCGCCCAGCGGCACGTCGCCGGGCAGGATGAAGCTGCCGAAGGTGTCCTGCTCGGCCTCGCGGGCGTCGCTGCCGTCGGCGAACAGCCAGTCCAGCCGGGGTGCCTGGCCACCGGGGGCGACGAAGTAGGCGTAGTCGTGCGCTGCGAAGGCATCGCATTCGTCGGGCAGCAGCACCTTGCCGGCGCGCACCACCATCGCCAGCCGCACGCGCCCGGGCAACTGCACGCCGCGCAGGGCCGCGCTGCCTGGGGCGATGCGGTAGCCGATCATGTCGTATTCCAGTTGCCCCGGAAGATCGAGCTGGATGCGGCGCGTGTCGGGATCGGCGCGCGGCACCGCCACGCCCAGCCAGTGCGCGGCGCGCGCCAGGGTCCAGCCCTGCACCAGCAGCGACACCAGTACCACCACGAAGGCAACGTTGAAGTACAGCCAGGCATTCGGCAGCCCCGCCAGCAGCGGGATCGAAGCCAGGAAGATGCCGACCGCGCCGCGCAGGCCGGTCCAGGAGATGAAGGTGATCTCCGCCGCGCGGTAGCGGAACGGCAGCAGGCACAGCAGCACCGCCGCCGGCCGCGCCACCAGCATCAGGAACGCGGCCACCCCCAGCGCCGGCCACAGGATCGGCCACAACGCATGCGGTGCCGCCAGCAGGCCCAGCAGCAGGAACATCACCAGCTGCGCGAACCAGGTCACCGCGTCCTGCAGCGACATCACCTGGTTGCGTGCGCGCAACGGCCGGTTGGCGACGACGATGCCGGCCAGGTACACGGCGAGGTAGCCGCTGCCCTCGATCAGGTTGGTGATCGCGAACAGCGTCAAGGCGCCGGCCAGCGCCAGCCACGGGTGCAGGCCCGAGGGCAGGTCGTACTTGTTGAGTGCGGCCACGATCAGGCGTCCGCCGAGGTAGCCCAGCGCCAGCCCGGCGGTGCCGGCCCAGAGCATGTGCAGCGCGATCGCGGGGATGCCGCCTTCCTGCTCGCCGTTGATCCAGGTGGTCAGGGCGACGGTCAGGAACACCGCGACCGGGTCGTTGCTGCCGGATTCGATTTCAAGCGTCGCGCCGGTGCGCCGCTCCAGGTGCAGGCCGCCGGCGCGCAGCAGGAAGAACACCGCCGCCGCATCGGTGGAGGCGACGATCGTGCCCAGCAGCAGCCCCTGCAGCGGCGGCAGGTCTAGCAGCTTCGTGGCCGCGAACGCGGTCAGGCCGGCGGTGACCAGCACCCCGACGCTGGCCAGCAGCACCGCCGGCGCGACGCTGCCACGGACATGTACCGCGCGCGTGCGCAGGCCGCCGTCGAACAGGATGATCGCCAGCGACAGCGAGCCGACCAGGTAGGTGAAGCGGGTATCGGCATAGCGGATGCCACCGGGGCCATCGACGCCCAGCATCAGGCCGAGCAGCAGGAACACCAGCAGCAACGGCGCGCCGAAGCGCCGTGCAAGCAGCGACGAGGCGATCCCGGCCAGGATCAGCAGCGCGAACCCCAGCAGGCTCAGGTCGATGGCGTGCAGGCTCTCCAGGCGCGGGCTCCGGCGGGGCGGTTTTCCAGTCTAGCGCGCGTCCGGACGTGGGCCGATGACGGTGGTGCGCACGCATCCTGTAGGAGCGGCTTCAGCCTCGCGCTTCTTGCGGGGGCGCGGCGAGCCGGGAAGAGCTCGCGGCTGAAGCCGCTCCTACAAAAAGCAGCTCCTGCAAACCCCGTGCCTGCAAACACCGCTCCGGCAAAGGCCGCTCCTGCATGAGGACGCTCCGTGCGAGTGGGCCGACGGGCGTTACGGCACGCTACGCCGGGCACCGCCCGAACGGAATCTCAAGCGACCTGCTGCGCCAGCCCGCGGTCAATGCGCCGGTAACCCAGCGCTTCAGTGAGGTGCGCGGTGGCGATGTCGGCGCTGCCGGCAAGGTCGGCGATGGTGCGGGCCACCCGCAGGATCCGGTGCATCGATCGTGCCGACAGTTGCAGGCTGTCGATCGCGCGTTCCAGCAGTGCCTGGTCGGCGTCGGACAGGCGACACGCGACCATGGTTTCGGCCTGGGTGAGTTGCGCGTTGGCCTTGCCGGCGCGCGCGTGCTGCACGGCACGCGCGGCCTCCACGCGTGCGCGCACCGCGGCGCTGGATTCGCCGGCGGGCGCGTCCGGACGCAATTCCGACGGCGGCAGCCGCGGCACGTCCACGTGCAGGTCGATGCGGTCCAGCAGCGGCCCGGAAATCCGCGCGCGATAGCGGGCGATCGCGTCGGCATGGCAGCGGCAGCGCCCCGACGGATCGCCGGCCCAGCCGCAGGGGCAGGGATTCATCGCCGCCACCAGCTGGAAGCGCGCCGGGAATTCGCTCTGCCGCGCCGCGCGCGAGATCGTGACCACGCCCGACTCCAGCGGCTCGCGCAGGACCTCCAGCGCGCGCCGGTCCCATTCCGGCAATTCGTCGAGGAACAGCACGCCGTTGTGGGCCAGCGAGATTTCGCCGGGGCGCGGCTCGGCGCCGCCGCCGACCAGCGCCACCGCGCTGGCGGTGTGGTGCGGGCTGCGATAGGGGCGCTCGCGCCAGCGCGCAGGATCCAGGCCGCTGCCGCCCGCTCCCACTCCGCTCACGGAGGCAATCGCCGCGCTCTGCAGCGCTTCGGCTTCGCTGGCCTGCGGCAACAGGCCGGTCAGGCGCGAGGCGAGCAACGTCTTGCCGCAGCCCGGTGGGCCGACCAGCAGCAGGTGGTGGTTGCCGGCCGCGGCGACTTCCAGCGCGCGCCGCGCCTGCGCCTGGCCGCGAACATCGGCCAGGTCAGGGCCATGCAGGCGGATCGCCGCCGGCGCCGTCGCCGGCGGCAGGGTCTTGCGGCCCTCGAGCGCGGCGCAGACTTCCAGCAGGGTGCGAGCGGTGCTGGCATCGATGTCGCGCACCAGCGCGGCTTCGGCGCCGTTGTCGGTGGGGACGACCAGGCGGCGGCCGGCCGCCACCGCGGCCAGCGCCGCCGGCAGCACGCCGTCGATCGCACGCAATTCGCCGGTGAGGCCGAGTTCACCGAGGAATTCGACCTCGCGCAAGGCGTCCAGCGGTACCTGTCCGCTGGCGGCGAGGATGCCCAGCGCGATGGCCAGGTCGAAGCGGCCGCCGTCCTTGCGCAGGTCGGCGGGCGCGAGGTTGACGGTGATGCGGCGCGCCGGGAATTCGAACTGCGCGCACTGGATCGCCGCGCGCACCCGGTCCTTGGCCTCGCGTACCGCCGCTTCGGGCAGGCCGACGATCGACATCGACGGCAGTCCGCCGGCCAGGTGCACCTCGACCCGCACCGCGGGCGCATGCACGCCGGCGCGTGCACGGCTGTGCACGAGCGCAAGCCCCATGGCGGCGGCTCAGCGGGACTCGGGGGTGAGGGGCAGCTGCGCTTCCAGCTGCGCGACCGTGCGCTGCAGGGCTTCGAGTTGCTCGCGGGTGCGCAACAGCACCGCGCGCTGCACGTCGAATTCCTCCCGCGTGACCAGGTCGAGCTTGCCCAGGCCGGTCTGCAACACCGACTTGAAGTTCTGCTGCAGCTCCTCGCGGCCTTCGCGCATGGACGGCGGCACCAGGCTGCCGAGGCGGCGGGCGAGTTCGTCGATCTGGCTGAGGTCGATCATGGGCGTGGCGGCCGTGGCAATGGTATTCATGCGGGTGGTCCTCCGTGGGCACGGCCAGCTTGGCCATCCCCGCGGAAGGGTGCCGTCGGCGCGCCCCGCGGCGGCCTGTCGGAAAACTCCGCGCCCGCCGCGGCGAAGGTGCGCGCCGTGGCGGCGGCGACGGCCGGCACTACAGCATGCGCGGCGCGACGGGTGCAACCGGCGCTATGCTGCCGCCCGCAGACATGGAGACCACGTGAATGAGGCGCATCCGATGAAGATGGTCATGGCGATCATCAAGCCGTTCAAGCTCGACGACGTGCGCGAGGCCTTGTCCGACGCCGGCATCGCCGGCATCACCGCCACCGAGGTCAAGGGCTTCGGCCGCCAGAAGGGCCATACCGAGCTCTACCGCGGCGCCGAATACGTGGTCGACTTCCTGCCAAAGATCAAGCTCGAGGTCGCGGTCACCGACGAGCAGGCCGATGCCGTGGTCGAGGCGGTCATGCGTTCCGCCGGTACCGGCAAGATCGGCGACGGCAAGATCTTCGTCTGGGACCTGGACAAGGTGGTGCGGATCCGCACCGGTGAACTGGACGGCGACGCGCTGTAGTCAGGCGTCGCCGACCTCGATCCGGTTGCGCCCGTTGCCCTTGGCCTGGTAGAGCGCGGCATCGGCGCGGGCTACCAGGTCGTGCAGGCTCGCGTCCGCGGAGCGCAGTTCGGCCATGCCGATGCTGACCGTGATCCGCAGGCCGTGGGCAAGGTCGTCGAAATCGATCGCGGCCACCGTCGCGCACAGGCGCCGCGCGATCGGCCAGGCCTGGTCCATGCGGGTGTCGGGCAGCAGCACCAGGAACTCCTCGCCGCCGGTGCGTCCGAGCAGGTCGAAATGGCGCAGCGCGTCTCGGCAGGCATGCGCCATCCGCGCCAGCACCTTGTCGCCGCAGGGATGGCCATGGGTGTCGTTGACCGACTTGAAATGGTCCAGGTCCAGGATCAGCGCGCATAGCGGCTGCCCGGCGGCGCGCGCGCCGGCGATGGCCTTGGCGCCGAGGTGCTCGATGCTGCGGCGGTTGGCCACGCCGGTCAGCGGATCGGTGGTCGCGATTTCGTGCAGGCGGCGCATGCGCACCAGCTGGCGCACCACCAGCGCGCCAAGCAGCAGCAGCAGCACGCACGCCAGCGCGATCGCGGTCCATTGCCAGCGCCTGGCCTGCAGCAGCGCCTGCAACTGGCGATCGCGCAACCCCTGCTCGCGGGCGACGCGCTCGTTTTCCAGCAGCTCGCGGTCGTTGTCGAACTGGTAGCGCAGCATTTGTGCCTGCTGGCTGCGTTCGGCGCTGGTGATCGACTCGCGGATGTCGATATAGCGCTCAAGGTCGGCGAATGCCTGGGCGTCCCGACCCAGGGCCTGCTCGCTGCGCGCGCGCGCGCGATGCAGCAACGCCAGGTAGCGGCGATTGTCGCTGCGCTCCAGCGCGGTCGCCGCCAACGCGTATTCGGACAGTGACAGCACATGGCGCCCGAGACCGGCATGGGCCTGGCCGCGGCGCAGCGCGAGCATGTCGTCGTTGGTGCGGTCGCCGAGCGCGTCGAAGCCGGCGCGGGCGGCATCGACCAGCGCCAATGCGCGCGCGTAGTCCTTGCGCAGGATCCATGGCCAGGCCATCGCCAGCTGCACGCTGGCGATGTCGTAGTCATTGCCGCGCTCGCGGGCCAGCACCATCGTGCGCCGGTACAGGGCCAGCGCATCGTCGATCCGGTCTTCGTCCTCGGCCAGGTAGCCTTGTTGCAGCAGGTTCGCGACCAGCTGGTCGTAGTCTCCCAGCGCGCTGGCGTAGATCTCGTTCTGCTGCAGGTAGTCGCGTGCCTTGGCGTTGTCGCCCATGCGGCGGTAACTGATCGCGATGTCCAGCAGTAGCGCTTCGGCATCGGCCTTGAAGCCGCCGCGGCGGTACAGGTGCTGGGCCGCGACCAGGTCGGGGATCGCGCGCGCCTGGTCGCCGAGCAGCGAATGCAGCCCGCCGCGCAGGCTCAAGCCGTCGGCCAGCAGGCGATCGTCGCCGATGCGGCGCGCCGCGGCGATGCCGGCTTCGTACTCGGGCAGTATCTGGTCTTGCGCGCCGGTCGTTTCCAGCGCGGCGGCGCGGCAGTAGTGGAAGTTGGCCTCGCCTTCGCCATCGTGCGCGGCGCGCGAGCGCGCCAATCCGTCGTCGGCCCACGCCAGCTGCGCGCCAGGGTTCTCGTCGAAGGCCCAGTCGCAGTAGATCGCGCGGTAGCGCAGGTCGCGCACGCTGTCGCCCGCCGGCCGCAACCGCGCAAGCTCGTCCAGGCGCGCCATCACCTGCGCCGGCGATGGCTGGGTCGACAGGCCGGTGCCGCGAAGCTCCATGTACTTCGCGTCGAATGCGGCCCCGGGCGAGGATGCAGCGGCAGGTGCCTGCGCGGGTATCGCGGCGAACGCGCAGGCGAAGCCGAGCTGCAGGCAAGGCAGCACGGCGAGCAGCCATGGCAGTCGGGCTCGCGACGGATGCACCGGATTCCCCCGTGCCGGCGGCCCCTGCCAGCCGGCTCGGTGGTGATTGTTCGTTATCGCGGCGCCCGTGTCCGCGAACCGACGATCAGTCTGTGACGGTGGTCACGCTTCGCCGAGCGCGGCGGCGACGAACGGCGGCCTCGCCATCGCGTAGCGGTCGCTGTTGCGCTTGGTCATCGGACAGCGCCGCGCCCGGTTTCCTTCCACGCGCCGCAGGCCGCATGCAGCAACACGATCGTCGCCCAGCTGATCCAGAGCGTCCACAGCGTGTGCGACAGGAAGTGGGCACCGCGCATCTGCTGCCCCCAGCCAAGGCCAAAGGTGAACGCGAGCGTGATGACCCCGATCGCGAAACTGCGCAATCTGCGCTCGGGATACCAGAGCAGCGCGAGCGACAGCAGCCATGAGCCGGAGGAAACGAACGCGGCGGGAAAGCAGTGGCCTGCGCGCATGCCGGCGGGTGCCGCGGAAAGCAGGTCGAAATACGGGGCCTGCCCGCCGAATTCGATGACTTCCCAGGGGCAATGCATGGCGCTGGTGCGGTGCAGGATGCCGACCAGCACCGGAACGGCCACGAACGACCACGCGACCAGCCACCAGCGCCGATGTCGCCCGTCGAGCACGCGTGGCCAGCGCCCGGTCAGCCTGCCGCGCAACGCAACCAGCCAGACGCCGAGCCCGGCGACGAGCAACGCGTACTTCAGGTAACGGTGGACCAAGTACTTGGTCACCCAGGCGTAACGCCATGGGAAAGTGTGGTTGACGGCGTCGTAGTAGCGCGCTTCCAGCCGCAGGTCCAGGCGGGTGGCATGGAACAGCCACAGCAGCAAGGCGCCGGTGATGGCCAGCAGCAGCGACTGCGCGAGATAGAAGCGCCGGGGTGGCCGCACCGGGACGGCCATCGCCTACTCGTCGAGTGCGGCCGCCACGAACGGCGGCGTCGCCAGCGCACCGCGATGGACGTCGGCGCTGTAGTAGCGGCTGTCGAAGGCCTTGGCACGGGCATCGGTTTCGCGGAATTCGAAGCCGCGGGCCTGCTTGCGCGCCAAGGTACAGCTCCACCAGCCGGTCGGATAACACGGCTGCGGGAACGGCAGGGTCTTGAACTCCGTGAAGCCGGCCTTGCCCATCTCCACGCGCATTTCGCGGATCAGTTCCAGCAGCACCAGCGGTGATTCGGACTGCTGCACGAGGATGCCGTCGTCGCGCAGCGCGCGGAAGCAGCTGCCGTAGAAGGCCTTGTTGAACAGGCCTTCGGCGGGACCGACCGGGTCGGTGGAATCGACGATCACGATGTCGACGCTGCCCGGCTCGCAGTTGGCCATCCACGCGATGCCGTCGTCGAACAGCAGCTGCGCGCGCGGGTCGCCGTTGCGCTCGCACAGTTCCGGGAACCATTTCTCGGCCATGCGCGTGACCTGCTCGTCGATGTCGCACTGCACCGCGCTTTCCACGCCCGGGTGCTTGAGCACTTCGCGCAAGGTGCCGCAGTCGCCGCCGCCGATGATGACCACGCGCTTCGGGTCGGCGTGGGTGAACAGGGCCGGGTGCGACATCATCTCGTGGTAGAGGAAGTTGTCGCGGGTGGTGAGCATCACCGCGCCGTCGATCAGCATCAGGTTGCCCCAGTCGGTCGTCTCGTAGATCTCGATCTTCTGGAACGGCGACTGCACTTCGTCGAGCTTGCGGCGGATGCGGTAGCCGATGGCCGAGCCGGCGGGTTCGAAGTTCTCGTACTTCCAGGTGGTGTCGGTCATCGGGGCGGGCTTGGGCGGGGGGCGGGAATTGTAGCGGACCATTCCGGAAGGCCTCGTTGCACCCTCGGGGCTGCCCCAGCCGCGACCGCCGGGATCACCGCCGTGCCCGCAGCGAGCCGCTAAACTGCGCGCCTGTTTTCCAGGGATCCGCCGATGGCCGCGTGGTCGACCGAGCAAGCCCGCAAGACCTATTCGATCCCGCACTGGTCGGAAGGCTATTTCGATGTCGACGCGGCCGGCCGCGTGGTGGTGCTGCCGCGCGGGGCGGGCGGGCCGCGGGTGGCGTTGCCGGAAGTCGTCGACGCGGCCCGGGCCAATGGCGCCAAGCTGCCGCTGCTGGTGCGCTTCCCGGACATCCTCGGCGATCGGCTGGGCAAGCTGCAGGCCGCGTTCGCGCAGGCCCAGGCCGACTACGACTACCGCGGCGGCTACACCGCGGTGTATCCGATCAAGGTCAACCAGCACGCCGGCGTCGCCGGCACCCTGGCCGCGCACCGCGGCGACGGCTTCGGCCTGGAGGCCGGCAGCAAGCCCGAGTTGATGGCGGTACTGGCGCTGTCGCGCCCGGGCGGCATGATCGTGTGCAACGGTTACAAGGATCGCGAGTACATCCGCCTGGCGCTGATCGGGCGCAAGCTCGGGCTGGAGACCTTCATCGTGGTCGAGAAGCCCTCCGAGCTGAAGCTGGTGATGGAGGAGGCGGCCGCGCTGGGCGTGCGCCCGGGACTGGGCGTGCGCATGCGCCTGGCGTCGCTGGGTGCCGGCAAGTGGCAGAACAGCGGCGGCGACAAGGCCAAGTTCGGGCTGTCGCCGCGGCAGCTGCTGGACCTGTGGAAGTCGTTGCGCGACAGCGGCATGGCCGACTGCCTGCAGCTGCTGCACTTCCACATGGGGTCGCAGATCTCCAACGTGCGCGACATCGCCAACGGCATGCGCGAAGCCACGCGCTATTTCGTCGAACTGTCCAAGCTGGGCGCGAAGGTGCGCTACATGGACGTGGGCGGCGGCCTGGGCGTCGACTACGAGGGCACTCGTTCGCGCAGCTTCTGCTCGATCAACTACGGCATCGACCAGTACGCGGCCAACATCGTGCAGCCGCTGGCCGAGGCCTGCGCCGGCAACGACCTGCCGCAGCCGCGCATCATCACCGAGTGCGGGCGCGCGATGACCGCGCACCACGCGGTGCTGGTGGCCAACGTGGTCGAGGTCGAGGAGGCGCCGGAAGGCCGCGATCCGCCCGCGCACGACGACGAGCCGGGGGTGATCCGGCGCCTGCGCGAAGTGCACGACGAGATGGCCTCGCGGCCGCCGGTGGAAGCCTTCCACGACGCCCAGCACCACCATGGCGAGGGCTTGTCGCTGTACGCGCTCGGCCAGCTTGAACTGGTGCATCGTGCGCGCCTGGACGACCTGTTCTACGCCATCGCGCACGCGGTCAAGGCACGCCTGGACTACCGCGAGAAGAGCCACCGCGACCTGCTCGACGAACTCAACGAGCGCCTGGTCGACAAGTACTTCGTCAATTTCAGCGTGTTCGAGTCGATGCCCGACGTGTGGGCGATCGACCAGGTGTTCCCGATCATGCCGATCGAACGCCTCGGCGAGGAGCCCGTGCGCCGCGGCGTGATCGCCGACATGACCTGCGACTCCGACGGCAAGATCTCCACCTACGTCGAGAACGAGGACCTGGACACCTCGCTGCCGCTGCATCCGTTGCGCGCGGGCGAGAGCTACCGGCTGGGCTTCTTCCTGGTCGGCGCCTACCAGGAGATCCTGGGCGACATCCACAACCTGTTCGGCGACACCGACGCGGTCGAGGTGCACGTCGAGGGCGACGGTTACGCCATGCGCCAGCAGCGCCGTGGCGACACCAACGACGTGATGCTCGACTACGTGGGCTACAAGCTCGACGACCTGCGCGCCGAGTACCGGGCCAAGGCCGCCGCCGCGGGGCTGCCTGCAGCGGAAGCCGAGCGCATGAATGCCGCGCTCGAGGCCGGCCTGGCCGCCTACACTTACCTCAGCGACGAACCGCTGGAGTAGCGCCGGCCGATGGCGTGCTTCACCCGTGCGTCGGCCAGCGCCGGTCCTACGCGCGCGCTACCTGGAAGCCGGCGAACGACTGCGACACCGGCATCATCTCCAGCCGGTTGACGTTGAGGTGCGGCGGCAGGCTGGCGATCCAGAAGATCGTTTCCGCGATGTCGGCCGCGGTCATCGGCTGCGCGCCGGCATACAACGCGTCCGACGCAGCCTGGTCGCCGTGCGTGCGCACCACGGTGAACTCGGTTTCCGCCATGCCCGGTTCCAGCGTCGTCACCCGCACGCCGGTGCCGTGCAGGTCGGCGCGCAGGTTGAGCGAGAACTGGGAGACGAAAGCCTTGCTGCCGCCGTAGACGTTGCCCCCCGTGTACGGATAGTTCGCGGCGGTCGAACTGACGTTGACGATGGCGCCGCGGCGCTCCACCAGCGTCGGCAGCAGCGCACGCGTCAGCGTCACCAGCGCGGTGATGTTGGTGTCGATCATCGTGCGCCAGTCGTCCAGCGAGGCTTCCTGCGCCGGGCGCGTGCCCTGGGCGAGGCCGGCGTTGTTGAGCAGCAGGTCGATGCCACGGAAGCCGGCGGGCAGGGCATCGAGCGCGGACGCCATCGCCGCGGCATCGCGGACGTCGAACGCCGCCGCATGCACCCGCTCGGCACCGAGCGCGTCGACCAGGGCCTGCAGGCGTTCCGCGCGGCGACCGCAGGCGACGACTCGCCATCCGGCCGCGGCGAAACGTTCGGCGGCGGCGCGGCCGAAGCCGGAAGTCGCGCCGGTGATGAAGGCGGTCTTGTCCATGCGCCGATTGTAGTGGCTGGGCGCCCTGCGGCGCCCGAACGCATTACTTCTTCCTCGGCGCCGGCTTCTTCCTGGGAGCCGCCTTCGCGGGCGCCGTGGTCGCCGGCTTGCGCGTCTTGTGCGCAGTGCCCTTGCCACGGGTGCTGGCTTTGGTCGCGCGATGCTTCTGCAGCATGTCCTCGGCCAGCACCACGTCCTCGGACAGGATCCCGGCGGCCTTGGCGATGGCGATGCGCGCGGCGGCCTTGTTCTCGTCCGGATTGGCCAGCAGCAGTTCGCGGATCGCCTCGCGCAAGGCGGCCTCGGCGTTGCGCTTGAGTTGCAGGTGTTCGCCCTGGCGGAACAGGCCCATCAGGGCGTCGACCACGGGTTTGATCAGGGCGGCTTCGATGGGCATGGCGGTCTTCCTCGGGAAGACAGGATGGCGCGGGGGCGTCGCAGCGGCAGCGACGCGCCGGAACCCTACTTTGCCTTGATCGCCAGCGCCGGCAGGCCGCCGTTGGCGAGCTTGCGCTTGGCGTCGGCAAGCTCGGACGCGGTGCCGTACGGGCCCATGCGCACGCGGTACACGGTCTTGTCGTCGATGCTGGCCGATTCGACCCGCGCGCTAAGCCCCAGCAGGGCGATCCGCGCCTTGACCGCCTCGGCGTCGCCGGACGCGCCGAAAGCGCCGGCCTGCAGAATGTAGGGCGTGTCGTTGCCGGTGGCCGCCGGGGCGGTGGCCGCGGACGCGGGCGTCGCTGCGGTGATTGTCGTCGCAGTAGCCGCCGTGGCCTGGTCCGCGTCGACGCTGGCGTCGCTCGCAGCACGGCGCGCGGCTTCGGCGCGCGCGGTGGCGGCGAGTTCGGCGTCGCTCATCGCCACTTCATCGGCCGGCAGCAGGGTGTAGAAATCGTATTGCGTGCCCTTGGGCTTGTCGGCGTCCGCGGCGGCGGGCCTGGCCGCGGTTTCGCCGCTGCCTTCCGGCACGATCGCCTCTTCGCCGCCGTCGCTGGCCGCCGCAGGCTGCGCATCGGGGTTGGGCTTGGGCCGGAAGAAACCGTCGCCGCCATCGGACTTGAGGTATTTCGGCGCCGCCAGCACCACCACGATCGTCAGCACGATGCCGAGCACCATCCAGGCCCAGCCCGGAAGGCCGCCACTGTTGCCGTTGTTGCGTCGCGCCTGCGACTTGCCGCGTCGTGCTGCCATTGCCTTACATCGCCTCCGGCGCCGAGACGCCAATCAATTCGAGCCCGTTGGCCAGTACCTGCCGGGTCGCGTGCGCCAGCGCCAGGCGCGCATCGCGCAGGTCGGCATCGTCGACCAGGAACTGGTGGTCGTTGTAGTACGACTGGAACGCCTGCGCCAGTTCGTGCAGGTAGGCCGTGACCAGGTGCGGTTCCAGGTGTTCGCCTGCGGCGGCCACGACTTCGGGCCAGCGCGACAGCTCGGTCAGCAGGTCGCGGGTGGCGCGGGCGGCCGGGGAATCGCCCTCCAGGTCCAGGGGTTGCGCCAGGCCGTTGCCAGCGTCGAAGGACAGGCCGCGCTCCTGCAGTTGCCGCCACAGTCCGCAGATGCGCGCGTGCGACAGCTGCACGTAGTACACCGGGTTGTCGAGCGACTGGCTGCGCGCCAGGTCGATGTCGAAGGTGAGCTGCGAATCGGGCTTGCGCGCCAGCAGGAACCAGCGCGTCGCGTCGCGTCCGGCTTCGTCGACGAGGTCGCGCAGGGTCAGGTAGCTGCCGGCGCGCTTGGAGATCTTCACTTCCTCGCCGCCGCGCATGACCGTGACCATCTGGTGCAACACGTATTCCGGCCAGCCCTGCGGGATGCCGGCGTCCAGCGCCTGCAGGCCGGCGCGCACGCGCGCCAGCGAGCCGTGGTGGTCCGCGCCGAGCTCGGTGATCGCGCGCTCGTAGCCGCGCTGCCACTTCGACAGGTGGTAGGCGACGTCCGGCACGAAATAGGTATAGCTGCCGTCGGACTTGCGCATCACGCGGTCCTTGTCGTCGCCGAAGTCGGTGGTGCGCAGCCACAGCGCGCCGCCTTCCTCGTAGGTGTGGCCGTGCGCGACCAGCTCGCGCACGGTCTCCTCGACCTTGTCGTCGGCGTACAGCGACGATTCCAGGAAGTACACGTCGAACGACACCCCGTACGCTTCCAGGTCCGCGTTCTGCTCGCGCCGCAGCCAGGCCACGGCGAAGCGGCGGATCGCGTCGAGGTCGCGCGGATCCTTCGCGCCGGTGACCGCGTGCTGCCCTGAGTCGGTATCGTCGAACTCGACCGTGTCGCCGCGCAGGTAGGCGTCGGCGACGTCGACGATGTAGTCGCCGCGGTAACCGTCCTCGGGCCAGCCGGCGTCGTCCGGGGCCTTGCCGAGCGCGCGCGCCTGCACCGACCGGGCCAGGTTGTCGATCTGCGCGCCGGCGTCGTTGTAGTAGAACTCGCGGGTCACGCTCCAGCCATTGGCGTCGAGCACGCGTGCGATGCAATCGCCGATCACCGCTGCGCGACCGTGGCCGACGTGCAGCGGGCCGGTCGGGTTGGCGCTGACGTACTCGACGCCGGCGCGGTGGCCGTTGCCCGAAGTGTTGCGGCCGTAAGCCGTGCCCTCGGCGTGGATCGTGCGCAGCTGCCGTTGCCATGCCCCGGGCGCCAGCCGGAAGTTGAGGAAACCCGGGCCGGCGATCTCGATCGCGGCGATGTCCGCGCTGGCCGGCAACGCGTCGATCAGCGCCTGTGCCAGCGCGCGCGGGTTGGATCTGGCCGGCTTGGCCAGCAGCATCGCCGCGTTGCTGGAGAAATCGCCGTGGCTGCGATCCTTCGGGCGCTCGACCACGAACTCCGGGGTGGCGGCGTCGATCGGCAGGGCGCCATTGGCGCGCAGGGCGGCGATGCCCTGTTCGAGCAGGGCGCGGAGCTGGGCTTTCACGGAGGATTCGGCGACGGCTTCAACGACTTGCATTGTACGGCGCAAGGCGAAATACCGGCCACCGTACGTCCACGACGCGTCGCCGCGCGCGCGGGAAGGAACCAGGACGCGCTGCTGGGCGCACCTCAAGCCCCGCGACGGCCCCTCAGACCCAGCCGCGTGCCGCCAGGGACACCGGCGCACCATCCCCGACCACGAAGTGGTCGAGCAGGCGCACGTCGACCAGCGCCAGCGCCTGCTTCAGTCGCGCGGTCACGGCGCGATCGGCGGCGCTGGGCTCGGCGCTGCCGCTGGGGTGGTTGTGGCCCACGATCAGCGCGGCGGCGTTGTGGGCCAGCGCACGCCGCACCACCTCGCGCGGGTGCACTTCGGCACCATCGACGGTGCCGCGGAACAGCTCCTCGAAGGCCAGCGCGCGATGGCGGGTGTCCAGGAACAGCACCGCGAACACTTCGCATGGGTAGCCGCGCAGGCGCTGGGCGAAGTAGCGGCCGGCGGCGCCCGGGTCGGTCAGCGCTTCGCCGCGTTCCAGCCCGGCGGCGAGGTAGCGGTCGCACAGTTCCAGCGCCGCGTTCAGCTGGCAGGCGCGGGCCAGCCCCAGCCCCGGCAACCCGGCCAGCTCCGCCGGGCTGCGTTCCAGCAGGCGGCGCAGCGGGCCGTGCGCGTTGAGCAGACCGCGCGCGGTGGTGACAGCGTCCTGGCCGCGCAGGCCCGAGCCGAGGAACAGCGCCAGCAGTTCCGCGTCCGACAGCACCGCGGCGCCGCGGGCGACGAGCTTTTCACGGGGGCGTTCGGCGGCGGGCCAGTCGCGGATCTGCATGGGCCCAGCGTGGGCCACGGCGCCGTGCCGGGGCATCGGGGAGGCCGGGTGCTTCGGGGTAAGCTAGGTCCCCGATTTCACGTGGGAAATTTCCTACCGATGGCAGCGGTGAAGGCGAAGGCCCTGTCGGGGCGGCGGGTCCTGCTCTGCGTCAGTGGCGGCATTGCCGCGTATAAGGCGGTCGAACTGGTGCGGCGGCTGCGCGATGCCGGTGCCCAGGTGCAGGTGGCGATGACCGACAACGCCCAGCGTTTCGTCGGCGCGCAGAGTTTCCAGGCCGTGTCCGGGCTGCCGGTGCGCACCTCGCTGTGGGATGCCGCTGCCGAGGCGGCGATGGGGCACCTGGAACTGGCGCGCTGGGCGCAGCAGGTGGTGGTTGCGCCGGCCACCGCCAACACCCTGGCCAGGCTGGCCCACGGCATCGCCGACGACCTGGTCAGTACCCTGTGCCTGGCGACCACGGCGCCGCTGGCGGTGGCGCCGGCCATGAACCACCGCATGTGGCTGCATCCCGCGACCCAGGCCAACGTCGCCTTGCTGCGCGAACGCGGCGTGCAGGTGATCGGCCCCGACGACGGCCCGCTGGCCGAGGGCGAGTCCGGCCCC
This sequence comes from Cognatiluteimonas sedimenti, assembly GCF_022808325.1. GTDB lineage: Bacteria > Pseudomonadota > Gammaproteobacteria > Xanthomonadales > Xanthomonadaceae > Cognatiluteimonas > Cognatiluteimonas sedimenti. Next base: position 48,477 of record NZ_JALGCL010000003.1, on the reverse strand, counting down.
GGCCGGATGACCGAGCCGCTGGCGATCGTCGCGGCGCTGGCGGCGGCCCCCGCGACATGATGGCGGGCACGGTCTTGTCCGGCCGGCGGTTCGTGGTCAGCGCCGGGCCGACGTACGAGGACATCGATCCGGTGCGTTTCATCGGCAACCGCAGCAGCGGCAAGATGGGCTTTGCGCTCGCCGCCGCCGCCGCGCGCCGCGGTGCCGACGTGGTGCTGGTCGCCGGGCCCGTGCACCTGGACAGCCCGGCCGACGTCCGCCGCATCGACGTGCGCTCGGCCGCGCAACTGCACGCCGCGGTGCTGGCCGCGTTGCCGGCCGACTGCTACATCGGCGCCGCCGCGGTCGCCGACTGGACACCGCGCGCAGTCGCCGCCCACAAGCTCAAGAAGACCGACGGCACCGACGCACTGGCGCTGGAACTGGTGCGCACCGCCGACGTGCTGGCCGACGTCGCCAGCCACCGGCCGCGGCCGCGGCTGGTGGTCGGCTTTGCCGCCGAGACCGACGACGTCGAGCGCCACGCGCGCGCCAAGCTCGAACGCAAGGGCGTGGACCTGATCGCCGCCAATCGCGTCGGTATCGCCGGCAGCGGCTTCGAGAGCGACGACAATACGCTGGTCGTCCACGCCGCGGACGGGTTTGCCCGCACCCTTGGCCCGGCGCCGAAGACGCAACTGGCCGACGCCCTGCTCGACCTCATCCAGGAACGCCTGCCCTGATGCCAGACATGACCACCCGCCCCGCGCCCGCCGAGCACCGGCTTGAAGTGAAGCTGCTCGACCCGCGTTACGGCCGCGACTGGCCGCTGCCCGACTACGCCACCGCCGCCAGCGCCGCGCTCGACCTGCGCGCGGCGCTGGACGCACCGTTGGCGCTGGCGCCAGGCGATGCCGCGCTGGTGCCATCCGGGCTGGCGATCCACCTCGCCGACCCCGGGTTGTGCGCGCTGGTGCTGCCGCGCTCCGGGCTCGGCCACAAGCACGGCATCGTGCTGGGCAACGGCACCGGCCTGATCGACGCCGACTACCAGGGACCCTTGCTGATCAGCGTGTGGAACCGTGGCGGCGAAACGTTCACCATCGATCCCGGGGACCGCATCGCGCAGCTCCTGTTGTTGCCGATCGTGCGCGCGACGCTGCAGGTAGTGGATACTTTCGAACACAGCGCGCGCGGCGATGGCGGATTCGGCCATACCGGCGTGCGCTGACAGGGGACGACAGATGAGCGATTCCAAACCGCGCCTGCGGCTGCCCGCCGCACAACTGCGACCGGTGCTGCCGCTGGTCGCCGCGCTCTGCGCGCTGCTGGCGCTGTGGCTGGCCTGGAACGGGTGGCAACAGCTGCGCGACGACCGCCGCGCGCAGGGCCTGGAGCAGGCGCGCGACGCAGCCGTGCAAGGCACCGCGCACGCGTTGCGGCAGCAACTCGACCGGCTCGGCGATCGCCTCGGTTCCTCCACGCTGCAGGCGACCCTGGGCATCGGCGATATCGCCGGCGCCGCGGCGCAGCTGAAGGCCGGCTGGCCGCAGGTGGAGCAGGTCGAGATCCTGCCGCCGGACCTGGATGGCGCCTACGCCGGGCTGCCGCGGACGGGTTTCGGCCGCCTCGCGGCGGCCGAGGCGGCGCTGGCGACGAACGCGCCCGTGGCGCGCATCGTCAAGGACGACGGCGTCCGCCTGGTGCTCGCCGCGCCTGCGCGCAGTGGCGACCGCCTCGCCGGGGTTGCCTACGTGCGCTTGCCGTTGGCGCAGGCGACGCAGGCGCTGCAGGGTGCGCAGCTCGCCGACGACAGCTACCTGGCCCTGCGCCAAGGCAACTACACCGTGCTGGAGCGCGGCGACAAGGCGCTGGCAAACAGCGCCGAGGCACTGTCGGCCAAGGTGCCCGGCACCGAGCTGCGGATCGCCGCGGCGCTGCCGGACGAAACCGCCGGCGCGTTCGGGCTCGACGCGACCGCGTCGTTCGTGGCCGCGCTGGTGCTCGCCGGGCTGGCGCTGGCGGCCTGGCTGGCGCTGCGCCGCAACGCCGGCGCAGCGCACGACGTCGCCGCCGATGAACCGCATGCCGAGCCGACCCTGGCGCAGGCGATCCAGCAGGCCCCGCTGCCCGAGCGCGCCGCACCCGCGGTTGCGGTCGCCGAGGCCGCCAAGCCCGGCCCGGTGCGGATCGACCGCGGCATCTTCCGCGCCTACGACATCCGCGGCATCGTCGGCGAGACGCTCGACATCGGCGTCGCCGAACTGATCGGGCATGCGGTGGGCACGCTGATGTTCGAGCAGGGCCTGGGCGACATCGTGGTCGGCCGCGACGGCCGCCTGTCCGGGCCCGACCTGGTCGCCGGCCTCACGGAGGGCCTGCGCAAGGCTGGCCGCAACGTCATCGACATAGGCCTGGCGCCGACGCCGGTGGTGTACTTCGGCGGCTTCCACCTGCGCACCGGTTGCGGCATCGCCGTCACCGGCAGCCACAACCCGCCGGACTACAACGGGTTCAAGATCGTGGTCGGCGGCACCACGCTGTCCGGCGACGCGATCGTCGATCTTTACGCGCGCATCGCCGAGGACCGCCTGCACACCGCCGACACGCCCGGCACCGTGGTCGAACGCGACCTCGGCGAGGATTACGTCGCCCGGATCGCTGCGGACGTGCAGATCGATCGCCGGCTCAAGGTCGTGGTAGACGCCGGCAACGGCGTCGCCGGCGTGCTCGGCCCGCGCGTGCTGGAGGCGATCGGCGCCGACGTCACGCCGTTGTACTGCGAGATCGACGGCAACTTCCCCAACCACCATCCCGACCCGAGCGAACCGCACAACCTCGCCGACCTGATCAAGATGGTCGAGCGCCTGGACGCGGACCTGGGCATTGCCTTCGACGGCGACGGCGACCGGCTGGGCGTGGTGACGCGCGACGGCGAGAGCATCTATCCCGACCGCCTGCTGATGCTGTTCGCCGCCGACGTGCTCGATCGCAACCCGGGCGCGGTGATCGTGTATGACGTGAAGTGCACGGGGCGCCTGCCGGGCCACATCCTGCGCCATGGCGGCAGCCCGCTGATGTGGAAGACCGGGCATTCGCTGATCAAGGCCAAGATGCGCGAGGTCGAGGCGGAGCTGGCCGGCGAGATGAGCGGCCACTTCTTCTTCGCCGAGCGCTGGTACGGTTTCGACGACGGCATCTACGCCGCCGCGCGGCTGCTGGAGATCCTCGCGGCCAAGCCGGAAACGCCGAGCGAGCAGCTCAATGCGCTGCCCAACGGCGTGTCGACCCCGGAGCTGAAGGTCGATGCGCCCGATGGCGATCCGCACGCGTTCGTCGAACGCTTCCGCAACGCCGCCCGGTTCGAGGGTGGGCGCAGTTCCACCATCGACGGGCTGCGCGTGGACTGGCCCGACGGCTGGGGCCTGGTGCGCGCGTCCAACACCACCCCGGTGCTGGTGCTGCGGTTCGATGCCGATTCGCAGCCGGCGCTGGCGCGGATCCAGGCCGCGTTCCGCGAGCAGCTGCTGGCACTCAAGCCGGATCTGGCGTTGCCGTTCTAGCCAGCTCGATCCGTGCCGCCAGCCGGGCGAAAGCAGGGGCCAGGCATCTCCAGGCCGCGCGCCGCAGCGACCGCGGTGCGGCGCGCGCATCAGCCGCCGGTTTGCGCCTCGATCTCGGCGCGCTGCTGGCTGGCGGCGTCGAGCACCTGCGGTTCGACCGCCCTGGCGCGTTCGATCGGGCGTTGGATCGCATCGCGCAGTTCGGTCGCCTGAGCTGTGGGCGCGGCCTGCGCCCGCGGTTCCGGCGGCTCGTCGGTCGGCGGCGGCTCCGGTTTGCCGCATGCCGCGCACAGCAGCAGGGCGGACAGGACGGTCAGGCGCGGGAAGGCGGTCATGGCGGCGTTTCCGTGGTGCTGCGCTGGGCGCGTGGGCAGGGCTGGACTGGCCCGGGGCTATGCTACGCCCACGCGGCGTTGCCGAGGCCGACGAGGCGAGACCGATGGATTCCAACCGCTGGCGCCTGGACGGACAACTGGCCCTGGTCACCGGCGGCAGCGCCGGCATCGGCCATGCGATCGCGCGCGAACTGCTCGGCTTCGGCGCGCAGGTGCTGATCGTGGCACGCGACGCCGCGGCGCTGGAACGCGCGCGCGACGACCTCGCCGACGAGGCCGGGGACGACCAGGTGCATGCACTGGTCGCCGATGTCGCCGACGAGGAACAGCGGCGCGAGATCCTGGACTGGGTCGAGGATCGCGGCGAAGGCCTCAACATCCTGGTCAACAACGCCGGCGGCAATCTCACCCGGGCCAGCGGCGACTACACCGAGGACGAGTGGCGGCAGATCTTCGAGGTCAACCTGTTCAGCGCCTTCGAACTGTCGCGTTATGCCCATCCCCTGCTGACCCGGCATGCCGCGTCCAGCATCGTCAACGTCGGCAGCGTCTCCGGGCTCACCCACGTGCGCAGCGGCGCGCCCTACGGCATGAGCAAGGCCGCGCTGCACCAGATGACCAGGAACCTGGCGGTCGAATGGGCCGAAGACGGCGTGCGCGTCAACACGGTGGCGCCGTGGTACATCCGCACCCGGCGCACGTCCGCCAAGCTGTCCGATCCCGACTACCTGGACGAGGTGCTGCTGCGCACGCCGATGGGGCGCGTCGGCGAGCCGGAGGAAGTGGCTGCCGCGGTGGCCTTCCTGTGCCTGCCGGCGTCGAGCTACGTCACCGGCGAATGCATCGCGGTCGACGGCGGCTTCCTGCGCTACGGGTTCTGATGCCGCCAGGCGTACAGCGCGCGTCGATGCGCTAATCGGCGCAGGTGCTGTTGGCAAGGGTCGCGGCGAGCTGTTCGTACTCGAGGTGGCGGGCCTCGTCGTCCGCGGCGCCGGCGAACTTCCAGCGGAATTCGGCTTCGCCGACACGGCGCTGCCAGGCCTGGCAGAGGGCGTCGTCGGCGACCGCCTGGCACTGGTCGGCCACGCCCTGGCAGGCGCGGGCGGCGGCCTGCGGCGCGCCGTCGAGGCCGACCACCTGCAGCGGCGCGCAGCGTTCCTGCGGCGTCTCGTCCTCGGTGAGGTAGTTTTCCTGCTCCCAGGTGGTGCACTGGAACAGCGGCGGCGGCGGCTTGCGCTCTTCGGCGGCGACCGGCGGCGGCAGCGCGCTTTCGATGTCCGCCTGCTCGCGCGCCTTCTCCGCGGCGACGATCGCCGGCATGCGCTCCTCCCGTGGCTGGTAGGTCGGCATCGGCGGCGGCACGTCGACCACCTGCTTCTGCTCCCGCGTGCCGCGGGGGCAGGCAGCATCGTTCTGCAGGGTGACGTGGCCGCCGGCATCGGTGCAGCGGTAGATCACCACCTGCCGGTGCTGGGCCTGGACGCCGGCCGGCGGCAGTACGCCGCACGCCAGCACCGCGAAGCACCATGCGTACCGCATCAATCGCCCCCGCAGTCGCTGTCGAGGCGGGCATTGATGCCGCGCTCCTCGTTCCCCAACACCTCGCGCTCGGAGGGTTGCGCGTTGAAGAAGCGGCGGCGGATCTCGTCGCGGCGATCCAGCAGGCGGGCGCAGACTTCCTGCTGCGGCAGGCTGTGACAGGTGTCGCGGATCCAGGTGCCGGCCTGCGGCGGGTACACCGGGTATACCGGCGGCGGCACCAGCACGGTGCTGCCGGCATGGATGCTGACGTTGCCTCCGGTGATGGCCAGGTCCGCGCCCGCGCGCTGGTATGGCCCCACCGGCAGCGGATAACCCAGCGTCCACAGCGGGACCCAGCGCGGGCGTCCCTCCGGCGTGTCGCTGGTGTAGCGGTCGCCGTCGGGGGTCACGCATTCGTACAGCGGTTGCGGTGTCCGCAGCACCATCACCCGCGGCGTCGCGGGGCCTTCGTTCGTACCCGCCGATACCGGCGCCGACACCGGCGCCGCGGCCGGCGTGCCGTCCCGGGGACGCAGCATTTCGCGCGTTTCCTGGCGTTCGCCTTTCGCACAGGGCGTGTCGCGCAGGGTCAGGTGGCCGCGTGCATCGGTGCAGCGGTAGATGGTGACGTCGACCGAAGTCGCCGGCCACGCTGCCGCGATCAACAGTCCACATACCAGGCGGGGGAAAGCAACGTGCATGCGCGCATCTTGCGCTGCGGGGGCGAACAGGCCAAGCCGCGATCCGTCGCCGGTTTGCGCGGATTCAGGGCTCAGGCGCGCAGGCGCGCGCCACTGCGCGCGTCGCGGATGTCGCTCGGGCGATCGCGGCCGCCGGTGTCGCCGGCGAGAATGCCGTCGACCGCGGCCCGCAGCGCCGGGTCGATTCCGGCCAGGGTCGTCGGCGCCGCCGCGCCCGCGGGGTTGGCGCTGGTAGAGACCAGCGGCGCGGCGAACGCGGTGCACAGCGCCACCACGCCCGGATGTGCGCTGACCCGGGCCGCGACCCCGGCGTGGGCACCGGTGATCCAGCGCGGCACCCGCGACGTCGCCGGGACGATCCAGGTATGCGGGCCGGGCCAGCTGGCGACGACCTCCGCGCGCCGCTCCGGGGGCAAGGCCCCCCAGTCGAGCAGGCCATCGAATTGCGCCAGATTGGCGGCAATCAGGATCAGCCCCTTGTCGAGTTCGCGTTGCTTGAGCGCGAGCAGGCGCAGCACCGCGGCCTCGTCGAAGGGATCGCAACCCAGGCCCCACACGGCTTCGGTCGGATAGGCGAGGACGCCGCCGCGGCGCAACAGGTCGGCCGCGGCGGGAACGGTGAGCAGTGCGGACATGGCGCCAGCTTAGCGCTGCGGCACGCTGCCCGGCCAGGCGCGCCGGCGCGACAGGCTCAGAACGGCGCGTCGTCGTCGGCCGCCTTCTTCACCACGCGCTTCTTGCCCAGTTCGCCCTTGCCGGGCGTCAACAGCGATCCGGCGGCTTCGGCCGACGCAGTCACCGGCTTGCCGGCAGCGGCGCGCGAGGGTTTCGCCGCGGCCTTCGCGGCCGGCGTGCGGGTGGCCTTCTTCGCCGCCTTCTTCGTCGTCTTCTTGGTGGCCTTCTTCGCGACCTTGCTGGCGGGCGCCTTCTTCGCCGCGGCTTTTTTCGCCGCCTTCGCCGGTGCCTTCTTCGCCGCCGCCTTCTTGCCGAAGCGGCCGCGCATCGGCTTGCCGGTTTCCTCCAGCAATTGCGTGACTTCGGCCAGCGTCAGCGACGCCGGCTCGCGGTCCTTGGGAATGCGGCCGTTGAGCTTGCCGTCGCTGATGTAGGGGCCGTAGCGGCCATTGAGCACCTGGATGTCGCTGCCGTCGAACTGCTTGATGATGCGGTTGCGCGCGATCTCTTCCTTCTCCTCGATCAGGAACACCGCGCGCGCCAGGTCGATCGTGTGCGGGTCGTCCTCCTTCTTCAACGAGGCATAGACGCCGCCGCGCTTGGCGAACGGACCGAAGCGGCCGATGCCGACGCTGACCTGCTCGCCGCCGGATTCGCCGAGCATGCGCGGCAGCTTGAACAGTTCGATCGCGTCTTCCAGCGAGATGGTGTGCATCGACTGGCCCGGGCGCAGCGACGCGAACGTGCGCTGCTCGTCGTCCTGCGCGCCGATTGCGACGTACGGCCCGTAGCGGCCCAGGCGCACGCTGACCGGCTTGCCCGACTTCGGATCGGTGCCGAGCTCGCGCGCGCCGGTCGCCTCGTTGCGGTCGACCGACTCGGTCTTGTCGTCGACCAGTTCCTTGAACGGTCCCCAGAACTTCTCCATCAGCGGCACCCACTCCTCCTCGCCGCGCGATACCGCGTCCAGCTCGTCCTCGAGCTTTGCCGTGAAGTCGTAGTCCACGTAGCGGGTGAAGTGGGCGCTGAGGAAGTTGGACACCGCGCGGCCGACGTCGGTCGGGCGGAAGCTGCGGCTTTCCATTTCCACGTACTTGCGGAACAACAGCGTCTGGATGATCGAGGCGTAGGTCGACGGGCGGCCGATGCCGTATTCCTCCAGCGCCTTGACCAGCGCGGCTTCGGTGAAGCGCGGCGGCGGCTGGGTGAAGTGCTGGTCGGCGTGGATCCGGTCCAGCGGCACGCGTTCGCCCGGCTTCATCGGCGGAAGCTTGCGGCCCTCGTCCTCGTCTTCCTTGCCCTTGCTGTCCTTGCCTTCCTCGTACACGGCCAGGAAACCGGGGTCGACCACGGTGGTGCCGCTGGCGCGGAAGCCGTGCTCGCTGCCCGCGGCGAGGTCGACGCTGACGGTGTTGAGGGTGGCCGGCACCATCTGCGAGGCGACCGCGCGCTTCCACACCAGCTCGTACAGGCGGCGCTCGTCGTCGGACAGATATCGCGCCACCTGCGCCGGCGTGCGCAGCGCCGAGGTCGGGCGCACCGCCTCGTGCGCTTCCTGCGCGTTCTTGGACTTGGTGGTGTAGGCGTTGGGCTTGTCCGGCAAGGCGCCGGTGCCGTAGTCGCGCGCGATCACGTCGCGGATCTCCGCCAGCGCCTCGGCCGAAAGGTTGACCGAGTCGGTACGCATGTAGCTGATCAGGCCGACCGTGCCCTCGTCGCCGATCGCCACGCCTTCGTACAGCTTCTGCGCGACCTGCATGGTGCGCTTGGTGGTGAAGCCGAGCTTGCGCGCGGCCTCCTGCTGCAGCGTGGAGGTGGTGAACGGCGGCGACGGCCGGCGCTTGCGCTCCTTGCTGGCGACGTCGGTGACGTGCAGCGCGCCGGCCGCGGCGGCGGCGATGCGGGCGCGCGCGGCTTCGGCGGAGTCGCCCTCGGTGATCGTGAACTGCTCGAACTTCCTGCCGTCCAGCTTGACCAGCTTGGCGGTGAAGGGTTGCGCGGCGTGCGCCAGTTCGGCCTCGACCGACCAGTACTCGCGGGCGACGAAGGCCTCGATCTCCTCCTCGCGCTCGACGATCATGCGCAGCGCCGGCGACTGCACGCGCCCGGCCGACAGGCCGCGCTGCACCTTGCGCCACAGCACCGGCGACAGGTTGAAGCCGACCAGGTAGTCGAGCGCGCGCCGCGCCTGCTGCGCGTCGACCAGGTCGCTGGCGATGTCGCGCGGATGCGCCATCGCCTCGGTGATCGCGCGCGGGGTGATCTCGGTGAACACGACCCGCTGCAGGCTGCGGTCCTGCAGCAGGCCGCGTTCCCGGAGGATCTCGGCGATATGCCAGCTGATCGCTTCGCCCTCGCGGTCCGGGTCGGTCGCCAGGAACACGTGCTCGGCCTGCCGGGCCGCCTTGGCGATGGCTTCGACGTGCTTCTCGTTCTTGTCGATCAGGTCGTAGCGCATGGCGAAGCCGTGCGCCGGGTCGACCGCGCCCTCCTTGGGCACCAGGTCGCGGACATGGCCGTAGGAGGCCAGGACCATGAAATCCTTGCCGAGGTATTTGTTGATCGTCTTGGCCTTGGCGGGCGACTCGACGATGAGCAGGTTCTTGGCCATGGCGGCAGAGGGTCTCGTCCGGAGCGGGGCCGCGCCGTGAAGGCGTCGCGGGGGCGCGCTAGAAGGCGACGCCCGGGGCCGGGGGCCTCGGGCGTCGGTTCATCCTTATTACAGTGGAATCACGCCACGGCCACGACTGTCAAGCCGGGCCGCGCCGGGGACGGGGGCTAATGCACCGGTTCCGGCTCGTCCAGGAACATCTGGGTTTCCATCCAGGCGTAGGCAGCCTCGGCCCCTGGCTGGTTGAACAGGACCATCAGCACCACCCACTTCAGGTCGTCCAGGTCCAGCTCGTCCTGGTCCAGCGCCATCGCCCGGTCCAGCACCAGTTCGCGCTGGCCGGCATCGAGCACGCCATGCTGCTCCAGGAACAGGAGGAAGCCGCGGCATTCGACGTCGAGCTTGTCGAGCTCGGGGCCGAAATACACCCGGGTCGGGCCGTCGGCACGCGCGTTGGCGGTGCCCGGGCGCTGTTCTGCCAGCGCGTCGAGCCAGTCGAAGGCCTTGTGGATTTCGGCCGGGCTGAAGCCGGCCTGTGTCAGTTCATCGAGCAATGGGCCGTTGGCCAGGTGCTCCTTGCCCAGCAGCGTGCGGTCGCCGGGCGGGGGCGCGGAATCTTCGGTGAAATAGTGTTCGAACAGGTACAGCAGCACATCCAGGATGCTCTCTTTCATTTCCCTCGGCCTGCACCGCGAGCGGTGCGTCGATGAGGAACCGGCGCGAGCCGGGGCTCGTTCCGGTGTGTCGCCGTCGGGCTCCCTGCCCGCCGGCGTCGTGGCGCCCTGCCGAAGCGGGGTGCCGCCGCCATCGGTCCCGCGATGGCGGTTGCGACGCGTCCTGCGTCGCAGCGCAGAGGCCGTGGAAGCGGCTGCTCAGCGCTTGCGGGAATATCGACCGTGTTCCACCACGACCCGGCCTTCCAGCTCCATGACCAGCAGCATGGAGGACAGTTTCGCGGCCGTCAATCCGGTGCGTGAGACGAGCAGATCCATACCTGTGGGGTCATGCCCGAGTGCCTGCCACAAGCACTTGTAGTCGGGGTCGACAGCCCTGGGCTCTGCCGGAGCACTGCTCGCCGGCGTGTCGTGGAACATCGGGGCGGCCAGCCGGCCACGCAAGGCCTCGGCCAGCCCGGCCGCCAGCGGGCCGAGCGCGGCGATGACGTCCTGCGCCGATTCGACCAGGCCGGCGCCGTCGCGGATCAGTCGGTGGCAGCCGCGCGCCAGCGGGTTGTGGATCGAGCCGGGGATCGCGAACACCTCGCGCCCGGCCTCGGCGGCCAGCCGCGCGGTGATCAACGCCCCGGAGCGCTGCGCGGCCTCGACCACCACCGTGGCCAGCGACAGGCCGGCGAGGATCCGGTTGCGGCTGGGGAAATGCGTGCGTTGCGCGGCGGTGCCGGGCGGGTGTTCGCTGACCACGGCGCCGGAGCCGGCGATGCGCGCATGCAGGCCGCTGTTTGCGCGCGGGTAGGGGACATCCGGGCCGGTGCCGAGCACGGCCAGGGTCAGGCCGCCGGCTGCCAGGGCGCCTTCGTGCGCGGCGGTGTCGATGCCCGCAGCCATTCCGCTGGCCACGGCGAGCCCGGAGGCCGCCAGTGCGCGGGCGAAGTCGCCGGCGTTGTCGCGCCCGCCGGCGGTCGGCCCGCGGCTGCCGACGACCGCGACCGCCGGATGCCACAGCAGCGCCGGATCGCCGGCCACGAACAGCGCCAGCGGCGGGCTTGGGATGCGCCGCAACAGCACCGGGTAATCGGGGTCGTGCCAGCCCAGCAGCTGGTGCCCGGGTGCCTGCAGCCACGCCAGGCTGTTGCCGAGCTGGGCGGCATCGGGCCGCCGCAAGGCCTGCACCTGGGCGGCGTCCAGGCCATGCTGGCGCCATGCGCGTGCGCCTGCCGCCAACGCCGCCGCCGGTCCCCCGCAGGCTTGGAGCAGCGCGCGGCGTGGAGCCACGGCGCCACCGGCGGCGTGCAGGATCAGCAGGGCGGCAATGTCGTCAGGCATCGCACGACGTTAGGGCGGAAACGACGACGGCGCCCTCGGGCGCCGTCGTGGTCGACTGTCGGATTCTTCCGAATCGTCAGTACGGCGCGTCCGGATGCTTGAGCTCGTAGCCCACGCGCGTCGGCTTGACGCTGTCCATCACCAGCCCGTAGCTCATCTTGTCGAAGGTGCGGAACACCATCACGTGGCCGGCGAATTCGTCGGGCAGCCGCACCTTGCCCTCGAACGGCACGGTGTCCTCGCTGCGCTCGATCCCGTATTCGACCTTGTCGACGGCATTGCTGCCGACCCGCCAGACCGAGAACACGGTGCCATTGTCGACTCCGTCGCGGGCGCCGATCGACAGTGCCACCACGTCCCGCGGCCCGCCGGTGGTCAGCATGTCCGCCACCGCCAGCACGCGTGCGCGGCCGTACTCCTGCTGGGTCTTGGGCGGATGGGGGAAGAACTGCAGGTCGTAGGGTTGCGGGTTGACGGCGACGATGCGGTCGCCGATGCGGACTTCGTGGCCGGCTTCGTCCAGCAGCAGGGTGCTGGCCTCGATGCCGCCGACCTCGCCCCGGGTGATGGTGCCGACGTTGACCTGCATCAGCTCGTAGCCGAGCACTTCCTTGCCCTTGTCCGGGGTGACGACGTCGGTCCAGTAGTTCTGGGTGTCGAGGGTGGGGCGGCCGCGGAAGTCGAGGTCGTCCTTGTGGAACAGGTCGCAGCACATCCCGCTGCGGTCCAGCCAGCTGTAGCGCTGGGTCGGGCGCACTACCGCGTAGCGCTGGCCCGGCTGCGCGTCGGGCAGGCCGCGGACGTAGGCGAGCTGGCCCTGGCTGCTGCGCAGGCGGTCGTCTTCCAGGCCGACCACGTACGGCAGCTGCTCGAAGCCGTCGACGACGCTCAGGTCCTTCAGGAACGGTTCGACGTCGGACAGCGGAATCGCGTTGATCGGCGCGCCTTCGCGCGGACCGGGCTGCACCGCGACGCGGTCCAGGTAGGCCAGCGAAATCACGTCGCCCGGGTAGATCAGGTGCGGGTTCTGGATCTGCGGGTTGGCCTGCCAGATTTCCGGCCACAGCCACGGCCGCTGCAGGAAGCGCCCGGCGATGTCCCACAGGGTGTCGCCGCGCTTGACCACGTACGTGTCCGGGTGGTCGCCACGCAGTTCGGCGGCGGCGGCATACGTCGCAACCGTCAACAATGCGACGACGAAAACCGTGCGCAGCCCTTGAGAAAGGCGCTTAAGCTTGGCGGCCATCTACCCGCTCCCCTTGAGAATTTCCCCGTGCAGCCGGGCCAATATAGCCCAGAAAGCGCGCGCCTTTGCAAGCTGTCGGCGCTACAATCGCCGTGCCGCCCGCCCCGGCGCTTGCGGATGTGACCGCCGCCCCCATTTTTACTGCCATGGCCCTGCTCCCGATCCTCGAGTTCCCCGACCCTCGGCTGCGCACCAAGGCGGCGCCGGTGGATCCTGCGTGGCTCGCCGATCCCGCCACCCAGCGCCTGTTCGACGACATGTTCGAGACCATGTACGCCGCGCCCGGCATTGGCTTGGCCGCCAGCCAGGTCGATGTCCACAAGCGCTTCATGGTCATGGACGTGTCGGAAGAGAAGAACCGGCCGTTGGTCTTCGTCAACCCGGTGATCACCGCGCGCAGTGGCGAACAGGTCTACCAGGAGGGCTGCCTCTCGGTGCCGGGCATCTTCGCCGACGTCACTCGCTCGGACGAGATCGCGGTCAGCGCGCTCGACCGCCATGGCGTGCCGTTCGAGCTCGAGGTCGACGGCCTGCTCGCGGTCTGCATCCAGCACGAGATGGACCACCTGGAAGGCAAGCTGTTCGTCGACTACCTGTCGCCGCTCAAGCGCGAGCTGGTGCGCAAGAAACTGGCGAAGTCGCGGCGTTCGGCCGCCTAGGCGGGCGGTGGAGCCGGGCGCGGTGCGTCCCGCGGAGGACATGTTCCTCCTGTCTTCCCACAATCCCTTACGGTTGGTTGCATGAGAATCGTCTTTGCCGGCACGCCGGAGTTCGCGGTGCCGTCGTTGCGCGCCGCGGCGCAACGCAACGAAGTGGTCGCGGTCTACACCCAGCCCGACCGCCCCGCGGGCCGCGGTCGCGGCCTGCAGCCGTCACCGGTCAAGCGCGAGGCGCTGGCGCGCGGCATCCCGGTGCTGCAGCCCGAGACGCTGAAAGCGGAACTCGCGCGCGATGCACTGCGCGCGCTCCGGCCCGACCTGATGGTGGTGGTCGCCTACGGCCTGCTGTTGCCGCAGGCGATCCTCGACATTCCCACCCACGGCTGCTGGAACGTGCACGCCTCGCTGCTGCCGCGCTGGCGCGGCGCGGCGCCGATCCAGCGCGCGATCGAAGCCGGCGACCCCGAGACCGGCGTCTGCCTGATGCAGATGGAGAAGGGCCTGGACACCGGCCCGGTGCTGCTGTCGCAGCGCCTGGCCATCGGTGGTTCGGAAACCGGCGGGCAATTGCACGACCGTCTTGCCGCGCTCGGCGCGCAGACCCTGGCCGACGGCCTGGGCCTGCTGCGCGCCGGCATGCGCCCGGTGGCGAAACCGCAGGCCGAATCCGGCGTGACCTACGCCCGCAAGCTCGACAAGGCCGAGGCGAAGCTGGACTGGTCGCAGCCGGCCGAAGTGCTGGCGCGCAAGGTCCGCGCCTTCAACCCCTGGCCGATGGCCGAGGCGATGCTCGCCGGCGAGCGCGTGCGCATCCACGGCGCGATCGCCGTGCCGGCGGCGCGTGGCGCCGTGCCGGGCAGCGTGCTGCAGGCCGGGCGCGAGGGCATCGACATCGCCTGCGGCGACGGTGCGCTGCGCATCCGCGTGCTGCAGCGCGACGGCGGCAAGGCGATCACCGCCGCCGACTACCTCAACGCGCGGCCGCTGCCGGGGATGGCATGAGCGCCGCCACCGGCGTCGCCCCGCGGGTCGCCGCGGCGCGCACGCTGGATGCGGTGCTGCATCGCGGACGCTCGCTGAAGGCGGAACTGGCGGCGACCCTGCCCACGCTCGGCGATCCGCGCGATCGCGCGCTGGTCGAGGCGATCGTGTTCGCGGCGTTGCGCCAGCGCGCACGCTACGACGCGGCATTGGCGGCGTGGATGCCGAAGCCGCCGGGTCGGCGCGATGCGCCGTTGCGGGCGTTGTTGCATGTCGGCTTCGCGCAACTCGACGCGCTAGGGCTGCCAGCGCATGCGGCGGTCGCCGCGACCGTGGACGCCGCGCGCGTGCTCGGCCGCGCGCACCAGTCCGGCCTGGTCAATGCCCTGCTGCGGCGCGCGCTGCGCGATGGCCTGCCGCCGGCCGATGCCGCCGCCGCATGGCCGGCATGGCTGCAGCAGGAGTTGCGCCGGGACTGGCCTGGACAGGCCGATGCGATCGTCCAGGCCAGTGCGCTGCCCGGCCCGTTGTGGCTGCGCATCAACCGCCAGCGCGCGAGCCTGGCCGACTGCGGCGCCCGGCTGCGCCAGAGCCGGATCGAAGCCGTGCCCGACGTGCGCTGCGCCGATGCGCTGCGGATCGACGCCCCGGTGCCGGTGTCGGCCCTGCCCGGATTCGCCGATGGCGAGTTCTCGGTGCAGGACGGCAGCGCGCAGCTGGTGGCGGACGCGCTGGCGCCGACGGCCGGCGCGCGCGTGCTCGACGCCTGCGCCGCGCCCGGCGGCAAGGCCGCGCACCTGCTGGAGCGCGATCCGTCATTGCGGCTGGTCGCGCTCGACGTCGACCGCAGGCGGCTGGACAAGGTGCGGGCAACCTTCGCGCGGCTTGCGCTCGGCGCCGGCGCGCAGCTGCAGGTGGCCGACGCGGCCGACACCGGCGCGTGGTGGGACGGGCGGCCGTTCGACGCCATCCTGCTCGACGCGCCATGCAGCGCCACCGGCATCGTCCGCCGCCAGCCCGACATCCTGCTGCACCGGCGCGAGTCGGACATCGCCGCCCTGGCCGCGACCCAGGCGCGCCTGCTCGACGCGCTGTGGCCCGCGCTCGCGCCCGGCGGCGCGTTGCTGTACGCGACCTGTTCGATCCTGCGCCGCGAGAACGACGCCCAGATCGCGGCCTTTCTCGCGCGCACGCCGGGCGCCATGCTCGAACCGCTGGATGCGCGCTTCGGCCACGACACCGGCGCCGGCCACCAGCGGCTGCCAGGCGAGAACGCCATGGACGGCTTCTTCTACGCGCGCCTGCGCAAGCCGGCGGCAGCGTAACCGGAGCGCGGCAGCGCGCCGGTATCATCCGCCGATGCCGACCTCCCGCGCTTCCCGCGACACCTGGCTGTTCTGGATCCTTGCGCTGCTGGTGCTCGGCGCCGGAATCGGCCTGCGCGATCCGTGGCCGGCCGACGAACCGCGTTTCGCGCTGGTCGCCAGGCACATGGTCGAAAGCGGCGACTGGCTGTTCCCGCATCGCGGCAACGAGCTGTATCCGGACAAGCCGCCGCTGTTCATGTGGTTGCAGGCGGTGGCCTACCTTGCGGTCGGCAACTGGCGCGTGGCCTTCCTGCTGCCGTCGCTGCTGGCGGCGCTGGGCACGCTGTGGTGCGTGGTCGACCTCGGCCGGCGCCTGTGGACGCGTCGCATCGGCCTGTATGCCGGCTATGCGCTGCTGTTCGCGCTGCAGTTCACCTACCAGGCCAAGAAGGCACAGATCGATCCGTTGGTGGTGTTCTGGATCGCGCTGGCGAACTACGGCTTCCTGCGCTTCCTGCTGCGCACGCGCGGCGACCCGCAGCCGGACTGGAAGTTCTGGCTGCTGGGCTGGTTCGCCGCCGGGCTGGGCACGATCACCAAGGGCGTGGGCGTGCTGGCGCTGGCGATGCTGCTGCCGGCGGCCTGGGCGACGCTGCGGGGCTGGCGCGGGATCCGGCTGCCGGCGCGCCGGATATCCGGTGGCGGCTGGCGCTTCTGGCTGGGGCCGCTGGCCTTCGTGGTCGCGGCCGCGATCTGGGTGCTGCCGATGGTGCTCGCGGCAACGTCGAATCCCGATCCCGCCTACCGCGCCTACCTCGACGACATCCTGTTCCGGCAGACCGCCAAGCGCTACGCCGATTCCTGGGCGCACGGGCAGCCGCCGTGGTATTTCATGGAAGTGATGGCAACGCTGTGGCTGCCGGCCATGCTGGCATTGCCATGGGCCGTGCCGGCCTGGCGCCGGCGCCTGCGACGTCGCGACCCGCGTTACCTGCTGCCGCTGGCATGGTGGTTGCTGGTGCTGCTGTTCTTCTCGATCCCCTCCGGCAAGCGCGACATGTACGTGCTGCCGGCGTTGCCGATGGTCTGCCTCGCGCTGGCGCCGCTGTTGCCCGGCATCCTGCGCCGGCCTGCGGCGCAATGGCTGGCGCTGGCGTTCGGCGCGGCATTGGCGCTGGCGGCGCTGGTGCTGGGCATCGCGATGCTGGCCGGAACGCCGTCGTTCGAGCACAAGCTCCTCGTCGAACGCGGGCTGTCGCTGGCGCAGGCACATGCGGGCGCGTGGATGCTGGTCGGCGTGGCTGCCTGGGGCTTCGGCAGCCTGCTGTGGTTCGGGCGCGCGCGCGCCGCCGCCGGACTGCTGTCGTTGCTGGCGGGACTGTGGGTGCTGTACGGGCTGGTCGCCTATCCGCTGCTCAACGATTCCAGCTCCGCGCGCGGGCTGATGCGCGACGTCGGCGCCCGGATCGGCCCGCGGGCCGAGCTCGGCCTGGTGGCCTGGAAGGAGCAGAACCTGCTCATGGCCGACCGCCCGGCCGCGACCTTCGGCTTCCGCCGCGCGCCGGACGCGCAATTGCGCGCCGGCCTCGCCTGGCAGGCGCAGGCGCCAGCGCGGCGCTGGCTGCTGGTGCAGGACACCGCGTTGGCCGCGTGCATCGATCGTGCGCACGCGCAGCCGCTCGGCAGCGCCAACCGCCGCGAATGGTGGCTGCTGCCGGCCGCGGCGACCCGCGCCTGCGCGCCGGGACTGCGCGAGTGACCGCCGACGCCGGGTGCGGTCGGGCGCGGCGTGCGAAGGCATTCCCGGCGTGCGATGACAGGCCAGCGGCCGGTGCGCGAAAATCCCGCCACGTCGACACCCGGGAGTCGTGGTCGCGGTGATGCATCCAGGACTTGATCGCGACGGCATCGCCCGGTTGCTTGCCGCCGCTGCGCTCTGGTGCCTGCCGGCGCTGGCATTGGCGTTGCCGCATGGATTGATGCCGTTTGCGCTGTTGCTGCTGCTGTCCTCGGCGCTGGCGCTGCCGGTGCTGCTGCACGAAGCCAGGCACATCGTCGCTCCGTTGCGGGCGATGGCACTGCTGGCGACGGCCGTGCTGGCGCTGGCGGTGGTGTCGCGCCAGGTGTTCGACCTGGAATGGGATTCGATCGACAGCCGGGCACGCCTGCTGCTGCTGCCCTGGTGCCTGGCCTGGGCCTATGCCCTGCGTCCGCCCATGGCCGCGTTGTGGTCGGGCGCGGCTTTCGGCCTGGTGGCCGCCTTCGTCGTCGCCGTCGCCCAGGTGGCGGCCGGGAGCCCGCGCGCGCACGGCTGGTCCAATCCGATCGTCTTTGCCGAAGTCGTGCTGGTACTCATGGTGCTGGTTGCGTTCTGCAGGGCGCAGCCGCGCCAACCGACACCGGGCCTGGCGCTGTTGCTGGCGTTGGGGCTGGCGAGCATCGTGTTGAGTGGAAGTCGCGGCGCCTGGCCGGGCGTGCTGTTGCTGCTGGTGGCCATGGCATGGGGTGGCGCGCGACGCGCCATCGTGCGACGGCTGCTGGTGATCGGGGCCGTCGTTGCCGCCATCGCGGTGCTGGTGCTTGCGGTGCCCGCATTGAGCAACCACGCCCGGATCGCCGAGTTCAACCAGGACATCAGCCAGTACGAGCAGGGCAACAACAACACATCGACCGGCGCGCGGTTGCGGCTGGTGCGACTGGCGGCGGACGCCTTCGTGCAACACCCGTTGACCGGGATCGGGGTGGACAACTTCGCGCAGGCCGTGCGTTCCCTGCCGTCCTGCGTGCGCGCGCCGCGGCGGATGCTGTGCACGCTCGACCACGCGCACAACGACCTGGCCGAATGGGCGGCGACGCTGGGCATTCCCGGCATCCTCGCGATCTTCGCGATCTACGCACTGCCGTTGCTGTGGTTCGTGCGCACGCTGCGGGCGTCGGGATTGCGCAATCTGCCGGTCGGAAGCGCCTGGGCGGGCGCGATGCTGGTGATGGCCTACGTGCTCTGCGGCTTGACGCAGTCGCTGTTCAAGCACCAGTTGACCGCAAGCCTGTATGCGATCCTGGGGGGCATCCTGCTGGGCCTGTGCCTGCGGGAGGCGGAATCAGGGCGCGGCGGCAACCCGACATCGGCCCGCGTTGCGGGAACCCGGCGCCCTCCGCGTGTCCGCGGCGCGGGCCTCGCGGACGATGGCGCGGCGGCGTCGAGGCCCGACATCCGTGTCATCAGCCGCGACAACGGCGTCGGCTTGAGCCGGGACCTGCAGTTGGTGGCCGCGACCTTGCGCGGCGCCGGCAGGAACGTGGACATCCTCGCCTACGGGGGCAGCGGCCTGCGCAACCGCCTGCGCGAGCTGGAACTGCGCGTGCACGGCTTCCTGCATGGGCCGGTGCCGATCCAGGTCTTCATCGAACGGATCTATCCGCGCTGCCTGCCCGCAGGCCGGCGCAACCTGCTGATCCCCAACCCCGAGTGGTTCCGGCCCGAATGGCGGCCGTTGCTCCCGGATTTCGAGCGGGTCCTGTGCAAGACCCGGCACGCCGTGGACATCTTCGACAAGCTGGGATGCGCGACGCGCTACATCGGCTTCACCAGCCTGGACCGGCTGGACGAGCGGGTACCGCGCGAACGCAGCTTCTTCCACCTGGCGGGCGGCAGCCAGGCCAAGGGCACGCAGCTCCTGCTGGAGGCGTGGCAGCGCCACCCGGAGTGGCCGCGCCTGACCGTGGTGCATTTCGCCAGGGATGCGTCGATCAGGCCCCCGCTCGCCGGCAACATCGACTACCGGCCCGGGCGCATGGACGACGCCGCGCTGCGGCGCCTGCAGAACATGCATGCCTTCCATGTCTGCACGTCCGAAGTCGAGGGTTTCGGCCATGCGCTGATGGAGGCGATGTCGACCGGGGCGGTGGTGATCACCACCGATGGCCCGCCGATGAACGAGCTGGTGCGCCCCGATCGTGGCCTGCTGGTGCCGCCGGTGCGCACGGGAACGATCAATCTCGCGTTGAAGTTCCTGGTCGACGTGGCTGGGATCGAAAACGCGGTCGCCCGCGCCCTGGCACTGGACCCGCAGCAGCTGTCGGCCATGTCCGCGGCCGCGCGCCGGCACTACCTGGAGGCCGATGCGCAATTCCGCGCCAACCTGCTGGCGGCGCTGGAGTCGTGAGCGCCGTGGTGGGGGGCGACATCAACCCGCATGCACCAGCGCGCGTGCCCGCGCGAACGCCCGCAGCTTGAGCGCATCGATCCGCATCCCCGGTGGCCCGGCCATCCGGATCGCATGCAGCCTGTCGGCCGCGCGGTGCATCGAGTTGCGGTACAGCTGCTTCAGCAGCCGCCGCGCCGGCACGGCCTGCAGCAACGGCGCGTCGCAAAGCGTGAAATACGCGAGCAGTTCGTCTTCCGTCAGCACGCGATGGAAGTTGAAGAAGGCGTGGAAGCCGAACGCCGGCTGCGGCGGCTCCAGCGCTTCCCACGAGAACGCGGTGGCGACGTCCAGCGGAGCGAAGCGCACGCCGTGATCGCGTTCCAGCCGGGGGCGATAGCGGCCGCAGATGCAGTGGTCCTCCGGGTGCGTGACCGGCGTATCCATGGCCTGCAGCGCATCGACCAGGCGGCGCGAGCGCAGCGAGAAGCCGCCATTGCCCACGGCCGGCACCTGCCCGGGCCACGGCGCGCCGATGTAGTCGTATTCCAGGAAGCGCGGATCCCAGCGGCCGGCGTCGGTGATGAAACCGTCCCACTGCACGACCAGCGCGTGGCTGCCGGAGAAGTACTGCCCGAGTTCGCGGACCATGAACCGCGAATAGTCGGCGACGCTGGCGAGCGCGCGGATCGGGACGAACTCGACATCGGCGTCGCGCAGTGCGTCCGCGGCCGCGGCGGGCGCCGCCACCGGTTGCCCGGAACCCAGCAGCCGCACCTCCCTGAAGCGCGCCTGGCGCAGGCAGCGCGCGAGCGCGTACAGCGCCAGCTGCGGGCGCCGCGTCTCCACGCAGACCAGGCTCACGTCGCGCAGGTCGACGCTGTCGCGCTGCATGCCGGCTTTTCCCGTGATCGGTGCCATGGCAGCCGGCGCGTCAGCGGGCCGGCGCGTCCTTGACCGCTTCCAGCTCCCACAGCAGGTACACGCTGCCGTCGCGCTCCTGCGCACCCTTGCCGCGCAGCCGGCGCGAGGCCGCGCGCAAGCGGCTGGCCAACAGCCTGAGCCCGGTGCGTCGCGCGCGGTTCTCGGGCGCGCCCGGGTCGGCGCCATACGCGTCGCCGGGATGGGTCCATTGCACGCGCAGCGCGTCGAAGCGGCCGCCGAACCCGTACATCCGCGCCAGCGGCGCGGCGCCGCAGAAATATTCGTGCGTCTGCTCGGTGATGATATTGACGTGGGTGGGGTCGGCGAACGCCGCGGCGTAAGGATAGGCCGGGGTCAGGGCGTAGAAGCGGCCGCCGGGTGCCAGCACCCGCCACACCTCCTGCATCAGTTCGACGAACGGGAAACGGGTGCCGGTTCCATCGGCCGTCGCCAGGATGCGTGGCACGTGCTCGATGAAATCGTAGGCCGAGATCGACCCGAAGCTGGAATCCGCGTGCGGGATCGGCTCGAGGCTGAGGTTGGCGGTGCGATAGTCGAAGTCCGGCGCCGCCGGCAGCGGTCGGATGTCGACGCCCGCCAGCTGGCCACGGCCGTAGGGATTGCGCGGGAACTTGCCGCAGCCCAGGTCAAGGTGGCGGTCGGGAAGGCGCATGCGGGCGGGAGCGTCGGGTGGCATGGCGGCCTCTGCGTCAATCCCGCTGCTGCAACAGGCGCAGCCGCCGGTACTTGTCGTGCACGTAACGCGCGTGCAGGGCATGGTAGCGACGCGCCATTTCGCCGTCGAGGAAACCGCCGCGCAGGAGGTAGTTCCTGAGCCAGTGGGCGCCGGCGTGCAAGGGCGCCGCGTACGCGCCGGCACGCTTGCCGGCGGCGTGGCGCTGGCCGGCCCACAGTTGCGCATAGCGCTGCAGCTTGGCGGCGTATTCATCGAAACTGCGCGCGGTGTCGTGCTCGATCCGCGCAGCCACCCCGGCGACGCGGCGGCCGGACAGGTCGAGTTTCTCGTGCACCTGCGCCGGCAGGTAGCGCAGGTCGGCGCGGAACAGGCGCTCGACGCGTTCCTTGCCCCAGCCGCCGTGGTTGAGCGGCGTGCCCAGGAAATGCGTGCGCCGCTGCAACCGCCAGACGTCGGCGCGCTCGACCCGGCCGCTGGCGAACAACGCGCGCAGCCGCGACGCCGCGTCTTCGTCGAGCCATTCGTCGGCATCCAGCAGCAGCACCCAGGGCTGGCTGGCGCGTGCGATCGCGGCGTTCTTCTGCGCGGCGAAGCCAAGCCAGGCTTGCTGTTCCACGCGCGCACCCGCGGCGATCGCGTTGGCCGCGGTGTCGTCGCCGGAGCCCGAGTCCAGCACCAGCACCTCGCGGCACAACGCGGCCAGGCTGGCGACGCAGCGGCCGATGCGGTCGCCCTCGTCCTTGGCGATCACCACGCCGCTGAGCGGCGGCTTGTCGGGGGCGGCGTTCACCAGCGCAGTTTCCGGCGGGCGACTTCGTGGCCCAGTTGCGCATGCAGCGCGCGCGCCCGGGCCACGGGCAGGTAGCGCAGGCGCAGCGGCGGCGACAGCGCCCCGGCGCCGGCGCTGTCGAGCCACAGCGTGGCCATGCCGAGGCTGCGGTCCAGCGGCGATTGCGTGAGCTGCAGCGCCTGCAGCTTGTCGAGCTCGGCGAAGCGCCAGTGCCGCGACCACCAGCCTTCGCGCAGGGCCACCAGCCCTCCGTCGCAGGCGTACCCGGCGCGGTGCGCATGCTGGCGCGCGACGAATGCCGCCCACGGCAGCCACAGCAGCGCCGTCAGTCCCCACGCGCCGAACCGCCACGCCAGCGCCGCGCCCGCCAGCAGCGCCAGCAGCGCCCCCGGCAGGCACAGCCGCAGCCACGCGCGCGGGTGCAGCGGTTGCCACTCGCGCGGCGGCCAGCTGGCGCGCGGCAGCAGGTGCCGGACCAGCGCATCACAGGCATCGGGCGTGGCGATCGGCGCCAGTTCGCGCAGCGCGCGTTGTTGCCCATGGTCCTCGGAGGCCGCGCTGTCGATCTGCAGGCTGCGGCGCCCGAGCCAGCGATGCAGCAGGCCTTCGCGCAGGGTCCACGCCTGGATCCTGCGCCGCGAGGTGCTGGTGCGCAGCCGCGTCAGCAGCCCGCGTTCGACCGTGAGCCGGCGGCCGTGTTCGTCGAGGCGGAAGCCGAAGTACTGCAGCAGCGCCAGCACGATCGAGAACAACCGCAGCAGCAGGACGAAGGCCAGCAGCAGGCTCACGCCGACGAGCGCGTACTGTGGAACGCCGAAGTGGTGCTGCCCGGCAAAGCCGAACAGGGCCTGGCCCCAGCCCTCGAACAGGTTCGACAGCAATCGCGAGTTGAACTGCGAGAGCGCGGCGAAGCCGCCGCCGACCACGATCAGGCCACGATTGGAGACCAGCCCCAGCCGCAGCACCTCGGCGGGCGGAAGTCGTAGCAGCGTGGTCGCGGCCTCGGGATCGGCCGCCACCGCGCCGTGCGCCGGGGCCGCGACGGCGGCACCGCGACGCCGCACCAGCCTTTCCAGCGCCAGCGCGTCGGACAGCCGCAGCACCCGCATCTGGGCTTCGGGCTTCTTGCCGCCGGCCGATTCCAGCCGCACCTCGGCCACGCCGAACAGCCGATGCAGCAGCGACTGGTGCAGGGCGACGTTGTGGATCCGCGCGAACGGGATCTGCCGCAGGCTGCGGTGCAGCACCCCGCTGCGCACCACCAGGCTGTCGGCCTCGATCCGGTAGCGATAGGTCAGGTACTGCCAGACCGACGCCAGCGCCAGCACGCCAACGCCAATGAGCGGCCACCACTGGCGGTCGTCGCCCGGGCCGGCGCCGCGCCCGAACAGCAGCAGTGCCAGCAGCGGCACGACGAACTGCTTGAGCTGCTGGATCAGCACGAACAGCCAGGACAGCGGGTGCAGCCGGCGCTCGGCGGCGTGGACGTCGTCGCTCATTCGCCGCACCCGCTGCCGACGCGCCGACGGTCAGGCGTCATCGTCTTCATCGTCGAGCTGGTGCGCGAGGCGGTCGCGCAGGCGCTCGGCATCGCCTTCGTCGAGGCCGCCGACGGCGACCGCGCTGTGGCGCGTGCCGGCGGTATGGATCACCAGCGTCGCCAGTGCGTAGCGGCGCTGCAACGGGCCGCGCTTGAGGTCCAGGTGCTGCACGCGCGAGGCCGGCAGCCGGGTTTCCGAGCGCCACAGCCGACCGCGGCGCAGGCTGAAGCCGTCGTCGTCGAGCCGCCAGCGGGTGTGCTTCCAGTGCTTGTTGCCGAGCCAGGCGCCGAAGGCGGCACCCAGCAGTGCGCCGGCGAGCGCGTATCGCCACGGCGTTGCCAGTTCGAAGCCACCGGCCAGCAGCGCCGGCACCAGGGCGAAGGGAATCGCGTAGGCCAGCCCGTTGACGATGAACCAGCGCCGCGCGCGTGGTGGCAGCGGCTGCCAGTCGCCGTGGTCATCGTCCGCCGGCGTTGCCGGAGGCAGCGCTTCGTTCATCGCAGTGCCCCCATCAGTGCCGCTCCAGGTCGCGGTAGGGATTGTCTTCGCCGCTGCCCGGCGGCCGCAGCGTGTAGCGCTTGTAGGTCCACTGGTATTGCGCCGGGTCGCGCCGGGCGATGCGCTCGACCGCGGCATTGAGCGCGGCGGCGCCGACGCCCGGATCGGACGCGGCGATCTCCACCGGGGCTGCCTCGATGCGCAGGGCGAACGCCGGTGCTCCGGGCTGCGGCGCCAGGCGCTCGCAATACGCCAGCAGCACCACCGCGCCGGTGCGGGCGGCCAGCCGCGGCAGCAGGGTCATGGTCAGCGCCGGCTTGCCGAAGAACGGCGCGAAGGCGCCGTCGCCGGCCTTGGGCTGCTGGTCCGGCAGGATCCCGACCACGCCGCCGCCCTGCAGCAGCTTGAACAATCGCCGCACGGCGCTGCCCTCGGCGCGTACCTGGGTGACGCGACCGCCGTCGTCGGCGCGCACCCGTTGCAGGAAGGCCTCGCCGATCTTCGACTCCGGCGGCCGGTACAGGATCGCCAGCTCGGTGCGCGTCGCCAGCCATTGGTTCAGCAGTTCCCAGTTGCCGTAGTGCGGTGCGGCGACGATCACGCCACGCCCGCAGGCGAGCGCGGTGTCGAACAATTCGACGCCGTGCATTTCCCGCAGCAGCGCGAGGTTTTCGGCATGCGGCCGGGTCCAGAAACACAGCGTCTCCAGCGCCTGGCGCGCGGTGCTGCGCAGGATCGCCAGGTGCAGCCGGTCGCGCGCGGCGGGTTCCAGTTCGGGATACGCCAGCGCCAGGTTGCGCCGCGCCACCCGGGATTCGCGCGCATCCAGCGCCCGCCACAGCACGGCAACGGCATCGCCCAGGCGGTTGCGCCAGGCCCAGGGCAGGCGGCCGACCGCCGCGGCGAGGGCATGCAGGAACCTGGCGGCGAACTGCGTCATCGGACCCATTGTCGGTGGCAGCGGCCGCAGCCGCGAACGTCCGCAGTATCGCGCAGGGCAAGCGGGCGACGCAGCGCTCGACGCCGTGGCGGCTCTCACCCCGGCCGCGCAATCCCCTTGCCTCCTACAATGGCCGCATGCTTTCGCTGATCCAGCGCGTCACTTCCGCCGCGGTCGTCGTCGATGGCGCGACCGTGGGCGCGATCGGCCCCGGCCTGCTGGCGCTGGTCGGGGTCGAACCGGGAGATGGCGCCGCGCAGGTCGCGCGGATGACCCAGCGCCTGCTCGGCTATCGCGTCTTCGCCGACGAACAGGGCCGCATGAACCAATCGCTGGCGCAAACCGGCGGCGGCCTGCTGCTGGTCAGCCAGTTCACCCTCGCCGCCGATACCGCCTCGGGGATGCGCCCGGGCTTCAGCACCGCCGCGCCGCCGGCCGAGGCTGAACGGATCTTCGCCCAATTGCTGGCCTCCTGCCGGCAAATCCATGCCCCGGGGGTGGAAAGCGGCCGTTTCGGTGCCCATATGACGGTCAGCCTGGTCAACGACGGCCCGGTCACCTTCCTGCTGCGGAGTTGACCTGCCGCAACCGGCGCAAGCGGCCTTCAAGCGCGCGCGCAGGCGCTGTTGATCCGCCCGGCAAGCCAGTCCAGCCCCTGCGCGGTATAATGCACGGTTCTTTTCACCCCTTTTCCGGTGGCACGCCCCCTATGGCCAACGAACGTCAGGCCCCGCAATCCGACATCAAGCTTCTGATCAGCAAGGGCCTGGAACAGGGTTACCTGACCTACGCCGAAGTCAACGACCACCTGCCCGACGACATGGTCGACCCGGAGCAGATCGAAGACATCATCGGCATGATCAACGGCATGGGCATCGAGGTGCATGAAATCGCGCCCGACGCCGAGACCCTGCTGCTCGCGGGCCAGTCCGGCAGCGGCCGCGAGGTCGATGACACCGCCGCCGAGGAAGCCGCCGCCACGCTGTCGGCGCTGGACGCCGAGGGCGGCCGCACCACCGACCCGGTGCGCATGTACATGCGCGAGATGGGCACGGTCGAGCTGCTGACCCGCGAGGGCGAGATCGCGATCGCCAAGCGCATCGAGGAAGGCCTCAACCAGATGCTGTCCTCGCTGGCCAGCTTCCCGTGGTCGATCAACCTGCTGCTCGAGGACTGGGAACTGCACAAGGCCGGCAAGAAGCGCCTGGCCGAGCTGGTGGTCGGCTTCAACGACGGCCTCGACGACGAACCTGTGCCCGCGCCCGCGCCCGCCGCCAATGCCGCCAGCAACGGCAAGGACGACGACGAGGCCGATGAAGACGACGACGACAGCAGTGACGACTCCGAGGAAGAAGCCGGCCCCACCGGTCCGGATCCTGCCGAGGTCGCGCGCCGGATGGAAGAGCTTGGTGCGCTGTACGCCAAGTTCCAGAAGACCTATGCCAAGAACGGCCCCAGCGCCAAGCCGGCGCTGAAGCTGCGCGAGGACATGGCGGCGCTGTTCATGACCCTGAAGTTGCCGTTGCCGCTGGTCGACACCCTGGTGCGCAAGCTGCGCGAGGTGCTGGGCGAGATCAAGGACCACGAGCGCCGCATCCTCGAGTTGTCCACGCGCGTGGCCAAGATGCCGCGCAAGGACTTCATCCGCGCGTGGGAAGGCAACCAGACCAACCTGCACTGGGTCGACGACGTCCTCAAGCGCAAGCAGAAGTGGTCCAGCGGCCTGCGCGACGTCAAGGACCAGATCATCGCCGAGCAGGAAGCCACCATCGCGCTGGAGAAGTCGATGATGGTGACGCTGGCCGAGACCAAGGACATCAGCCGCGCGATGGCCTACGGCGAAGCCAAGGCGCGCAAGGCCAAGAAGGAAATGGTCGAGGCCAACCTGCGCCTGGTGATCTCGATCGCCAAGAAGTACACCAACCGCGGGCTGCAGTTCCTCGACCTGATCCAGGAAGGCAACATCGGCCTGATGAAGGCGGTGGACAAGTTCGAATACCGCCGCGGCTACAAGTTCTCGACCTACGCGACCTGGTGGATCCGCCAGGCGATCACCCGCTCGATCGCCGACCAGGCGCGCACCATCCGCATCCCGGTGCACATGATCGAGACGATCAACAAGCTCAACCGCATTTCCCGGCAGATGCTCCAGCAGTTCGGCCGCGAGGCCACGCCCGAGGAGCTGGCCAAGGAAATGGACATGCCCGAGGACAAGATCCGCAAGGTCATGAAGATCGCCAAGGAGCCGATCTCCATGGAGACCCCGATCGGCGACGACGAGGACTCGCACCTGGGCGACTTCATCGAGGACACCAACGTGATGTCCCCGATCGACGCCACCACCGACACCAACCTGATGGAAACGGTGCGCGACGTGCTGGCCGGGCTGACCCCGCGCGAGGCCAAGGTGCTGCGCATGCGCTTCGGCATCGACATGAACACCGACCACACCCTCGAGGAGGTCGGCAAGCAGTTCGACGTCACCCGCGAGCGGATCCGGCAGATAGAGGCCAAGGCCCTGCGCAAGCTGCGCCATCCCAGCCGCTCCGAGCAGCTGCGCAGCTTCCTCGACATCGAGTAACGTCGCAGGCCTCACGCCGTCCTAATGTTCCAGGCTGAATGCTTGGAGCACGCAGAGGCGGAGGAGGGGGACATGGGCATCGTCGCGAACCGGGCCGGGCCCGGTGGATTGGAGCTGTTCCACGCGGCCGTGCTGGCGGGGGCGTTGCCGCTGTTCCTGGCGGCGCACCTGTGCGACCACGCCTATTCCCGTTTCCACGAGATCCAGTGGAGCAACTTCGCCTCCTGGCTGCTGATCGGGGCCATGGTGCTGGCGACCATCGCCCTGGCCTGCGCGCTGCTGGGCGGCTATCGCGGCCGCCAGCGGGCGTTGTACCTGCTGCTGCTGGTCGCCACCTGGGTGGTGGGCTTCTTCGCGGCGCTGCAGCATGGTCGCGACGCCTGGGCGATCATGCCGGCGGCGATGTACCTGACCGCCGCCGCGTTCCTGCCTGCACTGCTCGCGACCTGGCTCGCATTCGCCGGCCTGCGCCCGGGAGGCGTGCGATGAACCGCGCGCGCCTCGCCCGCACGCCGTCCACCGCGCTCGCCGCGGCGCTGCTCGCCGCCTGCAACGCGTCGGCACCGGACATGCACCAGTACGGTGCCAGCCCCGAGCTGCCGGCGCCCGAACGCGGCCTGATGCCGAACATGACCATCGCCAAGCCGGCGAACTGGGGCGACCGCACGCCGACCGTGCCCAAGGGCTACACGGTCCGCGCGATCGCCACCGGCCTCGGCATCCCGCGGCAGACCCTGGTGCTGCCCAACGGCGACATCCTCGTCGCCGAGGGCCGCGGCGGCCACGCGCCCAAGCTCAAGCCCAAGGACGTGGTCGCTGGCTACATCAAGGCCAAGGGCAACACCGCGGTGAAGAGCGGCAACCGCCTGACCCTGCTGCGCGATGCCGACGGCGACGGCAACTACGAACTGAAGACGGTGTTCGCCGGCGACCTCGACGCCCCCTACGGCCTGGCGCTGGTCGGCAACACGCTGTACGTCGCCAACCAGGGCGAGCTGGTGAAGTTCGACTACGCCAGCGGCCAGACCCAGGCGAGCGGGCCGCCGACCCACGTCGCGACGCTGCCTTCGCGGATCAACCACCACTGGACGAAATCGCTCGCGGCCAGCGAGGACGGCAGCCGCCTGTACGTCGGCATCGGCTCCAACAGCAACATCACCGAGCGCGGCATGGACGTGGAAGTCGATCGCGCGGTGGTCTGGGAGATCGACCCGGCGACCGGCATGCACCGGACCTACGCCACCGGCCTGCGCAATCCAACCGCGCTTGCGGTGCAGCCCGGCACGGGCGTGCTGTGGGCGGTGGTGAACGAGCGCGACGAAATCGGGCCGAACCTGGTGCCCGACTACCTGACCTCGGTGAAGCCGGGCGCCTTCTACGGCTGGCCCTACGCGTACTGGGGCCAGCATGCCGACACCCGGGTGATGCCGCAGGATCCCGACAAGGTGGCCGCCGCGATCGCGCCGGACTATGCGCTGGGCTCGCACGTGGCGGCGCTGGGCCTGTCGTTCTCGTCGGCCGCGATGGGCGCGCCGTTCGCCGATGGCGTCTTCATCGGCGAACACGGCAGCTGGAACCGCGATCCCCCGGTCGGTTACAAGGTGGTGTTCGTGCCGTTCCGCGACGGCCGTCCCGCCGGCGATCCGGTCGACTTCGTCTCCGGCTTCCACGGCGCCGACGGCCTCACCCGCGGACGCCCGGTCGGCGTCACCGTGGATCCGCGCGGCGCGCTGATCGTCGCCGACGACCTGGCGAACACGATCTGGCGGGTGACGCCGACCACACCGGTTGTGATCCCGCCGGATGCCGGGATCGGGCTCGAGGCGACCGGGGATGCCAACGCGACACCCGTGCCCGAGGCAGCGCCCGAGGAGCCGGGACGGTAACCGTCGCTCGCGTTCCATTGCGCCAACGACAAGCCCCGCGCACGGCGGGGCTTGTCGTTTCACCGCATAATTCCGCGCGTGCGGGCCTATAGCTCAATGGTTAGAGCAGAGGACTCATAATCCTTTGGTTCCAGGTTCGAGTCCTGGTGGGCCCAGAAAACTCCGCAGGGAACCATCGCCCGGGCGCGCCATTGCGATGCTACCGGCCCGGCAACCGCGGCAGCCAGACGTCGCTTTCCCCCAGCACCTCCGCATCCGGCCCGAAGCGCCGTTCGACGAAACGGATGCCGTGTTCCTGCACCAGCACCACGGTGCTGCAACGCGTGCCGTAGCGGGCGTCGCGCACGAACGGCGGCGACAGGCGGCGTTCCAGGGCCACGCCGATCCCGGTGTCCGGCAGTTCCGCGTCCGGCGCCGGGGTCTGGTCGGTCAGTGCGTGCAGCAAGGGGGCAACATCCGCAGCCTGGGCCTCTGCCGGCACGCCGTTGCGCAGCCAGTCCGCCAGTGCACGGCTGGCGCGGTTGCTCTTGGGCCAAGGCGCATCGAAGGCGCCGTTGGACACGGCGTGCAGGCCCGGCGCCACCGCGTGGCGCGCGAACCGCGGATGGTTGCTGGCGAACGCAAGATCGCGGCCGTCCCACAGCAGCAGGTTGAACGGGCCGAAGTCGGCCGCCATCGGCGCGACGCCATCGAGCCAGGCGTCACCACTCGTCGCGGCTGCCGCGAAGCCGCGCACCAGCGCCCCGCGCGAGCGCGGGTGGGTGGCGTCCAGCGGCCGCACGCGCACGTTGGTGACCGCCGCCAGGCGTCCGCGCCGCGACACCATCAGCCAGCTGCCGCCCTGTTCCAGGTCGCGGCCGCCGTACACCTCCGGGTCCCGCGGATCCGGCCCGGCAGGCGCGGCGGCGCGCGCGTGCAACTCGTCGCGGTTGGCCACCAGAAGCAGCCGGTAGCGCGGGTGCTGGTCGAGGGCGAAGGCGATCAGGCACATGCGGCGAGGATAGCCGCGATGGGTGGCTCAGGTTTCCTGCAGCGTCGTGGCCAGGTGCACCGGCGCCTTCAGCGAGTTGGAGACCAGGCAGCGTTCCTCCGCGCGCTGCAACGCGGCCTGCGCCTGCGCGGCATCGGTGCCGGGGGCGACCGTCAGCGTCGCATGCAGGTCGAAGGCGGTGAACGCCGTGATCCTCTCCTGCCGGTCCAGGGTGCCGTCGACCGACACCGCCAGCGCGCTCCAGTCGATCCCGGCCGCGCGTGCCACTGCGCGGAAGGTGAGGATGAAGCAGTCGGCGACCGCAGCCACCAGCAGGCCTTCGGGCGACCAGCGATCGCCGGGGCCGTCGAACTCGGCGGGCGCGGAGGATTCCAGCGGGGCGACGCCCTCGGTTTCCAGGACCAGGCGGCCCTGGCTGCCGCCGCGCGCTTGGACGCGGTACACGTGGGGGAACGGATGCATGGCAAATTCCTTCTGCGGTGGATCGAGTCTGCGCCGCGGCGGCGCCCGTGGGATTGATCCTGGTCAGGGGAACGGCAGCGCGTTGCCCCGCGCCTGTCGATTTCCGCTGCGCCCGATCGTCGCCAGGGCACCCGACCATGAAAGGATCCGCGCATGACCCGCATGCTCTTCGTCAACCTCCCCGTCGCCGACCTCGATGCTGCGATGGCCTTCTATGCGGCCCTGGGCTTCACCAACAACGCGCAGTTCACCGACGACACCGCCGCGTGCATGGCCTGGAGCGAGGCGATCAGCGTCATGCTGCTCACGCACGACAAGTGGCGCGGCTTCACCAGCCGCCCGATCCCGCCGCCGACGGCGAGCGAGGTGCTGCTGGCGCTCTCGCTGGAAGACCGCGCGGCGGTGGATGCCATGGTCGAGGCGGCTGGCCGCCATGGCGGCCGCGCCGACGTCAACCCCAGGCAGGACCTGGGCTTCATGTACAGCCGCAGCCTGGCCGATGCCGACGGTCACGTCTGGGAGGCGTTCTGGATGGACATGGCGGCACTGCCGGCCGCGGGCGGTTGATGCGTCGAACGGACGTTCTGGTGGCGGGACTCCTCCACAGGGTGGCCTTTACACATACGTCACTGGCAGATATCGTGGAGCGGCGCAGGATGGCCGGGTCGCACCCCGCGACGTGCCCATGGAGCCTTCGATGTCGATCTCACTCAAACCCCTCGGCCTGGCCGTGGCGCTGGCGCTGGCCGGCTGCCACCAGGCGGCCCCGCCGGCCGATACCGCCGCACCCGATGCGGCCGAATCCGCGCCGGTAGCGACCCAGGCCGCCCCCGCCGCCGCTGCCGCCGAGGCCGCCGCGGAAGTCGCCGCGCCGAAGCTGCAGGACGCGATGCGCGAACTCTGGCACGGCCACATCGTCCATGCCCGCGACTACGCGATCGCCGTCCATGCCGGCAACGATGCCGACGCCAAGGCCGCGGCCGGCGCGGTGGTCGACAACGCCAAGCAGATCGCCAGCGCGGTCGGCGGCTTCTACGGCAATGCCGCCGGCGACCAGATGCTGACGTTGCTCGGCGGCCACTGGGGTGCGGTGAAGGCACTCACCGACACGCGCGCCGCCAAGGATGAAGCCGGCGCCGAAAAAGCCATGGCCGACCTCACCGCCAATGCCGGCGAGATCGCCAGGTTCCTCGCCGGCGCCAACCCCAACCTGCCCGAAGACACCGTGCGCGGCCTGCTGCTGGCCCACGGCGCGCATCATTCCTCGCAGGTCACCCTGATCATGAAGGGCGACACCGCCGGCGAAGCGACCGAGTGGACCGCGATGCAGGCGCACATGGACATGATCGCCGACGCGCTCGCCGGCGCCATCGCCAAGCAGTTCCCCGACAAGGCGAGCTGAGCGCGCGCATGGCCATGGGACTGGCGCGCTTTGGCGATACCCAGCAGCGGCTGTTGCGGCAGCTGCTGTTCAATGCCGGTGGCTGCGCGGTCGAGGAACTGTGCGAGCGCCTGCACGTCAGCCACAACGCGGTCCGCCAGCACCTGACCGCGCTCACCGGCCGCGGCTACGTCGAGCGGGTGCAGTCGCGCCCGACCGGCGGCCGCCCGCAGGCACGGTTCGGGCTGACTCCCGAGGGACGCGAACTGTTCCCGCGCAACTACGGCGCGATTGCCGCCGCGCTGTTGTCACAGCTGCATGCGCGCATGGGCGAGGAAGATGTCGGCGCGCTGCTGCAGGAACTCGGCGCCACCGTCGCCGCGACCCAGCCGCTGCTGGACGCCGACGCGGGCAGCGAGGCGCTGGCGCGCGGCCTGGCGCAACGGCTCGACGCGCTGGGCTACGAGGCGGTGCCCGCACGCCACGGCGAGGACTGGCAGGTGGAGGCCTTCAATTGCGTGTTCCACGCATTGGCGCGGCAGCATCCGGAGGTGTGCAAGTTCGACCTGGCCTACATGGAGGCGGCCAGTGGCCGTCGCATCCATCACATGGAATGCATCGTCCGCGGCGGCCACGTGTGCCGCTTCAAGCTCGGCCCGGAACCGGCGCGGGGCGCCACCCCGACTGGCTAGCCCCGCCCTGGTCCACGCCGGCGGCGATGCCCGGTCATTGCGCCGGCGGCAGCCCGGTGTACGTGCGGTACCAGCCCTCGTTGCATGGCAGGCAGTACTGGTCGCCATCGCCGACGATCACCGCCCGGTTGTAATAGATGTAGGGGCCGTCGTTGGCCACGAACACTTCCGGGTCGGTGCGGATCCGCAGGGGAACGTCCGGCGTCAGCTGCAACGGCACCGGCGCAGCCTCGTCGATTCCGGCCAGGAAGATCGTCGAGGGATAGGTTGCCGGCGGCTTGCTCGCGGTGAACAGCAGGTACGACTTGCCGTTGTGCACGAAAGGTTCCGGCGAGTTGATCACCCCGCGCTCGGGCGTGCGGATGCTGCCGGTCACCGCCCAGTCGCCAGGGCTGCCGCCCGGAGGCAGGACGTACAGCCGCAACTCGGTGTCGTCCACCACCGTCGCCAGCACGTACGCGCCGCCGAATTCCGGCGCCTGCCAGATCCAGGGCCGGGAGTGCAGGTCCTTCTGGCCGTCGTCGAAGGTGATCTGTTCGGCGTGGTCCTGGTCCAGCCAGTAGAGGAACACCTGCGAGACGCCGTCCACCGGCGCGGCGAACGCGGCCGCGCGGGTATTGGCCACGAAGCGCAACGAAAAATACAGCGACGGCGGGTACCCGGTGACCCGGGTCTCGCTGGAAGGGTCGAAAAGGTTGCGCCAGTAATGGTTGCCGGCCGCGTCGACATAGCTGATGCGCGGCATCGGGTCCTGCGCATCGTGGCTGGCATATGGCGTGTTGCGCGGACGCTTGGCGTCGACGTAGCCATTGCTCCAGGCCCCGGACGCCAACTGCCGCGCCAACGCCAGGCGCGCATAGCGCAACTGGTGCGGCTTGCCGGCCAGGAATTTCGTGTACACCACCTGCTCGCCGGACGCGGTGCTGATCCACTCCGGGCCGTTGCTGACGATGTCGAAATCGGAGGTCCTCATCGCGTCCGCGTCCAGCAGCACGCCCTTGCCGCCCCTGGGCAGCAGCATCCCGGTGTCGCGGTCGATGCCGGCCAGCCACAGCCCGCCGGCCTTGTCCACCCAGGTGATCATCGCGCGCGCCTGGCTGATTTCCGGGTCGATCAGCTCCGCTCGCGCGACCACGACCGACTCGTTGACCTGCGCCCGCGCCGCGGGTGCCGCCAGCCCCGTGGCCAGCGCCATGCCCAGGGCAAGGACGGGGCGCCAGAGCGCCCGGACTGTCGCAAGTGCGTGCATGCATGCCTCCTGCCGGTCGCGGCCTTGCCAGCGTGCCGCCCCGTTCGATCTCCCCGGTTCGTGTCCCCGTCGAGCCGCCCATCCCAGCTCGGCAGCGAGGTAAACCGCCGCCGTGGCCCTTGGCCCAACGAATGCCCATCGTGGAACCGGCCAGGCAACGCGAGGTCCGGGAAGGCGCTTCCGGTCGAGCGTCGCCGGGCGGCCGCTCGATGCGCGCCCGCATGCTGCCGACGCCGGGCCAGGCACGCCCGTGCCTACAATGCGGCGATGGAGACCCGCCTGCTGCCCGAAACCGTCGAACACGAGACCGCGTCCGATCCGCAATGGACGGTGCTGTGGCTGCATGGCCTCGGTGCCGATGGCCACGACTTCGCCCCGATCGTGCCGGAGCTGCTCGTGCGCGATGGACGCAGCCGCGACTGGCCGTCGCTGCGCTTCGTGTTCCCGCATGCGCCGCTGCGCGCCGTGACGATCAACAACGGCATGCGCATGCGCGCCTGGTACGACATCCGCAACTTCAGCGCCGACGAACTGGCCGGGGGCGAACGTGCCGACGGCGCCGGAGTGCTGGAATCGGTGGCCCAGGTGGAGGCGCTGATCGCGCGCGAGGGCGAGCGCGGGGTGCCGCCGCAGCGCCTGTTGCTGGCCGGGTTCTCGCAGGGCGGCGCGGTCGCGCTGGCCGCGGGCCTGCGCCGCGCGCAACCGCTGGCGGGACTCGTGGCGCTGTCGACCTACCTGCCGATGGCGCCCCAGGCACGCGCCGACCTGCAGCCCGGGGCGACCGGGCAACCGGTGTTCATGGCCCACGGCCTGCAGGACCCGGTGGTGCCGTACGCCGCCGGCGAACGCAGCGCGGGGCTGCTGCTCGATCTGGGCTTCGACCTGGACTGGCATCGCTATGCGATGGGCCACGCGGTCTGCGCGGAGGAAATCCGCGACCTCGGCGACTGGTTGTCGCGGCGCTTCGCCTCGGCCTGAGCCATGGGCGACGTGCATCCCGCTGAACCGTGGCTGCCCGACCTGTGCCGGCTGCCGCGGTTGGCGACCATGTTCGGGGTCGCCGAACTGGTGGTGCTGGTGCTGGCGTTGGCGCCCGACGGCGGCGTGCGCTGGAACGCGGAACGCTTCGTCTCCGCCAGCGGCTTCGCCTTGTGGCTCGCCTTGACCATCGCGGTGCTGCTGTGCGCGTCGCGCCGGCAGTTGTCGCGGCTGCCGATGGCGATCGGTTCGATCGCGGCGGTGGCGGCCGCGGCGCTGGTGGCAATGCTGGGCGCGGCCTTGCTGCACCAGCTCGACCGCAGCCTGGACTACCACCTGGTGCCGGCCACTGTGCAGCTGTCGCAGTTCGCGCTCGGCAGCGCCGCGATCGCGGCGCTGATCACTGCGGTGGTATTGCGCTACCTGTACGTGATCGACGGTTGGCAGGCGCAGGTACGCGCCAGCGCGCGTGCCCAGGCCGATGCCCTGCAGGCCCGGATCAAGCCGCATTTCCTGTTCAACAGCCTCAACGCCATCACCGGCCTGGTGCGGCGCGACCCGCCGCTGGCCGAGCATGCGCTGCTGGACCTGTCGGACCTGTTCCGCGCCGCGCTGGGCGCGGGCGAGTCCGACTCCAGCCTGCGCGAAGAGGTGGAACTGGCCGAGCGCTACCTGGCGATCGAGTCGCTGCGCCTGGGCGAGCGCCTGCAGGTGCGCTGGCGAAAGGAGGAACCGCTGCCCTGGTCGCTGCCGTTGCCGCGGTTGCTGCTGCAGCCGCTGGTGGAGAACGCGGTGCTGCACGGTATTTCGCGGCTGCCCGAGGGTGGCGAGGTCGAGATCGCGCTGCGCGCCGACGACCGCCGCCTGCTGGTGGAGGTGCGCAACCCGGCGCCGCAGCCGCGCGAACGCGAGGCCGGCAGCGTCGGCGCCCACCACGCGCAAAGCAGCATCGGCCATCGCCTGGCTTATGCCTTCGGCCCGCAGGCGGGCATGACGTCCGGCTGGCGGGAGGGCTACTATCGCTGCGA
This sequence comes from Cognatiluteimonas sedimenti, assembly GCF_022808325.1. Lineage (GTDB taxonomy): Bacteria > Pseudomonadota > Gammaproteobacteria > Xanthomonadales > Xanthomonadaceae > Cognatiluteimonas > Cognatiluteimonas sedimenti. The sequence goes on along the minus strand of NZ_JALGCL010000003.1, from coordinate 12,113 downwards.
GCTGCGGATACCGCTCGCGGCGACAACGCCTGCGGCATGACCAGACCGCGGCTCGACACCGGCAGCCGGGCCTGCCGCGAGGACGGCGACATGAAGGCGATGCCATGAAGGTCGTGATCGTCGATGACGAACCGCTGGCGCGCGACCGCCTGCGCGAACTGCTGGCGGCGCAGCCGGGCGTGGAGGTCGTGGCCGAAGCGGGCGACGGCCACGCCGCCCTGCACGCCTGCGCCGAGCACGACCCGGACCTGGTGCTGCTGGACATCGCCATGCCCGGGATCGACGGGCTGGAGACCGCGCGCCACCTGGCCGCGTTCGAGCCGCGCCCGGCGGTGGTGTTCTGCACCGCGTTCGACGCGCACGCGCTGTCGGCGTTCGATGCGCAGGCGATCGACTACCTGGTCAAGCCGGTGCGCGCCGAACGACTGGCCGCGGCGCTGGAGCGGGTGCGCACCTTCGCCGCCGGCCGCGACCAGGTCGCGGCCACGACCCGTCCCGGGCAGCGCCGTACCCACCTGTGCGCGCGCCTGCGCGGCAGCCTGCGCCTGATTCCGATCGAGGACGTGCGCTACCTGCAGGCGGAGGAAAAATACGTCGTCGTGCACCATGTCCGCGGCGAAGACCTGATCGAGGAATCGCTGAAATCGCTGGAGGAGGAGTTCGGCGAACGCTTCGTGCGCATCCATCGCAACTGCCTGGTGGCGCGGCACGAGATCCTCGAACTCAAGCGCACGGCCGACGGCCACGTGCAGGCGCTGCTGCGGCACGGCGGGCAGCCGCTGGAAGTCAGCCGCCGCTGCGTGGCCAGCCTGCGCGAGACGGTCAAGCACCTGTAGCGGCCCGCAAACGGCTGCGTTCGGGCGTGTCGTCGCCAATGCCTGCACCGACCCGCATTGGCGGAAAGCGAAGCAGGGCCGCGCGAACCGGCGGGCAATCCCGGCCCGGGTCCCCCGATTGCCGGATAATGCCGGCATGACCACGCTCCGCATCGCCACCCGCAAGAGCCCGCTCGCCCTGTGGCAGAGCGAGCACGTCGCCGCCGCCCTGCGCACCGCGCATCCCGGGCTGCAGGTCGAACTGGTCCCGATGTCCACGCGCGGCGACGAGGTGCTGGATCGCTCGCTCGCCGCGATCGGCGGCAAGGGCCTGTTCCTCAAGGAACTGGAACTGGCGATGCAGCGCGGCGACGCCGACTGCGCCGTGCATTCGCTCAAGGACGTGCCGATGGACCTGGAGCCCGGCTTTGCGCTGGCGGCGATCCTGGAACGCGGCGACGCGGCGGACGCTTTCGTCAGCAACCGATTCGCCGACATCGATGCGTTGCCGCAGGGCGCGCGCGTCGGCACCTCGTCGCTGCGGCGCCAGGCGCAGCTGCGCGCGCGCCGGCCCGACCTGCGGCTGCTCGACCTGCGCGGCAACGTCAACACGCGCCTGGCCAAGCTCGACGCCGACGACTACGACGCCATCGTGCTGGCCTGCGCCGGCCTGCAACGGCTCGGCTTCGAGGCGCGCATCCGCGCGCGCCTGGACCCCCCGCGCTGGCTGCCGGCGCCGGCGCAGGGCGCGATCGCGATCGAATGCCGCGACGGCGACGCCGCCACGCTGGCGCTGTGCGCGGCGCTCGACCACGCCGCCACCGGCACCTGCGCCCGCGCCGAGCGGGCGATGAACCGCGCCCTGCATGGCAGCTGCCACGTGCCGGTCGCCGCGCATGCGCGGCTCGACGGCGGGCAGCTGCTGCTGGATGGCCTGGTCGGCAGTGCCGACGATGGAACCCTCGTGCGCGCGCACGCCGATGGCCGCAGCGGTGCGCCGGAGGCGCTCGGTGAACAGGTGGCGCAATCGCTGCTGCGGGCCGGGGCCGGCGCGCTGCTGCCGCACGACGCGGCCTAGCGCCGGGCGGGTTCGATCGGGCCGTCGTGGGGCCGGCGTCGCCGAGCCCTTCAGTAATAAAGCGTGACCAGGTGCCGCGCCTGCGCGAAGAACAGCCAGCGTTCGACGAAGGCGCCCGCCAGCGCCGCCAGCGCCGCGATCCACAGCCAGGCTCCCGGCGCGAAGGCGTGGCTGCGTCCAAGCGCGAACAGGCAGGCGATCGGGGCCACCGCGAACAGCAGCAGCGCCAGCCAGCGCAACCGTTGCGCGTGCGTTCGTGCCACCACGAAGGCCATTTCCCGGGTCAGGTAGTTGGACTGGGTATGCGGGCGTTCGAACACCGTGACCGTGCGCCGCGGCAGGCCGATGGCGTCGCCGCGCGTGGCCGGCAGCGGCGTGGCGTCGATCGCGCGCCAGTAGTGCAGCTTGAGCGCGCCAAGCAGCGCCGCCAGCCCGATTCCGCCCAGCGCCATGCCGCGCGTGGGCATCGTGCCGGCCGGGGTCGCGATCGCCGCCAGCAGCAGGCCGCCGCACAGCAGCGCGAAACCGAGATACCCCGGCAGCACCAGCCGGTGGCGCCACGCCGGGATCGGCTTGAGCGAGGCGTAGATCATCGCGGTGCACGCCACCGTCGCCAGCGCGCAGGCCATCAGCGCCGCTGCGGCCAGGGTACCGGCGGCATCGAGCGCGACCGGTCCGCCCTGCGCGCGCGATCCGATCATCGCCGGCAACAGCGCGGCGGCGAACGCCAGCGCCGGGACATAGGTCAGCACCGCCGCCACGCCTTCGCGCGACAGCCACGAGGTGCGCCACTGCGAGAACGCGCGCCACGCCCGCAGCGGCTTGCCCAAATGCGAGAACGACGCCAGCAGCCCCGCACTGGCAAGCACCAGCGCCAGCGCCGTGGCGACCAGCAGCGCGCGCGCCGGGGTGTCGCCGCCAAGCGCGGCCAGCGCGCTCCAGAACAGCAGGCCGTAGCCGGCGCCCGAGAGCGTGGTGAAGAAGATCACGGAGAGGGCGGGATGCATGGCGGCTACCTGCAACCCCGGATCGGCAGGCTTGTCCTGCCGGACGCGGCAGGGATCCCGGGTTGGCCGGGCAGGGAACACGGGTTCCCCGCTGCGCTTGCAACGACAGCGGACCGCGAGGGCTTCATTCCACCACCACCGCGGTGCCCGACGCGGACACCATCAGCATGCTGCCGCCATCCTGCACCTGGATGGTTTCGTAGTCGAGGTCGACGCCGACCACGGCGTTGGCGCCCAGTTCGCGCGCTTGTTCGAGCATGTCCTCGACCGCTTCCTGCTTGGCCTTGCGCAGCACCTTTTCATAGCTGCCCGAGCGACCGCCGACCAGGTCGCGGATGCCGGCGAAGAAGTCGCGGAACATGTTGGCGCCGAGGATCGCGTCGCCGCCGACCAGCCCCTTGTATTCGAGGATGCGGCGGCCTTCGAAGCCGTGGGTGGTCGACACCAGGGTGACGGGTTTGTTGCTGCTCATCTGGGTCCTCGCATGCGCGGGGGAAGGAAAGGGTCTTCGATGGTCATCGGCACGGGAGCGACATTCATCGCTTCAGGATCCGATCCAGCCGCGCAAGGTTGGCACCGGCGGGCCACGATCTCCAGCGCGCCGCCGCGCGCGGCGAATCTGCACGGGCGATGTTCACCGCTTCAGGATCCGGTGCAGCCATCGCATCGGCGACACCGGCGACGAAGCATCCTCCTCCACCACCGCCTCGCCGTCGCCCGCGCGCCGCGGCCGCGGCGGCAGGTACTGGTTGACGGGCCGGTAGCCGAGTTGCGGCATCAGGTCGACGCCGCCGCGCGCGGCCACCAGTTTCGAGATGTCGGATTCCGGATCGCCGAGGTCGCCGAAGTGGCGCGCGCGCGTCGGGCACGCCTGCACGCAGGCCGGCTGCCGTTCGGCCTCGTCCAGGTGCTGGTTGTAGATGCGGTCCACGCACAGCGTGCATTTCTTCATCACGCCTTCGACCGCGCTGTACTCGCGCGCCCCGTAAGGGCAGGCCCAGCTGCACAGCTTGCAGCCGATGCACTTGTCCTCGTCGACCAGCACGATGCCGTCCTCGGCGCGCTTGTAGCTGGCGCCGGTCGGGCACACGGTGACGCAGGCCGGTTGCTCGCAATGCAGGCAGGAACGCGGGAAGTGCAGGGTCTGCGCCGGTTGCGCGGGCTGCGCATCCGCACCGGAGCCGCAGCCCGCGGTGGCTTCGAGTTCGTAGCTGTGGACGCGGTTGAACCAGACGCCGGACGGATCCTTGCCGTAGGGATCGCTGTCGGTCAGTGGCCCGGCGATGCCGCCGGCGTTCCATTCCTTGCAGCTCACCGCGCAGGCATGACAGCCCACGCAGGTGTCCAGGTCGATCACCAACCCCAGCTTGACCTTCGACGGTGGCGGCAGCGCGGTCACGGGCGTTTCTTCCTGCGCGGCGATTCCGGCTTCGCCTGGCTGCGGTGTTGCGCGTTGCGGAAACGCGCGCCATAGCGCAGCGGGCGCTCGTCGGCTTCGGCGAAGGCCAGCCCCGGCAGTTGCGGCGCGCTCGGTCCCGCCTGCGCGTCGGACGCCTTGCGGATAGACACCCGCAGGTCGAACCACGCCGCCTGCCCGGTGACCGGATCGGCATTGGCGTAATCGCCCTTCGGCGTCACGTCCGAGATCAGGTGGTTGAGCAGGAAGCCCTGCTGCGATTCCGGCGCGTCCTGGGCCAGGCGCCAGGCGCGCTTGCGCTTTCCGATCGCGTTCCAGCTCCAGACCGTGTCCGGCTGCACGTTGGCGGCGAACTTCGCCTGCACGGTGATGCGGCCGTGGTGCGAGGCGACCTCGATCCAGTCCTCGTCCGCGACCCCGTGCCTGGCGCCGGTGTCCGGATGCAGGTACAGGAAGTTGCGGGTGGCGATCTGCCGCAGCCATGCGTTCTGCGACCCCCAGGCGTGGTACATGAACATCGGTCGCTGCGTGACCGCATTGAGCGGATAGGCGTCGCGGCTGGTCTGGTCGTGCTCGAACGGCTCGTGCCAGATCGGCAACGGGTCGAAATACGTGGCGACGCGCTGGCGATGCTGCGGCGGTGGCTGCACCGCGCCGTGGCCCTGCGCGGCAAGCCGGAACTTCTGCAATGGCTCCGAATACAGCTGCAGCACGATCGGCGCGGTCGAAGCGACGAAGCCGAACCCCCGTGCCCATTCGAGATAGCCGCGGTTGGCCATCTTGTAATAACGCGCGTGTTCGGGGATTTCCTGCCGCCAGTAACCGTTGTTGGCGATGTAGGCGTCCAGCTGCGCCGGATTCGGCGCGCCTTTCCCGTGCTGGCCGCCGTCGGCGCCGCGCCAGCCGGCGAGCAGCCCGAGGCCCGGCGCGCGTTCGTGGCGGACGATGTAGTCGGCGTAGTCGCGGTAGGCCGGCGATCCATCGGCATGCACCATGCCCGGCAACCCCAGCCGCGCGCCAAGCTCCAGCAGCACCGACTGGAAGCCGCGCACGTCGCGTCCCGGCGCCTGGGCCGCGGCCTCCAGCACCGGATGGCGGATCGCATCGGCGACGCCGTCGGCATCGGAGATCGGGCGGTCGAGCAGGCTGATGGCGTCGAAACGTTCCAGATAGGTGGTATCCGGCAGCACCAGGTCGGCGTAGGCGACCATCTCGCTGGCGTACGCATCGCTGTAGATGATCCGGGGGATGCGGTAGTCGCCGTTCGCGTCCCTGTCGGTGAGCCAGTGCAGGGTCTCGCGCGTGTTCATCGCCGAGTTCCAGCTCATGTTGGCCATGAACATCAGCAGCGTGTCGATTTTCGTCGGGTCGCCCGCCCACGCATTGCGCAGCACCGTGTGCATCATCCCGTGCGCGGCCAGCGGATAGGCCCAGGAGAAGGCGTGGTCGATGCGGCGCGGCTTGCCGTCGGCGTCGACCAGCAGGTCCTCGGGGCCGTGCACGTAGCCCAGCGGGCCGGCGTCGAGGCTGCCATCGGGCTTGCGCGCCTTGCCCGGGCGGTTGGGCAGCGGGATCGGCTTCGGATACGGCGGCTGGTAGCGGAACGACCCCGGCGCGTCAATCGCCCCCAGCAGCAGTTGCAGCACGTGCAGCGCGCGGCAGGTGTGGAAGCCGTTGCTGTGCGCGCTGATGCCGCGCATCGCGTGCATCGCCACCGGGCGGCCGATCATCTCCTTGTGTTCGCGTCCCCAGCTGTCGGTCCACGCGATCGGCAGCACGAGGTTGCTGTCGAACGCGGCCTGGGCCAGTTCGCGGGCGATCCGGCGGATGGTGTCGGCGGGAATGCCGCAACGTTCGCTGACCGCATCGGGCGAGTACCGCGGATCGAGGTAGCGCTCGGCCAGCAGCTGGAACACCGGAACGGCCCGACGGCCGTCGGCCAGCGTGGCTTCGCCGACCACGGCGGGCGCGACATCGATCGTGTTGGCGTCTACCGCGGCACCCGCATTGCGGTCGAAGCACAACGGGTTGCCGTCGGCATCGCGCGCGAACAGGCCGTCGTCGGCGCCGCCCGGGTTGCGAACGACCAGCCAGTGGGCGTTGGCGTAGCGCACCAGGTAGTCGAGGTCGATGCGGTCGCTGCGCAGCAGTTCGTGGATCAACGCGAACGCGAACAGCCCGTCGGTGCCGGGGCGGATCCCGATCCACTCGTCGGCGATCGCGCCGTAGCCCGTGCGCACCGGATTGACCGCGACGATCTTGGCGCCGCGCGCCTTCAGTTTTCCCAGGCCGAGCTTGATCGGGTTGGAGTCGTGGTCCTCGGCCACGCCCCACAGCATCAAGTACCGCGTGTGCTCCCAGTCCGGCTCACCGAACTCCCAGAAGCTTCCGCCCAGCGTGTACAGCCCGCCGGCGGCCATGTTGACCGAGCAGAAGCCACCGTGCGCGGCGTAGTTGATGGTGCCGAACTGCTGAGCCCACCAGCCGGTCAACGCCTGCGACTGGTCGCGACCGGTGAAGAACGCCAGCTCATCGGGGTTGCGCTCGCGGATCGGGGCCAGCCAGGAGGTGGCCAGTTGCAGCGCCTCGTCCCATTCGATTTCCCGGAACTCGCCGCTGCCGCGCTCGCCCACGCGCAGCAGCGGCTTGTCGAGCCGCGCCGGCGAGTAGTGCTGCATGATCCCGGCCGAGCCCTTGGCGCAGAGCACGCCCTGGTTGACCGGGTGCGCGGGGTTGCCCTGGATGTAGCGGATCCTGCCATCGCTGAGCCACACCTTGATGCCGCAGCGGCAGGCGCACATGTAGCACGTGGTGGTCTTGACCTCGTCGCCCGGCGAGGGCGAGGTGTTGAGCTTGGGCTCGCGCATCCGCGCATTGTGCCGCGCAAGGTGGTGATCCGCACGCCGATCCTGCCCAACGCGCCGCCATGCGCTGCGGGACCCGCCTGCTGGTGTTTCGACGCCAGCTCGGCCACGCGCCACCGCGCACCATGTCACCCGGTTGCCGTGCCTGCGAATCCGGGATCGGGCGCCGGTTGACCTGGTGCCGACCCGACGCCGCTCACGGCCGGCAATGCTCGCGCTCGAACGCCAGCTCCAGTTGCAGGCGTGGCGAGTCGCCGGCCGCGATCAGGCCGGCGATGTTGCGCCGGTTGCGCGGGCAGGGATCGGCTTCGTAGCCGCTCGGCGCCAGTACGTGGCTGCCCAGCCAGGCAAGCGCACGCGCCGGTGTCAGCGGATCGCGCATGCGGAAGCGGCCGCCATTGGCCGGCGGCAGGCGCGCCGCGCGATCGGCGAAGATGTCCGGCGCCGGCGCGGTGGCTGCCGCCTGCCGCCGCGCCAGCACGCGGGCCTGTTCGAGCAGGGTTCCCTTTTCCGCCGCCGCCGGTGGGGTGGCATCGGCGACGACCTGCAGCGAGCTTGCGGCCGGGGCCGGTGCTGCGGTCGCGATGGGCGTGGACTGTCGCCGCGCATCGCGCGGGCGCTGCGCATCGTGGCGGCGCCGCGATGGTCTTGCCGCGGGTACCGGCGGCAATGGCGTCGACAACGGCGGCAGGCTCACGTACACGACCTGCAGGGCCGGGTCGCCATCGCCGCGCGAGGAGACTCGCGGCAGCGCATGCAGCAGCCACCAGCCGACCAGTGCGTGCCAGCCCAGCACGAGCCCCCACGCGATGCCGCGTGCCCGCAACGTCCCTGTTCGCAATGCCGGCTCCGCGACGCCGGCTCCGCGACTTCTCCGGCGCGGAGTCTGGACAGGGGTGGGTTAAATCGAGGTTACGCGCCACCGCGACCGCTGGCGGCGCGCGGCGTCACTGCGGCGGATCGATCGCCAGCGACGGATCGTTGAAGCGCGAATAGCGGATCGTGGTGGTGGTCGCGTGCCCCTGCGCACTGCCGTTGACCCGGATCTGCAGCGGCAGGTCGTCGTCGCCGATCCACATGGTCACGTCCGAAGGTTGCGGCTTGCTGTTGCGCACCAGGTACTTGCGCGCCGGCGTGCCATCGACGCTGTCGCGGCCCTGGGCCTGGACGGTCATGGTCGCCGCGTTCTCGTCGAGCCGGGCCGGGTCGCGCCATTGCGTGAGCGTGCCGGCCGGCAGCGGCACTTTCATGCTGCGGCCATCCACCGACATGTACATGGCGTCGCCGATGATCGTCTGCGTGCCCAGGCCCGGCATGGTCATGCGGAAGCGGTCCGGGGCGACGAAATCGAGCTCGTTGGTCATCGCGCCGCGCGCGCCGCCGTCGAGCTGCATGGTCGCGTGGTAGCTGCGCAGGCCCATGAAGCGTTGCATCGAGTTGCCGATCACCTGCTTCGGCGTAGCCAGTGGGCCGGCCGCGGCCACGGCGTCGGCAACGGCAGTAGCGGCGGCTGCGGCGCTGCCGTCGTTGCCGGATGCCGGGCTGGCGGCTGGCGCATCGGCCGTTGCCATGGCGGCCCCTTCCGGCGGAGAAGGCTTGCAGGCGACCAGCACGGCGAGCAGCGGCAGGAGCAGGAAGGCGGGCAGGGGGCACGGCGTGCGGCGGACGGGCATGCGGAACTCCGGTGGCGGGTGGTCGGGTGGGGCGAGGCGCGAATCCGGCGTGGCCCAAGGGATAACGTCGCCGGCGTGCCGCAAGCGGCCAGCGCGCGCCATAATCGCGGCATGGACCGCTACGAACGCATCATCGCCCTGCATCGCATCCTCCAGGCCGCGCGCTATCCGGTGACGGTGCCGCGGCTGCAGGACGAACTGGGTTGTTCTCGCGCCACCGTCTACCGCGACCTCGCCTTCCTGCGCGACGCGTTGATGGCGCCGGTGGTCGGCGACGGCGAAGCCGGCTTCCGCTACGACCCGCAGCAGGGCGACCGCTTCGAGTTGCCCGGGCTGTGGCTCAACTCGGAGGAACTGCACGCGTTGCTGGCGGCGCAGCAACTGCTGTCGCGCAGTGGCGGTGGCGTGCTGTCCGGGGCGCTGGCGCCGCTGCAGCAGCGGATCGAAAAGCTGCTCGACGAGCATGCCACCGGCAAGCGCTGGCCGGTCGAGCGCGTCCGGGTGATCCCGCACCGCCTGCGCCGGATGGACGAAGCCTCGTTCCGGATCGTGTGCTCGGCGGTGCTGGAGCGCAGGCAACTGGCGTTCGAATACCGCGCCCGTTCCACCGGCGAGAAGACCCGGCGCACGGTCTCGCCGCAGCGCATCACCCACTACCGCGACAACTGGTACCTCGACGCCTGGGACCACGAGCGCGAGGCGCTGCGCAGTTTCTCGGTCGACCGCATCGGCAACGCGCGGATGCTCGACACGCCGGCGCGCGACATCGACGAGGCAACGCTCAACGAGCACCTCTCGGGGAGCTACGGCATCTTCTCCGGTGCGCCCAGGGGCTGGGCGACGATCGTGTTCAACGAGCGCGCCGCGCGCTGGGTGGCCGACGAGCACTGGCATTCGCAGCAGCAGGGCCGCCACCTGGGCGACGGCCGCTACGAGCTCAAGGTGCCTTACAGCAATGCCCGCGAACTGCTGATGGACGTGCTGCATTACGGCAGCGACGCCGAGATCGTCGAACCGCCGTCGCTGCGAGAGCAGGCGCGTTCGCTGCTGCAGCTGGCGCTGGCCAACTACGACCGCTAGCCGGGCGATGGCCGAAGACCTGCCGAAGATCCGCCAGGGCGAGAAGGTCGCGCTGGTGCTCGGCGCCGGCGGTGCCCGCGGTTTCGCCCAGATCGGCGTGATCGAGGCGCTGGAAGCGCGCGGGCTGGAGATCGTGGCGGTGTCGGGTTCTTCCAGCGGCGCGCTGGTCGGCGGCGTGTATGCCGCCGGCAAGCTCGCCGAGTTCCGCGAACACCTGCTGCGGATGGAGCGCGGCCATTTCCTGCGCCTGCTCGATCCGGCCATCGGCCAGCCCGGGCTGCTGCACGGCGGGCGCCTGGTGGCGGCGATGCGCGAAGTCGTCGGCGATCCCGCCATCGAGTCGCTGCCGATCCTGTTCACCGCGGTGGCGGTCGACCTGCAGCGCCAGCGCGTGGTGTGGTTGCGCAGCGGCCCGCTGTGGGATGCATTGCGCGCCTCGTTCGCGATTCCCGGGCTGTTCACGCCGCACGAAGTGCATGGCCGCGAGCTGGTCGACGGCGGCCTGCTGGCGCCGCTGCCAATCGCGGCGACGCGCTTGTCCGATGCGCACCGGCTGGTGGCGGTGGACATGCACGGTTGGCCGCGAAGGCCCCCCGGCGAACCGGCCGAAGGAGCCCTGGCCGATCACGATTCGATGGCCGCGCGCCTGGGCGACTGGGTGGAGCGCAAGCTCGGCGGCAACCCCGGCGGAAGCGCCAGCGGCATGGGCCTGGTGGAACTGATGTCGCGTTCGCTGGACACGATGCAGGCGCAGATCGCGCGCGTGGAACTGGCGCTGGACCCCCCGGAACTGGTGGTCCGCATCCCCCGCGACGCCTGCCAGTTCTACGAGTTCTGGCGTGCGAAGGAGCTGGTCGAGATCGGCCGCAGGGAGGCCGAAAAGGCACTCGACGCGGCGGGGTACTGACCGCCGGCCGGCGCCCGGCTTCAGGGGTCGTTGGGACGGTCGAAGCCCAGTTGCCCCACCTGTTCGCGCACCTGCGGCACGCGCCACAGCTTGTCGGCGTTGATGCCGTGCCCGCGCAGGCGTTGCAGCAGGTCCTGGTATTGCGCATCGTCCATCACCGGCGAGCGCGCGAACACCCAGGCCAGGTCGCGGCCGGGCGAATCGATCAGCGCCCAGGAATCGTCGGCGGCCACTTCGAGCACGCGGTAATTGGCCGGCACCACCTTGTAGAACCACACCTTCCAGTCGCGGTTGCCGCTGCCATCCTGCACCGTCGCGCTGGCTTCGAGCAGTTTTTCCGGTTGCGAGAAGCCGGTGCGGTAGAAGTAGCGGATCCCGACCCTCCCGTCGCTGCGCAGCGTGTATTCGTTGCGCGCGGCGACATGGCCGCGGTCGGTGAAATACGGGACGTGCGCGATCACGTACCAGCGGCCCATGTAGCGCGCCAGGTCGATCGGCGGGCCGGCTGCGCGGTCGGGCGCCGACGCGCACGCGGCCAGCAGCAGGGTGGCGGCGACGAGCGCGAGCCGGGCGATGGTGCGGAATCGACGCATGCGCAATCCTCGTGGGCGATCCAGGGCGGTGGCGGCAGGGTTCCGGGCGCGGGGCGAAGATCGCGTCAAGGCGGCATCCGGCGGGTCGCAGCCCCTGAGATGGGGGCAACGGACGCTGGCGGCCACCCCGTCGCCAGGAGACTCCCATGCCCAGATTGCAGTCCCGCAATGCATTTGCCAATCCCGGTCGGCAAGCACCCGATGCGCACCTGGAGCGCGCCCTGCGCCGGATCGTCCTCGCGGGCGCCCTGCTGGTGCTGGCGCTGCCCGCCGCGCGCGGCGCCAGCGCGTGGTTCGGCGCCCTGCCGCTATGGCTGCTGGCGATGCCGCTTTCGAGCTGGTGGGCACTGCACCACTTCCGCCTGCCGCGTCTGCAGCCACGGCCCGGAACCAACGCCGCAACGCGCAAGCGCCGTGGCCATGCAGCGCAGGCACGACGGCGCCGGGTGCCGGTGGCACGAGGCGGCGTCGCGAACGCTGCCTGAACATCGCGTTCTGGAAGGGGAGAGCGAAAAGCGAAAAGCGAAAAGCGAAAAGCGAAAAGCGAAAAGCGAAAAGCGAAAAGGCAAAAGCGGTATGCGGGCATTGCCGTGGAGGACGCAGGTGGCCCGCTGTTCGCGGGACACGCCGCAAGTACATCCATGTAGGCTCATCGGCGGCATCCATGCCGCCGAAGGTC
>NZ_JALGCL010000002.1:311015-523907 GCF_022808325.1 Cognatiluteimonas sedimenti | reverse complement strand
CGGACATTCGTCGGGCGCCGGATACGGACATTCGTCGGGCGCCGGATACGGACATTCGTCGGGCGCCGGATACGGACGCCTTTGGGTGCGAATGTCCCCCGGCCTTCGGCCTCCTCCTTTATTTCGCACCCAAAGGCGTCCGCATCCCGCGTTGCGAGTTGCGAAGTGACTCACGAGAGAAGGCAGAGCTAGGCTCTTCGGCAGGCCTGCGATCCGACGTCCCGGCGTGGCCGCCGGCCCTTCGGGGCGAAATAAAGGAGGAGGCCGCAGGCCGGGGGACATTTGCCCCGAAGGGCTGGCGGCCACGCCGGGGCCCATCAGGTCGCGCCGAAGGCGTGCGATCAGGCAACACGGGAATCGGCTGGAACACCGCCGCCAGCGGTGGGAACCTCCGCCGAAGAATCTGGCGCTACCGGAAAGAAGCCGGCGATGCGACCCAGATCTCCGGACGCGCGCGGCCAACGGCGCCGACGACGCATCCGGCGTCAGCGCGCGGTTCCGAAATGCCCCAGCGGCGCACCCGCGAGCAAGTGCAGGTGGAGCTGGAACACCGTCTGCCCGCCGTCGCCGTTGCAATTCATGACGATGCGGTAGCCGTCTTCGGCGAAGCCCTCGCGCCGGGCGTAGGCGGCCGCGGCCAGCGCGAGGTGTCCGACGACTTCGGATTGCGACGGCTGCAGGTCGTCGAGGGTGGCGATGTCGATCTTGGGCACGAACAACACGTGCACCGGCGCCTGGGGCGCGATGTCGCGGAACGCGATCACGTGCTCGTCCTCGAACACGATGTCGGCCGGGATCTCGCGACGGATGATCTTGTGGAAGATGGTGTCCATGGCGTCGTGCTCCGGGATCGAAGGCTGGATGTTAACGCCGAACGCGCACGCGCCCTTGCCAGGCCCGCAGCGCCCTAGGGCATCTCGCTGCGGCTGCCGAACGCATGCGAGAGGGTGCCGCGATCCACGTATTCGAGTTCCCCGCCCAGCGGCACGCCGTGCGCCAGCCGGCTGGGGCGGACGCCATGCTGGCGCGCGAGCTGCGCGAGGTAGTGCGCCGTGGCTTCGCCTTCGACCGTCGGGTTGGTGGCGATGATCAGCTCGCGCACTTCGCCCTCCGCCAGGCGCGCGGCGAGGCTGTCCAGGCCGAGTTCACGCGGCCCGATGCCGTCCAGCGGGCTCAAGCGTCCCTGCAGCACGAAATAGAGGCCGCGATAGCCGGTGGCCTGTTCGATCGCGAGGCGGTCGGCGGGCGATTCGACCACGCACAACGAATGCGTGTCGCGCGCGGCGCTGGCGCAGGTCGCGCACAGCGCGGTTTCGCTGAAGTCGCGGCAGCGGGCACAATGGCCGATGCGCTCGACCGCGGCGCCCAGCGCCTCGGCCAGCCGGCGGCCGCCGTCGCGCTCGCGTTCGAGCACGTGGTAGGCCATGCGTTGCGCGGTCTTCTGGCCGACGCCGGGCAGGACGCGGAACGCTTCGATCAGTTGTTCGAGGAGGGATGCGCTCATTGCCTGCGATCATCATGTCCCGCGCAGGCGGGGATCGGCCTGCCTCTTGCTCTCGACGTTGCGACTTCAATCCCTTCCGTTGCCGGAAGGAAACCCGACCCCTTGCCGGGCGCCACGGCATGCAGCCGCGGGGTTCCCGCCCGCGCGGAAGTCCCGGACAGGATCAAAACGGGAGCTTCAGCCCGGGCGGCAACTGCATCCCGGCGGTCGCGGCGCCGAGCTTTTCCTGCGAGGCGGCGTTCGCCTTGTTGACGGCATCGTTGAACGCCGCCGCGACCAGGTCTTCGGCCATCTCGGGATCCGACAGCACCGTCGGGTCGATGCGCACCTTGCGGCATTCCATGCGCCCGCTGAGGGTGACCTCGACCATGCCGCCGCCGGCATTGCCGACGACTTCGAGGCGGGCGAGCTCCTCCTGCGCGCGCTGCATGTCTTCCTGCATCTTCTGCGCTTGCTGCATGAGCTGGGCGATGTTTCCACGCATGGCGTCTGTTTCCTATTCGTCGAACGGCCGGATGGAATCGGGCACGACCTGCGCGCCATGCTGCCGGATCAGCTGCTGCACGCCCGGGTCGGCCAGGAAAGCGGTTTCGGCTGCGGCCTGGCGCGCGTCGCGCTCGCGTTCGCTGCGCTGGTGCAGGGTTTCGCCGCCGGCCGCGGCAGCCTCGAAGCGGACCTGCGGCGGCGCCCCGAGCGCCGGCGCGAGCGCCTGCACCAGCGCGTTGATCGAACCCGGGGACTTGAGCAGTTCATCGGCGGGCGACAATGCCAGCCGCAGCACGCCGGCTTCGTAATCGAGGAAGGCCGCATGCGCGGCCAGTTCCCGGGCCGGGCCCTTGAGGTCGCTGGCCGCCACCAGCTGCAGCCAGCGGTCGGCATCCAGGACAACCGCCGGTGGCGTACCCATCGCAGCCTGCGGTGGAGGTGGAGGTGGCGGTGGCGGCGGCAGCGGTTCGGCGATGCGTGGCGGCCGCGCCGGCGACGTCGCGACCGCCGGCGCCGGTGCGGGCACGGGCGTAACGCGGGCGCTGCGCGCGGGCGTCGTCTCGGCGAGCGCGGCTTTGGCTGCGGCGGCACCGGAGACGCGCGGCGCCGCGCCGCCGCCGGCGGACGTCGCCTGCACGCCGGCTTCCGCCGGCCGGAATGCCAGCATCCGCAACACCGCCATCTCGAACCCGGCACGCGGCCCCGGCGCCAGCGCGAGGTCGCGGCGTGCGCCCAGCGCCATCTGGTACCACAGCTGCACCAGCTCCGGCCGCAGCTTCGCGGCCAGGCCATCGATGTCGACGCCATCGCCTTCGATCTCGACGCCGGGCACCAGTTGCCGCACCTGCACGCGATGCAGCGCGTCGGCGAGCGCGTCCAGCACCCCGTCCCAGTCCGGCGAAAACCCCGCCAGGGTCGCGACCTCGCCCAGCAAGGCGCCACCGTCGCCGTCGGCCAACGCCTGCAGCAGGCCATCGACCCGGGTGCGGTCGACGCTGCCGAGCATGCTCGCGACCGCGGCGGCGTCGAGTCCGGCCCCGCCGCTGCTGGCGCCGGTATAGGCGATGGCCTGGTCGAGCAGCGACAACCCGTCGCGCAGGCTGCCGTCGGCGCCCTTCGCCAGTTGCCGGATCGCACCGGCATCGGCTGCGATCCCCTCGGCCTGGAGGATCATGGTGATCTGCCCGGCGATCTGGTCCTCGTCCAGGCGCTTGAGGTTGAACTGCAGGCAGCGCGACAGCACCGTCACCGGCAGCTTCTGCGGATCGGTCGTCGCGAGCAGGAACTTGACGTGCCCCGGGGGTTCCTCGAGCGTCTTCAACAGCGCGTTGAATGCATTCTTGGAGAGCATGTGCACCTCGTCGATGAGGTACACCTTCACCCGGCCGCGGCTGGGCATGTACTGGGCGTTGTCGATCAGTTCGCGGACGTCGTCGACGCCGGTGTTGGAAGCGGCGTCGATCTCCAGCAGGTCGATGAAACGGCCGGCGTCGATCGCCTTGCAGGTCTCGCATTCGCCGCAAGGCTCGGCCGAAGTGCCGCGCTCGCAGTTCAGCGACTTGGCGAAGATCCGCGCGATCGTGGTCTTGCCCACGCCGCGGGTACCGCTGAACAGGAAGGCATGGTGGACGCGTCCCGAATCCAGCGCGTTGGTCAGCGCCCGCACCACGTGCTCCTGCCCGACCAGTTCGGAAAAACGCCGGGGGCGCCACTTGCGGGCGAGGACGAGGTAGGACATGCGGACATTCTGCCGCGCCCCGGCGGAATTTGCTTGCCCGGGCACGGCGCGCGCGCCGCCGCGTCCCCGTGGACGGCCGGCAGTTGTTGTGATGGCCCGGGGGCCTCGCTAGAATGCGCGGTCCAGCGGAGAGGTGTCCGAGTGGTTGAAGGAGCACGCCTGGAAAGTGTGTAAGCGTCTAAACCGCGCTTCGGGGGTTCGAATCCCCCTCTCTCCGCCAGTTATGCGCGCTCCCTGCACAAGAGCCCGGCCATCCATGGCCGGGCTTCCAAAGGAAAACCCGCTCGATCATCGAGCGGAAGTTTCCCGTCTCTATGGTGGCCCCGTCGGCCCCTCGCGACGCTAGGTCGAAAACCCCGCCAGGGCCGGAAGGCAGCAACGGTATCGATCGATGCGGGCGCCGAGGTCAGTTGGCGGGGCCATCGCCCGTCTGTTCCGCGCCGCGCAACAGACCCCAAAGTTCGCTGCGCAAACTTTGGGCCCCAGGGCCATCGCCTCCAATTTCCCCGCGGCTTCGCCGCGCCCCCTTTTGCAAAAAGGGGGGCTCTCCTTTGACGGAGTTCCCGGGGCTCGAAGCTACGCGAACGCGGTGGTTCTCCGGAATCAGCTTTGCGGGTGCAGCCAGCCGGCGTCGCCGTCTGCGTAGCGCTCGTGCTTCCAGATCGGGACGCGCGACTTCACTTCGTCGATGACGTAGCGGCAGGCGGCGAAGGCGGCATCGCGGTGCGCGGCGGTGACGCCGACCCAGACGGCCAGTTCGCCGACCGCCAGCTCGCCGGTGCGATGCACGCAGTGGGCGTCGAGGATGTCGAACGTCGCCAGGGCTTCGGCCAGGACCGCCTCGCCTTCGCTTTGCGCCAACGTCGCATAGGCCTCGTAGCGCAGGCCGTGGACGTTGCGGTCGTCGTTGTGGTCGCGCACCCAGCCCTCGAAACTGGCGTAGGCGCCAACGCGCGCGTCGAGCAGTTGCGCACGCAAGGTGGCGGTGTCGAACGGGGTTTCGGACAGCCGGAAGCGCGCCATCTCAGCCACCCGATACCGGCGGAATGAAGGCGATCTCGCTGCCATGCACCGGCGGCGCGCCCCAGTCGGCGAACGCGCCGTCCACCGCGACCCGCAGCCGTTGGACGGGCAAGGCGAAGCCGTGGCGGGCCTGCAACTGCGCGTACAGCGCGCGCAGGTCCGGCGCCTGCGTCTCCAGCGTCTCGCCGGAAATGCCAGCGGCATCGCGCAGGCTGGCGAAATACAGCACATTGACCAGCATCAGCCCGCCTTCCCGATCGCATCGGCGCCGAAGTCGTGCTTGCCGCCACGCTTGCCGAGCAGCTTCGCCGGGCCCAGCACGATCGCGTGCGACAGCGCCTTGCACATGTCGTACACCGTCAGCGCCGCGACCATCGCGCCGGTCAACGCTTCCATCTCCACGCCGGTGCGGTGCGTGGCCTTCACCATGCATTCGATCCGCAGCTCGCGCTCGCCGTGCCACCGGATCGCGATGCGGCAGCCGTCGATCGGCAACGGATGGCAGAACGGGATCAGTTCGTGCGTGCGCTTGGCCGCCATGGTGCCAGCGACGATCGCGGTTTCGACGATGCCGCCCTTGGCGCTCTTCAGCCCGCTGGCGCGCAACTGCGCGGCAACTGCCGCCGGGAAGCGCACCCGGCACTCGGCCACGGCCACGCGCGGCGTGACGACCTTGTCCGAGACATCGACCATCGCCGGGCGCCCGGCGCGATCGATGTGGGTCAATTCCTTCCCGCGCTGTCCCGCCATCATCCACCCACCAGGTACATCTCGACGTGCCGCCGCGAGCCATCGACCTGGCCGCGGAGTTCGCTGTAACGGTCGCTGCGCGCGTTCCACAACATCGCGACGCGCCCGGCCAGTGCCTCTTCGCCGTCGCGCAGCACCCCGCGCAGGTCGCTGCCCTGGCCGGCGAACAGACAGGTGAAGAGCCGGCCGTCGGCGGACACGCGGGCGCGATGGCAGTCGCCGCAGAACGGTTCGCTGACGGAACTGACGAAACCGATCTCGCCACCGCCATCTTCGAAGGCGTAGCGCGAGGCGACCTCGCCCCGGTAGTTCGGATCCAGCGGCCGCAGCGGCCAGCGCGCATGGATGCGGTCGCGCAGTTCGGCCGACGGCAGCACGCGCGCCGCGTCCCATCCATTGCAGGTACCCACGTCCATGTATTCGATGAAGCGCATGACGTGCCCATGCTCGCGCGCGAACGCCACAAGCGGCAGGACCTCGTCCTCGTTGACGCCGCGCTGCACGACGCAGTTGAGCTTTAGCGGCGCGAATCCCGCCGCGGCTGCCGCGGCGATACCGGCGAGTACGTCGGCGACCTCGCCACGGCCGCCGGACAGCGCGCGATAACGGCCCGGGTCGAGTGCGTCCAGGCTCACCGTCAGGCGCCGGAGGCCAGCCCCGCGCAAGGCGCGCGCCTGCGGCGCCAGCAGGGAGCCGTTGGTGGTCAAGGCGAGGTCGTCGATGCCGGGAATGACGGCCAGGCGCGCGACCAGCTCCGGCAAGCGCTTGCGCAACAAGGGCTCGCCGCCGGTCAGGCGCAGCTTGCTCACGCCCAGGCGCGCGAACCCGCGCACCAGGGTTTCGATTTCATCGAAGGAGAGGCGCGAACCGGCGTCCAGGCCATGGTCTTCGGCGATGCGGTCGGCCGGCATGCAGTACGGACAACGGAAATTGCAGGCTTCGATCAGCGACAACCGCAAGTCGCGCAACGGTCGTCCCAGCAGGTCGCGCGGTTGCGGCGGCGCATGCGAATCCCGCGGCGCCTGCGAATCCGGCTGCGGCTGCAGCTGCGACTCCGGTTGCGCCCGGAGCTCCGGGCCGGCGCTTCGCGATGGCGTGTTCATGGCACCAATACCGCGGCGTCCGCGGTCGACGACGACGGAGTGCGCAGCGCCACCACCTCGCCCGGCCGGGCCACGCGATGGCCGCGCGCGGCGAGGGCCGCCCCGTCCGCCGCGCTGCCGTAGTGGTAGAGCAGGCAGCGCGCGAGCAGCTCGCGCGGATACTCGCGTTCCAGGTCGTCGATGCCGCTGTGCGACGGGTTGCCGTGCAGCGCGCAGTCGTGGGCGACGATCTCGCCGGCATCGGCGTAGCGCGCCAGCATCTCCGGGATCGGGCGGGTATCGCCGGTCCAGGCCAGGCTGCCGCGCAAGCGCAGGCCGTACGCGGTTTCAGGCCAGTGGTGGCGTACCGGGAAGGCTTCCAGGCGCACGCCCTCGTGCCAGAAGTGGCTGCCGACCGGCACCAGCCGGAATGCGTCCCAGAAGTTGGCGCCGCCTTCGGCGACCACGTTGGGATAACCGGCGACGCGCTGCTGCAACAGCGGCACCAGCGGCGCCGGCACGTACAGGCGGGTGTGGTCGAGGCGCGGGGTGGCGAAATAGGCGGCGCCGAACAGGCGCTCGAAGCCGCCGACGTGGTCCAGGTGGGTGTGGGTCACGAACAACGCTTCGGGCATCGCGCCGTAATGGGCCTGGTATGCGGTCAGGCCCTCGGCGCCACAGTCGATGGTCAACCATGGCTTGCCGTCGCGCTCGACCGTCGCCATTGCCGAGCCGAGTTCGACCGCACCCGAATTGCCGACCCCGTGGAAGCGCAGCGTCCAGGCCATCACCGCATCCCCGCCGGTCGCGCCGTCTTCATCAGAAACCCCGCTCCCAGGTCGCCGTGTAGGCGCCGCGCAGGCGCGCGAAGTCGCGCTTGACCGCCGCCGCTTCGCGCCCGCCACGCAGCTTGAGCAACGAGCGTTGCAGGCGCATGAGGTTGCGTTCGCGCCAGGCGGTGTCCGGGATCCGCATGCGGCCCTTGTCGAAGTCGATCAACCAGCCCTTCCCGGTGGTATCGAACAGGATGTTGTGCGCGTTGAGGTCGGCGTGGTCCAGGCCGGCGCGGTGGAAGCGTGCGACCAGGCGCCCGGTTTCCTCCCAGGGCGCGTCCTGGGCGGCAATGATCGCGCGATCGGCCAGCGAATGCACGCCGGCGATGCGCTCCACCAGGATCGCGGCGCGGTAGCTGGCGCGATGGCGCCGGTAGCAGGCGGCGATCGGCCGCGGCACCGGCAGGCCGAGCGCGTGCAGGGCGCGGGTGAGGCGGAATTCGGCGAAGCTGCGCACGCGGTCGGGCCCGTGCCACAGGTAGCCGTCACGGCTCACGTTCGCCGCCCAGCCGCCGCGCAGGTAATGGCGCAGCACCGCCGGGCCGAACGGCGCATCGACGAACCAGGCGCCGCCACGTCCGCCACTGGCCACCGGGCGTGCACGCTCGCCCCAGTACGCGGGTGCGAACCAGTCAGGATCGACTTGCCCGACCCGCTGCACGTCGAACAGAATCGCGCCATGGCCGCCGGCGTGCCCGGGGCGTCCATACTCGAATGGCGTCAGGCTTTCACTGGCGTCGAATGCTGCCATCCAGCGAGTCTAGCAAGCCATTGCCTCCCGCCTCCGCCCTCCGCGCCACCGCGCCGCCGGCTTCGATCTGCCTGTTGCGGCTGTCCGCGCTGGGCGACGTCACCCATGTCTTGCCGCTGCTGCGCACCCTGCGCGCGGCGTGGCCGGAGCTTGCGCTGTCCTGGGTGATCGGCCGCGGCGAACACCGGTTGCTCGCGGGACTGGCAGGGGTCGAATTCATCGAGTACGACAAGCGCACCGGGGTCGCCGGGATGCTGGCCATGCGCCGGCAATTGGCCGGCCGGCGTTTCGACGCGCTGCTGCAGATGCAGGTCGCCGCGCGAGCCAACCTGCTGTCGGCGTTCATCCCGGCACGGCGCAGGATCGGTTACGACCGCTCGCGGTCCAGGGACCTGCACGGGCTTTTCGTCAACGAGCGCATCCCCGACCGCCCCGGGGTGCACGTGCTGGACGCCATCGGCAGCTTCTGCGAACCGCTGGGATTGCGCCAGGCCGAAGTCGCCTGGCACCTGCCGGTGTCCGACGAAGCGCATGCCTGGGCACGCGCGCAATGGCCACTGGACGAGGTACGCACCCTGCTGGTTTCGCCCTGCTCCAGCCATGTCCGCCGCAACTGGCGCGCCGACCGTTACGCCGCGGTCGCCGACCATGCCGCCGCGCGCGGCTGGCGCGTGGTGCTGTGCGGCGGCCGCAGCCCGCTGGAACGCGACACCGCCGATGCGATCCTCGCCGCGATGCAGGCCCCCGCGCTGGACCTGGTCGGCAAGGACACGATCGAGCAGTTGCCGGCGCTGCTGGCGCGCGCCGACCTGGTGATGACGCCCGATTCGGGCCCGATGCACATCGCCAACGCCATGGGCACGAAGGTGCTGGGCCTGCATGCGGCCAGCAACCCGGCGCGCAGCGGCCCGTATTCGAACCGGCGCTATTGCGTGGACCGCTATGACGACGCTGCGCGCAAGTACCTGGGCCGGCCAGCCGCCGCGCTGCGCTGGGGCGCCAAGATCGAATTCGAGGGCGTCATGGACCTGGTCACGGTCGCCGACGCGATCGCGGCGTTCGAGCGCTACCAGGCCGATCGCGATGGCGGCGATGATGCCGTCCAGGCGCCGCCGCAATAGCCGTGGTCGCCGCGCGGCATCTCTTCCCGCAGCGACGAGACCGGCCCCCGGCTGCGGGGGACGGGGTCAGGACCCCACGCCGCCACCGTAGTCCTGGTACGACTTCTCCTCGACATAGGTCGAGCCCAGCGCGAGGTTGATGTCCTTCTTGATCCGCGCGCGGGCGTCGTTCTCGACGTAGACGCTGCGCGCCAGGCGGATGAACTCGTCATCGAAGGCGCGCGCCTTCTCCTTGGCCCGGATGTCGTCCTCGATCACCCACAGGCGTTCGTTGACTGCCTTGAGTTGCGCGCGCAACGCGGCGACATCGCCGCCGGCCGCCGGATGCGCCATCCAGGTGGTTTCGAGCGCCGACAGTTCGTTGCGCACGTTGGCCAGCTTGGCCGGGTCGGTCATGCGTTCGGACTTGATCTGCAGGATCGCGATCTTGTCGAGCAGTTCGCCGTAGGAGACGGGGACGAGGAGTTCGGACATGGGCGGCTCCGGCAATGGCGCGAGGGGCCAAGTCTACCGGCGCCGGGCCGGGCGGCGACGCTGGAGCGGCATGCGGGCAACGCCGAAGCCCCGCCGGACAGGCAAACGGCGCCCGAGGGCGCCGTTTGCCTGCATGTCCTGGCGGAGAGGGTGGGATTCGAACCCACGGTACGCTTACACGTACGCCTGATTTCGAGTCAGGTACATTCGACCACTCTGCCACCTCTCCGGTGGTCTCGGTCCCTTCCGCATGGCGGAAGGGGCGCAAATGATACGGGGCGGGTCCCGATGGCACAAGCCGTGCCAATGGCCGGTGGCGTTCCAGGTTGCCTCGCGGCCGCCCGGACTTGATCATTCCGTTACAGCCCTGGAGAACAACCAAACGATGCGGCCGGCATGATCGAATTCGGACACCTGACCCATGTCGGCCTGCGGCGCGAGCTGAACGAGGACACGTACTACGGCGACAGCGACCTGGGGCTCTGGCTGGTGGCCGACGGCATGGGCGGGCACGAGTACGGCGAGGTCGCCAGCGCCCTGGCGCGCGAGGCGATCGTGCGCGAAGTGCGCGGCGGCAGGCCGTTGGCGCAGGCGATCCGTACCGCCGACGAGGAGATCATCCGCGCCTCGAAGCAGCGCAACGACGCCTTGCCAATGGGGACGACCGTGGTCGCGGTCAGGGTCAGCGGCAACCGCTTCGAGGTCGCCTGGGTCGGCGACAGCCGCGTCTACCTGTGGCGCGAAGGCCAGCTGGCGCAGCTTTCGCAGGACCACAGCTACGTGCAGGAACTGATCAGCCAGGGTGCGATCAGCGTCGAACAGGCGCGCAGCCATCCGCACCGCAACGTGGTCACCCAGGCGCTGGGCGTGACCGATCCGCAGGCCCTCAACGTCGAGACCATGTCCGGCGAACTGCGCCCGGGCATGCAGCTGCTGCTGTGCAGCGACGGCCTGACCGAGGAAGTCGACGACAACAGCATCTCGCAGGTGCTGTCGCACGTGGAGTGCAGTGCGCAGGAGTGCGTCGACGGGCTGGTGGCCGCGGCGCTGGACGGTGGTGGTTCGGACAACGTCACCGTGGTCCTGGTGCGGCGGCACTGAGGGCAGCCCGCGGCAGCCAGCGCGGCGCGCGGGCGTTGCCCGGCCGGCTGCCGATCGAACAGGAGTAGGCCTGAGCCTGTTCCGGGTGCGAGCGGAGCCGGAGTCGACCGGACGGCTTTCGCAACCGCGCGGGCGGGCGGCGTCGGGCGACGTTTACGCCGACGCCATTTCGGCTGCCACGACCGTGACCTCGACATCCCAGATCGCGCGCCCTGCCTTCGCGCGCAGTTGCCCGAGCCGTGCCTCGTGCGCGGCCAGCTCCTCCGCGAGCACCCGCACGCGCGGCCGCGGGCGGCCGTCGGCCACGACCACGACCTGCGCGGCCGCGATCGTCGCCGTCGCCTGCACCTGGCTGTCGAAACCGATCTCGCCCTGCCCCGCGGTCAAGGCCAGGTAGGCCTCGGCCAGGAGTTGCGCGTCGAGCAGGGCGCCATGCAGTTGCCGGTGCGAATTGTCCACGCCCAGGCGCCGGCACAGCGCGTCCAGCGAATTGCGCTGGCCGGGATAGCGCTGGCGCGCCAGTTCCAGCGAGTCCTCGACCGCGCAGCGCTGCCGCATGCGGCCGTAGTGCGGGCCCAGCCGCGCCAGCTCGGCGTCGAGGAAGCCGATGTCGAAGGCGGCGTTGTGGATCACCAGCTCGGCGCCGTCGACGAATTCCAAGAACTCGTCGACCACGTCGGCGAACCTGGGCTTGCCGGCGAGGAATTCCCGGGTCAGGCCGGTGACTTCCTGCGCGCCGGGTTCGAATTCGCGCTCCGGATCCAGGTATTGCTGGAAGGTGCGGCCGGTCGGGCGGCGTTCGACCAGTTCCACGCAGCCGATCTCGACGATGCGGTTGCCCTTGTCCCAGGACAGCCCGGTGGTTTCGGTGTCGAGCACGATCTGTCTCATCCGGCGTGCCTCATGCGCGGGTGTTCTCCTTGAACCTGATGGCTTCGGCGCGCGCGAGCTGGTCGACGCGTTCGTTGTCGGGGTCGCCACTGTGGCCCTTGACCCAGCGCCAGTCGATACGATGGCGGCCGCAGGCGGCGTGCAGGCGCTCCCACAGGTCGCGGTTCTTGACCGGGTCGCCGCCGGCGGTCTTCCAGTTGCGGCGCAGCCAGTTGGGCATCCATTCGGTGATGCCCTGGCGCACGTACTGGGAGTCCGTGTGCAGGGTGATGGCGCAGGCTTCGCTGAGGGTTTCCAGCGCGACGATCGCGGCCATCAGCTCCATCCGGTTGTTGGTGGTCAGCGCTTCGCCGCCGGCCAGTTCGCGTTCCTTGTCGCGGTAGCGCAACAGCGCCGCCCAGCCACCAGGCCCCGGATTGCCGAGGCAGGCGCCATCGGTGTGGACCTGGACCTGCTTGCCGGCGCCGGGCCGGCTGCCTGCGGACGTCATGCGGCCGGGACCCCGCCGCCGATCCGCAGCGGCGCGCGCGTACGCACAGCCGTCAGCGGAATCGCGCGCTTTTCGGCGCGCAGCAGCCACGCCGCGCGCAGGCCCGGGCCATGCTGCAGCCGCGGGTCGGGCTCGATCCGCCAGCGCGGGCCCAGGCCCTGCGATACGGCGTCCGGATGCATCCCGGCCGCACGCAGGCGGCGCCGCCACGGCATCGGTTCGGAAGCGCGCAGGCCGTAGCCGTTCCAGCGCCAGCGATAGGGGGAAATCGGGTTCAGCGCGAACAGCCACAAGCGGCCGCCGGGCACCAGCACGCGGGCGCATTCGGACAACAGCGCGGTGCCGTGCTCGGCACCACGGGTCACGTGCTGCACCACCACCGTCGCCACCGATTCATTGGCCAGTGGCAACGGCAAGGCGCAGCGGACGGCGCCCTGCCAACCGCTCGCCAGCGCCCGCAGTCGCAGGCCGTGGCCGGCAGGCGCGTCCGCGGGCACGGCAACCGGCGCCAGCCACAACCAGGCCTGCGCGGGGCGTTCGGCCAGTGCATCGTGGACACTGGCGGCTTCGCTTTCCAGCAGGGCCTGCCCTGCCGCCGTGGAGAACCAGCCGCCGGGGCTGTCGGGTTGACCGGGTGTGGAAGGCAGGGGCATGGTCGGCATTCTAAACGGCCCGTCCCGCGGCCCGGACCTGTGCCGATGCGCCTGCAGCCGCTGCCCGCATTCGCCGACAATTACATCTGGGCGCTGGAGAACGCGGACGACCCCGCCACTTCCGGTGCGATCATCGTGGATCCGGGCCAGGCCGCACCGGTGCTGGCCGCCGCGGCGCAGGGCCTGCGCCCCACCGTGGTGCTGCTCACGCACCACCACCCCGACCACATCGGCGGCGCAGCCGAACTGCTGCGGCACTGGCCGCGATTGCCGATGTTCGCGCCGGACGATGCGCGCATTGACCTGCCCTGCCAGCGCGTCGGCGACGGCGATACGGTCCGGCACGGCGACTGGCGCTTCGAAGTGCTGGCGGTGCCGGGCCATACCGTGAGCCACATCGCATTTTCCGGCCATGGCCACTTGTTTTGCGGCGACACCCTCTTCAGTCTCGGCTGCGGCCGGCTCTTCGAGGGCACGCCGGCGCAGATGCTGGAGTCGCTCGACCGGCTCGCCGCCCTGCCCGGCGACACCCTGGTGTGCTGCGGGCACGAATACACCCTGGCCAACGCCGCCTTCGCGGGCATGGTCGAACCCGACAACCCGGCCCTGCGCCGCCGCACCGAGGACGCCACCGCCATGCGCCAGGACGGACGCGCCACCCTGCCCAGCACGATCGCCGACGAACGCGCGGCCAATCCCTTCCTGCGCGTGGACGAAGCCGCAGTGCGCGCGGCCGTGGCCACCAGGCTCGGGCGCGGCCCGCTCGACAGGGTCGACACCTTTGCCGCATTGCGGCGCTGGAAAGACGGGTTCCGCGCGTGAGGTGGCCGGCGACGGCCTGCGCGCTGCTGGCATTGCTGGCTGCATCGGCCCTGCCTGCCCGTGCCGCGGAACAGCCGCAGGCCGAAGCGCCGTCCACGCCTGCCACCCGCAGTGGTCGCGAGATCTACGACCGTTTCCGCGAGGGCCTGGCCGATCCCGATTGCGGCAAGGACAGCAGCAGCCCGCGCTGGCGCAAGCACTTCGCCGCCGCGCCGCAACGCATGACCCAGCACGATGACGACGTGCTGGCGCTGTTCGGCTACGTCGTCGACGCCCTGCGCGCCGCCAGCCTGCCGACCGAATACGCGCTGATCCCGTTCGTGGAAAGCGGCTACAAGCCCGGCGCGCGCAGCCGCGGCGGCCCGGCCGGGATGTGGCAGATGATCAAGGTCACCGCGCGCAACCACCACGTGCCGATCCGCAACGGCTACGACGGCCGCCTGTCGCCGGTGGATTCGACCGCCGCCGCGGTGCGCTACCTCAAGACCCTGCATGGCATGTTCGCCGGGGACTGGCGCCTGGCGGTGATGGCCTACAACGCCGGCGAATACCGCGTGTTCGGCGCGCTCAGGCGCAGCGGCCAGGTCGCGCGCAGCGCCGATCCGGAGAAACTCTCCAGCCTGTCCGGGATCACCCGCGCCTACGTGCGCAAGCTGCACGCGCTGTCGTGCCTGCTCGATCGCGCCGACGACCGCGAGCAGTGGCTGCACTCGCTGGACCGGCCGGTGCCGCTGCTCGAAGCAGTGGTGCTGCCGCCGGATGCCCGCAGCATCGATGGCTGGGCGCGCGCGCATGGCCGCGACCCGGCAACCGTGCGTCGCCTCAATCCCGCCTTCGCCGGGGGTCGCATCGCCCGCGCCGACCGCGCCCAGCGCATGCTGGTGCCGGCGCTGCCGACCGCAGCCGACGCAGCCACCGACGTTGCCGTAGGCGCCGCGGTGGCGCCGCTCCAGGTCACTGGTGATGGCGACGGGATCACGATCGCGCCGGTCGGTGCGGCGGCCGCGGACGCGGACGCCGGCCAATCCCCCCAGCCTCGCACCCACGTCGTGGCCCGAGGCGAATCGGCATGGAGCATCGCCCACCGCCATGGCCTCGGCACCCCGCAGCTGCTCGCCCGCAACGGGCTGACGGCGCGCAGCGTGCTGCGCCCGGGCATGGTGCTGGTACTGGACGAAGGTGCGCCTGCGGCCACCGATGCGCTGGGCCAGGCCACGCCAGCGGCCGGCAAGTAGGCGGGGTAAGTAGCCCGCAAGGCCGCGCGCAGGCACACTATCGGCCTGTATCGCAGAACGGACGACACCATGGGATTCCTGCAGGGCAAGCGCGCACTGGTCACCGGCATCGCCAGCCAGCGTTCGATCGCCAACGGCATCGCAGAGGCGATGCACCGGCAAGGCGCCGAGCTGGCGCTGACCTATCAGAACGACAAGCTCAAGTCGCGGGTCGAGGACGCCGCCGCGGAGTACGGTTCGAAGATCGTGCTGCCGCTGGACGTCGCCGACGACGCGCAGATCGACGCCTGTTTCGCCGAACTTGGCAAGCATTGGCCCGAAGGCTTCGACATCCTCGTGCACTGCATCGCCTACGCGCCGCGCGAGGCGATCGGCGGCGACTTCCTGGATGGCATCACCCGCGAGAACTTCGCCATCGCCCAGGACATCTCGGCGTATTCGCTGGCTGCGCTGGCCAAGGCCGCGCGGCCGCAGATGAAGGGCCGCAACGGCGCGATCCTGACCTTGAGCTACCTCGGCGCGATCCGTGCGCTGCAGAACTACAACGTGATGGGCGTGGCCAAGGCCAGCCTGGAATCCACCGTGCGCTACCTGGCGCTGAACCTGGGGCCCGAGGGCACCCGCGTCAACGCGATCTCGGCCGGGCCGATCAAGACCCTGGCCGCGTCGGGCGTGGGCAACTTCCGCAAGATGCTGTCGCAGTTCGAAGCCGCGGCGCCCCTGCGCCGCAACGTCACCATCGAGGATGTCGGCAACGCTGCCGCGTTCCTGTGTTCGGACCTGGCCGCCGGCATCACCGGCGAAGTCACCTATGTCGATGCCGGCTTCAGCATCGTCGGGATGACCGGGATCGACTAAGCGCCAACGGCACCGACGATGCAAACGAAAAAGCCCGGCGGATGCCGGGCTTTTTGCGTGGCCGGGACCAGCGACCCCGCCGCCTACAGCCGGCTCTCGGCAACCGTGATCTGCATCCGCTTGCGCAGCGACTTGACCAGCGCGCGCGCGTCGTCGTTGCCGGCCATTTGCGCCAGCTGCTGCTGCAGCGTCGCGCGCTGTTGCGGCGTGGCCTCCTTCGGATCGCCGGGGATGACCTTGCTCACGGCGAACACCACGATGCGGCCGTCGTCCAGCACCACCCTGCCGGGCGCGACTTTGCCCGCGGCCGGGGCCGGCACCTCGAACAAGGCCTGGTTGGCCTTGGCGTCGGGCACCGGCGCGCCGCGCGGCAAGCCCGGGACATCGCTGGTCGCCAGTTGCCGGGCGGCCGCGACTTCGGCCAGCGGCTTGCCGCCGCGCACTTCGGCGACCATCGCATCCGCGGCCGCCACCGCGGCCCGGTTGGCGCGATCGGCGCGGATCGCGGCGATCACCTGGCCGCTGACCTTGGCCAGCGGCAGCGCGCGCGCCTGCTCGTGCGCCACCACCCGGATCAGCACGCTATGCCCGGGCGCGATCTCGATCGGATCGCTGACGGTTCCGTCCTGGATCAGGGTCTCGGAGAACGCCGCGCGCTGCACCGCGGCGTTGGCGAGGACGCCGGTACCGCTGCCGCGGGCGATCGGCCCGGCCTTGAGCACCGGCAGGTTCGCGGCGCGCGCCGCGGGCGCCAGCGTGGTCGGATTCTTGTAGACCTGGTCGACCAGCTTGCCGGTGAGGTCGTTGAACACGCGCTCGCGGTCGGCTTCGGCCTGTTCCTTGGCCAGTTGCTCGCGAACCTGCTCGAAGGGAACCTGCGAGCCGGCCTTGACCTCGCGCAGCTGGATCACGTGCCAGCCGAACTCGGTCTTGACCGGGCCACGCACCTCGCCGGGCTGCATCGCGAACAACGCGTCCTCGAATGGCTTGGCCATCATTTCCTTGCCGACCCAACCCAGGTCGCCGCCAGCGGCCTTGGAACCTGCGTCATCGGAGTCGGCGCGGGCGAGCGCGGCGAAGTCGGCACCCGGCTGCCTCGCCTGCGCCGCGATCCGTTCCGCCTTCGCCTGCGCGGCCTTCTGCGTCGCGGCGTCGGCGCCGGCATCGACCTTGACCAGGATGTGCGAGGCCAAGCGTTCCTCGGACTGGCTGTAGCGGTTCTTCTCCTGCTCGTAGCGTTGGCGCAGGACGTTGTCGTCCGCGGCCGCCGGGGCCGGCAACTGGCTGCCGTCGATGTCGACGTATTCCAGCGTCACCGTCTCCGGCGCGCGGTAGTCGCTTCCATGGCTGTCATACCAGCGCTGGATTTCCGCCGCCGAAACCGCGCCGGTGTCGGCGGCAGGCGGCGGCAGCACCACGAACGAGACGTCGCGCTTCTCGCCGATCAGGCGCAGCAGGCGCTCGACCTCGGCCGGGGTGACGAAGGCGGATTCCAGCAACTGGCTCGGGATCAGCGTCTGCTGCAGGTCTTCGCGCACTACCTGCTCGAACTGGCGCGGGCTGCGTTGCGGCACCTGCGCAGCGAGCGTGAGCTGGTATTGCTGCGGGTTGAACTTGCCGTCCACCTGGAATGCGGGAATGGACTGGATCTCGTTGCGCACCTGCGCGTCGCCCACGACGATGCCGGCGCGCCCGGCCATCATCCGCAATACCCGGCGGTCGACCATGTCATCCAGGATCCTGCGCTTGTTGTCGGCCTTCTCGAACTCGCGGGCATCGAACTGCTCGCCCTGGCTGGCGCGCTGTTGCTGGCGTTCGCGCTCGAACGTGTTGCGGAACTCCTCGGCATCGATTTCCTCGCGCTGCCACAGCATCGTCGCCGGCCACCAGCCCGGGGCGGCCGGCCACCACTTCGGCGGCGCCTCGATCTTGGCCGCGTAGGTGTCGTTGTGCTGGAACAGGTACTGCTCCATGCCGAAGAAGGCGAACGGAATCGTCAGCAGGCCGAGGATCACGCCTGCGATCCAGCCGGAGGTCTTTTCGCGGAGTTTCTGCAGCATCGGTCGGCTTGCGGTTGGGCGTAGCCGCGCAGTTTAACCGCAATGCCGGGCGGGCACGGCGGGCGGCCAATCGGACGGTTCCCGCTCGCCACGCGTCGCCGGCGCCGGCAGCAGCGGCCGCGCAAGCGGCCGACAACAAAAACCCCGCATCGCTGCGGGGTTCCTGGAAAACAAATGGCGGAGTGGACGGGACTCGAACCCGCGACCTCCGGCGTGACAGGCCAGCATTCTAACCGACTGAACTACCACTCCGCTGAGCCGGGGGATGATACAGAGGCCCCCACGTCTTCGCAACCGCGAACCCGGGGACCGGTTTCGCCCGGCTGGTGGGTGCTGAGGGGATCGAACCCCCGACCCTCTCCGTGTAAAGGAGACGCTCTACCGCTGAGCTAAGCACCCGCCGCAAAATGATAGCGCGTCGCACCCCGGGCAACGTTCACCCTCCCTGCCGTTGGGGAGCATGGCGCAAGCAGCAGGAGGACGCGGGCACCCAGGGCACCACGCCCTGGCCGACCGCTCCCGGCCTGGCGGGGAGGAAGGAAGCCGGGGATGCCTCGCGGCCCTTCACGAGGGCAAAAAAAAGCCCGGCTCGCGGCCGGGCTCTCGCATCATGTTCCGCGCGTGGATCAGTTCACCGCATCCTTCAGCGCCTTGCCGGCCTTGAACGCAGGATTCTTCGAAGCCGCGATCTTGATCTCTTCGCCGGTACGCGGATTGCGACCGGTACGGGCGCCGCGCTTGCGCACGTCGAAGGTGCCGAAACCGACGAGCGTGACGGTGTCGCCCTTCTTCAACGCCTTGGTGATGGAAGCGATCATCGCATCGACCGCGCGACCGGCATCGGCCTTGGACAGTTCGGCGGCGTCGGCCACGGCTTCGATGAAATCGGCTTTGTTCATTGATTGACTCCCTGTGCGGATCGTTCGACCGCTGGATGTGGTAACCGGGGTTCCCCGCTGCGGCATTGCGCAGGCCCTCCCGATCGATGATGCCACGATGCGGCGCATGCCGCGCGTCGCGGTTGCGTTCGTTATACCAGTCGGATTTTTGCCGCGCAACACGGAAAACCAGCCGTGGCGCGGGTTCCAGCGATCCACGGTCATCGTTTCCGGGGCAATGCGCAACGCACTCAGTGCTTGACATCCGCCT
Source organism: Cognatiluteimonas sedimenti (assembly GCF_022808325.1). Classification (GTDB taxonomy): domain Bacteria; phylum Pseudomonadota; class Gammaproteobacteria; order Xanthomonadales; family Xanthomonadaceae; genus Cognatiluteimonas; species Cognatiluteimonas sedimenti. The sequence goes on along the minus strand of NZ_JALGCL010000002.1, from coordinate 504,886 downwards.
GCACGACGGCCTTGTCCGGCTCGTGCGCGGCCCCCTCCGGCAATGCACCGGCCGACTGCCGTGGCGTCAGCGGGCGCTCCAGCGCAAGGTCGAGCACCTCGTCGATCCAGCGCACCGGCACGATCTTCATCTGCTGGCTGACGGACTTGGGGATGTCGACCAGGTCCTTGCGATTCTCCTCGGGGATGATCACGGTACGGATGCCGCCGCGCATCGCCGCGAGCAGTTTCTCCTTGAGTCCACCGATGGGCAGCACGCGTCCGCGCAGGGTGATCTCGCCGGTCATCGCCACCTCCGCGCGCACCGGGATCTTGGTCAGCGTCGACACCAGCGCGGTCGCCATGGCAATGCCGGCACTGGGGCCATCCTTCGGCGTCGCGCCCTCGGGGACGTGCAGGTGCACGTCCTGCTTGGCGAGGAAATCCAGGTCGATGCCGAGCCGCTCGGTGCGCGCGCGCACCACGCTCAATGCGGCCGACGCCGATTCCTTCATCACGTCGCCAAGCTGGCCGGTGAGGATCAGCTGGCCCTTGCCGGGCACCAGCGTGGATTCGACCTGCAGCAGTTCGCCGCCGACCTCGGTCCAGGCCAGCCCGGTGACCAGGCCGACTTCGTTCTCCGCTTCGGCGCGGCCGAAGTCGAAGCGCTGCACGCCCAGGTACTTGTCGAGGTTCTTGGAGGTGACGGCGAGCGCCTTGGCCGCCCTCGCCTTGGTCTCGGCCGCCTGCGGGCCCTTCAGCGCGATCTCCTTCACCACCTTGCGGCAGATCTTGGCGACTTCGCGCTCGAGGTTGCGCACGCCGGACTCGCGCGTGTAGTAGCGCACGATGTCCTGGATCGCGCTCTCGGCGATCTTCAGCTCGCTGGCCTTGAGCCCGTTCGCCTTCATCTGCTTGGGCACCAGGTAGCGCATGGCGATGTTGATCTTCTCGTCCTCGGTGTAGCCGGGGATGCGGATGACTTCCATGCGGTCCAGCAGCGGGCCGGGGATGTTCAGCGAATTGGAAGTCGCCACGAACATCACTTCCGACAGGTCCAGGTCGACCTCCAGGTAGTGGTCGTTGAACGCGTGGTTCTGTTCCGGGTCCAGCACTTCCAGCAGTGCCGACGACGGATCGCCGCGGAAGTCCATCGACATCTTGTCGATCTCGTCAAGCATGAACAGCGGGTTCCTGGTGCCGGCCTTGTTGAGGTTCTGCACGATCCGGCCGGGCATCGAACCGACGTAGGTGCGGCGATGGCCGCGGATCTCGGCCTCGTCGCGCACCCCGCCCAGCGACATGCGCACGAACTTGCGGTTGGTGGCCTTGGCGATCGACTGGCCGAGCGAGGTCTTGCCCACGCCCGGCGGGCCGACCAGGCACAGGATCGCACCCTTCATCTTGCTCACCCGCGTCTGCACCGCGAGGTACTCGAGGATGCGTTCCTTGACCTTCTCCAGGCCGTAGTGGTCGGCGTCGAGCACGTCCTGCGCCGCCTTGAGGTCCTTGCGGATCTTGCTGCGCTTCTTCCACGGCACGCCCAGCAGCCAATCCAGGTAGTTGCGCACCACCGCGGCCTCGGCCGACATCGGCGACATCTGCTTGAGCTTGTTGAACTCGGCCTTGGCCTTGGCCTCGACCGCCTTGGGCATGCCGGCCTCGGCGATCTTGCGCGCAAGCTCGTCGAGGTCGTTCGGCGCCTCGTCGATTTCGCCGAGCTCCTTCTGGATCGCCTTCATCTGTTCGTTGAGGTAGTACTCGCGCTGCGACTTCTCCATCTGCGATTTCACGCGGCCGCGGATGCGCTTCTCCATCTGCTGGACGTCGATCTCGCCGTCGACGAAGCCGACCAGCAGTTCGAGCCGGCCGAAGGTGTCGATGGTCTCCAGCAGCCGCTGCTTGTCGGCCAGGCGCACGCCCAGGTGGGCGGCGATCGTGTCGGCCAGGCGGCTCGGTTCCTCGATTCCCGACAAGGTCTGCAGCAGTTCCGGCGGCAGCTTGCGGTTGCTCTTGACGTACTGCTCGAACAGGGTCATCAGCGAGCGCGCGACCGCGTCGATCTCGCGCGGTTCGCGCGAATCGGTCGACTCGATCACGGCGGCGTGGCCGGTCAGGGTGCCGTCGCGCTCGACGATGCCATCCACGCGCACGCGGTCGACACCCTCGACCAGCACCTTGATCGTGCCGTCGGGCAGCTTGAGCAGCTGCAACACCGTTGCCAGGGTGCCGATCGCGTACAGGTCGTCGGCGCCGGGGTCGTCGGTCTCCGCGGACTTCTGCGCCAGCAGCGCGATCCGCTTGTCGGCTTCCATGGCCATCTCGAGCGCCCGGATCGACTTGTCGCGGCCGACGAACAGCGGGATCACCATGTGCGGGAACACCACCACGTCGCGCAACGGCAACACCGGCAGGGCTGTGGTTTCAGGGCGGTCGGTCATGGGGGCTCCGGATGGGGGGCGGCCTGGCAGGCATCGGTGACGGCTGGACGGACGATACCGGCCAGGCGATCAAGGCGGCGCAACGCGCCGATGTCCACGGTTATGGGGCTGGCGCGAAACGGATGCAAGCGCACGCCGCCATCGGGGACCGATGGCGGCGTGCGGGCGCTTTGGAATCAGGCACTTGTCCCCGGAACCGGGGGCTCCGGCAGGTCCGGCGGCCTCGGGCTATTCGCCGCTGGCGGCGGCCTTGGGAGCGGCCGGCGGGGTCTGGTAGATCAGGTAGGGATCGGACTTGTGCTCGATCACCGACTCGTCCACCACCACCTTGCTGACGTTCTCCAGCGAAGGCAGGTCGTACATGGTGTCCAGCAGCACCGATTCGACGATGGTGCGCAGGCCGCGGGCGCCGGTCTTGCGCTTGAGCGCCTTGCGCGCGATCGCGGCCAGGGCATCGGGGCGGAACTCCAGCTCCACGCCCTCCATGTCGAACAGCTTCCGGAACTGCTTGCTGATCGCGTTGCGCGGCTCGGTCAGGATCTTGACCAGCGCATCCTCGTCCAGCTCCTCGAGCGTGGCGACCACCGGCAGGCGGCCGACGAACTCGGGGATCAGGCCGAACTTGATCAGGTCCTCGGGCTCGACCTCGGCCAGCACCTTGCCGACCTCCGCCTTGCGCTCGGAACTCTTGAGCTTGGCGCCGAAACCGATCCCGCTGGCATCGGTGCTGCGCTGCTGGATGATCTTGTCGAGGCCGGCGAAAGCGCCGCCGACGATGAACAGGATGTTGCGGGTGTCGACCTGCAGGAACTCCTGCTGCGGGTGCTTGCGTCCGCCCTGCGGCGGCACGCTGGCGACGGTGCCCTCGATCAGCTTCAGCAGCGCCTGCTGCACGCCCTCGCCCGACACGTCGCGGGTGATCGACGGGTTCTCGCTCTTGCGCGAGATCTTGTCGATCTCGTCGATGTAGACGATGCCCTGCTGCGCCTTCTCGACGTCGTAGTCGCACTTCTGCAGCAGCTTCTGGATGATGTTCTCGACGTCCTCGCCGACGTAGCCGGCTTCCGTCAGCGTGGTCGCGTCGGCCATGGTGAACGGCACGTTGAGCATCCGCGCCAGGGTCTCGGCCAGCAGCGTCTTGCCCGAACCGGTCGGGCCGACCAGCAGGATGTTGGATTTGGCGAGCTCGACGTCGTCGTTCTTCTGCCGGCTCTCGATCCGCTTGTAGTGGTTGTACACGGCCACGGCAAGCGTCTTTTTCGCGCGCGCCTGGCCGATCACGTACTGGTCGAGGACTTCCAGGATTTCCCGCGGCTTGGGCAGCGAACTGCGCGCCGACTGCGCCTTCTCCTCGAGCTCCTCGCGGATGATGTCGTTGCAAAGCTCGACGCATTCGTCGCAGATGAACACGCTCGGGCCCGCAATCAGCTTGCGGACCTCGTGCTGGCTCTTGCCGCAGAACGAGCAATACAGAATCTTGCTGCTGTCGCCGGATCGGCCCTGACGGTCTTCGCTCATTCCCCACACCTGCTGCAGCCGCGGTTGCGGCCCGAGAATAGCACAGGGGCCCGGCATCGCTGCCGGACCCGTTGTGCGCCATGAAAAGTGTTTTTGATCAGTGTCTTGCGCGCAACTTCCGGAGCGTGGAGATGGCCGTCACGCCGGCTGGATCGAGTCTTCCGGGCGCCGCTCCAGCACCTGGTCGATCAGGCCGTATTCGCGCGAGGCCTCGGCGCTCTTGAAGTTGTCGCGTTCGGTGTCGCGGGCGATGGTGTCCAGCGCCTGCCCGGTGTGATTGGACAGGATCTCGTTGAGCCGCTGCTTCATCGACAGGATCTCGCGGGCGTGGATCTCGATGTCCGTGGCCTGGCCCTGGAAGCCGCCCAGCGGCTGGTGGATCATCACCCGCGAGTTGGGCAGCGCGTAGCGCTTGCCCTTGGCGCCGGACGCCAGCAGCAGCGCGCCCATGCTCGCCGCCTGGCCGACGCAGATCGTGCTCACGTCGGGCTTGATGAACTGCATGGTGTCGTAGATCGCCATGCCCGCGGTGACGATGCCGCCGGGCGAGTTGATGTACAGGCTGATGTCCTTCTCGGGGTTCTCGGCCTCGAGGAACAGCATCTGCGCGACGATCACGTTGGCGACGTGGTCATCGATGCCGCCGACCAGGAAGATCACCCGCTCCTTCAGCAGCCGCGAATAGATGTCGTACGCGCGCTCGCCGCGGCTGGTCTGCTCGACCACCATCGGCACCAGGTTAAGGGCCTTCGTCTCGTTGCTCATGGATTCCCTTGTCTCGTCGGCGGGAGCCGCCGGCCTCAGCCGATGGCTTCCTGGAAGGATAGCGACTGCTCGGTGTGCTGCGCGCGTTCGGCGATCCAGTCGATTACCTGCTCTTCCATGGCCCGCGACTGCAGTCCCGCCATCAACTGGGGGTCGTTGCGGTACAACTCAATGACCTGCTGCGGCTCCTCGTAGGTCGAGGCGATCAGGCGCAGCAGTTCGTTCAGGCGCTTGGGGTCCAGGCGCAGCTCGTTGCGGCGCGCGACCTCGCCCACCAGCAACGCGACCAGCACGCGCTTGCGCGCGGGTTCCATGAACGTCTCGTGGGCGTTTTCCGGCAGCGCAACCTGCTGGCCCTGCTGGCGTGCCTGCTGCAGCGCCTGCTGGGCCATGGAGCGGGCTTCGTTCTCGACAAGGCGCGGTGGCAGCTCGACCCCGGCATAGGCGGCGGCCAGCTGCTCGCCCACCTCGCGCCGCAGGCGGTTCATCAGCGCGCCCTTGAGCTCGCGCTCCAGGTTGCTGCGGATCTCGGTGCGGAACTGCGCCATCTCCCCGCTCTTCACCCCGAAGCTGCGGATGAACGCCGGGTCGACCTCGGGCATCACCGGCTCGGAGACCTGCTCGGCCTTCAGGTGCACCTGCACGGTCTTGCCGGCCAGCTGCGGCACCCGCCACTGCTCGGGGAAGGTGACCTCGATGGCCTTCTTTTCGCCGGCGCTCATTCCCGCCAGCGCGGTCTCGATCTCCGGCAGCATCGCGCCGGAACCGATCACGTCCACGCCGTGCTCCACGCCTTCGGCGGGCAGGCGCTCGTCGCCGGCCTGCGACCAGGTCTGGACGTCGACGGCGTCGCCTTCCTTCGCCGGGCGCGTGACCGCGCTCCAGCTGCGGCGCTGCAGGCGCAGGTTCTCGATCATGCGGTCGATGTCGGCATCGGTCACTTCGGCCGTGGCGCGCACCACCTGCAGCTTGGCGACATCGACGTCGCCGAAGTCCGGCACCAGCTCGAACGTCGCCACGTACGACAGGTCGCCTTCGCCGCCATCGGCGGCGGCGGGCTCGATCCGCGGGTTGCCGGCGATCCGCAGCGCGTTGTCGCGCACGGCTTCGTCGAAGCCTTCGCGCAGCAGGCCGTCCAGCACCTCGGCACGGACCTGCTCGCCATAGCGCTGCTCGACCACCTTGGTCGGCACCTTGCCGGGGCGGAAGCCCTTGATCCGGGCGGTCCTGGCGATCTCGCGCAGGCGGCCGCCGACCTGGGTTTCCAGCCGCTCGGCCGGGAGGCGGAGGGTCATGCGACGCTCGAGGTTACCGACGGATTCGACCGAGACCTGCGTATCTGAAGCTGGCATACCCACTCCTGCAACCGCGGCCGGGGGCCACGGCACGTTGCGTTGACTTGTCGGGCCGTCCCGGCGCGGCATGAGCACGCACCGGAAGGCGGCGGAACGCGGTAGTTTCGCTGATTTGGCGGCCTGCCGCCAGCGCCGCTGGCGCGAATCGTGGACGCAGATCCGGGCCACGGCGTCCGCAAGCGCTCGCTGGGGCCTGCCCCGCGGATTTCCGCCTGGGGTGGTGCGAAAGGGGGGACTCGAACCCCCACGCCTTGCGGCACTGGTACCTAAAACCAGGGCGTCTACCAATTCCGCCACTTTCGCGCTGGCCGCGATTCTAAGGCCGCCGCCCGCCATGGCGCACGAATCTGCCCCTCCTTCCGCCGGGATCGAAACTCGGCCTCGGACACGGTCGCCGCCCGACGGGCGGTGTGCTGCGCCCTCCCGACGACATCCTGTCTTCGGGTCAGAGGACTGGCCAGCGATCATTGCGGGAACGAGCTTCGGGGGGGAGTCGCCGCCCGGCGGGCCGGGGGTGCTGCGCCTTCCTGACGACATCCTGTCTCTAAGTCCGGTCGTGGACCATCCATGGTCCACTCTCCGCACCCCAGCCCGCCGGGCGGCGACTACGCGAGCTTGGAGATTCGGGGGGTCTGGCTGCTTTTTTCCCTTCAAGCGCCGGCTCGTCTGGGAGAAGCAGGTGGCCCGCCATTCGCGGGACCTTCGGCGACATGGATGTCGCCGATGAGCCTACATGGACGTACTCGCGGCGTGTCCCGCGAATGGCGGGCCACCTGCTTCTCCCACGGGACCGTCCGCAAAAAAAAACGCCCGGCGCGGGGCCGGGCGTTTCGCGGATGGTGGGCCGTCAAGGATTCGAACCTTGGACCTATTGATTAAGAGTCAACTGCTCTACCAACTGAGCTAACGGCCCGCGGGAAAATTGTAGCAAATCCGAATTTGGGGTGGATGATGGGATTTGAACCCACGACCCCCGGAATCACAATCCGGTGCTCTAACCAGCTGAGCTACACCCACCAAATCAGCACTGCGTGGCGCGCCCGGCAGGACTCGAACCTGCAACCGCCGGCTTAGAAGGCCGGTGCTCTATCCGGTTGAGCTACGGGCGCCCGGCCGGATTGTCGCATCGATGCCCTGGCCTGCAGGCGGTGGTCGGGGTAGAGGGATTCGAACCCCCGACATCCTGCTCCCAAAGCAGGCGCGCTACCAGACTGCGCTATACCCCGCCATTGTGGCCGGCCGAACCCTGGACTTCCGCACGCGCCAACGCCACGAAAGGCCGGCCATTGTCCGGAGCGTCGCCGGCGCTGTCAACGCGCAGGCACGCCGGCAGCCGCGGCATTCAGACGCGGCTGGCGATCGCCTTGGCGAAGGCCTGGGTGTTGCCGCTGCCGCCCAGGTCGGGGGTCAGCGAGTCCTTCGCTTCCAGTGTGGCGACGATGGCCTCGCGCAGGCGCGTGGCCTTCTCCGGCAGCCCGAGATGGTCGAGCATCTGCGCCGCGCCCAGCAGCAAGGCACAGGGATTGGCCTTGCCCTGCCCGGCGATGTCCGGCGCGGTGCCATGCACCGCCTCGAAGATCGCCGCGTCGGTACCGATGTTGGCGCCCGGGGCCAGCCCGAGGCCGCCCACCAGCCCCGCGCACAGGTCGGAAATGATGTCGCCGAACAGGTTGGTGGTGACGATGATGTCGAACTGCTCCGGCCGCATCACCAGTTGCATGCAGCAGTTGTCGACGATCAGCTCGTTGCACTGGATGTCCGGGTACTGCGCGGCGACCTCGCGCGCGACCTTCAAGAACAGCCCCGAGGTCGACTTCAGGATGTTGGCCTTGTGCACCACCGTGACCTGCTTGCGGCCGGTGCGGCGCGCCAGGTCGAAGGCGTAGCGGACGATGCGCTCGGAGCCGCGGCGGGTAGTCTTGGTGATCGAGGTCGCGGTGTCGCCGTCGGGCGAAAGCTCCTGGCCCTCGGCGCTGTAGGCACCCTCGGTATTCTCGCGCACCGTGATCAGGTCCACCCCCGATGGGAAGCGCGACCTGGTGTTGGGGAACGACTTGGCCGGACGCACGTTGGCGTACAGGTCGAAGCGCTTGCGCAGCTCGACGTTGATCGAGGAGAAGCCGCCACCGACCGGCGTGGTCAGCGGGCTCTTCAGCGCGACCCGGTTGCGGCGGATCGAGTCCATGGTCGCGGCCGGCAGCAGCTCGCCGGTCGTTTCCAGCGCCACGAGGCCTGCGTCCGCGAATTCGTATTGCAGGCCGACGTCCATCGCGTCGAGCACGTGCAGGGTGGCATCCATGATCTCCGGGCCGATACCGTCGCCGCGGATGACCGTGATCGTCTGGGTCATTGGGGGTTTCCGAACTGGTGGGCGCGGTACCAGCCGTACGGCGCCGTGTGTGAGCCGCGGAATTATGCCGGAAGCAGGCGCTCGCTGCAGGTCCAGGGGGCGCTGCGACCGCCCGGTTCGGGTCAGCCGTGGTCGTGCGCCGCCGTGGGCCCGGCCGCGCCGGACTCCAGCCGATCCAGGAAATCGACCGCGCGGCGCAGGTGCGGAATCACGATCGAACCGCCCACCACCAGCCCGACCGAGAACGCCTCGAACATCTCGTCCCGGTTCACGCCGGCTTCCTTGCACTGGGCGACGTGGTAGCTGATGCAGTCGTCGCAGCGCAGCACCAGCGAGGCGACCAGGCCGAGCAGTTCCTTGGTCTTCACGTCCAGCGCGCCGGCCTGGTAGGCCTGGGTGTCGAGCGCGAAGAACCGCCGAACCACCTGGTTGGGTTCGGCCAGGATGCGCTCGTTCATCCGCTGGCGGAACGCGGTGAACTGGGCGATGCGATCGTCGTCGCCGCCCGTGCTCATGCCGCCTCGCCCGCGAGCAACGGCTCGAGCTTGCCGGCGCGGTGCAGCGCCATCAGGTCGTCGTAGCCACCGACGTGGGTTTCGCCGACGAAGATCTGCGGCACGCTGGTGCGACGGGCACGGGCGACCATGCGGTCGCGCTCGCCTGGCTCCAGGTCGACCCGGATCTCGTCCCAGGCCAGGCCCCGGCTCTTGAGGAAATTCTTCGCGGCCACGCAGTAGCCGCACATCGCCGACGTGTACAGGGTGATCTTCGGCGTATTGGCGCTGGCCGCGCCGGACTGCTCGCTCAAGGAAATTCTCCGGAAACTTGCTGCTAGCGGGAGGGTCCAATATGGGTACGGCCGCCGTGCTTTTCCAGTCGCCTGCCGGCAATATCGGGGCATCGCGGATTAACCGCGGGTTCACTCCGGCCCGGGCACTGCCCGGCATCCTCCTGCATTCGCTGCTTTCCCTGCCGAGTTCCCATGCGCCCCGCCAACGCCGCCGCCGTCCTGACGCTCGCCATCGCCGCCGTGCTGCTGCCTGCCGCAGGGGCCGCGCAGGACACCCGTTTGCCGGACATCGGCTCCTCGGCCGCCGGGGTACTGTCGCCGGCGCAGCAGGAGCAGTACGGCGCGATGATGCTGAGCCAGCTGCGCAATTACGGCTACACCCTCGACGATCCCCTGCTGGGCGGGTGGCTGCAGGCCATCGGCGAGCGCCTTGGCGCCTCCAGCGACAATCCCAAGCAGCGCTTCACCTTTTTCCTGCTGCGCCAGCGCGACATCAACGCCTTCGCCACCCTGGGCGGATACATTGCGGTCAACGCCGGGCTGGTCCTCGCCGCCGACAGCGAGGACGAGGTGGCCGCGGTGATGTCGCACGAAATTGCCCACGTCACCCAGTCGCACGTGCTGCGCGCGGTGGAACGCGCACAGCGCGACAGCATCCCGATCCTGCTGGCGATGCTGGGCGCCATCGCCGTGGCGCAGAGCAGCGGCGGGAACTCGAGCGACGACGCGATGATGGCGGCGGTGATGTCGGCCCAGGGGCTGATGGCGCAGCGGCAGATCGACTACACCCGGGGCAACGAATCCGAGGCCGACCGCATCGGCATCCGCACCCTGGCCCGCGCCGGCTACGACCCGGCGGCGATGGCGGGCTTCTTCGCGCAGTTGCAGTCCGTGGTGCGCAGCAACCTCGATGGCAGCCGCGAGGGCACGCCCGACTACCTGCAGACCCATCCGGTGACGACCACCCGCATCAGCGAGGCGCGCGACCGCGCCCGGCAGATGGCCGGGGAGGAGCGGCCGTTCGTGCCCAGCGCCGTCGCCAGCGACAATCCGTTGCTGCCAGCCTCGCTGCGGATTGCCGCAAGCGCGGGCGCGGGCGGCGCCAGCGGGCAGTTCCCGTGGGCGCACGAGCGCATGCGCGTGCTCAGCGCCGACACCCCCGCGGCCGCGGTGCGCGAATACGACCGCATTGCCCGCGCCGGCAAGCTGGACGATGCGCAGCGCTACGGGCTGGCGCTGGCGCACTACCTTGACGGCCATGCGGGCGAGGCTGCTGCCGAACTGGAACCGCTGCTGGCGGCGCATCCCGGCGACGTGTGGCTGGCTTTGGCGCTGGCCCAGGCCGAGGCGCGCTCGGGCAAGACCGCCGCCGCCGATGCGCGCTTCGACGCATTGTCGGCGCGCATGCCGAACAACCGGGCGGTGGCATTGACCCATGCGGGGATGCTCGCCGAGCGCAATACCCCGGCCGCGGGCAAGCGCGCGCAGGCGCTGCTGCGGCCGCTGTTGGGCAGCGCCACGGAAGATCCGGTGTTCCAGCAGACCTTCGCCCGCGCCAGCGAGATCGCCGGGGACCCGGTCCGCGCCGGCGAAGCCTATGCCGAGGCCGCCTACCTCAACGGCCGCCCGGAACAGGCGTTGGTGCAGCTCAACATCCTGAAGAAGCGCGACGACGTCGACTACTACGCCCGCGCCCGCATCGACGCGCGGATCGCGGCCATCACCCCGACGGTGCTGGAACTGCGCCGCCAGGGCATCCGCGACGAGGACCTGGATCGGCGGTAGCAGTGCAGGCCGGGTTCCCGCATCTTCTGGATTAGGGCCGGGAGGTCCACGGGAGCCCAGGGCGCGGGCGCCCGACCTCCCCTGCAACGCGGGGCTTGTCGTTTCAATCGCCAGCGCCGCAACGCAGCGCGTTGCCTCACGGCAAGTTCCACCAGGTCGCCCCGGTATCGGGGGCGTCCCGGGCGACGCGGCACAACCCAGCCAATAACGAGGAGCTACGGGTGCCGCCTTGCCCGGGACGCGCGCCCCGCCACGGTATTCCGCGGCGCAAGGCCATCTTTCTCCCTGTCACCGGACAGTCATGAAAGTGTCGTCTAATGCCGGCAACCGGAGCCACCACCACAGCCCCGCCATGCAGAAGCGCATCCTGATCGTCGACGATGAACCCGCGATCCGCGACATGGTCGCGTTCGCGCTGCGCAAGGGCGACTACGAACCGGCGCACGCCGGCGACGCCCGCGAGGCGCAGGCCGCGATCGCCGACCGCGTCCCCGACCTGATCCTGCTCGACTGGATGCTGCCGGGCACCAGCGGCCTGGAGCTGGCGCGGCGCTGGCGCAAGGACGCCCTCACCCGCGAGGTGCCGATCATCATGCTGACCGCGCGCGGCGAGGAGAACGATCGCGTCGGCGGGCTCGAGGCCGGCGTCGACGACTACGTGGTAAAGCCGTTCTCTGCGCGGGAACTGCTGGCGCGGATCCGCGCGGTCATGCGTCGTGCGCGCGAGGACGATGAGGACGGCAGCATCGCCGTCGGTGCGTTGCGCATCGATGGCGCCGCGCACCGCGTCTACGCCCGCGTCGATGGCCACGACGAAGCCGTGCCCATCGGGCCCACCGAATACCGCCTGCTGCATTTCTTCATGACCCACCCCGAGCGCGTCTACAGCCGCTCGCAACTGCTCGACCATGTCTGGGGCGGCAGCGTCTACGTCGAGGAGCGCACCGTCGACGTGCACATCCGCCGCCTGCGCAAGACCCTGGAACCGACGCGGCTCGACGCGATGGTGCAGACCGTGCGCGGCGCCGGCTACCGTTTCTCGGCCGCGGCCTGAATCCCCGACCGTCGCGCGGCCCGCTCCCAGCCGCCGCCGCCGCGATTGCCTAGACTAGCCCGATGCCACCCCGCGCCCGCACCGCATGGTTCAAGACGCTCGGCCAGCTCGCGCTGGTGCTGGCAGCCGCGCTTGCGCTTGGCGTGGTGCTGGGCCACCCGGGCCTGGTGCTGGCGCTCGCCGCGCTCGGCGTGGTCGCCTGGCACTACTGGAAGCTGCGCGGGGTACTGCTGCGCCTGACCGCGCGCCAGCGCTTCGAGCCATCGCCCGGCACCGGCGTCTGGAACGAGCTCGACCGCCTGCTGCACCGGGGCCAGCAGGAAATGCGCGAGCACAAGCGGCGCCTGATCGGAATGCTGCGCGCTTACCGCGCGGTGGCGGACGCACTGCCGGATGCGGTCGTGGTGGTCGAGCGCAACAGCCAGCGGATCGCCTGGTTCAACGCCGCGGCGACTGCGCTGCTGGGGCTGCGTTACCCGCGCGACGTCGACGCCGCGCTGGGCGAGCGGCTGCAACCGCTGCCGGTCGCGCACTGGCTCGCCGCCGGCCGCAACGCCGAGCCGTTGACCGATGCGGCGTCGCCGGTCGATCCGGACCTGCGCCTGAGCCTGCGCCTGATCGCCTATTCCGAGGACCTGTGGCTGCTGGTCGCGCGCGACGTCAGCCGGCTGACCCGGCTGGAACAGATGCGCCGGGACTTCGTGGCCAACGTCTCGCATGAACTGCGCACGCCGCTGACGGTGGTGCACGGCTACCTGGAGATGCTGGATCCGGCCGAGCATCCGGACTGGGCGCCGATGCTGGCGGAAATGCAGCGCCAGTCGCAACGCATGACCCAGCTGGTCGAGGACCTGCTGACGCTGTCGCGGCTGGAAGCGCAGGAAGCGCTGGCCGACGAGGAGGTGTCGATGGCCCCGATGCTGGCGACGCTCAGGCGCGAGGCCGAAGCGCTCAGCCAGAAACGCCACGCGATCAGCATCGAGGATGCCGCCGGCGTCGACCTGTGGGGCTCCACCAAGGAACTGCACAGCGCCTTCTCCAACCTCGTGAGCAATGCGGTGCGCTATACGCCGGCCGGCGGCACGATCGAGATCGGGCTCAGGCGCGACGCCGACGGCGGCGCGGTGCTGTCGGTACGCGACAGCGGCTTCGGCATTCCCGCCGCTCACCTGCCGCGGATCACCGAGCGCTTCTACCGCGTGTCGACCAGCCGTTCGCGAGAAAGCGGCGGTACCGGGCTGGGCCTGGCGATCGTCAAGCACGTGCTGGGACTGCACCAGGCGTGGCTGGAGGTCGAGAGCGAGGTCGGGCGCGGCAGCACCTTCTCCTGCCATTTTGGCGCCGCGCGCGTGCGTTCGCGCCAGCCGCAGGACACCTGGAGCATCGCGTGAACAAGTCGTCGGGCAAGCCGTCGAAAAAGCATGCCGCCAACCGCGTCGCGGCGATTCCCGCGCTTGCGCCGGCGATGCCGCCGGACCCGCAATCCGACGATCCGCTGCGCGACCCGGCGCTTTACGCCAACCGCGAACTGTCGCAGCTGGACTTCAATTTCCGGGTGCTGGCCCAGGCGCAGGATCCGCTGGTGCCGCTGCTTGAGCGTTTGCGGTTCCTCTGCATCTCCTGCACCAACCTCGACGAATTCTTCGAGATCCGCGCTGCCACGGTGCGCCACGCGCTGGATTTCGACCTGCCGCCGGCGCCCGACGGGTTGCCGCCGGCGACCGTGCTCAAGCGCATCCACGACCGCGCCGCGGAGCTGGTGCAGGCGCAATACCGCTGCTGGAACGAGGTGCTGCGCCCGGCACTGGGCGAAGCCGGCGTGCGCGTGCTGGCGCGCGACCACTGGAACGCCAGGCAGACCCGCTGGCTGCGCGCCTATTTCCGCGACGAGATCATGCCGGTGCTGTCGCCATTGGGGCTCGACCCGGCGCACCCGTTCCCGAAGATCCTCAACAAGTCGCTCAACATCGTGGTCGTGCTCAAGGGCCGCGATGCGTTCGGGCGCGCCGGGCACCTGGCGATCGTGCGCGCGCCGCGCTCGCTGCCACGCATCATCCAGCTGCCGCAGAAGGTCTCCGGCGGCGAGCACGACTTCGTGTTCCTGTCGGCCGTGCTGTCGGCGTTCGTCGACGAGATGTTCCCGGGGATGGAGGTCAAGGGCGCCTACCAGTTCCGCGTCACCCGCAACTCCGAGTTGATCGTCGACGAGGAGGAGGTCGAGAACCTGGCGCTCGCGCTGCGCGACGAACTGGTCGGCCGCGGCTACCTGCGGGCAATGCGGCTGGAGATCGCGCGCAACTGCCCGAAGCCCATCGTGCGCACGCTGCTTGAGAACTTCGAACTGCCGGATGAAGCGGTCTACCGCATCGACGGCCCGGTCAACCTCAACCGCGTGATCCAGGTCTACGACCTGGTGCAGCGCCCGGAACTGAAATACCCGCCGTTCCAGCCCCGCAAGCTGGCCGGCGGCGATGCGATCTTCGAGCGCGTGCGCGACGGCGACGTGCTGCTGCACCATCCATTCGATGCCTTCACCCCGGTGCTGGAGCTGGTCAAGCAGGCCGCCGAGGATCCGAACGTGCTGGCGATCAAGCAGACGCTCTACCGCACCGGCAAGGACTCGGCGATCGTCGATGCGCTGGTGCAGGCCGCGCGCAACGGCAAGGACGTGACCGCGGTGGTGGAACTGCGCGCGCGCTTCGACGAGGAAGCCAACCTCGGCTTCGCCGACCGCCTGCAGGAAGCCGGGGTGCAGGTGGTCTACGGCGTGGTCGGCTTCAAGACCCACGCCAAGATGCTGCTGATCGTGCGCCGGGAAGGCCGCAAGCTGCGCCGCTACGTGCACATGGGCACGGGCAACTACCACGCCGGCACCGCGCGCGCCTACACCGATATCGGCCTGGTCACCGCCGACACCGACATCGGCAACGACGTCCACCAGGTCTTCCAGCAGCTGTCCGGGCTGGCACCGGCGACGAAACTCAAGCGACTGCTGCAGTCGCCGTTCACCCTGCACGCCGGCCTGCTGCAACGGATCGAACGCGAAACCAGGCACGCGCGCGCCGGCAGGCCCGCGCGCATCATCGCCAAGATGAACGCGCTCAACGAGCCGCAGGTGGTCCGCGCGCTGTACGCCGCGTCGCAGGCCGGGGTGTCGATCGACCTGGTCGTGCGCGGCGCCTGCACCCTGCGCCCGGGACTGCCGGGGGTTTCCGACAACATCCGCGTGCGCTCGATCGTGGGTCGCTTCCTCGAGCACAGCCGCGTGTACTGGTTCGCCAACGCCGATGCGCCGGAGCTGTTCTGCGCCAGCGCCGACTGGCTCGAGCGCAACCTGTTGCGCCGGGTCGAAGTCTGCTTCCCCATCCTGGAGCCGGAACTGGCGGCGCGGGTCAAGGGCGAAGCGCTCGACAACTACCTCGCCGACAACCTCAACGCCTGGGAACTGCAGGCCGACGGCAGCTATCGCCACCTCGTCCCGGAGACGGACGCCATGCCGCATTCGGCGCAGGCCGCGTTGCTGGCCAAGCTGTGCGGCTGAGCCCAACCATGAACGACGCTGCGCACACCCACCTGCATCCACGCTCGGTCGCCCTGCCGCTGCAGGACGGCGACCTGCTCGCCGCCATCGACCTGGGATCCAACAGTTTCCACATGGTGGTGTCGCGCTACGTGCTCGGGCAACTGCGCACGGTCGACCGCCTGCGCGAGATGGTGCGGCTGGCCGAGGGCCTGGACGGCAACGGCGGCCTGCGCGCGGACGTGCGCAAGCGCGCGCTGGAGTGCCTGGCGCGCTTCGGCCAGCGCCTGCGCGACATCCCGCCGCAACGCGTGCGCGCGGTGGCCACCAACACCGTGCGCCAGCTGGCCGCGCCGCAGGCGTTCCTGGTCCCGGCCGAGACCGCCCTCGGCCATGCGATCGAGATCATTTCCGGCCGCGAGGAGGCGCGCCTGATCTACCTGGGCGTGGCCCACGCGCAACCGCCGCGGCCGGGACAGTTGCGGCTGGTGATCGATATCGGCGGTGGGTCCACCGAGTGCATCATCGGCACCGGCCTGGATGCGGTCGAGCGCGAAAGCCTGCAGCTGGGCTGCGTGGCGACCACGGCCCGCTTCTTCGGCGACGGCAAGCTGACCAGGAAGCGCTGGAAGGAGGCCCTGCTCGAGGTGGGCGCGCAGTTCCAGCAGTTTGCCGGCGTCTACCGGCACGTGGGCTGGCACGAGACGCTGGGCGCCTCGGGCACGATCAAGGCCGTGGGCGACATCTGCGCGGCAATGAAGCTCACCAAGGGCGCGATCACCGCGCCGGCGCTGCCGCAGGTGCGCGACCGCCTGCTCGCGGCCGGCCGCATCGACGCCATCGACCTGCCCTCGCTGTCGGCCGAGCGCCGCCCGATCATCGCCGGCGGCGTGCTGGTGCTGGAAGCGGCCTTCGCCACGCTCGGGCTGGAACGCATGGCCGTGAGCAAGGCCGCGCTGCGCGAAGGCGTGCTGCACGACATGCTCGGGCGCGGCGGCGCCGACGATCCGCGCGACGCCTCGGTGCAGGCGCTGATGCAGCGCTATGGCGTCGACGCCGCGCAGGCCGCGCGGGTGGCCGCAACCGCGCTGCAGTTCCACGATCGCGTCTGCGGCGCCTGGCAGCTGGAACCCGACGACCGCCTGATGCTGGCCTGGGCCGCGCGCCTGCACGAACTCGGACTGGCCATCGCCCACAGCCAGTACCAGGTGCATGGGGCATACGTGCTGCAGCATTCCGACATCGCCGGCTTCTCGGTACAGGAGCAGCGGGTGCTGGCGGCGCTGGTGCGCACGCACCGGCGCAACGTGCCCAAATCGGCGTTCGACCTGATCCCCGACCGCCTGCTGGCGGCGACCCGGCGCAAGGCGGCGCTGCTGCGGCTGGCGGTACTGCTGCATCGTTCGCACGAAACGGGTGCCCTGCCCGATCTGCGCCTGCAGGCGGACCGCGACACCCTGGTGCTGTCCTTGCCCAGGCGCTGGCTCGAGGCACGCCCCCTGCTGCATGCCGACCTCGCCGAGGAACCGGAAGCCTTCGCAGCCCTGGGAATCACGCTGCGGATCGACACCGACTGACCTGCGCTGCCGACGGCGCGCTGCCGGACGGTGCACGCCCTTGCCCCTGGCGCCGCGCGGCAGCCACGGCAAGATCGCGCGGCGCGGTGCGCGCAGGGCCACCAACCCGGCCCTGTCGGGCGTGTCACGCCCTGGTCATTGCCCCGCCATCGTCCCTTCATGCCCGCGGCGCAGCCTTGGCGAAACCGGGGCCGCCGCATGCGCTACGCGATCGTCAGCGAGACCTATCCGCCCGAAGTCAACGGCGTCGCCCTGACCGTGCAGGGGCTGGAACGGGGCCTGCGCGACCGCGGCCACGACGTCGTGCTGCTGCGTCCGCGCCGCGCCGGCGAGACAGGCCCGGGCGGGGCGCACGAATTGCTGCTGCGCGGCGCGCCGTTGCCGCGGTATCCCGGCTTGCGCTTCGGCCTGCCGGCGACGCAACGACTGCAGTCGGCGTGGCGCGCGAGCCCGCCCGATGCGCTCTACGTCGCCACGGAAGGCCCGCTGGGCTGGTCCGCGCTGCGCACCGCGCGCCGGCTCGGGATCCCCGCCGCGACCGGGTTCCACACCCGCTTCGACGCCTACATGCGCGATTACGGCGCCGCGTTCCTGGAGCCTGCGGCATTGCGCTGGATGCGGCATTTCCACAACCGCGGCGACGCGACCCTGGTGCCGACGCGCGAACTGCAGCAATTCCTCCAGGCGCGCGGGTTCGACCACGTGGTGCGGTTGCCGCGCGCAGTGGATACGGTGTCGTTCTCTCCGTGCCGCCGCGATCCGGCGCTGCGCGCGCAGTGGGGACTGGCCACCGCCGCGCCGGCGGTGATCCATGTCGGGCGGATCGCCGCGGAGAAGAACCTGGACCTGGCGGTGCGCGCATTCCGCGCATTGCAGTCGCGGCGGACCGGGGCGCGTTTCGTCTGGGTCGGCGACGGACCCGAGCGGGCGCGCCTGGCGCGCGAAAACCCGGATTTCGTGTTCTGCGGCGTGCAGCGCGGAGAAGCCTTGGCGCGTCATTTCGCCAGCGCCGACCTGTTCCTTTTCCCCAGCCGTAGCGAGACTTTCGGCAACGTCACCCTGGAAGCCCTGGCCAGCGGCGTGCCCACGGTGGCCTTCGATTACGGTGCCGCGCGCGAACACCTGCACGACGGCGTCCACGGCGCCGCGACCGCAGACGGCGACGAGGCCGCCTTCATTGCCGCCTGCGTGCGCATCGGCAGCGACGCCACGCTGCGTGGGGCAATGCGCGACGCCGCCCCCGCGGCGGTTGCGGCCCTGCGCCCGGCGCGCGTCGCCGCCGACTTCGACGACATCCTGAAGGCGCTGCAGCGCGCGGGGAGGCCGGATGCACGCAGCGCCACTGCATGAGCGGCTTCGCGCCGGCGAGCGCGGCTGGTGCCTGCGCGCCAACGGCCTGTGCGCGCGCCAGGGGCTGCGCGTGTTCTTCGGCGCCACCAGCCGGATGGGCGACGGGCCGTTCTGGTACGGGCTGATGGCCACGCTACTGCTGGCCGACGGGCGCGCGGGCCTGACCGCGTCGCTGCACCTGGCAGCGACCGGCGCGATCGCGTTGCTGGTCTACAAGCTGCTCAAGCACTGGACGCGGCGACCGCGGCCATTCGCCAGCGACGTGCGCATCCGCGCCTGGGTCGCGCCGCTGGACGAATTCAGTTTTCCGTCCGGCCACACGCTGCACGCGGTCGCCTTCACCCTGGTCGCGCTGGCGCACTACCCCGCACTGGCGTGGTTGCTGATCCCGTTCAGTGCCAGCGTTGCCGCCTCGCGTGTGGTGCTGGGCCTGCACTATCCCAGCGACGTGCTGACCGCGACTGCGATCGGCAGCGGCCTGGCGGCGCTGTCGCTATGGCTGGTGCCTGGCGTGTCGCTGTTCACCTGAGCCGCGGGGCTGCCCGCGGCTCGCGCAGGGCTCAGTGCTGCTTCAGCGCCGCGAACTCGGGCCCGGCGAGCCGCAGGTTCTCGCGCAGGTAGGCGCGCAGTCCGGCACCGGGCGCGTCCGGTGCTGCCCCGCCCAGGTGTGCGTGCAGCATCGCGACCATCAGGTAGGCGTAGGCTTCGCGCGGTTGCGGCGCCACCGGCGAATGGCCGCCACCCGGCTCCACGTACAGGCTGACCTCCCTGCCGATCCGCTGCAGCCGCGCCGCGTAGTCGATGACGCCCCGCGCCGCGACCGTGCGGTCCGCGGCGCCGGCCATCAGCAGCAACGGCTTCTGCATCCGCGCGACGTTCGCCGCCGGCGACTGCGCGTGCAGGCGCGCGTAAGTGGCGGGATCCGAGGGATCCATCTTCAGCGCGCGCAGCGTCAGCGCCAGCGAGCGATCCGGCAGCGCACCCTGCTCCCCCGCGTCCACCAGCCAGCGCATGCCCCAGGCGAGGTCCGGCGGCGGCGATCCGGCCACGCCGACCTTGAACAGGTCCGGCTGGAATGTCACTCCCAGCAACGCCGAATAGCCGCCGAAGGAATGGCCGACGATGCCGACCCGTTGCGGATCGCCGATGCCCCGTGCCAGCAGGTAGCGCACGCCCTCGACGATGTCCCGCTGCACGCGGCCGTTGCCGTAATCGCCGCCCGGGGCGAAGGTGTAGTCGCGCCCGAAGCCGGTCGAACCGCGGAAGTTCGCCTGGAACACGGCGTAACCACGGTTGGCGAGCAACTGCGCGATCGCGTCGTAACCGGGCGGGAAGTGGTTGATCGGGCCGCCGTGCACGTGGGCGACCAGCGGCAGGCGCGCGGGATCGACGCCGGGCGGCAGCAGCAGGAAGCCGCGCACGCGCGTGCCGTCGGACGCGGGATAGTCGAAGGCGATCTTGCGCGCCAGCGCCACTTCCGGCAGCGGGCGCCTGGCCTGCGCCGCGGCGGCGAGGATCGGGCGCAGCCTGCCGCTGGCCGGATCGTAAAGGTGCCAGCGCGCATCGCGCAGGGTGCTGGCACGCTCGGACACCAGCCAGCGCGGGTGCGGACCGGCGCCGATGTCGATGCCGATGTCGCGGCCGGCGAGCCTCGCCCAGAGCGCATCCACCCCGGCTTGCGCGCTGCCCAGCCCGTAGCTGGCCGCCACGCCGCTGCGATAGCTCGCTACCAACGGCTCGGAGCCGGCTGCATCGAGCACCACCTCGTCCAGGTCGGCCTGGTTGCGCGGATCGGCGTGCAGGGTGCGCAGGGTCCCGTCGAAATCCAGCCGTAGCACGCGCCGCAGGTTGCCGCCGGTGTTGCCCGACAGCAGCAGCGCGCCGTCGCGGTCCACACCCACGAGCGTTCCGCTTTCCATCGGCGCCATGCGCCGCAGCTCGCGCAGGCGGCCGCCCGGTTCCACCGCCGCGATGGCGTCGTGGTCGCCCATGAATCGCGCGAGCGCGACCAGGCGGCCGCGCGCGTCGATGGCGACGTCGTGCACCCAGTGCGCGTCCTCCCACAACGGCGTGCGCTGCCCGCGTGCATCCATGCGCACAATGCGCCAGCGCTCCGAAGTGCCGCGGCGGACGCGTTCGCGCAGGATCACGGCCGCCGGTCGCGACAGGTCGACCTGCATCACGCGGCGTTCGTCCCGGCCACGGAGCGGCACGCGGATGCCGGCGCCGGTCGCGAGCTCCAGCGTCGCCAGCGAGCGCGGCGAGATCACGAACAGCCAGCGCCCGTCGCGCGACCACCCGAGCTGGTCTGCCTCGGTGCGCGGCACGAGTTGTCGTGGCGCGCCGCCCTTGGTGGGCAGCAGCCAGAGGCTGCGCGATTCGCCGTCATTGCGCAGGTAGGCGACGTGGAGGCTGTCGGGCGACAGCCGCACCACTGGCAGGGCCGGCGGCGCCAGGAAAGCGTCGCGCGGCTGCCGCGGCGCTGGCACCCTGGCGCGCTCGGCAGCGACCGCCGCGCGCAGCGCCGCGCTGTCGCCGGCGCCGTCCGCTCGCACCGGCGTGGGCATGATGAAGGGCAGCACCGCCTCGATGATTGCCGCGAACACCTGCTTGCGCGGTGTCATCGCGGTATCCCCGCGAGCGGTGCCGTCGCAGCGCGCGCCCGCGCCGTTGCGCCCGCCGCGGCGCGCCCGGCCGCCGGATACAGCAGCCACAGGCTGGCCAGCGCCGGCAGGCCGATGCCACCGCACGCCAGCACCCATGTCCAGCGCACCAACGGCGGGAACGCGCGGCGGCGGGTGAGCACGATCGCACCGAGCAGCGAGAGCACGGACAGCACGCCCGCCACCAGGGCGATGTTGCGCGGCGGCGGCGGGATCGTGCCCGCGTCCAGTGGATTCGGCGCCGCGAACGCGCCCTGCAGCGACAGGCACAGCTCGCGCAGCACCGGCGACAGCCACCAGTTGCGCATCGTGTAGGCCAGCGGCAGGTCGAACGACAGGTTGCGCCGCGCGACGTCGTGCACGCGACCCGCACCGTCGATTCGCACCACCTGCTGGTAGGGCACGGCCTCGCCCGCCCAGGCGCCATTGGTGTAGTCGAAGGCGACCAGGTAACCATCGAGCAGCTCGATCAGTTCGGCGCTGCCGAGCTTGCCGACAGGCGCGGGCAACGGCATGCGCAGCACCGGCTCCAGCACGTCGAGGGTATTGGCTGCCTCGCGCCCCGGATACACGTAGAGCGCGCGATTGCTGAGCACGACGACGTTCTCGCCTGCGGCTTCCGGGGGAGTCGCGAAGACCTCACCCGCCGGCAGCCGGACGCGCGGGAACACGCGCTGCTGGTCCTCGTCGTACTGGTAGGCGACCGACGGCGTGGCGAGGTAATCGCCGCCGACCGGCATCGCCGGGCCCGCGAACGGGGCATTGCCCTCGCCCACGCCGAGCTCGCCGCGGGGGCGGCCGTCCAGCGATCCGCGGCCGACGAACCGCATGCGGTCATGGCTGAACACCCAGGTCACCGGCCGCCGTGTTTCGTCGAACTCCAACGGCTGCATCGTGCCGGTCAACTGCCCGCGGGTCGGCAGGTCGCGTAGCGGATACAGCACGAACACGTCGGACAGGGCGACCTGCTCACGCCATAGCGGCGCGTCGGGGTCACGACTCGATGCCAGCCCCGCCAGCAGGCGTTCCTTCGGCTCCATGCGGCCGGACTGGATGTAGCCGTCGGCGGCAGGCTGGCCGCCGTTGAGCGGATGTCGGCCGATCGCGGTCAGGCCGATCTCGTAGCCGATGCCCAGCATCCACAGCAGGAAGTAGACGCCGACCTGCACCGGCAGCGCCGTGGCCGCCACCGAGAGGGGGCGCCGCGGTGGCTCGTCGAGCTGCGGCTTGAACGCGATGCCCACGAGCACGGCGAGGACCAGCAGCACCAAGGCCTGCACCACGAGCGCGGCCACGCCCGCGGCCTGGGTGAACATGAAGGCGGCCGGCAACAGTGCCGCGGCGGCCGACCAGCGCCGGTTGGCGAGCACGGCGTACGCACCGGCGAGGTAGCCGCAACAGGCGATCAGCAGCGCCGCCACCGGCAGCAGCCAGTGGCGCGCGTCGACCACGCGCGCGGTCAGCGCTTCCTGGTAAGCGGCGATCGCGAGGATCGGCAATGCCACAGCCACCGCCAGCAGCACGCCGCCGGCGCCGCACAGCGCGGCGGCGATCCGCAACCGGTGCAGCGGCCGGTGCAGGAGGTTGAGCCAGTGGTTGGCCCGCCGGTAGGTGCCCATCTGGTACAGGCCCAGCAGCGCGCCGGCCACGGCGTAGACCATGCCGAACACCTGGTACACCAGCTTTGGCTGCTGCGCCAGGTCGACCAGGCGCGCCATGAAGCCGAGGCCGGCGACATGGATCGCGGCGGCCGCGATCACCCAGTTGCGGAAGCGCAGCAGTTCCCCCTTGAACAGGTCGTTCATCGCGCGCCCTCCCGGACCGGTGCCGCGTGGTTCTTGGCCAGGAAGCCGTTGACCGCGCGGTCCAGGCTCACCGGCATGCTCTGCATCGATCGCGCGCCGGCGGCGCGCAGGAATTCGCCGAAGCCCTCGTCCTGGTCGAGCACGATGTAGTGCTGCAGGCCGTCGAGCCGCTGCTGCTCGAGCAGGCCGGGCACGCTGCGCGGATCGGGGCCCTTGAACGGAATGTCGGCGATCCAGTGGCTGACGCGCGCGCGGAAATCGTCAGGCGCGGACATGCTGACCAGGCGACCCTGTTCCAGGATCACCAGGTTGTCGGCGACGCGCTCGACTTCCTCCATCTGGTGCGAGCAATAGATCACCGTGCACTGCTCGGCGGCGTTGCTGTACAGCAGGGACTCGAGGAACGCGCGCTTGGCGACCACGTCGAGGCCGAGCGTCGGCTCGTCGAGCACCAGCAACTCGGGCGACTGCGCCAGCGCCAGGGCGAGGTTGAAGCCGGCGCGCTCGCCGCGCGACAGCTGCGCGACCTTCTGCTCCGCCATCACGTGGTAATGGCCGATCACTTCATCGAATGCGTCCTGGCGCCAGCGCGCGTACTGGTGGCGCTGCATCGCCACCACCGCGCCGACCGTCATCCAGCCGGGCAGCGTGTGTTCCTCGTTGACGAAGCCGATGCGGGCGCGATCTTCCGCCCGCAGCGCGCCGCTGTCGCGCCCGAGGATGCGCGCCGCACCCGACGTCTGCGGCATGAAGCCGAGCAGGATCCGGAACAGCGTGGACTTGCCGGCGCCGTTGGCGCCGACCACGGCATGGATGCGGCCGCGCGGAATGCGCAGGTCGAGCGCGTCGAGCGCGAGCTTGCGACCGTAGCGCTTGGTGAGCGCGTCGGTCTCGATGACATGGTCGTCGGTCATGGGTCGTCGTCCGGGGAATCGTGCGGGGCGGTCAGGGCGGGAATCAGGCGGTCTTTCGCGGCGCAAGCGCGAGGAATTCGTGGTGCAGGCGCGCCTGCACCTCGTCAGGCGCGAAGTCCAGCGCGATCACGTCGTGCAGGAAGCGCTGGATGGCGTCGTCGAGCCGGCGCTCGCGCTCGGCGTCGCTCAGGCGTTGTCGTTGCGGGGCCACGTACAGGCCCAGGCCCTGGCGCGATTCCAGCCAGCCTTCGGCGACGAGCTCGGCGTAGGCCTTCGCGACGGTGTTCGGATTGATCGTCAGTTGCTGCGCCAGGCCACGCACGCTCGGCAGCTGGTCGCCAGGCAGGATCTCGGCGGTGGCGATCTTCATGCGCACGGCATCGACGATCTGCTTGCCGATCGAGCGCGGATCGCCGGTCGCGATCTGGATCATCAGGGGCGTCGTGCGGGCCATGCTGTCCGTCCTATCTGTACTATGCCTACTAGTACAGTACGAACGGCCACGAACGTCAAGCCCCGCTGCGACGAATCCCCTGCCGGGCCGACCGAAGCCCGGGTTGCGGCGGTCAGGCGGGTGGGCTGCGCGGAAGGCCGCGCGCCTGCCGGGCTGCGATCCGCGAGCAGGAGGTTCGGGGCGTCGATCCAACACGCTGGCCGCTAGACTTCTTCGATGAACTACCGCCATGCCTTCCATGCCGGCAACCACGCCGACGTGCTCAAGCACGTGGTGTTGCTGGCGCTGTGCGACGCGCTGGCGCGCAAGCCGGGGCCCTGCTTCGCGCTCGATACCCATGCCGGCCGCGGCCTGTACGCGCTGGATGCCGACGCCGCACGGCGCACGGGCGAGTCCGAAGGCGGGGTGGCAAGACTGCTGGCGCTGCCGATCGGCGATCCCTGCGTCGCGCGCTACCTCGACGCGATCCGTGCCTGCCGCGCCGCGCATGGCGCACACGCCTACCCCGGCTCGCCGTGGCTGCTGGCGTACGCGCTGCGCGCGGACGACCGCATCGCCTGCTGCGAACTGCAGCCGGAGGAGGCCGCGATCCTGAAGGCCAACTTCCGCGGCGACCCGCGCGTTGCCGTGCACCAGCGCGACGGATACGCGGCGCTCAAGGCATTGCTGCCACCGCGCGCTGGCGACACCCGCTTCTCGCGCGGGCTGGTGCTGGTCGATCCCCCGTACGAAGCGCAGCTGCGGGAGTTCGACGCCGCGCTGGCTGCGCTGCGCGACGGCCTGGCGCGCTGGCCGCACGCCTGTTACGCGCTGTGGTACCCGATCAAGCAGCGGCGCGCGCTGCAACCGTTCCATCGCGCTGCCGCGGCGCTGCCGGCGAAATCGGCGCTGTTGCTCGAACTGCTGGTGCGCGCCGACGATTCGCCGCTGCGCATGAACGGCAGCGGCCTGCTGCTGCTCAATCCGCCATGGCAACTCGAGGCCATGCTGGCACCGGCACTGGCAGCGCTGCGCGACATGCTGGGCGAGGCCACTGCGCCCGCGTCCCGCAGCGAGTGGCTCAAGCCACCCGCGTAGGCGACTGCGGGGCTATTGCTCCGCCGTCGGCACCTTGCCGATCTCGGGCTCGAAGAAGCTCCAGCGGACCTCCGGGAATCCCTTCTTCAGGCCACGTTCGATCTCGGCGATCTGGTGCAGCATGGCCTCTGCGTCCTGCTCCTCGCGCATCCGCGCCTGCACCGAGACCATTGCCTGCTCCCCCAGTTGCAGGGTGATCAGGCTGATCACGCTGGCGATCTCGGGGCGCGCCTCGAAATAACGACGGACCTCCGCCAGCCGCGCAGGGGCCATGCTCTGCCCGATCAGCATCGCCTTGACCTCGATCGCCACCAGCACCGCGACCACGATCAGCAGCACCCCGATCGCGATCGTGCCGGCCGCATCCCACATCGGGTTGCCGGTGACGACCGTCAGCATCACCGCCACCAGCGCGAACGACAGCCCGCACAGGGCCGCCAGGTCCTCGCCGAAGATCACGACCAGTTCGCTCTGGCGGCTGCCGCGGAACCATTGCCACAGGTTGCGATCGCCGCGCACCTTGTCCACTTCCTGCAGGCAGGCGCGCATCGACACGCCTTCGGCGGCAATGCCGAACACCAGCACTCCGGCCGCCCACCACCACTTCTGCAGCGGCTCGGGCTGCTGCAGCTTGTGGATGCCTTCGTACAGCGAGAACATGCCACCGACGGTGAACAGCATCACCGCCACCAGGAATGACCAGAAATACACCGCCTTGCCGTGCCCCAGCGGGTACTCCGGCGATGCCGGTCGTCGCGCCTGCTTCATCCCCAGCAGCAACAGCAACTGGTTGCCGCAATCCGCGAGCGAGTGCACGGTCTCGGCCAGCATCGCGCTGGAATGGGTAAAGAACGCCGCCACGCCCTTGGCGATCGCGATCGCAAGGTTGGCTCCGAGCGCGAACAGGATGGCGCGGGTGGAGTCGCCGCTGGAGGCCATGGCCTGGTTCCGTGGAAGGGGGGGAGGGCGAAACCGCATTGATCGCGGCATGCGCGCGCGGCCCCGTACTGGCCGCGTGCGCGCCGTGAAGTCTAGCAAAGCGAATGCGGCGACCCGCTTCATGCCACGCCCGCAACAACAGCGTGCATGTGAAGGCGTTGTGCAGCCATGCTTCACCCGGGTCGTGCGAGCATCCCATCCATGGCTGCCCGCAACCGCCTCCCGCCCTGGCACGAGATGATCCGCTTGCCCAACGGGCGCGAAGTGCTGATCCGCCCGATCCGGCCCGACGACGCGGTGCCCTTGCGCGCCGGTTTCCCGCTGCTGCAACCGGAGGAAATCCGCCAGCGCTTCCTTTACTCGGTCAAGGAACTCAGCCCGGAAATGGCCGAGCGCCTGACCCATCCGGATCCGCGCCGTGAATTCGCCATCGTCGCGGCCGAACCACTGCCGCCGGGCGAGGCGCTGGTCGGTGCGGTGGCGCGGGTCGCAATCGAACAGACGCCGGACAACGGCCGCCGCGAAGCCGAGTTCGCGATCCTGGTCAGCAGCTACATCGCCGGAATGGGCCTGGGCCGGCACCTGATGCGGCGGCTGGTGCGCTGGAGCCGCGGCAAGAAACTCGAACGCATCCACGGCGAGGTGCTCGAACACAACCAGGCGATGCTCGCGCTGGCGCAGTCGCTGGGCTTCCATCG
Organism: Cognatiluteimonas sedimenti; assembly: GCF_022808325.1. Taxonomy (GTDB): domain Bacteria; phylum Pseudomonadota; class Gammaproteobacteria; order Xanthomonadales; family Xanthomonadaceae; genus Cognatiluteimonas; species Cognatiluteimonas sedimenti. The sequence continues at coordinate 477,853 of NZ_JALGCL010000002.1, read as the reverse complement.
CGAAGCCGCCGATGCCCCGGGACTGGTCCGGGTCGTGCTGGATCTCGCACCGGATGCCGGCTGAAGCGAACGCCGAAAGTCCGCCGGCGGCTTCCGTCACGCCACGCCGCGCCATCATCGTCCGGCTTGCTGCCCGAAGGCGCTCCTGATCGCATGATCGCGGCGGCGCTCGCGTAAAATCCGCGATCCGTTGCGCTGGCAGCCCTGCTGCCGGCGCCGGGTTGGTTTTCCGCGAGATCGCCGCCTGATGTCGAAACCACCGTCCTTCCCCGCCCCGCCGCTGCCCCGCGCCGGCCAACAGCGCGCGTTCTGGCGCGCGCCCGCGTCGGCGTCGGCGCTGGCGTGGTCGATCGCGCAGGCCGCGCGCGTGCATCGCGGCCCGCTGCTGGCGATCGCGCGCGACAACCAGGCCGCGCACCAGCTCGAATCCGACCTGCGCACCCTGCTTGGCGAGGACCCGTCGCTGCCGGTGGTGCCGTTCCCGGACTGGGAAACCCTGCCCTACGACCAGTTCAGCCCGCATCCGGACATCGTCAGCCAGCGCCTGGCCGCGTTGCACCGGCTGCCCGCGCTCAGGCGCGGCATCGTGATCGTGCCGGTGCAGACGCTCCTGCAACGGTTGCCGCCGTTGCGGTACGTGGTCGGCAACACCTTCGACGTGCGCGTCGGCCAGGCGCTCGACCTGGAGGCGGAGAAGCGCCGGCTGGCGTCCGCCGGCTACCGCAACGTGCCGCAGGTCATGGACCCTGGCGATTTCGCCGTGCGCGGCGGGCTGCTCGATGTTTTCCCGATGGGCGCCGAAGAGCCCTACCGGGTGGAATTGCTGGACGACGAGATCGACTCGATCCGCGCCTTCGACCCCGACTCACAGCGCTCGCTCGACAAGGTCGACGCGGTGCAGTTGCTGCCGGGCCGCGAAGTGCCGATGGACGAGGCGGCGACGCAGCGGGCGATGGCGGCGCTGCGCGAACGCTTCGACATCGACAGCCGTCGCAGCGCGCTGTTCCAGGACCTGAAGGCCGGTGTCGCGCCGGCCGGCATCGAGTACTACCTGCCGCTGTTCTTCGAATCGACCGCGACGCTGTTCGACTACCTGGCCGTCGACACCCTGCCGCTGCTCGGCGAAGGCGCGCTCGACGCCGCCGACCAGTTCCATGCCCAGGCGGCGGATCGCCACGAACAGCGCCGGCACGACATCGAGCGCCCGCTGCTGCCGCCGGCCGAGCTCTACCTGGCGCCCAACGCATTGCGCGAGCGCCTCAACGCCGGCGAGCGGATCGAGGTCTGCGGCGCCCGGCATCCTCGCCATGCCGAAGCGCAGGCGCTGGGCACGCAACCGGCGCCGGACCTGCCGATCGCGGCGAAGGAGGGCGCGCCCGCGGCGGCACTGGCGACCTTCCTCGCCGGCTATCCCGGCCGGGTGCTGGTCGCGGCCGATTCCCCGGGCCGGCGCGAAGCCCTGGCCGAGGTGTTGCTTGCCGCCGACCTGCGGCCGCGGGTGCTGGCATCGTTCGCGGAATTCCTGGCCGGCGGCAGCACCACGCCGGGCGCCACGGGCGAGCTTCCGCGCGCCGGGGCGGGCGCGGCCACGGCAGCGACCGCGGACAGGTTCTGCATTGCCGTCGCGCCGCTGGACAACGGTTTCGCCATCGACGCCGAGGGCGATGCCGGCTCCGCGCTGTGCATCCTCACCGAGCGCCAGCTGTTCCCCGAGCGCGCCGCGCAACCCCGCCGGCGCAAGCGCGCCGGGCGCGAGCCGGAAGCGATCATCCGCGACCTCGGCGAATTGTCCGAGGGCGCACCGATCGTGCACGAGGACCACGGCGTCGGCCGCTATCGCGGGCTGGTGACGCTCGACGCAGGTGGCACGCCGGCGGAATACCTCGAAATCGAATACGCCAAGGGCGACCGCCTGTACGTGCCGGTGGCGCAGCTGCACCTGATCAACCGCTACTCCGGCGCCTCGCCGGAAACCGCGCCGCTGCATTCGCTCGGCGGCGAGCAGTGGGCCCGTGCCAAGCGCAAGGCCGCGGAGAAGGTCCGCGACGTCGCCGCCGAACTGCTGGAAATCCAGGCCAAGCGCCAGGCGCGCGCCGGCCTCGCCTTGCAGGTCGATCGCGCGCTGTACGAGCCGTTTGCGGCCGGTTTTCCGTTCGAGGAAACGCCGGACCAGCACGCAGCGATCGAAGCGGTGATCCGCGACCTCGGCTCCTCGCAGCCGATGGACCGCGTGGTCTGCGGCGACGTCGGCTTCGGCAAGACCGAGGTCGCGGTGCGCGCGGCGTTCGTCGCCGCCACCGCGGGCAAGCAGGTTGCCGTGCTGGTGCCGACCACATTGCTGGCCGAGCAGCACTACCGCAACTTCCGCGACCGCTTCGCCGACTGGCCGCTCAAGGTCGAGGTGCTGTCGCGCTTCAAGACCACGAAGGAGATCAAGGCCGAACTCGACAAGCTCGCCGAAGGCAGGATCGACGTCATCGTCGGCACCCACCGCCTGCTGCAGAAGGACGTGCGCTTCAAGGACCTGGGGCTGGTGATCGTCGACGAGGAGCAGCGCTTCGGCGTGCGCCAGAAGGAGGCACTGAAGGCGTTGCGTGCCAACGTGCACCTGCTGACGCTCACCGCAACGCCGATCCCGCGCACGCTCAACATGGCGATGGCCGGGCTGCGCGACCTGTCGATCATCGCCACCCCTCCGGCACACCGGATGGCGGTGCAGACCTTCGTCACCCCGTGGGACGGCGCGCAACTGCGCGAGGCGCACCAGCGCGAACTGGCGCGCGGCGGCCAGGTCTACTTCCTGCACAACGACGTCGAGTCGATCGGCCGCATGCAGCGCGAACTGCAGGACCTGGTGCCGGAGGCCCGCATCGGCGTCGCCCACGGCCAGATGCCGGAGCGCGAGCTGGAACGGGTGATGCTCGATTTCAACAAGCAGCGCACCAACGTGCTGCTGTGCACCACCATCATCGAGTCGGGCATCGACATCCCCAATGCCAACACCATCATCATGAACCGCGCCGACAAACTCGGCCTGGCGCAGATGCACCAGTTGCGCGGGCGCGTCGGCCGCTCGCACCATCGCGCCTACGCCTACCTGGTGGTGCCGGACAAGCGCTCGATCACCAGCGACGCGCGCAAGCGCCTGGAAGCGATTGCGTCGATGGACGAACTCGGCGCCGGCTTCACCCTGGCCACCCACGACCTGGAGATCCGCGGCGCCGGCGAACTGCTGGGCGAGGACCAGAGCGGGCAGATGGCCGAGGTCGGTTTCAGCCTGTACACCGAGTTGCTGGAGCGCGCGGTGCGCAGCATCAGGCGCGGCGAGCTGCCGGACATCGACGGCACCGCGCGCCACGGCGCCGAAGTCGAGCTGCACATCCCGGCGCTGATCCCGGACGACTACCTGCCCGACGTGCATGCGCGGCTCACCCTGTACAAGCGCATCAGCAGCGCGCGCGACGCCGACGGACTGCGCGAGCTGCAGGTGGAGATGATCGACCGCTTCGGGCTGCTGCCGGATCCGGCAAAGCACCTGTTCGCGGTCGCCGCGCTCAAGCACGAGGCCACGGCGCTTGGCATCCGCAAGCTCGACCTCGGCCCGGCGGGCGGCCGGGTACAGTTCGAGAGCAAGCCGCGCGTCGATCCCATGACCGTGATCCAGCTGATCCAGAAACAGCCCCGGCACTACGCGATGGACGGGCCCGACAAGCTGCGCATCAAGCTCGACCTGCCCGATGCGGGCAGCCGCCTGCAGGCCGCGCGCGCATTGCTGGCGGCGCTGGCGCCGTCGTAAGCCACCTGCAGGCGCCTTCTGGCTGAGTGCGCACCATGCCCGCACGCGCTCACACGCCATCGCATAGCATGGCCGCCATGGACGTCCCGCCCGCATCGCAGCCCCGGCACGAGCCCGGCCTGGCCATGCCGGGCTGGGACGGGAACGTCGCCGGTGCGCAATCTTTGCAGCGGGAATGGGCACGTCGGGTCGTGGTGCGCGACGACTTCCACGAGCCGCTGCGCACGGTCGCCGGCTTGGACGTCGGGCTCGAGGACGGCGGCACCGTCACCCGTGCCGCCGCGGTGCTGCTGGACGCAGGAACGCTCGAAGTAATCGGCGAGCAGGTCGCGCGCGCAGCCTCCGCCGCGCCCTGCCCCCCGGACCTGCGCAGCTTCCATGACCTGCCCTTGTTGCTGCAGGCGCTGGAGATGCTGCCGCAGCGCCCCGACCTGGTCCTCGTCCAAGGCCATGGCATCGCCCATCCGCGGCGGCTCGGCCTCGCCTCGCACTTCGGCGTGGTCGCCGGTCTCGCGAGCGTCGGCATCGCCGGTTCGATCCTGGTCGGCACCGCGGCGCCCCTGCACGACATCCGCGGCGCGCACACGCCCCTGCGCGATGGCGGCCAGCAGGTCGGCTGGCTGTTGCGCAGCAGGCACGGCGGCGAACCTCTGGTGGTGTCGCCCGGCCACCGCGTGTCGATGACGGCCGCGGCGCAACTGGCGATGCGCTTCACCACCAGCGATCGCGTGCCCGAGCCGATCCGCCTGGCAAATCGAATCGCATCGCACCTCGACGGGCCACGCCGATGACCTCCATGCCGCTTTCACCCCGCCTGCGCGACCGATGCCTACACTTCCGGGACACCCCTTGCAGGAACCGGACATGTCGATCAGCGCCCCACGCAGCCTCGCCACCCTGCTGCTCCTCGCATTGGCCGCCTGCGGGACCGCGCCTGCGGGCGACGGCCCCGGACCCGTCGCCATGAACCCGGTGGCCGATGGCACGCCGTTCAACCTGTTGCCGCAGCAGGACGTGGCCCTCGCCGACCAAAGCCGGTTGCGTTTCGTGGAGGTCGCCAACGACTCGCGCTGCCGGCCCGGCCAGCAGTGCATCTGGGCGGGCGATGCCGAACTCGTGTTCCAGTGGCAACCCGCGTCCGGTGCCTCCGAGACCTTCAGCCTGCACACGACCAAGGGCGACAAGGTGCATGCCATCGGCGAGCGGCGCCTGAGCCTGCTGTCGCTGAGCTTCGACGAGCCGCCGGCGGCCAGCCTCCGGGTCGATCGCGCCGACTGAGGAACATCCGGCAACGCAGCGTTGCGTCCGGCGTTCCCTCCAGCGCGCCGGCGCGTGGCATGCTCGTCGCAGTCCATCGCGGAGCCCGGCATGACCACGACGATCGCCCCGCGCGTGCACGACCTCGGTGGCTTCCAGGTACGGCGTGCCGTGCCGACGCTGCAGGCGCGCAGCGTCGGCCCGTTCGTGTTCGTCGACCACATGGGCCCGGCGATCTTCGAACCGGGCCGCGGCATCGACGTGCGCCCGCATCCGCACATCGGCCTGGCCACGGTGACCTTCCTGTGGTCCGGCACGATCACCCATCGCGACACGCTCGGCAGCCTGCAGGACATCAGTCCCGGCGACGTCAACTGGATGACCGCCGGCCGCGGCATCGCCCATTCCGAACGCACGCCGCAGACCCTGCGCGAGGGCGGGCATCCCCTGCATGGCATGCAGACCTGGGTCGCGCTGCCGCGGGCGCACGAAGAAACAGCACCGGAATTCCACCATCATCCGGCCGCGACCCTGCCACGCAGCGAACGCGATGGCACGGTGCTGCGAGTGATCGCCGGGCGCGGCTACGGGCTTGAATCGCCGGTGCGGGTGTTCGCCGACACGCTCAACGTCGCCATCGACCTCGCGCCGGATGCGCATCTCGCACTGGAACCCTCGCACCCGGAACGCGCGTTGTACGTGCTCGAAGGCCAGGCGCAACTCGACGGAGCCGACATCCCGGCGCAGCACCTCGTGGTGCTGGATCGCGGCGTGACCCATGCGCTGCGCGCGAAGACACCGCTGAAGGCGATGCTGCTCGGTGGCGAACCGCTCGACGGGCCGCGCCACTTGTGGTGGAACTTCGTGTCCAGCTCGAAGGACCGGATCGAGCAGGCCAAGCAGGACTGGCGCGACGGCCGTTTCGGCACCGTCCCGGGCGACGACGAGTTCATCCCCCTGCCCGATCGCTGAGAAGCTGAATGCGGGCACTGGCGACGGCCGCCGCACGACCGCAACCACGCCGCCGACCGGCGGCATTTGTCAACGCGCGGCGCCTGGACTATGTTCGGGGCGTGTCATGTCGCAAACGACCGCGAGGGGGCGATCGAATGAACAAGACCACGGCACTGATGCTTGCGGGCCTGCTGTCGGCGAGCGGCGCCAACGCGCAGGACGCGCAACAGGCCGCAGCCTGCCCGCAACTGCCCGCCGGCGCCGGGCTGACCTGGGAAGCCCGAAGCACCGCCGACAGCGATTTCTGCCGCGCGCTGCGCAGCGATGGATCCGAGGCCTTCGGCCTTTACGTCAGCGCGGCGCCCAACTTCGAGCCCAATCCGCGCAGCGGCAAGGAAAGCGGGCGCGTCGACGGCCGCGACGTGGTCTGGTACCGCGCAGAGATCGCCACTGCCCCGGGCGTGCAGGCGCGCGAGACACTGCTGCAGCTGGCCGACGGGCGTTACGCGCACATCTGGCTGCAGGCCGACTCAACGGACGCGCTGGCCGCCGATTACCAGCTGGTCGGCGCGCTGCGCTTCCGCGCCGGCGGCGGCGGCGAGCAGGTCGCCGGCAACTAGGCCGGCGGCCCGCGGCGACGGCACCCGCGGTGCGCGGTTGCACGTCCGCGGCGCGCGGCCATCGGCGTACCGATGAGCCACGCATCGGGCTGGGCTAGAAGCGGCCTTCCTGGAAATCGACGAAGGCCTGCATCACCTGCTCCTTCGTGTTCATCACGAACGGGCCATAACGCGCGACCGGCTCGCGCAGCGGACGCCCGGCAACCAGGATCAGTCGCGCACCCTGGTTACCGGCACGCATCTCCAGCAGTTCGCCGCCGCCGAGTACGCCCAGCTGCTGCGCCGGCAGCGCACGCGCCTCGTCGCCCTCGCCCAGGCTCGCCGTGCCTTCGAACACGTAGGCGAACGCGCTGTGGCCCTGCGGCAACGCCAGTCGCCATGCGGCGTCGGCATCCAGGGTGATGTCCACGTACAGCGGATCGGTGGCGGGTTGCACGATCGGGCCGGGCACCGCGCGACCCTCGGCGTCCGCGACCGCGCCGGCGATCACCTTGACGCTGACGCCGGGTGCCGGCGCCACTACCGGGATTTGCCCGGGCGCGAATTCCTGGTAGCGCGGCTGCGTCATCTTGGCGCTCGCCGGCAGGTTGACCCACAGCTGGAAGCCGCGCATGCGGCCTGCCTCCTGCTCGGGCATCTCCGAATGCACCAGGCCGCGGCCGGCAGTCATCCACTGCACGCTGCCGGGCACCAGCAGGCCTTCGTTGCCGTGGTTGTCCTTGTGGCGCATGCGCCCGTCGAGCATGTACGTGACGGTCTCGAAGCCGCGATGCGGATGCTCGGGGAAACCGGCGATGTAGTCCTCCGCGCGGTCGGTGCCGAATTCGTCGAGCAGGAGGAACGGATCGAGCATGTCCAGCTGCGGGCCGCCGATCACGCGGGTCAGCTTGACCCCGGCGCCGTCGGACGTGGGGGTGCCTCGCAGCACGCGGGCGACGTGGGCGCGCGCGGGAGCGGGAGCGGGAGCAGTGCTGTCCATGGAGCCTCCTCGAAGATTCTGGACTCAAGGATCGTGGCGGCGTCGGCGACCTGCCAGCGCCATCGCTGGAACGCTGGATTGCGCCGGTGGCTGCGGACGTGGGCCATCGCCCGCGCCGTTGCGTGCGGTGGCGCGTTCGACGTCGCCAGCGCGGGTATACACGTAGACCGTCGCCGGCGGCAGGTTGCGCAGGACGAAGGCGCCACGGCGACCGCGCAGGCCGAGCCGGCGCAGTTGCGCGGCAGCGAGCGGCGAGCTGACGCCATAGGTGAACTGGATGAAGCGTCCGCCTTCGCGCAGCAGCGCGAACGCCGCAGCCAGGATGGCGCCGCGATCGCCCTCGTCCATGCCCAGCAGGCCGAGGCTGGAGACCACCGCATCGAGCGTGCCGGGCGCGGCGAAACCCTGCGCCAGCGCCCGCAGGTCCCGTGCATCGCCGTGGACCACGCGCAGCTGCGGGAAACGCGCCTGCAACGCCCGGTGCAATGCCGGATCCAGCTCCACCGCCAGCAATGCCTCCGGTCGCAACCCGTGCGCGAGCAGCGCCTCGGTCATGACCCCGGTGCCCGGCCCGAGCTCGATGACGCGGCGTGCGTCGGCGGGAAGCTCGTCGACCATGCACCGCGCCAGTTCACGGCTCGAAGGCGCTACCGCCGCGACCGCGCGCGGATTGCGCATCCAGCGGCGGAAGAAGTCCCAGCGACGGAGCGGGCGATGGCGAGGCCGGGGGTGGACGTGCATGCGGCGAGTCTGCGGCTAGCCTGGTGCACCGGGCGTCAACTGCGCCGCTGCAGCCGCCAGCAGCGGTGGATGCGTGGATCGCGGGCGAAATCCGGCGGGATCGTCGCTGCGCTGACGTCCTCGCAACTGGCGAACTCCGCGATCGCCTCGCCATCCAGGCGGAAGCGGCGGAAGTTGTTGGAGAAATACAGCACCCCGCCCGGCGCCAGCCGCGCGACCGCGGCGCGCAGCAGGCGCACGTGTTCGGCCTGCACGTCGAAATCCCGCGCCCGGCTGGAATTGGAGAACGTCGGCGGATCGCAGAACACCAGGTCGTACTGGCCGATGTCGGCCTGCAGCCATTGCAGCGCGTCGGCCTGCACCAGCCGGTGCCTTGCGCCGCCGACCTCGTTCTCCTGCAGGTTGCCGGCGCACCACTGCAGGTAGGTCGCCGACAGGTCCACGGTCGTGGTGCTGCGCGCGCCGCGGAGCGCGGCATGCACGGTCGCGGCACCGGTGTAACCGAACAGGTTGAGGAAGCGGGTGTCGTGCGCCTCATCGGCGATGCGCAGCCGCATCGGCCGATGGTCGAGGAACAGGCCGGTGTCCAGGTAGTCGAACAGGTTCACGCGCAGCCGCGCATCGCCCTCGCGCACGACCAGGTAGTCACCGCGGCGATCGAAGCCGCCGGCGTACTTGCTGCCGCCCTTGCCGATGGCCCGGGTCTTCAACGCGATCCGCTCGCGCGGCAGTGCGAACACGTCGCGCGCGGCGGTCAGCAGTTCGTTGAGGCGCCGCCGCGCCACCGCTTCCGGGATTTCGGCCGGCGCCGCGTATTCCTGCACGTGCAGCCACTGCCGCGACGGATCGTCGGCCTCGGCGTAGACGTCGATCGCGGCGGCGTATTCGGGCAGGTCCGCGTCGTAGGCGCGATAGCAGGACACGCCTTCGCGCTCGCGCCAGGGCTTGAGCTTCTTCAGGTTCTTGCGCAGGCGGTTGGCGATCATCCGCGCGCCATCGGAGAGCGCCACCGGCGCGTCGGCGCCGTCGCGCGCGGGGGGCAGGACCGGATCGACCACGATCAACGTGCATTCCAGCGCACCGTTGAACAGCTGGTACCGCTTCCCTGCGCGCAGGCCGGTGGCGCGGGCCAGGCCGGCGTCGCCGCACAGCAGGCTGGCGCGCCAGCCGGGGACCGCGCGCTGCAACGCCGCTCCCAGCGCGCGGTACAGCGCCGGGTCCGCGGCCAGGCGCGCATCGTAGGGGGGGTTGCAGGCGACCAGGCCACGGGCGGCGGCCTGCACCGGCACGGCTTCGATGGGGTGCGTGTCGAAGTGGATGACACCGGCCAGCCCGGCCAGGGTCGCATTGCCGTTGGCCGCACGGATCGCATGCGGATCCACGTCGCTGCCGGAGAACACCGGGCGCAACCCGGCGCGGCCGACGCGTTCGCGCTCGCGCGCTGCGGCGACCAGCGACTGCCACGCCGTTGCATCGAAGCCGAGCCAGCGCGACGGTTGGCGTTCGCCGCCGTGCACGTCGACATGCCGCTGCAGGCCGGGGGCGACATCGGCGGCCATCAGCGCGCCTTCGATCAGCAGCGTGCCGCTGCCGCACATCGGGTCGAGCAGCGCACCGCCTTCGGCGTACAGCTGCGGCCAGCCGCCGCGCAGCAGCACCGCGGCGGCGAGGGTTTCCTTCAGCGGCGCCTCGCCCTGCTGCTGGCGCCAGCCGCGGCGATGCAGCGGACCCCCGCCGAGGTCGACCGACAGGATCGCCCTGCCCTTGCGCACCACCAGGTTCAGGCGCAGGTCCGGCGCCACGGTATCGACGTCCGGGCGCGCGCCGGTGCTGGCGCGCATCACGTCGACGACGGCGTCCTTGACCCGCTGCGCGGCGTAGCGCTCGTGCGTGAGCGCCTGCCCGGAAACGTGCGCATCGACCGCCAGCGTCATCGCCGCATCCAGGTGCCGATGCCAGGGCAACGCCGCGGCGCCGGCGTACAGCGCGTGTTCGTCGGCGCAGTCGAATTCGGCCAGCGGCCACAGCACCCGGCTGGCCAGTCGCGACCACAACACCGCGCGCTGCGCATCGGCCAGCGTGCCTTCGACATTGACGCCGGCCAGCGCCGCGGTCGCGGCGGTGCAACCCAGCGCGAGCAGCTCGTCGGCCAGAAGGTATTCCACGCCCTTGCCGCAGCTGGCGAAGAATTTCATGCCGGCAACGACGCCAGCAGCGCGGCGAAGGCGTCGGCGCTTGCCGCCACGTGCGCGGACAGGCGGTGGCTGTCGTCGACCAGCAGCAGGCGCGCGCGCCGCGGCTGCGCCCACGCCACCACGTCGGCGGCCGGGATCAGTTCGTCGTCCCAGCCATGGACGATGGAGATCGGCACGCGCGCGGCATCCATGGGCGGGGCCGGCGCCATCCGTACCGGCGGCGCCAGCAGGAACAGGCCCGTGACCGCCACCTGCAGCGACGCCTGCGCCGAAATCCAGGCGCCAAGGCTGGAGCCGGCCAGCAACAGCGGCCCCTTCGCCGCTGCCGCCCGTGCCAGGGCCAGCAGCCGTTGCAGCCGCGCCGGCACGTCGCCCAGCTCGCTGACATCGTGGCGGGCGTCGAGGTCGGTGAAATCCGGCCTCTCGTGGCTCCAGCCGTGACGCTGCGCGACTTCGGCCAGCGCCGTGACCTTGGCGGCATCGGGACCGCTTTCGAAGCCGTGGGACAGGATGCAGTGGCCGCGCATGGTGTGACCGGCAGAACGCACGCGGATCGCGGCGGCGACGATGCTAGCATCCGCGCGATGCCGCCCGAGCCGTCGCCTGCGATCACGATCGATGCGCTGCCTTACGAAGGCCGGCTGCAACCGCGCGCGCCCACCCAGGTCGACCTGGTGGTGCTGCACTGCACCGAGCTGCCCGACCTGGCCACCGCGCGCGAATACGGCGAGCGCATCCTCTATCCGGAATCAGGGACCGGCAACAGCGGCCACTTCTACATCGACCGCGACGGCAGCGTGCAGCGCTGGATCGACATCGAGCGCGTCGCCCACCACGTCCGCGGCCACAATCCGCGCGCGATCGGGATCGAGCTGGTCAATCGCGGGCGCTGGCCACGCTGGCTCGATGTTGGGCACCAGGCCATGGACGAGCCGTATCCGGATGCGCAGGTTGCCGCGCTGCTGGCACTGCTGCGGCACCTGCAGCAGCAGCTGCCCGCGCTGCGTTTCATCGCCGGGCACGAGGACCTGGACCGCGACGAGGTGCCGGCCAGCGACGACCCCGGCAAGCGCGTGCGCCGCAAGCGCGACCCGGGTCCGCTGTTCCCGTGGAATGCGGTGATGGCGCAGCTCGCCCTGCAACGCCTGCAGGCGCCCGTCGATCCCTGAGCGGCGTCGGGGCCACGCTGCACCCGCCCGCTATAATCGCCGGCCATCCACGCTGGCCGTCGCGCATGACCTCCCCCGTCTCCGAGCTGATCGAACTGCTGTCGCTCGAGCGCCTCGAGGACAACCTGTTCCGGGGGGAGAGCCGCGACATCGGCACCAAGTACGTATTCGGTGGCCAGGTGCTCGGGCAGGCACTGTCCGCGGCGCAGGCGACACTGCAGGCCCCGCGCGACGCGCATTCGCTGCATGCCTATTTCCTGCGCGCGGGCGACATCGAGCACCCGATCGTCTACCACGTCGACCGAACCCGCGACGGCGGCAGCTTCTCGGTGCGCCGGGTGACCGCGATCCAGCACGGGCAGGTGATCTTCTTCTGCGCGGCGTCGTTCCAGGAACACGAACCCGGCGGCGAGCACCAGCTGAAGATGCCCGAGGTCCCCGGGCCCGAGGACATCGAGCCATCGCCCGCGCTGCCTGCGGACGTGTTCGCCAGGCTGCCGACCAAGGTGCAGCGCTGGCTGTCGCGGATGGGGCCGTTCGAGTTCCGCCACGTCTATCCGCGGGACGAACTCAATCCTCCGAAGCGGCCGCCGTTCCAGCACGTGTGGTTCAAGCTCTCCGAACGCGTCGGCGACGCGCCGGAACTGCATCGTGCGCTGCTGGCTTACGCGTCGGATTTCCACCTGCTCGGCACCGCGACCTTCCCGCATGGCATCAGCTACTACCAACCGAACGTGCAGATGGCTTCGCTCGACCACGCGCTATGGTTCCACCGCCCGTTCCGCGCCGACGAATGGCTGCTGTATTCGATCGACAGCCCGAGCGCGCAGGGCGGGCGCGGGCTGGCGCGTGGACTGGTCTACGACCGCGCCGGCCAGCTGGTGGCAAGCAGCGCGCAGGAAGGCCTGATCCGCGTCGTCGCCGACCCGGCCGCCGCCACGCACGTGCCGGGGGCCTGACGCCGTGCGCAGGGTGTTCGCCAGTCCACGCCTGGAAAACGTCGAGAGCGTGGCCAAGTTGCTCGGCGACGCCGGCATCCAGACCTGCGTCACCCACGGACGTTCCTACAAGGGTGGGCTGCGCGGCGACTTCAGTTATCGCGACCACGCCCGCAGCGAGCCGATCCCGGCAGTCTGGGTGGTGCGCTCGGAAGACCAGCCCGCCGCGCGCGAACTGCTGCGCAAGTCCGGCCTGCTGGACAGCACCCGCATGGAGACCGGCTACACCCTGCCGGTGTTCCGCAGCGAGGAACCGGCGATGGCCGACGACCCGGGGCGCAAGCGTGCGTTCCGGCTCAAGGCCGGATTGCTGCTGGCCATCGTGGTGGTGGTTGCGCTGGCGTACGTGTCGCAACGCAAGCCGCAACCGCCAGCCCCGGTCCCCGCCGCGGCACCCGCCCTGGCGGCCGGGATGTCAGCGACGCCCGACGCACTGGCCGTCGCGGTACTCGCCGGAGAACTGCCCACGCGCCCCCGCCAGTCGGTGTGCCTGTCGGTCGACGGGCAGGATCCTGCGCCTTCCCTGCTGGCGCTGCTGCCGCCGACGCCCGGGCAGGTCCTGCCGGCGTCGCAATGCGCTTCGCGCCCGGAGCTGGCGCTGCTGGCGATCCACAGCTACCACGCCGCCGCGTCCGGCACCGGCACCATCGCGCTGCAGCGCCGTCGCGACGCCGGCGCCGCGCCGATCAGCGAAACCTACGAGGTGTCGCGCAATGCCACGGGCTGGCGCGTGATCGAGCCTTACCAGCCCTAGGCGAGGCGCGGACGCGCCCGGTCGTCGGCGGCATGACGTGTCCGCGTCCCGCTCGGCGGCAGCAACGCGCGCACGAGCATGCACGGCGCTATGCTGCCGGCATGGGCGGTGAATCCCCGCACGAAGACGACCTGCGCAGCGACGACCTGCGCCTGTTCCACACCGGCGAGCACGCCTGCGGCTACTGGCCCGAGCGCACCGCCCGCGACCTGGTGCTGGATCCGCGCGACGCGCGCCTGCCGCGGTTGTATCCACAGGCCCTAGGCTGGGGCTTCCGCCGTTCCGGCGACATCGTCTATCGCCCGCACTGCCGCGGCTGCCATGCCTGCGTCGCGGTGCGCATCCCGGTGGCGGAGTTCACGCCCAGCCGCAGCCAGCGCCGCTGCCTGGGGCGCAATGCCGATGTCGAGATGCGCGTGCTCCCGGCGCAACGCACCGTGGAACAGCTCGCCCTGTATCGCCGCTACCTCGTCGCGCGCCACCCCGGTGGTGGCATGGACGACCATGGTGCGCTCGAATTCGACCAGTTCCTGGTCGGCGCATGGGCGCAGGGACGCTTCCTGGAGCTGCGCCAACGCGACACCCATCGCCTGCTGGCGGTCGCGGTCACCGACCTGGTCGGCGAGGATGCGCTGTCGGCGGTGTACAGCTTCTACGATCCCGACGAAACCGCGCGTGGCCTGGGCACCATGGCGATCCTCGAACAGGTCGAATGGGCGCGCCGCGAAGGTCGCAGCCACTTGTACCTGGGGTACTGGATCGCGGGCCATCGCAAGATGGATTACAAGCGCCGGTTCCGGCCGCTGGAAGCTTTCGACGGCCGCGGCTGGCGGCCGTTGCAGTTCATTGCGGAATAGCCGGACCCGCCTCGCCACGCAGCGCGAGTCGCCAGAGCGCGCCGAGCAACCCCGGATCAAGAACGGGTGTTCCGCACCAGCGGCTCGCGCGCGGAGCGCGGCGCTCAGGGTGCCGGTTTTGCGGTTTCGTCCGCCGGCGTTGCCACCGGACCTGCCGGCGCCTCCTCGGGCACGACCAGCGCACCGCCGCTGGGCAACGCATCCGGCCGCGACTGACCGGATTCCCCGGTCGGCCCGACCGGTGGCAACTCCGGCACCGGTGCCGCGGCGGTGCGCGGGCCGAAACCGAAACTGCCGTCGCTCTGGCTGGAAACGATCATCCGCACCATCGAGGTGGGCACCATCAGCTCCAGCTGCACGGCCTTGCCCCCGCTGGTGACGCCTTCCAGCGTCATCTCCAGCAGCGCGCCACCGGTGTCGATCTCCTTGCACACCAGGTGCGGCCCGGCGGGACTGTCCTGCAGGTAGGGCTTGATCGCGTCGCCCAGCGCTTCCAGCGCCTGCGGGAAGAAGAACACCGCGTAGCCGTTGCTTTCGTTCATTGCGTGGTCCCGTACTGGATTCGATGCGTTCCGTCCGGTCGGGCCGGCGCGGACGCGGAGGATTCAATGCCGGTGGTCCTGAAGCACATGGGCAGGCGAAGCATTCAGACCAGCTCGATCGTCAGCGCCGCGGCGGCCTCGCGCGCGATGCGACGGGCATCGTCGACGTCGGCGCCGCGCGCCAGGGTCACGCCGACGCGACGGTGCCCGGCCACGCGCGGCTTGCCGAACAGCCGCAGCGCGGTATCCGGATGCTGCAGCGCCTCGCCGACCCCGCCGAAAACCGGCACCCCATGCCCATGCGCCAGCACCGCGCACGACGCCGACGGCCCGAGCTGGCGGATCGCCGGGATCGGCAGGCCGAGGATCGCGCGCGCATGCAGCGCGAACTCGCTCAGGTCCTGCGACACGAGGGTAACCAGCCCGGTGTCATGCGGGCGTGGCGACACCTCCGAGAACCAGACCTCCTCGCCCTTGACGAAGAACTCCATGCCCATCACGCCCCATCCGCCCAGCGCATCGGAGACCTGCCGGGCGATGCCCTGCGCCGCGGCCAGGGCGCGATCGGACATCGGCTGCGGCTGCCAGCTCTCGCGGTAGTCGCCGTCTCGCTGCAGGTGGCCGATCGGCTGGCAGAAGCTGGTGCCGGCCGCGTGGCGCACGGTCAGCAGCGTGATCTCGTAATCGAAGTCGATGAAGCCCTCGACGATCACGCGCCCGGCGCCGGCGCGACCACCCGTCTGCGCGTACTCCCACGCAGCGTCGATCTCGTCGTCGCCGCGCACCAGGCTCTGGCCGTGCCCCGACGACGACATCACCGGCTTGACCACGCACGGCAGGCCTAGCGTGGCGATCGCGTCACGGTAGTCCTCGACGCTGTCGACGAAGCGGTACGGCGACACCGGAACCCGCAATTCCTCGGCGGCGAGGCGGCGGATCCCTTCCCGATCCATGGTCAGGCGCGCGGCACGCGCGGTCGGGATCACGCGCGCGACCGGCTGGCCTTCGACTGCAGCCTCGACCCATTCGCGCTCCAGCGCCACCAGGGTTTCGGTGTGGATCGCCTCGATCTCCGGCACGACCAGCTGCGGGCGCTCGCGCTCGATCACCGCTCGCACCGCGGCGCCGTCGAGCATGTCGATGACGTGGCTGCGATGCGCGACCTGCATCGCCGGCGCATCGGAGTAACGGTCGACAGCGACGACTTCGACGCCGAAGCGCTGCAGCTCGATCGCCACTTCCTTGCCGAGTTCGCCTGCGCCCAACAGCAGCACGCGGATGGCGCGGGGGGTCAGCGGGGTGCCGAACGTGCCGATCGCGGGCATGGGAGAAAGGTGGTGGCGGAAGGCGCTCCAGTCTAGCCGCAGCGGCCTGCACGCGCCCGGTCCTTCGCGCCGTCGCCGGCCCATGCCATGCTTGCACGATGGCCCTGCGTCCGCCTTCCCGTGCCGCGCTGCTGCTCGCCGCCCTGCTCGGCGCGCTGCTCGCCGGCTGCAGCGATCCGCCGCCGTTCGCGCAGCTCTCGGGGCTGATGCTGGACGCGCAACTGGACGAGGTCAGCGGACTGGCGGCATCGCGTCGCCATCCCGATACCTTGTGGATGCTCAACGATGGCGGCAATGCGGCGCGGCTGCACGCGGTGAGCCGCCGTGGCGGCAGGCTGGCGACGCTGCGCATCGACGGCGTCGACAACACCGACTGGGAAGACCTCGCCGCGTTCGATCTCGACGGCCGCCACTACCTGCTGGTCGCCGACACCGGCGACAACGGCGGCCTGCGCAGGACACTGCAACTGCATGTGATCGAGGAACCTGCCAGCCTGGCCGACGCCGTGGTCAAGCCAGCCTGGTCGATCGCGTTCCGCTGGCCCGATGGCGCCCGCGATTGCGAGGCGGTCGCGGTCGACGCCGCTGCCGGGCAGGTCCTGCTGGTGTCGAAGAAGCGCCAGCCGCCGGAACTGTTCGCGCTGCCGCTGCGGCCGCGGGCCCCGGGACTGCAGGTCGCACGCGCGTTGGGCACCCTGGCTGGCGTCCCGCAGGCCGACGCCGAGGAAGTCCGGGCCAACGCCCGGCTGGCACGGATCCGCAGCCAGGTCACCGCCGCCGACGTCGCCGCCGACCGCCACGCCCTGGCGGTACTGACCTACCGCGACGTGCTGGTGTACCCGCGCCGCGGCCGCGAAACCTGGGCCCAGGCGCTGGCGCGGCCACCGCAGGTGCATCCCCTGCCCTGGCTGCCCCAGGCCGAGGCGCTCGCCTGGAGCGCAGACAGCCGCGCCCTGTACGCCACCGGCGAGCTCAGCCCGGCGCCGCTGCTGTACCTGCATCCCTGAGCCATGACCGGTCGGCGTCCGCGGCCGGGCGCCGTCCGTCGGGCATCGCTTGATTGATTGATATCATTTTGATATCACTACCTCACGGCTATCCGGCCGCGTCGTCCGAGACCGCGTCATGAAAGAGAATCCGATCCGCTCCCTCCCCGGCATCCCCTACCTGCTGGGCGTCCTGCTGCTGGCCGTCGTCTCCGTGTGGGTGTTCGCCACCGGCCTGGGCCCCGATCCCGACAACGGCATCGCCTCGGGCTGGCTCGTCGCCATCGGCGTGCTGGTGTTCGTGGTCGCGCTGCTGACCCTGGTCGGCCTGTACAAGGTCGAGCCCAACCAGGCCGCGGTCGTCAGCCTGTTCGGCAAGTACGTCGGCACCGTCAAGGACAACGGCCTGCGCTGGAACAACCCGTTCTATGGCAAGCGCAAGGTCAGCCAGCGCGTGCGCAACTTCGAGAGCGGCAAGCTCAAGGTCAACGAGCTCGAAGGCTCGCCGATCGAGATCGCCGCGGTGATCGTCTGGCAGGTCGTGGACTCGGCCGAGGCGGTCTATAACGTCGACGACTACGAGAGCTTCGTCCACATCCAGTCCGAGTCGGCGCTGCGCACGATGGCCACCAGCTATCCCTACGACCAGCACGAGGAAGGCCAGGTCGCGCTGCGCAGCCATGCCGCGGAGATCAGCAAGCACCTGCGCGAAGAACTCTCGGAGCGCCTGGCCGACGCGGGCGTGCAGGTGCTCGACGCGCGCATCAGCCACCTCGCCTACGCGCCCGAGATCGCCCAGGCGATGCTGCAGCGACAGCAGGCCAACGCGATCATCGCCGCGCGCACGCGGATCGTCGCCGGCGCCGTCGGCATGGTCGAGATGGCGCTGGCCGAGCTGGAGAAGAACGGCGTGGTGAACCTCGACGAGGAACGCAAGGCGCAGATGGTCAGCAACCTGCTGGTGGTGCTGTGCGGCGAGCGCTCGACGCAGCCGATCGTCAACGCCGGCACGCTTTACTAGCCGCGCATCCTGCGCAAGAACCCGCACGTCCATGTGCGGACTTTCCACAGGAAGCGCATACCCATGGCAGAAAAGAAGGCCTATCCGCTGCGCATCAACGCCGACGTACTCGCGGCCGCGCAACGCTGGGCCGACGACGAGTTGCGCAGCCTCAACGCGCAGATCGAATACGTGTTGCGCGATGCGCTGCGCAAGGCCGGCCGGTTGAAACCGTCGGCAAACCAGGAGGAGGGAGACGATGGCAAGTGAGCGCTGGAGTTACCAGGTCGTGGAAGTGAAGGCGACGTTCCTGGGCAAGACCCGCGAAGCCGCGCAGGAACGCCTGACCCAGCTCGGCCTGCAGGGCTGGGAACTGGTATCGGCGGTACAACCGCAACGCTTCGCCCCCGTACAGCTCTACCTGAAGAAGGCCATGCCATGAAGATCCTTGAAACGATGCTGCTCGCCGTGGCGATGATGCTGCCGTCGATCGTCGCCGCGCAGGACGCCGCCCCTGCCCCGCCCGCCGACGCCACCGCGATCGCGCTGCAACTGCTCGACCGCCTCGACGCCCATGATTACGCCGCCGCCGAAACCGCGTTCGGCGCGCAGATGGCCGCGGCGGTGCCCGCGGACAAACTGCAGCAAGTCTGGGAATCGCTGCCGCAGGTCGCCGGCGATGCTACCGGTCGCGGCGAGCCGCTCGTGGCCGCGCAGGACGGCGTGCAGGTGGTGACCATCCCGCTGCACTACGCCAGGGCCGAGCTGGTGGCCAGGGTCGTGGTCGCCGCCGACGGAAGCGTCGCCGGCTTCATGGTGCAGCCGCCGGCCGCTCCCGCAGCGCCGCCACCGCCCGCCGACGCCAACTTCGGCGAAACCGACTTCAGCGTCGGCGAAGGCGAACGCGCCCTGCCCGGCACGCTGGCCACGCCCAAGGCCGCGCCGCCCGCCGCAGGTTTCCCCGCGGTGGTGCTGGTGCATGGCTCCGGCCCGCAGGACCGCGACGAGAGCATTGGCCCGAACAAGCCATTCCTGGACATCGCCCGCGGGCTCGCCGCGCAGGGCATCGCGGTGCTGCGCTACGAGAAGCGGACGAAGGCACGGCCGCAGGATTTCGCCGCCGGTGGCGTCACCATCGACAGCGAGACCACGGACGACGCCGTCGCCGCGGTCGAGGCCTTGCGCAAGGCGCCGGGGATCGACCCGTCGCGGGTGTTCGTGCTCGGCCACAGCCAGGGCGCGATGATGGCGCCGCGGATCGCGCAGCATTCCGGACACGTCGCGGGATTGATCCTGCTGGCGGCGCCCGCACGGCCGCTGCTCGACATCCTGGTCGAACAGCGCAAGCGCATGGCCGTGCTGGACGACGGCAGGACCAGCGCGGAGGAATCCGCGGCACTGGAAGCGCTGAAGCAGCAAGTCGCCGCGGTGCGCGCGAGCGCCGACGTGCCGGTCGCGCAATCACCGATGGGGCAGCCGGCGGCGTACTGGCGCAGCACCGACGCGGTCGATCCGGTCGCCGAAGCCCGGGCCGTGGGGTTGCCGATGCTGGTGCTGCAGGGCACCCGCGACATCCAGGTGGTGGACGCCGACTGGCAGGGATGGAAGGGCGCGTTCCACGACGATCCGAATGTCGAATTCAAGCTCTACGAGGGCCTGAACCACCTCGGCATCGCGGTCCAGGGCGACGACGACGTCGCCGCGTACGCGGCGCCCGGCCACGTCGATGCGCAACTCGTGTCCGACGCAGCCGCATGGCTCGGCGCGCACTGACGTGCCGGCGCGCAGGCCTTCGAGCGACGATCCACGCCTGCGGGAACCAGCCAGCGACGACCGCAGCCGCCTGCGGCCGCCGCGGGTCGTGCCTGCACGGATGACGAGCGGCGCCCGCGCCCGGTAACCTGCGCGCATGCGCGCCAGCCCCGGCATCCTGCTCAACACCCCGCGGATCGAGATCTGGCCCGGCGGCCTGCTGCATGCGCGCAGCAACCGCGATGCGCGCCTGCTGGCCCGCGCCCGCCACGTCCTGCGGCGCAAGCGCGACGGCCGCTACCTTGCCGCCGACCTGCGCGAAGGGCTGCAGCCGCTGTTGCCGTCGTTGCGCCACGAGCCGGGCATCGACGACGCCCTGGCGGCCTTGCGCCGCGTGCATGAACGGCGCCGCACCGGCATCGACGTGGTCGCGACGCTGCCACTGCAGCGATTGCGCGAACGCCTGCAGGCGCTGGGGCTGGACGACGGATACGGTGAACGCAGCGGCCTGCCCCTGGTCCCCGAACCGGACTGGCTCGCACTCGCCGGTTTCGACCGCTACCGGCGTCCGCTGTGGCTCCACGTGGACGCCGCGCGCGCCTGGGCGCACCTGCGCGAAGCGGCGCTGCGCGACGGCGTGCTGCTGGAGGCGATCTCCGGTTACCGCAGCCACGATTACCAGCTCGGCATCTTCGAACGCAAGCTGGCGCGGGGCTTGAGCGTGGACGAGATCCTCACCGTCAACGCCGCGCCCGGTTATTCCGAGCACCACGGCGGTCGCGCGCTGGACATCGGCACGCCGGGCGAACCACCAGCCGAGGAATCCTTCGAGCGCACGCCGGCGTTCGCCTGGCTGTGCGACCACGCCGCGGAATACGGCTTCGGCATGAGCTATCCGCGCGACAACCCGTACGGCATCGTCTACGAGCCCTGGCACTGGGCGCATGCGCCCGGCTGAGCGCGCGCCCGCGCGCGCCGGAACCCGCTCCGCGCCCTTGCAGCCGCGCTGGTCGACCGGCTGGCGCGACGCGCCGAGCATCGCCTCCGGCTGGGCCGCGAACCGCAACAACTTCAACCTGATGCGCCTGGTCGCGGCGTGGATGGTGATCTACGGCCACGCCTGGGCGATCACCGCCGCGCCCGGCGCCGACCTCGTCACCCGGCTGACGCAGTTCAAGTTCGCCGGCGGCGTGGCGGTGGACGTGTTCTTCGTCATCAGCGGCTTCCTGATCGCCGCCAGCCTGGAGCGCAACAGCATCGGCAGCTACCTTGCATCCCGCGCGCTGCGGATCGTGCCGGGATTGGCGGTGTGCGCTGCGCTGACCGCGTTCGTGCTGGGGCCGCTGCTGACCACCGCGGCCGACTACTGGCAGCAGCCACAGGTATGGCGCTACTTCTGGGTCAACGCCACGCTGAAGTCGAGCGAGTTCCTGCTGCCGGGCGTGTTCGAGTCGCTGCCGCGCACCGCGATCAACGGCTCGCTGTGGACGCTGCCGATCGAGGCGCGGCTGTATGTCGCACTGCTGCTGGCCGGCGGCGCCGGCCTGCTCACGCGTCGCCGCTATACGCCGCTGTGGCTGCTGGCGATGGCCGCCGGCTACGCGCTGGCGCGCTGGAAGGCGCCGCTGCCAGACCACGTCGCGAATTACGCCTGGTGCACCGCCTTCTTCATCAGCGGTACCGCGCTGTGGCTCAACCGGGAGCGCGTGCGGCTGTCGTGGTGGGCGCTGCTGGCGCTGCTGGCGGCCGCCGTGCTGACCCGCGGCGGGCCGTGGTTCCACATTCCCTACTACCTGCTGCTGTGCTACGGCACGCTGTTGATCGCCTTCGTGCCGAAGCTGCCGATGATCCGCCACACCGACCTGTCCTACGGCCTCTACCTGTACGGCTGGCCGGCGCAGCAACTGGTGCTGCTGGCCACCCACGACCCCCGGCCGCTGGCCAACATGGCCTGGGCCACGGCGCTGGCCTTGTTGCTGGCGGCGCTGTCGTGGTTCCTGGTGGAACGCCCGGCCCTGCGCCTCAAGCACCGTTTCGGCACGCGCACGCCGACGGCGTCGCCGGCGGGCTGAGCACGCCGCGCCGACCACTGCGCGCGGCGGCGATGCCCTAGAATCGTGGCTGCATTTCCCGTTGCAGTACCCGCATGACCGACACCGTCCGCCCCGTCTTCCACGGCTTCGAGCAGATCCCGCTGCGCGAGTACGCCGAGCGCGCCTACCTCGACTACTCGATGTACGTGGTGCTGGACCGCGCCCTGCCCTTCCTCGGCGACGGCCTCAAGCCGGTGCAGCGCAGGATCATCTACGCGATGAGCGAACTCGGCCTGGCCGCGACCGCCAAGCCGAAGAAGTCCGCGCGCACCGTCGGCGACGTCATCGGCAAGTACCACCCGCATGGCGACAGCGCCTGCTACGAGGCGCTGGTGCTGATGGCACAGCCGTTCTCCTACCGCTATCCGCTGATCGACGGCCAGGGCAACTTCGGTTCCAGCGACGACCCCAAGTCGTTCGCGGCCATGCGCTATACCGAGTCCAAGCTGACCCCGATCGCCGAGGTGCTGCTGGGCGAGCTCGGCCAGGGCACGGTCGACTGGACCCCGAACTTCGACGGCACCCTCGAGGAACCGGCGTGGATGCCGGCGCGGCTGCCGCACCTGCTGCTCAACGGCACTACCGGCATTGCGGTCGGCATGGCCACCGACGTGCCGCCGCACAACCTCAACGAGATCGTCAGCGCCTGCGTGCGCCTGCTCGAGGATCCCGAGGCCAGCGTCCGCGACCTGTGCGAGCACGTGCGCGGGCCGGACTACCCGACCGAAGCCGAGATCATCACCCCGGCCGCCGACCTGCTGGCGCTGTACGAAACCGGCCTTGGCAGCGTGCGAGCCCGCGCCACCTACAGCCGCGAGCACGCCAACATCGTGGTCACCGCGCTGCCGCACCAGGTCTCGCCGTCGAAGGTCATCGAGCAGATCGCCATGCAGATGCGGGCGAAGAAGCTGCCGTGGCTGGAGGACATTCGCGACGAGTCCGACCACGCCAACCCGACCCGCATCGTGCTGATCCCGCGCTCCAGCCGGGTCGATGCCGAACAGCTGATGGGCCATCTGTTCGCCACCACCGACCTGGAAAAGAGCTTCCGGGTCAACATGAACGTGATCGGCCTCGACGGCCGCCCGCAGGTGAAGAACCTCAAGCAGATCCTGCGCGAATGGCTGCAGTTCCGCAGCGAAACCGTCACCCGGCGCCTGCGCCACCGCCTCGAGAAGGTGGAGCGCCGCCTGCACCTGCTCGAAGGCCTGCTGGTCGCCTTCCTCAACCTCGACGAAGTCATCCGCATCATCCGCAGCGAGGACGAGCCGAAGCCGGCGCTGATCGCGCGCTTCGAACTGAGCGAGGTCCAGGCCGACTACATCCTCGACACCCGGCTGCGGCAGCTGGCGCGGCTGGAGGAAATGAAGATCCGCGGCGAGCAGGACGAACTCGACGACGAGCGCGACCAGCTGATCGCGGTCCTCGAGCAGAAGTCCGGCGCCAGGCTGCGCAAGCTGGTCAAGGACGAGCTGCTGGCGGACGCTTCGAGGTTCGGCGACGCGCGGCGCTCGCCGCTGGTCGCGCGCGACGCCGCGCAGGCGATCGACGAGAACGACCTGGTCCCGAGCGAGCCGGTCACCGTGGTGCTGAGCGACAAGGGCTGGGTGCGCGCGGCCAAGGGCCACGACGTCGATGCCGCCGCGCTGTCCTACCGCGAAGGCGACGGCCTGCTGGCGGCGGTCCGGGGGCGCAGCACGCAGCAGGTCGCCTTCATCGATTCCAGCGGCCGCAGCTACTCGACCGTCGCGCACACGCTGCCCGGCGCACGCGGCAACGGCGAACCGCTGACCGGGCGCTTCTCCCCGGCGGCGGGGGCCTCCTTCCGCGCATTGGCGACCGGCGACAACGACAGCCGCTTCGTGCTCGCGTCCTCGCACGGCTACGGCTTCGTCACCCGTTTCGAGAACCTGACCGGGCGGCAGAAGGCCGGCAAGGCGATGCAATCGCTGACCCCGAACGCGAAGGTGCTGCAACCGGCGCCAATCGCGGAAGTCGAGCGCGACCGCGTCGTGGCCGTGACCAGCGCCGGCCACCTGCTCGCGTTCCCGGTATCGGAGTTGCCGGAGCTCGACAAGGGCAAGGGCAACAAGATCATCGACATCCCCAAGGCCAAGCTCGGCACCGAGCGCGTGGTGGCGATCGCGGTGGTGCCGCCGGGTGGCGCGCTGGCGGTCCGGTCCGGCGCGCGCACGATGACCCTGTCGTTCAAGGACCTGGACGCCTACGTCGGCAGCCGAGCGACGCGTGGCGGATTGTTGCCGAGGGGCTGGCAGAAGGTCGACGGGCTCTCGGTCGAATAACTCCCCGCGTCGCCCCGGTATCTCCTCCCCGCTTCGGCGGGGAGCGGGTGCCGAAGGCGGAACCGGGGCTGCTGTTGCTCCGCGCCGCATTCCTCCCCGAGAAGGAACCGCCACATGGACCCCGACTTCTGGCACCAGCGCTGGCGCGAAAACCGCATCGGCTTCCACCAGGACAAGCCGATGCCCTTGCTGCTCGAGCACTGGCCATCGCTGCAGCTCGCCCGCGGCAGCCGCGTGTTCGTGCCTTTGGCCGGCAAGTCCAACGACCTCGCCTGGCTGGCCTCGCAGGGTCATCGCGTCCTCGGGGTCGAACTTTCGCAACTGGCGATCGACCAGTTCTTCGCCGAACACGACCTGGCGCCGCGCATCCACGAGTCGGCGTACGGTCGTCATCACGTCGCCGGCGACATCGAGCTGGTTTGCGGCAACGCCTTCGCCCTCGACGCCACCATCCTCGCCGACTGCAGTGCGCTCTACGATCGCGCCGCCCTGATCGCGTTGCCCCCGGACCTGCGCCAGCGCTACGTCCGCGAACTGCACGCACGCCTCCCCGGCGGCTGCCGCGGCCTGCTGATCACGCTGGAATATCCGCCGCATGAAAAGCAGGGCCCGCCGTTCACCGTGCCCGAAAGCGAAGTGCGCGAGCTGTACGGTCGCGACTGGACCGTGGCCACGCTGGAGCGCCGCGACATCCTCGCCCAGCAGCCCGGGTTCGTCGCCGAGGGCGTGAGCGCGCTGGAGACGGTGGTGTACCGGATGGAGCGGCGGGCGGGCTAGCACCTGCGCCGCACCCGCGCGGCAGTCATCGGTACCGGAAACGCTGGTGTCGTCGCGCTGGCGGCGCTTGGCGTATCTTCCACCGATCGCCCCGCCGGAGCCGCGCATGCAGTCCATCACCGCGATGCCCGCCGCGTTCCTGGGCCATGGCAGCCCGATGAATGCGCTGGAGCGCAACCGCTTCACCGAGGCATGGCGCGGGTTCGGCGCGTCGGTGCCACGGCCCCGCGCGATCCTCATGGTGTCCGCGCACTGGTACGTCAACGCGACCGCGGTCACGGCGATGGCGCGGCCCAGGACCATCCACGACTTCTTCGGTTTCCCGCAGCCGCTGTTCGACATCCAGTACCCCGCGCCCGGCCTGCCGGAACTGGCGGACGAGGTCGCCGAGGTCGCCAGGCCCGACCACGTCGGCCCCGACCACGACGGCTGGGGCCTGGACCACGGCACCTGGTCGGTGCTGGTGCATGCCTTTCCCGGCGCCGACGTCCCGGTGGTGCAACTGTCGATCAACGCGCTGAAGCCGCCGCAGTGGCACCTGGAACTGGGCGCGCGGCTGGGCAGGCTGCGGGACCGCGGCGTGCTGCTGATGGGCAGCGGCAACGTCGTCCACAACCTGCGCGCGATCGACTGGAAGCAGCCAGACGCCGGCTTCGACTGGGCGCGCCGCTTCGACGAGCACGCGCGCCAGGTGATGACCGAGCGCCCCGGCGATGCGGCGTCGCTGGTCGCCCACCGCGACTACGCGATGGCCGCGCCGACGCCGGAGCACTTCCTGCCGTTGCTGTATATCGCCGGCGCCGCCGCGGCCGCCGCCAGCCCGGCGCAGGCGCTGGTGGACGGCTACGCCTTCGGCTCGCTGTCGATGGCCAGTTACGGGCTCGGCTGCACCTGCCCGGAACCGGGCGGGCACCTGGCAGGGTCGGCGCCGCTGTCGATCGAGGTGCCGGCGGACCAGAGCAATGCCTGAGCTGCATCCGGCTGTGCTGGCGGGGGCTCCGGCCGTTCACGGCTGCAGCCCGTCCCGAGCCCGGGCCAAGCCCGGAGTCGAAGGCCGCCTCCATGAGGCCGGAAGCGGATTGGCTTACGCCAGCAGGCGTTCGAGCAGCGCGCAGTACAGATCGGGCAGCGCTTCCAGCTCGGCCAAGGCGACGTGTTCGTCGACCTTGTGGATGCTCGCATTGACCGGGCCGACTTCGATGCATTGCGCGCCCAACGGTGCGATGAAGCGCGCGTCGGAAGTGCCACCACCGGTGCTTTCCTCCGGCGCCGCCCCGGCGAAACGGGCCAGCACCTCGCGCGCTGCAGCCCGCAGCGGGCCTTCCGGGGTGTGGAACGGCTCGCCGCCGCGATGCCAGGCGATGCCGTAGTCGAGGCCGTGCGCGCGCAGGATGGCTTCGCACTCCGACTCCAGCCGCGCCGCGGTCCAGTGCGGGTTGTAGCGCAGGTTGAACATGACCTGCAGCTCGCCCGGGATCACGTTGTTGGCGCCGGTGCCCGCATGCACGTTGCTGAGCTGCAGGCTGGTCGGCGGGAAGCTCTCGTAGCCGTCGTCCCAGGTGCGCGCGGCCAGCTGCCCCAGCGCCGGCAGCGCGAGGTGGATCGGGTTGCGCGCCTTGTCCGGGTAGGCGACGTGGCCCTGCACGCCGTGCACGGTGAGCGTAGCCGAGAGGGTGCCGCGGCGGCCGACGCGCAACAGGTCGCCCAGCGCCTGCTTCGACGAGGGTTCGCCGGTGATGCACCAGTCGATGCGCTGGCCGCGTTCGCGGAACGCCGCGGCGACGCGGCGCACGCCATCGATCGCGTCGCCCTCCTCGTCCGACGTCAGCAGCAGTGCAAGGGTGCCAGGGTGCGCCGGATGCGCGGCGACGAAGCGTTCCAGCGCCACCACGAACGCGGCGACGCTGCCCTTCATGTCCGCGGCGCCGCGGCCGTAAAGCCTGCCGTCGCGCACCTCCGGCACGAACGGATCGCTGGCCCAGGCCTCGCGCGGGCCCGGCGGCACGACGTCGGTGTGGCCCAGCAACACGAGCACGGGACCGCCGCCGCCGTGCGTGGCCCAGAGGTTGTCGACGGCGCCAAGGCGCATGGATTCGCAGGTGAACCCGGCGCGACGCAGGCGTTCGGCGAGCAGCGCCTGGCAGCCGGCGTCGTCGGGCGTCATCGACGGCCGCAGGATCAGCTCCTTCGCCAGCGCCAGTACTTCGGAAGTCATCGCCGCCCTGCCCTGGTCCGTAAACCGGTTACTTGCCGACGCCGAAGCGCGCCTTGAAGCCGTTGTCGCTGAAGCCCTGCGTTACGTTGCCATCGTCGGTGACCACGACCGGCCGGCGGATCAGCTGCGGGTATTCGCGCAGCAGCAATTTCCATTCCGCATCCGAGCCAGGCGCCTTGCGGTGCGGCGACAGGTTGCGCCATGTGGTCGAGGACTTGTTGACCATCAGGTCCCAGCCGCCGACATGTTCCTTCCACGCGACCAGGGTCGCCGGCGACTGCGGCAGCTCGCGGTAGTCGACGAAAACATGGGCGATGCCGAAGCGGTCGAGCCACTTGCGCGCCTTCTTGCAGGTGTCGCAGCTGGACAACCCGTAAAGCATCGCTGTCATTCCGCCAGCCCCCGCAGCAGTTCGTTGACGCTGGTCTTGGCACGCGTCTTCGCGTCGACCTGCTTGACGATCACCGCGCAGTACAGCG
Source organism: Cognatiluteimonas sedimenti (assembly GCF_022808325.1). Taxonomy (GTDB): domain Bacteria; phylum Pseudomonadota; class Gammaproteobacteria; order Xanthomonadales; family Xanthomonadaceae; genus Cognatiluteimonas; species Cognatiluteimonas sedimenti. The sequence continues at coordinate 450,061 of NZ_JALGCL010000002.1, read as the reverse complement.
AATGCGAGCCGTCCTTCGCGGGCAACTGCCCCGACACCACCACGCTGCCCGGGGGCACGTAGCCGTAGCTGACCTCGCCGGTCGCGCGGTGGTAGATGCGGGTCGACTGGCCGAGGAACACGCCCATGCCGATCACGCTGTGGTGGCCGACGACCACGCCCTCGACCACTTCCGAGCGCGCGCCGATGAAGCAGTGGTCCTCGATGATGGTCGGCGTCGCCTGCAGCGGCTCCAGCACCCCGCCGATGCCGGCGCCGCCGGACAGGTGGCAATGCTTGCCGACCTGGGCGCAGCTGCCGACCGTGGCCCAGGTATCGACCATGGTGCCGGCGCCCACGTAAGCCCCGATGTTGACGAAGCTCGGCATCAGCACCACGTCCTTGCCGATGTGCGCGCCGCGGCGCGCGATCGCGCCCGGCACCACGCGCGCACCCAGCCTGCGGAACTTCGATTCGTCGAAACCGGCGAAGCGCGCCGGGATCTTGTCCCAGAACGGCGCCGGGTCGGCTTCGACCAGTTCCATCTCCTGCACGCGGAAATACAGCAGCACCGCCTTCTTCAACCACTCGTTGACCAGCCAGCCGCCCTTGCCGTCGGGCTCGGCGACGCGGAACTCGCCCTTCTCCAGGCCGTCGATCACGCGTTCGACCGTGGGCCGGGTCGAGCCCTCGATCTCGTCGATGGTCAGCATCGTGCGCCGCTCCCAGGCGCTGTCGAGCATGAACCTGAGTTCTTCGATGCCGGGGCCCTTGGGCGCGGCCTTCTTCTTCGCGGCCTTGCTCGGCTTGCGCGGGTTCATCGCGAGGAATCTCCTTCGAGGCAGGCCAGCAGCGCGTCGCGCAGGGCCTGCTGTTGCGGGTCGGCGAGCGGCAGGTCGCGCTCGTCGCTGATCTGGAACACGTCCTCGGCGCGCTCGCCGAAGGTGGCGATGCGCGCATCATGCACGCGCAGGCGCTGCCGGCGCAGCACCGCGGTGACGTCGGCGAGCAGCCCCGGGCGGTCGGTCGAAACCAGGCTCAGCACGGTGCGGCGGCCGTCGCCGCTGAGGTCGAAACCGACCTGCGGCACCAGCCGGAAGTGCCGCAGGTGCCGCGGCTGCGTGCGCCGCGCCGGCCGGATGCCGTCGAGGTCGGCGTTGGCAAGCGCGGCCTGCAGCCGGCGCTCGACTTCGCCCGCTGCGACCACGCGCTGGCCGTCGGCGGGCAGCACTTCGAAGCTGTCGAACACGTTGTCCTCGGGGCCGTCGAGCAGCCGCGCCTGCTGGATCGCCAGCCCGAGCCGGTCCAGGGTGGCGACGATCGCGGCAAACAGGCCATCGCGGTCGGGCGACAGCACGAACACTTCCAGCGCGCCGGCATGTTGCGGCAGCGGCCGCGCATGCACCGCGGTACCGCGGGAGTCGACGCCGCGCAATGCCAGCGCCTGCCAGGCGATGGCGTCGGCGCGCCCGCGCAGGAACCCGGTCGCGGGCATGCGCGCGAACAGCGCGTCGATCTCCGCCGCCGCGATGCCCTCACCGAGCAGCAACGCCTGCGCCGCGGCGCGGGTTTCGGCGATGCGCTCTGCGGCCGCGGGCGGATGCTCGAGGCCGCGTCGCAACGCCAGCCGGGTGGCGGTATAGAGGTCGGCCAGCAGGCGGTCCTTCCATGCGTTCCACAGCTTGGGCGACGTGCCGGCGATGTCGGCGCAGGTCAGCAGGTACAACAGGTCCAGGCGTTCGCGGTCGGCCACCCTGGTGGCGAAGCGGTGGATCACGCCGGGATCGCCTATGTCCTGCTTCTGCGCGGTGACCGACATCAGCAGGTGCTGGCGCACCAGCCACTCGACCAGCGCGACGTCGCCTTCCGACAACCCGTGCGCGAGGCAGAATGCGCGCGCATCGACCGCGCCGAGTTCGGAATGGTCGCCGCCGCGGCCCTTTGCGATGTCGTGGAACAGGCCCGCGAGCAGCAGCAGTTCCGGCTTGCGCAGGCGCGGCCACACTTCGTGCGCGATCGCGAAGCGCGGGTCGGGCTGGCCGCTGGCGAAGCCGGCGATGTTGCGGAGCACCGCCAGCGTGTGCTGGTCCACGGTATAGACGTGGAACAGGTCGAACTGCATTCGTCCGGAAACGCGCGCGAACGCCGGGATCCAGCGCCCGAGCACGCCCAGCCGCGCCATCCGCGCCAGGGTGTCGACCGGCTGGGTCCCGCGCAGCAGCGCCATGAAACGGCCGCGGGTCGCGGTGTCGCAGGAGCAATGGTCGGGCAAGCGCGGCAGCGACTCGGCCAGGGCGCGCGCGGTCTGCGAGTGCAGGCCGCGCAACCGCGGATGCGCCGCCCATGCCGCGAACAGCGCGAACACGTCGTCGATGCCGCCCGGCCATGCCGGACCGGTTGCGTGCAGGTAGCCACGGCGTGATTCATAGCCTGGCTGCAGCGGCTCTGGCGTGGCCTCGCCTTCGAGCTGCTCCTCGAAGCGCTGCAGCAGCCGCTCGTTGATTCGCAGAACCAGCGCGGCGCTGCGGTAGAAGCCCTGCATCATCTGCTCGACCGCGAGGTTGTCGGCATTGTCGACGTGCCCCAGGCGCGCGGCGAGCGTCTTCTGGTGGTCGAAGCGCAGGCGCTCCTCGCGCTTGCCGGCGACCAGGTGCAGGCCGTAGCGCAACCTCGACAGTGCGCGCCGTTCGCGCTCGATCGTGGCGTGCTCGTCGGCGCCGAGCTGGCCGAGCGCGACCAGCGGCTCCAGCCCGCGGGCGCCGAGCACGCGCAGCGCCATCCAGCGCAGCGTCTGCACGTCGCGCAGCCCACCGGGGCCTTCCTTGAGGTTGGGTTCGAGGTTGTCGCTGGTGTCGTCGAAGCGCGCATGCCGCGCGCGCTGCTCCTCGCGCTTGGCGATGAAGTAGTCGCGCGGCGGCCACACCTGCCGCGGCGCGATCGCCTCGTCCAGGCTCGCCACGGCCGCGGCATCGGCCTGCAGCGGCCTCGCTTCCGACAGCGCGGTCAGCACGGTGATGTCCCCGGCCGAAGCCTGCGTGCACTGCGCCGGCGAGCGCACCGCGTGGCCCGCCGGCAACCCGGCGTCCCACAGCAGGGCGAACAGCCGCGCGATGGCGTCGTGGTGCGCCGCCTGGGCGTCGGTTGCGGCCAGCACCAGCAGGTCGAGGTCCGATTGCGGGAACAGTTCGCCGCGGCCGTAACCGCCGACCGCGAACAACGCCAGCGGCGCCCCCGGCGGAATGCAGCGCGACCAGGCCGCCCGCACCAGCGCGTCGACCGCGCGGGTGCGGGCGGCGACCAGCGCGTCGATGTCGTCGTTGCGGTCGAAGCGCGCCGCCAGCGCGGCATCGTCGGCGGCCAGGGTGGCGCGCGCGGCCGCCGCCCAGTCGGCATCGCTGTCGCCGCGGTCGCCGCCGCCGGGGCCTTGGGGCTGCGCCCCGGGGATCGGTCCGGCAGGTTCGTCCGTGGCAGCCGGGCTGTTCATCGGCGCCGGCTGCTCACAGGTCGTTGTCGTCGCCCGGGACGCGGGTGAGGATCTCGACGCCGTCCCCGGTCACCACGACGGTGTGTTCCCACTGCGCCGAGAGCTTGCGGTCGCGCGTGACCACGGTCCAGCCGTCCGGCAGCAGCCGGGTCTGGCGATTGCCTTCGTTGATCATCGGTTCGATGGTGAAGGTCATGCCCGGCTCCAGAACCAGACCCTCCCCCGGCCTGCCGTAGTGCAGCACCTGCGGCTCGTCGTGGTAGACCTTGCCGATGCCGTGGCCGCAGTACTCGCGCACCACCGAGAAGCGATGGCTTTCCGCGTACTGCTGGATCGCGTGGCCGACGTCGCCCAGGGTCGCGCCCGGACGGACCGCGCGGATGCCGCGGAACATCGCCTCGCGGGTGACGTCCACCAGCCGTCTTGCCATCACCGAGGGGTCGCCGACGAGGTACATGCGGCTGGTATCGCCGTGCCAGCCATCCTTGATCACGGTGACGTCGATGTTGAGGATGTCGCCGTCCTTGAGCATCTTGGCCGGGCTCGGGATGCCGTGGCAGATGACGTTGTTGACGGAGGTGCAGACGGTGGCCGGGAAGCCGCGGTAGCCGACGTTGGCCGGCACCGCCTGCTGCACGTTGACGATGTGGTCGTGGCAGATGCGGTCGAGCTCCTCGGTGGTCACGCCCGGCTTCACGTGCGGGGCCACGACCTGCAGCACCTCCGCGGCCAGGCGGCCGGCGACGCGCATCTTCTCGAGTTCTTCGGGGGTCTTGAGCGGGATCGGCATCCGGGCATTATCGTCCATTTTCCGGCCGCTCCCGCCATCGCCCCGCCGGCGGCTTGCCCGTAACCGGCTGTTGCCGCTACAATTCCGGGGCTTTCCCGGGCCTCCCAGCCCGCGCAGGCCGCCCACGACGGGCGCCACCGTCGAATACACACCTGCTGCCACAACCCGCGCCGGGGTGCCCGAGGTCCAAGGACCTGGGGTTCGGACGCGGAAGCCGCAGGGAGGCCCAACCCCGGAATCCACGGTCCGCCGGCAGGCGGGTCATCGCCCACCACTTTTCCGGGCGCGGATTCCATATCGGAGTTCAAGCAATGCCCCAGATCACCATGCGCCAGATGCTGGAAGCCGGCGTCCACTTCGGCCACCAGACCCGCTACTGGAACCCGAAGATGGGCCCGTACATCTTCGGTGCCCGCGGCAAGATCCACATCATCAACCTCGAGAAGACCGTGCCGCTGTTCGGCGACGCGATGAACTTCATCTCGGGCATCGCCCAGAAGCGCGGCATGATCCTGTTCGTCGGCACCAAGCGCTCCGCGCGCGATGCCGTCAAGGAAGAAGCCGAGCGTTGCGGCATGCCGTCGATGACCCAGCGCTGGCTGGGCGGCACCCTGACCAACTTCGCCACGGTGAAGAAGTCGGTGGCGCGCCTGAAGGAGCTGGAAGCCGGCGAGACCGACGGCAGCTTCGACAAGCTGGTCAAGCACGAGGTGCTGGGCCTGCGCCGCGAGCGCGAGAAGTTGCTGGCCTCGCTGGGCGGCATCAAGGACATGAACCGCCTGCCCGACGCGCTGTTCGTGATCGACATCGGCCACGAGGACATCGCGATCAAGGAAGCCAAGAAGCTCGGCATCCCGGTGATCGCCGTGGTCGACACCAACTACGACCCGGCCCTGGTCGACTACCCGATCCCGGGCAACGACGACGCGATCCGCGCGGTGCAGCTGTACGCGCGCGCCGCCGCCGACGCCGTGCTCGAGGGCAAGGCCGCCGCGCCGCAGGCCGCGACCGTGCGCGAGGACGAATTCGTCGAGCTCGACGCCGACGGCAACCCGACCAAGGCTCCGCGCGGCCGCGCTCCGGCAAAGAAGGCGCCGGCGAAGAAGGTTGCGGACGCGGCGAAGACCGACGAGTCCGTCGCGCCGAAGGCCGACGCGTCCATCGCGGCTGCAGAGGAAACCCCGGCCGCCGAGTAATCCGGCCGTCACGCGGCCGCGCCAGGGTGCGCGGCCGCCGTTCGCTTTTCGCCGGAGCGGCTTCAGCCGCGGGCTTTCCCTTTCCCGGTTCCCGCGAAGGGCTCGCGGCTGAAGCCGCTCCTACAAAACCATTTGAATTCGAGGTTCACCCCCATGGCAGAAATCACCGCATCCCTGGTCAAGGAACTGCGCGAGCGCACCGGCGCCGGCATGATGGAGTGCAAGAAGGCGCTCACTGAAAACGACGGCGACATCCAGGCCGCCGCCGACTGGTTGCGCAAGACCGGCCTGGCCAAGGCCGACAAGAAGGCCAGCCGCGTCGCCGCCGAAGGCCGCATCGCGATGGCGCAGGCGCCGGGCAAGGCGGTACTGGTCGAGATCAACTCCGAGACCGATTTCGTCGCCAAGGACGCCAACTTCCTGGCCTTCACCGAGGCGGTCGCGCAGGCCGCGCTCGATGCCGGCGATGTCGACGCGCTCAAGGCGACCAAGCTGGGCGGCGGCGAGAGCGTCGAGGAAACGCGTTCGGCGCTGATCGCCAAGGTCGGCGAGAACGTGCAGGTGCGCCGGATGGCGCGCATGGACAGCGGCAACACCATTGGCGCCTACGTCCACGGCGGCCGCATCGGCGTGCTGGTCGAGGTCAAGGGCGGCAACGACGAGCTGGCCCGCGGCCTGGCGATGCACATCGCGGCGATGAACCCGCCGTACGTCTCGCCCGCGCACGTGCCCGCGGATTTCGTCGCCCGCGAGAAGGAAATCGCGCTGGCGCAGGTCAAGGATTCGGGCAAGCCCGCCGAGATCCTGGAAAAGATGATCTCCGGCAAGATCGCCAAGACCCTCGCCGAGATCAGCCTCACCGGCCAGCCGTACGTGCTCGACACCAACATCACCGTCGAAGCCGCGCTCAAGGCCGCGGGCGGCGCCGAGGTGCTGTCGTTCGTGCGCCTGGCCGTGGGCGAAGGCATCGAGAAGCAGGCCGACGACTTCCACGCCGAAGTGATGAAGCAGGCCGGCCTGGCCTGATTCTCCTGCTGCAGGTCCGGGCCATGCCCGGCTGCGCAAGAGGCCCGCGATCGCTCGCGGGCCTTTTTTTGTCGCAACGCGAGCCCCTCAGTCCCGCCGCCCCACCCGCCGATCCACCGGCATCCGTGCCGGCCAGCCGCCGGCCATCGCCTGGTACAGCGCGACCGCGCTGACCACCGTGCGGGTACGCGCGGCGGCGAAGGCGTCCTGCGCCTGCAGGCGGGTGCGCTCGGCGTCGAGCACCTCGAACAGGTCGGCGGCGCCGGCCTCGAAGCGCACGTGCGCCAGTTCCGCGGCGCGGGCGCTGTCGCTGGCGGCGTTCTGCAGGTGCGCGTCCTCGACCCGGGCACGGGCGTGGCGCACCAGTGCGTTCTCGGTGTCCTCCAGCGCGAGCAGCACCGCCTGTTCGTAGCGGGCCAATGCGCCGGCGGCGCCGGCATCGGCGGCGGCGATGCGCGCACGCACGCGGCCGACGTCGAGGAACGACCAGTCCACGCCGAGCGCGACCAGGCGGGTTTCGCTGTCGCGTTCGAACAGCGCGCCGGCGTCGACGGCCTGGCTGCCGACGAGGCCGCCGAGGGTGAAGCGCGGGAACAGGTCCGCCGTCGCCACGCCGATGCGCGCGGTGGCCGCGTGCAGGCGCTGCTCGGCGGCGGCGACATCGGGCCGGCGCGCCAACAGCTCACCGGGGGTGCCGGCGTCCAGGCGCGCGGGAAGCTCCGGCAGCGCGCGCGGAGCCTCGAGGTCGGCGACCAGCGCGTCGGGGGTCCTGCCGACGAGCACGGCGAGCCGGTGCATGTCGAACGCAACCTGCGCCTCCAGCGCGGGAATGCGCGCGGACGTGGCTTCGAGCTGGGCGCGCGCACGCGCCGTGTCGAACTCGGTGCCGCGGCCGGCGCGCAGGCGCGCGTCGACCAGGCGCAGCGTCTCGCGCTGGTTGTCGGCATTCCCGCGCGCCACGCGCAGGCGCTCCTGCAACCCGCGCAGGTCGAAATAAGTGCGTGCCACCTGGCCGACGATGGCCACCTGCGCCGCCGCCAGGTCCGCCGCGCTGGCCGCGGCGTCGGCACGGCCGGCTTCGACGCCGCGGCGGATGCGGCCGAACAGGTCCAGCTCCCAGCTCGCCTGGATCCCGGCGCTGTACGACTCGGCGTCACGAGCGTCGCGGTCGACGCCCGGCACCTGGTCGCTGCTGGAACGCCCGTCGCTGCCTTGGGCGCGGGCGGTGATGGTGGGGAAATGGTCGAACTTCGCGCCACGCAACAGCGCATTGGCGCGGTCGTAGCTTGCCAGTGCGATGCGCAGGTCGTGGTTGGCGTCCAGCGCCTGCTCGACCAGGGCGGTGAGCTGCGGGTCGCCGAACGTGGTCCAGAACGCCGGATCGACGGCCGGCGTCGCATCCGCCGCCGCCTTTGCCGGCGATCGCGCGAATGCCTCCGGCACGGGCACGTCGGGCCGTACGAAGTCGGGGCCCACGCTGCACGCCGCCAGGGTGGTGGCGAGCAGCGACGTGATCATCAACCTGTAACCGGTCATGGCAGCACCTCCAACGGACGGGCATGGCTTGTGGCGTCGTCATGGCGCACCAGCGGCCTGTTCACAAGCTTGCGCAGCGCGACGTAGAACACCGGGGTCAGGAATAGCCCGAACAGGGTCACGCCGATCATGCCGGCGAACACGGTGACGCCGGTGGCCGAGCGCACTTCCGCACCGGCGCCGTGGCTGAGCACCAGCGGCACGGTCCCGGCGATGAAAGCGATCGAAGTCATCACGATCGGGCGCAGGCGCAGCCGGCAGGCTTCCAGCGCCGCCTCCACCACGCCCCTGCCCTGCAGCTCGAGCTCGCGCGCGAACTCCACGATCAGGATCGCGTTCTTGCAGGCCAGTCCCATCAGCACCACCAGGCCGACCTGGACGAACACGTTGTTGTCGCCACCGGTCGCCCAGACCCCGAACAGCGCCGACAGCATCGTCATCGGCACGATCAGGATCACCGCCAGGGGCAGCGTCCAGCTCTCGTAAAGCGCCGCCAGCACCAGGAACGCGAGCAGGATGGCGAGGGGGAAGACCACCAGCGCCGCGTTGCCCTGGGTGGACTGCTGGTAGCTCAGATCGGTCCACTCGATTGCCATGCCGTTGGGGAGCACCTTCGCAGCCAGCCCGGCCAGCGTGTCCATCGCCTGCGCCGACGACAGCACGCGCGGATCCGCCTCGCCGGCCAGGTCGGCGGCCGGATGGCCGTTGTAGCGCAGCACCGGGTCCGGACCGTAGGTCTGGTGGATCTTCACCATCGACCCGATCGGCACCATCTCGCCGCGATCGTTGCGGGTGCGCAGGTTGCCGATGTCCTGGACGTCGTCGCGGAAGCGCGCGTCGGCCTGGGCGATGACCTGCCAGGTGCGGCCGAACTCGTTGAAGTCGTTGACGTAGGCCGAACCCAGGTAGGTCTGCAAGGTGTCGAACAGCTCGGTCAGCGGCACCCCCTGGGCCTTGGCCTTGACCCGGTCGACCTCGGCATCCAGCTGCGGCACGTTCGCCTGGTAGCTGGTGATCGGGAAGCCCATGCCTGGCGTCTGCATGATCGCGCCCTGCATCGCCGCCACCGCGTCCTGCAGCGCGCCGTACCCGAGGTTGCCGCGGTCCTCGATGAACATCTGGTAGCCGTTGCCGTTGCCCAGGCCGAGGATCGGTGGCGGCATCAGCGAGAACGCGAAGCCTTCCTGCAACCCTGCGATCTTCTGGTTGATCTCGGCGTTGATCTCCGCGGCGCTCCGGTCGCGCTCGCCGGCCGGATCCAGCGGCAGGAATACCACGCCGGTGTTGGGGGTGTTGGTGAACTGCAACGCGTTCAGGCCCGGGAACGCGATCGAGTGCGCGACGCCCTCGGTGTCCATCGCGATGTCGGCCACCTGCGACAGCATGGCGTCGGTGCGCGCGATCGAAGCGCCCTCCGGCATCTTCACGCCGGCGATCAGGTACAGCTTGTCCTGGGTCGGGATAAACCCGGCCGGCACCGCCTTGAACATCAGTCCGGTGCACGCGAGCAGCACCGCATAGACCACGAAGACCGCGCCACGGCGGCCCAGCGCGCGCGAGACCACGCCCTGGTAGCGGCCGGAACTGCGCTTGAAAAAGCGGTTGAACGGATGGAACACGTAATTCTGGAGCCGCCAGCCGAACAGGCGCTCGATCAGCCGTGAAGGCCTGTCCCTCGCTTTATCGGAGCCGGGCGCCTCGTGCGCCTTGAGCAGGCGCGCGGCCAGCGCCGGCGACAACGTCAGCGAGTTGATCGCCGAGATCACGGTGGAGATCGCGATGGTGACGGCGAACTGCTTGTAGAACTGCCCGGTCACGCCCGACAGGAACGCCATCGGCACGAACACGGCGCACAGCACCAGCGCGATCGCGATGATCGGCCCGGACACCTCGCGCATCGCCTGGTGGGCGGCGGCCAGCGGGCTCAATCCTTCCTCGATGTTGCGTTCGACGTTCTCCACCACCACGATCGCGTCGTCGACCACGATGCCGATCGCCAGCACCAGGCCGAACAGGCTCAGCGTGTTGATCGAGAACCCCAGCAGGTACAACGCTGCGAAGGTGCCCACGATCGATACCGGCACCGCGATCAGCGGGATGATCGAGGCGCGCCAGGTCTGCAGGAACAGGATCACCACCAGCACCACCAGCAGCACCGCTTCGAGCAGGGTGCTGACCACGGCCTTGATCGAGTCGCGCACGAAGATCGTGGTGTCGTAGACGGCCTCGTACTCGATGCCGTCCGGGAACCGTTCCGACATGTCGTCCATGGTCGCGATCACCGAATCGCGGATGTCCAGCGCGTTGGCCCCAGGGGCCTGGAAGATGCCGATGCCCACGGCGTTGTTGCCGTCGAGCCTGGAACGCAGGGTGTAGTCGCCGGCGCCCAGCTCCAGCCGCGCGACGTCGGACAGGCGCACGACTTCGCCGTCGGCGCCGGCCTTGAGCACGATGTTTCCGAACTCCTGCTCGGTGTGCAGGCGGCCCTGCGCGTTGATCAGGGTCAGGAAGTCGCTGTCGGGCATCGGCTCGGCGCCGATCTGGCCGGCCGAAACCTGTACGTTCTGCTCGCGCATCGCGCGCACCACGTCGCCCGCCGTGAGGCCGCGCGAGGCGATCTTGTCCGGGTCCAGCCAGGCGCGCATCGCGTAATCGCCGCCACCGAACACCTGCGCGTCGCCCACGCCGGTGATGCGGGACAACGCGTCCTTGACGTGCAGGCGCGCGTAGTTGCGCAGGTACAGCGTGTCGTACTTGCCTTCGGGCGAAGTCAGGTGCACCACCATCAGGAAGGTGGGCGACTTCTTCTGCGTGGTCACGCCCTGGCGGCGCACGTCCTCCGGCAGCCGCGCCAGCGCCTGGCTGACGCGGTTCTGCACCCGCACCGTGGCGTCGTCCGCGTCGGTGCCGGGACGGAAGGTCACCGTCATCTGCAGCACGCCGTCCGAGCCGGCGACGGACTTGGTGTACATCATGTCCTCGACGCCGTTGATCGCCTCCTCCAGCGGCGTGGCCACCGTCTCGGCGATCACCTTGGGATTGGCGCCAGGGTAGACGGCGGTGACCACCACCGACGGCGGCACCACCTCGGGGTATTCGCCGATCGGCAGCAGCGGGATCGAGATCAACCCCGCGGCGAAGATCACGATCGACAGCACCGCGGCGAAGATCGGCCGGTCGATGAAGAACCTGGAGAAATCCATGGGGTCGTTCCTTTCCTGCTTCGCTTACTTCATCGCGACCGCTTGCGCGGGCGACGGCGCGGGTGCGCCCATGGCGATGGCCTGCGGGGTAACCGGCATGCCCGGCATGAACACCTTCTGCACGCCGTGCACGATCACCTTGTCTTGGGCGGCCAGGCCGGATTCGACGACGCGCAGCCCGTCGATCATCCGTCCGAGCACGATGTCCTTGCGCACCGCCTTGTTCTCCGGGCCGAGCACGTAGACGTACTTGCGGTCCTGGTCGGTGAGCACGGCCTTGTCGTCGATCAGCATGGCGTCGAACTTGCCGCTGCCCTGCACCTGCACCCGCGCGAACAGGCCCGGGGTGAAGACGCGGTCCGGGTTGGGCAGCACTGCGCGGGCGCGGATCGTGCCCGTGGCCGGATCGACCTGGTTGTCGACGAAGTCGACCGTGCCCTCGTGCGGGAAACCGGTCTCGTTGGCCAGGCCGACACGGACCGGGTTGCTCGAGCGCGTGCGTTCGCCCTTGCGCGCCAGCTCGGCGTAGCGCAGGTAGGTCTGCTCGTCGCTCTCGAAGTACACGTACATCGGATCCTGCGACACCAGCGTGGTCAGCAGGGTCTGGTCGGCCTGGGCGAGGTTGCCCTCGGTGACCATGGCCCGGCCGATGCGGCCTTCGATGGGCGCGCGCACTTGCGTGAACTGCAGGTCGAGCTGCGCCGCGGCGACCGCGGCCTCGGCCGCGCGCACGCCGGCGTCGCCCTGGGCGCTGGCGGCCTTGCGGGCCTCGAATTCCTCGCGCGAGATCGCCTTGGCCTCGATCAGGGTCTGCGCCCGCGCGTCCTGCGCCTGCGCCAGCCGTGCTTCGGCGCGGGCGCGCTGCAGCTGCGCCCACGCCTGGTCCAGCACGGCCTGGTAGGGACGCGGATCGATCACGAACAGCAGGTCGCCCTGCTTCACTTCCTGGCCTTCGTCGAAGGCGACGCGTCGTACGTAGCCGCTCACGCGCGGGCGCAGTTCGACGCTTTCGACCGCGGTGACGCGGCCGTTGAAGGTGTCCCACTGGTGCACGGGCTTGCTGAGCACGGTGGCGACGCTCACCGCCGGCGGTGGCGGCAGGTTCGCCGCTTCCTGGGCGCGGCTGTCGCAGCCGGCAATGGCCAGGGCGATCGGCAGGGCAAGCGATAGCGCCAGCCAGGGCAGCGCGGTGCCGGAACGCATGTCCGCCTTGCGGGCGGCGGGAAGCTTGCGGAGTGTCATGGGGAACCTCGATGTGCGGGGGAGTGGAAAGGATTGTCCCGATGGCGGGACTTTCTCTCCCAAATACGGAATGGTGCGTGCTGCGCCAGCGCCAGCAGGGGCAGCGCCAGCGGCAACCCCACCACGAATGCGAGCGTCCAGGCCATCAGCCACGCTTCGGCCCGGCCCAGGGCCATGGCGGCCTGCAGGGCCACGATGGCCAACCCGCCGAGGGCAATGGCTCCCGCCCCGATGACGGGGACAAGGACGAGGGTGGTGGCGCGCCGGAAGGACACGGGGACTCCAGTCGAAGCGAGGTGCGAAGGCTAGGCCCCGCGCCTGCACTTGATTAGCCGGCAAATCGGGGAATAATTGTTCCACCCCCGGGCCAATCGGCTCTTCCGCGCGTACCCCCGCCTTCAGGAGGCCCAAGATGGCCCGCGATCTCAACGACACCCTGGTCTTCGTCAAGGTGGCCGAGCTGGGAAGTTTCGTCGCCGCCGCGCGCGCGCTGCGCCTGCCCAAGACCACCGTCAGCCGCAAGGTGCAGGAACTGGAAACACGCCTCGGCGCGCAGCTCCTGCATCGCACCACGCGCAAGCTCGGCCTCACCGAGGCCGGCAACATCTATTTCGAGCATTGCCGCGGTATCGCCCGCGACCTCGACGAGGCCGAAAGCGCGATCAGCCAGTTGCAGGACGGCCCGCGGGGCTGGTTGCGCTTCACCTCGCCTTACAGCGCCGGGGTGATCTGGATCGCGCCGCTGCTGGCCGAATTCCGCGCGCGCCATCCGGAGGTGAGGGTCGAGATGGTCCTGACCAACGAGAAGCTCGACCTGATCGACAAGGAAATCGACATCGCGCTGCGGATCGGCCCATTGGCCGATTCGAGCCTGGTGGCGCGCCGGCTGGGCCGGTTCCGCACCCAGGTGTTCGCCAGTGGGCGTTACCTGGACCTGCACGGCGAACCCAGGCATCCGGACGAACTGGCGGCGCACCGGACCTTCGCGTTCCCCAAGTTCGCCCGCAACGGCAACTATTACTGGCCGCTCGGCGACGGCGCGCGCGAACAGGAATACCGGGTCGAGCCGGTCATCGTGGCCAACGATCCCAGCGCACTGACCGAACCGCTGCTGTCGGGCGAAGGGCTGATGCTCCTGAGCGAGGTCAGCGCCAAGCCCTACGTCGAGAAGGGGCTGCTGCGCCGCGTCCTGGCCGGATGGAGCGGGCCGATGATGGACTTCAATGCCGTGTTCCCGCGTGGCCAGGCGCAATCGCCCAAGATCCGCGCCTTCGTCGACTTCCTGGTGGAACGGCTCAGGTTCGAGGTCGACTTCATGCGCACCGCCTGCCCGGACAGCGGCGAATGCTGCGACGCGATGCGGGTGGCCGCGGCGACCTCGCAGGCGGAAGTGGCGCGCGCGGTCGCCAGCCAGGCGGGCCTGCCCGTCGGGGCCGGGGAAGAAGCGGAGGCCGAAGCCGCCTGATCGCGACCCGGGCCATCGACTAGAATTCCGTCTGCCGCACACCACTGCCCGGAGCCCCCGCATGCCCCAACTCGCCTATCGCCGCATCCTGTTGAAGCTGTCCGGCGAAGCGTTGATGGGCGACGAGGACTACGGCATCGATCCCAAGGTGATCGGGCGCCTGGCGCGCGAGGTGATCGAGGCGCAGCAGGCCGGGGCGGAGGTCGCGCTGGTGATCGGCGGCGGCAACATCTTCCGCGGCGCCGGCCTGGCGGCCGGCGGCATGGACCGGGTCACCGGCGACCAGATGGGCATGCTGGCCACCGTGATCAACGCGCTGGCGATGCAGGACGCGCTGGAGAAGCTCGGCGCCAAGGCGCGGGTGATGAGCGCGATCAAGATCAACGACGTCTGCGAGGACTACATCCGGCGTCGCGCGATCCGGCACCTGGAAAAGGGCCGGCTGGTGATCTTCGCCGCCGGCGTCGGCAGCCCGTTCTTCACCACCGACTCGGGCGCCGCGCTGCGCGCGATCGAGATCGGCGCCGACCTGCTGCTGAAGGCGACCAAGGTCGATGGCGTGTACGACAAGGATCCGAAGAAGCACCCGGACGCCACCCGCTACCAGAAGCTCAGCTACAACGAGGTCATCGCCCGCAACCTGCAGGTGATGGACACCGCCGCGTTCGCGCTGGCGCGCGACAGCGACCTGCCGCTGCGCGTCTTCGACATGTCCCAGCCTGGCACCTTGCTGCGGATCCTGCGCGGCGAGGACATCGGCACCCTGGTGCAGGGGCGCGACTGACGGCGCTTTCCCGGCGGCGTCGCGGGCCGGCCAGGCCAGGCCAGGCACGCCGGCGGAATAGTGTCCGTTCCCGGCGCATGCCACGATAACCGCATGCACGGCCACGACCATCACCACGGCTCGACCACCCGCGCGTTCGCGGTGGTCACCCTGATCAACCTCGCCTATACCGTCGTCGAAGCCGGCTACGGCTTCGCCACCGATTCGCTGGCGCTGCTGTCCGATGCGCTGCACAACCTCGGCGACGTCCTCGGCCTGGGCCTGGCCTGGGGCGCGGCGGTGATGGCGCGGCGCGCCCCGACGGACAAACACACCTATGGCTGGCGCCGCGCCACCCTGCTTTCGCCTCTGGCCAACGCGGTGCTGCTGGTGGGGTTCGCCGGCGCCTTGTCATGGGAGGCGCTGCGCCGGCTCGGCGCGCCACCGCAGATCCCGGCCATGCCGGTGATCGTGGTCGCGGCGGTCGGCATCGCCGTCAACCTCGGCGCGGCCTGGCTGATGCGCGAGGGCCACAGCCACGACCTCAATCGCCGCGGTGCCTACCTGCACCTGCTCGCCGATGCCGGGGTCTCGCTGGCGGCGGTGCTCGCCGGCATCGGCATGCTGCAGTTCGGCTGGCGGTGGCTGGATCCGGCGACCGGGCTGCTCGTCGGCGCGGTGGTCGCGCTGGGTGCCTTCGGGCTGCTGCGCGACGCCTTCAACGCGGCGATGGATGCGGTGCCGACCGCGATCGACCAGGCGCAGGTCCGGACCTGGCTGGCTGCGCAGGAGGGCGTCAGCGAAGTGCACCACGTGCATATCTGGTCGCTGGGGGCCGACGAGGTGGCGATGACCGCGCACCTGGTACGGCCGCTGGACGACGACCACGATGCGTTCCTTGATCGCGTCGCCGACCAGCTCGACCAGCGCTTCGGCATCAACCACCCGACCCTGCAGATCGAGCGTGGCGAGGCCTGCGAACACGATCGCCACGACCGCGCCCCGCACGGCGCGCGCTGAGCACGCACGGCCGGAAACCGGCCCCGCGGCGGCCTTTCGCTATACTTCCGGGCTGACGGATTGGCGCCGGAGCCAGCGATGATCAACGAGATCCAGAACGACGCGCAGGCGCGCATGGCCAAGAGCATCGACGCCCTGCGCCACACCCTGGTCAAGGTCCGCACCGGCCGCGCATCGACCGCGCTGGTGGAGCACATCAAGGTCAACTACTACGGTTCCGACGTGCCCCTGTCGCAGGTGGCCAGCGTCGCCGTCACCGATGCGCGGTCGCTGACGATCTCCCCGTGGGAAAAGCAGATCGTGGGCGCGGTGGAAAAGGCGATCCTGGGCTCCGACCTGGGCCTGACCCCGAACACTTCCGGCACCGTGATCCGCCTCAACCTGCCGGCGCTGACCGAGGAGCGCCGCAAGGAACTGTCCAAGGTGGTGCATGGCGAGGGCGAGGACACCAAGGTCGCGATCCGCAACATCCGCCGCGACGCCAACCACCAGGTCAAGGAACTGCTGAAGGACAAGCAGATCACCGAGGACGAGGCCAGCCGAAGCGAAACCGAGATCCAGAAGCTCACCGACACCGCGATCAGAGGCGTCGACGAAGTGGTCAAGGCCAAGGAACAGGAGCTGATGGCGGTCTGACCGGCGCCGCCCGCATGAGTACCCCGCCGCCTGCGCCGAACCGCATCCCGCGCCACCTTGCCGTGATCATGGACGGCAACGGCCGCTGGGCGCAGCAACGCCGCCGCCCGCGGGCCGTCGGCCATCGCGCCGGCGCGCGCGCCGTCAACCTGTGCATCGACTTCTGCCTGGACCAGGGCATCGCCGCGCTGACCCTGTTCGCGTTCTCCAGCGAAAACTGGGGCCGCCCCGAGGACGAGGTCGGCGCGCTCATGAAGCTGTTCATGAACGCGCTGGAACGCGAAGTCGCCGAACTGCATCGCCGCGGCGTGCGCATCCGTTTCATCGGCGAACGCACGCGCTTCCCCGGCGCGATCAGCGCCCGCATGGCCCAGGCCGAGGCGCTGACCGGGGGCAACACGCGGCTGGCATTGAACATCGCCGCCAGCTATGGCGGCCGCCAGGACATCGCCGCCGCCGCGCGCAGCCTGGCCGCCGACGTCGCCGCGGGGCGGTTGCAGCCGCAGGCCATCGACGAGGCCCTGTTCGCCAGCCGCGTGGCGCTGGCCGACCTGCCGCCGCCGGACCTGTTCATCCGCACCGGCGGCGACTTCCGGATCAGCAATTTCCTGCTCTGGCAGCTTGCCTACACCGAACTGTGGTTCACCGAGACGTTGTGGCCGGAGCTCGATGCCGCCACACTGCGGCGCGCCCTCGACGACTACGCCAGCCGTGAACGCCGCTTCGGCCTCACCGGCGCGCAGGTCGCAGGCTCCCAAGAAGAGACTCCCGCATGACCCGGACACGCGTGATCGCAGCGCTGGTGCTGACCCCGTTGGCGATCGCGGCGATCCTGCTGCTGCCGACTCCATGGCTGGTGGCGCTGGCGGCCGTCATCTTCCTGGCCGGCCTGTGGGAGTGGTTCCGGCTCGCCGACATCGACGACACGCTGGCCCGCAGCGTTCTGCTGGTGGTCAACCTGGCGCTGATGGTGGCGATCGTCTGGGCCTCGCGCACCCACCAGGGTTTCAGCTACGTGCTGCTGCAGATCATGGTGGTGGTCGGCGTCATCTGGTGGCTGCTGGCGGGACTGTGGCTGAAGCACTACGACTTCGCCTCGGACCATGACACCCACGCGCGGGTGTTCAAGCTCGCCGCCGGGACGCTGGCGATCCTGCCGGCATGGTGCGCGATGGGCGTGATCCACGGCGCGCAACCCTACGGCCACCGCTGGCTGTTCGTGGCCCTGGCGATCGTCTGGGCCGCCGATTCCGGCGCCTACTTCGTCGGCCGCCACTACGGCCGGCGCAAGCTCAGCCCGCGGATCAGCCCCAACAAGACCGTGGAAGGCCTGGCCGGCGGACTGGCGTGCGGGCTCGCGGTGGCGCTGGCGTTCGCGCCGCTGGCCGGCGCGACGCTGGCGCAACTGCCGGCGGTGGCCCTGGTGGCGCTGGTGGCGGTCGCGTTCTCGGTGGTCGGCGACCTGTTCGAAAGCCTGCTCAAGCGCCACGTCGGCGCCAAGGATTCCGGGGACCTGATTCCCGGCCATGGCGGCATCCTCGACCGGATCGACGGGGTCGTCGCCGCGCTGCCGGTGTTCGCCCTCGGGAAGGCCTGGCTCGGGTTCTGAAGATGACGCGGTCCGTGGATATCCAGGCCGAGGGCGCCCGGGAAGTTGCCGTGCTGGGCGCGACAGGCTCGATCGGCACCTCGGCGCTGGACGTGATCGCACGCCACCCCGGGCGCCTGCGAGCCGGCGTGCTGGCTGCCGGCCGCAATGTCGAGGCTTTGCTCGACCTGTGCCGCCGGCACCAACCGCGGCACGCGGTGGTCGCCGAACCGTCGGCCTTCCCCGCATTGCGCGATGGTTTGCGCGACGCGGGCGTGTCGACGCAGGCGCACTGCGGCGACGACGCGCTGCAGGCGCTGGTCGCCGGCGATGCCTGCGACACCGTGGTTGCGGCCATCGTCGGCGCCGCCGGGCTGCCGTCGACGCTCGCTGCCGCGCGCGCCGGCAAGCGCCTGCTGCTGGCCAACAAGGAGTCGCTGGTGCTGGCCGGCGAATTGCTGACCACGGCCGCGCGCGAGGGCGGCGCGCAGGTGGTGCCGATCGACAGCGAGCACAACGCGATCTTCCAGTGCCTGCCCGACGCGCACGCGCGTGCCGGGCTGCGACGCATCTTCCTCACCGCCTCGGGCGGCCCGTTCCGCGGCCGCGGCCGCGGGCAACTGGCCGCGGTCACGCCGGCGCAGGCGGTCGCGCACCCGAAGTGGTCGATGGGCCCGAAGATATCGGTCGACTCGGCCACGCTGATGAACAAGGGGCTGGAAGTGATCGAGGCACACCATCTGTTCGGCCTGCCGGGCGACAGCATCGGCGTGCTCGTGCATCCGCAGAGCCTGGTGCATTCGCTGGTGGAATTCGTCGACGGTTCCACCCTGGCGCAGCTCGGCCTGCCGGACATGCGCACCGCGCTGGCGGTCGGCCTGGGCTGGCCGCAACGGATCGAGTCAGGGGTCGGAGGGCTCGACCTGCTCGAGCACGGCACGCTGGAGTTCGAGCCGCCGGACCTTGAAGCCTTCCCCTGCCTGCGGCTGGCATACGATGCGCTTGCCGCAGGTGGCACCGCGCCGGCGATGCTCAACGCCGCCAACGAAGTCGCGGTTTCATCCTTCCTTCAGGGCCGCATCGGTTTCCTGTCGATTCCCGCGCTGGTCGAGGACACCCTGGCAGCGCTCCCCGTCGCCGCGGCCGATTCGCTGCAGGCGCTGCTGGCCGCCGACGCGCAGGCGCGCCGCCACGCCGAACACGCGATCTCGCAAGGCGGCGCCCCCATGGCCAGGCAGCAATGAGCACTTTCCTGGGTTCGGTGTGGTGGATGATCGTCAGCCTCGGCGTGCTGGTGACCTTCCACGAATACGGCCACTACTGGGTCGCGCGCCGCTGCGGGGTCAAGGTGCTGCGGTTCTCGGTCGGGTTCGGCAAGGCGCTGTGGTCGCGCACGGGCCGCGACGGCACCGAATACGTGGTCGCGGCGCTGCCCCTGGGCGGTTACGTCAAGATGCTCGACGAGCGCGAGGGCGAGGTCGCCCCAGCCGATGCGCCGCAGGCCTTCAATCGCCAACCAGTCGGGCGCCGGATCGCGATCGTGGCCGCCGGCCCGGTCGCCAACCTGGTGTTGTGCGTGGCGCTGCTGTGGGGCATGTTCGTGATCGGGCGCCCGGATTTCGCCCCGGTCGTGGGCCAGGCCGAAGGCATCGCCGCGGCCGCCGGGTTGCAGCGCGGCGATACCCTGCTGGCCGTCGGCGACCGCCAGACCCCGACCTGGAGCGAAGCGGCGCTGGCACTGGCCACGGCGGCGATGGACCACCAGGACACCGTGCTGCGCGTGCGCACGCGCTCCGGCAACGAGGCCACGCGCACCTTGCCTCTCTCGCGGCTGCCGGCCGACACCGGGCAGTCGCATGCGATCGCCCGGATCGGCCTGACGCCGCGCCACCAGCTGTTGCCGCCGGTGATCGGGCGGATCGAGCCGGGCACCGCCGCCTGGGGGGTGCTGGCCGAGGACGACAGGCTGACCGCGATCGACGGCACGCCCATCTCCACTTTCGACGAGATCGGTCCGCTGGTACAGCGGATCGGCGAACGCAAGGCCATGGTCGAGGTCGAGCGCGACGGCGACCGGCTGGCGTTGGAGCTGGCGCCGCGTCGTCGCGTGGATCCGCAGCGCGGCGCCTACTGGGCGTTGGGCATCGCACCGGCGATGGCGCCGCTGCCGCCGTACGACGCGGCGCTGCATTACGGCCCGCTGGCGGCGGTACCGGCGGCACTGCGGGAAACCTGGAAGCTGGCGCGGGACTCGGTGGCGATGATCGGGCGCCTCGCCAGCGGCCGTGCGTCGGTCGACAACGTCTCCGGGCCGATCACCATCGCCCGCTACGCCAATGCCTCGGCCCAGCTCGGGCCGGCCTGGTTCCTGAACTTCCTGGCCCTGCTTTCGCTGAGCCTGGCCATCATCAACCTGCTGCCGATCCCCGTCTTGGACGGCGGCCACCTGCTGTATTACCTTATCGAGCTGGCCAAGGGCAGCCCTTTGAGCGAACGCGCGATGGTTGCCGGGCAATACGTCGGACTGGCGTTGTTGGCCGGGTTGATGGGCCTGGCGTTCTACAACGACATCCTGCAACTGCTGCGCTGATGCCCGGCCACCCGACGACGACAGGTACCATTGCGCCCGCGATGGTTTCGACCCCCAACCGGAAGTGATGATGACGCGACTCCCCCCTCGCCGCCTGCTCGCCCTCGCCCTGGCCTCGGCGTTGACCGCGACGGCGCTTCCCGCGTTGGCACAAACGGCCAATCCATTCGCCTTGCCGGCGCCCGCCGCCAGCCCGGCCACCGCGCTGCCGGGGGCGTTCACCGTCAGCGACATCCGCATCGAAGGCCTGCAGCGCATTTCCGCCGGCACCGTGTTCACCTACCTGCCGATCGAGCGCGGCGACAGCGTGGACCCGGGCCGCGCCGCCGAGGCGATCCGCGCGCTGTACAAGACCGGCTTCTTCGAGGACGTGCGCCTGGACCGCCAGGGCGACATCCTGGTGGTCACCGTGGCCGAGCGCCCGGCGATCAACAAGCTGACCCTGGTCGGCAACAAGGACATCAAGACCGCGGACCTGATGAAGGGCCTGGCCGACATCGGCCTGTCCGAGGGCGGCACCTTCGACCGCATGAACCTGGACCGCGTGACCCAGGAACTGGTCCGCCAGTACAACAACCGCGGCAAGTACAACGTCGTGATCACCCCGACGGTGACGCGCCTGGACCGCAACCGCGTCGACATCAACATCGACGTCAAGGAAGGCAAGGCGGCAAAGATCCGCCACATCAACCTGGTCGGCAACGAGAAGTTCGAGCAGGAAGCGATCACCGACAGGTGGGAATCACGGGAAGGCAACTGGCTGAGCTGGTACCGCAACGACGACCAGTATTCGCGCGAGAAGCTGTCCGGCGACCTGGAGAAGCTGAACTCCTTCTACCTGGACCGCGGCTACGTCGATTTCAGCCTCGACAGCACCCAGGTCGAGATCAGCCCGGACAAGCGCGACATGTTCATCACCGCGGGGCTGACCGAGGGCGAGCAGTACACGATCTCCGAGGTCAACCTCACCGGCGACACGGTATTGCCGAAGGAACAGGTGGAGAAGCGCCTCCGCGTGGTCCCGGGGCAAGTCTTCTCCCGCCGCCTGCTCGACCTGACGTCCGATGCGATCAGCCTCTCGCTGTCGAACATCGGCTATGCGTTCGCCAAGGTGGACGTGCAACCCGACGTCAATCGCACCGACCGCACCGTCGGCATCACCTTCAACGTCGTCCCCGGGCCACGCGTCACCGTCCGCCGCGTGGAGTTCAAGGGCAACTCCCGTACCTCCGACGAGGTGCTGCGCCGCGAGATGCGCCAGTTCGAGGGCGCCTGGTACTCGCAGGCCGCGCTCGACCGCTCCAAGATCCGCCTGCAGCAACTGGGCTATTTCGAGACCGTGGACGTCGAGAACGTCCCCGTGCCCGGCAGCAATGACGAGGTCGACGTCGTCTATACCGTCAAGGAAACCACTTCCGGCAGCTTCATGTTCGGAATCGGCTACTCGCAGCTGAGCGGCCTCAACACGTCGGTGCAGCTGTCGGAAAACAACTTCCTGGGCACGGGCAACCGCGTGTCGGTCGCCGCGCAACGCAGCACCTACCAGAAGCGCTACGACTTCTCGTTCACCAACCCGTATTTCACCGACGAAGGCATGTCGCTGGGCTACAACCTGTGGTGGCGCGAGTTCGACTACTCGAACTTCAACGTCGCCCAGTACTCGACCAACAGCGGCGCGGCGCAGGTGGTGATGGGCCTGCCGATCAGCGAGTGGGACACGGTATCGGCGTTGTTCGGCGTCGACACCAACGAAATCCTCGCCTTCCCGGGCAGCACCCCCGACGAGATCGTCGACTACATCAATGCCATCGGCAACCGCACCTTCCATACCTGGCGCGGGCAACTGGCCTGGGCCCGCGACACCCGCAACGACTACTTCATGCCCAGCGCCGGCACCTACCAGCGCATCTCGGGGGAAATCGCCCTGCCGGGTTCCACCGCCGAGTACTACAAGCTCGAATACGAGTTCTCCAAGTACTGGCCCTTGAGCCCATCGCTGATCCTGCGCACCGGCGTCAACCTGGGCTACGGCGACAGCTACGGCAACCCCGTGGTCCGCGACCTGTGCTACACCCCGCCGACCCCGCCGACGACCGCCAACCCGACTCCGCCGCCCCCGCCCCCGCCCAGCGATCCCTGCATCGCCGGCACTTCGCCCGACTACATCAAGACGGTGACCGCGGACGGCTTGCCGTTCTTCGAGAATTTCTACGCCGGCGGCATCAGTTCCGGTGGCCGCGTGCGCGGCTTCGTCGACAACACCCTCGGTCCGCGTGCCGCTAGCACCTTCGGTTTCAGCCGCCCGATCGGCGGTTCGGTCAAGACCGTCGGTTCGCTGGAACTGTTCTTCCCGCAACTGTTCGACACCAAGGCCGCGCGCATCTCGGCGTTCCTGGATTTCGGCAACGTGTACAAGGACTGGGCCAGCTTCGACGCAAGCCTGCTGCGCGCGTCGGCAGGCGTGGCGCTGCTGTGGCGCTCGCCGATGGGCCCGATCTCGATCAGCTACGCGATCCCCCTGCGCACCGAACCATTCGACGAGACCGAGCGCCTGCAGTTCTCCTTCGGCGGCCAGTTCTAGCCGCGGCGGCGCCATGCAGTTCAGCGCCGCCGAACTCGCACGCCGCCTGGACCTGGCCGTGCATGGCGATCCGGACATCCGGGTGTCCGGGGTCGCCACCCTGGCGCGGGCGACGCGCGCCTCGCTCGGCTTCCTCGCCAACCCGCGGTATCGCCCGCAGCTGGCCGAAACCCAGGCCGGCATCGTGGTGATGGGCGCTGCCGACGCGGAGGGCTACACCGGCACCGCGCTGGTCGCCACCGACCCTTACGTCGCCTTCGCCAGGGCGGCGGCGCTGTTCGAGGCGCGGGTCGCCCCTGCACCCGGCATCCATGCCAGCGCGGCGATCGACCCGGCCGCGGTGGTGCATCCGGGCGCGCAGGTCGGCGCCTTCGCCAGCATCGGTGCGCGCAGCGTCGTCGAGTCCGGGGCGGTGCTCGGCCCGGGCTGCGTGGTCGGCGAGGACTGCGTGGTCGGCGCGGACTGCGAACTCGGCGCGCGCGTCACCCTGGTCCGGCGCGTGCGCCTGGGCAGGCGGGTGCTGATCCATCCCGGCGCGGTGCTCGGTGCGGATGGCTTCGGGCTGGCCATGGACGCCGGACGCTGGCTCAAGGTGCCGCAACTGGGCGGCGTGGTGGTCGGCGACGACTGCGAGGTCGGCGCCAACACCACAATCGACCGCGGCGCGCTCGACGATACCGTGCTCGAGGACGACGTGCGGCTGGACAACCAGATCCAGATCGGCCACAACGTCCACATCGGTGCCCATACCGCCATGGCTGGCTGTTCCGCGGTCGCGGGCAGCGCCCGCATCGGCCGCTACTGCCTGATCGGCGGCGGCGCCGGCGTGCTGGGCCACCTGGAGCTGTGCGATCGCGTGATCGTGACCGCGATGAGCCTGGTCACGCATTCGATCCGCGAACCCGGGGAATACTCCTCGGGCACGCCGCTGATGGACAACCGCAGCTGGCGCAAGAGCGCCGCGCGCTTCAAGCAGCTGGATGCGCTCGCCCGCCGCCTCGGCGCTTTGCGCGATAATTGATTCCGCGCGGGATCCAGGGCCCGCGCCAGCTTTCCCGGCGCTGGCGTTCGCGACAGCACTCGCACCACATCCACGGATGAATCCAACGTGCAACCGCAATTGCCCATCGACGTCATCACCATCCAGAAGCTGCTTCCGCACCGCTACCCGTTCCTTCTGGTGGACCGGGTGCTGGAACTTGAACCGCACAAGCGCATCGTCGGGATCAAGAACGTCTCGATCAACGAGCCCTACTTCCAGGGCCATTTCCCGGGCCATCCGGTGATGCCCGGGGTGCTGGTGATCGAGGCGCTGGCGCAGGCCGGCGGCCTGCTCACCCAGCTTTCGCACGGCGCCGATGCCGACGGCAAGTTGTTCTACCTGGTCAAGATCGACAACGCCAAGTTCAGCCGCATGGTGGTGCCGGGCGACCAGCTGGAACTGGTGGTCGAACTCAAGCGCACCATCCGCAACATGGCGATGTACGCCTGCGTCGCGCGCGTCGACGGCGAGCAGGTCGCTTGCGCGGACGTGCTTTGCGCGGAAGTGGCGCAGTGACATGAGCACGGCCGCGATCCACGCCACCGCCGTGGTCGATCCGTCGGCCCGGATCGGCGCCGGCGTCGCAATCGGCGCGTTCACGGTCGTTGGCGCGGACGTGGAGATCGGCGACGGCACCACGGTCGGCGCGCACTGCAGCATCCAGGGTCCCACGCGCATGGGTCGCGACAACCGCATCCACGGCCATGCCGCCATCGGCGGCGACCCCCAGGACAAGAAGTTCGAAGGCGAGCGCACCGAGCTGGTGCTCGGCGACCGCAACGTGATCCGGGAATTCGCCACCATCAGCCGCGGCACCGGCAACGGGGGCGGCACTACCCGCATCGGCGACGACAACTGGCTGCTGGCCTATGTCCACGTCGCCCATGACTGCCAGGTCGGCAACCATTGCGTGTTTTCCAACAACGCGACGCTGGCCGGGCACGTCGAGATCGGCGACCACGTGATCCTCAGCGGCTTCGTCGGCGTGCACCAGTTCTGCCGGATCGGCGCGCACGCCTTCATCGGCATGGGCGCGTTCGTCAATGGCGACGTGCCGCCCTACGTGCTGGTCGCGCAGGAAGGCTATGGCCGCCCGCGCGGGATCAATGCCGAGGGCCTGAAACGGCGCGGCTTCGACGGCGAGCGCATCGCCGCCATCAAGCGCGCCTATCGGGCGCTGTACCTGTCGGGCGCCAAGCTCGACCAGGCCCGCGCCCAGCTGGCCGACCTGGCCCGCGACAGCGACGACGTGCGCGCGCTGCTCGAGTTCATCGAGCGCGGCGAACGCCCGTTGTTGCGTTGAGGCCGCCGCGATGACCCGGATCGCACTGGTTGCGGGCGAAGCCTCCGGCGACCTGCTCGGTGCCGGCCTGGTCGAGGCCTTGCGACGGCGCTTCCCGCAAGCCGAATTCGCCGGCATCGGCGGCCCGGCGATGCGCGCGGCCGGGGTCGAGGCATGGTTCGACGCTTCCGAACTGGCGGTGATGGGCCTGTCCGAGGTGCTGGCGCACCTGCCGCGCCTGCTGCGATTGCGACGCAACCTGCGCCAACGCGCGTTGGCGTGGAAGCCTGACGTGTTCATCGGCATCGATGCCCCCGATTTCAACCTCGGCGTCGAGCGCTGGCTCAAGCAACGTGGCGTGCGCACCGTGCACTACGTCAGCCCGTCGGTATGGGCGTGGCGCGAATCCCGCGCCGGCAGGATCGGCCGCAGCGCCGAGCGCGTGCTGTGCCTGTTCCCGATGGAACCGGCGATCTACGCCCGCCACGGCGTCGACGCGCGCTTCGTCGGCCATCCGCTGGCCGATGCGATCGCGCTCGATCCGGACCGCGCCGCCGCACGTGCCGCGATCGGCGTGCCCTACCACGCGCCGCTGCTGGCGATGCTGCCCGGCAGCCGCCTGGGCGAGATCGAACGCATGCTGCCGGTGTTCCTGGAGGCCGCGGCGCTCGTCGCCGGCAAGATCCCCGACCTGCAGCTGGTGATCCCCGCCGCCAATCGCGGCTGTCGCGTCGCCATCGAGCGCCTGCTTGCGGCATCCGACGGTCCGGAAGCCGTGCTGCTGGATGGCCAGGCGCAGGCGGCGATGATCGCCGCCGACGTGGTGTTGCTGGCCTCCGGCACCGCCGCGCTGGAAGCGATGCTGTGCAAGCGGCCGATGGTCGTGGGCCATCGCATCTCCGCGACCACCTACCGCATCGTCCGGGCACTGGGCTTGCTGAAGTCGCATCACGTCAGCCTGCCGAACGTGCTGGCCGGCGAGGAACTCGTGCCGGAACTGCTGCAGGATGCCTGCACGCCGGCCAACCTCGCGGCGGCGGTGCTGCAGTGGTTCGGCGAGCCCGAGGCTGTGGCCGCGCTGCGCCCGCGTTTCCGCGCGATCCATGAATCCCTGCGCTGCGCCGCGTCGGAACGCGCCGCCGACGCCGTGGCCGAGGTGCTGGCGGACGCAACCCGCGCGGATGCGCCAAGCGGGGAAACAGCATGAGCGAGGCTTGCGCAGGCCGCCCCGGCCCCCCGCGCCTGGTCGCCGGGATCGACGAAGCCGGCCGCGGCCCGCTCGCCGGCCCGGTGGTGGTTGCCGCGGTGGTCTTCGCACCCGGTCGCACCCCGGTGAACGGGCTCGACGACTCCAAGCAACTCAGCGCGCAGCGCCGCGAGGCGCTGTATCCGCGCATCGTCGAGCGCGCGCTGGCCTGGCATGTCGTATTCATCGAGGTCGATGAAATCGACCGCATCAACATCTACCAGGCCACCCTGCTGGGCATGCGCCGCGCACTGCAGGGCGTGCTGACCGCGGCCACGGCGGCCGATGCGCTGCTGGCGCGGATCGACGGCAACGTGGTGCCGCCCGGGCTGCCGTGCCCGGCCGAAGCCATCGTCGGTGGCGACGCCAGCGACCGCGCGATCATGGCAGCCTCGATCCTGGCCAAGGTCGCGCGCGACCGCCACATGCAGGGGTTGCACCAGCGCTGGCCGGAGTACGGCTTCGACGAGCACAAGGGCTATGCCAC
The DNA here is from genome assembly GCF_022808325.1 of Cognatiluteimonas sedimenti. Taxonomy (GTDB): domain Bacteria; phylum Pseudomonadota; class Gammaproteobacteria; order Xanthomonadales; family Xanthomonadaceae; genus Cognatiluteimonas; species Cognatiluteimonas sedimenti. The sequence goes on along the minus strand of NZ_JALGCL010000002.1, from coordinate 422,906 downwards.
GCCGGCGCACCGGGCGGCATTGCGGCGGTTCGGGCCATGCGAGGCGCACCGCCGCAGCTTCGCGCCGGTGCGCGCGCTGTCGCAGGGTCCCGACCTGTTCGCTGAATACGCGCAGGATCCCGTCCCGGCCTGAACCGCACCCAAGGTCACCCCGACTTCCGGCGCAGGACAAACGCGCTGCAACGGCGCATGCTCGGGCTGCATCCAATGCAGGTCGACCGCCCCCTCCTGGCGTGGTCGGCCGCGGGCCCGCCGCGCGGGTCCGCACCGCCGGACCGGGACCGCTTCCCGCTCCGCGCGCGGGCCTGCTGGCCCGCGGGCCTCGCCGAGGTCCCGGATCGCGGTCGTGCACGCCGGCCACGCGCACCGCATCGACCCGGGGCCGGCATGAGCGAGGTGTGCCATGCGTGCTGCCATCCCCACTCCGACCGAAGAACCGTTGCCGTTCCCGGGCACCTTCGAATCCGATTCGCCGTCGCCACCCGGATTGTCGCTGCGCGAGGATGCGGTCGCGCGCTTCGACGCGTTGCTGCACGAACTCAATCCCGATGCCTTGCGCGTGGATCCGCCGCGCGTGCGCAACCTCTGCGTGTGGCTGGCATCGCTGCCGCCGGACGCCGCGAAGGACGCCCTCGACCGGCGCCTGTGCCGCATGGAGGAACTGCGCGCGATGCTCGACGACGCCGACTGGGACGCCGACGACGCGACCCGCGCGCGCCTGCGCATGCTGTTCGGCTACATCGACCACGACGACGACCTGATCCCGGACCACGAGCCGCTCATCGGCAAGCTCGACGACGTGCTGCTGATCGAACTGGCGTGGCCGGCGTTCGTGGCGGAAGCCGAGGACTACCGCGACTTTTGCGCCTATCGCGACGAGGCGCACCCGATCGGCGACGGGTCGGCGCAACGCGGCGCCTGGATCCGCGACCGCCTGGCCGAGATCGCGCTCTGGCGCCACCACCTGCGCGTCAACGACAGCCGCTACGCCAGCGACAGCGCGCGACCGCGAGAGCTGTTCCACATCCTCTGAACGGCCGTTCCAGCACTGCTGCCAGCGCCGCGTGCGCCCCGCGGCGCGGTCGTGGCGTGGCGTGCGGCGGCGCCGCGGTTCGGCGGGCTGTCAAGCCTTGTCCGCCCGCGGGGCCGGGGCTAGGCTGCCACAATCCCTGCAGCACTCCTCGCTTCCTCCCGGGAAGGCATGTCCGCCCGCTTCGTCCACCTGCACCTGCACAGCGAATATTCGCTGATCGACTCGACGATCCGGATCCCGGATCTCGTCGAGCGGTGCGTGGCGCTGGGCCAGCCCGCGGTGGCGGTCACCGACCACAACAACCTTTTCGCGCTGGTCAAGTTCTACAAGGCCGCCGAGGCGGCCGGGATCAAGCCCATCGCCGGTGCCGACATCCTGCTGGCCGACGCCGACGAGGCGCCCTGGCGGCTGACGCTGTTGTGCCGCGACCGCGACGGCTACCTGGCGCTGTCGCGGCTGCTGAGCCGCGCCTGGATGGAAGGCCAGCGCCATGACGGCGTCGTGGTCCGCCCGGACTGGCTGCGCGACAACAACACGGGGCTGTTCGCGCTGGCCGGCCGCCACAGCGAAGCCGGACGCCTGACCGCGGCGGGCAGGCACGATCTCGCCGAACAGTGGCTGGCCGACTGGCAACGCCATACCGGCGAACGCCTGCACCTGGAACTCACCCGCAGCGGCCGCGACGGCGAGGACGCCTTCCACGCCTTCGCGCTGCACGCATCGGCGCAGCGCGGCATCCCGCTGGTCGCCAGCAACGACGTGCGCTTCCTGGATGCCGCCGGCTTCAACGCGCACGAGGCCCGCGTCTGCATTTCCAGCGGGCGCGTGCTGGACGATCCCAGGCGCCCGCGCGACTACAGCGCCGAGCAGTTCCTGAAATCGACCGAAGAAATGGCGGCGCTGTTCGCCGACGTGCCCGACGCGATCGACAACGCCACCGCACTGGCGATGCGCTGCAACCTGGAACTCGCGCTGGGCACCTATTACCTGCCCGCGTTCCCGGTGCCCGCCGACGAGACCCTGGAGAGCTGGATCCGCAGCCAGGCCCGCGCCGGCCTGGAGAAACGGCTCGACAAGCACCCACCGCCGCCCGAGCACGGCCGCTCGCCCTACGAACAGCGGCTGGAATCCGAACTCGACGTGATCGTCGAGATGGGCTTCCCCGGCTACTTCCTGATCGTGGCCGACTTCATCAACTGGGCCAAGGACCATGACATCCCGGTCGGCCCCGGCCGCGGTTCCGGCGCCGGCTCGCTGGTGGCCTGGGCGCTGGGCATCACCGACCTCGACCCGCTGCCCTACGACCTGCTGTTCGAGCGCTTCCTCAACCCCGAACGCGTGTCGATGCCGGACTTCGACATCGACTTCTGCATGGATCGCCGCGACGAGGTGATCGACTACGTCGCCGGCAAGTACGGCCGCGACCGCGTCAGCCAGATCATCACCTACGGCACCATGGCGGCGAAGGCGGTGGTGCGCGACGCCGGGCGCGTGCTCGGCTTCCCCTACGGCTTCGTCGACGGCATCGCCAAGCTGGTGCCGATGACGCTGGGGATCTCGCTGGACGACGCGCTCGGCCGCACCGAGAAGTCGCGCAGCAACGACGACTGGCGTTCGGACGAGCTGATCGCCCGCTACCAGGCCGAGGACGACGTCCGCGACCTGATCGAACTGGCGCTGCAGCTCGAGGACCTCACCCGCAATGCCGGCAAGCACGCCGGCGGCGTGGTGATCGCGCCCTCGCCGCTGTCGGATTTCTGCCCGCTGTTCGCCGAACACGACGGCCACGGCGGCGGCCGCAACCCGGTGACCCAGTTCGACAAGGACGACGTCGAGACGATCGGGCTGGTGAAGTTCGACTTCCTCGGCCTGCGGACGCTGACGATCATCGATTGGGCGGTCAAGGCGATCAACCGGCGGCCCTCGCCGCGCCCGTCCGCGGGGGATGGCGCCGCGGGCGTGGATGCGGAGTCGCCGCGCCCGCTCGACATCACCGCGATCCCGCTCGACGATGCCAGCACCTACGAACTGTTCGCGCGCGGCGATACCGTGGCGGTGTTCCAGTTCGAATCGCGCGGCATGCGCGAATTGCTCAAGCGCGCGCAGCCGGACCGTTTCGGCGACCTGATCGCGCTGGTGTCGCTGTTCCGTCCCGGGCCGATGGACCTGATCCCCGACTTCATCGAGCGCAAGCACGGGCGCGCGCAAGTCAGCTATCCGCATCCGGCGCTGGAACCGGTGCTGGCGCCGACCTACGGCGTGATCGTGTACCAGGAACAGGTGATGCAGATCGCCCAGGTGCTGGCCGGCTACTCGCTGGGCGGCGCCGACCTGCTGCGGCGGGCGATGGGCAAGAAGAAAGTCGAGGAGATGGCCAAGGAGCGCGCCAAGTTCGAGGCCGGCGCGGCCGAGCGCGGCGTGCCGGCGCGGCAGGCGTCGTCGATCTTCGACCTGATGGAGAAATTCGCCGGCTACGGCTTCAACAAGTCGCACGCCGCCGCCTACGCCCTGGTGGCCTACCAGACGGCATGGCTGAAGGCGCATTACCCGGCGCAGTTCATGGCCGCGGTGCTGTCCTCGGACATGGACAACACCGACAAGGTGGTCGGCTTCCTCGACGAGGCGCGCGCGATGGGGCTCGCGGTACTGCCACCGGACGTGAACGCCTCGAGCTACATGTTCGAGGCCATCGAGGCCGGCGCGGCGGCGGGCGCACGCGCGGCCGACACCATCCGCTACGGCCTCGGCGCGGTGAAGGGCGTCGGCCGCGGCGCCTGCGAGGCGATCGCCGCGGAGCGCGCGCGCGGCGGCGTGTTCACCGACCTGCTGGATTTCTGCAAGCGGGTGGATTCGAACAAGCTCAACAAGCGCGCGCTGGAAGCGTTGGTCAATGCCGGCGCGCTGGACGCGCTGGGCCGCAACCGCGCCTCGCTGATGCTGCAGTTGCCGGAAGTGCTGAAGGCCACCGAGCAGCTGGCGCGCGAACGCGACGCCGGCCAGGTCTCGCTGTTCGGCGGCGGGGCCGCCGCGGCCCCGGAGCTGCGGCTCGACCTGCCGCAGGCGGACGACTGGCCGCTGCTGCAGCGCCTGCAAGGCGAGCGCGACACGCTCGGCCACTACCTCAGCGGCCATCCGCTGGATCCGTATCGCGACGAGCTGCGGGCGTTGCTTGGCCACGACCTCGGCGACCTGGACCGGCTGTGGAGCGAACGCCCCGAGGACGAGCGCCGCGGCTGGCGCCAGGAAGCGACCGTGGTGGTCGCGGGGCAGGTCACCGGCCTGCGCAAGCGCGGCGACTCGCAGGCCTTCGTGCAGCTGGAAGACGGGCACGGCCGCATCGAATGCGCGTTCTTCTCCGAGGCCTGGCACGAGCATGCGCACCTGCTGAGCCGCGACCGCATCCTGGTGGTCGAGGGCGGGCTGCGCGAGGACGAATTCAGTGGCGGTTTCTCGCTGCGCGCGCGCCGCTGCTGGGACTATGCCGAAGTCTGCAGGCAGCACGCGCAACGGCTGTCGGTGAAGCTCGACCTGCGCGCGGGCGACGCGCTCGGTCCATTCACCCGCGCCCTGGACGGCCATGCCGGCAGTACGCCGCTGCTGCTGGAGGCGATCACCCGCGACGCGGTCGGGCGCCTGAGCATCAACGGCGGCCAGGGCGTGCGCGTGGATGCCGCACTGCCGGGGCTGCTGCGCAGCCTCCCCGGGGTGCGCGCGGTCCGGCTCTCGATCGCCAAGCCCTGGGCCAGCTAGGCAGCCGGGGCCGCGCAGGACCGGCCCCGGCCCGCCGCCCGAAGCCGCACCGGCGCTGGGCTAAACTGTCCCCCTTTTCGCCCGCCGGCCGCGCATGAATCCCAACTACCTCGATTTCGAGCAGCCCATCGCCGATCTGGAAGCCAAGATCCAGGAACTGCGCCATGCCAGCCATGGCCCCGCGGTCAACATCGATGCCGAAGTGCATGCGCTGCAGGACAAGCTGCGCCAGCGCACCGCGCACATCTTCCGCGACCTGACCCCGTGGCAGGTCTCGCAGCTGTCCCGCCATCCTGCACGGCCCTACACCCTGGATTACCTGCGGGTGATCTGCGACGAGTTCCAGGAACTGGCCGGCGACCGCGCGTACGCGGACGACGCCGCCATCGTCGGCGGCCTGGCGCGGATCGATGGCCGCAGCGTGGTGGTGATCGGCCATGAGAAGGGCCGCGACACCAAGGCCAAGCTCAAGCGCAATTTCGGCATGCCGCGCCCGGAGGGCTATCGCAAGGCGCTGCGGCTGATGAAGCTGGCCGAGCGCTTCGGGCTGCCGCTGCTGACCTTCATCGACACCATGGGCGCCTACCCCGGCATCGGCGCGGAGGAGCGCGGCCAGTCCGAGGCGATCGCGCGCAACCTGCTGGAGATGGCGGAGCTGCGCACGCCGATCATCTGCACCGTGATCGGCGAGGGTGGCTCCGGCGGAGCGCTGGCGATCGGCGTCGGCGACATCACCAACATGCTCGAGTACAGCACCTATTCGGTGATCACGCCCGAAGGCTGCGCCTCGATCCTGTGGAAAACCGCCGACAAGGCCAAGGATGCGGCCGAACAGCTCGGCCTGACCGCGCGGCGGCTGAAAGAGCTCGGCCTGGTCGACAAGGTGGTGCGGGAACCGATCGGCGGCGCCCACCGCAACCCGATGCAGATGGCAAAGCGGCTCAAGGCCGTGCTGCTCAATGAACTCGACATGCTGCAGGACCTGCCGCTCGACCAGTTGCTGCAACGCCGCTACCAGCGCCTGCGCGCCTACGGCGCCTACGAAGCGGCCTGATCCGCGCTGCCACGCCGCGGCCGTGGACAAGCCTCCGTCGCCCAGCCTGTTGCCGCCGCCGGGCCCCGCGCGACCGGTCCTGGTCGGTTTCAGCGGCGGCCTGGATTCCACCGTGCTGTTGCACCTGCTGGCCTGCGCCGCACCGACGTTGCATGGCGGGCTGCGCGCGATCCACGTCCACCACGGGCTGCAGGCCCAGGCCGATGCATGGGTGCGACACTGCCGGGCGGTCTGCGCTGACTGGTCGATCCCGCTGCAGGTCGTGCGCGTGGACGTCGACCGAACGGGTGGCGGCGGACCCGAGGCCGCCGCGCGCAGCGCCCGCCATGCCGCCTTCGCGGCCGAACTGCGCGACGACGAAGTGCTCGCGCTCGCCCACCATCGCGACGACCAGGCAGAAACCTTCCTGCTGCGCGCATTGCGTGCCTCCGGGCCCGACGGCCTGGCGGCAATGCGGCCGTGGCGGCGCCATGGCCGCGGCTGGCTGTGGCGGCCGTTGCTGGCGCTGTCGCGTGGCGAGCTGCTTGCGCATGCGCAACGGCATGGATTGCGCTGGATCGAGGACCCTGCCAACCGGGACAGCGCGCCGGACCGCAATTTCCTGCGCCACGAAGTGCTGCCGCTGCTGCGACGGCGCTGGCCGCAGGCAAGCGCGGCATTCGCGCGCAGCGCCGCATTGAGCGCCGCCGCCGCCGACCTCCTCGACGAAGAAGATGCGAGGGCGCTGGCAGGCGCCCGCGGCGACGACCCGCGGGTGCTCGACGTCGACGTGCTGGCACGCCTTCCCGCTGCGCGCCGGGCACGCGTGCTCCGGCGCTGGATCGAAGCCTGCGGCCTGCCGCCCCTGCCCGCAACCGGCGTCGACCGGATCGAGGCCGACCTGCTGCGGGCGGCGCCGGGCGACGAAGCCCGCTTCGCCTGGTCCGGGGCAGTGGTGCGGCGCTGGCGCAACCTGCTGCATGCCGGGCGGCAAAGCGCCCCGCTGGCCGCTGGCTGGCGATGCCCTTGGGACGGCAGCGTGCCGCTGCCGCTTCCCGATGGCGGCCTGCTGCAGCTGGAAGGCGCCGCGGGCTTCGACGATACGCTGGTCGTCCACGCGCGCCGCGGCGGCGAGCGCATCGCCCTGCCCGGACGCAAGCACACGCATGCGCTCAAGCACGTGCTGCAGGACGCCGGCATGCCGCCATGGCGGCGCGAACGGCTGCCGCTGCTGTCCAGCGCCGAGGGCCGGCTGCTGGCCGCCGGCGACCGCATCCTTTCGGCCGAATTCGCGCAATGGCTGGGCGCGCGCGGCGCGAAGCTGGTGTGGTCGCAGATTGCGCAGGCAGCAGCGCCCCCCGGGCACGGATCGCCCGCGCATTGACCCCCGCGAACCCGCGCCGCACACTTGCCGCATGGCCCGCAAGACAACATCCGATGCGTCCCCGGTCGCCGATTTCGAAGCCTCGCTCGATGCGCTCGAGCAGCTGGTCGAGAAGATGGAGCACGGTGACATGAGCCTGGAGGAATCGCTGGCCGCGTACGAACGCGGCGTCGGCCTCTACCGCCGCTGCCAGGGCGCGCTGGAACAGGCCGAACTGCGCGTGCGCCTGCTCACCGACCCGGAAGACCCCGCCGGCGGCGAGCCGTTCCCGGGCACCGCGCCAGCCGCGTCCCCGGATGCCTGAGCCGCCGGTCCCCGACGCGCGCCCGGCACGCTGGCGCGCGCGGGTCGAAGCCACGCTGCTCGCGGCATTGCCTGCCGCCGAAGCGCCGCCGCGGCACCTGCACGCGGCGATGCACCATGCCACGCTCGATGGCGGCAAGCGCATGCGGCCGTTGCTGGTGTACGCCACCGGCGGCGCGTTCGGTTGCGACGATGCCGCGCTGGACCACGCCGCCGCCGCGGTCGAACTGGTCCACGCCTATTCGCTGGTGCACGACGACCTGCCGGCGATGGACGACGACGAGCTGCGTCGTGGCAAGCCGACCGTGCACGTCGCCTTCGACGAGGCCACCGCGATCCTCGCCGGCGATGCGCTGCAGTCGCTGGCGTTCGAGCTGCTGGCGCGAGCGCCGCAACCGGCGCAGGCGCGGGTGGCGATGTTGCGGGAACTGGCGTCCGCCGCCGGCGCGCGCGGCATGTGCGGCGGCCAGGCGCTGGACATCGAGGCGACGGGGCAACGGATCGACATCGACGAACTGCAGCGCCTGCACGCACTCAAGACCGGTGCGTTGCTGCGCGCGTCGGTGCGCCTGGGCGCGCTCGCCGCCGGCGTGGAGGCCGGGACCGCCGCCGGGCTGGACCGCTTCGCCGACGCCCTCGGCCTTGCGTTCCAGATCCGCGACGACCTGCTCGACATCGAGGGCGACAGCGCCACCCTTGGCAAGACCGCCGGCAAGGACGTCGCCCAGGACAAGGCCACCTTTCCGGCCCTGCTCGGCATCGAGGCCTCGCGCGCGCGGCTGCGCGAACTGCAGGCGTCGATGCAGGAGGCGCTGGCGCCGTACGGCTCGCGCACCGATGCACTCGCCGCACTGGGACGCGAGGCGATCCAGCGCGATCGCTGAAGCGAACGCTCCAGCGCGCGTGCCGGCGCGCGCTTGACACCCGCACGAGGCGGGAATGATCCTCGACGCAAGCCCGCGGCGAGCGCCGCACCTGCATGGGGATGCACGGGATGGGGATGGGCAGGCACCGGCACGAACGAATGCTGTCATGGCTGGAGTCGGCGTTCGCATGGCTCGGCTACACCTTCGTCAACCGCTGGGGCGCGTTCGAGCGCGGCTACCGGCGCCCGTATGCACGGTTCGCTCTGCGCCTGCGGTTCGCGTTCTACCCGCTGCTGGTGCTGGTCGCGCTGGGATGGCTGGCCTGGGACTGGAACCACGAGCGCAGCCTCGCGTCGGCCGAGAACGCGATCTTCGACCAGGTGATCAAGCTGCGGCCGTGGGAGCCGAAGCCGTCGGGCAAGGTGGTCGTGGTCGAGATCGACGATTGCTCGATCGAGTATTACCGCCGTCTCGGCGAAGGCGGCTGGCCATGGAGCAGGCAACGCCATGCCGACCTGCTGGATGCGCTGGACCGCGCCGGCGCCCGCGCGGTCGGCTACGACGTGCAGTTCATCGAGCCATCCAACAGCGACCCGATCGGCGACGCCACGCTGGAGGCGATGGCCGCCGGCGGCCGTGGCCGCTTCGTGTTCGGCTCGACCCGCACGCCCGCGGGCTTCGATGATTCCCCCGGCGCGCTGCCGGTATCGCAGGCGCCCGGCGCATTCGCCCTGGCCACGCAGCCACGCCGCCCGGGGCCGCGCGTGGCGCTGCTGCAGCCGTATGGCGAGGCGATGGCACGCAACAGCGCGCTGCTGGACATCACCCGCGACAGCGACGGCGTGTTGCGCGACATCCCGCTGCGCAAGGCCATCGGCGACTGGGCGCTGCCATCGTTGTCGCTGCGGTTGGCCGCCGGCGTCCAGCATCGGCCCTTGGCCGGCTACCCGGAATCGATCCGCGTGAACTGGCGCACGCATGGCCAGCTTCCCTACGCCAGCGCCGCCGACCTGATCGAGGGCCGCGCGGTCTGCGATCGCGGCGGTGCGATGGCGGCCCTGGACGGCCGCACCGCGGTGGTCGGCTATACCGCCGCCGGCCTCAACGACGCCAAGCCGACACCGGTCAATCCGGCCATGCCCGGGGTCGAGGTCCACGCCGAAGCGGTCGAGGCGCTGCTCGCCGGCACCGCGATCTGGATGCCGCCGGCGGGCTTCAAGTACCTGCTCGCCGCGGTCCTCGTGCTGCTCAGCGGATTCGCCTTCTGGCGCGGCGAGCCGGCATGGGAGATCGATGAAGTCTTCGTCGCCAGCAACCTGGCGCTGTTAGTGGTTGCATTCGTCGGCCTGACCGCATTCGGCGTCTTCTTCGACATCTTCGCCGCGCTGGGCTTCGTCAGCCTGTGCTTCGGCCTGTGTCGCGTGTACGCCGCCACCCAGCGCGGGCGCGCGGTCGGCAACGACGATTACCGCCCGCAGTTCGACCCCGAACGCGACCGCTGGCTGGCGCTGGCCCGCTTGCGCTTCGAGCCCGACCCCGGCCTGGACCGGCGCGCGCTCGGCCGCCGCATCCGCGAATACCGGCGGCGCCTGCGTGGCTGGCTGTACCGCGGCACCGAGGCTGCCGCGCTGGAAGGCGTGGTCGAATACAAAAGCTGGCTGTGGGAATCGCTGGTCGATGTCACCGTGCTGATGTGGGGCGGGCCGGATCGCGACACCGTGGCCGCCACCGCGCAGCGTGAACTCCAGGCGTTGCGCGAGCACCTTGCGGGGCACGACGACGTGTTGCCCGACGACGGCAGCGTGCGCGTAGCCAGCCTGATCAGCGTCGCAGTCGCGCAGGACGAACCGATCGCGCAGACCCGCGCCCGCGTGTGCTCGGTGCTCGGCCGCCTGCTTGCGAGCACCGACGAACGACCGTTGTCGGCGCACGACTCGTTCTCCGCCGACGACGAAGCCGGTAGCGAGCTCCGTGCAACCGCAAGGCCCGCATCGCCGCCAGCCTGAATACGCGATCGACGTTGCGGCGCAGCTTGCCAGCGTCAACCACCACGCGCTTGAATGCAGATGTTGGCCTTTTTCGCGCCAGAATCGCGTTTGATCCTGTCTTGAGACCCGGCTGGCAACAGCGTTCCCGTACGGAGCTTTCCGCATGCATCCCACCGCTTTGCGTTCCGCCATCCTTTCGGCGATGGTGCTTGCCGCCGCGCTCGCGGTGCCCGCCGCACGCGCCGGGAACATGGCGGCGGTGGTGCACAAGCCCACGGTCGAGGTCCACAGCGCGCCGGACTTCAAGGCGCCGGCGATCGCCACGCTCAAGCGCGATGCAGCGGTCAGCGTCGCCGGCCAGCAGGGACTGTGGTTCCGGGTCGAGCTGACGGCGGGGCAGTTCGGCTTCGTGCGCGTCAACGACGTGCGCATGGCGCCCGCCCGCGCAGCGGGTTCCGCCTCCGGCGTGCGCGCGCTGTTCGGCGGCCAGGCCGGCAAGGGCCGCGTCACCGAGACCGCGGGCGTGCGCGGGCTCGACGAGAGCACGCTGCAATCGGCCGCCTACGACGGCGCGCAGATCGCGGCACTGGAGTCGTACCGGGTCGCGCCGGAGGCCGCCGCTGCACGGGCGCGCACGGAGGGCTGGAGCGCCACCAGCGTGGCCTTCGCCAGCGAGGCGCACCCTGGCGTCCGCGGCGGCAGCACGCAAGCGGAAAAGCGCAGCACGCTGTCGGCCGCGCGCGGGCTGTTGTCGCAGATCGGCGGCGGCCTGTTCGGCGGCCATGCCAGCGAGGCGATGGACGTCGCCGACGCTGCCACCGGCAAGTCCGAGGACGAACTGGCGGCGGAGGAACTTGCGTTGGGGCCGGAGATCGCCGGCCGCATCCTTGGCGCGGCGCCGCTGCTGGACGATCCCGAAGCGCAGCGCCGGGTCAACATGATCGGCCGCTGGCTGGCGTCGCAGACCACGCGCCCGGAGCTGCCGTGGAGCTTCGGCGTCATCGACTCGCCCGAGGTCAACGCCTTCGCCGCGCCCGGTGGCTACGTCCTGGTGACGCGCGGACTGTACGAACTGCTGGCCGACGACGCCGAGGTCGCCGCGGTGCTCGGCCACGAGATCGGCCATGTGGTGCAGCGCGACCACTACAACGTGATCCGCAAGCAGGCGATCACCGAGACCGGCGAAAATATCGTCGCCGGCCACGTCAACGTCGGCGGCGATCTCGCCGCCAACCTGGCCAAGGACTACGTGCGTCGCCATGGCGCCACGGTGATGCTGACGCGGCTGGACCGGGAGGCCGAATTCCACGCCGACGAGGCCTCGCAGGTCTACCTCGCGCGCTCGGGCTTCAATCCGCTGGCGCTGTACCCGGTGCTGCAGAAGATGTCCGCGCTGGGCACGCAATCGCCCGCCCTGGCGCAACTTGTGAAGAGCCACCCAGCGCTGGACGACCGCCTGGACCGGATCGACCGCCGCGGCGCCAGCCTGCAGCAGTACACGCAGCGCAACTGACGCAGCGAACCGCGCGCTGCAGGGCCACGCGGCGCCTGCCGCGCGGCCCATCGGGACGCCCGCCAATCAGCGCAGCAGGCGCAGCGTCAGCGGGTAGCGATAGTGCTCGCCGTTCCAGGCCTTGACCGTGGCGATGATGCTGCACGCCAGCCAAAGCACCGCGATCGCGGCCACCGCGAGCAGCAGCAACAGCCCGGCCGGCGCGGTCAGGATGATGCCCAGCCCCAGCGTCAGCACGGTCGCGCCAACCAGCGCCACCGCGACCGCCACCGCGATGCAGGCATAGATGAACATGCTGAGGTTGAAGTTGAAGGCCTCGCGGGCGTGTTCGGCCGCGAACGCCGAATCGTCGCGCTTGACCAGGTAGACCATCCCGGCGCCGAGCATGCCGGCGGCCCCGGCGATCCAGCTGGTGCACAACGCCAGCAGCAGCGCCGCCAGGTGCGCGCCCGCGGCCCACTGCCGCTCGCTGGAGGTCGGGGACGTGGTGGACAGGGATTGCGTGGTCGCGTTCATCATCGACTCCCGCCGGAAACGATCCGGCCTGCCCTCGATGATGGGGGCAGGCCGGGAAGGTGCAACCCAACCAACGGCCTAGGTCCGTCGGATGGCGTGACGACTACGGGTTCACTTGATCAGGCGCACGTTCACCGGGTAACGGTAGGCGATGCCCTGGTTGGCCTTCATCGCGGCGATGATGACGAACACCAGCGCCCCGATGCCCACGATCAGCATCACCGGCACCGTCAGCAGCGCACCGATGCCCAGGCTGAGGATGGTCAGGATCAGCAGGATCACGAAGATTGCCGTGACCATGATGTTGAAGTTCAACGCTTCCTTGGCCTGGTCGTCGACGAAGGGCATGGTGTCCTTCTTCATCAGCCAGATCACCAGCGGGCCGATGAAAAAGCCCCAGCCACCGACCGCGGACGTCAGCAGGCCGCCGGCCAGCGCCGACAGGTGCGCGAACATCGCCCACTGCCGCTCTTCCGCGGAAATGCCACTCTCGGCGCCAGTCGGCGCCGGGTTGATATCGTTCATGGTGTCCCCTCTTGTCCGGCGCCCCCTCGGCGCCAGTGCCCAACTGTCGACGGCCATGGCCGTCCAGTCAAGCCGACGGGGTCCCGGCCATCAGCCGGCCCCGGCCACCGTCATGCCGCCAACGAGGATCGAACCGGTGCGGACATGGGAACGGGGATCGACGTCGTTGCCGACCGCCTCGATCGCGCCGAACATCGCCTTGAGGTTGCCGGCCACGGTGATGCCGTCGACCGGATAGGCGAGCTGCCCATCCTCGATCCAGAAGCCGGCCGCGCCGCGCGAATAGTCGCCGGTGACCGCGTTCACGCCCTGCCCCATCAGTTCGGTGACCAGCAGGCCTCGTCGCATGCCATGCAGCATGTCCTGCAGGCCACCGGCATTGGCGACGACCTGCAGGTTGTGCACGCCACCGGCGTTGGCGGTGGTGGCCAGCCCCAGCTTGCGCGCCGAATAGCTGCCCAGCACGTAGCGCTGCAGCACGCCGTCGCGCACCAGTGGCGCTTCCCGGGTGGCGACGCCTTCGGCATCGAACGCCGCGGAGCGGAAGCCGCGCGCCAGGAACGGCAATTCTTCGATCCCGAACCAGTCGGGGAACAGCCGCGTGCCCGCGGCGTCGACCAGGAAGCTGGCCTTGCGGTACAACGCGCCACCGGACACCGCGCCGACCAGGTGCCCGACCAGCGAGCGCGCAACCTCGGCCGCGAACAGCACGGGCATCTGCCCGGTGGCGATCGAGCGAGGCTGCAGGCGCGCGGCGGTGCGCTCGGCGGCATGGCGGCCGACGGCAGCCGCTGCTTCGAGGTCCTCGGCCGCCAGCGCGGTCGTGTACCAGCCGTCACGCTGCATCGCTTCGCCCTGGCCGGCGATCAACGCACAGCCGATGGTGTGCTGGGTGCTGCGCTCGCGGCCGACGAAGCCGTGCGAGTTGGCGTACACGCCCAGCGCCGCGCTGCTGCCGACCGACGCACCGTCGGAGTTGGCGATGCGCGCATCGCTGTCGCGGCCGGCGGCCTCGCAGGCCAGCGCCAGGTCGATCGCACGATCGGCGTCCAGCACCCACGGATGCCAGGCGTCGAAACCGGGAAAGCCACCGGCCGGCGCCCGCGCCATCAGCGCCGCATCGGCCAGGCCCGCAGCCGGATCGTCCTCGGTGTAGCGCGCGATCGCGCAGGCCTGTTCGACGGTCGCGTCCAGGCTCTCCTCGCGCAGGTCGGCGGTGCTGGCGCTGCCCTTGCGATGGCCGAAGTACACGGTCACGGCGATGCCGCGGTCGCGGGTGGACTCGACCGTCTCGACCGCACCCATGCGCACGTCCACGCTGAGCCCGCGCTCCTCGTTGCAGCTGACCTCGGCCTGGCTGGCGCCGCGTTCGCGACAACGATCGAGCAGGCGCTGCGCGATGCCCGCCAGGTGGTCCAGCCGCGACAGGCTGTCGTCGGCGCCGACGGGGGCGACTGCGTTCAATGGCTTATCCTTCATGCCTGTCCCATTGTCAGGGCCCCGCCAGCGCGGGCCGGGAATCGAGAATGACCAGAGCGCGCGACGCCGACAGCGGCGATTTCCTCGGCCCCAGCCGCAGCGAACAACGGCGCGCGGCCCTGGACGTGCTGGCATTGGGCGAGAAGCTGGTGGCGTTGAGTCCCACCCAGCTGGCGAAGCTGCCGATCCCGGAAACGCTGCTGCCGCACATCCGCGAAACCCAGCGCATCACCTCGCACGTCGCCCACAAGCGCCAGCTGGCCTTCCTGGCCAAGCAGATGCGGCGCGAGGACGATGCCACGCTCGATGCGATCCGCGACGGGCTCGACGCCGGCGGTGCGGCGGCAAGGCGCGAGGCCGCGCACCTGCACCGGGTCGAATCCTGGCGCGTGCGCCTGCTTGCCGACGGCGACGCCGCGCTCGCGGAACTGCTCGCCGCGCATCCGGGCGCCGACCGCCAGCGCCTGCGGCAACTGGTGCGCAACACCGCGGAGGAACGCGCCCGCAACAAGCCGCCGCACGCCTTCCGCGAACTGTTCCGCGAACTGCGCGAATTGCTGGCGCAGGACGAGGCCGCAACCGGAGGCGAGGCGGAAGCAGCGCCCGACGCCGACGACTGAGTGCGCCGTGGCGCTGGAAGGGGCAACCGGCGAAGCCCGCATTCCCGTTGCCTGCACCGGGCGCAGCGTCCACCCACGCCCGCTTCCGCGGGAACGGCGCGCGATTGCGGTCATGCCCTGGTCCCGCCGACGGTGATCTGATCGATCAGCAGCGACGGCTGGCCGACGCCGACCGGCACCGACTGCCCGTCCTTGCCGCAGACGCCGACGCCTTCGTCCAGCGCCAGGTCATTGCCGATCATCCGCACCCGCTGCATGGTTTCCGGGCCGTTGCCGATGAGCGTCGCCCCCTTCACCGGCGCGGTGACCCTGCCGTCCTCGATCAGGTAGGCCTCGGTCGCGGAGAACACGTACTTGCCGGAAGTGATGTCGACCTGGCCGCCGCCGAAGTTGACCGCGTACAGGCCGCGTTTGACCGAGCGGATCATTTCCTCCGGGTCGTGGCTGCCGGCGCGCATGTAGGTATTGGTCATGCGCGGCATCGGCAGGTGGGCGAAGGATTCGCGGCGGCCGTTGCCGGTCGGCTGCATGCCCATCAGGCGCGCGTTCAGGCTGTCCTGCATGTAACCCACCAGCACGCCGTCCTCGATCAGCGTGGTGCAGCGCGTCGGCGTGCCTTCGTCGTCGATGTTGAGCGAGCCGCGGCGGCCCTCCAGCGTGCCGTCGTCGACGATGGTGACGCCGGGCGACGCCACGCGCTGGCCGATGCGGCCGGCGTAGGTCGAGGTGCCCTTGCGGTTGAAGTCGCCTTCCAGGCCGTGGCCGACCGCCTCGTGCAGCAGGACCCCGGGCCAGCCGGGGCCGAGCACCACCGGCATCGCGCCGGCCGGCGCGTCGACCGCTTCCAGGTTCACCAGTGCCTGCCGCAGCGCCTCGCGCGCGAACTTCTCCGGCTTGCCGTCGGCGAACAGCTGCGCATAGCCGTAGCGGCCGCCGCCACCGGCATAGCCGCTCTCGCGCCGCCCGCCCTGCTCGACGATCACCTGCACGTTGATCCGCACCAGCGGCCGCACGTCGGCGGCGAGCACGCCGTCGCTGCGCGCGACCAGCACCGTGTCGACGCCCCCGGCCAGGCTCACCACCACCTGCTGCACGCGCGGGTCGGCGGCGCGCAGCAGCCGGTCGAGCGTTCGCAGCGCCTCGACCTTGTCCTCGTTGCCGAGCCCGTCGATCGGATCGGTGGCCGGGTACAGGGCGTGGCCGCCGCCCGCCACCAGCGTGCGCGCCCCCTGCGCGTTGCCTTCGCGGGCGATGGCGCGCGCCGAAGCGGCGGCCTCCATCAGCGCCTGCGCGTTGATGTCGTCGGAATAGGCGAAGCCGGTCTTCTCGCCGCTGACCGCGCGCACGCCGACGCCCTGTTCGATCGAATGCGCGCCGTCCTTGACGATGCCGTCCTCCACGGTCCAGCTCTCGCGCCGCGCGTGCTGGAAGTACAGGTCGCCGTAATCGACACCGGGGCCGAGCAGCGCGCCGAAGGTGCGGTCCAGCCCGCCGGTATCCAGGCCCGCGGGCAGCAACAGGCGGGATTCGGCGAGCTGGAGGGGGAGCGTCATGCGGCAATAGTCCGGGAAAAGCGCGGGTGAACGGGAGATTTGCGGGCGGCAGGCGCGTGAATCAACCCGCGGGCGGCCTGTCCTGCGCGGCCGTGATCCGGGACTGCTCGCGGCTGATCACCTCGACCTTCGGGTCCTTCCACGGCCCGGTGACGCGGTAGGTCTTGGCCGCGAGCTGCCCCAGCGGCTTGCGCAGCACCGCGTTGGCGGCGGCGCCGATCGCCGCGCCGACCGGTCCGCCGGCGATCGCGCCGGCCACCGCCAGCAGGTTGCCGGCGCGTGGCAGCACTTCGATGGTCTGGTTGAAGGTCTGCGCACGCAGGTTGGCATTGCCGTGGATGCGGATCTCGGCGGCCGGCCCGTCGATCAGCAGGTCATCCGTGCTGGCCTTGCCGGCGGCAATGCGCACGTTCCCGGCGAGCTTGTCGAAGGCGAAGCCCTTGGAGAACAGGTCGCGGAAATCCAGTGTCAGCCGGCGCGGCAGCTGCGCGATGCTGAGCAGCCCGAGCACGCGGCCGGCGCCGGGTTCGAGCTCGACCAGCTGGCCATCGCGCGCGTCGAGCTTGAGCGTGCCGTCGAGCGTGGCCAGCGCGAACGCGGCCGGGCTGCCCGGCCAGGTCGCCGCCAGCGATGCATGGCCTTCGCCATCGTTGAGCTGGCCGCCATAGCCGAACCCGTCGAGCAGGGCGCCGAAATCGTCGCTGTCGATGCCCAGGTCCAGGCGAGTGCGCTGGGCGCTGCCGCGACCGAGCCAGTCGCCGCTGACGTCGATGCGTTGCCGCGGCGCCCGCGTCTGCAGCTGCGCGATGCGCATCCCCAGCGCCAATGGCTGCGTGCGCAGCGTGGCGCTGCCGAGCGCGGCATCGCCCACGCGCAGCTCGGCGATGTCGAATGCGAGTGGCGGCACCTTGGCCGGATCGATCGTGTCCGCCTCGGCGCGCGGGTTGGCAGGCGCAATCGCGGAATCCGCGCCGGGCGGCGCGGCGCTGCGCCAGTGCACGCGCGCGAAATCGCCGGAGATGGTCGCACCATCGGGGTCGGGCACGCGCACGCTGCCGCTGAGCGCCTCGCCCTGCACCTGCGCCACCAGCGCCCCTGGCGTCGGCGCCAGTTGCAGGCGGGTGACGGGAAATGCCGCACCCAGCAGCAGCAGGCGTTCGGCAACGACATCGATCCGGCGCAGCTTCAGGTCCCCGCCGGACCCCTCTCCGGCCGGGTCGCCGCCCTTGGCGACCGCGATCCAGTCCAGCGCATCGAGCTCGGGCGCGCGCCCGGTCACGATCAACCCGGAAGCGGGCGGCGCCTCGGCGACGCTGTCGCTGCCGAGCACCGCGCGCACGCCGGTCTGCGCGGCACTGCGGGCACGCAGCGCCATGCGCTTGCCCAGTGCCACCCGCACCTCGCCGCTGCCCACCGGCAAGGCGGTGTCGATGCTCGCCGGCAACGCCGCGTCGGCGCCCTTGCGCAACGGCGCCGGCAACGACAATGCCGTGCCGACCAGGCTGGAGCGCAGTTGCAGCCGGCTGGGCGCCGCGGCCGCGGCCGCCGTCGTCCTGGGAATTGCGACCATCGCCGTCCACTGGGAGCGCCCCGCCACGTACGGCTTGAGCCAGGCCAGTTCGGGCACGCGTGCGAGCAACTCGTCGGCGGGCAGGCTCGCTTCCAACTCGGCCTCGAACGCCTGGCGCCGGTCGCGCGCGTAATCGCCGGCGCGCAGCGACAGGCGCCCGGGCTGGCCGCCGTGGCGCACCGCCAGGCGTTCGGCGGCGAAACCGCGGTTGCCGTACTCGGCGCGGCCGCGCACGTCCTCGAACGCAAGCTTCCAGCGCTTTTCCCTGAGCCTGGCGCCGGCCAGCGCAACCGTACCGCCCAGCTTCGAGGCGCCGCCTGCGGCATGCAGCGGCAAGTCGAGGTTGAAGGTGACCGCCGCCAGGCCGCTGGCTTCGAGGTTGTCGAGCGTCTCGCGATGCTCCTTCTGCAGCGGGCTTTGCCGCAGCAGGCCAAGCAGGGTCGAGGCATCGCCTCCGCCCTGCGCCTGCACGGTGAGATCGGCCTTGCCGAAATGCTCGATGCCGGCATCGAAATGGCGGATGCCCACGCCGGCGAGGACGCCCTTGCCCGCGACGCTGAATCCGTCGGCGATGAAGGCCAGGTCGGCGTCGACATGCTCGGCCGCGGGCCAGTCGGCCTGGAACTTCAGGGTTGCATCGCGGATCCGCGCGCGCGCCTCGAAGCGGCCATCGTGGTTGCGGAACGGCCAGTCGTCGAGGTCGCCGGAGACCAGCGCGAGGCCGTTTTCGAGCCGGCCGCCGACCAGCGCCTGGTCGAGCCAGCGCACCGTGTGGGGCGACATCAGGTGGTGGATCCAGAAGCCTTTGGCCGCGGTGACCGCGGTCGGTTCGATCTGCGCGGCCAGGTCGATCCACGGACGCGTGCCGTCGCCCTGGAACCACAAGCCGCCGCGCACGTCGACACCGAAGCCGGTGCCGCGGATGCGCAGTCCGGGCGTGCCCACGCGCCAGCCCGCGCCCTCGCGCCAGCCGGCGATGGTGCCGTCCAGGCTGGCGGCGTGGACGACGCCGAATCCGCGAGGCCAGTTGAAACGGAACGGCGCCTTTGGATCCAGTGCCAGCGCGAAACCGTCGCCATCGCCCCGCAGCGTGCCGGCCAGGCCGCTGAGCCCGGGCGCATTGCCGACCGCCTCGAAACCCAGTCCGTCGATGCGGACGCTGGCGCGCATGCCGCCGTTGCGCGCGGCAGCGAAGACCAGGTTGCTGGCGCGGGCCTGCGGTTTCGCCGCGGCGATCCACTGTCGCAGCCCGGGCGCCGTGCGGTCGCTCAGTGCGGCGACCGCCAACAACGGCCCGGCATCGATCCGCCGCGCCAGCAGCGCATTGCGCTCGCCGCCGGCCAGCACCAGGCCATCCAGCGCCTGCACGGCGGCGCCGGTGCCGATCCGCAATTGCGGCGCATCCATGCGCCAGCCGCCGGGGATGGCGCGCCATTGCGCGCGCGTGCGCAAGTGCTCGAACCCGGCGCGCGGCACGCTGCCATCGGCCAGTGCGGCGCCACGCAGGGTGATCGCGTCCAGCGCGGCATCGACGGTGAGCGCGGCGACACGATGGTCGCGCAACTGCGCCCATGCCTCACCACGCCCGTGACCGGACTCCGCGGCGACGCCGGCCACGTGCAACAACGGCGCCCAGACCGCGAGGTCGACCTGCCTGGCCGCGACATAGGCGCGGCCATCGCCACGCGCGCGATCGAAATCGAAGGCCGCCTGCAACGGCGACTTCCCCACCCGCATCCACGCCCGCATGCCCGCGCGCACACGGTCGCCCTCCACCCGCAGGCGCACGTCGACCCGCGGCAAGCGCGCGTCGATCTGCAGCCCCGGCGCGATGATCGCCAGCTTGCCGCCGATCACCTGCAACTCGCCGAGCCCCTCCAGCGCCGCGAACGGATCGCCGCCCGACTGCTGCTGTCCCGGCAGCCCGCGCACCTGCCAGCGGCCGTCTTCGCCGCGCTCCAGGGTCAGGTCGAGGCCGCGCAGCCGCAGTTCGGTGAACGAACGCCCCGGCAGCAGTCCCGCGTATTGCGACACCAGCATTTCGGCGTCGCCGATGGTGAACGCGTGGCTGCCTTCGCCGATGCGCAGGCCATCCAGGCGCAGCAACGGACCGCGCCGGGTCCACTGCGTCTCGACCCTGTCGAAGGCCACAGGCCGCCCGGCGCGCTCGCTCAGCCATGCGGCGATGCGCTCGGGATGGCGTTCGGCCAGCGGCAACACCTGGCTGAGCGTGCCGACGACCAGCGCCGCCAGCACCAACGCGACCGCCGCGGCGTACCACAGCCCGCGTCGCGCGAGCCGCAGGCGGCGACGCATGGGCGTGGTCATGCCGACACCCCGGGCCGCGCCATCCCTTCCTTGCGAGCGCTGGCGCGACTGTCGCGGTCCAGGAGATTCCTCGCTCCGGGGCCCGAAGCCTGGATGCCGGCGTCAAAGCAGCACGACATCGAACTGTTCCTGCAGGTATTGCGTGTCGGCCTGGAACCGGATCGACTTGCCGAGGAATTCCTCCAGTTCGACCACCGTGGCCGACTCCTCGTCGGTGATGCGCGCGACCACCTTGGGCGAGGCGATCACCAGCAGCCGCGCGGCCTCGAACTGGCGCACGGCACGGGTGATCTCGCGGAAGATCTCGTAGGTCACGGTTTCGGCGGTCTTGAGCATGCCGCGGCCGCCGCATTCGTGGCACGGCTCGCACAACTGCCGTTCCAGCGACTCGACCGTGCGCTTGCGCGTCATCTCCACCAGTCCCAGCGGCGAGAAGTCGTAGACGGTGGTCTTGGCGTGGTCGCGGGCCAGCGACTTCTCCAGCGTACGCAGCACCTGGCGCCGGTGCTCGGCGTCGTGCATGTCGATGAAGTCGATGATGATGATGCCGCCCAGGTTGCGCAGGCGCAGTTGGCGCGCCACCGCCTGCGCCGCTTCCAGGTTGGTGCGATAGACGGTTTCCTCGAGGTTGCGCTGGCCCAGGAACGAGCCGGTGTTGACGTCGACCGTGGTCATCGCCTCGGTCTGGTCGATCACCAGGTAGCCGCCGGATTTCAGCGGCACCTCCTTTTCCAGCGCGCGCTTGATCTCGTCCTCGACGCCGTACAGGTCGAACACCGGGCGCGCGCCGCCGTAGTGCTCTATCTTTTCCGCCAGGCCCGCTTCGGCCGGGCCCAGCGCAGGCATGTATTGCGCGGCGAATGCGCGCAGGCGCTCGCAGGTCTCGCGCGAGTCGACCTTGACCTTCTCGACGTCGCGCCGCATCAGGTCGCGCACCGCGCGCATCGGCAGGCTGAGGTCTTCGTACACGCAACTGCCGACCGCGGCATCGCGGACCTGCCGTTCGACCAGCGCCCAGGCGCGCCCGAGGTAGGCCACGTCCTCGGCCAGCGCTTCGGCCGGCTGGCCCTCGGCGTTGGTGCGCACGATGTAGCCGGGGCTGCCGACCGGGATCGCGAGTTCGGTCACCAGCCCCTTGAGCCGCGCGCGTTCGCCCTCGTCCTCGATCCGCGCCGAGACGCCGACCACGCGCGATTGCGGCAGCAGCACCAGGTAGCGCGAAGGAATGCTGATCTGCGTGGTCAGGCGCGCGCCCTTGCTGCCGATCGGGTCCTTGACCACCTGCACCACGATGTCCTGCCCTTCGCGCAGCAGTTCGGTGATCAGGGGCACCGGGGCCGGCACCGGGAACGCGTCGGCGGCACCGTCGTCGCGCACCGGTTGCGCGCGCTGGATGTCGTTGGCATGCAGGAACGCTGCGCGGTCCAGGCCGATCTCGACGAACGCGGCCTGCATCCCCGGCATCACCCGCTGCACCTTGCCCTTGTAGATGTTGCCGACCACGCCGCGCGACCAGCCGCGTTCGATGTGCAGCTCCTGCAGCATGCCGTTCTCGACCACCGCGACGCGGGTTTCGCGCGGGGTGACGTTGACCAGGATCTCCTCGGTCATGGCATCGCTCCATCGTCGCGCAGCAGTCGCGCGGTCTCGTACAGCGGCAAGCCCATGACGCCGGAGTGGCTGCCGGACAAATGGGCGACGAAGGCCTGGGCCGCGCCCTGGATCCCGTACGCGCCGGCCTTGCCCTGCCATTCCCCGGTGGCGATGTAGGCGGCGATGACCGCGTCATCCAGCGCGGCGAAGGTCACTTCCGAGATCGAGACCGCCTGCGCTTCGCGCGAAGCCGAGAGCAGCCAGACCACGGAGACGACACGGTGGGTGCGTCCGGACAGGCGCCGCAGCATCGCCGCGGCGTCGTCGGCGTCGCTCGGTTTGCCGAACACCTCATCGCCCAGCACCACCTCGGTATCGGCGCCGAGCACGCGCGCCCCGGGAACCGCGACCACCTTCAGCAGCCCGGCGCCGGCTTTTTCACGCGCGACCCGGCGCACGTAGTCCTCGGGCGGCTCCCCGGGCTGGCGGTGTTCCGGTACATCGATGTCGAGCGTCCCGAACGGCCGCCCGAGATGGGCCAGCAGTTCGCGGCGGCGCGGGGATTGCGAGGCGAGATACAGCATCCACGGAAGAATACCCCGCGGCCGTGGCCCCCACCCCGGACATGACCGATCGACCCCGTTGTGGCTCACCGGCCGTTCACCCCTGTCCCAACACCCTGCCCCATCCACCGGAGAACACGATGACCCTGCGCCCGTTCCTGCTCGCGTCCGCCCTCGCCTTGAGCGCCATCGCCATGACCGCATCCGCCCAGACCTCCGCACCCGCCGCCTTTGCCGGCAGCGACGGCACGCTGCTGTCGGTCTCGGCGCAGGCCGAAGCCAGGCGCGTGCCGGACGTGGCCACGATCTCCGCCGGGGTGGTCACCCAGGCTGCCGACGCCAATGCCGCGATGCGCGCCAACGCCGTCCAGATGGACAAGGTGATGGCCGCGATCCGAGCCGCCGGCATCGCCGAACGCGACATCCAGACCAGCGGCGTCAACCTCAACCCGCAGTACAGGTACGTCGAAAACCAGGCCCCCGCGATCACCGGTTACCAGGCCAGCAACACGGTCAACCTCAAGGTCCGCGACATCGCCAGGCTCGGCAAGGTGCTGGATGCACTGGTCGCCAGCGGCGCCAACCAGGTCAACGGGCCGAGCTTCGAGATCGACCAGCCGGAGACCGCCTACGACGAGGCCCGCCGCGCCGCGCTGGACAAGGCGCGGGCGCGCGCAAGCATGTACGCCGAGACCCTGGGCATGCGCGTGCGCCGGATCGTCAGCATCAGCGAGGGTGGCGGGTTCCAGCCGCCGATGCCCGTGCCGATGATGGCGATGGCGCGTGGCAAGGCCGAAGCCGACACCGCGGTGTCGCCTGGCGAGACCACGCTGGCAGCCAACCTGGACGTGGTGTTCGAACTCGGGCGATAACCGGCCCGTCCACGCGATACCGGCAAGGCCCGCTTTCGCGGGCCTTGTTTCTACTGCGGAGTCTGGCGTCGATCGGGGTACGCCTTGGACGGAATCGCCGCCCAGTGGGCGGGGCGTTGCGCCCTCCTGGCAGCATCCTTGCAGAAGTCGGGTGGCTCGACTTTACCTTCCATACGCATCGCCACGGCGCAGTCCCGGATTGCGGCGTCTCGGGAACGATGCTCGCAACCCCGCTGCCGCCGTTGACGCGTTCCCCGGAACGCAACCGTCAACCAGGAGGTGGCCCATGGTGCATGCAATCCAGGTTCCGTCGCGGTCTTCGCTTTCGCACTCGGCTTCGCCACGCCCGTGGCCACCCCGGCACCCGGACGTAAACCGCATTGCCGGCTATGCCGTGGCGATCACCTTCAACGCCGCGATGCTGCTGCTGTTGCTGGTGCCGCTGCGCGCGCCGCCGGCACTGGAGCAGCCGGACATCACCCAGCCAATCCGCTGGATCCTGCGCGAAACGCCACCACCGCAACCGCCGCTGCCGGCGACCATCGAAAAGCCCAGGCCGCAACCGCCGTCCACGACGGCGCCGCGAACCGTGGAAACGCAGCCGCAGCCGCCCGTGTTCTCGGAACAGGGCGAGCTTGCGCCCGAGGTGCCCGATGCGCCCGACGTCCCGGTCGCGCCCACGATCCAGGTTCCGGCGGCACCGATGCCCGGCGTCCGGCTGGAGTACGCGCAGGCGCCCGCGCCCACCTATCCGCGCGCGGCGCTGCGGGCCGGCGCCGAGGGCACCGTGCTGCTGCAGGTGCTGGTGGATATCGACGGCCGGCCACTGCAGGTCGACGTCAGCCGCAGCAGCGGCGACCGTCGCCTGGATGTCGCGGCCCGCGACCAGGTCCTCCGGCATTGGCGTTTCCGCCCGGCGCTGCGCGATGGCCAGGCCGTGCAGGCGATCGGGCTGGTACCCATCGATTTCAGCCTCGATCGCTGAGCGCATCCCCGGCGACGCCCGCACACGGAGGTGCGGGCCTCTTCGTGGTCATCTGCCTTCGACGCCGCATCACACGGCGCCAGGCGCGGAGCATGCCCGCTGCGAGACTCCGCAGCTCAGCCGCGGTGGTAGGGATGGTTGGCCAGCAGCGCCGCGGCGCGATACAACTGCTCGGCCGCGACCAGCCGCACCAGCATGTGCGGGAGCGTCAGCGGGCCCAGCGACCAGGTTTCGTCGGCAACCGCCAGCACGTCGGCGGCGTGGCCTTCCGGCCCGCCGATGAGCAGGGCGAGGTCGCGGCCGCCGCCGCGCCAGTGTTCGAGGCGCTGCGCCAGTTGTTCCGACGACCATGGCTTGCCGCGGCCATCGAGCGCAACCACATGGGCGGATTTGGGCAACGCCGCCAGCACGCGCGCGCCTTCGTCCGCGGTCGCGCGCGCCGGATCACGGCCCTTTCCACGCAGGCCGGGTTCGATCTCCACCAGTTCCAGCGGCAACCAGTGCGACAGCCGCTTCTGGTACTCGGCGAATCCCTGGGCAACCCATGCGGGTGCGCGTTCTCCGACCGCCAGCAAGCGTGCTTTCATGCGGGCATCGTACCAATCCGGAAGTCGCGCCTTGCGCCATGGCAAAGCGGGGTGCCGGCTTTCAGGCACTCGATTGAGCAGCAGCGTGCAGACGTGGGCGGGATGGATGCTGCGACTTGACGGGCGATGGCGTCCAGGGCACTCGCGGAACCTTCCGCAGGCGATCGCCCGGGCATGTGCCTGCCGGCGCTGGCCGCGGGATGCCGAAGCCTTGACCCCGGCAACCGCTACCCGCCGGGCATGCGGACCTCAGGAGGCGGCCGCGGTATCGCCGTATTCGTCGATGCCTTCCGGCGGCTGGTCGCCAACTGTCCACAGGCGCTCGAGCGCATAGAACTCGCGCACCCGCGGCAGCATCACGTGGACCACGACATCGCCCAGGTCCACCAGTACCCACTCGGCCTCGCGCTCGCCTTCCACGCCCAGTGGCATCACGTCGAGCTTCTTGGCGAACTTGACCACCTCGTCGGCGATCGACTTGACGTGCCGCGACGACGTGCCCGAAACGATGACCATGTAGTCGGTGACGCTGCTCTTGCCGCGCACGTCGATCTCGACGACGTCCCTGGCCTTGAGTTCCGCGATCGCGGCATGCACGGTCTCGAGCAACACCCCGATCGGCGGCGGCGGGTTCGGCAACTGGGTCTTGATGACCTGGGCTTGGCTGGTCAAGGGCGTCTGCGGCTGGGGAATCGGCGGCGATTATAACCGGCGCCCGGTCACGGCCCGATGACGCCGCCGTGAATTCCGTACAGGCCGTGGCCGCGAATGTAATCGGCCACCGCGGGCGGCACCAGCCCGCGCCAGGGCAAGCCCGCGGCGATGCGGTGGCGTATGTCGGTGGCCGACTGCGCCTGCAACGGCTGGCGCAGGTACAGCACGCGACCGGCGGGCTGGCCGTGCAGCGAATCCGGCGAGGAGGCTTCGCGGCCCTGCATTGCCGCGGACAGCACTGGCGGCAGCTCGGCATCCAGCGGGCTGCCGGCGCGGCTTGCCACGACGAAATGGGCCAGGTCGAACAGCTCGCGCCAGCATTTCCAGGTCGGCAGCCCGATGAAGCTGTCGGCGCCCACCAGCAATGCGATCGGTGCATCGGCGCCGCGTTCGGCACGCAGCTCGCGCAAGGTGTCGACGCTGTATGAACGTCGCGTGTCGTCGATGGCGTGGCGCCGCAGTTCGCGCAGGTCCGGCACCAGGCCCGATTCGGCGGCGACCGCCCGTTGCAGCATCGCCGCGCGATGCTCGGCCGCGGCGCCCGGCGGCGGCCGGTGCGGCGGGTCGGCGGCGGGCACCATGTGGATTTCGCTGCCCAGGGCGGCATGCGCGGCGCGGGCAATGGCGATGTGGCCGTTGTGTACCGGATCGAAGGTGCCGCCGTAGAGGACGAACAATCCCGGCATCACCGCTCAACCGGCCAGCAACGCCGCCGCCCGGGGCTCGGCGACCGCCAGCAGCAGGCGCTCCAGTTGCAGCCAGGCGTCGGGCGATTCGATGCCGGGGCGGCCGCGCCCCTTGGCGATGCGGTCCACGCGCCCGACCTCGGCGACGAAACGTTCCCAGCGCGCGGGCGGATGCCGGCCCAGCGCACGCGTGTACATCGCCTGCCTGGCATCCCAGATCCGCTGCGCCTTGAACTCGGCATTGAGGTTGCCGCCGCGCGCGCGCACCCGTGCCAGCGCCGCGGCGCGCTGCAGTTCCATCGCGACCATGCCCAGCAGCGCCGGCACCGCCTCGCCTTCGGCGCGCAGCCCGTGCAGCATGCGCGAGACCTGCGCGCCGTGGCCATTCATCGCCGCATCGACCAGCCGGAACACGTCGAAGCGCGCGGCGTCGGCGACCAGTGCATCCATGCGTTCCACGTCCAGTGGCTGGCCGTCGGCGAGCAGCGCCAGCTTGTCGATTTCCTGCGCGGCCGCCAGCAGGTTGCCCTCGACCCGCTCCGCCAGGCGTTGCACCGCGGCGCGGTCGGCGACCAGGCCGCGTGCGCGCAGGCGGCGATCGATCCAGTCGGGCAACTCGTGGGGCTTGATCGCCCATGCGACGGCAATCGCGCCGATGCGTCCGATTGCCTCGCTCCACTTGCCGCCGTGCTTGTTGCTCCATTCGCCGCAGGTCACCAGCAGGCAGACATCGGCCGGCGGCTCGCTGCAGAACTCGACGATGACCTTGCCGCCCTCGGTGCCCGGCTTGCCGGTAGGCAGCCTCAGTTCGAGCAGGCGCCGGCTGGCAAACAGGCTGGGCGCGCGCAGGCTGGCGGCCAGCGCGTCCCAGTCCGGTTCGCGCTGGTTGCCCTCGGCCATGAACACTTCGCGCTCGGCGATGCCCTGTGCGCGCGCCGCCGCGCGGACCGCATCAGCGGCTTCGAGCACGCGCAACGGTTCCTGGCCCGCTATGAGGTAGGCCGGCGCCAGGGGTTCACGGCCGACACGGGTCGCGAGCTGCTCGGGAGTGGATTCCATGCGCCGTGGCGCGCCGTCAGGGCGCCGGGACGGGCGCCGGCTCGGGTTCGGCGGTGGCGGGTGTTTCCACCGTGGGCGCCGTCGCAGGCGGCTCGACCGGCGCGGTGGTCGCGGACTCGGATCCTGCGGAATCGAGGCCGGCAGCTTCGGCGCCCGCAGGCGCAGCGGGGCCGACGCCCTGCGCCTGCGACATGCGCGAAACCGCATCGATCCGGCGCAGGATCGACGCCACCATGTCGCGGCGCATCTCGCGCGACAGGATCTCGCGTTCGTCGTCGGTGCCTTCCGAACGCGTCGGCACCGAGATGTAATCGCGCGACAGTTCGATCGCCTGCTGCGGTACCAGGTCGCTGCCATCGGCGCGGCGCAGGCTGAAGATCGCCGCATAGCGCAGGGTGAACTCCTGCGCGCGACCGAACTGGTCGACGCTGATCGGGGTATTGCCCCAGCGCTCGCCGACCAGGTTCAGGGTCGCGACGTCGGTCGCGTCGTCCGCCGCCATGGTCGCGCCGGCGCGTTCCAGCGCCTGCCCCAGCGCCAGCGCCAGCGCACTGTCGGGGTTGCGCGCAACCAGCCGGATCGGCCCCAGGTCCGGCGGCAGCAAGAGCGCGTCGCGCAGGTGGAAGCCGCAGGCTGCCAGGCCCAGCAGCAGGAGCATCGCCAAGGTCGCGGTCAGGGCTTGTCTGGTCATCGGCGCAGTCTGGACGAGGTCGGCAACAGCGGCAAGCCGGGCGGCGCGGACGCCATTCAGCCGGCCACGATGTTGACGATCTTGCCCGGCACGACGATCACCTTGCGCACCGCGAGGCCGTCGAGGAAGCGGGCGACGTGG
Organism: Cognatiluteimonas sedimenti; assembly: GCF_022808325.1. Lineage (GTDB taxonomy): Bacteria > Pseudomonadota > Gammaproteobacteria > Xanthomonadales > Xanthomonadaceae > Cognatiluteimonas > Cognatiluteimonas sedimenti. Next base: position 394,554 of record NZ_JALGCL010000002.1, on the reverse strand, counting down.
GGTTCGGTCAGCGCCATCGCCTCGATCGCATCGCGCGGCGCATCCGGTGCCACCTCGATCGTGCCGCGCAGCTTGCCGTTGACCTGCACCGCCAGCGTCAAGGCATCGCGCGCCAGCGCGGCCAGGTCGACGCGCGGGAACGGCACGTCCTCCAGCAGCGCCTGCGGATGGCCCAGCGCCTGCCACAGCGCATGGCAGACATGCGGCGTGACCGGGTTGAGCAACAGCACCATCGCCTCCAGCGCCTCGTGCCGCACCGCACGCCCCTGGGCGGACATGTCGTCGAACCTGGCGACGTGGTTGAGCAGTTCCATCAGCGCCGCGATCGCGGTGTTGAAGCTGTGGCGGCGGCCGTAGTCGTCGCCGACCTTCTGGATGGTTTCGTGCAGTTGCCGGCGCAGGGTCCTCTGCGCGGCGTCCAGGGTCGCGACGTCCACTCCCGGGTGATCGGGCTGCGCGACATGGGTCATGACTTCCCGCCAGAACCGGCGCAGGAAGCGCGCCATGCCTTCGACCCCGGCCTCGCTCCATTCCAGCGATTGTTCCGGTGGCGCGGCGAACATCGAGAACAGGCGCACGGTGTCGGCACCGTACCTTTCGACCATCGCCTGCGGATCGACGCCGTTGTTCTTGGACTTGGACATCTTCTCGGTGCCGCCGATGCGCACCGGCTGGCCGTCGGCCCTCAGCGTCGCACCGGTGACGTGCCCGCGCTCGTCGCGCCGCACGTTCACGTCCGCGGGGTTGATCCACTCGCGATGGCCGGCGTCGTCCTCGCGGAAATAGGTGTCGGCGACCACCATGCCCTGGGTCAGCAGCCGCGTCGCCGGCTCGTCGCTGCGGACCAGGCCCTGGTCGCGCAGCAGCTTGTGGTAGAAGCGGAAATACAGCAGGTGCAGGATCGCGTGTTCGATGCCGCCGATGTACTGGTCCACCGGCAGCCAGTAATCGGCGCGTTCGTCGACCTGCGCCGCGGCGCCGGGCGAGGTGTAGCGCGCGTAGTACCAGCTCGACTCCATGAAGGTGTCGAAGGTGTCGGTCTCGCGCTCGGCCGCCGCGCCGCATTGCGGGCAGCTGGTCCTGCGCCACTCCGGATCGGCCTTGATCGGCGACACCACGCCGGAAAACGCCACGTCCTCGGGCAACACCACCGGCAATTGCTCTTCGGGCACCGGCACGGCGCCGCAGGCGTCGCAGTAGATCACCGGGATCGGGCAGCCCCAGTAGCGCTGGCGGCTCACGCCCCAGTCGCGCAGGCGGTAGTTGACGCGGCGCGTGCCGCGACCCTCGGCCTGGAACCTGTTGGCCAGCGCATCGAAGGCCTGCGCGTAGTCCATGCCGTCGAGCTCGCCGGAATTCACCAGCCAGCCGCGCTCGGTGTGGGCGCCGACGGTGGCGATGCGCTGCTGGAACTCCTCCACCACCCGCACCGCCGCGTCGGTGGCGTAGACGTCCACCCCGCCGGCGCCGCCATTCAGCGCAGCCTGCATCGGATCGGCATGGCCACCGCCCAGGTCTCGCCGGATTTCATCCAGCGCATCGCGCACCGGCGCCGGTACCACCACCATCTTCACCGGCAACTGGTATTGCTGCGCGAATTCCCAGTCGCGCTGGTCGTGCCCCGGCACCGCCATCACCGCGCCGGTGCCGTAGCCCATCAGCACGAAGTTGGCGACGTAGACCGGCAGTGCTTCGCCGGTGAGCGGATGCAGCGCGCGCAGGCCGGTGTCCATGCCGCGCTTTTCCTGGGTCTCCAGTTCGGCCTCGGAGACGCCGCCCTGCTTCAGGCCGGCGATGAATGCCGCCAGGGCCGGATCCGACCGTGCCGCCTGCTGCGCCAGCGGATGCTCGGCGGCGATGCTGACGAAGGTCACGCCCATCAGCGTGTCCGGGCGCGTGGTGAAAACCTGCAACCGGTCCTCGCTGCCCTGGATGTCGAACGCGAATTCCAGGCCCTCGCTGCGCCCGATCCAGTTGCGCTGCATGGTCTTGACCGAGTCCGGCCAGCCGTCGAGCGTGTCGAGCCCGTCCAGCAACTCCTGCGCGTAGTCGGTGATCTTGAGGAACCACTGCGGGATTTCCCGCTTTTCCACCACCGCGCCCGAGCGCCAGCCGCGGCCGTCGATCACCTGCTCGTTGGCGAGCACGGTGTGGTCGACTGGATCCCAGTTGACCACCGAGTTCTTGCGGTACGCGAGCCCCTGCTTCAGCAGCCGCACGAACATGCGCTGCTCGTGGACGTAGTACTCCGGCCGGCAGGTGGCGAACTCGCGGGTCCAGTCGATCGCGTATCCCAGCGACTTCAGCTGGGCGCGCATGTGCTCGATGTTGGCGTAGGTCCATTTCGCCGGCGACGTGCTGCGCTTGATCGCGGCGTTTTCCGCCGGCAGCCCGAACGCGTCCCAGCCCATCGGCTGCAGCACGTTGCGCCCGCACATTCGCTGGTGGCGGCTGATCACGTCGCCGATGGTGTAGTTGCGCAGGTGTCCCACGTGCAGCGCGCCGGAGGGATACGGCAGCATCGACAGGCAGTAGAACTTGGGCCGCGACGGATCCTCGGTCACCTCGAATGCGCGGGTTTCGTTCCAGTACCGCTGCGCTGCCGACTCGACGGCGGCGGGCTGGTACGCGGCAGGTTCGTGGCTGGCGGGTTCGGTGGACACGGCGCGGCGGGCAAGGGAAAGACCGGGAAGCCTACCGCAGCGCACAAAAAGTCGCCAACGGCCCCGATTTTCCCCACATCGTCCCCGCCAGCCGGGTCCCGCTGCTCCGCGCCTGGCCGCGGGCGCGGCCTGCGGGACTTCGAAGCGAGCGGCCGGCTGCCGGCCGGCCGCCGGCTATCATCCGACCAAACTTCCCGCGGGCGTCGACATGGAATGGATGGGCTACCTCGCCGCGCTGCTGACCACGGTCGCCTTCGTGCCGCAGGCGCTGAAGACGATCCGCAGCCGCGACACCGGCGGCATCTCGCTGGCCATGTACGTGGTGTTCACCCTGGGTATCGCCTGCTGGTTCGGTTACGGGGTGGCGCTGGGCTCCTGGCCGATGATCCTGTCCAACATCGTCACCTTCGCGCTGGCGGCGACGATCCTCGTGCTTAAGTTGAAGCACGGATGAGCCGAAACGCGCGTAGGCCGCGTCAGCCGCGCGTCGCCCCGCTGCGCAGCGCCACCCGCGACGCCAACGCCAGCCAGAGGAAATAGAGCGCCAGCGTGACCCGCTGCGCGTAGCCCGGGTTGTCGTGCAACAGCGGCAGCCAGTCGCCCATGCGTTGCATGACGCTGGCCAGGGTCGCCAGCGCCAGCAAGGCTCCGCCCGCGACCAGGGCGCGCCATGCCGGCCGGCGCCGCAGTGCCAGCGCCAGCAGCAACGCCGACGGCAGGAACCCGAGCAGCGCGATCGTCAGCATCGCCACGTGCAGCTTCGACGCCATGCCGTCGGGTTCGGCCAGGTCGTAGGCGAACACGCCGTTGCCGGCGAATGCCAGCCCGGAGATCAGCAGCAGCCAGGTACCGATGCGGGCCTGCGCGCCGGTGCCGTCGCGCCCCAGCGGTGGCTGCAGCGACAGCGCGAACCAGGCGACCAGCAGACCCGGGACGATGAACCCGGCCACGTTCCAGCACGGCGCCAGCGCCACGCCGCGCATGCCGAGGAAGCTGACCGGCATGTGCGCGTGTTCGTAGCCCGGCACGACCGCCCCCAGCCACAAAAGCGCCACGGCGAACACCATGCCGGCGACCCAGCCGGCGTGCATCCCCATGCGTGCCAGCCGTGAACCGTTCATGCGCCCTCCTTCCACTGGAACACGTCCTCGACGCCGACCCGGAACGCACGCGCGATCCGGAACGCCAGCTCCAGCGACGGCGCGTAGCGGCCGGCTTCCAGCGCGATGATCGTCTGCCGCGTCACCCCGCATTCGCGCGCCAACGCCTCCTGGGTCATGTCGCCGTGCACGACGCGCAGCGCGCGGATCGCGTTGTCGATCGGGGTACCGGCCATCAGCCGCGCCGGTAGCGGTACAGCTGGTAACCGGTGAACACCACGAGCGCGAGCATCACCATCCACAGCAGGCAATAGCGCATCCATTCCACGCCCAGCCGTGCCGGCAACCCCGGGTCGCCCAGCAAGGCGACGCCCGCCACCACGTTCAGCAGCGCCAGCGCGTAGAACCCGAATTTCGCCGCCTGGCCTTCGATGCGCTGGTCGCGCTCATCGGCAAGCGGCTCGTGCGGGCGCCAGCGCTGCATGGCGACGACGGCAAAGATCACGGCATTGAAGCCGATGTACAGCGGCTGCGTGAGCGCCTCGTGGCGCGCCTCGAAGTACCCCGTGTCCGGCCAATGCCCGAACAGCAGCCAGCCCAGGTAGGCCGACGCCAGGACCGCGGCGCCGCAACCCAGCCAGGCCATGCCTTCGCGCTTGCCCATTTCCACGATGCCCATGGGCAGCCTGCTCATCGCCGCGCCCTCCAGTGCAGCACGGCCCCGGCCGCGTACTCGAACAGGCAGCCCCACATCACCGCCAACACCAGCAGGTTGGCGACCATGAAATGACTCGCCCATTGCAGCCGCGATGCCGGCGACAGTCCCAGCGCCACCGCCAGCATGATCACCGCGACCACAAGCGCGCCACGGCCCCAGGCGGCGGCGCGCGCTGCGATGGCGCGGTCGCGTTCGTCTTCCTCGACCGCGCCCTTCCAGCGCGACGCGAGCACCGTGGACAGGACCGACCAGGCGACCAGCAACAGCACCAGGTTGCGCGCCACCGCGCTGGCATCGGCGTCGGCGAATACCCCGGCCGCCGCGAACACCTCGATCTTCGCCAGGAAGTAGACGATCGCGGCCAACATGAAGCCGGCGCCGATCCAGGCCTTCCATTCCGCCGGCGACGCGGCTGCGCCGAGTTCGTCGCCCGGCAGCCGCGAAACCCGGTACATCGACACCCAGGCCACCGTCACCAGCAACGCAGTGCCTGCCTGCCCGGCATCCACGCCAAGCAACCTCGACGGCCCGGCCAGCAGCAGCCAGAACGCGACTCCCGCGCCGGCCAGCAGCCCGGCGATTCCCCAGCGATGCAGTGACATGGACAACCCCCATCTCGATGTAAGGTGTACATTACATTCGGTTGTCGTGATGTCAAGTATTTTTTACATCTGGTCGTGGCGGTTGGATTCGGGGGCCGCTGGCACAATCTCAGGCTGAACGCCTCCCGGGATCCGCCATGTCCATTGCCGCCAGCCCCGCCCACGTTTTCGATGCCACCACCGAGACCTTCGAAACCAGCGTCATCCAGAGGTCGCTGCAGGTTCCGGTGCTGGTGGATTTCTGGGCCGAATGGTGCGGGCCCTGCAAGCAACTCGGTCCGCTGCTGGAGAAGCTAGCCGCCGACTACCACGGCGCGTTCGAGCTGGCCAAGGTCGATGTCGACAAGGAGCAGCAGCTGGCCGCCGCGTTCCAGATCCGCTCGATTCCGACGGTGATGCTGGTCAAGGACGGGCAACTGGTCGACGGCTTCCCCGGCGCGCTGCCGGAAGCGCAGCTGCGCGAGTTCCTCGCCCACCACGACATCCAGCCCGGCGTGCCGGCCGAGCAGGAGCCGCTGCCGGAGCAGGCCGCCGCGCCGGTCGACCCGCATGCCGAGGTGCTGCGCCTGCGCAAGGCGATCGAAACCGAGCCGGACAAGGCCGAACTGAAACTCGACCTCGCCCTGGCCCTGCTCGCCACCGGCGGCGCGCACGAGGCCGGGCAGCTGCTCGACGCGCTGCCGGCCAACCTCTCCACCGACGACCGCGCGGTCAAGGCGCGGGCGCGGCTGGGATTCGCCGCGCTGCTCAAGGACGCGCCGCCGGCGGAAACCCTGCAGGCGGCGATCGCCGCCAACCCCGACGACCTGCGCGCGCGCCACCTGCTGGGCGTGCAGCGGATCGTCGCCGGCGACGCCGAGGCCGGGCTGGAACAGTTCATCGAGATGCTGCGCCGCAACCGCGGGTTCGAGGACGGGCTGCCGAAGAAGGCGCTGATCGACGCCTTCCGCGTCGTCGACGACGAGGACCTGGTCGGCCGCTATCGCAGGAAGATGTCCTCGCTGCTGCTGGTATGACCACGCTGCGCAGGCTCTCCGCGCGCACCCTGCGCCGGGCGCTCAACCTGTGGCCGCCATTCCTGTTCGCAGGCATCCACGTCGTCGCCATCGCCGACGACTGGCGCCATGCCCGGGTCGAGTTGCGGATGCGGCCCTGGAACCGAAACTACGTCGGCAGCCATTTCGGCGGCTCCCTGTTCGCGATGACCGATCCGTTCTGGATGCTGCTGGTGATGAACGCGATCGGCGACGACCACATCGTCTGGGATCGCGCCGCGGCGATCGATTTCGAGAAACCCGGGCGCGGCACCGTGGTCGCCGAATTCAACCTCGACGATGCCGTTCTCGAGGAACTGCGCGCCGCCACCGCCGACGGCGACAAGGTCCTGCGCTGGTTCGACACCGCGATTCGCGACGCCGATCACGATCTGGTCGCGCGGGTGCGCAAGCAGCTGTACCTGCGGCGCAAGCGCGCCCGCTGAAGCTGGCGGCCACGGGTTCACCCGCCCAGCCCGCGCGGCGTATGCTCGCGGCTTGGCAACAGGGGGCCAGATGTCCGCGATTCCGCCCGACCGCGACGACGGCACGCCTGCGCAGGCGGGCGCGCCCTTGCCGGAAATCGCCGGCTACGCGCTGTCGCGGGCGATCGGCGATGGCGGCATGTCGACCGTGTACCTGGGCGAGCAGCAATCGCTGGGGCGCGAAGTCGCGATCAAGGTGATGCTGCCCGAGGCGCTGGCCGACGAGGTCAGCCGCCGCCGCTTCGAGAACGAGGCGCGCACCATCGCGCGGCTGGAGCATCCGCACATCGTCGGCATCTTCGAGGTCGGCCGCACCCGCGGCGGCCTGCCCTACTACGCCATGCCCTACCTTGCCCGCGGCCACCTCGGCCAGCGCGAATTCGCGCAGGACGGGCACGACAACGGCCATGCCCGCGTGCGCCAGATCCTGCACGCGCTGTTGTCGGCGCTGGACTACGCGCACGCGCGCGGCGTCGTGCATCGCGACGTCAAGGCCGAGAACGTGCTGTTCGACGAAGCCGAACGTCCGCTGCTGGCCGACTTCGGCATCGCCCTGCGCCGCGGCTTCGGCCCGCGCGTCACCACCGCGGGCATGGCCGTGGGCAGCACCGCCTACATGGCCCCGGAGCAGGCGCGCGGCGAGGAAGTCGATGCCCGTGCCGACCTCTACAGCGTCGGCGTGCTGGCCTGGGAGATGCTCACCGGCCGCCTGCCGTACATGGCCGGGGACGCGTTGTCGATGGCGGTGATGCACGCCCAGGACCCGATCCCGCGGTTGCCACGGCACCTGCGACACTGGCAACGCTTCCTCGACAAGGCGCTGGCGAAATCGCCGGCGCAACGCTTCCGCAGCGCGCAGCAGATGCGCGAAGCGCTGGACCGGGTTCCGCAGCGTGGCGGCCAGCCCATGGTGCGCGCGGCCGCGGCGCTGCGCCATGGCATCGCGCGCATCCGGCGCTGGCCACGCGGCGCCTGGATCGCGGTCGTGCTGGTGGTGGCTGCCGGGCTGGGCATTGCGCTGCGCCAGGGCGCCGACGGCGACGGCTTCTTCCGCGTGCCGGGTGGCGCTCGCAACGCGACGGCGGGCGCGGGCCCGGGCGCGATCGCCGACATCACCGACCCGATGCTGCGGCCGTTGCCGGTCTCGCCGGCCGAGCGCTGGATCGCCGCCGCCGAGCAGCAGCTGCGCGCGCGGAACCTGACCACCCCCGGGGACGGCAACGCCTACGACAGCCTGCTGACGGCCTGGAAAGCCGACGCCGCGCATCCGCGCCTGCCGGCGGCGACCGCGGCGCTGATCGCCGCCTTCGCCGACGAAGCCGGGCGCCGCATCCGCTCCGGGGATATCGAGCGCGCGCGCGACTACGTCGACCGCGCCAGGCGACTGGCCGCGGCCGCGCCCCGCGGCGACCCGGCCTGGATGGCGCAATTGCAGGCCCGCGTCGCCAAGGCGCTGGAGGCGCGCATCGCCGAAGCCGCATCGCACTACGACCGTGACACCGCGTTGCGGACCGCCGCAAGCGCCGAAACGCTCGGCATCGACGCCGCGACCACGCAATCGCTGCAGGCGCGGGCACGGGCGATCCCCCAGGCCGGCGATCCCTTGCCCGGCGAACCGGGCATGCGCCTGGCGCAGGTCGGCGGCGACATGATCGCGGCCTCGCGCAACGAAGTGAACCGTTCCGACTACGCGCGGTTCGCCGCCGCCACCGGCCGCGCCGCGGCGCTGTGCCGCGAGCGCCTGTCGCCGTTGCGGATCGTCAAGCCGATCTCGTGGCAGGAACCGGGCTTCACGCAATCGCCGGGACAGCCGGTGGTCTGCGTGTCCTGGTCCGACGCCGACGCCTACGCGCGCTGGATGAGCCAGCGCAGCGGCCGTCGCTATCGCCTGCCGAGTGCGGCCGAGGCGCGCGCATTGCCGGCCGGCGGTGGCGCGCGGGCGGTGTCCGAGTGGCTGCGCGAATGCAGCGGCGACTGCAGCCAGCGCGCCACTGCCGGCCGCAGCTGGCGCGGCGCGCCCGCGCCGCGCGACGCCAGCCGCGGCTACGACGACGTCGGCTTCCGCCTGGTGCGCGAGCTGTAGCGCGGCGGCCAAGCCGGGTTTCGCCAGCGTCGCCGCTGCCGGCCATCCCGCTCCCCTACAATCCGCGCATGCGCCCACCCCTTTCGACAGGCCAACGCCTGCAACGACTGTTCCTCACCGGCCTGCTGACCCTGCTGCCCATCTGGCTGACCTGGGTCGTGGTCAAGTTCGTGTTCGTGCTGCTGTCGGACACCAGCCGGCCGCTGATCGGTCCGCTGCTGCACAACCTGGCGGCGAGCGACGGCCCGGCGCTGCGCTGGCTCGACGATCCCTGGGTGCAGACCGCGTTCGCGCTGCTGGCGACGCTCGCGGTGATCCTGCTGGCGGGCTGGATGGCGCGGCGCGTGTTCGGCCAGCGGTTGCTGCGCTGGTTCGAAGCGCTGGTCGCGCGCGTGCCGCTGGCCAGCACGATCTACGGCAGCGCGCGCAAGCTGCTCGACATCCTGCAGACCCAGCCCGACGGCACCCAGCGCGTGGTGCTGATCGATTTCCCGCACGCGGAAATGAAATCGGTCGGCTTCGTCACCCGGGTGATCCGCGAACAGGGCACTGGCCGCGAACTGGCCGCGGTCTACGTGCCGACCACGCCCAACCCCACCTCCGGTTACCTCGAAATCGTGCCGATCGAGAAGATCACGCCGACGGACTGGACCGTGGACCAGGCCATGAGCTTCATCATCTCCGGTGGCGCGGTCTCGCCGGAGTCGATCCCGTTCGCGCCGCCGAAAGGCGTGGCCAAGCGGCCCGACGATTTCTGATCGTCATGCCCGCGATAGCGGGCATCCTTGCTGGCCGGAAAACTGCAGCGCAAGCGGATGGACTGGCATGCGCCTGCGGAGAAGCCCCGCTTTGCGGGAACAACGCGCTGGAGACGCGCAACCACGACAGGACCCCGCTGCATGCACGCCACCGAAAGCGCCGATTCCAACCTGCGCCGCACCGGCCTGTGGCTGCTCAACGACCGCGCGTCGCGACTGTTCATCGGCCTGGCCGGGTTCTTCTGCGTCAATGCGGTGCTGGCGGAGTTCATCGGCGTCAAGATCTTCGCGCTGGAAGACACGCTCGGGATCCGGCCGCTGGAGTGGAACCTGTTCGGCCAGGCCGGCTCGCTCAACTTCACCGCAGGCACGCTGCTGTGGCCGATCGTGTTCATCATGACCGACACGGTCAACGAATATTACGGCCGCCGCGGCGTGCGCTTCATCAGCTGGCTGGCGGCGGGCCTGATCATCTACGGCTTCGCGTTCGCGTTCGTCGCCATCCACCTCGCGCCGGCATCGTGGTGGGTGACCGTGGCCCAGGAGCACGGCGTACCGGATTACCAGGCCGCGTTCGCGGCGGTGTTCGGGCAGGGGTTGTGGACGATCTGGGGCTCGCTGGTCGCCTTCATCATCGGCCAGCTGATCGACGTCAACATCTTCCATCGTATCCGTCGCGCCACCGGCGAGCGCCACGCCTGGCTGCGCGCGACCGGCTCGACCGCGGTGTCGCAACTGGTGGACAGCTTCGTGGTGCTGTACATCGCCTTCGTGCTCGGCCCGCAGCACTGGCCCACCTCGCTGTTCCTGGCGGTGGGCACGCTCAATTACCTCTACAAGATGGCGGCCGCGATCGCGCTGATCCCGCTGCTGTACCTGGCGCGGGCCGGCATCCACCGCTACCTCGGTCGCGCGCGCGCCGACGAACTGCGCGAGCATGCCGCCGCGGGTTGATGCGTTGCGCATCCTCCTCCCTCCCTGCCGGAGGAAGGCAGGCGTTGCTCCTTCGCGGCGCCACGGTCCAGGAGTCACGTTCCTGCCTGCGCCACAGCACGACGCCCGCGGCCCGCGGTTAACGGAATGCAAGCGCGCGTGGCGTTACCCTGCGCAGCGGTTTTCCGCCGCTTGCCAGGAACATCGATGCACCCATGCCGGTCGCTCCCCATCGCCTTGCTGGTCGCCGTGGCCACCGTGCTCGCGGGTTGCGCGACCACTTCGACCGGCGGCGGCACCCGCGGCAACATCGCGTCCCGCGACAAGGCGGCCACGCTCGACCGCCTCTACGAGCAGTTCTGGCAGGAAGGCCTCGAGCTCAACCCGCTGCAGGCCACCTTCCAGGGCGACGCGCGCTACAACGACGAACTGCCCAACCTGCTCTCGGCCGACTACCGCAAGCGCACCCACGATTTCAACGCGCGCTGGCTGAAGAAGGTGCAGGCGCTGGGCCCGGCCGGGCTCGACGGCCAGGACCTGATCAGCTACGAGATCTTCGTCCACGACGCGGGCTACGCGCTGCAGGGCGAGCAGTTCCCCGGCTGGATGCTGCCGGTCAACCAGTTCTACAACTTCGCCAACCTCGCCGCCACGCTCGGTTCGGGCAACGGCGCGCAGCCGTTCCGTACCGTGCGCGACTACGACAACTGGCGCAAGCGCGCGGCGCAATTGCCGGCGATCTTCGACCAGGCCATCGCCAACATGCGCGAAGGCGTCGCCAAGGGCGTGGTGCAGCCACGGGCGCTGATGGACAGGGTGGTGCCGCAGCTGGACGCGCTGATCCGCGACAAGCCGGAGGACACGCTGTTCTGGACGCCGGTCAAGACCATGCCGCCGTCGTTCTCCGACGCCGACAAGGCGCGGATCACGGCCGACTACCGCGAGCTGATCGCGCAGCAGCTGACGCCCGCGTACCGCCGCCTGCGCGACTACATCGCCAACGACTACATGGCGCATACCCGCGCCAGCGTCGGCGTGGCCGCGCTGCCCAATGGCGCCGCTTGGTACGCCTGGAACGCGCGCCAGGGCACCACCACCGACCTGACCCCGGCGCAGATCCACCAGACCGGGCTGGACGAAGTGGCGCGGGTCCAGGGCGAATTGCGCAAGGTGATGCAGCAGGCCGGGTACAAGGGCTCGCTGCAGGAGTTCTTCCGCTTCATGCGCAGCGACAGGCGCTTCGCGTACAAGAACGACGGCGCGATCCTGTCGCGCTACCGCGACATCGGCGCGCGCGTCTCGGCCGCGTTGCCGAAGCTGTTCTCGCCGCTGCCCAGGGCGTCGCTCGAGATCCAGCCGGTGGAACCCTACCGCGCCGCCACCGTGCCGGCGGGCGAGTACCAGGGCCCGAGCGCCGACGGAAAGCGCCCTGGCGTGTTCTACGTCAACACCTCCGACGTGCCGCGGCGACGCACGTGGGAAGCCGAGGACCTGTTCCTGCACGAGGCGATCCCCGGCCACCACGTGCAGGTCGCGCTGCAGCAGGAACTCATTGGCCTGCCAAAGTTCCGCCGCAACGGCGGCGAGACCGCCTTCGCCGAAGGCTGGGGCCTGTACGCCGAATCGCTGGGCAAGGAGCTCGGGATGTACCAGGATCCCTACGATTACGCCGGCTACCTGCTCAACTCGCTGTGGCGCGCAACCCGCCTGGTCGTCGACACCGGCTTGCACGCGCAGGGCTGGAGCCGTGAGCGCGCGCTGCAGTACATGCTCGACAACACTGCAGGCACCCCGGCCGAAGCCAACGCCGAAATCGAACGCTACCTCGCCATCCCCGGGCAGGCGCTGGCCTACAAGATCGGCGAACTGAAGATCGAAGCCCTGCGCACGCGCGCCGAGCAGGCGCTCGGCCCGAAGTTCGACCTGCGCCAGTTCCACGCCCAGGTGCTCAAGGACGGCTCGGTCCCGCTGGACGTGCTCGACGCCAAGATCGACCGCTGGATCAAGGCGCAGCAGGCGGCGACGCCGGCCGCAACAGCACCCCCGGCATCGAAAACGGCGACTGCGCCGGCGCAATAAAGCGCCCCCGGATCGCGGCGTGCGTGCGGGGCAGCGGCATTGCTGTCCCTCTCCCCGCCTGCGGGGAGAGGGTGCCGAAGGCGGGTGAGGGGCAGCCCGAAGCCACCCATCCCCACATCCGACGCAGCTGCCAAGCGCGAGAAAGCACACCTCCCCCACCGCTGGTATCGTGCCCCCACCGCATCCGCGCCGGGGAAGCGCCATGCCGGACTTCGAACACAAGCTGCTGCAGCGCTGGACCGGCGCGACCTTCATCAAGGCCGGCCTGCTGGTGATGCTGGCTGGCGCAGCCCCACTGCTGCTCTACACCGTGGTCGGCCCGGCCGACGGCAACCCGATCGGCCTGGGAATCCTGATGGTGGTCGCGGTTCCGATCGGGTTCCTTCTGCTGGGCATCGGAGCCCTGCGTCTGCTGATCGCGTGGCTGCAGCGGCAATGAAGCACCTGTTCGACCTGCTCGGCGTATTGCTCGCCCTGTACACCGCGTACAGCGTTCATCGCGGCCGCGTTTACGGCAAGAGCGGCGCCGGTCGCCGCACCTGGGAGCGCACCGAGGACCCGAACGGCTTCTGGACGCTGATCGCGATCTATGCCGCGCTCAGCGTGTTGCTGGTGGTGTGGTTCTGATCCATGCCCTGCCGGCCGGGCCTCGCGCGCAGGTCGAAGGAAGTTTCGAGGATCGCCGCCTGGGCAAGCGCGCGGTCTGGAAGATCGAGGCGTCTTGATCGCCGGCGATCGTTCGAATCGACATCGCCCCGCGACGGAGCCCACACTTCCCGGGGGTTCGATCACGAACAAAAAGGGCCGGCATTGCCGGCCCTTTCGTTTGCCCGTGCCGCCCTGCTCAGGCGCGCGTGTCGCGCCTTCCGGCCCAGGCGCCCTGCCCCGAACGCTTGGGGCCGGCGTGCGCGGTGGTGCGCGCGGCGGGCTTGCCGTGCGGGCGATGCGCGGGCTTCGCCGCGGCGTTGCGACCTGGCGGGCGCTGGCCGCCCTGGCGCTGGCCGCCGCCGTTCTTCGGGATCGGCGTGTCCAGGCGGATCGGCTTGCTCGGGGCGTAGCCATCGACCACGTCCATCACCAGGTCCACCTTGAGCATGCGCTGGATCTGGCGCAGCAGCCCGCCTTCCTCCGGCGACACCAGCGACAGCGCCTCGCCCTGCGCGCCGGCGCGGCCGGTGCGGCCGATGCGGTGGATGTAGTCCTCCGCGACCATCGGCAGGTCATGGTTGATCACCAGCGGCAGGTTGGGGATGTCGAGTCCGCGCGCGGCGACGTCGGTGGCCACCAGCACGCGGGCCTTGCCGGCCTTGAACAGGTTCAACGCCTTCTGCCGCTGGGCCTGGCTCTTGTTGCCGTGGATGGCGACGGCCTTGAGGCCGGCGGTTTCCAGTTGTTCGGCCAGGCGGTTGCAGCCGTGCTTGGTCTTGCCGAACACCAGCACCTGGTCGGTGTGGCGCTTGCTCAGGATGTCGATCAGCAGGTCGCGCTTGCGCGAGCCGTCGACCGGGTGGGCGCGGTGCACGATGGTCTCGGCGATGGTGTTGCGCGCGGTCACCTGCACCTGCTGCGGGTTGCGCATGAACTCCATGGCGAGCGACTTGATCTGGTCCTCGAAGGTGGCCGAGAACAGCAGCGTCTGCCGCTCCTTGGGCACGCGATTGAGGATGCGCTTGATCGCGGGCAGGAAGCCCATGTCGAGCATGCGGTCGGCTTCGTCGAGCACCAGGATCTCGACCGCGTCGAGCTTGGCGCTGCCGCGCTCCAGGTGGTCGATCAGGCGACCGGGGGTGGCCACCAGGATGTCGACGCCGCGGCGCAGGTTGTCGACCTGCGGGCCCATGCCGGCGCCACCGTAGATGGTGGTGACGTTGAGGCGCAGGTGGCGGCCGTAGGTCTTGAGGCTGTCGGCGACCTGCACCGCAAGTTCGCGGGTCGGGGTCAGCACCAGCGCGCGCGGCTTGCGCGGGCCATTGGGCGGCGTCGCCTTGGCCAGCCGCTGCAGCAGCGGCAGTCCGAACGCAGCGGTCTTGCCGGTGCCGGTCTGGGCGCCGCCGAGCAGGTCGTGGCCGGCCAGCGCCAGCGGAATCGCCTGGACCTGGATCGGGGTGGGCGTGGCGTAGCTGTTTTCGGCAAGTGCGCGCAGCAGGGCCGGCGACAGGCCGAGCCGTTCGAAAGCCGTGCCGGCGTGGTCGTCGGCAACGGCGTCGGTCGCGGCCTGGCGGGCCGTGTTCTGGTCGAGCGTCATGTGGAACTCCGTTCTTGCGCCCGCACGGCGGCGGCGTCCGTGGTCGATGGACCAGCAGGCGACGGCAGTCGATGCGAGCGTTACCCGGAGCGTTCCTTGAACCGCGCTGCGAGTTGTCTTTTTGACGACGCCGGATGTTCCGGTGCCGTGTCTGCGCGACGAAAGGCGTGCGGGGAGAGAAGGCCGCGGGGGGCGGTGTCATTGGAAGTCCACACGGGTACGTGCGGGCCCTTGACCAGTGAGGTCTCCAACGATCCGACCAGGCGGCAGGCTTACCAGGAAAACGGATCAGCCGTGCGCGAACCGGCGAACTGTACGCGAATCCGGCTGAACGCGCCAGCACCGCTGGCCTCCCATTGCCCTGCCGAATGTGGGAGCGGCTTCAGCCGCGAGCTTTTCCACCGCCCCCCGGCCCCGTGCAAGCATGGAAGGTCGCGGCTTAAGCCGCTCCTGCAAGAAGCCTCGTCGCGGGACCGGTGCCCGCGGGCGCCTGCATGCCCGGCGGCGCTGTGCGACCCTATCGCGCGGGCACGAAGCGGAGGAATCGGATGCGCAACGACGCGACCGGGACGATCCTGGGGCGATGGCTGCTGGCCAGCGTCTTCGTGGTGATGGGCGCCTGGCGCCTGCTGGCGGCCAGCCATGGCGTGCAGATCGCCAACGGCACGCTGGTGTTCAGCGCGGTGGAACTGTTGTTGGGGCTGCTGGTCGCGTTCGGCTGGCGCCTGCGCTGGACAGCGGCGCTGGCGGCGCTGCTGCTGCTGGCCGATGCGCTGCTGTCGCACCCGTTCTGGGCGCTGTCGCAGCCCGAACGCGGCGCGCAATTGCTGCACTTCATGAAGAACATCGCGATCGTCGGCGGCCTGTTGCTGCTGGCCACGGGCGCCGGGCGCGAGCGCCGCAGCCACCGCTACTGAGTGCCCCTGCGCCCATCCCGGGCGCTTGCGATGCCAGCCCGCCCGGCCGGCGCGTCGGAACCACTCAGACCTCCAGCGTCATCCCCGGATAGGCGAGCGTGACCTCGATGCCGTCGCGCTCGCCGATCTCGCCGGCCAGTGCCTCGCGCGACTTGTCCTCGCCATGCACCAGCGCCAGCGGGGGATGCGGGGTGAAGCCTTCGTACCAGTCGATCAGGCCGCCCTGGTCGGCATGCGCGGACAGCCCCCCGACGGTGTGCACCTGTGCATTGACGCGGAAGTCGCGGCCATGGATGCGTACCCATTTGGCGCCATCGACGATCCGCCGGCCAAGCGTGCCGTCGGCCTGGTAACCGACGAACACCACGTGCGCCTGCCGCCGCCCGATGTTCTGCATGAAGTGGTGCAGGATGCGTCCACCGTTGGCCATGCCGGAACCGGCAATGATGATCGCGCCGCTTTCGATGTTGTTGATCGCCACCGATTCGTCCCGGGTGCGGGTGATGCGCAGGTTCGGCAACTGGAACGGGTTGGGCTTGTCCTTCCAGACCCGCCTGGCGTCGGCATCGAACAGGTTGCCGTGGCGGTCGTAGACCGCGACCACCCTGGCCGCCATCGGGCTGTCGAGGAAGATCCGCCAACGCGACATCTGCCAGTCATCCCAGTGCTTGGCGAACCAGTACAGCAATTCCTGCGAACGCCCGACGGCAAATGCGGGGATGCACACGTTGCCGCGGTCGCGCCAGGCGTCGGCGAAGATTCCGCCGAGCTCCGCCACGGTATCGGCGCGCGCGCGATGGTTGCGGTCGCCGTAGGTGGACTCCATCAGCAACAGGTCGGCCTGTTGCACGGTTTCGGGGTCGCGCAGGATCGGCGAGCCCTTGGGGCCGAGGTCGCCTGAATACACCAGCTTCCTGCCATCGGCCCACAGTTCGACGATGGCGGAACCGAGGATGTGGCCGGCATCGCGGAAGGCGATCTCGATGCCGGGCAGCAACTGGGTGCGGGTGTCGTAAGGCAGCGGCTCGATCCGTGCGAGCGTGTCGTGGACATCGGCCTGGGTGTACAGCGGCACCGCCTCCGGCTCGCCCGGCCTGCGGTGGCGGTTGTCGCGCTCGGCGTCGGATTCGGCCAGCGAGGCCGAATCCAGCAGCATCACCGGCATGAGGTCGGCGGTCGCTTCCTGCGCGTAGATCGGGCCCCGATAGCCGCGCTTGACCAGCAACGGCACGCGGCCGATGTGGTCGATGTGGGCGTGGCTGACCACGATCGCGTCGATGGCTTCGACTTCGAACGGGAAGTCGGCGAGGTTGAGCGCCTCGGCGTCGCGGCTGCCCTGGATCATGCCGCAGTCCAGCAGCACCCGCTTGCCGGCGGCTTCGACCAGGTGCATCGAGCCGGTGACCATCCCGGCGGCGCCGTGGAAATGCACGCGCATGTGCTGCCTCCCAGTGCTGGATGCGCGGCAACTTAGCACGCAGCCTGCCGCAGCCGTCGCTTCCGTGAAGATTCCGTTGCCGGTCCCTCGTTACCTTCGACACCCCCCGTCGACGGGTGCGCAGGCTAGAGTCGGCGGGTGCCCCGGTCCGGGGCTGCCGCTGCCGGCATCCGGCGCGGAACCCTGCCCAAGCTGGAGCCTTTCGTGAGCATGAGCCACAAACCGCAGACCCTGTTGTTGTCGCTGGCGGTCGCCGCCGCCCTGGCCGGTTGCGCGAAACAGGACGCCGCCGCGCCGGCCGACGCCGATGCGACCAAGCCCGCCAGCGCCAGCACGACGGAACTGCCGCCGACCGCCGCCTTCGCCATCGCCGACCTGGACACCAGCAAGAACGCCTGCACCGACCTGTCCGACTTCGTCAACGGCAAGTGGCTCGCCGCGCACCCGGTGCCCGACGACCGCACCACGTGGGGCAGCTTCGAGATGCTCGACGAGCGCTCCGAGGCCGCCAGCAGGAACATCGCCGAGGCCGCAGCCAACGACGCCAGCGCCAGCGGCCTGGCCAAGCTGGTAGGCGACTTCTATGCCACCGGCATGGACGAGGCCGCGATCAACGCCGCCGGCATCGCCCCGCTGCAGCCGATGCTCGACCGGATCGATGCGTTGAAGACGCCGGCCGACATCGCCCAGTACCTGCGCGACGAGTTCGCCGCCGGCCGCGGCGAGGTGTTCTCGTTCGGCGCCGAAGCCGATTTCAAGAATTCCTCGCAGGAGATCGGATACGCGTTCCAGGACGGCCTTTCGCTGCCCGAGCGCGCCTATTACCTGGAAGACGGAAAGGACGGCAGCTACAGGAAGATCCGCGAAGCCTACGTCGCCCACGCCAGCAAGCAGCTGCAGAACGCCGGCGTGGCGGCCGCCGATGCCGACCAGCAGGCAAAGGACGTGCTTGCGTTCGAGACGCGGCTGGCCAAGGCCTCGCTGTCGCCGATCGACCTGCGCGATCCCGACAACCAGTACAACTTCGTCAGCGTCGCCGACGCCGACAAGGCCTCGCCGAACTTCCCGTGGTCGGAGTTCATGAAGGCCAACGGCCTGAGCGTCGAGGGCTTCTCGCTGTCGCAGCCGGAGTTCTTCGCCGAGTTCGACAGGATGCTGGCCGACGTGCCGGTGGCGCAGTGGCAGGCCTACCTGCGCATCCATGCGATCGACGGCATGGCGCCGTACCTGTCGGACAAGTTCGCCGACGAGCGCTTCGACTTCTTCGGCAAGACCATGCGCGGGCAGAAGGAACAGAAGCCGCGCTGGAAGCGCGTGCTCGACGCCACCGAGGGCAACGTCGGCGAGGCGCTGGGCCAGATCTACGTCAAGCAGTACTTCCCGGCCGAATCCAAGGTGGCGATGGAGAAGCTGGTCGACAACCTGCGCGCGTCGCTGAAGGCGCGGCTGGAAAACCTCGACTGGATGAGCGAGGACACCAAGGCCAAGGCAATCGAGAAGTGGAACAGCTTCACGCCAAAGGTCGGCTACCCCGACAAGTGGCGCAGCTGGGACGGCCTGGCGACCACGCGCGATGGCTACGTGCAGAACGTGCTGGCCGCGGCCAAGTTCAACCACGACTGGCAGATGGGCAAGATCGGCAAGCCGGTCGACCGTACCGAGTGGGGCATGACCCCGCAGACGGTCAACGCCTACTACAACCCGTTGCAGAACGAAATCGTGTTCCCGGCCGCGATCCTGCAACCGCCCTTCTTCGATCCCGAGGCCGATCCGGCGCTCAACTACGGCGGCGTCGGCGCGGTCATCGGCCACGAGATGCTGCACGGCTACGACGACCAGGGCAGCCAGTTCGACGCCAAGGGCAACCTCGCCAACTGGTGGCAGGACAGCGACACGAAGGGTTTCGAGGCGCGCACCGGCAAGCTGGTCAAGCAGTTCGACGACTATCGCTCGATCGACGACCTGCCGGTGAAGGGCGAGCTGACCCTGGGCGAGAACATCGCCGACCTCGGCGGCCTGACCGTGGCCTACGACGCGCTGCAGAAGGCGCTGGCCGATGCCGGCAAGTCGCCCGACGAGAAGATCGACGGCTATACCCAGGACCAGCGCTTCTTCATCAACTGGGCCACGGTGTGGCGCCGCAACTTCAACCCGGAAGAGCTGAAGGTGCGACTGAACACCGACCCGCACGCGCCGGCGAACTTCCGCGCGATCGGCGCGCCGTCGAACATGCCGGCGTTCGCGACCGCATTCCAGTGCAAGGCTGGAGACGCGATGGTGCGTCCCGACGACAAGCGCGTGGTGATCTGGTAAGTCGCGAAGCAGCGCAAGTGTTCGCGAAGGGCCCGGTGATCCGGGCCCTTTTTTTTGACTCTTCTCCCGATTCCTGCGCCTGGCGGCGCCTGCGGACGGCGCTGTCGCCCGTCGGGCCGGGGGTGCCGTGTTCTCCTGGCGTCATCCTGCCTCCCACGCGCGATATCGATCCGTGTGGTGGCGTGCACGTTCAGCGTCCCATCGCGGGCGCTTGTTACACTCGCGCGACTCCACCGGATGGACCTCGCACGATGCCGAACCCGCGTCCCCTCGCCCTTGCCCTCGGCCTGGCCCTGGCCACCACCCTGCTGGCACTGCCGGCCGCCGACGCGGCGAAAAAGAAATCCGGCAAGAAGTCGACGACCAGCCTGGTCTGCACCGATTTCTATTCACACGCCAATGCCGATTGGCTCGCCGCCAACAAGGTCTCCGCCGACAGCGGCATGGTCTCGGCGATGGCACAACTCGGGGAACGCGCGCGCCAGCAGCAGATCGACCTGCTGAACGACGACATGCAGTCGGCGCAGGGCGGCGTGGCGAAACTGCTCGGCGATTTCTGGGCCAGCGGACTGGACGAAGCGGCGGTGGAACGCGATGGCGCCAATCCGGTCGCGCCGCTGCTGTCGCGGATCGACTCGATCCGTCGCGGCAAGGACGTGCCGGCCGCGGTTGCGGCGCTGCACCAGGTCGGTATCCCGGTGCTGTTCAATTTCGGCCCCGACGTCGACCTGGCCGATCTCGGCCGCCATATCGGCTACTTCAGCCAGGGCGGCCTCGGCCTGCCCGATCCGGCCTACTACACGCGCAGCGACGCCGATTCCCGCGCGCTGCTCGGCCGCTACACCGATTACGTCTCCAAGATCCTCACCCTGACCGGTAGCAAGCCCGAGCAGCTCAAGGCCGACACCCAGGCCGTGCTCGACCTGGAAACGCGCATCGCGCAGGCGTCGAAGCCGCTCGCCGCGTTGCGCGACCCGCGTGGCAACTACGCGCTGGTGCCGACTGCTGGCCTGGGCAAGCAGTACCGCTCCCTGCAACTGGACGAATTCCTCAAGGCGCAGGGCGTGGCCGACGACAGCGTGTCGCTGGCCGACCCGCGGCTGTTCGCGCAACTCGATGCGCTGGTCGGCGGGCTCAAGGCGGAGCAGTGGAAGAGCTACCTGCGCTACCACGTCGGCGCGGCGATGGCGCCCTACCTGTCCAAGGCCTGGCGAGACGTCGATTTCGACTTCCGCGGCACGGTCCTGCGCGGCGAGACCGCGCCGCCGCCACGGCAACGGCAGGTGCTCGATGCGATCAACCTCGCCGCCGGCCCGATGCTCGGCCGCGAATACGTCGGCCGCTACCTGCCTGCCACGACCCGCGCGCGCGCCACCGAGATCGCCACCCAGGTACGCGATGCGCTGGGCCGGGGCATCGACCGCAACAGCTGGATGAGCGCGGCCGCGAAGGCCGAGGCCAAGGCCAAGCTGGCCAGGCTCAAGATCGAGGTTGGCGCGCCTGCGCGCGACCTCGACTACACGGTGCAGCCGATGGGCCGCGGCAGTTTCGGCGGCAACATGCTGATCGCCTCGACCTGGCGCCACCGCGAGGAGATGCGGCGGATCGGCCGCGGCAACGCCGACCGTCGCTGGAACGTGCTGCCGCAGCAGCCGGCGCTTGCCTACGACGTCGCCCAGAACCGGCTGATCGTGACCGCGGCGATGCTGCAGGCGCCGGTGCTCGACATGGCCCAGGACGCGGCCGCGCATTACGGTGCGTTCGGCGCGCTGGTCGGGCACGAATTGACCCACGGCTTCGACGGCGTCGGCCGCAACGTCGATGCCGCCGGCGAAGTCCGCGACTGGTGGACGCCCGCCGACAAGGCCGCGTGGGACGCGCGCACCGCGCAACTGGCGACGCAATATGGCGCGTATCCCTATCCGGAACTGAAGGCCAAGTTCGTCCCCGGCGC
Organism: Cognatiluteimonas sedimenti; assembly: GCF_022808325.1. Lineage (GTDB taxonomy): Bacteria > Pseudomonadota > Gammaproteobacteria > Xanthomonadales > Xanthomonadaceae > Cognatiluteimonas > Cognatiluteimonas sedimenti. The sequence goes on along the minus strand of NZ_JALGCL010000002.1, from coordinate 373,232 downwards.
GCAGACGCGCGAAGAGAACGCCGCCGACCTGGCGGGCGTGGAGCTGGCATGGGATGCGCTGGTCGCCGCGCAACCGGCGCTCGCCGACACCGGCAAGCAATGGTTCTTCCAGGGCTGGGCCAGGCTGTGGCCGCAGCAGATGACGACCGACGTCGCCACCCGGCTGGCGGCCAGCGACGTGCACGCGCCGGGGCAATGGCGCAGCAACGGACCGCTGGCCGACGTGCCGGAATTCGGCGGTGCATTCTCCTGCAAGGCCGGCACGCCGATGCAGCGCGAGGCCGCCCAGCAGGTCAAGATCTGGCGCTGAGCCTTCGCCGGCCGGATCCATCGGCCACGCAAGCTTGCGGGAGCGCCTTCAGGCGCGAGTTTTGAGGGCTGGGTGGATCAGCTGAGGAGCTCGCGCCTGAAGGCGCTCCCACGAATGCGGTTACCCGCAACGCGGACCGCGCATCAGCGCATCAGCGCACGATTCGCGGGCGTGGCGGCCCGCGCTTGCCGAACGGGGGCTGCCCGCGCCAGTAGCGGATCAGCAGCCAGCCGAACAGCATTCCGCCCAGGTGCGCGAAGTGCGCCACGCCCGGCTGCAGGCCGGTGGCGCCGAGCAGCAGTTCGATCGCCCCGTAGACGATCACCAGCGTGCGCGCCTTCATCGGGATCGGCGGGATCAGCAGCATCACCCGCTGGTGGGGAAACAGCATGCCGTAGGCCAGCAGCAGGCCGAACACACCGCCCGAAGCGCCGATCGTGGGATACATGCCGCCGCCCTGCGACAGCGTCCACGACGCCACCGCCAGCTGGCAGGCGCCGGCGCCTGCCACGCAGACCAGGTAATAGGTGAGGAAGCGCTTGTTGCCCCAGGTGTATTCCAGCGGCGCGCCGAACATCAGCAGCGCCAGCATGTTGAAGGCGACGTGGGCGAAGCCGCCGTGCAGGAATCCGTAGGTCAGCAGTTGCCACGGCCAGAACGACTGCGACATCGCGAATGGATCGCCACCGGGGTCGCCGAGTGGCCACAGCATGAAAGGCGCGAACATGGCGTCGCCGAGCAGCTGCTGGAGAAGGAACACGACGCCGTTGGCGATCAACAGCGCCTTGGTGACCGGGGGAAGGTTGGAGAACATCGCGATCCTGCGGGGTACGCCGGGGCGGCGCACGGACGTGGCGCGCCATGATACCGGCAGCACCGTGGCGCTGCCGGGTCAGGGCATGCCCCAGACCTCCGCGTCCAGGTCCGGAACCACCCGCGCCATGCGCACCCGGCCATTGGCGACCGCCACGCCTTCGGCGCGCAGGCGCCGCGCCTGCTCGCGGAAACCCCGGGAGCCTTCCGGGAAGGCGATGCGGCCATCGGAACGCAACACCCGGTGCCAGGGCAGCGAGGCGTCGGTATTGCCGCTCAGCACCCGCGCTGCCAGGCGCGCCCGCCCCGGCAAGCCGGCGCGGCGCGCGACTTCGCCGTAGCCGGCAACCTGCCCGCGCGGGATCGCGCGCACCGCGGCGAGGATTGCGTCGGCGGCAGCCGGGCCGGCGGCAGGCACGTCCTTCATCGGGTTAGCATAGCCGCAACCCCCGACCCGGCGACGTCGACCATGCTCAACTTCGAACAGATCCGCAGCCACCTGGCCGGCAGCGACTTCCGCATCACCATGCAGGAACCCTACGTCCTGTGCGTGGAGCTGTCGCTGGATGGCGGCCGCCGCCACCAGGCGATCTTCCTGTCGGAACTCGAGGACGACGACGGCCGCCATTTCCTGCGCGTGAGCAGCGTGATCGCGCCGATCACCGGCATCGACTGCAAGCGCGCCCTGGCGTTCAACTGGGAAAGCCGGGTCGGCTACCTGGCGATCGGCGACCTCGACGGGGTGCCGTGGATCCAGTTGTGCGAGAACCGTCCCTACGAAAGCCTGTCCCCGGCCGAGCTGGACCGCCTGATCCTGGAGATCGGCGGCATGGGCGATCGCATGGAACGCGCGTTGTCGGCCGGCGGCGACCTGCTCTAGGTCCGCACCCGAATCCGGGTCGGCCACGGCAAGAAGCCCGCCATCGGCGGGCTTCTTCGCATGCATCGCGGCCTCGGTAACCCTACAGCCAGCCCAGCAGCCCGAACAGCTTCAGCAGGCCGTAGGCGATTCCGCCGGCAGCCGGGATCGTCAGTATCCACGCCCACACGATCCGCTCGATCACGGTGAACTTCAGTGCGCGCGGGTTCTTGGCGAAGCCCACGCCCATGATCGCGGTCGAGATGCTGTGGGTGGTCGACACCGGCATGCCGAAGTGCGCGGCCATGGTCAGGATCGTGGCCGATGCGCTCTCGGCGGCGAAGCCGTGGATCGGGTGCAGCTTGACCATCTTGTGCCCCATGGTCTTGATGATGCGCCAGCCGCCGGCGGCGGTGCCGGCCGCCATCACCAGCGCGCAGGTGGCGATGATCCAGCTGTCGATGTCCGACTCGCCGCCATCCGGGTGCATGAACGCCAGCCACGAGGGCAGCTGGTCCAGGGAGCCGGACGCCTGCGCGGCGAAGATCGCCAGCGCAATGATGCCCATGGTCTTCTGCGCATCGTTGGTGCCGTGGGCGAAGCCCATGTACGCGGCGGACACCAGCTGCGCCTTGCCGAAGAAGGCGTTGACCCAGCGCGGCCTTGCCAGCCGCGCCAGCGGGCCGCCGGCGCGCGCCATCGCGGCGATGATCGCCCACAGGATCACCATGATCAGCACGCCAAGCAGGAAGCCGGCGATCGGGGAGCTGATCATCGGCACGAAGACCTTCCACAACAGGCCCTTGTTCCTGGTCCAGTCGCCGACGTTCTGCGACCAGATCAGCGCATGCCAGTTGTTGTGCGCCGCTGCCAGCGCCGCGCCGCAGAGGCCGCCGATCAACGCGTGCGAAGACGACGACGGCAGGCCGAGCCACCAGGTGATCAGGTTCCAGGTGATGCCGCCGCCCAGGGCGCACAGCAGCACCTGCAAGGTGACGTCCACCACGCTGGCGTCGATCAGCCCCGAGGAAATGGTCTTGGCGACCGCCGTGCCCATGAACGCGCCGATCAGGTTCATCGTCGCGGCCAGGATCACGGCCTGCCCCGGCGTGAGTACCTTGGTCGCGACCACCGTGGCGATGGAGTTGGCGGTGTCGTGGAAGCCGTTGACGAACTCGAACACGAGCGCGGCCAGCACCACCACCAGGACCAGGGTCAGCATCGGGGTACCTGCCTTGGGCTCAGCTGTTCTTCAGCGCGATTTCGTACGCAACCACGCCGGCCTCGCGGCAGCGGTCGATCGCCTTCTCGAGGATCTCGAAGAATTCCTTGAGCAGGAACATCTCGGTGGCCTCCAGGCGCCCGGAGTAGATGTCGCGATACAACTCCAGGATCAGCCGGTCGGCCTCGGCCTCCAGCACCCGCAGGCGGTCGCTGAGCGCCTTCATCGGCTCCAGCCGCAGCTTGGGCAATTCCTTGACCATTTCCACCACCACGCCGGCGGCCTGTTCCAGCATCGCCGCGCGCGGCGCGAAATCAATGCCCTCCAGGCGGTGCTGGGCCAGCGCGTAGCGGTCGGCGAAGCGTTCGACCTGCTTCGGGATCCGGTACAGCGCCGAGCCCAGCGCCTCGATGTCCTCGCGCTCGATCGGGGTGATGAAGCTGTCCACCAGCGCCTGGCTGATCTTGTCGGAGGCCTCGCGCTCGCGCTGGCGCGCCAGCTTGAAGGCGTCCAGCGAGTGGGTCCGCGTGGGCTCGCGCAGCATCGCGTGCAGGGCCTTGGTGCTGTCGTGGGCGGCGGCGGCCGCCTGGTCGAGCAAGTCGTAGAACTGCTTGCCATGGCCGAAGATCGTCTGCAGGGAAAACATCGCAGGCCCCGTCGCGTGGTGTGGAATGGCGGAATTATGACGGGTAAGCCCCCGGCCGTGCAGCAACGCAGGCCCGGTGGGGCCGCCATGGCGGTCGGGGCGCGGCTGCTATGATCGGCCCGCGCCCCGGCGCGACCTATGGACGACGCCCCCCCGCCCCCGCCTGCACGCGCCGCTGATCGCCCGGCGCCGACACTGGCCCGCCCCGCCCATCGCCTGGACCTGCGCGCGTGCTGCAACTGCTGATCGTACTGGTGCTGGTGCTGTTCAACGCCTTCTTCGCGATGTCGGAGATGGCGGTGATGACCTCGCGCAAGAGCCGCCTCAAGCAGATGGCGGCGCACAGCCGGCGCGCGCGCAAGGCGCTGCACCTGGCCGAGCATCCGGAGAGCTTCCTCTCGGCGGTGCAGCTCTGGATCACCCTGCTGAGCCTGCTCACCGGCTATTTCGGCGGCGAATCGATGGGCGAGAAGATCGCGGTGCCGCTGGCGCGGGTCGACTGGCTGGCGCCTTACGCCGACCGCATCGGCTTCGGTGCCGGCTTCCTGCTGATGCTGTTCTTCTTCGGCCTGGTCGGCGAACTGGTGCCCAAGCGCATCGGCACCCTGCGCCCGGAGCAGATCGCGTCGGCGGTGGCGTACCCGATGGACTTCTTCGCCAAGGCGGCCAAGCCTTTCGTGGTGTTGCTGGCGTTCGGCACCCGCACGGTCATGCGCCTGCTCGGCCTTGGAGGCAGCAGCGGCTCGCTGGTCACCGAGGAGGAGATCCGCATGCTGGTGAGCGAAAGCCACGAGCAGGGCCTGATCGACTCCGACGAACGCAACATGATGAACCGGGTGATGCGCCTGGGCGACCGCACCGCGGAAAGCCTGATGACCCCGCGCACGCGGATCGTCTGGCTCGATGCCGGCGCCAGTTTCGAGGAGAACCTGGCGGCGATGCGCGAGACCCCGTACTCGCGCTACCCGGTCTACCGGCACAGCGATTCGGACGTGCTCGGCGTGCTCGAGGTGAAGGCCCTGCTCGACCGCCTCGACGAACGCGCCCCGGAGCTGTTCCGCAAACTGCGGCCCGCGGTGTTCGTGTCCGAGTCCACGCACGCGCTGAAGCTGCTGGAGATCTTCCGCGAGGAACAGCAGTCGCTGGCGATGGTGGTGGACGAATACGGCGACGTCACCGGCATGGTCACCCTCAACGACCTGATGGGCGCGGTGCTCGGCCGCGTGCAGTCGGGCGAGACCGCCGACGCCGAGGCGCTGGTGGTCGTGCGCGAGGACGGCTCGTTGCTGGTGGATGGCTCGCTGCCGGTCGACGACCTGCGCGAACTGCTCGGCGGCGGCCCGCTGCCGGGCGAGGACGAGCACGACTACAACACCGCCGCGGGCATGACCATCGCCCATTTCGGCCGCATCCCGCACGCCGGCGAGCATTTCGGCTGGCGCGGCTGGCGGATCGAGGTGGTGGACCTCGACGGGCCGCGCATCGACAAGCTGCTGGTGCAGCAGGTCGCGTCCGGACACGACGATGACGAGGATGCGTGATCGCGGCCTGCGGGTGCTGCTCGACGGCTTCACCGTCGGCGATCCGGACGAGCTGTTGCCGCTGCGCGACCTGCTCGCCGGGCTGGGACGGCGCGCGTTCGGGATGCTGCTGCTGATCGCGACGTTGCCGGCCTTCATCCCGATCCCGATCGGTGGCGCGATCAGCGGCCCGCTGGTGGTGCTGATCGGGGCGCAGCTGCTGCTCGGCACGCGGCGGCCATGGTTGCCCGGGTTCCTCGCCCGTCGCGGCCCGCACCGGCATGCGCTCAAGCGCTTCGACGCGAAGATCTCGCCGTGGCTGGCGCGGCTGGAAAAGCTGGTGCGGCCGCGGCTGCGGCAGCTGCTGCACAGGCGTGCCGCGGTGATGTTCACCGGGCTGTTGCTGGTGCTGCTCGGGTTGCTGCTGTCGCTGCCGATCCCGCTGACGAACTACCTGTTCGGCGCACTGCTGCTGCTGTTCGCGTTCGCCCTGCTGGAGCGCGACGGCGCGCTGCTGCTGGTGGCCTGGGGCGCCGGCGCGATCGCGATCGCGGTGTTCGGGGTGCTGTCGGGGAAATTCGCCGCGATGGCGGCACGCGGGATCGATGCGCTGATCTGAAATGCGGTGCGCGCCCCGCGCCCCGGGCGGCAGCGATCAGGCCAGCAGCCCGCAGAACTCCTGCACGTTCACGGGATGCCCGATCCAGTAGCCCTGCGCCAGGTCGCAGCCGCGCTCGCGCAGGATCGCGTACTGCCCTTCCTTTTCCACGCCCTCGGCGATCACCGTGATGCCCAGCGAATGCGCCATCGCGATGATCGCGGTGGTGAGGGCAAGGTCGTCGGGGTCGCGCAGCACGTCGGAGACGAAGCTGCGATCGATCTTGACCCCGTCCACCGGCACCCGGCGCAGGTGGCTGAGACCGGAGAAGCCGGTGCCGAAATCGTCGAGCCACACCTTGACCCCGGTGCTGCGCAACCGCGCCAGCAAAGCGCTGGCGTGGACTTCGTCGCCGATCACCGCGGTCTCGGTCAGCTCGATGTGCAGCTGCGATGCGGGCAGCCCGGTATCGCGCAGCACCGTGGCCACCTGGTCCGGCAGCTCGCCGCTGCGCAGTTGCCGCGGCGACACGTTGACCGACACGAACAGCTCCTTGCCGCGGTTGAACTGGGTGTGCCAGCGCACCGCGTCGTTGCAGGCCACGCGCAGCACCTCCGGGCCGATCGTCTCGATCAGGCCGCTCTGCTCGGCGACGTCGATGAACACCGACGGCGCGATGCTGCCCTGCTCGGGATGGTGCCAGCGCAGCAGCGCCTCGGCACCGACCAGCTGGCCGTCGCCGAGGCGGTAGATCGGCTGGTAGGCGAGGCTGAGCTCGCCGCGGTCCCAGGCCCCGCGCAGGTCCTGCTCCATGCGCACGCGGCGCTCGACCGCCTGGTCCATGGCGCGGCTGTAGAAGCGGTAGCAGCTCTTGCCGGCGACCTTGGCCTGGTACATGGCGATGTCGCCGTTCTTCATCAGCGCCGTCGCCCCGGAGGCGTCCTCCGGGAACAGGGTGATGCCGATCGAGGTGCCGAGGAACACCTGCCGGCCCTGCACCACGATCGGCCGGCCCAGCTCCGCGACCAGGGTGGCGGCCAGGTCCGAGGCCTGCTCGCGGACGTCGCGCCCGGAACCGCCGCCCTGCAGCAGGATCACGAACTCGTCGCCGCCAAAGCGCGCCAGCATGGTTTCGTCGGCATCGCCGAAGCGATCCACCTGGGTGCGGATGCGGTTGGCGAACTGCACCAGCACCTCGTCGCCGGCGTCGTGGCCGAGGGTATCGTTGACGCGCTTGAAATCGTCGATGTCGGCGAACAGCAGCGCCAGCTGGCGACCGGCGCCGCGCAGCTGCATCAAGCGCTGGTCCAGGCTCTCGCGGAAGGCCAGCCGGTTGGCCAGCCCGGTGAGCGCATCGGTGTAGGCCATGCGGCGGATGTCGCGATCATGGCGCGCGATGCTGTCGCCCATGCGGCCGAAGGCACGCATCAGGTCCCCGACCTCGTCGTTGCGCTTGCTGGCCGGGACAGCGGTGGCGTAGTTGCCGGTCTCGATCTCCTGCGCGGCGTCGGCCAGTTGCCGGATCGGGCGCACCAGCGCGCGCTGCAGCACCAGGCTGGCGATCGCGCCCAGCCCCACCAGCGCCACCAGCAACAACCCGATCCACCACAGGTGGCGCGTGCCGATCGCGCCGAGGCGCTCGCCCAGCGCGGAGGACGCGCGGTTCTCGTCGGCGCGCACCGCCTCCAGCGAATAGCCGATGCGCACGCCGCCCAGGCGCTGGTCGCCGACCCGGATCGGGCTGGACACGTCGAGCACCCGGTCGGTCCACTGCGCGTGCACGCCGTTGGCAGACACGGCCTCGTAGGCGAGCGGGTCGCGCATCGCCTGGCCATAGGTGGGAATGTCGCCGGAGCCGTCGTGGATGATGTCGCCCTTGTTGTCGTACACCAGCACATAGCGTACGTCCGGCTGCCGCAGCACGTTGCGCGCGACCACGCCGATGGTGTCCAGGTCGAAGTAGTACAGCGGGTTGACCAGGGTGTCGGCGACCTGCGCCGAGAGCGCCTCGCCGTGAACGCGCAGGCGCTCGAACACCAGCGCGTGCATCGAGTCGCGGCTCTGGCGCACGACCTCGTGCTGCATCGCGCTCTGGCGCTGCAGCATCAGCACCACGACGGCCAGCATCAGCAGCAACGTGAGGCAGACCAGCGCGATGAACTTGGCGTGCAGCCCCTTCAGGTACCGGTCGAACCTCATTCGACCTCCACGCGCACGCGCTTCACGCCATCGCGCAGGTCGCGCAACGCGGCTTCGGTGGCGGTGTCGATCGGGAGGAAGCGGGTGGTGCGGAAGAACTGCAGCAGCGCCTCGCGCGCGTCGGGATCCTTGCCGGCCTCGGACAGCACCTCGCGCAGTCGCGCCTGGATCCGGTCGTCGAGGTCGCCACGGACCATCTCCAGCGCGCGCGGGTAGGCCCGGCTCTGGTCGATCACGCGGAAATCCCTGCGGTACGAAGCCGGGGTCCGATGCGGGTCGTTCCAGTCCAGGTTGCTCATGGCCCCGGCATCGACCAGGCGCTTGTGCACCCAGGTGGCGATGTTGAGCTCCGAACCGGCGAACACGTAGCCGACCGAGCGGTCGTCCGGCCGGTCCATCGGCGACAGCAGGATCTGCGGCGACAGCCCGTGCTGCAGCAGCTGCATCGCCGGCACCACGTACGCGCTGGTGGACGAGGTGTTCTGGAATGCCACGCTGCGGCCGCGCAGGTCGTCGAGCGAGGCTATCCCGCTGTCGCGGCGCACGAAGATCAGCGCGCGGTAGTCACTGACGCCGTTGCGCTCGGTCAGCAGCAACGGCTGCGCGCCGGCACGGTCTTCCAGGCGCATGGCATTGGCCGAGGTTTCGGTGACCCAGTCGACGCGGCCGCGGCGCAGGTAACTGGTCATCTGCTGCAGGTCGCGCGCCATCAGGATCCGGCCTTCGGTGATGCCGACGTCGGCCATCCGTGGCACCACGTAGTCCAGCAGCGGCTTGAGCTGCTCGTAGTGCGCCTTGGGATCGTCGCTGATCCGCCCCAGCACCAGCACGTGCGGATCGCCCGCCCGCGCCGGCGCGGCGAACGCCAGGCTCGCCAGCAGGCCAAGCACGCAGGTCAGCAGGCGTAGCGTCGGGTTGCGCAAAGTCCGGTTTTCCACGGGGACGGCCAAGGCAGCGAGCCTAGCCGAATTGCCGGGCCTAAGACAGCGCCGGCGGACGCTCGCCGGCCAGCCGCGCCATCCGTTGCGCATCCGCCAGCACGCCGCGCAGCAGCCGCACCTCGCGCGCGTCCAGCCCGCTGCGCAGGAACAGCCGCCGCAGTTTGCGCAGCGCCGACTGCGGGGCCCGGCCCTTGTGGAAATCGATCGCTTCCAGGGTCTCGGCCAGCTGCGCGAAGAGGCCTTCGAGCTGCGCGTGGGACGCCGGTTCCCCGGCCGCGGCCGGGGCCGGGGATTCCACGACCGCTCCGGGCTGCAACCAGGCCATGCGCAGTTCGTAGGCCAGCACCTGCACCGCCGCGGCCAGGTTCAGCGAGCTGTAGTCGGGATTGGCGGGGATATGGACCGCCCCGTGGCACAGCTGCAGCTCGTCGTTGTCGAGCCCGGTGCGCTCCCGCCCGAATACCAGCGCCACTTCGGCCCCCCGCCCGGCCTCGGCCAGCGCCCGGGCCGCGGCTTCGCGGGGCGATTGCTCCGGCAGCGCGATCCGGCGGCTGCGCGCCGTGCATCCCAGCACCAGCCGGCAGTCGGCCACCGCCGCGGCCAGGGTCTCGTGCAGGGACGCCGCGGCAAGCACGTCGTCGGCCCCGGCCGCCAGCGCGTCGGCGTCGGCATGGGGGTAGCGTTCCGGCGCCACCAGCGCCAGCCGCGACAGGCCCATGGTTTTCATGGCCCGCGCCGCCGAACCGATGTTGCCCGGATGCTGGGTGCCGACCAGCACCACGCGGATGCGCGCGGACGGCAGCGGCTCCCGGCTGGGGGTGATGTCCTCGGGACGGTTGCTCATGGTGGCAATGTTAAACTCCGCGCCCCGGCCACCGCGCCGGTCCGTTCTTTGCCGTCGCCATCCTTCCGCCTGCCCCGAGGTCGTTCCGCCATGCTCAAGCCCGCCGTCAACGTCATGGTCAAGGCGGCCCGTGCGGGCGGCAGCGTGCTGCTGCGGCACATGAACAAGCTCGACGCGCTCAACATCGTCGAGAAGGAACGGATGGATTACGCCAGCGAGGTCGATGGCCTCGCCGAAGCCGAGATCATCAAGGAACTGCGCCGCGCCAATCCCGATTACGCCATCCTCGGCGAGGAAGGCGGCGCGCAGAAGGGCAACCGCGGCGCCAGCCGCCATACCTGGGTGATCGACCCGCTGGACGGCACCAGCAACTACCTGCATGGCTGGCCGCACTGGTGCGTCTCGATCGCGCTGGTCGAGAACGGCGAGCCGATCCACGGGGTGATCTTCGATCCGCTGCGCAACGAGCTTTTCACCGCCAGCCGCGGCAGCGGCGCCGCGCTCAACGAGCGCCGCATCCGCGTCAGCGAGCGCAAGGACCTGGGTGGCGCGATGCTGATCACCGGCTTCCCCCCGCGCGAACGCGCGCGGGTGGCGCCGCAGATGGACTGCCTGCGCACCCTGCTGGCCGAAGCCGAGGACGTGCGCCGCACCGGTTCGGCGGCGCTCGACCTGGCCTACGTCGCCTGCGGCCGTGCCGACGGCTATTTCGAGGCCGGCGTTCAGCCCTGGGACATCGCCGCGGGAATGTTGCTGGTGCGCGAGGCCGGCGGTCGCGTCTGCGATTACCGCGGCGCCGCGCTCGCGCGCATGGACATCGCCGAAGCGCGCGGTCGCCAGGTCGTCGCCGGCAACGTCAAGCTGGTCGAGCCGCTGCAGAAGGCGATCGTGGCGTCGGGGTACGCGGCGAGCTTCGCCTGACCGTCCGACGCCCGAACCTGTCCCGGGCGGGTCGAAGCCGGGGGCGAAGGGCTGCATCCACCAACGAAAAGGCCGCGCACAGCGCGGCCTTTTCGTTGCATCGGCTCGACCTCAGGGCCGCCGTGCCAGCGCGGCCTCGTCCTTTGCCTTCGGCATCAAGTCCTGCTTGCTCACGCCCAGCCACATCAGCAACGGGCAGGCGACGAAGATCGACGACAGCGTGCCGATGATGATGCCCATCATCTGCGACTCGGCCATGCCGCGCAGCGAACCGCCACCGTACAAGTACAGCGCCAGCACCGTCAGGAACGCCACGAACGAGGTGATCACCGTTCGCGACAGCGTCTGGTTGACCGATGTGTTGAGGATCTCGCGCGGCGACGCGCGCATGCCGCGGAAATTCTCGCGCACGCGGTCGAACACCACGATCGTGTCGTTGATCGAGTAGCCCATCACCGACATCACGCCGGCCAGCACCGTGAGGTCGAACTCGTGCCCGCTGAACGCGAACCAGCCGGCCACCACCACCACGTCGTGCATGGTCGCGATGATCGCGGCGACCGCGAATTTCCACTCGAAGCGGAACGAAATGTAGGCCAGGAAGCCGACCATCACGAACAGCAAGGCATAGATGCCGTTCTGCGCCAGCTCCTTGCCGATCTGCGGGCTGATCTCCGCGCTGCTGCGCTTTTCGGCGGGGTTGCCGGGCAGCGACGCCGCCCTGGCGACCGAATCGCCGATGCCCTCGGTGTTGATGCCCGGGCTGCCTTCCTCCGGTGCCTGCAACCGCACCAGCAGGTCGGCGCCGCTGCCGAAGGTCTGCACCACCGCGCTGTCGTAGCCGGCACGCTCCAGGCTTGCGCGGACGTCGTCCACGTCAGGCGCCTGGGCGTAGCGCAGCTCGACGCCGATGCCGCCGGTGAAGTCGAGCGCGAAGTTGAACCCCTTGGTCGCCATTGCGCCGACCGCGACCACCAGCAGCAGCACCGACAATGCGGTGGACGCCCAGCGCAGGCGCATGAAGTCGAACTTGCTGCCGTGCGGGAACACGTTGAATTGCATGGTCGTCGTGCTCCGTCAGATGGCAATGGACTTCAGCTTGCGCCGGCGTCCGTAGATCAGGGTGGCGATGCCGCGCGACACCGACACCGCGGTGTACATGGAGGTCACGATGCCCGCGATCAGCGATACGGCGAAGCCCTTGACCGGGCCGGTGCCGAAGGCGAACAGGGCGACGCCCGCCAGCATCGCGGTGAGGTTGGCGTCCATGATGGTGCCCGAGGCGTGCTGGTAGCCCGAGGCGATCGCCGCCTGCGGCGGCAACCCGGCGCGCAATTCCTCGCGTATGCGCTCATTGATCAGCACGTTGGCGTCGACCGACATGCCGACCGTCAGCGCGATGCCCGCCAGGCCCGGCAAGGTCAGGGTCGCCCCGAGGAACGACATCACCGCCACCACCATCAGCAGGTTGATCAGCAGCGCGATGCAGGTGATCAGCCCGAACATGCGGTAATAGACCAGGAAGAACACCAGCGCGAAACCGAACGAGTACAGCACCGCGGTCAGGCCGCGACTGACGTTTTCCTTGCCCAGGCTCGGGCCGACCACGCGCTGCTCGACGAAGTCCATCGGCGCGGCCAGCGCGCCGGCGCGCAGCAGCAGCGCCAGGTCCGCGGCTTCCTTGGGGCTTTCCAGGCCGGTGGTCTGGAACTCCTTGCCGAACACGCCCTGGATGGTGGCGACCGAGATCACCTGCTCGCTGGTGCGGGTGGTGCGGATCTCCTTGCCGTCGGGCCCGGTGCTCACTTCCGGCACGCGCTCGACGTAGACCACCGCCATCGGCTTGCCGACGTTCTCGCTGGTGAAGTCGAACATGCGCTGCCCGCCGATGCCGTTCAGGGTCACCGACACCTGCGGCGTGCCGCTGCGCGAGTCGTAGCCGGAGCGCGCGTTGACCAGCTGGTCGCCGGTGGCGATCACGCGCTTGTTGAGGATGATCGGGATGGGTTTGCCGTCCGGGCCCACTTCCTTGCGGTAGTAGATCTTGCCTTCGGGCGGAACGTTGCCGCTGCTGAGCGCGTCGTAGGGGTTGCCGTCGACCACGCCGCGGTATTCCAGGGTCGCGGTGGCGCCGAGGATGCGCTTGGCCTGTGCGGTGTCCTGCACGCCCGGCAGCTGCACCACCACGCGGTCGGCACCCTGGCGCTGGATGATCGGCTCGGCCACGCCGAGCTCGTTGATGCGGTTGCGCAGGGTGCCGACGTTCTGCTCGATCGCGTCGATGGTGATCTGCTGGATCTCCTTCTCCGGCACCCGCACGACGATGGTCCCGTTCTCCACGTCGCTGGTGAGGTTGGGCATGCTCTTGAGCACCAGCGCAAGGGCGGCGTCCGCGTCGCTGCCCGGCGCCAGCGTCGCCACGATCGAGTTGTCGGGGTGGCGCTCCACCGATTCGTAGCGCACGCGGTTGTCGCGCAGCAGCACGCGCAGGTCCTCGGCATAGGCGTCGAAGCGCTTGGCCAGCGCCGCCTGCTTGTCGACCTGCATCAGGAAGTGCACGCCGCCCTGCAGGTCCAGGCCCATCAGCATGCGCCGCGCGCCGATCGCGCCGAGCCAGTCGGGCACGGTGGAGGCGAGGTTGAGCGCGATCACGTAATGCTCGCCCAGCGCCGCGTTCAGGACGTCGTTGGCGTGGGTCTGGGCGTTGACGTCGTTGAGCCGCACCAGCAGCTCGCCGTCCTTCTCCAGTTCCACCGCCTTGGGCGCGACGCCGGCCTTCCGCAGTTCGCCGACGACCTTCTGCTCCAGCGCCGCGTCGACCTGGTAGCCGCGGTTGGCGGTGATCTGCACCGACGGATCCTGCGGATAGAGGTTGGGCAGCGCATACAACGCGCTGAGCAACACCACGACCAGGATGGTGACGTATTTGAAGCGGCCGTATTCGAGCATCGTGAAGCCCCGCGCGTGGCCTGGCGGCCGGCGCAAATTCTTGGAAAGGTCAGGTCGGGAAGGGTGCCGGCTCAGGCCGACTTCAGGGTGCCCTTGGGCAGGACGTTCGCGATCGCGCCCTTCTGCAGGCGCACGCGCACGTTGTCGGCGATCTCGACGCTGACGAAGCTGTCGCCGATCTCGCGCACCACGCCGGCGATGCCGCCGTTGGTGATCACCTCGTCGCCGTTGCCGAGCTTGTCGAGCATGGCACGGTGTTCCTTGGCGCGCTTCATCTGCGGCCGGATCATCAGGAAGTACATCACGCCGATCAGGACCACCGGGAACAGCAGGCCACCGAGGCCACCACCGAACAGGCCGCCCGGGGCGGGCTGGCCGGCGGCCTGGGCGTATGCGGGGGCAACGAGCAGGTCCAGAAGCGGCAGGTCAAGCAGGTTCATCGGGGCATCCGGTGGCGAAATAGCTGGGAATTATGCCATGTAGCCGGCGGCGGCCGGATTCAGGCGGGCCGGCCGCGGCCGCGGGCGGCATGGAAGGAGTCGCGGAAGGCAGCGAAGGTTCCCTGGGCGATCGCGGCACGCATCCCGGCCATGAGCTGCTGGTAGTACCAGAGGTTGTGCAGGGTCCCCAGGATCGGCGCAAGCATCTCGTTGCAGCGGTCCAGGTGGCGCAGGTAGGCGCGGGAATAGCCGCCGGCGCAGGCCTGGCAACCGCAGCCCTCCTCGATCGGGCGGGGGTCGCGCTCGTACTGCGCGTTGCGGATGCGCACGGTGCCGGTGGCGGTGAAGTAGTGGCCATTGCGCGCGTTGCGGGTCGGCATCACGCAGTCGAACATGTCCACGCCGCGGGCGACCGCCTCGACCAGGTCCTCGGGGCGCCCCACGCCCATCAGGTAGCGCGGCCGCTCTTCGGGCAACTGCGGCGCGGTGTGGTCGAGCATGGCATTGCGCTCGGCCTCGCTCTCGCCCACTGCCAGCCCGCCGATGGCGTAGCCGTCGAAGCCGATCGCCTTGAGTCCCTCGGCGGACTGCGTGCGCAGCTCGCGGTGCACGCCACCCTGGACGATGCCGAACAACGCCGCGTCATTGCCTTCGTGCGCACGCTTGCTGCGCCCGGCCCAGCGCAGCGACAGTTCCATCGACCGCCGCACCAGGTCCGCGCCCACCGGCACGCCGTCCACGTGCACCGGCGGGCATTCGTCGAAGATCATCACCACGTCGCTGCCGAGCACCTTCTGGATGCGCATCGATTCCTCGGGCCCGAGGAACACGGTAGATCCATCGGTCGGCGCCTGGAACGTCACGCCCTGCTCGCTGATCTTCCTGCGGTGCGCCAGCGAGAACACCTGGAAGCCGCCAGAATCGGTGAGGATCGGCCCGTCCCAGCGCGAAAAACCGTGCAGTCCGCCGTGCGCTTCGATCACCTCCAGCCCCGGCCGCAGGTACAGGTGGAAGGTGTTGCCGAGGATGATCTGCGCGCCCAGCGCACGCACCTGGTCGGGCAGCACGCCCTTGACCGAGCCGTAGGTGCCGACCGGCATGAATGCCGGCGTTTCCACCGTGCCGCGCGGGAACGCGAGCCGCCCCCGGCGCGCGGCGCCGTCGCTGGCGAGCAGTTCGAACGACATGCGGCTCATGGAATGCCTCCCGCCGTCAGCAAGCGGATTTCCATGGCGCGTTGGGACGCGTCCATCATCACGGCGTGCCGGTTTGGTCAAGGCGCGGAAACAACAACATCGCATCCCCGTACGAGAAGAAGCGGTAGCGTTGCTCGATCGCATGCGCGTACGCCGCCATGATCCGGTCGCGCCCGGCGAACGCCGACACCAGCATCAACAGCGTGCTTTCCGGCAGGTGGAAGTTGGTCAGCAGCGCGTCGACGCTGCGGATGCGATGGCCGGGCAGGATGAAGATCGACGTCTCGCCGGCGAACGGTTGCAGTTCGCCGTCCACCAGCGCGCTCTCCAGCGCCCGCACCACGGTGGTGCCGACCGCGACCACGCGGCCACCGCGTTCGCGCGTGCGCCTGGCCTGCTCCGCCAGCGCCGAACCGACATCGAGCCACTCGCTGTGCATCCGGTGCTCGCTGAGCTCGTCCACCCGCACGGGCTGGAAGGTGCCGGCGCCGACGTGCAGGGTCACGTGGCCGGTCTCGATCCCGCGCAGGCGCAATGCCTCCAGCAGCGCCTGGTCGAAGTGCAGGCCCGCGGTCGGTGCCGCGACCGCGCCGGTGCGGCGCGCGAACACGGTCTGGTAGCGGGCGTCGTCATCGGCATCGGGGTCGCGGTGGATGTACGGCGGCAGCGGCAGGCGGCCCGCGCGCTGCAGCCAGGCATCCAGTGGCGCGTCGATGTCGAATCGCAGGTGGTAGAACTCGCCCTCGCGCCCCAGCACCTCGGCCTCGCCCCCGGCGTCCAGCGCGATGCGGCTGCCGGCCTTGGGCGACTTGCTGGCGCCGACCTGCGCGCGCGCCTCGTTGCCGGGCAGCAGCCGCTCGATCAGGATCTCGACCCGGCCGCCGGTCGCCTTGGTGCCCAGCAGCCGCGCCGGGATCACGCGGGTGTCGTTGAACACCAGCAGGTCGCCGGGCTGCAGCAGTTGCGGCAGCTCGCGGACGCGATGGTCGGCGAAGGGGGCAGGCGCCGGCGGCACCAGCAGCAGGCGGCTGGCCGAGCGCTCGGGCAGGGGCGCCTGCGCGATCAGCTCCGGCGGCAGGTCGTAGCGGAAATCGGACTTCTTCAATGCCGGCAGTCGTTTGCGGTCAGCCGCGCATTGTAGGGCGGGCCCAGGCCCGCCACCCGTCCCGGCCGCGCGGGCCATTGCCCGAATCCCTGTCAGCGTTCGAATTTCGTGGACAACACCAGCGACGAGGTGGTGCGCTCCACGCCGGGCAGCGCGCCGATCCGGTCGGTCAGTTCGTCCATTTCGCCGACCGTGGGCACGATCGCAAGCGCCACCAGGTCCCACGCCCCGCTCACCGACTGCACGCTGCGCAGCTCCGGCATCGCGCGCAAGGCCTCCACCACCGCTGGCATCTGCTTGGGCAGGACCGTGACCATGATCAGCGCCCGGATCCGCTCGCGACTGAAATCCTCGCCCACGCGCACGGTGTAGCCGGCGATCACCCCCAAGCGCTCCAGGCGCTGGATCCGGCTCTGTACGGTGGTCCGGGACAGTTTCAGGCGCCGCGCGATTTCGGCGGCGGAGGCACGCGCGTTCTCGCGCAGTACCGCCAGCAGGGCTTCATCGGCTCGGCTGAGGGCCATCGGCCACTCCATTTCGTCGATTTGCCGAAATCTACATTGATTTCGTGCAAATCGCACCTTTCAATCGACGACGAGTTCCAGATAATGGTTCTTTGCCAGCTGCCGCGCCGCTGCCCGGCCCGCTTACCGGAGGATCACCATGACCCTGCTCGACCTACTCGCCCCGCTCCGCGCCCATCCCGGACAGCGGCGCACCACCGGCCTCGACGACGCGACCCTGCAGCGATTCGGCGCCAGCCATCCCGACCTGGTGGCCGCGGTCACAGCGGCGGCCGCGGAATATTCGCGGGTGAAGGGCGACTTCGCCGAACTGCTGGACCTCGACGAGGACGCGCAGGTGCAGGCGGTGCAGGCCGACTTCGTCAATTTCTATCCGCAGGACGCGGTCAATCCGTACGTGGCCCTGGCCGCGCGCGGGCCCTGGCTGGTCACGCTGAAAGGCGCGGTGCTGTACGACACCGGCGGCTACGGCATGCTCGGCTTCGGCCATGCGCCGCAGGCGATCCTCGACGCCATGGCCAGGCCGCAGGCGCTGGCCAACATCATGACCCCGAACCTGTCGCAGCTGCGCTTCACCCGCGCGCTGCGCAGGGAAATCGGCCACTCGCGCGCCGACGGCTGCCCGTACGCGAAGTTCATGTGCCTCAACTCCGGCTCCGAGTCGGTGTCGCTGGCCGCGCGCATCGCCGACACCAACACCAAGGCCATGACCGACCCGGGCGCGCGCCATGCCGGGCGCAAGGTCAAGCGGCTGGTGGTGAAGGGCAGCTTCCACGGGCGCACCGACCGGCCGGCGCTGTATTCGGATTCCAGCCGCAAGAACTACCTGAAGTTCCTCGCCAGCTACCGCGGCGAGGACAGCGTGGTCGCGATCGAGCCCTACGACATCGATGCCCTGAAGCAGGCGTTCGCCGATGCCGACGCCAATGGCTGGTTCATCGAGGCGATGTTCCTGGAGCCGGTGATGGGCGAAGGCGACCCGGGCCGCAGCGTGCCGGTGGCGTTCTACGCCGCCGCGCGGGAACTGACCAGGGCGCATGGTTCGCTGTTCCTGGTCGATTCGATCCAGGCCGGCCTGCGCGCGACCGGCACCCTGTCGATCGTCGACTACCCCGGCTTCGAAGGCCAGGAAGCGCCGGACATGGAGACCTATTCCAAGGCCCTCAATGCCGGCCAGTACCCGTTGTCGGTGCTCGCCACCAACGAACGCGCTGCCGCGATCTACGCGCGCGGCACCTACGGCAACACCATGACCGCCAACCCGCGGGCGCTCGACGTCGCCTGCGCGGTGCTGGCGCAGCTGACCCCGGAGCTGCGCAACAATATCCGCGAGCGCGGCAGGCAGGCGATCGCCGCGCTGGAAGCGCTGAAGGCCGAACTCGGCGGCCTGGTCACCAAGGTCCAGGGCACCGGCCTGCTGTTCTCGTGCGAGTTGGCGCCGCAGTTCAAGGGTTACGGCGCCGGTTCCAGCGAGGAATGGCTGCGCGAGCGCGGCCTGGGCGTGATCCACGGCGGCGAGAATTCGCTGCGCTTCACCCCGCACTTCGCGATCGACGCCGAGGAACTGGCGCTGGTGGCCTCGCTGGTCAAGCGTGCCCTGCTGGAAGGCCCGCGCCAGCAGCAGTCGGCCGCCGCGTAACCGCGGCCGCCATCGCGGTACACGCACGAGGCCGGGGCATCCCGGCCTCGTGCATGTCAGGTCTGGTCGTTCAGCGCGACAGCGCCGGCAGCGCCAGCCAGAGCCCGGCCAGCGCCATCGCCAGCAACACCAGCCAGGTGAGCGCCGTGCCGTAGAGGCGGCCGAACGAATGCCCGCCACTGCGCGACAGCCCGATCGCATGCAGCACGCGCCCGAGCAGCAGTGCCGCGCCCATCGCCCACAGCCACGGCGCCGGCAACCCGCACAGTTCCAGCAGTGCCATCAGCAGCAGCGCGACCGGCGCGTGCTCGATGAAGTTGCCGTGCACCCTGATCTTGCGCGACAGTTCCGCGTCGCCACCGTCCCCGAGGCCGATGCGGTGGCCGTGGCGATGGCGCGAGATGCGTGCCAGCAAGGCCAGCAGCAACAGTGCGTGCAGCGATGCGAACAGCAGCGTGATCCGCGGCATGGATGTCCCCCTACTTCATGGCGATTGCGGTGCGGCGCGCCCGCGAACGTGCAGTTAAATCGTCTTCCAGGGCGTGGCGAGGGATCGCTCCGGTGACTGGCGGGAGCGGGTCCGTTGCTGCGCTCGGGGCGACATGCACCAGTCAGGCCTTGTCCTGGCGGTTGCCGCGGCGACGGCGCACCGCCAGCAGCGCGCCCAGCAGCAGCGCCAGCGCGCCGCCGCCCAGCCACCACCACGCCCGCCCCGTCCCGCGCGCGCGGGCAGCGGACGTTCCCGCAACGGCCTTGCCTGTGCCGGCCACGGCGATCGGCGCGGCATCGTTGCGCAATTGCCAGCGGCCGTCGCGCAGCACGATCCTGTCCTGCAGCGGTGGCAGCACCAGTTCGCGCCAGCGGATGCGCAGGTCGCCCACCTGTGGATCGAGCGGGTTCTCGGCGCTGCCCAGGCCGTCGCCTTCGGGCTGGAACGTCGCCGCAAGATTGCCCGGCAAGGCATTGAAGCTCGGGCGGAAGTCGCGCCACTGGCCCAGCCGTTCGAGTACCTGCGCCGCCAGCGGCGCGCCATCGACGCTGACCGACCCGGGCAGCCAGCGCCGTCCCTGCAGCGGGAACGGAGGATTGTCGTGCCCGGGAGCGAAGCCGGACGAATCCAGCGGCTGCTCGTTCCAGCCGCGCGCATAGCCCTGGCCGGCTGCATGCCACTGGTACATCTCGACCCGGCGCTCGAGGCCGAGGTGGCGCGCGGCCACTCCGAAGTCCGGATCGCGCACCGCACGTTCGGGCTGCGGGGTGGCACCGGGCTGCGGCGCGGTCCCGCCTTCCTGCGCGAATGCGGGCACGCCGCAACTGGCGACGGCCAGCGCGAACGCCGCCGCCGGCCGCCACGCCCGCTTCATGCCGCCAGCGCCCGCGCGTGCAGTTCGGCGACCTCATGCGCGGTGCCGAAACGGCCGCGCGCATCGCGCGTCACCTGCGCCAGCGCGCAGCCCGGATCATGGGTGAAGAACAGATGCACGTTGCGCGCGAGCTTGTCTTCCAGGAATTCGCGCTTCTCGTCGATCAGCAGTTCCGCGTTGCGGTCGTAGCCCATGGTGATCGGCACGTGCACCCACGGCCGCCCGGGGATGAGGTCGGCGCAGAACACCACGCCGCCGTGGTCCTCGCCATCGGCGTGCTCGGGGCCCACGATCTCCGCCAGCATCAAGCCGGGGGTATGGCCGTCGCTGTAGTGGAAGCGCACGGCATGGCCGAGCGCCTGCGAATACGGGCCGTCGACGATCTCCAGCCGGCCGCTCTCCTCCAGCAGCGCCGGCAACTCGGCGATGAAGCTGGCGCGGTCGCGCGGATGCGGGTCCCGGGCGCGGTCCCAGCAGGCAGCGCTGACCAGGTAGGTGGCGTTGGGGAACAGCAGCCGCGGCGCGACGCCCTCCCGCCACGCCGCCAGCAAGCCGCCGGCATGGTCGAAGTGCAAGTGGGAAAGCACCACGACGTCGACATCCTCATGCTCGAAGCCCGCCGCGCGCAGCGATTCCAGCAGCACGTGCCGCTCTTCCTGCACGCCGTAGCGCTCGCGCAGCGCAGGTGGAAAGAACGCACCGATGCCGGTCTCGAACAGCACCGTCTTGCCGGCCAGCGGGCTGGCCAGCAATGCGCGGCATGCCAGGTCGATGCGATTGGCCTCGTCCGGCGGCGACCACTGCGACCACATCGCCCGCGGGGCGTTGCCGAACATCGCTCCGCCATCGAGCTTCTGCGAATTGCCGGGGATCGACCAGAGTTTCATGCGCCGATTCTAACGCCCGGAACTGTTAAACCCCCGCCAGCGGGTCAGGGCGTGTCGTCGCTGGCGGCGGCCGAGAAATAGAACACGAAAGCGCCATCGCCCGCGTCTTCACCCTGCACCTGCATCGGCGCCAGCGCGCCCGCCGCGCCGAGCATGCCGTCGCCACGCACGTCGGGCGTGCCCTGCGCCAATCGCAGGCGGCTGCCGCGCCAGCCCTGCACCGAGATCCGCACCGGCGCACCGGCGGCAAGCACCAGCTTGCCGGCAGCGGCTTCCGGCACCGCGACGTTGCGGCCGCCGGTGTCGTCGAGGGCATCCTGCGAGAACACGAACAGGGGTTCGCCGTCGGCCTCGACGGTGAAGCGCCAGTCGGTGGTGCCGGGAGAACCGTCGTGCTGCACGGCGATGCGATCGACCTGCAGCAGCAGCCTGCCGGCGGCCTGGGCGACCGCGGCCTGCGCCGGTACCGGTGCGGACACCTGCGCCGCAGGAGTGGCCGGTGGTGGCGGGGGTGGCGAGCGGTCGCCGCGCACGTTGACATAGACCGTGGTGAGCGCCGCGATCAGCGCCGCGGCCCCGGTGAGGATCGCCGGTACCACGTGCACGATCGGCTTGCCGCCGCCTGGTTTGTTGTCGTTGTCGGCCATTGCTGCGTCCTGTCCCTGTCTCGCGCGCCGCTACGGCGACGCCTGCACCGCCGCCTTGCCGACCGGATTGCGCGGATCCGTGCCGCCGGACAGGGTGTCGGTGATGCGGTCCCAGGCCACCGTCTGCAGGTTGCCCCAGGTGCCTTCGCCGGCGTTGACGGTATGCCCCATGGCCTGCAGCGCCTCGACGGTGTCGGCGTCGAACGCGCCGGATTCGGCCGAGATCACGTCCGGCAGCCACTGGTGGTGGAAGCGCGGCTTGGCCGCGACTTGCTGCGCGCTGAGGCCATCGTCGTAACCGAGGATGCCGAGCAGCACCTCGGTGATGATGCGGCTGCCGCCGGGTGCGCCGAGCACGGCGACCTTGGCTGGCGAGGCCATGATCGTGGGCGTCATCGAACTGAGCATGCGCTTGCCGGGCTTCGGCGCGTTGGCCTCGAAGCCCATCACCCCGAATGCATTGGGCGTGCCCGGCTTGAGCGCGAAGTCGTCCATCTCGTCGTTGAGCAGTACGCCGGTGCCGGGCGCGACCAGGCCCGAGCCATACAGCAGGTTCACCGTCTGCGTGGCCGAGACGATGTTGCCTTCGGCGTCGATGATCGAGAAGTGCGTGGTTTCCTCGTCCTCCAGCGGCGCCGGTTGTCCCGGCAGCAGCGCGCTCGGCGTGGCCTTGTCGGGATGGATGGTGGCACGCAGGCCCGCGGCGTAATCGGCGCTGGTGAGCCGCGCCAGGGGCATCTTCACGAAGTCCGGATCGCCGAGGTAGATGGTGCGGTCGCGGTAGGCGCGGCGCATGGCCTCGACCAGCACGTGGATGCGATGCGCGCGGTCGAGCTTCGCCAGGTCCCAGCCCGATGCGACCTGCAGGATTTCCGCCAACGCCACGCCGCCCGACGAGGACGGCGGCGCGGTAGTGATGTCCCAGTCGCGGTACCGGAAACGGATCGGCTCGCGCGTGCGCACCTGGTAGCCGGCAAGTTCGGCGGCGGTCCACTTGCCGCCTTCGGCCTTGACCGATGCCAGCAGCTTGCCGGCGACGTCGCCGCGATAGAAGCCATCGAACCCCTTGTCGGCGAGCAGCTGCAGCGTGCGCGCCAGGTCGGGCTGCCGCAGCGTCTCGCCCACCTGCGGCGGATCGCCGTCGGCGAGGAATACCGCGCGCGTGCCGGGATAGCGTTCCATCACCGTGCGCCGCGAGGCGTAGCCCTTTTCCAGCCGCGCATACACCGGGAAGCCATCGCGCGCGTAGCCGATCGCCGGCGCCATCGTGGTCGCCAGCGGCAACCTGCCGTACTTGCCGGCCAGTTCCACCAGCGCCGCGGGCAGCCCGGGGATGCCCGCCGACCAGGGGCCGTTCTGCGACCTGTCCGGGTCCAGGTTGCCGTCCTTGTCGAGATACTCCGCAGGCATGGCCGCTTCCGGCGCGATCTCGCGCGCATCCAGGAACACGTCCTTGCCGGTCTTCGCGTCATGCAGCAGGAAGAAGCCGCCGCCGCCCAGGCCGGAGCTGATCGGCTCGACCACCGACAGCACCGAGGACACCGTCACCGCCGCATCGAAGGCATTGCCGCCGGCGCGGATCGTGGCCAGGCCTGCATCGGTGGCCAGCGCATGCCCGCTGGCGATCGCGGCGCCGGGCGGATGCGACGCCGGCGGCGCCTGCGCGGGTCGCGCCTGCGCAGCGGGCGCAAGCGCGAACGCCAGGGCAAGCAGCAGGCGCGTGGCGGCGTGGCGGGTCTGGGTCATGCGGCTTCCCTCGGGGCGCGGCGAGGGCCGCGGACGGTGGCCATTATCGGCGACCACCGGCTCGGGTCACGGAGCGATTGCCCGGTTCGGCGTGGGCGCCGCTCAACGACTGCCCGCTTCGGCCTGGAGCCGGCGCAGCTTGGCGAGCAGTTGCGGTTCGGTTTCCGGATGCTCCGGATCGGGGTCGATGCATTCGACCGGGCACACGACCACGCATTGCGGCTCGTCGAAATGGCCGACGCACTCGGTGCAGCGCGCCGGGTCGATCACGTAGATGGTCTCGCCCTGGGTGATCGCCTGGTTGGGACAGGCCGGCTCGCAGACGTCGCAGTTGACGCAGAGTTCGTTGATCTTGAGGGACATTCCGTAACGACGACCTGCTTGTTTCCCGTCGTTCCCGCGAAAACGGGAACCCGGGTGACCCTATGCCGCTGGCCCGGAATCCGGAGCCACGGGACCTGCGATCGCGGCCATCGGGCACGGACCAGGCGCGTCCGCTGCCCTGCCAGCCGATGCCCCGCATGCACTACACCGCACTACCGCGCCCGCGGGATGGCGACACGGAAAAGGCGTCCGCGCGCGGCGCGGACGCCCGTTGCATCACTTGCCGGTATCGACGAACACGTACTCCACGCCCGCCGGGCTCACCGCCGCCTTGACGCGCTCGTTGTCGGCGGCCTTGCCGATGAACAGCACGCGCACGTTCTTCATCGAGTCGGCCGGCACGCCATCGAACGAGGCGATCACCAGGTCGGCCATCTTCGCCGAAGCCGGCGACGCATAGGCCAGCAGGTTGCCGGCGATGATGCCGCGGGCGACGTCGGACTGCGCCTTCTCCAGCAGCCGGTCGTACTGGTCCTGGAAGTCGGCCGCGCTCTCGCCCGGCAGCAGGTACACGTACGGCTGGTTGGCGATGCCGGTCATGTTGCGCGGCACGACGTCGTTGAGGTAATCGACCCAGGCCTGGCGGTCGTCGGTGGTGGGCGCGCTCATCGGCGCCTTGACCACGGCTTGCGGCGCCTCGGCCTTCTTGCAGGCCGCGAACGGCAGCACCAGCAGCGCGATCAGGATCAGGCGGGTCATGGTCTTCATACGTCTCCCCCGAGGAGTCTTGTCATGCAACATTGCGCTGCCATTGGGCCTGCAGCGCTTGGGCCACCGCCGGCGGCACGAAAGCCGAAACGTCGCCGCCCAGGCGGGAGATTTCGCGCACCAGCGAAGAAGAAATGAATCCGTATTCCTCGGCCGGAGTCAGGAACAGGGTCTCCACGTCCGGGATCAGGTGGCGGTTCATGCTCGCCAGCTGGAATTCGTATTCGAAATCGGAAACCGCGCGCAACCCGCGCAACAGCACGCCGGCGCCGAGGTCGCGGACGAAATGCGCGAGCAAGCCGTCGAAGCCGATGACCTCGACGTTGCCGTAGGCCGACAGCGCCCCGCGCGCCAGTTCCACCCGCAGGGCCAGCGGCAGCGCCGGCCCCTTGCCGGGGCTTTCGGCCACGCCTACCACGAGGCGCTCGAACAGCGGCGATGCGCGATCGACGAGGTCGACGTGCCCGTTCGTGACCGGATCGAACGTGCCGGGGTAGACCGCGATGCGGGTGCGGGCCACGCTCATTCAGTCGCTGCGCCGTCGGCGTTGGGTTCGGGCGCCAGTGTAGCAGCGGGCGTCCCCGCCCGCGGGGCGTGCCGGTACAGGGCGTAACGCACCTCGCGGGTGCCGCCTTCGCGTTGCGGCAGCCATTCCGGGCCCAACGGCACCGTGGCCGCCAGCGACGCTTCGACATACAGCCGGGCCCCGGCGGCCAGCCATGGCGGCAGCAGCCGCAGCAACTCGGGCCAGGGGTTGCTGGCGAAAGGCGGGTCGAGGAAGACAAGGTCGAAGCGGCCCGACATCGGCGCGCCCAGCCAGTCCAGTGCATCCGCACGCACGACCTGCGCCTGCCCTTCGGCCTGCAGGCGCCCGACCGCGGCGCGCAGCGTTTCCGCCAGTTGCGGATCGCGTTCCACCAGCACCGCTTCGCGCGCGCCCCGGGACAGCGCTTCCAGCCCAAGCGCACCGCTGCCGGCGAACAGGTCGAGCACGCGCGCACCTGCCAGGCCCGGTTGCAGCCAGTTGAACAGGGTCTCGCGGACGCGGTCGCTGGTCGGCCGCAGGCCGGGCGCGTCGGCCACGGCCAGGCGCGTGCCGCGCCAGCGGCCGCCGATGATGCGGACGCTGCCGGACGGGCCGTTGTCTGTGCGCCGGCTCATCGGGCCTGCACGGAGGGCGGTGCTACCATGCGCGCCATTCTGCGCGATGGTCCCCACGATGGTGAGTTTTTTCCGCCGCAAGAAGCCCCCGGCGGCGGCGGTACCCGCCACGGACGCAGCACCCGGCGCACGCCTCGACATCGAAGCGCTCGCCGCCGCCTTCCCCGCCGCGCCGGCCGCTGCAACGACGACGCCGGGCGCGGAATCCCCCGCTCCCGCGGGTGCTCCAGCCGGCGCTGCCGCAGGATCCGGCACAGGCGAAACCGCAGGCACCACGGATGCGGGATCCGGCGACGCCGCCGCTCCCGGAGCCCCGGGCTGGCGCGAACGCCTGCGTGGCAGCGGCTTCGCCCGCAGCTTCGGCGGCCTGTTCTCGCGCCACCCGAAACTCGACGACGAGTTGCTGGACGAGATCGAGACCGCGCTGCTGACCGCCGACGTCGGCGTCGCCGCGACCACGCAACTGGTCGACGACCTGCGCAAGCGCATGAAGGCGCGCGAATTCGCCGACGCCAACGCCTTGCTGGCCGCGTTGCGCGGCGAGCTGGTCGCGCTGCTGGCCCCGGTCGCGGTGCCGTTGCAGGTGGATGCCGGGGCCCGGCCCTTCGTGTTGCTCACCGTCGGCGTCAACGGCGTCGGCAAGACCACGACCATCGGCAAGCTCGCGCGGCGCTTCAAGGACCAGGGCCATTCGCTGATGCTGGCCGCCGGCGACACCTTCCGCGCGGCCGCGGTCGCGCAGCTTCAGGCCTGGGGCGAGCGCAACGGCGTGCCGGTCGTCGCCCAGGGGCAGGACGCGGACGCCGCCTCGGTCGCGTTCGACGCGCTGCAGGCGGCGCAGGCGCGTGGCATCGACATCCTCATCGCCGACACCGCCGGCCGCCTGCACACGCAGCAGGGGCTGATGGCCGAGCTCGGCAAGATCCGGCGCGTGCTCGGCAAGCTCGATCCGGCGGCGCCCCACGAGGTGCTGATGGTGATCGACGGCACCACCGGCCAGAACGCGCTGTCGCAGCTGCGCCAGTTCCACGCCGCGGTCGGCGTCACCGGGCTGGTCGTCACCAAGCTCGACGGCACCGCCAAGGGCGGCGTGGTGTTCGCGCTCGCGCGCGAGTTCGGGATCCCGATCCGCTACGCCGGCATCGGCGAGCGGCCCGAGGACCTGCGCGTGTTCGATGCCCAGGCATTCGTCGACGCCCTGTTGCCGGCGTCGCTCGGCGGCTGACATGGATACGCGCACGGCATGAGCGCGGAGCCGGCGACCGGACCAGCCACGCCGCGCCGGGTCGCGCGCATCGTGCTGGTCGTCGCGCTGGTACTGCTGGCATTGGGGCTGGCGCTGCGCATCGCGGTGCAACCGCAGCGCGCGACGACTTTCCTGCTCGATCGCATCGGCCGTTCCCTGGGGCTGGAGATCTCCGCAGTCGGCCGCGCCGAATACCGCCTGCGCGGAACGCCGCAGCTGGTGCTGCGCGATGTGGTCGCGCGCGAGCCCGGCGCGGCGACGCCGCTACTGCGCGCCGGGCGCATCTTCGTGTCGCTGCCATGGTCGACCCTGCGCGCCCGCGGCGGCGTGCTCGCCGCCACCCGGCTGGAACTCGATGCCCCGGTGCTCGACCTCCCGGCCATGCAGCATTGGCTGGCCACGCGGCCGCCCTCGGCGCGGCGACTGCCCACGCTGAGCGCCGGCCTGCACATCCGCGACGGCAGCATCCGCAACGACGACTGGCGCATCGACGGCATCGACGCGGAACTGCCGCTGCTGGCCGCCGACCGGCCGCTGCATGCGCGCCTGCGCGGACGCTACCTCGATCCGCCGCTGGCGATCCCGGTGGACCTGGCGGTCGCGATCCTGCGCCCCGGCGCGCTGGTGGACGGGCAAGCCACCGGCTTCGCCACCGCCGGCAACATCGTCGTGGCACGCGGCAGCGACTGGCGGCTGCCGGCCACGGTGAAGCTTTCCGGCCCGCTCCGGCTGGGCAAGGACGACCTGCGCATCACCCCGGCCCGGCTCGGCGTTGCCGCGCGCTATGAATCTGGCACCACGCGGCTGCCGTTCGCCTTCGGCGCCCATGGCCCGCTGCTGTTCGACGAGGCGGTATGGACCCTGTCGCCCGCGGGCGTTTCCCTGCGTGGCCGCGGGGCCGGGGCCGCCACCCCGATCCCTTCGCTGGGCGCCCACGGCAGCCTGGCCCTGGGGCGCCGGCTGGTGCTGCGGCTGCAGGGCGCACTGGCCGACTGGCCGCCGACCTGGCCGGCGCTGCCGGCGCCGCTTGGGCAATCCCGTTCGCCGCTGCCGTTCGCGCTCGACTACGTCGGCCAACCCGACCTGTCGGGCATCGCCGGCCTGGAGTTGCGGCGCGACGCCAGCCATTTCGACGGCCGTTTCCGACTGCGGGACGTCACCGCCTGGATTGCCGCCGACAACGACACGGTGTCGCCGTTGCCGCCCATGGACGGCACGGCGAGCGCGCCGCAAATCGAGATCGCGGGCGCGCAGCTGCAGGGCGTGGAAATCACGATCGACGACCCCGGCGTGCCCGATGCCGGGCAATGACGCGATCGGCGCCGACGACACTTTCGCGGCGCGCCTGCTGGCCTGGTTCGATCGCTGCGGCCGCCACGACCTGCCATGGCAACACCCGCGCACGCCATACCGCGTGTGGCTGTCGGAGATCATGCTGCAGCAGACACAGGTGCGGGTGGTCGTGCCCTACTTCGAGCGTTTCGTCGCGGCGTTGCAGGATGTCGGCGCGCTCGCGCGTGCGCCCCTGGATGAAGTCCTCGCGCTGTGGTCCGGGCTCGGCTACTACGCCCGCGCCCGCAACCTGCATGCGGCGGCAAGGCGCTGCGTCGAACAACATGGCGGGCAATTGCCGCGCGACCTCGACGCGCTGGTCGCGCTGCCCGGCATTGGCCGCAGCACCGCCGGCGCCATCCTCGCGCAGGCCTGGGGCGACCGCTTCCCGATCATGGATGGCAACGTCAAGCGCGTGCTCGCGCGCTGGCACGGCATCGGCGGCTGGCCGGGGACGCCGGCAATCGAAAAACGGCTGTGGACGATCGCCGCAGCGCAGCTGCCCGACCGGCGCATGGCCGACTACACCCAGGCGCAGATGGATTTCGGCGCCACCCTGTGCACGCGCTACGACCCGGCCTGCATCGTTTGCCCGGTCCACGACGGCTGCGTGGCACTGCGCGAAGGCCGCGTCGCCGAACTGCCGACGCCGAAACCGGGCAAGCCGCTGCCCGAGCGCAGCGCCCTGGTGCTGCTTGCGCGTCGCGGAGACGGCCGCGTGCTGCTGCAGCGGCGCCCGCCGACCGGCGTCTGGGCGTCATTGTGGTCGCTGCCGGAGGCACCCGGCCACGAGCTCGCGCGCGACTGGTTCGCGCGGCACTTGGTGGGCGACTACGACGCCGGCGAACCACTCGTCCCGATCGCCCACGGTTTCACCCATTACCGCCTGCAACTGCAGCCGCTGCAGTGGCGCGAGGTGGCCCCGCATGCGCGGGTGGCGGACAATGACGACCTGCGCTGGGTCGCGCGCGCCGAACTGGCGACGCTGGGTATCCCCGCGCCGATCCGCAAACTGCTGGACACCATGCTTCCGGAGGGCAGCCCATGAGCCGCAGTGTCTTCTGCGAATACCAACAGCGCGAGGCCGAGGGCCTGGATTTCGTGCCTTGGCCCGGCGACCTCGGCAAGCGCGTGTTCGCGCACATCGGCAAGCAGGGCTGGGCGGCGTGGCTGGCGCACCAGACCATGCTGATCAACGAGAACCGGCTGTCGCCGCTGGACCCGAAGCACCGCGCCTTCCTTGAAGGCGAGATGGAGAAGTTCCTGTTTGCCGGCGGCGCGGACAAGCCCGCCGGCTACGTGGCGCCGGACGACGCCGGTTGAGCGACGGACTCAGTTGGCCGCCATCGCTTCGCGGCCGGCGCGGACCGCGGCGACATCGACCGGGCGGATCTCCTCGATCCGGCAGCTGACCGGCGATTCCGGGGTATGGATGCGGTCGAACTTGGCGCTCAGGCGGCCACCGGTAACCGGGCTGATCACGATCGTCGGCGTGGCGCCGCCCCAGTCCATGCAGGGGCCGGAGATGCGCAACAGCCAAGCCTCGGTCGGCCGGGTGGTCAGCAGCAGGTGATGGTCGTCGATCTTGTCCCAGCCGATCGGCGTGTTGTAGCGGATGTCGCGGACCGGCGCGCCGGCGTGGCTGCTGTAGAGCGCGAGCTTGTCGGTATCGCTCATGCGCCCGGTCGAGGCGCAGGCGGCGAGCGACAGCGATGCGAACAGGAGGACGTAAGGCAGGCTGCGCATGGCGATTTCCTCTTGGCACGGGAGGTATCGACCATCTTGCGCCCCCGCGCACGCGCCGGAAGCCCCGTTCCAAACCCCGTTCAGCCGCCATCCGGCTTGCCCCGCGGGCGCCGCCTCCGTATCATCGCGCCCTCGCAGATGCGGGCTTCGCGGCATCCGGCAGCCGGGTTTTCCGGCAGCGCGGGGGTTGCACCGGCCGGGTAGCTCAGTTGGTAGAGCAGGGGATTGAAAATCCCCGTGTCGGGGGTTCGATTCCCTCCCCGGCCACCATTTGGTGGCCCAGCGATATTTGCGCAAAGCCGCGCCCCGCTTGGGTTTTAGCCCTGCGGGGCGTTTGCTTTTGGGGCAGCGCCCGCGACCGCCGTGCGCAGCCCGGCGCGCCGATGGCCCGACTGTGGCCCGACGCCCCCCTAATCCACTTGGCAGCCGTGCAACCGGTCGCAGTTTGCGAGAACGGACCGCGGCACCCTGCTCCTGGCCCACTACCTAGGAGCAGCCATGTCACGCGATTCGTTTATCGCCGTCGATGACGCGGGCAACCGCTACCTCATCCATATTCGCCGCAGCTACATCAACGACGGGGACCTTAGCGATCCTCACAAGCGTATCGAGGGTCTGCCCTCTTTCCATACCAATGGTGGCAGCGTGAACAAGATAGATGACGAAACCTACGAGATCGTAGCGACTGGCACCCGGGTAAAGGTCGTCCACGAGTAGGAGCGGCGGGCGATGCTGGCCTTGCCCCGATACCTAGGTCACCACGCACAGCATCCTGGCGAAACGGGATCGAAGCATCGGCACTGGGACTTAGAGACAGCCTTGTGTCAGCTCAGCAAACGTTTGCTTGTACGCTTGCCGATGCTTCGCGTAATAGCTGATCTTCGTCAACGAGGAATCAGTGGTGATATCGGCAAAGACGTCAGGGGCCATGCTCTGTGAGTTGTAAATCATCACCTGCTTCCCCCCAGCGATTGGGTTAATGCGAACGTCTGGCGTCATCGGCCAGCGATCCTGCATCGTCCATGCTTCTGACATACATGCGGCGAGCGCATCCGGCGTTTTCGATGAAGTGAAGGTGGCGAACGGCGCTTCCTCGCGCATTTCTCCAACCCCGGCGCACCCGGCTAAGAACGCCGCTCCAACCATCACTAATAATCGAGCCATGACCACTCCCCCGTTGCTGGGGTTGAAGGGTAGGTCTTTTCTGACCCCCTAGCGCGCCGTTTGGCGATACCAGCGCCCCGGGCGGCGGGCGATGCTGCCCCGGCCCCGGTGCCTAGGCCACTACACCCGGAAGGGAGTCCGGCTGATCCGAGATTGGAACACCGGCACCGGGGCAGCCTGCGCGCAGGGCCGCGCACAGGCGCAACCCGGGCACACGCGCGGCGCCAGCGTTTCGCTACTCGGGCCGAAGCACTGGGCCAGCATGTGCGTAGCGCGCCCGGCTAGGAAGGTTTCGCGGGCGCGCTGAGCGCGCGGCGTCAGTCGCGCCGGTACTTTGCCTGTTCCTGCTTGATGCGGTCCTCCACAGCGTCGTCCAGCGCCGCCTCGTGGACCTCATAAATCTGCAACGGAACAAGAATGGAGCGAAGCAACGCCACTGCCGTGAAGCCGAAGCACACGCCTCCCACGATGCGCTGAGCAGTTGCGTCGAAACCCAATGCGAAGAAGCAGAGCCAGACGATGGCGAACGTCGCGCTAAGCACGGCCGCGAAAAGGGTCTGCGCCTGCGACGACAGCAGGAACTTGATGCGTTGCGTGTACGCCTGAAGTTCCTCAAGGGTGAGCGCGGAAGCCTGCTCAATTCTGCCGGTGAACAGCATGAGCGTGACCATGAAACCGGCCAGTAAACTTCCCAGCGCAATGACACCCGCGAGCAAAGCAAAGAGGGTGTTTTCGCGCTGGGCAGACATGAAAGCGGGAGCGACATGCCAGCCAACCCAAACGCCTACCGTCAGCGGCACCGCAAACGCGACCAGATGCCGGACGCTAAAACCTACGCCCGCGGTCAACCCTCCCATAGCTCGGAGGGCTGACCAACTCGCCGTCCATTCTTCCGGCAGCAGTCGCATTTCAGTGCTCACGTTACTCAGCCATCGTCTTGGTCTATTACACGCGCCCCAGCTGGACGCCCATCGCTGTCTATGATGCGCCACCCATCGTTATCGGGGCGTCGCAACTCATCCAGGTAGTTCCACATGGTGTCCTCGATGTCTGCCATGTTGTACGCACCGGACGGGTTAACTGCAATATCCATACGGCGCTTTTCCACATACTTCCGCAGTCCCGTAATTTTCTGCCCATCCCGTAGATGCACAGCGACAGCATCAAGTCCGCTATCTGCGGCATATTCGTCCAAAGCAGCAATTCCCTTATTGATGTTTTCACCGTCAGGAAACTCAATGTCCGCGTGTACGACTGCGCGACCGCCTGCCCATTGCTTCAACCTACTCAACCGGAAAGACAGCGGACGCATCCTGTTCGTCGTGGACGTAGCAAGCCGCGCACTAATCCTCTCCACACCACCAGCGGCAGCGATAGACCTACGCAAGTCAGCACCCAGAACATCCATCAACTCGATACCCGGGAGCGTTGGATCGACGTGCGCGCGCAGAAGGCTCGTCAGCGCAAGCGCCAGCGTCGCTGTACCACCACCTCCTTTTTCCACTTCGATGACCGCGCACTGTCCGTAGAACAATGCCCGATAGCTATGAATGACCTGCCGGGTCTGACCAGTCGCCGGATCAACAATCGGATTCGCGTTGATCGGCAGCGAGTTAGCGGTGAAGTCCGGCGTGGTCTGTTCCGGTGCCACGCCATTGACGTAGCAGACGCACTCAATCAGGTAGCCATCTCGCCCGTTGCGACGCTTGCCACGGTTGATGTAAAAGCAGGTCGTCCCCAGCCCGACGCCAGCAGGGGCCGGAAGGTGGCGCCCCCCAACCGTGGGGGCATTGGCCATCAGAGTTCTAAGCAGGGCGTCCATAGCTGGGGGTAAGAACCCCCTCCTGCGGCCAGACTTGAAACGAACGATCTTGAGCGCAAAGCTCCGTTTTGCGGTCGGCATCCCGCCCCCTCCCCCAGCTGGTGAATAGGGGTAAATATCGCACGGGGAGCCAATAGTCCACTTTTACCGCCCCCACACCACGTCCAACTCCCGCACTGTCTCGGGGCGACTGAGCCCAAAGACCGCGAGCGCCAGCGCCAAGACCAGGTCATCGTGAGCGCCCTCGCGGGCGTTGAACGTGGCATTGCCAGACTCCGTGAACCGCACGCGGAAGTCCTGGAGCTCCCGCAGTAGAACCGGTGCGTCAGGCAGGCTGGCGGCGATGCGAAGCTCCCCAGCGTGGAGCAACGCTTGCAGCTTGCTCACAAGCTCGCCCTTCGGCACCGACCAGCCCGGCCCGTGGCGCGTGGTGTCGCGCCCGCCTGTTATGACGACACCCTGCGCCCTGCGCAGCGCGTGGCGGCCCGCGAACATATCGAACACAGGTCGACCGACGCCCGTGTAATCGACCAGCACGCGCGGGCCCATGCGGTTTAGCGGCGGGCGGCACAGCAGCGCCTCCACATGATCCACTTGCGCTGGGTACGGCATCCCAAGGCGCAGGCGCTCAAGGTGCTGCACTTCATAACGCGGGTTCGGTTCGGGGTTGAGAAAACTCAGCCCCGGGTTCGTTGTATCCGTGGTGATGCGCGACACGATGGCGATGGCCGTGGGGTCATGGGCTTGGCCCACGTCGATACCGACCGCGACCGCGCGACGACGGACGATGCTCAGGTTCCCCTCCAAGCGGCGGTCGTCAACGGGGACGCTCGTGTACGTCTCTAGTTCCACAATGGGGATACCTCATTGGTCAGGGCGGCTTCGATCAAGTCCGAAGCAAAGAATTGTTCGTCTGTGTCCACGAACTCGCATTCGTACTCCTGGCGGAACTGCCAATCGCCTATCAGGCGGCGTTCCTCCGCGAGCCATTCCGGGTCGATGCGTGGGCAGTCGTGCGCGGTGACTTTCGTGCGGTGCCACCCCTCGCCGTGCTCCCACGCCTCGTAGAACCATCCCCGCTTGCCGTAGGGCGTCGTCAGCGCGACGAATCTGCCATTCGTTGTTGCGAGCATTGGACGCACGGCGGCAAAGAGCGCGTTATCCACCCGGCTGGCCTCGTCCACTATCACGGTCTTGGCACCTGAATAACCGCGGATGGTGCCCTCGGTGCCGGGCAGCGCGATGATGCGTGAGCCGTTCGCAAGTTCTAGCCGCATGGCCGACTCCTGCACGATGCGCGGCACGTCGGGCAACGCGCGATAGACCTCATGCACTTTGCGGAACAACTCCGATGATTGCCGCTGAGCCGGGGCGATGAGCAACACCAGCCCCGGGTCATACAAGGCTTGATGCACCGCAAGGCTCGCGCACGTTGTGGACTTGCCGGATTGGCGAGAGCACAGCAGCAACATCCGCCGCGCGTCGCTGTTGAGCACTTCCTCCTGCCAGCCGTCGGGCTCCATGCCCGCATCCCGCATCACGCTCGCGGGATCGAGCATCCGGGTAAGGTCACGCGCTAGGATCGACACGATGCGCGACTCCTTCGATGACCTGGCCTTTGCGCTTTGCCCTACTCCGGCGCGTAACTTCTCGATCCTTGTCCATCTCGCCCGCTGCGGCCTCACGCTCCTCAGGCGATTCCTGCCGTGGCACGTCGGGCGATTCCAACTGGCGCAGGGCGGCGGCCACGTCGGCCCGGGCCTCGGGGTGCGCCCGCAATGCACGCATGATCGTCGTGCGGAGCGCGTGGAACTCCGGCATCACAAGGACGTTGTTCGTGACCGAAACTGCCCCGGTGCGAATGTCACCTAGAAGCTTCGCGGTCGTTTCTAGGTTCTTGCCGATCTGATTGCCGATGGCCGCAGCGCCACGATAGTCATCCTGTTGCTCGGCGGCATCCATGAGTCCATACAAGCGGCCACGCACCGCGACTAGATGCTGGAGCACGCCCTCGCTCTCGGTGATGCGCAGATTTTCTAGGTCTGCTGGGGTCATGCGCCCACGGGTCATAAGCTGCGAGTGGAGTTCCGCCGTCATGTGGCGCTGACCATGTCGCCACACAGAATCCGAGGACAGGCCGTAACGCTTGCCTAGAACGCGGATGGGGACTTTGTTCGCCAGTCCAAGTTCTATGCTTGCCCTGTCCGGGTGATCGCAGACCTTGCATCCCTGCCCTTTAATTGCCATGGGCAAGCTCCCATTCCAGCCACTCAATCGTCATCTCGGCGTAGGCGATGGCGGCTCGCACGCGCTGGCACTTGGCGAGCGCATCGCGGCCAGATTTGGACAGTCGGGCAAGGAAAGCTTCTGCTTGGAGCGGATTGTCTTGGTCCACGGATGCTCTGCCGCGCCGGTCCATCATTGCGTAAACGTCAGCCATCCATGGCTGCATATTTGCCGCGAAGATGCGGAGTTCTTGGCGCGCGTGATTCAGTCGAGTTCGACGGCCGGGCACGGAGCGTCGGGTGTCGCGGGCATCGCGCAACGGGCGCAGGACTTGGCCGGGAAGTGGCTGCATCATTTCAGCCCAGTGGGCTTGCGGCTGACGCGGTTTTTGCGAGAGCACCGGCCGCCCGCCCTTGGAGCAGAGCACCGGGTGCATGGGGGCTTCAATCATGTCGGGTTGCCCTCGGCAAGCGAGCGCAGCACCGCAGCCGCCTCACTATCCACGAGTTCAGCGGCGGTGCGGCGGATGCCGTCCACGGCGACGGCGAGTGCAGCGCGACGTTTCTTCAGGTCAGCGGGGCGAGAGAGCAGCGTGGGGTCTTTCAGGGCGAGCAGCGTGCCCTCCATGTTGCGATGCACGCCGAACGACACTCCGGACAGCTCAGGTGGCACGCTGCCGATGGCATATCGCAGCAGCGGCATGTCCCGCGTGCCCTGCAATCGTTCGATAAAGGCCTCACGCTGTTCATCGGTCATGTCGAGCAGCGCGGCGCGGTACTCCGTCGCCAGCCCGTACCACTCCGGGCGCGGCGGGCTAAGGGCCGCGTCGATGCCCTGCTCTACCGCGCGCTCCATCGTTTGGATGACCTGGCCCTGTTCCTCGCACTCCGCCAGCAGGCGATCCACGCGAGCCTGCACGTCATCGGCCACGGCAAGCTCGATCTGTGCGGCGTTCAACGTTGGGTTGCGGCGCAGCGCTTCGACCTGCGCCACCAGCTGGTGGAGTTCATCGGCCATCTTGGTCCGCGCTTCGCGGCCCGAGTCTGTGCCGTGGTCGGCAAGCCGCTCGCCGATTAGGGCCCGGCCGGGCAGCGGCGGGCGCTGGGCCGGGGCCATGGCGCGTTGCACGGCGCGCTGTAGGCGGTTGTCGTCGGCAATGCGGGCATCTACTGGGGTTTGCATGGCGCAGCTCCTGGGCTTGGGGTAAGCCAAGGGTCGGCGGCGCGCCTGCTACGCGGGCGGCGGTTGCGTAGCAGCTTGCGAAAACCCGCCGCGCACGAAGAACCGGGCCACAGTCGGGCCATGGTCGTAACTGACGAGTTACAGGAGGCCGCAAAGCCTTACGGCATAAGGGCTGCGCGGCTCCGACACGGGGTTACGGTGGCCCCATGCCGAGCCGACGGACGCCGGGCTCAGGCCTAGGGGCGCTGCGCGGTCGAAATCGGAAAGTGGGTCGCTGCATCCACGCGAAGCGATAGCCAACTTAGACACCGACGGCGTAATGACGGCGCATTGGGAACGTTTTCGGTAAAACAGCCCTAGAAGCCCTTCGCGTAGGTAACAACCCGAAACATGCGCCGATGCGCCGTCGTTGTGCCGTCCCGCCTGCATCGTGGTGCCCGGCCCCGGGCCCCCGGGCCATCGCGCCGACCAGCACGCACGCTAACAAGTCGATTTGGCCCGCCACGGCGCACCTAGCCCCCGACCACTACCCCGATAGCGGCCACCTCGGCAGGGCCGCACGCGAGCGCGTAGTGCGCCGCACCTAGTCACCGATATTTGGCCCCATCGCGGCCCGCCAGCCGCAAGCCACGCCACAGCCGATTCCCGCGCCGGTCCTTGGCGGGGGCGAAGCCCAGTTCTTGCAGGCGCAGGCCGAGCGTCCTCTTAGGCAAGGGCCGTTCGCCGTTGTCCTCGCACCATGTTTTGTAGATGCCGTACAGCTCAGCAGAGACAACTTCCCCGGCTGCATCGATCACGAATTCGTCAGCGATAAAGAGGCCTAGAACGTCGCTCTCGGTTCGGTATTCCCGCGTGGCCACCTTCACTGCATCGGGCACCTCCAACCTTGCGCCCAACTCGTGGAGCTGGCGCGCACCTTCGACCATCCACCGAAGGATGCCCGGGGCCTCAGCCCGGAGCCTGCCGGTCAGCGTCGGGTCGCGCTCGGCCTCGGGGATTACCTCGTCAAACGGAATGAGCAACAAGCGCCGCCAGATGCCTTCGTCTATTCCACGGACCATCGGCTTGTGATTGGTCATCAAACCGAGCTTGTGCGTGGGAAGGAACGTGTAGAAATCCTGATGCATCCGGCGGGCCGTGATCGGATCGGAGCCGGTGAGCGCCTTGATCCGTTCCTCGTCCAGCCTGCCACCTTCCCGCGACTCGGCAGCGACCACGAACCGCTGACCCTGCAGGAATGCCAACTCAGTGGGATGAGTCTGCCCGTACTTGGCCATGAGCAGACCAGGAGGCGCGGCGCTGGCGTAGTCACCCATGGCATGACTGATCGCGCTGACCATCGTGGACTTGCCGTTGGCCCCGACCCCATACAGCACCGCGAGGAACGGAGGATCGGTGAGCCCGGTCAGCCACAGGCCGGCAAGCCGTTGCAGGAACGCAGGCAACTCCGGCCGCGATCGGAAGATCCGTGCGAGGAACGCATCCCAAGTAGGAGCCACCGCAGCGGCATCGTAGGCAACACCGGTTGACTTCGTGATGAGCTGCTGTGGGTCCGGCGTTCGGAGCGTGCCGGTTCGGAGATCAAGGACGCCATTGGTACAACCCAGCGCCCACGGATCGGCGTCGAGCTTGTCAGCATCGGCACGCAGCAGGGGTTCCGCGGCCTTCATCGCGGCGTCAATCTTTGCGACGTTCTCGGCCTGCCCTGCAAACTTCAGCAACTTTTCCGCAAGCTCGCGTTCCCGGTCGGCGCGATCCCGGTCTGTGATCTTGGCGGCCTTTGCCATTAGGGCCGCGACCTCGCCCATCACGATCTGCCCTAGCCGTCCTGCGTGTCGGCGTGCCTCTAGCGTGTCGAGCCGCCAGCGCGCGCCGTCCCATACATGCCAGCCTAGACCGGGCACGTAGAGCAGATACCCGCCCATGTGATGCACGATGCGGCCCGCGTTGGCCGTATCGCTGAACAAGCTGGCCGGGCCATCGCTGCCGAACCGCTGCGCGTCGCGGGCCTTGGCGAGCGTGGCCCGCATGTAATCGTCGCGCTGAGCTTTGTCGCGCTGTCCGAGCGGAGATTGACGGAATACGCGGATAGCCTGCTCATCGTTCGCCGCGAACATGGCGACGTGATTCATAAAGGCGAGGTCTGCCGTGGAATGCGAGTCGTAGCCCAGCGATGCCCAGTCGTCGCACGCGGCCAGCTCTGCGGCTGCGGCGCAACTTGCCACGATCCGGGCCATCACTTCCTCGTCCGGTAGCTCCGCGGCTGTGGCTACAGGGGCCAGCGTTGCCACGGGCGCTGGTGCGATGCGGGCGGCGAGCGCGTCCACCTGAGCCTGACGTTTCGCAACCGAACGGGCGTGGATTACGTCCCCAGTGCAGATCATGTACCTAGAATCGGAATAGACCTCTACATTCCCGCGATGGATGCCCTTGGCTAGTGACGCCTCTACGATGACGTGGATGCCTCGTCCGCTGCTGCTCCGTTCTGTATAGCTGTCCATATCCGCGACGATTTGTGCGAAGTGGGCGCGGTCGGCATCGGACGCAGGCTTATCCGGCTTGTCATCCAGGTCCACGATTGCGAACGGGTCATCCGCGCTCAGCATGAATCCGACATGCGCCCATCCCTTACGCTTGGCGCAGGCGACAGCTTCGTCAAACGTGCCCCACGTTGCGGGGTCGGTTGTGGATGCGAAGCCCCCAGTCTTTGTGTTGCGGGGGCGCTTGCCCTCCTTGTCCCCTGCCCCGGGCTTGCCGGTCGAACACGCCCACTGTGCGCGCGCTCGCAACTCCGGTGGAATGTTTCGCAACTTTGAGTGAGCTACCGAGTCCTTCATGCGCGAACCTTTCGGCCCTTAGTGACCGGGGCCTGCGTCGCGCTGATTTGTTGAAGCCACGCGATGACATCGCTGCGGCGGTAGAACAACCGCTTGCCGATGTAGAAGTGATCGGGGCCGTAGCCTGCGGCCTTCCAGTTCTTAAGGGTGCGTAGATGACACCCTATCGCCTGCGCGGCTTGGCGCGCGGTCATGAAGTCATTGACGACTTCGTCCAGCTGCTGGGGTGTTGCCATTGCCGCCACCGTTCGTGTTGTTTCGGTGGCACCCAAGCTATTGCCCGCGCCTGCTACGCGGGCAAGGGTTGCGTAGCTAGGACTTTCTATCCCGGTTACACAGCGCGCGGTACTTCTTGCGTACTTTTTCGCGCCGGATTGGATTTGGATCGTCGCGGGTAAAGCCTGTCTCTACTTCAGCCTCACGCATGTTCCATTCCAACTCGGCGGAACGCCGCGCGGCGAACCCGCCATGCCGCATCAGTTGCTCCACGCCTGCGGCGCGACGCGCGAAGAACTCGGCCTTACCTAGCTGCCGCTCTGTCACGTCAGGAATCACGACCACGCCTGCCGCGCGAGCGGCGTCTGCGTTCGCGATGTAGTCAGCCACCCTGATTTGCTTCTTCAAGTCTTTGCTGTTGGCGCAGTGCTGCGCGTACTCACCGTAGTCGCCCCAGCGCGCGACCGTCAGCGCATCAAGCCGGTTGTACTCAAAGACAGCGGGGCGATGCTCGTCCCCTTCATCCGTGCACCAGCCGTGCGCGCCCGCGAGCACTGCGTACCGCCTTGCTTTCTCTGCGTGTTGGGTCATTTGCTCCTCCCACGTTTCCATATCAGCGGCCTCCTGCTGCGGCGCGGAACTCCACCACGTTATCTGCCTGCGGTGCGCCACGAATCATTTGCTCAAGGTAGTCAACCCAGCCCTGCAATGCTGCGCGCCGCTGCCGGAGCAGCATGCTTTTCATGTAGTGGATGTCAGTCACGCCCTTAGTCGAGTGATTGAGCGTGCGCTTAATGATGTACTCCGACACGTCGATATCGAACAGACCTGTCGTGACCGTCCTTCGCAAATCGTGTGGAGTGAACGGCTCCTTGACGCCCATGCGGCGAAGCCGGGGCGCTGCGTCGCGCAGGGCTGCGGCCAACCGATGCTCTGTCAGCACGCCTTCGCCACCGCCGTTGACAGCGCGACGACTGCGCCCACTTGGGAACACGTACTGGCTCCCGTTGCCACGTCGCGCCACCAGAATCTCCATCGCTTCATCGACCAGCGGCACCATATCTGCCCGGCGCGACTTGCTCCGGCCCGGCGCATCGGCGGGCTTGTTCCACAGCTTCGCGTGGAAGTCGATCTCGTCCCATTCAATGCCCGCCGCTTCGCTCGGGCGGCAGCCAGTCAGCATCATCAGGCGAAGGCAGGCGGCCACGTCGGCGTTCATACCTTTGACCTGGTCATTAGCGCGCGGTGCGGTCAACAGATAGAACGCTCGGAATTCGCGTGCTGTCACCAGCGCTCGATCTTTCGGCTGGGGTCGCTCGGCTTTACTCACGAGCTTCTTCTTCAGGCCACGCGCCGGGTTCTCGGTGATCGTGTCCAATTCGTCATCGTCCACGGCGAAGCTAAAGAGGCCGTTGACCAAGGACAGGACGTGGACGACCTCGGAAGCCTTGCCCTGCGCCCGCAGCGGCTTGACCAGCGCCGCAACGTCGGCGCGGGTGACGTCCTTTGCTTTGCGGTTGCCCCATGCGTCGCGCAGGTGACGCTTAAAGCGGCGGCTAGCAGCCCTAGCCGTGGCGGGCCGCAACTTTGGGCCATGCTCGGCAAGGTAGCGGGCAAAAAGTTCGTCAACGGTGACGTCTCGCTCCTCACGAATCCGGGCTGCTTCGCGCTCTGCCTCGGCTTCTTCACGCTGTCGCCGGGCGGCTTCGCGCTCGGCTTCATCGTCCTGGCGCTCCTTGTAGGGGTCGCGCCCGGCGATCACCTGCGTTCGATAGTCGGCGGCCAGCGCACGCATCCGCTTCACGACTGAACTGCGAGAACCGCCACTTGAGGCCGTCCACTTCCCAATGACCATTCGGCGTGGAGTCGGGCCGTAGCAGAACAGGAACGTGGCATCCGGACTTCGCGTGACGCGGACTGCGAAGCCCTTCACCTCGCTGTCGTAGTAGATGACGTTGCCCTTGGCAGGGCGTTCGCGGTTGCGGATGAACTCATCATCCAGCTTGTACGTTTCGGGCGGCTTGCGGTCTGTCTTGGCCATGGTGGCGGTCCTGTTGTGGCCCGAGCTATGGCCCGACTGTGGCCCGACTCGGTTTGCACTTTGCGCCACCCAACAATACACACTCGCCACGGCAAATGCACACTAAGTGCATGATATTTCAAGGATTTTGTAACTGGCCAGTTACGCCCATGGGCGAAGTCGTTGCGAAACAATCGGTTACAATATGGCCAAAGCGGTGCTTGAAAATCCCCGTGTCGGGGGTTCGATTCCCTCCCCGGCCACCACTCTTGGTGGTTGAAATTCAAGGCCTTACACGCGACTCAGACAGCCCGCACTCGTTGCGGGTTTTCTGTTTGTGACAAAAACGTGTCGTCGATCCGGCACGCGGCGCCACGCAGGTGCTCCGCCGCCAGGTGCGCGTAACGCAGGACCATCTCGAAGCTGGCCCAGCCGCCCAGCTCCATGAGCTCCTGCAGCGGCGTCCCGCGCTGGACGTGCCACGAGGCCCAGGTGTGCCTCAGGTCGTGCCAGCGGAACGTGCGTTCGATCCCTGCCCGTTCCAGCGCCGCTTTCCACGCTTTCGTCGAACACCGCGCCACGGGCTTGCCTTCATAGGTAAAGACGTGCGCGTTGTCCTTCCCGAGCCGCCGCCGCAACACCGCGACGGCCGACTCGTTCAGTGGGACGCCAATGGCCCGTCCGGCCTTGGCTTGGTCTGGATGGATCCACGCGACACGACGGGCCATGTCCACCTGCTCCCACCGCAGGAAGGACACGTTGCGTTGTCTCAGGCCCGTGGCCAGCGCGAACTGCGCCATCTCGCGAAGGTGGAGCGGCAACTCGTCCAGCAGTCGCCGCGCCTCCTCCGGGGACAGGAAGCGAATCCGCCCCTTGGGTTCCCGGAACAACCGGACTTTGGGAATGGACTCCAGCCAATTCCACTCGTCCCGTGCGCGTCTCAGGATCGCCCGGATCAAGGCCAGGTAGCGGTTGGCGTTGCTCGGACTCGACTCGCGAGTCTTGCGCTCGGCTATGGCGTCGATCACGTCCCGGGTCACCTGCGACAGCAGCAGGTGCCCGAGGTAGCGATCCAGCCACCGCAACTTGGCCACGTCCTTTCCA
Source organism: Cognatiluteimonas sedimenti (assembly GCF_022808325.1). Classification (GTDB taxonomy): domain Bacteria; phylum Pseudomonadota; class Gammaproteobacteria; order Xanthomonadales; family Xanthomonadaceae; genus Cognatiluteimonas; species Cognatiluteimonas sedimenti. The sequence goes on along the minus strand of NZ_JALGCL010000002.1, from coordinate 330,714 downwards.
TGCGACCGCTTGTCGCGGGTTTCCTTCACCCATCGAACGGCGGCGTCTTGCCAACTGCGCTGGGGTTTGACGCCAAGTCGGTGTTCCTCCCACAACTGGACTTTGAGCCGGTCGTGGAATTCGAGTGCTTGGGTTTCGTTGTCAGTCCCAGTAGAGCGGCGTACTCGCGTGCCGTTTGGCGAGGTGAGATGGACCCACCAGACATCACCGCGTTGGTATAGCCCCATGAGGATTTCTCCCGGTTGGAGCCACTTAGCGGCGCTTGCCTGCCGGCAGCGTAAAGCTGACCGAGATACGCAGCAAGGTCGCCGTCGAGGAACACCCAGCGCTTGCCCGGTTTCGCGGCTTTGAGGCGGCCTTGACGCGCGTGACGACGCAGGACGGCTGGGGACATGCGCAGGAACTCGGCGGCTTCGGACAGGTCGAGCGTGCGCATGGCCTACCCCTGTTCATGGCCGTCCAGCCGCACGTTGTAGCGCCGCGCCTTGGCCTTGGTCTTGCGCCGGATGTAGGCCTCCAAGCCTTCCGGGAACTGCCGCGCCGGGTTGTCGTAGTACGCCTCCATGGCGTGTAGGAATTCCCCGAGCCCCTCGTCCAGCGCCGTGATCCCTTCGCGGGCCATGAAGGAACTCAGTCCCGAGATCCCGTGGCGGAAAAGGCGGTCATCAGAGGGGAGGCGGGATTTGGGAACGCGGGTGAGGGGCGGCGCCTCCGGGTCGATATCCCAGACCCGCGAAAGATCCTCCCAGAGCGGATGGGTAGGCCACCGGCTGCGGGTGTCGTCCGAGCCCGAGGGAATGGCCAGCCGCAGCCAGTCATCGCACAGGTAGCGCCAGAGGCTGCCATTACAGGCCAGCACGTCCGCCGCCGCCCCGAGCATCTGCGCGGGCAGGCCTTCGCGGCGGATCTGGAACTCCATCCGCCACACCTGGGCCGCGCCATCCCAGCCCTCCATTGCCCACAGCGGCCGCATGTAGTCCTTGCCCGACTTCAGGAGCTCGCGGGTCTTGTCGTAGAGCCGGGCGCTGACTTCGTTGCCGCTGCCGAAGGAAATACCCGTGACCTGATCGGATTCCTCATGGATCGACCGCTTCTTGCTGCGCTTGACCCAATGGCTCCCGGGCAGCGATGCCAGGTCGTGATCGGTGCAGAAGTCCGCGAACAGGTCGATGCGGCTGATCTTCGGCGGGCCGGTCACCTCCCCCATGCCTTCGACCAGTTTGGTGATCGTGGCGACGGCCTCGTCCGGCCCGACAGCGGTCAGGTACTCGCTGCGAAGTTGCACCAGCGCCAGCGGCAACACCCCGGCAGAGGCGTTCGAAAGCTGGATGGAGAACCAGTTGTCCTCCAGCACGAACGCGAAGCGCCCTCGTCCTCGCGGCAGCACTGTGAACTGATGGTCACCCATGCCGATGCCACCCAGCGCCATGACGTGATCGTTGCTCGACTGCGCCTTTAACTTGCACTCCTGCAGCCAGACGGCCAGGTCCGGGTCAATGCCGCCCGGGAAGGAGAGATAAAGGCTGTCCACCCCATGCCTTAGCGGCCGGATGCTGTTTGCGGGTGCTGTGATACTGGGTTGCGCACCCGCGGCTGACGCGGCCACGGCCGCTCCCACGGCCTTTTGGCCGCTTTCCGCCGCGGCGCGGCGCTCTTGCTTCTCGTTCATAGCAATTTCTCCTATTGCCCGAAATGGGCGATAGGAAAGCTATGTCGTCACTTACCCGCAGCCGAGAACCCAAAACGCGGGTTTTGAATTCCGGCTTCCTTCTGCCAGGTGCGGAAACGAGAGAAAAGGGCCGCCTTGGGATCCTTCTTGGTACCCGAAGGGTCATAGACGCGCAAATGCTCGACGCAGAGTTGATAAATCTCTTCGCGCGAGCAAGCCTCAAATGCTCCTTGATCACGAAGCAAGTACTCGACCCAGCGTAGCTTGGGGTACTCACTTCTCTTTCGATGCGGTCCACGAATTGCCTTGAAAATCTCTTCCGCTGCGGTTGAATCGCCACTTAGCTGGCCGAGGCGAAGCGCCGCTTGGAAGAACGGCATGGCGGACAAGTGACTATCTATGGATAGTGCTTGAATGAGAGCTTCGAGCTCTCCCTTCTCACACGCAAGGAACATGTCATTGATCGACCGTGAGTAGTGGGAAATCGCGTCGAGATTACCCACCAGCGCAAACGCGATCGCCGTTGCGTTCAGATCCTCCGGCGGCTCATCCGGCAATTGCTCCACTAGGTCTAATAACTTTTCAGTAGGCCGGTCCGACTTGATCGCATCCACAAACTGGGGGCCCACGCCTGCAGCCGTCACTACTCGCGCTATCAGAACTGTGAGCGAATCGCGATAAAGCGGCAGCCAACTTGGGACTACCGTCAATTTCGTGACAGCCGAGAACCAATCCTCGCTTCCGACTTCTCGCTGAGGCCAAGCAGAACGCTCTGACCAGACCATGTCGAACACGGCGAGAATCTGCTCAAGTTCACCACCCGTGACTCGACCGTACCTCGCTGCGCGCCAGGAATAATCCGCCGACGCGCCGCGGACTCCAGGCACTCTCTTACGCGACACACCACACCACAAATGCCATTACAAATGCTGTTAGCGCCCAGATCCATGACAATTTGGCCACCCACCAAAAAACGGTGAACCAGTACTTCCCGCGGATATCTAACTCTTCAACCCTAGCCGTGAGGATTTCTGCACATACATACGCAAAATGGCGATGTCTACCGACAGTAGCCGCACTAGGGTCGTAGCCCTTGATATCTTTATCGACACTGTAGAGCAGTCTTTGCCTGCTGAACGAAGCTGCTTCGCTTAAATCAATGGACATGCGAAACAACCAAACGAGAACCGTAAGCAGCACCATCCCGAAAGCAGCCACTTGCCAATTCTGCAGAACCTTAATCTGCAGATGGAGCCAGAACAACCCCGCCGAGAAAACGATCAGCGCTGGAATCAACGCGTTTATAAATTTGATGCGTGTGACTAGCGTTCCAAGATACCGACGCGCATTGGTATCACTCCCGTTCTGCGAAAGATAGAGATCCCAGACGTCTTCAGTCCCCTGCAAATATTCCTTCTCCATGCACTGATCAATGCCGCGCTCTATGCTTGCCCCCACATTTTCAAGAAGCATCCCGAAAATAGTTGCCGCGGCAAAAAGTAAGAGATATGCAGGCAGTTCATGTTGAGCGAAAAAATGACGGGCCGACTCAGAGACATTGGAAAGAACTATCGCAAAGGGACTTAGGGCTAAGAAGCCCGGCAGCACTATCGAGGCAATCGGACGAAAGACTTCGCTCTTGAATGCGCTAATAGGGTCCAAGTCTTACCTCCTGCTTCAACCAACTCAAGCTGGATTAACTTCGGCAGCGTCTACTGTGAGCGAATGGTTGTTCTCTCCAAGCTGCGCGCGCTGAAGCCCTATTGCATCTACAACAGCGACTAGACCGGGCTTCAACTGGGTGTTCGGATCTTGCGATCCAATGTTGGAAACACTGATCGAAAAAGTCATCGCCAGAGTCCACCGCCCCTCATGAATCCCTTGCTGTTTGATCAGCGCTGTAGCTACTTCCTTGTGATTGAATGTGTATAGAGTCACTTCTGCCATTTTAATAGCCTCCAACAACCACTTTCATGTTAGACACGGGACCGTACGGCCTAGCGTCTGCCGGCAAGCGAAAAACATTAGCTGTCTTCAGAGACAACGCCTCTTTAACCGGAAGCTGACGAAAGATGTTTTCTTGCTGCATGCGGATGGCAACGTGCCGACAAATGTCTAAGACGCCGTGCGCGCCGACGTATGAGGCAACTGCCGACAAAATCATCTGATTAACGCTGGTTCCCTCGGCCGCAGCCAATTCGGCCACCTGCTTATGAACTCCACGCGGAATCCTTAGCGCAATCTTTCCGCTGTAACCATGCAGGGCAACAGGCTCGGGAACTGGCTGCCCTTGCCCGATTCGAGCTGCAAGCCACGATTCCGCTGCAGCCTCCAGGTTATTTAGCGCCTCATCCGCGGTGTCGCCTTCGGCGACGCAACCCGGAAATTCCTGAATCGTTGCCACGTATCCGCCATCCGGATCGGGGGTGAGTCGTCTCGCATAAGGCAGTTTCATTACTGCAGCTGGATCAGTCTTAAGCACTGAGGTCTTCATCATCTTCTTGGTCATGGTCTGGACCCTCGACTTCGGCGAGGTGCAATTCCCACTCGTCAACATCACTGAGCAGGGCATCAATAATGCTTCTAGCTGTTCCCGACTTGAGAGCCTTGGAATGATTGGGGATAGAAAGCGGAGGAGAGAGCTCCGGAATGTCTTCTCGGACCCATGTCGGCTCTTTCCCCCGAGAGCTCTTCGTTCTCCCCAACTTTTTTGCAAACGCGATCAGCTCGTCCGACTTCAGCCCATGAGGCGAGGCCGCCATTGAGGTGAGATGCCGCCTGATCTTGTCGAGCTTCTTTGGCGTCATGATATCGCTGACGATATCACAGCAATGTGACAAGGCCACCGCAACCAGAGGCCGGGAACTGACTCAAGTTCTGCCCCAGATAGCCACGGTGGTCTCATTCAATTACACTTTTAACGCGGGTGATATGCCGTATTTGACAGGAGCAAGCGCCGTAAGTGGCTGTTTTTGTTGAATAAACAGCACTTTTCGACTGTGCCTTGAAAATCCCCGTGTCGGGGGTTCGATTCCCTCCCCGGCCACCATTTGGTGGCATCACGGATACGGAAACCGCGCCCCGCCCAGGCCCTGCCTTGCGGGGCGTTGTCTTTTCCGGGCGGCCCGGCCCCATCGGCGGCCGGCGCCAACAGGCCATTTCACTACCAGGGAATCACACCATGCAGGTCCCAAGCGGGTTCACCACCGGATTGCTGATCGAATCCGCGGACGAAGGCAAGATCGCCGTCGGCTTCGCCAAGGACGGGCAACTGCTGGGCGATTTCACCCTGTCGCCGCTGGATGTCGCCAACATGGCCGCCGCCATGCTCGCGGCGTCCAAGGACAGTGCCGAAAAAGTCGCCGGGGGCAGCGCGGAAAGCGAGAGCTCCGGCGCCCTGGTCCTGCCGTCTTCGTTTTCGCTCGGCCCGGGCGTGAGCCCTGACCAGCACGCGCTGATCCTGTCCTTCGGCCAGTCGCACGTCGCGTTCTCGATGCCGGAAGCGTCGATGCGATCGCTGGGCGAGAGCATGGTGACCCTGACCACGCGCGGGTCCGCGCACTGACGATTCCAGCCTGGTCGGAGACGCCGTCGTCGATCGGCGAACAGCGCCGTCCCGGCCGCCCCGCTGGAGCCGAGGCCGCGGGCTCGCGACACCGGGGGGGGGTGACATCGATCGTCGCACCTGAACCAACGCCTTCGTGCATTCACGCGATGGCGAACCAGCGTCCCGCAGCATCGCGCCATCCGCACCAAAGAGGTTCGACGATGGCAACCCGCAAACACGCCCTGCGCACTCCAGCCCTGCGTTTCCTTCCCGCCGCGCTTGCCGCGGCGCTGTTGCCGATGGCAACGCCGGCGCATTCGCAGGAGGCGCCCGAACCCATGTTCGAGCAGGTCCAGGCCGAAGTCTCGACGGTACCCGCGGCACCCGCCACGCCCCCGACCGCCGCCGACGCGCAGTCGCAGCCGGCCTCCCCCGGGGAAACGGCCCCGCCGCCCGTCGCCGCCGCGGCCGATGCGGATCTGGCGAAGGACGGCGTGCTTCGCGCGCAGATCCTGCTCGACCGCGCGCATTTTTCGCCCGGCGAAATCGATGGCGTGAGCGGAAGCAATACACGTCGTGCGATCGCCGCGTTCCAGGCCGCGCACGAGCTCGAGGCCAGTGGCGAGCTCGACGCACCGACCTGGCAGGCGCTTGGCGCGGACGACGCTCCGGCGCTGGTCGAATACACGATCACCGCCGCCGACGCCGCCGGCCCGTTCGCCAACATCCCGTCGGACATGATGGCCAAGTCGAAGCTGCCAAAGCTCGGCTACGCGTCGCTGCAGGAGATGCTGGGCGAGAAGTTCCATGCCAGCCCCGACCTGCTCGGCAAGCTCAATGACGGCAAGGCATTCGCAGCAGGCACCCTGCTGGCCGTGCCCAACGTCGTGGGCGCGAGCGCATTGCCGAAGGCCGACAAGGTCGTCGTCGACAAGTCGGACGCCAGCGTCAGCCTGGTCGATGCCTCGGGCACCACCTTTGCGCGGTTCCCCGCGACTTCGGGCAGTTCCCACGATCCGTTGCCGATCGGCGACTGGAAGATCAACGGCGTCGCCCGCGATCCCGAATTCCACTACAACCCGGCCCTGTTCTGGGATGCCGACGCGTCCCACGCCAAGGCCACCATCGCTGCCGGGCCCAACAATCCGGTCGGCGTCGTCTGGGTCGACCTGTCGAAGGAGCATTACGGCATCCACGGTACGCCGGAGCCCTCGACCATCGGCAAGACCCAGTCGCACGGCTGCATCCGCCTGACCAACTGGGACGCCCAGGTTCTGGCGGCGGCGGTAGCGCCGGGCATGGCGGCCGTGCTGCAGCCGTGATGCACGCGCGCCATCGGGACGCTGCCGGATGAAGAGCCTGCTGCTGTTCCTTGCCGGCCTGCTGCTCGGCGCCAACGTGGTGTACTTCCTGCTGGTGCGGCCGCGGCCACTGCCAGAGCCTGAGGCTGCGCCTGCGCCCGCGGCGATGGCCATCACCAAGGTGGAAGCGCCCGCCCAAACGGCTGGATCCCATCCCCTGTCGCCGGCCGTCGCCACTACCCCGCCGGCCTCGGCCGCGACCACCCGGCCCATGCCATCGACCAACCCGGCTCCACCGCCGCAAGCTCCGGCGGCGCCCGCGGGGACGACATCTCCGGCAGCGCCGGCCACGGCGCCACCTGCCGCCGCAGCCCACGCACCGGGCCACTTGCTGATTCCGGTCGCAGGCGTCGCCGCCAACCAGTTGCAGGACACCTTCGGCGATGGCCGCGGCGGTGGCGAACGCGCGCACGAGGCCCTGGACATCATGGCGCCGCGCGGCACGCCGGTGCTCGCCGCCAGCGACGGCAAGCTCGAAAAGCTCTTCACCAGCGTGCCGGGTGGACTGACGATCTACCAGTTCGATCCGACACGCACCTACGCCTATTACTACGCGCACCTGGACCGCTATGCCCCGGGCATCGCCGAAGGTTCGCAACTCAAGCGCGGAGAGCTGATCGGTTATGTCGGAAGCACCGGCAATGCCAGCGAGGACGCGCCGCACCTGCATTTCGCGGTCTTCGTGCTCGGCCCTGAGAAGCGCTGGTGGCAGGGAACGGCGATCGACCCGTATCCACTGCTCGGCGGCCGCTGACCACCCGCCGCGGGCGGCGCGGTCGCCCGCGCACGCGGTGTATCCTCGACGCAACTGCAACCATGGGGCGTCGGCATGAAACGACTGGCGGTGGCGGCATTGATGCTGCCAATGTGCTTCCTCGCAGCGTGCGGCAGTGGTGGCCCGGTCCGCCGCGTGTCGGAGCCATCGGCGAACATCCAGCAGCTCAGCGTGCGCGCCGACGGCAGCTGGTCCGTGGATGTGCGGATCGACAATTTCAGCAGCGTGCCAATGCGCTTCGAAAGCGTCAGCCTCGCCATGACCCTGGGCGGCCAGCAGGCGGGCACGCTGCAGGCGCGCCCGGGCCTGTCGATCGGGCCGGAAACCGCGGACGTCGCCACCGTGGCGCTGGTGCCGGCGGCGGGCGCGAAGATCGCGATCGCCGACGCCCTCGCGCGCGGCCGCAGCATCGACTACCACCTGCAGGGCAGCCTGTCCGCGGCGCCGGAAGACGGCGGCGTGCGCACCTGGCAGATCAAGCGCGACAACACCCTGAGCCCGGTACCGGGATTGCCCGGGGTGCTGCGCTGAGCAGCGCCGCCGGCCCGGCACCGCAGCCGAGCAAAAGCTCCACGCCGGGGTTGCACGCTCGATACGATTCCCCTTCCTTGCAGGGCTCGCCATGAGCAGCTATCGCGCACCGTTGTCCGACATGCGTTTCGTCCTGTTCGACGTGCTCGGCGCGCAATCGCTGCTCGCCCGGCTCGGTTTCGAGGATGCCACCCGCGATGTCGTCGATGCGGTGCTCGAGGAAGGCGCGCGCTTCACCGAGACGGTGCTCGCTCCGCTCAACCGGATCGGCGACGAAGCCGGTTGCAGCTACGACCAGGCCAGCGGCGCGGTCACCACCCCGCCGGGCTTCCGGCAGGCCTATTCGCAGTACGTTGAAGGCGGTTGGGCCGGGCTGGTGTCGCCCGTCCAATTCGGTGGCCAGGGGTTGCCGCACGCTGCCGGGGTGCCGCTCAAGGAAATGATCGACGCCGCGAACCTGGCCTGGGGCAATTTCCCGCTGCTCTCGCACGGCGCAACCGAAGCGCTGCTGCACCACGGCGAGCCGTGGCAGCAGGAGGCCTTCCTCAAGCCGATCGTCGAGGGCCGCTGGACCGGCACCATGTGCCTGACCGAACCGCACTGCGGCACCGACCTCGGCCTGCTCAAGACCCGCGCCGTGCCGCAACCCGATGACAGCCATGCGATCACCGGCACCAAGATCTTCATCACCGCCGGCGAGCACGACTTCACCGAGAACATCGTGCACCTGGTGCTGGCCCGCTTGCCGGATGCGCCAGCCGGCAGCAAGGGAATCTCGCTGTTCATCGTGCCCAAGATCAAGGTCGACCGCAGCGGTGCGATGGGCGAGCGCAATGCTGTCCGCTGCGGCGCGCTCGAGCACAAGATGGGCATCCATGGTTCGGCCACCTGCGTGATGAACTTCGACGACGCGCAGGGCTGGCTGATCGGCGAGCCGAACAAGGGCCTGATGGCCATGTTCACCATGATGAACACCGCGCGCCTTGCCGTCGGCCTGCAGGGCCTTGGCCTGTCCGATCGCGCCTACCAGAACGCGCTGCGATACGCGCGCGAACGCCTGCAGATGCGTTCGCTTTCCGGGGCCAGGTTCCCGGACAAGCCGGCCGACCCGATCATCGTCCATCCCGACGTGCGCCGGATGCTGCTCACGCAGAAGGCGCTGGTCGAAGGCGGGCGCGCGCTGGGCTACCACGCAGCATCGCTGGTGGACATCATCAGCCACGGCGAGGATGCCGACGAATGCGCGCAGGCCGACGCCCTGCTCGGCTTCGTCACCCCGATCGTCAAGGCCTGCCTGACCGAATGGGGCGTGGAGTGCACCTACCATGCGCTGCAGTGCTTCGGCGGCCATGGCTACATCGCCGAGCACGGCATGGAGCAGCTCGCGCGCGATGCCCGCATCACCACGTTGTACGAAGGCACTACCGGGATCCAGGCACTGGACCTGGTGGGACGCAAGATCATGCAGTTGCAGGGCGCTGGCCTGCGCGTGTTCCTGCGGATGATCGAGGAGTTCTGCGCCGCCAACGAAGGCAACGCCGCGGTCGCCGAATTCATCGCGCCGCTGCGCGCCAGCGCCGCCGAATGGCAGCAGCTGACCATGACCATCGGCCAGCGCGCGGTCGCCAACGCCGAGGAGGTCGGCGCGGCGGCGTACGACTACCTGTTCTACTCGGGCTACGTCGCGCTCGCCTACTGGTGGGCGCGCAGCGTCGCCGCCGCGGATGGCTCCTCGCATCCGCAAGGTTTCAAGGATGCCAAGCGCGAGACCGCGCGCTTCTATTTCGCGCGCCTGCTGCCGCGCACGCTTGCCCACAAGGCCGCGATCGAAAGCGGCGTCGGGCCGCTGCTGGGGCTGGACGCCGGGCACTTCGACGCCTGAGCCCCAGCGGCCGCCGCAGGGCGCCTACAAAACCCCCGGCAAGGGGTATAAGCTGAACCCGGATGGAGACCGACAGAGCGAAGATTCGCCTGGTCCATGCCGGAAGCCCCGAGGATTCCGGCTGCGTTTCCGTCGCCGCTCCCGAAGCCGGGGCCCAGCGGCCACCGATCCGCCTCGACGCCGTGCGCCTGTTGTCGCTTGACGCGCACGGCCGCGTTCTCGACTGGATGAGCTGGCAGGACGCAACCTGCCTGTACGTGCGCGGCGCCGTCGCCTGGACGCTGGGCGATCCCTGCCTGCAGGTGCATGGCGGCACCTGCCGCGCCACCGGCGCGCAGAGCCTGGTCCAACTGCATCCGATCGTCGCCGCGCGCAGCCATGCGCGCGCGCATGCACTGGACCCGACACCGGCGCTGACCAATGCCGCGCTGTTCGCGCGCGACCAGCACCTGTGCCTGTACTGCGGCCGCGACTTCGGCCGCCAGCAACTGACCCGCGACCATGTCATGCCGCTGTCGAAGGGCGGCCGCGACATCTGGGAGAACGTGGTCGCCGCCTGCTTCCACTGCAACTCGCGCAAGGGCGGCCGCACGCCGCAGCAGGCTTCGATGCCGTTGCTGGCGGTGCCTTACCGGCCGAGCTGGATCGAACACCTGATCCTGTCGAACCGGAACATCCTCGCCGACCAGATGGCGTTCCTGAAGAGCCACCTGCCCAAGCGCAGGCCGCGCTTCAACTGAGCCGCCCGTCCCGATCGCATGGCGCAAGCCGCGCGCGGCATCGCCGGCATCGCGCCGTGACGGTGCCTGGGCAAGCGCTCCTGGAACGCCATCCCTGCAAACGCAGGCCGCGCCCCAACCGACTACTGCCGCCGGCCAGGCCGGCCACGCGCGGCGCCGGGCGCATGCGGTGGCTGCCGCGGGGCCGGCCATGCAAGCTACACTCAAGCCTTCGACACAGCGGACCACGACGATGCCCCTGACCCTCGGCATGACCGGCATGGACCCGGCCACCGAAGCCGACCTGAAAGCCGCATTCGAGGCCGCCAACGCGCGCCTGGGCGGGCTCTGGCAACTGCTGCCCGAGGGCGAGGCCGACAATGTCATCGTCGACATGGACAGCATGTACGGGCCGATGAGCTGGCTGCGCCTGCATGCCGCCGGCAAGCAGGTGATCGGACTGACGTCGGCGACGCGCACCCAGACCGACTTCCATGTCGCACGCCCGTTCGATGCCGATAGCATCGCGGCGATGTTGCAGGCGGTCGCCGGGGGCGCGGCCGCGTCCATGGCATCGGCGGCCCCGGCCGCCGCCGCCGCAACCACGCCCGCCCCCGCAGCCGCACCGACACCCTCGGGCATGGCGCCGGCGCCGGTCCCGCAGGACCAGTTACCGGAAGAACATCCGCAACCCGTCGACGAGGAAGCCGAGCCGCCGGGCCCGGTTCCCGGCAAGCCTGCCTCGGCGGGCGCGGGCACCCTGGCGCCGCCGACGATCGCGCCTGCGGCCTCGCCGCTTCCGCCGCCGCACGAGCGCACCCTGGTCGACTGGCTGGTGGTAGGGGCGTTGCCCGGACGCATGCGTTACCGCCGCAATGCCGGGCCGATCCTGCTGATCGATCCGATCACGCGCCAGTACCACGGGCCGGCACCGCTCAAACCGCTGGCCGGCTACTTCGAGGGGGTCGTCGCCGAGCAGGACTTCGAGCCCGCCGAAGCGGCGACGTGGACGCGCGAGGCGACTGCCCTTGGCCCGGCGCAACCGCTGGCGCGCTTGCAGTGGTTCGGCGGGCTGCTGGCCGGCAAGGGCTCGCTGCTGCCGGGGCATGACCCGCAAGGCCGCTACAAGCTCAGCAAGTGGCCGCAGACCGAACGCGAGTTTCCCAAGCACTTCCGCATCGCCACCGCGATGATGAAAGGCCCTGCGACCCTGGACGAAATCGCGGCGGCCAGCGGCGTGGCGCTGGCGGAAGTGGTGGATTTCGTCAATGCCAGCCTGGTGACGGGCTATGCGGAACTGGTCCCGGACCAGTCCCCCGAGCCGACCGAACCGCCGAAGTCCGGCGGCCTGTTCGGACGCCTGCGCGGGAAATAGTGGGGGTTTCCTTGCCCGTCACGACGGCCGGGGCGAAAATGGCGGGATGACGAGCAACCCCGCATCGATCGATCCCGCGCGTTATCCCCGCCTGTCGCGGATCGATTCGCCTGCCGACCTGCGCAAGTTCGACGAAAGCGAACTGCCGGCCATCGCCGACGAACTGCGCGCATACCTGATCGAGTCGGTCGGCCGCAGTGGCGGCCACTTCGGCGCCGGGCTGGGCGTGATCGAACTCACCACCGCGCTGCACTACCTCTACGACACGCCAGACGACCGCATCGTCTGGGACGTCGGCCACCAGTGCTACCCGCACAAGATCCTGACCGGTCGCCGCGACAGCATCCACACCGTCAAGCAGAAGCACGGCGTGGCGCCGTTCCCCAAGCGGGATGAAAGCCAGTACGACGCCTTCGGCGTCGGCCACTCCTCGACCTCGATCTCGGCTGCGCTCGGCATGGCGATCGCCAACCAGCGCGCCGGCAACGAGCGCAGGGTGGTCGCGGTGATCGGCGATGGCGCGATGACCGCCGGCATGGCCTACGAGGCGCTCAACCACGCCGGCGGCATGGACCCGGAACCCGACATCCTCGTCATCCTCAACGACAACCGGATGTCGATCAGCGAAAACGTCGGCGGCCTGACCAAGATGCTCGGCCGCATGACCGGCAGCCCGACCCTCAACGCGATCCGCGAAGGCGGCAAGAAACTGCTGGGCGACAAGAACCGCGCTCCGGCCAGGTTCGTGCGCCGCTGGGAGGAACACTGGAAGGGCATGTTCGTGCCATCCACGCTGTTCGAGGAGATGGGCTTCCATTACACCGGGCCGATCGACGGCCACGACGTCAAGGCGCTGGTCGGCGCGCTGAAGCTGCTGCGCAAGCTCAAGGGCCCGCAACTGCTGCACGTCATCACCACCAAGGGCAAGGGCTACGAGCTGGCCGAAGGCGACCAGATCGGCTACCACGCGGTATCGCCGTTCGATCCGGACCAGGGCGTGGTCAGCAAGCCGGGCGGGGCCAAGAAGCCGACCTACACCGACGTCTTCGGCGACTGGCTGTGCGACATGGCCGCGGTCGACGACAAACTGATGGGCATCACCCCGGCGATGCGCGAGGGGTCGGGCCTGGTGCGTTTTTCACGCGAATACCCCGACCGCTATTTCGACGTCGCCATCGCCGAGCAACACGCGGTGACGCTGGCCGCGGGCATGGCCTGCGAGGGTGCCAGGCCGGTGGTCGCAATCTATTCGAGCTTCCTGCAGCGCGGCTATGACCAGCTGGTGCACGATGTCGCCATCCAGCACCTCGACGTGCTGTTCGCGATCGACCGCGGCGGCGTGGTCGGCCCCGACGGCGCCACCCATGCCGGCAACCTCGACCTGTCCTTCCTGCGCTGCGTCCCCAACATGGTGCTGATGGCGCCGGCCGACGAAAACGAGTGCCGGCAGATGCTGTCCACCGGCTTCCGCTTCGAGGGGCCGGCCGCGGTGCGTTATCCGCGCGGCAGCGGCCCCGGGGTCGCGGTACAGCCGACGCTGGACACGCTGCCGATCGGCAAGGCGCAACTGCGCCGGCGAGGCGCGCGGGTTGCGCTGCTCGCGTTCGGCGCGATCGTCCCGGCGGCGGAGCAGGTCGGCGCCGAGCTGGGGCTGACAGTGGTCAACATGCGCTTCGTCAAGCCGTTGGACGGCATGCTGCTGCTGGAACTTGCGAACAACCACGACGGCTTCGTCACGCTCGAGGACAACGTGGTGATGGGCGGCGCCGGCTCCGCCGTCGCCGAACTGCTGGCCGCCGAAAACCTGGCGTTGCCGATCCTCCACCTGGGACTGCCCGATGCGTTCCAGCACCACGCCAGCCGCGAGGACCTGCTGGCCGAGGCCGGCCTGGATGTCGCCGGCATCCGCGCGTCGGTGCTGGCACGCTGGCCGCACCTGGCGCAGCCGCCGCGGCAGGCATCCGCGGGCTGAAGCGGCGAGCCGCTACAGCGACAGCACCTGGCCGAACGCGGCGACCTTGACCCAGCCGCCATCGTCGCCATCCACCAGTACTTCGGTGGCTACTTGCTGCTGCTCCCAAAGGCGACGCGCGTGGTGGGTGGCCGCCTCCAGGGCCGCGGTGCGATCGGCATAGTCGGGATGCGCAGGATCCGCGCGGCAACGCACCTCCCAGTGGTCGCCGATCGGGGAGACGAAAAACATGACGGGTCGCATGTGGCGAACGTAGCAACCGCCTGGTAGAGGCGATGTCGTCGCAGGCACCGGACGAGCGACGCTCTTCATTCGCTTCAGCAGCAGTCCGAAACCGCCCTCAGCGTGCGCGCGTCCGCGAGACGTGTTCGTTTGCTGGCACATGCCAGCGCCAGGGACGGTCGGTGGCGTGGCGAATCCCGATCCGCGGGCCTGCCGCGGCAGCCGCAGGCGGCGCCACGCCGTCGGTGAGGATCCTGATGCCCTGGTCGCCGGTGACCAGGTCGGCGCCGTCCAGTTCCCTGGTGATGCCCATGGCCTGTCCCAGGCGCCCCGGCCCCGAAGCCAGGTCGCGCTCCCGCGCCGGATTGCCCCGCGCCTGGCGCATCAGTTCCACCCCGGACACGGGCTCGAGGGCACGCAGCAGGACGCCCCATCCCTCGCCTTCGGGGCCGCAAACCGCATTGGCGCACCAATGCATGCCGTAGCTGAAATAGACATATAGGTGTCCGCCCGGGCGGAACATCGTGGCATTGCGTGCCGTCCTGCCGCGGAAGGAGTGCGCCGCCGCATCTTCGCTGCCGGCATAGGCCTCGACTTCGACGATCCGACCCGCGCGTCCGTCGTCCCGGACCAGCAGCTTGTTCAGCAGCTCCGGACCGACGATGGCCGGATGACGGAGGTAGAACTTCCGCGGCACCGGCTTGCCACGGCCAGGCGTTGCAATGGGAGCGCGCGGCGGGCGCGTGGGGTTGGTCCAGCCCTGCATCCTCGAAGAGCCTCCGCAGTTCGTCACGTCGGACCTGGCGTGCCCTGGATCTGTCGCCGGTCGCCCTCGACTGATCCTGGGGGCGGGGACAAGCACTGTGGAAGCAACGCTGTCGACGAGTCGTGAGACAGCGGCATTCGCATGATGCAAACAGGCGTGCCGCGAGAGTTGGCCCCAGGCCCGGCACCGCGGGCTTGAATGCCGTCCACGACATGCCGCCGGGGAACATTCAATGGCACGCAAGAAAACCTTGAAGCTGGCGACGTTCAACGTCAATGGCATCGGCGCGAGGCTTGCCCAGCTGCTCGACTGGCTGGCGCGGGAACGGCCGGACGTCGTGGCGCTCCAGGAACTCAAGGCCCGGGATCATGCATTTCCCCTTTCCGCGCTCGAGGAAGCGGGATACGGAGCCGTGTGGCAGGGTCAAAGTTCCTGGAACGGTGTCGCCATACTGGGCAGGGGAACAACCCCGGTGGAAGTCCGTCGGGGATTGCCTGGTGATCCCGCGGACAAGCAAAGCCGGTACCTCGAAGCGGCGGTGCATGGCATCGTCGTCGCGGCCATCTACCTGCCCAACGGCAACCCGCAGCCGGGACCGAAGTTCGATTACAAGCTCCGGTGGATGGCGCGCCTGGCCAGGCATGCGAAGTCGCTGGTCTCGATTCCCGGCGGGGCGGCGATCGTCGGCGACTTCAATGTCATCCCGACGGACCAGGACGTCTATGACGCCAAGGCCTGGCGCAAGGACGCGCTGATCCAGCCCGAATCCCGGGAGGCGTACTTCAAGCTGCTGGAACAGGGCTGGACCGACAGTCTCCGGCACGTCCATGGCGAGGCCACGGTCTACACGTTCTGGGATTATTTCCGGCAGCACGCGCAACGCGATCGCGGCCTGCGCATCGACCATTTGCTCGTCAATCCGCCACTGGCCTCGCGCCTGGCCGGCGCCGGGGTCGATCGATGGGTCAGGCTCCAGGAAAAAGCCAGCGATCACGCCCCGACCTGGATCGAACTCAAGGCAGGGCCCCGATAACCACCGTTTCTCGCCCGCTTCATGCGGCGTGGGTTAAACCCGGCTTTCGATCCACGGAGATGCACCGATGAGCAAGCGCGAACTTCTCACGCCGAACAAGGGCGACAGCCGCTACGTGCGACGCGACGAAAATGGCCAGTTCGCCGAGCAGGACGATGTCGGCAAGTCGCTGAAGCAGGACCGGGCGAAGAAGGCCGAGACCGTGGTCAAGCCCGGCCAGGGCGATCGCGGCGACCAGAAAAAGCAGAAATAACGAAAGGGCAAGCCCGGCGGCTGCCGCCACGCACCGGGAGTCGGATAAACCCGGACCGGAGCCCGCTAATCCAGGTGCCCGCGAATTGGTCGGGGTAGCCGGATTCGAACCGACGACCCTCTGCCCCCCAGGCAGATGCGCTACCAGGCTGCGCTATACCCCGACGCGGGTTGGAGATTATAGCCGCGCCCCGGGGGAATTACCCGCCCACGGCACCGCACCCGGTGATTGGCCGCCCGCGACGCTCTGCCAACGCGCCGCCGCGCGTGATGGAACCCGATCCCGGGTTTTATCGCCGCAGCAACTGCAGGACTTCCTCGAGTTCCATCCTCACCTGCTTCACGATCTGCGAACTCAGGGTGGATTCCTGCTTCGCGCCCTCGCCTTCCAGCCGCAGGCGCGCGCCGCCGATGGTGTAGCCCTGTTCGTACAGCAGGCCGCGGATCTGGCGCACCATCAGCACGTCGTGTCGCTGGTAGTAGCGGCGGTTGCCGCGGCGCTTGACCGGCTTGAGCGACGGGAATTCGGTCTCCCAGTAACGCAGCACGTGCGGCTTGACGTCGCACAGCTCGCTGACCTCGCCGATGGTGAAGTAGCGCTTGGCCGGGATCGCCGGCAGTTCGCGGTTGCTGCCGGGATCAAGCATGCGGGGCTCCCGCGTGCGCGCCGCCACCAAAGGCCTCGACCCGCTCCTTGAGCTTCTGCCCCGGGCGGAAGGTCACGACGGTGCGCGCCGTGATCGGGATTTCCTCGCCGGTCTTGGGATTGCGGCCCGGGCGCTGGTTCTTTCGCCGCAGGTCGAAATTGCCGAAGCCCGACAGCTTGACCTGGCGGCCCTGCTGCAGCGCTTCGCGCAGCACGTCGAAGAACGCGTCGACGAATTCCTTCGCCTCGCGCTTGTTGAGCCCGACATCCTCGTAGAGGCGTTCGGCCATTTCTGCCTTGGTCAAGGCCATTTCGTCCCCCTGTGAACGAAGTGGAGCGTCCGCCCGCGGACGGACGGGCAGGCGTGCAGGGACGCACTCATGCCCGGATCGCCGCCCCGTGGTCGCGCTGCAGGGCGGCCGTCACGGCTGCCACCACCGCGTCCACGTCGCGGTCGGTCAATGTGCGTGATTCATCCTGCAGAATCAAGCCCATAGCGAGACTCTTGAAACCCGATTCCACGCCCTTGCCGGCATAGCGGTCGAACAGCAGCAGGTCGCGCAGGGCCGGGCCTGCGGCCGCCCGGACGCTGGCCGCGACTTCCGCCCACGGCACCGACTCGGCGACGACGAACGCGAGGTCGCGGCGGACGGACGGATACTTGGACAGCGGCCGCGCCCTGGGCAACGGACGCCGCAGCAACGGCTCCAGGTCGAGCTCGAAGGCCACCACGTCCACGTCCAGGCCGAGCGCCTGCTGCAGGCGCGGGTGCAGTTGGCCGATCCAGCCCAGCCGTTCGCCGTCGCGGAAGACATCCGCGGACCGGCCCGGATGCCCCCAGGGCGACGGCGACGGGCGGTATTCGAGGCTCGCGCCGGACAGCGCGGCCAGGCTGTCGAGGTCGCCCTTGAGGTCGTGGAAGTCGATGTTGCGTGCCGGCACGCCCCATTGCTCCGCCGCGGCGTGGCCGCTGGCGGCCATGGCCACGCGCTGGGTCTCGCGCGGCGCGGATCCGTTCGCCGCGGCGAACACCTTGCCCAGTTCGAACAGCCGCACCCGCGGCTGCTGGCGGGCGGCGTTGCGCGCCAGCGCCGCGACCAGGCCCGGCAACAGCAGCGTGCGCATGACGCCGAGTTCCGCACTCAGCGGGTTGGCCAGCGGCACCTCGTCGCCATCGGCGTTCCAGGTGGCCAGCAGGCCTGCATCGACGAAGGCGTAGTTGATCGTTTCCAGGCAGTCGCGCGCGGCCAGCTGGCGACGCACGCTGCCGTCGTCGACGCGGTTCTCGCCCGGCGGGGCGATGCGGGTGGCGCCGCCCGGCAGGGTCGCCGGGATCGCGTCATAACCGTGGATGCGCGCCACTTCCTCGACCAGGTCTTCCTCGATCGCGATATCGAAGCGCCGCGTTGGCGGCGTCACCTGCCAGCCTTCGGCATCCGCGGCGACGGTGAAGCCGAGCGCGCGCAGGATGCGCTCGACCTCCGCGTCGGCGATGGCAACGCCAAGCACGCGCGCCACGCGCGCGCGGCGCAGCCGCACGGGCTGCGGGCGCGGCAGGTGTTCGGGCAGCACCGCCTCGGTCACCGGGCCGGGGGCGCCGCCGGCGATCTCGACGATCAGCCGGGTCGCGACCTCGATCGCCTGCCGCGGCAACTCCGGGTCCACGCCGCGCTCGAAGCGGTGCGCGGCGTCGGTGTGCAGGCCGAGCTTGCGGCCGCGGCCGATGATCGCGGCGGGCGCGAAGTGCGCGGCCTCGAGGAACACGTTGCCGGTCGCATCGGTCACCCGGGTGTCGAAACCACCCATCAGGCCGGCGAGCGCGACCACGCGGTCGGCATCGGTGATGGCGAGGAATTGCGGGTCCAGCGTCGCCTCGCGGCCATCGAGCAGTTTCACGCGCTCGCCGCTGCGCGCGCGACGCACGCCGACCGGACCCTTGAGCAGGTCGCGGTCGAACGCATGCATCGGCTGGCCCAGTTCCAGCATCACGTACTGGGTCACGTCGACCAGCAGGCTCACCGGACGGATGCCGCTGCGGCGCAGGCGCTCGGCCATCCACACCGGCGTGGGCCGGGCGGCATCCACGCCCTCGATCACGCGCCCGAGGTAGCGCGGCGCGTCGGCACCGGCCTGCAGTTCGACCGGCAGCGCCGCGTCGTTCAGCGCCGGCATCGGCGCGGCGTCGAACGCCACCACTTCCGAACCGGAGGCCGCGGCGACGTCGAAGGCGATGCCGCGCACGCTGAAGCAGTCGGCGCGGTTCGGGGTCAGCTTCAGTTCGATGCTGCTGTCGGGCAGGCCGAGGTAGTCGGCCAACGGCGTGCCAACAGGCGCGTCGGCCGGCAGTTCGAGCAGGCCGGAGGCATCGGCGTCGAGGCCGAGTTCCTTCGCCGAGCACAGCATCCCGTTCGACTCGACTCCGCGCAGCCTGGCCGCCTTGATGGTGATGTCGCCCAGCTTCGCGCCGATCGTCGCCAGCGGCGCGGCCAGGCCGGGGCGCGCGTTCGGCGCGCCGCAGACGATCTGCAGCAGGCCGTTGCCGGCATCGACCTGGCAGACCTGCAGGCGGTCGGCCTCGGGATGTTTTTCCGCCGACACGATGCGCGCCACCACCACGCCGTCGAGCTGCGCGCCAAGCGGCACCAGCTCCTCGACCTCCAGCCCGATCGCGGTCAGCGTCGCGGCGAGTTCCTCGCGCGTCGCATCGATGCGGACGTGTTGGCGCAGCCAGTTTTCGGAGAATTTCATTCCACTCAAACCCTGTCATGCCGGGATGCCACCCGGCGCGGTGGATAACGCAAGCCCCCGCTCACGCGCGGGCCGGGGCAATCAGGCGAACTGGCGCAGGAAACGCACGTCGTTGTCGAAGAAGCTGCGCAGGTCGTCGACGCCGTGGCGCAGCATGGCGAAGCGTTCCACGCCCAGCCCGAAGGCGAAGCCGGTATGGCG
>NZ_JALGCL010000002.1:0-310946 GCF_022808325.1 Cognatiluteimonas sedimenti | reverse complement strand
GCGGGTCGATCCGTCCGGCTGCTGCCAGGCGATGTCCACTTCGGCCGACGGCTCGGTGAAGGGGAAATAGCTCGGGCGGAAACGCATCCCGAAGTCGCGCTCGAAGAACGCGCGCACGAATTCGGCTAGCGTGCCCTTGAGGTCGGCGAAGGTCGCATGCTCGTCGACCAGCAGGCCCTCGACCTGGTGGAACATCGGCGAGTGGGTCTGGTCGCTGTCGCTGCGATAGACCTTGCCGGCGGCGATCATGCGCAGCGGCGGCCGGTGCTCGCCCATGTAGCGCACCTGCACGCCGGAGGTGTGGGTGCGCAGCAGGCGGGCGACGCCGCTGCCGTCGGCGGGAAAATAGAAGGTGTCGTGCATCGCCCGCGCCGGGTGGTGCGGCGGGAAGTTCAGGGCCTCGAAGTTGTGCCAGTCGTCCTCGATCTCGGGACCGTCGGCGAGCTCGTAGCCGAGCCGGGCGAAAATGTCGGTGATCCGCTCCAGCGTGCGGCTGAGCGGATGCAGGCCGCCGCGTGCGCCATCGCGCCCGGGCAGGGTGACGTCGATGGTCTCGGTGGCCAGGCGGGCATCCAGCGCCGCGGCATCGAGCGCGTGCTTGCGCTGCGACAGCGCCTGGCCCAGCGTGTCGCGGGCACGGTTGATCGCCTCTCCCGCGGCCTTGCGCTGGTCGGCGGGCAGGCCGCCCAGCGCCTTCAGCTGCGCGGTGATGCTGCCGCTCTTGCCGAGCAGCGCCACGCGCAGCCCTTCGAGTTCGGCCGGCGTGTCCGTGGCGGCAATGTCGGCCTGTGCCTGGCGGGTCAATGTCTCGATGTCGCTCATTTCCGGCCACTCTCCCCATCACCTGCCGTCAATCCCGCGAAGGCGCGGCTTTTTTCGCTTGATGACAAGCCCGAAACGAACATGGGGAAGGACTTGCGCCCTTCCCCATGCGTGTACCGCGTTGTGCAACGATCGCGGGCGCCGCGTGCGGCACCGCGCGGCCATGCGGACAACTTACGCTGCGAGCGCGCCCTTCGCCTTCTCTGCCAGCGCGGCAAAACCGGACGCGTCGTGCACGGCGATGTCCGCCAGCACCTTGCGGTCCAGGGTGATGCCGGCCTTCATCAGGCCGTTCATGAAGCGGCTGTAGCTGATGCCGTTGATGCGGGCGGCAGCATTGATGCGCGCGATCCACAGGGTGCGGAACTGGCGCTTCTTCTGCTTGCGGCCGATGTAGGCGTACTGCAGGGCCTTCGTGACCGCCTGCTTGGCGACGCGGAAGACCTTGCGGCGGGCGTGGTAGTAGCCCTTGGCCTGCTTGAGAACCTTCTTGTGGCGCCGACGCGCCTGTACACCACGTTTGACTCGTGCCATGTCCTATCTCCTCACAAGTACGGAAGCATGCGGTCCAGGCGGCCCGCGTCCTCGGCACGAACATGGTTCGTCTGCCGCAGGTTGCGCTTCCGCTTGGTCGCCTTCTTGGTGAGGATGTGGCTCTTGTTGGCGTGGCCGCACTTGTACTTGCCGGAAGCGGTCTTCCGGAAGCGCTTGGCCGCCGCCCGATTGGTCTTGATCTTGGGCATTGGAGTGTCCTTGCGAAATCGTCTACTGGCCTGGGCGGTGCCCCCCATTCTCATGGGAGCGGCACGCTTTCCGTCCTGCCCTTGCCGGCGGTAAGTCGCTGATCCGGAAGGGATCAGGCGACGGGTCCTGGGTGACACAAACACCAACCCGGCGCACCGGGCCGCACATTATGCGGCCTGGAACGGCGGCTTGCAATTAATTCCTTTGGGAATCAGGCCTTTGGGGACGAGGCCCGTGCGCAGAGGCCGGCGTGGCCGGCCTGCCGGCGTCAGGTCTTCTTCTTCGGCGCGATCATCATCACCATCTGCCGGCCTTCCAGGCGCGGGCGCGATTCGATGACGATGTTCTCCCCCAGGTCGGTCTCGATCCGGGCGGCCATCTCGCGGCCCAGCTCCTGGTGGCTCATCTCGCGGCCACGGAAGCGGATGTTGACCTTGATCTTGTCGCCCTCTTCGAGGAACTCGCGCATCTTGCGCAGCTTGATCTGGTAGTCGCCCTCGTCCGTGACCGGACGGAACTTGACTTCCTTGATCTCGACCTGCCTGGTCTTCTTCTTGGCCTCGTTGGCCTTCTTCTGCAGTTCGAACTTGAACTTGCCGAAGTCCATGATCTTGCAGACCGGCGGATCGGCGTTGGGCTGGATCTCGACCAGGTCCAGGCCTTCCTCTTCGGCCATGCTCAAGGCTTCGTCGCGCGACAGCACGCCGATCATCTCGCCATCGCTGCCGATCACGCGTACGCGCGGCACGCGGATCTCGTTGTTCTTTCGGTTCTGCTTTTCGGGGGTGCTGATGTTGCAATCTCCGGAATGGATCGTGCCGCCCGGGATCGCCGGGCGGGCCTGGAACTAAAGTGCGGCTTGTTCCCCACGCAAACGCGAGGCGAAATCGGCGACGGTCATTGTCCCAAGATCTTCGCCGCCGCGCGAGCGGACGGCGACCTCGCCATTGTCCTTCTCGCGGTCCCCGACCACCAGCAGGTAGGGCACCCGCTGCATCGCGTGCTCGCGGATCTTATAGCCGATCTTCTCGTTCCGCAAATCGGAACCGACCCTGAATCCTTGATTTGCAAGGGTTTTCCGGACCTCTTCGACCCAGTCGGCCTGGGCGTCGGTGATGTTCATCACCACCGCCTGGATTGGGGCCAGCCAGGCCGGGAAGGCGCCGGCATGGTGCTCGATCAGGATCCCGATGAAGCGCTCCATCGAGCCCACGATCGCCCGGTGCAGCATCACCGGGTGCCGCTTCTGGCTGTGCTCGTCGACGTATTCGGCGCCCAGGCGCCCCGGCATCATGAAATCGACCTGCATCGTGCCCAGCTGCCAGGTGCGGCCGATGGCGTCGCGCAGGTGGTACTCGATCTTGGGCCCGTAGAAGGCGCCCTCGCCCGGCAGCTCCTCCCATTCCACCCCGGCCGCCCGCAGGGCGCCACGCAGGGCATCCTCGGCCTTGTCCCAGGTCGCGTCATCGCCCAGGCGCGGCTCCGGGCGCAGCGCCAGCTTGACCTGCACGTCGTTGAAGCCGAAGTCCGCGTACACCTGCATGGCCTGGGCGTGGAATGCCGTGACCTCGGCCTCGATCTGGTCCTCGGTGCAGAAGACGTGGCCATCGTCCTGGGTGAAGCCGCGCACGCGCAGGATGCCGTGCAGCGCGCCCGACGGCTCGTTGCGGTGGCAGGCGCCGAACTCGCCATAACGGATCGGCAGGTCGCGATAGCTGTGCAGGCCCTGCTTGAACACCTGCACGTGGCCCGGGCAGTTCATCGGCTTCAGCGCATAGGTGCGCTTCTCCGACTCGGTGAAGAACATGTTGTCCTGGTAGTTGTCCCAGTGGCCGGACTGCTTCCACAGCGAAACGTCCAGGATCTGCGGGCAGCGCACCTCGCCGTAGCCGGTGCGCTGGTAGACCTTGCGCATGTACTGCTCGACCACCTGCCACACGCTCCAGCCCTTCGGGTGCCAGAACACCAGGCCCGGCGCCTCCTCCTGGATGTGGAACAGGTCCTGCTGCCTGCCGATGCGGCGGTGGTCGCGTTTCTCGGCCTCCTCCAGCATGTGCAGGTAGGCCTTGAGGTCCTTGTCGTTCAACCAGGCGGTGCCGTAGATGCGGCTGAGCATCTGGTTGTTGTGGTCGCCGCGCCAGTAGGCGCCGGCGACCTTCATCAGCTTGAAGCTGCGCAGCTTGTCGGTGGACGGGACGTGGGGGCCGCGGCAGAGGTCGGTGAACTCGCCCTGCGAATACAGCGACAGTTCCTGGTCGGCGGGGATCGCCTCGATGATCTGGGCCTTGTACTCCTCGCCCATGTCGCGGAAGAACTTCGTGGCCTCGTCGCGCGCCTTGACGCTGCGCGAGACCGGGTGCGCCTCCTTCACGATCTTCTGCATCTCCGCTTCGATCGCCGGCAGGTCTTCGGGCGTGAACGGACGCTCGTAGGCGAAGTCGTAGTAGAAGCCGTTGTCGATCACCGGGCCGATGGTGACCTGCGCACCCGGATGCAGGCGCTGCACCGCCTGCGCCAGCAGGTGCGCGGTGGAATGGCGCAGCACGTCGAGCGCGTCGGGATGCTTGTCGGTGACGATTTCCAGCGCGGCGTCATGGTCGATGCGGAAGCTGGTGTCGACCAGGTCTCCGTCGACCTTGCCGGCCAGCGCGGCCTTGGCCAGGCCGGGGCCGATCGAGGCGGCGATGTCGGCGACGGAGACGGGCTGGTCGAATTCGCGGCGGCTGCCGTCGGGGAGCGTGATGTTGATCATGGGATCTGCTTGCTGTCGGTTCTTGTAGGAGCGGCTTCAGCCGCGACTGGTGCCTGTCGTGCCCTTATCGCTTCTGGTCGCGGCTGAAGCCGCTCCTACAGGGATTTCACGGGTCGCTGTGCAACAAAAAAAAGCGCCACGAGGGCGCCGGCGGATGCGGAAGCCTCGGGGCAGGTCAGCGGTGGGCGGTGGTAGTGTCCATGTCGCACGCTCGGCCGGCGTTTCCGCGGGCCACCCTTGGGATGCTTGGCAAGACAAGCTAGGGGTTGGCAGCGGCGGCGTCAACGCCTCCGCCACGATCGCCGACCCCGGAAAACGGAACGGCCGGGACAGGCCCGGCCGATCAGGACATCACGCTGGTGGAAGCGTGGTGGGCGGTACAGGGTTCGAACCTGTGACCCCTACCATGTCAAGGTAGTGCTCTACCGCTGAGCTAACCGCCCGTTTCGCCGCAGGCAAGCGCCGGCGAGGGGGCGCGCAGTGTAGCCCAGCGGCCGGCCCGGGGACAACAGAACCGGCGCCAGCTCAGGCTTGCGGCGGGATCCGCAGGACCTGGCCCGGGTAGATGTGGTCAGGGTCCTTCAGCATCGGCCGGTTGGCCTCGAAGATCTGCTGGTACTTGCCGGCATTGCCGTAGACCTCCGTCGCGATCCCGGACAGGGTGTCTCCGGACTTCACGGTGTAGGTCCGCGAGCTCCAGCCGCCATTGCCGCCGGCCGAGGCCTGCGCCACCGAACCGCTGCTTCCCGCCGGGCTGGCGCTGACGGTGTCGGCGCGGGCGACCACGTTGCCGAAGTCGGCGCCGGCCTGGGCGATGCGCAGCTGGTCGTCCACCCGCGACACGCCCTCGACATTGCCGACGATCAGCACCGCTTTCTCGCGGGTGTCCTGGTCCTTGACCGTGCCGCGCATGGTCACGGTGCCGTCGCCGCCGAAGGTGAAATCGATCGGGGTCGGATCGATCCCGTGCTCACGCAGGTGCTGGCTCAGGGGCTTGGTGACGTCGCCGTCGTGGTCCTTGCCGAAGATCTTCGCGCCGGCGTCCTTCATGAAGTCGAAAAGTCCCATGTCGCACCTCGTTTCGTGGGGGAACCGGAACGGTGACACTGCCGGCGTTAGTGGCCGGTCAAGGGAGGCTTCACCCCGCCAGCGCGGCCTCCTTGAGCTGGCGGATCCGGTCGCGCACCAGTGCGGCCTGCTCGAACTCCAGGTCCCGGGCGTGCTGGTACATCTGCTGCTCCAGTTCGCGCAGCCGGGCATTGCGCTGTGCCGGGCTCAGCAACGCGTAGTCTTCGGGCGCCTCGGCCACGCGCCGCGACTTGCCGCGGCCCTTGCCCTTGAGCGTGCCGGGCTCGGTGCGCGCGCCTTCCATCACGTCCATCACCGCCCGCTGGATGCTCTGCGGGGTGATCCCGTGCTCGGCGTTGTACTCGACCTGCCTGGCGCGGCGGCGGTCGGTTTCTTCGATCGCCTTCTGCATCGAATTGGTGACCCGGTCGGCGTACAGGATCGCCTTGCCGCGCAGGTTGCGGGCGGCGCGGCCGATGGTCTGGATCAGCGATCCGGCCGAGCGCAGGAAACCTTCCTTGTCGGCGTCCAGGATCGCGACCAGCGACACCTCCGGCATGTCCAGGCCCTCGCGCAGCAGGTTGATGCCCACCAGCACGTCGAACTTGCCCAGCCGCAGGTCGCGGATGATCTCGACACGCTCGACCGTGTCCACGTCCGAGTGCAGGTAGCGCACGCGCACGTCGTGTTCGGCCAGGTATTCGGTCAGGTTCTCGGCCATGCGCTTGGTCAGCGTGGTGATCAGCACGCGGTCGCCCATCGCCACCCGCAGGTTGATCTCGCCGAGCACGTCGTCGACCTGGGTGGCGACCGGGCGGATCTCCACTTCCGGGTCGATCAACCCGGTCGGGCGCACCACCAGTTCGGTGACCTCGCCTTCCGACATCCGCAGTTCGTACGGGCCCGGCGTGGCGGAGACGAAAATGGCGCGCGGCGCGCGGCCTTCCCACTCCTCGAACTTCAGCGGCCGGTTGTCCAGCGCCGACGGCAGCCGGAAGCCGAATTCCACCAGCGTCTCCTTGCGCGAGCGGTCGCCCTTGTACATCGCGCCGATCTGCGGGACGGTGACGTGCGACTCGTCGACCACCAGCAGCGCGTCCGGCGGCAGGTAGTCGAACAGGCACGGCGGCGGCTCGCCTGGCATGTAGCCGGTGAGATGGCGCGAGTAGTTCTCGATGCCGTTGCAGTAGCCGACTTCGGCCATCATCTCCAGGTCGAACTGGGTGCGCTGCGCCAGGCGCTGCGCCTCGACCAGCTTGTTCTGCGCGTACAGCCATTCCAGCCGTTCGCGCAACTCAACCTTGATGGTCTCGACCGCGTCCAGCACGGTGCGGCGCGAGGTCACGTAGTGCGAACCCGGGTAGATGGTGTAGCGCGGCAGCTTGCGGATGGTCTCGCCGGTGAGCGGATCGAACAGGGTGAGGTTCTCGATCTCGCCGTCGAACAGCTCGATCCGCAGCGCCTCGACATCCGATTCGGCCGGGTGCACGTCGATCACCTCGCCGCGCACGCGGAAAGTGCCGCGGGCCAGGTCCATCTCGTTGCGGTCGTACTGCATCTCGGTCAGGCGGCGGATCAGCTCGCGCTGGTCGATGCGCTCGCCGCGGACCATGTGCAGCACCATCTTGTGGTATTCGCCCGGGTCGCCGAGGCCGTAGATCGCCGACACCGTGCAGACGATGATCGAGTCGCGCCGCTCCAGCAGCGCCTTGGTCGCCGAAAGCCGCATCTGCTCGATGTGCTCGTTGACCGAGCTGTCCTTGTCGATGAAGGTGTCCGACGACGGGATGTAGGCCTCGGGCTGGTAGTAGTCGTAATAGCTGACGAAGTACTCGACCGCGTTGTGCGGGAAGAACGAGCGGAACTCGCCGTACAGCTGCGCGGCCAGGGTCTTGTTGGGCGCCATCACCAGGGTCGGCTTCTGCACCTGCTGGACGACGTTGGCGATGGTGTAGGTCTTGCCCGAACCGGTGACCCCGAGCAGCGTCTGCCGCGCCAAGCCCGACTCGAACCCGGCGACCAGCTTGTCGATCGCCGGCGGCTGGTCGCCCGCCGGGGAATACGGCGCGACCAGCTGGAAGCCTGCGGGATGGATCGTGTCGTTCATGGCATGGCGTCGCGGGGGATCGGCCAGTGTATCGCCGCGCGCGGGTTCAAGCTGACCCTTGCCTGTCGGCGCGGGTCCGTGGGAGCGGCCTTCGTGGGAGCGGCTTCAGCCGCGAGCTCTTGCCACAGGCGGGCAAACTGGAAAAGCTCGCGGCTGAAGCCGCTCCCACAAGAGCCGCGCTCCGAAGCGAGGCCTATACCAGGCGCCGGGGTTTCCCTACCCGCTCCGCCGGCATCACCCGATGCCCTCCGCCGAGCGCGCCGCCTAACGTGATCGCCGTCGCACAAGGAGCCGTCAATGCACAGCGCATCCCGTGGGTTCACCCTGATCGAGGCGATCATCGCCATGGCCATCGTCGCCTTGCTGCTGGCCATCGCGGTGCCCGCGGTCGGCGCCGCGTTTGCCGCCACCCGCAGCGGGGACGCCAAGGCGCGGATCGTGTCCACCCTGCTCGCCGCCCTCGAGCACAGCACGGTCACCGGAGCGGAGGTCGTGGTCTGCCCCAGTGGCGACGGTGCGTCCTGCAGCGGCAGCAGCAACTGGAGCGGCGGCTGGATCGCCTTCGCCGACCTGGATGCCGACCGGGCCCATGGTGCCGGCGAAACCATGCTCCGCCGGGACCCGGCATTGGCCGGCGACACCCGCCTGCGCAGCACCAGCGGCCGCACCCGGGTCGTGTTCCAGCCGCATGGCGGCGCGGCGGCCGGCTCCAACGTGACGTTCACGCTTTGCGACGGGCGCGGAGCGGCAAAGGCGACCACGGTGGTGCTCGCCAACAGCGGACGCATCCGCCAGGACGCGGCGTCGCCGGAGGCCGCGCAGGACTGCCTGCAGATGCCCTAGGGAGGCGTGGACGAGTCTGGTGTCATCCGGGGAGCACCCCTGTGATCGCGCTGTCCTGCCATTCCGAGATTAGCCTCGTCATCCCGAGCGCAGCGAGGGAATTGCCGGGAAAATCAGGCCTTTCGCTGTGCTCGTGACGACAGGGGGCTTGCCCGGATGTTCCCGGCAAGGGTCCGCATGTTGCGCCCTCGCACGGCCGACGGCACAATGACGCCCCCCGCCCGAATAGCTCAGCCGGTTAGAGCACTTGACTGTTAATCAGGGGGTCGTTGGTTCGAGTCCAACTTCGGGCGCCAGATAAGGAGAAGGCCGCGCATGCGCGGCCTTTTTGTTTGCCTCAATTCATCGCCGTCACCAGCAGCTGTCCACTCCGCCGCTGCCGCTGGCGCCCTTGGTGCCGGCCTGGTCGATCGTCAGGGTGCCGCACAGGCTGTCGTCCTGCTTGCCGCTGATCGGGACCGCCTGAATGGCAAACGTGGTAGCCGTCGGCGTGCCAACGAAGCCCATGTTGTAGAAATCACCGGCATCGGTCGAACAGGTACCCGGCAGGGCAACCGCTGTTCCGGCCATGTCCTTGTCGTAGGCCATGTTGGTCGTATAGAAGCGCTCCATGTATTGCGCCGATTCCATCAGACAGCCCTTGGCCGCGCCGCGATGGGACTTGACCACGGCCCAGCGGTAGCTGGCGACGGCGGCAGCGACCAGGATCGCAACGATCGCGACCACGATCATCAGTTCGATCAGGGTGAAGCCCGCCGCCGTACGCCCTCGGTTGAGGGCGCGCGGGTGTTGCAGCATGCGGATCGGAAAACGCGTCATTTCAGTCCCTCAGGATTTCGCGCCAAGTAATGCGCCTTGCGCCCGCGCTCTGCGGGTTGATCTTGATCTGGCCCATCTCGCCGGTCGAACCACCAACCACCAGCAGGTTATCGATGATCGTCGGCAGTGTCGGCATGCCTACCCCCAGGTCGACCGAGCCGATCGGAACCTGCGCACCGTCCGGGCCGATGACGTCATCGCTGAAGTCGCCATTGTGGTTGGTGTCGAAGTATGAATCCTTGGTGCTGGTGCCACTGAAAGCGTCGAGCGCGTTGATGTAACCGCGACCGCCGGCTTCACAGGTCTCACCTGTCGGCGGGATCATGCTGGCGGTGACCAGGACGGTGCCGCTCACGATGGGCCGGTTGACGATGCGCTCGCCCTCGGCAGTGCCCGGCGAAGGCGGCGTCAGCAGGTCGATGTACCAGCCCTTCTTGGCGGCATCGAGCGTACCGTTGGCCTCGAACCCGCGGTACTTCTGGGTGCCGTCGATGAGGATGATCTCGCGCTTCTGCAGGTCGCCGTCGCCACCCGAGGTCCGGCCGGTGACGACGCTGCCGTCGTCGATCACGCCGTACATGGACTGCACGCTCTTGTCGGTGACATCGCCATTGCTCATGAACGAACCGGTACCGATGAACACCCAGCGCTTGCCGGTCGCCGGGTCCTTTGCCAACGCCAGGCCGGAAGTGATCGGCTGGCGGTTGTTGGACTTGTCCTTGGCGACGAACATCGGCGCGCCGCTGTTGGCGACCGTCCACCCGCTGCTGCTGCCAGCGGTGAGGTCAAACTTCCACAAGTTGCCCTTGAGGTCGCCGGCATAGACGTAGTCCACGGTGCCATTGCCGTCATTGTCCCAACCTCGCGGTGCGGAAAGGCCGTTTCCGCCGGTGGCGCCCGTATCAAGCTCCTTGATCGGCGCGCCGGTGGCAATGTTGATGATGAACAAGGACGCAGCTCCGGTACTGCTGTTGATGCCGTTGCTGGCGATGATGCCGGTGGTGCCGTCGTTGAACTTCGCGATCAGCGGCTCGCCCAGCACCTGGCCCATGTTGGCCGGGGCCGCACTGCCGGTCTTGTCCCAGAGCACGCTGCCAGTGCCGAAGTTGGCGGGGTCGGACACATCCAGGCCGTACAGGCCCCTGCCGCCGCGGCCCAGCGCGCCTACAAGGTAGTTGACGCCCGGGGTCTTGGACTGGGTGGAGACCACCACCGGCCCGTCGACGAACCACTTGTGCACGTATTGCGGATCGCTCAGCGAAGCCAGGTTGGCGAGGTCGAGACCACCTGGAATGTACGCGAACTGCTCGGCGCCGGTCTGCGCGTTGAACGCGTGCAGCATGCCGTCGTTCGCGCCGACGAAGATCGTCTGCGTCCCGGTCGCGGTCTCCTTGAGGAACAGGGGCGAGGAATCGACGATGTCACCGAGCACTGTCTGGATGCGGTCGCGCAACAGCTTGCCGTTCTGCTTTTCGTTGCTCTGGTCGCCCTTGATGTAATTGGCGTTGTCCACGCCCGTCACCGGGGCCAGGCCACCCGCACGCGCGAGTGCCGTGCTCTGCGCGCCAGTCGGGAAGGTTGCACCCGCGGTGCCGTTCCACGTCATGATACGCGCCGCCCTCCCGGGATAGGCCGGGATGTGCTCCGATGCCTTCCACGTGGCGATCGGGTCGCCATTGGCATCCGTGGCGACACCGGCGGAACTGACGGCGTACGAGGCCAATTCGCCGTTCCACTTGCCCGATACGTAGCTCGCCTGGTAGACCGCGGTATCGGACTGGAACGAGGTGCTGTTGGCGGTCACGTTCGACGCCGATCCGTTTCGCGCGGCCACCGTGGCCAGCGCGTTCACCAGGCCCTGGGCGAACTTGGTCGGGTTGCTGGCGGCGACGAAGCTGCCATGGCCGTTGATCGACGCGTGCCAGAGGTCGTCGATGGTTGACGCCTCGTCCGCGACCGGCTTGGGCCAGTACTTGCTGCCGTTCTTGATCGATACCAGGTCGACGTCGGGGTTCAACGTGCCGGACTGGCCGATGGCCAGGCCGAACGTCGTCATGTGCTGCCAGAAGGCCGGATCGCCGCTCGAGGCCGGCACGTTGTTGTCCAGCGTGGTGCGCAGGTCACGCTTCCAGTAGTGGTTGGCGATGTCGGCCAGGGTGTCGAAATACTTGCCCGAACTGGCGTGGCCGTTCTTGTCGGAGTACGGCGGCTCGGCCTTGTACTGGCCTGTGCTCTTGCCGTCGGACGAAGTGATCACCGCGCCATCTGTGTCATCGGCATCGTTTATGGTGCCGTCATAATCGTTGTCGCTGTTCCAGTAGCCGTCGGTGGTCAGGATGGCAAAGCTCTGGCGGCAGGTCAGCTGGTCGCTGCCGCTCTCCGGGCCCCAGGGGCCGCTGCTGCTGCTGCCCTCGTAATACTTGCCGGTGCGCTGCAGCGCACCCTTCAGCGGAGTGCCATTGTTGGCGGTGGCGTTCTGCAGGCGGCTGAACCAGGTGCTGCGGTTGGTGTTGACGAATTGGCCGTTGTCGGTGCCGACCGGGATGTTGTAGGGACTCCGGTTCCAGATGGTATCGAAGCCCACACGGATGTTGCTGCCGATCTGGCCGAACGCCTCGCTGGCCGCGCCCTTGGCCATCTTGCTGCGGGTGCGGTAGTAGGAATACCAAGTGGCGAAGTTCTTGATCTCGTCGCTCTCGGAGCGACCCGTCGGGGTCGAATAGGAGACCGAGTTGACGATGTAGGAAATATCGATATTGTCGACCTTGCTGTTGCCGTAGATCCCGATGTACCAGGTACCGGCCGCGGGATTATCGACGCCGCAGCTCTTGCTCTTGCCGCTGGTGTCGCTGCAGTCTGAGTTGGCTTTGTCCGGTTGCTGGTTGTAACGCACGTACAGGTCGCCGTTGTCCTTGTCGTCGTTGGCATCCACGTCCAGCCGTGTCGCGCCCGCCGGGACACTCAGCGAGAAGTACTTCCAGTTGTTCTTGCCGACGTCCTGGTTGTCCCAGGCGCCGCTGGCGAGCGTGGCGCTCTTGATGACGCGAAGCGTTCCGCTGACCTTCTTGATGTCGTAGCGCTCGTACTGGCGGCTGTCGGACAGGTCGGTAGCGTCCGACTTGGGCACGTAGAAGGTCTGGGTGTTGTCCGAAAGGTCGTAGGAACCGCTCAGCAGCGTATCGCTGGTGTACACCTCGGTGTAGTCGGTACCGCCGGTATAGCGGCTGCCGTCGGCCTTGAGCCAGGGCTGGTAGGTGGTGTTGGGGTTGTAATAGAGCGTGTTACGGGGATAGGCCTGCAACTGGATCTGTTGCGGGCTGGTCTTCGGCACTTCGCTGGAAGAATTGGCGCCAGGCATGAAATCGAAGGCCATCGAACCCGAGTCGTCGAGGATGAACATGACGTTGGGCGGCGGGTAGGCGGCACCGGTCTGCAGCGGGTTGTCGGGGAACACGACCGCGGCATTCACCGGCAATGCCAGCAACGTTGCCAGGCAGGTTGCGGCGAACGGGAGCACGCGGCTGCGCCGGGGCATGGCCGGCGGGCGGCGGAGGGAAGACTCAGGCTTGGCTTGGCTGTTCATGTCGGGCTCCGGGCCGGCTTACGGCACCGCGAAATTGGTCTGCAGGCTGACGTCGGCGCGATCGGCATTGCGACTGCGGGCGGTGATGCGGTAGCGGTTTTCCAGCGTGGAACAACCGGTTTCGGAAATATCGCCACTGGTGGTGCAGCCGGGACCGGGAAACAACCCCATCCACTCGATGATGTAGCGCGGCTTCACGGCGAGGTTGCCGAGGCTGGCGTCGGTGGCTTCCTTGGAGATGGTGTTCCAGTTGGCATCGTCGAGCCAGCGCGGGGTATCGGTGGGAATGGGCGCGGCGCAGACGCCGTTGGCGCAACCACTACCCGGAACCGCAGGCTTCGCGCTGGCGATCGATTCGGCCTCGCGCAACGCGGCCTCGGCGGCCTGGAACCCCAGGCTGCGGTCGTACTGGTTGGCGCTCATGCGCTCCTGCAGCAGCGTGCCCCGCATCGACACCAGCGCGAGCAGCGTCATCACCACCAGCAGGATCAGCACGACGGCGAGGGCGACACCACGCTGGCGCCCGCGACTCGAAGCGGCAGCGCGTGGCTGACGGGCGGGATTGCGGCGGGTCATTGGGCGCGGCTCCTGATGGCAACGACGTAGTCGTAGTTGCGAGTGAACACCTTGCTGTCCGTGCCGACCTTGTCGCGGCCGGCCATGGTCAGGCGGATCTGCACGGCGTCGACATCCTTCCAGTTGGCCGGAACGTCGTCGTAGGTGGCGCCGCCCTTGACGTGGTACTTCAGGGTCATGCCGGTCACGTCCTCGACGATCTCGTCGGGCGCCGGCTTGGCGTCCGGACCGCTGGCACCGGTGCGATAGAGGGACCGGGTGAGGTTACCGTCGGCGTCGGTGCGGCCGTTGTAGCCGATATACCATCGCACCGCATGCAGCCTGGAGATCACCGAGTTGGGCTTGTAGATGTCCGGCGGCAGGGTGCCGTCGATGTTTCCAGGTGTGCCGCCGGCATGGTGCTCGATCGTGTCGGCGCCAACGCTGCTTGCCTGGAAAATGGTGCCATGGCCGTAGTCGCAGATCACGAGGATGTCGTTGGCGGCGATGCCACTGGTGTCGGAAACGACCAGGTCGTCCGTGGTGTTGACCATGGCGGCCTTGAGCACCCCGTCGGTGGGCGTCGCGGTCCACAGTTCGACTGCAGGGGTTCCGGCTACGCGCTTGAGCGGCGCGGTGCCGAAGCCGTCATCCGCGAATGCCTGGGCGCCGGTGTAGCCGCGCAGTCCCGCGCCATTGCCCCAATTGCTCCACCACGCATACGGAGTGGATGCACCTTTCAGGACATTCCGGAATGTCCCGTTCGTGCCCGGATTCGTGCCGTCATACGCAAGTTCGTTGCTGCAGGGATTGCCATCGGCTTCACGCAGGTCGCGGGCCATCAACTCGAAGGCGGTGCGCGAGCTTTCCTGGATGCGGTCGAGGTTTTCCGCCGCGACATAGGTCTTGCGGTTGGTCGCGAACAGCGCGAGCGCGGCTCCGGTCACGATCAGGCCCAGCACCAGCGCGACCATCAGTTCGATCAGGGTGACGCCACGCTGGCCAGCGCGGGTGCCGCCACGGACGCGGCTGCGGGAGGGGCTCATAGGGCGGTCCTCGTGGTCAGGGTCTGCGCCGCATCTCCCTTGGTGCCACGCGAGTCGTCCCACTTGACCGTGATCGTGCACTCACGCGTAAGCACGTTGGTCTTGCAGTTGATGGTGCCGCAGGCACTGGATCCCAGGACCTCGTCCAGCCCGGCAATCCAGTCGTGGAGGTCGCTCGCGGCCTGGTCGCCGGTGGCAGGGGCGTCGCATGTTTCCGGGATGTTGTAGCCACCGATGCGGGCCACGTCGAGGTTGGCGCGCATGCGGTCGAGGATGGAGTAGGTCAAGGTCACCGCCTGGCTGCGCTCGTTGGAACTCTGCCCGTTGCGCAGCGCGGTGGCCTGCAGCGCGGCGATGCCGAGCATGCCGAAGGCAAGGATCGCTACCGCGATCAGGACCTCGATCAGGCCGACGCCGGCGATGCAGCGAGGGGGGATGGAAGGCGCGTTCATTGTGGTCATGTCGTGTCTTGGCCTAGCTGCAGGAGCCGCCGTTGTCGATCGGCTCCAGCGAGACCCGGCTGCCGGAACCGATGTTGACGCGGCGCAGGTTCTCCGCCGGCTGGGAAGTCGGTATGCACATTTCCAGGGAGGCATTGACCAGGGCGCCCGCCGAGGTGCGGGCGAATCCGTCGCTCCGATAGGTCAGGCTGCTCGTACTGCCGGACACCTGTACCCGCTGGTCGACCGTGGTGTTGCGCAGGAACTCGTCGGTGCCTTTGTCGAAGGCGCCATTCCGGTTGACGTCCACAAACGTGATCCAGCCGTTGATGCCACCCGCGGCGCACGTCGCGCTGTCGCCGGCATTGGCATTGGCGCTGAGGCAGACCACGGTGCGGCGGCCGCGTCGCATGGCCTCCATGCGAGCGCTCTGCAGCGAGGCGATCATCTCGTTGGCCGCGCCGGCCAGCTTGTTCGAATTGATGGCGGATTCAAAGCTCGGAATGGCCAGCATCAGCACGATGGCGGCAACGGAGATCGTCACCATGAGCTCGATCAGCGTGAAGCCGCGCTGCCCAAGCACCCGTTGGCGAAGCATCCCCTGGCGAAACGTCCCCATGCGCAGCCGACTCCGGCGATTTGCCCAGGCTGCACTCTTGGCCATTGCACCCGGGCATGCAAGCCGCGACGGACGGGCGGTGGCTTGGGCGGGATGAGCGTATGCGGCCGATGCCGCCGTGGGTCGGCGGTGGCAGCCATCAGCGAAAAAGCGGCCTAGCGCACCTTGGCTTCGCGCGGGGTACCCCCCGCTCCCCGCCAAACGGGGCAACCACTTCGGGCAAGCCGCGTTTCGCATTGCCGCGGCACGCAGCGGCCTTGCCCGCTCAGGCCACGATCTCGTAGCACGGCCGGTACTCCCCGGAGATCTTCATCCGCCGCTGCTCGACGAAGGCGCGCAGCAGCGCGTCCAGCGCCTGCATCATGTCCGGGTCGCCGTGGATCTGGTACGGCCCGAACTCCTCGACCCGGCGCATGCCTTCTTCCTTGACGTTGCCGGCGACGATGCCGGAGAACGCCCGCCGCAGGTCGGCGGCCAGTTCGTGCGGCTTGCGGCCGTGGTGCAGGTCGAGCGCGGCCATCGCCTCGTGGGTCGGCACGAATGGTTGCTGGAACTGCAGCGGCACGTCCAGCGACCAGTTGAAGTAGAACGAATCCTTCTGCTCGATGCGGTACTGGCGGACGCGGTGGATGCCGTCGGCCATCTGCCGCGCGACTTCGGGCGGGTCGCCGACGACGATGCGGTAGCGCTGGGTGGCGGCATCGCCCAGGGTCAGCCGCAGGAACTGGTCGATCCGCTCGAAGTACGGTGCGGACCCGGCCGGCCCGGTCAGGATCAGCGGGAACGGCAGGTGCTCGTTCTGCTCCCGCAGCAGGATCCCGAGCAGGTACAGGATCTCCTCGGCGGTGCCGACGCCGCCGGGGAACACGATGATGCCGTGGCCCAGGCGCACGAACGATTCCAGCCGCTTCTCGATGTCCGGCATGATCACCAGGTGGTTGACGATCGGGTTCGGCGATTCGGCGGCGATGATCCCCGGCTCGGTGATGCCGATGTAGCGCGGGCGGCGGTGGCGCTGCTTGGCGTGGGCGATGGTGGCGCCCTTCATCGGCCCCTTCATCGCGCCGGGGCCGCAGCCGGTGCAGATGTCCAGGCCACGCAGGCCGAGCTGGTAACCCACTTCCTTGGTGTACATGTACTCGTCGCGGTTGATCGAGTGGCCGCCCCAGCACACCACCAGGTTGGGATCCCCGGGCTGCAGCACGCGCGCGTTGCGCAGCAGCCGGAACACCGCGTCGCTGACGCCGGCCGAGGTGTTGAGCTCGTCGGCATACTCCGGCGCCAGCTCGACCGAGGTATAGATCAGGTCGCGCACCACCGCGTTGAGCAGTTCGGCGACGCCGCGGATGATCTGGCCGTCGACGAACGCCATCGACGGTGCATTGGACAGGTCCAGGCGCACGCCGCGGTCCTGCTGCTGCACCTGGATGTCGAAGTCCGGATACAGCTCGCGCGCGGCGCGGGGGTCGTCGCTGGTGCTGCCCGTGGTGAGCACCGCCAGCGCACAGCGCCGCAGCAGTTCGTGCATGCCACCGGCGGAGGCGTCGCGCAGGCGCGCCACCTCCTCGCGCGACAGCACGTCGAGGCCGCCGCGCGGGTAGATGCGGGCGTCGACGGTAGGCAGCGCGGGGGTGGCGATGTCGTTCATTCGGGGCATCCTTGATGACCGGGAACTGTAACGCGGCCCGGGACGGGGTGCATCCGGGTCTGTCGGGATCCCGGCCATTGGTGGCCAGGGCCGCGAAATGCGAACGGCCGGGTCGCCCCGGCCGTTCGCGTGCAGCTTGCCGCGGTGGCGTCGATCAGAACTCGTAGCGCAGCGTCAGCAGCAGCGACCAGCGCGAGACCACGCGCGGCACCCTTCCCTCGTACGGACGCAGGTTCTGCCACGACGGGCGGTTGCTGCTGCCGAGGTTGTAGGTGTAGCCGCCATCGGCGGTCGTCGGGTTGACGAACACGTCGCAACTGTCGGAGCTGGTGCAACCCAGTCCGGCAAGGTAGCGGGTGTCGAAGCCGCCGATTTCCTCGGTCACGCCCCAGTCGTTGTTGAGCATGTTGAGGAAGTTGTAGATGTCCAGGCGGACGACCGACTTGTGGCCATCCATCAAGCCCGGCAGTTCCTGCTGGATGCCGAGGTCGACCTGGTTCACCCACGGCAGGCGGCCGTCATTGCGCCGCGCGACCTGGCCGCGATGCGACGACAGGTAAGAGTCGCCGTCGATGAACGCCTGGAACGCGGCGATCTGTTCGGGGGTCGCGGCGTTGCCGTTGACGTCGATGTAGCTCACGTTCGGGTCGTTGACCAGCGGGATGTACGCCGGATCCTGGTAGATGTTGTCGCCGTTGGCGTCGCCATTCACGATCCAGGTGTACGGCAGGCCGCTGCGACCGTTGTAGTACGCGGCGACGCTGGTCTTGTAGTCGCCGAAGAACGCGTGCTCCCAGCCCAGCGACGCCTTGAACGAATCGCGGATCTCGCGGCTGGCGGTGGCGGTGATTTCCTCGTTGGGGTTGAGGCGGGACACGTACTGGTAGCTGGACCACGCCTGCGAGCTGGCGTCCGACCCCACTTCCGTCGCGCGGGTACGGGTGTAGCTGAGGTTGCCGTACCAGTCGTTGGCCAGCGGCTTGTTCAGCGAGAAGGTCACCGAAGTGGAGGCACCCTTGTCCGTGTTGGTGAGCACGGTGGAGCGATAGTCAAACGCCGCGTTGCGGTCGCAGTTCTTGTTCGAGCTCGAATTGGAGCCGCCGAGCTCGCACCAGTAGCTGTTGCGGCCATCGGCCATGGTGCCCTGCACCTGGCCGATGTTCAGCGCCTGGTAGAACGCCGCGTCGCGCGCGCGGATGGTCTGCAGCTCGACCGAGCCGACCAGCCCGTACCACGGCAGCTCGGCGTCGTAGCCGAGGCTCGCCTTCCACACGGTCGGCAGCTTGAAGTCCGGGTCGATGGAGTCGATCTGCAGGTTCGGCTCGCCACCGGCGGGGACGTTCTGGTTGTACGGATCCGGGCTGAACGGCGCATCGGCCGGATCGAAGGAGCGGTACGACAACGAGGTCACGCCGTTGTTCTGGTAGGGATTGGCCAGCCACACGAACGGCGGGACGCTCTGGAACGCACCGATGCCGCCGCGCAGCTGCGAGCTGCGCTCGGTGTCGAATGCGTAATTGAACGAGAAGCGCGGCAGCACGACCTTGTTGCCGGAGCCGAGCTTGTAGTCGTTCGGGAAACCGAACGCTTCCTCGAAGCCAGGCGTCTGCACCGGAGCCTTGTTGACCTTCGGGATGTTGACGCGCAAGCCGTAGGTCATGGACAGGTTGTCGGTGGCCTGCCAGGTGTCCTGGATGTAGGGGCTGAACTGGCTGTACACCAGCGCCGCGGCGGTGTCCTCCACGCCGAACCCCGGGGCCGGCGTGCGCAGGTTGTAGACGTCGTAGGCGCCGTTGGCGAAGTCCTCGAGGCTGGTGAACACGTACGAACCGTGCAGGTCGCGCCCGTACAGGTTGTAGACGTCGTGGCGCAGGTAGTCGAAGCCGCCCTTGATGGTGTGGTCGCCGGCGTAGTACGTGCCCGACACCGTGGCCGAGAGCCGCTCGGTGTTGATCTGGTTCTCGTGGCGGTTGTTGTCCTCGCCGATGAAGATCGAGCCACCGTTCGCGGTCTCGACTTCGACTTCCGGCTGGTTGATCGGGTTGCCGTTGACCTGGTCGAACTTCTGCTGGCTCAGCTTGACCTCGGTCGAGAAGTTCTCGGACCAGTCACTGAACAGTTGCAGCGAGACGTTCTTGGTGATGTTGTCGATGTTGTACCAGTGGCTGCTGAGCACCACGGTGTCGGAGAACGCGTCGTAGGGCGAGGGACGGAATTCCTCGGTCTGCTGGTAGGTCAGGCTGGCACGGTGGGAATCGTTGATGTTCCAGTCGATCTTGGCCAGGTAGCGCTTGTTCTCGAGGTTGACGCCGGTGGAGCCATAGTTGCCGGGCTGCATTCCGACATCGTTGGCGATTGCGATCGCCTCGTTGACTTCGTCCTGGGTGACGTTGCCGTTGGCGACGCCATCGGACGAGGACGAACCGCCGAAGTTCTTGATCGTCTGCTCTTCGTACGAGGCGAAGAAGAACAGCTTGTCCTTGACGATCGGGCCACCCAGGGTCGCGCCCCAGGTCCGATCGGTGTCGAAGCCGGTGTACTTGTCGTCGTCGAGCTTGCCCATCCAGTCGGCGTCGCGCATCGCGGTGTAGACCGAGCCATGGAACTCGTTGGTGCCGGACTTGGTGAC
Source organism: Cognatiluteimonas sedimenti (assembly GCF_022808325.1). Taxonomy (GTDB): domain Bacteria; phylum Pseudomonadota; class Gammaproteobacteria; order Xanthomonadales; family Xanthomonadaceae; genus Cognatiluteimonas; species Cognatiluteimonas sedimenti. The sequence goes on along the minus strand of NZ_JALGCL010000002.1, from coordinate 291,271 downwards.
CGCGTTGACGGTGGCGCCCACGGTGTCGCTGGCGACGTCGTAGTCGGAAACCTTGAGATCGTAGGCGGCGATGGTGTCGACCGAGATCGGGGTGCCGATGTAGGGCATGCCGTTGGCGTTGAGGCCGAAGGGATCGCCCTGCGACATGCCATCGACGGAAATGTTGTTGTAACGGTTGTTGACGCCTGCGACCGAGATGGAGCCGTCGCCGGCGTCGGTCACCTGGATGCGCGGGTCGAGGCGCGCGATGTCATCCAGCGAGCGGTTGCCTTGCGGCGTCAGCTCGAGCTGGCGGCCGTCGACGGAGGTGCCCACGCCCTTGTTGTTCGAGCTGAAGATGTCGGCCGTGGCATCGGCGTAGACCGCGACACCGCCCAGGGTGGTGACGTCGGCATTGAGGGTGGCATCGACGTCGGCGACCTGGTTCAGGCTCAGGTAGACGTCGCTCTGGGTGCTGCTGCCGGCACCTTCCTTGCTGACCGTGATCGTGTACGGTCCGCCGACGCGCAGGCCGCGGGCACTGTAGTTGCCGTTGGCGTCGGTGGTGGCGCGGCTGACGGTACCCGACTCGACGTGGGTGATGGTGACCTCGGCGCCGGCCACGGCTTGGCCGTCGGCCGCGGCGACATGGCCGGTCAGGCCTGCGGAGGTGCTCTGCGCGAACGCGGGGGCGGCGGCAAGCGCCATGATCAGGGCGAGCGACAGCTTCGACAGCCGGGCGCGATTGCGGTGGGTCATCTGGTTAACCTCGACATGCAGGATTTGGTGGCGGGTGCGGCGCAGGTCGAGCGCCCGCAGGAAACGCACGGCGCCGGCCTCAAACAGTGGTGTCCCCAACCCATGCGGTGCCGCACGGGTTAACGCCAGTTTAACACCCTAGCCGGCATCGATGACAGGCGCGTGACCCCTGCGGGGAGACCGCCGGAGCCGGCTCAGCCCGTGGACGCGGGCAGGATCGCAAGGTACGCCGCCAGTCCGTCGAGCAGCATCTGCACCGAGATGGCCACGATCACCATGCCCATCAGCCGCTCGATCGCGGTCAACACCCGCCCGCCCAGCCACTTGTAGAGGTACGTGGCCGAGAACAGGATCGCCGCGGTCGCCGCCCAGGCGATCAGCAGGGCCAAGCTCCAGGCGCCCATGCGGTCGGGTTCCTGGCTGCCCATCAGCATCACCGCGGCCATGCCGGAGGGGCCGGCGACCAGCGGGATCGCCATCGGCACGATGAAGGGTTCGCCATCGGGGAGCTCGCCCATGAGGCCCTCCGGCGGCGGGAAGATCATCCGCAGGCCGATCAGGAACAGGACGATGCCGCCGGCAATCGAGACCGACTCCTGGCGCAGGTGCATCAGTTCCAGTGCATAGCGGCCGCCCCACAGGAACGCCATCAGCACGCCGAGCGCGATCAGCATCTCGCGCACCAGCACCACCCGCTGGCGATGCGGCGGCATCCCGCGCAGCAGGCTCAGGAACACCGGGATGTTGCCCAGCGGATCCAGGATCAGGAACAGCAGCAGCGCGGCCGAGGCGATGGTCATTTCGGCGGCGGCGCCCACACCTGGCCACGATGGACGGCACCGGCAGGCGACAGCAGTTCGACGCAGGCTCCGGCGTAGGCCGCCGGCTCGCGCGCGACGCGGTCGTCGGTGGCGACGAAGGCGCGGGCGCGCAACGCGGTGCGCATCGGCCCCGGGCGCAGGCCGGCGACGCGCACGCGGGAATTGGCGTGTTCGGCATGCAGCATCCCGACCAGGGCGGCAAGCCCGTGCTGGGCCAGGCCGTAGCCGCCCCAGTAGGCCTGACCGACGCGTGACAGGTCGTCGATGGTGAACACCACCGCGGCGTCGGGCGCCTGCGACAGCAACGGCAGGCAGGCCTGGGTCAGCCACCATTGCGCGGTCAGGCCGACATGCAGGGCGCGCGCGAAATCGGCCGGGTCGGTGTGCAGCAGCGGGGTCAGGCCGCGGAATTCGGCGGCGCAATGCAGGAGGCCGTCGAGGCGCCCGAGTTCGGCTTCGAGGCGCGTGGCCAGTTCGGCGTAGTCGTCGGGCGCCGCGCCTTCCAGGTCCAGCGGATACAGCAACGGTTCCGGGCCCGAGGCCGCGATTTCGTCATAGAGCCGGTTCAACTTCGGCAGGCGGCGCCCGAGCAGGACCACCGTCGCCCCGGCACGGGCGCAAGCCAGCGACGCGGCACTGCCGAGGCCGCCGTGGGCGCCAGCCACCAGCACCACGCGACCGGCCAGTGCGTGCGCATCCGCCGCCGGCCCGGCCTGCGGGTTGGCGACGGCCGCGGTCACGCCTTGTGCGCCTCCGCCAGCATGCGCGCGAGCTCGCCGGATTCGAGCAACTCCAGGGTGATGTCGCAACCGCCGATCAGTTCGCCATTGATGAAAAGCTGCGGGAACGTCGGCCAGTTGGAATAGCGCGGCAGGTTGGCGCGTACTTCGGGCTCTTCCAGCACGTTGACGGTGTGCAGCTCGCCGGCGCCGGCGGCCTTGAGCGCCTGCACCGTGCGGCTGGAAAATCCGCACATGGGGAACTGCGGCGTGCCCTTCATGAAAAGAACCACCGGATGGCCTTCGACCTCGGCCTGGATCCGTTGCGACACCTGCATGACCGTCTCCTGCAATGCCCGGCTGCGGCCTTTGACGGGCCGGCAACGGAGCGTGGGGGTAGAATCGCCATTGTAAGGCTTGCCAGCCCTCCGTTCTTCCTGTGCGCAGCGCCAATGGCGCGAAGTCCAGGGACCCGCCCGTTGTCGGAAGGGCACCCTTCGACTCCGGCCCTGGGCCCGCACGCGGACGAGCGGGAGTCCACCCATTCCCGACCCAGGAGCCCGCCATGGCCATCGAACTGCCTGCCCTGCCCTACGACCGCACCGCGCTGGAGCCGCACATCTCCGGCGAAACCATCGACTACCACTACGGCAAGCACCACAAGGCCTACGTCGACAACCTCAACAAGATGATCGCCGGCACCGAATTCGCCGACATGGCGCTGGAGGACATCGTCCGCAAGGCGCAGGGCGCCATGTTCAACAACGCCGCGCAGGTCTGGAACCACACCTTCTACTGGAACTGCCTCAACCCCAACGGTGGCGGCGAGCCCAGCGGCAAGGTGGCCGACGCCATCGCCAAGGGCTTCGGCGACTTCGCGAAGTTCAAGGAACAGTTCTCCGACACCGCGGCCAAGACCTTCGGTTCGGGCTGGGCCTGGCTGGTGCAGCGCCCGGACGGCGCGCTGGCGCTGGCGTCGACGCCCAACGCCGCCACCCCGCTGACCGGCGAGGACACCGCGCTGCTGACCTGCGACGTCTGGGAGCACGCGTACTACATCGATTACCGCAACGCGCGACCGAAGTACGTGGAGGCGTTCTGGAACCTGGTCAACTGGGATTTCGTGGCCGCGAACCTGCGCTGAGCGCGATCGCCGTGCTTGCGTGGCGCAAAACGGCCGGGGAAACCCGGCCGTTCCGCTTTGCGCCGCGCGCGGCCCATCCCGCGCCGCAGCAGGGATGGAACGACACGTATTGCCTGGCTCAGGCGTTGCGCGCGCGCAAGCGTTCGATGACCGGCGCGACCTGCGCTTCGCGCCCGAGCGCACTGCCCACGCGTGCCAGCGCATCGGCCAGCGACAACGGATCATCGCAGCGCAGGGTCGCGTGCCCGACCTTGCGCCCGGCGCGTGGGGCCTTGCCGTAGTCGTGCCAGTGCCCGGCGGGTTCGCGCAGCACCGCGGTTGCATCCGGCATCGCGCCGATCCAGTTGAGCATGCAGGCATGGCCAAGCATGCGCGGTTCGCCCAGCGGCAGGCCAAGCACGGCGCGCAGGTGGTTCTGGAACTGCGACGTCTCGCTGCCTTCGATCGTCCAGTGTCCGGAGTTGTGCACGCGCGGCGCCAACTCGTTGGCCAGCAGCACGCCGTCCCTGCAGAACAGTTCCAGCGCGAACACGCCGACGTAGTCCAGCGCGTCGGCGAGCTTGCGGGCATGGTCGATCGCGGTGGCGGCGAGCGCGGCATCGACGCTGGCCGGCGCCAGGCTGGCCGAGAGCACGCCGTCGACGTGCCAGTTCTCGGTCAGCGGCCAGGCGCGGAATTCGCCGTCGCGGCCGCGCACCGAAACCACCGACAGCTCGCGCTGGAACGGCACGAAGGCTTCCAGGATCAGGCCGACCGTCTGCGCCTGTGCGCCGAGCGCATCCCAGGCGGCAGCGGCGTCGGCCGGCACCTTGATCCGGAACTGGCCCTTGCCGTCGTAGCCGAGCCGCCGCGTCTTGAGGATGCAGGGCGTGCCGATCGCCCCGATCGCGGCATCCAGGTCGGCACGGGAAGTGACCGCGGCGAACTCGGGCACCGGGATGTCGAGTTCGCGGAACAGGGTCTTTTCCGCCAGCCGGTCCTGCGCGGTCGCCAGTGCACGCGGGCTGGGAAACACCGGCACCCGCGCGGTCAGCCAGCGCGCCGACTCGGCCGGCACGTTCTCGAAATCGAACGTCGCCACGTCGATGCGCGAGGCGAACTCGCCCAGCGCCGCCTCGTCGCGGTAATCGCCGACCACCATGGGGGCGAACTGCCCGGCGCAGGCGTCGGCCGCGGTGTCCATCACCAGGAAGCGCAATCCCAGCGGCGCGCCGGAAAGCGCGAGCATGCGGGCCAGCTGCCCGCCGCCGAGGATGCCGACGGTGGTCATTTGCGCGGGTCGTCGTTGCTGGCGACTTCGTCGGTCTGCTGCTCGCGGAAACGGGCAAGCGCGGAGGCGACCGACGGATGCTCGGCGGCCAGCATCGCCGCGGCGAACAGCGCCGCGTTGGCGGCGCCCGCATTTCCGATGGCGAAGGTCGCGACCGGGATCCCGGCCGGCATCTGCACGATCGACAGCAGCGAATCCATGCCGTTGAGCGCCTTGCTCTGCACCGGCACGCCGAGCACCGGCACCATGGTCTTGGCCGCGAGCATGCCCGGCAGGTGCGCGGCGCCGCCGGCCCCGGCGATGATCGCCCGCAACCCGCGCGCCTGCGCGGTGGCGGCGTAGTCGAACAACGCGTCCGGGGTGCGGTGCGCCGATACCACGCGGACTTCGTGCGCCACGCCGAGCTGCTCGAGCCGGGCGACGGCATGCTGCATCGTCTCCCAGTCCGAGCGCGATCCCATCACGATGCCGACGAGCGGGCTATCCCCAGTGGCGACCATGGCTGCTCCGGTGTCGACGCGTCCCGTCCGGATCGGCCCAGCGTCCCGCGGCCTGACCGAACCTGCGCGCCCAAAACGGTATTCTAGCGGCCAACCCACGCACCGGCACCCGCCATGGACCGCAAGCTGCTCGACATCCTCGCCTGCCCGGCCACGCGCCAGCCACTGGCGCTGCTCGACAAGGCCGGGCTGGACGCGCTGAACCAGGCGATTGCCGGCGGCAGCGTCCACCGCGTCGACGACGGCGCGCAATCCGAACCGCTGCGCGAGGCGCTGGTCACGCGCGACCGCAAGCTGGTCTACCGCATCGACGACGGCATCCCGGTGCTGCTGGTGGAGGAAGCCATCGCCACCGCGCAGGTGGCCGGCTTCCCGCGACCGTGAGCCTTCGGGCATGAGCAGGGACTTCGCACCGCCGCCGCAGGCGGAAGTCGACGCCGATGTCACCCGCGCGCTGGCCGAGGACATCGGCAGCGGCGACGTCACCGCATCGTTGCTGCCCGACGCGCCCGACATCGCCTACCTGCTGTGCAAGGAGGCGGCCGTGGTCTGCGGCCGGCCCTGGTTCGACAGCTGCCACCGCCGGCTCGATCCTGCCGTGCGCATCGACTGGCGCGTGGCCGAAGGCGATCGCGTCGCCGCCGGCACCGTGCTGGCCACCCTCGCCGGCCGCAGCCGCGCACTGGTCAGCGCCGAGCGCACCGCGCTCAATTTCCTGCAGACGCTCAGCGGCACGGCGACGACGACGGCAGCACACGTCGATGCCGTCCGCGGCACCGGCGCACGCATCCTCGACACCCGCAAGACCATCCCCGGCCTGCGCCTGGCGCAGAAGTACGCGGTGCGCGTGGGCGGCGGCGACAACCACCGCATGGGCCTTTACGACGCGGTGATGCTGAAGGAGAACCACGTCCGCGCCGCCGGCTCGATCGCCGCCGCGGTCGCCGCCGCGCGCGACTGGCATCCGGCGCTGCCGCTGGTCGTGGAGGTGGAAACGCTGGCGCAACTGCGCGAAGCGCTCACGGCGGGCTGCGATCGCATCCTGATCGACGACTTCGATGGCGCCAGCCGGCGCGAGGCGGTGCGCATCGCATCCGGCGCGCCATTCAACCGCATGATCCCGCTGGAGGTGTCCGGAAGCGTCGACCTGGCCGGATTGCGCGCGATCGCCGAGGACGGCGTGGACTGCATTTCGATCGGCGCCCTGACCAAGCACGTGCGCGCGATCGACCTGTCGATGAAGCTGGGGGAGCCGCCGCGCTGAGGGCATGATTCCCGCCTGCGCGGCTGGTGGCAGTCCCCCGCGGATCCGCTAGCGCAGCAGCGCCCCTATCCAGATCGCCGCCAGCCCGGCCGCGGCCAGCGCGACCCACCACCATGGCGAAATCCCGGGGCGCGGCGCGACGGCGACCGCGGCGGCCGGTGCCGGTTCGTGCTGCTGCCCGGGCTCGGCGAGCCGGAAGCGCAGGGTATCGAAACCGATCTCGTCGCCCGGCGCGGCGAAGCCGTGCTGGACGCGCTTGCCATTGATGAAGCTGCCGTTGGTCGAGCCGAGATCCTCGACCTGGACGCCGGTGTTGGTGGGAACCAGCCGCGCGTGCTGGCGCGACAGTCCGGCCTCGTCCATGCGCAGGTTGCACTCCGGCGCGCGCCCGACCAGGGTTGGCCCGAGCAGCGCGTGGGTGCGGCCGAAACTTTCGCCCGAAACCCCGCGCAACACGTACTTGGGCAGCACCGGGCGGACCGCGGTGGCGCCCGGATCGTCGTTGGCCGGCGGCGGCAAGGTGCCGACGTGGTGGCGGCCCGGCGCCGCGGCCTCGATCGTGGACAACCGCGCCTGGATGCCGTCGAAACTGACGCTGTCGCCGGGACGCAACGCGATCAGGCCGTCGACGCTGCGACCGTTGACGCTGACCGTCGTGCCATGCGGCACCTGCAGCATCACCCCGTGCGCCGTGACGTGCAGCTCGCAATGCTGCGGCAACACGCCGGGGCGATCGAGCACGATATTGGCCTGCGGATCGGAGCCGACGCGGTTGACGCCCGGGCCGAGCAGCACCTGGGGGTGTTCGCCGCCGGGAAAGACAAGTTTCATGCGGGTACCCGGTCCGTTTGGGTCGCTGGGCGATGAGATTGCGGCGAGCGGCGTGAATCCCGCGCCAACGCGGCGGCGATTCTATCCCGCCGGCGCCCGGGTGGGCATGCTTGGCAAACCCGCCCGCAGGCCGCACATTGCGCGGATGCCGACTCTACTGATCCTGATGATCTGCGCTGCGATGGCGTTCGCATTCTGGAGCGCCGCCCGCGACGCCGCCGAGCGCGCCGAAGTCATGGGCCGCGACGCCTGCCAGGCCGCGGGCGTGCAATGGCTGGACCAGACCGTCCACGCCAACGGCCTGCGCCTGCGCCGTGGTGGCGACGGGCGGCTCGGATTCGAACGCAGCTTCCGCTTCGAGTATTCGGAGGATGGCAGTGACCGACACGTCGGCCGGCTGGTGCTGCGCGGCGGCCAACTGGTCGCCTTCAGCGGGCCGATGCGCGCGACGCCGGTGGTGACCCTGCACTGACGGGGGCGGCAACTGGGGTAGAAGGGGACGCCCCCGCGAATGCCGGCCTGGTAGGAGCGGCTTGTAGCCGCGAGCTCTTTGCCTGCAGCGAGCGTGCAGAAAAGCTCGCGGCTAAAAGCCGCTCCTACTTCACGATCCGCAGGTGCGCGCCACGCCTGGGCGCGGGCGGCTCGTCGTCGCCACCGTCGTCGTCGGATGCGGCTTGCTCGCCGCGCGCTTCGGGCGCGCCTGCCGTGCCATCCCCGGAACCGGCCGCGCCGGCTACATCCTCCGGTAGCGCCATGCCCTGCCCGGTCTCGCGCGCATAGATCGCCAGCACCGCGGGCAGCGGCACGATCACGGCGTGGCTGACGCCGCCGAAGCGCGCGGTAAACGCCACCGCATCATTGCCCAGGTCCAGGTGCGCGACCGCGCGCGTGGCGATGTTGAGCACGACCTTGCCCTCCTTGACGGTGTGCGCCGGCACCCGCACGCCCGGCTGGGTCGCATCCACCAGCAGGTGTGCGGTCATGCCGTTGTCGGCAATCCACTCGTACAGCGCCCGCAGCAGGTACGGGCGGTGGCTGGTCATCGACGATGCATCGCTCATGCCGGCAGTCTAGCGCCGCGGTGGCGTTTTGAAAGTCCGCACGGCGCATGCGGAAGCGGCCACCCCGGCTCGCGCCGGGTCTAGGCCGGCAGTTCGCGCAGGGTCTTTTCCTGCGGCGTCAGGCTGCGGGCGAAGCCGGGATTGCGGAAGATGCGGTTGCCGTAATCCTCGATCGACTTGCCGTCCTTGGGCAGGCCGATGCCCAGCGAGTCCAGGCGCCAGATGATCGGGGCCATCGCGCAGTCGGCCAGGCTCATCTCCGGGTTGAGGAAGAACTTGCTGGCCTTGAACAGCGGCACCGAGGCGGTCAGCAGCTCCTTCAGGCGCTTGCGCCCGGCCTCGACCTGCTGCTTGTTGCCCAGCTGGATCGCCTGCACCTGCGGCACCCAGTCGTGCTCGATCCGCAGCATCGCCAGGCGCAGGCGCGCGCGGGAGAGCGGATCGACCGGCATCAGCGGCGGGTGCGGATAGCGCTCGTCGAGGTATTCGCTGACCACGCTGGCCGCGTACAGCACCAGCTCGCGCTCGACCAGGGTCGGCACCGAGTGGTAGGGGTTGAGGTCGATCAGGTCTTCCGGCGGGTTCTGCGGGTCGACCGGGATGAAGTCGTAGGTGACGCCCTTCGCGGCCAGCACCAGGCGCACGCGGTGGCACAACACGTCGTCGACGGAAGAAAACAGGGTCAGTGCGTTACGCATGCGCGGACTCGTCGCCATCATGGGCTTCTCCGGCGACCGGAACCGCCGGTCGCACCGACGCCGCCTGCCCCTTGCAGGCGGTCGCCACGGTTCCCGAGCCGCGGGATGCATCCCTGCCGGAATCGCCCTATGCCAGCGGCGGTTCCGCGAAAAGCCCGGTCGTCGCTGGCCGGGCTGTTGCGCAGGGATCCGCACCACGCATCAATGCACGTCGCGCCAGTATTCCTTCTTCAGCAGGAAGGCGAGGAACGTGAAGAACGCCAGGAACAGGATCACCCAGACGCCCAGGCTCTGGCGCTTGAGGGCGGCCGGTTCGCCGGCGTACTCGAGGAAAGCGGTAATGTCGCGCACGGTCTGGTCGAACTGCGCGGGCGTCTGCGTGCCCGGCTGCGCCAGCACCAGCTTCTCGATCGCGCGGTCGCCCCCGGCCGTCGCCTCGCCGTACTCGGCGTGCTGCAGGCCCTGCAGCTCCCACAACGGGTTGGGCATCGAGGCATTCGGGAACAGCTTGTTGTTCCAGCCCAGCGGGCGCGACTCGTCGAGGTAGAACGACTTCAGGTAGCTGTAGATCCAGTCGCTGCCGCGCACGCGCGCGATCACGCTCAGGTCCGGCGGCATCTTGCCGAAGAACTGGGTGCCGTCGGCCTCGGTCAGCGCCACGTGGACCTGCTCGCCGGGCTTGCCGCCGGTGAAGTTGAGGTTGGCCTGGACGTCGTCCTCGCTCAGGCCCAGGTCCTCGGCCATGCGCGAATAGCGCAGGTACGACAGCGAATGGCAGCCCGAGCAGTAGTTCATGAAGTCGCGCGCGCCGCGCTGCAGCGAGGCCTTGTCGCCGAGGTCGGTGCCGGCGTGCGGCAGGGCTTCGCCTTCGGCCGCCTTCGCCGGGGCCGCGGCGAAACCGAGTGCGAACGTGGCCGCGAGGATCGTGGCGAGGAACTTAGTCATGCGTCGTCACCCGTTCCGGCACCGGCTTGGTCCTGTCGAGCTTGGTCCAAATGGGCATGCTGATGAAGAAGGCGTAGTAGAGGAAGGTCAGGATGCGGCCGATGATGGTCTCGACCGGATCGGTGCCGGGGCCCGCGCCGATCTTCATCAGCCACAGGAACGACACCACGAACACGCCGAGCATCAGCCACGACAGCTTGCCGCGGTAGCGGTAGGACTTGACCTTGCTCTTGTCCAGCCACGGCACCAGGAACAGCAGCACGATCGCGCCGAACATCACCAGCACGCCCCACAGCTTGATGCCGAAGAACGACGGCACCACCCGCAACATCGCGTAGTACGGGGTGAAGTACCAGACCGGCTTGATGTGCGCCGGCGTCACCAGCGGGTTGGCCTCGGTGAAGTTGTCGTGCTCCAGGAACCAGCCGCCGAAGGTCGGGGCGAAGAAGATGATGAAGGCCGCCAGCATCAGGAAGAAGCCGACGCCGACCATGTCCTTGACCGTGTAGTACGGATGGAACGGAATGCCGTCGGTGGGCGCGGTGGTCGACCAGCGGTTGCCCTTCGGGCCCTTCTTGATCTCGACGCCGTCGGGATTATTGGAGCCGACCTCGTGCAGCGCGCCCAGGTGCAGCACCACCAGCAGCAGCAGCACCAGCGGCAGCGCGATGACGTGCAGCGCGAAGAAGCGGTTGAGGGTGGCGTCGGACGGGATGTAGTCGCCCATGATCCACTCGGTCAGGCCGTTGCCGATGACCGGGATCGCGCCGAACAGCGAGATGATGACCTTCGCGCCCCAGAACGACATCTGCCCCCACGGCAGCACGTAGCCCATGAACGCCTCGGCCATCAGCACCAGGTAGATGGTCATGCCGAGCAGCCACACCAGCTCGCGCGGCTTCTTGTACGAGCCGTACATCAGGCCGCGGAACATGTGCAGGTAGACGACGATGAAGAACAGCGAGGCGCCGGTGCTGTGCATGTAGCGGATCAGCCAGCCCCACTCGACGTCGCGCATGATGTATTCGACCGACGAGAACGCTTCCGCCGCGGACGGCTTGAAGTGCATCGTCAGGAAGATGCCGGTGACGATCTGGTTGACCAGCACCAGCAGCGCGAGCGAGCCGAAGAAGTACCAGAAGTTGAAGTTCTTCGGCGCGTAGTACTCGGTCATGTGCTTGCGGTACATCGGCATCATGCCGGGCGCGCGCGCATTGACCCAGTCCATCACGGTGTCGGCGGTACGGGAGAAGACATTGGCCATGGCTCAGGCGGCTCCTGCGCTTTTGGCGGACGCGGGATCCACGCCGATCACGATCGTGGCGTCGTTCTCGAAGTGGTACGGCGGCACCGGCAGGTTGGCCGGGGCGGGCATGCCGGAATAGACGCGGCCGGCCAGGTCGTAACGCGACTTGTGGCACGGGCAGAAGTAGCCGCCCTTCCACTCCGGGTCGAACGGCTGCGGCTTGAGCTCCGGGATGAACTCCGGGGCGCAGCCCAGGTGGGTGCAGACCGCGACCAGCACCATGTACTCGGGCTTGATCGAGCGATACTCGTTCTTCGCGTATTCGGGCTGCTGGTCGGTGTTGTCCGACTTGGGGTCGAGCAGCAGGCCGTCCATCGTCGGCAGGATGTCCAGCATCGCCTTGGAGCGGTGCGACACGTACACCGGCTGCCCACGCCACTTCAGCGTCAGTTGCTGCCCTTCGGGCAGGGCGCTGACGTCCGTGGTCACCGGGGCGCCGGCCAGCTTGGCGCGGGCGCTGGGATTCCACGACTTGATGAACGGCACCGCCACGAACCCGGCGCCCACGGCACCGACCACGGCCGTGGTCGCGGTCAGGAACCGGCGCCGGCCCTGGTTTTCGACCCCATCATTGCCCATCAGGCACTCCGCAAAGACTCGATATCGGACCCGGCCACCGGCACGCATGCGACGAACGCACGGCGGCAGGCGGCCGCAAAGACGGGGAAGTGTAACGGAACGTGAATTAGGCCGACAATATTTGCGGCCCCGGAACGGGCCGAAAGCGGCTCAGCGCGCGGCCAGGGTGCCGCGATAGCGCTCGGCCAGCACCCCGACGCGCTGCACGTAGCGCTGGGTTTCGCTGTAGGGCGGCACGCCCTTGTACTTGTCGACCGCGCCCTCGCCGGCGTTGTAGCCGGCAGCCGCCAGGGTGAGGTTGCCGTCGAAGCGCTTGAGCAGCCAGGCCAGGTACTGGACGCCGCCGCGGATGTTCTGGCCGGCGTCGAAGGCGTTGCCGACCCCGAAACGGCGCGCGGTTGCCGGCATCAGCTGCATCAGGCCCTGCGCGCCGACCCGCGACAGCGCATTCGGGTTGAAGGCGGACTCGGCATGGATGATGGCGCGCACGATCGCCTCGTCGACACCGTAGGCCCTGGCCGCGCTGTGGATCTCGTCGTTGTAGGCGGTGGTGTTCAGGCGCACGGAACCGAAATTGACGCCCGGCTTGGCCGCGCAGGCGTAGCAGGTCTCCATGTAGCTGTACTTGATCGTCCTTACCGCGCTGACCCCGGACTGTCCGCGTGGCCGCGTGCTGGTGTAGTGGCGCACGCCGTTCTGGATGTAGGAGTAGACCTGCCCTTGGACCAGCCGCGGCGCCTGCCAGGGCTTCTGCGCGGGGGGCGCGACCGGCGACGCCGGCGCCGGCAGGCTGGCCGACACCGGGGACCCTTCCGCCGTGCTGTCGAGCGTGGCGCTACCGGCCGCGACGGGCGCCGCGGGCGACTTGTACGCCTTGGTCTTGTAGCTGCTGACCGCCGTGCACTTGGCACCGGGAACACGCTTGCTGGAATAGCTGCGGCCGCCGTCGGCGCTGTCGCAGCGGTACACGGTGCCGGCCACGGCCGGAGCCGTCAGCAGCAGGCAGGTCAGTGCCAGGATTCCCCGTGCCCCCTTCATGGCAGCGAGTGTCCTACCATCACGTCGCCGTGACAAGTATTTGATTTTGCTGAACGCAATTGGTGTTCAGCCTCATCGCACCTCGCCTTAAACTAGCCACCCGGCGCGGATTGACCGCCGCCTTCCCGGATAACGCACATGGCTTCCCCTGCCCGGCCGTCCCGCGGCAAGCTGTTCATCCAGACCCACGGCTGCCAGATGAACGAATACGACTCGGCGCGGATGGCCGACGTGCTGGCCGCCTCCGATGGCCTGGAGTTGACCACGAACGTCGAAGAAGCCGACGTGATCCTGGTCAATACCTGCTCGATCCGCGAAAAAGCGCAGGAAAAGGTCTTCAGTCAGCTGGGCCGCTGGAAAGCCCTCAAGCAGGGCGACCGGCCGGTGCTGATCGGCGTGGGCGGCTGCGTCGCCAGCCAGGAGGGCGCGGCGATCGTCAAGCGCGCGCCCCATGTCGACCTCGTGTTCGGGCCGCAGACCCTGCACCGGCTGCCCGAGCTGATCGCCGCGCGCCGCGAATCCGGCACGCCGCAGGTGGACATCAGCTTCCCCGAGATCGAGAAATTCGACCGCCTGCCCGAGCCGACCGCCTCCGGCCCCAGCGCCTTCGTCTCGATCATGGAAGGCTGCAGCAAGTACTGCTCGTTCTGCGTGGTGCCCTACACCCGCGGCGAGGAAGTCAGCCGGCCGTTCGAGGACGTGCTGGTGGAGGTCGCGCAACTGGCGGCCCAGGGCGTGCGCGAGGTCAACCTGCTGGGCCAGAACGTCAACGCCTACCGCGGGCCGATCTCACCGGTGGAAGGCGCTGCGTCCGTCCCGGGCGCGGAGCCGGAAGTCGCCGACCTCGCGCTGCTGATCCGCGCCATCGCCCAGATTGACGGCATCGACCGGATCCGCTTCACCACCTCGCATCCGCTGGAATTCTCCGACTCGCTGGTCGAGGCGTACCGCGACGTGCCCAAGCTGGCCGATTACCTGCACCTGCCGGTGCAATCGGGCAGCGACCGCATCCTCGCGGCGATGAAGCGTGGCTACACCACGCTCGAGTTCAAGCAGAAGATCCGCAAGTTGCGCGCGGTGCGCCCGGGCATCTCGATCTCCTCGGACTTCATCGTCGGATTCCCCGGCGAGACCCAGGCCGACTTCGACCGGACCATGCAGCTGATCGAGGATGTGGGGTTCGACCAGAGCTTCAGCTTCATTTATTCGCGGCGCCCCGGCACCCCGGCCGCCGACCTCGAGGACGGCACCAGCGACGCCGAAAAACACGCGCGCCTCGAACGCCTGCAGGCGCGCATCAACGCGCAGGCGGCAACGATTTCCGAGGCGATGGTCGGCAGCGTGCAGTCGGTGCTGGTCGAGGGCCCGTCGCGCAAGGATCCCAACGAGCTCACCGGCAAGACCGAGAACATGCGCTCGGTGAACTTCGCCGGGCCCGCGCACCTGGTCGGGCAGTTCGTCGATGTCGCGATCACCGCGGCGCTGTCGAATTCCCTGCGCGGCCGGATCGTGGCGGACGACGCCGCGGCCGCCTGAGCGCCGATGCCAGCCCCAGCGCCGGCACCGGGCCTGCTGCGGCGCTACGCGCTCGGACTCTGGCTATGCGGGATAGCGGCCCTCGGCGCGATCGAATTCCATCGCGCCGCGTGCGCGACGGGGACATGTGCGCCAAGCCTGGTCGCGTGGCTGTGGCTGGCCGGCACCTGCGCCACCGGCCTGTCCGGCGTCGCGCTGCTGCTGCGCGAGCTGCGCCGCCGACGATAGGGAACAGGCCGCAGGGGAAGCAGGCCCCGCCATCCCCGGGCGAGTCGCCGGGTGCCGGCCCCGATGCAGTGCGTCAGTCCAGCCGCTTGCGGAAGCGCAGGATCGCCAGCGCCATCATCGCCACGGTGAACACCACCAGCGCCAGCACTTCCGGCCACAACTCGAACAGCCCCGCGCCGCGCAGCATCACCCCGCGGATCAGGCGCAGGAAATGGGTCAGCGGCAGCAGTTCCGCCAGCCACTGCACGATTTTCGGCATGCCCGCGAACGGGAACATGAAGCCCGACAGCAGGATCGACGGCAGGAACACGAAGAACGTCATCTGCATCGACTGGAACTGCGAGCGCGCCTTGGTCGAGATCAGCAGCCCCATGGTCAGGTTGGCGACGATCAGCAGGATCGAGGCGAGGTAGACGTCGAGCAGGCTTCCGCGGATCGGCACCTGGAACAGCCAGATGCCCAGCAGCAGCACCAGCGTAGTCTGGACCAGGCCGATCAGCGCGTACGGCAGCACCTTGCCGACCATCAGCTCGCTACGGCTGAGCGGCGTCGCGATCAGCAGCTCCATGTTCCCGCGCTCGCGTTCGCGCACGATCGCCACCGAGGTGAACATCACCATGGTCATGGTCAGGATGATGCCGATCAGGCCCGGCACGATATTGACCGCCGAACGCCGCTCCGGATTGTAGAAACTGACCACGCTGATCCGCTGCGCCGCGGACAGGCCGGCGTCGCGCAGCGGCCCGGCATTGGCCGAGGGCGTGGTGTCGAGCGGCACCTGCGCCAGTTGCAGCGCGGCGCTCTGGACCACGGTGTCGGTGCCGTCCACCAGCACCTGCGCCACCGCGCGGCCATCGATGCGACGGCGCTCGAAATCGGCGGGGATGGCGATCCCGACGCTGATCTCGCCGCGCTTCAGCAGCGCCATCAGTTCCTGCGGCGTGCGCGCCTCGCGCACGGGCACGATCACGTCGGTGGCGAGCATGTCCATCACCAGCGCGCGCGACCCGGCGCTGCCGGCCTGGTCGGCGATGGCGGCATCCAGGCCGCGCAGGTTGAGGTTGATCGCGTAACCGAACAGCACCAGCTGCAGCACCGGGATGCCGATGATCATGGCCAGGGTGATGCGGTCGCGGCGCAATTGCCGTACCTCCTTGAGCATCACCGCCCAGAGCCGGCGCCAGTTCATGCCGCGCGCCCCTGCGCGTCGGCCTCGTCATCTCCGCGCTGGGTGGCGGCGACGAACACGTCCTCGAGGTTGGGCTGCACGGCGGCAAGCTCGGCTTCGACGCCGGCCGACGACAGCGCCTGGCGCAGGCGCGACTCGATGTCGCCGGCGCCGGCATCCACCAGCACCCGCAGCGCGTTGCCGATCTGCGCGGCGCTGAGCATGCCGTCGACGCCGCGCAGCGCCTGTTGCGCCTTGCGCGGTTGTGCGGCGCGCACCTCGAACGTGCGCCCGGCCAGCGCACCGGTCAGCTCCAGCGGCGTGCCGTCGGCCACCAGCGCGCCGCGGTCGAGGATCGCCAGCCGGTGGCAGCGCTCGGCCTCGTCCATGTAGTGGGTGGACACCAGCAGGGTGGTGCCGCCGTCGGCGAGCCCGAACAGCTTTTCCCAGAAGTCGCGGCGCGATTCGGGATCGACCGCGCTGGTCGGTTCGTCGAGGAACAGCATTTCCGGCGCGTGCACGATCGCGCCGGCCAGTGCCAGCCGCTGCTTCTGGCCACCGCTGAGGGTACCGGCGAGCTGGCGCTGGCGATCGGCGAAGTCGTATTCCTCCACCAGCTGGTCGACGCGCGCGCGGGTACGCGCCTTCGGCACGCCCTGCACCGCGGCCAGGAATTCCAGGTTCTCGCGCACGCCCAGGTCCTCGAACAGCGAGAACTTCTGCGTCATGTAACCGATGCGCCGGCGCAATGCCTCGGCCTGTTCGGGGATGCGCAGCCCTAGCACCTCGATCTCGCCTGCGGTTGGCGTCAGCAGGCCGCACAACATGCGGATGCTGGTCGACTTGCCGGAACCGTTCGGGCCCAGGAAGCCGTAGACGGCGGCGCGCGGCACGTCGAGGTCGATGTGGTCCACCGCGACCAGCTCGCCGAAGCGTCGCGTCAGCCCGCGCGCGCGGATGGCGACGTCGCTCACGGCCCGAACTCGACCCGCACCGGCAACCCGGCCGGCAGTTGCCGCGCGTCCTCGCCGTCGAGCGCGATCTCGGCCAGGTAACTCAGGCGCGCCGCGTCCTTGCCCACCAGCGCGTAATACGGGGTGAAGCTGGGTTCGCTGCGGATCATCCGCACCTTGCCCGCGAGCGCGGCTTCCCGCCCCTCGACGAAGACGCGCGCGGCGCTGCCGACGCGCACGTCGGCGCGGATCGGCTCGGGCACGTACACGCGGGCATGCGGCGCGTCGCCGACCAGCAGGATCGCCAGCGGCGCGCCCACCGGGGCCTGGTCGCCGAGCCGGTAAGGCAGGCTGTCCACGATCCCGGCGCGCGGCGCGACCAGCGACAGCTTCGCCAGCGTCGCCTGCTCGGCCGTGGCCTGGGCCTGGGACGCACGCAACGCTGACTCGCCCTGGGCGATCTGTTCGCTGCGGGTTCCGTGCTCGAGTTCATCCAGCGCCGACTGCGCGGCGCTTGCCTGCGCCCGCGCGTTGCCGGCCGCCGCGCGGGCCCGGTCGACATCGGCCGCTGCCACCAGTTGGCGTGCACCGAGCGGTTGCAGGCGCGCGTAGTAGGCCTGCGCGTCGCGCGCCTGCGCCCGTGCCGCAGCGAGCTGCGCCCTCGCCTGGGCGATGCGTTCACTGCGCGGCCCGGCTTCGAGTTCGGCCAGCGCGGCGCTTTGGCGTTGCGCCTGTGCCTGAGCGGCCTGCGTGGTCGCGGCGACGCGCGTCGACTCCAGCCGCAGCAGCGCCTGCCCGGCCGCCACTTCCTCGCCCTCGCGGACATCGATGGCGACGATGCGCTCGGCGACCGGCGCCGGTACCGCGATGCGGTCGTACTCGAGCGTGCCCAATGCCTGCGGCGGGGGCTCGCTGCAGCCGGGCAGCACCATGGCCAGCAACGCGGCAGCGACCAGGATCAGTGACTTCAAGCCCATGCCTTGCACCCCTTGCCGGCGTCAGCCGGCGCCAATGCCGCGATCCAGCAGTGCGATGGTGTGGTCGCGCAGGGCCACCGCATCGAGATCGGACGCATCGAAGAACTGGCGCCAGATCGGCGCCCCCGCGGCCGGAAACAGCGTCAGTCCGACCAGCGACACCACCAGCAGGCGCGGATCCAGTGCCGGGTCGAGCTGGCCGTTGCGCTGCGCACGGGCGAAGCGCGCCGCCAGCTGCGCCGGCAGCTGCGGCCCGATCCGCGTGAGCATCAGCTCGCGCAGGGCGCCACCCTCGCACAGCACTTCGCGCACCCACAGCGACGGCAACCACGGGTGCCGCGCGACCAGGTCGCCGATGCCGCGGACGAAGGCCGCGACCAGCGCGGCGACATCGTCGCCCGCACGCAGCAGCGGCTCGCGCAGTTCGGCGAATGCGGGAACCAGCCGCTCCTCGACCACCGCCTGCTGCAACTGGGCCTTGTCGCCGAAGTAGTAATGCAGCAGCGCCGGCGTGACCGCCGCTTCGGCGGCGATCGCGCGCAGCGAGGTCGCGGCGATCCCGGTCCGGACGTAGCAGGCGATCGCCGCATCGAGCAGGCGCGGGCGCAGGTCCGGGGCGTCGCCCGCGGGGCGGCCGGCGCGACGCGCGGGCTTGCGCGCGGGCCGGGTGGCCACTTTCACGGGTCGGGGAGCGCTCATGCAGGCAATATTAACCACATGATTAATTTAGTTGCAAGCGCGGCTGTTGCCGGAGCAGGGACGGCGATGACAGGTTGGCTAGCGCGCCGGCTTGTCCGCCTCGTACACCGGCTTGCCGTCGACATAGGTGGCCAGCACCGCAAGGTCGCGCAATCGCGCCGGGGCGACCGCCAGCGGATCCTGCGCCAGCAGCACGAAGTCCGCGCGCTTGCCGACGGCCAGGCTGCCCACCTCGTCCTCGGCGAAACCGGCATAAGCGGCATCCAGGGTGAAGCCGCGCAGCGCTTCGTAATTGGTCAGCAACTCCTCGGGATGCCAGCCCCCGGCCGGCTGCCCCTGCGCATCGGTGCGGGTGGCCGCGGCATACAAACCCAGCCGCGGATCGACCGACTCGACCGGGAAGTCCGAGCCCAGCGCCAGCCGTGCGCCGCTGTCGCGCAACTGCCGCCAGGCGTAGGCGCCGACGATCCGCTGCGGCCCGAGCCTGTCCTGCGCCCAGGGCATGTCGGAGGTCGCATGGGTCGGCTGCATCGAAGCGATCACGTGCAGCTGCGCCAGCCGCGGCAGGTCGCCGGGCGCCAGTACCTGCGCGTGTTCGATCCGCCAGCGATGGTCGGTGCCCGCTGCATCCGCGCCGAGCACCTTGGCGTAGGCCTCGACCACCACGTGGTTGCCGCGGTCGCCGATCGCGTGGGTGGCGACCTGCACGCCGCATCCCTTCGCGCGCGCCGCGACCGCGTCCATCTGCTGCGGCGACATCATCAGCAGGCCGCGGTTGCCGTGGTCGTCGCTGTAATCCTGCAGCAGGGCCGCGCCGCGGCTGCCGAGCGCGCCGTCGATGTACAACTTGACCGTGCGCATCTTCAGCCGGTGCGAAGGATGCTGGTACAGGCCGTTGTCGCACAGCCAGGCCAGCGCATCGCTGTCGCCGTCGGCGAAAGCGGTAACCCGCATCGGCATCTCGCCGCGATCGGCCAGCGCCTGGTAGATGCGCAGCTCCGACAACGCGATGCCCGCGTCGTGCACCCCGGTAAGGCCGTGGGCAACGGCGTCCCGCATCGCCAGCTTCAACGCGCGCTCCACCGTAGCCGCGTCCGGCGCCGGCACCACGCCATCGACCAGGGCCATCGCGGCGTCGACGAACACGCCGCTGGCCTGGCCCCGGGCGTCGCGCACGATGCGGCCACCGTCTGGCTGCCAGTCGCCCGACAGGTCCTTGCCCACGGCGCGCATCGCCGCGCCATTGGCCCAGCCGGCGTGGCCGTCGATCCTGCTCAGCCAGACCGGGCGCTCGGGAAACGCGGCGTCGAGGTCGGCGGCGGTCGGGAAATCCCGCGCTTGATCAACACCGGGCGGCCAGTCGTTCTGGTCCCAGCCGCGACCGACCAGCCACGCATCCGCCGGCAACTCGCGCGCGAACTCCCGCAGGCGCTGCAACACTTCGTCCTTGCTGCCGGTGCCGACCAGGTCGGCGGTGAGATGGGTCATGCCGAGGCCGGACATGTGCCCGTGCGCATCGATCAGGCCGGGGACCACGGTCGCGCTGCCGGCATCGATCCGGCGTGCGCCGGGATAGCGCGCCAGCAGTTCATCGCCCGCGCCGAGCGCGAGGATCCGTCCGGACCCGTCGAAGGCCATCGCCTGCGCGCGGGGCTGGGCGACGTCCATCGTGTCGATGCGCGCGGCCGTCAGGACCGTGACCTGCGCCGCCATCGAGGGCGACGACGTCAGCGCACACAGCGCCATCACCATTGCGCCCAGCACACTCCGCGATCCGCGCATTGCGTTCCCCTCGCCTCCCAGGTATCGCAGCACTTTGCGAAAAACCACCGCCGGGCGCAAGCTTGCGCGCCCGGGCACGCCGTCGCCCCAGGCCCGCACGCCACGCCAATCCGCCACGCCAGCACCGATGCCACAACGCAGCACGTCCGAATTCGTCCTTGACCCGCCCGACGCCGAGCGCCTGGCCAACCTCGCCGGCCCGTTCGACGCGCACCTGCGCCTGCTCGAACTGCGACTGGGCGTGGAAGTCGGCAACCGCGGCAACATCTTCCGCGTCAGCGGGCCCGCCACCGCCGTGGCGAAGGCCGGCAAGCTGCTGCACGAACTCTGGCGCGATGCCGCCGGCGAACCCCTGGACGAAGCGGCGATCCACCTGCGCCTGGGTGAAGCCGCGGTGGACCGCGTCGTCGAGGAGGACATCGAGCCGCAGGAAGTCGCGATCCGGGTCAAGCGCGGCACCATCCGCGGCCGCGGCGCCAACCAGGCCAAATACCTGCATGCGATCGCCACCCACGACATCAACTTCGGCATCGGCCCCGCCGGCACTGGCAAGACCTTCCTCGCGGTGGCGATGGCGGTGGAAGCATTGAACGAATCGCGGGTGCAGCGCCTGATCCTGGTGCGCCCCGCGGTGGAGGCCGGCGAGAAGCTCGGCTTCCTGCCCGGCGACCTCACCCAGAAGGTCGACCCCTACCTGCGCCCGCTCTACGACGCGCTGTACGAGATGCTGGGCGTGGAGAAGGTAGTCAAGCTGCTGGAGAAGAACGTCATCGAGATCGCGCCGCTGGCCTACATGCGCGGCCGCACGCTCAACGACGCGTTCGTGATCCTCGACGAGGCGCAGAACACCTCGATCGAGCAGATGAAGATGTTCCTGACCCGCATCGGCTTCGGCTCGACCGCCGTGGTCACCGGCGACCTCACCCAGATCGACCTGCCCAAGCACCAGAAATCGGGGCTGCGCGATGCGCTCGACGTGCTGCGCGACGTCGATGGAATCGGCTTCACCTTCTTCGAATCGAAGGACGTGGTGCGGCACCCGCTGGTGGCGCGGATCGTCAACGCCTACGACGCCCGCGACGGCCACGACGCCGCCACCGGGCCGGCGTAACATGGCCGCGACCGGCTAGCGTTGGAGCAGTCCCCATGACCCGCGGCCCAACCCGCCTCGATGTTTCCGTCGGCTACGCACTGCCGCGCGCCGGCCTGCCAGCGGCCACCAGTTTCCGCAAGTGGGTCGCCGCCGCGCTCGAAAGCCGCATCCGCGAGGCCGATCTCGCGATCCGCATCGTCGATGCGAAGGAAGGCCGCGCCCTCAACCGCCACTACCGCGGCAAGGACTACGCCACCAACGTGCTGAGCTTCCCGGCCGATGTCGCCGAGGGCGTCAAGCTGCCGAAGGGCGTGAAGATGCCGCTGCTGGGCGACCTGGTGATCTGCGCGCCGGTGGTGGCCAGGGAGGCGCGCGAGCAGGGCAAGCCGCTGAACGCGCACTACGCCCACCTCACCGTGCACGGCACCCTGCACCTGTTGGGCTGGGACCACGAGGACGAATGCGACGCCGAGTGCATGGAGAAGCTGGAGCGCGCGATCCTCGCCGGGCTCGGGATCGAGGATCCTTACCTCGAGCGCTGAAGCAGGCTCGCCCGCAGACGGCAAAATGCCCGCCGGTTGGCGGGCATTTCGTTGGTCCAGTCGGTTTGCCGCGATTTTTGTCGAACGGATCAGGCGGCATGCAGCCCCTGGTCCCTCAGCGCACGGTCCCGTTGTACAGGGAGGACATGAACCCGGACACCTGCGTGGTGTAGGCCGAAGGCAGCCCGAGGGTGTCATTGATCTGCCCATGCGTCAGGTTCTGCGGCAGCACGCTGGCCGCCGTGCCGTAGCTCATGGCCTTGTCGACGAACTGTTGCGCGCGGACGCAGGAGTTTGCCTCCTGGGTCGTGCACACGGCCAGGAACGGCGCGATGCGGCCACGCAGTTGCGTCATCGGCGATGCCGCACTCCACAGCGCGGGATCGGTACCGAACGCCTGGTCGTAGAGGGTTTGATGGTAGGGGTTGTTCATGACCGCGGGAACGTCGTACACCGCGCTGTCCAGCGCGACGGTACCCAGCCACGGCCTCGCGCCCTGCGCGGTCGCCAGCGAAGGCTGCGCGGCCAGCAACGACACCAGGTGTCCGCCGGCCGAGAATCCCATCACGATGAACCTGTCCGGATCGGCACCCCACGTCGCGGCATTGCGTTGCGCGTAGGCGAGTGCCTTGGCCACGCTCTGCGCCTGCTGCAACGGGTTGGCGTTGGGCACCAGCGGATAGTTGACCGAAATGAAGACGACGCCGGTCGGCACCCAGGCCTCGACCTTGTTGCGCACCACGGGCGTATCGAGCTTGTCGCCCTGCCACCAGCCGCCGCCGTGCACCATCAGGATCGCAGGCGCCCCCGGCACCATCTTGGGCGGCATGTAGACGTCCAACTTCTCCTTCGCGTTGCTGCCGTAGGCGACATCGAACTGGAAGCACATGTTCGCGGGCAAAGAGTGCTTGGAGCTCGGCGTCGCCGAAGTGCAGACGCGGCCTTGCGGCAAGGCGCGGGTCCGGGCGTCGCCGGCGGACCAGGCGAGCATGGCCAGGAGGACCAATGCGAGCTTGAATCTCAGGGAATTCATGGACATTTGCACACAGGGGGTGGTGAGCGGTGCGCGATGCTAGCAATCGCACCTCGCCCGAATTGGGCATCAGCGCACACATCGCGCAGCGCGGACGCGCCCTGCAAGATCCCGGGCCGCGAACCGCGATGCCGGAGGCGGACAGAAGGTGATCGTGGTCGCGTATCCACTTTCGGCGGGACCAGATGGGCGGGACCTTCGCCGGGCTTCCCGCCCGGCACCGCCCGGGTCTTCGCTTCCTGGCGTGCCGGGATGGCTGCCGCGGGCAAGGACCCGCGTGCGCGTTTCCGGAACTGGCGGAAGGCCCGCCCAACCGCCAATCACAGGCTGCGGGGGGCGGACTCCCGGTCCGCCATGGCCGCATTTACCTGCCTGCCAGCCGCCCGCGCTAGACTTCTCCAGTCGCCCGTCGTGGCGCCTGCATGAACGCAATGTCCGAGGACGACAGTAGTAGCTCTCCCGCACCGGCCGGCGCCGACAAGCTTCGCCCCGAACGCCGCTCATGGCTGGACCGCATCGGCGCGATGCTGTCGGGCGAGCCGAGTACCCGCGAGGACCTGGTCGAGCTGCTGCGCGACACCCAGTCCGACGGCCTGATCCAGGCCGATACCCTGCGGATGATGGAGGGCGCGATCGCGGTGTCCGACCTCAGCGTCGGCGACGTGATGATCCCGCGCGCGCAGATGGTGGCGCTGTCGGCCCAGGAACCGTTCCTGGAGCTGATGCGCCAGGTGGTGGAATCCGGGCATTCGCGCTTCCCCGTGCATGGCGAGGACCGCGACGAGATCCTCGGCATCCTGCTGGCCAAGGACCTGTTGCGCGGCGTGGTCGCCGACCACGACCTCAGCCATGGCAATGTGCGCGAGTTGTTGCGCCCGGCGGTGCTGATCCCCGAATCGAAGAAGCTCAACGTGCTGCTGCGCGAGTTCCGCCAGTCGCGCAACCACATGGCGATCGTGATCGACGAATACGGCGGCGTCGCCGGCCTGTTGACGATCGAGGACGTGCTGGAGCAGATCGTCGGCGAGATCGACGACGAGCACGACGATGCCGAGGACCCGGATGCGCTGATCGCGGCGCAGGCCGACGGCCAGTACGTGGTCGACGCGCTGACCCCGATCGACGATTTCAACGAGCGCTTCGGCGCCGATTTCGACGACGACGAATACGACACCATCGGCGGCCTGGTGACCGCCGCCATCGGGCACCTGCCCGAGGCGGGCGAGGAGCTGACGCTCGGGCGCTTCGGGTTCCGGGTCGCGCGCGCCGATGCGCGGCGGCTGCATGCGTTGCACGTGAGCGTGCATGGAGATTGAGGCAATCCATCGACTGTCATCGCAGGCCTGGCGAGGGACCTGCTGGCCCATTGCCATCCGTGGACAGCACGCGCATCGCTATCATCGCGGCAGCAACGACCATGCGGATCGGCCTGCAGCGAAAGGAAGCTTTCGTGGCTTCTAACCCCCTACGCATCCTGTTGCTGGCGTTCATGCTGCTGGCGCTGTCGTTGCAGCAGGCCGCGTTCGCGCAGGCCCATGCGGGTACACCCGCGGCAAAGGCGCCAGCCGCCCGCGCGCCTGCCCCGGCAGCCGCGCCGGCCGCGGTGCCTCCCGCCTCCGCCGCGACCCCGCGCATCGGCGTGATGACGATGCAGCCTGGCGTGATCTTCTGGGAGCGCTTCGGCCACGATGCGATCGTGGTCGCGGACCCGGCCACGGGCGCGGCCACCTCGTACAACTTCGGCTTCTTCGACCCTTCCGAGCCCGGGTTCTTCGGCAACTTCGTGCGCGGCCGCATGCAGTACATGCTGGTGGCGCTGCCTTTGCAGCAGGACCTGGCGACCTACCGCGAGGAAGGCCGCGGCGTGTCGATCCAGTGGCTCAACCTCAACGCGGCTCAGGCGAGTCGGCTGGCGCAGGCGCTTGCGGAAGAAGCGCGGCCGGAGAACGCACGCTACCGCTACGACTACTTCACCGCCAACTGCGCGACCAAGGTGCGGGACGCCCTCGATGATGCACTCGGCGGCTGGCTGCACCACATGATCGCCGGCCGCTCGCGCGGCAACACCTATCGCAGCGAAGCGGTACGGCTGGCGTCGCCGGCACCATGGATGTGGCTGGGTTTCGACATCGGCTTGTCGCGCCGCGCGGACCGCCAACTGTCGCGCTGGGAAGAAGCCTTCGTGCCGATGCGCCTGGCCGACAGCCTCGACGAGACCATGCTCCCGGACGGCCGCCCGCTGGTCGCCGGGGAACAGGTGCTGCTGCCGCACCGGATCGCGCCGCAACCACCGGAGTCGGCGCGCCCGTGGTGGCCATGGCTGCTGGCGGGGCTGGCGCTCGCGGCGGCGGCGCTGCTGCTCGGCGCCCTGCGGCCGCGCCTGCTCGCGGCTGTCGCGAGCGCATTCTGGCTGGCGTGCGGCCTGCTGGGCGCGCTGGAACTGTTCATCTGGCTGGGCACCGAACACCGCGCCGGCTGGGGCAACGAGAACCTGCTGCTGTTCAGTCCGCTGTGCCTGCTGCTGTTGCCAGGCGCCTGGCGCATTGCCCGCGGCCGCGGCGGCGGCCGCCTGTTCCACGCTGTGCTTGCTGCGGTGGCACTCGGCGCGGCCGCGGCGCTGCTGCTGAAATGGGTGCTGCTGTTCTCGCAGGTCAACCAGCCGTGGATCGCGCTGCTGCTGCCGCTGCACCTGGCGCTCTACGTGCGCCTGCGCCGGCGCTGAGCGCTTGCCGCTGGCGCCCGTGCGGAGCAGGATGCCCGGCATGAACGATGCCGGCCCCCTGCCCAGCTGCGTGATCAACTGCGTGGTGTACGACCTCGAAGGCCGTCGCCGGGACATCACCCTGGACCAGATCAGCGACGTGCTGGCGGTGGAGGATGGCAGCTTCGTCTGGGTCGGGCTGTACGAGCCCGAAGACGTGCTCCTGGACAAGCTGCAGGAGGAGTTCGGCCTGCATGACCTCGCCATCGAGGACGCGCAGCACGCGCACCAGCGCCCCAAGATCGAGGCTTATGGCGATTCGCTGTTCCTGGTCGCCCATACCGCGCAGGCGGCGGATGGCGGCCGCATCCGTTTCGGCGAAACCCATGCCTTCCTCGGCAAGCGCTACCTGGTCACGGTCCGGCACGGCGCCTCGGCGTCGTATGCACCGGTGCGCGCGCAGGTCGAGCGCGAGCCGGAACTGCTCGCGCTCGGCCCGAGTTACGGGCTGTACGCGGTGCTCGATTCCATCGTCGACAACTACCTGCCCATCGTGGGCGAGTTCCATGAAGCCCTGATCGCGCTGGAAAAGGACATCTTCGCCGAGGAGTTCCGTCGCGACACCATCCTCAAGCTCTACGACCTCAAGCGCGAACTGACGCAGTTGCGGCTGGCCGTGGCGCCGCTGCAGGACATCCTCGCCCAGCTCACGCGCATGCACGGCGACCTGGTGCCCGGCGAAGTGCGGCCGTACTTCCGCGACGTGCTCGACCATGCGCTGCGGGTGAACGAATCCACCGACACCATGCGCGAGATGCTGACCGCGGCAATGAGCGTCAACCTGTCGCTGGTGACGATCCGGCAGGGCGAGGTGGTCAAGCGCCTGGCCGGCTGGGCGGCGCTGCTGGCGGCGCCGACGCTGATCGCGAGCTGGTACGGCATGAACTTCCGCTACATGCCGGAGCTGCACGGGCGTTACAGCTACTACGTCCTGGTCGGCGTGGTGGCGGTGGTCTGCCTGGGGCTCTACCGCTACCTCAGGAAGGTGCGCTGGCTCTAGCCGCGCGCTGCAGGCGTCCTGGTGCAGCACGCGGGATCGCCCCCCTCATTGCGGCGCGGCGGCGACCACGATGCGGTCGCGGCCGCCTTCCTTGGCCGCGTATAGCGCGCCATCGGCGCGGCGCAGGCTCGCGGCCAGCTCCTCGCCGCGACTGGCGAACGCGATCCCGGCGCTGAGCGTGCAGCCCAGTTCGCTGGTCGCATGCGCGAAGTCCTCGCGCACCCGCTGCGCGAAACGCTCGACCGCCACCGGCGCGGCGTCCACCATCAGCACGATGAATTCCTCGCCCCCCAGGCGCGCAGCGTAGCTGTCGGGCCCCAGCCGCGATGCGATCACCTGGCCCAGTACGCGCAGCACGTCGTCGCCACGTTCG
This sequence comes from Cognatiluteimonas sedimenti, assembly GCF_022808325.1. Taxonomy (GTDB): domain Bacteria; phylum Pseudomonadota; class Gammaproteobacteria; order Xanthomonadales; family Xanthomonadaceae; genus Cognatiluteimonas; species Cognatiluteimonas sedimenti. Next base: position 264,212 of record NZ_JALGCL010000002.1, on the reverse strand, counting down.
TGGCCCCAACGGTCGTTGACCCGCTTGAAGTGGTCGACATCGAAGAACACCAGGCTGCGCGGTGCTTCGCGCGCGCCGGCATCGGCATAGACCCGGGTGGCGTCGCGCTCCCAGCCTGCGCGGTTGAACAGTCCGGTCAGGGCATCGGTGGCCGCCTGCTTCCACAGCAGGTGGCGCACGCGGTAGGCCTCGACCGCGAAATCGGTACGGTACCCGGAGAGCATCAGGCCGAAAACGACCGTGGTGGCCGTGTACAGCCAGTACAACGCGGCGCCGGAGGGCGGCGCGCCATGCAGCTGCACGCGCAGGACCGACAACGCCACCAGCACCAGCACCAGCGACAGCGTCGACACCGCGCGCACGGTCAGCGCGAGCAACGCGATCGGGATGAGGTGGAACAGGCCGGTGCGGATCGGGTATTGCGCGCCCGCCACCAGCCCCGAGCCGGGCATCGGCACCGACAGGAACACGCCCAGCAGGACCATGCTCGACATCAACGCCACCAGCCGCAACCGCCAGCTGCGCATGCGCCAGTTCAGCCAGGCCAGCAGCACGACGCCGATCGCGGCCAGCAACTCCATCCACACCGGATAGCCGATGCCGGGGGCAAGGCCGGCGACCTGCAGCAGCGCGACCGCGGCCAGCATGCCGGCGCCGCCGACCAGCACCGCGGTGAACGCCGGCCGGGTCGCGGTCACCTGCACCGCCGTCAGCCGCGCACGATCCTCGGGGCTCAGGTGGCGCAGCCACTGCCGGCCCCAGTATTGCGTGGGATGCCGCAAGGCCGAGCGCATCGTGCCCTGCGCCACCCGCTCCCACCAACGCTCGGTCTCGTCTTGGCCGCCGTTCAATGGCGGCCCCCTTCAGCGGATCGGGGCATCGTCCCAGCTGCCGTGCTTGCGCCGGTCCTTGCCGCTGCGCCGGTCGCCGCCCTTGAGTTCGAAGCGGATTTCCTCGCGCCGGTCGCCGTGCTGGCGACGATCCTTGCCGCTGCGCCGTTCCGGGCCGCGGTAACGCTGTTCCGGTTCCTTCGCCTTGAACGGATCATCCACCATTACCCACCTCCGGCGGGGCCCCCCCCCCAGGTTCGACTCCGCGCCGGGCTGGTCGAGCCCATGCCCGGCGCGAAGCTCACGGCTGGCCGATGTGCTGGCGCAGCCACGCGTTGACGGTATCGTGCCAGAGCAGGCTGTTGGCCGGCTTCAGCACCCAATGGTTCTCGTCCGGGAAGTACAGGAACTTCGACTCGATCCCCTTGCGCTGCAACGCGGTGAACGCGGCGATCCCCTGCTCCACCGGGATCCGCAGGTCCTGCTGGCTGTGCACCACCAGCATCGGCACGCGCCAGTCCTTGACATGGTTGACCGGGTTGAACTTCTCGTAGCCCTCGGGGTTGTCGTACGGGGTGCCACCGTTCTCCCACTCGCTGAACCAGAGTTCTTCGGTGGCGTAGCCCATCATGCGGTTGTCGAACACGCCGTCATGGTCGACGAGGCATTTCCACGGCTGGTTCCAGACCCCGGCGATCCAGTACACCATGTAGCCGCCGTAGCTGGCACCCAGCGCGCAGGCCTTGTCGCCGTCGAGGAACGCGTACTTGTCCTGGGCCGCGGCCCAGCCCTTCTGCAGGTCTTCCAGCGGGCGATCGCCCCAGTGCTGGCTGATCGCGTCGGTGAACGCCTGGCCATAACCGGTACTGCCGTGGAAATCGATCATCACCGCGGCATAGCCCTGCCCGGCGTAGGTCTGCGGGTTCCAGCGATAGCTCCAGCCATCGCCGAAGCTGCCCTGCGGGCCGCCGTGGATCAGGAACGCGACCGGATACGCCTTGCCTTGCTCGTAGTTCCACGGCTTGACCACGTAGCCGTGCACGGTCTCGCCGTTCCAGCCCTTGAACGAGAACTGCTCGTAGTCGCCGAACCGGACGTCAGGGAGCATCTCGCCCGCGCTCGGGGTGATCGCGCGCTCGGGCATCCCGCCGATCCCGCCGGCGAACACCTGCGCGCCGCTCTTCATCGAATTGCGGGTGAAGGCCGCGGTCGGGCCCGCGATCGAGAAGTCGCCGATGCTGCCGTTGCCGATGACTTCGGTGGCGACGCCGCTGGCGATGTCCACCGCGAACAACGGATGCTCGCCCATGTCCTGCGCGGTGGTGTAGATGGTCCTGCCGTCGGCCGACAGCACGATGCCATCGGCGGAGCGGTCCCACTGCGGATCGATCTCGCGGGTCTTGCCGCTGCCCAGGTCCATCGCCATCAGCGCGAAGCGGTCGGCCTCGAAGCCGGGTCGCTTCATCGCGCGGTAGTACAGCGTGCTGCCGTCGGCGCTGAACACCGGGCCGGCATCCCAAGCCAGGTTGGCCGCGGTGAGGTTGCGGGCCTTGCCGCTGCCGTCGGCCTGCAACCGGTACAGGTCGAAGTTGGTCGAGCGCGGCTCGTCGCCGTTGGACAGGCGCGCGCTGGCCACCAGCGATTTGCCGTCCGGCGCCCAGGCGACGTCGTCCATGCCGCCAAACGGCTTGGATGGCACGTCGGCGAGCAGGTCGGCGCCGACCAGCGTGGCCGCCTTCACCGGCCCCTTGCCGTCGAGGCTGGCGACGAAGATGCGATTGAGGCGGCCGTCGGCCCAGGTGTCCCAGTGGCGGATGAACAGGCGGTCGAAGACCACGCCGCTGCTCGCGGGCTTGGCGTCGAGCTTCTTCTTCGTGCAGTCGAGGTCGCCCTTGCAGTCCGGGAACGCGCCGGCGGCGAAAGCGACATGCTTGCCGTCAGGTGACAGGGAATAGCCGTCGATGTCGAGCGCGAAATCGGTGGCCTGCACCGGCGTGCCGCCCGCGGCCGGGATCGCGTACAGCTGCGAGCTGCCGTTCTTGCCACTGAGGAAAAAGACGGTGGCGCCATCCCTGGAGAAGGCCGGCGAGTTCACGTTCCAGCCTTCCGGCGTGAGCCGCACCGGCGGCGCCGCATCGCGTGCGAACAGGTCCTCGATCCAGAGCGAAGTCGTGGCCTTGTTCGTGGCCATGTCGACCACGCGCCTGGCGAATACCAGCTTGCGGCCGTCCGGCGACAACACCGGCGAGGAGTAACGGTCCATCGATACCAGGTCGCTGGCCTGGAAGCCGCGCGCGGCCCGGGCGGGCGAAGACGCCATCGCCAGCGTCGGCAAGGCGAGGGCGAGCGCGGCGCCGAGCAAGGCGGGACGAAGGTTCATGGCGGCTCCTGGACTGGTCTGCGGAAAGGTCGTGGCGATGCTGCGCCTGGGTGACGTCGAGGGGCTCACATCGGCCCGGGTTCGGCATCGCCCAGCGCGCGGCGGGTGCCGCTGCGATACAGCAGCCAGGCCACCAACGCCAGCACCGCCAGGCCGACCCACTTGCCGAACTGCCACTGCTCCGGCAGCGCCAGCACGTCGGCGCGGCCGCTGGTGACGATCGGGATCGCGATCAGGATGCCCATCAGCGCCTCGCCGGTGATCAGGCCGGCCGCGAACAGGGTGCCGGGGCGGTGGATGCGGTCGCGCAGCGACTCGTCCGTGCTGCCGACCGCGCCGTGGCGTCGCTCGACGAAGTACGCCAGCAGGCCGCCGAGGAAGATCGGCACCATCAGCTCCAGCGGCAGGTAGATGCCGATCGCCGCCGCCAGCACCGGCACGCGGAAGCTGGAATTGCGCGACTTCAGCCAGCCGTCGAAGGCGATGATCAACGCGCCGACCACGCCGCCGATCACGATCATGTTCCAGGGCAGCTCGCCGCCGAACATGCCCTTGGCCACCGATGCCATCAGTGTCGCCTGCGGCGCCGACAACGGGTTGGGATGCTCGGCGGTGGGCGCGCCGATGCCGTAGGCCTCGGCCAGCAGGTTCAGCACCGGCGCCATGATCAGCGCGCAGGAGAACGCGCCGATCATCAGCATCAGCTGCTGCTTCCATGGCGTGGCCCCGACCAGGTAGCCGGCCTTGAGGTCCTGCAGGTTGTCGCCGCCGACCGCCGCGGCGCAGCACACCACCGCGCCGATCATGATCGCCGCGACGGCGCCCAGCGGCGCCCCGGAGATGCCTACCGCCATCTTCCCCGCCTCGCCCAGCAGCACCATCAGCACCGCCGAGGCGAACAGGATGGTGGCGATGGTGATGCCCGAGACCGGGTTGTTCGAGGAGCCGACGAGGCCGGCCAGGTAGGCCGACACCGACACGAACAGGAAACCGGCGACGATCATGATGATCGCCATCGGCACGCTGACGTGCCACATGCCGACGATCGCCTGGTAGAGCAGCAGCAGCGGCACCACGAACGCGACCAGCGCCACCAGCATCCACTTCATCGGCAGGTCGCGCTCAGTCTCGGCGATGGTCGCGCTGCTGCCCTTGCGCGCTGCGGCGATGCCGCTGCGGATCCCGGACAACAGTGACTTGCGCAGCGAGAACAGCGTCCAGACGCCGCCGACCAGCATCGCGCCGACGCCGAGGTACCGGATCTTCGCGCTCCAGATCGCGAACGCGGCGTCTTCCGCCGAGGCGCCCGCGATCGACGCGGCCAGCGCCGGGTCAGTGCCCTGGAAGAAGGCGTGGTAGATCGGGATGGCGATGTGCCAGGACAGGATGCTGCCCGAGAGCACCACGATGCCGATATTGAGGCCGACGATGTAGCCCACGCCGAGCAGCGCAGGCGACAGGTTGGTGCCCAGGTAGCCCAGGTAGCGACCCATGAAACCGGCGCCGGCGGCGGTGTCGGGCAGCATGCGCATGCCGCTGGCGGCGGCGAGCTTGAACGCGCCGCCGATGACCGCCGACAGGGCAAGGATCTTCAAGCCCGGGCCCGGGTTCTCGCCAGCCTTGAGTACCTCCGCCGCGGCCTTGCCCTCGGGGAACGGCAGCGGTTCCTCCACGATCATGGTGCGCCGCAGCGGCACCGAGAACAGGACCCCGAGCAGGCCGCCGAGGCCGGCGATCGCCAGCACCCACGAATACTGGAAGGTGTCCCAGTAGCCCAGGATGATCAGAGCGGGAATGGTGAAGATCACGCCGGCGGCGATCGAGCTGCCGGCCGAAGCACCGGTCTGGACGATGTTGTTTTCCAGGATCGTGCCGCCGCCAAGCAGGCGCAGCACGCCCATCGAGACCACGGCCGCGGGGATCGCCGTGGCGATGGTCAGCCCGGCGAACAGCCCGAGGTAGGCGTTGGCCGCGGCGAGGATCATCGCCAGAACCACCGAAAGCACGATGGCGCGGAAGGTGAGCTGCGGAACGCGTGTCTGCGGAGCTGGCTGGCCCGGATCGGTGCTGCTCATCGAGTAGTTCCCCTGCGGGTGGATGGGCGCCCGGCCGCTGCGCGCGGCCGGCAACAACCCGTCGATGATGGCATCCGCCGCCGGCAGGCGCAAAAGGCTGCGCCCGGGCCGCGGAACACCTCGCCGCCCGGAGTACGGCAGGGTGCGGTCACGGCGATCGTGGCCCGGCAGCCGCGCTCGCGCACGGGATCGCGGACCACGACCGGTTCGCGCCTGCGGGAGGCGAGCGCTCCATCGCTATACTCCGGCGACTTCGCCCGGAGCGCGCCGTGCCAGCCACCACCTTCAGCGACATCCCGGCGCGCGGGGAATTCCTCGGACACCCCAAGGGCGTCTTCGTCTGCTTCTTCACCGAGATGTGGGAGCGCTTCTCGTTCTACGGGATGAAGGCGCTGCTGCTGTTGTACCTGCTCAAGCACCACCGGTTCGGCGATGACGCCGGCTACGACCTGATCGGCGCCTACGGCGGCCTGGTGTATGCGGTGCCGGTGATCGGCGGCCTGCTCGCCGACCGCTGGCTGGGAATGCGCAAGGCGGTCGTGCTGGGCGGCATCCTGCTGTGTCTCGGGCACCTGGGCATGACGGTGGAAGGCGCCGACGCGCAGGTGGTGAACGGCGTGGTGGTGCGCGACGAGGGTGCGCTGCAGGTGTTCTACCTGTCGCTGGCGCTGATCGTCATGGGCGTGGGCTTCCTCAAGCCCAACATCTCCACCATCGTCGGCAAGCTCTATGCGGAAGGCGATCCGCGGCGGGACTCGGGCTTCACCCTGTTCTACGCCGGGATCAACGTCGGCGGCCTGTTCGCCGGCCTGATCTGCGCGTTCCTGGGCGAGACCTACGGCTGGAAATACGGCTTCGGCGCCGCCGGCATCGGCATGATCGCGGGCCTGGGCATGTTCCTGTGGGGACAGAAATACCTGCACGGCCACGCCGAGCCGAAGGATCCGGCGAAACTTCGCGAACGCGTTGGCGGGCTTTCGCGCGAGTGGTGGATCTACCTGGGCTCGCTGGGCGGCGTCGCCGTGGTCTGGCAGTTGATCCAGCGCACCTGGACCGTGCAGGGGGCGATGCACCTGGTGGCGCTGGCGTTCGTCGCATGGTTCGCGTGGTTCCTGGTGCGCCGCTGCAACCGGGTCGAGCGCGGGCAGATGTTGTCGCTGCTGGTGATGATCCTCGGCGTGCTGGTGTTCTTCACCCTGTACGAGCAGACGTACGGCTCGTGGCTGACCTTCACCGACCGGCTGATGACCAAGGACATGTTCCCGTCGCTGGCCAGCGACAGCAGCGGCACCCTGCCGTGGTCGCTGTACCTGATGGCCGCGAGCGTGCCATTGATGGTGCTGGCCTTGCGCGCCAGCGATCGCGGCAACCGCGCGCTGGCGGCCTGGCTGGTGGCGCTGATGGTCGCGGGCATGGCCGTGGCCTGCTTCCGCGACGTCGTGCTGGTACCGCAGACCGCCGGCTCGCTGACCTTCCTGGGATCGTTCTTCATCGTGCTGCTGTCGCCGCTGTTCGCGTGGCTGTGGCCGTGGCTGGAGGCGCGCGGCCGCAACCCGAGCAAGCCGATGAAGAGCGCGATCGGGCTGCTGTTCGCGGCGTTGTCGTTCCTGCCGCTGATGGCCGCCGCGCATGCGGTCGCGCCGGGCACGATGGCCAGCGTGTGGTGGCTGGTGCTGGCCTACTTCATCCTCGAGATCGGCGAGATGTGCCTGTCGCCGATCGGGCTGTCGGCGGTCACGCAGCTATCGGTGGCGCGCGTGGTCGGGTTGATGATGGGCGGCTTCTGGCTGGCGACGGCGTATTCGGAAATGCTGGCCGCGCAGTTCGGCAAGCTGGCGTCGCTGGACATCCCGGAAAGCGGCGCGATCGACGTCGTCGAGGCCGCAGGCAAGTACGGAAGCCTGTTCCAGCTGCTGCTGTGGGTCGGGCTGGGTGCGGCGCTGCTGTTCCTGCTGCTGGCGCCGCTGCTGCGACGCGGGATGCACGGGGTGAAGTAGCCCTACCAGCCCGCGAGGTCGTCCAGCGTGCGCGACAGCCCTTCCTGCCAGCCCGGCAGGGCGACCCGGAATTCGCGTTGCAGCGCGCTGCAGTCGAGCACGGAGTAGGCGGGCCGCGCCGCGGGCGTCGGATAGTCGGCGGTGGCGATCGGCAACACGCGCGGCACGCGCGCGATCAGGCCGCGTGCATGCGCGCCATGCATGATGGCCTCGGCGAAGCCGTGCCAGGTGGTGGCGCCGGTCGCGGTCAGGTGCCAGGTGCCTGATCGCGATGGCGGCCGGGCCAGCAGCTGCGCGGTGGTGCCGGCGATCAGCGCCGCGGCTGTCGGCGTCCCGACCTGGTCCGCGACCACCCGCAACTCGTCGCGCTCGCCGGCAAGGCGCAGCATCGTGTGCAGGAAATTCCGGCCGTGCGCCGCGTACACCCACGCCGTGCGCAGCACCAGGTGGCGCGCGCCGCTGGCCCGGATCGCTTCCTCGCCGGCAAGCTTGCTGGCACCGTAGACGCTGGCCGGCGCGGCCGGGTCATCCTCGCGATAGGGACGCGTGCCGCGACCGTCGAACACGTAATCGGTGGAGTAATGCACCAGCAGCGCGTCGCGCCGCGCGCAGGCCTCGGCGATCGCCAGCGGCGCCTGTGCATTGGCCCGGAACGCGGCCTCCGGCTCGCTTTCGGCGCGGTCCACCGCGGTGTGCGCGGCGGCGTTGACGACGATGTCCGGCGCGATGCGGGCCACCAGCGCCGGCAGGGACCCGGGTGCGTCGAAGTCCGCACGCTCGCAGGCCGTGCCGTCCTCGAGCGTGCCGCTGCGCGTGGCCGCGACCACCTCGCCCAGCGCCGCCAGGCTGCGGCGCAGCTCGCCGCCGACCTGTCCGTTGCCGCCGAACAGCAGGATCCTCATGCGCGCTTGCTCACGCCTCGTAGACCGGCAACCGCTCCTGCGCCACCTCCGCCAGGAACGGGGCGCGGGCGTCCTTGTCCGACAATACCGGCGCCCCCACGGGCCAGTCGATGGCGAGGTCGGCATCGTTCCAGCGGATGCCGGCATCGGCGTCGCGGTCGTAGGTCGCCGTGCACAGGTAGGTGAACAGCGCGCGCTCGCTCAGGGTCACGAAGCCGTGCGCGTAGCCTTCCGGGATCCAGAAATGGCGTTTGTTGTCGGCGCTCAATATCGCCGCGGCCCAGCGGCCGAAGGTCGGCGAACCGCGGCGGATGTCGACCGCCACGTCCCAGACCTCGCCTTCCAGCACCGACACCAGCTTGCCCTGTGGTTTCGGCCACTGGTAATGCAGTCCGCGCAGCACGCCGCGCGTGGACGAGGAGACGTTGCCCTGCACGAAATCGGGCGCCAGGCCGGCCGCCGCGAGCTTGTCGCGGTTGAAGGATTCGTAGAAGTAGCCGCGCTCGTCGCCGAACACCTGCGGCTCCAGCACCAGGCAACCCGGCAGGTCGGTCTGGATGACCTTCATGGCGCCGCCTTCATTCCACCCGCCCGTGTTCGAGCAGGCCCAGCAGGTACTGGCCGTAGCCGTTCTTCGCCAGCGGCCGAGCAAGTTCGCGCAGCTGCGCGGCGTCGATCCAGCGATTGAAGTAGGCGATCTCCTCGGGACAGCACACCCGAAGGCCCTGGCGCTTTTCGATGGTCTCGATGTAGGTCGAGGCCTCGACCAGCGACTCGTGGGTGCCGGTGTCGAGCCAGGCGTAGCCGCGGCCGAGCTTCTCCAGTCGCAGGTTGCCCTGCTCCAGGTAGCAGCGGTTGAGGTCGGTGATCTCCAGCTCGCCGCGCGGCGATGGCTCGAGCCGGGCCGCGTAATCGCTGGCGCGGCCGTCGTAGAAGTACAGGCCGGTGACGGCGTAGTTGGAGCGCGGGTTCGCCGGCTTCTCCTCCAGCCCGACCACCTTGCCGTCGGCGTCGAACTCGGCCACGCCGTAGCGCTCGGGATCGCGCACCCAGTAGCCGAACACGGTGGCGCCCTCGTCGCGCTCGCCCGCGCGCCGCAGCAGCTGCGTCAGGCCCTGGCCATGGAAGATGTTGTCGCCCAGCACCAGGCAGCTCGGCTGGCCGGCGAGGAACTCGCGACCGATCAGGTAGGCCTGGGCCAGGCCGTCCGGGCTCGGCTGCACCGCGTACTCGATCTTCATGCCCCATTGCGCGCCGTCGCCGAGCAGGCTCCTGAACAGGGCCTGCTCGTGCGGGGTGTTGATGACCAGGACCTCGCGGATCCCCGCCAGCATCAGCACGCTGAGCGGGTAGTAGATCATCGGCTTGTCGTACACCGGCAGCAGCTGCTTGCTGATCGCCTGGGTGATCGGATACAGCCTCGTGCCCGAGCCGCCGGCCAGGATGATGCCCTTGCGTGGGCTGGTCGCCGCCGCGGCAGTCATGCCGCGACTCCGCCGATGCGCTCGAGCCGATAGCTGCCGTCCAGCACGCGCCGTACCCAGTCCTGGTGTCCGAGGTACCAGTCGACCGTGCCGGCGATGCCCTGTTCGAAGCTGTGCGCCGGCTGCCAGCCAAGTTCGGACTTCAGCTTGCCGGCATCGATCGCGTAGCGGCGGTCATGGCCCGGGCGATCGGCGACATAGGTGATCTGGCTGTTGCGCGGCTTGCCGTCCTCGCGCGGGCGGCGCTGGTCCAGCAATGCGCAGATGGTGTTGACCACGTCGATGTTCCGCATCTCGGCGTCGCCGCCGACGTTGTAGGTTTCGCCGACGCGCCCGCGTTCCAGCACCGCGCGGATCGCGGCACAGTGGTCGCCGACGTAGAGCCAGTCGCGCACGTTCATGCCGTCGCCGTAAACCGGCAGCGGCTCCCCGGCCAGGGCGCGGGCGATGATCAGGGGGATGAGCTTTTCCGGGAACTGGTACGGGCCGTAGTTGTTGGAGCAGTTGGTGGTCAGCACCGGCAGGCCGTAGGTGTGGTGGAAGGCGCGCACCAGGTGGTCGGACGCGGCCTTCGAGGCCGAATACGGCGAGTTCGGCGCATAGGCGGTCTGCTCGGTGAACTTGCCGGTGTCGCCGAGCGAGCCGTAGACCTCGTCGGTGGAGACGTGCAGGAAGCGGAAGCTCTCCTTTGAAGCCCCCTCCTTCGCCGCGCCGTCGAGCGCCTTCCAGTAATCGCGGGCCGCTTCCAGCAGGGCGAGCGTGCCGACGACGTTGGTCTGCACGAACGCGGCCGGGCCGTCGATCGAGCGGTCGACGTGGCTCTCGGCGGCGAAATTGACGACCGCATCCGGGCGGTGTTCGGCCAGGAGCCTGGCCACCAGCGCGCCGTCGCCGATGTCGCCGTGCACGAACAGGTGGTCCGGGTTGCCTTCCAGCGACGCCAGGGTGTCGCGGTTGCCGGCGTACGTGAGGGCATCCAGGTTGACGATGCGCACGCCCGAGGCGACGGCCTCGAGCACGAAATTTCCACCGATGAAACCGGCGCCGCCGGTGACGAGCCAAGTCGGCACGCAAACCTCCGTGTCAGGAAAAATTGCCGGGAATAATCCCGTGGGGCTGCCGGTGGAGCCAGGCCATCGACAACAGGCGACGATCAGAACGGAATGTCGTCGTCCGCGAAGTCATCGGCGAAGTCCGCCTTGGCCGCGGCCGGCACCTCGCGCCGCGGCGGCGCGCTGCGCTGCGGGCGCTCGCTGCGCTCGGCGCGCGCTTCGCCGCGGCCTTCGCCGCCTCCGAGCATCTGCATCTCGTCGGCGACGATGTCGGTGAAATACTTCTCGACCCCGTCCTGGCCGGTGAACTTGTCATAACGGATCGAGCCCTCGATGTAGACCTGGCGACCCTTCTTCAGGTACTCGCCGGCGATCTCGCCGAGCTTGCCGAACAGCTTCACCCGGTGCCACTCGGTGCGCTCCTGGGTGTTGCCGTCCTTGTCCTTGCGCACGCTGGTGGTCGCCAGCGAGAGCGTGCAGATGGCCATGCCGCCCTGGGTGTACTTCATCTCGGGATCGTTGCCGAGGTTGCCGACCAGGATCACTTTGTTCACGCCGCGGGCCATGGCAGTCCTTCCGGTATCGCCCGACAGTGGGCAAGGGACATTGGATTATACCCGCCGCCCCACGCCCCTCGGCCGCCACCGCGCCGGCATGTAAGGGAACCGGCCGCGGGCCACCGCCGGGGCTTCGTATAATCACCGCTGCCCTGCCCCGGACACCGCATGGACATCGCCCCCACGCCGCGGACTTCCGCCCCCGACGCGCTCGAGCTGCCCGCGATCCAGGCCCTGGCCGCGGCCGACATGGCCGCCGTCGACACCCTGATCCGGCGCCGGCTGGCTTCCGACGTGGTCCTGGTCAACCAGGTCGCCGAATACATCATCGGCGCCGGCGGCAAGCGCCTGCGCCCGATGCTGCTGCTGCTGGCCGCGGCCGCGCTGGGCAGGCGCGGCGACGCCGGGATCGGGGCGGACGCGCACCAACTGGCGGCGGTGATCGAATTCATCCACACCTCCACCCTGCTGCACGACGACGTGGTGGACGAGTCCGACCTGCGGCGCGGTCGCAGTACCGCCAATGCGGTCTGGGGCAATGCCGCCAGCGTGCTGGTCGGCGATTTCCTGTATTCGCGCAGCTTCCAGATGATGGTGGAACTGGACCGCATGGAGGTGATGCGGGTCCTCGCCGATACCACCAACCGCATCGCCGAGGGCGAGGTGCTGCAGCTGCTGCATGTGCGAAACCCGGACACCGACGAAGCCGGCTACCTGCGGGTGATCGAACGCAAGACCGCGGTGCTGTTCGCGGCCGCAACCCGGCTGGGGGCGCTGCTGGCCGGCGCCGATGCCGCAGCCTGCGACGCGCTGCACGACTACGGGCTCAACCTGGGTTACGCCTTCCAGATCGCCGACGACATCCTCGACTATGCGTCGGATGCCGGCACGCTGGGCAAGAACCTCGGCGACGACCTCGCCGAGGGCAAGGCCACGTTGCCGCTGATCCATGCCATTGCCCACGCCGACGCCGCGACCCGCGCCACGCTGCGCGCGGCGATCGAGCACGGCGATTCGGGCGCGATGCCGGCGGTACTGGCGGCGATCCACGCCAGCGACAGCCTCGGCTACAGCCGCAAGCGCGCCGGCGACTACGCCCGCGCCGCCGAACGCGCGCTCGACGGCCTGCCCGGCAACGAATACCTCGCCGCGCTGCGTGGCCTGGCGCGCTATACCGTCAGTCGGGACCACTAAGACAAAAGCGGCTCGATCGATCGCGGGCGCGTCGCGATCTGACGGGCCCGATGTGGCCGGCAGCCCTTCGGGGCAAATGTCCCCCGGCCTGCGGCCTCCTCCTTGATTTTGCCCCGAAGGGCTGCCGGCTACATCGGGGACGTCGGATTACAGGCTTGCCGAAAGCAAAGCACTGCTTTGCGCTTGTGAGTTACTGCGCGACCCGCAACGTCGGCAGCAGATGTCCTTGGGTGCGAAGTCAAGGAGGAGTCGTCGGCCGAAGGCCGGCGCGGGAAGACATTCGCGCCCAAGGGCGTCCGCACCCGGCGCCCCGCAAGCTTCAGCTCAGGCCCGCGAACCTGCATCCCTCCCGGGGCGCTACTCGTGCTCGCCGAAACGCTCGGCGAAGAAGCCGTGCATCATCCGTTCGGCGCGGCGCGTGGACAGCGGGTGGTAGACGCAACCCGGCGGGCTGTTGGCGTCCGGCAGCGCGAAGCAATGCACCGTGTTGCTGAAGTTGACGAACTGCCAGTCCGCGCCGGCATCGTCCATTTCCTTCTCGAACCCGGCGATGTCGCCGGCGGTGCCCTGGTCGTCGGCGCCGTTGAGCACCAGCAGGCTGGCCTTGACCGCGCCCTTCTTCGCGGGCATCGAGGTATCCAGGCCGCCGTGGAAGGTCACCACGCCGGCAAGGTCGGCGCCGCTGCGCGCCAGCTCCAGCACCGTGGCGCCGCCGAAGCAGTAGCCGATCGCGCCCAGCTTCGTGGCGTCCAGCGGAGCATTGCCGGCCTGCGCCTTCAGCACGTCCAGCGCCTTGTTGGCGCGTGCGCGCAGTTGCGCGCGATCGCCATACATCTTCTTGACCTGCGCCATCGCCTCGTCGCTGTTACCGGGCCGCACGCCCTTGCCATACACATCGGCCACCAGCACCACGTAGTCGTTGCCGGCGATGTGTTTGGCCTTGGCGACCGCGCTGTCGCGGACGCCCATCCAGTCGGGCACCATCACCAGCCCGGGGCGCTTGATCGCGTTGGCGTCGTCGTAGACCAGCACGCCGCTGAACGCCTGGTCGCCGACTTTCCATTCCACTGGCCTGGCCTGCATCGTGGCCAACGCCGGCAGCGCGCAGGACGCCAGGAGCACGGCGGCAATCAATCGACGCATGGCGGTTTCCTCCTCGGGTGGCGGAAGCCTACGCAACCGTTGTTGCGCAGGCGTGAAACTCAGGCGATTCCGAGCCCTGCGATCGAACTGATCGCGTCGGGATCGAAACCCGCGAGCCTGGCGAAGTCGCGGCCACGCTCGGTGTAGTCGCGATAGGGGCCGAAGCTCGGGGCACCGGGCGACAGCAAGACCACTCCCTCGCCCGCGAGTGCGGCTTCCGCCTTGCGCATCGCCTCGCCCAGGCCGGCGGCGGCCTCGAGCGCGAAGCCGGCACTGGCGGCAAGCGGTGCCAGCAGCGCGTGGATCCGCAGCCCGTTCTGGCCCATGGTGACGATCGCCGCCGGGGCGCTGGCGCGCATCGCGCTGGCGAAGTCGTCCCAGGCGATGCCGCGGTCGTGGCCGCCGACGAGGATCGCGACGCGGCGCCCCCTGTACAGTTCCAGCGCCGCAAGGCTCGCGTGCGGCGTGGTGCTGATCGAATCATTGACCCAGGTGACGCCGTCGCGGCTGCCCAGCACCTGCAGCCGGTGCGGCAGCGGCTGGAAGCTGGCCGCCTGCGTCGCCAGCGCGGCGGCATCCAGCCCCAGCGCATCGATCGCGGCCAGCACCGCGCACAGGTTGCCGCGGTTGTGGCGACCGGGCAGCGGCAGGGACGCGGTATCCATCACTGCTTCGTCGCCGCGATACAGCATGTCCTCGCGCAGGTGCCAGCCGTCGCCGCGGCCGAACCAGCACACCTGGCTCTCCGGAAGCCGTAACCCGGCCAGGGTCGGATCGTTGCCGTTGAGCACCGCGATCCGCGGCCTGGCTTCGGTCAGCAGGCGCAGCTTGTCCGCGACATAACGCGCATGCGATCCGTGCCAGTCCAGGTGCTCGGGAAAGAGGTTGAGCACGACCGCCACCTGCGGGCGCGCGCCGCTGGCGGCGACGTCGCCGGTCTGGTAGCTGGACAGCTCGATCGCCCAGTAGTCCGCCGTTGCGTCGAGCAGGTCGAGCAGCGGCAGGCCGATGTTGCCGGCCAGCGCGGTGCGATGGCCGCCGGCGCGCAACAGGTGCGCGAGCAGCGCGGTGGTGGTGCTCTTGCCCTTGGTGCCGGTGATGCAGACGCTGCCGGGCACGATGCCATCGGCACCGGCGCGCTCGGCGAACCACAACGCGGAACCGCCGATGAAACGCGTGCCGTTGCCCGTCGCTGCCAGTGCTTCGGGTTTGTACGGGCTGATGCCCGGCGACTTCACCACGACCTCGAATGCCGACAGGCGTTCGCCGCTCGCGTCGTGCTCGAGCGCCAGCAACGGATCGCCGCAGGCGCGTACGCTCGCGGCTTCGCCGTGGCTGCAGAACACGGTCAGCGGCTGCGCCGGCAGCCGCGCGCGGATCGCGCGCCAGGCGGCGCGGCCTTCGCGGCCCCAGCCCCAGAGCGCGACGCGGCGCCCGTCAAGCTGCGAAAGCTTCACGCAGCCGCTCCCAGAGCCGTGGCGGGATGCGGTGCTGGTCGTCCAGCACCAGCAACGGCTCGATCCGCAGGTCCTGGGCCTGCAATTGCGGACGGATCTCGCGGACGAAGCGTTCCACCAGCGCATCCTCGCGCCACTCCGGCCGTTGCGCCAGCGCCGCCATCGCCGCGCGCGATTCCCGGCCTTCGCCGACGCACTCGAACGGCTTGTGGTCCTGGTATTCAAGCAGCGCGTCGTAGCCATCGGCCTGCGCCGGGTCGTCGAGCAGGTTGCGGCCGAGGATCCCGACCAGCCGCGGCTTCGACAAGAACGGCGCCAGCGCCAGGAACACGAAGTGGCACTTCGGGCACACGCCGCACCAGCGGTTGACCGGGCGCTCGCCGAGGATGTGGAAGTTGCGGTTGCAACTGGAGAAATGCGCGTCGTAGCGATCGGTCCTGGCGAACTGCCGCGCCACCGCCAGCTCCGACAGCGGCCGCAGCAGCGAGTAGTAGTGCAGGTCCGCGGCGACATGGCGCTGCACGTACTCGCCGAACGCCTGCTCGCACGCCCAACCCTTGGACCACTGGTGGTTGACCTCGCCGGTGACGCTGCCGTCCGCGGCGAGGATCAGGCTGCCGTAGCTGGCCGATCGCTCATTGGAGAACACGACCTGGTCGACTCCAAGCAGCACCGCGGCGAACACCATGATCGCCGAGTTCAGCACGGTGACCGGGATATGGCCGTTCCAGGCACCCTGCCGGTTGTAGTCGAACAGCTGCGGCGCCAGCTGGCGGCCGATGTTGAGCGTCGGCAGCCCGGTGCGCGCCGCGCAGGCGGCGATCAGTTGCGAGCCGCCGATCCAGGTCACGGTCTGGTCGACGCCGGCGCCGCGCAGGGCTTCGATCGACACCAGCGAGTCCTTGCCGCCACCGATCGCGACCAGCGCGTGCGCGCGCAGTCCCAGCGCCGGCACCGGCGCCTGCGTGGCATCGCCGTGCGGGAAGCGGATGCGGTCGTGCAGGTCCAGGCCGTTGCGGTACGCGAACTCGCCCAGGCCGTTGCGGTAGATCGTCTCCAGCAGCGCGGCCGTGGCGGCATCGATCGCGTAGCCGTCGATCCGGAGCTCCGGCGCGACCGCGGCCTTGTAATAGCTCACGCCGGCGATCAGGTGCAGCAGCCGCAACGCCCGCTCCGCCGCCGCCGCGCGCGCCTCGTCGAGCACGAACGGCGCCCCGGGCACCGTCACCGTCTCGACCAGTTCCGGCCCGTCGTCGAACGCGTACACCAGTCGCGCGATGCCGTTGGCGGGGTCGAAACCGCAACGCACGAAGCGGAACGTGCGGATTGCGTCGCGCTGGAACTGCCACTCTTTCATTCGATCACGTCCTCCGCCGGCAGCGCCCGCAGGTTGTAGGTATTGGCCATCGCCATGCCATAGGCACCGGCATCGGCGACCAGCAGCACGTCGCCTTCGCTGGTGGCGGCCGGGAGCAGCCGCTGGCGGCCGAGCACGTCGCCGGATTCGCACACCGGACCCACCACGTCGAAGGCCAGCACGCCGTCGCCTTGCGCCGTATCACCGCCGGGCCGCGACAGGTTGGCGATGGCGTGGAAGGCGTCGTACAGCGCCGGGCGCAGCAAGGCGTTCATGCCCGCGTCGCAGCCGACGCGGCGCATGCCGTCCTTCTCCACCACCTGGGTCACGTGCAGCAACAGCACGCCGCACTCGGCGACCAGGAAGCGGCCCGGCTCCACCGCCAGCGCGTACTGCGGATACAGCGCCTTGACCTCGGCCAGCCCGCGCGCCCACGCCTCGAGGTCCAGCGGCGCCGCATCGGGGAGGTACGGCACCGGCAGGCCGCCACCGATGTCGATCGTGGCGACGGTGCCGATGCGATCGGCATGGGCTGCGAGTTCGGCGTAGACCTCGCGCCAGTGCGACGGCAGTTCGACCCCGCTGCCCAGGTGCGCATGCAGGCCGGCGATGCGCGCGTCCAGCGCGCGCGCCTGGGCGACGAAGGCGTCCAGCCGCGGCAGCGGCAAGCCGAACTTGGCCTGGCTGCCGCCGGTGCGGACCTTGGCGTGGTGGCCTTCGCCGCGGCCCAGGTCCAGGCGCAGCCACAACCCACGGCCTTCGAACACGTCGGGCCAGCGTTGCAGCGCTTCAATGTTGTCCACCGTAACGGTGGCCCCGCGCGCGAAAGCCTCTTCGTATTCGCGCCGCGGCGCGAAGCTTGGCGTGAACAGCACGCGCTCGGGCTCGAGTCCTGGCAGGGTCGCGAACAGGTGCGCGAGTTCGCCGGACGACACGCATTCGAAGCCGAAGCCTTCGGCCTCCAGCGCACGCAGGATTGTGGGGTGCGGGTTGGCCTTGAGCGCGTAAAAGCGGCGGTCGATCGTGTCGATGGCGGCCAGTGCGCGAGCCCGCGCGCGCAGCGTCGCCAGGTCATAGACGTAGCGCGGGGTGCCGCGCGCGGCGGCCTGCAGCAGCGCCTCGCGCCTGCCGCGCCACCAGGCCGGGCCGCGCTGCGCGCGCCCGTGCGTGATCTCGTGCCAGCTGGGGCCGAATACGCTGGCGTCGTGCATCGGCATCGCGCCGCTGTGCACGAGTTCTGCGTGCAGCTGCGGCAGCAGGCCGTCGGCGTCGGCCTCGTCGATCACGAAGGTCAGGTTGAGGTCGTTGGAGGACTGCGAGATCAGGTGCACCCGCTCGCGCCCGAACGCGGCCCAGATGTCGGACAGCCGGTGCAGCAGCGAGCGCATGCCGCGCCCGACCAGGGTGATCGCCGCGCACGGCGCGATCACCTTGACCCGGCACACTTCGGCCAGGTCGGCGGCCAGCGCCTCGAGCACGTTGCCGGTGACCAGGTTCTCGCTCGGGTCCAGCGAGACGGTGACGTTGGTTTCCGAGGAGCCGATCAGGTCCACCGACAGGCCGTGGCGCTTGAAGCGCTCGAAGATGTCGGCGAGGAAGCCGACCTGCTGCCACATGCCGATCGATTCCATCGACACCAGCACGATGCCGTTGCGGCGGCTGATCGCCTTCACCCCGGGCACGGTGGTGGCGCTGGCATCGATGCGGGTGCCGGCCAGGTCCGGGCGCGCGGTGTCCAGGATCGCCATCGGCACGTTGCCGTCGCGGCAGGGGGCGATCGAGCGCGGGTGCAGCACCCTGGCGCCGGTGGTGGCGATTTCCTGCGCTTCGGCGTAGTCCAGCCGCGCCAGCAGTCGGGCCTCGGGCACGATCCGCGGGTTGGCGCTGAACATGCCCGGTACGTCGGTCCAGATTTCCACCCGCTGCGCGCCCAGCAGCGCGCCGAAGTACGCGGCCGAGGTGTCGGAGCCGCCACGGCCGAGGATCGCGGTGCCGCCGTCGCCATGGCGCGCGATGAAGCCTTGGGTCAGCAGCATCCGCGCAGGCTGCCGGGCGAAGCGGGCGCGCCATGCCGCATCGGATTCGTGCCGGCACGACACCGACAGCCGCGTCGACCACGCGTTCTGGTTGGGCAGCGCGATCGCGTCCAGCCACTCGCGCGCGTCGCACCAGCCGAAATCCAGCCCCTGCGCGCGCAGGTAGGCGGCGCCGAGCGTGGACGAGAGCAGTTCACCCTGCGCCAGCACTTCGGCCTGCCAGTCGAGCGCGCGGGTTGCCGCGCGGGCATCGTTCGCCAGCGCCCGCAGGACGGTGGTGCGTTCGCCGAGCACGCTGCCTGGCTCCAGCCCGAGTTCGACCGAGAAGGCGCGGTGGCGCTCAATCAGCGCGTCGACCCGGTCGCCGATCGCGCCGCCATCGGCGATCGCCTGCAGCTCGTTGGTCACGCCCGACAGCGCCGAAACCACCACCAGCACCCGCGCCGCGCCGTCTTCCGCGCGTTCCCGTGCCAGCCGGCCGATGGTGTCCCAGCGTTCGCGCCGCGAAACCGAGGTGCCGCCGAACTTGAGCACGATCCAGCGATCGGGAAGGGGCATGTCGGATGGCATCGCGGCGTGATGGGCAAAACCCGGGAGTGGCGCGGGAAACCCGTAGAATCCTGCGCCTGCCCGCGACCGCGGGCACGAATCCGCAATTCTAGTCCAAGCCCCGCGCCGGCGATCCCGGCCCCCTCCCCGCCCGATGCCGATCACGATGAGCGCACGCCGCTACCTGCAACTCGATGTCTTTGCCGACCGCCCCGGTGCCGGCAATCCGCTGGCGGTGGTGCTGGATGCCGAAGGCCTGGACGACGACGGGATGCAGGCGATCGCGCGCTGGACGCGGTTGCCGGAGACGACCTTCGTGTTCCCGCCGACGGCGCCCGGCGCCAGCTATCGGCTGCGGATCTTCAGCCCGCGCCGCGAGGTGCCGTTCGCCGGCCACCCGAGCGTGGGCACCGCGCATGCGGTGCTGGAGGCTGGCCTGGCGAAGCCGCGCGACGGCCTGCTGCTGCAGGAAGGCATCGCCGGGCTGCTGCCGCTGCGGGTAGGGGGAGACGGCATCGCCCGCACCATCGCGGTGCGTACGCCGCGCTCGCGCGTGCTGGAAGTCGCCGCCACCGACGACCCGCGACTGCGGGACGCCTTGCGCGGATTGCCGACAGGCGCACTGCCCCCGGCACTGGTCGATGGCGGGCGCCGCTGGTGGCTGGTGGAGGTGGCTGGCGAGGCGTCGCTGCGCGCGGCGGCCCCGGACTGGGACGCGATCGCGCGGTTGGCGAACGCCACCGGCAGCATGGGCGTGTGCGCGTTCGCGCGCAGCGACGATCCGGTCTATTACCTGGCCGTGCGCGCTTTCGTCGGTGCGCCGGCCCGATTCGAGGATGCGGCCTCGGGCGCGGCCAACGCCACCCTCGCTGCCTGGCTCGCAGAACGCGATGCACTGCCCGGCGACGGCGGCTTCTACCGGGTCAGCCAGGGCCGCGAGGTCGGCCACGACGCGATCATCGAGCTGACGGTGGACGCCGATGGCGAAGTCTGGTCGGGCGGCCGCTGCTGCACCGTCGTTTCCGGCCAGATCGATTGGTGACGATCGACTGATGAGGTCGGGACGGGCAATGCTTCAGCATTGCGGGACCCGAGCGTCGAATGGAGTCGCCGCCGGAGGGGCTGGGGCCACGACGTCACCTCCCCAAGCCAGGCATCGCTGAAATGCGGCCATCGCGGGTCATGGCCTCGGCCGGGAGCCTTCCGGCCCGGGTACTGCCACTGCTGGCGGCCTCTCCAGCCTTGATGCGGTCATGGTCATTCGCGGACGCGTGGCAAATAGCTTCGTGGGGAGTCGCCGCCCGGCGGGCTGGGGGTGCTGCGCCCTCCTGACGACATCCTGTCTTTAAGTCGGGTCGCAGGCCATCCATGGCCTGCTCTCCGCACCCCCAGCCCCCCGGACGGCGACAACGCAAGCTTGGAGTGGCGATGTCTTGGCCGCTTTTGCACTCCGAGCGCCGGACACATGTGCTGAAGCTGGTGGTCCGCTGTTCGCGGGACCTTCGGCGGCATGGATGCCGCCGAAGAGCCTACATGGATGTACTTGCGGCGTGTCCCGCGAACAGCGGGCCACCAGCTTCCTCCACGCGGGTGGCCGCAGCTGACTGTGCTCCGGTTGTTCGTCGGTGCGGACAAAAAGGACGAAGGGGCCGTCGCCGGCCCCTCCATTCCCCCCGTTCGCGTTGTCCGCCGGATTCACTCCGGGCGCACGTCCACGCGGACGCGGATGCGGCTGCCCGGGTTGTAGCTGGTGCGGGTGGTGTAGTTGCGGCCACCGTATTCATAGGTGACGTCGTAGGCGCTGACGCTGCCGGTGGCATTGCCGGTGCCGTAATAGCGGCCGTCCGCGGGCACCGGGTCGCAGACGGTGACGCTGGCGGTGCGCAGCGGCTGGCGTTGGCGCTGCGCGTTCTCGTACACCTGGCGCCCGGCCATGCCGCCCACCATGGAGCCGATCGCCGAGGTCGCATAACGCGCGGAGCCGCCGCCCACCTGGCTCCCGATCGCCGCGCCGAGCACGCCGCCGATGACGGTCGCCATGGTGCGGCCGGTGTTGCTGCCGTAACCGGACTGGTTGCCGTAGTAACCGTCGTTGCCGTAGCCGCTGCTGCTGTAGCCGTTGTTGCCGTAGTAACCATTGCCGTTGTCCGGGTAGTAACCGTCGTTGCCGGCATACCCGTCGTTGCGGGTGTAGCAGCGCTGCGAGCCCGACGCCGGGTAGCTGCCGTAGCCGGAGTTGATCACCGGATCGACCCGGAGCACGCGTGCGTAGTCGTAGTAGGCGCCGCCGTTCTGGCCGATGCCCGGGCTGCTGCGGTAGTCGGGTTGCCCATACGGCGTGCCGTACGTCTGCGCCGAAGCGGTACCGACCGCGGCAACGAGGCCCAGGGCAAGGAGTGTGGCGGTGAAACGCTTCATGTGGTGGCTCCGGCGCCGGGATGGCGTGGGGGCATCCTCGGATCGCGCCGGTTAAACGCGGCTGAACCCGGCGGCTTGCGGCCATCGCGTTCACCTGCGCGACAGCCGCACTGCCTGCACGCTTCAGGCGAGCGTTGCCTCCATCGTGATCGGCACCGCGCTGAGCGCGCGTGACACCGGACAGTTCTTCTCGGCGTCCTGGGCGATCGCACGGAACCGGGCCGGATCGATGCCGGGCACGTCGGCGGTCACCTTGAGCCGGATCGCCGACAGCGAGGGCCCGCCTTCCATCGACAGGTCGACCTCGGCGCGCGTGTCGAGCGACTTCGGCGGATGCCCGGCTTCGCCGAGCTTGGCCGACAGCGCCATGGTGAAGCAGCCGGCATGCGCCGCCGCGATCAACTCCTCCGGATTGGTGCCCTTCTTGTCGCCGAAACGGGTATTGAAGCCGTACGGCGTGTCGGCCATCAGGCCGCTGGCCGGGGTGCTGAGCTTGCCCTGCCCGGACTTGAAGTCGCCTTCCCAGTGCGCGGTGGCGAAGCGCGAGATGCCCATGTCGGATGCTCCTTTTGGCGGTAAACGAGCGGCCAGCCTACGCCGCCGCTTGTTAGCCCGGTATCGCGGCGCCGGCACCTGCTTGACCCCCGTCGCCGGCTGCGGGACTCTTGCGTACCGGCGCCCCGTGCGCCGGAAACCGCCATGACCGCCCGCCGAGCGCCCGCTCGGACGGCAGCGCTTCCGAAGCGGACAGCCATGACGACACCTGCGGATCGCTCCGCAGGAGCCCGGCCGCAAATGGTCGGACTTCCCCACCAAGGCAGGGAGGAATGGCTCATGTCGTATACGACGCAACAGATCCGAAACGTGGCCCTCGCGGGCCATCCCGGCGCCGGCAAAACCATCCTGTTCGAAGCCCTGCTGCAGGCCGGCGGCGCAATCCAGGCGGCAGGCACGATCGAACGCGGCAGCACCGTCTCCGACTTCGACCCGATCGAGAAGGACCGCGGCCACTCCATCGACGCCGCCATCGCCAGCATCGAGCATGCCGTGGCGGGCCAGGCGCCGGTGCACGTCAACCTGATCGACACGCCGGGCTATCCGGATTTCCGCGGACCCTCGCTGTCGGCGCTGGCCGCCGTGGAGACCGTTGCGATGGTCGTCGATGCCGACGCCGGCATCGGCTATGGCACGCGCCGGATGATGGACTACGCAAAGGCGCGCAACCTGTGCCGGGTGATCGTCGTCAACAAGATCGACCATCCCGGCGCGCGACTGGGCGCGCTGCTGGAGGACCTGCGCAACACCTTTGGGCCCGAACTTCTGCCGCTCAACCTCCCGGCCGAGGGCGGCAAGCGCGTGGCCGACTGCTTCTGGCAGACCAGCGGCAACAGCGACCTCGGCACGATCGCCGACTGGCACCAGAAGATCATCGACCAGGTGGTCGAGATCAACGAACAGGTGATGGACCACTACCTCGACCAGGGCGAAGCCAGCCTGCAGGGCCAGGAGCTGCACGACGCCTTCGAGCAGTGCCTGCGCGAAGGCCACCTGGTGCCGGTGTGCTTCGTCTCCGCGCGCAGCGGCGCCGGCGTGCGCGAACTGCTCGACATCGTCGCCAAGCTGCTGCCGCACCCGGGCGAAGGCAACCCGCCGCCGTTCGTCAAGGGCAGCGGCGACGACGCGCGGCCGATCGAAGCGAAACCGGACCCGGATGCGCACGTGATCGCCGACGTGTTCAAGGTCGTCAACGATCCGTTCGTCGGCAAGCTCGGCGTGTTCCGCGTCTACCAGGGCACGGTCAAGCGCGACACCCAGCTGTTCGTCGACGACGGCAAGAAGCCGTTCAAGGTCGCGCACCTGTTCAAGCTCAAGGGCCGCGAGCATGTCGAGGTCGATCGCGCGGTCCCGGGCGACATCGCCGCGGTCGCCAAGGTCGAGGACCTGCATTTCGATGCCGTGCTGCACGACAGCCACGACGAGGACCAGATCCACCTGGCGCCGATGGCCTTTCCCAAGCCGATGTTCGGGCTGGCGGTGGAGGCGGCCAGCAAGGGCCAGGAGCAGAAGCTGTCGACCGCGCTGCACAAGCTGGCGGAGGAGGATCCGGCATTCGCGGTCGAGCACAACGCCGAACTCAACGAGACGGTGCTGCGGGGACTGTCGGACCTGCACCTGCGGGTGATGCTGGACCGGCTCAAGGAAAAATACGGCGTGGAAGTGAAGACCCGGCCGCCGCGGATCGCCTATCGCGAAACCGTCAGCGGCAGGGCCGAAGGCCATTACCGGCACAAGAAGCAGACCGGCGGCGCGGGCCAGTTCGGCGAGGTGTTCCTGCGGATCGAGCCGCTCAGGCGCGGCGCCGGGTTCGAGTTCACCGACGAGGTCAAGGGCGGCACCATCCCCGGGCAGTTCATCCCGGCGGTCGAGAAGGGCGTGCGCCAGGTGCTGGCCAGCGGCGCGGTCGCCGGCTACCCGCTGCAGGACGTGCGCGTCACCGTGTACGACGGCAAGTACCACAGCGTCGACAGCAAGGAGGTCGCGTTCGTCGCGGCTGGCAAGAAGGCGTTCCTGGACGCGATCGCGAAGGCCAGCCCGCAGGTGCTCGAACCGATCGTCGACCTGGAGGTCAACGCGCCGGAACAGCACATGGGCGACATCAGCGGCGGACTGGCCGCCAAGCGCGCGCGCATCAACGGCACCGATTCGCTGCGCGGCGGCGAGATCGTGGTCAAGGCGCAGGTGCCGCTGTCCGAACTGGAAGGCTATGCCGCCGAGCTCAAGTCGGTCACCGCCGGGCGCGGGCGTTATTCGTTGGATTTCAGCCACTACGAACCGGTTCCTGCGCAGGTGCAGCAGAAGTTGGTGGAGGCCTACAAGCCCCGGCACGAGGAGGATTAGCGCCCAGCGCGCGGCGGCGGCGGCGGCTGGCACGAAAAAACCCGCAAAAAAGGCGCTTTCGGGGCTTGGCGGCGGCGCGGACTTGCCCTACATTCCGTGTGCCGGGGGGATTTCCAGGCAACCGATTCGAAACGCCGCGATTCCGGGCGGTACGATTACAACCCGATCATCCAACGAGCAACACAGGACACATATGGCGAAGAAGAAGGCGACAAAGAAGGCCGCTCCGAAAAAGGCCGCTGCCAAGCCGGCCGCACCGAAGCCGATCAAGGAAGCCCTGACCAAGTCCGGTCTGGTGGCGCACATCTCCGACGCGACCGGCGTCGCCTCGCGCGACGTGCGCGCGGTGCTGGCCTCGCTGGAAGGCGCGGTGCACGGTTCGATCAGCAAGAAGGGCGCGGGTTCGTTCACCCTGCCCGGCCTGCTGAAGATCACCGCCGTCAACGTGCCGGCCAAGCCCAAGCGCAAGGGCATCAACCCGTTCACCAAGGAAGAGCAGTGGTTCGCCGCCAAGCCGGCTTCGGTGAAGGTCAAGGTGCGTCCGCTGAAGAAGCTGAAGGACGCCGCGGCCTGAGTCGCTTTCATGCCGGGCGGCTGGCCGTCCCGGTCCAAAAGGCTGGAATCCCCCGGGATTCCGGCCTTTTTTTCGCCTGCGGCGTGCAGGGCGCCAGCGCCCTCGACAGGCTTGGGAAGCGAGTCCCTGCCTCCTCCGGGCCTCGCTGACGCAGACCCTTGGCCCTGGCGGAGGATCGTGCTGTCGATCGCCGCCCCATTCGCGCTAGCATCGCGACGTCGCCGCCCCCACCTGCGACTTCGTTCCCTCGGGCCTTCCCTCGACTCGGAGTCATCCATGGACAAGCGCTTCTGGATCTGCGGCTTGATCGTTTCCATCGCGGCACTGCTGCTCGACTGGCTCATCCACGGCGTCCTGCTGCTGGCCGACTACAACGCACTCCCACCCGGGGTCATGCGCACGCTCGAGGACCAGGCGCACTACATGCCGTACATGGTCGCGGCGCACCTGTTGATCGGTTTCGGCCTGACATGGCTGTACCGCAAGGGCGTGGAAAGCGGCAGGCCCGCGCTCGGCCAAGGCCTGCGTTTCGGCGCGGCGGTCGCGGTGATGGCCACCATTCCCGGGTATCTGATTTACTACGCGGTGCAACCGCTGCCGGCGTCGCTGGTGCACAAGCAGATGATCTTCAGCACCATCGCGATGCTGCTCCTCGGCTTGTTGTTGGCATGGCTGAACCCGGGTCGCAAGACGCTCTGACCCCGGTTGCTGGAGATCGCGCGCGCGCCACGCGGTGGAAGCGCTAACCCCGTGTTCACCGCGTCGGCGCCATCGTGCGCCACCGCCCCCGCAGGAGCCAGGCCATGCCCAGACTTCGCCCGTTGTTGTGGATGCTCGCGGTCGCGACCGTGCTCGCGGGCTGTTCGACGCTCGGTGCCGTCGCCGGCATGCTCGGCAACCAGGTCAGCTTCACCGCGCCGCAGTTGCAGGGTTACCTGGACCGGCGTTTCCCGCGCGATTACGACAAGCTCGGCGGGCTGGTCACGCTGAGCGTGCTCAATCCGCGCCTGAGCATCCCCCAGGGCAGCCATCGACTGCGGCTGGACTTCGATGTCGGCTTTGGCGCCCTGGGCCGCGACAGCCGCACCCCCGCCGGGCACCTGGCGCTTGCCAGCGGGTTGCGCTTCGATCCCGGCACCCGCGGACTGCACCTGGACAACCCGACGATCGAATCGCTGGACATGCCGCAACTCGGGGGCAGCATGAACGCCACCGGTCGCGACCTGGTCAACCGCTGGCTTGCCGGCTACGCCCGCGACGAACCGGTGTACCAGTTCGATTCCAGCCTGCTGCAGCGCCTGCAATCGCGCCGCATCGGCGCGACCACGATCGAGAATGGCCTCGTGGTCGTGCACCTGGACCAATAGACTGTCCGCTGAAGCCAGGCCCACCACCGAGATGCGCATGATCCGCACCCTGTTCCTGCCCTGCCTGTTGCTGGCGCTGGCGGCCTGTGGCGGCGACCGCAGCAGCGGCAACGACGCCGACGCGACCGCCGAGGCCAGCCTGCCGAAACCCGAAGCCGCTGCCGGTTCGGTGACCGGCATGCCCGACACCCCGGGACCGGGCCAGGTTGGCCCACCGCCCGCGAACGCGGCCATCGATGGCCTGCCACCGGATACGCCGGTCGGCAGCGACGGCAGCGTCGGCATTGCGCCCCCGGTCGACGGCAGCACCAGCGGCGCGGACGAACCAGGGTTTGCGGGCAACGGGGAAGCAGGAAATCCCGCGAGCGATATTGCTGGCGCCGCCGCCGATGCCGGGGGGGCGCCGGTGTCGCCGGCACTCCCCGCCGAACCGTCGTCGCTGGATGCGGTCGGTGTCGTCCGCGAGTACTACGCGGCGATCGCGGCGCGGCAATTCGCGCGCGCCTACGGGCTGTGGTCCGGCGGCGGCAGCGCCAGCGGGCAGACGCCGGCGCAGTTCGCCGGCGGTTTCGCCGACACCACGCAGGTCACGGTGGAAACGCAGGCACCGGGCCGGATCGATGCCGCCGCCGGTTCGCGCTACATCGAGGTGCCGGTGGCGGTGCGTGCCACCCACGCCGATGGCAGCGTGCACCGCTACGTCGGCGCTTACGTGCTGCGTCGCGCGGTGGTCGATGGCGCCAGCGCCGAACAGCGTGCCTGGCGGATCGCATCGGCGGACCTGCGTGAGGTGAAATGACCGCCCGGATCATGGCCGATGCCGTGGTCTTGCCGCTGGGACGCTTGCGGGAGAGCGATTCGCACACTCGGTAGGCGGGCCGGGCGATGCGGCCCAAGTCGCTCCTCGTTATTCGCCTGGTTGGGCCGCATCACCCCACCCGCTCCCGCCGTCACGGCAATCGTGCCGTCAGGGCTTTGGCTTCGAGCACCTTGACGGCTTGGAGCCGCGGGCGACATGGCCCGTCGACAGCGAATCACGTGGAGCGACTCGACGGGCGATGGCGTCCGCGGCGCGCGCAGCCGCATGAACCGGTCGCGCCAGAAACCTGCCTTGGCCGCTGCGAAGGCGGAACCGCCCCTACAGCTCGAAGCGATAGCTCAGCTTGACCAGCAGCTGCTCGCTGTCGCGCAGCGCGAACGCGTCGCGCAACTGCGAAGCCGGATCCTGCGCGAATTCCTCGAGCAGGTAGCCGCCGCGGCCGTAGACCACGTACAGGTCCGACAGCGGCGCCAGCTCGTAGCGGTAGCGCACCTGGAATCCGAGGTTGCGCAGGCTGAAGTCGTCGACGTGTTCGCTGGACGGCATCGGCGTGCCGTCGCCAGCGATGCGCCAGGCCTGGCGCAGCCTGGCGTCCAGGCCGATCGCCTGCAGCTTGATCCGCAGTTCCTGTTTGTCGCCGATGGTCCAGTTGACGCCGGCATCGATCTCCAGCGCATGCTCGCGGAAGGTCCCCAGCAGGTTGTCGTGCTGCCAGACCATCCACTGCGGGGTGTTCTCGACGTACAGCAGGCCGAAGACGTTGAAGGCGTCGCTGACGAAGTAGGTCGGCTTGAACTGGGCGTTGTAGCCGAGCTTGCGGCCGTTGCCCGGGCCATTGCCGCCGATGCCGCCGTTGTCGACGCCGATGTTGCCGTAGATCTCCCAGTTGCCCTTGCGCGGGCGCGAGCGCTCGTAGAACGCATTGAAGTTCGGCGGCAGGCGCAGGATGCCGTTGCCGCGCAGGATGCGGTCGTCGTAACCGGCGCTGTTGACGTTGACCTGCATGTACTCGTTACCGCCATCGCGCAGGTTGCTCTGCAGCATTGCGCGGAACTGCCGCTGCAGCGCCAGGCCATGGTCGTTGTCGGTGGCGCCGACCCGCAGGCGCCATTCGTGCGACGAATACGCCGAGGTTTCGGGCAGGTCGGTGTCGCGGCGCGAGACCTGCCAGTGCGCGTAGTTGAGGTTGGCGCGCGACAGGTAGCCGAAGTCGTTGAGCTGCAGGCTGTCGCCGAAATGCATCACGATCCACTGCGAGCGCCAACCGTTGCCGAAGTTGTAATCCGCCCACACCGTGCCGCCGCTGCCACGGACGGTGTCCCCGGCCTGGTCGACTTGGCTGCCGACCAGCCTGGTCTGGATGTTCCACTGCTCCGTCGGCCGCCAGTTGTGGTCGATGCCGAACACGGTCGCCTCGCGGTCCAGGTACGGATGGTCCACCTGGGTCAGCATCACGCCGACGTTCTGCTGGTCGTAGTCGCGCACCAGCCGCAGCGCGCGGAACGAGCGCCCGGCGTCGTCGGCTTCCTCGGCCGCGAACAGCCCGTACTTGTACGCACCCAGGCTGCCGTTGAGCTTGACCGCGGCGGTGATGTCGCCGGGGCCGCTGGCATCGTCCGCCGGCCCGCCAACGCGGCGGGTGTACAGCAGCTGGCTGTTGTCCGATGGCATGCCGAACTCGAAGATGCCCTGGTTCTCGGTGAAGAACGGGCGCTTGTCGCTGAAGAAGGTCTCGTTGGCGCCGAAGTTCACCACCAGGTCGTCGCTCTCGACCTGCCCGAAATCGGGATTGATGGCCGCGGTGAGCTGGGTCTGGCCGTTCGGCTTCCAGACGATGTCGGCGCCGGCGTCGAAGTGGTCGGTGCCGGCGATGTTGTCGTAGCCTCCGACCACAAAGGGGGTGATCGCAAGCAGCGACTGGCTGTACACCGGCACCGCCACCGGCGTGAAGTCGGACAGGAAGCGCGGCAGGGTGAAGCTGGCCGCCGGCCAAGCCAGGCGCTGGCCGGTGGACCCGATCACGCGGTCCAGGTAGATGCCCATCGTGCGCTTGCCGCCCACGCCCTTGCGCATCGGCGCGATGTACCACGGGATCAGCATTTCCACCGACCAGGTGTCGCCGTCCTCGCTGACCGCGTGTTGCCAGTTGCCGTCCCAGTCCTTGCTGAAGCGCGACTCGTTGGTGATGGTCGCGTCCTGGATGCCGTCGGTCAGGTTGACGGTGAAGTTGTAGCCGGTGCGCCCGTCGCCGTCGAAGTCGACCATCAGGTTGACGCGGTCGACCTGCGCGTCCTCGTCGCGCTGGGTACGGCGGTAGGTGCGCGGCACGCTCGCCGGCTGGGTGTTGCGGAAGCCGATCGCCAGGCCCTCTGGCGTCGCCAGCACCCAGGCTTCGGTGGGATAGGGCGACGACGCGCGGGTCAGCGGCTCGACCACCTTGAAGTCGGTGACATGTTCGGCGCCCTGCCATTCGGCGGGATCGATGCGGCCGTCGACGTCGATCGCCCAGGCCGGCACCGCGAGCACCGACAGGATGGCAAGGCAAAGCAGGCGGCTACGCACCGGTCAGGCCTTCGGCGGCGGCGGGACACCCATGCCGGGCGGTGCCGGAACCGGGTTGCGGCGCAGCCACATCCGGCCCTCCTTGAGGTCGAGCGTCACGATCCAGTCCTTCAGGAACGGCATCCCGAGGTTGCCGTCGATGTTCATTCCCGGCGTGAACGCGAGTGCGTGGACGACGATCCCGGGCGCCACCTCGATCGTGGCCTGCTGCGGTCCTTCGGCCTCGGGGTCCAGGCCGAACAGCCGCGCGTAGGGCTTGGACACCAGCACCGTGCCGCCATTGCCGCTGTCGAGCTCGAAGCGGGCGATACCCTGCGGGGTCGGGACTTCGACGTTGACCGCCAGCGCGACGCCCTGCACCTCGCGCGACAGCGAGATCGGCACTTCGCTTGCCCCGGCGATGCGCTGGGCGGCGCTGGCCGGGGTTTCGACGTAGAGCTTGCCGCCTGCGAAGTCGATGGTGATGGTCTGGCCGCCGAAAGCGTCCAGCGCCAGCAGGCCTTCGATCGGCGGCGCGTCCTTGGCAAACAGCTCTGCCACCTGCATCACCCCGGCGACCGGGGCGCGCAGGCGATGCCCGCCGACGGTGAACGCCAACCCGTCGCAACGCGGCATGCCAAGGTGCTTGCCGGTCATGGTGAAGCCGCCCAGTTCTCCCCACGGCTTGCATCCGGCGGCGGCCGCGAACTCGGGCGAGGCAATGGTATGGCCCGCGGCGGTATCCAGGGCAAACAGGCCCGGGGTGCCGTTGGCCATCACCCGCACCGCAACGGTGCGGCGGTATGGCTCCAGCTGCAACACCGCCGCCGGCGCGGCGGAAACCGGGGCCGGGGCTGGCGGGTCGATGGCGGCAGCACCGGCCAGGCCGGGCAACAGGACGAGCGACAACAGCAGGCGCATGCATGCATGTCCACGGTGGAATGGCGCGCAGCGTGGCGGCCCTCGCCAAGGCGTGCCACTGGCATTGGTCATTGCAACCATCGGCGAGCCGGCGGCAACCGGCTGCCGCCGACCCGCACCATCAGCGCTTGGGCTGCAGCATCGTCCCGGTGCACTTCCTCGAGCCACAGCGGCAGGCCCAGATCTTCTTCAGCCGCGCCGTATGCGGCTCCTCCAGGGTGATGCCGTAGTTGTAGGTGAGCTCCTCGCCCGGCTTGATCGCGCGGATCGACTCGATGAACACGCGCGATTTCTTCGGGTCGCGCTCGTTCTCTTCGATAACCGCCTCGCAATTGGGGCTGCAGCTGTGGTTGATCCAGCGCGCGCTGTTGCCTTCGAAATTGGCATCGATGACGTAGTCGTCGTTGAGCGTGAACAGGAAGGTGTGCCCGCTCTCGACGTCGCCGCTGACGTCGGCGTCGACCTCCTCGTGGGTGCGGCGGCGGCCCTTGTATTCGATGACGCGCTCGCCCTTGGCGATCGGGGCGATGGCGAACACGCCATTGCCGTGGATGTCGGACTTGCGGGCGGCGATCTTGCGGGGCATGGGCTATCCAGTGGGGCGAATGACGCCATTGTCGCCGCAAGCGGCGTGAAGCCGCCACGATCTTGGCCGGCCGCTGCACGGGCTTGCGTTCGCAGCACATTCCCCAATGGAGAACTGACGATGGCTTCCACGCGTCCCCTGCTGACCACACTTGCCCTGCTGGCGACCGCCGCCTGCGCCCGTGGCCCGCAGCCTGTCGATACCGCGTCGCTGGCGACCAACCTCGCCCCGGTGGCGGAGCTGGCCGCGGCCGACGCCCAGGGGCTGGCGCACGGCGAATACCTGGCCAGGATCTCCGGCTGCAACGACTGCCACACGCCCGGGTATGCCGAGACCGGCGGCGCGGTTCCCAAGGCGCAATGGCTGGTCGGATCGCCGTTGGGCTGGAACGGCCCGTGGGGCACGACCTACCCCGCCAACCTGCGGCTGAAAGTCCAGGAGATGGACGAGGCGGCCTGGCTGAAGTACAGCGCCGAGCTGCATACGCGGCCGCCGATGCCGGACTTCGCGGTGCGCGCGATGAGCGAGGCCGACCGCCTCGCGCTGTACCGGTTCATCCGTTCGCTGGGCCCGGCCGGGCAACCCGCCCCCGACTACCTGGCCCCCGGCCAGACGCCGCCGGTGCCCTACGTGCAATGGGTGCTGCCGCCTGCCCCGGCGCAGGCACACGCGGCCGGCTGAAGCCCACGCGACAACGGCTTGGCCCCGGGGCCCGGAAACCGTACAATTTCGGTACGTTATCCGGGCCCCGCCCATGCTGCGCGTCACCAAGCTCACCGATTACGCCACCGTCGTCCTGACCGTGCTCGCCGCGCGGCCCGGTGTCGTGCTCAGCGCGGCGGAACTGGCCGAACAGGCCGGGCTGGAAATGCCGACCGTGGCCAAGCTGCTCAAGCCGCTGGCCCAGGCCGGGCTGGTCGAAGGCTTCCGCGGCGCCAATGGCGGCTACCGCCTTGCCCGCGATGCGGCGGCGATCAGCCTGGTCGAGATCGTCGAGGCGATGGAAGGTCCGCTCGGGATGACCGAATGCAGCGTCCACGCCGGCGCCTGCGGCATCGAGCAATCCTGCGGCGTGCGCGCCAACTGGCGCCGGATCAACGACGTGGTCGCCGACGCGCTGCGCGGCGTCACCCTGGCGCAGATGCTGGCGCCGCCACCGCGCGCACCGCGCAAGGCCATCGCCGCCACCCTGGCGAGGGCATGAGGACCGCATGAACAACCGCACCGCCGCCATCGAACACGCGCCCGCCGACGCCACCGCGACCGGCAACGCGAAGATCATCGAGCAGCTCGGCCGCCGCTACGATGCGGGCTTCGTCACCGAGATCGAATCCGATTCCCTGCCGCCCGGCCTGGATGAAGACACCATCCGCGCGCTCTCCGCCAGGAAGGACGAGCCGGAGTGGATGACGCAGTGGCGCCTGGCCGCCTACCGCCACTGGCTGACGATGCCGGTACCGCATTGGGCCAAGCTCAGCATCGCGCCGATCGACTTCCAGGCGATCAGCTACTACTCGGCGCCCAAGGGCCCGAAGTACAAGTCCCTGGACGAGGTGCCGAAGGAACTGCTCGACACCTACGACAAGCTCGGCGTGCCGCTGCACGAGCGCAAGAAACTGGCCGGCGTCGCAGTGGACGCGGTGTTCGACTCGGTGTCCGTCGGCACCACCTTCCGCAAGGAACTTGCCGACAAGGGCATCGTCTTCTGTTCGATGTCCGAGGCGATCAAGGACCATCCGGAATTGGTGCAGCAGTACCTGGGCACGGTGGTGCCGACCGGCGACAACTACTTCGCCGCGCTCAACTCGGCGGTGTTCTCGGACGGCTCGTTCGTGTTCATCCCGGCCGGCGTGCGCTGCCCGATGGAGCTGTCCACCTACTTCCGCATCAACGCCGGCCACACCGGCCAGTTCGAGCGCACCCTGATCATCTGCGAGGACCGCGCCGAGGTCTCGTACCTGGAAGGCTGCACCGCGCCGATGCGCGACGAGAACCAGCTGCACGCGGCGGTGGTCGAGCTGGTCGCGCTGGAAGACGCGAAGATCAAGTACTCGACGGTCCAGAACTGGTACCCGGGCGACGAGAATGGCGTCGGCGGCATCTACAACTTCGTCACCAAGCGCGCGCAGTGCCGCGGCGCGCGCAGCAAGGTGGTCTGGACCCAGGTCGAGACCGGCTCGGCGATCACCTGGAAATACCCGTCCTGCGTGCTGCTGGGCGACGACTCGGTGGGCGAGTTCCATTCGGTGGCGCTCACCCACCACCGCCAGCAGGCCGACACCGGCACCAAGATGATCCACGTCGGCAAGCGCACCAAGTCGAAGATCGTCAGCAAGGGCATCAGCGCCGGCCGTGGCCAGAATTCCTACCGCGGCCTGGTCAAGGTGGAGCGCAGCGCGGAAGGCGCGCGCAACCACACCCAGTGCGACTCGCTGCTGATCGGCAAGCAGTGCGGCGCGCACACCTTTCCGTACATCGAGGTCAAGCACCCCTCGGCGACGGTGGAGCACGAGGCGACCACCTCGAAGATCAGCGACGACCAGATGTTCTACTGCCGTAGTCGCGGCATCGGCGAGGAGGACGCGGTGTCGATGATCGTCGACGGCTTCTGCAAGCAGGTGTTCCGCGAGTTGCCGATGGAGTTCGCGGTGGAAGCCAAGAAGTTGCTGGAAGTGTCGCTGGAAGGCGCGGTCGGCTGAAGCCCATTCCTGGAGGGCGGCGAGGATGCTTCCCCGCATGCCCCGTCCCCATCCCGGCCCCTCCCGCGCGGGCGGGGAGCAGAACACAAGAGAACACACATGCTGAAGATCGAAAACCTGCACGCGTCCATCAACGGCCGCGACATCCTCAAGGGCCTCACGCTCGAGGTGAAGCCGGGCGAAGTGCACGCGATCATGGGGCCAAACGGCGCGGGCAAGTCGACGCTCGGCAACGTGCTGGCCGGGCGCGACGGCTACGAAGTAGGCGCCGGCACCGTGCTGTTCGACGGCCGCGACCTGCTGGCACGCACGCCGGAGCAACGCGCCGCCGATGGCGTGTTCCTCGCCTTCCAGTACCCGGTCGAGATTCCGGGCGTGAACAACACCTACTTCCTGCGCAGCGCGCTCAACGCCCAGCGCAAGGCCCGCGGCGAGGCCGAGCTGGACTCGATGCAGTTCCTGAGGAAGGTGCGCGAGAAGCTCGCCGTGCTGCACCTGGACGACCGCCTGCTGCAGCGTGGCGTCAACGAAGGTTTCTCGGGCGGCGAGAAGAAGCGCAACGAAATCTTCCAGCTGGCGGTGCTGGAGCCCAGGCTCGCGATCCTGGACGAAACCGATTCGGGCCTGGACATCGACGCGCTCAAGTCCGTCGCCGACGGCGTCAACGCGCTGCGCTCCCCCGACCGCGCGTTCCTCGTCATCACCCATTACCAGCGCCTGCTCGACTACATCCGCCCGGACGTGGTGCACGTACTGGCGGACGGCCGCATCGTCGAGAGCGGCGGCCCGGAGCTGGCGCTGGAACTCGAGGCCCACGGTTATGCCTGGCTCAAGGACCGGGTTGCGCCCGTGGCCGTCGCCCCATGAGCGCATTGCTGGACTCGCTGGCCGCCGGGTTCGTCGCCACGGCCGATGGCACGCGCCGCGCCGCGCTCGATGACGCCCTGGGCGGCGGCCTGCCGCAGGCGCGCAGCGAGGCCTGGAAATACACCCCGTTGCGTGCGCTGGAACGGCGCAGCTTCGCACCCGCCGCGGCCTCGCCGGCGGCGCTGGATCCCACGCTGCTGGCGGCGATCCCGTCGCCGCGCATGGTGTTCGTCAACGGCCGCTACGACCCGGCCCATTCGGAACTGTCGACGCTTCCGCCCGGGGCGCGCCTGCTGACCCTGCCGCAGGCGCTGGCCGACCCGGATCCGCGCGCGGCCAACTTCATGCAGCGGCGCTATGCGCGCGTCGACGAGGTCTTCGCCCGGCTCAATGCTGCATTGGCCAGCGACGGCGCGGTGCTGCGCCTGGCCGACAACACGCGCCTGGCCGAGCCGCTGCACCTGGTGTTCGTGGGCGTCCCGGCCATGGACGGCGACGTCGCCAGCCACCTGCGCCACCTGCTGGAGTTGCGCCGCGGCGCCGAAGCGACCGTGGTCGAGCACCACCTGGGCAGCGGTGACCACGCCAACCTCGGCAACGTGCTGGTCCACGTGCACCTGGCCCAGGGCGCGGTGCTGCGGCACCTGCGGCGCCAGGACGAGTCGCCCCGCGCCACCCTGGTCGCGCGGACCGACGCGGTGCTCGCGCGCGGATCGCAGTACCACCGGCTCGATCTCGAGTTCGGAGGGGCGTTGTCGCGGCACGAGCTCAATGTCCGGCTCGAGGGCGAAGGCGCGATGCTGGTCGCCAATGGCGTGCAGCTCGGGCGCGGCCGCCGCCATGTCGACACCCGGCTGGGAATCGAGCACATCGCCGGCAACACCGCCTGCGACCTCACCTGGCGCGGGATCGCGACCGACCGCAGCCGCACCGTGTTCCATGGCGGCATCACCATCCGCCCCGGCGCCGACGGCAGCGATGCCAGCCTGTCGAACAAGAACCTGCTGCTGTCCGACCAGGCCGAAGTCGACAGCCAGCCTGTACTGGAAATCCACGCCGACGAGGTCAAGGCCGCGCATGGCGCCACCGTCGGCCAGCTCGATCCGACCGCGATGTTCTACCTGCGCTCGCGCGGGCTGCCGCAGGCCGACGCGCAGCGGCTGTTGACGGTCGCATTCTGCCGCGAGGCGCTGTCGGTGGTCGACGACGAGGCGGTGCGTGCAATGCTGTCCGAGCGGCTCGACGACGCCCTGCTGGCGCTGGAGGACCGCGCGTGAGCCACGACTGGGCGCGGGTACGCGCCGACTTCCCGCTGCTGCAGCGCGAGGTCCACGGCAAGCCGCTGGTCTATTTCGACTCGGCCAACACCGGGCAGAAGCCGGCGGCCGTGATCGATGCGACCGACGCCTTCTACCGCAGCCACAACGCCAACGTCAGCCGCGCCGTGCATGCGCTGGGCAACGAGGCGACCGAAGCCTACGAAGGCGCGCGTGGCAAGCTCGCGCGGCACCTCAACGTGCGCGCCGACGAACTCGTGCTGACCAGCGGCACCACCTTCGCCATCAACCTGGTGGCGTATTCCTGGGCGCTGCCGCGGCTGCAGCCGGGCGACGCGATCCTGCTCACGCGCATGGAGCACCACGCCAACATCGTGCCGTGGCAGCTGGTGGCCCAACGCACCGGCGCCACCATCAAGGTCGCGGAAATCAGCACCGACGGCGTGCTCGACCTGGACGCGCTGGACGCGGCGATGACGCCCGGGGTGAAGCTGCTGGGCGTCACCCACGTCTCCAACGTGCTCGGTACCATCAACCCGGTGGGCGAGATCTGCCGGCGCGCGCGCAAGCGCGGCATCACGACCGTGGTCGACGGCTCGCAGGCGCTGCCGCACATGGCGGTCGATATCCCCGCCATCGGTTGCGACTTCTATGCGCTAACCGGGCACAAGATGTGCGGTCCGACCGGCACCGGCGCGCTGTGGGGCCGGCGCGAGCACCTCGCGGCGATGCCACCGTTCCTCGGAGGCGGCGAGATGATCAGCGAGGTGCGCTTCGACGGCACCACCTTCAACGATCCGCCGCACCGTTTCGAGGCCGGCACGCCGAACATCGCCGGCCACGTCGGCCTCGGCGCCGCCGTCGACTACCTCGACGCCATCGGCATGGATGCCATCGCCGCGCGCGAACAGGAATTGCTCGCGCACCTCACCGAGGAAATGCGCCGGATCGACGGCCTGCGCATCATCGGCAACGCCCCCGACAAGGCGGCGGTGGTCTCGTTCCTGCTGCAAGGCGCGCACGGCCACGACCTCGCCACCCTGCTCGACCTGGAGGGCGTCGCGGTGCGTTCCGGCCACCATTGCGCGCATCCGCTGATGCAGTTCTATGGCGTGCCGGCGACTTGCCGCGCGTCGCTGGCCTTCTACAACACGCACGCCGAAATCGACGCCTTCACCGCCGCGCTGCGCAAGGTGCGCAAGCTGCTGCTGTAGGGCAGTGCGGGCGACGGCCGGCAAGCGCCGGCCTTTTGCCGACGTCCCGCGGCATGCGCCGCACCCACGAACCCCGCGCGCCACCGACATGCCGACACCGCCACTGGTCTTCCGCGACGCCACCATCGCCGACATCCCGGCCGTGATCGCGCTGGTGACCTCCGCCTACCGCGGCGACGCCAGCCGCGCCGGCTGGACCACCGAGGCGGACCTGCTCGACGGCAACCGCATCGACCCGGGAGTGCTGCAAGGCGACATCGAGCGCGCGAGCAGCCGCGTGCTGCTTGCCTCGCGCGAAGGCGCGCTGCTCGGCTGCGCCCACGTGGCGATCGAGGAAGGCGCCGGCTACTTCGGCATGTTCGCGGTGGATCCGCAGCGGCAGGCCTCCGGCCTCGGCAAGGCCATCCTGGCCGAGGCCGAACGCGTCGTCCGCGACGAGTGGAAGCTGTCGATGATGCGCATGACCGTGATCGACCTGCGCGAGGACCTGATCGCCTGGTACCAGCGCCGTGGCTACCGTCGCACCGGGATCAAGAAGCCCTTCCCGGCCGTGGACCCGCGATTCGGCATTCCGAAGCGCGACGACCTGCGCTTCGAAATCCTTGAAAGGGAGTTGGGATGAGCGAGACCTGGATCCGCGTCTGCCCCACCTCGGAACTGCTGCCGGGCGAATGCAAGGTCGCCTGGGACGGCGACACCGCGATCCTGGTCGTCAATTACGACGGCGACTTCTACGCGCTCGAGGATCGCTGCAGCCATGAGGACTTCGAATTGTCCGCGGGCAGCTTCGACGGTGCGGACGCCACAATCGAGTGCGTGCTGCATGGCTCGAAGTTCGATGTCCGCGACGGAAGCGCGCTCAACCCCCCGGCGTATGCGCCCGTGATCCGTTTCCCGGTCAAGGTCGAGGACGACGCCGTCTGGACCCGCGACGATCGCGATTGAAGTGTTGCGCCTGTAAATCGATTGCATTTGCGAATCGTTCTCATTAGCATGCGCGGCGACGCGGCAGGACTCGTGCCGCACCCCCATTGCTCCTGAGGATTTCCATGGCCTGCCTGCCCCGGTCGCGT
The DNA here is from genome assembly GCF_022808325.1 of Cognatiluteimonas sedimenti. Classification (GTDB taxonomy): domain Bacteria; phylum Pseudomonadota; class Gammaproteobacteria; order Xanthomonadales; family Xanthomonadaceae; genus Cognatiluteimonas; species Cognatiluteimonas sedimenti. The sequence continues at coordinate 225,944 of NZ_JALGCL010000002.1, read as the reverse complement.
GTGCTGTCGTCCCGCTCCCCCCTCGCCCTTTCCCTCGCCCTGGCGCTGTCCGCGCCGGCGTTCGCGGCCGCAGCCGGCGACGACCCCGGCGACGCCACCCACGCCACCGGCGACCAGCCCCAGGACCTGGGCGGCGTGACCGTGGTCGGCCAGCGCTACCTGCCCGACTACCAGGCCCGCAAGACCCGCGGCGCCACCAAGACCGATACCGACCTGCTGGACGTGCCACAGGCGGTGACCGTGGTCACCGACAAGCTCATCGCCGACCAGGCCATGACCAGCCTGGTCGATACCCTGCGCTACATGCCCGGCGTCGGCACCGCGCAGGGCGAGGGCAACCGCGACACCCCGGTGCTGCGCGGCAACAGCACCACCGGCGACTTCTTCGTCGACGGCGTCCGCGACGACGTGCAGTACATCCGCGACGTCTACAACGTCGAGCGCGTGGAGGCGCTCAAGGGCCCGAACGCCATGATCTTCGGCCGTGGCGGCAGCGGCGGCGTCATCAACCGGGTCACCCGGCAGGCCGATGGCGCCAGCCACCGCGCCGGCAGCCTGCAGCTGGGCTCGGGCAACCGCCGTCGCGGCACGCTCGATTACGGCACCGGCGTCGGCCAGGACGCCGGCTTCCGCCTCAACGCGGTCTATGAGGATTCCGAAAGCTTCCGCGACGGCTTCCAGCTCGAGCGTTACGGCATCAACCCGACGTTCGGCATCGACCTGGGCGGGCGCACCAGCCTGCAGGCGTCGTACGAGCGCTTCCATGACGAGCGCGTCGCCGATCGCGGCGTGCCGTCGCTGGGCGGGCGCCCGCTCGACGTCGATCCGTCCGTCTTCTTCGGCGATCCCGCGCAGAGCCCGGTGCAGGCGACGGTCGATGCGTTCGACATCGTGCTCGAGCATGCGTTCGACGGCGGTGCCAGCCTGCGCAACCACCTGCGCCTGGCGGACTACGACAAGTTCTACCAGAACGTCTTCCCCCGCGAGGTTGACGCGGCGACGCAGACGGTGGCGCTGGCCGCCTACAACAACGCGACCACGCGCAGGAACCTGTTCAACCAGACCGACCTGACCTGGCATGCGTCCACCGGCACGATCGAACACACCCTGCTCGCCGGTGCCGAGTCCGGACGGCAAGTCACCGACAACCTGCGCATGACCGGCTACTTCGGCGCGCCCGGCAGCACCGCCACCAGCATGCAGGTGCCGCTGGATCATCCCACCGCCGCCGCGCCGGTCCAGTTCCGCCAGGACGAAGACGATGCCGACAACCACGGCGTGGCCAAGGTCGCCGCGGTCTACCTGCAGGACCAGATCGAACTCTCGCCGCGCTGGCAGGCGATCGTCGGCCTGCGTTACGACGACTTCCGGGTCGAGCTGCGCGACAACCGCAGCGGGGAAATCCTGCGCAGCGACGACGGCCTGCTGTCGCCGCGCGCCGGCCTGGTCTACAAGCCGGTCGATGCCGTCTCGCTGTATGCCAGCTACAGCATCGCCTACCAGCCGCGCGCCGGCGACCAGCTGTCTTCGCTGCGCGCAAGCAGTGCGGCCCTGGATCCGGAGACCTTCCGCAACCGCGAGATCGGCGCCAAGTGGGACCTGCGCCCCGACCTGTCCGCCAGCATCGCCATGTACCGCCTCGACCGCGGCAACGTCGCGGTGGTGGACCCGGCCGACCCCACCGCCATGATCCTGGTCGACGGCCAGACCACCAAGGGCGTCGAACTCGGCATCGCCGGCCGCATCACCCAGGCCTGGCAGCTGATGGGTGGCTATGCGTACCAGTCCGGAGAGCTCACCAGCACGCAATCGCCCAGCGCCCTGGCCGGCAACCGGCTGGCGCAACTGCCAGGACACTCGGCGTCGCTGTGGAATCGCTACGACTTCAACCCGGCGTTCGGAGCCGGCCTCGGCATCGTCCACCGCGGCGCGATCTTCGCCAACATCGACAACCAGGTGACGGTGCCCGCCTTCACCCGCTTCGATGCCGCGCTGTACTGGACCCTGGATCCGTCGCTGCAACTGCAGCTCAACATCGAGAACATCACCAACAAGCGCTATTTCGCCAGCGCCCACAACAACGACAACATCAGCCCGGGCGCCCCGCGTAGCGCGTGGTTGACGCTGAATTTCCACTACTGACCGGCTACACGCTGCCTGCCCGACGGCCGGCGCCGCCATCCGCACCAGCCTCCAGGCATCCGCATGAACCACGTCCCGCGCGCGCGCAATGGCCAGCGCATCCACCGCATGCTCCGGCAGCTGCATCTGTGGATCGGTGCCTGGGGCGCGCTGGCGGCAATCGTGTACGGTTTCACCGGCCTGGTGATGAACCACCGCTTCGGCGAGAACCCGTGGCCGCAGGGCGACAGCATCGACGCCGGGCGCGTCGTGCTCGAGATCCCGGCCCAGGCGCGTGGTTCCGCCGAGGACCTGTCGAAGTGGCTGCTGCAGGCACGGGGCCTGGATGCGCAATCGATCCGCAAGGGCGCGCCGCGCGGCGCGTCCGAAGGCGCGCCCGGGCAATGGAGCCTGTCGGGCGGCAACGCGCGCGCCTCGTGGGCGCTGCAGTACCAGCCGGGCGACGCTACTGCCGAGGTCAAGCACAACCGGCAAACCTGGCTGGCGGCACTCAACCGCCTGCACAAGGCCGTGGGAGGCGGCTTGGCCTGGGTGCTGTTGGCCGACAGCTTCGCGCTGGCGATGCTGCTGCTCGGCCTCTCGGGGCTGTGGCTATGGGCGCGCGGTCGCAGCCTGAGACAGATGGCGATGAGCGTGTTCGGCGTGTCGCTGCTGGTGTTGGCGGCGGTGTCGTGGCCGGCGCTGGCCTGATCGCCCCGCGCTAGCGCCGCTGCGAGAGCCTGGCGACCAGCAACTCGCCCCCGCCATCGAGCACGTGCCGCTGCCGCGCTTCGCCGGCCTGCAACAACGCGGTATCGCCGGCGGCCAGGTCCGGCAGCCCGGAGGCGTCGGCAAAATGCGCCTGGCCGGCGATCAGATGGAGCGCCCAGGTTTCGCCCGGTTCGACGAACACCACCATCGGCCCGACCAGTGGCCGGTGCCACAGCTGCGCGTCGATCGTGTCGCGCCGCCACATCAGGTTGAAATCCTGGGTCGGTCCGTCGATCAGTTCGCCGGCCACTGCGCGCTCGCCGGGGAAACGCAGCCGGTCGTGCGGCGGCAGCAGCGCATGCAGGGCCCCGTCTTCGAAACGCAGGCGCAGGCCGTTGCCGCTGAGCAGGACCAGCTCGCGGTCCACGCCGGGAAAGGCCGAGAACGGCGCATCGTCCTCGATCTCGGCGATCGACAGGCGCCAGTCCCAGCCCCGGGCGGGCGCCGTCGCCGGATGCGCATGGATCTCGCGGGTCCAACCCGCGCCGTTCTTCCAGCGCTCGCGCCGGTATTCATTGGCGGGGATTACATGCGAGGCCGACATGGGCCAAGTGTAGCGGCCGCACGCGCCAAAGCCGCCGCCAGCGCGCACGTCCTGTGCGGGCTGGCGACGTTACGTCCCTGTATCGGCGTCCTGCCGGTTCCGTTGGGGCATCCAGCCCCTGCCTGCGACCGCGCATCCCTGCGCGGCCACGGTTTGCGCTCAGCGCTTGGCGACGCTCTTGGCGGCCGGCTTGCGCGCCGGCGCGGTGCTGCCCAGGCTGATGCGGTCGCGGTTCTTCTCAACCGTCTTCAGGCCGATGCCCTTGACCAGCGCGAGCTGTTCGGCGCTCTTGAAGCTGCCGTGGGCCTTGCGGTAGGCGACGATGGCTTCGGCCTTGGCCGGGCCGACGTTGAGCAGGGCCTGGTCGATGGCGGCGGCATCGGCGGTATTGATGTTGACCCGGTCGGCGGCAAAGGCGCTGGTGGCCAGCAGCAAGGTCAGGGCGAGCGACTTGAGGGCGGTGGCGAAGACGTTCATGGCGGATCTCCTTGGGTGGTGTGGGCTTCCGTTTCCTTCCCGGCTGGCTGCGCCGCCGGTGGACACAGTGTCCGCATCGCCATGGCCACACCGTATCGCTGGATGTGCCACGGCGAAGCCGGTGGATGCCGCATCGCGGTGTCGGAAAAGTCCTACACGGCAGCGCGGCGTAGAATCCACCCATCCCATCAGGCAAGGCCATTCATGGACGCCAGCAAGATCGACCGCTTCGTCGCCGGGAAGTGGGACGAGGACATCGTTCCCCAACTCGTCGAATACATCCGCATCCCCAACAAGTCGCCGATGTTCGACAGCCAGTGGGTCGAACACGGCCACATGGACGCGGCGGTCGCCTTGATGGAGCGCTGGGCCAAGGCGCAGGCGATCCCCGGGCTGGTGGTGGAAGTCGTGCGCCTGGAAGGCCGCACCCCGCTGATCTACCTCGAAGTCCCGGCGACGGGCGCGGACACCGGCGCGGACTGCGTGCTGCTCTACGGCCACCTCGACAAGCAACCGGAAATGACCGGGTGGGACGACGGCTTGGGCCCCTGGCAGCCGGTGCTCAAGGGCGACCGCCTCTACGGCCGCGGCGGGGCCGATGACGGTTACGCGATCTTCGGTTCTCTGGCCGCGATCCAGGCGCTGCAGGACCAGGGTGCGCCGCATGCGCGCTGCGTGATCCTGATCGAGGCGTGCGAGGAATCGGGCAGTTACGACCTCCCTGCGTATGTCGACCACCTCGCCGACCGCATCGGCCAACCGTCGCTGGTGGTGTGCCTGGACTCGGGCTGCGGCAACTACGACCAGCTGTGGTGCACTACCTCGCTGCGCGGCCTGGCCGGGGGCAACCTCACGGTCAAGGTGCTGGAGGAAGGCGTGCATTCGGGCGATGCCTCCGGGATCGTGCCGTCGAGCTTCCGCCTGCTGCGGCAACTGCTGTCGCGGATCGAGGACGAGGCCAGCGGTCGCATCCTGCTCGAGGGCCTGCAGGCCGACGTTCCCGCGGACCGCCTGGCGCAGGCGCGCAAGGTGGCCGACGTGCTCGGCGACGCGGTCTTCGACAAGTTCCCGTTCCTGCCCGGAATGACACCGATGACCGACGACCTCACCGAGCTGGTGCTCAACCGCACCTGGCGCCCGGCGCTGTCGGTGACGGGCGTCGACGGCATTCCGCCACTGGCATCGGCCGGCAACGTGCTGCGCCCGCATACGGCGGTGAAGCTCTCGCTGCGCTTGCCGCCCACCCTGGACGGCAAGCGTGCCGGGGAGTTGCTGAAGGAAACGCTGCTGCGCGACCCTCCCAACGGCGCACAGGTCACGCTGGAGCTGGAAAAAGCCTCGGCCGGCTGGAACGCACCGGCGATGGCGCCCTGGCTGGAGCAGGCGATCGACGCCGCCAGCCACGAGTTCTTCGGCGCGCCGGCGATGTACATGGGCGAAGGCGGCTCGATCCCGTTCATGGGCATGCTCGGCGAAAAGTTCCCCGGCGCGCAGTTCATGATTACCGGCGTACTCGGACCGCACTCCAACGCGCACGGCCCGAACGAATTCCTGCACATCCCGATGGGCAAGAAGGTGACCGCATCGGTGGCGCGGGTGATCGCCGAACACCACGCCGCCAGCGTGCGCGGCGAGACCACGGGTGCCGCAATCGTCGCCGGCGCCACGGAACGCGGCGACCACGGTTGCTGCTGAGGAACCTGCCATGACCGACGGCCCGATCGAGTTCGTCCAGTTCATGCAGTTGTTCGATCGCCTCGGCGACGGCTGGGTCGCGCTGGTGGTGATCGGCTTGTTCGCCGGATTCCTTGTCCGCTTCGCCACCAGCAACCAGCGCAGCATCGGCCTGTGGTCAACCGCATTGTTCGGCGTCGCCGGCGCGGTGCTGGGCGTGGCGGTGGCGGGGGCACTGGGCATCGGCCTGCCGGGGCCGGGTTCGCGCTTCCTCGCCGCGCTGGCGGGCAGCTTCGCGCTGTCGCTCCTCGGCGGCCTGTTCCGGCGCAAGGAGAAGCCCGGTACCTGACAGCGTCCGGACCGGTAGTCGGCTGCTAGGATGCAACCGCGGTACCCACACTACTGACCGGAGGGAACAGCATGGGTGGCATCCTCTACACGATCCTGATCGGCGCCGTGATCGGCGTATTGGCGCGTTTCTTCAAACCGGGCGCCGACCCGATGGGATGGATCCTCACGATCCTGCTCGGCGTCGTCGGTGCCTGGATCGGCAGCTACGTCAGCGGCGCGCTCGGCATCGGCAACAGGTTCCTCGGCTTCGCCGTCTCCATCGCCTGCGCCGTCCTGCTGCTGTTCGTCTACGGGATGGTCCGCAAGAAAACCCCAAAGGCCGCCTGAACCGGGCCGCCACGCAACACGGAACGCCCCGCTTCGCGGGGCGTTTTTCCTTCATCCAGACGCGGGCCCGTTTTCCAGCGGCCAGACGCAACCAGTCGTCAGCTGCGTCCGTACGCATCCTCGTAGCGGACGATGTCGTCTTCGCCGAGATAGTCGCCGGACTGCACCTCGATCAGCTCCAGCACCTCGGTGCCCGGGTTCTCCAGCCGATGCTTCGCCCCGATCGGGATGTAGGTCGACTGGTTGGCGTGCAGCTCGAACACATCGTTGTCGCGGGTCACCCGCGCGGTGCCGCTGACCACGATCCAGTGCTCTGCGCGCTGCGTGTGCGACTGGAGCGACAACTGCGCGCCGGGCTTGACCTTGATCCGCTTGACCTGGAAGCGCGCGCCCTGGTCGACCGAATCGTAGCTGCCCCAGGGCCGGTGCACCTCGCGGTGCAGCGCGGCCTGGCTGCGCTGCTCCTGTTTCAGCAGCGCGACCACGTCCTTGACCTTCTGTACCTTGTCCTTGCGCGCGACCAGCACGGCGTCGTCGGTTTCGACCACGACCACGTCGTCGACACCCACCAGCGCCACCAGCCGCCGCGCGTACGCGTAGCTGTTGCGGCTGTCGACCGCGATCACGTCGCCATGGTGGGCATTGCCGTCGGCGTCGCGCGCCGCCACGTCCCACAGCGCCGACCACGAGCCGACATCGTTCCAGCCGATGTCCACCGGCAACACCATCGCCGCATCGGTGGCCTCCATGACCGCATAGTCGATCGACTGCGACGGACAGGCTGCGAACGCCTCCTTGTCGAGGCGGATGAAGTCGCCGTCGCGCCTGGCCGCCGCGAACGCGGCGCGGGTGGCGGCGAGGATGTCCGGGCGCAGGCGTTCGAGTTCGGCCAGGTAGCGCGAGGCACGGAACAGGAACATGCCGCTGTTCCAGTAATAGCCGCCCGTGGCCAGGTACGCCTGCGCGGTCGCGGCGTCGGGCTTCTCGACGAAGCGCACGACCTTGGTGACGCCATCGCCACCGCCTGCATCTGCCTGGATGTAACCAAAGCCGGTCTCCGGCGCGGTCGGCACGATCCCGAAGGTCACCAGCGCGCCCCGCTCCGCCGCGGCGCTGGCCACGCGCACGGCCGCTCGGAAAGCGTCGGCATCGGCGACAACGTGGTCGGATGGCAATACCAGCAACAGCGGATCGTCGCCGTCAGCGGTGGCCTGCAACGCGGCCGCGGCGATTGCCGGCGCGGTGTTGCGGCCGACCGGTTCGAGCACGATCGCCGGCGCCGGCGCGCCGGCCTGGCGCAGTTGCTCGGCGACCAGGAACCGGTGCTCCTCGCCCGCCACCACGATCGGCGCGGCATCGGCCAGCCCGGCCACCCGGCGCCAGGTCGCCTGCAGCATGGTGTCCTGCCCGACCAGCGGCAGGAACTGCTTGGGATAGGCCTCGCGCGACAGCGGCCACAGCCGGGTACCGGAACCTCCCGACAACAGCACGGGTTGCAATTTCGCCACGAGCATCTCCCTGTCACATGAAGCCCAGTTTACCCTGTAGGCCCGCGGCGACCGCGCGCCGGAGCACGCATGCAGCCATCCACGCCATCCGACCCGATCCGCGCCGGCCAGCGCCTGCGCTGGGCACGCGACGCGCTTGCAGATCCCGCGCTCGAGCTCGTGCGCGCGTCCACCGACGCCGGCTTCCGCAGCTACTGGCGCACCTCCGGCCACGAGCCGAGCGGCATCGTGATGGATTCCCCACCGGACCGGGAAGACGTGCGCCCGTGGCTGCGCATCCGCACCCTGCTCGAGCAGGGCGGCGTGCGCGTGCCGCGGGTATTGGCGCAGGACATCGAACGCGGCTTCCTGCTGCTGGAAGACCTTGGCGCCGACACCTGCCTCCAGGCGATCGACGCCGACAATGCCGACGCCATGTTCGATGCCGCCATCGACCAGCTGCTGAAACTGCAAGCGATCGCCGTGCCAGCAGATTTTCCGGCCTACGACGAGGCGCTGCTGGCGCGCGAGCTGCGCCTGTTCGATGAATGGTTCCTGGGCCGACACCTGGGCATTGCCCTGGAATGCGCGGCACTGGAGACGCTCGACCTCGCCTACCGCCGCCTGGTGGACGCCGCGCTGGCGCAGCCGCAAGTCCTGGTGCACCGCGACTTCATGCCGCGCAACCTGATGCCCGTGGCCGGCGGGCTGGCGGTGCTGGACTTCCAGGATGCGGTGCGCGGGCCGATCGCGTACGACCCGTTGAGCCTGTTCAAGGACGCCTTCCTGAGCTGGCCGCAGGCGCGCGTGGACGGCTGGCTGGAGCATTACCACGCGCGTGCGCACGCCGCCGGCCTGCCGGTGCCGCCGCTGCCGCGCTTCCGCCGCGATGCCGACTGGATCGGCGTGCAGCGCCACCTCAAGGTGATCGGCATCTTCGCGCGCCTCAACCACCGCGACGGCAAGCCGAGGTACCTTGCCGACGTGCCGCGCTTTTTCGCCTACCTCGACGGCGTGCTGCCGCGATATCCCGAACTCGAGCCGCTGCAGGCGTTGATCGAGCACACGGTCAAGCCCGCGATGGCCTCCGGCGCGACTCGGGCATGAAGGCGCTGGTCCTGGCCGCCGGCCTGGGCGAGCGCATGCGCCCGCTGACCGACACCACGCCCAAGCCCCTGCTGGCCGTCGGCGGCAAGCCGCTGATCGCATGGCACCTGGAAAAACTGGCCGCGCTGGGCGTGCGCGACGTCGTCATCAACACCAGCTGGCTGGCGGCGCAATTCCCGCGCGTACTCGGCGACGGCGCGCACTGGGGATTGCGCCTGCACTACGCCTACGAGGGCGACACGCCGCTGGAAACCGGTGGCGGCATGCACAACGCGCTGCCGCTGCTGGCCGGCGGCGACGACGCGCCCTTCATCGCGGTCAACGGCGACGTCTGGTGCGATTTCGATTTCGCGCGGCTTCCGCGCGATCCCGCGGGCCGCGGGCACCTGGTACTGGTGGACAATCCGCCGCAACACCCGCATGGCGACTTCGCCCTGCGCAAGGACGGGACCGTCGCCGCCGATGGCCCGGAGAAGCTCACGTTCGCCGGCATCGGCGTCTACCGGCCGTCGCTGCTCGACGACTGGCGCGAGGTCGTCGGCGCGGCGCCTGGCGCCGACGCGTTGCCGCCGCGGTTCAAGCTCGCGCCATTGCTGCGCGCGGCGATGGCGGGTTCGGGCGTCACCGGCGACCACCATCGTGGCCGCTGGACCGATGTCGGTACACCGCAACGGCTGGCGCAGCTGGACGCCGAACTGAAGGCATCGTTGCAGCCTTAGCGGGCGCGGTCGCGGGAGCGGTTCCAGCCGCGAACCTTCCCGATTGGGCGCCTGGCCTGGCGACACGCGCGACCGCGGCCGCTCGTTCAGCCCGCTTCCTGCGATCGATCGGCTCCGAGCACGCCGCGCAGGAACGGCACCGTGAGCCGCCGTTGCGCGGCAAGCGAAGCGCGATCCAGGCGGTCGAGCAGGCCAGCCAGTCCGGCGAGGTCGCGGCCGACCCGCTTCAGCAGCCATGCCAGCGCGGCCTCGTCGAACACCAGCCCGCGCCGTTGCGCGCGCTCGCGCAGCACCGCGCGGCGGCCATCGTCGTCCAACGGCGCCAGTGCGAGGCGCGCGCATTGCGACAGCCGCGAACGCAGGTCCGGCAATGACAGCTGCAGCGCATCGGGCGCGAGCCGCGCGGCATAGATCAACGCCGTCCCGGCGCTGCGCGCCCGGTTGTGGAAATCGAACAGCGCGACTTCGTCGTCGCGATTGCCGGCGATGGCGTCGAGGCCGTCGAGCGCGATCACGTCACTGCCTTCCAGCGCGTCGAGTGCGGCATGCAGGCGGCCGGCCGCGACCTGCAACGGCAGGTAGGCGGCGCGCCGGCCCACGGCTTCGGCCGCGGCGCAGGCGGCGAGCGCGAGGTGGGTCTTGCCGACGCCTGCCGGGCCCCACAGGTACAGCCAATCTCCGGCAGGCGACTCTGCCATCGCCCGCAATTGCGCCAGTGCGCCGGCAGGCGCGGCGATGAACGTGTCCAGGCGCTGGTCGGGCGGATAACGCAGCGCCAGCGGCAATTGCCGCGCCGCGCCGGAGACGGGCTCGCTCACGCGTCGTCCCGTGCCGCCGCCGGGTCCTCGGGATCGACGAACTCGTCGAGCAGGATCGCCGGGCGCTCGCCGGCATACAGCCGGCTGTGCGTGTAACGCTCGTGCGCGTAACGCAACAGCACGTTGGCCACTGCCGCCACCGGCAGGGCGAGGAACAGGCCGAGGAACCCGAACAGCGCGCCGCCGGCGAACACCGCGAAGATGACCGCCATCGGATGCAGGCCGATGCGGTCGCCGACCAGCTTCGGCGTGAGCCAGTAGCTTTCGATCACCTGCCCGATGCCCCAGACCGCAACCACGCCGAGCATGTGCTCCCAGTCGCCGAACTGGACCATCGCGGCGATGCCACCGAGCACGATCACCGTGGTCGGGCCCAGGTAGGGCACGAAGGTGAGCAGGCCGGCGATGATGCCGATCAGGATCCCCAGGTCCAGGCCGACCGCGAACAAGCCGATGCCGTACAGCACGCCCAGGATCAGCATCACCAGCAACTGCCCGCGCAGGAAGCCGCCAAGCACCGCGCTGGATTCGCGTGCCAGCCGCGACGCAGTGGCCGCGTGGTCGCGCGGCACCAGCGCGGCGATGCGCTCGATGAACAGGTCCCAGTCACGCAGGAAGAAAAACGTCAGTACCGGCAACAGCACCAGGTTGGCGACCCAGCCCAGCAACGCGAAGCCCGAACGCGAGAGGTAGCCGAGCATGGTCGAAGCCGCGCCGCCGGCCTGCTCCCAATGCACCCGCGCCAGTTCGATCAGTCGCATCGGGTCCAGCCACCCGACCAGCTGCAGGCCGGTCCGCGCCTCGATCCACGGCAACAGCGTGCCGACGAACCAGTCGCGGTAATGCGGCAGCGACGCCACCAGGGTCAGGACCTGCCGCTGCAGCAATGGCAGCAGCAACAACAACCCCAGCAGCACGATCGACGCCATCACCGTGAACACCAGCATCACCGCGGTATTGCGTGAACGCCCGGCGCGCTGGATCCGGTCCACCAGCGGGTCGCCGAGCCAGCCCAGCAGGGCGGCGAGCACGAACGGGGTCAGGATCGGCGACAGCAGCCAGAACACCCAGGCCACGGCCAACGCCAGCAGTCCCCACTGCAGGCGCTGCAGGAAGGTGGCCAGCACGTGGGCGTCGTGGTCGTCCAAGGCAGCCTCAGCGCAGCCGGAAAGTCGAAGCTTCGCCGTCGCCGTCGACTTGCAGCGGATCGGCTTCCAGCAGCTCGTCATCGAGCACGCGGCTGAAACCGCGCAGGCCGGTGGCCAGTTGCAGTTCGAGTTCCAGCGCCTGCGGCGTCGCCCGCAGCGGCGTGATCCCCTGCACCATGGACAAGCCGTCGAGGTAGGCGGACAGCCGCATGTAGTCCTGGCTGCCGCGGATGTTGGTGAAACGCACCACGTACCGCCCCGCGGGACCGACAGGCGCGGCCTTGGCATACCTGCGCACGAGCGCATCGGCGGCGCCATCGGCGCCGGCGGCCATGGTCCGGCGCGCGCTGGCATCGTCGCTGGACCAGCGCGACAACACCTTGCCGTGGTCGACGAAGATCCAGTCTGCGGCCCAGCCGCCCTTGGCGCGGTAGAGCTTGCCGATCAGCTGCATCGGCGGGCTGTAGTGCGCCGAGATCCGGGCGATGGCGCCGGCGTCGCCACGCCAGATCGCGCCGACCGCGGCCTGCTCGGCGGCGCTGCCCGATGGCAGGCCGAGGCGATAGCCGCGCTCGATCGCGCGATCCAGGGTCGAACGCGCGGCATCGGCCTTGGCCAGGCCCACCAGCCTCGGGCCGCTGCCGTCGTCGATCGCCAGCCACAGCACGGGCTTGGGCCGCGGCGTCGGCCAGACCGGCAGGCCAAGCGCGGCGGCGATGTCGTCGAGCTTGGCCCGGTCGAAGCGCACGACCAGGGTGGTGTCGTAGGTCGGCGCGCCGGTGGTCGCGGAGACGCCTTCGTCCTGGCGGTAGTCGTAGCCCTCGACGTAGTCCCTGGCGCGGCGCAGTTCGTCGCTGACGCCCGGACGGCCGGCGGCGCTGCGGTCGCCGGACAGCTTGCCCAGCACCTGCGCCAGCGCCCGCGCGAACCCGGCATTGCGCTCGCTTTCGGACTGGCTGCGGACCGGGACCTCTGCCTGGTAGACGCCCTGCGCGGCGGCGCGGTCGCCTTCGACTCGCTGCGCGTAGGCCAGCCCCGTGCCGCCGGCCAGCGCCAGCGCCAGCCATCCCGCCGTCCACGCCTTCCGGATAGTGCGCCGCATCGTCCGTCCTTGCCCTGCAAACCAGCCGAAATGGTGCCGTACCCTTGCCGGTACGTCCATTGCAGGGCCCGATGATGGGCCCTGGCCACGGCGGCACTGTTAAAATTGCCGCTTCGCGCGCCGACGAACGCGCAACGGATCCCGTGTGAACACGTCCAAGCCAGCCGCCCCCACCCCCCTCACCTACCGCGATGCCGGGGTCGACATCGACGCCGGCAACGCCGTGGTCGAACGCATCAAGCCGCTGGTGAAGCGCAGCTTCCGGCCCGAGGTGATGGGCGGCCTCGGCGGCTTCGGCGCGTTGTTCGACTTGTCGGGCAAGTACCGCGAGCCGGTGCTGGTGTCGGGCACCGACGGCGTCGGCACCAAGCTGAAGCTGGCGCAGCAGCTCGGCCGCCACGACACCATCGGCATCGACCTGGTCGGCATGTGCGTCAACGACGTGCTGGTGCAGGGCGCCGAGCCGCTGTTCTTCCTCGACTACTTCGCCACCGGCAAGCTCGATGTCGACACCACCGTCGCCGTGGTCGGCGGCATCGCCCGCGGTTGCGAACTGGCCGGCTGCGCGCTCATCGGCGGCGAGACTGCCGAGATGCCGGACATGTATCCGCCGGGCGAATACGACCTGGCCGGCTTCACCGTCGGCGCGGTCGAGAAGTCGCAGTTGCTGGATGGCGCCAAGGTGCGCGCCGGCGACGTGCTGCTCGGCATCGCTTCCAGCGGCCCGCACTCCAACGGCTATTCCCTCATCCGGCGCATCTACGACCGCGCCGGCCGCCCGGGCGACCTCGACCTCGGCGGCGTGCAGCTGGTCGACGCGCTGATGGCGCCGACCGCGCTGTACGTGAAGCCGGTGCTCGAACTGCTGCGCGGCGCGCACGCAGGCGCGATCCACGCCATGGCCCACGTCACCGGCGGCGGCCTGACGGAGAACATCATCCGGGTGGTGCCCGACGGCCTCGGCCTGGACATCGCGGCCTCGGCGATCGTGCTGCCGCCGGTGTTCGACTGGCTGCAACGCGAGGGCGCGGTGCCGCGCGAGGAGATGTGGCGCACCTTCAATTGCGGCATCGGCTTCGTGCTGGTGGTCGCGCCGGGCGCCGTGGCCACGATCGGCGCGGAACTGGACCGCCTCGGGCTCGCCCATCGCGGCATCGGCGAAGTGGTCGCGGCCACGGGCGAACCCCGCGTCCGCATCGCCTGAGGGCGGCGGCGCGATGCGACCACGGGCATCGCTACCGGCAGTGGCGCCGCGCAAGGCGCAAAAGGCCCGGTAGATGTCGCCGTCCCCCTTCCCCCGCATCGCGGTGCTTGCGTCCGGCCGCGGCAGCAACCTGCAGGCGTTGCTCGATGCGATCGCAGCCGGCGATCCCGACGCGCGGATCGTGGGTGTGTTCTCCGATCGCCCGGACGCGGCCGCGCTGCAACGCGTGCCCGAGTCGCTGCGCTGGGGCCGCGAGGCCAGGGCATACGTCGATCGCGCCGAATTCGACGCCGAGCTGGCCAATGCGGTCGCTGCCGTGCAGCCGGACTGGATCGTCTGCGCCGGTTACCTGCGCATCCTCGGCAATGCCTTCGTCGAACGCTTCCGCGGCCGCGTGCTCAACATCCATCCCTCCCTGTTGCCGGCCTATCGCGGCCTGCGCACGCACGCGCGCGCCCTCCAGGCCGGCGAGCGCGATCACGGCGCCAGCGTGCATTTCGTGGTGCCCGAACTCGACGCCGGCGCCGTGATCGCGCAGGCGCGCGTGCCGGTGCAGCCCGGCGACACCCCGGAACGCCTCGCCGCGCGCGTGCTGCGGGCCGAACATCCGCTGCTGGTCGCGGTGGTGCGGTTGGCGGTGGCGGGCCGCATCGCTGAACGCGGCGCAACGGTACTGCTCGACGGTCATCCGCTGTTTACTCCCCTGCGCTTAGATTCCCCCGGCTACCCGGAACCGACCCAGCCATGACATTGCCGCGATCCCTATTGCTGGCCTGCCTGTTGCCCGGCCTTGCGCTGGCGCAACAGTTGCAGGCATCCGGGCCGGCCGAATCCGCGGCCGCGAGGCCCGCGCTGGCGCCGTTCGTGGCGACTTACCGGGTCTTGGACAAGGGCCGGCAGCTCGGCAACGCCACCATGCAGCTGGTCAACCTGGACGGCGGCCGCTGGCGCATCGACCTGGGAATGCAGGGCAGCGGCCTGATGCGCATGACCGGATTGAAGATGCAGCAGAGCACGCTGTTCGACAGCGACGGCCAGGGCTACCGGCCGCTCGGCCAGAGCACCGTGCGGCGCATGCTGCTGTCCAACCGGACAAGCACCGGCGTTTATGACTGGGCGTCCCGCAGCGCGCGATGGAGCGGCGACGTCAAGCCGTCGCGGCGCGGCCCAGTCGCCCTGCGCGATGGCGATCTCAGCGGCGTGCTGATCGACCTTGCGTTGATCCGCGACGCCGCCCCCGGCAAGACCCTGCACTACCGTTTCGTCGAGGGCGGGCGAGCGCGCGACCACACCTACGTGGTCGCGCCGGAAACCGAAGGCATCGAAGTCGACGGCCTGTCCTACGAGGCGATGCGGGTCAGCCGCGAAGACGGCAACGACCAGACCGTGGTCTGGGTCGCCAGCGGCGTGCCGACACCCATCCGCATCCTGCAGCGCGAAAACGGCGGCGACGCCACCGACCTGCGCCTGGTCGAATACAAGGAAGCCATGCAATGACAATGACTAGCCCCCGCACCCCGCTCCATCACCATGCGCGCAAGCGCGGCCCGGTCGCCGCCGCATGCCTGGCGCTGTGCGTGGCGCTGCCCGCGGTCGCGGCGCAGCCGGCGGCCCTCAAGCCCTTCACCGCGACCTACCAGGCCAACTACATGGGCCTGCATGGCACCGGCACGATGGTCCTGGCGCCCGCCGGCGGCGATCGCTGGAAGTACAGCCTCGACATCGACAGCGCCATCGCCCAGTTGAGCCAGAACACCCTGTTCCAGGCCGAGGGCGGCAAGTGGAAGCCGCTGTCCAACAGCGATTCCTCGATGCTGCTGATCAAGAAGAGCAGCAAGAAGGCGACCTACGACTGGACCCGCAAGGAAGCGCGCTGGAGCGGCGACGTCAAGGCCGACCGCGCCGGGCCGGTGGCGCTGCGCGGCGGCGACCTCGACGCGATGCTGGTCAACCTGGCGATCCCGCGCGATGTCGCTGCCGGCAGGCCGCTGGACTACCACATGGTCGACGACGGCCGCGCCAAGCAGCTGAACTACGAAATCGCGGGGCAGGACACGATCCAGGTCGGCGGCAAGCCGCGACCCGCGACCAAGGTGTCGCGCACCGACGGCAACAAGCAGACCGTGATCTGGGTGGTCGACGGCCTGCCGGTGCCGGCGCGGATCCTGCAGCGCAAGGACGGCAAGGACGAGATGGACCTGCAGTTGAAGTCCGTGCGCTGACGCGCCGCGGGGCAAACCCTGGAAAGCCGCGCATCGCGCGGCTTTTCCGCTTCAGCCGTCGATGCGCCTGATGCGTGCGCCCAGCCCCGACAGCTTGGCCTCGATGTTCTCGTAGCCACGATCCAGGTGGTAGATGCGATCGATGGTGGTTTCGCCCTCGGCGACGAGCCCCGCGAGGATCAAGGACGCCGACGCGCGCAGGTCGGTCGCCATCACCGGGGCGCCACCGAGCTTGTCGACGCCACGCACGATCGCGGTGTGGCCTTCGACGCGGATGTCGGCACCCAGCCGCAGCAGTTCCTGCACGTGCATGAAGCGGTTCTCGAAGATCGTCTCGTTGATCACGCCGACCCCGTCGGCGATGCAGTCCAGCGCCATGAACTGCGCCTGCATGTCGGTCGGGAACGCCGGATGCGGCGCGGTGCTGAAATTGACCGCGTGCGGGCGGCGCCCGTGCATGTCCAGGCTGATGCGGTCGCCGTCGCAGTCGAGTTCTGCGCCGGCTTCCTTGAGCTTGTCGAGCACGGCGTCCAGGGTGTCCGGGCGCGCGTGGGTGGCGGTGATGCGGCCGCCGGTCATCGCCGCGGCGACAAGGAAGGTGCCGGTCTCGATCCGGTCGGCGACCACGGCATGTTCCCCGCCGTGCAGGCGCTCGACGCCCTCGACCACGATCCGGCCGCTGCCGGCGCCTTCGATCCGGGCCCCCATCGCCACCAGGCATTCGGCGAGGTCGACGATTTCCGGCTCCATCGCCGCGTTCTCGAGCACGCTGCGGCCTTCGGCGAGCGTGGCCGCCATCAGCACGTTCTCGGTGGCGCCGACGCTGACCATGTCGAACACCACCCGCGCGCCACGCAAGCGCTTCGCGGATGCCTTGATGAACCCATGCTCGACGCTTACATCCGCGCCCAGCGCCTGCATGCCCTTGATGTGCTGGTCGACCGGGCGCGAGCCGATCGCGCAGCCGCCGGGCAGGGATACTTCCGCAGCCCCGTGTTTCGCCAGCAGCGGCCCCAGCACCAACACCGAGGCGCGCATGGTCTTGACCAGTTCGTACGGTGCGACATGGCTGCGCACGCTGCGCGGATCGATGCGGATGTCGAAGCTGTCGTCGAGGGTGATGCCTGCGCCAAGCTCGGCCAGCAGCCGCAGCGTGGTCTTGACGTCGTGCAGGTTGGGTACGTTGCGGATCAGCACCGGGCCGTCGGCGAGCAGTCCCGCGCACAGGATCGGCAGCACCGCGTTCTTGGCGCCGGAAATGCGGACCTCGCCGCGCAGCGGCACGCCGCCCTGGACCACGATCTTGTGCATGCTCAGGCGCCGGCTTCTTCGGGCGTCAGGGTCTTCAGCGCAAGCGCGTGGATTTCGCCGCCCATGCGCTCGCCCAGGGTGGCATAGACCAGGCGGTGGCGGGCCAGCGGCAGCTTGCCGCGGAACGCGTCGCTGACGACGGTGGCCTCGAAATGGACGCCGTCGGGCCCTTCGACCTGGACCCGGGCCCCGGGAAGGCCCTGCTGGATCAGCTGCTGGATGGTTTCGGCGTTCATCGGGCCAGTCGCGTAAAATCGGGCGCTCAAGTCTAGCGGAATGCACCACCGTGCCGATGGCGCCCGAGCCCGCATCTCCCGACATGTTCGACTTTGCCGCCAGCGGCCGCCGCGTGCTCGAGGTCGAGACCCGCGGGCTGGAGGCGATCGCCGCGCGCATCGACGGCGCCTTCAGCGCCGCCTGCCGGTTGCTGCTGGGCGGGCGCGGGCGCGTGGTCTGCACCGGGATGGGCAAGTCGGGGCACATCGCCCGCAAGATCGCCGCGACCTTCGCCTCCACCGGTACCCCGGCCTTCTACGTGCACCCGGGCGAAGCCGGGCACGGCGACCTGGGCATGATCACCGACGCCGACGTGGTGCTGGCGCTCTCCTACTCCGGCGAGACCGACGAACTGCTGATGCTGCTGCCGGTGCTCAAGCGCCAGGGCAACCAGGTCATCGCCATGACCGGCCGCGCCGATTCGACCCTGGCAAGCACCGCCGACATACACCTCGACGTCAGCGTCCCGGCCGAAGCCTGCCCGCTCGACCTCGCCCCGACCGCCAGCACCACCGCGGCGCTGGCGTTGGGCGATGCGCTCGCCGTCGCATTGCTGGAGGCGCGCGGATTCACCGCCGACGACTTCGCCCGTTCGCACCCCGCCGGCACGCTCGGCAGGCGCCTGTTGCTGCACATCACCGACGTGATGCACAGCGGCGAGGGCGTTCCCCGCGTCCGCGCGGAAGCCTCGCTCAGCGAAGCGTTGCTGGAGATGAGCCGCAAGCACCTGGGCATCACCGCGGTGGTCGACGACGACGACCGCCTGCTCGGCCTGTACACCGATGGCGACCTACGCCGCACCCTGGACGATGCCGCGATCGACCTGCGCGCGACCCGCATCGCCGAGGTGATGACGCGGACGCCCAAATCCATCGGCTCCGACGCGCTCGCGGTCGAGGCCGCGCAGATGATGGAAGCGCACAAGATCAACGCCTTGCTGGTGGTGGACGACGACGGCCGCGTGGTCGGCGCGCTCAACATTCATGACTTGTTGCGCGCACGGGTGGTGTGATGCCACGCGCCCGCTGACACGCCGCCGATGCCCTATTCCCATACCAGCGATTTCCCCGCCGACATCCTCGCGCGCGCCGCGAAGGTCCGCCTCGCCTGCTTCGATGTCGATGGCACGCTGACCGACGGCCGCCTGCTGCTGGATGCCGACGGCCGCGAAACCAAGGCGTTCCACGTCCAGGACGGCCAGGGCCTGGCGTTGCTGCAGCGCTTCGGGATCGCGGTCGCCTTCGTCACCGCGCGCCCGGGCGCGATCGCCGAACGCCGCGCCGCCGAACTCGGCGCCCAGGCGTTCTCGCAGGTCAAGGACAAGCTTGCCTGCGTGCGCGAACTCGCCGCGCGCCAGGGCGTGGACATGGATGCGGTCGCCTTCATGGGCGACGACCTCGCCGACCTGGGGGTGCTGCGCGAAGTGGGGCTGGCGGCGGCGCCGGCCGACGCGCACCCGTGGATCCGCGAGCGCGTGCACTGGCGGACCGTCGCCCGTGGCGGCAAGGGCGCGGCGCGCGAGCTGTGCGACCTGCTGCTGGCCGCACAGGGCAAGGTCGAAGGCCTGCTGGCATGAACTGGCGCACCACGCTGACGCTGCTGCTGCTTGCCGGCGCGATCGTCTCGGGCTGGTCGGTGTGGACCCATCGCGGCGAGTCGAGCGACAACCGCGGCAGCAGTGGCCGCTCCGACTACGTGCTGCACGATTTCGAACTGGTCGCGCTGGATGGCGCCACCGGCAAGGAATCGTTCACGCTGCGCGCGCCGCGGATGGAGCGCGACCCCGGCGACCACACCATGACGATGGAGACGCCGCTGTTCCTGCTGCCCGATTCGGAGCAGCACTACTGGCAGGTGCGGGCGAAGACCGGCTGGGTCTCGGAAAAGGGCAATGAACTGCGCTTGCGCGACGACGTCCGCGTCGACGGCCCGCCGGAGGGGCGCAAGGTGGAGATGCGGACCCAGCGGCTGAACGTATTCCCCAACCGCAACGTGGCCACCTCCCCCGTGGCCGTCACCATCACCCAGCCCGGTTCTATACTGCGCGGCCGTGGCTTGGTTACCAACCTGGCCACCAGGCATTACGAAATCAAGTCGCAGGTACGCATCCGCCATGTCCCGCCACGCTGATCCCCGCCGCCACGCGACCGCGCGCCCCACGGCGCTGCTGTTCGCCCTGGCCGCCATGCTCGCGGCCACCACCGTGCTGGCGCGCACCGCCGACCGCCGGCAACCGATGGACATCGAGGCCGGCCACCAGGTAGGCACCTTCAGCGCCGACAGCACCAACACGCTGTCGGGCGGCGTGCACATCACCCAGGGCAGCCTCGACATCACTTCCAGCACCGCGCGCATCACCATGGTCGACAGCGAGCCGACCCGTGCGGTGTTCAGCGGCGGCCCGGTGGTGCTCAAGCAGGTCATGGACGACGGCACGCCGATGACCGCGCGCGCCAACGGCGTCGACTACAACCTGCGCACCGAGGTCGTGGTCTTCACCGGCGACGTCCAGATCCAGCAGCCGCGCGGCAGCATGAGCGGGCAGCGGGTGGTCTACAACCTCAAGTCCGGCAGCGTCGAGAGCGGCGGCGAAGGCGGTGGCCGGGTGAAGATGCGGATCCTGCCGCGCAACGCCCAGGCCGCACCGGCCGCGGCGTCCATGCCGCCGGACGACAAGGACGGCGAGTAATGCTGGTCGCCGAGGGGCTGCGCAAGCGCTACCGCTCGCGCGAGGTGGTTCGGGATTTCGGGCTCAGCCTGGACGCCGGCGAGGTCGTCGGCCTGCTCGGCCCCAACGGCGCCGGCAAGACCACGTGTTTCTACATGATCGTCGGCCTGGTGCCGGCCGATGCCGGCCGGATCCTGCTCGACGGCCGCGACATCACCGCCGAACCGATGTACATCCGCGCCAAGCAGGGCGTGGGCTACCTGCCGCAGGAACCCTCGGTGTTCCGCAAGCTCAGCGTCGCCGACAACCTGCGGCTGGTGCTGGAACTGCGCCCGGACCTGGACCAGGCCGGGCGCGAGCGCGAGCTGGAAAGCCTGATGGACGAACTGCAGGTCGCGCACGTCGCCGACCAGGCCGGCGCCAGCCTTTCCGGCGGCGAACGGCGCCGCGTGGAAATCGCGCGCGCACTGGCGGCCAAGCCGCGGCTGATGCTGCTGGACGAACCGTTCGCGGGCGTGGACCCGATTTCAGTCGGCGAGATCCAGCGTATCGTCCGCCACCTCAAGAACCGCGGCATCGGCGTGCTGATCACCGACCACAACGTGCGCGAGACCTTGGGCATTTGCGACCGCGCGTATATCCTCAATGAAGGCGGCGTGCTCGCGCAGGGGGCTCCGGACGCGCTGCTGGCCAATCCGGACGTGCGTCGCGTGTACCTGGGCGAGTCCTTCCGCCTGTAGCCTCCGGGGTCCACCCGCGGCCGCAGCGGGGACTCGATCCGGGCCACGCGGCCGCCGTCCCCAGCCTGGACGCGTTGTACCCGCCATGAAGCCCCGCCTTCAGACCACGCTCGGCCAGCAACTGGTGCTCACGCCCCAGTTGCGGCAGGCGATCCACCTGCTGCAGCTGTCGGCGCTCGAGCTGGACGCCGAGCTGGCTTCCGCGGTGGAAAGCAACCCGTTGCTGGACTGGGCCGAGCCCGAACCGCTGCCCAGCGTCGACACCCCCGGGGAGCCC
Source organism: Cognatiluteimonas sedimenti (assembly GCF_022808325.1). GTDB lineage: Bacteria > Pseudomonadota > Gammaproteobacteria > Xanthomonadales > Xanthomonadaceae > Cognatiluteimonas > Cognatiluteimonas sedimenti. The sequence continues at coordinate 204,600 of NZ_JALGCL010000002.1, read as the reverse complement.
GCGGCCGACGCGACCGACGACGGCGCGCCCGATGCCTTCCCCGCGGACGACCTGCCGCCATGGACGCGCGGCGAGGAGCCCTGGCAGCAACGCCTTGGGCCGGTATCGAACGAGGACGACGGCGAGGCCGCCGAGCGCGCGGTCGAGATCGAATCGCTGCAGGACCACCTGCTGTGGCAGTTGCACCTCACCCATCTGTCGCCGCGCGACCGCCGCATCGGCCTGGCGCTGATCGACGCCATCGATGACGACGGTTATCTGCGCGAACCGGTCGAAGCCACGCTGGAGACGCTGCGACCGGATCTGGAGGCAACGCCCGGGGAAGTGCTCGCGGTGCTGCGCCAGTTGCAGCGCTTCGACCCGCCCGGCGTCGCCGCGCGCGACCTCGGCGAATGCCTCGCGCTGCAGCTGGCACTGCTGCCCGAAGACACCGCAGGCAAGGCGCTGGCGCTGCGCATCGCCGCCGGCCCACTGGAACGCCTGCCCAAGGCCGGCATCGACGGCCTGGCCACGGAACTCCAGTGCGATGCCGCCCAGGTGCAGGCGGCGCTGCAGCTGCTGCGCACGCTCGACCCGCGGCCGGGCGCGCAGATCGGCGCGCTGCCTGCCGATACCTACATCACCCCGGATTGCGTGATCTGGCGGCAGCAGGGCGTGTGGCGGGTGGCGCTGGCCAGCAGCCACGCCCCGCGGCTGACCATCCACCGCGGCTACGAACGCATGATCGGCGCCGCCGGCGCCGACGACGCCGGTTACCTGCGCGGGCGCCTGCAGGAAGCGCGCTGGCTGCTGAAGAACCTGCAGGCCCGCGGCGAAACCCTGCTCAAGGTGGTGCGTTGCCTGGTGCGGCAGCAATCGGGATTCCTGGAATTCGGCGACCAGGCGCTGCGCCCGCTGACCCTGCGGGAAGTCGCCGCCGAGGTCGGGCTGCACGAATCCACCATCTCGCGCGCGGTGTCGCGCAAGTACGTGCGTACCCCGCGCGGGACCCTGCCGTTGCGCGCGTTCTTCGCTTCGGGCATCGACACCGACGGTGGCGGCGAGGCGTCCAGTACCGCGATCCAGTCGATGATCCGGCGGCTGATCGAGGACGAGAACCCGCGCAAGCCGCTGTCGGACGCACGCCTGGCCGAAACCCTCAAGTCCACGGGCGTGCCGGTCGCACGCCGCACCGTGGCAAAATACCGGGAGGCCATGCGCATCCCGCCCTCGCACGACCGCATCCGGATCGATTGAACCCGGGTGCCGCCCGCCGCGGGGGCACCGTTCCCGTCACCGGGTTTAACGGCGTATTCACAGCGTCGTCCGGGATCCGGGCGATGCTGTCGGTCCACGCAGACGAAGGAGGTTGCGATGCGCATCGAAACCCACGGCCAGCAGATCGAGGTCACCCCGGCCCTGCGCGATTACGTCGAGACGAAGTTCGCGCGCCTGGGCCGCCATTTCGAGCAGCCGCTCGACGTGCGCACCCAGCTCAGCCTCGACAAGCCCGACCACCGCGCCGAGGCCACCGTCAACATCGCCGGCCGCACCCTGCACGCCGATGCCAGCGCCATCGACATGTACGCGGCGATCGACCTGCTCGCCGACAAGCTCGACCGCCTGCTGGTCAAGCACAAGGAAAAACAGGTCGATGCCCATCGCCGCGCCGAGAGCAGCTCGCGCAGCGGCGACTTCGCCTGACCGGGCGCCGCACACCCGATGCCCTGGACCGAACTCCTCAGCGCCGACCGCATCGTGCTGCTGGTCGAACCGGTCGACCGCGAGCGCGTGCTCGATGCGGCCGCGCGCCTGCTGGCCGACGCCGCGCCCGCCACGACCGCCACCATCGGCGAGTGCCTGCGCCAGCGCGAACGGCTGGGCAGCACCGCGATCGGGCACGGCGTCGCCATCCCGCACGGTCGCAGCAATGCGTTCGAGGAGGTGCGCGCGGCCTTCCTGCGGCTGCAGCACCCGGTCGACTTCGACGCCGGCGACGGCATGCCGGTAGACCTGGTGTTCGCGATGGCGGTGCCAGAGCATTTCACCCAGCAACACCTGCAGCTGCTCTCCGAGCTCGCCGAACGCTTCGCCGACCCCGCATTCCGCGCTGCCCTGCGGCAGGCGGGCGATGCGCAGGCATTGCGCGGCGTGCTGCTGGGTACCCTCGCAACCACGCCATGAGGCAACATGGCGGGCGCCGGGCCGGGACGGCCCGCGCTTGCGGCCCCACATGACGGCCAGGACATGACCACCCGGATCAGCGCCAACGAACTGTTCGAACAGCAGCGCGAACGCCTCGACCTGCGCTGGATTGCGGGCCAGGAAGGCGCCGACCACGTGCTGGAGGCGGTCGAGACCGTGGCGCGGCGACCGTCGCTGGCCGGATACCTCAACGCGATCTACCCCAACAAGGTGCAGATCCTGGGCACCGAGGAACTGTCCTGGCTGGACGGCCTGGATTCGCGCCAGCGCTGGGAAACGATCCAGAAGATCATGCATTTCCGGCCGCTGGCGCTGGTGATCAGCAAGGACCAGGCCTGCCCCGAGGACCTGCGGCTGGCGGCGGAGGAATCGTCGACGCCGCTGTGGTCCTCGCCCAAGCGCGGCCACGAACTGCTCAACCACCTGCAGTACCACCTGGCGCGCAAGCTCGCGCCACGGGTGACGCTGCACGGGGTGTTCATGGAGATCTACTCGATCGGCGTGCTGATCACCGGAGAATCGGGGTCGGGCAAGAGCGAACTGGCGCTCGAACTGGTCACCCGCGGCCATCGACTGGTCGCCGACGACGCGCCCGAGTTCACCCAGATCGCGCCGGACGTGCTCGACGGCACCTGCCCGGAGCTGCTGCAGGACCTGCTCGAGGTCCGCGGCCTGGGCGTGCTCAACATCCGCGAGATGTTCGGCGACACCGCGGTGAAGCGGAACAAGTACCTGCGCCTGGTGGTGCACCTGACCCGGCCGATGGCCGAGCCGGTGCGCTCGGCCGACGGGCTGGAACGCCTGACCGGCGACAGCGGCGCACGCCGCGTGCTCGACCTGGACGTGCCCGTGATCACCTTGCCGGTGATGGCGGGCCGCAACCTGGCGGTGCTCAGCGAAGCCGCCGCGCGCGTGCATATCCTGCGCGCCAAGGGCGTCGACCCGGCTGCCGCTTTCATGGCGCGGCACAGCCATTTCCTGGAGCGGGCGACGTGAGCGGCGATGCCCACCACCCGTTGCTGATCATCGTCAGCGGCATGTCCGGTTCCGGCAAGTCGGTCGCACTGAAGACCCTCGAGGACCTGGGCTTCTATTGCGTCGACAACCTGCCGGCGGAACTGTTGCCGGAATTCGTGCGCAGCGTCGCCGGCGACGACGGTGCGCCGGACAAGCTCGCGGTCGGCATCGACGTGCGCAACCGCCACAGCGACCTGGCCAACATCCCGGACTGGCTGTCGGCGGTGGGCGCGATGGGGCTGGACCCGCGGCTGGTGTTTTTCGACACCCAGGACACCGTGCTGCTGCGGCGCTACGCCGACACCCGCCGCCGGCACCCGCTCAGCCACCTCGGGCTGGTGCTTGCCGATGCGATCTCGCTCGAGCGCCAGGTCCTCAAGCCGCTGCGCCGCATCGCCGACAGCGTGATCGACACCAGCACGCTGAACGTGCACCAGCTGCGGCGCACGGTGATCACGGAGTTCGGCCTCGGCGGCGACGAGACCCTGTCGCTGCTGTTCGAATCCTTCGCCTACCGGCGCGGCGTGCCGCCGGAGGCTGACTTCGTGTTCGATGCGCGGGTGCTGCCCAACCCGCACTGGAACCCGGAGCTGCGACCGCTGGCCGGTCGCGACCCGGCGGTGCGCGAGTACCTGGAGGCACAACCGGAAGTGGCCGAATACAGCAGCCAGGTCGCCACCTTCCTCGATCACTGGCTGCCGCGGCTGCGCTCGGACACCCGCAGCTACGCCACCATCGCCTTCGGCTGCACTGGCGGCCGCCATCGTTCGGTGTACCTGGCCGAGCACCTAGCCGCGCACTGCCGGGAACGCGGCTGGGGCGAAGTCGCCGTGCACCACCGCGAGCTCGATTGACGCCGCGCGCGGCCCGTCGGCCGCGACGACCGGACGGCAGCTGCGGTACGGGAGCATCGACACCAAGGCCACCGGGGTTGGCCGGGCGCGGCCGCCACGCCACGTCCGTCGCGGCCGGGCTTTGGCCGATCGCCGGCCTCTGCTAACTTGGTGCCATGGCCGTCGGCATCCTCCTCGTCACCCACCCAGGCATCGGGCCGGCGCTGATCGCGGTGGCGACCCGGTTGCTGCGGCAGTTGCCGCTCAAGGCCGAAGCCTTCGAGGTGGCGTTCGACGCCGATCCCGACGCCCTGCTACCCGCGGCCAGCGCCGCGCTGCGGCGGGTCGACGACGGCGTCGGCGTGCTGCTGTTGACCGACCTGTATGGCGCCACTCCGAGCAACCTCGCCGCCAGGCTCGCGCGGCTGGGGACGCCGGTGCGACGGGTCTCGGCGGTGAGCCTGCCGATGCTGCTGCGGGTGATGAACTATGCCGAGCTGGACCTCGACGAACTGCCCGCGGTCGCCGCCGCCGGCGCCCGCAACGGGGTGATCCATGACGATGCCTGAGGCCGCCCGCCCGTGATCGAACGCGAGCTCATGATCGCCAACCGCCTCGGCCTGCACGCGCGCGCGACCGCCAAGCTGGTGCAGCTGCTGTCCGGCTACCGCAGCTATGCCACGTTGGCGGCCAAGGGCCGCGAGGTCAACGCCAAGAGCATCATGGGCGTGATGCTGCTGGCCGCCGGCATGGGTACGCCGGTGCTGCTGCGCGTGGAAGGCGAGGACGAGGCCGCGGCGGCCGACGCCGTGGCGGGACTGTTCGAGCGCCTGTTCGACGAGGAAGGCTGATGCGGCGGGTACTGCCCGGGCACGGCGCGTCGCGCGGCACCGCGCTCGGGCGCGCGCGGGTTCGCGTGCCCCACGTGCTCGAGGTCGCCGAGGAACGCATCGACGACGTCAACGCCGAACTCGACCGCCTGCACGAAGCCATCCGCATCGTCCGCAGCGACATGCACGGCCTGCGCGAACGCCTGCACGGCGCGCTGGCGCAGGAGGTCGGCGAGTTCCTCGACCTGCACGCGCTGCTGCTCGACGACCCGGAGTTGCTGCACGGCCTCGACGACCTGATCCGCACCGGTCGCTATTCCGCCGACTACGCGCTGCGCCTGCAACGCAACCGCATCGCCGCCGTGTTCGACGGCATGGACGATGCCTACCTGCGCAGCAGGATCGACGACATCGACCAGGTGATCGGCCGCATCCATGCCGCCCTGCACCGGCGCGGCGCCGACCTGCAGGGCGTGGCCGGCGAGATCCTGGTCACCGACAACGTCGCGCCCGCGGAACTGGCGCAACTGCAGGGCCAGGGGGTGATGGCGGTGGTGACCACCGGCGGCAGCGCGTTGTCGCACAGCGCGATCCTGGCGCGCAGCCTGCACCTGCCACTGGTGGTGGGCGCGACCCTCGCGCTGCAGAAGATCAACGATGGCGACGTGCTGGCGGTCGATGGAGGCAGCGGCTCGGTGGTGGTCGAGCCCGATGCCTCCGACCTGCGCGCGCACCGCAGCCGCGTGCGCGAGCAAGCGCGCGAGCGCAAGCAGCTCAAGCGCCTGCGCCGCGAGCCGTCGCGCACGCTCGACGGGGTCGACATCCGCCTGTGGGCCAACGCCGAGTCGCGCGAGGACGTGGCCGAGGCGCATGCGCTCGGCGCCGCGGGCGTCGGCTTGTACCGCACCGAATTCCTGTTCCTGGGCAGCAGCGAATTGCCCGACGAGGATGCCCAGTTCCACGCCTACCGCGACCTGGTGCTTGGCATGACCGGGCGCACGGTCACCATCCGCACCCTGGACCTGGGCGCCGACAAGGCCGACCGCACCGGGCTCACGCTCGACTACGAACCCAACCCGGCGCTGGGGCTGCGCGGCGTGCGCCTGTCGCTGGCGCGCGAGGCACTGTTCGACACCCAGATGCGCGCCATCGTCCGCGCGTCCGGTTACGGCCCGGTGCGGGTGCTGGTGCCGATGCTCAGCAGCCGCGAGGAGTTCGTCGCGGTGCGCGCGCGGCTGCAGCGGGTCGTCGATGAGGTGCGCGAGGCCGGTTTCGAGGTCGCCGACGCGATCCCGCTGGGCGCGATGATCGAGGTGCCCGCGGCTGCCATCGCCCTGCCCGGCTTCATCCGCGAGCTCGATTTCCTCTCCATCGGCACCAACGACCTGGTGCAATACCTGCTCGCGGCCGACCGCAACAACGATGCCCTCGGTGAGCTGTACACCCCGCTGCATCCGGCGGTGCTGCGGCTGCTGCGCGACGTGATCCGGATCGCACGGCTGCGCGGCAAGCCGGTGGCGGTGTGCGGCGAGATGGCCGGCGACGCGACCTTCGTCCCGCTGCTGCTGGCGCTGGGGCTGGAGGAATTCAGCCTGCATCCGGCTACCCTGCTGGAAGTGCGCCGCGCGATCCGCGACTGCGACCTCGGCGGCTTGCGGGCGCGCGCGGGCGCGCTGTTGCGCGCGCGCGACCGCGCCTCGATCGAGCAATGGCTGCGGCAGGCCGGCATCGCGTAGCAGCGGCCCGCAGCCGCGCGTCCTGCCGCCATCGCTGCCGGCAACATCGCCACGGTTCCCGTTTCGCGCCCGATCCACGCCCACAGGCTGTGCACCGGGATGCCCGCGGGCGATAATGGCGGCATGAACGCCTGATCCTGTCGCGCCGATCGCGGATGCGACCCGCTCCACCCGCCTCCAGCACGGGAAGCCCGCATGGCCGAAGCCGTCCGCCACGACAAGACCGCGCGCCAGCTGCGACTGCTTTCCGACGCGCTGGACAGCGGTCGCCTCGGGCCGGTGCGGCGGCTGGTCAACACGCTGTCGCCGGCCGAGATCGGCAACCTGCTCGAATCGCTGCCCCCGGGCCAGCGCACCGTGGTCTGGGGCCTGGTCGACGCCGAGGACGACGGCGAGGTGTTGCTGCACGTCGGCGACGAGGTCCGCGAGGGCCTGATCGCGGACATGGACCCGGACGAGATCGTGGCCGCGGTCGAGGACCTCGACATCGACGACCTCGCCGACCTGGTCGAGGACCTGCCCGACACCGTCATCGACGAAGTCCTCAAGTCGATGGACCGCGAGAACCGCGAGCGGCTCGAGCAGGTGCTGTCCTATCCCGAGGACAGCGCCGGGCGCCTGATGAATCCCGACGTGGTGACGGTGCGCACCGACACCACGGTCGACGTGGTGCTGCGCTACCTGCGCCTGCGCGGCGAGTTGCCCGACCACACCGACCACCTCTACGTCGTCAGCCGCCGGCACCAGTACCTCGGTCGGATCGCGTTGCAGGCGCTGCTCACGCACGAAGCCAACACCCCGATCAACGAATTGCTCGACGACGAGCAGCCGGCGATCGACGTGACCGAATCCGCCGACGAGGTCGCACGCCAGTTCTCCGACCACGACTGGATCTCCGCGCCGGTCGTGGACGACAACAACATCCTGCTCGGCCGCATCACCATCGACGACGTGGTCGACATCATCCGCGAGCAGGCGGAGCACCAGGCACTGGGCGCGGCGGGCCTGGACGAGGACGAGGACCTGTTCAGCCCGGTGCGGCGCGCGGTACGCGGCCGCATGCTGTGGCTGGGCATCAACCTGGTCACCGCCTTCCTCGCCTCCAGCGTGGTCGGCCAGTTCGAGGGCACGCTGCAGCAGGTGGTCGCGCTGGCCGTGCTGATGCCGATCGTCGCCGGCATGGGCGGCAACGCGGGAACGCAGGTGCTGGCGTTGATGGTCCGTGGCCTGGCGCTGGGCCAGGTCGGCGCAAGCAATGCCAAGGTGCTGTTGTGGAAGGAGATCCGCGTCGCCGTGATCAATGGCCTGATGCTGGGCACCGTGGTCGCGCTGGTCGCGCTGGCGTGGTTCCAGAACTGGCGGCTGTCGCTGGTGATCGCCAGCGCGCTGACCATCAACCTCAGTGCGGCGGCGCTTGCCGGCGTGCTGGTTCCGCTGACGCTCAAGCGCATGGGCTTCGACCCGGCGCTGGCCGGCGGCGTGATCCTGACCACGGTCACCGACGTGATCGGATTCCTGAGCTTCCTCGGGCTGGCGACGCTGGTGTTGCTGCACTGACGCCGCCGCAGGCGCGGCGGCGAAAAGGGCCCGCACCCCGGCAGGTGCCACTCAGCGCGCCAGCAGTGCCTCCAGCACCGCCATGCGCACCGCAACGCCATTGCCCACCTGGCGCAGCACCAGCGACTGCGGGCCGTCGGCGACCGCGGCATCGATCTCCACGCCACGGTTCATCGGCCCGGGATGCATGACCACGGCATCGGGGGCGGCCCGGCGCAGGCGCGCTTCGGTCAGCCCGTAGTCGCGGTGGTAGTCCTCCAGCGAGGACACCAGGCCCTGGGCCATGCGCTCGCGCTGCAGGCGCAGCATCATCACCGCGTCGACGCCTTCCAGCGCGGCGTCGAAATCCCCGCTCACCGTGCAGCCAGAGAGCGTTCCGTCGTCCGGCAACAGCGATTGCGGGCCGCAGACGCGGATGTCGCCGGCGCCCAGGATGCGCAAGGCGTGCAGGTCCGAGCGCGCCACCCGTGAATGCCTCACGTCGCCGACGATCAGCACCTTCATCGCGGCGAAATCGTCGCCCCGGGCCTGGCGCAGCGTGAGCATGTCGAGCAGGCCCTGGGTGGGATGCGCATGGCGACCGTCGCCGGCGTTGACCAGTGCGGTGCCGTCGCCCGCGACGCGTGCCAGCGCCGCGACCGCGCCATCGTCGGGATGGCGCACGACGAAGCCGTGCACGCCCATCGCCTCCAGCGTGCGCAGGGTGTCGGCCGCGCTCTCGCCCTTCTTGGTCGACGATGTCGAGGCGTCGAAATCCAGCGTGTCGGCGCCCAGCCGCGTCGCCGCCAGCCTGAAGCTGGAACGCGTGCGCGTGGAGGGTTCGAAGAACAGGTTGCACACCGCCTTGCCGGCCAGCGTCGCGCGCAGCGCGGTGCCGTCGAAGGCGTGCTCGCGCAGCGCCTGCGCGCGGTCGAGCAAGCGCAGCAGCACCGGGCGCGGCAGGCCCTCGAGGGTCAGCAGGTGGCGCAGGCGTCCGTTGGAATCGAGTTGTTCGGTCATCTGGGCTCAGGCTCGCGGTTGTCCTTCTCCCCGCATGCGGGGAAAAGTGCCCAAAGGGCGGATGGGCCACAGGCGCGCCCGGAATGCATCACGCAAGCGGCTGCGCATCCTGCGGCGCGGCCAGCCAGCGCTCGACGATCACCGCCGCGGCGACCGCGTCCAGCACCGCCGCGTCGCGGCGCTTGCGGCGGCCCTGCGCGCGGTCGACCGCGAAGCGCTGCGCGGCCTCGATCGAACTCGAGCGCTCGTCCACCAGCACCACCGGCAGGGCGTAGCGCGTTCGCAGCTGCGCGGCGAAGGCATGGGCGACGCCGCGGATCGGCTGGTCGCCACCGTCCAGGGTCAGCGGATCGCCGACCACGCAACCGTCCGGCCGCCATTCGCGCTGCAGGCGGTCGATCGCCGGCCAGTCCGGGCCCTGGGCATGCACGTCGACCACCGCCAGCGCGCGCGCGCCGTGGCCGAAGGCGCTGCCGACGGCGACCCCGATCCGGCGGGCGCCGACGTCGAAGCCGAGCACGGTCCCGTCGCGCGGGATCGACGGCGGCGCCGGCGCCTGCGTCACCGCCGGCGCGTTGCGCTCAGGCATGGCCGCTGTAGTCCGCCATCCGCGCCAGGTCCACGCCGATGCGCCCGGCGGCGGCCTGCCAGCGCGCCTCCAGCGGCAGCACGAACAGCACCTCGGCGTCGGCCGGCACCGTCAGCCAGCTGTTCTCGACCAGTTCGTGTTCCAGTTGCCCCGCACCCCAGCCGGCACAGCCCAGCGCCACGGTCGCCGACGCCGGGCCTTCACCGCGCGCCATCGCTTCCAGCACGTCGCGCGAGGTGGTGACGTAGAGGCCGTCGGCGATGGCGAGGCTGGAATCCCATTCCCGCGCGCCGTCATGGATGACGAAGCCGCGCTCCGGGTGCACGGGACCTCCGGCCAGCACCTGGCGCGCCTTGAGCCCGTCGTCGTCGCTGTCGATGCCCATCTGCCGGAACACCTCGCCCAGCGTGTATTCGGAAGCACGGTTGATGACCACGCCCATCGCGCCATCCGCGTCGTGCTGGCAGACCAGCGCGACGCTGCGCGAAAAATTGGGGTCGGCCAGCGTCGGCAACGCGATCAGCAGCTGGTTGGCGAGGGTACCCGGGGCGTCCATGCCCCAATTCTAGCGTGCCGTCCGGCCGCGTTCCCTACGGCGGCGTGATGCCGGCGGGGCGCCGGCCTGGTGCCGCGCCGCACCCCGGCAGCCGCCGGCATGGTTGCCACGCTCAGGTCGGGCGATTGCGGATCACCGGGTCGCTCTGGAGCAAGCCGTCCCCGCCCTGCCGCGCGTTCGCGACCTGGGTACTCCGACCCGCCGGCATCGTGCCGCCCTTGGCTGGATACGTGATGTGGTTGCCGTCGGCGTCGATCAGGTGCACGTGGTAGCCGTAGTCGGTGTCCGCCGTGGCACTGTTGTCGTCGGTGCCCGAGGCGCTGTCGCCGCTAGCGGTGATGCCGGTGAAAGGCGCCCCGGGATCGTCGAAGGTGATCGGCGGATCGTCGAAGGTAAAGGTGTCGCTGTTCTCGTGGGGCCGCCATTCCACCGGGCGCTTGCCCCTGTTCATCGCGTGCACCGCTGGGTGCACGGTGACGGTATCGCCCCTGAGTCTCACTTTGATCGCCATGGCGTTGCTCCTCGTGGTTGCCGGTGTTCCCCTGATATTCCTGCTGAGCCGGTCCGGGCCGTCATCGGGTGGGCATGCGCGCCCCATCCGAATGTCGTTTGCGCGCCCCGCGCAGTTGCCGGATCTCCACTATCGATTCCCGTTCGTCGGCGTCGCTGCTGGACGAGGCCTGATGCCCGCGGCAGCCCACTCGAGGAACGCGGGATCGCGATAACCGGCCGCATCGAGCCGGCTGACGAGGACGCGCGCTTCCGTGGTCCGCCCCAGCAATTGCAGCAACTCCGCGCGGACCGACAGTTGCTCCGGGTCCCGCGAATCATCGCCATAGACACGCAATGCGTCGAGCGAACGATTCCACGCGTCCGCAGCCGCTGCAGGCCTGCCTAGGTGCGCGTCCAGCTTGCCGAGCAGGAGCAACGCCGATGCCAGGCCCAGGCTGGCATCGCGGCTATCCGGGCGTTCCTGGAGCAAGGCCGCGTATTGGGAACGCGCGCCAGCGGCCAGGCCGGCGGCGCGGGCGCGGTGGCCTTCCTGCCATTCCAGTTGCGCCGATTCCAGCAGGGTTGCCGCCTTTCCGAGGCGGCCGCGGACGCCATCCGGAGCGCGGGCGACGATGTCGCCGTAGAGCGTGGTCGCGCGCGCCAGCATCCGGCGCGCAGCCACCCGGTCCCCTTGCAGGCGCATGACCCTGGCGAGCCTGCGGCAATACGACGCAAGGTCTCCCGCGAGGTCCACGTCGCCCGGGCTTTCGGCCAGCATCGCGCTGCCGACGTCATGGGCGCGTTGCAGGCTTTCCCGTGCCTCATCCAGCTGCCCGCGCGACCCGGCTACGTGCGCATAGAACGTATCCGCCGCCGCCAGATAGGCCCTGGTCACGTTGTTGCGTGGATCGTCGGCCAGGAGGGTGCGCAGCAGCGCGCGCTCGGCCGCATAGTAGCGTTCCGCGCCGGCCAGGTTGCCCTGCTTGTACAACAGCTGCCCGAGCGAGTCATAGGTATCCGCCAATCGCTGCTTGTATTTGGCGTTGCCGGGTTGCCGCTCGACCAGCGCTTGCGCGACCCGCTGGACGGAAACGTAATCGCCCAGCGCCTGCTCGAACTGGCCGCGCACTTCGCGCAGGTGTCCCCGGTTGTTGTAGGCCCACATCAAGCGCTCCTGCCAATCCCCGTTTCGCGGGTGCGCGTGCACGACCCGGGCCACGATCGGCAGTGCCTTGTCAAAACGGGCCAGGGCGGCATCGATGTCGCCGCGCTGCCACTCGTTGAGCCCCTGGAAGGAATAGGCATCGACGACCGCCATCTGCAGGTCGGGGTTGCCGGGCTGCCGGGCGGCGGTCGCCCTGGCGATATCCAGCGATTCGGCGAAAGCCCTCCCGGCGTCGTCCATGCGGCCCTGGGCCAGCCTGACCTGGCCGATCATCAACAGCGCCTTCGCGCGCTTCCCGCTCCCCTCCACGCTCGCACCGGGGCCTTGCGCATCCCAATAGCCCATGACGTGGTCGGCGACCTCGTCGAGGATGTCCAGTCGATTGACCTCGTCGAGCTTGTCCTTCAGGTTGCCGAGCATGAAGCCGATCAGGTTCTCGGCCTGCTCGCGCTGGAATTGCGCCTGGTTGCGCGCATGCAGCGCGAACGCGGCCAGCCCGCTGGTGGCCAGCATGCCGACCAGCGAGAGCCCGGCCACCCACGCCAGTTTCCGGTGCGCGCGCTGCTGCTCGCGCTGGCGCAACTCGTCGAAGCCGACATCGAGCAGTCCCGACAGCAACTTGAGCTTGGCGTTTGCCTTGCCGTCCTTGCCGGGGCGGGCGTCGGCGGCGATGGGCTCGGTACGCCCGGGCATCGATCCGCCATCGGCGCCGATGCGATGGCGCAAAGCGGGAGCGAAGCATTCCTCGTGTTCGCGGCCGGGTATGTCGCCCGCGTTGGGTTCGCCATCCACGATCAGGCAGAACACGCGTTGCTCGCGCCCGAGGCGCTTGAACTCGCGCACTTCCGCGTCCACCCAGCGCGAACTGGCCGAGTGCGGCGAGCAGATCACCACCAGCGCGGCCGACTGCGCCAGCGCCTCGTTGACCTTGCGGTCGAGGTCGGTGGCGCTGGGCAGTTCATCGCGGTCGCGGAACACCGGTGCGAACCGTTTCGGGATCGTCCCGGCGGCGGTCGTGCGCCCGACCAGGCGCTGCGGGATCAGATAGGTCTCCAACGCCTTGTGCAGCCAGTCGGCCCAGCGGCGGTCGGCGTGGCTGTAGCTGATGAACGCGTGGTACTTGCACTGCGGCATCGGCGATCCCCGGGGGAGGACGGATGACGTCGTACGGAGCGGATGCCGCCGATCGCCGCTGCGACGATCGTCCCTGGCATTCCGTGCGCGCTGCCATCGCCGGTGGCGCCTCGATGGCCCTGTATGAACGCGCCCACCCCGTGGATGCGGACAGCCGCGGACCGCCAACCCTGTGACGCGGCTACGATGGCGGTCCTTCCAGCCGATGCGGAGCCCGCCATGCCCGTCCCCACCCGCCCCCGGATCCCGCGCCATCCCCTGCTGCTCGCCTGCCTCGCCGCCCTCGCGGTGGCCGCCTGCCAGCGCGGGCCGCAACCGCCCACGCCTGCCGATGCCGCGCCCGCGGCCGCCACGCCCGCGAGTTACGCCGCGCAGCACGCCGGCGACTACGCCACGGTTCCGCTCAAGGCAGACCTGTCGGCGTTCGACGACAGCGGCAAGCGCATGCTGGCGCGCCTGGTGGAAGCCAGCGAGGTGATGAACGACCTCTACTGGCAACAGTCCTGGGACGGCGACCGCGCCGCACTGCTGGCGCGCGCGCCCGACGACGCCACCCGTGACCTGGTCGCGCTCAACTTCGGGCCCTGGGACCGGCTCAACGCGGACACGCCGCTGCTGCCCGGGATCGGTCCGCGCCCAGCCGGCGGCACCTTCTATCCGGCCGACATGACCAAGGCGGAATTCGAAGCCGCCGACCTGCCGGACAAGACCTCCTGGTACACGCTGCTGCGCCGCGACGACGCCGGCAAGCTCACCACCGTGCCCTACCACGTCGCCTACAAGGCCGACCTGGAACGCGCGGCGGCGCTGCTGCGCGAAGCCGCGGCGGCCAGCGCCGACAAGTCCTTCGCCAACTACCTGTCGATGCGCGCCGACGCACTGCTCAGCGACGACTTCCAGCCCAGCGACCTGGCGTGGATGGACATGAAGTCCAATCCCGTGGACATCGTGATCGGCCCGATCGAAACCTACGAGGACCAGCTGTTCGGTTACAAGGCCGCATACGAAGGCGTGGTGCTGGTCAAGGACCAGGCCTGGAGCGCAAAGCTGGCGCGCTTCGCGGCGTTCCTGCCGGACCTGCAGCGCGGCCTGCCGGTGGACGACAGGTACAAGGCCGAAACACCCGGTTCGGATGCGGACCTCAATGCCTACGAAGCCGTGTACTACGGCGGCAATGCCAACGTCGGCGCCAAGACCATCGCCATCAACCTGCCCAACGACGAGCAGGTGCAGCTGAAGAAGGGCACGCGCCGGCTGCAACTCGAGAACGTGATGCAGGCGAAGTTCGACGCCATCATGGTGCCGATCGCCAGGCAGCTGATCGCGCAGGACCAGGTGCAGAACGTCACCTTCGACGCGTTCTTCCAGAACACCATGTTCCACGAGGTCGCGCACGGACTCGGGATCAAGAACACGCTCGACGGCAAGGGCACGGTGTCGGAGGCGCTGAAGGACTACGCGTCCAGCTTCGAGGAGGGCAAGGCCGACGTGCTCGGGCTGTACATGGTCGATGCGCTTGCCAACAAGGGCGAGCTCGACAAGTCCAGGCTGATGGACAACTACGTCACCTTCCTCGCCGGAATCCTGCGCTCGGTGCGCTTCGGCGCCACCGACGCGCACGCCAAGGCCAACATGCTGCGCTTCAACTTCTTCGCCGAACATGGCGCGTTCGCGCGCGACCCGCAGAGTGGCCGCTACCGGGTCGACTTCGACCGCATGCACGAGGCGATGAACGCGCTCAGCCGGACGCTGCTGACGATCCAGGGCGACGGCGACTATGCGCAGGCGAAAGCGTTGACCGACGACAAGGGCGTGGTCGGCCCGGAACTGGCGGCGGACCTGAAGAAGCTGGACAAGGCCGGGATCCCGGTCGACATCCGCTTCGAGCAGGGCCTGGAGACCCTGGGCCTGTCGCAATACGCGGCGCCGGCTTCATCGGCGCAGGAGCCCGTCGCGCAGTAGCGCCCGCGCACAGGAAGCCGATTCGCCCCGAACCGATTCCCGCGACCGGGCAACAAAAAAGCCGGGCAGTGCCCGGCTTTTCCGCGCCCGATGATCCCCGGGTCAACGTGCTTCCGCGACCTCGACGCCGTCCAGGCCCTGCGACAGGGTCTTGGCATCGCCGCCCTGCGCCAGCTTGATCCGCAGGCGCACCTCGTTGGCCGAGTCCGCGTAGCGCAATGCATCCTCGTAGCTGATCTCGCCGGCCTGGTAAAGCTCGAACAGGGCCTGGTCGAAGGTCTTCATGCCCAGGTTGGTGGATTCCTTCATCACTTCCTTGAGCTTGTGGATCTCGCCGTCGCGGATGTAGTCCTGCACCAGCGGCGTGCCGAGCAGGATCTCCATCGCCACGCGCCGGCCCTTGCCGTCCGGGGTCGGGATCAACTGCTGCGCGACCACGCCCTTGAGGTTGAGCGACAGGTCCATCAGCAGCTGGCCGCGCCGGTCCTCGGGGAAGAAGTTGATGATGCGGTCCATCGCCTGGTTGGCGTTGTTGGCGTGCAGCGTGCACAGCACCAGGTGGCCGGTTTCGGCGAAGGCGATCGCATGGTCCATGCCCTCGCGGGTACGCACCTCGCCGATCATGATCACGTCGGGCGCCTGGCGCAGCGTGTTCTTGAGCGCCGCGTCCCAGCTGTCGGTGTCGATGCCGACTTCGCGCTGGGTGATGATGCAGCCCTCGTGCTTGTGCACGAATTCGATCGGGTCCTCGATGGTGATGATGTGCCCGGTCGAGTTCTGGTTGCGGTAACCGATCATCGCCGCCAGCGACGTCGACTTGCCGGTGCCGGTGGCGCCGACGAAGATGATGATGCCGCGCTTGGTCATTGCCAGCGTCTTGATGATCGGCGGCAGGTTCAGCTCTTCGATGGTCGGGATCTTGGTCTCGATCCGGCGCAGCACCATGCCGACCTGGTTGCGCTGGTAGAAACAGGACACGCGGAAGCGGCCGACGCCGGAGACGCCGATCGCGAAGTTGCACTCGTGCGTCTTCTCGAACTCCTCGCGCTGCGGCGGCGTCATCACGTTGAGCACCAAGTCGCGCGACTGCTGCGGCGTCAGCGGATTCTGGGTGATCGGCGAGATCTTGCCGTGGACCTTCATCGAAGGCGGCATGCCGGCGGTGATGAACAGGTCGGACGCCTTCTGGTGCGCCATCAGCTTGAGGAACGAGGTGAAATCGATGCTGCTCATGGAGCCTCCACTACCCTGCCTGCATTGTCGTCCCATGCGAAGCGAGGGACCTGCCTGTACCGACGCGACCCGGGAAGCGACGCAAACCTCGCCGCGCCCGGGATGACTGTATGTGCGATTACTCGAACAGGCGCTTGTCCTTGGCGTACTCGCGGGCCTGCTGGCGGGTGACCACGGCGCGCTTGACCAGGTCCTGCAGGTGCTGGTCGAGGGTCATCATGCCGTACTGCTGGCCGGTCTGGATCGACGAATACATCTGCGCGACCTTGTCCTCGCGGATCAGGTTGCGGATGGCCGGCGTGCCGACCATGATCTCCCAGGCCGCTGTGCGGCCACCGCCGACCTTCTTCAGCAGCGCCTGCGAGATCACCGCGCGCAGCGACTCGGACAGCATCGAGCGCACCATCGGCTTCTCGCCGGCGGGGAAGACGTCGATGATGCGGTCGATGGTCTTGGCCGCCGAACTGGTGTGCAGGGTCGCGAACACCAGGTGGCCGGTTTCCGCGGCGGTCAGCGCCAGGCGGATGGTCTCGATATCGCGCATTTCGCCGACCAGGATGTAGTCCGGGTCCTCGCGCAGGGCCGAGCGCAACGCCTCGTTGAAGCCGTGGGTGTCGCGGTGCACCTCGCGCTGGTTGATCAGGCACTTCTGTGCAGTGTGCACGAACTCGATCGGATCCTCGATGGTGAGGATGTGCCCGTATTCTTCCTTGTTGATGTTGTCAACCATCGCCGCCAGCGTGGTCGACTTGCCCGAGCCGGTCGGCCCGGTCACCAGGATCAGGCCCTGCGGCTGGTCGATCAGTTCCTTGAAGATGCGCGGGCAGCCCAGGTCCTCGAGCGTCAGCACTTCCGAGGGCACCGTGCGGAACACCGCGCCGGCGCCGCGGTTCTGGTTGAAAGCGTTGACGCGGAAACGCGCCAGGCCGGGGATCTCGAAGGAGAAGTCGACCTCGAGGAATTCCTCGTAGTCGCGGCGCTGCTTGTCCGACATGATGTCGTAGACCAGCGCGTGCACCTGCTTGTGGTCGAGGGCCGGGATGTTGATGCGGCGGACGTCGCCGTCCACCCGGATCATCGGCGGCAGGCCCGCCGACAGGTGCAGGTCGGAAGCCTTGTTCTTGACCGAGAACGCCAACAGCTCGGCGATATCCATGCGTGCTCCCCTGCACTCGACTGAAGCGGCCGTTGATGGCCGGCGCTGCCCCGAAACACCCGTTCCGCTGGAACGGAACGCTCCCGGGCGGCAGTATAGGCCGAATTCCGGGATGTCAAATCGCCGGCAACCCCCGCCCATTCAAGAGGATGCCACGACGTGCTTGCGCTCGCCCTGCACGACCTCTTGCAACGACTTGATAACGCGGCGCGCCAGGCCGGGCGGCCACCGCCCCGATTATTGGCCGTGAGCAAATTCCAGGACGCGACCGCGGTCGCGGAATTGGTCGGCGCCTGGCGCGCCGCGCGTCCCGGCGAGACCCCGGCGCTGGGCGAGAACTACGTGCAGGAGACGCAGGCCAAGCAGGCAGCTCTCGGCGACCCCGGCCTGGAATGGCACCTGGTCGGCCACCTGCAATCCAACAAGGCGCGCGAGGCCGCGGCGCTGTTCGACTGGGTGCAGTCCGTGGACCGGCCCAAGCTGGTCGCGGCGCTGGCCGCGCATCGCGATCCCGAGCGCGCGCCATTGAACGTGCTGCTGCAGGTCAACATCGACGACGAAGCCAGCAAGCACGGTTGCGGGCCGGAGGACGTGCCCGCGCTGGCGGACGCCATCGCCGCGCAGCCACGGCTGGCGCTGCGCGGGCTGATGGCGATCCCGGCGCCGTTGCCGGACCTGGAACGCCGCCGCGAG
Organism: Cognatiluteimonas sedimenti; assembly: GCF_022808325.1. GTDB lineage: Bacteria > Pseudomonadota > Gammaproteobacteria > Xanthomonadales > Xanthomonadaceae > Cognatiluteimonas > Cognatiluteimonas sedimenti. The sequence goes on along the minus strand of NZ_JALGCL010000002.1, from coordinate 186,464 downwards.
GCTTTCCGCCGGATGCGCGCCCTGTTCGAACAACTGCGGCCGGGGTACCCGCAGGTCGATACCCTGTCGATGGGCATGAGCGACGACGCCACGCTCGCGATCGCCGAAGGCGCGACAATGGTGCGGGTCGGCACGGCGTTGTTCGGCAGCCGCGAGCGCAAGGGCGGCCGGCCCGGCACGCCGTCGACCTCCTGAAGCCCACGCGAAGACCTGCATGCCCCCAAGCTCCGAGATCCAGGCCAGCAATCCCGAGACCATCGCCTTCATCGGCGCCGGCAACATGGCCCGCAGCCTGGTCGGCGGCCTGGTCGCGCGCGACAAGCCCGCGGCCGCGATCCGCGTGGCCGAACCCGTGGCGGAACTGCGCGACGCCATGCAGCGCGATTTCGGCGTGGCGGTGTTCGTCGAAGGGGCCGACGCGGTCGCCGGCGCGGCGACCTGGGTGCTGGCGGTCAAGCCACAGGTGCTGCGCAGCGTGTGCGCGGCCCTCGCGCCGCTGGCGCAGGCCTCGCAGCCACTGGTGGTTTCGGTCGCCGCCGGCATCACCGCCGCGCAACTGGAGCGCTGGCTCGGTGGCGATGTCGCCGTCGTGCGCTGCATGCCCAATACGCCGGCACTGCTCGGCGCCGGGGTGACCGGGTTGTACGCCAATCCGCGGGTCGGCGCCGACGGGCGCCGGCGCGCGCAGGCGCTGCTCGCGGCGGTCGGCGCAACCGTATGGCTGGACGACGAGGCGCGGATGGACGCGGTGACCGCGGTCTCGGGCAGCGGCCCGGCCTACGTGTTCCTGCTGGCCGAAGCAATGCAGGCGGCCGCGATCGCCGAGGGTTTGCCGGCGGAAGCGGCGCGCACCCTCGTCCTGCAGACGATCCTGGGCGCGGCGCGCATGCTCACCGAGGACGACGCGGACGCGGGCGAACTGCGGCGCCGGGTGACCTCGCCCGGCGGCACCACGCAGGCCGCGATCGAGGCGTTCGAAGCCGGCGGCCTGCGCGAACTGGTCGCGGACGCCATCGCCGCGGCCACCCTGCGCGGCCGCCAACTGTCCGCCGCGAACGACTGACTGCCCCGGAGCCACCCATGCAAAAGCCACACCTCGTCCTGGCCCTGTCGCTGTCGCTGCTCGGCGCCTGCGGCCAGCAACCGTCGCCCGCAGCCGTCGCCCCGGCGCCGGCCCCTGCCGACAGCCAGGGCGAGGCGGTCGTCCGCATCGGCGACGTCACCATCCGTGCCAGTGCGGTGCAGACCGCGGCGCTCAATGCCGGCGTCGCCGCCCGCTACGGCATCGCCCGCGACCCGGCCACGGTGCTGTTGCTGGTGACGGTGCGCAAGGGCGGAGACGCCGACGCGGTGTCGTTGCCGGCAACGGTTACCGCGACCGCGACCGACCTGCGCGGCGGCCGCCAGCAGCTTGCGATGCACGCACTGGAGACCGGTGGACTGGTCGACTATGTCGGAACCGTGTCGACGACGCTGCCGGAGACCTTGCGCTTCGACGTGGCCGTGGTGCCGGCGGGCGCCGGCGCCACGCGCCTGCAGCTCAGTCGCGACTTCTTCCCGTTGTAGGCATCGATGCCGTCGCTTGCAGGCGCAGCTTCAGGCGCTTGCAGGAGCGCGCTCCGCCTGTTTGCAGGCGCGGGATCCGGCGTGTCGAGGCGCGGCCTGTCGGTGCGAGCCTTGCTCGGACGCGATCCGGAAAGCCGGGAGCTCGCGGCGACAAGCCGCTCCTGCAGGAACCGTCCCTAGCGCCTGGATTTCGCCGCCCATGCGCCGATGATGCGTGCGATCTCCCGCACGCCATCGGTCAACGCAGCCGGGCCCGGCTGCAGGATGAGCGGCGACTTGACCTCGTGCAGTTCACCGTCGCGCACCGCCGGGATCGCGGCCCAGCCCGGTCGTGCGGCCACCTTTTCGGGCCGGAACTTCTTGCCGCACCACGAACCCAGGATGATGTCCGGCGCGCGGCGGACGACTTCGCCCGGATCCTCGAGGATGCGCTGTTTCGCCAGCGATTCCGCCGCGCGCTCGGGAAAGATGTCGTCGCCGCCGGCGATCCGCACCAGCTCCGCCACCCAGCGGATGCCGGTGATCGGCGGCTCGTCCCACTCCTCGAAATACACCTTCGGACGCCGCGGCAGCGCGGCCGCCTGCCGCGCGATCGCGTCGAGCCCCTGCTGCAGTCCGGCCGCATAGGCATCGGCCTTCGCGGCAACGCCTACCAGCGCGCCGAGCCTGCGCACGTAATCGAGGATGCCGTCCACGCTGCGGTGGTTGCTGATCCAGACCTCGACGCCCCTGCGGATCAGTTCGGCGGCGATGTCGGCCTGGATATCGGAAAACCCGACCACGAAATCCGGCTCGAGCTTCAGGATCTCATCGATCTTCGCGCTGGTGAACGCGCTGACCTTGGGTTTTTCCCGGCGCGCAGCCGCCGGCCGCACGGTGAAGCCGCTGATGCCGACGATGCGATTCTGCTCGCCAAGCGCGTACAGGACTTCGGTCGGCTCCTCGGTGAGGCAGACGATGCGCCGGGGGCCGCCCACGTCAGCCTTCACGGATACAGCATCCGCTTCGACCAGTTGCAGGCGACATCGCGCTCGTACAGCCAGCGCTCGTGCAGCCGGTAATCGGCGCCGTGCCAGAACTCGATCCAGCGCGGCCGTACCCGGAACCCGGTCCAGCGCGGCGGCCGCGGCACGTCGCGGCCTACGAACCTGCGCTCGGCCTGCGCCAGCCGCTGCTCGAAGGTTTCGCGGCTATCCAGCGTCTCGGACTGCAGCGATGCCCACGCGCCGAGCTGGCTGCCGCGCGGGCGACTGCCGAAATAGGCGTCGGCCTCGTCGTCGGGCACCGTGTGCACGCGGCCCTCGATCCGCACCTGGACGCCCTGGCGCACGCGCGGCCAGTGGAACAGCAGCGCCGCGTAAGGATTGGCCTGCAGTTCGCGGCCCTTGCGGCCATCCAGGTGGGTGTAGAACACGAAGCCCCGCGCGTCGAACGCCTTCAGCAGCACCGTGCGTGCCGACGGCCGCGCATCCAGCGACGCCGTCGCCAGCGTCATCGCGTTGCGGTCGGGTTCGCCGGCCGCCGCGGCCTCGTCGTACAACCGCGCGAACTCGGCCAGCGCCTGCGAGTAAAGAGCGTCTTCGTCCATTGCGTTATTGTCGCGCGATGGCAACGCCCACGCATCCCGGCCACGAGCAGGCCGCCCCACGGCCCCCCGGCACGGGCTACGCCCCGGAATTCGTCGCCCGCGTGTACCGGGCCGCGCAGGACGCCGGCGGCCCGGTCTTCGCCATCGCCGGCCTGCAGGGCACCGGCAAGTCCACGCTGTCCGCGCAGATCGCCGACCTGGCGGCAACGCAGGATCGCAAGGTCGTGTCGCTGTCCATCGACGACTTCTACCTCGGCCACGCCGCGCGCCAGGAGCTCGGCCAACAGATCCATCCACTGTGCGCTACCCGCGGCGCCCCCGGCACCCACGACGTGGCGCTGGCCTGCGACGTGCTGGACGCGCTGGCCGCGGGCCGCCCCGCCGCGCTGCCCCGTTTCGACAAGATCGCCGACGATCGCGAACCCGAGTCGCATTGGCCCGTCGTCGCGCACGCCGACCTGGTGATCCTGGAAGGATGGTTCCTGAAGGTGCCGGCCGAAGACCAGGCCGCGCTCGCCGAACCAATCAACGCGCTCGAGCGCGACGAGGATCCCGACGGCACCTGGCGGCGCTGGAGCAACGATGCGCTCGCCAACGACTATCCCGCGCTGTGGCAGCGCCTGCCCCGCTTGCTGTTCCTGCAGGGCCCGGGCTTCGACATCGTGCCGCAGTGGCGGTGGCAGCAGGAGCAGACGCTGCAGGCGCGGCATCCCGACCGCAAGGCGATGTCGCATGCGCAGGTGCTGCGCTTCGTGCAGTTCTTCGAGCGCGTGAGCCGGCAAGCCATGCGCACCTGGCCAGGCATCGCGGACTGCACGATCCGGCTGGACGCCGAGCGCCACCCACTCGATCCGTTCTAGTGGCGCAAGGTGGGATACACCCGCGATCATGCCCAACGCGCCGCCGCGCGCTGCGGTACCCGCTTGCGGAGAACCGGAAGCCGGTGGAAGTGGTGGGCCGTGAAGGATTCGAACCTTCGACCAAAAGATTAAAAGTCTTCTGCTCTACCGACTGAGCTAACGGCCCACGAGACCCGCGCCGGCACGGGAGGCGAATTCTAGCGCAGCACGCGCCACCACCGCCTTACCCGCGGTATCGGGTCGGGTCGGCGACGCCGGCGGCGGCGAAACCGTCGGCGCGCAGCCGGCACGCGTCGCAGTGGCCGCAGGCGCGGCCTTGCGCGTCGGCCTGGTAGCAGGACACGGTCAGCGCGAAATCCACGCCAAGGCGCAGGCCTTCGCGCACGATCTCGGCCTTGGACATCCGCAGCAGCGGTGCATGCACGCGGAAGCCGGCGCCCTCCACCCCGGCGCGGGTCGCGACGTTGGCAAGCCGCTCGAAGGCCTCGATGAATTCCGGGCGGCAATCCGGGTAGCCGGAATAGTCGACCGCATTGACGCCGCAGAACAGGTCGGCGCTGCCCAGCACCTCGGCCCAGCCCAGCGCCAGCGACAGCATGATGGTGTTGCGCGCCGGCACGTACGTCACCGGGATGCCGGCGCCGATGACGTGGCCGTCGCTGTCGTCCGGTACCGCGATGTCGGTGTCCGTCAGCGCCGAACCGCCGATGCTGCGCAGGTCGACCGCCACGGTCTTGTGCGCGGTCGCATCGAGCGCGCGGGCGACGCGGTCGGCGGCGTCCAGTTCGGAGGTGTGGCGCTGGCCGTAGCGCACGCTCAGCGCGTGTGCGGCGAAGCCCTGCTCGCGCGCGATCGCCAGCACCACGGCCGAATCCATGCCGCCGGACACCAGCACCACGGCGGGCTTGCGCGCGCTAGCGTCCATGGCTTGCGTCGGGCATTGCGTTCATCGTCCCGGCTCGTCGTTCCACAGCAGCTTGTGCAGCTGCAGCTGGAAGCGCACCGGCGGCTTTTCGGCCACGATCCAGTCGGCCAGTTCGCGTGCCGGCAATTGCGCCGCGCTCGGCGAGAACAACACCTCGCAGGCTTCGTGCAGGCGGTGCTCGGCGACCACGGCGCGGGCCCAGTCGAAATCGGCGCGGTCGCAGATCACGAACTTGACCTGGTCGCGGGCGGTCAGCAGCGGCAGGTTGGGCCACAGGTTGCGCGCGGCCTCGCCCGAGCCGGGGGTCTTGATGTCGAGCACGCGGCAGACGCGCGGGTCGACGCCGGCAATATCGACCGCGCCCGAGGTTTCCAGCGAGACGTCGTAGCCGGCGTCGCACAGGCGCCGGAGCAGGCCGAGGCAGCGCTTCTGCGCCAGCGGTTCGCCGCCGGTGACGCAGACGTGGCGCACGCCGTGGCGGGCGACTTCGGCCAGGATCGCGTCGACCTGCCACCAGTCGCCGCCGTGGAAAGCGTAGGCGGTGTCGCAATACTGGCACCGCAGGGGGCAGCCGGTCAGGCGCACGAACACCGTCGGCCAGCCGGCATCGCGGGCCTCGCCCTGCAACGAAAGGAAGATCTCGGTGATGCGGAGCCGGTCCGCGGCGGAGGCCGCATCGGGGGCGGCGGCCGCGTCGGAAACGATGGTCATGGGGCCCATTTTAGCCGCGGCGCTCGCCGCGCGCCGGCTCAGCGCAAGGCGTTGAGCTGCATCGCGCGCAGGCGGTCGTCGGCGGTGCGCGCGGCATCGGTGCCCGGGTACAGCTGCACGACCCGGGCCAGGGTCGCTTCCGCGACGTCGAGCTGCTTGAGGCCGTATTGCGACAGGCCGACCTTGAGCAGGGCGCCGGGGGCCTTGTCGTGGGTCGGGTAGCGATCCAGCAGCGACTGGAACTGCTGCTGCGCCATCGCGTAGTTCTGGGTGACGTAATAGCTCTCGCCCAGCCAGTACAGCGCATTGGGGGTCCAGGCGCCATTGGGGTAGCGCTGCAGGAAGTCCTGGAACAGGCGCGCCGACTCGTCGTAGCGCCCTGCCTTCAGTACGTCGAAGGCGGCGTCGTAGGCAGCGCGCTCGCCCTCGGCCCCGGCCAGCAAGCCAGGATCGCCGTAGACGGCCGGCGGCCGCTCCGCGGAGCCCGCGGCCGCGGCCGGCGGTGCCGCGTTCGCCGATGCCGGCGTCGCCGGTACCGCCACCCCACCACCCTCCAGGCGGTTGAGGCGGCCGTCCAGGTCCAGGTACTGGTTGCGGCTGCTGTCGTGCCATTGCTGCTGCTGATGCTGCAACTCTTCCAGCTGCGAGCGCAGCGCCTGCACTTCGGCCTTGAGCGCGGTGACCTGGTTGAGCAGGTCGACGTTGCCCTGGTTGTTGGCGGCCTGCTGTTCGAGCGCTGCGACGCGCTCGGCGAGGCTGGCGCGTTGCGCCGATGCCGGCGGGACGGTGGCAAGCAGCAGCGCGCCGAGCAGGTGCGCGCCGACCAGGAGCGGGAGGCGTGGTGTGTTCATGGCTGCACTCTAGTCGATCGAAGCCGAACGCAAACAAAAACCCCCGGTTGCGGGGGCCGTGCAGGCGCTCGCGCGGCGAGGGCCCCTGCGATGCGCAGCCGGGAGCGGGATCCGCTCCCGGCCGCATCGCTACCTCTTACTTGGCCGTGTAGACGATCTCCACGCGGCGGTTCTTGGCCCAGCAATCCTCGCTGGACGCGGTACAGGTCGGGCGCTCTTCGCCGTAGCTGACCACGGTGATCTGGCTGCCGGAGCCGCCATTGGCCTGCAGCGCCGAGGACACCGCATTGCCGCGGCGCTCGCCCAGGCCGAGGTTGTACTCGCGGCTGCCGCGTTCGTCGGCATTGCCTTCCAGGGTCATGCGCGAAGACGGGCGGTCGCGCAGGTATTTGGCGTGGCAAGCCATCGCCGCCTGGAATTCCGGGCGCAGCGCGTCCTGGTCGAAATCGAAATACACCACCCGCTGGCGCAGGCAGGCATCGGTGTCCAGGTCCTCGGGACCATACATGCCAGCGCCCGTCGCCGGCTCGGTGACCGGGGCGGTGCTCGGGCCGGTATCGACCGGCGGGGCTTCCTTGACCTTCTTGGAGCAACCAATGGCCGCGGCGCACAGCAGCGCGGTCAACAACACTCGGGTAGTCGCGTTCATCGTCGTTCCTCGTCTTCTCGCTGGGTGGACAGCTGGCTTGGTGGAAAGCTGGCTGATGGAAAATCAGGGGTGGCAGCGCGCGGGCCGGAGGCCTGCGCGCCTGGCCGTTCAACGCTTCTGGCGATACGGTCCCCAGGCCGGCTCGCGCACGTCGCCGTCCGCAAGCACCAAACGCTGGCGGACGCGGGCATCGGCCGAGACCGCGTACAGCACGCCGCGACCGCCTTCGCGCGCGGCATACAGCACCATGCTGGCGTTGGGGGCGAAGCTGGGCGATTCGTCCAGCGAGCCGGGCGAGAGCATCGACCAGCGCGGCGACCCCAGGCTGCGGTCGAGCAGCGCGATCCGGTAGTTGTTGCCGTTGCCCTGGGCCATGGCGATCTTCTTGCCGTCGAAGGACACCGTGGCGGTGGCGTTGTAACTGCCCTGGAAGGTCACCCGGCTGGCGCCGCCGCCGCTGGAAGACACCTGGTAGATCTGCGGCTTGCCGCCGCGGTCGGAGGTGAAGTACAGCGAACCGCCGTCGGCGCTCCACACCGGCTCCGTGTCGATGCCCATCTGGTTGGTGATCCGGGTCAGCGCCTTGCTGCCCAGGTCCATCACGTAGATCTCGGGATTCCCCGACTTGGACAGGGTCAACGCCAGGCGGCGGCCGTCGGGCGAGAAATTCGGTGCGCCATTGATGCCGCGGAAGCTGGCGACCAGTTCGCGCGCGCCGGTGTTGATGTCCTGGATGTAGATCGACGAATTGCCGCGTTCGAAGCTGACGTAGGCCAGCCTGCGCCCGTCCGGGCTCCACGACGGCGACAGCAGCGGCTCGCCGGAGCGGACCACGGTTTGCGGGTTCCAGCCGTCGGCATCGGCGACCATCAGCGCGTAACGGCTGCCCCTGCCGACGCCGGTGGCGGTGACGTAGGCGATCCGGGTCCAGAACGCGCCGCGCACGCCGAGGATCTTCTCGTAGATGGCGTCGGCGACCTGGTGGGCGACGTCCCGCATGGCGTTGCTGCGCGCGGTCATGGCGAAGCCGAGCAGGCGCTGCTGCTTGGCCACGTCGAACAGTTCGTACTCGACCCGGTAGCCGCCGTCGCCGGCGTCCAGCACCCGGCCGACGACCAGGAAGTCCTGCTTCAGCAGCCGCCAGGTCGGGTAATTGACCTCGCCGCCGCGGGTCGGGCGCTCGACCATGTCGCGCTCGGGCAGGGTCCGGAACTGGCCGGAACGGGCCAGGTCGGCCGCGACCACCTCGGAGATGTCGGTCCCGGGCGCCGCCGCGGACCCCTGGTAGGGCATCGGCACCACCGCGATCGGCAGCGCCGAGGCGTTGCCGCCGACGATGTCGATCTCCAGCCCGCGGTCCTGGGCGACCGCCAGCAATGGCAGCAGCGCGGTGGACAGGAGCAGCATCAGGGTCGCCAGCCGGCGCAGGGGTCGTTTCATCGGCACTTCCGGGGGAAAGTCAGGATTGTTAACAGCTTGGCCGTGAAGGCTGTCTCAAAGATGAATGGAGCCGCACCGGCCCGGTGCCGCCTTGCTCGCGAACCGCCTCAGCGGTCCTGCGCTTCGAAGTTCAGGTACAGGGTGCGCTGGAACACTGCCTCGAAGCCGGCGTAGGGCAAGGGCTGCGCCTTGAGCACCGCGGCCTCGACCGAGCGCTGGCCCAGTTCGTCGTACGGGCACGAGGCCGCGACCTTGGCATCGATCACCTCGCCGCCGGGCAGCTGGCGGATGGTGATCCGGCAGCGCTGGCCCAGCGGCACCGTGTCCGGACGGGTCCAGTTGCGCAGGATCGCGTCCTGCAACGCCGCCGCGTAGCGCGCGGCCAGGTCGGGATCGACCCCGTTGTTTCCGGGCGGCGGGCTGGCGGCGGAATCCGAAGGGGTTGCCGCATCGGCGGTACTGCGGGTCCGCGCATCGGCGAGCTGCTTCAGCTTCTGCTCGGCCAGGTCGGCGGCGCGCGCGGCCTTTTCGCGCTCGGCCCGGATCTTCTTCAGCTTGTCGGCGAACTGCTGCTGCGCCAGCCGTTGCTGCTTCTCGGCCGCTTCCTGGCGCTCGCGCCGGGTCAGGTCGACCTGCTCCTGGCGGCGCTTTTCCTCCTGCTCGCGGGCGGCGCGGCGGGCGGCGTCGGCGTCGCGCTCGACGCGCTCCTGTTCGCGCGCGTCGGGCACGGGAATGGGTTCCTGCGCCTGCGGTTGCGGCGGCACGGGGGCGTCCTGCGGGCGTGCTTCGGGGGTCGGTTGCGGCGGCGGGACGGCGTCCTCGACCGGCCTGGGTTCCGGGGGCGCCTTGGCCGGGGCGTCGAGCGCGCGCCGCATCGGCGCGGACAGGGCGTCGGGATCGACCAGGTCGGCCTCGATCACAGGCCCGGCCGCGGACAGCGGTGCATTGGTGCGCGTCCACCACAGGCCGAGGAACATCAACGCGAACAGCAGCGCATGCAGCGCCAGCGCGCTGACCACCGCGGCATTGGTGTCGGCGCGGGTTTCCTTCACTTTTGCGCGGGCTCCGGCGAACTGGTCAGCAGCGTCGCCTTCTCGACCTTGGCTTCGGTGCGCAGCCGCTGCAGGATCTCGATCACCCGCGCGTAGGGCACCGCGCCGTCGCCGGCCACGAACACCACCAGGTTCGGGTTCTGGTTGCGGATCGCGGCAACCCGGAGCAGCAGTTCATCGGCGTCCAGCGCGATCTTGTCGGCCGGCCCCTGTTCGTCCTTCTGGATCAGCGACAGCGCCCCATCCTCGCCGACCTGGACCACGACCTGTTGCCTGGGCTGCTCGACGCTGGCCGCCGCGACCTGCGGCAACTTCACGTCCACGCCCAGGTTCAGCAGCGGCGCGGTGACCATGAAGATGATGAGCAGCACCAGCATGACGTCGATGTAGGGCACGACGTTGATCTCGGCCTTGAGCTTGCGCTTGCGGATGCGGCGGCCGGTGGCGGTCATGGCCATGGATGGAATCCTCTCGGGTCTTCAGCCGGTCGCGCCGGGAAACCTGCAATGCGGGCGCCCATCGGCGCCCTGGCCGGGTTCGGAATGACATGCCTTGCGCCTGGCATGCGGGGCCGGGGCATGGCGGCTATTCGTCCAGGTGCGCCTGGCGCTGCAGGATCGACGAGAACTCCTCGGAGAACGCGTCGTAGCGCACGCTCATGCGTTCGACCTTGGTGGCGAAGCGGTTGTAGGCCCAGACCGCCGGGATCGCCGCGAACAGGCCCATCGCGGTGGCGATCAGCGCCTCGGAGATGCCGGGGGCGACGGTCGCGATCGTGGCTTCCTTGACGTTGGCCAGGCCCTGGAACGAAATCATGATCCCCCACACCGTGCCGAACAGGCCGACGTAGGGACTGATCGAACCGACGTTGGCGAGGAACTCCAGGTTGTGCTCCAGCCCGTCGAGCTCGCGCGAGGCGGTCGCGCGCATCGCGCGCTGCGCGCCCTCGAGCTGGATCCGCGAATCCACGCCGCGACGCTGGCGGATGCGATTGAACTCGCGGAAGCCGCCCTCGAAGATCGCCTCCAGCCCGCCGATGTCGCGGTTGCGCTCGCTGGCGCCGGCGTAGAGCTTGGACAGCTCCGAGCCGGACCAGAAGCGTTCCTCGAAGCGGTCCGCTTCGCGCTCGGCACGATCGAGCACGCGCTTCTTGCGGAAGATGATCACCCACGAGGCGACCGAGGCGAACAGCAGCAGCACCAGCACCAACTGCACCGGGATGCTGGCGTGCAGCACCAGCGCCAGCATGTCGATGCCGTTGTGCGCGGCGGCGGGCGCCGCGGTGGCCACGGCCCGCGCGGCTTCGGCGCGCGCGTCTTCCGGCAGGGGTTCGACCGCGGCCTGCAGGGCTGCCAGCAATGGGGTCATGCGTCACGCTCCATCGGGTGGGATTGCATCAGGTTGTTGCAGTGTCACTTCAAGCGGCTTCAATTCCGCGTACAGCGCGCCGGGGATCGCGCGCGGGCGGAAATCGCCCGCGCCCAGCGCCGCCACCCGCACCTGCGCGTCCAGCAGCAGCGCGCCGTCGCGACGGATGGCCTGCGCGAGCACCAGGCTGGCTCGGCGGCACTGGAGCAACGCCACCGAGACGTCGAGCAGGTCGTCCAGCCGCGCCGGCAGGCGGAAATCCACCTGCATCGCGCGCACCGCGAACACCAGGTCGTGGTCGCGGCGCAGCACTTCCTGGCCCTTGCCGTGGGCGCGCAGCCATTCGCTGCGCGCCCGCTCCAGGAAGGCCAGGTACTGCGCGTGGTAGACCACGCCACCGGCGTCGGTATCCTCCCAATACACCCGTGTCGGCCAACTGAACACGGGTTCAGCCACCACTTGCATCTGCGGCGGGATCCGGTTCCGACCCTGCGTCCGCGAACAGGTCGTTGCGCCCGGCCCTGGGTTTCAGCCCGAGATGGCGGTACGCCTTGGCCGTGGCCATGCGCCCGCGCGCGCTGCGCACCAGGTAGCCCTGCTGGATCAGGTAGGGTTCGACCACGTCCTCGAGCGTGCCGCGCTCCTCGCTCAGCGCCGCGGCCAGCGACTCCACGCCGACCGGGCCACCGTCGAAGTTGTCGACGATCATGCGCAGCAGGCGGCGGTCGAGTTCGTCGAAGCCTTGGGGATCGACCTTGAGCATCTGCATCGCCGCCCTGGCGACGTCGTGGTCGATATGCCCCGCGGCACGCACCTGGGCGTAGTCGCGCACGCGCCGCAGCAGGCGGTTGGCGATGCGCGGGGTGCCGCGCGAACGCCGCGCGATCTCGCCGGCGCCCTCGGCCGCGCAATCGATGCCCAGGATCTGCGCCGAGCGCCGCACGATCCGGGTGAGGTCCTCGACCTCGTAGAACTCCAGCCGTTGCACGATGCCGAAGCGGTCGCGCAACGGCGCGGTGAGCAGGCCTGCACGGGTGGTGGCGCCGACCAGCGTGAACGGCGGCAGGTCGAGCTTGATCGAGCGCGCCGCCGGGCCCTCGCCGATCATGATGTCGATCTGGAAATCCTCCATCGCCGGATACAGCACTTCCTCGACCACCGGCGACAGGCGATGGATCTCGTCGATGAACAGCACGTCGTGCGGTTGCAGGTTGGTGAGCAGCGCGGCGAGGTCGCCGGCCTTCTCGATCACCGGGCCGGACGTCACCCGCAGGCCGACCCCGAGTTCATTGGCGATGACATGGCTCAGGGTGGTCTTGCCCAGCCCGGGCGGGCCGAAGATCAGCACGTGGTCCATCGCCTCGCCGCGCTTGCGCGCCGCCTCGATGTAGATCCCGAGCTGCTCGCGCACCGGTTGCTGGCCGAGGTATTCGTCGAGCCGCTTGGGGCGGATCGAGGCCTCGACGGCCTCGTCCTCACGGGTGGCACCGGCGGCGATGATGCGGTCTTCGGTCATGCCGGTATGGTCGCACGTGGCCCTTGCGAAGGGCAGCGCCGCCGGGCGGTCAGATTTCGACCTGCGCCCCGAGCTCCACCAGGCGGTTGCCCGGGATGCGGAAGAACACCGTCGCTGGCGCGGCGTTGCGATGCATCACCGCGAACAGCTTGTCGCGCCACACCGGCATGCCGCGGCGCTTGCCGGCGACCACGTTCTCGCGGCTGGCGAAATAGGTCGTCTCCATCGGGTCGAAATACACCCCGCCCTGGTCGCAGGAGCGCATCAGCGCCAACGGAACGTCGGGGGTCTCCATGAAGCCGAAGCGGATCACCACGCGGTAGAAGTCGTCGCCGATCGGTCTGATCTGCAGGCGTCCTGTCGATGGCGCGTATGGCACGTCAAGGGTCTGCACGGTCAGGAACACGTTGCGTTCGTGCAGCACCTTGTTGTGCTTGAGGTTGTGCAGCAGCGCCTGCGGCACCATGCCCTGCTGCGCGATCAGGAAGATCGCGGTGCCCGGCACCCGCACCGGCGGCGCCAGCATCAGCCCTGGCAGGAAGCTGTCGAGCTGGATGCCTTCCTTGCGGATCTCCTGGTACAGCAGTTCGCGGCCGCGGCGCCAGGTGCGCAACACGGTGAACACGGACAGACCGAGGACCACCGGGAACCAGGCCCCGTCGAAGAACTTGACGCCGTTGGCGACCAGGAAGGCGAGGTCCACCACCACGAACACCGCGCACAGGGGTAACACCCAGATGCGCCAGCGCGGCCAGGTCGCGCGCGCAACCAGCGCCAGCAGCAAGGTATCGATCAGCATGGTGCCCGATACCGAGACGCCGTAGGCCGATGCCAGCGCGGTCGAGCTTTCGAAGGCCAGCACGAGCGCGATCACGGCGACCATCAGCGCCCAGTTGATCCATGGAATGTAGATCTGGCCGATCGTGTCGCTGGACGTGTGCTTGATCTCCATGCGGGGGATGTAACCCAGCTGCATCGCCTGGCGGGCGACCGAGAATGCGCCGGTGATCACCGCCTGCGATGCGATCACCGTTGCCGCGGTGGCCAAGCCGATCATCGGAAACCGGCCCCAGTCCGGCACCCCGAGGTAGAAGGGATTCTGGATCGCGGCCGGATCCTCGAGCACCAGCGCACCTTGGCCGAGGTAGTTGAGCATCAGCGAAGGCAGGACGAAGAAATACCAACCCAGGCGAATGGGTTTTGCACCGAAGTGGCCCATGTCCGCGTACAGGGCCTCTCCACCGGTCACCGCCAGCACCACGGCTCCGAGTATGAAAACCCCATGCCAGCCGTGGGTCACGAAGAAGCGCGTCGCGAACCACGGGTTGAGCGCATGCAGCACTTCGGGCTCATGGTGGATGTTGGCCACGCCCAGGGCGGCCAGCGAGAGGAACCAGGCGATCGTGACTGGACCGAACACGCGTCCGACCCGCTCGGTCCCGTAGCGTTGCGTGGCGAACAATGCCAGCAGCACCAGCACGGTGATCGGCACCACCCAGGCGTCGAGCTGTGGCGCGGCCACCTCCAGGCCCTCGACCGCGGACAGGACCGAGATCGCCGGCGTGATCACGCCGTCGCCGAAGAACAGCGACGCGCCGAAGATCCCGAGGATCCCGACCGCATACGCCGAGCTCGACCCTTTGGGCAGGGTGCGCTGGGCGAGCGCCATCAGCGCCATGATGCCGCCTTCGCCCTCGTTGTCCGCGCGCATGATGATGGTGACGTACTTGAGCGTGACCACCACCATCAACGCCCAGAACACCAGCGACAAGATGCCGATCACCGTGTCGTGGTTGGCAGTCAGGCCATAGTGCGGGCTGAAGGCTTCCTTCAGCGTGTACAGCGGGCTGGTGCCGATGTCCCCGAACACGACCCCGATCGCACCGACGACCAAGCCGGTCAAACCGACATTGCCGTGGCCTTGGGTATCCTTGCTGGCGGCTTGCGCCGATGGTGCGTGGTTGGACATCAAGCTTCCCTGGAGTCGCCTCGCCGCCTCAGCGCAGCGCGGACTTTAGCGCCTTGCGGATGATGGCCGCGGCATCGTCGCCGGCGGCCACCGCATCGCGCGCCATGCGCGCGGCTTCGGCCGGCTTGTAGCCCAGTTGCTGCAGCGCCACCGTGGCCTCGGACTGGGCGTCGGCGGCGACGCCGGCCAGCGGGCCGCCAACGCTGGCCCCGCCCCACTCCATGCCCGCCGCGCGGTCGCGCAGCTCGACCACCATGCGTTCCGCGGTCTTCTTGCCGATCCCGGGGATGCGGGTGAGGGCAGCCACGTCGCCGGCCTGCAGCATGCGCGCGAACTCGTCCACGCTGGCGCCAGACAGCACCGCCAGCGCGATTTTCGCGCCGATGCCGCTGACCTTCTGCACGTCCCGGAACAGGCGCCGCTCGCCATCGCGCAGGAATCCGTACAGCGACACGCTGTCTTCCTTCTGCGCGTAGTGGGTGAACAGCGCCACCTCGCGGCCGACGTCGGGCAGGTCGTAGAAGGTGCTCATCGGCGCCTCCAGTTCATAGCCCACGCCATTGACGTCCACCACCAGCCACGGGGGCTGCTTGTGGGCGAGGATGCCCTTGAGGCGCCCGATCATCCGCGTCGTCTCCGCAACTGGTCGGTGGTGAGGCCGCTGCGCGCGGCGGTCGCGCCCATGTGCGCGTGGGTCAAGGCCACCGCCAGCGCGTCGGCGGCGTCGGCCTGCAGCCGGGTGTCCGGCAGCTTCAGCAGCAGCCGCACCATGTGCTGCACCTGCGCCTTGTCGGCGGCGCCGCGGCCGACCAGCGACTGCTTGATCACCCGCGGCTCGTATTCACTGACCGGCAGCCGCCGCCGCACCACGGTCGCCAGTGCCGCGCCGCGCGCATGGCCGAGTTTGAGCGCCGACATCGCCGACTTGTCCATGAACACCGTCTCGATCGCGACCTGCTGCGGCTGCCACTGCTCCAGCAACGCCTCCAGCCCTTCGCACAACAGGCCCAGCCGCGACGGGAAGTCGGCCGCGCCCAGCAGCACCAACGCCTGCGCGTGCACGTAGCTGCAGCGGCCGTCGGCGGCGACGTCGATGACGCCGATGCCGGTGCGCTGCGAGCCGGGGTCGATTCCGAGGATGCGGATCACGCCGCACGCCCCCGGCGCGTGGAACGCAGGGCCCGGAGCCGGACCCTGCCCTGGGCGTGGAGCGCCGCCGGGCGCGCGAAGTCGAAGGGGATTCCCGGGATCCTGGTCACGGCGTCAGCTTACGCGCTCAGGCGTACGCGTCCGCGCCCAGCTCGGCGTTGGAATACACGGCCTGCACGTCGTCGAGGTCCTCCAGCCAGCCCAGCAGCTTGGCGACCTGTTGCGCGGTGTCGCCGGAAACGGCGACATCGTTGTCCGCGCGCATCGTGACTTCGGCCAGGTCCGGCTTCAGGCCGGCGGCTTCCATCGCCGCCTTGACCGCGGCGAAGGCCTCGGGCGCCATGAGCACGTCGATCGCGCCGTCGTCGTAGGCGACCACGTCGTCGGCACCGGCCTCGATCGCCGCCTCGGTCACGGCATCCTCGCCCGCCCCGGGCGCATATGACAGCACGCCGAGCTTCCTGAACATGAAGGCGACCGAGCCGTCGGTGCCGAGGTTGCCGCCGAACTTGCCGAAGGCATGGCGCACGTCGGCCACGGTGCGCACCTTGTTGTCGGTCAGGCAATCGACGATCACCGCGATGCCGCCGGGTGCGTAGCCCTCGTAACGGATTTCCTCGTAGACCACGCCTTCCAGTTCGCCGGTGGCCTTCCGGATCGCGCGCTCGATGACGTCCTTGGTCATGTTCGCCGACAGGCCCTTGTCGATCGCCGCGCGCAGGCGCGGGTTGTTGGCGGGATCGCCGCCACCGGCGCGCGCGGCAACGCCGATCTCGCGGATGATCTTGGTGAAGATCTTGCCGCGGCGCGCGTCTTCGGCGTTCTTGCGGGCCTCGATGGACGGTCCTCTACCCATGGGATCCTGGTCTGCTGCGCGGGAAAGGCGGCGATTTTATCCCGCTTCAGTGGCCAGGAACGCATCCGGCCGCTGCGGGGGCGGTTTCGCCAGGGGCGATCGGGCGCGGCGGGCACTCCTGCCTCGAAGGTCGCGGAGGGCCGGTGCCCGCGCGCGCCTACGAATGGACGAAGTGGCCGTCGCGCAGGAACGCGACGGTCTGCGCCGCCGCCTGCGCCGAAAACAGCAGGCCGCTGTGGCTGGCATCGACCACGACGTGGTCGGCGAGCCCGGGCAGGCGGGTTTCGGCCACGGCCACGGTGCCGTCGTGCTCGCCGCCGAACCCGGCGAACAGCGCGCCCAGCCCGTGCGGCACGTGCCCCGCGATCGCCCCGACCTGCGCCCGCCCCTGCCAGCAGGCGATCCCCTGCTGCAGCAGCGCGGCGCTGCGCCCGAGCAGGCTCGCCGCCGGCGCCCAGCGCAGCATCCCGGTGGCCGCGCCGCTACCGGTCAGGGGCGAACCCAGGCAGACCACCCGCCGCACCGGCAGGTCCGGGGCCTCGCACAGCGCCTGCAACGCGATCAGGCCGCCGAGGCTGTGGGCGACGATGTCGATTCCATCGCCATGCTCGCGGGCATGCGCCTGCAGCCGTTCGACCAGCCGCGGCACCGCCAGGTCCGGACCGTCGGCGACGCTGTGGTAGCTGAAGGTTTCCGGGCTGTAGCCCGCCGTCCTGAGCTGCGTGGCCAGCCAGTGCATCGCCGCGCCGGGCATCCACAGGCCGTGCAGCAGGATGACGCGGTGGCTCATGCCGCCGATGCGCGACGCCGGAACATGAACTCGCGGTCGCGCACGCTGCCGACCGGAAACTCGTATTCGCCGGCCTTCTCGAACCCGTGCCGCGCGTAGAAGCGCTGCGCGCCCTGGTTCTCCGACCAGACGCTGATCCACAGCGTGCGCGGGCCTTCGCGTTGCAGCCAGTCGAGCGCGGCCTGGAACAGGCGCCCGCCCCAGCCGCCGTTGTGCAGCGAGGGCAGCAGGTACAGGCGCTTCAATTCGCCGTCGCCCGGTGCCACTTCAGGATGCGGCAGCCCGCAGGGGCCGGCGACCGCGTAGCCGACCGCTTCGCCGCTCCGGGCTTCCCCGGCCCGGGCATCGTCCTCCAGCAGCCAAAGCGCGAAGTGCGGATCGGCCAGGTAGCGCGCATAGGCCGCGGTGGAATGGCTTTCGCGCAGGAACGCCTGCAGGTCCGCGTCCGCATACAGGTGCCCGAAGGTGTCGACGAAGGTGCGCGTTCCGATCCGGGACAGCGCCTCGGCATCGGCGGGCACGGCGCGGCGGATCGCGAACGCCACGTCCTACTCCTTGTGCCTGGCACGGATCGACACGTGCACTTCGGCCAGCTGCTTGTCCGGCACCGGCGACGGCGCGCCGGTCATCAGGCATTGCGCGGTGGTGGTCTTGGGGAAGGCGATGACGTCGCGGATCGATTCGGTACCGGCCATCAGCGCGGCAATGCGATCGATGCCGAAGGCGATGCCGCCGTGCGGCGGCGCGCCGTACTTCAGCGCGTCGAGCAGGAAGCCGAACTTGGCTTCGGCTTCCTCGGCGCCGATTCCCAGCAGCTCGAACACCGCCGACTGCATCGCCGATCGATGGATGCGGATCGAGCCGCCGCCGATCTCGTTGCCGTTGAGCACCATGTCGTAGCCGCGCGAGACCGCGGTCCTGGCGTTCGCGCGCAGGTCGGCCTCGTCGTCGACCGCCGGCGCGGTGAACGGGTGGTGCAGCGCGACGTAACGCTGCTCCTCGTCGTCCCACTCGAACATCGGGAAGTCGGTGACCCACAGCGGCGCCCAGCCTTCCGCGACCAGGTTGAAATCCTTGCCGGCCTTGAGCCGCAGCGCCCCCATGAAGTCGCTGACCACGTTGTACGGGCCGGCGCCGAAGAACACGATGTCGCCATGGCCGGCGCCCACTGCCCGGAGCACGGCCGTGAACGCGGCTTCGTCGAAGAACTTGGCGATCGGCGAGTTGACCACGCCGGCCTCGTCGATCTTGGCGTAGGCCAGGCCCTTGGAGCCGTACTTGGCCGCGTGGGCGGCGTATTCGTCGATCTGCTTGCGCGACAGCGACGCGCCGCCGGGGATGCGCAGCGCGGCAACGCGCCCGCCCTCGGCGCCGGCCCAGTCGGTGAATACCTTGAACTGCGAGGACTTGACCTGCTCCGCGACGTCGACCAGTTCCAGCGCGATGCGCAGGTCCGGCTTGTCGGAACCGTAGCGGCGCATCGCTTCGGCGTAGGTCATGCGCGGGAACGGCGCGGCCAGCTCCACGTCCATCACTTCGCGGAACACGTCGCGGATCAGCGCCTCGGTGGTGTCCTGCACGACCTGCTCGTCGACCCAGGCGAACTCCATGTCCAGCTGCGTGAACTCGAGCTGGCGGTCGGCGCGCAGCGCCTCGTCGCGGAAGCATCGCGCGATTTGATAATAGCGGTCGAAGCCCGCGACCATCAGGATCTGCTTGAACAACTGCGGCGACTGCGGCAGCGCGTAGAACTCGCCCGCGTGCATCCGCGCCGGCACCAGGAAGTCGCGCGCGCCTTCGGGCGTGGCCTTGGTCAGGATCGGGGTTTCGATGTCCTGGAAGCCACGCGCATCCAGCCAGCGCCGCAGCGCCTGCACCAGCCTGGTGCGGGTGCGCATCATCTGCTGCATCTTCGGCGTGCGCAGGTCCAGGTAGCGGTACTTGAGGCGGATGTCCTCGCCGGCGTTCTCGTGGGCATGGAACGGCAGCGGCTGCGCCTTGTTCAGCACCTCGATCGACTGCGCGACGACCTCGACCTGGCCGGTCGCGATCCTGTTGTTGACGCTCTGGCGCCGGCGCACGACGCCGGTCACGCGCAGGCAGTCCTCGTAGCCGACCTGGGCGGCGGTGGCGACGACCGCGGCGTTGCCCGCGCTGCCGGCATCGGGTTCGGCGACGACCTGGACGATGCCCTCGTGGTCGCGCAGGTCGATGAAGCACAGGCCGCCGAGGTCGCGGGCGACGTCGGCCCAGCCGCACAGGGCCACGGTCTGGCCGACCAGGGCCTCGTCGATCAGGCCGCAGAAATGGGTACGCATGGATACTCCGGGGTTCCGGCACCGGCCGGAAAGCCGGTCATTTTAGCCGGTAGCGCAAGGCCTGCCGGGTTTCCGACGGCGCGGGCGGACAACGGGCGCGTCCGCCGCGGCGGCCCGCAACCAGACATCGGTTCTAGGAAGCGGGCTTGGCGACTTCGGCTTTCGCAGCCGGCTTCGGCTCCGGCTTGGCCTCGGCCTTTGTCTCGGCCTTGGCTGCGGCGGGCTTGGCCTCGGGCCTGTCGCCGCTGCCGGTCCCGGCGGCATCGCCCGCCAGGTTGCGCTTGCGGTCGCCATCCTTCTTGAAGTCGGTCTCGTACCAGCCGCTGCCCGAGAGCCGGAACGACGGCGCCGTCACCTGCCGCTCGACCGCGGGCGCTCCACATGCCGGGCACGCGGCCGGGTCCGGATCGGACAGCTTCTGCAGGCGGTCGAACTGGTGGCCGCAGGCGGCGCAGGCGAATGCGTAGATCGGCATGGGGCGAGGCAACGCTGGAAACCAGCGCATATTCTGGGGCCTGCAACCGCGCAATCAAGCCGCGAGACCCCGATCGCTGAAAGGCCAACGACCGGAACGCGCCCCGGCCCTCGCCACGAGCCATCCGGGATGGTCCCGATGCTCGATCCGTTGCTCCGGGACCGGGGTGGCAAGCGGTGCGCCCGCGCGCGTCAGCCCGGCATTGCCCTGTCCGACTCCCCCGGAGGCGCGCCGACGCGGTCCTCGGGATGGCGATGGTCGCGGACGTCGATCGGATCGATGTCGAAGGCCTGGTGCAGCACCAGCGACGGCAGCAGCGTGTTGAGCGTGGTGTACAGGATCAACCCGCCGAACAGCGCGCCAGGGATGGCGAAGCGCGCGTGCAGGATCTCCGCCAGCACCAGCGTGAACACCAGCGTCGGCGCCAGCGCCACCGACACCCGCAATGCGCTGCGGTGCGACTCGCGGAAGAGCACCCGGCGCTGCAACCAGGTGATGCCCACGCGTAGCGGCAGCACGATCGCGGTGAGCACCACGCCCGTCGCCAGCGCCTCCCAGCTCAGCGCGTCGCGCGAGACCTGGGTGCCTGCGTGGAAGAAATAGAACGGCACGAAGAACGTCGCGAACAGGCGCAACGCCTGGATGTTGTCGTGGGAGGCCAGCCGCGGCATGCGATCGCGCAGCAGGCGCGCGGTCAGCCCGGCGATGAACGCACCGACCAGGTAGTACACCCCGAGCTTGAAGGTGACGTAGGCGGCGACCATCCCCACCATCACCAGCAGCGAGAACTCCGAGCCCGGAGCCTGCGGCATCACCCAGCGCCCCAGCGCCAGGAACAGCAGCGGCAGCCCGACCAGAAGCGCGAGCATCGCCAGCGATGCGGTCCCCAGCTGCAGCGGATCATCGGCCTGCAGCACCACGAACAGCACCGCCAGTGCCAGCAATTCGCCGGCGATCGCCTTGCTGGTGACCCAGAAGCGTTCGCCCGGGTCGAGCCCGAGGCGTTCGAGGGTGTCGAGGATGAATCCGGTGGATGGCGTCAGCAGCGCCAGCGCCAGCAGCGTCGAGGCCTGCCACCCCAGGTCGAGGTAGCGCCAACCGAGCCAGGTGATGAGCGCCAGCGACGCGACGCGGACCAGCAGGTGCAGCGTCAGCCGTCCGAGCCCGCGCCGCAATGCCTTCAGTTCCACCTCCAGGCCGGCGAACAGGAACAGGGAGGAAATGCCCAGCGCCGAGAGCAGCACCACCACCGGATCGTGGGTGCGGTCGCCCCAGGCGAGCATCGCGCCGATGCCCAGCAGCAGGCAGCTGATCGGCGCCGGGATCTGCAGCCGCTGCAATGCGCGCGGCACCACCAGCAGCCCGAAGATCAGCAGCAGGTAGACCAGTTCGTTGCTCATGCGTTCCCTGCCGGCAGCGGTTGCCGCATGGTCGCGGCGTGGGGCGACGATGGCAAGCTCCGGCCGGCGGCGCATGCGCGAGGCCGCGGTCCGGCGATGTTCTCCAGGTGCGCGCCGGCCAGGGACCCGTGGACGTTCAGGCCGTTTCGTACAGCGCCAGCAGCGCCTGCTCCGCGGTTTCCAGTGCCGTGCGCAGCTCGCCCTGCTCGCGCCCGAGCTGCGCGGCGCGCACGCCATTGTCCTGCGCGTACAGCCGCGGATCGGCGAGTTCGGCTTCGATCGCCGCGAGCCGGGATTCCAGTTCGGCCACGCGCGCCTCGGCCTGGGCCAGCTTGCGGGGGTTGATTGGCGACGCCGGCTTCGGCGCCGGCGCTGGCGCGGACACCAGCGGCGCCTTCGCCGGCTTGTCGAGCTTCGCCGTTTCGCTGCCCGGGCGCGAGCGCAGCCACGCCGCGTATTCGTCCAGGTCGCCGTCGAAGGCCTCGACCTTGCCGCTGGCCACGCGCCAGAACGTCTCGCACACCAGCCCGATCAGGTGGCGGTCGTGCGAGACCATGACGATGGCGCCATCGAAATCGCTCAGCGCTTCGGCCAGCGCCTCGCGCATGTCGAGGTCGAGGTGGTTGGTCGGTTCGTCGAGCAGCAGCACGTTGGGTTGCCGCCACGCGATCAGGGCCAGCGCCAGGCGCGCGCGCTCGCCGCCGGAGAAGCCGTCGATGCTCTCGAAGGCGCGGTCGCCGGGGAAGTTCCACTTGCCGAGGAAATCGCGGAACGCCTGCACCGCGCTGTCCGGGGACAACTCGCGCAGGTGGTCGATCGGCGACTGCCCCGCATGCAGCGATTCCACCGTGTGCTGGGCGAAGTAGCCGATGCGCATGTCCGGGTGCGCGTTGCGCTCGCCGGCCAGCAGCGGCAGCTCGCCCACCAGGGTCTTGACCAGCGTCGACTTGCCGGCCCCGTTGGGACCGAGCAGGCCGACGCGGTCGCCGGCCTCGAGTCCGAAATTGACGTCGTGCAGGATCACTGTGGGAGGGGCTTCAGCCCCGAGCTTCTGGAGTGGATGGGAAGAGCTCGCGGCTGAAGCCGCTCCCACAGAAGCCGCTCCAATAGGGGCCACGCCATAGCCCGCATCGACGTGGTTCAGGCGGATCAGCGAATTGGGCATTCGCGCCGGCTGCGGGAATTCGATCCGCAGCGAGCGTTCCGCGCGTACCGCCTCGGTGCCGGCGAGCTTGGCCAGCCGCTTCATCCGCGACTGGGCCTGCCTGGCCTTGCTGGCCTTGGCCTTGAAGCGGTCGATGAACGATTGCAGGTGCGCGCGCTCGGCCTGTTCCTTCTCGTGCGCGATCTGCTGCTGGCGCAGCTGCTCGGCGCGCTGGCGCTCGAACGCGGTGTAGCCGCCGGTGTACAGCTTCGCCCTGCCTTCGTGCAGGTGCAGGGTGTGGGTGGTGACGTTGTCGAGGAACTCGCGGTCGTGCGAGATCACCAGCAGCGTGCCCGGATAGCGCAACAGCCACTGTTCCATCCACAACACCGCGTCGAGGTCGAGGTGGTTGGTGGGTTCGTCCAGCAGCAGCAGGTCCGACGGCGTCATCAGCGCGCGCGCGACGTTGAGCCGCACGCGCCAGCCGCCGGAGAAGTCCGACACCGGGCGGGCGTGGGTTTCGGCCGCGAACCCCAGGCCGTGCAGCAGGCGCCCGGCGCGCGCGGAGGCATCGTAGCCATTCAACTCCTCGAGCCGGTGGTGGGCTTCGGCGACCGCTTCCCAGTCCTCGTTGGCGAAGGCGTTGGCCTCGGCCTGGATCGCGGCGTGCACCGCGGCGTCGCCCGACAGCACGAAGTCGCTCGCCGCGTCCGGCAGCGACGGCGTCTCCTGCGCCACCGATGCGATCCGCGCCTTGCCTGGCAGGTCGAGGTCGCCCTTGTCGGGTTCGAGCTGGTGCATCAGGGCGGCGAACAACGAGGACTTGCCGGTGCCGTTGCGACCGACCACGCCCACGCGCCAGCCCGCCTGCAGGGTCAGGTCGACATCGGACAGCAGCAGGCGCTCGCCCCGCCGGAGGGCGAAATTGCGGAAGGAAATCATCCGGCCATTGTAACGGCCCGGCCCGGCCCGGCCGCCCTGGCCGGTCGGCCGCAGCCCGGCCGCGGTGCGTCGCCAGCCACGCCGTGGCCTGCGCGCGACTTTCACCCCCGCCCCGCACTGCTGCCGATAGCGTGCCGGGATGGACCTGAAGAGCGGTTACCCCTGGTGGGCGGTGCGCAACGGGTTGCTGCATGCCTTCCCGCCACTGCAACGCGACCTGCGCTGCGACGTGGCGGTACTCGGCGGCGGCATCAGCGGCGCGCTGATCGCCGACGAGCTGGCGGCGCATGGCCACGAGGTCGTGGTGATCGACCGCCGCGACATCGGCTGGGGCAGCACCGCGGCCAGCACCGCGCTGCTGCAATACGAGATCGATACGCCGATGACGGACCTGGCCAGGCGTTATGGCGAAGCCGACGCGGTGCTCGCCTATCGCAGCTGCGCCGAAGCCATCGGGATGCTGCGGACCAAGGCCGCCGAAGTGCGCGATGTCGGCTTCGCCCGAACCCGAAGCCTCTATTACGCCAGCAAGCGCCGGCATGCGAAGGCGTTGCGCGAGGAATTCGAACTGCGCAAGCGGCACGGATTCGATGTCGCCTGGCTCGACCCCGGCGCGGTCCGCGGCCGTTACGGATTCGACGCGCCGGGCGCGATCCTCAGCCGCGTGGCCGCGCGCATGGATCCCTACCGGATGGCCTATCGCCTGCTGGCACGCCTGCAGGAGCGCGGCATCGAGGTCTTCGATCGCACCGACATCGCGCAGGTCAGCGCCACGCCGCGCGGCGTCACCCTGACCACGCCGGAGGGCTGCCGGGTGCGTGCCCGCCACGTGGTGCTGGCCGCCGGCTACGAGAGCCAGCAATGGCTGGACCAGCGCGTGGCCCGCAACCGCAGCAGCTACGCGTGCGTCTCCGATCCGATCGAGCGCGGCGCGCTCGGCGCGCTGGCCACCACGCTGTTCTGGGAAACGGCGCGCCCCTACCTGTACCTGCGCGCCACCAGCGACGGCCGCGTCCTGGTCGGCGGCGCCGACGATGCGGTCGACATCCCCGCGCGCCGCGACGCGCGCGTCGACGGCAAGGCGCGCAAGCTGTTGCGGCAGGTACTGGACCTGTTCCCGGGGCTGCCGCTGGTGCCCGCGTTCGCCTGGGCCGGCACCTTTGCCGAAACCGCGGACGGCCTGCCGTTCTTCGGCCCGCATCCGCAATACGGACCGCGGGTGCTGTTCGCGATGGCGTATGGCGGCAACGGCATCACCTACAGCATGCTCGGCGCCGGCCTGCTGCGGGCGCTGGTCGAGCGGCGGCGACACCCGCTGGCCGCGCTGTTCGCGTTTTCGCGGCTGCAGCGCTGATCCTGCCGTCATCGGCGCCGCCCCTGGCCAGTAGGGCACGAGCCGGCACCGGGGACACGGTTTGCGCGGGCACGGCGGCAGCGGCGACACTCCCGGACCTGACCACGCACGGCCGACGAATGCCGCACCACACCTCACTGATCGCGATGCTGGTATTCGGCTTCGTGCTGGCCTTCGCGCTGGGCGCGCTGGCCCACCGGCTGCGGCTGTCGCCGCTGGTCGGCTACCTGCTCGCGGGGGTGCTGGCCGGGCCGTTCACGCCGGGCTTCGTCGGCGACGCCGAGATCGCGCCGCAACTGGCCGAGATCGGCGTGATCCTGCTGATGTTCGGGGTCGGCCTGCATTTCTCGCTGCGCGACCTGATGTCGGTGAAGAACATCGCCATCCCCGGCGCGGTCGCGCAGATCGCGGTAGCGACGCTGCTGGGCTGGGGCCTGGCCGAGATGATGGGCTGGTCGCACATCCAGGGCATCGTGTTCGGTTTCTCGCTGGCCACGGCCAGCACCGTGGTGCTGCTGCGGGCGATGGAGGAGCGGCGGCTGCTGGATACGCGCCGGGGCAAGATCGCGGTCGGCTGGCTGATCGTCGAGGACCTGGCCTGCGTGGTCGCGCTGGTGCTGATCCCGGCGCTGGCCGGGGCGCTCGCCGGCGCCGAGGCGGTGGGCGCCGGCGCGGTGCTGAAGGCGCTGGCGCTGACCTTCGGCAAGGTCGCCGCGTTCGTCGCCTTCATGCTGGTCGTCGGCCGCAAGGCGATCCCGTGGGTGCTGGAGCGGGTGGCGGGCACCGGTTCGCGCGAACTGTTCACGCTGGCGGTGCTGGCGATCGCGATGGGCGTGGCGTTCGGTTCCGCCGAACTGTTCGGGGTGTCGTTCGCGCTCGGTGCGTTCTTCGCCGGCATGCTGCTGAACGAGTCCGAGTTCAGCCACCAGGCGGCGCAGGATTCCCTGCCGATGCGCGACGCATTCGCGGTGCTGTTCTTCGTCTCGGTGGGCATGCTGTTCGACCCCAACATCCTGGTCCAGCATCCGTGGCAGGTGCTGGCCACCACCCTGATCATCGTGTTCGGCAAGTCCGCGGCGGCGTACGCGATCGTGCGTGCGTTCGGCCATCCCAACGCGACCGCGCTGACGATCTCCACCAGCCTGGCGCAGATCGGCGAGTTCGCCTTCATCATCGCCGGACTCGGCTTGACGCTGGGGATCCTGCCCAAGGACGGCCACAGCCTGGTGCTGGCCGGCGCGCTGATCTCGATCATGCTCAACCCGATTCTGTTCATGGTGCTGGACCGCTGGATGGCGCGCGAGAACGCACGCGTCGCCGCGAACGCGCCACCCGAGCCGGAAGTCGTGCCGATGGACATCGCCGGCCACGCGATCATCGTCGGCTATGGCCGCGTCGGCAGCCAGCTGGCCAAGTTGCTGCACGAGCGCGGCGTGCCGCTGGTGGTGATCGAGGACGACGCCGACCTGGTCGAACAGGCGCGGGCCTACGGCTTGCCGGTGGTTCGCGGCAATGCCGCCAACAAGCGGGTGCTGCAGGAGGCCGCGCCGGAGCGCGCGAAGCTGGCGGTGTTCGCCATCCCGCAGGCGCTGGAAGCCGGCGAGACGATCGAGCGGTTGAAGGCGCTCAACCCCCGGATCACGGTGCTGGCGCGCGCGCACAGCGAAGCGCAGGTCAAGCACCTGCTCGCGCACGGCGCCGATGCCGCGGTCCTGGCCGAACGCGAACTCGCCTACTCCCTCGCGGAGATGGTGATGGCGACGCCGCCTTACCGGCCGGCGCGCACTGCAGTGTGAGCGGCGGGACGGATCCGGAGGCGGGGTGGCCTAGCGGAAAACCAGCTGCCCGCCCTCGGCATCGACGTGGACGGTATCGCCGCTGCCGAAGTCCCCCGACAGGATCCGCGACGCCAGCGGGTTCTCGATCTGCTGCTGGATCGCGCGCTTGAGCGGGCGCGCGCCGTAGACCGGATCGAAGCCGGCGTTGCCCAGCAGCTCGAAGGCCTTGTCCGACAGTTCGATCGCGATGCCGCGCTCGGCCAACCGCTTCTCCAGCCCGCGCAACTGGATCTTCGCGATCTCCCTGATCTGCGCCTTGTCCAGCGCATGGAACACGACGATGTCGTCGAGCCGGTTGATGAACTCCGGGCGGAAGTGTGCCTGGACCACGCCCATCACCGCGGCCTTCATCTGGGTGTAGGCCTCGGGCGAATCGTCGCCACCCATCTCCTGGATCATCTGCGAACCCAGGTTGGAGGTCATCACGATCACCGTGTTGCGGAAATCGACCGTGCGCCCCTGGCCATCCGTGAGGCGGCCATCGTCGAGCACCTGCAGCAGGATGTTGAACACGTCCGGGTGCGCCTTCTCGACTTCGTCGAGCAGGATCACGCTGTACGGACGGCGCCGCACCGCCTCGGTCAGGTAACCGCCTTCCTCGTAGCCGACGTAGCCCGGCGGCGCGCCGATCAGGCGCGCGACCGAGTGCTTCTCCATGAACTCGCTCATGTCGATGCGCACCATCGCGTCGCTGCTGTCGAACAGGAAATCGGCCAGCGCCTTGGTCAGCTCGGTCTTGCCGACGCCGGTCGGCCCCAGGAACAGGAACGAGCCCGACGGGCGGTTGGGATCCGAGAGCCCGGCGCGGGAACGCCGCACCGCGTCCGACACGACCTTGATCGCCTCGTCCTGGCCGACCACGTGCGTGTGCAGCTGCGCCTCCATCTGCAACAGCTTCTCGCGCTCGCCCTCGAGCATCTTGCTGACCGGGATCCCGGTCCAGCGCGACACCACCTGCGCGATCTCCTCGGCGGTGACCTTGTCCTGCAGCAGGGTGAAGCCCTTGTTCTCGGCTTCCTGCGCCGCCTTCAGCTGCTTTTCCAGCTCCGGCAGTTGCCCGTATTGCAGCTCGCTCATGCGCGCATAGTCCTGGGTGCGCTGCGCGGCTTCCAGCTGCAGCTTCACCTGCTCGATCTGCTCCTTGATCTTCGTCGCGCCCTGCAGCGTCGCCTTCTCGGCCTTCCACACCTCCTCGAGGTCGTTGAACTCGCGCTCCAGCGTGGCGATGTCGCTTTCCAGGTCCGCCAGCCGCTTCCGGGACTCGGCGTCCTTCTCCTTCTTCAGCGCCTCGCGCTGGATCTTGAGCTGGATCAGCCGGCGCTCCTTGCGGTCCAGTTCCTCGGGCTTGGAATCGATCTCCATGCGGATGCGCGATGCGGCCTCGTCCATCAGGTCGATCGCCTTGTCCGGCAGCTGGCGGTCGGCGATGTAGCGGTTGGACAGCGTGGCCGCGGCGACGATCGCCGGGTCGGTGATCTCGACGCCGTGGTGCACGGCGTACTTCTCCTTGAGCCCGCGCAGGATCGCGATGGTGTCCTCCACGCTGGGCTCGCCGACGAAGACCTTCTGGAAGCGGCGCTCCAGCGCCGCGTCCTTCTCGATGTACTTGCGGTACTCGTCCAGCGTGGTCGCGCCGATGCAGTGCAGCTCGCCGCGCGCCAGCGCCGGCTTGAGCATGTTGCCGGCATCCATCGCGCCCTCGGCCTTGCCTGCGCCGACCATGGTGTGCAACTCGTCGATGAACAGGATGATCTGGCCCTCGTTCTTGGCCAGGTCGTTGAGCACGGCCTTGAGCCGCTCCTCGAACTCGCCGCGGAACTTGGCGCCCGCGATCAGCGCGCCCATGTCCAGGCTCAGCACGCGCTTGCCCTTGAGGCCTTCGGGCACCTCGCCGTTGACGATGCGCTGGGCCAGGCCCTCGACGATCGCGGTCTTGCCGACGCCGGGTTCGCCGATCAGCACCGGGTTGTTCTTGGTCCGGCGCTGCAGCACCTGGATGGTGCGCCGGATCTCCTCGTCGCGGCCGATCACCGGGTCGAGCTTGCCCTTCTCGCTGCGCGCAGTCAGGTCGATGGTGTACTTCTCCAGCGCCTGGCGCGCCTCTTCCGCATTCTCGTCCTGCACCTTCTCGCCTCCGCGCATCGCATCGATCGCGCTTTCCAGTTTCGGCTTGGTGGCGCCAGCGGCCTTGAGCGCGCGGCCGGCGTCGCCACCGTCGTCCAGCGCCGCCAGCAGGAACAGCTCGCTGGCGATGAAGCCGTCGCCGCGCTGCTGGGCCAGCTTGTCGGTAACGTTGAGCAGCCGCGACAGGTCGTTGCCGACGCTGACGTTGCCGGCCTGGCCGGAGACCTTCGGCAGCTTGTCGAGCGCCTCGCCGAGGCGCTCGCGCAGCAACGGCACGTTGACCCCGGACTGCGCCAGCAGCGGCCGGCTGCCGCCGCCGGGCTGGTCGAGCAACGCCACCAGCAGGTGCGCCGGTTCGATCAGGTTGTGGTCGCGGCCGACGGCCAGCGACTGCGCGTCGGCCAGCGCCTGCTGGAAGCGGGAGGTGAGCTTGTCCATGCGCATGGACGGAATCTCCGGATTGGGGCCGGGGTGCCGGCGATAGCGTGGAGATGCGGGCGTGAAGCACGGATGCAAGGCGTTGACCGACTCCAGGCCGGCAGGGCGTTTTCCCTCCAATGGGTCGCGTCGTGCGCGACCAGGGGCATGGGATGCGCTGGCTGGGGCAACTGGCACGCCGCAAGGTGCTCAAGGTCGGCGCGGTCTACCTCGCCACGGCCTGGGTGTTGCTCCAGCTGACCGATATCGTCGCGCCGGCGCTGGAACTCCCTGGCTGGACCCTGCGGATGGTGCTGTGGCTGCTGATGCTCGGCTTCCCGGTCGCAGTCATCCTGGCCTGGTATTTCAACCTGGGCGATCGCGGCCTGGAGCGCGAGCGCGAGGACGGTGCCGATGCGCCTGCACCCCGGACGCGCAAGCGCGACTGGGCGCTGCTGGCGGCGATCGCGGTGCTCGGGATCGGCGTCGGCGGCGCGGCGCAGCGGCTGCTGGCTACATTCGGATCGCCGCCCCCGGCGCAAGCGACGGCAGCGAAGGCAATCGCGCCCACCGCTGCCGGCACCAGCGTCGCGGTGCTGCCATTCGTCAACATGGGCGGCGCCGTCGAGGACGGCTACTTCGCCGACGGCCTGTCCGAGGAGATCCTGAATTCGCTCGCCAACACGCCCGGATTGAAGGTCGCCGGCCGCACGTCTTCGTTTTCCTACAAGGGCCGTGACCAGGACATCCGCAAGATCGGCCGCGAACTGGGCGTCGCCCACGTGATCGAAGGCAGCGTGCGCCGCCAGGGCCGGACGCTGCGCGTGACCGCACAGCTGATCAAGGCCGACGACGGATTCCACCTCTGGTCGCAGACCTTCGACCGCAAGCTCGACGACGCGCTGGCGATCCAGAGCGAAATCGCCGCCGCGGTCGCCGACAAGCTGCAGCTCAGCGTGTTGCCATCCAGCGGCGGCACGGTCGCGCTGGACAGCCTGTCGCAGCAGGCCTACCTGCAGGCCCTCGGCCTGATCGGCGAAAGCAGCCAGGAATCGCTCGTGCGTGCCGTCGAGCTGTTGCGGCCGCTGCAGCGCGCGCATCCGGAATTCATTCCCGCCTACCTGCCCCTGGCCGACAGCGTGCAACGCCTGGGGTGG
Source organism: Cognatiluteimonas sedimenti (assembly GCF_022808325.1). Taxonomy (GTDB): domain Bacteria; phylum Pseudomonadota; class Gammaproteobacteria; order Xanthomonadales; family Xanthomonadaceae; genus Cognatiluteimonas; species Cognatiluteimonas sedimenti. Next base: position 156,005 of record NZ_JALGCL010000002.1, on the reverse strand, counting down.
TACGGGCGCGTGCCCTGGCTGCAGGCGTTCGAGGAGATGGAGACGCTGTCGGCCGAGGCCTCGCGGCGTGCGCCGGGCGACCTCGACGTCCGCGTGCTGGGCGCGCTGATTCCGTTCGCGCGCAACGACCTGGCCCCCAGCTACCGCGGCTACGAGCGCATCCTGGCGACGCATCGCCAGCTGGCCGATGCGGCCCCGAACCATCCGCTGCTGCAGCTCAACACCGCGGACGCTGCCCGCATCCTGGACCAGCCGGAGCTGGCGCTGCGGTATTCCGAGCGCTACGTCGCGCTGGAACCGCGCGACCCCAAGGGCCATGTCACCACCGCCCTGGCCCTGCGCGGAATGGGTCGCGACGAGGAAGCGGCCACCGCGTTCCGGCGCGCCATCGATGTGTCGCCGCGGTTCGATGCAGCCTACTGGGAACTCGCACGCCACTTCGCGCGCGTCGGCCGCTACGGCGAGGCGCTGGTCGTGGCGGCAGCCTGCCGGCAGGCCGGCGGTCGCGGTTGCAGCGCCACGCTGGCGGACATGTACCGCATCCTGCGCCAGCCGGCACTCGCGCGCGCGGCCGAACGCGGGTCCGGGCACCCGATGCAGGCCAGCTACGACGCATTCGAGGCCGAACGTCGGCGCGGAGGCTACCGCGCGGCACTTGCCTGGCTGCAGCGACAGGGCGGCGAAGGCGAAAGCTTCAAGCGGTATTTCGGCGACGACCTCGCCACCGCCGCATTGGAATCCCGCGAATACGAGGCCCTGATCGAACTGCGCGGCGAACTCAGCCCGGGTGTCGTCGACCTGCAGGAGCCCCTGCTGGGTTCGAACCTGGACGGGGCCAACGAAGTCGGCATCGCAATGCTGCGCAGCGGGCGGCAAGCCGATGCACGCCGGATGTTCCAGCGCGTCGTCGAGGCCACCCGGCGACTCCCGCCTGCGGCTCGACGGCGCCTTTCGCAGCTGCCCGAGGCGGTGGCGCTGGCATGGCTGGGGGATCGCGAGGCGGCGATGGCGGTGGTCCGGCGCGAAGTCGCCGCCGGCTGGGTTTGCGAGTACTACCTCACCCGAACCAACGTCGATGCGCCCGACCCGCTGGTCGAACCGCTGCGTGACCTGCCCGAATTCCAGCGGTTGATGCAGGCGGTCCGCGGGCGCAATGCCCGCGCCTTTTCGGCACTGCAGGCCTCGGGCCGGCCGTTGCTTCCCGGCGCCGACCCCGCGGCGGCGGTCGAGCAGTAGCCGGCCTGGCCTGATCCGCGCCGCGCCGGCGCATTCGCGGACGGCCGCGTGGCGCGCATGTGAACCCGCCGATAACGCGACCTTGGCCACAATGCGCGGATGAATGCGCGCCGCGATCCCTCACGACCGCGTCCACCGGCGCCCGCCGACGACTGGGCCCTGTTCCTCGACGTGGACGGCTGCCTGCTCGATTTCGCCGATGCCCCCGGGGCGGTGGTGGTGCCCCGGGACTTGCGCGCGACACTGGCGGCGCTGGCACGACGCCTGCAGGGCGCGCTGGCGCTGGTCAGTGGCCGTTCCATCGATGCGATCGACGCGCTTTTCGCGCCACTGCAGTTGCCGGCCGCCGGCCTGCATGGCCTGGAACGGCGCAACACCCGCCTGCACCTGCCGCCGCAGGCACCGCCGGCGCTGGCGGCGATCCACGCCGAAGCCACCACGATCGCGCAGGCTTATCCGGGCGCGCTGGTCGAAGACAAGGGCGTGGCGCTGGGACTGCACTGGCGCACGGCGCCCGGTGCGGGCGACGCGCTGCGCAGGTTCGCGGAAGCCGCATTGCCGCGGCTGCCGGGCTATCGCCTGCAGCACGGCGACCATGTGGTCGAACTGCGCCCGGCCAGCGGCGACAAGGGCAGCGCGATCCGCGCCCTGCTGGACGAGCCGCCGTTCCGCGGCCGGGTGCCGGTGTTCGCCGGCGACGACCTCACCGACGAGAGCGGTTTTGCGGTGGTCAACGCCGATGGCGGCCTGAGCGTGCTGGTCGGCGGGCGTGAACCCAGCGCCGCGCATTACGGATTGCCGGATCCGGGGACGGTGCGCGACTGGCTCGGCGCGATGCCGGGCACCAACGAGGGACGACCGCAATGAATGCAGCAACGCAGCAGCCCAACCTGGACCTGGGGCTGGTCGGCAACGGCAGCTTCGGCGCGCTGGTCGATGCCCGCGGCCGCGTGGCATGGGCTTGCCTGCCGGCGTTCGACGGCGACCCCGCCTTCTGCGCGCTGCTGCAGCCCAAGGTGGATGGCGGCGACTGGAGCGTGGAACTGGAGGACTTCTCCCACGCCGAGCAGCACTACATCGACAACACCGCGTTGCTGCGCACGCTGCTGCACGACAGCCATGGCGGCACGGTCGAACTGGTCGACTTCGCCCCGCGCTGGCGCCAGCATGGCCGCTTCTATCGTCCGGTGATGCTGGTGCGGCGGCTGCGGCCGCTCGCCGGCAGCCCGCGGGTGCGGATCCGCCTGCGGCCGCTGGCCGACTGGGGCGCGCGCGTGCCCGAGCGCACCTGGGGCAGCAACCACCTGCGTTTCCTGCTGCCGCGGATGACCCTGCGGCTCACCACCGACGCGCCGCTTCGGCTGTTGCGCGACGAGCTGCCGTTCGTGCTCGACCGCGAACTGCGCTTCGTGCTCGGCCCGGACGAGACGCTCACCCGGCCGCTGGAAAGCTTCGTCGACGACGCCCAGCGCCAGACCACCGCGTACTGGCGCGAGTGGGTGCGCTACCTCTCGATCCCGCTGGAATGGCAGGACGCCGTGATCCGCAGCGCGATCACGCTGAAGCTGTGCCAGTACGAGGACACCGGCGGCATCGTTGCCGCCATGACCACGTCGATCCCGGAAGCGCCCCACACCGCGCGCAACTGGGACTACCGCTACTGCTGGCTGCGCGACGCCGCCTTCGTGGTGCGCGCGCTCAACCGCCTGGGCGCCACCCGCAGCATGGAGGAATACATCCGCTACATCTTCAACCTGGTCGCCGGCGAGGAACCCGACCTGCAACCGGTGTACGGCATCGGCTTCGAAACCGCGCTGGCCGAGGAGGAAGTCGACAGCCTGGCCGGCTATCGCGGCATGGGCCCGGTGCGGCGCGGCAACCTGGCCTGGCTGCAGAAGCAGCACGACGTCTACGGCAGCGTGGTGCTGGCGTCGGCGCAGCTGTTCTTCGACCAGCGCCTGCGCCAGCGCGGCGACCTGGCGGCCTTCGAGCGCCTGCAGTCGCTGGGCGACCGCGCTTTCGCGCTCTACGACCAGCCAGATGCCGGCCTGTGGGAATTCCGCGGCCGCAGCCACGTGCACACCTATTCGGCGGTGATGTGCTGGGCGGCCTGCGACCGCCTGGCCAAGATCGCGGCGCGCTTCGAGCTCGACGAGCGTGCCGCGCACTGGCGCCAGCGCGCCGACGCGATCCGCGCGCGGGTGCTGGACGAAGCCTGGAACGCGCAGCGCGGGCATTTCGCCGACGCCTTCGGCGGCGAGCGCCTGGACGCATCGTTGCTGCTGCTCGCGGACCTGGGCTTCATCGAGGCGCGCGACCCGCGCTTCATCGCCACGGTCGAGGCGATCGGACGCGACCTCAAGCGCGGGCAGGGCCTGTTCCGCTACATCGCACCCGACGATTTCGGCGCGCCGGAGACCAGCTTTACCATCTGCACCTTCTGGTACATCGACGCGCTGGCGTCGATCGGCCGCAAGGACGAAGCGCGCGGGATGTTCGAACAGGTGCTGGCGCGGCGCAACCCGCTGGGACTGCTCTCGGAGGACCTGGCCTTCGACAGCGGCGAGGCCTGGGGCAATTTCCCGCAGACCTATTCGCACGTGGGCCTGATCATCGCCGCGATGGCGCTGAGCCGGCCGTGGCAGAGCGCGGTATGAACGCCGCGCCGGGAGGCCAGGCGTGAGCCGGCTGGTGGTGGTTTCCAACCGCGTCGCGCTGCCGGGCGAATCGCGCGCCGGCGGCTTGGCCGTCGCGCTGCAGGCCGCGCTGGACGAGACCGGCGGACTCTGGTTCGGCTGGAGCGGCAAGATCGACCCGAGCCACTCCGGCAAGCTGCACGAGCAGCACGACGGCAACATCCGCTACGTCACCATCGACCTGTCGCGGCGCGACCACGCCGACTACTACAACGGGTTCGCCAACCGTTCGCTGTGGCCGTTGCTGCATTTCCGCGTCGACCTGGTCGACTACAGCCGCGAGACCTGGGCGGCGTATCGGCGCGTCAACGCGCTGTTCGCGGAAAAACTGGCGCCGCTGCTGCGCGACGACGACATGGTCTGGATCCACGACTACCACCTGATTCCGCTCGCCGCCCTGCTGCGCGAGCATGGTGTGCGCTGCAAGCTCGGCTTCTTCCTGCACGTGCCGATGCCGTCCTCCGACCTGCTGGCGGCGCTGCCGCAGCACAGCCGGCTGTTCGAGGGGTTGTCGGCCTACGACCTGGTCGGCTTCCAGACCAGCCGCGACCTGGAGCGCTTCCAGGACTACGTGCGCCTGTTCGGCCGTGGCGACGTGATATCGCCCGGGGTGCTGGAAACCGCAGGCGGGCGGCGGTTGCACGCCGGTGCTTTCCCGATCAGCATCGACACCGCGCACATCGCGCAGCAGGCGGGCGAGGCGGTCGAGAACTCCAGCGTGCGCCGGCTCAAGGACAGCCTGTCGGGGCGCGCCCTGGCGATCGGCGTCGACCGCCTGGATTATTCCAAGGGCCTGCCGGAACGCTTCCGCGCCTTCGCGCGCTACCTGCAGCGACATCCGCAGCAGCTGGGCAAGCTCACCTACCTGCAGATCGCGCCGGTTTCGCGCGGCGACGTCGCCGAATACCGGGCGCTGCGCGAGGAACTCGAGCAACTCGCCGGCCACATCAATGGCGGCCACGCCGAGCCGGACTGGACGCCGATGCGCTATGTCAACCGCAACTACGCGCACCCCACGCTCACCGGCTTCTACCGGCTGGCGCGGGTCGGCCTGGTGACGCCATTGCGCGACGGCATGAACCTGGTGGCCAAGGAGTTCGTCGCCGCGCAGGACCCGGAGGATCCGGGCGTGCTGGTGCTGTCGACTTTCGCCGGCGCCGCGCGCGAGCTGGACAGCGCCCTGCTGGTGAATCCCTACGACCTGGACGGCGTCGCCGACGCGATCGCGACCGCGATGCGCATGCACCGTGACGAGCGCAGGGAACGCTGGCAGGCGATGATGGGAACGCTGCGGACGCACGACATCACCGCATGGCGGCGCGACTACCTGGCTGCCCTCGCAAGCGCCTGACGGCCGTTCCGGTCGCCCCCGTGCAGTTTGGCGCGAACGGCGGGGTCGACGAGAACAGCATGCGGTTCGAGCAGGCGTTTTCCGACGACGGCGGCAAGACCCGGGAAACCAACTGGATCGCCACCGACACCCGGATCCAGAGACCTACGCCGGGCGCTGCCAGGCCAGGGTCGCCATGCGCCCGCCGCGCTGGTCGCGGCGATGCGAAAAGAAGCGCTGCGGATCGCTGATGGTGCACAGGCCGCCGCCGTGGACGCGGGTCACGCCGGCATCGGCCAGGCGCTGCCGCGCCAGTGCGTACAGGTCGGCCCGCCAGTGCCCGGGCCGGGTCGCCGCGAAGGCGCCCGCTGCGCGTGGATCGCGGTCGACGAAAGCACTGAAGACCTCGTCGCCGACCTCGTAGGCCCGCGGTCCTGCCGCCGGGCCAAGCCAGGCCACGATGCGCCCGGCCGCGGCCTCCATCGCAGCGGCGGTGGATTCCAGCACACCGGCATGCAGGCCGCGCCAGCCCGCGTGCGCCACGGCGACTTCGCCGCCATCGTCGCTCGCGAGCACCACCGGCAGGCAGTCGGCCGTGAGGATCGCCAGCACCGTGCCGGGCATTCGCGTGACCGCGGCGTCGGCTTCGGGTTCGTCGGTTCCGGGTTCGATCGCGACCGTGGTGCCGTGCACCTGCCGCAACCAGCGCGGCGGCGACGGCAGCCCGAAGCGTTGCAACAGTTCCGCGCGGTTGCCGGCGACGTCTTCGGCGACGTCGCCGCAGCGCGTGCCGAGGTTGAACCGGTCGAACGGCGCCGCCGACACGCCGGCGCCATGGCGCAGGGTCGTGAACGCGGCCACGCCCGGCGGCGCCGGCCAGTCGGCGGCCAGGATCGCGCTCACCGGCGCCCACTCTCCGCGTGCGCCGCGGCGTCCTCGCGCAGCGCCCGCAATAGCCGTTGCATGTCCGCCGGCAGCGGCGCGCTCACGCGCAAGGGTTCGCCGCTGGTGGGGTGGGTGAATTCCAGCGTCTCGGCGTGCAGGGCCTGGCGCTTGAAGCCGCGCAGCACCGCGATCAACTCGTCGGAGGCGGCACGCGGCAGCTTCAGCGGCCCGCCATACAGCGGGTCGCCCACGATCGGATGCTTGAGGTGCGCCATGTGCACCCGGATCTGGTGGGTGCGGCCGGTTTCCAGGCGGCACTCCAGTGCGGTATGCGCACGGAAGCGTTCGCGCAGCCGGTAGTGGGTGACGGCGTCGCGGCCGTTTTCGCGCACCGCCATGCGGATGCGGTCGCGCGGGTGGCGGTCGATCGCCGTGCTCGCGGTGCCGCCGCTGACCAGCGCGCCGACCACCACGGCGAGGTACTGCCGGTGCACCGCGCGCGCCGACAGCTGCGCCACCAGCGCGGTGTGCGCCGGCAGCGTGCGTGCGACCACCATGACGCCGGACGTGTCCTTGTCGAGACGATGCACGATCCCGGCGCGTGGCAGCGTCGCCAGCGTGGGGTCGCGGTGCAGCAGCGCATTGACCAGGGTGCCGGTCGGGTTGCCGGCGCCCGGGTGCACCACCAGCCCGGCCGGCTTGTCGAGCACGTACACGTCGGCGTCCTCGTGCAGCATCTGGAGCGGGATGTCCTCCGCCTGCGCATGGGTCTGGGTTTCCAGCACCGCCGCGAGCACGACTTCCTCGCCGCCACGGACCAGGTCGCGCGGGCGCAACGGTTGGCCGTCGAGCAGCACGTCCCCGGACTTGATCCAGGCCGCCAGCCGCGAACGCGAGAATTCAGGGAACAGCTCCGCCAGCACCGCGTCGAAGCGGCGCCCCGCGGACGCCTGCGGAACCACGGCGCGACGCGGCTCGGCTTGGTCTGCGTGCTCGGGGTCGGGGTGGTCGTGGGGCATGTGGCGCGGGCCTGCGGGCGTCGGGGAAGGGGTGGCGGCGATCCGGGGCGGTGCGGGCCACGGCGGCGCTGCTATTATCCGTCCTTCGTGCCCCCGGCGCCTTCAGTCCCGTCCCATGACCCCACGTTCATTCCTGCGCCCCGTGCTGCTGCTGCTGCTCGTGGCCGTGCTCGGCACCTCCGGCTGCGCCCGCCTCAAGGGCATGTTCAAGGATGGCGACGCCAACGAAGGCGTGCCGGTCGCCGAGCTCTACCAGAAGGGCCACGAGCAGGTCATGGACGGCGACTGGAGCAGCGCGCTGACGATCTACAAGCGCCTGGTCGCGCAATACCCGTACGGGCCCTATACCGAGCAGGCGCTGGTCGAAACCGCCTATGCGCAGTACAAGTCGGGCAAGAACGACGATGCGATCTCGACCATCGACCGCTTCATCCGTACCTACCCGACCCATCGCAACACGGTCTACATGTACTACCTGCGCGGCCTGGTGAACTCCAACCGCGACACCGTGTTCCTGCAGAAGGTCTGGACCCTGGACGCCAGCCGCCGCGACCTGGCGACGCCGCAGCAGGCCTACAACGATTTCAAGATCGTCACCGAGCGCTATCCGAACAGCCGCTACGCGGCCGACGCGCGCCAGCGCATGGTCGCGCTGCGCAACCTGTTCGCGCGGCACGAACTGGACGTCGCGCTGTACTACATGCGCCGCGGCGCCTGGGTTGCAGCGGCGGACCGCGCCAAGTACATGCTGGAGACCTATCCGCAGACGCAGTACCAGAACGACGCGGTCGCCACTCTCGGCGAGGCCTACACCCAGCTCGGCAACACCGCCCTGGCCGCCGACGCCCGGCGCGTGCTGCAGCAGAACGATCCGCAGCACCCGTGGCTGAGCGGCGACTGGCCGGACTATCCCTCGTCGCTGCGCCGGCTCAACCCCTTCGCCGGCGACAAGTCGGCGCTGGACCACGAGTAGGCGAAACGCCGGCTGCCACCGAAAACGCCGCCCAAGGGCGGTGTTTTTGTTTGCGCGCAGTTCAGTCTCCGGACGTCGGCTTCGGCCGGAGTCACCGCCCGACGGCCTGGGGGTGCTGTGCCCTCCTGACGACATCCTGTCTTCAAGTCGGGTCGTGGACCATCCATGGTCCACTCTCCGCACCCCCAGCCCGCCGGGCGGCGACTGGCGAGCTTGGAGGCCAGGGTTCCGGCCGTTCTTGCTCTTCAAGCGCCGAGCAACCGTGCTGAAGCCGGTGGCCCGCTATTCGCGGGACCTTCGGCGACATGGATGTCGCCGATGAGCCTACATGGATGTACTTGCGGCGTGTCCCGCGAATAGCGGGCCGCCGGCTTCCTCCACGAAATATCCGCACACTCAAAGGGTAGTAAAAGGTGTGTGCCGCCAAGTCGCAGCGCGCCGGTCCCGCTACCGGGACCCCTTCCACGGAGCGGCCCAGAGGCTGCTCTTCGAAGTATTCGCCGCGCGAACAGCCGAAGGCCAGGGCCTGGCTCCCTGCCGGCAACTATCCGCGATAGCCGTTGCTGATCGGGTAGCGCCGCTCGCGCCCGAATGCGCGCCGCGACACCTTCGGCCCCGGCGCGGCCTGGTGACGCTTCCATTCGCTGGTGCGCACCAGCCGAAGCACCTTGTCGACGATGGCCGCATCGAACCCGGCGGCGACGATCTCCCCGCGCGACTGCTCCTGGTCCACGTGCCGCATCAGGATCGCGTCGAGCACGTCGTAGGGCGGCAGCGAGTCCTGGTCGGTCTGGTTCTCGCGCAATTCCGCCGATGGCGGCCGCTCGATCACCGCCTCGGGGATCACCTGGCCGCCATGGGGCGCGCTGCCGCCGACGGTGTTGCGCCAGCGCGCCAGCGCGAACACCTCGGTCTTGTACAGGTCCTTGATCGGTGCGAAACCGCCGCACATGTCGCCGTAGATAGTGGCGTAGCCGACCGCGTACTCGCTCTTGTTTCCGGTGGTCAGCAGCAGGCCGCCGAACTTGTTGGACAAGGCCATCAGCAGCGCGCCGCGGGTGCGCGACTGCAGGTTTTCCTCGGTGGTGTCGACCGGCTTGCCGGCAAAGGTCGCGGCCAGGGTGTCGAGGTAGCCCTGGAACGGCGCCTCGATCGGCAGTTCCAGCAGGCGCACGCCAAGCGCCGCGCATTGCGCGACGGCGAGGTCGTTGGACAGGCCGGCCGTGTAGCGCGATGGCATCCGCACCGCGGTGACGTTGTCGGCGCCCAGCGCGTCGACCGCGATCGCCAGCACCAGCGCAGAATCGATGCCGCCGGACAGGCCCAGCCAGGCTTTTTCGAAGCCGTTCTTGCGGCAGTAGTCGCGGGTTCCGCGCACCACCGCGCGCCACGCCAAGGCATCGCGGCTCTCGTCGCCGTCCACCGTCCAGCGCACCGCCTCGAAGCGGCGCGACTGCGGGTCGAAGTCCGCGACCAGCCAGTCGTCGAGGAAGGCCGCGGCCGCCGGGTGCACGATGCCGTCGCCGTCGGCGAGCACCGATGCGCCGTCGAATACGAGCGCATCCTGGCCGCCCACCATGTTGAGGTAGGCCAGCGCGACGCCCCGGCCATCGACCTGGGTTTCGGCCACCCGCTGCGCCAGCAGGGCATCGCGTTGCGCGTGCTTGTCGCGTTCGAACGGCGAGGCGTTGGGCACCAGCACCAGCTGCGCGCCCGCCGCGGCGGCCTGCTCCAGCGGCTCGGGGAACCACAGGTCCTCGCACACCAGCACGCCCACGCGCACGCCTTCGACCTCGAACACGCAGGCGCCGCCATCGGGATCGACGTCGAAATACCGGCGCTCGTCGAACACCGCGTAATTTGGCAGCTCGCGCTTGCGGTAGGTGGCCTCCACGCGGCCTTCGCGCAGCACGCTGGCGGCGTTGTAGACCACCGCGCCGGCCGCCTGCGGCCAGCCGACCACCGCGACGATGCCGTGGGTGGCGGCGGCGATGCGTTGCAGCGCGGCCTCGCAGTCGGACAGGAACGCGGGCCGCAACAACAGGTCTTCGGGCGGGTAGCCCGACAGCGCCAGTTCCGGGAACAGCACCAGGCCGGCGCCGAACTCGTCGCGCGCCTGCGCCACCAGGTCGATGATGCGCGCCGCGTTGTCCGCGACCGCGCCGACCGGGAAATCGAATTGCGCCAGCGCGATCCGCAACGCCATGCCTGCTCCTGCGCGATGGCGGCGCCATCGCTGACGCGCAGTGTACTTGCGCGGCAGTGCCAGGGGTGGTGGCGGGCGGTGCGGCGCCCCGCCGCCGCATCGGCCTTACTGGACGACGAACGAAACCCGCAGGTTGACCCGCCACTCGGTGACATTGCCGCCGTCGTCGGTGACGACCTTGATCTCGTTGACCCAGGCGCCCTTGATGTTGTTGACCGACTCCGCACACTTCTTCAAGCCCGTCCTGACCGCATCTTCCATGCTCGTCTTGGACGCGGCGTTGAGCTCGATGATCTTGGCAACCGACATGGCCCTTCTCCCTGGAGCGACGGACATCCGCCGCCCCCAGCCTAGCGACCGCTCTGTTAAGCAGGCGCTAGCCGGACGCCGCCCCGGGGCGCTGCTAGCATCGCCGCCATGACCCCTGCCCCCAACCTGGTGCTGGTCGGCCCCATGGGCGCCGGCAAGAGTTCGATCGGCAAGCGCCTGGCCGAGCGGTTCGGGCTGCGTTTCGCCGACGCCGACCGCGACATCGAGCTGCGCACCGGCGCCAGCGTCGGCACCATCTTCGACTGCGAGGGCGAAGCCGGTTTCCGCGCCCGCGAGAGCGCGGCGCTGGCGCAATTGCTGGCCGGCAGCGGCCAGCTGATCGCCACGGGCGGCGGCGCGGTGCTCGATCCGGACAACCGCAGGCGGTTGCGCGAGCGCGGCTTCGTGGTCTGGCTGCAGGTCGGTGTCGAGGCGCAAGTGGATCGGCTGGCACGCGACCGCACGCGGCCATTGCTGCAGCGCGCCGACCGCGTGGAGGTCCTGCGCCAGCTCGCCAGCGCGCGCGCGCCGCTGTATGCCGAAGTGGCCGACCTTGCGTTCGATACCGACGGCCTGGCCACCAGCGAGGCCGCGTGCGCGCTCGCGTCCCTGCTGCGCGAACGCTGGCAATGCGACGCCGCCGCAGCGCCAGCGATGCCGCTGGCCGCGCATCCGCGCGGCGGCGAGGGCCCGGCATGACCGCGGCGTCGCAAACGATCGAAGTCGGTGGCGCCCGGCCCTATCGGATCCGTATCGGCCCGGGCCTGCTCGACCACGGCGCGGCGCTGGCCGCGCACGTGCGCGGCCGCCATGTGCTGCTGGTCAGCGACAGCCACGTCGGGCCGCTGTATGCGGCCCGGGTGGTGGCGGCATTGAATGCGCATACGCCGGCCCAGGTGGTCGTCGCCTGCGTGGCCGCCGGGGAAACCGCGAAATCGCTGGACGGCTTCGCCGCGTTGCTGCGCGAACTCGCCGACCTCGGCGCCACGCGCGATGCCTGCGTGCTGGCGCTGGGCGGCGGCGTGGTCGGCGACCTCGCCGGGTTCGCCGCCGCCTGCTGGATGCGCGGCATCGACATCGTGCAGTTGCCGACCACGTTGCTGGCGATGGTCGATTCCTCGGTCGGCGGCAAGACCGCGATCGACCTGGCGCAGGGCAAGAACTTGGTCGGCGCGTTCCATCCGCCGCGCGCGGTGTTCGCCGACACCACGACGCTGCGCACCCTGCCCGAGCGCGAACTGCGCGCCGGGTTCGCCGAGGTCATCAAGTACGGCGCGATCATGGATGCGCGGTTCCTCGACTGGCTCGACGCCCATGCCGACGCGCTGCTTGCGCGAGACGACGCGGTGCTGGCGCCGGCCGTCGCCCGCAGTTGCGCGCACAAGGCCGCGATCGTGGCCCGTGATCCGCTGGAGCACGGCGAGCGCGCCCTGCTCAACTTCGGCCACACCTTCGCCCACGCGATCGAGGCCGAACAGGGGTACGGCGGCGACGTCATGAACCATGGCGAGGCGGTGGCCGCCGGGATGCTGCTGGCCGCGCGCCTGTCGGCCACGCTCGGGCTGGCGACGGACGCCGACGCCGGGCGCCTGCAGGCGCTGCTTGACCGTTTCGGCCTGCCGACCGCAATGCCGCCGGGGCTGTCGGCCGACGCCCTGCTGGCGCGCATGCGAATGGACAAGAAGGCCGCCGCCGGCGGCCTGCGCTTCGTCCTCTGGGACCGGCCGGGGACCGCGCGGCTGGTCGCCGACGTGCCCGACGACGCCGTGCTGGACGTGCTGCGCCCCGCCTGACCGCGCGGCCGCGCCTCGCACCCCGGCTACAATGGCCGGCCATGCGCATGCTGCTGCAACAACGCCCCGACGGCCGCGAAGCCCCGCGCTTCGTGCAACTGATGCTCGAGCCGGACCTGCTGGGCGGCTGGACGCTGGTGCGCGAGACCGGGCAGATCGGCGGCCGCAGCACCCTGCGCCGCGAGCAGTACCTGGACCAGGCCAGCGCCCAGGCCGCGTTCGAGCACGCCCGCGACCTGCAACTGAAGAAGGGCTTCCAGCTGATGTTCGCGCAAGGCGCCGAAGCCCCCCATCCGAAATGACCGTGGCGGCGCTCCCGAGCGCAGCGAGGGAGCCGCCGCCGACCGCTCCCGGGCCAGCGGATACTCCGCCGCGCCCGGGCTGACCGCCCAAGGATCCAGCCGATGAGCCATGCCCCCGCCAACGACCGCCTGCTGCGCGCGCTGCGCCGGCAACCCGTCGACCGCACCCCCGTGTGGCTGATGCGCCAGGCCGGCCGCTACCTGCCCGAATACCGCGCCACCCGCGCCCGTGCCGGCAGTTTCCTGGCGATGGCGAAGAATCCGGAACTGGCCTGCGAAGTGACCCTGCAACCGCTGCGTCGCTTCCCGCTCGACGCCGCGATCCTGTTCTCCGACATCCTCACCATCCCCGACGCGATGGGGCTGGGCCTTTACTTCGCCGACGGCGAAGGCCCGAAGTTCGAACGCCCGGTGCGCGACGCCGCCGCCATCGCCAGGCTCGGCGTGCCGGACATGGAAACCGAGCTGCGCTACGTCATGGACGCGGTACGCACGATCCGGCGCGAGCTGGACGCCGGCAACGGCGTGGCAAGCGTGCCGCTGATCGGCTTCTCAGGCAGCCCCTGGACGCTGTCCTGCTACATGGTCGAAGGCGGCGGCAGCAAGGATTTCGCGCGCATCAAGGCGATGGCGCTCAACGATCCCGCGGCGCTGCACGCGTTGCTCTCGGTCAACACCGACGCCGTCATCGCCTACCTGTCGGCGCAGCGCGCGGCCGGCGCGCAGGCGTTGCAGGTGTTCGACACCTGGGGCGGAGTGCTGTCGCCGGCGATGTACCGCGAATTCTCGCTGCCCTACCTGGTCCGGATCGCGCGCGAACTGCCGCGCGGCGAAGGCGACGCGCGCACGCCGCTGATCCTGTTCGGCAAGGGCAACGCCGCGCACCTGGAGGCGCTGGCCGATTCCGGCGCCGAAGCCATCGGCGTCGACTGGCTGGTCGAGGCCGGGGAAGCCGCGCGCCGGCTGCAGGGCAAGGTCGCGCTGCAGGGCAACCTCGACCCGGCGGTACTGTACGGCTCGCCCGATGCGATCCGTGCCCAGGTGCGCGCCGTGCTCGATGGCTATGCCGCAGGCAACGGCGGCTCGCGCGAAGGCCATGTCTTCAACCTCGGCCACGGCATGTCGCCGGACATGGCGCCCGAGCACGTCGCCGTGCTGGTCGAGGCGGTGCACGCGCTCTCCGGCCGGGGCAGCTGAGCCACCCCCGGCGATTGCGCCGGCGCCCCCGCCAGCTGTTAGCCTTCGCGGGTTCCGCCCGGGAGAGCCGCCATGCGCAAGGTCCTGTCGTGCTGCCTGCTGATGCTGGGGCTGTTGTCCGCGGACGCGATGGCCGCAACGCCACCGGACCCCGCCACGGCACCCCGGTCGCAGGCCGTCTCCCCGCCGGCGTCGTACTTCGACAATACCGGCCGGGACGACATCCTCGCCGGCGGCGTGCGCATGATCCCGATCCATACGCCCTCCGGCGACTTCCGCGTCTGGACCAAGCGCGTCGGCAACAACCCGACGCTCAAGGTGCTGCTGCTGCACGGTGGCCCCGGCGCCACCCACGAATACTTCGAGGCCTTCGACAGCTGGTTCCCCGGCGCCGGCATCGAGTACTACTACTACGACCAGCTCGGCTCGGCCTACAGCGACCAGCCCGGGGACATGGCGCCGCTGCTGTCGGTCGCGCGCTACGTGGACGAAGTCGAGCAGGTTCGGCAGGCGCTGCGCCTGGACCGCGACGACTTCTGCCTGCTCGGGCACTCCTGGGGCGGGATCCTCGCGATCGAGTACGCGCTCAAGTACCAGCAGCATCTCAAGTGCCTGGTGATCTCGAACATGATGTCGAGCATCCCCGCCTACAACCGCTACGCGCACGACGTGCTGATGCCGGCGATGGACCAGGCCCAGCTCAAGCAGATCCTGGCGCTGGAGGCGGCCAGGCAGTACGACGATCCGCGCTACGAGGCGCTGCTGCAGCCCTTCTACGAGGAACACGTCCTGCGCATGCCGGGCGAGCGATGGCCGGAGCCGGCATTGCGCTCGTTCGCGCACACCAACAAGGCCGTGTACGTGCCGATGCAGGGTCCGAGCGAAATGGGCGCCAGCGGCATCCTTGCCGACTGGGACCGCACCGCCGACCTGCACGCCATCACCGTACCCACGCTGGTGGTCGGCGCCGGCCACGACACCATGGATCCGGGGTTCATGGAGAAGATGTCGAAGCTGTTGCCCGGCGGGCGTTACCTGTACTGCCCGAACGGCGGCCACATGGCGTTGTATGACGACCAGGCGACCTACATGGCGGGCGTGATCGACTTCCTGCACGACGTCGACGCGGCCGCATCGCCCACCCAACCGGGCACACCCGCGCAATAGCGCGCCTCAGGCCCCCGCCGGCAGCGCCGCGGTGGACGCCTGTTCGATCGCCTCGGCCAGCATCGCGCCGCTCAGCGGCTTGCGCAGGAAGCCGTCGAAGCCGGCCGCTCGCGCCTGCGGTTCGGCCTCGGCGTCGGCGCGCGCGGTGACCGCGAGCAGCGGCGCATCGAATCCCTGCGCACGCAATGCCCGCGCCAGTGCCAGGCCGTCCATTCCCGGCAGGTCGAGGTCGAGCAGCGCGGCATCGAAATTCGCCCGCGCAGCTTCGCCCAGTGCCGCCAGCGCGTGCGGGGCATGGGCCACGCGATGGCCCTGGGCCTGCAACAGGCCGGCGATCACTTCGGCCACGGTCGGGTCGTCTTCCACCAGCAACAGTTCCAGCTCCCGCGCCACTCCCGCCGCCGGCCCCGGCGCGTTTGCTGCCGCGCTCACGACGGCGGCGGCCGGCAGCGGCAATTCGAGCGAAAAACGGGCGCCATCGCCCGGCGTGCTGTCGACGCCGATCCGGCCACCCATCGCCGCGGCCAGTTCCTGGCTGATCGCCAGTCCCAGGCCGCTGCCGCCATGGCGCGCGGTGGTGCGCGTGCCTTCGGCCTGTTCGAAGCGCTGGAACAAGCGCGATTTCTGTTCCTCGCTGAGCCCCGGGCCGGTATCGCTGACGACCAGTCGGATGCCGGCAGTCGCCGGCAGCGTCGTCACCGCCAGCCCGACTTCCCCATGCTCGGTGAACTTGATCGCATTGCCGACCAGGTTGAGCAGGATCTGCCTGATCCGCAACGCATCGCCGAGCAGGACCTCGGGAACGCCCGGATCGACCTGCTGCCGGAAACGCAATCCCTTCTGCCGCGCCAGCGGCGCCTGCAGCGCAACGACGTCGGCGAGCAGCGCGGCCAGGGCGAATGGTTGCGGGTCGAGTTGCAGCTTGCCGGCCTCGATCCGCGCCAGGTCGAGCGCATCGTTGACCAGTCGCAGCAGGTGGTTGCCGGCGCGGCGGATGGATTCGGTATAGCCGCGCTGGCGTTCGTCCAGGGGCGTGCCCAGCAGCAGCTCGCTCATGCCCAGCACGCCGGTCATCGGCGTGCGCACCTCGTGGCCGAGCGTGGCGAGGAACCGGGTCTTGGCCAGCGATGCCTGTTCGGCCAGTTCGCGTTCGTGTTCGATCAGTTGCAGGGCATGACGCTGCTTCAGGCGCTCGCGATAGGCGGCCGCGGCCCACCACAGCAGCAATGCAACCAGCGCGGCCAGTCCCGCCAGCGCCCACGGCGTGCGCCACCATGGCGGCAGCACGCGCCAGCGCAGCAGCTGTTCCGGCGACCAGTTGCCGGCGGCATCGCGGGCCCGAAGTCGCAGGACGTAGTTGCCTGGTTGCAGGCCGCTGAAGATGCGTTCGCCGCTGGCGTCCTGGCCAACCCAGCTGCGGTCGTAGCCCTGCAGCAGGCTGGCATAACGGTTGGCGAGCGGATCGGCGTATGCCAGCAGGCGTGCGCGCACGCGCAGTTCGCGCAGCTGCGGCGGCAGTTCGATCGTGCCTGCGGGCAAGGGCTCCCAGAGGCCGTCGCGGCGCACCGCGACCTGGTCGATGCGCAGGTCGGGGCGTACCGGCGCCGGGTCCGGGGCGGTGGTATCGACCAGCACGACGCCGCCGTCGGTGGTGGTGGCGGCGAGCACGCCGGCAGCCGTCACCGTGATGCTGTGGGCCTCGAATTCCTGGCTGCTCAGCCCGTCCTGGACGCCGAACCGGCGCAGGTGGCGGGCAGCCGGACCCCAGCGGAACAGGCCGCGCGTGGTCGACAGCCAGACCCGATGTTCGCGATCGACCGCCATTCCCGCGGCTTCGACCGCGGGAATGCCGACCTCGGGACCGACGCCCGCGCTGCGCCGCCAGGCTCCGCGGTCGCGCCGATACTGCTCCAGGCCGGTGATGCGCGACAGCCACAGCGCGCCACTGCCGTCGAAGGCCAGCGCGTACACGCGGCCGTCGCCCATCGCGGCAACCGGTTCGAAGCGATCGCGCTCTTCGTGCCAGGACGCGACGCCGCGATCGCCCGCGATCCACAAGGCGCCGTCGGGTGCGAACACCATCGCCTCGATGTCGGCGCCGCCCAGGCCATGGCTGCCCGCCGGCAGGTTGCGCAGCACCTTGCCGCTGCTGCCGTCGCGCTCCTGCACGCCGCCGCCGCTGGAAGACACCCACAGGTTGCCGTCGGGGGCGATCCGAAGGATGTCGACCCCGGGCAGGATCGGATCGATCGCGTCGTTGGCCTGCCACCGGCGGATGCCGCCGTCGCCGTCGATGCGCACCAGCACGTTGCGGTCGCCGGCCCACAGCACGCCGCGCGGATCCTCGACGATGGCCGCGAACTTCGTCGCCTGCAGGGCTTCGATCGTCGCCGTCGGCAGTTGTTCGACGCTGCCGTCCGCCGCCAGCCGCTCGGGCGCACCGATGTTGCTCGCCAGCCAGACGCCGCCGTGCACCGCTGGCGTGACCCCGCGATAGAGCGCGCCGCTGAGGCCGTCGTCGCTGCGCGCGAACTGCGCCAACTGGCGCCAGTCCGCGCGCAGGTAGCCCAGGCCGATCCCCGGGATCGGCGCCCATAGCGCCCCATCGGGCTGCAGCAGCAGGGACGCCACTGCCTTGTCGATGCCGGGCCCGTTCTCGTGCACCGGCACCGGGATGCCGTCGGCGCGCGTGCGCCACAGGCCGCGCTGGCTACCGATCCAGAACTGCCCGTCGCGGTCGCGCGCCAACGCCATCATCGCGTTGGGCTGTTCGAACATCGGGGCCCACGACGGCGCCACCCAGCGCCCGTCGCCGCCGCGGCGCCACGGCCCGGTGCTGGTGCCGGCCCACAGCGCATCGCCATCGACCGTCAGCGAGAACGCCATCGGATTCGGGCGCTTGCCCGGCAGCGCGATCCGCTCGAAGTCCTTGCCGGTCCAGCGCGCGATGCCGCGCGTGGTGCCGACCCACAGGTTGCCTCGCGGATCGAAAGCCAGCGTCAGCACGGTATCCGCAGGCAGGCTGCGCGGATCGCCGGCGTCGGGCATGTAGCGGGTGATGCGGCCATCGCGGCCAAGGCGGTGCAGGCCGCCGCCATAGGTGCCGAACCACACCACGCCGTCGCGGCTGACGATGGCCCAGGTGTCGTCGCTGCCGATGCGCGGATCATCGGCCATGCGGTAATGGCGCAGGTGCTGCCGGCGCGCATCGAGGACGCTGAGGCCGCCGGCTTCGGTGGCGATCCAGATCCGGTCCTGCGCATCGACATGCAGGGCCTGGACGTTGTTGCCGGGCAGCGAATCGGCGTCCCCCGGGATGTTGCGCCAGATGCGGAAGCCGACGCCGTCGTAGCGTGCCAGTCCGTCCGGCGTGGCCAGCCAGACATAGCCGGCGTGGTCGCGCACGACCACGTTGACACTGCTCGAAGGCATGCCTTCGGCGACGCCGACCAGGCGGAAGCGCGGCGTTTCCGGCACCGCGGCGCAGGCCAGCGCAGCCCACAGCCACAGCAGTCCCGACAGCATCCATGCGATGCGTGACATGGCGTTCCCCCTTTCGCAGCCGCCTTGCGCGGCGCACGTCCCCGCCGGCATGGTCGCAACCGCACACGGTGCCCGCAAGCAGGCCGCAGGCCTGCCGCGCCCGATTCAGCCGATCCGGCCTAGAATCCGTGGCATGAGGCCCCGCCTGCCGCAGCCGTCGCGCCTGCCACCCCGCCTGCCCCCAGGGTCGGTGCTGCTGCTTGCGCTGCTGGCGCTGCCATCCCCGCTGCTGGCGCAGGCCGCCGGCTACCGGCTGGACCCGGTCCACACCCGGGTACTGTTCGGGGTCAGCCATGCCGGTTTCTCGACCTCGCTGGGCACGGTGTCCGGCAGCACCGGGATGCTGGTGTTCGATCCGGACGACTGGCGCAGCGCGCGCCTGCAAGTCGAAGTACCGCTGTCGCGCGCCGACTTGGGCGACGCGCGCTGGAACCGCGCGGTGCTGGCCCGCAACATGCTCGATACCGACCGCTACCCGGTGGCGACGTTCGTGTCCACGCGCGTCGAGCCGGTCGACCCGACCCGCGCCAGCGTCTGCGGCACGCTGACCCTGCACGGCGTGGCGCGCGAACAATGCCTGGACGTGACCCTCAACCTGCTGCGGCGCGATCCCGTGCCGCCGTTCCGCCGCACCGCCGGGTTCTCCGCCCACGCAACGCTCAAGCGCAGCGACTTCGGCATCGATGCCTGGAAAAGCATGATCGGCGACGAGGTCGAATTGCGGATCGAGGCCGAGGCGGTGCGCGACGGCAACGTCCTCGACGCCATCGACGCCATCGACGCCGGGCCTGCAACGGAAGCGCCGCCGCTTCCACCCGCCGCCGACGACAACGCGCCGGCGCCGCAGGACGAGGGCGAGCCGACACCGTCCCCCGTGCCGGCAACGACGGACCAGCCATCGTGATCGGCAGGAATACCGATGATCGCTGGGGCGCGGTCAGCCAGTCGCTGCACTGGCTGATCGTGGTCCTGATCGTGGTGATGGCCTGGCTGGGCCTGACCATGACCGACCTGCCCAACACGCCGTACAAGATCCGCATCTATGCGCTGCACAAGTCGATCGGCCTGACCATCCTGGCGCTGGCCGCGTTGCGGCTGCTGTGGCGCTGGCATGCCGGCGCTCCGCATGCACTGCCCGGGCCGCGCTGGCAGCACCGCGTCGCCACGTTCACCCACGCCGGTCTTTACCTGCTGCTGTTCGCGGTGCCGATCAGCGGCTGGGTGACCAACTCGGCCGCCGGATTTCCGCTGCCGTGGTTCGGGCTGGTGCACCTGCCGCCGCTGGTGGGCCAGGATGAAGCGCTGCACGAACTCGGCGAGGACTGGCACGAATGGCTGTTCTGGGCGCTGGCGGCGCTGTCCCTGGCGCATGCAGGCGCCGCGTTCTGGCACCACCTGTTCCAGCGCGACGCGACCCTGGCGCGGATGTTGCCATCGCGCTGGCTGCACGTTCCTGCCTCCAAGGAGCCTCCCCATGCGTAATCCGATGATTGCGGCGCTGCTGGCGCTGCTGGCGCCCCCGGCACTGGCGGCCGACTACGTGCAGGCCCCGGGCTCGGCGCTGGCGTTCGGCGGCATGTACCAGGGCGAAGCGTTCTCCGGCCGCTTCCCCGGCTTCAGCACCACGCTCGCGTTCGATCCCGCGGACCTGGCGTCGGCCAGGCTGGACGTGGCCATCCCGATGGCCGGCGCCACCACCGCCAATGCCGACTACGACACCGAGATGCGCGGTGACGCGTTTTTCGCCGTCGCCCGCTTCCCGCAGGCGCGCTACACCGCGACCCGGTTCCGCAGCCTGGGTGGCAACCAGTACGCCGCCGACGGCACGCTGTCGCTGCATGGCATCGACAAGCCGGTCACGCTGACCTTCACCTGGACGCCGGGCACGGAACCGGTGCTCGCGGGCAAGGCCACGGTCCGGCGCTTGGACTTCGACGTCGGTGGCGGCGACTGGGCCGACACCAGCCTGATCCCCAACGAAATCGCGATCAGCACCCGCGTCCTGTTCACTCCGCGCTGAATCTCGTCTGGAAAGCCAATCGCTGCCGTCCGGGCGGGGCGACACGCCACCCGGGGCGTGGCCCGACGCGCCTTCCACTGGCAGCCCGTGCCCGCGGCGGCCCCGCCCGAAGCCCGGGCCGTTGCCATCAACGCGACAAGCGACATGGGCCGGGGGAAGACCTACTCGCCGGCAACGAAAGTGCGCACGGTTTCGGGGTCGAAGGGCCAGTCCAGTTCGAGCCCGCGGGCCTCGTCGCGCCAGACCGGTACGCGCCGGCCATAGCGCTGTTCCAGCGCCGGTTGGTCGTCGATGAAGACGCTGTCGAAGGCCGGCGCGCGCGCCTGCGCCAACACCTCCAGCGCCAGGTCGCACAGGTGGCAGTCGTCGCGCTGGAACAGGAGGAACCGCGGGGCTGGCATCGGCCTAGAATAGCTGCATGGCAGTCAGCACCTTCGACCTCTTCAAGATCGGCATCGGCCCGAGTTCCTCGCACACGGTCGGCCCGATGCGCGCCGCCGCGCGTTTCGTCGACCACTGGCTGCGCGAAGCCGGCGCCCTGGAGCGCGTCGCCCGCCTGCGCGCCGAGGTGTTCGGTTCGCTCGCGCTGACCGGGCGTGGCCACGGCACCGACAAGGCGATCCTGATGGGGCTGGAGGGCCAGCAGCCCAATCTCATCGATCCCGACATCATCCCCGCCGCGCTCGAGCGCATCCGCGGAAGCAAGCGGATCCGCCTGCTCGGCAGCCACGAGATCGGCTTCGACGAAAAGACCGACCTCGTGATGAACAAGCGCCAGAAGCTGCCGTTCCACAGCAACGGCATGCGTTTCACCGCCTACGACGCGCACGGCGACCTGCTCGCCACCCGCGACTACTACTCGGTCGGCGGCGGCTTCGTGGTCAACCAGGACGAAGCCGCGGAGGACCGCATCGTCGCCGACACCACGCCCTTGCCCTATCCCTTCCACAGCGGCGACGAACTGCTGGCGCACTGCGCGCAACACGGCCTGACGATCGCGCAGCTGATGTTCGCCAACGAACAGGCCTGGCGCAGCGCCGACGAGATCCACGCCGGCCTGCGCGAAATCTGGCAGGCGATGCAGTCCGGCGTGCAGCGCGGCATCCGCGAGGGCGGCACCCTTCCCGGCGGGCTGCACGTGCAACGCCGGGCGCCGCTGCTGCATGCGGAACTGTCGGCCAGGCCGGATACGGACGTGTCCGATCCGCTGGCCACGCTGGACTGGGTCAACCTGTTCGCGCTCGCGGTCAACGAGGAGAACGCCGCCGGCGGGCGCATCGTCACCGCGCCGACCAACGGCGCGGCCGGGATCATGCCGGCGGTGCTGCACTACTACCAGCGCTTCATCCCGGGCGCCGACGAACAGGGCATCTTCGATTTCCTGCTCACTTCCGCCGCGATCGGCATCCTCTACAAGGAAAACGCCTCGATCTCCGGCGCCGAGGTCGGCTGCCAGGGCGAGGTCGGCGTCGCCTGCTCGATGGCAGCGGGCGGCCTGACCGCCGCGCTCGGAGGCAGCATGTCGCAGGTCGAGAACGCCGCCGAGATCGGCATGGAGCACAACCTCGGACTGACCTGCGACCCGATCGGCGGCCTGGTGCAGATCCCCTGCATCGAGCGCAATGCGATGGGCTCGGTCAAGGCGATCAACGCCTCGCGCATGGCACTGCGCGGCGACGGCAAGCACAAGGTCAGCCTGGACAAAGTCATCAAGACCATGCGCGACACCGGCCGCGACATGCAGGACAAGTACAAGGAAACCTCGCGCGGCGGACTCGCGGTCAACGTCATCGAGTGCTGACGTCGCCCGCTGACCGGAGCCGGGCAAGCCCGTGGCCACGCCGGCGGGACCGGTTCGCGCTTACACTGCGGCGATGGCCGTCCCGTGGGACACCCTCCGCCGCTTCGCGCTGCTGACCGGGCTGTACTTCGCCGGGGCAGTGCTGGCGACGCTGTACCTGCGCACCCCCGAGGACGTGACGCTGTTCTGGCCCAGCGCCGGCGTCGGCTACGCCGTGGTCGTGCGTTACGGACTGCGCTGGGTGGTGATCGTCCCCGCCGCCATGGCCCTGCTGCATGCGCTGGTGCTGCCGGTACCGGCCGCTTTCCTGCCCTATTCGCTCGGCAGCAACACCCTGGCGACGCTGCTGGCCGGCTGGTACGTGCACCGCCAGCGCCGCGACCTGCACCTGGAGATCGGCGACGGCCTGCTGCTGCTGCGTGGCGGCGTGCTGCTCGGCCTGGTGAGCGCGGCGATCGGCACCGTCGGCCTGGTCGAATCGGGCATGCTCCCGCCCGGCGACAGCGGCCGCGGACTGGTGCTGTGGACACTGGGCGACGTGCTCGGGATCACCACCCTGGCACCGAGCCTGTCGTTGCTGTTCGGGCGCGAGGACGGTGCGCCGCGCATGCGCATCCGCGGCGGCGAGGCATCGCGACGCGAACGCATCGCATGGGGGGCGACGCTGGCCCTGTGCCTGGCGGCGATCTGGATCGCCGGGCGCAGTGGCAACCTGTACGCACTGGGCCTGGTCAGCCTGCCACTGGCGCTGCTGTTGTGGGCCGCGATCCGCTTCTCGCCGTTGCTGGCGATGCTGGCGACGATCGCCGTGGTCGTGTTCCTCAGCCTGTTGACCGGGATCGGGCTGGGCGGTTTCACCCGCCCGCTCACGCTGCTGGACTCGGCGGTACTGATGCTGCTGCTGATCCTGATCTCGGTGATCCCGGTGATGCTGAGCGTGTCCAACTACGAGAAGCGGAGTACCGCCATCGCGCTGTTCCGCCGCGCCACCCTCGACCCGCTGACCGGCCTGCTCAACCGCAGCACCTTCGAGGAGCGCGCGCGCGAACAACTGGCCACGGGCGACGGCGAACTGGCGCTGCTGTACCTGGACCTGGACCACTTCAAGCTGGTCAACGACGCCACCAGCCATGTCGCGGGAGACGACCTGATCCGCGGCGTCGCCGACCTGTTCGCCACCGAGTTCGAGCGCACGGTGCTGGTCGCGCGCACCGGTGGCGACGAGTTCGCGGCGCTGCTGCCGGCCAGCCGCGCCGCCGCGACCGCGTCCGCGCGCCGCTTGCTGGCGGCGATCGATGCCCTGCGCGTGCCCTGGCAGGCGCAGGTGCTGACCACCACCGCGAGCATCGGCCTGGCCTTCGGCCGCGCGCCGCATGTCGATTTCGACAGCCTGCTCTCGCATGCCGATGCCGCCTGCTTCGCCGCCAAGGAACTGGGCGGCAACCGCATGCTCGCCGCCGCCCCGGACAGCGACGAGATGCAGGTGCGCGCGGCGACGATGCGCTCGGCGCTGCAGGTGCGCGAGGCGCTGGACGAGCGCCGCTTCGTGCTCTACTGCCAGCCGATCGTCGACCTCATCGCGCCGCGGCCGCCGCAACGGCATTTCGAGATCCTGCTGCGCTGGACCGACGCCGGCGGCGTGGTGCGCGCGCCGGCCGAACTGATCGCCGCCGCCGAGCGCTACCGGCTCGGCCCGCGGCTGGACCGCTACGTCGTCGATGCCACGCTCAACTGGCTGGAGCAACACCCGGACGCCGCGGCGATGGTCGAGCACTGCAGCATCAACCTCGGCGGCGCGACCCTGGTGGACGAGGAGTTCAGCGACTACTTCGCCGCGCGCCTTCGCCGCAGCAACGTGCCGACCGAACGCCTGTGCCTGGAAATCACCGAGACCAGCGTGGTCCGCGACCGCAGCCGCGCGCAACGCTTCATCGGGCGGATGCGCGAGCTCGGCTGCCGCTTCGCGCTCGACGACTTCGGCACGGGCTTCTGCTCGTTCGGCTACCTGCAGGACCTGGACGTCGACTACCTCAAGATCGACGGCAGCTTCGTCCGCGACCTGGAGCATTCGCCGCTGGCCGAGGCGGTGGTGCGCTCGATCACCGACATCGCCCACGTCCTGGACAAGCGCACGGTCGCCGAGCAGGCGCAGACCGAGGCGCAGCTGGACCGGCTGCGGCGGATGGGCGTGGATTACGCGCAGGGCTACGTCTTCCGGCACCCGCAGCCGATCGACGCGTTCTTCGCCGCGCCCGCGGCCTGAGCGGCCGCGCGCAGGATCGCCAGCACGTCGTCGAGCAATGCCGCGGCGGTGACCTGCGCGCCGGCGCCGGGGCCCTGGATCAACAGCGGCTGCCCGCGGTAGCGGTCGGACCAGATCGCGACGCGATTGTCGGTACCGCCGCCGCCGCGCAGCGGATCATCCGGCGACAGCGATTCCAGGCCGACGCGCGCGGAGGGCGCGCCCTCCGCGCGACAGTCCAGCCGCGCCACGAAGCACAGTTTTTCGCCACGCTTCCAGGCGTCCGCATGGCGCGCGCGCAGGGGTGCGTCCAGTTGCGGCAGCGCGGCGTCGACGCCGCACCGATCCAGGGCCGCGAACGCAGCCGGCAGCAGCGGATCCACCTCGACCGCGCCAGCTTCCAATGCCAGGCCCGCGGACCGCGCCAGGATCAGCAGCTTGCGGCGCACGTCCTCGCCGGACAGGTCCTCGCGCGGATCCGGCTCGGTATAGCCGGCCGCGCGCGCCGCGCGCACGAAACCCGAGAACGGGCGCAACCCGTCGTAGTGGTGGAACAGCCACGCCAGCGACCCCGAAAGCACCCCGGCGATCGCGTGGATGCGGTCGCCACCGGCCTGCAGCCCGCGGATCGAGCGCAGCAACGGCAGGCCGGCACCGACCGTGGCGCTGTCGCCATACACGCTGCCGCCGCGGGCGCAGGCGGCACGGATCTCGCTCCAGCGCGCCACGGACGTGCCCTGCCCGAGCTTGCAGGCGGTGACCACGTGGATGCCCTGCGCCAGCCACCACGCATGCCGCGCCGCGACCGCATCGCTGGCGGTGGCGTCGATGACGATGCGCGCCCCGTCCCCGGCCAGCGCCGGCGCCACGGCGTCCAGCGCCGCGGGCCGGCCGGCCGCGTGCAGGTGCTGCGCCGCCGCCAGCGGCGACAGGCCGGCACCATCGCTGCAGGCCTGGCGCGAATTGGCGACGTGCACCACTCGCAGCCGCTCGCCGAGCGCGGTGCCCTGCCATTGCGCCAGCCGCTGCAGCAGCGCGCTGCCGACGGTACCGATGCCGAGCAACGCCAGCCGCGCAGGCGCAGTCGACGGCAGCGGCGCAGGAACCCATCCCTTGGGGGCTGCCGCCAGCCTGGGTCGCGGGATGGCATTCATCGCGTCGCCGTGGCCCCCAGGCCGTTGCGATCCGCGGAAAGCAGCGCCTGCACCCGCTGCAGCGCGGCCGCGATGTCCGCAACCAGGTCGTCGGCATGCTCGATCCCGACCGATAGCCGCAGCAGTCCATCGCCGATGCCTGCCGCCGCGCGCGCTTGGGCGCTCATCGCCGCGTGCGTCATCGTCGCCGGGTGCGCGACCAGGCTTTCGACGCCACCCAGCGATTCGGCCAGGGTGAAATATCGCAGGCCATCGAGGAATGCGCGCACCGACGGCTCCCCACCTCCCAGTTCGACCCCGAGCATCGCCCCGAACCCGTGCTGCTGGCGGGCGGCGATGGCATGGCCCGGGTGGGCAGCCAGCCCCGGGTAGTGCAGCGCGCGTACCGCGGGATGGCCGGCGAGCAGCGCCAGCAGCGCCTGGGTGTTGTCCTGGTGCACGCGCAGGCGCGCTTCCAGCGTGCGCAGGCCGCGCAGGGTGAGGTAGCTGTCGAACGGCGCGCCGGTGATGCCCAGGCAGTTGGCCCACCACGCCAGCCGTTCGTGCAGCGCCGCGTCCCGCGCCACGACCACGCCACCGACCACGTCGCTGTGGCCGTTGATGTACTTGGTGGTCGAATGCACCACCAAGTCGGCGCCGAAGGCGATCGGGTTCTGCAGCGCCGGCGACAGGAAGGTGTTGTCGACCACCGCCAGCGCGCCGGCCTTGTGCGCGGCCTCGACCACGAAGCGCAGGTCGGTGATCCGCAACAACGGGTTGGAGGGCGTCTCGATCCACACCAGCGCTGCCGGCGCGCGCAGCGCCGCGGCCAGCGCGCGCGGGTCGGTGAGGTCCACGGTCACCAGGTCGAAGTGACCCTTTCGCGCCAGCGCATCGAACAGCCGCCAGCTGCCGCCGTAGCCGTCGTGCGGCACCACGATGCGGTCGCCCGGTTGCAGCAATGCGTTGAGCACCAGGGTGATCGCGGCCATGCCGGTGGCGGTGACCACGCCTCCGGCACCGCCTTCCAGTTCCGCCAGCGCATCGCCGAGCTGGTCGCGGGTCGGATTGCCACTGCGGGTGTAGTCGTAGCGGCGCTTGTGGTCGAAGCCGGCGAAGCTGAAGTTGCTCGACAGCACCAGCGGCGGCGCTACCGCGCCGAAAGCCTGGTCGCAGTCGATGCCGGCGCGCACCGCGCGGGTGGACGGGCGGCTCATGGCGCGACTCCGGGACATCCGTGGTTGCCGGCATCGCCATCGGCCAACACTTCGCGCAGCAGGGCGGCGATGGCGTCGGTTTCCTTGAGGAAGGCGTCATGGCCGTAGCGGGAGCGCAACACCCGCAGGCGGGTTTCGCCGCGCAGGCGCTCCACCAGCCGATACGCGTCCCCGATCGGTACCAGCCGGTCTTCGGCGACCGCAGCCACGGTGACCGGGATCCGGATCGCGCCGGGATCGACCGACTGCAGGTCGATCGATTCCGACAGCCGCGCGAACGCGGTCGCCGGGGTGCGCGCGGCGTACTTGTCGCCGCAATGGTCCAGGTAATCCTCGGCCGCGACCCGCACGCGTCCCCCGGCCACCTGCGCGGCGCCGAAGCGCGCCGCGAATTCCTCCGGGGTGCGGTAGCTCAGCAACGCCAGTTGCCGCGCCAGCGCCAGCCCGTCGCGCTCGTCGCACTGCAGCGCGCCCAGCGCCAGCGCGCGTCGTTGCAGCGCGCGCCAGGCGCTGGCGTAGGGATGGGCGCGATCGGTGCCGCTGATCGCCAGCAGCCGTTGCAGCCGCGCCGGATGCCGCGCCGCGAACTGCAACCCGACCATCGCCCCGTAGGAGCAGCCGACGAAGGCGGCCAGCGCATCGACCTGCAGCGCGTCGAGTACCGCGGCGATCGCATCGGCCTGGTCGGCTGGGTCGAGCGGCGCATCGAGCGTACCGTCCGCGCCGAGCCAGTCGATGGCGAGCAGGCAATGCCGCGAAGGATCCAGGGCCCGGCCCGCGCCGACCTGCGCATCCCACCAGCCCGGCTGCGGGAAGGCAGCGCTGGCCGCCAGGTGGCGATCGGCGGAAATGCCGCCGGCCACCAGCACCATCGGCAACGCCGCATCGCCGAGCAGTTCATGGCGCAGCTCGACCCGCCGCGGGCCGGCGTGGCGCAACGCGAGCACGCAGGCCTGGGTGCCGCGCCGGGCATCGGCCGCATGGGCGATCCTGGCGGCGGCGTCCAGCGGGCAGGGCGGGAGTGCTGGCAGGGCTTGCCGCCCGGCGGTGATGGCGAGACCCATGGCGTCGTTCCTGGTGGGAAAGGGCCATCGAATCGCGCGGGGCGAAGCCGGAAGTACGGCAGCCACGGTCCGCCCGGGGAGCAGGGGCGGATCGCAACCATCTTCCGGTGGACACGCAGGTCCCCGCAGGAATTGGCACCGCGACGGGGCTTGCGCCCCATCCAGTTGCCCCGGCGTCTTCGGGCCTGTCCCTCAGCCGGTCTCGATGGATGGCCGCAGGTTGCCAGCGGCATTTGACTTTGTCAATCTCTTCATCGGCATGAAGCGATGGAACAGGCAATCGTCGGGATGGCCGCCGGGAGCGTCGGATGAACGATCCGGATCGCATTTTTCCCCGATACCCGCATACTTCGCGGATGCGCATACGACTTCTTGCCGGCGCCAGCGCCGCCCTGTTCCTTGCCGCCTGCAGTACGCTGCCGCAGCCGGCCCCATCCGCCCCACCCGCGGCAGCGGCGACGCCCGCGGCGGCACCCACCGTCCACGGCATCGCCGAAGCCTGGGTCTCGGCCGAAACCCCGGCCGAGGAACTCGATTCCCTGGCCACCTGGACCGGCGAGGACGGCGGCACCTGGCTGATCGCCACCGGCAAGTCCAGCCACCGGCTGGTGGTCTACGACGCCGAAACCGGCAGGCAGCTGCGCACTTTCGGCAGCGAAGGCAGCGGTCCTGGCCAGTTCAATCGCCCCAACGGCATCGCCGTGTATGGCGACCACCTGTTCGTGGTCGAGCGCGACAACCATCGCGTGCAGGTATTCACGCTGCCGGATTTCACGGCGATCGGCAGCTTCGGCGACGACATCCTGCGCAGCCCTTACGGCATCTGGATCAACGAGACCGAACCCGAAGAGCTGGAGGCCTACGTCACCGACAGCTTCATGTACGGCAAGAAGTACGACGTGGTGCCGCCGTGGGACGAACTGGGCCAGCGCGTGCGCCGCTTCCGCGTGCAGTTCGACCAGGCCGGCCGGCTGCGCGCGAACTACGGCGGCGCCTTCGGTGATACCCACGAGCAGACCGCGTTGCGGATGGTGGAATCGATTGCCGGCGACCCGGCCAACGACCGCCTGCTGATCGCCGACGAGGACACCCGCCACGCCTCCACCCTGCGCGAGTATTCGTTCAGCGGCCGCTACACCGGCCACAGCCTGCCGCAGGACGCCTTCGGCGCCGAGGCCGAAGGCGTGGCGCTATGGACCTGCCCGGACGGCGGCGGCTACTGGATCGCGGTCGACCAGCTCGCGCCGCTGACGATCTTCCACCTGTTCGACCGGCTCACGCTGGAGCCGCGCGGCAGCTTCGAGGGCAACGTCACCGCGCATACCGACGGCGTCGCGCTGCACGCCATCGCCACGCCGCGCTTTCCCGGCGGCGTGCTGTATGCGGTGCACGACGACAAGTCGGTCGCGGCGTTCGACCTGCGCGACGTCGTGGCCACCCTCGGCCTGGCGACGGACTGCGTGCACTGACGGCGATGCCCGCGCCCCCGCCCCCCGCCCGCCTGTGGCCCGCGCTGCTTGCAGCGCTGGTGGCCACGGCCGGCGTCGCCCACGCCGGCAAGGTCTACAAGTGGACCGACCGCAATGGCGTCGTGCATTACGGCGACCGCCCGCCCGACGCCAACGCCGCGGTGAAGCACGTCAAGGTGATCCCGGTCCAGGCGCAGCCCGGCGCGATGGTGCGGCTGCGCGTGGAGAACAGCGATGGCGCCTACATGGCCTGGGCCGACAACACCCTGGCCGGGCCGATCGAGGTGATGCTGCGCTTCAGCCGCGAGCGCAACGTCGCCGGCGACCCGTCGCTGCCTGCGCGCGCCACCGTGCCGGCCCGCGGCAGCGCCTTGGTCGCGCGGATCGGCGCGGTCGATCCAGCGCAACCGGGCGAATTCGAATTGCGCCTGGACGGCATTCCCGGGGATCCGTCGGCGCGGCCGAGCGACGTCCAGTACCTGTTGCCGCTGCGCCAGGGCGCGCTGCAGGTCGACCAGGGTTACGGCGGCAGCTTCAGCCACACGGATCCGCAGAACCTGTACGCGGTCGATTTCGCCGCCGACGTCGGTACCAGCGTGCTGGCCGCGCGCGCCGGGGTGGTGATGCAGGTCGAAAACGATTTCGACAAGGCCGGTCTCAACCGCGAGAAATACGGCGGTCGCGCCAACTTCGTCCGCATCCTGCACGACGACGGCACCATGGCGCTGTACGCGCACCTCAAGCCCGAGGGGGTGATGGTGCGCGTGGGCCAGCGGGTGCAGGCCGGGCAGCAGATCGGGCTATCGGGCAATACCGGCTTCACCACCGGCCCGCACCTGCATTTCGCGGTGCAGGTCAACCGCGGCATGCGCCTGGAGTCGATCCCGTTCCGGATGCTGGGACCACGGGGCGAACTGCGTTTCGGCGACCGGCGCTGACCGCGCCCCGTATAATCGCGCCCTTCCCCGCCGTTCCCCGCGCCCGCCGCGCGCCGCCGCCATGTCCGACGTTTCCCTCGAAGCCGCGCGCCGCCGCACCTTCGCCATCATCTCGCATCCCGACGCCGGCAAGACCACGCTGACCGAGAAGCTGTTGCTGTTCGGCGGCGCGATCCAGATGGCCGGCTCGGTCAAGTCGCGCAAGACCTCGCGCAGCGCCACCTCCGACTGGATGGCGCTGGAAAAGGAGCGCGGCATCTCGGTGACCTCGTCGGTGATGCAGTTCCCCTATTCCGACCGCATCGTCAACCTGCTCGATACGCCCGGCCACGCCGACTTCGGCGAGGACACCTACCGCGTGCTGACCGCGGTCGACTCGGCACTGATGGTGATCGACGTCGCCAAGGGCGTGGAGGAACGCACGATCAAGCTGATGGACGTGTGCCGGCTGCGCGACACGCCGATCATGACCTTCATCAACAAGCTCGACCGCGAGGGCCGCAACCCGATCGACCTGCTCGACGAGGTCGAGTCGGTGCTCGGCATCCAGTGCGCGCCGGTCACCTGGCCGATCGGGATGGGCCAGCGGCTCAAGGGCGTCGTGCACCTGGTCAGCGGCGAGGTACACCTGTACGAACCCGGCCGCAACTTCACGCGGCAGGATTCGACCATCTTCGCCTCGATCGACGATCCAAAGCTGGAGGAGCGCATCGGCGCACCGATGCTCGCCGAGCTGCGCGACGAACTGGAGCTGGTGCAGGGCGCCTCGCACCCGTTCGACCTGGCCAGGTACCTCGCCGGGCAGCAGACGCCGGTGTTCTTCGGTTCGGCAGTCAACAACTTCGGCGTGCAGCTGCTGCTGGACTTCTTCGTGGAGCATGCACCGGCACCGCGGCCACGCGCGACCACCAGCCGCGAGGTCGCGCCATCGGAACCGCAGCTCACCGGCTTCGTGTTCAAGATCCAGGCCAACATGGATCCGCAACACCGCGACCGCGTCGCGTTCATGCGCATCTGTTCCGGGAAGTTCAGCGCCGGCATGAAGGCATTCCAGTCGCGCACCGGCAAGGAGCTGAAGCTGGCCAACGCGCTGACCTTCATGGCGTCGGACCGCGAGATCGTCGAAACCGCCTGGCCTGGCGACGTGATCGGCATCCACAACCACGGCACGATTTCGATCGGCGACAGCTTCAGCGAAGGCGAAGTGCTGCACTTCACCGGCATCCCCAACTTCGCGCCGGAACTGTTCCGCCGCGCGCGCCTGCGCGACCCGCTCAAGCTCAAGCAGCTGCAGAAGGGCCTGGCGCAACTCAGCGAGGAAGGCGCCACCCAGTTCTTCCGCCCGCTGATGAGCAACGACCTGATCCTCGGCGCGGTCGGCACCCTGCAGTTCGACGTCGTCGCCTACCGGCTCAAGGACGAGTACGGCGTCGACGCGAGCTTCGAGCCGGTACAGGTGGCGACCGCGCGCTGGATCCGCTGCGATGACGCGAGGAAGCTGGAGGAATTCCGCGAGAAGAACGCGATGAACCTCGGCATCGACGCCGCCGGGCAACTGGTCTACCTGGCGCCGACCCGCGTCAACCTGCAGCTCGCCCAGGAGCGCGCCTCCGGCGTCGAATTCCTGGCCACGCGCGAGCATGCGCACGCGGTCGACGCAGGCTGATCCCCGGGGCAACAACCCGCGGTCCCGTGCGCATGCGCGGCCGTCGCTGCGTGCACGCGCATTGCGGTAGCGGAGCGACGACGACCGGGCGTGCCCATCGTCGCACCGGCCTTTCATGGAGCATTTGCTCCAGCCTACGCGAGGATGCTCGGGCGGCATGCACGCATCGGCACACCGGGAGGAAGCCGCCAACGCCCTGACCCACGGCCTTGGCGCGCTGGCGGCGCTGGCCGGCGGCGTGGTGCTGGTCGCGCTCGCGGCCGCGCATGGGGACGCCTGGCGCCTGGCCGCGGCGATCGTGTTTTCCACCAGCCTGCTGCTGCTGTACCTCGCCTCCACCCTGTACCACTGCGCGCGACAGCCTGACGCCAAGGCGCGGCTGAAGGTGATCGACCACTGCGCGATCTACCTGCTGATCGCCGGCACCTACACGCCGTTCACCCTGGTCGCGTTGCGCGGCAATGTCGGTTGGTGGCTGTTCGCCGCGATCTGGTCGCTGGCGGCGCTGGGGGTGCTGTTCAAGCTCCGCTTCACCGGCCGCTTCAAGCTGGTGTCGACCCTGCTGTACATTGCCATGGGCTGGCTGGCCCTGGTCGCGATCGAGCCACTGCTGGTCGCACTGGACGCCTGGAGCCTGCGCTGGCTGCTGGCCGGCGGCGCCGCCTACACCCTGGGCACGGTGTTCTACCACCGGCCGTCATTGCCCTATTCGCATGCGGTGTGGCACCTGTTCGTGATCACCGGCAGCGTCTGCCATTACCTCGCGGTGCTGCCGCTGATGCTTCCCGCACGCTGAACCGTGATGGGCGGCTTCACTGTCGCTTGACCCCGCAATGGCGATGGTGGCCGACGATCCCGCTGAGCCACGAGGCTTTCCATGCGCCTTTCCGTTTTTCTCCCGCTGGCCGGCGCGCTGCTGCTCGGCGCATGCAATCGCGACACTGGCGCCGATGCCGGTTCCGCTACCCCCGCCGACACCACCCCGCCCGCGTCCGCCACTGCACCGGCCGGCACCGACGATAAGGACGTCACCATGCGTTACGCCTGCGACGGCAACACCAGCGTGGCGATCCTGGGCAGCGACACGGCCCGGGTGGACCTGCCCGACGGACCCGACGTCACCCTGTCCAAGGTCGCCGGCAGCGCACCGCCGGTGTTCACCGGCGGCGAACTGTACTTCGCGATCGGAGACAGCGGCGCGCACCTGTCGCGCGGCGACGAGACCAACGAGCTGACCTGCCGGCCGCAGTAAGCGGCTGCGCCGACCGGCATGGCGACCCCGGACACCAGCGCGCCGAACTTCGATCCACGCAAGGCGTGGGCGGGGGTTCGACGCCACCCCTGGTTGTCTTTGCTGGCCGTGCTGCTGGTCGGGATCGCGATCCTGGTTGCGCTGTGGGACTGGAACTGGTTCCGCGGCCCGATCGAACGCCAGGTCGAGGCTCGCACCGGGCGCAGTTTTGAAATCGGCGGCAACCTGGATGTCGACCTCGGGCGCGTCACCACGATCCGCGCCGACGCACTCAGCTTCGGCAACGCGGCCTGGTCGAAGGCACCGATCATGGCCAGCACGGAACGGCTCGAATTCGGCATCGCCGTGTGGCCATTGCTGCTGCACCGGGAGGTATTGATCCCGGACATCCACCTCGCCAAGCCGCACCTGCGGCTGGAAAAGGGACCCAAGGGCGTCGGCAACTGGGTGTTCGGCGAGCCTGGCGGGATGCAGCCGCAGTTCCGGCGGCTGTGGATCGACGACGGCCGCCTGCGTTTCCTCGATGCCGCGAACAAGACCGACATCGATGTCGCGGTCGACAGCAGCGCGCAGGGCAAGGGCCAGGATGCGCCTCCAATCGACGTCGAAGGCGGCGGCCGCTGGCATGGCAACAAGTTCAGCGTGCGCGGCCACGCCGAATCGCCGCTGGACCTGCGCGATCCACGCAGCCCGTATCGCATCGATGCCCACGCCCAGGCCGGCGACACCAGGGCGCACGCACGAGGCATCCTGGTCGATCCCCTGCGACTGCGGGATTTCGACCTGAAGCTGGCACTGGCGGGCCAGGACATGGCCGACCTGTACCCCCTGATCGGCGTTGCCACCCCGCCGACCCCGCCGTACAGCCTCGACGGCCGCCTGACGCGCGACATCAAGGACGGCCGCACGACCTGGCATTACGACGGTTTCGGCGGCAAGGTCGGCGACAGCGACCTGTCCGGCAGCGCCAGCGTCACCACCGGCGGTGCGCGCCCCTACCTGCGCGCGGACCTGGTGTCCAAGACCCTGGATTTCGACGACCTGGCCGGTTTCGTCGGCGCAGCGCCACAGGCTGGCGGCAGGGAAAGCACCAATCCGGAACTCGCCGCCCAGGCCGCGCGCCAACGGGCCAGCGCCAGGGTCTTGCCCGATACGCCGTATGAACTCGACAAACTGAGGGCGATGGACGCCGACGTGCATTGGAAGGCGCAGCGGATCAGTGCGCCGAAGCTGCCGCTGGACGACATGGATGCCCGCCTGGTGCTGGAAAACGGCCTGCTGCAGCTCAAGCCGCTCAACTTCGGCGTCGCCGGTGGCGACATCCGTTCCGACATCCGCATGGATGCGCGCGAATCGCCGATCCGCACCCGGGCCGATATCGCCGCGCGCGGCCTCAACCTGGCACCGCTGCTGCCGGACGTGAAGCAGGCGCAGGACGCCATCGGCAAGGTCGGTGGCAACATCGCCCTCAGCGGCAGCGGCAATTCGATCGCGCGCATGCTCGGAAGCAGCAACGGCAACGCGGCGATCGGCATGGGCCGCGGCCAGATCAGCAACCTGCTGATGGAATACGCCGGGCTCGACATCGCCGAAGCGCTGAAATTCCTGGTGAGCGGCGACCGCAAGATCCCGATCCGTTGCGCCTTCGGCGACTTCGCGGTCAAGGACGGGGTGATGACCACGCGCGCGCTGGCCTTCGACACCACCGACACGATCATCGTCGGCGAAGGCACGATCAGCCTCCGCGACGAGTCCCTGCACCTGAAGCTGCGGCCGCGGCCGAAGGACCGCAGCCTGCTGGTATTCCGCTCGCCGCTGATCGTCGAGGGCAGCTTCAAGGCGCCGAAGTTCCACCCCGATTACGCGCGCGTCGGCCTGCGCGGCGCGATCGCGCTGGTGCTGGGCAGCATCGCGCCACCGGCGGCGTTGCTGGCGACGCTGGAACTGGGCCCGGGCGAGGACTCGGGCTGCGGCGGCAAATACGCGAAATGAGGCTTGCAGGCGCGGCTGCGCTCATCCGCGGGGCGCCTTTTGGCTGCGAGTTCCTGGCGACTGTCACAACCAGGGAGCTCGCGGCTGAAGCCGCTCCCACAAACACAGGCAAGGATGAATCCGTCAGCTGGCGATATAGCGCTGCAGCTGGTCCAGTTCCAGTTGCTGGTCCTCGATCACCGCCTTGACCAGGTCTCCGATCGAGACCACGCCGAGCACGTTGTCGCCGTCGAGCACCGGCAGGTGGCGGATGCGCTTGTCGGTGACCAGCTGCATGCAGTGGTCGGTACTGTCGCCCAGGCCGACGCTGACCACCTGCGCGGTCATGATGTCGCGCACCGGCGTGTCCTTGGACGAGCGCCCCTGCAGCACGATCTTGCGCGCGTAGTCGCGCTCGGACAGGATCCCCGCAAGCCGGCCGGCCTGCATCACCAGCACCGCGCCGATGCGCTTCTCGGCCATCAGCCGGATCGCGTCGACCACCGGCGCATCCGGGCCGATGGCGAAGATCTCAGGCGCCTTGGCCTCCAGCAATTGCCTCACGGTGCGCATGGCCATCTCCTTGCACAGGGGACTGTTGCGAGGATACTCCGGTCGCCGGCTGCCAGGCATCGACCAGGTACAACGGACGCTGCTTGGATTCCAGGTAGAGGCGGCCGAGGTATTCACCGATCAGGCCCAGCGCCACCAGCTGCACGCCGCCCAGGAACAGGATCGCCGACATCATCGTCGGCCACCCGGCGACCGGGTCGCCCCACAGCAGCGCCTTCAGGACGATCCACAGCGCATAGACGAACGCCAGCAGCGCGGTGGCGACGCCCAGGTAGGTCGCCAGCCGCAGCGGCGCGGTGGTGAAACTGGTGATGCCCTCGAGCGCGAAATTCCACAGCTTCCAGAAATTGAACTTGCTGCTCCCGGCGATCCGGCGCTCGCGCTGGTAGGGGATTGCGACCTGCTCGAAGCCGACCCAGCCGAACAGGCCCTTCATGAAGCGGTGGCGCTCGCGCAATTGCCGCAGCGCCGCCAGCGCGCGCGGCGACAGCAAGCGGAAATCACCGGTGTCCTGCGGGATCGGCGTCTTCGACAGGCGCCCGATCAGTCGATAGAACAGGTGCGCGGTCCCGCGCTTGAGCAGGCCCTCGCCGTCGCGGGCGATGCGGGTGCCATGGACGTCGTCATAGCCTTCGCGCCACTTGGCCACGAACCGGGGGATCAGCTCCGGCGGATCCTGGGCATCGGCGTCCAGGATCAGGGCGGCGCCGTCCACGACCCGGTCCAGGCCCGCGGTCAACGCCGCCTCCTTGCCGAAGTTGCGCGACAGCCGCAGCAGCGACACCCGCGGATCGCCAGCGGCGATCCTCTGCAGCACCGCCCAGGTGCCGTCGCTGCTGCCGTCGTCGACATACAGCACGCGGCCGTCGACGCCGTCATCGCGCAGTCCTTCCAGCACCGCGGACAGGCGCGGGTGCAGCGCAGGCAATGCCTCGGCTTCGTTGTAGGCGGCGACGACGACGGTCAGCAGGTCCTGGGCCATGGCGCCATCGTACCTGCAGCCCGGGCGACCGGGTCAGTCCAGGCGTTCGAGGTAGGCACTGCCGCCCAGGTGCCGCATCTGCCGCTGGATGCCGTTGCTGCGGCGCTGCACGTAAGGCCCGGGGTTGCGGGCATCGTAGCGCGCGGGGTTGGGCAGCACCGCCGCCAGCCGCGCGCACTCGGCAGCGGACAGCCGGGCGGCATCCTTGCCGAAGAAGCTGCGCGCCGCCGCCTGCGCGCCATACACGCCGTCGCCGAACTCGGCGATGTTGGCGTACATCTCCAGGATCCGCCGCTTGGGCCACAAGGCCTCGATCAGCACCGTGTACCAGGCTTCGATGCCCTTGCGCACCCAACTGCGGCCGCTCCACAGGAACAGGTTCTTGGCCACCTGCTGGCTGATGGTGCTGGCGCCGCGGACCTTGCGCCCGCGCGCATTGTTGCGCCGCGCCTTCTCGATCGCCTTGAAGTCGAAGCCGTGGTGGACGGGAAAGTTCTGATCCTCGGCGGCGACCAGCGCCAGCGGCAGGTTCGGCGCGATGTGGTCGAGGTCGCGCCAGTCGTAGACGATGCCGTAATCCCAGTCGCCCTCGCGCCACGCCGAAAGCTGGCGCGCGGCCATGAACGCGGTGAACGGCGGATCGACGAAGCGCAGCGCCAGCACCTGCAGCACCGTGGCCAGCAATGCGAGTAGTGGCAAGGCCAGCAGCCAGCGCCAGCGACGGCGGCGCAACGAGCGCTTGGGATCGGCTGTCTGCAGTGGTTCGGCTTGCACGGGCGGCCCCTGGTCCCCATTGAGCGGACAGCGGCCCGCGCACGCGCATTATCACCGTCGCGCGCTGCCTCGCATGCCTCCACAATGAGTTCCATGACCATGCCCACGAGCACGCACGTCCCTCCCGCCAGTGTCGCCAGCAATGTCGGCCCGGACCGCCTGACCCGTTTCCTGCTGCAGGCGGCCGGGGTCCGCGGCGTGCACGTGCAACTGGACGAAACCTGGGCACGCATCCGCGAGCGCGCCGGCGACGACGTGCCGGTTGCGGTGACCGAACTGCTGGGCGAAGCCGCCGTCGCCGCCGCGCTGTTCACCGGCCACGCCAAGATCGAAGGCCGGCTCTCGGTGCAACTGCGTGGCGACGGCCCCGTGCGCACCCTGTTCGCCGAGTGCACGGCCGCGGGGACCTTGCGCGGGATCGCCCAGGTCCGGCCGGACGCCGCGCCAATGCCGCGCGACCTGCGTGCGCTGGGCGCGGAGGCAGTGCTGGCGATCACGATCGAGAACCCGGGCGGCGCCGGCCGCGAGCCGGTGCGCTACCAAGGGCTGGTGGCACTGGCGTCCGAATCGCTCGCCGGTGCCTTCGAGGACTACTTCCGCCAGTCCGAACAACTGCCGACGCGCCTGCTGCTGGCCGCGGACGGGCACCGGGCAGCCGGGTTGATGCTGCAGAAGCTGCCCGGCGATGGCGGCGACGACGACGGCTGGGATCGCGCGTGCGCCCTGTTCGAGACCCTGTCGCCCACCGAACTGCTGGTCGCGCCCGCCACCACGCTGCTGCAGCGGTTGTTCCAGGAGGACGGGGTCGAGGTGCTGGGCGAGCGTCAGTTGCGTTTTGCCTGCTCCTGCTCCCGGGACCGGGTGGCGGCCATGCTGCAGTCGCTGGGCGAGGAGGAGGCTCGGGCCGCGGCGGCCGCTGGCGACGCAGAGATCCGTTGCGAGTTCTGCGGAGAGCAATACCGGTTTGGCCTGGAGGAAATCGCGGCCCTGTTCCCGGCCGGGTCGGTCGCCGTCGAGGCGCCGGAACGGCTGCAATGAGACGTCCTTCACGCTTCACCGATTGTTAAAGAAACATAAATCCAGTAGATTCAGGCTTCCCCCTCCCGGGAACTCGACCGGGACCCCGAGGTCAGATCCGCCGATGACCATCCGGTTGCTGAAATTGCCGTTGGCCCTGCTGCTCCTGCTCTGCATGGTGGCAGGCGCGGCCGCGCAGACGCGGCACAGCGACAAGAGCACCTGGCTGCCGGTCTGGAACAACGCCAGCGGCAAGCTCGAAGCCTATCTGGTGCTTGAACCGACCGAAGCGCCGCAGGTCGGCACCCGTTGGCGCTTCGGCAACAACTCGCTGGACACCACTTTCGGCCTCGAAGCCGGTGATTCGCTGGCACTGCTGTGCAACCGCAAGAGCGGCATCGTCGGCGCGCTCGGCAACCTGCCCAACAATTGCCTGCTCGCCGCGCTCGGCGACAGTCTTGACGACGACAATCGCAACGGCAGCCGCCGCGCCAGCGCGACCGCGGCCTTCAGCCGCGACGGCGGCAAGCTCGGCGTAAGCGCCGGCAGCGGACACGACACCCTGCCAGGCTGGCTGGTCCCCGGCGCGCCGCGCAACCAGGTCGACGTCAACGACCTCACCGTGTTCGCGCAGAAGAACCTGCGCAATGAAGGCTTCGTCTCGATCGCCGGCACCGTCGCCAAGGCGCGCCTGGTTCCGGCTTCGCAGGCACCGGAGCTCACGGACCGCTGGAGCAGCAAGTCGTTGACGATCGGCGGTGGATTCGGCGCGTTTGGCGCAAACATCGTTGGCCACGTCATCGACACCCCTGGCCAACCCAAGTGGAGCGGCCTGGGACTTGGCCTGACCTGGCGTACGCCCTGGAGCGGACAGCTCACGGTCGGCGCGGACAATGTCGTGACCCGGGGCAAGAACCCGTTCTCGACCAGCGGCAACGGCGATTCCGGTGATGGGACCGTGCCGTACGTGCGTTACGAGCAGGACCTGTAGCCGGCGCACGTCGCTCGGGGCCGCCACGGCCTTTCCGCGCCCTGCATCCGGCACTCAGTCCTCGCGCAGCGCCTGGATCAGCGGCTGCAGATAAGCCTCGTATGGCGCCCACTTGGGGCGTTCGCGGGCGACGATCCCCTGCCGCACCTGAACCGCGCTCGCAGTTGCCACTCCACGCTCCCTTTCCGTGAGCGCCAGCATCCGCGGCTCGAAGTCCAGCCCACAGAACGCGCATACCCGCCTTAGCACCGTTTCGGGATCCCGCGTCAGTTCGGCGTAGTCCACGTCGAGGATCCGGCCGGGCCAGGCCTTGTGCCAGTGCGCCATCAGGCGGCGATACTGCCTGTAGAACGCCGCCAACTCCAGCTGGTCGTAGGAATAGGGGTTGGCATCGGAAAACAGCTCGCGCAGGTTGGAAAAGCAGGTCTCGACCGGATCGCGCACCATGTGCAGGATCTTCGCCTGCGGCAGCGCCTGGCAGATGAAGCCGATATTCAAGAAGTTGGATGGCAGTTTGTCCGTGAAACAGCGTTCCCTGCCTAGCCGCCATCCGATCTTGTCCAGGTAGCCGCGGCCGACCGCTTCGAAGTCCACGCTGCCGGCGCGCTCCATGATGGTCGCGTCGATGACGCCGCGGCAGTGGTGGTCGGTCGCGTAGCGCATCTGGCTGGTGAAGTCGTACAACTCGCCGACGCCCTTGACATCATCGTGGCCGTCCAGGAGTTGTTCGAGCAGCGTCGTCCCCGAGCGGTGCATGCCGACGATGAAGATGGGCGTGCGCCCACCCTCGCCCGATGCCGGTTGCGTTATCGGCGCTCCAGGCAAGGTCATCAATTGCTCTACCAGTCGCCTGGAATCCTCTGGGTCGTAGGCCAAGGCCTGGCGCTTGGCGCGGAGCGCAGTTTCGAGCGCCCGCCAAGCCCCGGCGTGGTCGCCCAGGTCATCGAGTTCCTTGTGCAAGGCATAGGCGAGCAGGGTCGTGCGCTCGGCCGGGGAAGCATCCTTGCGAAGCAGTTCACGGAGCCGGTCGACGTGGTTATCAGCCGGGGTCTGGCGACGCAGGCGCGCCAACTGCCAATAGGCGGGAGCCAAGTCCGGCGCCACACGCAGGCAGCGCGCCAGATCGGCCTCCGCTTCATCGAAGCGCCCGAGGTAAATCAGTACCTGCGCGGATGCCAGCAACATCGGCGGGTAGTCCGGATCCCCCTTCCGCGCCTCCGCGAGGAACGGCAAGGCGCGCTCCTGCAGGTTCAGGTAGCTCAGCTGCGCGGCAATCGTGAGCAGTACCGGTATGCCCACCTGGGACAGCGGCGGCAACGACTGGAGCCGGCTGAAGAAGGCTTCCGCCTCGTTGAAGGTGCGGAGCCGGCCGAACAGGTCCATCAGCAGCTCGGGGTGGCGCACCTCCAGGTGCCGGGCACGCAGGGTGCACTCCCTGGCGGCCCGGTAGTGCCCCAGGTACGACTCCACGTATGACAGATGCAGCAAGGCGGCGACGTGTTCGGGCTGGATCGACAGGATCGACAGCAGGGAACGCCGGGCACCGGGCCAGTCCTTGCGCGCGAACTGTTGCTGTGCGGCCTGCCACAGGCCGATGGTTTGCGTGGTCATGGGCCATGGTCCCATATCGCCCGCCCACAAAAAAAGCGGCCGCCCGAAGGCGGCCGCTCAATCCGTGCATCAAACGCTTTTCTTAGAAATCGTACTGGACCATGAAACGCACCGAACGCGGGGCCTGGTACTCAGTGGCGCGCTTGTAGGTTTCAGGGGTCGGGTTACCCGCTGCGTCCTCGCCGAACTCGTCGAAGGTCGAGGCCGATTGGGCGTTGAACACGTTGAACACGTCGACCTTGAACTGCAGGCCCGGGGCGAACGCAGGCTGGTAAGCCACGTTCAGGTCCAGGGTCTTGGTCCACGGCGTCGTGCCCTGGCTGCCACGCGGAACGATGGTGTAGCCATTGTTCTGGTCAGCATCAGGGACGCCCGGATCGCACGAGAAGTAACCGTTGCCGTAGCCATGGTCCGGACGTGCACCGTACGCGCCGAAGCAGTTGACCGGACGGCCGGACTGCACCAGCAGGTTGGCGCCCACGGACCACTCATCGGTGATCTCGTAGTTGCCGAACAGCTTCAGGGTGTGGCGGCGATCGTTCGGCAGGTAGCCGTAGGCGCCGTAGGTCAGCTCGGGGTAGTCGAAGTCCTGCGTGGTGCCGGTATCGGACTGGCCGATATCGGACTTGACGCCACCTTCGGTGTTGCCCTTGCTCTTGGCGTAGGTGTACGACCCCTGCAGGAAGAAGCGGTCCCAGTTGCCCTGGAAGAAGAACTCCAGCGCCGAGTAGGTACGCTTCGCGCCCGCGCCGGCGTCCTCGGCGGAGACCGGGATGGTCTCGAGCACGCCGTCGCCGTTGACGTCCATGTGGTAGACCGAATCCTGGCCCGGGTTGTACAGGCGGCAGAACGGGAAGCCCGGGTTGTAGAAGGCCATTTCGTTCGGTGCGCTGCGGTCTTCCGGAGCCTGGAAGATACCGTCGTTGGCGGTAAAGCCGTTGGCCAGCGCCCAGTCGATGATCGGACGGTAGTCGCAGGTATCGTCGATGGCGCGCTTCAGGTCACGGTAGATGCCGCGGACACCGAGCGAGACGTTGTCGGTCAGCTGCTTCTGGAAGCCCAGGATGTACTCGTCCTGGTACATCGGATCAAGCGTGGACGACGCGATCGTGGCCGGGTTCTTGCCGACGCCGAACTCGTTGTTCAGGTAGCGGAAGGTGCCCGGGATGGGAGCGATACCCGTCGGTGCGCCGGTACCGTCGGTGGCGACGCCGGTGTAGGTGTAGTACTCCTCGCTGAACAGCGATGCGCTGGCGCCGCGGACGGCCACCGTCGCGGTGAGCGGCAGGGCATAACGGCCCGCGTTGCCGAACACCTTGAAGGTGGAGTCGCCGAACACGTCCCAGGAGAAGCCCAGGCGCGGTGCGAACTGGTTGCTGATCTTGGCGAAGGTCTCGCCATTGCCGTTCTTGTTCTCGAACGTATCCCAGCGCAGGCCCAGGTAGGCGATGAAGTTGTCGGTGATGCTCCAGCTGTCCTCGATGTAATAGGCAGTCTGGTCGACCTCGACCGTGGCGCCGGACTGGAACACGCGCTTGCGCACGACGCCGTCCTGGATGTAGCGCCAGTAGATGCCGCCGCTGTAGGACTCGCCGGCGACCGACTCGAAGTTGTCGATGTCGACGCCGCCGCGGAGCAGGTGGTCGCCCAACTGCCATTCGGCGTCGATGCGGTACTGGTCGCGGGTGTCCTGGGCGTCCGGACGGCCCAGCTGCGAAGCCAGGTCACAGCCCGAGTACACGCCGGTGACGTCCTTCTGGCTCGGCGGACGGCCGTCGATCACCAGCGGGCAGCCCGGGACCGCGCCACCAACATTGCCGCTGTAGGAGTTGGTCAGGCCATTGGCCGAGACGCTGTAGTTGTTGCGCTTGAAGGTGCCATGGCCCGCCAGCGCCGACAGGGTGAAGGTGTCGGTCAGGTAGCCGGTGTACTTCAGCACGTAGAAGTCACCACCGCTCTCGCTGTAGTCGGTGCCCAGGTAGTCGCCGCGGCTCGGCTTGCCATCCGCGTCGAAGTTGGTCTCGAAGTAATCGGTATCCGTCTTGCGGGTATCCGACATCGAGGTCAGTTCGAGGATGTTGCTGTCGTTGATGTTCCAGTCCATCTTCAACAGCCAGTTCGGGCGCTTCTGGCTGGAAGCGATGTTGGAACCGCCCTCGAGCACGCCCGGGTAGGCATCGGATTCGGACTTGCCGTACTGCAGCAACCCGTAGGCGAACAGGCGGTCCTTGACCAGCGCGCCGCTGGCCCAGATCGCGGCCGTGGCATCCCAGGAGCTGTTCTCGGAGCGGTCACGCACCAGCGTGCCGTCGTTGAGGAACAGGTCGTGCGGGTTTCCGTCCAACGATTCCGGCGAGTAGAAGATGTTGCCGCCGGCGTGGAACTCGTTGCTGCCGCGCTTGGTGATCTGGTTCAGCACGCCACCGGTCGAACGACCGAATTCGGCGCCGTAACCACCCGTCTTGACCTGCTGCTCGGCGATGCCTTCGAACGGCACCTGCACGAAGTTCAGGTTGGCGAACGTATTGGTGATGTTGAAGCCGTTGAGGTAGTACTGGTTCTCGGCAACGGACGAACCGCCGAACGAGGCCAGGTTGCCGAACGCGGAGTCGCCACGCACGGTGCCCGGTGCCAGCAGGGCCACGGAAGTGCCGTCGCGCGGAACCGGGATCTTGGCGATCTGCTCGGCGGTCAGGATCGTGGTCGACTCCACCGAGGAGACGTCGATCGGGTTGACCTGGTTGGTGCCGACAACGGTCACGGTGCCAAGCGTGGTCGCATCACCGCTGGTGA
Source organism: Cognatiluteimonas sedimenti (assembly GCF_022808325.1). Taxonomy (GTDB): domain Bacteria; phylum Pseudomonadota; class Gammaproteobacteria; order Xanthomonadales; family Xanthomonadaceae; genus Cognatiluteimonas; species Cognatiluteimonas sedimenti. The sequence goes on along the minus strand of NZ_JALGCL010000002.1, from coordinate 111,835 downwards.
AGTTGACCGTGCTCGAGGTACCGACGTTGACGGTGACCGGGCGCGCCGCGCCGCCGTTGTCCGAGACCTCGTACTGGCCGGTCGGCAGGGCGGAGAAGCGATAGTTGCCATCGGCACCGACGGTGATCGTGCGGCTGAAGCCGCGCGAGGCGTTGGTGACGGTGATGGTGTCGCCGGGATTGGCGCTACCGGTGATCGCACCGGCCGCGTTGGTCTGTGCATAGGCGCCACCCACGAAGCAAAGACCCAGTGCCGCGGTCAGTGCGCTTCGCTTCAGGCCTTTGGCGAGATTCTTAGAAGCCATTTTTTGTAACCCCCATAGGGACGAAGGACCTTGAGATGTACATGTACGTCAAAGCCGAGGATGGCTAGACCGGCCGACTATAGAACAGGCAACAATTCTTTAACAACCCCTTTCGCCCGTGAATCGCGTTGAAACCGGACGGTTTCGCCCCCAAGCCCGCGACCGGGCCTCATTCTTGGCGCATCCCGTTGTTTTGCAAAGAAAACGCCGGCGGCCAGTTCCAGCCCGCCGGCGCCAGTGTTGTTGCGATGCAGCACGCCAGTTCGTTAAGCCGACGTGGACGCCTCAGCCCTGCAACTGCTCCGCGATCCGCTGCTGCTCGGCCCGGAGCGCCTCGGGCATCCGCGGGCCGTATTCGGCCAGGTAAGCCCCCAACGCCTCGAATTCGGCGCGCCAGCCCTCGCGGTCGAAGCCCAGCAGCATGTCCCGGGCGCCTGGCGCCAAGGCAACGCCTTCGAGGTCGATCTCGCCCGCCTGCGGCAGCACGCCGATCGGGGTCTCGACGCCCTCGGCGCTGCCGTCGACACGCCGGATCATCCACTCCAGCACCCGCAGGTTGTCGCCGAAGCCCGGCCACAGGAACTTGCCGTCGTCACCCTTGCGGAACCAGTTGACGTGGAAGACCTTGGGCAGCTGCGCGCCGGGCTGGTCGAACGACAGCCAGTGCGCGAAGTAGTCGGCGAAGTTGTAGCCGCAGAACGGTTTCATCGCCATCGGATCGCGACGCATCACGCCAACCGCACCGGTCGCCGCGGCCGTTGTTTCCGAACCCATCGCGGCGCCCACCAGCACGCCGTGGGTCCAGTCGCGCGCCTCGAACACCAGCGGCACCAGCGAGGCGCGGCGACCGCCGAACACGATCGCCGAAATCGGCACGCCCTGCGCGTCTTCGGCCTTGTCCGAGTAACTCGGGCAACGCTTCGCGGAGACGGTGAAGCGCGAATTGGGATGCGCGGCGGGGCCCTTGGCGGCGTCGTACGGTTCGCCGCGCCAGTCGGTGACGGGCTGCCGGTCGTCGCCGATGCCTTCCCACCACGGCTGGTTGTCGGCGGTGACGCCGACATTGGTGAAGATCGTGTGCGACTGGATCGACGCCAGCGCATTCGGGTTCGACTTCCTCGACGTGCCCGGCGCAACGCCGAAAAAGCCGGCCTCCGGGTTGATCGCGTACAGGCGGCCATCGGCGCCCGGGCGCATCCAGCAGATGTCGTCGCCGATGGTCCAGATCTTCCAGCCGGCCTCGCGGTAGCCCTCCGGCGGGATCAGCATCGCCAGGTTGGTCTTGCCGCAGGCCGACGGGAATGCGGCGGCGATGTAATGGGTTTTCCCCTGCGGATCCTCGAGCCCGAGGATCAGCATGTGCTCGGCCAGCCAACCTTCGCTGCGCGCCTGGTGCGAGGCGATGCGCAGCGCATGGCACTTCTTGCCCAGCAGCGCGTTGCCGCCGTAGCCCGAGCCGTACGACTTGATCGTCAGTTCCTCGGGGAAATGCATGATGAAGCGGCGCTCCGGATCGAGCTCGCCGATCGAGTGCAGGCCCTTGACGAAGGAGCCTTCGCGCTCGATCCGCGCCAGCGCCGGCGCGCCCATGCGGGTCATGATCCGCATGTTGGCGACCACGTACGGCGAATCGGTGACCTCGACGCCGCAACGCGACAGCGGCGAATCGATCGGGCCCATGCAATACGGGATGACGTACATCGTGCGGCCCCGCATGCAGCCGTCGAACAGCGCGTCGATCTTCGCGTGCGCCTGCGCCGGCGCCATCCAGTGGTTGTTGGGGCCGGCGTCCTCGCGTTCGGGCGTGCATACCAGCGTCAGGTGCTCCACGCGCGCCACGTCGTCGGGGTGCGAGCGGTGCAACCAGCTTTGCGGATGGGTCTGCTCGTTGAGTCGAACCAGGGTGCCATCGGCTTCCATCTTCGCGACCAGGGCCGCGTTCTCGGCATCGCTGCCGTCGCACCAGTGGATCGCATCGGGCCGGGTCAGTGCCGCGACGTCCACCACCCATTGGTTCAAGGCCTGCAGCGTGCTGCCCGCGCTTCCGGGCGCGGGCAGGTCTTTGGAAATTGCGTTCACCGGTGTCGCCTCCAGCGGAATCGAGAACAGAAAGGGGAATTCAGGACGGGATCAGCGTGGCCATGACGTGCTCGACGTAGGCCTCGAACTCGTCGTGCGGCAGCCGCGGCTGGTGCAACTGCAGGCTCAGCTGCAGGAAGCCGACGTAGGCCGCGTAGGCCAGGCGCGCGCGATGCCGGGCATCGCTGCGGCTGAGCCCGGCCTGGCGGAACGAGGCGGTCAGGTATTCCAGCCGGCGCGCGGAGACGCGGCCGATCACCGGCTTGACCACCGGGTGGTCCAGCGCCTTGAGCAGCTCGCTGTAGATGATGTGCGAGCGCGCCTCGTGCGCGACCAGGTCGAACAGTGCGCGCAGGCGCTGGCCGGGATCCGGGATCGCCTCGAGCTGGCCGAAGACTTCTTCCTGTTCGACCTTTTCCCAGCGCTCCAGCGCCGCCACCAGCAAGGCCTCGCGCGAGGGAAAGTGCCAGTAGAAGCTGCCCTTGGTAACGCCGAGCCGCCGCGCCAGCGGTTCCACCGCCACCGCGGCCACGCCCTGCTCGGCGATCAGGTCGAGTGCAGCCTGGGCCCAGTCCCCGGCGCTGAGCCGGCCGGTCCCGCGCGCGTGCGGATTGGATCTGGCCGGGGTCGTGGCAGCCGTCATCGGTGGGGGTTGTCCATACGCCATATCGGGTAATAGTACGCGCTAGCCCCGGATCGGGTCAGGGCAATCGCCGCCGCGCCCGTCGATTGACAGTGCCTCGGCCGCCTATCCATACTTGGGCGTATGGTATAGCCCGGGTGCACACTCCGCCAGTCGGATCCGCGCCGCCCGGCGTGCCTCCCTCGATTGGCTGCGGACTGCGGCCAGGGCCTGCTGGAGACCTTTGCATGAGCGTCGCCATTCCCTTCCTCGCCTTCCTGTTCGCCGGCGCGTTCGCCGCCTACCACCGGCTGCGGCTGGCGGTCTGGGCGGCACTCACCGCCTGCCTGCTGCTGGCCTGCTGGCTGCTCGGCGCAAGCCCGGCCGCGACCGCGGTCGCCGCGCTGCTGGTGGCGCTGGTCGCGTTGCCGCTGCTGCTCCCCGGGATCCGCAAGCCCTACATCACCGCGCCGTTGCTCGGCTTCTACACCCGGATCCTGCCGCCGCTGTCGGATACCGAGCGCACCGCGATCGAGTCGGGAACGGTCGGCTTCGAGGGCCAGCTGTTCTCCGGCAAACCGGACTGGAGCCAGTTGCTGTCGCAGCCCAAGCCTGAGCTCACCGCCGAGGAACAGGCCTATCTCGACGGCCCCTGCGAGCAGCTGTGCAGGATGGTCGACGACTGGGACATCACCCACGTGCGCGCAGACCTGCCGCCGGAGATGTGGGAGTTCGTGAAAACGCAGGGCTTCTTCGGCCTGAACATCCCGAAGGAATACGGCGGCCTGGGTTTCTCGGCGCTGATGAACCACAAGGTGATCCAGAAGCTGGCGTCGATCTCGTCCGTGGTCAGCTCCACCGTCGGCGTGCCCAATTCGCTGGGGCCGGCGGAACTGCTGATGCACTACGGCACCGAAGAGCAGAAGCGGCATTACCTGCCGCGCCTGGCCGACGGCACCGACGTCCCGTGCTTCGCGCTGACCGGGCCGTTCGCCGGCTCCGACGCCACCTCGATCCCCGACTACGGGATCGTCGCGATGGGCGAATGGGGTGGTGCGCAGGTACTGGGCATCCGGCTCACGCTCAACAAGCGCTACATCACCCTGGCGCCGGTGGCGACGCTGGTCGGCGTCGCGTTCCGCATGTACGACCCCGACGGGCTGCTCGGCGACAAGCCCGACATCGGCATCTCGCTGGCGCTGGTGCCCGCCGACACGCCGGGGCTGGAGATCGGGCGTCGCCATTTCCCGCTCAATACGCCGTTCCAGAACGGCCCGATCCACGGCGAGGGCGTGTTCGTCCCGCTGTCGCAGCTGATCGGCGGCGAGGACTACGCCGGCCGCGGCTGGCAGATGCTGATGGAATGCCTGTCGATCGGGCGTTCGATCACCCTGCCCTCCACCGCCAGCGGCGGCGCCAAGATGGCCGCGGTGGTGACCGGCGCCTATGCGCGCATCCGCAAGCAGTTCGGCCTCTCGATCGGTCGCTTCGAGGGCGTGCAGGAAGCGCTGTCGCGGATCGCCGGCAAGGCCTATGCGATCAGCGCGCTGTCGCAGGCGACCGCAGCGGCGGTGTCGCGCGGCGAGAACCCGGCGGTGCCGTCGACCATCGCCAAGTACCACTGCACCGAGATGGGCCGCGAAGTGGTCAAGGACGCGATGGACGTCCACGGCGGCAAGGGCATCATCCTAGGGCCGCGCAACTACCTCGGCCGCGGCTGGCAGGCGACCCCGATCAGCATCACCGTCGAGGGCGCGAACATCATGACGCGATCGCTGATGATCTTCGGCCAGGGCGCGATCCTGTGCCATCCGTGGGTGCTGAAGGAGATGAAGGCGGCGCAGCTGGAAGATCCGGCGCAGCGCCTGGAGGAGTTCGACAAGTACCTGTTCCGGCACATCGGCGCGGCGATCTCCAATGCCGTGCGCGCGTTCTGGTACGGCCTCACCTTCGCCAAGGTCGGGCGCGCGCCGGGCGATGCCTACACCCGCCGCTTCTACCGCAAGCTCGACCGTTACTCGGCGACGCTGGCGGTGATGGCCGACACCTCGATGCTGCTGCTCGGCGGCAAGCTCAAGTTCAAGGAGTCGCTGTCCGGGCGCCTGGGCGACGTGCTCAGCCAGCTGTACATCTGCAGCGCCATGCTCAAGCGCTACCAGGACGAAGGTGCGCCCGAGGGCGACCAGCCGCTGCTGGCGTGGGCCGTGCACGACGCGGTCAACAAGATCGAGACCGCGTTGTCGCTGGCGTTGCGCAACTTCCCGATCCGGCCCATGGGCTGGCTGCTGTGGCTGCTGGTGTTCCCGCTCGGCCGTCGCGCCCAGGCCCCGGGCGACCGCCTCAGCCGCCGCGCCGCGGCGCTGCTGATGACGCCGTGCGACGCGCGCGCGCGCCTTGCCGAGGGCGTGTTCCTCACGCCCTGCGCCAACAACCCGGCCGGGCGCATCGACAGCTACCTGCCCAAGGTGGTGCTGGCGGAGCCTGTCGAACGCAAGTTCCTCAAGGCGCTGAAGCACAGCGACATCGAGGCGCTCGAGTTCGCCGGGCAGCTGGAGGAAGGCGTGCGCGAAGGCTGGATCACCGCAGAGGAGCGCGCGCAACTCGAGGAGCTGCGGGCGATGACGCTGGACGCGATCACGGTCGACGACTTCGACCCCGCGGAACTGCGCTCCGCCGGTTACGCCCGCCTGCACGGCACCCCGGGCGCACGCGCGGCCGCGTAACGATGGCGGCGTCGGTGCTGCGGCTGTACAAGCGCATATCGCGCTGGCCTGCCGGCCGCTGGCTGTTCTCGCGGCTGGTGTGCTGGAAGGCGCCGTATTTCTCCAGCATCGCGCCGCGGATCGTGTCGCTGGCACCCGGGCGCGGCGAAGCCACGCTGCGGCACCGGCACGCGGTGAGCAACCACCTCGGGACCGTGCATGCGATCGCGCTGTGCAACCTGGCCGAATTCATCGGCGGGCTGACCTGCGAGGCCAGCATTCCCGCGTCGATGCGCTGGATCCCGAAAGGGATGGCGGTCGAATACCTGAAGAAGGCGGCCGGTCGCATGCATGCGCTGGCCGTGCCCGCGTTCGAGCCGGTGGCCGCCGACGCCGGTTACGCGTTGCCCCTCGACGTCGATGTCGCCAACGATGCCGGCGAGACGGTGTTCCGCGCGCGCATCGACATGTGGGTGTCGCCCAGGCGGGGTTGAGGCCGCCCGGTCTCCCAGCGCCGGGTTCAGTCGCCGAGGATCAGCTCGGCATCGCCGGAGAAGGTCTCCATGCGGATTTCGCCGGCGCCGCTGCCGTAGCTCGCCTCGAAGCTCTTCCCCGGCCCGAACTCCTCCTTGCGGACGTTCGCGCCCGGCGCGTCGAGGTCGCCGCTGAAGCTCTCGCCGCTGACGCGCGCCGACAGCGACCGCGGCAGGCGCAGGCGGATGTCGCCGCTGACGGTTTCGGACTTGACCTGGCCGCCATCGAGCAGGCCGAAGCGCGCCGTGATGTCGCCGGACACGGTGCCGGTCGACAGGCGACGCAGGCGCTTGCCGCGACTGTCGATGGTGACGTCCCCGGACACCGACTCGGCATGTACTTCACCGTCCAGGCGCCCGGCCAGGAGGATGTCGCCGCTGACCGTTTCGGCCGAAGCCTCGCGGCTGTTGAGGGTCAGCCGCAGGTCGCCGCTGACGCTGTTGATGTCGGCGTGCCCGGGCGCGGCGGCGACGACCACGTTGCCGCTGACGGTGTTGAGGTCGAGCTCGCCGGGGGCGACGCCATCGATGTCCATGTCGGCCGAAACCGATTCGATTTCGAGGTCCGCCTGCAGCGGGACCTGCAGCTGCAGGTTGCTGGGCCCGGTCTGGTCGGTGCGCCAGGCGCCGATGTTCTTCGGGTACTGGACGCGGACCAGGAGGTGCCCGGCGTCGCCCTCGACCACCAGTTTTTCCACGCCTTCGCCCAGCGTTCCGGTGACGTGGACTTCATTGCGATCCCAGGCGCGGACCTGGATGCGGCCCTTGAGGTTGTCGATCTCGACCCGGCCGCGCGGATCCAGCGGCCGGGTCTGGTCGATCGGGGTGGCCGCGAACAGCGGCGCACTGGCGACGCCGGCCAGCAGGGCCAGCGTCAGGACGTGGATGGAAGGGCGCATGGGGGTTCTCCGGGAAAATTCGATCGGTCGATTCGCGACGCGGCGAATCAGGTCAGGGCCGCGCGCTGGGTCAACTCCAGGCGCAGTGAATAGGTGCGGCGCAGGCGCTCGAGCAGGAAGCGCGCGTCGGGATCGCGGGCCAGCGCAGTGCGGATCTGCCGCGCGCTGCGATCGAGCTCACGCAATGCGGGCTGCACCGGTTGTGGCGTGCCCGAAGGCGGCGTCGAGGCCTGGAGTTCGCGCAGCGCGGCGCGATATTCGCGGGTCATCGCCTCGGCTTCGCGGTCGATCAGGCCGGCCGATGCCTGCGAGGTCGAATCCTGCTTGGCCACCGGCGACGACGGCGGCTGCAATTGCCACGCCACGCCGAGCGCCAGCACCAGCGAAGCCGCCAGCGCCCATGGCGCGAAGCGTCGTGGCGATGCGCGATGCTTTGCGGCGGGCACCGCGGCGATGCGCGCCGCGATTCCCGGCCACAGGTCGTGTTCCGGCGCCAGTTCGCGGCGCAGGCCCCGCAACTGCAGGCGCAGGCTGGCGTCGAGCGGGGCGTCGTCGCGGGACGGATCGACGTGGTCGTTCATGCGTGTTCTCCCAAGCGTGTGCGCAACAGGCCCCGGGCGCGGTGCAGTTGCGCCTTGGAGCTGCCGACCGCCATGCCCAGCGCGTCGGCGATCTCCTCGTGTTTCCAGCCTTCCACGTCGTACAGCACCAGCACCGCGCGGGCGCGCGGCGGCAAGGTCGCGACGGCGCGTTCCAGGTCCAGCGACAAGGCGGTCGCATGACCCGCCGAATCCGGCGCGCCGAGGCGCTCCAGCGCCTCGTCGTCGCCATCGGCCTGCGGCCGGCTGCGACGCGCGCGCAGCTCCATCAGCGCGGTGTTGACCGCCAGCCGGTGCAGCCAGGTGCCGAACGCGCTCTCGAAGCGGTACGCCGGCAATGCCTGCCAGGCGCGGACGAAGGCCTCCTGCACCAGGTCTTCGGCCCGGGCGCGGTCGAACCCGACCAGCCGCGCGACCACCCCATGCACGCGCGCCGCGTGCCGCCGGTACAGCGCCTCGAAGGCTCCGGTGTCGCCGGCGGCGGCCGAACGCGCCAAGGCCTGGTCGACATCGGCCGCGGACGCGGCAGGGTCGGTATCGGGAAGCCAGTCGGTCACGGTGAGGGTGAGCATATCCAGTCCGATGCCGCCACGCGGCCTCGGGTTTAAGGCGGCGCGGGCGGAAGTGGCCCGGGGGCCATCCGGCGCAAGGTGAGGCGCGAGATCTCCGGCGGGACCCGGAAACGGAACGGCAGGATGCTGGTGCCGATCCCGGGGCTGACGAACAAGCGCCGCCCGCCCTCGACAATTTGCCCGGCCAGGTAATGGGGGCCGCGCATCGACGGACGCCCCGGCAGCAGCCAGACCTGGCCGCCATGGGTGTGCCCGGCGACCACCAGCGATGCGCGCGCCGGCATCCGCGGGAAGATCTCCGGGTTGTGGGTCAGCGCGATCACCGGCGCGGCGTCGCGCACCTGCGCGAAACTGCCGCGGACATCCGGATGCCCTTCCCACAGGTCGCCGATCCCGACCAGCCAGAAGCGACAACCGCGCAAGCTCAGTTCGCGCGCCTGGTTCTCCAGCACCACGATCCCGGCCGATTCCAGCGCGCGCCGGACCTTGCGACCGTTCTTCCACCAGTCGTGGTTGCCCAGCACCGCGTACACCGGCTTGCGCGCCGCCAGTGGCCGCAGGTGCGCGGCAACCACTTCCGGCGCCACGTAACGGCCCAGCAGCACCTTGAGGATCACGTAATCGCCGGCCAGCAGCACCGCGTCGCTGTCGCTGGCCTCGAGGCGGCGGACGACGCGGTCGAGCTTGTCGACGCCGTTGCGCGGCGAGCCGGTGTGCAGGTCGGCGACCACGTCCACGCGCAAGCCGTCGCAACGCGCCGGCCAACGCGGCAACGCCAGCGTGTAATCGCGTTCGACCAGCTGCGCCGGTTCCCAGACGAAACCCCAGGCCAGGAAGGCCAGCAGCAGCGCGGCCAGCAGCCACAGCGCGCGCTGCCCCCAGCGGCGATGGCGACGCGAGCGCTCGGGTATCGCCTGCTCGAGGGCCTGGTCCCTCATGGCACGCGCGATCGCGCCTTCGGTCGCACCCGCGGCGCGGTCATGGCGACGCTTCCGCCCGTGCCCGCCCGGCCATGCCGCGGTCGACCTCTCGCGCAGTGCGCCAGCCGATCGCGCCGGCCGCAAGCGCCGATACCGCGCTGATCGCGGCAAAGGTCGAGACGGTCGCGCCGAGCGCGCGCAGTGCGTTCATGCCCAGCGCGATGGTCACGTCCCCAAAGCGCCACACCGCCGTGTCCACCGCGTTCTGGCCCTTGTAGCGGATGTTGCGCGGCACCCCGGCGAACAGGCTGTGGCGTGCAGGTTCGGCCATGCCGTAGGCCAGGCCGCGACTGACGATCAGCGCGAGCGCCACCGCCGGCATGCCCGCCAGCAGCGGCGCGTGCGGATCGGCGGAAAACACCACCAGCAACAGCATCGCGATGCTGGTGATTGCCCACACCAGGATGGTCGGGCCGGCGCCGTGGCGCGGCAGCAGCCAGCGGGTCAGCGTCAGCTGCACCAGCGCGGTCAGCACGTTGGTGGCGAGGTCGACGTTGGCGGCAAACGCGGTGCGCGCCACCGCATCGGTGAATGCCGCCTTCGAATAGTCGGTGACCAACGCGTAGTTGACCGTGCCGATGCCGTCGGCGAGCAACAGCAGGATCGCCATCGCGCGCATGAACGGCGTGGCGAAGATCTGCTTCAGCCCGTCCCACATGCCGCCGCCGACCGCGGCCTCGTGGCGCGCGTCGTGGCGGCCGGCGCCGTGCCTGCGCGCCCAGCGCCCCAGCAGCACCACGCACGCGACCGCCACGCCGAGCAAACTGGCGGAGACCAGCAGCAGCGGCGCCACGCCGACGACCGTGACCAGGCCGCGGGTCAGCATCGGCCCGGCCACCGCGCCGGCGGTCCCGGCCAGGGCGATCAGCGGGAACAGGCGCCGCGCCTGTTCCACGCTCCAGATGTCGGTCATGAAGATCCAGAACACCGACACGACGAACAGGTTGAACACGCTCACCCAGACGAAGAACAGCACCCCCAGCGCGCGCGGCGACAGCAGCCCCGACTGCGTGAACAGCGGCACGAAGCCGACCAGGCAGGCGATGAACACGAGGTTGAGCAACGGCACCACGACCCGCCGCGGGTAGCGTGACACCAGCGCCCCGAACACCGGCGCCAGCGCCAGCATCGCCACGAAGGTGGCGGCGTAGAACCACGGAAGCTGGGTCGAACCGACCGCCGCCGACAGCTGCTCGCGCACCGGCCGGATCATGTAGTACGCGGCCAGCACGCAGAAGAAATAGGTGAACGACAGCGCCAGCGCGTGCAGTTCGCCGGCATGGACGCGTTTGCGGCTGTCGGCCATCGCCGCTCCACTGTCGCTGCCGGCCCGGCAGCGCGTGCACGTTAGCCGATGGCGGGCGCCGGCCGCCAGCGCGGCGCCGCGTGGCCGAGCAATTGCTCCAGTATCGCGGCATAGTTTGGCTGCAGATCGGCACGCTCCGTGCCGCGGGGCGGTCCGTGTACGACTACATCATCATCGGCGCCGGTTCGGCCGGCTGCGTGCTCGCCAACCGCCTCAGCGAGGATCCGGACTGCAAGGTGCTGCTGCTGGAGGCCGGCGGCCGCGACTGGCACCCCTTCATCCACATGCCCGCGGGCCTGGCCAGGCTGGTTGGGCAGAAGGGCGTCAACTGGGACTACGACACCGCACCGCAACCGCAACTGGACAACCGCACGCTCTGGTGGCCACGCGGCAAGGTGCTGGGCGGCTCGAGTTCGATCAATGCGATGTGCTACATCCGCGGCGTCCCCGCCGACTACGACAGCTGGGCGGCCGCCGGCGCCGACGGCTGGAACTGGGAAGCGGTATTGCCGTACTTCCGCCGCAGCGAAGGCAACACCCGCGTCCTTCGACAAGCTCAGGATGAGCGGGACTGGAAAAAGCTGCACGGCGGCGATGGCCCGCTGACGGTCTCGGACCTGCGCCACGTCAATCCGCTGTCGCGTGCCTTCGTCGAAGCCGGGCAGCAGGCCGGGCTGCGACACAACCCCGATTTCAACGGTCCCGCCCAGGCGGGCGTCGGCCTCTACCAGGTCACCCAGCGCGACGGCGCGCGCTGCTCGGCCGCGGTGGCCTACCTGGACCCGGCGAAACCGCGGCCCAACCTCACCGTGCATACCCGCGCGCTGGCCAGCCGCATCACCTTCGACAAGGCCTCATCTTCCAATCCGCGCGCCAACGGCGTCACCTATTCGATGCTCGGCAAGGCCTTCCACCAGCAGGCTGCGCGCGAGGTCATCGTCTGCGGCGGCGCGATCAATTCGCCGCAACTGTTGATGCTGTCGGGCGTCGGCCCGGCCGCGGAGTTGCGCCGGCACCGGATCGACGTGGTGGTCGACGCCGGCGACGTCGGCCGCAACCTGCAGGACCACCTCGACATCTGCACCCTGCGCCATTGCCCACCCGGCCTGAGCTACGACCGCGCCAGCGAATTGAAGACCGCGTTCGACTGGTTCCTGCGCGGGCATCGCGGCGCCGGCAGCAGCAACATCGCCGAGGCCGGCGGTTTCTTCCGCTCGGCGCTGGCCGCCGACGAGCGCTGCGACATGCAGTTCCACTTCGTGCCGGCGATGCTCGACGACCACGGCCGCCATCGCCTGCCCGGCGACGGCTACACCCTGCACGCCTGCTTCCTGCACCCGCGCAGCCGCGGCCGCATCGCGCTCGCCAGCAACCGTGCCAGCGACAAGGCGCGGATCGAGGCCAACTACCTCGGCGACGCCGAGGGCCACGACCTGCGGATGATGGTTGAATGCGCGAAGGTATCGCGCGAGCTGTTCGCGCAGCCGGCATTCGATGCCTACCGTGGCGCGCCGATCTTCCCCGCGCGCGATGGTCTCACCGACGCCGAACTGGTCGACTTCGTCCGCGCCAAGGCCGAAACCGTGTACCACCCGGTCGGCAGCTGCCGCATGGGCAGCGACGACGCCGCGGTGGTCGACCCGCAGCTGCGCGTGCGCGGCGTCGATGGCCTGCGCGTGGTCGACGCCTCGGTGATGCCCACCCTGCCCACCGGCAACACCAACGCACCGACGATCATGATCGCCGAGCGCGCGGCGGACCTGATCCGCGGCCACGCCCCCCCGGCGTAGTCAAGACAGGCGCCGCGATCGCCAGGGAAGATGCAGGCACCGCCGCGAGAGTGCCGGCGCCCGAAACAACGCGCGCCCGATTGAAGGGAAAGCGCTTCGCCTGCGGAATGGCCGGGCGCGCGGATACGTGCATTCGTCGGGCGCCGGATGCGTTGCGAGTTGCGGGGTGACTCACAAGACAAAGCAGGGCAGCGCTCTTCCGCAGGCCTGCGATCCGACGTCCCGGCGTGGCCGCCAGCCCTTCGGGGCGAAATCAAGGAGGAGGCCGCAGGCCGGGGGACATTCGCCCCGAAGGGGTGGCGGCCACGCCGGGCTGTCAGATCGCGGCGAAGCGCTGCCGGCCGCGCCGGGGCCCGCCAAGCCTCCGCGAAGGCATGCGGCCGAACAATCGTGCGGAAGCCCCTCCCGGGAACCGGGAGTGGGGTCGCAAGAACCACTCGAAGAAGCATCTCCAAGCTCGCGCAGTCGCCGGGCGAAGCGTCGGTCCGACGCCCCGGCATGCCCTCAAAGGAGACCGGGGACCAGCGCCTTCACCCGCGTCTTGTAGTCGGCATACGCCGGCCCGAACTGCTCGCCCAGCCAGCGCTCCTCCAGCCGCAGCTTGAACCAGAACGACGCCGCCACGATCGCCAGCGCCAACAGGCCGCGCAACTCTCCGATCAGCACCGCGGTGCCGAGGAACGCCAGCAGCAGCCCGGTGTAGATCGGATGCCGTACCCAGCGATAGGGGCCGCGCTCGATCAACTCGTGCCCGCGCTTGAGCTGCACCGCGACGCTCCAGTTCTCGCCCAGCACCTGGCGCGCGCGCACCGCGAACGCGATGCCGACCAGCGCCAGCAGGCAGCCCAGCGCCCGCAGCCAGTCGCTTTCGGGCAGCCACCGCAACTTCAGCCAGGCGCCGGCCGCGTCGTACCACTCTCCGGGGCCGAGCAGCGCCCCGGCCGCGATCAGCGGCAGCCAGTACTTGGCGAAACGCAACCCGGGCGATTCGCGTCGCTGCACCGCCTTGGCCTGGCGCGCGTACCACAGCCAGCACAGGGCGAACGCCAGCCAGATGGTCTTGATGATCTTGTCGTACGGCAGGTCCATGGTGGTTCCCCCTCGGGTCCGGCCAAGCATCGCAGCCTTCGCGCACGGCGCGCGTGCCCGAAGTCACGGGGAAGGGGCGATCGCCGGATCAGGAGTGCTCGAGCATCGGCGGCAGCGGACAGTGCAGCACGCCGCAGATCGTGCGCAGCAGTTCCGACTCGGCGACGTTGACGCGGCCGTCGTGGCTGATGGTCGCGGTGATGCCTTCGACCAGCGCCTGCCGGGCCAGCGGATCGAGCGCATCCAGCGGCTCCCACACCGCATCCAGGGCGCGTACGCCTTCGCGCGCCAGGTACGGCAGGTGGTCGCTCGGCAGCACCCGCTGGATGCCGGCCAGGTAGGCGCGCTGCGCGTCGGCCGGATTGCCGTTGCCGGCCTGCGCGACCACGCACAACAACGTGGAGACCTCGCTGCGCACCGCCGACAGCTTGCGGCGACCGAAGGTCGCGTTGCGCCCGGGATCCAGCGACTCGCGCACCTGCACCTGCAGCAGCCGCCCCAGGCAATACTCGAACAGCGATACCTCGCCATCGGCATTGACCACCGCGTGCACGGTGTCCAGGAACGTGTCGAGCTCCGGTCGCGGCCGCAACCGCAGCACCGGGAACGCCAGCGCCGCCAGCGGCAGCCGCAACATCGGGTGCAGCCCGGCCAGCTGCCGCGCATGCAACGCCGTGGCCGCCTCGGCCGCGGCCGCGCCCAGCCGCGCGGAGATCTCGGTGCCCTGGATCCGCGCCAGCGCCGGGTCGTCGGCCAGCAGCAGGCCGAGCAGCAGCGGCATCACCGCGTCGCGGCGCGCGGCGAGCGCGCGCAGCTCGTCGGGAATGCGGGCGACGATCGCATCGGCCCGCCGATAGTCGTCCGCGGCCGGCGTCGCCACCTGCGCCACCACCATCGGCGGCGTCACCGAAAACTGGCTGGCAGCGCCCGGCAGTGCAGCGGCGGTGCCTGCAGTCAGGCCCAGGCGCGCGTCCTCCTCCAGTCCGTCCGGTGGCGACGCCAGCCAGCGCCGCTGCAGTTCGCCGAGCTGGTCGGCGCGGAACTGCGGATCCAGCAGCTGGATCCGCTTGAGCAAGGGTGGATGGGTGGCGAACAGGCCGGAGAAACCGATGCCGTCGCCGAACAGCATGTGGCTGACCTCCTCGGCATCGCCGCGATCGTTGAGCTTCGAGCCTTCGCCGAGGCCACCGATCTTCTTCAGCGCGCCCGCCAGGCCCTGCGTCTGCCGGGTGAACTGCACCGCGCTGGCATCGGCCAGCGACTCGCGCGTGCGGCTCACCCCGGCCTTGATCATGCGCCCGAAGAACAGCCCGATGTAGCCGACCACGAGCGCGACCAGCGCCGCCACCATGATCGCGCCGGCACCCTTGTTGTTGCGCCCGCGAGGCCCGAACTGCAGCACCTTGCGGCCGATGATGCCCAGCATCAGGATACCGAACAGCACGCCGATCAGGCGCACGTTCAGGCGCATGTCGCCGTTGAGGATGTGGCTGAACTCGTGCGCGATCACGCCCTGCAGTTCGTCGCGGTTGAGCCGGTCGAGCGCGCCCCGGGTGACCGCGACCACCGCGTCCGACGGCGTGTAGCCGGCGGCGAAGGCGTTGATCGCCGCCTCGTGCTCGAGCACGTAGACCTTGGGCACCGGTACCCCGGAAGCGATCGCGATCTCCTCGACCACGTTGCGCAGCCGGCGCAGGTTGAAGTCGGCGGTGTCCTCGGGAACGGGCACGCCGCCCAGCTGCAGTGCCACCGGTTCGCCACCGCCACGCAGCGAGGCGATCCGGTACAGCGAACCCAGGCCGATGATGCCCAGCGTCGCGACGGTGGTGAACGCCAGCAGCGCGCCACCCTGCCCGGACGCGCCACCGAACAGCACGTACACCGCGAAATCGACCGCGAGCACGATCCCCAGCACCGCCAGCGCGAACAACACTACCAGCCGCGTGGAGGTGCGGCGCGCGGCGGCCTGGTGTTCGAAGAAGTTCATGGCGTGTGGGTTCCCCTTGCCTGCCTACGGCACAGGGCGACGAGGGGCGGCGCCGACCCGTGCGCCCGCCCGGCGTGGACGGGCATCGATCAGAACTGCACCCTGGGCGCCGCACGCACCGCTGCCTGCTGCGCTTCGGGAATCTCCAGCAGCGCCGCGGGGGCGAAGTTGAACATGCCGGCGACCACGCTCGACGGGAACACTTCGCGCTTGTTGTTGTAGGCCATCACCGAATCGTTGAACGCCTGGCGCGCGAACGCGACCTTGTTCTCGGTCGAGGTCAGTTCCTCGGACACCTGCATCATGTTCTGGCTGGCCTTGAGTTCCGGATAGGCCTCGACCGACACCATCAGGCGTCCAAGCGCGCCGTTCAGCACGCCCTCGGCCTTGCCCAGCTCGGCCATCGCCGCCGGATCGCCGGGGCTGGCCTTGGCCGCCGCCAGCCCGGACATCGCCGCCGCGCGCGCGGCGGTCACCGCCTCGAAGGTCTCGCGCTCGTGCGTCAGGTAGCCCTTGGCGGTCTCGACCAGGTTGGGGATCAGGTCGAACCGGCGTTGCAGCTGCACGTCGATCTGGGCGAAGGCATTCCTGAAGGCATTGCGGGCGGTGACCAGGCCGTTGTAGATAGCCACGGCGAAGAATGCGACGGCGACCACAATTACCAGCAGAATCAGGAGCGTGCCCATCGAAGTTCCCCTTGTTCATGCAAAGTCCGGAGCAGGCGCTATGATCGGCCTGCAGGCGCAGCATACGCAGGGGGCATGCCCGATGAAAGACGACGCGATCCGGCCCGGCTTCCAGGCTCCACGCGACCAGGCCAGCCATCGCTGGCGCACGCCGCGGCTCGCCGCGCTGGCGGTGCTGCTGCCGCTGGCGCTGGGTTCCACCGCACAGACATCGCTGCGCTGGCAGCCGTCGCCACAGGCCACCCGCCTGGCCACCGTGGTCACGCCGTCGCTGCCGGCCGCGCCGGTGTCGCCGCACCAGATCGCCTATGCACCGCCACCGCCGCGCGCGCTGCCGCTGGCCCCGAGCTTCGACGTGCATCGCTTCGAGGCGATGGCGCAGGCGATGGTCGCCGACGGCCGCGTGCCGGGCCTGGCGCTGGCGGTGGTGAAGGATGGCCGCATCGTCAGCGCGCGCGGCTATGGCGTCACCGACGTCGGCCAGCCCGAACCGGTCGACGCGCACACCGTGTTCCGGCTGGCGTCGCTGTCCAAGGCCTTCGCCGGTACCGTCACCGGCATGCTGGTGTCCGAGGGCGCGCTGCGCTGGGACAGCCGCGTCGCCGACTTCATGCCCGACCTGCGCCTGTCGCAACCCGGCGCCGCGCAGCAGCTCACCGTCGCCGAAGTGCTCAGCCAGCGCGTCGGCCTCACCCACAACGCCTACGACCGCGACATCGAGGACGGCGCCGACTATCGCAGCCTGGTGCAGCGGCTCGCCTACGCGCCGATGAAGTGCGCGCCCGGCCAGTGCTACGCCTACCAGAACGTCGCCTTCAGCCTGATCGGCGACGTGGTGTTCGCCGCCACCGGGCGCTTCTTCAGCGAAACCGTCGCGCGCCGCATCTTCAAGCCGCTGGGCATGGACGACGCCAGCTACGGCCTGGAAGGCATCGAGAACAGCCCGCGCTGGGCGCGCCCGCACGTGCGCGGCGGCAGGGGATGGGTGGCGCTGACCCCGAAGCCGACCTACTACCGCGTCGCCCCCGCCGCCGGCGTCAACGCCAGCATCAGCGACATGGCGCAATGGCTGGTCGCGCAAACCGGGCACCGTCCCGACGTGCTGCCCGAATCGCTGCTGGCCACGCTGCACGCGCCGGTGATCGACACGCCGACCGAAATGCGCGGCTCCTCGTGGCGGCGCGAACGCCTCGGCGCGGCCGGCTACGGCATCGGCTGGCGCGTGTACGACTACGCCGGCCACCGGGTGGTGTTCCATGGCGGCGCGGTGCAGGGCTATCGCGCCTCGATCGCGCTGGTGCCCGAGCGCGACCTCGGCGTGGTGATCCTCTGGAACAGCACCAGCGGCGTCCCGAGCGGACTGATGCCGACCATCCTCGACAGCGCGATCGGGCTGCCGTCCGGCGACTGGCTGGACCTGGACGAGGACGAGGTCGACCTGCTGTATGCGCAGCAGCGCCCGGCGCAGGCGACGCCGTCGCAGGCCGGCAGCGAGGCTTCGACCTCGCGCGCGAAGCCGGAATAACGCTTCCGCACCGTCGGCAGGCGGACGCCCGACGCCCGACGCCCGACGCCGCAAAGGAACCATCCTTTCCTTCTCCCGCAAAGCGGGAGAAGGTGCCGCGTAGCGGCGGATGAGGGCGCTTCACCCACACCAGAACAAAGACCTTTCCGATTCCCGGCGTGTCTTCGCGAACGCACCATTGCCTGATCACGGCAACGGGCGCACGACCATGCGGAGAGGCCAGGACTGCAATCGCGCACGCATCCTGCGGCGTCGCCAGACCAATGCCGAACGCCGCCTATGGCACCTGCTGCGCGATCGCCGGCTGGAAGGATTCAAGTTTCGTCGACAGCAATCCATCGGCCCGTATTTCGCCGACTTCGCCTGCATCGACCGCCGGCTGGTCATCGAAGCGGACGGTGGACAGCATTTGGATCAGGCGGGTTACGACCGGACGAGGACGACCTACCTGGAATCGCGCGGGTATCGGGTGTTGAGGTTCTGGAACCACCAGGTGCTGCGGGCGCAGGAGGAAGTGCTCGAGGAGGTCCTGCGGGCCCTGCGGCTGACTGACGTACTGCCCTCATCCGCCCCTTCGGGGCACCTTCTCCCGCCTGGCGGGAGAAGGAAAGACCGGCGCGTGCGGCCGATGTTTCGGGGACGCGGCGCGGCCGCCGTTGCGGGGACGCGGCGCGGCGGGCGGAAGGCGACATTGGCCCATAAAAAAACTCCCCCTCCGCCTGGGCGTGCGGAGAGGGAGTCTCGATGACGGCTAATCGGGTCTTGCTTACATCATCGGTGCGGGAGCGGAGGGCATTGCCACCGGGGCAGCCTTTCGCTTCGCAGGACGCTTGGCCTTCTTCGCGGCCTTCTTGGCGGTCTTCTTGGCAGGACGCTTCGCCGCCTTCTTGGCGGTCTTCTTCGCGGCCTTCTTCGCCGGACGGCGCTTGGCCGCGGCCTTCTTCGCCGGACGCTTGGCGGCCTTGCGGGCCGTCTTCTTCGCGGTCTTCTTGGCAGCCTTCTTGGCCGGACGACGCTTGGCGGCGGTCTTGCGGGTCGCCTTCTTCGCGGTCTTCCTGGCGGCCTTCTTGGCCGGACGACGCTTGGCGGCAGTCTTGCGGACGGCCTTCTTCGCGGTCTTCTTGGTGGCCTTGCGCGCGGTCTTCTTGGCGGCCTTGCGCACGGTCTTCTTCGCAGCCTTCTTCGCCGCCGGTTTACGGGCGGCCTTCTTCGTCGCCTTCTTGGCGGACTTCTTCGCAGCTTTCTTCATGGCCATGGGATGGCTCCTCGTCAGTTGACTTACAGGTACTGCAGCCCAGTACGAAACGACATCGCGGGAGTCGGACCCGCGATCAACCGCCGGCGCGCAAGGCGCACCGGAACGGATCTTGCTGGCGAGCCCGCGCCTGGAAGCGCCGGCTCCTGCGGACGGATCCGCACCAAGGGGATGCCGGCGCGCGCCTGCCGGCAATAAAAAACCCGCGTCGCGAGGCGATGCAGGTCGGCGTGTTCGGGGTTGGAATCTGTTTTCGCGGAGGAGACGGTGCCCGCGTCCACCTTCGAGACTGCCGGGGCGGAGGGCTGCGTTGTGCTGCTCGTTGTCTTGGTTGCTCGACTCACTCTCGTCCGCAGGTCACGTCTGCTGGGGCGAAACCTAATCACGGTTTTTTCAACTGTCAACAACCTGTCGCAAAAAAATCCTGCCCGGCGGCCGCGGCCGCCGTCGCCGCTCGGGGCGCGGCGAGCGCGCGACAGCGGCGACACGTGCGACGACGATCGCCGGCCGACGACGCAACACGAATCGCGTCGTGCAAAAAATGCCGCGTTTTATGCGGTTTGTGCATGCGCGTCGCAACGACGGCGGCGCAACCGGCGCTGTTGCACGGATGCTGCACGCGACGTCGCCGGCGGCGTCGACAGGCGCTGAACCGACGCGCATCGGGCGACCGCGGCCGAAGCACCGGTTGCGCGTCGCAACAGCCCGAATGCGCCAAAGTGCGCAAGAATTCCGGCGCCCGCGCGGTTCCCGCGAACGCCGTTCGAAGCCGTCGCGACGGCGCTGCAACCCGTGTCTTCGCCCTCGCGAAACAACTCTTCGCATCCGCGCGGTGTGCCGCGAACACAACCGCGCGTCCCCCGCCGGCGCACCTGGTCCACAGCGCCGGGCAAGCGTGCGACCCCCGGAAACGAATCCGGCCGCACATGGCGGCCGGAGCGGAACGACGCTGCGCGCGAACGCGTCAGTGGTCTTCTTCCTCGAGCAGTTCGGCGTAGGCGTCCGGGTCCAGCAACTCGTTCAGCTGGTCCGGTTCCTCGGCTTCGACCACGAACAGCCAGCCGTCGCCGTAGGCGTCTTCGTTGATCGTCTCGGGCTTGTCCGACAGCGCGCTGTTGACCTCGACCACGGTGCCGGTGACCGGGCTGTACACGTCCGACGCCGCTTTCACCGACTCGACCACGGCGCTGGCGTTGCCGGCTTCGACGCGGTCGCCGACGCTCGGCAGTTCGACATAGACCAAGTCGCCGAGCAGGCCCTGCGCATGGTCGGAGATGCCGATGGTGACCTTGCCGTCGCCTTCGACGCGGGCCCACTCGTGGGACTTCAGGAACTTCAGGTCGCCGGGGATCTCGCTCATCGTGTGCTCCGGGGGTACGGGTCGGTCGGACCGTCGTGGTAGGGATCGTAGTTTAGCCAAGCCGGGGGCGGGAAAATCAAATGCCGTCCTGCGGCTTGCCGTCGCGCACGAACGGGAACCGCACCACGCGCACCGGCACTTCCTTGCCGCGGATGTCCACGCGTACCTGCCCGCCCGCGCCCATGGCGATGTCGCCGGCCGGCACCCGCGCGAACGCGATCGCCTTGCCCAGCGTCGGCGAGAACGTGCCCGAGAGGATCTCGCCGTCGCCGTGCGGCGTGAGCACGCGCTGGCCATGGCGCAGCACGCCCTTGTCGTCCATCACCAGCCCGATCAGCTGGCGCGGCACGCCCGCGTCCTTCTGCGCCTGCAGCACGTCGCGGCCGATGAAGTCGCGCGGCTTGCCGTCCGCGCCGTCGTCCAGCGCCACGGTCCACGCCAGGCCCGCCTCGTACGGCGTCACCGTCTCGTCCATGTCCTGGCCGTAGAGGTTCATGCCCGCTTCCAGCCGCAGCGTGTCGCGCGCACCCAGGCCCGCGGGCTTGACCCCGGCCGCGAGCAGCGCATCCCACAGCGCGACCGCGCGCTCCCCGGGCACCACGATCTCGAAACCGTCCTCGCCGGTGTAGCCGGTGCGGGCGATGAACAGCGCGCCGCCGTCGGCGGCCTTCACTTGCGCGGCAGCGAACTTGCCGAGCTTGCCGGCGACCCTGGCGCCGTCGGCATCGAGCAGGCCGAGCACGCGTTCGCGCGCGCCCGGGCCCTGCACCGCGATCATGCTGAAGTCGCGGCGCTCGGTGACGGCCACCGCGAACGCCTGCGCCTGCGCGTTGATCCACGCCAGGTCCTTGTCGCGGGTGGCGGCGTTGACCACCAGCCGGAAGAAATCGTCGGCCAGGTAATAGATGATCAGGTCGTCGATCACCCCACCCTGCGCATTCAGCATGCAGGTGTACAGGGCCTTGCCCGGCTTCTGCAGCTTGTCCACCGAGTTGGCGACGAGGTGGCGCAGGAACTCGCGCACGCGCGCGCCCTCGAGGTCGACCACGGTCATGTGCGAGACGTCGAACATGCCGGCGTCGCGCCGCACCTGGTGGTGTTCCTCGACCTGCGAGCCGTAATGCAGCGGCATGTCCCAGCCGCCGAAGTCGACCATCTTGGCGCCCAGGGCGCGATGGGCGTCGTTGAGGATGGTCTTCTGGGTCATCGCGGTGGCTCGGGCGTGGGGAGACGGCGATTATCCCGCGCCACGGCCAATCCTGCTCGTGCCCACGGCGCCTGCGCCGCGCGCGCGCGCCTCAGGCCGGTTCCACCTGCAACAGCATGTCCTCGGCCCCGGTGATGCGCACCGCGGTGCCGACCGGCAGGTCGGGGCCGCTGACGTCCCAGTACGCGTCGGCGATCTGCACGCGGCCGCGGCCGTTGACGATCGCCGCCTGCAGCGGCACCACGCGGCCGACCAGCGCGACGGCGCGCCGGTTCAGCGCCGGCTGGTCGCTGGCCGGTTCGCGTCCGCGGAACCAGCGCCGGTAGACCTGGATCGAGACGAAGCTCAGCACCACGAAGGCGCCGACCTGCAGCAGCAGCGGGATCCCGGGCACGATCCATACCGCCAGGAACACCACCGCCGCGGCCAGCCCCAGCCACAGCATGAACGCCCCCGGCGCCAGCGCTTCCGCCGCGAACAGCAGCAGCGCGACCGCGGCCCACGCGAACACGTCCCAGCGCATGGCTCAGCCTCCGGCGCGCGGCGCCGGCGCGATCACGGCGCGGCCCGGTTGCTGGTGCAGCGCTTCCTTGGCCAGTTCGGCGATGCCGCCGAGCGAACCGATCACGCCGGCCGATTCCATCGGCATCATCACGAACTTCTGGTTCGGCGCCTCGGCCAGCGCCTTGAACGCCTCGATGTACTTCTGCGCCACGAAGTAGTTGATCGCCTGCACGTTGCCGCCGGCGATCGCATCGGACACCGCCTTGGTCGCCGCCGCCTCGGCCTCGGCCAGGCGCTCGCGCGCCTCGGCCTGGCGGAATGCGGCCTCCTTGTCGCCCTCGGCTTCCAGGATCGTCGACTGCTTTTCGCCCTCGGCCTTGAGGATCGCCGCCTGGCGGAAGCCCTCGGCCTCGAGGATGTTGGCGCGCTTCTCGCGCTCGGCCTTCATCTGCCGCGCCATCGCCTCGACCAGGTCGCGCGGCGGCGCGATGTCCTTGAGCTCGATGCGGTTGACCTTGATGCCCCAGGGATGCGTCGCCTGGTCGACCGCCACCAGCACCTTGGCGTTGATCTCGTCGCGCTTGGACAGCGACTCGTCCAGGTCCATCGAGCCTATCGCGGTGCGGATGTTGGTCATCACCAGGTTGAGGATCGCGATCTCCAGGGTGGCCACTTCATACGCCGCCTTGGCCGCGTCCAGCACCTGGAAGAAGACGATGCCGTCGACCTTGACCACGGCGTTGTCCTTGGTGATGACGTCCTGCGACGGCACCTCCAGCACCTGCTCCATCATGTTCACCTTGCGCCCGATCCCGTACACGATCGGCACCAGGAAATGCAGGCCCGGGCTCAGGGTCTCGGTGTAGCGGCCGAAGCGCTCCACCGTCCACTCCCAGCCCTGCGGCACCATGCGCACGGTCTTGAACAGGATGATGACGCCTGCGACCAGCAGGACGATGGCGAGCAGCGATACGGACATTGCGGACCCCTCGTAGGAGCGCCCCCCGGGCGCAGTCCCATCATACGGCGCCGGGCTTGCGGAAAGCGGTTCGAGCGTCGCGCCTCTCAGGCGGTCGCCGCCTCCACGCGTTTCCAGGCGTTCTCGTCCAGGCGTTCGCCCAGCGTCAGCGCCTCCATGTTCTGCAGCAGCTGTTCGGTGCGCGAGGCGCCGAGCAGCACCGTGGACACATGCGGGTTGCGCAGGCACCAGGCGATCGCCAGCGGCGCCGGCGCCACCCCGAGGTCGCGCGCCAGCAGCGTGAACCGGCGCGCGCGCTCCACCCGGCGCTCTTTCGCCTCGCCCAGCACCATGCGCTGCAGCCAGCCGTACCCTTCCTGCCCGAGCCGCGTCTCCGGCGGCACGCCGTGGTTGTACTTGCCGGTGAGCAGGCCCGACGCGAGCGGCGACCAGGTGGTGGTGCCCATGCCGAACTCGGCGTACAGCGGCGCGTATTCCAGTTCGACCCGCTCGCGGTGCATCAGGTTGTATTGCGGCTGCTCCATCGTCGGCGGTTCCAGGTGTCGCAGGCGCGCGATCTTGTGCGCCTCGCGGATCTGCTGCGCCGACCATTCCGACGTGCCCCAGTACAGCACCTTGCCCTGGCGCACCAGGCCGTCCATCGCGCGCACGGTTTCCTCGATCGGGGTGTCCGGATCGGGACGGTGGCAGTAGTACAGGTCGAGGTAGTCCACGCGCAGGCGCTTCAATGCAGCGTGGCAGGCATCGACCACGTGCTTGCGCGACAGCCCCTTCTGCGTCGGCCCCGGCTCCTTCGCGGCGCCGAAGAACACCTTGCTCGACACGCAATAGCCGTCGCGCGGCAGGCGCAGGTCCGCCAGCACGTCGCCCATCACGCGCTCGGCTTCGCCATTGGCGTAGGCCTCGGCGTTGTCGAAGAAGTTGATGCCGTGGTCCCAGGCCGCCGCGACCATCTCGCGGGCCGCGCCACGCCCGACCTGGTTGCCGAAGGTCACCCAGGCGCCGAACGACAGCACCGACAGTTGCAGGCCGGAGGATCCGAGGCGGCGGTATTGCATGGGGGGTACCTGCACGGGGCGGTCCATCATCGTAACGGGTGATCGCGGCCGATAGGCCCGTGCAAAACGCGAAGGGCCGCACAATGCGGCCCTTCGCGACACCCCAGTGGCGGCGCGCCTACTTCGCCAGCCGCTTCGCGATCGCCGCGCCGAGGTCGCCGGGCGACTTCACGGTGGTGACGCCGGCCTTCTCCATCGCCGCGAACTTGCCTTCCGCGGTACCGGCGCCGCCCGACGCGATCGCGCCGGCGTGGCCCATGCGCTTGCCCTTGGGCGCCGAGGCGCCGGCGATGAAGCCGACCACCGGCTTGGTGACGTATTCGCTGATGAACTCCGCCGCTTCCTCTTCCGCGGAACCGCCGATCTCGCCGACCATGATGATGCCCTCGGTCTGCGGGTCGTCCTGGAACAGCTTCAGGCAGTCGATGAAGTTCAGGCCGTTGATCGGGTCGCCGCCGATGCCGATCACCGTCGACTGGCCCAGGCCGGCGTCGGTGGTCTGCTTCACGGCTTCATAGGTCAGCGTGCCCGAGCGCGAGACGATCGCGACCTTGCCCGGCATGTGGATGTGCCCCGGCATGATCCCGATCTTGCACTCGCCGGGGGTGATGATGCCCGGGCAGTTCGGCCCGACCAGCACCACGTCCTCGTAGCCCTTCAGCGTGTTCTTGACCCGCAGCATGTCCAGCACCGGGATGCCCTCGGTGATGGCGACGATCACCTTGATGCCGGCGTCGGCCGCTTCCAGGATCGCGTCGGCCGCGTACGGCGGCGGCACGTAGATGACGGAGGCGTCGGCGCCGGTCTCGGCGACCGCGTCGGCGACGGTGTCGAACACCGGCAGGCCCAGGTGCTCGCTGCCGCCCTTGCCCGGGGTCACGCCGCCGACGACCTTGGTGCCGTAGTCGAGCATCTGCTCGGCGTGGAAGGTGCCCTGGGTGCCGGTGAAGCCCTGGACGATGACCTTGGTGTTCTTGTTGACCAAAACGGACATTTCTTGGAGTTCCTTGGATATTGATTGCCGGGACTTCGGCCACGTCGGACAACGCCCAATACCGTTGTCCGCCAAACCGTGTCCCCACATCCCCCACCTCGCCGCTTCGCGTCGAGGTCGCCCCCTTGACTCAAGGGGGCTGGAGAAACGGAAACAATGCGAGCGTCAGGCGGCCTTGACCGCTTCGACCGCCTTGCGGGCGCCGTCGTTGATGTCGTCGGCGGCGATGATGGCCAGGCCCGAGTTCTTCAGCAGCGCCTTGCCGGCTTCGACGTTGGTGCCTTCCAGGCGCACGATCACCGGCACCTGCACGCCCACGTCCTTGACCGCGGCGATGATGCCCTCGGCGATCATGTCGCAGCGCACGATGCCACCGAAGATGTTGACGAAGATCGCCTTGACCTTGTCGCTGGACAGGATCAGCTTGAACGCCTCGGTCACGCGCTCCTTGTTGGCGCCGCCGCCGACGTCGAGGAAGTTCGCCGGCTCGCCGCCTTCCAGCTTGATCACGTCCATCGTCGCCATCGCCAGGCCGGCGCCGTTGACCATGCAGCCGATGTTGCCGTCCATGGTCACGTAGTTGAGGTCGTGCTGGCTGGCCTTGACCTCGGTTTCGTCCTCCTGGCGGATGTCGCGCATCGCGGCCAGGTCGGCGTGGCGGAAGGTGGCGTTGTCGTCGGAGTTGACCTTGCCGTCGAGCACCGCGAGGTTGCCGTCCTTCAGGATCGCCAGCGGGTTCAGCTCCACCAGCGCCAGGTCCTTGTCGTTGAACAGCTTGAACAGGCCCAGCATGATCTTCGTCAGCTGGTTGACCTGCTTGGCGCTCAGGCCGAGCGAGAAACCCATCTCGCGGCACTGGTAGGGCTGCAGGCCCTGGACGTAGTTCACGTGCAGGGTCTTGATCGCGTCCGGGTTTTCCTCGGCGGTCTTCTCGATCTCCACGCCGCCCTCGGACGAAGCGATGAAGGTGATCGACTTGGTCGAGCGGTCCACCAATACCGACAGGTACAGCTCCTGGGCGATGTCGGTGGCCTGGGTCACCAGCACGCTGTCGATCGGCAGGGCGACGCCGGCGGACTGGTAGGTTTCCATCCTGGTGCCGAGCATGCCCTTGGCGTACTCGCGGACCTCGTCCAGCGAGCGCGACAGCTTGACGCCGCCGGCCTTGCCGCGGCCGCCGGCGTGGATCTGCGCCTTGACCACCCAGAAATCGCCGCCGATGGCCTTGGCCGCATCGACCGCCTCTTCCGGCGTGCGCGCGACGCGCCCGGCGGGAACCGCAATGCCGTAGTCGGCAAACAACTGCTTGGCCTGGTATTCGTGGAAGTTCATCGATCGTCCAGCGGAGGAGGGGAACGCCCGGGCGGGCCGCGCCACGCAGGCCCATCGGGCCGGCCGGCACGCCGTCGAAACGCGAGCGGAACCGCCATTGTCGCGCATGCGCCGGCCGCGGGCAAAACCGGGGCGCCCGGCGAGCCGGGGCGCAAGGGGCCCGCGACACCCGCCTATACTCGCCGGCGACACCGCCCGCCCGGAGCCCGCGTGCCGCCCAGCCCCGCCACCGCGCGACGGACCAACGCGCCTTCCGACGCCGACGCCCATCGTCGCGACCAGTATTTCTTCAGCCTCTACCGGGTGTTCGAAGCCGCGCTGCTGGCGCTGATGCTGTTCAGCCCGACCGGCGCGCTGATCGGCGAACCGCGTCACGCCCTGGTTGGCAAGGCCACCACCGTCGTCTACCTCGCGGCCTCGGGGTTGCTGCTGTACTGGGCGCAGCGCCGGCGCGCACCGCGCACGCAGGTGATCGTCGGCACCACCATCGACATCGCCGCCGCCACCCTGGCGATCCACTCGCTGCCGATGGCCGCACCCGGCATCGCACTGCTGCTGATGTTCAACATCGGCGCGGCGGCGCTGATCGTGCCGCTGCGCTACGGCCTGGGCCTGGGGGCGCTGGCCAGCGCGACGATGATCGCCGAGTTCGTCTGGAACGCGCTGTTCGACACCGATACCGGGCACCCGTTGGCCGAGCGCGTGATGTTCGCGGTCAGCTACCTCTCGATCGCGATGCTCACCTACCTGCTCGGCCGGCAGATGCGCGAAAGCCAGGAGCTGGCCGCACGCCGCGGCGCCGAGGTCGCCGACCTGGCCGCGATCAACGAACTGATCATCCGCCGCATGCGCACCGGCGTGCTGCTGGTCGACGGCGACTGCCACATCCGCTTGGCCAACGAGGCCGCGCTGCTGCTGCTGGGCGAGGTCGAAGGCGAGCGCAACCTCGCGCTGGCCGCGCCGGAACTGGCGCGCCGCCTGCGCAAATGGCTGCGCGACGGCGAGCCCGACGACAGCCCGCTTCGCTTCGGCAGCGAGCAGCTCGAAGTGCTGCCGCGCTTCGCCCGCCTGCTGGCGCAGGGCGACAGCACCCTGGTGTTCCTCGACGACACCAGCCTGGTGTCGCGCCGCGCCGAATCGATGACCCTGGCCACGTTGGGCCGCTTCTCCGCCAGCCTCGCCCACGAGATCCGCAACCCGCTGGCGGCGATCAGCTACGCCACCCAGCTGCTGGAGGAATCCACCGAGATCTCCGCCGGCGACCGCCGCCTGCTGCAGATCGTCCACCAGCAATGCCTGCGCACCAACGGCATCGTCGAGAGCGTGCTCGGACTGGCGCGGCGCGAGCGCGCCAGCGCCGAGCACGTCGACCTGGTGACGTTCACCCGCCGCTTCGTCGAGGACTACAAGCAGATGCTGCCGCCCGAATCGGGCAGCGTGCAGGTCACCGGCGGCCCGCTGCCGGTGCCGGCGCTGGCCGACCCGCGCCACCTGCAGCAGGTGCTGACCGTGCTGCTGCAGAACGCGCTCACCTACGGCCACCTGCCCGGCGACCCGGCGCGGGTGACGCTGGCGGTGCACGCCGCCGACGGCCTCCCCACCATCGACGTGCTCGACCGTGGCCCGGGCATCTCCGCCGGCGCGCAGGTGCAGCTGTTCCGCCCGTTCTTCACCACTTCCGAGCACGGCACCGGCCTGGGGCTCTACATCGCGCGCGAACTGTGCCGCGCCAACGAAGCAACGCTCGACTACGTGCCCGTCCCCGGTGGCGGCAGCTGCTTCCGCGTCACCCTGCCGGGTCCGAACGCACTGCTGCCGGCGTAGGGCCGCCGCCCCCACCCTGCCGCGTTGCGCGCCGCCCCTCTTCCGCTGCCCGGGCGACGGCAGCACGGCGCGGGGCGAGGGCAAAGCCCCGAAAGCCACACTTGGCCCCCGCGCCACGCTTCCGCTAAGGTGCGCGCATGAGTGAACCCCGCGGAATCCCGTCCAGTGCGCTGATCGTCGACGACGAGCGCGACATCCGCGAATTGCTGGTCCTCACCCTGGGTCGCATGGGCCTGCGCACCGACACCGCCGCCTCGCTCGCCGCCGCGCGGGCGCAGCTGGCGCAGGGCCACTACGACCTGTGCCTGACCGACATGCGCCTGCCCGACGGTTCCGGCATCGACCTGGTCGCCGAGATCACCGCCCGCCACCCCGACACCCCGACCGCCGTCATCACCGCCTACGGCAACGTCGAAGCCGCGGTCGACGCGCTCAAGGCCGGCGCCTTCGACTTCGTCAACAAGCCGGTGGACATCAACGTCCTGCGCGGCCTGGTCAAGCACGCGCTGGACCTCAACCTGCGCCGCCGCGAAGCCGCCGGCAAGGCCGCCGCGGACGCCGGCCTCGGCCGCCTGCGCGGGGACTCGCCGGCGATGCAGGCGCTGCGCGCCACCGTCGCCAAGGTCGCGCGCAGCCAGGCGCCGATCGCCATCACCGGCGAATCGGGCGTCGGCAAGGAACTCGTCGCGCGCACCATCCATGCCGAAGGCGGCCGTGCCAAGGGTCCGTTCGTCCCGGTCAACTGCGGCGCGATCCCGGCCGAGCTGATGGAAAGCGAGTTCTTCGGCCACAAGAAGGGCAGCTTCACCGGCGCCCACGCCGACAAGCAGGGCCTGTTCCAGGCCGCCGACGGCGGCACCCTGTTCCTGGACGAGATCGCCGAGCTGCCGCTGCCGATGCAGGTCAAGCTGCTGCGCGCGATCCAGGAGAAATCGATCCGCCCGGTCGGCGCCGCGGCCGAAGTGCCGGTGGACGTACGCATCCTCAGCGCCACCCACAAGGACCTGGCCGCGCTGGTCGCCAACGGCAGCTTCCGCCACGATCTGTACTACCGCATCAACGTGATCGAGCTGCGGGTGCCGCCGCTGCGCGAGCGCCGCGACGACCTGCCGCAACTGGCGGCCGGCATCCTCGCGCGCCTGGGCCGCGAACAGAACCGCGCCGCGCCCGCGCTCGGCGACGACGCCCTGGCCGCGCTGCTGGCCTACCCCTTCCCCGGCAACGTGCGCGAACTGGAAAACATCCTCGAGCGCGCGCTCGCCCTGGCCGACGAAGACCACATCGACGCCGACGACCTGCGCCTGCCGGCCGCGCCGGCAGCCGCCGCGTCCGCGGTCGAGCCCGCAGCGCCGCCCGCACCACGCGCACCCGACGCCGCGCGCGACCCGCGCACCGTCAGCCCGTTCGAAAGCGCCACGACCGCCCTGCCTTCCTACATCGAGGAGGTCGAGCGACAGGCGATCGAACAGGCGCTGCAGGACAGCCGCTACAACAAGACCAAGGCGGCCAAGGCGCTCGGCATCACCTTCCGCGCGCTGCGCTACAAGCTCAAGAAGCTGGGAATCGACTGAGCAGATGGGGGCCGCCAAGCCATGCCGTCGCCGGCGCGCCCCGGCCGGGGACAATCGACCATGACCCGCTGGAAAGCGGCCGGCATCCACCTCGCCGCCAGCACCGTCGTCACCGCGGCTGCGCTGCTGGCACCGATGCTGCTGTGGTACCACTTCGACATGTGGCCCTTGTCGGGGCTGGGGCCGGCGCTTGCCGGCCTGTTCCTGGCCGTGCTGCTGGCAGGGCCGGGGCTGACCCTGATGGCGTACCGCGCGGGCAAGAAAACGCTGCGCCTCGACCTGGTGGTGATCGTGCTGATCCAGGTGGCTTTCCTGTCGTACGCCTGCTTCATGCTCAGCCGGATCCGGCCGGTATTCCTGGTCGCCGCCGGCGACCACCTGGTGCTGGTGCGGGCCATGGACATCGATCGCGGCGACCTGGCCGACGCCGGCATCGACCCGCACGCATTGTCCTGGACCGGCCCGCGCCTGGTCGGCCTCCAGGTACCGGGTTTTGAAGCACGGGACCTGCTGGCGGCGGGCGTGTATGCCCGCCAGTATCCGGAGCAACCAGCTTTTTATATTGCCTACGGACGATCGGCGCCGACGCTGCTGGCCAACGCCAGTCCGGTGGCGGCAACCGCCGCGCGCACGGCACGGGACCAGGCCACGATCACCGACGCACTCGCCAGCCTCGGGCGCGTGGAGTCACAGGTGCGCGCCATCCCGGTGAGCTCGCGCGCCGGCCGCGCCACCATGCTGGTCGATGCCGGCAATGGCCGTCCGCTGCGCGCCTTGCCGCTGGAGCTGGCCGGGGATTGAAACTGCACCCATGTCGCGCCGGCGCAACACCGGGCGGGCGGACTGCCTGCCGCAAATGGTCACGTCGGCGGCGCATGGTGACGCAACGGGTCACACCCGCCCATCGCAACCGGCACGATTTTTGTGACGCCGGTGACAGTTGCGTCCACCGCCCTGCCCGCTGGCCTTGCTGGCATGGCTTCTGCGTATGATCCACGTGCACGTGCATCGTTGCACGGCTACCCGACGGACCGGAATGGCCGGCCACGCGGGGCACGTGAAGTTCAACCACTCCTAGGGGATACACCATGAAGAAGTACCAGCAAGGCTTCACCCTGATCGAGCTGATGATCGTCATCGCGATCCTCGGCATCCTGATCGCCATTGCGCTGCCGGCGTACCAGGACTACACCGTCCGCGCCAAGGTGTCGGAGTGCGCCAACATGATGGCGTCCGCCAAGACCGCCGTGGCCGAGTACCGCGCATCGCACACCGCGCTGCCGACCAATGCCGCTGCCGCCGGCGTGGACACGCAGGCGACCAAGTACTGCGACCAGCTGACGATCGCCAACGGCGTGATCTCGGTTCAAGCTCCGTCCACCAAGACCGGCGGTACCGGCAACGTCACCATCATCGACTCGCCCACCGTCAACGCCACCAGCGGCGACATCGACTGGAAGTGCAAGGCCACCGGCACCACCAAGTACGCGCCGGGCACCTGCCGCTGATCCAGGGCTGCCGTTGCGCAACACCCGATACCCCGCTTCGGCGGGGTATTTTTTTGCCCGCGCACTAGACTAGGCCGATGAACGCTTCCCTGCGCCGACTGCCGCCCTGGCTGTGCGTGCTGGCCTGCCTGCTGCCGTTCCTGCCAGGGCTGGGCGGGCCGTTCCTGCTCGACGACGAGGCCAACCTGCGCAACCTGCTGGTGGGGCCGTTGTCGCTGCAGGGCGCCGTCGACGCGGCGCTGCGCAACCCGACCGGGCCGTTGCATCGGCCGCTGTCGAACCTGAGCTTCGCCGCCGACCTCTGGCTGCACGGGCGCACGCCGTTCGGCTTCAAGGTAGTGAACCTGTTGCTGCACGGCGCCTGCGGGTTGGCGCTGCTGGCCTTCGGCCGCGCCCTGCTGGCGGGCCTGTGGCCGCAGGCGTCGCCCGCGCGCCGCAATGCGGTGGCGCTGCTGGCGGCAATGCTGTGGACCGTGCACCCGTTGCAGGCCAGCACCGCGCTCTACGTGGTGCAAAGGATGGCGCAGCTCTCGACGCTGTTCCTGCTGCTGCTGGCCTGGCAGTTCCAGCGGTATCTCAACCGCGGCGACGCCAGCACCCGCGCTGCGCTGCGCTTCCTGCCTCGCTGGGCCGTGCTGGTCCTGCTGGCGGTGGCGTCCAAGGAGAACGGCGCGCTCGCGCCACTGCTGATGGCAGTGCAATGGGGCATGCACCGCACCGTCAATCGCGGGCAGCCGCGGCCACCGGCATGGTTGCCGGGGGTCAGCATCGCGCTGCCCCTGCTGCTGGGCGTGCTCGCCTTCGCGCTGCGCCCGGATTTCGTCCTGGGCGGCTACGCCGGCCGCGATTTCACCCTGCCGCAGCGCCTGCTGACCGAAGCGGTGGTGCTGTGGCATTACCTGCGCCTGTGGTTCATCCCGTGGATACCGTGGATGGGGCTGTACAACGACCTGCCCACGTTCGGCGTCGGCGACTGGGGTGGATGGGCGGCGATCGCGGCGTGGCTGGCGGTCCTGGCCGGCGCCTGGCACTGGCGGCGACGCTATCCCCTGGCCGCGTTCGCGGCGCTGTGGTTCCTCGCCGCGCATGCGATGGAATCGACCGTCCTGCCGCTGGAACTGGTGTACGAGCACCGCAACTACCTCGCCCTGCCGGGCATCGCACTGCTGAGCGCAAGCGCGATTGTGCGGCTGTCGGAGCGGCTGCGGATCCATGCAGCGCTGGCAGCCGCGGCCGCCATCGTGTTGCTGGCCGGCGCCACGCTGCAGCGCGCGCATGACTGGTCTTCACCGCAGCTGTTCGCCGCCAGCGAATACGCCCACCATCCACGCTCCGACCGCGCGGCGACCCAGTTGCTTGCCCTGTACGTCGCCAACGGCGACGTGGCCGCCACTGCCTCGATGCGTCGCAGGATCCACGCACTGGACCCGGACGCGTCGTGGCCGCTGGCGCTGGATCTGTCGATCCGCTGCAGCCAACCCGAAACGCCGGTGCAGTGGGATACGCTGGCGCGACGCATCCATCGGGACGGCACCGATGCCGCTACCATGAAGATGCTACGACAGGCGGCCATCAACATGATCGAAGGCAAGTGCCCGCACCTGGATCGCCCCCGCCTCGCACGCCTGCTCGAAACCGCGTATGCCAGGGCGCTCGCGGACGGCAACGGCAACCAGGTCGAATCCTTCGGCAGCTATCTTGGCTGGATGGCCAGCAGCCAGGGCGATACCGCGCGTGCGGCGCGCTGGATGCGGCGCACGGCCAAGGAAGCACCCGGTGCGGTGGAGGTGCTGTTCGACCTGGCCTACCTCGAACTCAATCGCGGCCGCCCCGAAGCCGCAGCCGATGCTGTCGCGGAGCTGCGGCGGCGGCAGCCGGGACACCGCCTGGTCGGCTACCGCATCGACGAACTGGATGCGCAGGTCACACAAGCACGCATGGCCGCCGCACCATCGCCAGGGACCGCGCCCGCACCCGGCAAGCGCGCGCCGTGAACATGCCATCCGGTAAGCGCGCCGTGTGGCTTGTCATCGGCCTGTGCCTGTTGCCGTTCCTGCCCGGCATCGCCGGGCCGTTCATGCTTGACGACAACGTCAACCTGCAGCCCGTGCTGTCCGCACTGCAGGACGGCGACTGGTGGCGCGCGATTTCCGGCAATGCGTCCGGCCCCTTCGGCCGGCCGCTGGCAATGGCCAGCTTCGCTGCAAACGCCATGGTCTCCGGCGAGTTTCCGCTGGGCTACAAGCTGGTGAACGTGCTGATCCATGGCTGCAACGGGCTGCTGGTGTTCGCGCTTGCCAGTCAGCTCTATCCCGCCATGGCCCGCGCCACAATGCCCACGCAGGCGCGCGGCGTGGCCCTGCTCGCCACAGCGCTCTGGCTGTTGCATCCGTTGCAGGTGGGCAGTGTCCTGTACGTGGTGCAACGGATGACGCTGCTGGCGACCACCGGCATGCTGCTTTCCCTGCTGGTGACGGCGCGTTTCCTGGGCGGGAATGACTTTGGCCCGCGCCGCAGCGCGCGCACCCTGGCGCTGGTCGTCCTCTGCAGTGTCCTGGGCTTGCTGGCCAAGGAAATCACGGTACTGGTGCCAGTCCTCATCGGGCTGCTGGCGGCCTTCATCCCTGCGCCGGATGGCGCCCAGGCCCGCCGCAGCCGCCGCGTGTTCGTGCTGCTGGCCGCAGTCCTGCCGGCGGCCCTGTATGCCTTGCTGTTGCTGGTGAACTGGGATGTCGTCATCGCGAGCTACCAGCGTCGCGACTTCACGCTACCGCAGCGCCTGGCCACGGAGCCGGTGATCCTGCTGCACTACCTGGGCGCGATGCTATGGCCCGACATCCGCCAGATGGGCTTGCACCTGGACTATCCCTTGCACCAGCCCGGCGATGCAGCATCCCTGGCCGCGACCGGGTTCTGGCTGCTCGCGGCAGTCACTGCATGGATCGGTCGCAGGCGCTTCCCGTTGGCCGCGTTCGCCATCCTCTGGTTCCTTGGATGCCACCTGCTCGAATCCACCGTTTTCGGCCTGGAACTGGCCTTCGAACATCGCAATTACCTGGCGCTGTTCGGCGTCGCCCTGTGGGCGGCGGGGTGTGCATGGAGTGTTTGCTCCGCGCGGCCGCGTGCCTTCCCCTGGCTCGCCTGCATCGTGGCGGCCATGCTGGGGGCCTGCACCCTGCAGCGTGCCCGTGAATGGTCGGATGAAGGCCGCTTCCTGCGCCTGGAAGCACAACGGCATCCCCAATCTTTCCGCGCCTTGAACAATCTGGGCGAGTACCATTTCCGCCACGGCGACGAGAAGGGCATGGCAAGCTCGACCGCCCTGCTCGCTTCGCGCTTCCCGGACAACTTCTTCGCCCAATCGCAAAAGCTCATCCTGGTCGCATGCCGGCTCCTGCCCGGGCCGCCGGACTGGCCCGAATTGCGACGCGTGGCGCTGCTGCACCCTGAGGATCCCTGGTCGTCCAGCGCGCTTGTATCGATCGCGGACAACACCAATCCCTATCCCTGCAACGGCATCGGCCGCGGCCAGCTTGAGGAATTCCTCGATGACCTGGCAGCGGAATACGGGCGACGCGGGCTGGCCGGTGGCGCGGGCGATGCGCTGCTCGCCAAGGCCCGCCTGCAACGCAACTTCAGCGATGAAAGCGGCTACGAAGCCCTGCTCGCGGAAGCGGTGGCGGCGGATGCGGCGCGCAATGACGCAGCCCTGGAATTGCTCGGGGCCTACCTGGCCCGGGGCGAATCCGCGAAAGCCGATGCCTTGGCCACGCAGCTTGAACCACGCCTGCGGGAAGGCGATGAAACCCGCCGGTTCCGCCAGCTGATGGCGCGCTACCGGGACCGGCCCAATTGAGTGCCCGTGCCGCGAGTGCGCCACCAGGCCATCCCGGGGGGGCCAAGCCGAAGGTCTGCTTCGTTCTGGCCTATCGTGCACCCGACTACATCCGCGGGCGCGCGCTCTGCGCGGCACTCGCAGGCTCCGGGGCGGTCGACCTGTGGCTGGCGGTCAATCGCACCAAGGGCATCAGGCGGTACTGGCAATCGATCCGCCAATTGCTGCACGTGCGCAGCAATTTCGATCCCGATGTCTACATCCTCGGATTCCGCGGCCACGAAATCGCGTGGCTGGTCCGCTGGCTGACACGCGACAGGCAGCTGGTCCTGGACGCGCTGATGTCGCCCTATGCCGCGATGAAGGAAGAGGGGAAGCTGGGGCTCCTGGGCCGGGTGCTGGCGCCATGCTGGCGGCGGTACGAGGGCGCGATCCTGCACCTGGCCGACGCGGTGCTGGCCGACACGCACCTGCAGGCCGCGTACTACCGCGATGAGTTCCGCCTACCCGTCGACAAGGTCATCGCGATACCGGTTGGCGCGATCGAGCGCGCGGGCGATCCGGCGATTCCCCCGTCGACGGCATCGCATGGGCCCTTGCGCGTGCTGTTCTATGGCTCGTTCCTGCCATTGCATGGCATGGACGTGATCCTGGATGCGGCTGCAAGCCTTTCCGACCTGCCGATCGAGTTCGATTTCATCGGCGGCAGCCGTGCCCAGGCACGGCAGTTCCGCGCCGCCTGCAACACCCGGGGCATCCAGCGCTACACGCATCGCCGCTGGGTTCCGTTAGAGCACTTGCTGCAGCACGAAATCCCGGGCGCCGACTTGTGCCTGGGTGGCCCGTTCGGCGGTACGCCGCAGGCGCGCCGCGTGGTCACCGGCAAGGCATCGCAATGCATGGCGTCGGGCAAGGCCACGGTCATCGGGCGGATCGACGAGGACTACGGATTCATCGACCGCGACAATTGCCTACTGGTGGAACAGGGCAATGCCGCGGCGCTGGCGGAGGCGATCCGATGGGCGCATGACCATCGCGCGGAACTGCCCGCCATCGGC
The DNA here is from genome assembly GCF_022808325.1 of Cognatiluteimonas sedimenti. Taxonomy (GTDB): domain Bacteria; phylum Pseudomonadota; class Gammaproteobacteria; order Xanthomonadales; family Xanthomonadaceae; genus Cognatiluteimonas; species Cognatiluteimonas sedimenti. Next base: position 75,677 of record NZ_JALGCL010000002.1, on the reverse strand, counting down.
AGGCGCGGGCGGGCGCTGTACGAGCAACGCCTGTCCGGGCGCGTAATCGGCGACCGCCTGTTGCCCTTGGTGCGCCAACTCGCCGCCAGGCATGCGACGAGGCGCCTGGCATGAGCAGCGTGAGCCAGCCGGATATCAGCGTATGCATCGCCAACTACAACGGCGGCGAACTCGTGCTTGAGTGCCTCGACTCGGCGTTTGCGCAGCAGGGCGGCTTCCGGATCGAAGTGCTCGTCCACGATGACGCGTCCAGCGATGGCTCGCCAGAACGGATACGCGCACGGTTCCCGAACGCACGGGTAATCGCCAGCGAAGCGAATTGTGGCTTCTGCATCAGCAACAACCGCATGGCCGCGGCAGCCAGCGGCCGCTACTTGCTGCTGCTCAACAACGATGCGGTGTTGCGCCCCGGCAGCCTGCAACGCCTGCTCCGGTTCGCCGAGGAGGGCCACCAGGACTGCATCCTGGGACTGCCGCAGTACGCCATGGCGGATGGAGCGCTGGTGGATCGCGGCTACCGCACGGATCCTTTCCTGAATCCAATCCCCATGCTCGACCCGCAAACCCATGAGGTCGGCGTGGCGACCGGCGCTTGCCTGTGGATACCAAGACAGACATGGGACGAGGTGGGCGGATTCCCGCCGTGGTTCGAGTCGGTTGCCGAGGACATCTTCCTGTGCCTGGCCGCGCGCCTGCTCGGCCATCGCGTCTTCGTGCTCGATGGCCCCGGCTTCGACCACTGGGTAGGCAAGCAACTGGGGGGCGGGAAGCTGGTGGATGGTGGATTGCAGACCACGGTGCGGCGTCGCGCGTTGAGCGAACGCAACAAGACGCTGACGATGCTGTGCTGCTATCCGTGGCCTGCCCTGGCCTGCATCCTGCCGATCCATGCGCTGCTGCTGGCGATCGAAGCCTGCGCCCTGCTGGTGTCCGGCGCGGGGGCCGCGACGGTGCTGGCGATCTATGCCCCGCTGCCGCGGCAGTTGTGGGCGCGGCGGCGGCAGGCCAGGGCGCTGCGACGAAGCCTGCGGCAACGGCGAACGGCCCCGCCGGCCACGCTGTTCGCGTTCACGCGCTGGATCCCGCAAAAACTGGCCATGCTGCTGCGCCACGGTTTCCCCGCGATCGGCAACTGACCGAACTCAACCGGCGCGGCGGTACAGGAAGAAGGGCTCGCGCCGGTTGACGCCGTGTTCCCGCGCATCGCAACCGGGAAGCAGTTCGTCGTGGGTGGCAATGCATGCGCGCAGGCCGCTGGCGGCGAAGCGATCGAAAATGTCGCGGCCGAAGAGCCTGGCGTGGTCTTCCTGGCCGTAGGCCTGCAACCGCGCCTGCTCGCTCGCGATCCCCGGATCGCTCCAGGTATGGTGCAGGGCGGCGCTGTAAGGTGTCTGCAGGATCGCGGCGCCGCCCGGCTTCAGTACCCGGTGGATCTCCGCAAGGGCGCGCCGGTCGTCGCCGACGTGCTCCAGCACATGATTGGCGATGACGAGGTCGAAGCTGCCGGCATCGAATGGCATCTCCTGGATGTCGGCCTGGCGGACGTCGTCCGAGCGCGGGTGCAGGTCGCAACGGACGTAGGCTTCCGGGCCCGCCGCGGCAATCCGGGGCGACAGGTGGCGTTCGGGGGCGAAGTGCAGGACCCGCAGCCCGCGAAGTCCATCCCAGAGGCCGGAGGCCTGCATGTACATGAGCAGGTGTCGTTCGCGGTCGTGCGCCCCGCAGCGCGGGCATGCATGGTTGCGGGTATCGCTGCCGACCATATCGAGCGCGTCCATCAACGCGACCCGCAGGCCACTCCGGTAGGGCATGAACCGCCAGACGCAATGCCCGCACATCACGCATCGGCGCCTGCCGCCCGGCAGCCAGCCAGCCAGGGCGTAACGCAGCAGCTTGATCGGGTCGTGGAACCGCATCCGCGTCACCTCCGGTAAAGGACGGCATGCCCGCCGCCACGGGCCGCGTCCGCCAGCCGCCCCCAGGCCTCCCCCGCGGCGCCACGCGCGACCGATGACGCAAGCAGGGCGAGCAAACGCCAGCGGGCCACGGGGGACGCGGCCATCACCCGCGGCAGCCATTCGTGCACGAGGGAGGCATTGCCCGACCGCAATGCATGGAATGCGGTCTTGCGCATGAAATCCGCCATCCCGGCGGCCAGGTCCGCGTCGGCGACGGCGCCGCGCGGCACGCTCTGGATGGCCTCCCAGTACAACGCGCGGACCCGGTCGTTCATTTCCGCGACCATCGACCCGCGCGTCGCAACCCGGTAAGCCGCCAGCGGCTCGCCCAGGTGCGCGAGATGGCCGTGCCGCGCATGCCACAGATGCGCGCGGTAGTCGATCTGCGGGACCTCGACATCCAGCCAGGCCCGCCGACCCGACGCCCGGAACAGCACGGAACTGTTGTTGAGGAAGTTCCCGCGGCGAAGCATGGCAGCCAGGTCGAACCGCGCATCGCCCACGTCGTTGAACAGCCCGATCCTGTTGCCGGCCGCGTCCACGGTGATCGCGTTGGTGTAAACCGCGGCGCAGTCGGCGTGCGCCTGCAGGTAGTCCAGCTGCCGCTGCAGTTTCCCCGGGAGCCAGTAATCATCGCCGTCCATCCGCGCGACGAAATCGCCGTCGGCGCAGGCGATGAGGTCGCGCATGTTGGCGAAGGCACCCACTCGCCGCGGGCGCCGCAACGGCAGGATCGTCCCGGGGTATTCGTCCGCGAGCGCCGCGACGATCTGGCTGGTGCCATCATCGGATGCGTCGTCGCCGACCAGCAACCGCAGGTCCGCATCGGCGTGCTGTTCGACGACGCTGCGCAGGCATTGCGCGATGAAACCGCGCTGGTTGCAGGTCGCCACGCATACGGTGACGCGCGGCGGACTCATGCCCTGCCCTCGTCGCCGGCGGCGGGTCGGGGCGCGGCGCCCGTGCGCAATGCGCGCCACAGCTCCCGCAGGTCGGCGAGCGCCGGGTGCCGGCCCAGCACCGCACCCGTGAGGTACACGATGACCGCTGCCGCGATCGCGGCGACCATTGCGCCGGTGCCCGGGGGAAGCCATCGCAGCACGAGCCAGCCGGCCGACGCGGCCAGCGCCGAGAGCAGCAACGTGCCGGCCTGGTCGCGCAGTTGCGCCAGCGCGCCGTAACCCAGCAGCTTCTTCGAATACCAGGTATTGACCGCGACTGCGAACAGGCTCGCGACCAGGACCGCCCAGGCGATCGCGACCGGGCCCCGGGGGCTGGCTGCGACGATCAGGCCGATCGATGCGATGCGCTTGACCAGCTCGAGCCGGAAGACCAGGTCCGAGCGCCCCTGCGCCCCGATGGCGGCCATGTTCAGCACGTGCAGCGGCCAGAACGCGGCGCTGGCGGAGAGGAGGCCCAGGATCGGCGCCGCCGGCGCCCAGCGCGGACCGTACAACATCACGACCAGCGGCTTGGCTATCACCGCGATGCCGACCATGCACGGCACGAACGCGAAGATCGCCACCCGCAGCGACAGGCGCAAGGCGCCGACCAGCTTGGCCGGCTGGTCGGCGATCGTCGAGAACACCGGCAGGCCAACGCGGTTCAATACCCCACTCATGAACTGCGCCGGCGCCTGCTGGGTGTTCTGTGCCAGGGTGTAATAGCCGAGCGCGCGCGAATCGAACATGCGCCCGATCAGCAATGACTGCAGGCGGATCGAGAGGGTGTTCAGCAGGTTGGCCAACAGCATGTAGCTGCCGAATGCGAACAACCTCCGGAACGATGCGAGCCGGAATCGCCCGCGCAGGCGCCAGCCGGAATACAGCCACAGCAGCGCGGCGCGCACGCCGATCGCCACGATCGACTGCCAGGCCAGGCTCCATACGCCGAAGCCGCGCCAGGCCAGCAGCACCGCGACCGCGCCCGAGGCGAGCGAGGCGAAGACTTCCGCGTTCGCCCGCGCGCGGAAGTCCAGCCGCTGCGTCAGCAGCGCATCGGGAACCGCAGCCAGCGCGCTGAGCGGCAGCACGAACAGCAGCAGCCGGACCAGCGGCACCAGCACGGGTTGCGAATAGAAGGCCGCGATGGAAGGCGCCGCAAGCCACAGGATGCAGCAGGCCACGACGCTGGCGCCGATGCCGGTCAGGAACACCGTGCTCTCGTCGTCGTCGCTGGTGCGCTGCTGCTGCACCAGCGCGGTGCCGAAGCCGGCATCGACCAGCAGCACGGCGACCGAAGTGAACACCAACAGCATCGCGACCAGGCCGAAGTCGGATGGCGAGAGTAGCCGCGCCAGCACGATCATCACCCCGAGCTGCACGCCATAGCGCGCCGCGATCTCCAGCGCGCTCCACCAGGTGGCGTTCGCGGCGCGATGGGTGAGGCTGCCAGAGGACGTCATAAGGCCAGTGCTGTGACGGCGACCATCAAGGCATCGCGACGCGATCGAATGCCGAAGTTAGCGCGCTGGCGGTGTCATCCGAAATCACGGAGTCCTGCCTTGCAAAGCCTCGAGGCGCAGCGTGACTGCTCGGCAACCGATGACCAAGGAGCTCGCATCGCTCGACTATGGCGCGCCAGGTCGGATGCGTGGAGCTACGGAATTCCTCCAGATCAATTCGCAAATGTCGCTCATTCGGCAACAAGGAGAGTTCGCGCTCTATGGAGGAATGCGTATAGGCGACCTGGCCAGCGACTTGCTCGTACTTGTTGCGGATGAGAAGCGACTCCGAACCCGGAGGTCGCGCCGAATACCATTGTTCGGAATCGCCCCAGAAGCGCTCTCGCGCGCGCAGCAAGCTCGCTGCGTTTTCCACAGGGTTGCGCCGAACATGCAGGAAAATGGCCTTGGGCAGCAGGGCCGAAAGCAGCGTCAGGTTGTATTGCAGGAGCAGCGCCTTTGCGGCAAATGGCTTTCCGAGAGCGCATTCAATGGCAGCAAGTCCCGCGACGAACCCGGCCCCGTCGGCACTCACCTGCTGCTCCTGGGACAGTGGTTCTGGCCACTGAAGCGGAAAAAAGCGCCGCCAGAAATACCAGAATTCATTAGGCTGCAACAAGCCGCGAGTCTTTCCGAGGTCCGACTCAAAACCGGATGGCGAAGCATCCGCAATCAGTTCATTCCTATAGTTGAATTGCGGATCGGTGAGCAGTTGTTGAATGCGCGCACCGACATATGGAGCAGCGTAAAAGCGCGACAGCAGGTTGGTTGGCCAGGAAAAACTCCCCGTAGCAGCCAGCCACTGCATTACCAGGGTGGTCCCACTGCGCGGCGGCCCGACCACGAGGAGCACCGGCAAGGTGGGTTGCGACGGCAACGCCAACCCCTGCTCCGCCCTGGAGAGCATGGCGTTCAACTCAACCAGCAAGGCCTCAAGGGACTCGTTACGGGCGAACCCGTTGTCTCGCCTAATATCGTCGGTCATCGTAGGACCTGTCGTCCAGGCTGGTCAGCGGCCCGCCGGCAATCGCGATGGCCTTCATCATGTAGACGCCGCGCCGATACGCCCCGACCGTCGGCGCCACAGCATTTCCCCTGATGATTGCCATCGCCAGGGAAGGAAAATCGGCGCCGGCAACTTGCGCAACGGGATAGGCCCCGCCAAAGCGAGGATTCAGATCCAACACGTACAAGCGACCATCGCGCGACTCCATGAAGTCGACGTCCAACGGCCCAACCGAGCCAATATCCTCTGCCAATCGATGGCTTAGTGCCAGGAGACCCGGGTGCTCGATGCTCTCCGCGTGCTGCGTTTCCCCACCTGCCATCAGGCGCTTCCTACATGGCACAACGGATAGCACGCGAGCGTCCATGTCGGAGAAGATGCTTGAGTTAAGCTCCTCCCCGACAATGAACTCTTGCACCAGCATGTCGGCCGCGTAACCATGAAACACCCGCATCTGCTCCACGGTGTTTGCGACGAACGTGTTCAGGCTGCCGAACCCGCGACGCGGCTTGACCACCAATGGGAATCGCAACAACCCTTCGGAGATCGACGCTTCGGCTTCTTCGATCGTTGCGACGGTGTACGGCACAAGATAGCCCATGGCTCGCAACCGATCATGCATCGCCGACTTGTCGTATGCGATCGCTACCGTACGCGGCGTGGCCAGCAGCGGCATGCACCCGGCGTTCGCCAGGCTGTCACGATGGGATGAGAGAAACGCGACATCCGGATCGTAGAAGGAAAGTACCGCATTGATTTCACGGCGGCCGCATAAATCAAGAACCGTTTCGAGGTATTCGCCAGATTCTATGGGTGGAAGGATGACTGCCTCGTCGCACGCAGCCAGGCCTACCGTCCATGCGGAGTGACTGGTGCCTATGATTCGCTCCCCAGGAAGTAGGTGCGGGCGAAAATAATCGGCCATGTACCCACGCCGGCCGATGCAGGAGAAAAGTAGGTTCATCTACTTAGGACCTGCAAGCCAAGCCAGTCTCCAACACGCTCTGCTCGCATGCATGGACGCAACACGGAGCCGTTCAACAAGAGGGTGGCCGGTGTGGCCCTGATGAAACGCGGGGTCAGCACGTGTGTGTAGGCACCGCAGTTGGGGAACAGAAGCCAGTCCCCGCGCTGCAACGGAGCTGTGCATCGCCGATGCAGGATGTCGGACTCCATGCATGTGTAGCCACTGACGACCGTTGCGTTGCTTGAATCGCCTTGCTGGACTGCGCTTGGGTTTGACGGCACGTGGATGAACGGCATGTCCATCGCGTGCTGCATCGGCTTAACCGTGTAAACACTGGCTGATGTAATCGCGTGACGTTGGCTGCCGATGGTTTTAATTGCCAAGACCTTCGCGGCAAACCAGGTTGTATCCGCAGCGAGGGCCACGCCCGGCTCCAGGATCAGGCGCGGCCCGGACATTGGCCAGTGCGACAAAAACTCGCCTGCGATAGCCGTTGCGTATTCGTCGAATGATGGGGGCGCGAATGGCATCTGTGCGGCGAGCTCAACCGGCATTGATCCGCAAAAGCCACCGCCAATGTCCATGTATTCCAACTCGCCGCCAAAAGCCCGGACCTCGTTCGCCAGCCCGGCTAACCTGGCCATGCGCTGGCTGAATTGCTTCGCACGCCGCGCCCCGGAAACATGGAGATGTATTCCGCATACGGCGACGTTCGGCAAGCTGCTCAGCTTAAGGTAGCAAGCTTGGAATTGCCCCGATTCGGCATCCAGCCCGAACCGTCCGCGGTCTCCCAGCCCCAGTTCGAAATTTACGCGTAACCCCACCCTGTACTGGTGGCTCGGATGATCAGTTGCCAGCCCAATGAGGTCCTGAACTTCATCTTCGCCGTCAAGATGCACGCGCGCCCCCAAGGCAAGCGCCCGCTCCACGTCAGCGACCGACTTGCCGACGCCGTTGAAGATGAGCGACGCCGTGGCAGCTCCCGCTTGTAGCGCCAACTCCATTTCGTGGGCCGAGACGACCTCGGCCGCGGCGCCCTCGGAAAACGCTGCCGCCATGGCAGCAGGCAGCCATTGCGTCTTGACGGACCAGCCGATTTCGACCTCGGGCAGTCCCGCCCTCAGAAAGGCTTCTCGAAATGCGCGGATATTCCCGCGAACCCGATCGGTAGATAGCAACCAGAACCCGTCACCATGCAAGGCGGCGGCGGCCGTGAGTTCCTGGTGGCTTGGCAGCACCGCTGCCTTGGCATCTACCAGCCGCATCAGGGGACAGCACCGCTAAGGGCCTTGAAAAGGCCAGCGACCGTTTCGATAGCGCCGTCAGGCAGCGACTGGCCGTTCGGCAACACGAGCACCCGCTCCGCCACCGCGCGCGTATTCGGAAGCAGCAGCCCCGCATGCGGGAACAGGTCGCGGTACGGTTTCATGCCGTGGCTGCCGGGCCAGAAATACTTGCGGGCGAGGATGTTCTCCGCGTGCAGCGCGGCGAGGATTTCGTCGCGCGAGGACGGGCAACCCCCTCCGACCTCGACCACGACGTAATGGTGGCTGTTGCGTTCGGACGCGTCGTAATCCAGTACCGCGACGCCGGGGACACCCGCGAAGGCCTGGTTGTACGCGGCGTGGTTGCGCCGGTTCGTCGCGACGATGCCGTCGAACCCGCCGAGGTTGGCCAGGCCCATCGCGGCGCACACCTCGATCATCTTGCCGTTGGTGCCGGGATGGATGACGTTGTCGTAGCCAATGAAGCCGAAGTTGCGCATCAGGCGCATGGCCTCGGCGAGTTCGTCGTCGTCGGTGACGACCGCGCCGCCCTCCATGGTGTTGAACGCCTTGGTGGCGTGGAAACTCAGGACTTCGCAGGCGCCGAAACGACCGATGCTCTCGCCTTTGTGCGTGCTGCCGAAGGCATGCGCCGCGTCGAACATGAGCTTGAGTCCGTGCTCGTCCGCGATCGACTGCAGTTCGTCGACGGGCGCCGCCCGGCCCCAGAGGTGGACGCCGATGATGCCGGTGGTGCGCGGCGTGATCATGCGGCGCACCGCACCGGGATCGAGGTTGTGCGTGGCCGGGTCGATGTCCGCGAAGACCGGGGTGATGCCCTGCCAGTAGAGCGCGTGCGCGGTCGCGACGAAGGTCCACGACGGCACGATCACCTCGCCTTGCAGCCCCAGCGCGCGGATGGCGATTTCCAGGGCGATGGTGCCGTTGCACATCGCCACGCAGTGCTTCACGCCCAGGTATTGCGCGATGCGCCGCTCGAACTCGCGCACCAGCGGGCCGTTGTTGGTCAGCCACTGGTTGTCGAGGACGTTTTCGACGTTGCGCAGGAATGCCTGACGATCGCCGATGTTGGGGCGCCCCACGTGCAGCGGTTCGGCGAAGGCAGGGGGGGCGCCGTTTATCGCCAGGTCCGCGCGGGATCGTATGGTCTTCATCGCCCTCATTCCGCGCGCTTGTAGATCAGCGCCGTGATCTGCTCCGAAACCAGCCCGATCAGGAAAATGATCACCGAGGCACTGAACAGCAACATGCTCATGTTGGTCAGGCGATGCTCGGTGGCGAACGTCCACACGTAGTAGCAGAGCCCGGTCATGAAGAACAGGAACGCCGTGGGCGCAAACAGCTTGAGCGGTGAGTACAGGGTCGCGATCTTGAAGATGATCAGCAGGAAGCGGATGCCGTCCTTGAGCGGGCGTATATGGCTGCCGGTGCCGATCCGTTTCGCCACCGGGATCGACACGTACGCCACCGGGTAGGCGCTGCGGAAAAACGCCATGGTGCTGGTGGTGGGGTAGCTGAAGCCGTTGGGCAGCAGGTGCAGGAACTCGCGAAACCGGTCCGCGCGCACCGCGCGGAAACCGGACGTCAGGTCGGCGACCCGGTGCCCGGTCATCCAGCTGGCGAGCCTGTTGTAGAAGGCATTGGCGGCACCACGGCCGACGTTGGCCTGGCCCTGGCCGTTGCGGGCGCCGACGACCATGTCGAAGCCTTGGTCGAGCCTGGCCAGCAGTTGCGGGATCAGGGCCGGGTCGTGCTGGCCGTCGGCGTCCATGAACACGAGGATCCCGCCGCGGGCGGCGCGGGTGCCACGCTTGATGGCGGCGCCGTTGCCCATCGGATACGGCGAACTGATGACGGTGGCGCCGTGCCGGGCGGCGACGGCGGCGGTGTCGTCGGCGGAGCCGTCGTCGACGACGATGATCTCGGCATCCGGCAGGCAGGCACGCAGGGCCGGCAGCGTCTGGCGCAGGCCTTCGGCTTCGTTCTTGGCCGGGAGGATGACGGTGAGTTGCATGCGGGGCCCCTTGTCGTGAAGGGTAGCTTGAAAGGAGGAGTTGGGGGCGGTGCGCGGCGTCGTGGCCTGGAGTTCTTCGACTTCCCGTCCGTGGCGTAGAGCCCGGCCCGCGCTTGTCGCGGCACGCAGGGCGCACGGCGGACTTCCGGGCACGGCGCGTTGTGATGGCCGTCGCACGCCGGGGACGGGGCTGGCGCAGCGTTCGCGCTGGGGCGCGATTGGGGTAAAGTCGGGGTGGGGACTCTGGAGGGCCTGTCATGGCCGATGCCGCAACTGCGAACCTGGCGGGAATCACCGGCATTGCCCGGCGCCTGGTGCTGGACGGGGTCCTGGGCGACGCGGACGCGCGTGCGGCGCTGGAGGCGGCCACCCGGGATAAGCGCCGGGTCGCCGACTACCTGCTGGAGACCAAGCTGATCGCGCCGGCCGACCTGGCCGCGGCCAACTCGATCGAGTTCGGCATGCCGCTGTTCGACGTTTCGTCGATGGATCCCGCGCAGTCGGCGATCAAGCTGGTCAGCGAGGAACTGGTGCGCAAACATAACGCGCTGCCGCTGTTCAAGCGCGGCGGTCGCCTGTACGTCGGCCTGGCCGACCCGACCAACACCCGCGCACTCGACGAACTCAAGTTCCACACCAACCTGACCGTCGAGGCGATCCTGGTCGACGAGGACCGGATCAAACGCACCATCGACCAGTGGCTGGAGACGGCCGATGCCCTGGCCGACGCGGTCGGCGACAGCGAGGGTCTCGAGGACCTCGAGGTCAGCGGGGGCGAGGACGACTTTGCCGCCGAAAGCGGCGTCGACGCCAAGGGCGACGACACCCCGGTGGTCAAGTTCATCAACAAGATATTGCTCGACGGTATCCGCCGCGGCGCTTCGGACGTGCACTTCGAGCCGTACGAGGACAAGTACCGGGTGCGCCTGCGCATCGATGGCCTGCTCAAGCAGGTGGCCAAGGTGCCGGTCAAGCTGGCGCCGCGCATCGCCGCGCGCCTGAAGGTGATGGCGCAGCTGGACATCGCCGAGAAGCGCGTGCCGCAGGACGGCCGCATCAAGCTCAACCTGAGCAAGACCAAGCAGATCGACTTCCGCGTCAGCACCCTGCCGACCCTGTTCGGCGAGAAGATCGTGCTGCGCATCCTCGACGGCGGCGCCGCCAAGCTGGGCATCGACAAGCTGGGCTACGAGGAAGACCAGAAGAAGCTCTTCCTCGACGCGGTGCAGAAGCCCTACGGCATGGTGCTGGTTACCGGCCCGACCGGCTCGGGCAAGACCGTTTCGCTGTACACCGCGCTCAACATCCTCAACGACGACACCCGCAACATCTCCACGGTCGAGGACCCGGTCGAAATCCGCGTACCGGGCATCAACCAGGTGCAGATGAACGTCAAGCGCGGCATGACCTTCGCCGCGGCGCTGCGCAGCTTCCTGCGCCAGGACCCGGACGTGGTGATGGTCGGCGAAATCCGCGACCTGGAAACCGCCGAGATCGCTATCAAGGCCGCGCAGACCGGCCACATGGTGCTGTCCACCCTGCATACCAATGACGCGCCGCAGACCATCTCGCGCCTGATGAACATGGGCGTGGCGCCGTTCAACATCACCTCGTCGGTGACGCTGGTGATCGCGCAGCGCCTGGCACGGCGCCTGCACGACTGCAAGCGCGTGCAGGAGTTGCCCGAGCACGCACTGTTGGCGGAAGGCTTCACCCCGGACGAGGTCCACGCCGGCCTGACCATCTACGAGGCGGTCGGCTGCCCGGACTGCACCGAGGGCTACAAGGGCCGCACCGGCTTGTACCAGGTGATGCCGATGACCGACGAGATCCAGGCGATCGTGCTGGCCGGCGGCAACGTGCAGCAGCTGACCGAAGCGGCGCTGCAATCCGGCGTCCGCGACCTGCGCCAGTCGGCATTGATGAAGGTGAAGAATGGCGTCACCAGCCTCGCCGAGATCAATCGCGTGACGAAGGATTGATGGCCATGCGCCCGCTGCGCCCGCCGCTTTCGTCGCCTCCCCGCTTGCGGGGAGAAGGAAGAACCCCCGCAATCCCGCTCATTGGAATCCCGGAACGGTCGGCAACGGCCGGCCCCTCCCGCTCTTGCATCTGGCACAGGAACTGACCCATGGCCGTGACCCGTACTGCAGCCAAGACCGCTACCCGCCAGCTGGAGCCGCTGAAGGCCTTCGTCTGGGAAGGCACCGACAAGCGCGGCACCAAGATGAAGGGCGAGGCCGCGGCCAAGAGCGAGAATTTCGTCCGCGCCGACCTGCGCCGCCAGGGCATCAACCCGACCATGGTCAAGGCCAAGCCCAAGCCGCTGTTCGGCAGCGCCGGCAAGCGGGTCACGGCCAAGGACATCGCCGTGTTCAGCCGCCAGCTGGCGACGATGATGAAGTCCGGCGTCCCGATCGTGCAGGGCCTGGAGATCATTGCCGGCGGCCAGAAGAACCCCAAGGCCAAGTTGCTGATCGACACCCTGCGCGAGGACATCGCCGGCGGTTCGTCGATGTACGAGGCCATGCTCAAGCACCCGGTGCAGTTCGACGAGCTTTACCGCAACCTGGTCAAGGCCGGCGAGACCGCGGGCGTGCTGGAGACGGTGCTCGACACCATCGCCACTTACAAGGAAAACACCGAGAGCCTGAAGGGCAAGATCAAGAAGGCGCTGTTCTACCCCGCCACCGTCATCGCGGTGGCGATCATCGTCAGCGCAATCCTGCTGGTGTTCGTGGTGCCGCAGTTCCGGCAGGTGTTCCAGAGCTTCGGTGCCGACCTGCCCGCGTTCACCGTGATGATCCTCGCCGCCAGCGATTTCATGATCAAGTGGTGGTGGCTGATATTGCTGATCATTGTCGGCGCGGTCTTTACCTTCCTGTACTTCTACAAGCGCTCCGAACAGCTGCAGCACCTGGTCGACCGGATGATGCTGAAGATCCCGGTGGTCGGGAAGATCCTGCACGACGCCGCGGTCGCGCGCTTCGCGCGTACCCTGGCGACCACCTTCAGGGCCGGCGTCCCCCTGGTCGAGGCGCTGGACATCGTCGCCGGCGCCACCGGCAACAAGGTCTATACCGAGGCCGTGCACCGGATCAAGAACGACGTCGCCGTCGGCTACCAGATGAACATGGCGATGAAGCAGGTCAACCTGTTCCCGCACATGGTGGTGCAGATGACCGCCATCGGCGAAGAGGCCGGCGCGCTGGACGCGATGCTGTTCAAGGTCGCCGAGTTCTACGAGGAAGAGGTCAACAACGCGGTCGATGCGTTGTCGAGCCTGCTGGAGCCGATGATCATGTTGTTCATCGGCGGTATCGTCGGCTGCATGGTGATCGGCATGTACCTGCCGATCTTCAAGCTTGCCGCGGCAATGTGACGCTGCCCTCGCTGCATGTCCTTCCTTGACCGCGCCGCGGCGATCGCTGCCAGCGACGCCGCTCCAACGCGCCGCCGCGCGCTGCGCTACACGCTTCCGAGTTTTCGGCACGGAATCCGATGCCGATGAAATCCCGGGGAGATTGAATGTCTTTTCTGGACCAGAACCCCGGCCTCGGCTTCCCGGTCGCGGCCGGCCTCGGGCTGCTGCTGGGCAGCTTCCTCAACGTCGTGATCCTGCGCCTGCCCAGGCGGCTGGAATGGCAGTGGAAGCGCGACAGCCTGGAAGTGCTGGGCGAGCCGGAGATCTACGATCCGCCACCGCCGGGGATCGTGGTCGAGCGCTCGCACTGCCCGCACTGCAAGGCGCAGCTGTCGTGGTACGAGAACATCCCGGTGCTGAGCTGGGTGGCGCTGCGCGGGCGCTGCCGCCACTGCCATGCGCCGATCTCGATCCAGTACCCGCTGGTTGAACTGCTGACCATGCTGCTGGTGCTGTGCTGCGTGTGGCGCTTCGGTTTCGGCTGGCAGGGCTTCGGCGCGATCGTACTGACCTGTTTCCTGGTCGCGCTGTCGGGCATCGACCTGCGCACGCAGCTGCTGCCCGACCAGCTGACCCTGCCGTTGTTGTGGCTGGGATTGATCGCCAGCATCGATGCGCTGTACCTGCCGAGCAAGCCGGCGGTGGTCGGCGCGGTCATCGGCTACCTGAGCCTGTGGTCGGTGTGGTGGCTGTTCAAGCAGCTCACCGGCAAGGAAGGCATGGGCCACGGCGACTTCAAGCTGCTGGCCGCGCTGGGCGCCTGGGTGGGCCTGCAGGGCATCCTGCCGACGATCCTGCTGTCGTCGCTGGTCGGCGCCATCGTCGGCTCGATCTGGCTGGCGGCCAGGGGCCGCGATCGCGCCACCCCGATCCCGTTCGGCCCCTACCTGGCCGTCGCCGGCTGGATCGTGTTCTTCTGGGGCGACTGGATGGTCGACGCGTATCTGCGGTTTTCCGGGCTGCGGTAACCTCGGCGATCCGCTCCGCGCCGCATGATCCACGCATGAGCCACTACATCATCGGCCTCACCGGCGGCGTCGCCTCGGGCAAGAGCGAGGTGCAGCGCCGGTTCGAGGCGCTCGGGGTCGCGGTGGCCGATGCCGATGCCGCCGCGCGCGCGGCGGTGGAACCCGGGTCCGAAGGGTTGGCGGACGTGGTGGCGGCTTTCGGCGCGGGCGTGCTGGACGCATCCGGGGCGCTGGACCGGGCCGCGATGCGGCGGCGGGTCTTTGCCGACGACGCGGCACGCCGTGCGTTGGAGGCGATCGTGCATCCGCGCGTGCGCGCGACGCTGCACGCGCAATGCGCGGCGGCCGCCGGGCCGTATGCCATCGCCGCGATCCCGCTGCTGGCCGAAGGCGGCGGCCGCGAGGCCTATCCGTGGCTGGCCCGGATACTGGTCGTGGACGTGCCGGAGCAGGTGCAGATGGCGCGCCTGCGGCAACGCGACGGCATCGACCAGCCCCTGGCCGAGCGCATGCTTGCCGCGCAGGCCACGCGCGCGCAGCGGCTGGCGATCGCCGACGACGTGATCGTGAACAACGGCACGCTGGACGCGCTGGACGCGCACGTGGCGGCGCTGGATGCGCTGTACCGGCGGCTGGCGGCTGGCTAGACGGTCCGAAGCGGCTTCATCGATGCGGCGGCGCGGCGGCGCCGGCACGCCGGGATCGCCCGCACGTGTAGGAGCGGCTTCAGCCGCGACAAGCCGGTTGCCCGCGCACCGCCCCGCTTGCCATTCCGTGGCAGCAACTCGAGGTGCGATCCGCCGCACAAGCGCATCACGGCTTACTGCGCTCCTGAGAAGTGGGCTGCACGCAACCAACGCTCGCGGCTGAAGCCCTGCACGTACGCGGGCCACAGCGCGCCGAGGGCGGCGATGCCCTGGGCACTGCGGGGTAAGCGGCGATCCGCCGCACAAGGACGGCTTACGGTGCCCGTGCCAGGAGAGATGCGCGCAACCCACGGTCGCGGCTGAAGCCGCTCCTACGCGTGCGCGGGCCACAGTGCGCGGATGGCGGCGATGCCCTGGGCGCCGTGGGCACGGGCGTCGGCGATGTCGTCGGCCGCCAGGCCGCCGATCGCGTACAGCGGCAGCGATACCTGTTCGCGCAGGGCCGCGAACGCGCGCCAGCCCAGGCCCTTGGCGCGCGGGTGCGTGGGGGTGGGTTTGAGCGGACCGAGCACGGCGAAGTCGCAGCCCAGTCTTTCGGCATGGCGCAGGTCGTCGGCGTCATGGGCCGATGCGGCCACCACCAGGCCCGCAGGCAGCGGGCGTTGCTCAAGCTGTTGCAGTTGCGCGGCGCGCAGGTGGACGCCGACCTCGAGGTCGCGCGCCAGCGCCAGGTCGCCGTTGACCAGGACCTCGGCATCGGCGCTGCGGCAGCACGCGGCCGCCCGTGCCGCCAGCGCGCGCCAGCGCGCAGGCTCGGTGCCCTCGCCCGGGCGCAACTGCACGCGACGCACGCCTTGGGCCAGGGCGACTTCCAGCGCCTGAAGCCAGCGGCCCGCGTCGCTGCCGGGCGCGGGGGTGACCAGGTAGCGGTCCGGCTGCAGCAGTGCCGCAACCACCGGCCGGTCGGCCGGCGGCATCGCGTAGCTGGCCAGCTTGTGCGCCGGCACCCAGGCCAGCGCCTGGCCGTCCAGGCCTTTGGGCGTGCCGCGCCAGGCGTCGATCCGGCGCACGTCCAGGCGCAGGCGCTTGTGCGGGTACTGCTGCGGCACCGCGATCAGCGGCGCGCCGATCTCGATGGTGATGCCGAGTTCCTCGTGCAGCTCGCGCGCGAGCGCGGCTTCCGGGGTTTCGCCGCGCTCGCGCTTGCCGCCGGGGAATTCCCACAGCCCGGCGAGGTCGCGGCCTTCGGTGCGGCGCGCGAGCAGGATGCGGCCGCGGGCGTCGGCGATGGCGCCGGCGACGACATCGACGATGGGCTCAGGCATGTGCGTCGCAGCGCGAATTCGCGTCGTCCTGCCCGCCCCTCATCCGCCTTCGGCACCTTCTCCCCGCAGGCAGGGAGAAGGAACAGCAGGGGCTGCCCGGCATCACCCTCGCCCCGCCTGCGGGGGTGGGGGCGTGCGGCTTGCGAGCCACTGGCTCGCGCACGACCGAACGCCCTTGCGCCATGCGCAAGGGCCGGGGCACGGAGTGCGGGACAACTTCGCGCAGCGAAGCAGGGTGAGGGGTGCGTGGCGCGGCAGGGCGCCGTGGCGATGTCTCAGGCCAGCTGTCCATGGCAGTGCTTGAACTTCTTGCCGCTGCCGCAGGGACAGGGATCGTTGCGGCCGACCTTGGGCATGCCGGACTGCAGCGCCGCGGCCATGGCCTGGGCCTGCTGCGCTTCCTCGTCCGCGCCCAGGCCGCCGGCGTCGGCATGCTGGAACTGCATCTGCCCGGCCTGCGCCTGCGCCTGCATGCGCTCGGCGGCTTCCATCGCGGCCACTTCCTCCTCGCTGCGGATCCGCACCCGCGCCAGCAGCGTGACCACCTCGCGCTTGACCTTCTCCAGCATTTCGCCGAACAGCTCGAAGGCCTCGTGCTTGTACTCCTGCTTGGGCTGCTTCTGCGCGTAGCCGCGCAGGTGGATGCCCTGGCGCAGGTAATCCATCCGCGCCAGGTGCTGCTTCCAGTTGTCGTCGAGCACGCTGAGCATGATGTGCTTCTCGATCATGCGCATGGTTTCGGGGCCGACCTGCGCTTCCTTGTCGGTGAAGATGCGCTCGACTTCCTGCTGCACTTCGGTCGCGATCTTCTCGGCGTCGATCTCGGTGGCCCTGGCGACCATGTCGACCAGCTCCGGGCGCACGCCGAACTCGCTGGCCAGCTCCGATTCCAGGCCCTGCAGGTCCCACTGCTCGTCGATCGAGTTGGGGGGCACGAAGCGCGCCACCGTCGCGGCGACCACGTCGTCGCGGATGCCCAGGATGTTGTCCTGCACGCTGTCGGCTTCCAGCAGCTCGTTGCGCTGCTGGTAGATGACCTTGCGCTGGTCGTTGTTGACGTCGTCGAAGTCCAGCAGGTTCTTGCGGATGTCGAAGTTGTGGGCCTCGACCTTGCGCTGGGCGTTGGCGATCTGCTTGGACACCAGCGGCGATTCGATGATGTCGTCTTCCTTCAGGCCCATCCGCGCCATCACCCGCTGCACCCAGTCCGCGGCGAAGATCCGCATCAGGTTGTCTTCCAGCGACAGGTAGAAGCGCGACGAACCCGGGTCGCCCTGGCGGCCGGAGCGGCCGCGCAGCTGGTTGTCGATGCGGCGCGACTCGTGGCGCTCGGTGCCGACGATGTGCAGGCCGCCGGCGGCCTTGACCGCGTCGTGGCGCTGCTGCCATTCCGCCTTCAGGCGCGCCCTGGTGTCGGCGTCGACCTCGGCGCCGGTTTGCGCTTCGAGCTCGGCGAGCTCGGCTTCCAGCGAACCGCCAAGCACGATATCGGTGCCGCGGCCGGCCATGTTGGTGGCGATGGTGACCGCGCCCGGGCGACCGGCCTGGGCGACGATGGTCGCTTCGCGCTCGTGCTGCTTGGCGTTGAGCACCTCGTGGTGGATGCCGGCCGCGCGCAGCTGCTCGCTGAGCATCTCCGAGACCTCGATCGAGGTGGTGCCGACCAGCACCGGCTGGCCCTTGGCGTGCGCGTCCTTGATCTCTGCGACCACCGCGCGGTATTTGCCGGCGCGGTTGAGGAACACCATGTCCGAATGGTCCTTGCGCACCATCGGCCGGTGGGTCGGGATCACGATCACTTCCAGGCCGTAGATCGACTGGAACTCGTAGGCCTCGGTATCGGCGGTGCCGGTCATGCCCGCGAGCTTGCCGTACATGCGGAACAGGTTCTGGAAGGTGATCGAGGCCAGCGTCTGGTTCTCGCGCTGGACAGTGACGCCTTCCTTGGCCTCGACCGCCTGGTGCAGGCCGTCGGACCAGCGCCGCCCGGCCAGGGTGCGGCCGGTGAACTCGTCGACGATGATGACTTCGCCGTCGCGGACGATGTAGTCGACATCGCGCTGGTAGATGCCGTGCGCGCGCAGGCCGGCGTTGAGGTGGTGGACGACGTGGATGTTGTGCGACGCGTACAGGCTGTCGTCGCCCTCCAGGATCCCGGCCTCGCGCAGCAGCGCCTCGGCGTGTTCCTGGCCGGCCTCGGACAGGTGCACCTGCTTCTGCTTCTCGTCGACCCAGTAGTCGCCCTCGCCTTCCTCTTCCTGCTGCCGGGTGAGGCGCGGGACGATCGCGTTGACCTTGAGGTACAGCTCCGGCGATTCGTCGGCGGGGCCGGAGATGATCAGCGGCGTGCGCGCCTCGTCGATCAGGATCGAATCGACCTCGTCGACGATCGCGTAGTGGAGGCCGCGCTGGAAGCGGTCCTCCTTCGCCAGCGCCATGTTGTCGCGCAGGTAGTCGAAGCCGATCTCGTTGTTGGTGGCGTAGGTGATGTCCGCGGCGTAGGCGGCGTGCTTGTCCGAATGCGGCATGCCCGGGTAGACGACGCCCACCGACAGCCCCAGCCAGGTGTAGAGCCTGCCCATCCAGCCGGCGTCGCGGCGGGCGAGGTAGTCGTTGACGGTGATCAGGTGCACGCCCTTGCCGGCGAGCGCATTGAGGTACACCGGCAGGGTCGCGACCAGGGTCTTGCCCTCGCCGGTGCGCATCTCCGCGATCTTGCCCATGTGCAGGACCATGCCGCCGATCAGCTGCACGTCGTAGTGGCGCATGCCGAGCACGCGCTTGGAGGCTTCGCGGCAGACGGCGAAGGCTTCCGGAAGGATCTTGTCGAGCGACTCGCCGTTGGCGAGGCGCTGCTGGAACTCGGGCGTCTTGGCCTGCAGGTCCGCGTCGGACAGCGCCACCATCTGCGCCTCGAGCGCGTTGATCTTCTTGACGATGCCGCCGAGTTGCTTGAGCAGGCGCTCGTTGCGGCTGCCGAAAACGCTGGTGAGCAGGCGATTGAACATTCTGGATCCGGTAGGAGGAGTCGGTGGCCGGGGAAAGCAGACCAGCGCGGGTGCGCGGAATTCCCCGGCGTTCCCCTGGGGGAACGGCCCGAAAACGAAAAAGGGCGCGGGGCGCCCTTTTCACGGCAAACCGGATTGTAGCGTGGAGGCGCGGGCCGCGGAATCAAGCGGGGCAAGGTTGATCGCTGCCCGCGATGCCGCCGCAACGCGCCGCCGCGCGCGACGACACCCCGCTGCGGCGGCCCTTTCCCGCCATCCGCCCCGGCGTCCGCCGCCCGGGTCGGGAGCGCGTGGGCGCGGCGGCCTCAGCCGCGGCTGGCGACCTGCGCCTGGCCCAGGAACTTGCGCGGATTGACCACGCGGCCGTTGTCCCAGACCTCGAAGTGGACGTGGGCGCCGGTCGAGCGCCCGGTCGAGCCGGCCTTGGCGACCTGCTGGCCGCTGCGCACCAGGTCGCCCACCCGCACCAGCAGCCGCGAGTTGTGGGCGTAGCGGGTGACGTAACCGTTGCCATGGTCGATCTCGACCACGTTACCGTAGCCCGAACGCACCCCGGCGTAGCTGACCACGCCGTCGGCCACCGCCATCACCGGATCGCCGGTGCGGGCGTGGAAGTCCATGCCCTTGTGGTAGCCACGGCCACCGCCGAACGGATCGGCGCGGCCGCCGAAGCCGGAGGTGATGTAGGTGTTGGCGATCGGCATCCGCGACGGGGTCGCGTCCTGGTCCAGCTTGCGGTTGAACAGCAGCGACTCCAGCACCGACAGCTGCGCGCCGGAGGCCTTGAACTGGGTGTCGAGCTGGCCAAGGCCGGCGCGGAGCTCGGCCGCCGGCATGTCGCGCACCGGGCCGGAACCACCGATGCCGACCGGGGCGTCGAAATCGAACTCGCCGTCGCCGAGCTGGCCGACCTGGGTCAGGCGCTCGCCGAGGGCGTTGAGGCGGTTGGCCTCGGCCTGCAGCTCGCCCAGGCGCGCGGCCAGTGCATTGACCTCGCGCTGGGCCTGGTCGCGGGTGCTGTCCAGTTGCAGTTGCTGTTGCACCACGCGCTGCTGCAGCAGCGAGACCTCGGCGAATCCGACCCCGGTGCGGGCGCCGGCGCCGAAGGCGATGCCCGCGGCCAGCAGCACCACGGTCGTCACTGCCGGCTGCCGTGAGGCGCACTGGCCGGCGTGCTCGGCGGCCCGCCCAAGGCGGCCGCGCAGGTTGTCGAGGATGCTGTGTAAAGTCATGCGATGTCTGGTTCCCGATCTGGTTCGTCGAAGCCGCCCGGCCCCAGGGCCCCGGCGCCGCCGCGCAACGCGCTGGATGCGCTGTTCGCGGGCGGTGCCGCCGATCCGTTGCGCCGCGCCTTGTGGCTCGATGCACTGGAACAGCGACTGCGTCCCCACCTGCCGCCTTCACTTGCCGCGCACGCGAGGTTTGCGAACGTGGATGGCGCCAAGCTCGTTTTCGTCGTCGATTCGCCGGTCTGGCACGCGCGCTTGCGGCTCGCGGCCCCCGCACTCCTCGACGCCGCCCGATCCGTCGGGCTGGAATGCGGCGAGGTCGTCGTCAAGACCACGACTGTGCCGCTGTCGCCGGATCCCCCGGCACCGCGCCGTCCCCTGCCGATCCCGGCCGCCGCACGCGAAGCGTTGCAGGCCGCACTGGCACCGAAGGATGTCCCCGACGGGACGAAAAAGAACGACTCCTGAGTGTCCGCTGGCGGGCCGGTTTGACGTTACGGGCCGCAGCGAAGGGGGCATGCTACCGGCCGAAACCGGCAGAAGCGTTAACAAAGCGCTAGAAAACCGGAAAATTCCCGTTAATTTTCCGTTAAACACTCACAACCCACTCACTTGTCTGAGCAGGGTTCAGCGGCATGACGATGGCCCGGGAAGCCCCCGGGCAGTGGCCCGGAGGGCTCAGGCCGGCAGCGGCAGGCCGTAGGCGGCCGGGGCGGCGGCGGCGTCGGGGAAGCTGACTTCTTCCCAGGCCGAGCGCTCGGCCAGCAGCGCGCGCACCAGCTTGTTGTTGAGCGCATGGCCGGACTTGAAGCCCTCGAACGCACCGATGATCGGGCGCCCCGCCAGGTACAGGTCGCCGACCGCGTCGAGGATCTTGTGGCGCACGAACTCGTCGGCGTAGCGCAGGCCGTCGTCGTTGAGCACGCGGAACTCGTCGAGCACGATCGCGTTGTCCATCGAGCCACCGAGGCCGAGATTGCGCTCGCGCATGAATTCCAGGTCGCGCATGAAGCCGAAGGTGCGGGCGCGGCTGACCTCGCGCACGTAGGCTTCGCTGGAGAACTCGACCTGCGCGCGCGACTGCGCGGCGGGGATGGCGGGGTGGTTGAACTCGACGGTGAAGTCGAGCCGGAAGCCGTCGTAGGGGGTGAAGCCGGCGCGCTTGTCGCCGTCGCGCACCTCGATCGGACGCCGGATGCGGATGAAGCGCTTGGCCGCGGCCTGATCGACCAGCCCGGCCGACTGCAGCAGGAACACGAACGGCCCGGCCGAGCCGTCCATGATCGGCACTTCCGCCGCCGACAGATCGACGTAGGCGTTGTCGATGCCGAGGCCGGCGAAGGCCGACATCAGGTGCTCGACCGTCATCACCTTGCCCAGGCCCTGCGACAGGCCGGTGCAGAGCATCGTTTCGGTGACCAGGTCGGCACTGGCGGGGATTTCCACCACCGGGTCCAGGTCCACGCGCCGGAACACGATGCCGGTGTCCACCGCGGCCGGGCGCAGGGTGAGATAGACCTTCTCGCCACTGTGCAGGCCGACGCCGGTGGCGCGGATCACGTTCTTGAGGGTGCGTTGCTGCAGCATGCAGGCTCGGGCTGTCGCGGGCGTGGGTGCGGACGGGGCGTCGCGAAGGACGGCGTCAGGGCCGCGGGAGGGCGCAAAGCCTAGCATGCACCCCGCTGAACATGAACGGAAGCAGCCGCCATGGGCAAGCTGCACCGGTCGGGCCATCCGGGCACCGCTGCGGTGGCGCGGCATCCGCGGACGGTGGCGAAGCGGGCCGGCCGGCCACACGGGCCGACCGACCGAAAGACAGCCCCGCCTGGCCGGCGCAGGCCAGGCGGGTTGGAGCAGGACACGGCTGCCGCCGGGGCGGCGACCGCTCAGTCGGCCTGGCGCCGGAGGAACGCCGGGATGTCCAGGTAGCTGCTGTCGCCGCCGAAATCGGCCACCGCCGGCGCCGGCGCCTCGCTGCCGCTGCTGCGCCCGCGCAGGTTGGCGGCGATGCCCTGGCCGGGATTGAACGGATCGGCGACCGCGTCGATCAGCATGCCGGTGGTGCCGTCGCGCTTGCCCATGCCGTTCTGGGTATTGATCAGCTGGACGTGCGGCTTGCGGTTCGGCTCGGAGCTGAAGTCCGCACGCTCGCCGCGCACCGACTGCCGCGAGACGGCACGGTTGAGGCCGGTGGCGACCACGGTGACGCGGACCTCGTCCTGCATGTCCGGGTCGAGCACGGTGCCGATGACGACCGTCGCGTCCTCGCTGGCGAAACCTTCCACCGTGCGACCGACCTCGTCGAACTCGGCCATGGTGAAGTCCGGGCCGGCGGTGATGTTGACCAGGATGCCGTTGGCGCCGGACAGGTTGACGTCGTCGAGCAGCGGGTTCTGGATCGCGGCCTCGGCCGCGGCAGACGCGCGGTCGTCGCCGCGGGCGTGGCCGGTACCCATCATCGCCAGGCCCATCTCGCTCATCACGGTGCGGACGTCGGCGAAGTCGACGTTGATCAGGCCCGGGCGCACGATCAGGTCGGCGATGCCCTGCACCGCGCCCAGCAGCACGTCGTTGGCCGCGCGGAAGGCCTGGATCATGGTGGCGTTGCGGCCCAGCACGGTGATCAGCTTCTCGTTCGGGATCGTGATCAGCGAGTCGCAGTGCTGGCTCAGTTCGTCGATGCCCTTGAGCGCGACCTGCATGCGCCGGCGGCCCTCGAACGGGAACGGCTTGGTGACGACCGCCACGGTCAGGATGCCCATCTCCTTGGCCAGCTGCGCGACCACCGGCGCCGCGCCGGTGCCGGTGCCGCCGCCCATGCCGGCGGTGATGAACACCATGTCGGCGCCCTGCAGCGCGTCCATGATGCGTTCGCGATCCTCGAGCGCCGCCTGGCGGCCGACTTCCGGGTTCGCGCCGGCGCCCAGGCCCTTGGTGACGTTGCTGCCCAGCTGCAGCTGCAGCTTGGCGCCGCAGTTCTTGATCGCCTGTGCGTCGGTGTTGGCGGTGATGAACTCCACCCCGTCGACGCTGCCGTTGACCATGTGCGCGACCGCGTTGCCGCCGCCGCCGCCCACGCCTACTACCTTGATGACCGCATTCGGGGCCATCTTTTCAACCAGTTCGAAATGCGCCATGTCCGTGTCCTCTGTTCTGTGTTGCTCGTTATGGAATCGGGTCGTGTTGCCAAGTACCGCAATCGCCTTGCCTGCCCTGCCGCCGGCGCGCCGTCGCGCCGGTGTTGTCCCGCGCCGCGGCCTCAGAACTCGCCGCGGTACCAGTCCTTCAATTTGTTGAAGAAGCTGCCCGCGCGCCCGGTCGGGATCACCGGCCGCCGCGGATGCTCGATCTGGCTGCCCATCAGCAGCAGGCCGACGCCGGTGGCGTGGACCGGGTTGTTGACCACTTCGCCCAGGCCGGTCACGTGCTGCGGGATGCCCACGCGCACCGGCATCTGCAGCATTTCCTCGGCCAGTTCCACCACGCCTTCCATCTTCGAGGCGCCGCCGGTGAGCACCATGCCGGCGCGCACCAGTTCCTCGAAGCCGCTGCGGCGCAGTTCGGCCTGCACCATCTCGAAGATTTCCTCGTAGCGCCCCTGCACCGCCTGCGCCAGCGAATGCCGCGGCAGGCGCCGCGGCGGGCGGTCGCCGACGCTGGGCACCTGGATCGACTCCTCCGCCGTCGCCAGCTGCGCCAGCGCGCAGGCGTAGCGGACCTTGATCTGCTCGGCCTCGGGCGTGGGCGTGCGCAGCATGTGCGCGATGTCGTTGGTGACGTGGTCGCCTGCGATCGGCAACGACGCGGTATGGCTGATCGCGCCCAGCACGAATACCGCCAGGTCCGTGGTGCCGGCGCCGATGTCGACCAGCACCACGCCGAGCTCGCGCTCGTCGCTGGTCAGCACCGCGGTGGCCGAGGCCAGCGACGACAGGATCAGGTCGTCGACCTGCAGGCCGCAGCGCTGCACGCACTTGCTGATGTTGGCGGCGGCCGACTGCGCGCACACCACCAGGTGCGCGTGCACTTCCAGGCGCACGCCGGTCATGCCGACCGGGTTGCGGATGCCTTCCTGGGAATCGTCCAGCACGTACTCGCGCGGGATCGCGTGCAGGATCTTCTGGTCGGCCGGGATCGCCACTGCCTTGGCCGCCTCGAGCACGCGGTCGAGGTCGCCCCAGGTCACCTCGCCGTCGCGGATCGGGACGATCCCGGGCGAGTTGCGGCACTGCACGTGGTTGCCGGAGATCGACGCGTACACGCTGCGGATCTCGCAGCCGGCCATCAGCTCGGCCTCCTCGACCGCGCGCTGGATCGACTGCACCGTGGATTCGATGTCCACCACCACGCCGCGCTTGAGCCCGCGCGACTCGTGCGAGCCGATGCCGATCACCTCGATCGGGTTGCCGGGCGAATACTCGCCCACCAGCGCCACCACCTTGGAGGTGCCGATGTCGAGCCCGACGATCAGTGCCTTGTCGCCTTTGCGGTTCATGTACTTCCTTCCGTGCTGCGCCCGCCGGCGGTGGCGGGTGGGGGAGTGGTCGCGCTGTGTTGGGGCGCCGTCGCCCCAGCCCAGGTCAGGGCGAAGCCGTTGGTGTAGCGCAGGTCCGCGCGCGCCAGCGGCAGCTGCTTCTGCGACAGCAGCTGCGGCAGCAGCCGTGCGAAGCGCCCGAGGCGCAGGCGTGCCTCGCTGCTGCCGACGACCACGTCGGTGCCGCCGGAAAGCACCAGCGTCCAGCTGCCGCGGCGGTCCAGCGCCACGCCGCGCACGCCGATCCCGCTGGGCGCGAACAGCGCGCGCGATTCGTTGTAGAGCGCGACCACGGCGGCGACCCGCGTATCCGGGCCATCCAGCCGCGGCAGGCCCTTGGGGACCGCGATCCCGGCCGCCGGGAACAACTGCCCTTCCTCCGACAGCAGGCGGTCCCGGCCCCATTGCGCGAACGGCTTGTGCTCGACGATCCGCACTTCCAGCACGTCCGGCCAGCGCTTGCGCACTTCGGCGTGCTCGACCCACGGCAGCCTCGCCACCGCTGCGCGCGCGTCCTCGAGCCGTACCGCGAAGAAACCGCGATGCGCGTACGGCAGCAGCGTCTTCTGCAGGGTGGCGCCATCCACGCGCTGCAGTTCGCCCTGCACCCGCAGCGTGCGCAGCGGCCAGCGCTCGGCGCCGATCCAGCCGTTGACGACCGCCACCACCGGCAGCGCTACCAGCACCACGGCCAGCGTCCAGGCGAGGATGCGCAGGATCGCGTTCATGCGGGCGCGACCTCCGTCGCCGGCAGGCTGGTTTCGAGGATCCGCCAGCACAACTCCTCGAAGGCAATGCCGAACGCCGCCGCCGACTTGGGCATCAGCGAATGGCTGGTCATGCCCGGCGCGGTGTTGGCCTCCAGCAGCCAGTTGCGGCCGTCGCGGTCGCGCATGAAGTCGATCCGCGCCCATCCATGCAGCCCGAGCGCGGCGAACGCGCGCTCGGCCATCGCCCGCGCCTGCGCTTCGCCGGCTTCGTCGAGCCCCGGGCAGATGTATTGCGTGTCCTCGGCGACGTACTTCGCGTTGTAGTCGTACCAGCCACCTCTGGGCACGATGTGGATGCTGGCCAACGCGCGGCCGTCGAGCACGCCGATGGTGTACTCGCCGGCGGCGCCGCGGTCGGATTCGATCAGCTGCTCGACCAGCAACTCGCCGGGATAGCGCGCGGCCAGCTCGACCGCGGCGTCGAGGTCGGCATCCCCGTGGACGCGGCTGACGCCGACGCTGGAGCCCTCGCACGCCGGCTTGACGATCAGCGGCAGGCCCAGTTCGCGCGCGGCGGCATGCACGTCCGCGCCCCGCTCGAGCCGCACGTAGCGCGGCGTCGGCAAGCCGAGCGCCAGCCACACCTGCTTGCTGCGGATCTTGTCCATCGACAGCGCGCTGCCCAGCACGCCCGAGCCGGTGTACGGCATGCCGAGCGCTTCCAGCAGCCCCTGCAGCACGCCGTCCTCGCCACCGCCCTTGTTGCCGTGGAGGATGTTGAACACGCGGTCGAAGTGCCCGGACTGCAGTTCGCGCACCAGGTTGGGAATGCCGTCGACAGCGTCGGCCTTGATCCCGCGCGCACGCAGCGCCGCCAGCACGTTGCGGCCGGAATCCAGCGACACGTCACGCTCGGAACTGGTGCCGCCCATCAGCACGGCGACGTGCCCGAACAGCGCCGGATCGGTGATGCGCGGCGGCGAAAGCATCGCGGTCATGCCTGCGCGCCCTCGCCCGCGCCGAACCCGTTCGCCGCCAGCTGCTGCGCGGCCTGGCCGATGTCGCCGGCGCCCATCAGCAGCAGCAGGTCGCCGTCATGCAGGATGTCGGGCAACACCGTGGCCAGCTCGCCGGCGCTGCCGACGACCACCGGATCGATACGGCCGCGGGCGCGGATCGCGCGTGCCAGCGCCTTGGCGTCGGCGCCGGCGATCGGCTGTTCGCCGGCCGGGTAGACCTCGGTCAGCACCAGCGCATCGACGCCGGAGAGCACCGCCGCGAACTCGTCGAACAGGTCCCGCGTGCGGCTGTAGCGGTGCGGCTGGAACGCGACCACCAGGCGCTGGTCCGGCCAGCCGCCACGCGCGGCGGCGAACACCGCTTCCAGTTCCTTGGGATGGTGGCCGTAGTCGTCGACCAGCTGGACCGTCGCGCCCCTGGCGGTGGTGAGCCTGGCCAGCAGGTTGAAGCGGCGGCCGATGCCGGCGAATTTCTGCAGCGCCCGCGCAATGGCATCGGCGGCGATCCCCAGTTGCCAGCCGACCGCGGCCGCGGCCAGCGCGTTGAGCACGTTGTGGCGGCCGGGCAGCGCCAGTTCGACCGGCGTGCGCGCGCCATCGGGCAGGCACAGCACGAAGCGCATGCAGGCGCCGTCCTGGCGGACGTCCTCGGCACGCACGTCGGCCTCGTCGGCGAAGCCGTAGGTCATCACGTGGCGCGGCGTGCCGGCGGCGAGCGTGGCGACCTCCGGGTCGTCGATGCACAGCACCGCCAGGCCATAGAACGGCAGCCGGTGCAGGAACTCGGCGAACGCGGCCTGCACGTTGGCGAAGTCGCCGCCGTAGTTCTCCAGATGGTCGGCGTCGATGTTGGTGACGATGGCGACCAGCGGGTTGAGGCGCAGGAAGCTGCCGTCGCTTTCGTCGGCCTCGGCCACCAGCCAGTCGCCGCCGCCGAGGCGCGCATTGGCGCCGGCCGCCAGCAGCTTGCCGCCGATGACGAACGTGGGGTCGAGCCCGCCCTCGCCGAGCACGCTGGCCAGCAACGAGGTGGTGGTGGTCTTGCCGTGGGTGCCGGCGACCGCGATGCCGCGGCGGAAGCGCATCAGCTCGGCCAGCATTTCCGCGCGCGGCACCACCGGGATGCGGCGCGCGCGCGCCTCGGCCAGTTCGGGGTTGTCGGCCTGGATCGCGCTGGAGGCGACCACGCAGTCGGCGCCGTGCACGTGGCTGGCGGCATGGCCGCGGTGGATGGTCGCGCCCAGCGAGGCCAGCCGCCGGGTCACCGCGTTGTCGGCATTGTCCGAGCCCGACACGGTGCAGCCCAGCGTGCACAGGACTTCGGCGATGCCGCTCATGCCGACGCCGCCGATGCCGACGAAGTGGACGCGCGTGGCGGCGCCATCGAGCCGGGTACGGGCGATGTCGCGGCTGCCGAGCAGGCGGCGGACGGCGCTCATGCGGCTTCCTTCCATGCGCTGGCGGCGAGCACCGCGTCGGCGACGCGCTCGGCGGCATCCGGGCGGGACAGCGCGCGCGCGGCTTCGGCCATCGCCAGGCGCCGCACCGGGTCCGGCGCAAGCGCGGCCAGGGCGGCGCGCAGTTCCTCTGCCAGGCGTTCGCCCTGCGGCAGCAGCAGCGCCGCGCCGCGCTCGACCAGGTATTCGGCGTTCTTCGTCTGGTGGTCGTCGACCGCCTGCGGGAACGGCACCAGCACGCTGCCAATGCCGGCGGCGCACAGTTCGGCCAGGGTCAGCGCGCCCGCGCGGCACACCACCAGGTCGGCGTCGGCATAGGCCGCGGCCATGTCGGCGATGAAGGGCTCCACGCTGGCGGCGACGCCGGCCTGTGCGTAGGCGCGCTCGGCGTCCTCGCGCAGCTTCTCGCCGCACTGGTGGCGGACCTGCACGCTGCCGCTGAGCGTGGCCAGCGCGCGCGGCAGCGCTTCGTTGAGCGCGCGCGCGCCTTGGCTGCCGCCCAGCACCAGCAGGCGCAATGCGCCGCTGCGGGTGGCGAAGCGTTGCGCTGGCGGCGGCAGCGCCGCGATCGCGCCGCGCACCGGATTGCCGACCACGTCCTCGGCGATGCCCTTGAAGGTCTGCGGGAAGCCGGTCAGCACCCGGCGCGCGAATCGCGCAAGCACGCGGTTGGTCATCCCCGGCGCGCGATTCTGCTCGTGCACGACCAGCGGGACGCCGCGCAGCTTCGCGGCGATGCCGCCGGGCCCCGCGGCGTAGCCGCCGAAGCTGACGACCGCCACCGGCAGCCGCGCGCGCATGACCCGGGACGCCGCGCGGATCGCCTGCAGCACGCGCCACGGCGCACCCAGCAGTGCCGCCACGCCCTTGCCGCGCAGGCCCTTGACCGCGATCGTGTCGATCGCGATCCCGTGCTGCGGCACCAGCCGCGTTTCCATGCCGCCATCGGCGCCCAGCCACGACACCTGCACGCCGCGCGCGCGCAGTGCCGCGGCCACCGCCAGCCCGGGGAAGATGTGGCCGCCGGTGCCGCCGGCCAGAATCATCACCGGCCTGTCATTGGGTCGCGGCGCGTTCACGTGCGCTTCCTCAGGCCGAGCGACGACGACGCAACCGGTGGCGATTGCCCGGCGACAGGCTCGGTGCGCGGACGCAAGCGCGCACTACCGCGCGCGGGCTTGCCGGCGGCCGGCAGCGGGTGCGCCGTCGGCGGCGGCGGGCTGCCTGCGCCAGCGGCGGCCGGCACCGCTTCGCCGCGCAGCCGCGCGACCTGGCGCTGCGCGCGATCGAGTTCGTAGGAGACCCGCAGCAGCAGGCCCAGCGCGGCGCAGCTCATCAGCACGCTGGAACCACCGGAGGAGATCAGCGGCAGCGTCAACCCCTTGGTCGGCAGCAGGCCGAGGTTGACCCCGATCGAGACGAAGCTCTGCAGCGCCATCCACAACGCGATGCCGAACGCGCAATAGCCGGCGAAGTGGCGGCGCATCTCCACGCACTTGAGCCCGATCCAGAACGCGCGCCCGGTCAGCAGCGCGTACGCGGCGATCACCGCGCACACGCCGACGAACCCCAGCTCCTCGGCGATCACCGCCAGGATGAAGTCGGTGTGCGCTTCCGGCAGGTAGGCCAGCTTCTGCACCGAAGCGCCAAGGCCGACCCCGAACCATTCGCCGCGGCCGACCGCCATCAGCGCGTTGGTCAGCTGGTAGCCGCTGTCGAACGGGTCCGCCCACGGATCCATGAACGAGGTGAAGCGGCGCATGCGATAGGGCTCGGCGATCGCGATCATCGCCAGCAGCGGCAGCCCGACCAGCACCGGCCCGAACATGCGCGGCATGTTGACGCCGCCCAGCACCAGCATGCCGGCCGTGATCGCCAGGATCAGCGACAGCGAGCCGAAGTCCGGCTGCAACACCAGCAACGCCACCAGCAGCACCGCCACGCCCAGCGGCTTGAGCATCGCCGACCAGGTCGCGGTCACGTCCTCGCTGTAGCGCTTGAGGTAGCTGGCCAGCCACACGATGTACAGCAGCTTCACCGCCTCGACCGCCTGGAAGTTCGCCAGCCCGAGGTTGAGCCAGCGCCGCGCGCCGTTGACGCTGACGCCGATGCCGGGCACGAACACCAGCAGCAACAGCACGAAGCAGGCCAGCAGCAACCACTGCCCGTACTGCTCGACCAGCTTCAGCTCGGTGCGCATCGCCCACGCCGCCAGCGCGACCCCGCCGGCCAGGAACAGCACGTGCCGCTCGAGGAAATAGAACGGGCCGACGCCCAGTCCTTCGCCGATCGCGATCGAACTGGAAGCGACCATCACCACGCCGAAGCACGCCAGCGCGATCGACACCCCGAGCAGCCAGGGGTCGTAGCGGCCACCGATGGCCTCGAGCCGGGTGGCCTGGCTGGAGGCCGCGCCCGTCCAGGGCGCGTGCGAGGCGGAAGCCGTGGCATTCATCAGCGCACCTTCAAGGTCGCAAGGCCGACCAGCACCAGCACCACCGAGATGATCCAGAAGCGCACGATCACCCGCGGCTCCGGCCAGCCCTTGAGCTCGAAGTGGTGGTGGATCGGCGCCATCCGGAACACGCGCTTGCCGGTGAGCTTGAACGACGCCACCTGGATCATCACCGACAGCGTCTCGATCACGAACACGCCGCCCATCACCACCAGCACCAGCTCCTGGCGCACGATCACGGCAATCGCGCCGAGCACCGCGCCCAGCGCCAGCGCGCCGATGTCGCCCATGAACACCATCGCCGGGTAGGTGTTGAACCAGAGGAAGCCCAGGCCCGCGCCGGCGATCGCCGCGCAGATGATCACCAGCTCGCCGGCGCCGGGGATTCGCGGGATCTGCAGGTAGCTGGCGAACTGCGCATGCCCGGACGCATAGGCGAACACGCCCAGCGCGCAGGCCACCAGCACCGTCGGCATGATCGCGAGCCCGTCGAGGCCGTCGGTGAGGTTGACCGCGTTGGAGAAGCCGACGATCCACAGGTAGGCGATGAACACGAAGCTCACGCTTACCAGCGGCAACGCCACCGCCTTGAACATCGGGATGTAGAAGGTGGTGGCCGCCTGCACGTCGGCGGTGTAGTACAGGTACAGGCCCGCGGCGAGGCCGAACAACGATTGCGCCAGGTACTTCCAGCGCGACTTCATGCCGTTGGGATCGCGCTTGACGATCTTCAACCAGTCGTCGTACCAGCCGATCGCCCCGAACGCGAGCATCACCGCCAGCACCACCCACACGTAGCGGTTGCGCAGGTCGCCCCACAGCAGCACCGAGGCGAGTACCGTGACCAGGATCAGCGCGCCGCCCATGGTCGGCGTCCCGGCCTTGGAGAAGTGGGTCTGCGGGCCGTCGCTGCGGATCGGCTGCCCGCCCTTGAACTGCGCCAGCTTGCGGATCATCGCCGGCCCCCACCACAGCGACAGCGCCAGCGCGGTCAGCGCGCTGAGGATGCCGCGGAAGGTGAGGTAGCCGAACAGCCCGAACAGGCTCTGCAGTTGTTCCAGCCAGCGCGTCAGTTCAAGCAGCATCGGTGTCCTCCCCCTCGAGCAAGGCCTTGACGACCTGCTCCATGGCGCTGCCGCGCGAACCCTTGACCAGCACCCGCAGGCTTTGCCGGGTGGCTTCGACCGTCGCCGCGTCGCCACGCGTCGTACGCGCGGGCGGAGCCGCACCCATGAAGGCCGCGAGGTCACGGCGCAGCGCATCGGCCAGCGCCGCGTGGCCATCGAAATGGCGTGCGCCCCCGCCGAATGCCTCGACCGCGGCGGCGCTCAACGGCCCGAGCGCATATAGCCGCGCCACGCCCGCGGCCTTCGCCCGGCGCCCGGCTTCGGCGTGCAGGGCCTGCGCGTCGGCGCCGAGTTCGCGCATGTCGCCAAGCACCAGCCAGGCCTCTGCGCCTGCGTGGCCTGCGGTATCCGCGGCGAGCAGCTCCACCGCGGCGTTCATGGAACCGGGGTTGGCGTTGTAGCTGTCGTCGATCAGCAACGCGCCA
The DNA here is from genome assembly GCF_022808325.1 of Cognatiluteimonas sedimenti. Lineage (GTDB taxonomy): Bacteria > Pseudomonadota > Gammaproteobacteria > Xanthomonadales > Xanthomonadaceae > Cognatiluteimonas > Cognatiluteimonas sedimenti. Next base: position 43,675 of record NZ_JALGCL010000002.1, on the reverse strand, counting down.
CTGGCGAGGCGATGGTTCACCAGGCGGCCAGCGACAGGGCGCGCGGCGGCCAGTCCGTCGCGGATCGCCTCCAGCGTCGCGCCCAGGCCCAGGGCCAGCGAGGCCGCGGCCAGCGCATTGCGCACGTTGTGGCGCCCGGCCAGCGCCAGCACGATGTCGATGTCGCCTTGCGGGGTGGTCAGCACGAAGCGCGAACCGGCGGCGTCGACGCTGATGTCGCGCGCACCGACATCGGCGCTGGCCTCCAGCCCGAAGCGGATCAGGCGGCGGCCGTGCGCGCGCTCGGCGAAATAGGGCGCGAAGGCGTCGTCGGCATTGATGACCGCAACCCCGTCGGGCGGCAGCGCGTCGTAGATCGCGGCCTTGGTGTCGGCAACCCCGAGCAGGCTGCCCATGCGCTCCAGGTGCGCCGGCGCGATGTTGTTGACCAGGGCGGCGTGCGGACGCGCGATCGCGGTCAGGTAGGCGATGTCGCCGGGCTTGCCGGCGCCCATCTCGTAGATCGCGAACTGCGCGTGCTCCGGCGCGTCCAGCACCGCCAGCGGCAGGCCGATCTCGTTGTTGCGGTTGCCCGGGTTGGCGTAGGCGCCGTCTGCGCCCAGGACCGTGGCGCGCTGCAGGATCGGCAGCAGCAGCGTCTTGACGCTGGTCTTGCCGTTGCTGCCGGTGATCGCGGCGACCTTCGTGGCGCGGGTGCGCTGCAGGGCGGCCGCGAACGCGCCCAGCGCGCGCTCGGTGTCGGCGACCACCACCTGCGGCAGCGGGCTGTCGACCTCGCGCGCCACCAGCGCCGCGCGCGCGCCGGCCTGCTGCGCCGCGGCGACATGGTCGTGGCCGTCGAAGCGCTCGCCCTTCAGCGCCACGTACAGCGCCGCGCGGCCATCGCTGGCGTCGAGGGTGCGGGTATCGCTGGCGACCGCGTCGATCAGGACGTCGGCGCCGTGCAGGCGGCCGCCGGTCCATTGCGCGATCCGCGACAGCGGCAGCGGCTTCATGCCATGCCTCCGGCGTGCTGCGCGCCCGCGTGCCGCGCAAGCGCATCGCGCGCGACTTCGCTGTCGTCGAAGGGATGCTTGACGCCGGCGATTTCCTGGTAGGCCTCGTGGCCCTTGCCCGCGACCAGCACGATGTCCTGCGCACCTGCCGCGCCGATGGCGCGTTCGATCGCCTTGCGGCGGTCGCGTTCCACGATCGCCTTCGCCGGCTCGGCGAAGCCGGCCATGATCTCGGCGACGATGGCGTCGCCATCCTCGCCGCGCGGGTTGTCGTCGGTGACGATCACCGATTCGGCGCCGGCCTCGGAGATCGCCGCCATCTGCGGGCGCTTGCCGCGGTCGCGTTCGCCGCCGCAACCGAACACGCAGGTCAGGCGCCCGCGCAGGTGGCCGCGCAGCGACGACAGCGCCTGTTGCAGCGCGTCGGGCTTGTGCGAGTAGTCCACCACCACCAGCGGCAGCACGCCGTCGCCGCCGAGCCGGTTCATGCGCCCCGGGATCGGCTGCAGCCGCGCCAGCACGCCGGCGATCGCGTCCACGGGTTCGCCCAGCGCATGCAGCACGCCGGCGACCGCGACCAGGTTGTCGATGTTGAAGCGGCCCAGCAGCGGCGAGCGCAGCGCGCGGCGCTCGTCGCCGACCACCAGGTCGAAGGCCAGGCCGTCGGCGGCCAGCGCCACGTTCTCCGCGCGTACGTCCGCCTGCGCGCCCTGCGAGCTCGTGCCGATGGCGCGCACGCCCTCCGGCAACGCGGCCAGCAGCTCGCGGCCAAAGCCGTCGTCGAGGTTGATGACCGCCGCGCGCAGGCCCGGGCGCGAGAACAACCTGGCCTTGGCGGCGCCATAGCTGGCCATGTCGCCGTGGTAGTCGAGGTGGTCGCGGGTGAGGTTGCTGAACACCGCGACGTCGTAATGCACGGCGTCCACGCGGCCCTGGTCGAGCGCGTGCGAACTCACTTCCATCGCCACCGCCTGCGTGCCCGCGTCGCGCAGCTGCGCCAGCAATGCATGCATCTGCAGCACCAGCGGGGTGGTGAAGCCGGTCGCGACCGCCGCGCCGTAGGGGCCGGCGCCGAGCGTGCCGATGGTGCCGCTGCGGGTGCCCAGCAGCGTCCACGCCTGCGCCAGCAGCTGCACGGTCGAGGTCTTGCCGCTGGTGCCGGTGACGCCGACCATCGTCATCGCCCGCGATGGTGCGCCGTGGAACTGGTCGGCCATCGCGCCCATGCGGGCCCGCAGGCCGGGCACGGCGATGGCGTCGGCCGGCGCCGGGATGTCCGCGGGGGCGGGCGGCTCGAACAGGATCGCGCCGGCACCGGCAGCCCGCGCCTGCTCGACGAACAGCAGGCCGTGCGCGCCGAAGCCGGCAATGGCAACGAAGGCGTCGCCCGGTTGCACGTCGCGGCTGTCCAGCACCAGCCCGGTGACGGCCAGTTCCGGCGGTACCGGCACGTCGGGCAGCAGCTCGGCGAGCAGCATCGCGCGGGTCATCGCACCGCCCCCTGCGCCGCTGCCGGCAGCGCTGCCTGCGCCTGCGCCGGTGCCTGCGCTTGCGCGATGGCGACCGGCGGCTTGCGCCTGGCCTCTTCCTTCGCCTGCGCCGCGAGCCAGGTCTCGATGTCGTCCGGCGGCACGTCCATCAGCCGCAGCGCGCCCTGCATCACGTTGTGGAACACCGGGCCGGAGACCGAACCGCCGTAGTAGCCGCGGCGGCTGGGATCGGGTTCGCTGACCACCACCGCCATCGAGAAGCGCGGGTTGTCCACCGGCACCACGCCGGCGAACAGCGACACGTAACGACGCGAGTAACTGCCGCCGCTGGCCATGCGCGCGGTGCCGGTCTTGCCGGCGACGTGGTAGCCCAGGATCGCGGCCGTGGTGGCGGTGCCGCCGGGCTCGGTCACCGTCTGCATCATCTTCATCACTTCGTGCGCGATCGCCGGGTCCAGCACCTGCCGCGGCTCGTTGCGCTGGCCCTTGACGAAGGTCGGCGCGCGCATGCGACCGTTGTCGGCGAGCGTGGCGTAGACCTCGGCGATCTGCAGCGGCGTCGCCGACAGGCCGTAGCCGTAGGCCATGGTCTGCTTGGTGGTGCCGTACCAGCCGTCCGGTGGCGGCAGCACGCCGGCCGACTCCCCGGGGAAGCCGCTGCCCGGGGCGCTGCCATAGCCGAAGCGGTGCACGAAGTCGTAGAACTGCCGGTCGGGCACCATGTTGGCGATCTTCGCGGCACCGACGTTGGAGCTCTTGGTGATCACCCCGGTCACGGTCAGCACGCCATGGTTGCTGGTGTCGGTGGTGCGGTAGCGCCCGTTGGGCATCCAGCCGGGATTGGTGTTGATCAGGGTGTCGGGCGTGACCACGCCGGCAGCGAGGCCCGCGGCGATGGTGACCGGCTTCATCGTCGAACCCGGCTCGACCACGTCGGTGATCGCGCGATTGCGGTGCGCGTCACGATGGCTGCCGTCGACCGCGTTGGGGTTGTACGAAGGCAGGTTGGCCATCGCCAGCACTTCGCCGGTGGCGATGTCGAGCACCACCGCCGAGGCGCTGCTGGCGCCGGTTTCCAGCAGCGCGCGCTTGAGCTCGCGATAGGTCAGGTACTGGATGCGGCGGTCGATCGACAGGGTGAGGTCGCGCCCCGGTTCGGCGGCGCGCACCAGGTCGACGTTCTCGACAATGCGGCCGCGGCGGTCGCGGATCACCTTCTTGGCGCCGGGCTTGCCACGCAGCCAGTCGTCGAACGCCAGCTCCACGCCCTCCTGGCCGCGGTCGTCGATGTTGGTGAAGCCGAGCACGTGCGCCAGCGCCTCGCCCTGCGGGTAGAAGCGGCGGAACTCGCGCTGCGAAGCCACGCCCGGGATGTCGCGGGCGAGGATCGCCTTCGCTTCGTCGGGATTGATGCGGCGCTTGAGGTAGACGAATTCCTTGTCGCTGCGCTGGCCGAGCTTGCGGGTGAGCTGGTCGGCCGGGATGCCGAGCGCCTTGGCCAGTTCCGGAAGCCGGCCCGGATGCTTCAGCAGTTCCTGCGGATTGCCCCAGATCGATTCCACCGGCGAGGACACCGCCAGCGGCTCGCCATTGCGGTCGGTGATCATGCCGCGCGAGGTCGGGATCGGGATCTCGCGCAGGAAGCGCGCATCGCCCTGCTGGCGGTAGAAGTCGTTGTCGATCAGCTGCAGGTCGACCGCACGCCCGACCAGCGCCAGCGAACACAGGCCCAGGGTGCCGACCACCAGCCCCAGCCGCCCGCGCAGGTTGAACCGCGCGCGGCCGCGCGGCGGCTTGCCGGACTTGCTCGCCTTGGGGGTGGCGCGACCGATCATGGCTGCACCTGCCGGTTGAAGCGCGGCGCATGCGCCGCCGTGGTGCAGGTTGCAGGCGTCAGCGACCGGCGGCTCATGGCTGCACTGCCCGTTTCAAGCGCGGCGCATGGCAGCGCCGCCGTGGTGCAGGTTGCAGGCGTCGGCGACCGGCGGCTCATGGCTGCACTGCCCGTTTCAAGCGCGGCGCATGGCAGCGCCGCCGTGGTGCAGGTTGCAGGCGTCGGCGACCGGCGGCTCATGGCTGCACTGCCCGTTTCAAGCGCGGCGCATGGCAGCGCCGCCGTGGTGCAGGTTGCAGGCGTCAGCGACCGGCGGCTCATGGCTGCACCACGACGATGTCGCTGCTCTCGGGGAACTTCATCCCCAGCTTGGTGCGGGCGACCTGGTCGATGCGGTTGCTCTCGGCCCAGGTGGCCTGCTCCAGCTGCAGCCGGCCGAATTCGATGTTGAGCTCGTCGCGCGCGCGCTCCAGCCGGGTCAGGGCGATGAACGACTGCCGGTGCTCGTGGCGCGCGAACACCACCGCGATCGCCGACAGCACGTTGGCGGCGACCAGCAGCATCAGCAGCACGCGCAGGCTCATGGCGCCGCCCCCTGCGCGGCCAGCTTTTCGGCCACGCGCAGCACCGCGCTGCGGGCGCGCGGGTTGGCCGCGGTTTCAGCCGCATCGGCCTTCTGCGCGTTGCCCAGCGTCCGCAGCGTGGGCACGAACGCGTTCAGCTCCGGCATCCGCCGGTTGGCCGGCGGCGCCTTGGCGTGGCCGGCGATGAAGCGCTTGACGATGCGGTCTTCCAGCGAATGGAAGCTGATCACCGCCAGCCGGCCGCCGGTGTGCAGGCGCGCCAGCGCGGCATCGAGGCCGGTTTCGAGGTCGGCCAGTTCGCGGTTGATGAAGATGCGGATCGCCTGGAAGCTGCGCGTGGCCGGATGGATCTTGTGCTCGCCGCGCGGCATCACCGAGGCGATCAGCCCGGCCAGCTGCGCGGTGCGCAGGATCGGCTGCTGCGCGCGCGCCGCGACGATCGCGCGCGCGATCCGCCGCGACATGCGCTCCTCGCCGTAGGTCCACAGCACGTCGGCGATGGCCTGCTCGTCGGCGCGCGCCAGCCATTGCGCCGCGCTTTCGCCGCTATCGGGATCCATGCGCATGTCCAGCGGGCCATCCTTGCCGAAGCTGAAACCGCGTTCGGCCACGTCCAGCTGGGGCGAAGACACGCCCAGGTCGAGCAACACGCCGTCCAGGCCGGCGGCCGTGGCGTCCCAGCGTGCAAGGTCGGCGAAGCTGCCGCGGAAGATCGCCACGCGCGGGTCGCCGCCGAATTCACGTCCGGCCACCGCGATCGCCTCGGGATCCTTGTCCATCAGCAGCAGTCGCCCTCCGGGGCCGAGCCGTTGCAACACGCCGCGCGCATGTCCGCCGCGTCCGAACGTGCCATCCAGGTACGTTCCATCCGCTTTCACCTGCAGCCCTTCCATGACCTGCGCGAACATCACCGGAAGGTGGGCGGAGCGGATCTCCGCGCCACCCCGCGTCACAATTGCAGGTCGAGCAGCCCGTCGCCCAGGTCGGCATCGCTGAGCGTCTGCCGGATCTGCGCGTGGTGCGCCTGCTCGCTCCACAATTCGAACTTGTCGCCCATGCCCAGCAGCACGGCCCGTTTCTCGATCCCGCACGCGCTGCGATGGCTGGCGGGGATGCCGATGCGGCCGCTGCCATCGGGTTCGACGAAGCTGGCCGCGCCGACCAGCTTCAGCTGCATCTGTCGGCTGATGCTGCGGGTGCGCGGCAGGGCATTGACCTGGTCGCGGACCTTTTCCCAGACCGCGTGCGGATACAGGTAGAGGCAGCCGGCGTCGAAGGGGTTGTAGGTGATGACCAAGCGGTTGCCGCAGGCGCCCGCGACCAGGTCCCGGTAACTGGTCGGAATCGCCAGCCGGCCCTTGTCGTCGATGGTGATGGCGGTCTCGCCCTGGAACATGCCTGCCTGGTGCCCCCGTCTAAGGCGGGTTTACGACCCAAGAAAACCACGAATTTCCCGGTTTCCCCACGAGTCGCCACCTTAGGAGTGCCCCGGAGGGTTGTCAACAACTTTCCGAGGCGATTTTCGCTAGGCAGGTCAATGACTTGCGTCAAACTTCAGAGACTTGTTCAAGCTTTATCCACAAGCCGCTGTTTCGTCTCAAATTTTGAGAATTCGTCGGATCTGACGATCCTCACGCGACTCTCACGAGATCGTCACATCGGCCCGTCGGAGGGCTGTTGCGTCGCAACAACCTCGATCCGTCCACGCTCCGGATTACCCCAAGGGCTCTTGCCCGATGGTTCAATCGCCGGCGCCCGCGCGACTTGACGGGCCCCGGCGTGACTGCCAGCCCTTCGGGGCGACCTGACAGGCCCGGCGTGGCCGGCAGGCCTCGTCGTGACCTGACGGGCCCCGGCGTGGCTGCCAGCCCTTCGGGGCGACCTGACAGGTCCGGCGTGGCCGGCAGGCCTCGTCGTGACCTGACGGGCCCCGGCGTGGCCACCAGCCCTTCGGGGCGACCTGACAGTCCGGGCGTGGCCGGCAGGCCTCGTCGTGACCTGACGGGCCCCGGCGTGACCGCCAGCCCTTCGGGGCGAATGTCCCCCGGCCTGCGGCCTCCTCCTTTATTTCGACCCGAAGGGCTGGCGGCCACGCCGGGACGTCGGATTGCAGGCTTGCCAAAGCGCCGTGCCCTGCTTTGCACTTGTGAGTGACTGCGCAACTCGCAACGCCGGATGCGGATGCAGCAGCGCCCCGCTGGACGGCAAGGCCACGAGAAGGCCGCCCGATGCCGTTTTTTTTCGGACTCGGGCGACGGACCAGGAAACAGTGGCGGAGCCGGCCGATAAGCCGGGTTCTGTCTGGAGCAGTCATTCCTCTAGGCGCAACGTCACCGTTACGCTCGAGCAGCCTACCCGGACCCGACGCGGGCAACGTCATGAGGTCCCTATTTGGCCTTGCTCCCGGTGGGGTTTGCCGTGCCGGCCTGTTGCCAGGCTCGCGGTGCGCTCTTACCGCACCATTTCACCCTTGCCACGCGTCCGGATGCCTTTCAGCAGCCGGACCGTTCGGCGGTATCTTTCTGTTGCACTTTCCGTCGGCTCGCGCCGCCCAGGCGTTACCTGGCACCGTGCCCTGTGGAGCCCGGACTTTCCTCGGCATCCGCGCCCACCGAAATGGACGGGATGACGCGACTGCCTGGCCGACTCCGCCGTCGCGCATTCTACGGCTATCGCCGTCCAATACCCCAGAGTCTGCTGCGCAATCCCTGGGGCCCACCCCGCGCTTCCACGCCCCCATTGGCGCCTGCGGTGCGAATCGCCCCTGGCTCAGGGCGCGGCGACCGCGTCCTCGTCGGTGCCCCTGCCGTACAGGGCCTTGCGCGGCGCGCCGCTGAGCTCGGACGCCAGCTTGGCCGCGGTCGAGGGCGGCAGGTGCCCGGAGAGCTTGGCGTACAGGCGCCGGCCTTCGGCGATGCGGGCATCGGCATCCTCGCCCGCGCCCTGCACCAGCACCACGAATTCGCCCCTGCGCTGGTTGGGATCGGCGGCGACGCGCGCCTGCAACTCGCCGAGGGTCCCGTCCAGCAGGGTTTCGAACAACTTGGTCAGCTCGCGCGCCAGCACCGCCGGGCGATCGGCGCCGAAGGCCGCGGCCATGTCCGCGAGCGTGTCCTCGATCCGGTGCGCGGATTCGTGGAACGCCAGCGTGCGCGGTTCGCCCGCCAGCCGCGCCAAGCGTTCGCGCCGCGTGCCCGCCTTCGCCGGCAGGAAGCCCTCGAACACGAAGCGGTCGCTCGGCAATCCCGCGGCGCTCAGCGCCGCGATGAAGGCGCAGGGTCCAGGCACCGGGCTGACCCGGATGCCCGCGGCGCGTGCCGCGCGCACGACGCGATATCCCGGGTCGCTGACCAGCGGCGTGCCGGCGTCGGAGACCAGCGCCAGCGATTCGCCCGCCAGCAGCCGCGCGACCAGCCGGTCGGCGATGGCGTCCTCGTTGTGTTCGTGCAACGCCAGCAGCGGCCGTTCGATGCCGTAGTGCGCAAGCAACTGCCGGGTATGGCGGGTGTCCTCGGCGCAGATCGCGGACGCCGTCTTGAGCGTGTCCAGCGCGCGGGGCGAGAGGTCGCCGAGGTTGCCGATCGGGGTGGCGACGACGTGAAGCGTGCCACCGGGTGGATTGCTGGCCGCTGCCATCGCTGCTCCCCTCACCGCGCGGTTTCCGCGCGCGGGTAGAATCCTACCCGGTTCCCCATGGAGCGCCTCGCGCGGCGGATGCAGATGAGCTGGAATCGAAAGGATGCGGGCTGGGCCAGGCTCCTGCTGGCGCTGCTGCTGGCGCTGTCGGCCGCCGGCTGCGCCACGACGCAGGTGGTGACAAGGCCGTCGGCTGCGCCGCGGCTGGCGCCCGCGTTCGCCGAGGCCGCCGCGCTTGCCCGCAACCACGCCGCGCTGGCCGGCCAGGCACGAGTGGACAACGGCATCCGCATCGAACGCCTGCTTGCCGGGATCGACGACGCCACCCTCGCGCGCGATGCGGCGGCCCTGCCCGCGGGCGACCCGCTCTACGACTTCGTCGGTCGCGCGCTGCTCAACCGCGGGCTGCCGTTGCCGCGTCCGTTCGATCGCGGCGGCAACTGGCGCTTCGACGCGGGCAACCGCCCACCGGCCGACAGCGACGGCTATCGCCCGCCGATGCAGCTGGGCGTGCTGCTGCCGCTTTCGGGCAGCCTGTCCACCGCCGCCGGCCCGGTGCGCGACGGCCTGCTCGCCGGCTATTACGCCGAGCAGCGCCGCCGCCCCGACATCGCCTTCTACGACACCGCCGACACCGCGGGCGGCACCCTCGCCGCCTACGACAAGGCCGTCGCCGCCGGCGCCGACTATGTGCTCGGTCCGCTCGGCCGCGACGAGGTCGACACCCTGTTCCGCAGCGGCAGGCTGACCGTGCCGGTGCTGGCGCTCAACCGCGGCAACATGCCGCCGCCGCCTGGCAGCGCCAGCTTCTCGCTGGCGCCGGAGGACGACGGCAGCGCCGCCGCCGAATACCTGATCGCGCGCAAGGCGCCGCGGGTGCTGGTCCTGGCCGATGGCGACGACGGCACGCGCCGCGCGGTGGCCGCGTTCCGCGAACAGCTGCAGGCGCGCGGCGGCACGGTCGTTGCCGAGATCGGCATCACCAGCGAGCCGGGCGACCTGGCGCCGGCACTCGCCACTGCCGTGCAGAAGGATGGCGGCGTCGATGCGGTATTCCTGGCGCTGAAGCCCGCGCAGGCGCGCGCGCTGGCGCCGCAGCTGGTGCTGGCCGGGCTCGGTGGCAAGCTGCGCGTGGCGACCTCGCAACTGGCGTCGGCAAGCAGCGAGCTCACCAAGGACCACGCACTGGATGGCATCGCCTTCCCCAGCGAAGCCTGGGCGGTGCGCAACGTGACCGGCCTGCCTTCGGCGGCAAGCGCCGCATCGCAGCTGCCGAACGCGCGCGGTGGCGCGGCCAAGCTGTTCGCGTTCGGCTACGACGCGTGGCTGCTGACCGCGTACCTGGAGCGCCTGGCCAACGACGCCAACGGCAAGGTCGAAGGCGCCACCGGCACCCTGCGCATCGACGGCTTCGGCAACGTCGTGCGCACGCCGGCATGGTCGACCTACAGCGGCGCGACCGCGGTGCCGCTGGGCAATGCCGGCGGCTGATGCCGGCGACCCGCGCGTCGACCGACGTGCCCGCGGCGCGCTGGTGGAGGCCGCCGCCCGGCGGTACCTGGTCGATGCGGGCCTGCGCGAACTCGCGGCCAACGCCAGCTACCGCGGCGGCGAACTCGACCTGGTGATGCTCGACGACCACCATCGCGATGGCACCGTGGTGGTGTTCGTCGAGGTGCGCTATCGCAGCCACGCCGGTTACGGCGGCGGCGCGGCGTCGGTGGACTGGCGCAAGCGCCGCAAGCTGGTGCACGCGGCACGGCGCTTCCTCGCCTTGCATCGCACCCTGCGCGAGGCGCCCTGCCGCTTCGACGTGGTCGAAGCCGACGGCGACCCGGCGGCGCCACGCCTGAGCTGGTTGCGGGATGCCTTCCGGGCGGATGACGTGTAGGCAAGCGCGATCGCGCAGGCAGCCGCTTTCGACTGCCTGCGGCACCTACAATGCGGCATGGCCGCCATTCCCCAGGCACTGGATCGCGAACTGCGCGCGTTGCTCGGCGACGCCTGGTTGCGCGACGAGAGCGACTGCCTGGCCTATGCCTACGACAATTCGCGCAAGCTGGCCGTGCCCGATGCGGTTGCGCTGCCGACCACGCGCGAACAGGTGCAGGCGCTGGTCCGCGCCTGCCGCGCGCACGCGCTGCCGCTGGTGGCGCGCGGCCGCGGCACCAACACCACCGGCGCCACGGTGCCGGTGGCCGGTGGCGTGGTGGCGTCGTTCGAGCGCATGGATGCGATCATGGACATCCGCCCGGGCGACCGCTGCGCGGTGGTCGAGCCCGGCGTGCTCAATGGCGACCTGCAGCGCGCGCTCGCGGCGCACGGGCTGTTCTGGCCGCCGGATCCCACCAGCGCCGACTTCTCGAGCATCGGCGGCAACCTCGCCTGCAACGCCGGCGGCCCGCGCGCCGTGAAGTACGGCGCCAGCCGCGACAACGTGCTGGCGCTGACCGCGGTCACCGGCGCCGGCGAACTGATCCACTGCGGCAGCGCCACCACCAAGGGCGCGACCGGCTACGACCTGCAGCGCCTGCTGGTCGGCAGCGAAGGCACGCTCGCGCTGATCGTGGAGGCGACGCTGAAACTGGCGCCGCTGCCCCCGGCCCGGCGCGTTCTGCGCGCGCTGTACCGCGACGTCGCCAGCGCCGCGGCGGCGGTCGCGCGGCTGATGGCGCAGCCGGTGACACCGTCGATGCTGGAATTCATGGATGGCGACTGCGTGCGCCTGGCGCGCGGACACATGCAGGCCAACGGCGGCGGCGACCTGCCCGCCGATGCCGGCGCGCTGCTGCTGGTCGAAGCCGACGGCGACCCCGACACGCTGCCGCACGCGATCCGCGCCCTGCGGCAGGCAGCCACGGGCGAAGGCCTGGTCGCACTCGACGAAGCCGTGGACGATGGCGAGCGCGCCAGGCTCTGGGCCGCGCGCAAGGCGCTGTCGCCGGCGCTGCGCACGCTGGCGCCCGGCAAGATCAACGAGGACGTGGTGGTACCGGTGTCGCGGATCCCGGAACTGGTGGCCGGCGTACAGGCGCTGGCGCGCGAATACGCGCTGCCGATCGTGACCTTCGGCCATGCCGGCAACGGCAACCTGCACGTCAACCTGCTGTTCGACCCCGCCGACGCCGGACAGTCCCGGCGCGCCTCCGCCGCGATGGCGCGCGTGTTCGCCCTTGCGCTGTCGCTCGGCGGCACCCTGTCGGGCGAACACGGCATCGGCCTGGCCAAGCGCGATTCCATGCCGCGGGCGATCACTGCACCGACGCTGGACCTGATGCGGCAACTCAAGTCCGTATTCGACCCTGACGGCATCCTCAATCCGGGCAAGCTGCTGCCGCCGTGAGCATCGCGTTCATTGACCTGCCGCGGCGGATCCGCGCCTGCCGCACCCGCGAGGCGCACCTGCCGCTGCCGCATCCCGGCCCGCGCAACGTCGGCTGTTTCGGGGCCAACCCCTGGTTCGAACGCGAGCAACTGCCGGTGCTGCGGGAGCGCGTGCACGCCCTGCCGGGGTGAGCGGCACCCGGCTGTGATCGGGGGCGGTTTTCGGGCGCCGACGCCGAATACCGCCTTCGGCCGCGGAGTGGTAATTTCCGCGTCATCACCCGCCCGGGAGTCGCCATGAACGCGATCGCTCGCATGCTGTCGACGCTGGCGCTGGTCGCCATCGCCTTTGCCGCATCCGCGCAGGCACCCGCCGGCGCGCCAGCCACCGACCAGGCAGCGGGCCAGGCGCGGCCGTTGCGGGTCATGCTGGTCGGCAACAGCCTCACCTACAGCAACAACCTGCCGCGCCTGTTGCGCGCGGTCGCCGCTTCCCAGCCGGGCGGCCCGGCGATCGAAACCGCCACCTATGTCATCCCGGGCGCCGAACTGGACACGCTGTGGGACGACAGCAAGGCCGCAGACGCCTTGCGTGCGGGGCCGTGGGACGCGCTGGTGTTGCAGGAGCGCGGCGGCCTCGTCCGCTGCATGGCCAACAACCGCCGCGAGCCGGAGTGCCGGCGCAGCGAGCGCGCGCATCGCGACTTCACCCGGCTGGCCACCGGCGCCGGCGCCCGGGTGCTGTTGCTGGCGACATGGCCGCCGCTGCGTGCGAGCGACCTCGGCGACAACGACCTGCGCCGCCGCATGCGCGAGGTCTACTCGGAGGCGTATTCGCAACTCGCCAGCCGCCTGGGTGGCGACGGCGCGCGGGTCGAGGTGGTTGCGGCCGCGTCGGTGCTGCTGGCGCCGAAACAGGGCGCCGCCGACCCGCATCCCTTCAGCGACGACATGCATCCCAGCATCGCCTCCTCGCTGGTGATGGCCGCGCAACTCTATTCAGCGGTCACCGGCCGCGCGCCGGTGGCGCAGGACCTGCTGATCGATTTCCCGATGCTGCCGCCGGCCGCGCTGACCCATCCGGACACGCCGATCGAGACCCAGCCGCAACTGGCTGGCGATGGCAGCAAGGTGCTGCTCAAGGCGGAGGCGCTGGCGCCGCTGTACGCGCGCGCCGCCGGCGGCTGAGGCACGTTCAGCCGGTCGGGTCGAAGTGGGCGTAGCCAGCGCGCGCCGGCAGCCACTGGCTGCCGTCCGGGTGCAGGGCGCGCACGCCATCGCCATCGACGACGCGGCCGATGCGCGCCAGCGCCTGTGGCTGCGCGCGCGCAAGCGACGCGATCGCGTCGCGCCGCGATGCCGGCGCGGTGAAGCACAGCTCGTAGTCGTCGCCGCCGCAGGCCTGCAAGCCTGCGCGCGCCGACGCGTCGAAGCGGGCGGCGAGCGCGGGCGAAGCCGGTAGCGCCTGCAGTTCGATCTCCGCGCCCACCCGGCTGGCGACGCAGACATGGCCGAGGTCGGCGAGCAGGCCGTCGGACAGGTCGATGGCGGCGTGGGCAATACCCGGCAGCGCCAGCCCCAGTTCGATCCGCGGCGTGGGCCGGTCCAGGCGCGCGCGCAGCGCGGGTTCGGCGGCGCCGCCGGCGCGCCACTGCGCCAGCGCCGCGGCCGCATCGCCGAGGGTGCCGCTGACCCAGATGTCGTCGCCCGCGCGCGCGCCGTCGCGGCGCAGGGCCTGGTCCACGGCGACCAACCCGTGCACGGTGGCGCAGATCGACAGTGGACCGCGCGTGGTGTCGCCCCCGACCAGCGCGACACCATGGCGTTCGGCGAGCGCGAGGAAGCCATCGAGGAAACCCTCGAGCCAGTCGCCGTCCGCATGCGGCAGCGACAGGGACAGCGTCGCCCAGGCCGGGCGCGCGCCCATCGCGGCGAGGTCGGACAGGTTCACCGCCAGCGCCTTCCAGCCGATGTCCGCGGCGGCGGTGCCCGCGGGAAAATGCACGTCGGCATTGAGCGTATCGGTCGCGACCGCCAGCCAGTGTCCCGGCGGCACCCGCAGCAGCGCCGCATCGTCGCCGATGCCGAGCACCACGTCGTCCCGCGTCGCGGCGCGCGCCTGGATGCGGGCGATGAGTTCGAATTCGGGCATGCGGGTCCAGCCTTCCGTCCGGGACACGGCGATGGCCGCATCGTGGGCACCGCCGCGCGATCCCCGGGGCGCCCTGCCCACGGCGGGCAGCGCAAAGGGCGCGCGGCTATTTCCCGCGCGCGGCCGCGAACTCCGGGGCGCGCCAGGCCGCCGCGGCATGGTCGAGCACGCCGTTGACATAGGTATGGCCGTGTTCGGAGCCGAAGCGCTTGGTGGTGTCGATCGCTTCGTTGATCACCACCCGGTACGGCACGTCCGGGCGGTGCAGCAGCTCGTAGGCGGCGATCCGCAGCGCGGCGCGCTCGATCTGGTCGACCTGCTCGACCTCGCGGTCGATAAAGGCCGCCAGCGCGGCATCGAGTTCGCCCACGTGCTTGACCACGCCGCGCACCAGATCCTCGAAGTACTCCAGGTCGGCGACTTCGTGCGCCTGCTCGTGCGCGAACTGGGCGATCACCTGCGGCGCGCTGCCGCCGGACACCTGCCAGGCGTAGACCGCCTGCAACGCGCGCCGGCGCGCGCGCGAGCGCGCCACCGGATCGATCCCGTCCCCGCGCCGTGGCCGGCTCATGGCTGCCCCACCCGAGTGGCTGCGGCGGTACGTTCGCGGGCAGACGGCAACTGGCCGAGCAGCTGCGCCATCTCGATCGCGACCAGCGCCGCTTCCTCGCCCTTGTTGCCGTGGCTGCCGCCGGCGCGGTTCTGGGCATCGGCATGGTCCTCGACCGCCAGCACGCCGTTGCATACCGGGACGCCGTAATCCAGCGCCACCCGCATCAGGCCTTCGGCGCAACCGTCGGCGACCTGCTCGTAGTGGCGGGTATCGCCGCGCACCACGCAGCCCAGCGCCACCACCGCGACATGGGTCCCGGCGGCGGCGATGCGCGCGGCGGCCAGCGGCAGCTCCCAGGCGCCCGGGACGCGCACCACGTCGAGCGCCTCGGCGGCCACGCCATGGTCGGCGAACGACTTGCGCGCGCCGGCCACGAGCGCGTCGGTGATGCGCGGGTTCCAGCGGCTGGCGATGATGGCGAAGCGGGCGGCACGCCCGTCGACAGCCGGGGCAGCGCGCAGGTCGCCTTCGTAATGCGGCATGGTCGGAATCGTTGCGGGGGTGCGCCAGTTTAGCGCCTGCCGGTGCGGCTGGCCGCCGCCCTAGCGCTGCGCCGGGTCGAGGTAGGCCACGACCTCGAGCCCGTAGCCGGCCAGCCCCACCTGCCGCCGCGGCGTGCCCAGCACGCGCAGCTTGCCCAGGCCGAGGTCGGCGAGGATCTGCGCACCGGCGCCATTGCGGCGCCATTCGGCCAGCGCGCCGCCGCGCACGGGCGCCGCTTCCGGCTTGGCCTCGTCGTGCGGTTCGCGGATCCGCGCCAGCAGCGCGTCGCTGTCCTGGGCCTCCCCGAGCAGCACCAGCGCGCCGCGGCCTTCGCGCGCGATGCGCGCCAGCACGTCGCCGACCGCCGGGCCGAAATCGGCGCGGCGCCAGTGCAGCGCGTCGGCCAGCGGATTCAGCATGTGCACCCGCACCAAAGTCGGCGCCGCGGCGTCGGGCTCGCCGCGCAGCAGGGCGAAGTGCAGCGCGTGGCCGAGCCGGTCGCGATACGTGTGCAGCCGGAACGGACCGTGCTCGGTGTCGATGTCGCGCGCATCGATGCGTTCGACCGTGTGCTCGGTTTCCAGGCGGTAGCGGATCAGGTCCTCGATCGAACCGATCTTCAGCCCGTGCTCGCGGGCGAACGCCTCCAGTTGCGGGCGTCGCGCCATCGAGCCGTCGGGATTGAGGATTTCGACCAGCACCCCGGCCGGTTCCAGCCCCGCCAGCAGGGCCAGGTCGCTGGCCGCCTCGGTATGCCCGGCGCGGTTGAGCACGCCGCCGGGCTGCGCCTGCAGGGGGAAGATATGGCCCGGCTGCGACAGGTCGGCCGCACTGGCGTCCGGGCGCACCGCGGTGCGCACGGTATGCGCGCGGTCGTAGGCGCTGATGCCGGTGGTGACGCCTTCGGCGGCCTCGATCGAGACCGTGAAGTTGGTGCCGTGCGGCGAGGTGTTGTCGCGCACCATCGGCGGCAGCCCGAGCTGGCGGCAGCGCTCGCGGGTCAGCGACAGGCACACCAGGCCGCGCGCGTGCGTGACCATGAAGTTGATGTCCTGCGGCCGCACCAGCTCGGCGGCCATGATCAGGTCGCCTTCGTTCTCGCGGTCCTCGTCGTCGACGATGACGACCATGCGGCCGGCGCGGATTTCCTCGAGCAGCTCGGGGATCGGTGCGAAACTCATGCTTGTTCCCGTGTCGTCAGCAGTCGCTCGACATAGCGCGCGACCAGGTCCACTTCCAGGTTGACGGCGTCGCCGACGGCGGTGCCGGCGAAGGCGGTGTGCGCCACCGTATGCGGCACCAGCGCCACCTCGAAACCGGCGTCGTCCACGGCGTTGACGGTGAGGCTGACGCCATCGACGCAGACCGAGCCCTTCAGCGCGATGTAGCGCAGCAGCGGCGCCGGCGCGGCGAACGCCCAGCGCTGCGCGCGCGCATCCTGCGCGATCCGCAGCACGCGGCCGACGCCATCGACGTGGCCGCTGACCAGGTGCCCGCCGAGGCGGTCGCCTGCGCGCAGCGCCCGCTCCAGGTTGAGCGCGGCGCCGACGGGGAGCGCACCGAGCGTGGTCAGGCCAAGGGTCTCGCTGGAGGCGTCGGCTTCGAAGCCGTCGCCGTCGAACGCCACCACGGTCAGGCACACGCCGTTGACCGCGATGCTCTCGCCGAGCGCCACGTCGGCGAACGGCAGCGTGCCGACGGCGATCCGCAGGCGCGCGTCGCCGCCGCGCGATTCACGCGCGGCAAGGCGGCCGACGCCCGCGATCAATCCGGTGAACATCAGGCGGGCTTCCTGCGCGCGTGCACGAACATCGGCCAGCGCACGTCGCGGAGCGTGCCCGGATCGCCCCAGGCATCGGCGAACGCCGGCGCCAACGCAGCTACCGGATCCTCGCCGCCGCGCACGTCCCGGTAACGCTGCGTCGCCGAGTAGCTGGAGAAATAGCCGAGCAGTCGCGGCAGCGTCCACTGCGCGCGCAGTTCGAACCCCGGCGCGCGGATCGCCGGGAATGGCCAGTCGAAGCCCGCATACGCCTGGTCGACCAGCGTGCGCTGCGCTGGCCAGCACGGACGGATCGCGGCCTGCAGCGTGTCGTTCACGGCCGCGAGCGCGGCGGGCACCTCGATGTCCTGGTAGCCCCAGGCGACCAGCACGCCACCGGGCTTGAGCACGCGCGCGCATTCGCCGAAGAACGCGGGCAGGTCGAACCAGTGCAGCGCCTGCGCCACGCACACCGCATCGGCGCTGGCGTCGGGCAGGCTGCAGCGCTCGCCGGGCTCGACCAAGAACGCGACGTTCGCCGGCCCGCGGGCCTGCGCGACCTGGGCCGCGCTGGGATCGGTGGCGTGGACGCGGGCGAACTGCCGCGCCAGCCCGCGCGTGGCCTGCCCGCTGCCGCAGCCCGCTTCCCATGCCAGCGCCGTCGCCGGGGCAGCCGAGGCGATCCACGCGAACAGGGCGTCCGGGTATTCCGGGCGCGCGCCGGCATAGTCGGCGGCGACCGCGGAGAAATGATCGGCGAAGGGAGCGACCGCGGACGCCATGCTGCGACTAGTCCGCCGGCGGCGGCGGCGGTGCGGCGGCGGTCGACACCGGAACCGCTTCCGGGTGCAGCAGCACGCGCACGTCCTCGCCGATGCGCCGGGTCTCGACGATGCGCATGTTCAGGCGCTGGGTCATCGCATCGATGTGCAGGCCCTCGAACAGCGGCCGTGCGCGCTCGCCCAGCATCACCGGCGCCACGTACAGCAGCAGCTCGTCGACCAGGCCCGCGGCGAGGAAGGCGCCGGCCAGGGTGGCGCCGGCCTCGACCTGGACCTCGTTGACGCCACGCTCGGCCAGCAGCTTCAGCACCGCGTGCAGGTCGAACAAGCCGGCCCTCACCGGCACGTGCATGTGCTGGGCGTCGACGCCGCGCGGCATGCGCGCGTCGGGCGCGTGCAGGTAAAGGGTGGGTGCGTCGCCTTCGCGGATGTGGCCGCGCGCGACCGTGGCCAGGCCCGGGTCCAGCACCACCCGCAACGGCGGGACGAAGGGGACGCCGTCGTCCAGGCGCACGGTCAGGTGCGGATCATCCAGCAGCACGGTGCCGGCACCGGTGAGCAGCGCGCCGGCACGCGCGCGCCAGCGCTGCACGTCGCGCCGCGCGGGTTCGCCGCTGATCCACTTGGAGTCGCCCGAAGCCAGCGCGCTGCGACCATCCAGGCTGGACGCGAGCTTGACCCGCAGCCAGGGACGGCCGCGCTCGATCCGCGACAGGAAACCCTGGTTCAGCGCACGCGCCTGGGCTTCCATCAGCCCGCTGTCGACCTGGATGCCGGCGGCGCGCAGGGTTTCGTAGCCGTTGCCATCGACCCTGGGATTGGGATCGCGCATCGCCCCGACCACGCGCGCGACGCCGGCGGCGACCAGTGCCTCCGCGCACGGCCCGGTCCTGCCGATGTGCGAGCAGGGCTCCAGGGTGACGTAGGCGGTCGCGCCCCTGGCGCGCTCGCGTGCGCCTTCCAGCGCGAACACTTCCGCGTGCGGGCCCCCGGCACGCTCGTGGAAACCTTCGCCCACGACTTCGCCGTCCCTTGCCAGCACGCAGCCGACCATCGGGTTGGGCTTGGTGGTGAACGCACCGCGCTCGGCCAGGCGCAAGGCGCGCGCCATCATCGCGTGGTCGATGGAAGAAAAAGGGGTCAGAGTCATTTTTCCCTTGGCCCGGTCGGACGGCGCGGCGCAGGATCGAAAAATGACTCCGACCCCTTTTTCTTCTTGTCGGCGTGGCGTTCGGCGTGCTTGTCGATCGGCACGACCTCGGCGCTGAGCAGGGGCAACTGGCCCTCGCCGGGCAGGTCGCGTTCCAGCCGGTCGAGCTCGTCGCGGAAGTCGGCCACGTCCTCGAACGAACGGTAGACCGAGGCGAAGCGTACGTATGCGACATGGTCGAGCTTGCGCAGTTCCGCCATCACGAACTCGCCGACCCGGCGCGAACCGATCTCGCGCTCGGTGGTCATCCGCAGCTGGTGCACCACCGCGCGCACCGCGGCCTCGATCTGTTCCTCGGCGACCGGCCGCTTCTGCAGTGCGCGGTCGAAGCCCACGCGCAGCTTGCGCGCGTCGAAGTTCTCGCGGCGGCCATCGGACTTGATGATCACCGGCAGCTTCAACTCCACCGTCTCCAGCGTCGAGAACCGTTCGCCGCAGGCCTCGCACTCGCGCCGGCGGCGGATCGTGGCGCCGTCGTCGGAGACGCGCGAGTCGATCACGCGGGTGTCGACATGCTGGCAGAAGGGGCAGTGCAAGGCGCGACCTTCCGGCTCAGCCGCCGTACACCGGGAACTGCCGGCACTGTTTCGTCACGTTCTCGCGCACGCCGGCGATGACGTTGCCGTCGTTCGGGTTGTCGAGTACGTCGCAGATCCAGTTGGCCAGCGCGACGCAGTCCGGCTCCCTGTAGCCACGCGTGGTGACGGCGGGCGTGCCGATGCGCAGGCCGGAGGTGACGAACGGCTTCTGCGGGTCGTTGGGCACCGCGTTCTTGTTGACGGTGATGTGGGCGCGGCCGAGCGCGGCTTCCGCATCCTTGCCGGTGATGTTCTTGCCGATCATGTCGACCAGCATCAGGTGGTTGCGGGTACCGCCGGAGACGATCTTGTAGCCGCGCTTGACCATGGTTTCGGCCATCGCCTGCGCGTTCTTCACCACCTGCTGCTGGTAGGCGGTGAATTCGGGCTCCAGCGCTTCCTTGAACGCGACCGCCTTGGCCGCGATCACGTGCATCAGGGGGCCGCCCTGGATGCCGGGGAACACGATCGACTGCAGCTTCTTCTCGATCTCGTCAGCGGCGTCGCCCATCGCGGCGCGGCTGGCGACGATGATGCCGCCGCGCGGGCCGCGCAGCGTCTTGTGCGTGGTCGAGGTGACCACGTGGGCATGCGGCACCGGGTTCGGGTAGGCGCCGGCGGCGACCAGCCCGGCCACGTGCGCCATGTCCACGAACAGGTACGCACCGATCTTGTCGGCGATGGCGCGGAAGCGCGCCCAGTCGACCACTTGCGAATAGGCCGAGAATCCGGCGACCACCATCTTCGGCTTGTGCTCGACGGCGAGGCGCTCGACTTCGTCATAGTCGATCAGGCCCCGGTCGTTGACCCCGTACTGCACGGCATGGAACAGCTTGCCGCTGATGTTGACCTTGGCGCCGTGGGTGAGGTGGCCGCCATGCGCCAGCGACATGCCCAGGATCGTGTCGCCCGGCTGCAGCAGTGCCAAATACACGGCCTGGTTGGCCTGCGAGCCCGAATGCGGCTGCACGTTGGCGTACATCCCTTCCGTGGAGCCGGCACCGAACAACTGCTTGCAGCGCTCGATCGCCAGCCGTTCGGCGACGTCGACGTATTCGCAGCCGCCGTAGTAGCGCTTGCCCGGGTAGCCTTCCGCGTACTTGTTGGTCAGCACGCTGCCCTGCGCCTCCATCACCCGCGGGCTGGCGTAGTTCTCGCTGGCGATCAGTTCGACGTGGTCTTCCTGGCGCTGGCGCTCGTCCGCGATGGCCTGGGCGAGTTCGGGATCGTAGCCTTCGATGCGGGCATCGCGGGGGAACATGGATCGCTCCGGGCGGGGGTCGGGGAGGCGCAAAGTGTAGCCGCAGCGGGGGTTTACGGCCATTCAACTGGCGTGGAACAGCCTGTTCCGGGATAATCCCGCCCATCCGGAACCCTTTCCCGCGGCCCTGCCTTCGCAGCTCGCCGCCGCCCGCCTGCGGAGCCCCCGATGTCGCAATACATCTACACCATGAACGGTGTCAGCAAGACCGTCCCGCCCAAGCGCCAGATCATCAAGGACATCTCGCTGTCGTTCTTCCCCGGCGCCAAGATCGGCCTGCTGGGCCTCAACGGTGCCGGCAAGTCGACCGTGCTCAAGATCATGGCCGGGGTCGACCAGGACTTCGTCGGCGAGGCGCGGCCGCAGCCGGGCATCAAGGTCGGCTACCTGGCGCAGGAACCGCAGCTCGATCCGGACGATACCGTGCGCCAGGCGGTCGAGAAGGGCGTCGGCGAAGTGCTGCAGGCGCAGGCCGCGCTGGACAAGGTCTACGAGGCCTACGCCGAGGAAGGCGCGGACTTCGACAAGCTCGCCGCGGAGCAGCAGCGGCTGGAAGCCATCCTCGCCAGCGGCGACGCGCACACGCTCGAGCACCAGCTGGAAGTCGCCGCCGACGCGCTGCGGCTGCCGCCGTGGGACGCCCGGATCGGCAACCTGTCCGGCGGCGAGAAGCGGCGCGTGGCGCTGTGCCAGCTGCTGCTGCAGAAGCCGGACATGCTGCTGCTCGACGAGCCCACCAACCACCTCGACGCCGAGTCGGTCGAATGGCTGGAGCAGTTCCTGGCCCGCTACACCGGCACCGTGGTCGCGGTGACCCACGACCGCTACTTCCTCGACAACGCCGCCGAGTGGATCCTCGAGCTCGACCGTGGCCGGGGCATCCCGTGGAAGGGCAACTACACCGACTGGCTGACGCAGAAGGACGCGCGCCTGAAGCAGGAGGAGTCGTCGGAGAAGGCGCGGCAGAAGGCGATCCAGCGCGAACTCGAATGGGCGCGCAGCAACGCCAAGGGCGGCCGCAGCAAGGGCAAGGCGCGGCTGGCGCGGATCGAGGAACTGCAGGCGGTCGACTACCAGAAGCGCAACGAGACCAACGAGATCTTCATTCCACCGGGCGAGCGCCTGGGCCAGTCGGTGGTCGAGTTCAAGCACGTGTCGAAGTCGTTCGGCGACCGCCTGCTGATCGACGACCTCAGCCTGATCGTGCCCTCGGGCGCGATCGTCGGCATCATCGGCCCCAACGGCGCCGGCAAGTCGACCCTGTTCAAGATGATCACCGGGCAGGAGAAGCCCGACAAGGGCGAGATCGTGATGGGGCCGACGGTCAAGCTGGCCTACGTCGACCAGAGCCGCGAGAAGCTCGAAGGCAACCACAACGTCTTCCAGGAAGTCTCCGGCGGCGCCGACATCCTCAACATCAACGGCGTCGAGATCCAGTCGCGCGCCTACATCGGCCGCTTCAACTTCAAGGGCCAGGACCAGCAGAAGCTGGTGGGCACGCTGTCGGGCGGCGAGCGCGGCCGCCTGCACCTGGCCAAGACCCTGCTGCAGGGCGGCAACGTGCTGCTGCTGGACGAACCGTCCAACGACCTCGACATCGAGACCCTGCGCGCGCTCGAGGACGCGATCCTGGAGTTCCCGGGCAACGTGTTCGTGATCTCGCACGACCGCTGGTTCCTGGACCGCATCGCCACCCACATCCTCGCCTTCGAGGGCGACTCGCACGTGGAGTTCTTCCAGGGCAACTACCGCGAGTACGAGGAAGACAAGAAGCGGCGCCTGGGCGAGGAAGGCGCGCAGCCTCACCGCCTGCGGTTCAAGGCGCTGAAGTGAGGCAGTGCCCGCCAATCGGCGGACGCGTCCCGTGGGAGCGGCTTCAGCCGCGAGCTATTGAAGAATGCGGACACCGACAGAGCTCGCGGCTGAAGCCGCTCCCACAAAGAGCAGGCTGAGGAGGGGAAACATGGGTTTCATGCAGGCATTGCGCGATCGCTGGAACGCTGCCGATTCCCTCGTCTGCGTCGGCCTCGACCCGGAGCCGGCGAAGTTCCCCGCGCGGTTCGCGGGCGACCCCGATGCCGTGTTCGCCTTCTGCCGCGACATCGCCGATGCCACCGCGCAGTACGCCTGCTGCTTCAAGCCGCAGATCGCGCATTTCGCCGCGCTCGCCGCCGAGGATGCGCTGCAGCGACTGGTCGCGCACATCCACGCCGCGCACCCCGGCATCCCGGTGATCCTCGACGCCAAGCGCGGCGACATCGGCAGCACCGCCGCGCACTACGCGGGCGAGGCGTTCGATCGCTACGCGGCCGACGCGGTCACGCTCAACCCCTACATGGGCCGGGATTCCGCGCAGCCGTTCCTGGACCGCGGCGACCGCGGTTGCGTGTTCCTGTGCCATACCTCCAATCCCGGCGCGGGCGACTTCCAGGAACTCGTCGTCGCCGCCGACGGCGGCGCGTGCCGGCCGCTGTACCAGCACGTGGCGGCGACCATCGCCCGCGACTGGAACGGCAACGGCAATTGCGCGCTGGTGGTCGGGGCGACCTTCCCGGAAGAGCTGCAGGCCATCCGCGACCTGGTCGGCGACCTGCCGCTGCTGGTGCCCGGCATCGGCGCGCAGGGCGGCGATGTCGAAGCAACGGTGCGCAACGGCAAGGCCGCCGACGGCACCGGACTGATGGTGAATTCCTCGCGCGGCATCCTGTACGCATCGCGCGGGGCGGATTACGCCGAGGCGGCAGCCGCGGCCGCGCGCAGCCTGCGCGACGAAATCGACCGCTATCGCTGACTCCAGCCCCGGGCGCGAGCCGCATCGCCGCCGGCAGCGGGCAACTCAGTCGCGACGCAGCAGCGCGCGCAGCGCCGCGACCGGGAACCGGCCCCAGATCATCGCCAGCACCGCGGCCCGCGCCATCGCGCCGCGATGCGGCGCCTCGAACTTGCGGAAGTAGCGCCAGAACCCGCGGTGCTTGTGCCACTCCACGAACAACGGCCGCGCCCGCGACGACACCCCGCGCACGTGCACCACGCGCACGTCGTTGGCGACCGCGACCACGGCGCCGGCAGCGCGCACGCGCCGGCACAGGTCGAGGTCCTCGGCGTGCAGCCGGTAACCCGCGTCGAAGCCGCCGACCCGCGCGAACAGGATCCGCGGCAGCAGCATCAGCGCGCCGGATACGGCATCGACGCGCTGCAGCGAGCGTTGCGGGTCGAACGGAACCCCGAGCCGGGCCGCCGCTGGCGAGCGCAGCATCGCCGCGAGCATCCCGGCGAAATCCGGGTCGCGCCGGCGCGCGGCCGCGTCGCGCAGGCCGTCCTCGCCGACCAGGTCGGCACCGAGCAGCGCGTTGCCGTCGAGCTGGCGGCCGTGCGCGCGCAGGCGCGCCAGCGTGTCCGCCTCGACCAGGCAATCGGGATTGACGAAGGCCAGCCACGTGGCGTCGGCGACGTCCCCGAGTGCCGCCGCGCCCTGGTTGCAGGCGACGGCGAAGCCCGGGTTGTCGGGATTGGCGACGAAACGCAGGCGCGCGTCGCTTGCGGCGTGGCGCTGCACGACCGCGACGGTGTCGTCGCTGGAGGCGTTGTCGACGACCCGGATCGCGACCACGCCGTCGGCCGCGCGCAGGCGCGACAGGCAGTCGTCGATCGTCGAGGCGCTCTGGTGGGTGACCACGATGGCGGCGATGTCGGGCGCGTTCATGGCGCCTGGGTGCCGTCGTCGGCCGCCGCCCCGGGCGCGACGCGCGGGAACAGGTCCGCCTGCGGGTGCGCCGCGTCGATGGCGTCATGGCGTTGCTGCAGTTGCCGGCGGATGTCGCGCAAGGGATCGTCCATCAGGAAGTTCGCCAGCCGCGCATGCCACCCCGGCCAGCGCGCGGCCAGCGCGTCGAGGTCGCCGTCGCCGGGCGTGCCCTCGCCGCCGCGGGCGACGAACGCGGTCTCGCACAGCGCGTTGCGCCAGCCCAGTCCGGACAGGCGCAGCGACAGGTCCACCAGCGCCGCATACCAGGAACCGTAACTGGCGCCGTCCAGGCCGCCGGCGCGACGGCGCGCGCTGCCGCGCAGGGCGACCGCGTGCGCCACCGCCGCCGGCAGTTCCGCGTGCCGCGGCGGCATCGCCGCGCAGGCCTGGGCCAGGCGCGGGAGATCTTCGGGAACCAGCGCGACTTCGCCGCAGCGCGGCCAGGCCGCGGTTTCGCCGGCGTTGCACCAGGGCGTGGCGGTGGCGATCGCGGCATCGCGCGCCAGGCAGGCGGCCAGTTGCGCCAGCCAGCCGGGTGCGGGAACCGCGTCGGCCGCGAGCACCACCACGTCGGCATCGCCGCAGGCCTGCAGCGCCTCGTCCAGGTGCGCGACTTCGCCGGCATGGCGCTGGCGGCGGCTGTAGTCGGCCGCCAGTGGCGTGTGCCGCAGCCAGCGCTCGATGATCGACAGCCCGCGCGGCCCGGCCTGGGCGTCGTCGACCAGCCACACCCGGGTGCCGGCGGGGGTCGCGGCGTCGAGTGCGGCCAGGCAGGCGTCGAGCGCGGTGTCGTCGCTGCCGACCGGCAACAGCACGATCGGCAATCCCTGCCCGGCCGTCGTCGCCGCGTCGCCCGCCGTGGCTGCCGTCGTCACCGCTGCTTCGGGGTCCTGTACAGCGGTTCCATGGCGCGGAAGCGACGGCCGTATTCGTCGGTCAGGTCGCGTGCTTCCAGCGGATTGCGCAGCACCGTCGCGGTCAGCAGCACGATCACTTCCTCGCGGCTGGTGCCCGAGCGCTGGGTGCCGAACAGGCCGCCGATCACCGGGATCCGGCTGAGGCCGGGGACGCCGGATGAGCCCCGGTCGACGCCGTCGCTGATCAGGCCGGCCAGCATGATGGTGTCGCCGCTCTGGATCGCAGCCTCGGTCTTGAGCCGGCGCGTGTCGATGCGCACGTTGCCGTTCGGGTCGGCGCTGGACAGGGAACCCGGCGTGCTGATTTCCTGCACCAGGTCCAGGAACACGGTGCCATCGCGGGTGATGCGCGGACGCACCTTGAGGATGGTGCCGGTATCCAGGTACTGCACCTGGCTGAAGGTATTGCCGTCGCTGCCGCTGTTCGGGTTGAAGGTCACCGAGGAGATCGGGATCCGGCTGCCGACGTTGAACACCGCCTCGGCGTTGTTGCGCACCACCACCGACGGCGTCTGCAGCAGGCGCACGTCGGTGACCTCGTCGAGCGCGTTGATCACCGCGGCGGCGTTGCGGCCGAGGAAGGTCCAGGCCAGGCCCGGGTTGACGCCGCCGGCGGGACGGATGCTGCCGGCCAGGTCGCCCCAGATGGTGCGGCCGGCCGCGCTCGGCAGCCCGGCGCCGCCATTGGCCGGCGTCGCGTTGACTGCCTGCTCGAAGTACCAGTTGACGCCGTACTGCAGCGCACCGCTGAGCTTGACCTCGGCCACCTGCGCCTCGATGTGCACCTGCAGCGGCATCACGTCCAGGCGCTCGATTACGTCGCGGATCGAACGCCAGGCCTGTCCGGTGGCACGCACCAGCAGGGTGTTGGTCTCGTCGACCGCGGACACGCCGACCTTGTCGCCGTCCACTTCCAGCATCACCGCGCCGTTGCCGGACTGGCGCGGATCCAGCGACAGCGAGCCGTCGCCGAGGCCGCCACCACCGCTGTCGCCGCCGACCTGCGCGCTGCTGGCTGTGTCGTCGATGCCGCCGTCCTTGATCTGCGTCGATTGCAGGCCGGGCATCAGGCTCGGCGCGCCGCCGTTGTCGGAGCGCCCGCCACCACCACCGAAGACCTCGGCGAGCCGGTCGGCGAGATCCTTGGCCTTGACGTACTTGAGCTCGTAGGAGAACAGCTGCACGCCTTCGCCGGCGCTGTCGATGCGTTGCAGCCACTGCTGGATGTCGTCGAGGTAATCGGCTTGCGGCGTGATCACCAGCACCGCGTTGGCGCCTTCCAGCGGCATGAAGCGGAACATGCCGGCCACCGGCGACTTGCTCTGCTCGCCGAACACCTTTTCCAGGTCGGCGACCACCTTGGTCGCCTTGCCCGACTGCAGCGGGAACACCCCGACCGACATCGAGGACATCCAGTCGACGTCGAAGATCTCGACCGTGCGCAGGTAGTTCTCCAGTTCCGCGCGGGTCCCGGCCAGGGTGATCAGGTTGCGGCCGGAATCGACGTTGACGATGGCGTTGGGCCGCGCGTAGGGCTTCAGCACCTTCTCCATTTCCGCCGCCGAGATGTAGCGCAGCGGCACCACCCGCGACTCGAAGCCGCGCGCGCTCGCCGCCGAGCCGGTGCGCGGGGCGACGGTGCCCGCCAGCGCCTGGTCGGACGGCACGATGTTGTAGCGGCCGTCGCTGTAGACCATGCGCGCGTTGTTCCAGCCCAGCACCATCTCCAGCAGGCTGCGCGCCTCGGCCGGGCTCACCGGGTGCGGGGTGGCCAGCGTCACCGTGCCCTGCACGCCGGGCGCGATCACGTAGTTCTGGCCGAGCATGTCGCCCAGGATCGCCTTGACCACCGCCTGCAGCGACTCGCCCTCGAAGTTGAAGGTGGCCGCGCCGGTGGTGCCGACCAGGTTGGGCAGCGGCGCGGCCGCGGCGCCGCGGTTGATCACCTGGCCGGTGCCGCGGCGGATGATCGGCTGCGGACCGGCGTCCTCCGCGGGCAGCACCTGGCTGCGCACGTCGTTGCCCGTGGGGCTGGCCGCATCCGCCGATGGCTGCACGGCGGGCGCCCGCGCCTGGCTGCGCTGCACCACCGGCGACGACATGCTGGCGCAAGCGGCCAGCAGGCTGGCGAGGGTCGCGGCGAGCACCGCTTTGAGCTGGGGACGAAGGTTCATTGGTCGGGCACTCTACGGTTTCCTGGCCGGCGCTGTCTTTTGCAGCGCTTCCTGCCGCAACTGCGCGCGGCGCGCTTCGATGCGCTTGCGGATCGCATCCATCTGCTTTTCGGTGGCGGTGGGCTCGGGCGTGTTCGCCGCCGGCGCCGGCGACGCCTCCGTGGCGTCATCGGCCTCGGCCGCGGCCACTGGCGGCGACGGCCGCCGCCCGGGTGCGTTCGCATCGCCGGCATCGGCGCGGTCACCGGGTTCGCGCACCTCGGTCGGCGACGCCCCGCCGACGCCGTCGAAGGTGCGCAGGTCGAGCGCCTTGCGCCCTTCCGGCCCCTCGAACACCGCGCTGCGGGCGTTCAGTTCCACCAGCCGCCACGCCGGGATGTCCTCGGCGGCTTCGCCGAGCTTGATCCGCACCGAATCCCCGCCCTGGCTGGGCTGCACGATCGCCATGTGCAGTTGCGGCGTGATCAGCACGCTGGTCAACACGTAGTCGAAGGCATCGACCTCCGCCTCCTCGCCATCGCCCGATTGCAGCGAGAACGGATGCGGGCGGCGGTCCTCGGCGAACAGCGGGCGGGCGCCGATCTCGGCGTACTGCGCCAGCGGCCCGAGCCGCTCCGGCGGCGAAGGCCGCGGCTGCGGCAACGGCTGCAGCAGGCCGGGGTCGTCGGCCAGCAGCGCCGCGCGCCCGCCCATGCCGGCCAGCGCCAGCACCCAGGCCAGCAGCGCCCAGCCGGCCACCGTCGCCAGCAACCAGGTGCGCGGGCCGGCGCCGTCAACGCGCACGCGGCACCTCCACCACGGCCTGGCCCGGCCGCGGCCGCAGGTAGCCGTACAGGTCGAAGCTGACGTCCAGGCCGGCATCCTGGGCCCGGTTCTGCCCGGGCAGGAAGAAGTAGCGCTGCGCCAGCACGTTGAGGTTGTCGACGAACAGCCGGGGCGAGCCGCTTTCCAGTGCGTGCAGCACCGCGGCGAGTTCGGCGTTGCCGCAGCGCAGGCGCACCTGCACCGTCACCCGCGCGAATCGCTCGGTTTGCCCGCCGTTGCCGTCCATGGGCGAACGGTTGCTGATGGCGCAGCCGCGATTGCCGGGGCTGGCCTGTGCCACCACGGTCTCCAGCCGCTGCACCAGCCCGGCGGTGGCGAGTTCGGTGGTGGCCTCGGGCAGGAACGCGGGCGCGGCGGCATCCTGCTGTTGCGCGACCGCCAGCCGCCTGCCGATGTCCGGCGCCTGCTGCAGTTGCATGCGCGCGCGCAATTCGCGTTGCTGCAGGGTGGCGATGCGCGCGCCGGTTTCCTGCATCGGCACGGTCCACCAGGGGTGCACGAGCAACAGGTAGGCAAGCGCCAGCGCGGCCAGCAGCAAGCCCAGCGCCAGCCAGCGGTCGCGGTCAGTCGTGGCCGGCATCGGCGGGCTCCGGGGCAGCGGGCGCGGGCGCGGCGGCGGGCGCGATCGCGAGGTCGGCGGTCAGGGTGAACCGGTCGCGGCCGCTGCGCGGATCGGGTTGCAGCGCGCCGGTGAGCGCCGGCGAACGCCACGGCCGGGCGCCTTCCAGCCGCCCCACCAGCGCCGAGGCCTCGCTGCTCAGCCCGATCAGCAGCAGGCGGTCGTTCTCGATCGCCAGCTTCTCCAGGTAGGTGTTGTCCGGCAGCCGTCGCGCCAGTGCATCGAGCACCTCGATCGCGGTCGGGCGCGCGTTGCGCAGGCGGTCGAGGAACGCGCGGCCCTCGACCAGGTCGACCAGTTGCTGGCGCTGCAGCGCGACTGCGCGCGCGGCGCGCGCCTCGCGGTCGGCACGCGCCTGCAGCGCCTGGGCGGCGCGGTCGCGGTTATCGAGCACTTGCCACAGCATCATCGCAAGGGCGAGCAGCGCCAGCGCGCCGAACACCCAGTTCCACGCGCGCCACGGATCCAGCTGCTGCCGGCGCTGCGCCTGCGGCAGCAGGTTGACGCCCAGCGGCGTGCCGCTGCCGCCGGCGACATCGATGCCGGCCAACTGGCCGGCCAGGGGGCCCAGCGCGTCCAGTTGCGCGGACAAGGCCTCGCGCGGCACCACCACCAGTTCGGCGTCGAGCTGGCCATCGCTGCCGCGGCGCCCGAGCAGGCGCGCATCGAAGGCCACGGCGTCGGCGGCGAATGGCGTCTGCCTGTCGATCTCGAAGGCGACCACGTCGCGCAGGCGCTCGGCCGCGGCTGCCGGCAGCAGCAACCTGCGGCGCAGGCCGCTGGCGGCGGGCAGCAGCAGCCAGCGCGGCAACTCGGCCAGCTCTGGCGACAACAGCGTGGCCAGCACGTCAGCGCCCGCCGCGGCCAGGTCAGGGACGCGCGCGAGGTCGCGCATGCCGTCGCCGTCCTGCAACCGCAACTGCACGGCATCGCCATCGGCCTGCAACAGCAGGCGGCCACGATCCAGGCCCAGCGCCAGGCGCCAGCGACGCGGCAACCAGGCCGCCAGCGAGTGGCCCCACCAGGCGAAAAAGCCGCCCGTGCCGGTCCAGCGGGCAAGCTGGCGGCCCATGCGGTCGCGCAGCGACGTCATCGTGGCGATGCTCCCTCCTCCCATCGCAGTGCGGTCCATGCCGACCCCGGCAAGCCGTTCCCGCCGCTGCGCACCACCACCCGCAACACCGCGGTGCGGCCGCGGAGCCGCGCACGGCTGTCGATACTATACGTGCCGCTATCGGCGCCCACGAGCGGCTGCCCGTCCGGCAACTGCGGCGGTGGATTGCCCGAAGCCGGCGTCCATGCCTGCCGCTGCGCCAGCAGCCGCGGCGCGTCCAGCCCCATCGCCGCCAGCACCTGCGCCGAAGCGAACGCGGGATCCGGGCGTTCGCGGCCGCTGTACACGGTGACGTGGGGTGCCAGCCGCGCGTACAGCGCCGGCGTCATGCCCAGCACCTGCTCGACTTCGGCAACGCTCTCAAGCGGCGCGTCGGCGGCGCCGTAGGCGCGACCGGCGGCGGCATAGTCGGCGTCCTCGGCGCCGCCGGCCGGCTGCGTCAACGAATCGGCGTCGCGCCAGTCCAGGATCGCCACCGCCACTTGCCCGGCCTCGCGCGGATCGCTGCCGACTGCCTGCAACAGCGATGCCAGCAGGCCGGCATCGGCCATGTTGAGGTCGACCTTGCCCTGTTCGTCGACGATCCGGATCTCGACCTGCGCATCGGCGAAAGTCCAGCGGTATTCGCGGCCATCGGCGAGCCAGCGCCAGCGCGGGTCCTGCTGGCCGACGCGGGTGATCGCGTATTCGATGCCGGCACGCGCGGCCTGCTGCGCGACCACGCCGCGACTGAGCACCTGGCCCTGCAGGTGCTCGGTGCGCGCGGCCAGCGCGAACGCGCCGACCAGCGCGGTCAGCAATGCCACCAGCCACAGCACCAGCAGCAGCGCGGCGCCGCCGCTCTTGCCGGATTGCGCGCGGCGGCGCCGGCGCACCGGCGTCATTGCATGTTCCCCGGCGCGGCGGCGTAGCTGCCGGCCAGCGGCAAGGCCACCACCAGCGGCGGCCAGTCGCGGCCATCGGCGTCCTGCAGGTCGATCTCCACCTGCAAGGGCAAGGCCTCCGGGGTGCGCCACTGTTCCTGCCACTGGCCCAGGCGATTATCGGCATCCATCGCCCGATAACGGAAGCGCACCGCGCGCAGTCCTTCGGCGAGCAGTTCCGGCGCGCGCGGTTCGCGCTCCTGGACCACTTCCCCGCCCTGCACCACCGACAGCGCCACGGTCAGGCGCAGCGTGTCGCCGCCGTCGCGCTCGACCGCGAACTCGTGCAGGTACGGGCCGCCATGGCCCAGGTAATCTGGCAGGTCGGCGACGAAGCGCATGCGCCCGGGCTCGCCGACGAAGCGCTGCGCCAGGCCACTGTCGGCCTCGATCGCGAAGGCCACCGGCCGGGTCGCGACCAGTCGCGCGCGCAGGAAGCCCTCGACCGCGCGCATGCGTTCGCTGCGCGCGGCGATCGCCTCGCCGCGGTTGGCGGTGGCGGTGGCGGCGCGCAGCGTCGCGAACGCCAGCGCCAGCCCCGCGGCGAGCAGCGCGGTCGCCAGCAGCACCTCGATCAGGGTGAATCCGCGCATGGTTGATCGCCCCGCCCTCACAACGGCGGCTCCGCGGCCACCGCTGCCGGCGTCACCAGGCGCAGCGATTGCAGTTGCAGCCGGCGGCGTGGATCGTCGCCGTCGCCCCATTGCACCGCCAGCGACAGCTGCAGCAACTGCGGCGCCGACAAGTCGCGGGCGATGGTCGGCGGCAGCAGCGGATCCTGGTACGGCGCCACGTCGAGCGTCCAGCGATAGCGACCGTGCTCGAAATCGCCTTCGCTGTGGCCGGGTTGCAGCACTTCGCCGACGCCGACCTGGTCGAGCAGCGACTGCGCGTGCAGCGCCGCGCGCCCGGCTTCTTCGGCCCATCGCACCTGCCGCGCCGCGCCCGACAACGTCCCCAGCAGCAAGGTCAGCGCCAGCGCGAGGATCGCGAAGGCGATGATCACCTCGATCAGGGTGTAGCCGCGCATGGTGGATGGACCCGCTACCGCATTGCATATGCCGTCGGCACGGCCCGCGTTACCCGCTCGCCCGCGGCGGTTCCTCATGTTGTCCGGACTGCCGCCGCGGCCGCGCAAGGCGCCTGCAGGCGCCGTCGGACCCTCCAAACCGTCGGGGGCCCTGAAAACCGGCATCCTGGCTTTCGCCTTGGAGGCCACCAGCACGTCGCAGACACCGCTCACCGCACCGCCTCCGTGCGCGCCAGCCGCACCTGCCCGGTCAGCCAGGCGACATCCACCTTCCACGCCGCGTCGTCCACCTGCAGTTGCACGCGCCCGCCGGTGGAGGCGCCGTCGGCGAAGAACACGATCGCACCTTCGCCGCGCGAGGGCTGGACTTCGCGCGCGCCGGTGAACACGATGCCGAGCTGTTCCGGCAGGGTGCCATGCCGCTGCTTCGGCGCGCTCCAGGTGTGGGCATGGGGATCGATCGTGAAGCGCTGGGGCTCGCCCGTCGCCAGCGCCTGGGCGCGGGTGTAGCGCAACTGCGCGGCGACTTCCTTCGCCGCCGAGCGCAGGCGCAGCCCGTCAATGCCACCGCCGAGCGCGGCCGCCGCGAGCAGGCTGGCGAGCGCGATGATCGCGATCACCAGCACGATCTCGAGCAGCGAGAAACCGCGCATGGTCGATGCACCCGCTACCGCGTTGCGCAAGCCATCGCCGCGCAAGCCTGAACGCCGTGCCGGCGTCGCCAAGCCGTCGCCGTGGCTTGTCCCACCCGCAAGCCCACGGCCCTGCCCCGCGTCACCGCCGCCACGGCTCGCAGGACCCGTCAGCGGGGCGCTTCGGCTCACCACATTCCCGACCCCGGCCCGTAACGCGCGGCTACTGGTACTTCACGTCGCCGTCGACGCTTTCGCCGCCCGGCTGGCCGTCCTTGCCCAGGCTGATCAGGTCGAACGGCTGGCCATCGCCGGGCACGCGGTATTCGTAGGCGTGGTTCCACGGATCCTTGAGTTCGGCTGCCTTGGCGTACGGGCCCAGCCAGCCGGTGGCATTACCCGGATTGTCGACCAGCGCGTCGAGCGATCCGGGCAAGGTGCCGGTGTCCATTTCGTACTGCTGCACCTTCTCGGCCAGCGTCTGTACCTGCGCCTTGGCGAGGTTGGCCTTGGCGCGGTCGCCGCCGCCGAGGATGCGGCTGGCGGCGAAGGCGACGATGCCGCCGATCAGCACCACCACCAGGATGATCTCGATCAGGCTGAAGCCGCGCATGGCGGATCCGTACGCCGCGACGTGACGCAAGCCGTCGCCACGGCGTGCGCCCTCCATGCGCCTGCGGCTCATGTCCGCGTTGTACATGCCGTCGGCACGGCGTGCGTCACTCGTTCGCCTGCGGCTGTTCTGCGCGCCGCACATGGCGTGGCTGCCAGCGTTTGGCGACACGCGAACCATGCGTCGGGCCTGGAACCGTCGATTGCCCATCAGTTCATCCTCTCCATAGTCGATCCGTCTTGGTCGATGCGTCATGCACGCGCCTAGCCGATCACGTTCGTGAGGTCGTAGATCGGGGTCAGCACGGCAAGGATCACGATGCCGACGATGCCCGCCATCAGCATCGTCACCACCGGCACCAGCGCGGCCAGCATCCGGTCCAGCGCCAGCGAGGTTTCCTGCTCGAAGGTGTCCGCGGTCTTGAGCAGCATCGTGTCCAGGGCGCCGGACTCCTCGCCGACCTGGATCATCTGCAGCGCCAGCCGCGGGAAGCGCTTGCCGCGCGCCAGCGCGCTCGACAGGCCGACGCCGTTCTTCACTTCGTCGGCGGCGGCCTCGACGTCGGTGGCGAGGGCGCGGTTTCCGAGCACGTTGCGGCCGATGCCCAGCGCGGTCAGCAGCGGCACGCCGTTCTTCAGCAGGGTGCCCAGGGTGCGCGCCAGGCGCGCGGTCTCGAGCTTGGCGACCAGCGGGCCGGCGAACTTCTGCCGCAGGATCCATTCGTCGAAGCCGGCGCGCACGACCGGGTCACGCAGGCGGCGCTCGCCCCACCACAACGCCAGCGCCGGGACCACCAGGAGCACGATCCACCAGTCGCGCACGAACATGCCGACGCCGAGCACCAGTTGCGAGAACCACGGCAGCGGCGCGTCGAGGCTGTCGTACATCGCCGCGAACTGCGGCACCACGAAGCCAAGCAGGAACAGCAGCGACAACCCGACCATCAGCAACAGGATCGCCGGATAGATCATCGCGTTGACCACGCGCCCCTTCATCGCGCGGCTGCGCTCCAGGTAGTCGGCCAGCCGCGCCAGGGTCTCGTGCAGGCTGCCGCCGGCCTCGCCGGCGCGGACCATGTTGACGTAGAGCTTGCCGAAGGCGCCGTGCTGGCGCTCCAGCGCGGTCGACAGCGCGGTGCCGCCGCGGACCGCGTCGCGGATGTCGGCGATCGTGCGCTTGGCGGCTTCATCTTCGGGCAGTTCCAGCAGGATCGTCAGCGCGCGGTCCAGCGGCTGCCCCGCGCCGAGCAGGGTCGACAGCTGTTGCGTGAACTGCACCAGCCGCTGCCCGGCGAACGGCCTGGGCTTGAACAGCGCGCGCCACGCGCCGTCGCCGCCGCCTTCGGACGCCAGTCGCGCCTCGACCGGCAGGTGGCCCTGCTCCTGCAGCCGCAGCACCACCTCGGCGTCGTTCGCGGCCTCCATCTGGCCATCGAGCATTTCGCCGCGGGTGTTCAGCGCCTTGTAGCGATACAGCGGCATGCGCTCAGGCGTCCTCGGTGACGCGCAGCACTTCCTCGATGGTGGTCGTGCCTGCCAGCGCCTTGGCGATGCCGTCCTCGTACATGGTGCGCATGCCGGC
The DNA here is from genome assembly GCF_022808325.1 of Cognatiluteimonas sedimenti. Classification (GTDB taxonomy): domain Bacteria; phylum Pseudomonadota; class Gammaproteobacteria; order Xanthomonadales; family Xanthomonadaceae; genus Cognatiluteimonas; species Cognatiluteimonas sedimenti. Next base: position 8,798 of record NZ_JALGCL010000002.1, on the reverse strand, counting down.
GTCGCGCGCGAGCTGCTCCAGCTCGCCCATGCCGGCATGGCGCATCACCGCGCGCCGCAGGGCATCGTCCATCACCAGGAATTCCATGATCGTGGTGCGCCCCAGGTAACCCGTCGGCGCCAGCGCCGAACCGCGCGGGCGGTAGAGGAAGATCTCGCCCTGCGGCTGGTAGCGCCGCAGCGCGAATTTCTCGATCTCCTCGGGCGACGCCGGGTACCGCTCGGCGTGCGTGGGCTCCAGCCTCCTGACCAGGCGCTGGGCGAGGATGCCGTTGATCGTGGACGTGAGCAGGTAATCCTCGACGCCCATGTCGAGCATGCGGGTGATGCCGCCGGCGGCGTTGTTGGTGTGCAGCGTCGACAGCACCAGGTGGCCGGTGAGCGCGGACTGGATCGCGATGCGCGCGGTCTCCAGGTCGCGCATCTCGCCGATCATGATGATGTCGGGGTCCTGGCGCACGATGCTGCGCAGGGCGTTGGCGAAATCGAGCCCGATCTGCGGCTTGGCCTGGATCTGGTTGATGCCCTCGATCTGGTATTCGACCGGGTCCTCGACGGTGATGATCTTGACGTCGGGCGTGTTGAGCCTGCTCAGCGCGGTGTAAAGCGTGGTGGTCTTGCCCGAGCCGGTGGGGCCGGTCACCAGCAGGATGCCGTGCGGTTGCTGCAGCACGTGCTCGAACTGCGGCAGGAAGTGGTCGGTGAAGCCGAGCCGGTGGAAGTCGAACACCACCGTCTCGCGGTCCAGCAGGCGCATCACCACCGATTCGCCGTGCGCGGTCGGCACCGTGGACACGCGCAGGTCCAGCTCCTTGCCCTGCACCCGCAGCATGATGCGGCCGTCCTGCGGCAGCCGGCGCTCGGCGATGTTGAGCTTGGCCATGATCTTGACCCGGCTGATCACCGCCGCGGTCAGGTTCTGCGGCGGGCTCTCGCCTTCCTCGAGCACGCCGTCGATGCGGTAGCGCACCTTGAGCCGGTTCTCGAACGGTTCGATGTGGATGTCGGACGCGCGCAACTCGACGGCGCGCTGGATGATGAGGTTGACCAGCCGGATCACCGGCGCCTCGGAAGCCAGGTCGCGCAGGTGCTCGACGTCGTCCAGGTCGCCGGATTCGCCTTCCGCGGTCTCCACGATCGCGCCCATCGCGCTGCGGCCCTGGCCGTACCAGCGTTCGATCAGGTCGTCGATCTCCGAGCGCAATGCGATCGCCGGCCGCACCTCGCGCCCGCTCGCCAGGCGCACCGCGTCCAGCGCGTACCCGTCCTGCGGATCGGCGCAAAGCACGTCGACGTGGCCGTCGTCTTCGCCGACGGCGACGACGTGGAACTGCTTCATGAACTTGGGCGTCAGCGCCACGCCCTCGGGCGGCAGTTCCGGCACCTCGCGGGTGCTGCGCAGGGGCAGCCCCAGCACCGCGGCACAGGCCTCGGCGTGGTCGCGCTCGGACACCAGCCCCAGCCGCGCCAGCAGGGTCAGCAGGCTTCCACCGGTTTCCTCCTGCAGGCGGCGCGCGCGGACCAGGTCGGCCTCCTTGACCCGGCCCTTGTCCAGCAACGCCGCCACCACGCGCTCGTCGGCGCTGGCCTCGACCCCGTCGCCGGCCGGCAACTGCACGCTTGCTTCGTTGGCCACTGCGTTCACGACCCGCCCTCCGCGGCGAAGCGCCGACTCTAGCAGGTCGGGCAATGCGCGCCGCCGCCGCCGCGGGCCATCAATTCACGAACGCGCGCGCATTCCTGAACATCCGCAGCCACGGCGAATCCTCCGGCCAGTCCTGCGGTGCCCAGCTCAGGTTGGCGCGCCGCGGCGTGCGCTCCGGGTGCGGCATCAGGATGGTGGCGCGGCCGTCCTCGCTGGTCAGGCCGGCGATACCGTCCGCCGAGCCGTTGGGATTGGCGGGATAGGACGTGGCGGCGCCGCCATCTCCGGCGACGTAGCGCAGCGCGACCCGCGCCGCGCTCCGGTCCAGGCTGCCGTCGGGGCCGTCGAAGTCGGCGCGGCCCTCGCCATGCGCGATCGAGACCGGGATCCGCGACCCGGCCATGCCGCGCAGGAACAACGACGGCGACTCGACCACTTCCAGCAGCCCGAAGCGCGCCTCGAACTGTTCGCTGCGGTTGCGCAGGAAGCGCGGCCAGTGACCGGCGCCGGGGATGATCGGCTTGAGCTGGCTGAGCATCTGGCAGCCGTTGCACACGCCCAGGGCGAAGCTGTCGCCGCGGGCGAAGAAGTCGGCGAACATGTCGCGCAGTTGCGGCCGCTCGAGGATGCTGGTGGCCCAGCCGCGGCCGGCACCGAGCACGTCGCCGTAGCTGAAGCCGCCGCAGGCGGCGAACCCGGCGAAGTCTTCCAGGCGCATGCGCCCGGCGATCAGGTCGCTCATGTGCACGTCGAAGGCGCGGAAGCCGGCGCGTTCGAACGCCGCCGCCATCTCCACCTGCCCGTTGACGCCCTGCTCGCGCAGGATCGCGACCCGCGGCCGCGCGCCGGTGGCGATGAACGGCGCCGCGATGTCTTCGGCCGGATCGAAGGTCAACGCCGGCCGCAGGCCGGGCGCATCGAAGCGGCGCAGGGCGTCGCGCTCCTCGTCGGCGCAGTCGGGGTTGTCGCGCAGCCGCTGCATCGCGTGGCTGACCGACCACCAGGCGTCGAACAGCTGCTCCCAGCGCCACTCGGCCAGGCTCTGGCCATTGTCGAGGACCCGCAGCAGCGGCGCCCCGGTCGGACGCGCGATCCGTTGCGCGCAGTCGACCAGGCCATGGCGCGCCACCAGGTCGGCGAACGCGGCGCGGTCCTGGCAATCGATCTGCACCACCGCGCCGAGTTCCTCGTTGAACAGGGTGCGGCAGACGTCCTCGATCCGGTCCGCGCCCCAGCCGTCGAGCACGATGTCCAGGCCGACGTGCGAGCAGAACGCCATCTCCGCCAGCGCGGCGAACGCGCCGCCGTCGGAGCGGTCGTGGTAGGCGAGCAGCAGGCCGGCTTCGCGCGCGTCGCGGATCAGCTCGAAGAACGCGCGCAGGCGCTGCGGGTCGTCGAGGTCGGGGACGCCGAAGCCCTCGCCGTCGCCGCTGAAGGCCGGCAGCGCGGCGTCGCCGCCGCCGCCGGACTGCACCGCGTGCGGATGGCATTGCGCGAGGATCGAGCCGCCCAGGCGCTGGCGCCCGGCGCCCAGCCCGATCAGCCACAGCTCGGTGTCGGCGTCGCGCGACAGCAGCGGCGTCAACTGCGCGCGGGTATCGACGACCGCCGCGAACGCGGTCACCACCAGCGATACCGGCGACACCGACTTCTGCGGCGCGCCCGCCGCGCCCTCCGCCGCGGCCTGCCACTGCGCCTGCATCGACAACGAATCCTTGCCGACCGGGATGCTCAGTTCGAGCCCGGGGCACAGCTCCATGCCCACCGCCCGGACCGCGTCGAACAGGCGCGCGTCCTCGCCGGGGTGGCCGGCGGCGGCCATCCAGTTGGCCGAGAGCTTGATCCGGTCCAGCGATTCCACCGGCGCGGCGCACAGGTTGGTGATCGCCTCGCCCACCGCCATGCGCGCGGCGGCGGCAGGGTCGAGCAGCGCCAGTGGCGTGCGCTCGCCGATCGCCATCGCCTCGCCGGTATGCCCCTCGAAGCCCGACAGCGTGATCGCGCAGTCCGCCACCGGCAGCTGCCACGGGCCGACCATCTGGTCGCGCGCGGTCAGCCCGCCGACGCTGCGGTCGCCGATCGTGACGAGGAAGGATTTGGCGGCCACGGTCGGATGCGCGAGCACGCGCAGCCCGGCCTCGTGCAGGTCGAGCACGCCGGTGGCCAGCGACGGCCAGCGCGGCGGCGGCGGATGCACCGCATCCCGGTGCATCTTCGGCGCCTTGCCGAAGAGCACGTCCATGGGCAGGTCGATCGCGAACGCACCCGGTTCGGCGGCCAGGGCCTGCTGCCCGGCTTCGGGCGCCGGCCCTGAAGGCGTGGCATTCGCGGCCTCGCCCATCGCACGGCCGTACACGGTTTCGGCCGTCGCGCCGTACCCCACGACAAGGCGTTCCTCGGCGGTCGCCACGCCCACCACGGCGAACGGGCAACGCTCGCGCAGGCACAGCGCCGCGAATTCGGCGACGCGCTCCTGCGCCAGGCCGAGGACGTAGCGTTCCTGCGACTCGTTGCACCACAGCTGCAGCGGCGACAGCGAAGGATCGTCGCTGGGCACCTTGTCGAGGTCGACCACGCCGCCCACGCCGGAATCGTGCAATAGCTCCGGGATCGCATTGGACAGGCCGCCGGCGCCGACGTCGTGGATCGACGCGATCGGATTGCGTTCGCCCAGGCCGACGCAACGGTCGATCACTTCCTGGCAGCGCCGCTCCATCTCCGGGTTGTCGCGCTGCACGCTGGCGAAGTCGAGGTCCTCGGCGCTGTCGCCGGACGCGACCGAACTCGCGGCGCCACCGCCCAGCCCGATCAGCATCGCCGGGCCGCCGAGCACGACCACCGCGTCGCCGGGCTGCAGCCGCTGCTTTTCGACCATCGGCCGGTCGACCGCGCCGAGGCCGCCGGCGAGCATGATCGGCTTGTCGTAGGCGCGGCTGAGGCCGTCGCCTTCGTGCAGTTCGAAGCTGCGGAAGTAACCGGCGAGGTTCGGGCGCCCGAACTCGTTGTTGAACGCGGCGCCGCCGAGCGGACCGTCGAGCATGATCTCCAGCGCCGGCGCCATGCGCGGGTTGAGCGCCCGTTCGGCCTCCCACGGCTGCGGCAAGGCCGGAATGCGCAGGTGCGAGACGCTGAAGCCGGTAAGCCCGGCCTTGGGCTTGCCGCCGCGGCCGGTGGCGCCCTCGTCGCGGATCTCGCCGCCGGCGCCGGTGGAGGCGCCCGGGAACGGCGCGATCGCGGTCGGGTGGTTGTGGGTCTCGACCTTGATGCAGAAGGCGCTGTCGGCCTGCGCCTCGGCGCGGTATTCGTGCGACTGCGGATCGGGCCGGTAGCGGCGCGTCGGGTAGCCGGCGACCACCGCGGCGTTGTCGCTGTACGCCGACAGCGTGTGCTCCGGCGTGGTCGCATGGGTGTGCCGGATCATGCCGAACAGCGACACCGGCTTGCCCGCGGACTGCTGCTCGCGGCCGTCGATGGTCCAGGAGGCGTTGAAGATCTTGTGCCGGCAGTGCTCGGAATTGGCCTGCGCGAACATCATCAGCTCGACGTCGTGCGGATCGCGGCCGAGCTCGCCGTAGCGCGCGCGCAGGTAGTCGATCTCGTCGTCGGCCAGCGCCAGGCCCAGGCGCGCGTTGGCGGCGTCCAGGTCGGCCAGCGGGATGCGCTCGAGCGCGCCGCGCGCCGGCGCCACGAACAGCGCCGCGCCTTCCTGGCGCGTGGCCAGCAGCGACTGCGTCATCGGGTCGTGCAGCAGCCTGGCGAGCGCGGCCTGTTGCGCGGGATCGCGCGGCCATCCGCCAAGGTCGATGCGGGTTCCGCGCTCGACCCGCTGCACCGGCAGGCGTGCCCCGTGCAGCAGTTCGGTGGCCTTGCTCGCCCACGGCGAGATCGTGCCCAGCCGCGGCACCACGAAACGGGCGACCGCGTCCGCTGGCAGCGGCTGCAGCTGGTCATCGGCCTGGAGGATGCGTTGCAGGGCAGCCGCATCGACGTCGGCATCGGCCTCGGGCTCGACCCAATAGGTGAACCAGGCGCCAAGGACGCGCAGCTCGGGGACGACGGCCTGCAGGCGGGCTTGCAGCCGCTCGCGGCGGAACGGCGACAGGGCCGGCAGGCCCTCAAGGACGATCATGTCCGGCGGAACCGAGGGAAACGGCCCGCCATTGTAACGGAGCCGGCGCTGGGCCGGCTCCGGGGCCCCGATCGACTCAGGTGCCGCCGGTGGCAGTGCTGGCCGCGGGCCTGGTGCCGTCGGCGGCCAGCTTGTCGAGTGCTGCGCGCAGCTGCTCCGGGGGCACGTAGCCGCCGAGCTGGGTGCCGTCGGCGGCCAGGATCATCGGGGTGCCGGTCAGGCCCATGCGCTGGCCGAGGTTGAACTGCATCGTCACCGGGTTGTTGCAGTTGCGGTACGGCACCGGGCGGTCGTTCTTGGCATCGGTCAGGGCCTTCTTCTGGTCGGGCGCGCACCACACCGCGACCATTTCCTTGAAGTCGTCGCTGCCCAGGCCCATGCGCGGGAACGCGACGTACTGCACCGCGATCCCCTGCCTGTTGTAATCGGCGATCTCGCTGTGCAGCTTGCGGCAATAGGCGCACTCGACGTCGGTGAACACCGTGACCGTGTACTTCGGGTTCGCCGGGGCGAACACGATGCGGTCGCTGAGCGGGATGCTGCGCAGCAGCTTGACCCGCATCTTCGCCATCGCCGCCTCGCCGAGGTCCTTCCTCGCGGCGACGTCGTACAGCGCGCCCTGCATCAGGTACTTGCCGTCGTTGCTGACATAGACCACCTGGCCGCCGACGATCGCCTGCTGGAATCCCGCCAGCGGCGCCGGGTCGATCTGCTCGATCTGCGCGCCGGGATTGATCTCGTGCAGGACATCGCGGACCCGCGCGGCGGGGCTGCCGGGGACGATCGCGGCCAGCGCCAGGTCGGCCTTGCTGGCAGTCGCGCCGGGCTTGGCGGCAACCGGCGGCGCGGCCGGCGCGCTGTCCTGGGCGCAGGCGGACAGGCTCATTGCGCCGAGCAGGATGAACAGGGAAGTCTTCATCGGGATCCTGGTGCTTGCACGGACGGCCTTCGACCGCGTGCCGATCATGGGGTTCCGGGGATTGTCGCATGCGCGACGGCAGGAGCCGGGCCGTTGATCTGGCCCGATCGGCCGCGCGGCCCGGGGGCGGTTGCCCTGCGGTGCTCGCAGGCGCGCTGCCTGCTGCGCGCGAGCGCGGCGCGTGGCGGAGTCCGACGATGCCGTCCCTGGCGCAGGGTTTCGGCTCCGGATACCCCGGCCCGGCCATCCATGGCCGGGCGTTCGGCAGGACGCGCGGCAGTGCCGCGCAAGCGGCCTTCCTCACCCCCGCGGATGGTGCTTCTCGTGCAGGCGCTTGAGTTGTTCACGCGCCACCAGGGTGTAGATCTGGGTCGTGGACAACGAGGCGTGGCCGAGCAGCATCTGCAGCGCGCGCAGGTCGGCGCCGTGGTTGAGCAGGTGGGTGGCAAAGCTGTGGCGCAGGCCATGCGGGCTGACCTTGCCCGGGTCGATGCCGGCGCCGGCGGCATGGCGCTTCACGAGCTGCCAGAACTGTTGCCGGGTCGGCGCGGCGCCGCTGGCGTTGATGAACAGCGTCGCCAGTGCGCGCTTGCCTGCCAGTTGCGGGCGGGCCTCGTCGAGGTAGCGTTGCAGCCAGTGCTGGGCTTCTTCCCCCAGCGGCACCAGCCGTTCCTTGCCACCCTTGCCGGTCACCCGCAGAACGCCCTGGCGCAGGTTCAGCGCGGTCGCGGGCAGTTGCACCAGTTCGCTGACGCGCAGGCCGGCGGCGTACATCAGTTCCAGCATCGCGCGGTCGCGCAGGCCGGCGGGCGTGGTGATGTCCGGAGCGGCGAGCAGCGCGTCGACCTGGCTCTCGGCCAGCGCCTTGGGCAGCGCGCGCGGCAGCTTCGGCGGCTCCAGCATCGCGGTCGGGTCGTCCGTGCGCGCGCCGCGGCGCAACGCGTGGGCGAAGAAGGCGCGCAGCGCCGACAGCAGGCGTGCGTTGCTGCGCGGCGAGTAGTTGTCGCGCGTGCGCCAGGCAAGGTAGTCGAACAGGGCGCCGCGGTCGGCCGCGGGCAAACCGCCGCCGGCGCCGTCGCGCCAGCGCGCGAAGCCCTCCAGGTCGCGGCGGTAGCTGGCCAGCGTCTGCCGCGACAATCCCGCTTCGGCCCAGCTGGCATCCAGGAAGGCCTCGATCGCGATCGCATCGGCGTCGCGCAACGGCGGCAACGCGGTGGCGCGCTGGCGGCGTTCGGCGGGCGTGGTCGATGGCATGCGGCGAGCTTAGCGTTCGCGGGCCACGGCCGGGCGCACGCCGGTATGCTGGCCGGATGGAATCCGCATCGAGTCCCGAACCCGCCGCGCTGCTGGGCTGGCGCCTGCTGGCGCTGGTGTACGACCTGTTCCCGGCGCTGGCGCTATGGATGCTGGCGTCGGCCGCCTTCACCTTCGGCTACTACGAGACGGGACATGCGGTGCGCGAGAACATCGCGCCGTTCAGTGCGCTGCAGTTGGCGCTGTGGCTGCTGTGCTGGCTGCTGACCGGCGCCTACGCGGTGCTGAGCTGGCATCGCGGCGGGCAGACGCTGGGCATGCGCCCGTGGCGGCTGCGGGTGGTGGCCGCCGGTGGCGGCAATGCCTCGTGGCGGGCCTTGCTCGAGCGTTATGCCGTCGGCACTGCGTCGTTGCTGCTGGTCGGCGCGGGGTTCTGGTGGGCATGGATCGATCGCGACCGCTTGACCTGGCACGACCGCGCCAGCGCAACAAGACTGCTGCGCGCGCCAGGAAAGGCACCCGGCAACGCGTAGGCAACGCGCGCTGGCGCGCCGGGATTGCCTCCGCGTCCGAAGCTCCCATGGCGCAACGGGCTGCGGGGCTGCGCCGAGGTTCGCAGGTTGGTCGGGGCCGGTGCGAAGGCTTGTTGGCGTCGGACATGGGGCGCCGGGTACGGACTGATCAGGGCGCCGGATGCGGATATCCGTCGGGCGCCGGATGCGGACGCCTTTGGGTGCGAATGTCCCCCGGCCTGCGGCCTCCTCCTTTATTTCGCACCCAAAGGCGACCGCATCCCGCGTTGCGAGTTGCGGAGTGACTCACAAGAGACAGCAGAGCAACGCTCTTCTTAAG
>NZ_JALGCL010000001.1:1329376-1421539 GCF_022808325.1 Cognatiluteimonas sedimenti | reverse complement strand
GCGCCCGACGGATATCCGCATCCGGCGCCCGACGGATATCCGCATCCGGCGCCCGACGGATATCCGCATCCGGCGCCCGACGGATATCCGCATCCGGCGCCCGACGGATATCCGCATCCGGCGCCCGACGGATATCCGCATCCGGCGCCCGACGGATATCCGCATCCGGCGCCCGACGGATATCCGCATCCGGCGCCCGACGGATATCCGCATCCGGCGCCCGACGGATATCCGCATCCGGCGCCGCTGCCAGCCGAAGACATGGCGCTGCGCATAAAAAAACCCGGCAGCGCGAGCTGCCGGGCCTTCGTCAACGCGGGGAGGTTGGCCCGCAAGGCCGGAAATTCCGGCCTCGTCGAACCCAACGCAATTACTTCGCCTTGGCGGCCTTGACCACCTTCTCCACGTCGGCCTTGACCTGCGCGGTGGCGGCTTCGAACTGGCCCTTGGCCAGCTGGCCGATGGCTTCGTTGGTCTTCAGCGTGCGGCCCATGACTTCCTGGCCGGTGCTGACGGCGCGCTCGACGTTCTCGCGCGCAACCTGCACGCCCTTGGGCCACACGGCCTTGAAGCCGTCGGCGTCGCGCACTTCGGCCAGCTCGCCCCAGAAGGCGAAGGTGGCGTTGACGCTCTGCTCGATGCTGGCCAGCTGCAGGCCGAACACCTGCTCGGCATTGGCCAGGGCCAGGCGGTTGGCCTGGGTGGCGTTGTCGGCGAACTGGCGGGTCGCGGCGGCGAACTGCTCGTTGATCTGGTACATGGCGGTTTTCCTGCGGTGCCCGGCAGGGATTGCCGGTTTTGTGCGTTGCAGCATAGCGCGGAGTTTGGTGCGGTGCAACATCCAGCCTGAACGGGCTTGTCGGGCAGGCTGGCTGCGTCCTGGCCCCCCTCCGGAGGGGCGACGGGGCCGGCAGGCCGCCCGGCGCCGGCCTGGTATTGGGGCAAGGCGTCGATCTCGAGGCGATCTAATGCCGGGGCAGGCAGCCGAGCGCGGCCAGGATCCCGTGCAGGGCCGGCTGCTGCATGAGCCAGGGCGCCGCGATCACCACCAGCCCCGCACCCAGCACCAGCAGGCCCGCCGCAATGCGCCAGCCGCCGCGCTGCAGGCGCTGGCCCAGGCGTGCGCCCGACCACGTCAGCGGCACCATCAACGGCATGGTCCCGAGCCCGAAGGCGGCCATGGTCAACGCGCCGTTGCGGGCGTCGGCCTGGAACCAGGCGGCGGCCAGCAGGGTGGTGCTCAGTCCGCACGGCATCCAGCCCCACAGCATGCCCAGGGCGATGCGCTTGCCGCTGCTGTCGCTGGCCAGCAACAGGCGCCGCTGCAAGGGCCGCAGCCATTGCCATAGCCGAGCACCCGTGGTGGCGCTGAATCCCAGGTGCCGGCCGAGCCCGAGCAGTCGCAGTGCCGCCAGCACCAGCACCAGGCCGACCGCGGCGCGCAGCGCCCACGCCAGCCATTGCACGCGCGCCAGGTCCAGCAGGCCGTGGCCGACGCCGCCGACGATCGCGCCGGCGAGGGTGTAGCCGAGGACGCGGCCGAGGTTGGGTTGCAGCGCGCGCCACCATCCCCCGCGCGGGGACAGCGCGGAGAAACCCGTGGCGATGCCGCCGCACATCGCCGCGCAGTGCGCGCCGCCGAGCAGCCCGCTGAGCCAGGCCGCGCCCAGGGTCAGCCAGTCAATCGGCATCGCGGGGGTCCGCGGGCGGAGGAGCTTCCTGCCGCAGCGGGCGGTCGTGTTCGTCCTCGCGCAGGATGTCGAGCGCGGGCGTGTCGAGGTCGTCGAACTGGCCGCGGCGCACCGCCCACACGAACACCGCGATCGCCACCCCGATCAGCAGCAGGCTCAGCGGGATCAGCAGCAACAGGATGTTCATCGTGCACGCATCCGCGCCAGGCGCAGCGAATTGGCGGTGACCACCAGCGAGGATAGCGCCATCCCCAGCGCCGCCAGCCAGGGCGTCACCAGCCCTGCGGCGGCAAGCGGCAGCGCCAGCAGGTTGTACGCGGTCGCCCAGCCCAGGTTCTGGCGCATGATCGTGCGCGTCCGTCGCGCGACCGCGATCGCATCGGGCACGCGCAGCAGCGAGCGCCCGCCCAGCACCAGGTCGGCGGCGCGCTGCGCCAGCGCGGCGCCATCGCCGATCGCCAGCGAGACGTCGGCGCCGGCCAGCACCGGCGCGTCGTTGAGGCCGTCGCCGACCATCGCCACCACCCGCCCGTCGGCCTGCAGGCCGCGCGCATAGGCGAGCTTGTCGGCCGGCGACTGCCGCGCATGCGCGTGCGCGATGCCCAGTCCGGTGGCGAAGCGCCGCACCGCGGCATCGCCGTCGCCGCTGGACAGGTGCACGACCAGGCCCTGCGCACGCAAGGCCGCGATCGCGCTGCGGGCATCCTGGCGTTCGCCTTCGGCGACGGTGAAGCGGGCGCGGCCACCCGGGCCCGCCAGCCATAGTCCGCCGTCGTCCGGCGCGCCGGTCGCGAACGCGGCCTGGCCGAGGCGCCAGAGGCCGCCTTCGACCATGCCTTCGATGCCTTGGCCGGCGATCGCGCGCAGGCCGCTGGCCGCCAGCCCGTTGCCGGGCGTGTCGGTGAAGGCCTGCGCCAATGGGTGGCCACTGTCGCGTTCCAGCGCCGCGGCGATCCGCAATGCCTGCTCGGCATCGAGGCCATCGAGCTGGTCCACCGACTGCAGCCGCGGCCGACCATCGCCGAGCGTGCCGGTCTTGTCGAACACCACGTCGGTCGCATTCGCCAGCCGCTCCAGCGCCTCGGGCTGCACCGCCAGCACGCCCAGCCGGGCCAGCGCGCCATGCGCCGCCGCCAGCGCGGCCGGCACGGCCAGCGACAACGCGCATGGGCAACTGATCACCAGCAACGCCAGGGTGACCTCGAAGGCGCGCGACGGATCGTGCAGGCGCCAGCCCGCGTACACCAGCACCGCGGCCACCGCCAGCCCGGCGACGAAGCGGCTGGCGATGCGTTCGCTGCTGCGCGCCAGTGCCGGCCGGTGCGCCTGCGCCTGTTCCACCAGCCGCACAAGCTGTGCCAGCCGGGTATCGGCGCCGACGCCGGTGACCCGCAGGCGCGCGGCATGCTCGCGGCAGGCGGTGCCGGCGAACACCGGGTCGCCGCCGCGCTTGGGCACGGGGCTGGATTCGCCGGTCAGCAACGCCTCCTCGAACCGTGCTTCGCCATCAAGCAGCACGCCGTCGGCGGGTACCGGTTCGCCGACCGCGACGCAGGCGATGTCGCCGACCGCGAGCGCGGTGAGCGGCACCGATTCGCGGCTGCCGTCGGCGCGTTCGCGGGTGGCGAACGCGGGGCGCGCGCGCGCCAACGCATCGACCTGGGCGCTGGCGATGCCGCGGGCACGCTGTTCGAGCTGGCGCGCGACCAGCAGCAGGAACACGAACATCACCGCGGCGTCGTACCACACGTGCTCGCTGCCGCGCACGGTGCCGACCACGCTGGCGAAGTACGCGAGCAGGGTCGAGCCGGCGACCAGGGTATCCATGCCGGGGCGGCGCAGCCGCAGTTCGCGCCAGGCGCCGGCCAGGAACGGCCAGCCGGCATAGAACACCACCGGGGTCGACACCAGGAAGGTCAGCCAGCGGAAGAAATCGCGCGTGGGCAGCGGCATGCTGCCGCTGGTGTCCAGGTACAGCGCTTCGGCGAACATCATCGCCTGCATCGCGCCCAGGCCGGCCAGGCCGATCCGCAGCAGCGCGCGGTTGCGCTCGCGGCGGCGCTCGCGTTCGCGCTCTTCGCCCGCCGCGAGGTAGGGCCGGTAGCCAAGCGCGGCCAGCCGCGCGAGCAGCCGCGACAACGGCGTGCGTCGCGGGTCCCAGGCGATGCGGATGCGGCCGGTGACCGCGTTGGCGCTGGTCTCCAGCACGCCGGCGTCGCGCTGCAGGGCGCGGTCGACCAGCCACGCGCAGGCGGCGCAATGCATGCCGTCGCTGAGCACGGTGATCTCGCGGCCGGGGGTGCCGTCGATCACGACATCGCGCGCGTGGCCGGCGAGCAGTTCCTCGCGATCCCAGGCCGCAAGGTCCGGGCTGTCGGTGCCGACCCGCGAGGCCGGCTGGCTGCGCAGCCGGTAGTAGTCGTCCAGGCGCGCGTCGCGGATCCATTGCGCGGCCGTGGCGCAACCGCTGCAGCAGAATTCGCGCCGCTCGCCGTCGAGCAGCAGGCGCGCGGGCAGATCCGGCAGCGCTTCGCCGCAGTGGAAGCAGCCCGGCGCGGGCACGTTTACGGCGCCTGCAGCGCCGGCGCCACGCGTGCGGCGAGCTGTGCCTTCGGCAGGCGGCCGCGCAGGCGCCAGTGGCCATCGGCCGGCGCCAGTTGCAGGTTCCAGTCGTGGCCGCCGTCGATGCGCGCGCGGGTTTCCCAGCCGATGGCGGAAGGCTGCAGCTCGAGCATCCGGTCGTCGGCCTCGCGCACCGGGTGGTGCAGGGCCAGCCGCAACGGCGCGCCGCGGTCGAAGCTGCCGGTGACCGGGACCGCCTGCACCACGCCGCGCCTGGCGTCGATGCGCACGATCGCGCTCAGCTGGCGCTGTTGCGCCATCGCATCCGGGCCGAGGTCGGCGACCTGGGCGCCGGCGGTGCGCTGCACATGGTCGGGGACCGCGTCGCTGGCGCCATCGCCGGCCACGATCAGCATCACCACGCTGCCGACGACGGCCGCGGCCACCAAGGCCAACACCAGCCAGACGACCGGCTGGCGCCAGGGCGAGGAACCGGCGTTGCCGGGAGCGTCGTGCTTGCTTTCCATTACATCGGTCCGAAGAAGTTGCTGTCGACGGTGTCGCTGGCGCTGCCGTCATCGGCCTCGATCACGAACCGCAGCGCCTGGCGCCCGCGCAGCGTGCCTGGCGCCGAGACTTCCAGCGGCAGCGACAGCACCTGCTGCGCATCGGCGTGCACCGGCAGGCGCGGGCCGCCGCGCAACTGCAGGCCGGCCGCCGATTCGATGCGCACGGTGTAGGCCTGGGCGCGGTCGGTCTTGTTGACCAGCTTCAGGGTGTAGCCGTTGTCGATGCCGGTGGCGGTTTCGCGGTACAGCGCGTTGCGATCGCGCAGCACGTCGACGATCAGCGGACTGCGCGCGGCGATGCCCCAGGCGAAGCCCGCGACCAGCACCAGCAGCATCGCGCCGTATACCAGGATCCGCGGTCGCGTGACCCTGGTCGGCTTGCCGTCGATCGCGTTCTGGGTGGAATAGCGGATCAGCCCGCGTGGATAGCCCATCTTGTCCATCACGTCGTCGCAGGCGTCGATGCAGGCGCCGCAGGCGATGCACTCGTACTGCAGGCCGTTGCGGATGTCGATGCCGACCGGGCACACCTGCACGCACATGGTGCAGTCGATGCAGTCGCCCAGGTCCTCGAACGCGAACTTCGGCAGTGGCGCGGCTTCGCCGAGGGCGCCGGCGTCGCCAAGCATGATCGTGCCGGCCGCCTGCAACCTGTTCGCCGCCGCGCTGGGATGGCGGCTGGCGCGGAACACGTAGTCGTAGGCGGTGCGCGGGTCGAGCAGGCCGCGGGCGCGCTCCAGGACGCTCGGCAGGCCGCGCTTGCGCGGGCCGCGTGGCTCGCCGCGCATCGGGTCGTAGGCGATGATCAGGGTGTCGCGGTCGAACATCGCGCTCTGGAAGCGCGCGTACGGGCACATGTACTTGCAGACCTGCTCGCGCAGGATGCCGGCGTTGCCCCAGGTGGCCAGCGCGTAGAACCCCACCCAGAAGCTTTCCCAGCCATTCCAGTCGAATGGCCAGGCGCGTGCCCACAGGCCCACGATCGGGGTGAAGAAGCCGACGAAGGTGAAGCCGGTCCACAGCGCGAACACGAACCAGAGGATGTGCTTGCTGCCCTTGCGCAGGATCTTCTCGCGGTTCCACGGGCCCGCGTCCAGCTTCATCCGCTTGGCGCGGTCGCCTTCGGTCCAGCGCTCCATCCACAGGAAGCACTCGGTCCACACCGTCTGCGGGCAGGCGTAGCCGCACCACAGCCGCCCGGCCAGCGCGGTGACGGAGAACAGGGTCAGCGCGAGGATGATCAGCAACAGCGCCAGCAGGCTGAAATCCTGCGGCCAGAAAGTCAGGCCGAAGACGTGGAACTTGCGCGCCGGCAGGTCGAACAGCACTGCCTGGCGACCATCCCACCGTAGCCACGGGAACACGTAGTACATGCCCAGCAGCCAGAACACCGCGAGCTTGCGCAGGCGGTCGTAGCGTCCCGAAACGTCGCGCGGATAGACTTTGCGCTCGCTGACGTACAGCGAGTCGCCGCCGGAGTCCAGCAGGTCGATGTCGATGGGCTTGCTCATGACGCCTTGCTACCGGGAGCCGGGTCCGTTGAAGCGGCTCGACGGCCGCAGCAGGATCCAGGTGAACAGGCTCGACGACGCGGTCGCCAGCCAGAAGGTGAAAAAACCGACGGTGTAGCCCGTGCCGCGGCTGATCGCCAGGTGCGGGAAGGTCATGTCGCGCAGCGCCAGCGGGTCGACGAAGGCGAAGAACACCATCGTCGCGACCCCGGCGGCGAAGAAGCTGGGCCACAGGATCGCGCCAACCCGCTGCACCATTGGGCGCGGCGGGTGGTCGAATTCGGGCGTCGGCAGGATGGCGGGCATGCGCCTACGGTGCGCCTTCGCCGGCGCCATTGCCAGTCGCCGCCGGTTGCTGCTGTTGCGACAGCGACCAGACCCAGGCCGCCACCAGCCGGCTGCGGGTCTCGCCAAGCAGCCCGCGGTGCGCCGGCATGCTGCCGTGGCGGCCATCGATGATCGTCTTGCGCAGCGCGTCGCGGCTGCTGCCGTACAGCCAGTAGTCGTCGGTGAGGTCGGGCGCGCCCATCTCGGTATTGCCCTTGCCGTCCTTGCCATGGCAGGCGACGCAGACGCCGTCGTACAGCTGCCTGCCCTGCGCGGCCATGAAGTTGTTGCTCATCCGCGCCGGGTCGCCGAGCGCGCGCACGTAGGCGACCACGTAGTCGACCGCGTTGTCGCCGCCCATGCCGGTCAGCACCTGGCCCCACGGCGGCATCACGCCTTCGCGGCCATCGAGCACGGTCTGCAGCACCTGATCCGGCGCGCCGCCCCAATGCCAGATGTCGTCGGTGAGGTTGGGGTAACCGATCGCGCCCTGGGCCGAGGAGCCATGGCAGGTGGCGCAGGTGTTGGCGAAGATCGAGCGCCCCAGCGCCAGCGCCTGCGGGTCCTTCGCCAGCACCGGCAACGGCTGGTCGCGGTACGGCCGGAAGGTCTCCTCCAGGCGCGCGTCGGCAGCGACCTTGTCCAGCGCATGCTCGCCCTGCGAGGACCAACCGCTGATCCCGGGATGGCTGCCGAGGCCGCCATACCAGAACAGGTAGCCGATCCCGAACGCGATCGCCAGGTAGAAGCCGTTGATCCACCAGCGCGGCATCGGCTTGTTGTATTCGGTGATGTCGCCGTCCCAGAAGTGGCTGGTGTCCTCCGGCTTCGGGTCGCCGGGGCGACGCTTGGACGTCCACCACAACAGCCAGGCGCAACCCAGGATGTTGAACGCGGCCAGGGCGATGACGAATGCGGACCAGCCACTGCTCATGACTGCGGCTCCCGGGTGGAGGCGTCGATGTCGGTTTCACCCTCGTCCAGCGCGAGTCGCGCCGCGGCATCGAAGCGCGCGCGATGGCGCGGCTGCCACGACCACGCCCACACGCCGAGGAACAGCAGCATCAGCAACAGGGTCAGGATCCCGGAAAGCATCTCAGTTCCCCCGCGGCGCGTGCTTGCCCAGGCCCTGCAGGTAGGCCACCACCGCGTCGAGTTCGGTCTTGCCCGAAACCGCGTCGGCCGCCTGCCTGATGTCTTCGTCGCTGTACGGATCACCCAGGCGCTGCAGCGCGCGCATGTGCGCCGTCACTTGGGCACCGTCGAGCGCGGTCTCGGCCAGCCACGGGAACGCCGGCATGTTGGATTCGGGCACCACCGCGCGCGGATCGGTGAGGTGCACGCGGTGCCAGTCGTCGGAGTAGCGGCCGCCGACCCGCGCCAGGTCCGGCCCGGTGCGCTTGCTGCCCCACTGGAACGGGCGGTCGTACACCGATTCGCCGGCCATCGAGTAATGCCCGTAGCGCTCGGTCTCGAAGCGCAGCGTGCGCACCATCTGCGAATGGCAGCCGTAGCAGCCCTCGCGGGTGTAGACGTCGCGGCCGGCCAGTTGCAGCGCCGGGTAGGGGGTCACGCCGGGCAGCGGCTTGATCGCCTCGGCCTGGAACATCAGCGGCACGATTTCCGCCAGGCCGCCGAGCGAGATCGCGACCGCGACCAGCACCGCCAGCAGGCCGATGTTCTTCTCGAGCTTCTCGTGTGCGATTCCCATGCGCGCGTCCTCAGGCCAGCGCTTCGGCGCTGTCGGGCGCCATCACCGGGACCGGCGCCAGCTCGCGCGCCTGTTGCCGTGTCTTCCACATGTGCCAGGCCATCAGGCACATGCCGGCCAGGATCAGCAGGCCGCCGAACAAGCGCCCCAGGTAATAGGGATAGGTCGCCACCAGCGACTCGACGAAGCTGTAGGTCAGGGTGCCGTCGGCGTTGGTCGCGCGCCACATCAGGCCCTGGGTGATGCCCGCGATCCACATCGAGACGATGTAGAACACCACGCCCAGCGTGTGCAGCCAGAAGTGCACGTCGATCAACTTCGTCGAATACATCTTCGACAGTCCGAGCAGGCGCGGGTACATCGAGTACAGCGAACCGATCGAGATCATCGCCACCCAGCCCAGGGTGCCGGCATGGACGTGGCCGATGGTCCAGTCGGTGTAGTGGCTGAGCGAGTTGACGGTCTTGATCGAGAGCAGCGGGCCCTCGAAGGTCGCGATCATGTAGAAGCTGATCGCCACGATCAGGAACTTCAGGATCGGGTCGGTGCGCAGCTTGTGCCACACGCCCGAGAGCGTGAGGATGCCGTTCATCGCGCCGCCCCACGACGGCACCAGCAGGATCACCGAGAACACCATGCCCAGCGACTGCGCCCAGTCCGGCAGCGCGGTGTAGTGCAGGTGGTGCGGGCCGGCCCACATGTAGATCGAGATCAGCGCCCAGAAGTGCACGATCGACAGCCGGTAGGAGTAGATCGGCCGCTGCGCCTGCTTGGGCACGAAGTAGTACATCATCGCCAGGTAGCCGACGGTCAGCAGGAACGCCACCGCGTTGTGGCCGTACCACCACTGCGCCATCGCGTCGACCGCGCCGCTGTAGACCGGATAGGACTTCCACAGCCCGGCCGGGATCGCCATGTTGTTGACGATGTGCAGCAGGCCCACGGCGATGATGTAGGCGCCGTAGAACCAGTTGGCGACATAGATGTGCTTGACCCGGCGCCTGGCGATGGTGCCGAAGAACAGCCAGCCGTAGGCGACCCAGACCACCGCGATCAGCAGGTCCAGCGGCCACTCGAGTTCGGCGTATTCCTTGCTCTGGGTGATGCCCAGCGGCAGGGTGATCACCGCGCCGACCATCGCCGCCTGCCAGCCCCAGAACACGAACTGCGCGAGCTTGTCGGAGACCAGCCGCACATGGCAGGTGCGCTGCACCACGTACAACGAGGTCGCGAACAGCACCGAGCCGCCGAAGGCGAAGATCACGCCATTGGTATGCAGCGGCCGCAGCCGGCTGTAGGTCAGCCACGGGGTGTCGAAGTTGAGCGCAGGCCAATACAGCTGGGCCGCGATCAGCACGCCCACCGCCATCCCGACGATGCCCCAGAAGATGGTGGCCGTCGCGAACTGGCGCACGACATGGTCGTTGTAGTAACCGCGCGGCGCAGGCGTGGCGGCAGCGGCGGGCGCTGCCACGGAGGCATCGGAAACTGGCATGGGCAACCCCGGGTTGTGCCCGGCCATTTTGCCAGTCCTGGCCGCGGGTTCATATGACCTGGATCAAACGCGCGCCCGCGCTTGCGGCGCAGGGTCGTTCAGGTGCCCCGATAGCGACAACCGGACGTGCAGGTTTCGTGCACCACCACTTCGTCGAGCAAGGGCAGCGCCGGCTTCAGCCGCTCCCAGATCCAGATCGCCAGGCGTTCGCTGGTCGGATTCTCGAGTCCGGGGATGTCGTTCAGGTAGTGGTGGTCAAGTTGTTCATGCAAGGGCGCGAACGCCGCCTTGATCTGCGCGAAGTCCATCACCCAGCCACTGTGCTCGCCCAATTCGCCCGCCACCCGCAGTTCGACCCGGAACGAATGCCCGTGCAGGCGCGCGCACTTGTGCCCGGCCGGCACGTTCGGCAGCCGGTGGGCGGCTTCTAGGGTGAAAGTCTTGAAGATGTCCATGGGGACGCGGCGTGGTGGCTATGGGTGGACTCGAACCACCGACCCCAGCATTATGAGTGCTGTGCTCTAACCGGCTGAGCTACATAGCCTTTTGTGGGCCGCGCGGGTTGCCGTCGGCAATCCGGCCAGGACCGGGAAGTCCCGCGGCGAACCGCGAATTGTCCATGCCGGCGCGCTTGCCGTCAATTGCGGGCGGCCGCGCTTGTCGCCCCGGCGCGCACATGGCAGAGTCGGACGCAGTGCATTCAGGAGTCCGCATCGTGATCGATCCGGACGGTTACCGACCCAACGTCGGCATCGTGTTGATGCACCCGGACGGCCGGGTGTT
This sequence comes from Cognatiluteimonas sedimenti, assembly GCF_022808325.1. Classification (GTDB taxonomy): domain Bacteria; phylum Pseudomonadota; class Gammaproteobacteria; order Xanthomonadales; family Xanthomonadaceae; genus Cognatiluteimonas; species Cognatiluteimonas sedimenti. The sequence continues at coordinate 1,410,890 of NZ_JALGCL010000001.1, read as the reverse complement.
CTGGGCCCGGCGCGTGCGCCGCGACGGCTGGCAGTTCCCGCAGGGCGGGATGAACACCGACGAGACCCCGCTCGAGGCGATGTACCGGGAGCTCGAGGAAGAGACCGGCTTGCGCCAGGAGCATGTCGCCGTGCTCGGGGTGACCCCGGGGTGGCTGCGCTACCGGTTGCCGCAGCGCGCGATCCGCCGCAACGACCACCTGGTCTGCATCGGCCAGAAGCAGGTCTGGTTCCTGCTGCAGTTCACCGGCGACGAATCCGACCTGCGCCTGGACCTGACCGAGAAGCCCGAATTCGATCACTGGCGCTGGGTGGACTTCTGGTATCCGCTGCAGCACGTGGTGGTGTTCAAGCGCGGGGTCTATGCCAGCGCGCTGCGGCACCTGGCGCCGTTCGCCCGGCAGATCGCCGGGCAGCAGGCGATTCCCCCGGCTGGCGCCGACAGCTGGTCACGGCCCCGGCCGCGCGCGGCGCCCCCACGCGGGGCGCTGGCCGGCGCCGGCAAGCCGGCGGGCCCAGGGAGCCGCGGGCAGGGTTGAACCGCCGGGCCGGGGTGGGCGCGGCCAGTGGGCGCGTTTCGGATTGACAATCATTCGCATTTGACGCGAAAATCGCGCCTGTCGCACCAGCCGCGAGCCGCCGTGTACGTCTGCATCTGCAATGGGGTCACCGATCGCGAGATCCGCGAGGTCGCAGCGGCCGGCTGCCGCACGCTTGCCGAACTGACCATGCGCACCGGCTGTGGTTCCACCTGCGGCGGCTGCCTGGAGATGGCGGCGCAACTGCTCGACGACGTGCACGCAAGCCGCGAACTGCCGTTGCCGGTGCTGTCGCACGCCGCCTGACGCGGGTCCTTTCCATCCGCGCTCGCGCTACGCGGGACGCGCGCGCGGATGCGGTCGATTCGCGTTCCGCCTTCGTTCCCCACCTGGCGTTAGCATCGCCGGTCATCGGCACACACGGAGCGCGGGCATGAAGGGCGACGCCAAGGTCATCGAACACCTCAACAAGGCGCTGTACAACGAGTTGATCGCGATCAACCAGTACTTCCTGCACGCCAAGATGCTGAAGAACTGGGGCCTGAAGGAACTGGCCGAGCACGAGCACCACGAGTCGATCGACGAGATGAAGCACGCCGACAAGCTGTCCGAGCGCATCCTGTTCCTGGACGGCCTGCCCAACTTCCAGAACCTGGGCAAGCTGCGCATCGGCGAGGATCCGCTGGAAGTGCTGAAGGCGGACCTGGCGCTGGAACTGGAGGCGCTGCCGACGCTGAAGGATGCGATCGCGTACTGCGAGCAGGTCGGGGACTACGTCAGCCGCGACCTGTTCGCCGGCATCCTCGAATCCGAGGAAGAGCACATCGACTGGATCGAGACCCAGCTCGGGCTGGTCGACCGCCTGGGGCTGCAGAACTACCTGCTGTCCAAGGTCGAGGACTGAGGCTGCGCGCGGCGAAAAACCGCACCAGCCGGGGCACTCTGCCCGGCCCGATGAGTCCAGTCCGACGACGCCACGGGTCACCGGCGTCGATTTGCGGGTAGATGTGCGGGCCTGGGATCAGGCCGTCGGTACGGCGCTGAATCCAGGCCGTCGCTTCAAGCCCGGGCTTCCGCCTGCACGCCCGCGCGCAATGCCTCGGCGACGCGGGCATATTCGCCCGAAACCAGGGCGACCGCGACCACCGGCCGCTCCAGCTTGCGCATGCGCGCGCCGTGTTCCACCAGCTTGGCGGCGGCCGACAGCGTCATCGCGCCGAGGTTGGCGCTGGAGGACTTCAGCGAATGCGCCACCTCGCGCAGGGCATCGAAATCCGGTCCCAGCGCGGCGGCCTCGAGCTTGGCGATCAGCGGCGGGGTGGTGTCGAGGAAGACCGCGATCAGGCGGTCGACCTCGCTGCCCAGTACCGCGCGCAGTTCTTCCAGCACTTCCTGGTCGATGACCGAGTCCATGTCGTTGGCCTGCATCGGGGCGGGAATGGGCGCCGGCGCGGCGAGGGCCGCGGCCGCGGCCGCCGGTGCATCGCTGCCTGCCGTCAGTGTCGGCGTTTCCGGCGCCGCCACCGGCGCCTCGGCGCCCGCTGTCGGCCGCGGCCGCCACCAGCGGTGCAGGCAGCGCTCCAGTTCCGCGCGGGTGACCGGCTTGGCGAGGTAGTCGTCCATGCCGGCGTCGATGCACTTCTGGCGGTCGCCGGCCATGGCGTTGGCGGTCATGGCGACGATCGGCAGGTGCTGGCCGTCCTGCGCAGCCTGCTCGGCCTCGCGCCAGTGGCGGGTGGCGCTATAGCCGTCCATCACCGGCATCTGGCAATCCATCAACACCAGGTCGTAGCGCGAGGCCTGCATCCGCAGCAGCGCGGCCTCGCCGTTGTGCGCGGTATCGCAATCCACCCCGAGGACGTTGAGCAGGCGCTGGCCGACCATGAGGTTGACCGGATTGTCTTCCACCAGCAGCACCCGCGCGCTGGCGGCCGATCCCGGCGCGGATGCACTGGCGTCGATCACCGGCTGCCTGCCGGGACGATCCTCGCCGCTGGTGGGCTTGCTGGTAAGCGCGGTGCGCAGGTCGGCCTCGGGCGCGTTGCGCGGCAGCAGCGTGGCGCTGCGCTGAAGTTCCTCGGGTACCGCGTCGTCGCCCTGCAGGCAGACCAGCCGCACATCGCCAAAGATCGCGTGACGCTCCAGGTTGCGATGCAGGGCCAGCGCGGTATTGCGCATGCCGGTGAGGTCGGCGAGCACGATGCCATAGGCCCAGGGTTCGCCCTGCGCCGCGGCGGCGCGCAGCCGGTCGAGCGCTTCGTGCGTGGTTTCCACCGCGGTCACGCGCAGTCCCCAGTTGGGCAGCAGCATCGTCAGCCGCAGCCGCAGCCGCGCATCGGCGCTGAGCAGCAGCAGTCGGCCGCCGGCGAACTCCAGTTCGCGCGTGGGCATGTCGCCCTGCACCTTGAGCAGCGGGATGTCGAAACGGAAGGTCGCGCCGCGGCCCGGCTCGGACTCGACCCAGATCCGCCCGCCCATGAGGTCGACGATCCGGCGGCAGATCGCCAGCCCCAGGCCGGTACCGCCGTACAGGCGCGTGGTCGAGGCGTCGGCCTGGCTGAAGGCCTGGAACAGCCGCCCCTGCGCGTCCTGGGCGATACCGATGCCGGAGTCGCGGACCTCGAAGCGCAACTGGTGCTGTGCGGTGCTTTCGCCGGTGCGGGTGACGGTCACGGTGACCGAGCCGCGCTCGGTGAACTTGACCGCGTTGCTGATCAGGTTGCCCAGTACCTGGCGCAGGCGCACCGGATCGCCGCGCACCGGCAGCCGCACCGACGGGTCGATGTGCAGGCGCAGGCGCAGGCCCTTGGCCTCGGCCGGGCGCTCCATCAGCTGGATCACCGTTTCCAGCAGCTCGCGCAGGTTGAAGGTGGTGGTTTCCAGCTCCAGGCGGTCGGCCTCGAGCTTGGAGTAGTCGAGGATGTCGTCGACGATCCGCAGCAGCTGGTGCGAAGAGGCGTAGGCGGTGCGCACCAGTTCGCGATGGTCCGGTGCCAGCGAGCCCGCGTGCAGCAGCAGGTCGAGCATCGGCACGATGCCGTTGAGCGGGGTGCGGATCTCGTGGCTCATGGTGGCGAGGAATTCTCCCTTCGCCATCACCGCCGACTCCGCCTCCTGCTTGGCCTGCAGCAACTGCTGCTCGAGCACGGTGTGGCGGTCGATCTCGCGCTGCAGCTCCCCGATCGCGGCCTCGCCGCGGCGCACCCGTTCATCGGCGCGTTGCCAGGCGGCATCGCGCCGGCGCGAGGCGTGCAGGTAGGCCGTGATCGCGAACAGCGCCAGCAGCACCAGCAGCAGGGCCACGCTGGTCCAGGGGCCGGACATGCCGAAGCGCTCCAGCGCCAGCGCCAGCGCGGCGCCTGCGGCCGCGCCCAGTGCGAGCCAGCGGCTGGTGGGCGGCGACAGGCGCGGATCGGCGGGCATCAGAGCACCGAATGCTGGAAGTCGAAGTCGAGTTCGCCGGCCGCCTGCTGCACCAGGTTGCCCTGGATGAAGTCGATGCCGCTCATCCACAACGTGGCCGCGCCCTGCGGATCCTCCACCTGCGGCCCGATCACCTGCAGGCCGAGGCGGTGCGCGCGGTCGATCGCTGCGCGCAGTTCGTCGCGCAATTGCGGGTCGGCGTGTGCGTGCGAATAGCGTGGGGCCAGGCGCACGTAGCCCAGCGGCAGTTGCGATAGCAGCGCGTCGGCTTCGTCGCCGTGCGCGTACTGGCTGAGGCAGAACTGCACCCCGGCTGGCATCAGCTGCTCGCTGAACTGGCGCAGGACGATCGAGTGCACCAGCGCGTCGTCCAGGCGCAGGTCGATCACCAGCGATGGCCCTTCGATGCCGTGGCTGGCGAGCATTTCCAGCAACCAGGTGGCATGCAGGTCGCGCGCCAGGGAGTGCGGCGACTGCGACACGAACAAGCGCACCGGGCGTTGTTCGTCGCGGCGCCGGTGCAGCAGGTCGATCGCCTGCAGCAGCACCCAGCGGTCGATCTCCGGCATCAGCCCGGCCGTTTCGGCGACCGGCACCAGCTCGCCGGCGCTGCGCACGCTGCCGTCGGCATGGCGCATGCGCAGCAGCGCCTGGAATTGTGCTTCCTCGCCCCCGGCGACCGCGACCACCGGCTGGAACTGCAGTTCGAAGGCGCCGTCGCGCAGGCCCGAGCGCATCGCCTCCACCAGGTCGGCGCTGGTGTCCGAGCGCGCCGGAGGCGCGTAGGCGGCCAGTCCGATAGGTTCGCCGCGGGCGGTGCGCGCGGCCTGCTCGACCGCATCGAGCACCGCACCGGCATCCGCGAAGCCATGTTCCAGCGTGCTGTAGCCGATTGCCGCGCGCAGCCGCTGCGGCATGTCGTCCATGTCGAACGGCGGGTGGCTGATGCCATCGCGCAAGGTGCGGGCCAGCGCTTCCAGCTCCGGCGCGCCGTCGGGGGCGAACACCAGGAAGGCGTTGTCGTTGAGCCGTGCGCTCGGGCAGGCCCCGGCAAGCTCACCCACGCGCCGGCCGACGGCGTGCATCAGCTGCTCGAAACCGGCATAGCCGTAGCGGTCGTGCAGCGCGCCCGGATTCTGGATTTCCACGAAGAACGCGCCGCGGCCGTTGCCGGCGGTCAGCGCCGCGGCGATGCGTTGCATCAAGTAGGGCCGGGTGTGCAGGCCGGTATGCGGGTGCCGGCTGGCATCGCCGAAGCGCTGGCGGCGCAGCGCGCGCGCGCGCTTGATCCGGCTCTGCACAGCGGCGATGAGGTGGCGCGGGCGGATCGGCTTGCTGAGGAAGTCGTCGGCCCCGCATTCCAGCACTTCGAACTGGCGCTCCGGGTCGGGATCGCCGGTCAGGAACACGATTGGCGTATGCGCGAATATCGGGTGCTCGCGGATCAGGCTGGTGAGTTCGGTGCCGCTCATGCCCGGCATGTGCAGGTCCATCAGCACCAGGTCCGGGCTGAACTGCTGCATCGACGGCATCACCGCCTCGGGCACGGTCGTGACCTGGGCCTGGATGCCCGCGCCGCTCAGCACGCTCTCCGCGAACAGCGCCTGGCTGGGATCGTCCTCCACCACCAGCACCCGGTACGGCGCATCGCCCGGGTCGTCGCCGGCAACACCAGCGGCATCGGCGCCCGGCGCGTCGGCCGCAGCTGGCGGCAGCGTGGATTCCGGGGCGCTTGCGGCCGCTGCATCGTTGCTCCATCGACGCCAGTAATGCGCCGGCGGATACTCCGCGCGCGACGGCATGTCGATGCCCGAATCGTTGGCGGCTTCGGCAGGGTTGCGCTGCGGGGACGGGATTGCGGTCATGACGCTCCTCGCTGGAGCCGCCATTATGCGAACGCGCCCCGACACCGTCATGGGACGGATTGCACGGTGCAAACCGGCCAGTACCGGTGCATGCGCAGCGGCTATCGGGACAGTGTCCGAACCCCGCGCGACAGCGTGCGCCACAGCCACCAGACCGCCAGCGCCAGCAACACGCTGACCGCCACCACCAGCGCCAGCGCCAACCAGGGATGCGCGAACGCCAGCGCCAGCCCGCCGACCACGGCCGCATCCTCGCTGACCGATGCCGTCCAGTTGCTGACCGGCTCCGGGGAGGTGTTGAGCAACGCGCGCGAACCCGACTTCAGCAGGTGGCTGCTCAACGCAACTCCGGCGCCGGTGGCCAGCATGCCTGCGCCCAGATGGCCGTCCGGCGACATCGCCGATGCCGCGAGGAACGCGCCCGCCGGCACCCGCAGCAGCGTATGCAGCAGGTCCCAGGCCGAGTCGACGCCCGGGATCTTGTCGGCGAAGAATTCCACCAGTGCCAGCGTGCCGGAGACGCCGATCACCCACGGCGACTGCGTGACCTGCAGCGCCTGCGGCAGGTCGAGCCAGCCGAAATAACCGGCCAGGCCGAGCCCGAACACGGTGAGGTAGACGCGGATGCCGGCCAGCCAAGCCAGCAGCACGCCGATCGCGAACAGGTGGGCTTCGGACATGGCGGCCTCCGGCGCTGCGCGGCCAGCGCCGCTCGCGCCGCAGTCTACGGCAGCCCGGCTTGACGCGGCCCGAAGCGGCTGGCTATACCGGTGCCATGAGTGCACCCCCGCCATCGCAACCTCCACCGCAGGCGCCGGACCCTGCCTCCACGACGTCGGTGGTCGAGTCCGCGGTCGAAGCCGCCGAGGCCAGCCTCGACATTCCGGTCACCCATGGCCACGGCATCGCCTACGCGCTGGTCGCGGTGTTCCTGCTGGCGGTGGTGTTCGGCGTCTGGGGGGTATGGACGGTGCTGGCGCCACAGTCGACCGACCAGGGCGCCGTGGTGGCGGCGCAGCAGGCGCGGCTGGACGAGATGGAGCAGCGCGCCGCCACGCTGGCGCGCTCCGACCAGATCAGCCGCGAAGCCAACCGCGACCTGCAGGGCACGCTGGCCGAGCGCGACGAGGAAATCGCCGGGCTGCGCGCCGACGTCGCCTTCTACGAACGCTTGGTCGGCAGCACCGCCAAGCGCCACGGCCTCAACGTGCACCAGCTGCAGTTGCAGCCGCAGGGCGGGCCGGCCTGGCATTTCACCGCCACCCTGACCCAGAACCTCAACCGCGGCGCGGTCAACAGCGGCCGCCTGACCCTGTCGCTGGAGGGCAGCCGCGACGGCAAGCTGCAGAAGCTGTCGTGGGAGCAGCTGCGGCAGCAGCCTGGCGCCGCCGGGTTGGAGTATTCGTTCAAGTATTTCCAGCAGGTCGAAGGCGACGTGCTGCTGCCGTCGGGGCTGCAACCGGTACGCATCATCGCGCGGCTTGCGCCGGCGCGTGGCAATCCGGTGGAACAGTCGTTCACCTGGGCCGAGGCCGCCTCCAAGGCGGAAACCGGCGCGCCCTGAATCACCGCATCCGGGCGCGGAGCGCGACCTGCCGGGCCTTGCACGCAGGCGGGAGGCGAAAGAGCGGATCCCCGCTGCGCCCGGCAGCAAGCCCGGTTTGCGCCTGGAGCGGGCATTGCCTGCGCGATCGTCGCGGGTCCGGGCAGGCCCGAGCGCAAGGCTGCGGTTGAATCGCGGCCCGGCACGCCCCATCCTGAGCGCATGGAAACCGCGTCCGCCCAAACCGCCCCGGGTTACCAGTCGTTGCAGCGACCGCTGGAATTCAGCGCCGCCGCCGCGGCCAAGGTGCGCGAGCTGATCACCGAGGAAGGCAATCCGGCGCTCAAGCTGCGCGTCTACATCCAGGGTGGCGGTTGCTCGGGGTTCCAGTACGGCTTCGAGTTCGACGAGCAGCAGGGCGAGGACGACCTTGCCATCGCCACCGACGAGGTCGTGTTGCTGGTCGATCCGCTCAGCCTGCAGTACCTGATGGGCGCGGAAGTCGATTACACCGAGAGCCTGCACGGCGCGCAGTTCGTGATCCGCAATCCCAACGCCAAGAGCACTTGCGGCTGCGGCAGCAGCTTCACCGTCTAGGGACTGGACAACGCGGACGCGCGTCGTCCCGGCAACCATGGAACGTGCATGACCACCAGCCCGTTCGCCTTCATCGATGGCGCGCTAGATCGCGCCGATGCGCTGCGCGACGATCCCGAGGCGCTGGCCCTGTTGTGGCCGCAGGGGCGGGTGGTGTTGCTGGATGACGATGGCCATGCGCGGGCCGATGCCGGCAACCGCCTGTTCGCGCCCGGCGGCGAACGGATCGGCGGCGGTCCCGGCGGCGCGATCTTCCTCGGCCTGCGCGATGGCGCCGGCTGGTTCGCGCAGCGCGCCGCCACCGTTGCACCGGCTGTCGTCGCGGCGGCGCCGCAACGCGTCGACCTGCGCGCCGCCGCGGCGGCCTGGCCGGCGTTCGAGGCCACCGTTTTCGCCCAGGCCCGCGCACTGCTGCACTGGCATGCGCGCCACCACCATTGCGGCGGCTGCGGCGGCGAACTCGATTTCGTCCGCGCCGGCTGGCTCGGCCGCTGCCGCCAGTGCAACAGCGAGCATTACCCACGCACCGACCAGGCGATCATCGTCGCAGTCAGCGATGGCGAGCGCCTGTTGCTGGGGCGGCAGGCGACGTGGCCGGCGCGGCGGTGGTCGGTGATCGCCGGTTTCGTCGAACCAGGCGAATCGCTGGAACAGACCGTCGCCCGCGAGGTGCTCGAGGAAACCGGGGTGCGCGTGCGCAGCTGCCGCTACCTGGCGTCGCAGCCGTGGCCGTTTCCCGGCGCGTTGATGCTGGGTTTCCTTGCGCACGCAGACGCCGATACTCCCGTGGCCGGCGACGAACTCGAGGACGCGCGCTGGTTCGACGCGGCCAGCGTGCGCGCCGGCCTGGACCGGGACTGGAGCACGGCCGCCGACGCGGCCGAGGCGGCCGGTGATGACGGCATCGTGCTGTCCTCGCCGATCTCGATCGCGCGCTGGCTCGCCGAGCAGTGGCTGCAGGGCCAGCCCCGGTAGCGGGCCTTGCGCCCGGCCCGAAGGGCCGGGCTCGAATGGCGTGGCACGACGCCCTCCCCGCGCCAAGGGCGCACACCTGCGGGTAAACTCGGCCGCATGTCGATCACCCTCATCGCCGTGGTCATCGCCCTCGCGCTCGGCCACGCCGCGCCCGCGCTGGCGGCTTCGGTCCGCGATTTCGGTTGGTACGGGCACTGGCTGCGCTGGCTCGACCGGCGCTTCCCCGAAGGTGGTTTCTGGCGCGGTCGCTACGGCATCGCGCTGGCGTTGCTGCCGCCGCTGCTCGCGGTCGGCCTGTTCCAGCTCGCCGTTGATGCGCCGCTGCTCGGCCTGGCCGGCCTGGTGCTCGGGGTCGCGGTGCTGTTCTATTGCTGGGGCCCGCGCGACCTGGACGTGGATGTCGAGGCGATCGTGGCGGCCCCCGACCCGGTCGCGCGCCGCGAGGCAGCGTCGCGGCTGTGGCCCGATCCCGCACAGGCATCGCTGGATGCGCCGTCGCTGGTCTCGGCGGTCGTCACCAGTGCGCAGCGCCGCTGGTTCGGCGTGCTGTTCTGGTTCCTGCTGCTGGGGCCCTTCGGGGCGCTGCTCTATCGGCTGGCGGCGCTCGCAGCCGAAGGCGACGACGCGCGCCTGCTGCCGGCCGACACCGCCGCCGGCGCCCGCTGGCTGCACGGCCTGCTGGACTGGCCGGTGGCGCAGCTGATGGCGCTGTCGATGGCGCTGGTCGGCGACTTCGACACCGTGGTCGGCGCCTGGAAGGACAATGGCGGCGCCTCGTTCCGGCTCGATGCCGGGTTCCTTGCCGCGGCCGCGCGCGCCAGCGTCAAGTCCGAACTCGCCGACGAGGCGCTGGACTATGTCGAGGAAGGCGTGGCCAGCCCGACCGCGCTGGTGCGGGAGCTGGGCGAACTGCCGGAACTGCGCGATGCGATGAGCCTGGCCTGGCGCACGCTGCTGCTATGGCTGGCCGTGCTGGCGCTGTTCGTACTGGCGGGTTGGGTGAGCTGAAGTCGCTTGCGCGGCACTGCCGCGCGGCTTCGGCGAACGTCCGGCGCGAACGAGTGTTTCTCCTGGCCCGAAGTAGGCTTGTTGGACCCCACGCCTCGCGGCGACCCGCGTTGCAGCGGCGGTGACACCGCGACGCATCTTGGCTTGCACCGCTCCTGCGCGATGCCGGGCGTTGCCGCTCAGGCCGCGTCGCCGCGCAATGCGCGTACCGTCGCTTCCAGCGTTTCCGCGGTGGCGCCGGCAGCCTCCAGCGGCGCGGCGGCGACCACGTCCACGTGCGCGCGCAGCCGCCGCGGCACCCGCATCCTCCCCAGCCGCGAGTCGCGCCGGCTCCACATGCTGCCCCACATGTTGCGCAGGGCCATCGGTACCACCGGGACCGCCCGTCGCTCCAGGATCCTTTCGACCCCGGACTTGAACCTGGCGATCCCGCCGTCCCGCGTCAGCGCGCCCTCCGGGAAGATGCACACCAGTTCGCCATCGGCCAGCGCCGCATCGACCGCGTCGAACGCGCGCTGCATCATTTCCGGGTTTTCGCGCGCGCCGGCGATCGGGATCGCCTTGGCGGTGCGGAAGATCCAGCGCATCACCGGGATCTGGAAGATCTTCCAGTACATGACGAAGCGCACCGGCCGCGGGATGCTGGCCGACAGGATCAGCGCGTCCATGTAGCTGACGTGGTTGCAGACGATCAGCGCGGCGCCCTCGTCGGGCACGTGCCGTTCGATCCCGCGCGCGCGCAGCCGGTACAGCGCGCGCACCAGCAGCCAGCTCAGGAACCGCATCAGGAACTCGGGCACGATGGTGAAGATCCAGATCGCCACCAGCGTATTGGCCACCGCCAGCGCCAGGAACAACTGCGGGATGCTCCAGCCGGCCCAGGTCCGCAGCGCCAGGCACGACAGCGAGGCGGCGACCACGAAGCCGGAATTCTGGATGTTGAGCGCGCCGATCACCCGCGACAGTTCGTCCTTGGGCGTCCGGCTCTGGATCAACGCGAACAGCGGCACCACGAAGAAGCCGGTGAACAGGCCGATGCCGACCAGGTCCGCCACCGTCCGCCAGCTGCCCGGCTGCTGCAGGAAGCCGGCGATATCCAGCCCGTGCACCACCGCCGCGCCACTGCGGGCGAAGTACAGGTCGAACAGGAACGCGCTCATGCCGAACGCGCCGAGCGGCACCAGCCCGATCTCCACCGTGCGCATCGACAGCTTCTCGCACAGCATCGAGCCCACGCCGGTGCCGATCGAGAACAAGGCCAGCACGAACACGTACAGCGTGTTGCTGCCGCCCAGGTTGAGCGGCGCGTAGTCCGGAAGCTGGGTCGCGAACACGGTGCCGACGAACCAGAACCAGGACACCCCGAGCACCGCGTTGCGAACCGCCGGCTGCCTGCGGGCCAGCCGCAGCACCGCCCGGGATTCGACCAGCGGGTTCCAGTTGATCCTGAGTTCTGGCGCCGCCGCGCCCGCTGCCGGGATCATGCGGCTGGCGAGGTTTCCGGCGATCGCCAGTGCGACCAGCGCCGCGCCCGCCGCCAGCGTGCCGTGCGCGCCGGCCAGGGTGAAGATCATGCCCCCGGCGATCATCCCGGCCAGGATCGAGACCGACGTACCCATTTCCACCAGGCCGTTGCCGCCGGTCAGTTCCTCCGGGCGCAGCACCGTGGGCAGGATCGAATACTTCACCGGCCCGAACAGGGTCGACTGCACCCCGGTCAGGAACAGCGCCACCAGCAGCAGCGGCAGCGCCTGCAACGCGAACGCCAGCGCCGCCAGCGACATGATCGCGATCTCCATCGCCGTGGTGATGCGGATCAGCCGGGCCTTCTCCAGCTTCTCGGCGATCTGCCCCGCGGTGGCCGAGAACAGGAAGTAGGGCAGGATGAAGATCGCCGGCGCCAGCGATGCATACAGCGTGCGCTGCGACGGCGAGGCCTGCATCCAGAACAACAGGCCGATGATCGCCTGCCGGAACACGTTGTCGTTGAACGCGCCCAGGCACTGGGTGATGAAGAACGGCAGGAAGCGCCGCTGCCGCAGCAGCTCGAACTGCGAATGCTTCTTCTCGACCTGCGCCATGCGGCTCTCCGCGCCTGCCGGCGGGCGACGCTGGCGCGAGAGCCTAGCAGACCGGCGGCGCCTCCCGGGGTGGCTCAGGGCGCGGGTTGCGGCCTGCGCTCACGCCGGCACGCGTTCGCGCTCGATCGCCCGCCAGCCGATGTCGTGGCGATGGAACTCGCCGTGCCAGGAGATGCCGGCGACTTCGGAGTAGGCGCGGCGCTGCGCCTCGGCAACGCTGTCGCCGAGCGCGCACACGCACAGCACCCGGCCGCCGGCGGTGACCACGTGGCCGCCTTCCAGCCGCGTGCCGGCATGGAAGACCTTGGTGTCCTCGATGTCGGGCACGTCCCATTCGCTGATCACGTCGCCCAGCCGCGGCGTGCCGGGATAGTTGGCCGCGGCCATGACCACGCCGAGCGCCGGCCGCGGATCCCATCGCGCCTGCACCGTGTGCAGCCGCGCTTCGATCGCGGCTTCGACCAGGTCGAGCAGGTCGGACTGCAGGCGCATCATCACCGGCTGCGTTTCCGGGTCGCCGAAACGCACGTTGAACTCGATCACCTTCGGCGCGCCGGTCCTGTCGATCATCAGGCCGGCGTAAAGGAAGCCGGTGAACGGCACGCCGTCGCGTTGCATGCCGCGCACGGTCGGATCGACCACCTCGCGCATGATCCGTGCGTGCACGTCGGGCGTCACTACGGGCGCGGGCGAATACGCGCCCATGCCGCCGGTGTTGGGGCCGGTGTCGCCGTCGCCGACCCGCTTGTGGTCCTGCGAAGTGGCCATCGGCAGCGCGTTGTGTCCGTCGACGATCGAGATGAAACTCGCCTCCTCGCCGTCGAGGAACTCCTCGACCACCACGCGCGCGCCGGCGGCGCCGAAGGCATTGCCGGCGAGCATGTCGCGCACCGCGGCCTCGGCCTCGGCCAGCGTGGTCGCCACGATCACGCCCTTGCCGGCGGCCAGGCCATCGGCCTTGATGACGATCGGCGCGCCTTTCTCGCGCACGTAGGCCACGGCGGCGTCGACCTCGGTGTGCACCGCGTAATGCGCGGTCGGGATCCCGTGGCGGGCGAGGAAGTCCTTGGCGAAGGCCTTGCTGCCCTCCAGCTGGGCGGCGGCCGCGGTCGGGCCGAAAACGCGGTGGCCGGCGGCGCGGAAGGCATCGACCACGCCGGCCACCAGCGGGCCCTCGGGGCCGACCACGGTCAACGACACGCACTCGCGCGCGGCCAGCGCCAGCAGGCCGTCGATGTCGCTGGCGGCGACGTCGACGTTGCGGCATCCGGTTTCCTGCGCGGTGCCGGCATTGCCGGGCGCGACCAGCACCTCGGACACGCGCGGCGACTGCGCGAGCTTCCACGCCAGCGCGTGTTCGCGCCCGCCGGAACCGATGATGAGGAGTTTCATGCGTGGCTCTCCCTGAAGGCCATCGACATCCATCCCGGCGGCTTCAGCCGCGGGCTTGTCCGCAACGCCCCGGGGCAGGAGCCCGCGGCTGGCGCTGCCGCCACGGGAACGATGCCCTGTAGCAAACGCTCAATGCCGGAAATGGCGGACGCCGGTGAACACCATCGCGATGCCGTGCTCGTCGGCCGCGGCGATCACCTCGCCATCGCGCATCGAGCCGCCGGGCTGGATCACCGCACGGATGCCGGTGGCCGCGGCGGCATCGATGCCGTCGCGGAACGGGAAGAACGCGTCGCTGGCCATCACCGCGCCCGCCACCGCCAGCCCGGCCTCCTCGGCCTTGAGCGCGGCGATCCTGGCCGACACCACCCGGCTCATCTGCCCGGCGCCGATGCCGATGCTGCGCTGGTCCCGGGCATAGACGATGGCGTTGGACTTGACGTACTTGGCGATGCGCCATGCGAACAGCAGGTCGTCGAGTTCGGCCGGGGTCGGCGCGCTGCGGGTGACCACCTTGAGCTCGTCGCGCGCGACTTCGCGGATGTCGCTGGTCTGCATCAGCAGCCCGGAGCCGACGCGCTTGACGTCGAAGTTGTTGCGGCCGTCGCCATGCGGGATCCGCAGCACGCGCACGTTGGCCTTCTTCTTCGCATACGCCAGCGCGCCTTCGTCGTAGTCCGGCGCGATCAGCACCTCGACGAACTGGCGGTCGAGGATGGTCCTACAGGTGGCCGCGTCGAGTGCCCGGTTGAAGGCGATGATGCCGCCGAAGGCCGAGGTCGGGTCGGTGGCATGGGCGGCTTCGTAGCTGTCGGCGCAGCCCTTGCCCACGGCCGCGCCGCAGGGATTGGCGTGCTTGACGATCACGCACGCGGGCCGCTCGAGCTGGCGCACGCACTCCCACGCCGCATCGGCGTCGGCGAGGTTGTTGTACGACAGCTCCTTGCCCTGCAGTTGGCTGAAGGTCGCCAGGGTGCCGGGTACCGGCCACAGGTCGCGGTAAAAGGCGCCCTGCTGGTGCGGGTTCTCGCCGTAGCGCAGGTCCATGACCTTGACGAAGTTGCTGTTGTTCTGGCCCGGGAACAGCTGTCGCCCGCCTTCCTCGTCGAGCGAGGACAGGTAGTTGCTGATGCAGGCGTCGTAGATGGCGACGTCGTTGAACGCGGCCACGGCGAGGTCGAAGCGGGTCCTGGCCGACAGCGCGCCGGCGTTCGCATCCAGTTCCGCAACGATGCCGGGGTACTGCGCCGGGCTGCTGGCGACGGCGACCCGCGCGAAGTTCTTCGCCGCCGAACGCAGCATCGCCGGGCCACCGATGTCGATGTTCTCGATGACCTCTTCGAAGCTGCTGTCCGGGTTGGCCGAGACCTGCGCGAATGGATACAGGTTGAGCACCAGCAGGTCGATCGCGCCGATCCCGTGCTGCGCCATCACCGCGTCGTCGACGCCGGCGCGACCGAGCAGGCCGCCGTGCACCACCGGGTGCAGGGTCTTGACCCGGCCGTCCATCATTTCCGGGAAGCCGGTGGCGTCGGAGACGTCGCGGACCGCCAGGCCGGCATCGCGCAGGGCGCGCGCGGTGCCGCCGGTGGACAGCAGTTCCACGCCGCGCGCGGCCAGCGCGCGGGCGAGCTCGACCAGGCCGGTCTTGTCGGAAACGGACAGCAGCGCGCGGCGGATTTCCACGGCCGGTGCGGACGGGCGGGCAGGGGGCATGCGAAGGGGCGGACAGCGGAAGAGGCGGGGATTATACGGCGCGCCCGCCGCTGGCCCGCGCGGCGCGCGGGCTGCCGGCGCGCTTACGCCATGCCGTAATCCTTGAGCTTGCGGCGCAGGGTCGCGCGATGGATGCCGAGCATCGCCGCGGCACGGCTCTGGTTGCCGTCGCAGTGGCCCAGCACTTCGGCGAACAACGGGATCTCCAGTTCGCGCAGGGCGATTTCATAGAGGTCGTTGGCATCGCTGCCGTCGAGGTCGCGCAGGTAGCGGCGCACCGACGTGGCGACATGCTCGCGCAGCGGCGGACGCGTGCCGCTGCGGGCCTGGGTGCCCATGGATTGCGTACGTTCGGCGTTCAAGCGGGGTCCCCATTGCGAGCGTGTTGCGCCGCCGGCCCGGGGCCCGACGGGGGAGCGAGTCTAGCGCGCCGTCGTCGCAGGTGCCATCGCGATGGCTTGCGCCCTCATTGGAAGTCGAAGGTGAATGCGACGATGCGCGGCGCCGGTTCGATGATGTCCATCGCCACCGTCGCACTCTGGCCGCTGGCCAGTCCGCCGTGCGTTGGCGCGCCGTCCAGGTACTCGCGCGGCACGAACGCGCGCGCGCCGACGCTGCGCCCATCGACGTCCGACAGGGTCAGCAGCAATGCCGGCCAGGGTTGCGGCCAGCGCGCGTCGTTGCGGAAGGTGGCGCTGACATGCAGCACGCCCGGCAATGTCGGGTGCGGACGCACGTCGCGATGCAGCAAGGCGATGGCGGCCGGTTCCCGCCACGGCGGCACGCTGCACCGGAAGGCTCCGCAAAGCGTCGCCACCAGCGGGCGCCAGCGCGCGCTGGCCGCCAGTTGCGCGCGATCGGCGAGCACCAGCTGCAATGCCAGCAGCAGCGCCAGGGCTGCGATCGCGGCAGGCTTGCGCCACACGCGACGGTTGCCGGCGCTGCCCCCGGCGCTCGGCACGCGGGCGAAGCTGGGCGTGGTCCTGGCGCGCGGCGCCCTGGCGGACGGCGCGGCGGGGATGGCCTCCGGTTGCGTCGGAACGACGGCGTCCGCGGCGGCCGGTGGCGCATCGGGCGGCACTGGCGCGGGGATCGCGGGCGCAGCGGGCTCCGGCGAGGCCACGGGCTCCGGTGCAACGGCGGGCCCCGGTGCAAGTGCAGGTTTCGGAGCAGGTGCGGGCGCGATTGCCACTTGCGATGCAATGGCTGGGGGCGGCGCCGGTTCCGATGCAGGTTGCGCTACAGGTGCCGGTGCAGGCGCAGTGTCGGGCTTCGATGCCGCTGCGGGCTTCGATGTGGGTTCCGGTGCGGCTGCGGATTCCGGAGCCTCTTCGGTTTCCGCTGCAATTGCGGGCCTCGGTGCAGTTGCAGGCGTGGGTTCCGTGCGGGGCGGTGGCGCTGCCGTGGTGTCGCCAGGCGTTGGCGCGAAAGGTTCCTGCGCCGGGGTGGTCGACGCATTCGCGGCGGCGGGCGCCGCGGTGGGCTGCAGGATTTCTTCGCAACGCGGGCAGCGTTGCGGCGGGATTCCGCTGACGGGATCCAGCGCAACCAGGAACTGGCAATGCGGGCAGAGCACGAACATGCGGCGAGTTTACGGACTGGCGCGGTGGCGTCCATCCGCCGTCGCCGTGGCAGCGGTTGCCCGCTCAGGCGTGGTCCGGCTGCTCGCGACGGATGCCGTCGATCCGCATCCAGTCGCCTTCCCGCACGGCACGCAGGGCACCGAACCAGGCGCCGTAGCGCGCCAGCAGCGCGTTTTCCTGGCCGGCGAGGATGCCCGACAGGGCGATGCGACCGCCGGGCGCGACCCGCGCCGCCAGGGTTTCGGCCAGGACGTCCAGCGCGGAGGCCAGGATGTTGGCCACGACCACCGGATAGGTCGCGCGCGGCTCGTCGTCGGGCAGGCATGCGACCAGCCGCGTGCCGACCGCGTTGCGCACGGCGTTGTCGCGGGTGGCCAGCAGCGCCTGCGGATCGTTGTCGACCGCAACCGCGCGCGCGGCACCGAGCTTGAGCGCGGCCAGCGCGAGGATGCCGCTGCCGCAACCGAAGTCGAGCACGGTGGCATCGCGCAGCGCGTCGTCACCGGCGAGCGCGTCGAGCCATTGCAGGCAGAGCGATGTCGTCGGATGGGTGCCCGAGCCGAACGCCAGGCCAGGGTCGAGTCGCACCACGGCCGCGTCGGGCGCCTCCGCGCCGGGCGGCAGGTCGTGGTTCCAGGGCACGATCCAGGTGCGGCTGCCGAAATGCAGCGGCGCGTACTGGTCCATCCAGGCGCGTTCCCAATCCTGGTCGGCAACCTTGCGGAAGCCGGCCCGCGACCAGTCCAGGGCGGGATCGAAGGCTTCCAGCGCGGCCAGCAGCAGCAGCGCGTCGGCGTCGCCCGGGAACAGCGCCGTCAGCGCGACTTCGTCCCACAGCGGCGTCTGGCCGACGCCGGGTTCCAGGATCGCGCGTTCGTTCGGGGTGTCGACGTCCGCGTCGAGCATCGTCACCGCAAGCGCGCCGACATCCTCCAGCGCGTTTTCGTAGCGAGGCTGTTCGGCCTCGCGGCAGCGGACGGAGAGTTCGAGGAAGGGCATCGCGCGGCACCGGGTTGCGGGCCGCCATGGTCCGCGCCCACCGTGCACAGGGCAAGCCTCGGCGCCGCGAACCCGCCGCCGCGCCCGGCGGCCGGCGCTCAGCGGCCGAGCAATCCGCGCAGCAGCTTCTTGACCGGCTTGCCTTCGTCCGCGGGCGCGGCTTCCTCGCCACGCTCCGCGCCGCCGATGTTGCCCATCCCCATCGGCGCGAACGCGGTCGACTTGGCGCGCACGCGCACGTTCCATTCCGGTTTCCACGCGGCCTTGGCGTCGGCCGGCCGCGGCGGCCAGGCGATGTTGCGTTCCGGGCCATACGCGATCATCTGCGTCATCCCGGCGCCTTCGCCGAAGATGCCGCGCGGGATCGCGCAGTGGTCGACCTGCGGGCCCAGCAGTACGCGTTCGCCGATCCACTTGGCGACCGTGGCTTCGGGCAGGTAGTCCATCAGCCCGCTGCCCGGCTCGGGCATCTCGGCACTGCTCCACATGACCAGTGCATCGTCCTTCTGGCCCATCGCGCTGAGGAAATAGCCGGTGGCGCGGTCCACCGGCTTCCAGCTCCAGGTGGTGGCCGCGGCGCCACCGCCGCTGCTCGACAGCGCGATCCTGGGCATGAAGTCCTGCATGCGTTCCAGCTCGAACTTCATCGACGCCGGCACGCCGGGGCCGCTGACCTGGTGCTGGCCGACCAGCGAGGCGCCGTCGGGCACCTGCTTCTGGCTGCGCGGGTTGGGCCACAGCGCATATTCGGGACCCGGGTTGATCGCGCGGTCCGGCGAACTGCGCCCCTGCGGCATCGAACCGCTGATGTCGGCCTTGCCGTTCTTGAGGCTGATGCGGATCTCGCGCGGCTGGCCGGCGCGCACTTCGGTCCCGCAGCCCCAGTACACCAGGATGCGCGACGTGTGCTCGCCACCATCGGCGATGCCGCGCACGTCGCTCCCGGGCGTCGAGGAGGCGCGCGCGGGCGGCGGTGGCAGCAGCGGCAGGCTGTTGCCCAGCCGCAGCCCGGCGGGGATCGCCTGGCTGGCTTCGGGTGCGGGATTGCTGCCGTTGTACAGGGCGATGTCCAGGTATTGCCCCGGCATCCCCGGCATCCGCGTCATGCCGTAGCTGGCCTGCCCCCTGCCGCCGAACATGCCCATCGCCATGCGGCCCAGGCCGCCCATCGCCGGCATGCCGGCCATGTCGTGGGTGGCGACATCCATGTACAGCTGCGGGATGGCGTTGCTGGCCGAACGGCTGGCATTGGGGATGGCGAGCGCGGCGACAGCCAGCGCGAGCAGGGAGATGCGGGGCAGGGTCATGGCGTACCTGTGGCGTGGAATGCCGCGCATGCGGCGCGGGTCATCTGCGCAGTACGCGCAAACCGCCCGCGGCAGGCCATGCGCGCGCTGCCAGCGGTGCCGTTCGCGGCGCGATCAGGCCAGGCCGATCGAAGTGTCCCGGCGTTCGGCCAGGCGCTTTTCCAGGTAGTGGATGTTCTGTCCGCCCTGCTGGAAGCCGGTGTCGGCCATGATCCGCTGCTGCAACGGGATGTTGGTCTTGATCCCGTCGACCACCATCTCCGACAGCGCCACGCGCATGCGCGCGATCGCGGTTTCGCGATCCGGGCCGTGCACGATCAGCTTGCCGATCATCGAATCGTAGTTGGCGGGAACGCGATAGCCTTCGTAGATGTGCGAATCCACGCGCACGCCGGGGCCGCCGGGGGCGTGGAAATGCTGGATCAGGCCGGGCGAGGGCAGGAAGCTGTCCGGGTCCTCGGCGTTGATGCGGCACTCGATCGCGTGGCCGTCGAGGACGATGTCGTCCTGCCTGATCGAGAGCTTGTGCCCGGCGGCGATGGCGAGCTGCTCGCGCACCAGGTCGATGCCGGT
Source organism: Cognatiluteimonas sedimenti (assembly GCF_022808325.1). Taxonomy (GTDB): domain Bacteria; phylum Pseudomonadota; class Gammaproteobacteria; order Xanthomonadales; family Xanthomonadaceae; genus Cognatiluteimonas; species Cognatiluteimonas sedimenti. The sequence goes on along the minus strand of NZ_JALGCL010000001.1, from coordinate 1,391,290 downwards.
GACCAGTTCGGTGACCGGGTGCTCGACCTGGATGCGGGTGTTCATCTCGATGAAGTAGAAGCGGCCGTCCTCGTACAGGAATTCGAACGTGCCGGCGCCGCGGTAGCCGATGCGGATGCAGGCCTCGGTGCAGACCTTGCCGATCTGCGCGCGCATGTCGGCGCTGATGCCCGGCGCCGGCGCTTCCTCGACCACCTTCTGGTGGCGGCGCTGCATCGAGCAGTCGCGCTCGCCCAGGTGGATCGCGTTGCCCTGGCCGTCGGCCAGCACCTGGATCTCGACGTGGCGCGGGTTCTCCAGGAACTTCTCCATGTACACCATGTCGTTGCCGAACGCGGCCTTGGCTTCCGACTTGGTGGTGGCGACGGCATTGCCCAGCGCGGCCTCGGTGTGGACCACGCGCATGCCGCGGCCGCCGCCGCCGCCGGCGGCCTTGACGATGACCGGGTAGCCGATCTCGCGCGCGATCACGATGTTGGTGTCGTTGTCGTCGCCCAGCGGGCCGCCGCTGCCGGGCACGCACGGCACCCCGGCGTCCTTCATCGCGCGGATCGCCTCGACCTTGTCGCCCATCAACCGGATGGTCTCCGGGCGCGGCCCGATGAAGATGAAGCCGGACTGCTCGACGCGCTCGGCGAAGTCGGCATTCTCGCTGAGGAAGCCGTAGCCGGGGTGGATCGCCTGGGCGTCGGTGACTTCGGCCGCGGCGATGATCGAGGCCATGTCCAGGTAGCTCTGCGCCGAGGGCGCCGGGCCGATGCACACCGATTCGTCGGCCATCGCCACGTGCTTGAGGTTGCGGTCGACGGTGGAATGCACCGCGACCGTGCGGATGCCCAGCGCGTGGCAGGCGCGCAGGATGCGCAATGCGATTTCGCCGCGGTTGGCGATGACGACTTTGTCGAGCATGAAGGTTTCCCGTTCGTCCTGGCTTGGCCGTGGGCGGAAGCCGAAGAAGCGTAGCGAATCGGAATCGGCGGGCTCAGCCGATCACGAACAACGGCTGGTCGAATTCGACCGGCTGGCCGCTCTCCGCGAGCACCTTCAGCACCGTGCCGGAGACCTCGGCCTCGATCGGGTTGAACATCTTCATCGCCTCGATGATGCCCAGCGTGTCGCCGGCCTTGACCGCCTGGCCGACGGTGACGAATGGCGGCTTGTCCGGCGCCGGCGACGCATAGAACGTGCCGACCATGGGCGCGCGCGCGATGTCGCCGGGGGGCAGGTCGGAAGGCTTCGGCTGGCCGCCGGTGGCGGCTTCGGTCGGCGACTGCATCGGCATCGCCTGCGGCGGTGCGGCCGCCGCCGGGGCGTAGTGCATCGGCGTGGCGGCCATGATCCCGCCATTGGGCACGCGTGCCAGGCGCACGGACTCCTCGCCTTCCTTGATCTCGATCTCGGCGAGGTTGGATTCCTCGAGCAGGTCGATCAGCTTCTTGATCTTGCGGAGATCCATGGGTGGGCCTCTTTATCGGATTTGGACAAGGACCTGTCATCCCGGGCGCGGGCAATGGAGCGCCTTGGCCGGGTTGGTGCGGGACGAATGCAGCGTGCCTGGCTGCGTCCGGGATGGCGGGTCAGGGATTTGCGGGGGTGCCGAGTCTCTGCAGGGCGGCGTCCAGTGCGTAGCGGTAGCTGTCGGCGCCGAAGCCGGCGACCACGCCGACGGCCAGGTCGCTGAAATAGCTGGTGCGGCGGAACGGTTCGCGCGCGTGCGGGTTGGACAGGTGTACTTCGATGAAGGGAATCGCCACCGCCGCCAATGCATCGCGCAGCGCCACCGAGGTGTGGGTGAAGGCGGCCGGGTTGATCAGGATGAAGTCGGTGCCGTCGCGGCCCGCCGCCTGGACGCGGTCGACCAGCTCGGCCTCGGCATTGGATTGCAGGTGCTGCAATGCATGGCCGGCGGCGGCGGCACGAGTGGACAGGTCGCCGTCGATCTCGGCCAGCGTGGCGTGGCCATAGCGCTCCGGCTCGCGGCTGCCGAGCAGGTTGAGGTTGGGTCCGTGCAGGAGCAGCAGCTTGGCCATGCAACCGGGGGCCGGGACTTGGGAGGCGCAGTCTGCGCGATGCCAATCCCGCTGTCCAGAGCCCCTCGGAGTTGCTTGCAGGATCGGCGAAGATGGGCCGGATTGCAGAAAGTTAAGCGCGTGTTCGAGTTGGGGCTCTAATGACCGCGCTAATCGCCTGTCCACGCATCGATTTCGCCGGCGTCGAAGGGACCGATCCGCTGTTTCAGCAGGCGGCCGTCGGCCGAGATCAGCGCCGAGTACGGCAACACTCCCCGGGGATTGCCCAGGCGGACCCCGGCATCGGCCGGCCCCGGTGCGTCCAGCAGGATCGGATACGACACCGGCACCCGCCGCAGGAAGGCGGCGACGGCATCGGGTTCGTCCAGGGCAATGCCGACCACCTGCACGCCATCGGCGCCCTGTTGCGTGGCGAAGCGCTGCAACTCCGGCATTTCCTTGAGGCACGGCGCGCACCAGGAGGCCCAGACGTTGACCAGCAACGGACGACCCGCGAACCGTCCGGGGATTTCCACGCGGTTGCCATCGGGATCGCGGACGCTGATCGCGGCGACCCGTTCTCCGCGCGTGGCCACGCTGACCCCGGCCGGTGGCGCCGGGGCGCTGGCCGACAAGGCCGCGCCCAGCAGCCGCTGCCCGGGTTCGCTGCGCAGCAACGGCCCCGGGCCGCTGGTCATCAGGCTGGCGGCCACGCCCAGCGCGCCAGCCGCGAGCGCGACCAGCACCACCTTGGCGGAAGACCGCATCAGCGCGCGTCCGCGCGTTGCACGCGGGTGGCGAAGGCCGCGGACTTTTCGTAGCCCACCAGCCGCAGTTCGCGGCGCTCGCGGCCATCGACGAAGAACAGCGTGCCCGGCGGCCCGATGATGCCGAAGCGCCGCATCAGCGCCTGGTCGAGGTCGTCGTTGGCGGTGACGTCGGCCTTGAGCAGCACGAAACCCGACAGCGCCGCCTGCACCGCCGGATCGGTGAACGTGTACTTCTCCATCTCCTTGCAGCTCACGCACCAGTCCGCATAGAAATCGAACAGCAAGGGCTGCCCCGCGGCCTGGGCGGCGGCGAGCTCGCGGTCCAGGTCGGCGGAGGACTTGATCGTGCGGAACGACACGCTCTGCGCGCGCGGCGCGCCGAACACGCCGGCCAACGGCTGCAGCGGATCGCGGCCGCCGCCAAGCGCGCCCAGCAGTTCCGCCACGCCCAGCACCGCAAGCAGCAACCCGGCAAAGCGCGCCGCCACGCGCGTGTGCGCGGCGTGCGTCGTCGCCGACAGCGCCCAGGCCGCCGCGGCCAGTGCCAGCAGGCCCCACAACGCCAGCGTCGCGACTGCCGGCAGGATCCGCGACAGCATCCACACCGCCAGTCCCAGGAACACGAAGCCGAACACGCGCTGCGCCATCGTCATCCACGGTCCGCTGGTCGGCATGCCGCGGCCGGCCGCGGCGCCGAAGAACAGCAGCGGCACGCCCATGCCCATCGCCAGCAGGAACAGTGCCGCCCCGCCGAGCACCGGGTCGTGGCTCTGGCCGATGTACAGCACGGCGGCGGCGAGCGGCGGCGCCACGCAGGGGCCGACGATCAGCGCCGACAGCGCGCCCATCGCGGCCACGCCGGGCAGCGAACCGCCGCGCTGGCGGTCGCTGAGCGCGCCCAGCCGGGAACGCACTGCCGCCGGCAGTTGCAGTTCGTACAGGCCGAACGAGGACAGCGCCAGGGCCACGAACAGCGCCGCGAACGCGGCGATGATCCACGGATTCTGGAACGCCGCCTGCAGGTTGGCGCCGAGCAGCCCGGCGACCACCCCGGCGACGGTGAACACCAGCGCATTGGCGACCACGTACACCAGCGACAGCGCCAGCGCGCGCCGAGTGCCGATGCGCGTGCCCTGGCCCGCGATCAGGCCCGACAGGATCGGAATCATTGGCAACACGCAGGGGGTGAACGCCAGCAGCAGGCCGGCGCCGAAGAACCCGAGCAGGGTCAGCCAGCGGCCGTGGCCGGCCAGCGCCGCGGCCAGGCGGGTGTCTTCGGCCGCGTCGATCCTGGAGTCGCTTTCCGCTTGCTCCGGCGTGACTGTCGCAGCCATCGGTGCGGCTTGGGTCGCGAGCGCCTTCCCGGCGCTCGTTGCAGCGGTGGCGGATGCGCTTGCGGCGGGTTGGGTGCTGGAAGCACCCGCAGCCGAAGCCGCGCCCACGGCGTCCGCGGCCGTGGCAGTCGCATCCGCGGATATCGCATCGGAGGCCGCGCCCACGCGTCCGGCCGGCAGCGCCAGCGCCACCGTCCGCGTCATCGGCGGATAGCAGATGCCGTCGGTCTGGCAGCCCTGGAACGTCGCGGTCAGGCGCACGCTGGCGGCATCGGCACGCGTGCGCTGCAGCGGCAGCGGCACGTCGACCTGGTCGAAGTACACCACCACGTCGCCGAAATGCTCGTCGCGATGCTGCACGCCCCGCGGCCAGCGCGGCTGCCCGGCGGCGATGCCATCGGCGCCGGACAGGCGCAGCGAGGTCTTGTCGCGGTACAGGTAATAACCGCGCGCCGGGGTGAAACGCAGCAGCAGGGTGTTGCCGTCGCCGACGATGGCTTCGAAACCGAACGCCTGCGCCTCGGGCAGCGGCTCGCCCGGTCCGGCCGTGGGGCCACCAAGCAGCAGGCCCTTGCCGCGAGCGGACCCGCCGAGCGCCGCGCCGAGCCCCGTGTTGTCCCCGCCAACCACGCCGCTTTCCGGTGGCAGCGCCACAACCAGCGTCCGCGTCTGCGGCGGATAGCACACGCCGACGTCGGCGCAGCCCTGGTATTTCACCTTCAGGGTGGCGTTGTCGGCACCGGCCGAGGCCGTGCCCGGCTGCACCGCCAGCACTTGCGCCCGGAAGGTCTCGACCTCGCCGAAGAATTCGTCGTGGTGACTGCGGCCGTGGGGCAGTTGCAGCGGCTGCGCCGCGAACGCGCCATCGAGCGACTGCACCGAGATCCGGTGCCGGTACAGGTAGTAGCCGTCGGCGATCTTCCAGGACAGCTGGATGCGGCCGCGCTCCGGCGCGGTGGCGGTGAGCGCGAACGCCTGGTCAACCGGCAGCAGGTCGGCTTCGTCGACCGCGGCGCGGGCCGCGCTGATCCCTGCCACCCACAACGGCGCGCACAGTGCGACGGCGCACAACCAGCGGGCCGCCCGCGCGCGGCTCGAACTCAAGGACATTGCGTTCACTCTCCCGTGCCGGTCGCGGACGCGACTGGCATCGCGGCGGCGGATTCGGCGACCCAGTCCAGGTAGGCGGCCAGGCCGCCGGCGACTTCGACCGCCACCAGTTCCGGCAGTTCATGGGGGTGCAACGCCGCCACCCGCGCCTGCAGCGCCGGCAGCCGGTCCTGCACGGTCTTGATCAGCAGCAGCGCCTCGTCCGCGCGTTCGATCGCCCCCTGCCAGCGGTACACCGAACGCAGCCCCGGCAGGATGTTGACGCAGGCGGCCAGGCGCTCGCCGACCAGCGCATCGGCGATGGCCAGGGCGCTGGCGGTATCGGGGCAGGTGCAGAAGCAGACAAGTACGCTCACCGGCATAGCTTAGCGTCAGGCGGTCGTGGCTTCCCGGATTGCCGGGCGCGGGGCGGCAGCGGCCAGGGGCCGGGCCCGGTGTTGCGGGGAGGCACGGCAAGCGGGCGGCGCAGCGGCGCGTTGCCGATGCGCTGCGATCGAAATTCCGCCTGGCGCCCCTTGAAACCCGCGCACCCTTGCCCAATCTCGGTGCAGTCCCGGAGGCCCGGGCGTTTTCGCGCCGTGGTGCTGGCAGTCGCGGGTTGAGACTGCTAATATCGCCGGCCGTTTCCCCAAACAATCAAGTACTTGCGAGGGTTGCAATGAACATCAAGCCGCTTTACGACCGCGTCGTGATCAAGCGCATGGAAGAAGAAAAGATGTCCGCCGGCGGGATCGTGATCCCGGACAGCGCCACCGAGAAGCCGATCAAGGGCGAAGTGGTCGCGGTCGGCGAAGGCAAGGCGCTGGACAACGGCTCGCTGCGCGCGCCCAAGGTCAAGGTCGGCGACAAGGTGCTGTTCGGCAAGTACGCCGGCACCGAGGTCAAGCTCGACGGCACCGACCTGCTGGTGGTGAAGGAAGACGACATCTTCGCGGTCCTCGGCTGAGTCGCACTCCCGCCGGTCCCCCGGATCGATCCTTCGAACAATTCCTGAAATTCTCTTGAGGTAACTGCAATGGCTGCCAAGGAAATCCGTTTCGGCGAGGACGCGCGCTCCAAGATGGTGCGCGGCGTCAACACCCTCGCCAATGCCGTCAAGGCAACGCTCGGCCCGAAGGGCCGCAACGTCGTGCTCGAGAAGAGCTACGGCGCGCCGACGATCACCAAGGACGGCGTGTCCGTCGCCAAGGAGATCGAGCTGGCCGACAAGTTCGAGAACATGGGCGCGCAGATGCTGAAGGAAGTCGCGTCCAAGACCTCCGACAACGCCGGTGACGGCACCACCACCGCCACCGTGCTGGCGCAGGCGCTGATCCGCGAAGGTTCCAAGGCGGTCGCCGCCGGCATGAACCCGATGGACCTCAAGCGCGGCATCGACAAGGCCGTGGTGGCCGCCGTCGCCGAACTGAAGAAGCTGTCCAAGCCCACCGCCGACGACAAGGCCATCGCCCAGGTCGGCACCATCTCGGCCAACTCCGATGAATCCATCGGCACCATCATCGCCGACGCGATGAAGAAGGTCGGCAAGGAAGGCGTGATCACGGTCGAGGAAGGCTCGGGCCTGGAGAACGAGCTGGACGTGGTCGAGGGCATGCAGTTCGACCGCGGCTACCTGTCGCCGTACTTCATCAACAACCAGCAGTCGATGTCGGCCGAGCTGGACGACCCGTACATCCTGCTGCACGACAAGAAGATCTCCAACGTGCGCGACCTGCTGCCGGTGCTGGAAGGCGTCGCCAAGTCGGGCAAGCCGCTGCTGATCGTCGCCGAGGAAGTCGAGGGCGAGGCCCTGGCCACGCTGGTCGTCAACACCATCCGCGGCATCGTCAAGGTGTGCGCGGTCAAGGCGCCTGGCTTCGGCGACCGTCGCAAGGCGATGCTGGAAGACATGGCCACCCTGACCGGCGGCACGGTGATCTCCGAGGAAGTCGGCCTGTCGCTGGAGAAGGCCACGATCAAGGATCTCGGCCGCGCCAAGAAGATCCAGGTCAGCAAGGAAAACACCACCATCATCGACGGCGCCGGCGAAACCAGCGGCATCGAGGCGCGCATCAAGCAGATCAAGGCGCAGATCGAGGAGACCTCCTCGGACTACGACCGCGAGAAGCTGCAGGAGCGCGTGGCCAAGCTGGCCGGTGGCGTCGCCGTGATCAAGGTCGGTGCCTCGACCGAGATCGAGATGAAGGAAAAGAAGGCGCGCGTGGAAGATGCGCTGCACGCGACCCGCGCCGCGGTCGAAGAAGGCGTGGTCCCGGGCGGCGGCGTCGCCCTGGTGCGCGCGCTGCAGGCCATCGGCGAGCTCAAGGGCGCCAACGAAGACCAGAACCACGGCATCGTGATCGCCCTGCGCGCCATGGAAGCCCCGCTGCGCGAGATCGTGACCAACGCCGGCGAAGAGCCGTCGGTGGTGCTGAACCGGGTCAAGGACGGCAAGGGCAACTTCGGCTACAACGCCGCCAACGGCGAGTTCGGCGACATGATCGAGTTCGGCATCCTGGACCCGACCAAGGTCACCCGTTCTGCGCTGCAGAACGCGGCCTCGATCGCCGGCCTGATGATCACCACCGAGGCGATGGTCGCCGAGCTGCCGAAGAAGGACGAGCCGGCGATGCCGGCCGGCGGCGGCATGGGCGGCATGGGCGGGATGGATTTCTGATCATCCACCGTTCTTCCAGCGCCGGGCCGCAGGCCCGGCGCCGAGGGACACCGCGACACGAAGAGCCCCGCAGCGATGCGGGGCTTTTCTTTTGCATGGATGGAGGCCGGGAAAAGGTTCCCGTGCTTCCAGCGCGCAGGGCCGCAGGCCCGGACTCGAAGGGCCTTACTCAAGCCAGGGATTGCGCATCGGTGCGATTGCGGCCGGGTCGGCGGCCGCCGCCACCAGGTCGATGTGCGACTGCAGCTGCGCCGCCAGCATCGGTTCGACCGGCACCTTGTCCTGCTCGAGCAGGCGGCGGTAGGCGGCGATGGCTTCATCGCGCCGGCCCAGGCGCAGGTAGGCGTTGCCCAGTTCGACGCCGGCGTCGACCTTCTGCGGCATCTGCGCGACCACTTCCTCCAGCCGCGTCGCCACCAGTGCCCAGTCGTCGCCATTTTCCTTGTAGATGTAGTCGGACACCCTGGAGGCGAGGGCGCCGGCGCGCGTCTGCGGCCTGCGCAGCGTGCCATGCCAGATGCCGACATGGCCGAAGCGGGCGACCATCCGCATGTCCTTGAACACCACCGCCGGGTCCCAGTCCCACTGCGGCCAAGGCAAGGTGTCGCTCATCGGATACACGAACCAGCCGTTGTAGATCCCGTCGATATTGGTGTCGTCCAGGCGCTCGACCGGCTTGCGGAACTTCATGTGCGCGGCCCGGATCTGCTGCTCGCCCATCCAGTAATTCACGTATAGCGACTCGCCGGAAGGCGCGATCACGCGATCGTGGAACGCGCGTACCTCGCCGAAACGCTGGCCCAGGTCGAGGCCTTCGTTGCCGAAATAGCGATAGGCGTTGCCGGTGCCGCGCACCAGTTCGTTGTGGTACTCCCACAGGCGCGGTTCGCGCACGGTCATCCCGACCGCCGCGAGGTACAGCGCCGCCACGCCTGCGAGCATGGGGCGGGAGCGCCGCTGCCACGCGAACGCAAGTGCGCCGCCCGCCAGCACCGCTGCGCCGGCGATCACCGGCAGCGCGTGTCGCACCCCGCCCCAGATGCCGCCGGATCCGAGCAGCGCGGCCATGTGGAAACCGCATGCGGCAAGCACCGCGGCCAGGCTCCAGCGCGCGGCGACGGGCAGCGTCGTGCGCAGCAACAACGGCACCGCCGCCAGCGCCAGCAACAGCAACGCCAACGGCAATTTCGACAACACGATCGCCGGCCAGCTGAACCACGGCGGGTTGCCGTAATGCACCTTGCCCCAGACGAAGTGCATGCCGATGCTGCGGCCTTCGACACCGGTGCGCACGGTGTCCGCCAGGCCCCAGAGATAGGCTCGCGGCAGCAAGTGGTATTCATCCGCGAAGGCGATCGCGCCGCGCCAGTGCGGCAGGCGCAGTTCGGCGATCTTCTCCGGCATCGGCCGGTTGAAGGCATCACTGCCGTTGGGCGCGGCGTGGAAGCGAAAGCCGTACTGCGCCCACAGCACCGCCACGGCGAGCAGCCCGCAGGCCAGCAGTTTCAGCAGGCGCGTGCCGGCCTCGCGCGCGCCACCGCCCCGCCACCCCAGCAGCGCAACGACCAGCAGCCCCAAGCCCAATCCTGCCAGCCCCGCAAGGGCCGAATGCTTGGCGCCCAGGGCGATCCCGACCGCCAATCCGCAGCCCGCCACCCAGCGCCAGCGCCAGCCACTGGCCAGCAGGCCCGCGCACAGCGCGGCGATCATCAACGCCAGCGCCAGCGGCAGGTCGGTCATGACCACCGGCAGGTGCGCGCCCACGGTCGGGTCGATCGCCAGGAAGGCGAGCGTGCCGGCGGCCCACGCCAGCCCGAACGCGCGCCATGCCAGCAGTCCCAGCGCCAGCAGCAACACGCCGTGGAAGGCCCACATCGCACGACGCGCATGCTGTTGCGCGGCGGCCGCGTCGTTGCCGAAGAACATCGTCTTCTCGACCCACTCGCGTTCCTGCGTCTTCTCCGACAGCGGCGGCCGCTGCTGCACGCGGAAGTCGCCAGGCATGCCCGCGCCGACCCACAGCTTGGCCAGCGGCGGATGCTCGGGGTTGAGGGTGAAGTCTCCGCCGCGCGCGTAGCTGGTGCCGGCGACGATGTGCCAGGGTTCGTCGACGGTGAAGCTGTCCAGGCGCGTCCCGAGCGACGAGCGCGCCACCGCAAGCAGCGCGATGAGCACCAGCAGGGCGATGCCGGACCAGCGGCGTGCGGTCATGTCCATCGCCGGTCCAACGCGCGCGCCGGCGGCTGGCGGCCACGCCAGGACCAGTTGCCCATGGATCGAGCCCGCTGCGGTGGCCGCTCGGGCGCCGCTACAATCCGGGCATGCGCGACGACAACAGCGATGTCCTGGTCATCGGCGGTGGCCACAACGGCCTGGTGTGCGCGGCGTATCTCGCCGGCGCCGGGCTCAAGGTGCGGGTGCTGGAGCGCCGCGCGATCGTCGGCGGCGCGGCGGTCACCGAGGAATTCCATCCCGGCTTCCGCAATTCGACCGCCAGCTATACCGTCAGCCTGCTCAACCCGAAGGTCATCCGCGACCTGCGCCTGCATGAACACGGCCTGCGCATCGTCGAACGCCCGTACTCCAACTTCCTGCCGCTGCCGGACGGGCGCTGTTTCCGCCTCGGCGGTGGCCTGACCGAGGCCGAGATCGCGAAGTTCTCGCAGCGCGACGTCGCCCGCTGGGGCGACTACAACGCGATGCTCGACCGTGTGGTCGCGGTGTTGCGCGAACTGGTGCACCTGACCCCGCCCAACGTCGGCGACCGCATCGCCTTCGGCGACTGGCTGCAGTCGTATGCGGTGGCGAAGCGGCTGCAGCACCTCGACCTGCGCGGCCGCCGCGACCTGCTCGACCTGTTCACCAAGTCCGCCGGCGAACTGCTCGACCACTACTTCGAAGGCGAACCGCTGAAGGCGGCGCTGGGCTGGGATTCGGTCGTGGGCAATTTCGCCAGCCCGTACACGCCGGGCAGCGCCTACGTGCTGCTGCACCACCTGTTCGGCGAGGTCAACGGCAAGCCCGGTACCTGGGGCCACGCCATCGGCGGCATGGGCGCGATCACCCAGGCGATGCGCAAGGAGTGCGAAGCGCGCGGCGTGGCGATCGAAACCGGTGCCGAGGTGGCGAGGTTGCTGGTGGAAAACGGCAAGGCAACCGGGGTCGTGCTGGCCGACGGCCGCGAGCTGCGCGCCGGCATCGTCGCCAGCAACCTCAATCCGAAGCTGCTGTACGCGCGCCTGGTCGAACGCGCGCAACTGGACGACGACACCGCCCAGCGCATCGAACGCTATCGCTGCGGTTCCGGCACCTTCCGCATGAACGTCGCGCTGAGCGAATTGCCGGATTTCAGCGCGATGCCCGGCACGCAACTGCAGCCGCACCACCAGAGCGGGATCCTGGTCGGGCCGTCGCTGCGGTATTTCGAACAGGCCTACTTCGACGCCAAGTCGAAGGCGCACAACCCGGGCTGGGCGCGACAACCCATTGTCGAAGTGGTGATCTCCTCCACCCTTGACGACACCCTCGCGCCGCCCGGCCAGCATGTCGCCAGCCTGTTCTGCCAGCAGGTCAACCCGGACGTGGACGGCGGTTGGGACGCGCACCGCGACACCGTGGCGAAGCTGATGATCGACACCGTCGATGCCCATGCCCCCAACTTCGCGCGCAGCGTGCTCGGCTACGAGGCCTTGAGCCCGCTCGACCTGGAACGGCGCATCGGCCTGGTCGGCGGCGACATCTTCCACGGCGCACTGGGCCTGGACCAGATGTTCAGCGCGCGCCCGCTGCTGGGGCAGGGCGCTTACCGCGGCGCCTTCAAGGGCCTGTACCTGTGCGGGTCCGGTACACATCCCGGCGGCGGTGTCACCGGCTTGCCGGGGCGCAATGCCGCGCGCGAGATCCTGCGCGACCTGCGAAAGGGGCCGCGGCCCCGGTGATCGAGCGGCGGATGCGTGCGGGTTCCTGAACCGTTTAGTTCTTTTTTGCACTGCAGCGTGCATCCGGAATAACGATTCCTTCACGATGGCCCTGCATCCCGACGTGGGGGAGGGAGCAGGCCCGCAACCGGTTCGTCCGGGGCGGGCTTTTTATTTGCCCGGCCCAGGGGCGGGCCCCTGCTTCGCCAGGATGGACTGGCCGGTCGGGGAAGGAACCATCCGAAAGCCGGAACCTCCAGCTGCGTTGGGGGCGGATAGTGGACAGATGCAAGAATCCACGTGATGACTGCTTCCGACGCCGAACTGGCCGCCACCGCCGAACGCGCGCTGCAGCGCCTGCGCGCCGCCTCGCCGCTGCTGTCGGCGCAACTCGATGACGACGCCGTCGCAGCGCAGGTGGCGCGTGTCGCGATCGCCAGCGACTTCGCCATCGCCACCCTGGCGCGGCAACCGTCGTTGCTGTCGACCTTGCTCGAGGGCCAGGCGCACGCATTCGCGTTGCCGCCCCTGGACCCCGGCAATCGTGGCGACTGGCAGGCGCTGCTGCGCCGCCATCGCGCCGCCGAGTCCACCCGGCTGGTGTGGCGCGACGTGCTCGGGCTGGACGCGGTCGACGCCACGCTCGCCGGCACCACCGCGCTGGCCGAATGCTGCCTGCAGGCCGGGCTGGCGGCGCTGGAAATGGATTTCGTCGAACGCCATGGCGTCATCCGCGACGCCGACGGCAACGCACAACGGCTGGTGGTGTTCGCGCTGGGCAAGCTCGGCGGCGGCGAACTCAACTTCTCCTCCGACGTCGACCTCGTGTACGGCTACGACGACGACGGCGAGAGCGACGGCCCGCGCCCGCTGGCAGCCGAGCAGTACTACTCGCGGCTCGGACAGCAACTGGCGAAGCTGCTGGACGAGGTGACGGCGGACGGATTCTGCCACCGCGTCGACCTGCGCCTGCGCCCGTTCGGCAACGCCGGGCGGGTGGCGTGGTCGTTCGCGGCGATGGAGCAGTACTTCCAGCGCGAAGGCCGCGACTGGGAGCGCTACGCCTGGCAGAAGGCGCGGCCGGTGGCCGGCGCTGCCGCTGCCGGCGAACGCTTCCTGCGCACGCTGCGGCCGTTCGTCTACCGCCGCTACCTCGACTACGGCGCGCTGGACGGCCTGCGCGAGATGAAGGCGGCGATCGCGGCCGAAGTCGCGCGCAAGGAACTGGCCGACGACATCAAGCGTGGCCCCGGCGGCATCCGCGAGATCGAATTCCTGGTGCAGGCGCTGCAGTTGATCCGCGGTGGCCGCGAGCCGGCGCTGCGCGAGCGCCGCCTGCTGCCGGCGCTGTCGGCGCTGGTGCAGGCGGGGCATATCGAGGCGCAGGCGGGCGCGGCCCTGCGCGACGCCTACCGCTTCCTGCGCCGGCTGGAAAACCGCCTGCAGATGCTGCGCGACGCGCAGACCCACGCGCTGCCGCAGGACCCGCTCGAGCGCACGCGCATCGCGCGTTCGCTCGGGCATGACGACTGGGCGAACCTGCGCGCCGCGCTGGACCTGCACCGCGGCGTGGTCGCGGCCGAATTCGGCGCCCTGCTGGCGCCGCGCCGCCGCCGCGGCGGCGAGCCCGCGGCGCTGGCCGGCTATTGGCGCGCCCTGCCGGAGGCCGGCGACCGCCAGGCGCTCGCCGAGGCCGGCTTTACCGATGCCGCGGCCGGCGACAGCGCGCTGCGCGACCTTGCCCGCGCGCCGGCGCTGCGCGCGCTCTCGGATGCGGCACGCGCGCGCCTGGACCGGGTGCTGCCGGCGCTGCTCGACAGCGCCGCCACGTCACCCCAGCCCGATGCCGCGTTGCGCCGGCTGCTGCCGTTGCTACACAACATTTTGCGCCGCGCCAGCTACCTCGCGTTGCTCGACGAGCAACCCGCGGCGCTGCAGCGGCTGGTCGACGTGCTTGCGCGCAGCGCGCTGCTGGGCGAACGCCTGGCCGCGCACCCGCTGCTGCTGGACGAACTGCTCGACGTGCGCGTCGGTGGTCCATTGCCGGATCGCGAGGCATTGTTCGCGGCCTGCGCGGCGGCGCTGGTGCACGATGACACCGAAGCCGCGCTGCTGGCGCTCAACGAAAGCCGCCAGGCGCTGAGTTTCCGCATCGCACTGGCCACCCTGGACGCGCGCCAGCCGGCCCAGGACAGCGTGCGCCAGCTGGCGTGGCTGGCCGATGCCGTGGTCGCGGTGGTGCTGCGGCTGGCGCAACGCGAAATGCTGGCCGCGCACGGGTCGCTTGCCGATGCGCGCTTCGCGGTGCTCGGCTACGGCAGCCTCGGCGGCGAGGAACTGGGCTTCGGGTCCGACCTCGACCTGGTGTTCGTCTACGAAGCCGCGGCCGCCGCGCAATCCGGCGGCGCGCGGCCGCTGGATGCCGCGCGCTGGTGCGCGCGGCTGGCGCAGAAGATCGTCGCGCTGCTGGGCACGATGACCGCCGCCGGGCGCCTGTTCGACGTCGACGTGCGGCTGCGCCCGGACGGCGCCAAGGGCCTGCTGGTGTCGCCGTTGCCGGGGTTCGCCGACTACCAGCGCGAGCGTGCCTGGACCTGGGAGCACCAGGCACTGGTGCGCGCGCGTTGCGTCGCCGGCGACGAGGCACTGTGCGCGCAGTTCGAACGCGTGCGCGACTCGGTGCTGGCGCAGCCGCGCGATCCCGCACGGCTGCGCGCGGACGTGGTCGCGATGCGCGCGAGGATGCGTGCCGAGCTGGACCGTTCCGACCCCGCGCGACTGGACCTGAAGCAGGGTGCCGGTGGCCTGGTCGACCTCGAATTCCTGCTGCAGTACCTGGTGCTGCGCGACGCGCCGCTGCGGCCGTCGCTGCGGCTTGCGCGCGATACGCCGGGGCTGTTGACCGCGCTGTGCGACGCCGGCACCTTCGACGCCGCGACCTGCGCGCAGTTGCGCCATTCGCACGCGCTGCTGCTCGACGCCGGCCTGCGTTGCACCCTGGACCGGCGCCCGCGGATGGTGGCCCCGAGCGCGCAGGTCGTGGCCGCCTGCGCCGCGATCGCCGGCGCCTGCCGCGCACATGGCCTGGCCTTCGACCGGGCCGGGACGCGGGTGGAAGACGCCTGAGCCGATCGGCGTACTCGCCGCGCCGCTACGATGCCAGCCGCGACTGCACTTCCGCGGCGACGCGGGCGGTCTCGCGCAGTGGCTCGACCGCGAACGGCGCCAGCGCCGCGTCCAGCGCGCGGATGCGGCCGCACGCCAGCAGCGCATCGAGGAAACCGCGCACGCGGCCACCGGCGCTCGCGGGCGCCGCCACGAACACCGGCACCGTGGTGGCGCAGGCTTCCGACACCATGTTCACCGAGTCCGGCGAGCAGACGATGCGATCGGCCCAGGCCAGCAACCCGGGGTAGGGGTTGGCGCCGTCTTCAGGGCCCAGCCACAACACTCCGGGCGCGCCCGCGTAGTGTCGGCGCAGGGCCGCGCGCATCGGCGCGGGCGTGCGCCGGGACGCGGTGAGCAGCAGGCTGCCACCGTCGCGAGCCAGCGCCGCGTCGACCTGCGTCGCCAGCGCGTCGAGCGCGGCCTGGTCGAAGCGCACGTGCCGGCCTGGGCCGCCCAGCAGCAGCGCGGTGCGCGGCTGCGGCAACTGCGCGATGACCGCGAAATCGGCGCGCGCGCGCGCCAGCCACAGGTCGTCGACCGGATGCAGGCTGCCCAGCAGCGTGATCACGTTGCGGCCGCCCACGCGGTCGTGTTGCGGCGCCACGACCAGGTCCCAGTGCGTTGGGGCGATCCGCGGGTCGAGGATCTGCACGGTCTTCGCACCGCGCGCGCGCGCCAGCCGGGTCGCCAGCGCACCCTGGCGCCCGCAGCCGATCGCCAGCGCCGGCGGCTCCGACAGGGCACGGGCGAACGCCGTGCCGAAGGCCGATGCCGCGCCTGGCAGGCGCCGCGGTGCCAGCCAGCGCCAGGGCGCGCGTGCCTGGAGGGCCCATTCCCGCGGTGCGTCGATCCCGAGCGCCACCGCCAGCGCCTGCGCCTGGCGCACGTTGCCGGCATGGCCGTCGCTGAGCAACCAGGCGGCTTCGGCCTGGGCGTGGAGGGCAGCAGGGGGCGCGGGTCGTTCCATGCATGCGACCAATTCGTTGCGGGAGCGCTGGCTGTTGCCGGAGGCAGGACACTCTACACTGCACGGATTGCCGATGTCCGTCCGGCCCCGACCCACGCAAGGTAGCCCGATGCCAGATTCGATTGCCCCGTCCGCCCTCGCAGCGCCCGCCCTCGACCAGCTGTTCCTGCAGGCCCGCACCTACAACGCCTTCGACGGCGAGGTCGGCGACGCCCAGTTGCACCGGCTCTACGACCTGGTGAAGTTCGGTCCGACCACGGCCAACACCTGCCCGGCGCGGTTCGTGTTCGTGAAGTCCGCCGCGGCCAAGGCCAGGCTCGGCCCGGCGCTGGACGAGGGCAACTACCGCAAGACGATGGCGGCGCCCTGCACCGTGATCGTCGCCTACGACCTGTCCTTCTACGAAAAGACGCCGGTGCTGTTCCCGCATACCGACGCCAAGGGCTGGTTCGACACCAAGTCCGATGCCGAGCTGACCACCATCGCGCTGCGCAACGGCAGCCTGCAGGGCGCCTACCTGCTGCTGGCCGCGCGTGCGCTCGGGCTCGATTGCGGGCCGATGTCGGGCTTCGACAACGCCATGGTCGACGAGGCGTTCTTCGCCGGCACCCGCATCCGCTCCAACTTCCTGGTCAACCTCGGCCATGGCGACCGCGCCAGCATTTTCCCGCGCTCGCCGCGGCTGGGCTTCGACGAAGCCTGCCGCATCGAGTGAACCCGCGTGGCCGCTACGTCGGCCGCATCCATCATCGCCATCGAAACGGAGACTCCCCCCATGACCAAGCGCATCCTGCTGGCCAGCGCACTGGCGTTGGCGGCTTTTGGCGCCAGTGCCGAAGGCGTCAGCTACGCGATCGACCCGAGCCATACGGTGGTGCTCGCCACCTGGAACCATTTCGGCTATTCCAACCCGAGCGCCAACTTCGGGCAGGCCAGCGGTAGCATCGTGTATGACGCCGACGCGCCGGCGCAATCCTCGGTGCAGGTGACCCTGCCGATGTCCGGGCTGGCCAGCTTCGTGCCCAAGCTCGACGAGCACCTGCGCAGCGCCGACTTCTTCGATGCCGGGAAGTACCCGGCGGCGAGCTTCAGGAGCACGTCCGTGCGCGACCTGGGCGAAGGCCGGCTGGAAGTGACCGGCAACCTCGACCTGCATGGCATCAGCAAGCCGGTGGTCCTGGACGTCAAGCTCAACAAGGCCGCCGTCCACCCGATGAGCAAGGCGCCGACGATCGGCTTCGACGCCACCGCCACGATCAGGCGTTCGGAGTTCGGCATCGCCATGTACGTGCCGATGGTGAGCGATGAAGTGCAGCTGCGCATCACCACCGAAGCCAGCGCCGCGGCACCGGAAGCGAAGTAAGGCCATGATCGTCGAACGCCCGGGCAACGCGCGCGGCAACGTGCGCGCCGGCTGGCTGGAGAGCCGGCACACGTTTTCGTTCGGCCATTACCACGACCCGCAGTGGATGGGTTTCGGCCCGCTGCGGGTGATCAACGAGGACCGCGTCGCGCCGGGCGCCGGCTTCCCGCCGCACGGCCACGCCAACATGGAAATCCTCAGCTACGTGCTGGCCGGCGCGTTGGCGCACCAGGACAACGCCGGTGGCGGCGGCGTGCTGCGGCCGGGCGAGCTGCAGTGGATGGGCGCCGGCCACGGCGTGGAGCACAGCGAGTTCAACGCCTCGCAGGATCAGCCGGTGCATTTCCTGCAGGTCTGGATCCAGCCCGACCGCGTCAACGCGCCACCGGCGTATGCGCAGCGCGCGTTCGACCCCGCGGCGCGGCGTGGCCGCTGGGCGACGCTGGCGTCGCCCGATGGCAGCGACGGCAGCCTCGCGATCCGGCAGCAGGCATGGCTGCGCGGCACGCTGCTGGGCGCCGGCGAAAGCGTCGAATGGGTGCCCGATCCGGCGCGCCGATACTGGTTGCACGTGGCGCAGGGCGCGGTCGAGCTGGATGGCCGGGTGCTGGCCGCGGGCGACGCCCTGGGTTTCTTCGGCGAATCGGATCCCCGAACGTTGGCGGCCCGCGGCGACGGGGTCGCTGACGTGCTGCTGTTCGACCTGCCGGCGTAGCACGCCGCATCCGCGGGCGTGAGTGCCTTCTGGCGCGCATTTCCCCGGGTCGCGTCGGGAATCGCCGAGGCTCGCGCTTTCCACGGCGGCGCCAGGCCGGCGGATCGCGCGCGTGACGCGTCTCGCCGTCCAGGCTGACGCCACGCGCGCCGGTCGCGGCGCGCTAAAATGCGGTTTCCGTCCGTCGCGATCCCCAGCCCATGGCCGAGTCCGCCCAGCACACCGCCTCCGCGCCCGCCAATGCGCAGCAGCGCTACGAGGTGCACCGCGCCGACTTGCCGCTGAGCTGCCCGCTGCCGTCGATGGCGCTGTGGAACTCGCATCCGCGCGTGTACCTGGCGATCGAGGCCGAGGGCGGCGAAAGCCAGTGCCCGTACTGCGGCGCCCACTTCGTGCTGGTGGACTGACCCCGGGCGTCGTGGCGACATCCCTGCGCAGCGCTGGCCGATGCGCCCGCTGACCGTCGTGCAACTGCTGCCCGCGCTGGAATCCGGCGGGGTCGAGCGTTCCACCATCGAGATCTCCGACGCCCTGGTGCGTGCCGGGCATCGTGCCCTGGTGGTATCGGCGGGTGGGCGCCTGCTGCCGGCCCTGCAGGCCACCGGCGCCGAGCACGTGGCGCTGGACATCGGCCGCAAGTCGTTGCTGGCGCTACGCCATGCCGGGGGGTTGCGCCGGTTGTTCGCGCGCGAGCAGGTGGACATCGTGCATGCGCGCTCGCGCCTTCCTGCGTGGCTGGCGCGGCTGGCCCTGCGGCGCATGCCCGCCGACGCGCGGCCACGTTTCGTCACCACCGTGCACGGCCTCAATTCGCCGTCGCGCTACAGCGCGGTGATGGCCTCGGGCGAACGCGTGGTCTGCGTTTCGCCGACGGTGCGCGACTACGTGCTGCGGCACTACCCCGATACAGATCCGGCCCGGCTGCGCGTGATCGAGCGCGGCATCGATCCTGCGCAGTTTCCGCGGGCGCCGTCGCCTGGCCGCGATGCGCGTGCCGCCGTGTCCGCCCTGCATCCGCAACTGGGCGGCGACGGCCCGCTGTTGCTGATGCCCGGGCGCGGCACCCGGCTCAAGGGCCACGCCGATGCCCTGCGCCTGCTGGCCGCGTTGCGCGCCGACGGCGCCGACGTGCGCCTGTGGCTGCCCGGCGCGCGCGATCCGGCGCGCGCGGCCTATGTCGCCGAACTCGAGGCGCTGGCATTGCGGTTGTGCATCGCCGACGCATTGGCGATCACGCCGCCGACCGCGGCCATCGCCCGGGCCTACGCCGCCAGCGACCTGGTGCTGCAGCTCTCGCGCAAGCCCGAGGCCTTCGGCCGCACCGTGCTCGAAGCGCTGTCGGTCGGACGCCCGGTGCTGGGCTGGGATCACGGTGGCGCCGGCGACCTGCTGCGCCGATGGCAGGCAACCGGCGCGATCGCGCCGTTCGACGAAACCGCGTTGCGCCGCGCTGCGCAGGCCATGCTCGCGCAACCGCCGCCTGCGGTTACGATGCCCGACACCTTGCGCGCGATGCAGGAAGCCACGCTGGCGGTCTATGACGAACTTGTCCGCAACCCCTGAGCCGGCAATCGCCGCGGCGCCAGCCGCGGGCTGGCGCTGGGCGCCGGCCTGGGTGCTGGTGTTCGTGGCGCTGTGGCCGGCGCCGGGTTACGCGGAGGGCGTGATGGTGCTGGGCGCGCTCGCGGCGATCGCGCGCCTGCTGCTGATGCGTTTCCGTGGCGGCACTCGCCTGCTCAGCGGTCCGGCGTGGGCCTTGACCAGCGTGCTGTTCTTTTCCTACTGGCTGCCGGAGTTGCTGTCGGCGTTCGACGCGGTCGACCGCGCGCGCGCGTTACGCGAGACCGGGGTGGACCTGCGCTACCTGCCATTCCTGTGGCTGGTCGCGGCCGCGGTTGCCGATGCGCGCGGCCGCCGGGTCACGTTCGGCGGCCTGGGCGCCATCGCCGGCATCTGGACCGTGGATGCGCTGCTGCAGGCATTGACCGGGACCAGCCCGCTGTTCTGGGCCATCGACGGCCTCAAGCAGCTGGTCAGCGGCCATCCGATGTGCGCGGTCGACGTGGGCGCGCGCGTGGACCGCCTCAGCGGCGTGCTCGGGCCCTGCAACCTCAAGCTCGGAATCGTGCTGGCCAGCCTGTCGCCATTCGCGCTGTATGCCGCGGCCAGGCGGTTCGGCAGCGCCGGCTGGCTGGTCGTGGCGGCCGCGGTCGGCATCGTGGTGCTGCTGGCCGGCGCCCGCGCATCGTGGCTGACCTATGGCCTGGTGCTGCTGTTCTCGGGCTGGCGGGTGCTGGGCTGGAAGAAGCTTGCCGGCGTGTTCGTGTTCGGCGCGCTGGCATTGGGCGTGCTGGCCGCGAGCGTGCCGCAGCTGCGCGAGCGCATCGTGCGTACCACCTACGCGCTGACCGCCGATCAAGATGGCATGGACATGGCACTGTCCGGCCGCACCCGGATCTGGGGTGCGGCGCTGTGCATGGCGCGATCCCACCCGGTCAATGGCGTCGGCGCGCGGGGGTTCCGCGAGGCATTCCCGGCCTGCGATCCGGCGCCGGGCGAACTTGCGGCCTGGGGCGTTGGACCGGCCTTGCACGCGCACCAGATCGTGCTCGAGATCCTCAGCGAAACCGGCGTGCTCGGCCTGGTGTGCTGGCTGGCGGGGCTGGCGCTGGCGTGGCGCGCATGGCGCTATGCCGGTGCGGCGGCGCGCTCGCACGCGCGACCGGCGTTGCTGGCTCTGGCAGTGACGGTGTTCCCGTTCAACACCCACCTGGCGTTCTATTCCACCTTCTGGGGCGGGCTGACCCTGCTGCTGGCGGCGCTGTACGCGGGTAGCCTGCTGGCGCGCGACAGCAACGCCGCCAGCGACCAGCCGTGAGGGAAGCAACGACGCGGCGCTGTCGCCTGCTCCGGCCGGCGCGCTGGATCGCGGCGCGGATCGCGCGGCTGCCGCAGGCCTGGTTGTTGCGACTGGGCGTGGTGTCGGCCTGGCTGCTCTGGCCGCTGCTCGGCCGTCGCCGCCGCTATGCGCGCCGCAACATCGAGTTGTGCTTCCCGGAGCTCGATGCCCGGGCGCGGCGGCGACTGCTGCGCGCAACCCTGCGCGCGACCGTGACCGGCCTGCTGGAATCATTGCGCGCGTGGTTCGCGCCGGCCACGGCACTGCGCGGCCTGGTCGACGTCACCGGCCTGGAGTACCTCGCCGCCGCGCGCGCCGGGGGCCGCGGGGTGCTGCTGGTGACCGGGCATTCGCCGCACCTGGAGCTGGGCGGGCGCCTGCTGTCCGAAGCGCTGGGCGCGCCGGTCGACATCGTCGTGCGCCGCAACAACGATCCCTGCGTGGAGCGCTTCATCGACGCCGGGCGCCGCCAGGCGTTCGCCGCCACGATCGCCAAGAAGGACGTGCGCGGCCTGCTGCGCGCGCTGTCCAGCGGCCACCTGGTGGCCTACGCCGGCGACCAGGACTTCAACTACCAGCATGCCTTCGTCCCGTTCTTCGGGATCCCGGCCGCGACCCTGGCGGCGATCCCGGAACTGGCGCGACGCGGCGATGCGACCGTGCTGCCGTACTGGTTCCAGCGCGAGGCCGACGGCCGCTATCGGCTGTGGATCGAGCCACCATGGCGCGACTGGCCCAGCGGCGACGCAACGGCCGACGCCGCGCGCTACATGGCCGAACTCGAAGCCGTGGTGCGGCGCCATCCCGAGCAATACCTGTGGGTGCACCGGCGATTCAAGACGCGGCCTCCGGGCGAGCCCGACCTCTACGCCTGAGCGTCAGCGGTAGGGATCGCTGCCGTCCGGCTGGCGCTTGAAGCGACGGTGGATCCACAGGTATTGCGCCGGCGCCGCGCGGGCCATGGTTTCGATCGCCGCCATCACCCGTGCGGTATCGGCGGTGGCGTCGCGGGTCGGGAACCCGCCGAATGCCGGCGACAAGCGCAGCGTGTAGCCGCCGTCGGCGCGGCGCACGTGCGCAAACGCGAGGACCGCCGCGCCCGACAACCGCGCCAGCTGGTGGGTCGAGGTCAGGCTGAAGGCCGGGCGGCCGAAGAACGGCACGAACACGCTGTCGCCGCGACGCGTGTCCTGGTCGGGCGCGAACCACAGCAGGCCGCCGTCCTTGAGGTGGCGGATCGCCGGGCGCAGTTCCTCGCGCCCGAACATCGCGGCGGCATAGCGCAGCCGCCCGCGCTTGACCGCCCACTCCATCACCGCGCCGGCGTGCGGGCGGTACATGCCGGCCAGCGGCACGCCGTGGTCGCAGAGCAGGCGGCCGCAGGCCTCCAGCGTGGTGAAGTGGCCGGAGACGACGATCACGCCGCGGCCGCCGGCGCGAGCGGCGGCCAGGTGCTCCAGGCCCTCGACCACGAGCCCGCGCCGCAACGGCGCGACCGATCCCCACCAGGCGCGCGCGAACTCGAACACGCCGATGCCGATGGCCGAAAAATGCGCGCGCAGCAGCCGCGCGCGCGCGGCCTCCTCCAGGTCCGGGAAGCACAGCGCGAGGTTGCGCGCAGCGACCCGCCGCCGCGATCCCAGTGCCAGCCGCAGCGCGCTTCCGAGCAGATGCCCGAGCCCGCGCTGCAGCGCCCATGGCAGCCGCGCCAGCGTCGCCATCGCGCCGATCCCGAGCCACGCCAGCCAGTGCCGTGGCGACAACGGCGGAGAACCGGCCGAAGTCGGCGACGGCGAGGCGGGTGGGGGGTGGCCTGGCATGGATCGATTCTAGCGGGCGCGCCGGCACGGGATCCGCCGGCAAGCCCCCTGCCTTCGCTATCCTGTCGCCATGCAGGCCGACCCCATCGAACGAGTGCTGCGCGGCCTGTACGTTGTCGCGCTGTACCTGCTGGCCCCGGTCACCGTTTACCACCTGATCTGGCGCGGGTTCCGCCAGGGCGACTATTTCCAGCGCTGGAACGAGCGCTACGCGGTCTACGGCGACGAACCGCAGGCCGCCACGGTGTGGGTGCACGCGGTCTCGGTGGGCGAGGTCAATGCCGCCGCACCGCTGGTCAACGCCTTGCGCACGCGCCGCCCGGACCTGCGCATCCTCGTCACCAGCATTACCCCGACCGGCTCGGAGCGGATCCGCGCGTTGTGGGGCGACAAGGTCGAGCACGTGTACCTGCCCTACGACCTGCCCGGCGCGGTATCGCGCTTCCTGCGCCACTACCGGCCGACGCTGGCCCTGGTGCTGGAAACGGAACTGTGGCCGAACCTGCTGTTCGGCTGCCGCGACCACGGCGTGCCCGCGTACATCGTCAATGCCCGCCTGTCGGAACGGTCGCTGCGCGGGTATCGCGTGCTGCGGCCGCTGCTGCGGCGGGCGCTGCGCACCCTGCGCGCGGTGCTGGCGCAGTCGCAAGGCGATGCCGCTCGCTTCGTGCGCCTGGGCGCCGATGCGGACACCACGCTGGTATCCGGCAACCTCAAGTACGACGTCGCCGTCGGCGCCGGCTGGCCCGACTTCGCGGCGGCGTTCGCCGCGCGCATCGGCGGGCGCCCGGCCTGGATCGCCGCCAGCACCCACGTCGATGAAGAGGCCGCGGTCATTGCCATGCACCGGCGCCTGCGCGGGCGCTGGCCGGACCTGCTGCTGTTGTGGGCGCCGCGGCATCCGGAGCGCTTCAAGGCGGTGGCGCAGCAGGCGGTGGACGCCGGCTGGCGCGTCGCCACGCGCAAGCTGACGCAGTGGCCGGACCGCGACGACGCGGTGTTCGTGATCGACACCCTTGGCGAGCTGATGCCGTTCTATGGTTGCGCGCGGGTCGCCTTCGTTGGCGGCAGCCTGCAGGACGTCGGCGGCCACAACCTGCTGGAGCCGGCGGCCGTCGGCACCGCAGTGGTCAGCGGCCCGCACCTGCACAACTTCGCCGACATCGCCGCGCACATGCGCGCCGCCGGGGCGTTGCAGGTCGGGGAGGATGCGCAGCAGGTCGGCGACCACGTCGAGCGCCTGCTGGACGATGCGCCGGCGCGCGCGGCGATGGTCGCCGCCGCGCATGCCCTCGTGGACCAGGGCCGCGGCGCGCTCAGGCGCACGCTGGACCGGATCGCGGTGGACCTGTCCCCGGCCTGAGCCGGCGCGCCTCGTTTACTGCGCCAGGTCGCCCGGGGCCAGCTGCGCGTCGGCGTTGACGGTCAGCAGGCGGTTGACGTCCTGCACGTCCTCGATGTCGAGCGTGCCGGCGGCCTGCTCCAGCAGCAGCCGGTTCTGCAGGAAGTTGTAGCGCGCCTGGGCGTAGTCCAGCTGCGCGCGGAACAACGTCTGCTGGTTGTTGAGCACGTCGAGCACGGTGCGGGTGCCGACTTCCAGGCCCACCTGCGACGCGTCGTAGGCGCTCTGCGCCGACACCAGCGCCAGGCGCCGGGCTTCGACTTCGCTGATCCCGGCGACCAGCGTCTGGTAGGCGTTGCGGGTCGCGCGCTCCAGGCCGCGCTTCTGCTGCTCCAGTTCGTCGCTGGCGACATCGCGCTGCGCCAACGCCTGCCGCACCCGCGACTGGGTGGCGCCGCCGGCGAAGATCGGCACGCTCAGGGTGACGCCGAAAGCGGGGCCGCGGCTCTCGCCGCCGGTGGGGTACGTGCTGGAGAACGGCGGATTGCTGCTGGAAAACGTGCTGTCGCCCCACGTGGCGTTCTTGCCGTAGCTGCCGTTGAAGTACAGCGTCGGCAGGTGCCCCGCGCGCGCGGTGGTGACGTCGGCCTCGCTGGCCTGCACCTGCAGCTGCTTGGCCTTGAGCGCGGGATTGTTGTCCACCGCGGCGGCGACCCAGGCATCGGCGTCGCGCTCGTTGGGCAGCGTCGGCTGGAAATCGGCGGGCAGGCCCTTGAGGTTGCGGATCGGCTGGCCGGTGATCTCGACCAGCGCCTGGTAGGCGTCCTCCAGCACGTTGCGCACGACGATGGTGTTGGCGCGGGCGCTGTCGTACTGCGCGCGTGCTTCATGCACGTCGGTGATCGGGGCCAGGCCCACTTCCAGGCGCTTGCTGGCGAAGTCGAACTGCTTCTTCAGCGCGGTTTCCTGGGTCTCGGCGGCCGCCAGGCTCTCGATCGCCACCAGCACGTTGAAATAGGCCTGCGAGGTGCGCGTCACCAGCGAATCGCCGGCCGATTCGAGCTGGAAGTCGGCGGCATGGCTGATCGCGTTCTGGCTCTTGACGCGGGAGAACGTGCCGAAGTCGAACAGCACCTGGCTGACGTTGACGCTGAGGTTGCGGTTGTTGCTGGTGCTTTCCGAATCGCCGGTGAAGCGCACCGGTTGGCCGGTGACCGGGTCGAACTGGGTCTGGGTCGAGGGGCCGGTGCTTTTGGTGCGCCGGTAGCTGGCGCTGCCATCGACCTGCGGCAGCAGCGCCGCGCGTGCCTGCACCGCGCCTTCCTTGGTGGCCAGGCGCCCGGATTCGGCCGCGGCCAGTTGCGGATCGCCGGTGCGCGCGAGTTCGTAGGTCTGCAGCAGGTCTTCGGCGTGCACGCCGGCAGCCGGCAGCAGGGCCAGGGCGAGGGCGAGGACTAGGGGGCGACGGATCATGTGGGGTCCTTCGGTGCGAAGTGCGCGCAGGCGGAAGCCGCCGGGCATGCGGGGGGAGTGTGTCACCACTGGAACTGCGGCACCGGCGCGGCGCCGGCGAGGTAGGGAATGTCGGTTTCGAACAGGGATTGCACCCGCACCACGCCGCCATCGGCCGCGTCGGCGTGCAGCAACTGCGCAACCATCGCCGGCGTCCTGCCGCTGACCACGAACAGGCGCCCGCCGGGCCGCAGCCACTGCAGGAATCGCGCCGGCACCACGTCCACGGCGCCGGTGACGCAGATCGCGTCGTAGCGGCGGGTGCTTTCGTGGTGCAACGCGTCGACCACCTCGATGCGGACATTGCCGTCGAGGCCCTGCGCGGCCAGTCGCGCGTGCGCGGCCTCGGCGAGGTCGGCATGCAACTCGAGGCTGACGACCTCGCGCGCCAGGCGGCCGAGGCAGGCGGTGAACCAGCCGCTGCCGGTGCCGATTTCCAGCACCGCGTCGGTCGGCTGCAGCGCCAGTGCCTGCAGGGTGCGGCCTTCGACCACCGGCTTGAGCATCACTTCGCCGTGGCCGATCGGCAGTTGCAGGTCGGCATAGGCCAGGGCGCGGTAAGCCTCGGGCACGAATGCCTCGCGCGGCAGCCTTGCCAAGGTGTCCAGCACCCGCGGATCGAGCACGTCCCAGGGGCGCACCTGCTGCTCGACCATGGTTTCGCGGGCGCGGGCGTAGTCGATCGTGGTCATCTGGACGGTCTCG
Source organism: Cognatiluteimonas sedimenti (assembly GCF_022808325.1). Classification (GTDB taxonomy): domain Bacteria; phylum Pseudomonadota; class Gammaproteobacteria; order Xanthomonadales; family Xanthomonadaceae; genus Cognatiluteimonas; species Cognatiluteimonas sedimenti. The sequence goes on along the minus strand of NZ_JALGCL010000001.1, from coordinate 1,365,003 downwards.
TGGGGGCGTCCGGCGACAGTGCCGGGAGCGCGATTTTACCCGTGGTCGCGCGGGAGCATGGCCACAGGATGGCTGTGCTACCACACCGGCACTGAGTGCCAGAAGTCACCGCGACCCACGGATGCAACCACGACCGTGCGCGCCGGCCTTCAGCGGGGCGCATAGGCCCGCAGGAACAGGTCGACCGTCGCCGCCAGGTGGCGCTCGGTATCGTGGCCATGCGGGCCGCAGCAGCCGAACACAAGCTGTGCGTGCGGTTCGCCCTTGAGCAGGGTCAGGAATTGCGCGGCCGCGCGCGGCACGTCGTCGATCTCCAGTTCGCCCAGCGCCGCGCGCCGGCGCAGCAGCTCGGCGAACGCGTCCTGCACTCGTTGCGGGCCTGCTTCCCAGAACAGCTGCGGCAACGGCGTGTCGGCGATCTGCGGCGAACACAGGATGCGGTGCCCGGCGACCGCCTCGGGCGAGGTGATCATGGCGAAGAACGCGCGCGCCACCAGCAACAGGCGTTCGCGCAGCGCCACCTCCGGTCGTTCCTCGAACAGGGCGTCGGGCAACTGCTGCTCGCAGAACGACTTGACCGCAGCGGCGAACAAGGTCTCCTTGTCGCCGAAATGGCTGTACACGGTGAGCTTGGAAACCCCGGCCTCGGCCGCGATCTGGTCCATGCTGGCGCCGTCGAAGCCATGGGTGGTGAACAGGCGCTTGGCGGCGTCGAGGATCGCCGTGCCCTTGCCCAGGTCCTTCGGGCGGCCCGGAGCGGCGGCCTTCGGGACAGGGACTGCAATGACAGGCTTGCGCGACATTCCCTAATAGTAGACTAATCGGTATGTTATTTATACCATACCGAAAAGTTCATTAATCCGCGGGCGGGCATCAGCGATGCGAATGACGATCACGGCCGGGCCCCGGACAGCGTTGCGGCTGGCCTTCGCGCTGGCGGCCACGCTGGCACTGGCAGCCTGCGGCCGCGGCGACGCGCCCGCCACGCCGCCGCGCCCGGTGTTGGTGGTGCATCCGGCCCCGGCTGCGGACGCTTCGGCGCTGGCCTTCGCGGGCGAGGTGCGGGCCCGCGAGGAAAGCGCGCTGTCGTTCCGGGTCGGCGGCAACCTGGTCCGGCGTTTCGTCGATGTCGGCGACAAGGTGGATCGCGGAGACCTGCTGGCCGAGCTCGATCCGGGCGACCTCAAGCTGCAGGCGCAGGCCGCCCAGGCGCAACTCGCCGCGGCGGAAGCCGAGCGGGCGCGCGCCAGCGCCGATCGCGCGCGCTTCGCGCAACTGGCGCGGCAGCAGCTGGTCAGCCGTTCCGCGCTCGATGCACAGGACGCCGCCCTTGCCGCCGCGGCCGGCCAGGCCAAGGCGGCGCGGGCCAATTTCGATGTCGCCCGCAACCAGGCCGGCTACAGCCAGCTGCGCGCGCCGCGCGCCGGTGTCATCGCCGCCCGCCAGGCCGAAGCGGGGCAGGTGGTCGCGGCGGGGCAGCCGGTGTTCACCCTGGCCGGCGATGCCGGCCGTGAAATCGCGATCGCCCTGCCCGAGTCGGTGATCCGCGGCTTCCATGTCGGCCAGCCGGTGCTGGTGGAGTTGTGGAATGCCGCGGGCACGCGCTTGCCGGGCACGATCCGCGAGATCGCGCCTGCCGCCGATCCGCAGACGCGCACCTACGCCGCGCGGGTGGCGTTGCGGGGATCGGCCTCCGATGCGGTGGAACTGGGCCAGAGCGCACGCGTCTATGCGCGTGGCGGCAGCGACCCGGGCGGTGCGGCATTGACCGTGCCGCTGTCGGCGATCCAGCGCGGCGACAACGGCGCGACCGCGGTGTGGGTGGTCGATGCGGCCACCCACAAGCTGCGCTCGGTGCCGGTGCGGCTGGGCGCCTTCGGCGAGGACCGCGTGCCGGTGTTGCGCGGCGTGGCGGCGTCGGACTGGATCGTGGCGGCTGGCGGCCACCTGCTGCGCGCGGGCGAGATGGTCGCGCCGGTGGATCGGGACAACCGGCCGGTGGCGCCGGCAGCACCCGCGGGCAAGGCGCCGTAAGCACCGATGCGCGACTTCAACCTGTCCGAGTGGGCGCTGCGCAACCGCGCGCTGGTGGTCTACGCGATGCTGGTGCTGGCGCTGGTCGGCGCCTGGTCGTACCGGCACCTCGGCCAGTCGGAAGACCCGCCGTTCACCTTCAAGGCGATGGTGGTGCGCACGCTGTGGCCCGGCGCGACCGCACGGCAGGTCGCCGAGCAGGTCACCGAGCGGATCGAGAAGCAGTTGATGACCACCGGCCAGTACGAGTTCATCCGCTCGTACTCGCGCCCGGGCGAGTCGCAGGTGATCTTCATGGCGCGCGATGCGATGCCGTCGAAGCAGGTGCCCGATCTCTGGTACCAGGTGCGCAAGAAAGTCGGCGACATCCGCCCGACCCTGCCCGAAGGCGTGGTCGGCCCGTTTTTCAACGACGAGTTCGGCGACACCTTCGGCAACATCTACGCGATCACCGGCCCTGGCTTCGACTACGCGGTGCTCAAGGACTACGCCGAGCGGATCGAGCTGGAGCTGCAACGGGTGCCCGACGTCGGCAAGGTCGAGCTGCTCGGGCTGCAGGATGAGAAGGTCTGGATCGAAGTCGACAACGCCAAGCTGGCCACGCTCGGGATCCCGCTGGCGGCGGTGCAGCAGGCGCTGGAGCAGCAGAACGCGGTCACCCCCGCCGGCTTCTTCGAAGGCAGGGGCGAGCGCGTGCAGTTGCGCGTGGATGGCGCGTTCGCCTCGGTGCAGGCGATCCGCGACTTCCCGATCCGCGCCGGCGACCGCACCCTGCGCCTGGGCGACATCGCCCGCGTGCAGCGCGGCTTCAGCGACCCGGCGGCGCCGAAGATGCGCTTCATGGGGCAGGACGCGATCGGCATCGCGGTGGCGATGAAGGATGGCGGCGACATCCTCAAGCTCGGCGGCGCACTGGACGGCGAGTTCGCGCGGCTGCAGCAGGCACTGCCGGCGGGCATGGCGCTGGACAAGGTCAGCGACCAGCCCGAGGCGGTGCGCGAGTCGGTCGGCGAATTCATGCGCGTGCTCGCCGAGGCGGTGTGCATCGTGCTGCTGGTCAGCTTCTTCTCGCTGGGCCTGCGCACCGGGCTGGTGGTGGCGGTCAGCATCCCGCTGGTGCTGGCGATGACCTTCGCCGTCATGCACTACTTCGGCATCGGCCTGCACAAGATCTCGCTGGGCGCGCTGGTGCTGGCGCTGGGGCTGCTGGTGGACGACGCGATCATCGCGGTGGAAATGATGGCGATCAAGATGGAGCAGGGCTACTCGCGGCTGAAGGCGGCGAGCTTCGCCTGGGAATCGACCGCCTTCCCGATGCTGACCGGCACGCTGGTGACCGCGGCCGGGTTCCTGCCGATCGCCACGGCCGCGTCGAGCACGGGCGAATACACGCGCTCGCTGTTCCAGGTGGTGACGATCGCGCTGCTGGTGTCGTGGATCGCGGCGGTGCTGTTCATCCCCTACCTGGGCGACCGCATGCTGCCCGATCCCGCGCACGCGGACGCGCGCAAGCCGGGCACGCTGGCCGCGCGCTGGCACGGATGGCGCATGCGGCTGGGCGACCGCTGGCCGCAATATGCCTTCGCGTTGGCGCCGCGTTCCGATGCCGCGCCGGCGCACGGAGCGGACGGGCACGATCCCTACCAGCGCCCCTTCTACCGTCGCTTCCGTGGACTGCTGGACTGGTGCCTGGCGCATCGCTGGCTGGTGATCGGCGCCACCGTGGCCGCGTTCGCGCTGTCGATCGTGCTGTTCCGGTTCGTGCCGCAGCAGTTCTTCCCCGAGTCGACCCGGCCCGAACTCATGGTCGACATGGAACTGGCCGAAGGGTCCTCGCTGCGCGCGACCGCGGCGCAGGCGCACAGGCTCGAGGCGATGCTCGAGGGCCGTGCCGGGATCGACAACTTCGTCGCCTACGTCGGCACCGGCTCGCCGCGCTTCTACCTGCCGCTGGACCAGCAACTGCCGGCGGCCAACTTCGCCCAGTTCGTGGTCCGTGCCGACGACATCGAGGCGCGCGAACAGTTGCGGACATGGCTGACCGACGACGTCGCGCCGCGCTTCCCGGAGCTGCAGTTGCGGGTGACGCGGCTGGAGAACGGGCCACCGGTCGGCTACCCGATCCAGTTCCGCGTCTCGGGCGAGCACATCGACCGCGTGCGTGCGCTGGCGCGCCAGGTCGCCGACCAGGTGCGCGCCAACCCGCACGTGGCCAACGTCAACCTCGACTGGGACGAGCCCAGCAAGGTCGTGCGCCTGCGGATCGAGCAGGACCGCGCCCGCGCGCTCGGGGTCAGCTCCGCGAACCTGGCGCACTTCCTCGCCGGCTCGCTGTCGGGGCTGCACGTGAGCACCTATCGCGAGGGCAACGAGCTGGTCGAGGTGCTGCTGCGCGGCAGCGACGACGAGCGCAGCCGCCTGGACATGCTCGCCAGCCTCGCGGTGCCGACCACGAACGGCGCATCGGTGCCGCTGTCGCAGGTGGCCACGCTCGAGTACGCGTTCGAGGACGGCATCGTCTGGCACCGCGACCGGCTGCCGACCGTGACCGTGCGCGCGGACATCCGCGACGGGCTGCAGCCGGCCACGGTCACCGCCCAGATCGCGCCCACGCTGGATGGCATCCGCGCGCAGCTGCCGGAGGGCTACCTGTTGCGGACCGGCGGCAGCGTCGAGGATGCCGCGCGCGGGCAGGATTCGATCGTCGCCGGGATGCCGCTGTTCCTGTTCGTGGTGGTGACGTTGCTGATGTTGCAGCTGCGCAGCCTGTCGCGATCCGTGCTGGTGTTGCTGACCGCGCCACTGGGTCTCATCGGCGTCACCCTGTTCCTGCTGGTGTTCCGGGTGCCGTTCGGGTTCGTGGCCATGCTCGGCACGATCGCGCTGGCGGGCATGATCATGCGCAACGCGGTGATCCTGGTGGACCAGATCGAGCAGGACATCGCCGCCGGGCACGATCGCTGGACCGCCGTGGTCGAGGCCACCGTGCGTCGCTTCCGGCCGATCGTGCTGACCGCGCTGGCCGCGATCCTGGCGATGATCCCGCTGTCGCGCAGCGCCTTTTTCGGGCCGATGGCGGTGGCGATCATGGGCGGCCTGACGGTGGCGACGGCGCTGACCCTGCTGTTCCTGCCGGCGCTGTACGCGGCGTGGTTCCGCGTGCGTCGCTGACCTGGGGCGAGGTTTCTCAGCCCACTCCCGGCAAGACGATTACCTGATTGCCTGATCGCATGCCTTCGCGGCGATTGGACCGGCCCCGGCGTGACCGCCAGCCCTTCGGGGCGAATGTCCCCCGGCCTTCGGCCTCCTCCTTTATTTCGCCCCGAAGGGCTGGCGGCCACGCCGGGACGTCGGATGACGAGCTTGCCGAAAAGCTGGCCTGCTTTGCACTTGTGAGCCAATGCGCAACCCCCACGCCGCGTGCGGACGCCCTTGGGTGCGAAATCAAGGAGGAGGTGCCGGCCAACGGCCGGCGCCGGGGGACATTCGCACCCAAGGGCGTCCGCATCCGGCGCCCCGTCATCCTGCAGGCGCGGGCCTTTCCTTCAGCGGGAAAAGAATTCGAAGAAGGGGGGTAGAGTGCCGGACAGCGCGGGTTATTCCACGTGCCCCCGGTGTTGCCTTTGGGTACCTCTCCATTGGCCGCGGATCGGGGCTAGACTCCGGCATGCGACGGCCGGCAGGACCGGTCGGCAGGCGGGAGAGAGGCGTTGGAGCCGACCGATATCCGCAACCCCGACGTCTTCCACAAGGTCGTCGACTGCCAGTGGGCATGCCCGGCGCATACGCCGGTTCCCGAATACATCCGCCTGATCGCCGCCGGCCGCTACGCCGACGCGTACATGGTCAACTGGCAGAGCAACGTTTTTCCCGGGATCCTCGGCCGCACCTGCGACCGTCCCTGCGAACCGGCGTGCCGGCGCGGACGGGTCGAGGAGAACAACACCGGCAAGCCCGAGCCGGTCGCGATCTGCCGCCTCAAGCGCGTCGCCGCCGATTTCAAGGGCGATGTCCGCGCGCGCATGCCGCAGCCGGCCGCGCAGCGCAACGGCAGGCGCATTGCCTGCGTCGGCGCCGGCCCGTCATCGCTCACCGTCGCCCGCGACCTGGCGCCGCTGGGTTACCAGGTCACCGTGTTCGAGGCCGACCCGAAGGCCGGTGGCTTCATGCGCACCCAGGTGCCGCGCTTCCGCCTGCCCGAGGAAGTGATCGACGAGGAAACCGGCTACATCCTCGACCTGGGCGTCGACTTCGTCGGCGGCCGGCGCATCGAATCGATGCGGTCGCTGCTGGCCGAGGGGTTTGATGCGGTGTTCGTCGGCAGCGGCGCGCCGCGCGGGCGCGACCTCGAGCTGCCTGGACGCAGCGAGGCCGCGGCGAACATCCATGTCGGCCTGGACTGGCTGGCGAACGTCTATTTCGGCCATGTCACCGCGATCGGCAGGCGCGTGCTGGTGCTGGGCGGCGGCAACACCGCGATGGACTGCTGCCGCTCCGCGCGCCGTCTCGGCGGCGCCGACGTCAAGGTGATCGTGCGCTCGGGCTTCGACGAGATGAAGGCCAGCCCGTGGGAAAAGGAGGATGCGATGCACGAAGGCATCCCGATCCTCGACTTCCGCGTGCCCAAGGCCTTCATCCACGCCAATGGCCGCCTGACCGGCATGGCCTTCGAGAAGGTGCGCGCAGAGTACGACGACAACGGCCGCCGCCGGCTGCTGCCGACCGGCGAACCCGACGAGCATTTCGACTGCGACGACGTGCTGATCGCGGTCGGCCAGGAAAATGCCTTCCCGTGGATCGAGCGCGACACCGGCATCGATTTCGACGAGTGGGGCATGCCGGTGGTCGACAAGACCACCTTCCAGTCCACGCTGCCGCACGTGCTGTTCGGCGGCGACGCCGCGTTCGGGCCCAAGAACATCATCTGGGCGGTCGCCCACGGCCACGCGGCGGCGATCTCGATCGACCGGCTGCTGCACGGCGAGGACCCGCGCCAGCGGCCCGACCCGCTGGTGCAGCTGACCTCGCAGAAGATGGGCATCCACGAGTGGAGCTACGACAACGCCGTGTCGCCAGACGAGCGCTTCGTCGTGCCGTGGTCGGAAGCGGCCAGGAAGCTCGACAACATCGGCACCGAGGTCGAGCTCGGCTTCGACCCGCTGACCGCGTTCAAGGAAACCCAGCGCTGCCTCAACTGCGACGTGCAGACCGTGTTCACCCGCGACAAGTGCATCGAGTGCGATGCCTGCGTCGACATCTGCCCGACCGACTGCATCACCTTCACCGCCAACGCCGACGAGCCCGAGCTGCGCCGGCACCTCACCGCGCCCGCGCTCAACCTGGCGCAGGAACTCTACGTGTCCGCGCCGCTGAAGACGCTGCGGGTGATGGTCAAGGACGAGGACGTGTGCCTGCATTGCAGCCTGTGCGCCGAGCGTTGCCCGACGGGGGCCTGGGACATGCAGAAGTTCCTGTTGCTGGAGACGCACGCCGGCTCGGGGTGCCGCGACCGCAAGGCGAGGGAAGCGGCATGAACGCACCCGCGGCTCCCGCCACGATGGCGAGCGCGCGGACCCCGGCGCTGGTCGCGGTCAACGACTTCGTCGTCAAGTTCGCCAACGTCAACGGCTCCGGCTCGGCCTCGGCCAACGAATTGTTCGCCAAGGCGATCCTGCGCATGGGCGTGCCGGTCAGCCCGCGCAACATCTTCCCCTCCAACATCCAGGGCCTGCCGACATGGTACGAGGTGCGCGTCTCCGGGCGCGGCTGGCTCGGCCGCCGTGGCGGCGTCGACCTGCTGGTGGCGATGAACCCGCAGACCTGGGACGCCGACGTCGCCGAGATCGAGCCCGGCGGTTACCTCTTCCACGACAACAGCAAGCCGCTGCCGCGCTCGAAGTTCCGGGACGACGTCAACGTCATCGGCGTGCCGCTGACCGAAATCTGCAACGCGACCTACAGCGACCCGCGCCAGCGCCAGTTGTTCAAGAACATCATGTACATCGGCGCGCTGTCGGTGCTGCTGGACATGGACGTGGCCGTGATCGAGGCATTGATCGGCGAGCAGTACCGGAGCAAGCCGCAACTGCAGACCCCCAACATCGAGGCGCTGCACTTGGGCCGCAACTGGGTGCGCGAACACGTGCTGGACGCGGATGCCTGCGCAACGGCCCGGCCATCCATGTCCGGGCTTCCCAACAAGGGCATCGGTCTTAGGGTGCAGCGCGCCGATGCGGTCGGCGACCGGATTTTCGTCGAAGGCAACGCCGCTGCCGCGCTGGGTTGCGTCTACGGCGGGGCCACGGTGTGCGCTTGGTATCCGATCACGCCGTCGTCGTCGCTGGCCGAGGCGTTCCAGAAGTACTGCCAGAAGTTCCGCGCCGCTCCGGATGGCGGTGGCAACCGTTACGCGGTGATCCAGGCCGAGGACGAGATCGCCTCGATCGGGATGGTGGTCGGCGCCGGCTGGAACGGCGCGCGCGCCTTCACCAGCACCTCGGGCCCCGGCATCTCGCTGATGAACGAATTCATCGGCCTGGCTTACTTCGCCGAGATTCCGGTCACGATCATCGACGTGCAGCGCGGCGGGCCGTCCACCGGCATGCCCACCCGCACCCAGCAGTCGGACATCCTCGCCTGCGCCCATGCCTCGCACGGCGACACCCGCCACGTATTGCTGTTCCCCGAGGATCCGCACGAGTGCTTCGAGTTCGCCGCCGCCGCGCTCGACCTCGCCGACCGCTTGCAGACGCCGGTGTTCGTGATGAGCGACCTCGACATCGGGATGAACCAGCGGTTGTGCGCACCGTTCGCCTGGGACGACGCGCGCGGCTACGACCGCGGCAAGGTGATGACCGCCGCGCAGCTGGAGGCGGGCTGCGAGTTCGCGCGCTACAAGGACGTCGACGGCGACGGCATTCCGTGGCGCACCTGGCCCGGCACGCACCCGGACAAGGGCGCCTACTTCACCCGCGGTACCTCGCGCGACCCGCAGGCCAAATATTCCGAGCGCGGCCCCGACTACGTCTACAACATGGAGCGGTTGCTGCGGAAGTTCGACACCGCCCGGTCGCTGGTGCCGCAGCCGGTGCTGCGGCAGGCGGGCCAGCCGGCCAGGCATGGCGTCCTCTACTTCGGCTCGACCGCGCCAGCCATGGACGAGGCGCTGGAGCGATTGCTGGCCGACGGCATCGCGCTGGATGCATTGCGCGTGCGCGCGTATCCGTTCCCGGAGGCGGTGCGCGCATTCATCCTCGCCCACGAATCGGTGTTCGTGGTCGAGCAGAACCGCGACGGCCAGTTGCGCACGTTGCTGGTCGACGCGTTCGAGGTCGATCCGGCCCGCCTGCTGGCGGTGCTGCACTACGACGGCACCCCGATCACCGCGCGTTTCATCGTCGACGCGATTTCCGGCCGCCTGCGGCCCGCACCCGGAGTGGCTTGAGCCATGACCTATCTCGCCAAGCCGAAGCTCCACCATCCCACGCTGGCCTGCAATGCGATCGGCTTCACCCGCCGCGACTACGAGGGTGCGGTTTCGACCCTGTGCGCGGGTTGCGGCCACGATTCGATTTCCGCCGCGATCATCCAGGCCTGCTGGGAGCTCGACATCCAGCCGCACCGCGTCGCCAAGCTCTCCGGCATCGGCTGCAGCTCCAAGACCCCGACCTATTTCCTGGGCCAGTCGCACGGCTTCAATACCGTGCACGGGCGCATGCCCTCGGTGCTCACCGGGGCCAACCTGGCCAACCGCGAACTGATCTACCTGGGCGTGTCCGGCGACGGCGATTCCGCGTCCATCGGCATCGGCCAGTTCGTGCACGCAATCCGCCGCGGCGTGGACATGGTCTACATCGTCGAGAACAACGGCGTGTACGGACTGACCAAGGGCCAGTTCTCGGCCACCGCCGACCAGGGGTCGGTGTCCAAGAAGGGCGTGGCCAACACCGACAGCCCGCTGGACATGGTGACGATGGCGCTGCAGCTGGGCGCCAGCTACGTCGCCCGCAGTTTCTCCGGCGACAAGGCGCAGCTGGTGCCGCTGATCAAGGGCGCGCTGTCGCACCGCGGCGTCGCGTTCCTGGACGTGATCAGCCCCTGCGTGGCCTTCAACAACCATGCCGGCAGCACCAAGAGCTACGACTACGTGCGCGAGCACAACGACGCGGTCAACCGCATGGACGTGATCCCGCCGCGCGCCGAGATCGCGGTCGACTACGCCGAAGGGCGGATGATCGAGGTCGAGCAGCACGATGGCAGCGTGCTGCGCCTGCGCAAGCTCGACGCCGGCTACGACCCGCGCGACCGGATCGCGGCGATGAACATCATCCAGCAGCGCCACGCCCACGGCGAGGTGATCACCGGGCTGCTGTACGTGGACCCGGCCGCCGAGGACCTGCACGCCCACCTGGCCACGGTGGCGGGGCCGCTGAACGCGCTGGGTGCGGCCGAATTGTGTCCGGGCAGCGCGGCGCTGGCGGGCATCAACGCGTCGCTGCGCTGAGCGCGGGAACGGCGCTTCCGGACGTCGCCTCCGCGCGGTGGCGGTCCGCGGATCGCAGCGCGCCGTGTCGCGACCGCCGCCCCCGCAATTGCCGCGTGCAGCAGGGAACTAGCCGATCCGGGGCGCGACGTGGTGCAATAGCGGGGAAGCGGGGGTACCGGTCGCCTGCACCAGGCCGGTTGAGACAGTCCCTTCGAACCTGATCCGGTTGAGACCGGCGTAGGGAAGCTTCGCGGCCGCCAGCCTTGCGCCCGGTCGCGCCCTGCTTCGCAACCGCCCGCGCGGCCACGCCCGGGCGACCATCCAAGCGAACGCGGGAGCGATCCGATGAATGCAGTGCCCTCCGAACTGATGCGCCAGGCCGAGCAGCTGTCCGAGGCGGTCACCCGGCCGATCCCCGGTTCGCGCAAGATCCACGTCGCCGGTTCCCGCGGCGACCTGCGGGTGCCGATGCGCGAGGTCGTGCAGACCCCGACGCCGAGCCTGTTCGGCGGCGAGGACAACCCCCCGCTCACGGTGTACGACTGCTCCGGTCCGTATTCGGATCCCGACGCGCGCATCGACCTGGCCGCCGGCCTGCCGCCCTTGCGCGCGCCATGGATCGCCGAGCGCGGCGACAGCGAGCCGTTGGCGGCGCTGTCGTCCTCGTTCGGCCGCGGGCGCGAAACCGATGCCCGCCTGGATGCCGTGCGCTTCGCCAACCGGCCCTTGCCGCGGCGCGCGACGGCCGGCGCCAACGTCTCGCAGATGCATTACGCCAGGGGCGGCATCGTCACCCCGGAAATGGAGTTCGTCGCGATCCGCGAGAACCAGCGCCTGGAGCAGGTGCGCGATGCCGGCCTGCTGGCGCAGCATCCGGGGCAGAGCTTCGGCGCCAGCATCCAGAAGCTGATCACCCCGGAGTTCGTGCGCGACGAGATCGCCCGCGGCCGCGCGATCCTGCCCAACAACATCAACCATCCGGAAAGCGAGCCGATGATCATCGGTCGCAACTTCCTGACCAAGATCAACGCCAACATCGGCAACTCCGCGGTCTCCTCCGGCATCGCCGAGGAAGTCGAGAAGCTGGTGTGGGCGATCCGCTGGGGCGCCGACACGGTGATGGACCTGTCCACCGGCAAGCACATCCACGAGACCCGCGAGTGGATCATCCGCAACAGCCCGGTGCCGATCGGGACGGTGCCGATCTACCAGGCGCTGGAAAAGGTCGACGGCCGCGCCGAGGAACTGACCTGGGAGATATTCCGCGACACCCTGGTCGAACAGGCCGAACAGGGCGTGGACTACTTCACCATCCACGCCGGCGTGCTGCTGCGCTACGTGCCGCTGACCGCGAAGCGCGTGACCGGCATCGTCTCGCGCGGCGGCTCGATCCTCGCCAAGTGGTGCCTCTCGCACCACAAGGAGAATTTCCTCTACACCCACTTCGAGGACATCTGCGAGATCATGAAGGCCTATGACGTCGCCTTCTCGCTCGGCGACGGCCTGCGCCCGGGCTGCATCGCCGACGCCAACGACGCCGCCCAGTTCGGCGAGCTGGAGACGCTGGGCGAGCTGACCAGGATCGCCTGGAAGCACGACGTCCAGACCATGATCGAAGGCCCCGGCCACGTGCCGATGCAGCTGATCAAGGAGAACATGGACAAGCAGCTGGCCGAATGCGGCGAGGCGCCGTTCTACACCCTCGGCCCGCTGACCACCGACATCGCGCCGGGCTACGACCACATCACGTCCGCGATCGGCGCGGCGATGATCGGCTGGTACGGCACCGCGATGCTCTGCTACGTCACGCCCAAGGAACACCTGGGCCTGCCCAACCGCGAAGACGTGCGCGACGGCATCATGGCCTACAAGATCGCCGCGCACGCGGCGGACCTGGCCAAGGGCCATCCGGGCGCGCAGGTGCGCGACAACGCGCTGTCCAAGGCGCGCTTCGAATTCCGCTGGGAAGACCAGTTCAACCTCGGCCTGGATCCGGAGAAGGCGCGCTCGTTCCACGACGAAACCCTGCCCAAGGACGCGCACAAGCTGGCGCATTTCTGCTCGATGTGCGGGCCGCACTTCTGCTCGATGCGCATCACCCAGGACGTACGCGACTACGCCGCCGGCCATGGGGTCGGCGAAGCCGACGCGCTCGAGGCCGGGATGGCGGAGAAGGCGGCCGAATTCCGCGCCGCCGGGGCGCAGGTGTATCGTCCCGGCTAGGCGCAAGCATGTCGCGGCGGCCGGGATCCGGAGGAGATGAAATGAAGGGTGGTCGTGCCGTGGTCAAGGCCGGGATCAGCTTCGGCAGCGCGCTGGCGATGGTGATTTCCTGGACCGCGAACAAGTCGCTGTTGTGGGTCATCGTGCACGGCCTTCTGTCGTGGGTGTACGTGGCCTATTACGCGCTGCGTTACCAGTACGGCATCATCGGTTGATGCACCAGGCCACGCTGTGGTCGCGGCCGTGGGCGGTGCTGGCGCGCCGGCATCCTTCGGCGTTCCTGCTGGCCGCGCAGTTGCTGAGCCTGCTGCTGTATCCGTCGATGGACGACACCACCAGCGGGCGCCTGCTGTTCGGCGCGGTGGCGCTGGTGGTGGTGCCGCTGGCGGTGTGGGTGGTCAACCGCAGTCCATCGGTGCGCTGGGTGGCCTGGTTGCTGGCGATCCCGGCAATGCTGCTGACCATCATCGGCGTGCTGTTCGATCATCCGGGCCTGCTGCTGTTCTCGGCATCCCTGGAGGCTGCGTTGTACTTCTATGCCGCCGGCGGCCTGATCGCGTACATGCTGCACGACCACGATGTCAGCGCGGACGAGCTGTTCGCCGCCGGCGCGACCTTCACCCTGCTTGCCTGGGGCTTCGCCTACGTGTATTTCGTCTGCCAGGCCTGGTACCCGGGCAGCTTTGCCGGGATGGTCGAGCCGGAACGGCCGCGGCGCTGGCTGGAACTGCTGTTCCTGAGCTTCACCAACCTCTCGGCCACCGGTTCCGGCGACATCATGCCTGTCAGCTCGCCGGCGCGCGTGCTGGTGATGCTGGAACAGTTCGCAGGCGTCGGTTACATCGCCACGGTGGTGTCGCGCCTGATCGGATTGACCATCATCCGCCTCGACCGGCGCTGAAACGACGAAGGCCGCATCGCGCGGCCTTCGTGCCCCGGCAAGGGAGCGTGCTCAGAAGTTGGGCTTGTGCGGCTCGGCGTTGTAGCGCGCGATCGACTCGGACAGGATCCTTTTAGCCTCGTCGGCGCCGCCCCAGCCGTCGAGCTTCACCCATTTGCCCTTCTCCAGGTCCTTGTAGTGCTCGAAGAAGTGGCCGATGCGTTCGAGCCAGTGCGGGCTGACCTTGCCGATGTCGTCGATGTGGCGGTAGCCGGCGAACACCTTGTCGACCGGCACCGCCAGGATCTTCTCGTCGCCGCCGGCCTCGTCGCTCATCTTCAGCACGCCGACCGGGCGGCAGCGGATCACCGAGCCGGGGATCAGCGGTAGCGGCAGGATCACCAGCACGTCGGCCGGGTCGCCGTCGCCGCAGACGGTGTGCGGGATGTAGCCGTAATTGCACGGGTAGCGCATCGGGGTGGACAGGATGCGGTCGACGAAGATCGCGCCGGAGGCCTTGTCGACCTCGTACTTGACCGGCTCGGCGTCCTTCGGGATCTCGATGACGACGTTGATTTCTTCCGGCGGGTTGCTGCCGGTGGGGACGAGGTCCAGGCCCATGGGGTGCTGCTCCGGGTGCGGCGGGAGGGGGGGCGCATTTTACTCGCTGCAGTGCAGCAAACGGAAACGGCGGCCCGGAGGCCGCCGTTTTCGGGCCCGTCCCAAGGCGCGGGACTTGGCTCGCGTATCGTGCGGAGGCGACCTACAGCAGCGGCACCAGCAGCAGCGCGACGATGTTGATGATCTTGATCAGCGGGTTGATCGCCGGGCCGGCCGTGTCCTTGTAGGGATCACCGACGGTATCGCCGGTGACCGCGGCCTTGTGCGCCTCGGAGCCCTTGCCGCCGAAGTTGCCGTCCTCGATGTACTTCTTGGCGTTGTCCCAGGCGCCGCCGCCGGTGGTCATCGAGATCGCCACGAACAGGCCGGTCACGATCGTGCCGATCAGCAGGCCGCCCAGCGCCTTCGGGCCCAGCAGCAGGCCGACGATGATCGGCACAGCCACCGGCAGCAGCGACGGCACGATCATTTCCTTGATCGCCGACCGCGTCAGCATGTCGACCGCCTTGTCGTACTGCGGCTTGCCCGTGCCCTGCATGATCCCGGGGATGTCGCGGAACTGGCGGCGCACTTCCTCGACCACCGCGCCCGCGGCGCGGCCCACGGCTTCCATCGCCATCGCCCCGAACAGGTAGGGGATCAGGCCGCCGATCAGCAGGCCGATGATCACCATGTGGTCGGACAGGTCGAAGCTGAAGACCTCGCCCGGGTTGTTGGCCTGCAGGTTGTGGGTGTAGTCGGCGAACAGCACCAGCGCGGCGAGCGCGGCGGAGCCGATCGCGTAGCCCTTGGTCACCGCCTTGGTGGTGTTGCCGACCGCGTCCAGCGGGTCGGTGATGTTGCGGATCTCCGGCGGCAGTTCCGCCATCTCGGCGATGCCGCCGGCGTTGTCGGTGATCGGGCCGTAGGCGTCGAGCGCGACGATCATGCCGGCCATCGACAGCATCGCGGTGGCGGCGATGGCGATGCCGTACAGGCCGCCGAGTTCGAACGCGCCCCAGATCGCGATGCAGACCGCGATCACCGGCAGCGCGGTCGACTTCATCGAGATGCCGAGGCCGGCGATGATGTTGGTGCCGTGCCCGGTGGTCGAGGCCTGCGCGATGTGCCGCACCGGCTTGAACTGGGTGCCGGTGTAGTACTCGGTGATCCAGACGATCACGCCGGTCAGCACCAGGCCGATCAGCGCGCAACCGTAGAGGTTCATCGCGCCGTAGCTGGAATCGGCCATCAGCTGCGTGGTGATCGGCCAGAACGCGATCGCCGCCAGTACCGCCGACACGATCACGCCTTTGTACAGGGCGCCCATGATCGAGCCGCCTTCCTTCACCTTGACGAAGAACGCGCCGATGATCGAGGCGATGATCGACACGCCACCGAGCACCAGCGGGTACAGCACGGCATTGCTGCCGGCCTGCGCCACCATCAGTCCGCCCAGCAGCATCGTGGCGATGATCGTGACCGCATAGGTCTCGAACAGGTCCGCGGCCATGCCGGCGCAGTCGCCGACGTTGTCGCCGACGTTGTCGGCGATCACCGCGGGATTGCGCGGATCGTCCTCGGGAATGCCGGCTTCGACCTTGCCCACCAGGTCGGCGCCGACATCGGCGCCCTTGGTGAAGATGCCGCCGCCAAGGCGCGCGAAGATCGAGATCAGCGAGGCGCCGAAGGCCAGTCCGACCAGCGCGTGCAACGCGGCCTCGCCGGTCACGCCCAGGTACTGCGTCAACACGACGTAGTAGCCGGCGACACCGAGCAGGCCCAGGCCCACCACCAGCATGCCGGTAATCGCCCCGCCGCGGAAAGCGACGTCCATCGCCGGCCCCATGCCGCGGCGCGCGGCCTCGGCGGTGCGCACGTTGGCGCGGACCGAGACGTTCATGCCGATGTAGCCGGCCGCGCCCGAGAGCACCGCGCCGAGCGCGAAGCCGATCGCGGCATGCCAGCCCAGGAACAGGCCGATCAGCACGAACAGCACGACCCCGGCGATGGCGATGGTGGTGTATTGCCGGTTGAGGTAGGCGCGGGCGCCTTCCTGGATCGCGCCGGCGATCTGCTGCATGCGTTCGTTGCCGGCGGGCTGCGCATTGATCCAGCGCGCGGAAATGATCCCGTACAGGATCGCGATGACGGCGCAACCCAGCGCCAGGACTAGACCGTACTGCTCCAGCATGAACCCCTCCCCAGAGTGGACATTCGGACAACAGGAATTTGCAGCGAGATGCCGCAGGCGCGGCGGAACCCGGCGCGCGGCAACCCTGCGACTATCGCACAGCGCCGGAGCCCGCGGGAACCGACAGGGGCCGGCGCGGCCGCCGGCCGATGTCATGGCCACGTTCAGCGGCGGCGTGACAGCCTGCGCGGCATTGGAAGCCATCCACGGGAATTCGCATGCGCCTGCCCACCCTGTTGCTCGCCGCCGCGGTCGCCGTCCCGGCCCTCGCGGCCGATCCGACCCCCGAGATCACGCGCGATCCCGCACCGGCGCAGGCGCCGGGCGTGTTGCATATCCTGCGGGCCATTCCCGAGGCGTGCGCCCGCCTGCAGGGCGAATTCACCGGCGACGCCGCGCAGCCGTACCGGTTCGCCGCGGTGCGCACCAGCCCCAATTGCCGGCCGCGCGCCCGGCTGGTCGATGCGGCCAAGGCCAAGCCTTCGCTGCCGGCAGGCTGGATCTTCAACGACGTGATCCGCGTGCCGAATGCCGCCTGCGCCACCCAGCAGGCGGTGGTCCGGGTCTGGCGGCATGCGGCGGACGTCGCCCCGCCCACGCTGGATGACCAGGGCCGCTCGCGCATCTACCTGAAGGAGTCGCTGGCCAGGGCCAAGGCCGGCCAGTTGGCGCCTATCCCGATGTATGCCGTATCGATGCAGGTCGAAGGCCTGCCCTGCAACGGCGACTAGGCGGCGCCCCCGGAACGGCTGCCGCAACGGGACGGCAGCCGCGGCAACGACCTGGATCGCATTGCGCGCCGGTCAGTTGCTGGCGTACAGCGGTTCGCGCTTGCCGGTCACCAGCCGCAGGAAGGTCAGCGCGTTGCTCGGCCGCAGCTGCGGATTGGCACGATAGTCGCCGATCCTGACGTAGCTGCGCTCGCCCGGTTCCACCTGCAGCGACAGCGCCTGGCCGGCCACGTTGTAGGTGTGGTTGCCCGGCGCGACGGCGATGGCGTAGTAGGCGCCGCTTGGCAGCTGCGCGAGCGTGCCGTCGCTGCCGTCGAGCGCCAGTTCGCCGGGTTGCCGGTCTTTGGTGCGGAAGAAGACGACCTGCGCACCGCTGCCGGGACTGGCGCCGATCACGCCGCTGACCACGCGTTCGGCGATCAGCTCGTCTTCGGCGTTGGTGTAGGCCGCGCCCTGCCATTCGTAGCGGACGTTCTGCGCGCAGGCCAGCAGCGGGGCCAGCGCCAGCGTGGCGGCCGCGAGCGAGCGGGGGATCCGGGTATTCATGCCCACCTCCAGTGGCTTGGAAGTGACGTCCAACATACGCCGCCAACCCGCGGCCGCGGCGCCGCTTGTCGGCGAATGGCCGGGCTCCGCGGGCCTCAGTCCCGGCCTGGATCCTCCGCCCACGGCGCCAGCTTGCGGGGGACCAGGGCGTGGCCCAGCGCGACGTACGCCGGCAAGCCGTCACGGCGGTACGGCGGATAGGCCTCGCCGCGGATCAGCGGCTCCAGGTAACGGCGCGCGGCCGCGGTGATGCCGCGGCCATCGCTGCGGATGAAGCCCGCCGGCATCTTCTTCTCGCGGTTGGCGATGCGTTGCAGGGGCGCGGCTTCGAGCTTCCAGCGATACGGCGAATCGGAAGTCCGGACGATCACCGGCATGGTCGCGTTCCTGCCGTCCAGCGCATACGCGACCGCCTTGCGGCCCACCGCCTGCGCCTGCTCGAAGTCGGTCCTGGACGCGATGTGCCTGGCGGAGCGCTGCAGGTAGTCGGGCAGCGCCCAATGCACCTTCACTCCCAACGCGTCGTGGACCCGCCCGGCCAGGTGCGCGGCGACGCCGCCGAGCTGGGTATGGCCGAATGCGTCCTTGCCGGCGCCCGCATCGGCGACGAAGCGGCCATCGGCCGTGCGGATGCCCTCGCTGGCGACCACCACGCACCAGCCAACGCGGGCGACGACCCGTTCCACGTGCGCCAGGAAGGCGGTTTCGTCGTAGGCGCGCTCGGGGAACAGGATGATCTGCGGGGCCTCGTCCGGGGTCTTCGCGGCGAGGCCCGCAGCCGCAGCCAGCCAGCCGGCATGGCGGCCCATGGCCTCGTACACGAACACCCTGGTCGAGGTATCGGCCATCGCCGCCACATCCAGCGCGGCTTCGCGCACCGAAACGGCGGTGTACTTGGCCGCCGAGCCGAAACCCGGGCAGCAATCGGTGACCGCCAGGTCGTTGTCGACCGTCTTCGGCACCCCGATGCAGGTCAGCGGATAGTCGAATTCAGCGGCCAACTGCGACAGCTTCAGAGCGGTGTCGGCCGAATCGTTGCCGCCGTTGTAGAGGAACCAGCGCACGTCGTGGGCACGCAGCACCGCGATCAGGCGTTCGTAGCGGGCCCGGTCGACATCCAGCGATTTCAGCTTGACCCGGCAGGAGCCGAACGCCCCGCCCGGGGTCAGCGCCAACGCGCGGACCGCGGCCGCCGGCGCCTTCGAGGTGTCGATCAGTTCCTCGCGCAACGCGCCCAGGATGCCATTGCGTGCCGCCAGCACCTTGACCCTGCGGGCCCGCGCGGCCTCGATCACGGCCGCGGCGGTGGCGTTGATGACGGCGGTGACGCCGCCGGACTGGGCGTAGAGCAGGGTCCCTTGGGGCATGGTGGCTCCTGTGGGATGGCCGGGATGCGGTAAGCTGATCCCCGGCCGCAAGGCGTGGTTTCCGCGGGTAGCCCGGAGTCTAACGCGCGGTCCGCCAGGCGATGGATCCGTTCGGGGAGTGGCTGATGCGATTGGTTTTGTTGGGCGCGCCGGGCTCCGGCAAGGGCACGCAGGCGGCACGGCTGCGGGAGCACCTGCAGGTGCCGCACATTTCCACCGGCGACCTGCTGCGGGCCGAAGTCGCCGCCGGCAGCAAGCTCGGGCTCGAGGCCAAGGGCATCATGGCCCGTGGCGAACTGGTCAGCGACGCGATCCTGCTGGGCATGCTCGAGGAGCGCTTCTCGCGGCCGGACACCGCCGGCGGCTTCATTCTCGACGGCTATCCGCGCAACCTGGCCCAGGCCAGCGCGCTCGGCGACCTGCTCGAGCGCATCGGCCAGCCGATGGACCGGGCCGTGCAGCTGGACGTCGACACGGAACTGCTGATCGAGCGCATCGCCGGCCGGGCCAAGGCCGAGGGCCGCGCCGACGACAACCCCGAATCCGTGCGCAAGCGCCTGGCCGTCTACGACGAGCAGACCGCGCCGGTGGTGGAGTACTACCGCCAGCACGGCATGCTGACGGTGGTCGACGGCGTCGGCGCGCTGGACGAGGTGTTCACCCGCATCCTCGAGGCGATCGCGCCGGTGCGCGAGGTCGGCTGAACGGCTTTCCCCTGCATTCCGCCGGCGCCTGGAGTGGGTGCCGTGCGCGGGCTGCTTCGATAAGCTAGCCGCGATCGCCAGCGGACTACCTTTCTTGAAACTCCATATCCTCGGCATCGCCGGCACCTTCATGGGCGGTGTCGCCGCGCTAGCGCGCGAACTCGGGCATGACGTCGAAGGCAGCGACCAGGCCGTCTATCCGCCGATGTCCACGCAGCTGGAAACCTTGGGCATCGCGCTGAAGCAGGGCTATGCGCCGGACCACATCTCGCCGGACTGCGACGTGGTGGTGGTCGGCAATGCGCTGTCGCGCGGCAACCCGGCGGTCGAGCAGGTGCTCGACGACGGCCGCGCCTACACCTCCGGTGCGCAGTGGCTGGCGGAAAACGTGCTGCCCGGGCGCGACACGCTGGCCGTGGCCGGCACCCACGGCAAGACCACGACCACCACGATCCTGGCCTGGCTGCTGCAGGCCGCCGGCCGCGAGCCGGGTTTCCTGGTGGGCGGCGTCGCCGAGGATTTCGGCGTGTCGGCGCGGGTCGGCGGCGGCCCCGACTTCGTGGTCGAGGCCGACGAATACGACACCGCGTTCTTCGACAAGCGCAGCAAGTTCGTGCACTACCGGCCGCTGGTCGCGATCCTCAACAACCTCGAGTACGACCACGCCGACATCTTCCCCGACGTGGCCGCCATCCAGCGCCAGTTCCACCACCTGGTGCGCACGGTGGCGAGGCGTGGGCGCCTGGTCGTCAACGGCGAGGACGCGCGCCTGGCCGAGGTGCTGGCGATGGGCTGCTGGACGCCGGTGGAACGCTTCGGCCTGGAGGCGGGCGAAGGCACCGTTTTCGACTGGAGCGCGCGCCTGCTCGACGCCGACGGCAGTGCGTTCGTCGTGCTGCACGGCGGCGCTGAAGTCGGGGAGGTGCACTGGCCCCTGCTCGGCCGCCACAACGTGATGAACGCGCTGGCGGCGCTGGCCGCCGCCCACGCCGTCGGCGTGGATGTCGCCTCGGTGCTGCCGGCGCTGGGCGGGTTCCGCAGCGTCAAGCGGCGCATGGAGGTGATCGGCACCCACGACGGCACCACCGTCTACGACGATTTCGCCCACCACCCCACCGCGATCGCGACCACGCTCGCCGGCCTGCGCGCCAGTGTCGGCGACGCCCGCATCGTGGTGGCGATGGAACCGCGCAGCAATTCGATGCGGCTGGGCGCGCATGCCGACGCGCTGGCGCCGTCGCTGGTCGACGCCGACCTGGTGGTGTTCCTGCAGCGCCCGGAACTGGCGTGGGACGCGGGCAAGGTCGTCGCCGGCCTGCGTGGCGAGGGCGTGGCGGTCGCGGACGCGGACGCGCTGGTCACGGCCCTGCGCGACCGCGTGGGCAGCGGCGACCACGTCGTGTTCATGTCCAATGGCGGTTTCGACGGCGCACCGCGGCGTTTTCTCGCCGCCTTGCGGGGCTGAGGGCGAGGCTGCGGCGATGCCGTCCAATCCGCAGACACTTGGCCTGTTTCCGCTGCCGTCCGTACTTCTGCCGGGGGCAGCGCTGGGGCTGCGTGTGTTCGAGCCGCGCTACCTGGACCTGGTGCGCGACTGCGGCCGCGAAGGCAGCGGCTTCGGCGTCTGCCTGCTGATGGCCGAGCAGGGCGCGGAAGGCGGCGCGGCGGCCCCGGCGGCCTGGGGCACCGAGGCGCGGATCGAGGATTTCGGCAGCGACGAGCGCGGACTGCTGACCTTGCGCGTGCGCGGATGCCGGCGCTTCCGCGTGCAACGTACCCGGGTGCGCAGCAACGGCCTGGTGATCGGCGAGATCCGGTGGCGCGACCCCGATCCCTACGACGAACTGCGGCCCGAGCACGCGCTGCTCGGCGTGCTGCTGCAGCGCATCCTCGACCAGGCCGGCGGCGAACATGCGAGTGCGGCGCCGGCGCAGCTCGATGACGCGGCCTGGGTCGGCTGGCGGCTGGCGGAACTGTTGCCGCTCGGCGACCTGCAACGCCAGCAGTTGCTGCAGGAAGACGATCCGCACGCGCGACTGCAGCAGTTGCTGGCGCTGATGCCCTAGCGGCCGTCGCTGCGCACCCGCAGCACGACGTTGCCGCTGGCCGGGTGCGGGGCTTCCCGCAGCGCAAACCCGTCCAGCGCCGCCCGCAGCGCGAGGTGGGCGCCGCCGTCGTCGGCCTCGGGTTGCCACAAGCCGAAGGCATCGAACGGGCGGGTGTAGTGCAGGGTCTGGGTGCTGCCCAGCCATAGCGGCGTGCCGTCGTCCAGCAGTGCCGGCGCACGCCACAGCCGCAACACGTGCACCTGGCCTGGACGCGCGCCGGGGCGGCGCAGCAGCAACGCTTCGGCCTCGGCGTCCAGCGTCGCCGGCAGCACCGGCTGCGTCGCCGGGTCGCGATCCTCGTCGAGCAGGCCAAGGGTCGCGACCCAGTCAGCCTGCGGCTGCACGCGCCAGCCGCGCGCCTGCAGCCGCGCCTGCAGCGGGGCCAGCGGGCCGGCGAGTTGCACGTCCAGTGGCCAGCGCCGGCTGGCGTCGCGTTCATTGCGTCGTGCCGGCAGCGCGCGCCAAGCCAGGCCCTGCCACCAGTCATCCACTGCCAGCACGGTCGCGGGCGCCGGCGGCCGGAAGCGCGCGAGCAGCGGATCGATCGCGTGTGGCGCATGCCACAGCGCCGCCACCGCGAAGGCGCCATAGAACAATCCCGCCAGCGGCCGCATCCACAGCGAGCGCGCGACATGGCGGCGGTAGGCGAGGCCGAGCAGCAACAGCCACACGATTCCCAGCAGCGCGCCGCCGACCACGTCGCTGAGCCAGTGCGCCCCCAGGTACAGGCGCGCAAAGCCGAGCAGCGCGACCAGTCCGCCGCCGAGCAGGTACGGCCACACCCGTCGCCGCCCCGGCAGTTCGCGTGCGATCAGGATCGCGAAGAAGCCGAACGCGATCGTCGCCATCGTCACCGAAATCGAGGGGAAGCCGAAGCCGGCCGGCGCGGTTGGCGGCCGCGGCATCTCCACCACCGCGCCCAGCCATGCGGTCAACGCCAGGCCGAAGGCGAGCGCGCCCAGCCAGTGCGCCGCGGCGATGAAGCGGCGACGCCACAGCAGCCAGCCCAGCACCAGGGTGCAGGCCGGCACCAGCACCACCGCATCGCCGAGCGATGCCAGCGCCGCCATCAGGCGGTCGGCCAGCGGGTTGCGCAGCGACAGCATCACCGAATGGACCTTGCGGTCGAGCAGCAACGGGGCGTCGCGCGCCACCACCGTGGCCAGCAAGGCGAACCAGGCCCAGCCGATCGCCAGCAGGCAGGCGGCAAGCAGCGCCAGCGAGGCCGATTCCGGGCGGTTGGGATCGATCAGCGCGACCGCGTAGCGGCCCAGCCGCGGGTGCGCGCGGCTCCAGCGCAGCGCACGCGCCAGCAGCGCGTCGGCGCGATCGGCGAACCAGCGCCAGGTGTAGAGCACGCCGGCCCAGGCCAGCGCCAGCACCGCGAGCAGGGCCAGCAAGGCCAGCACCAGCCGGTCGGCGACCGCGGCGACCGCATCGTAGGAAGCGCCGAAGATCCAGCCGGGCGCGAGGAAGATCGCGGCCCAGCTCAACGCGGCGAACGCGCTTGCGGGCACGTAGCGCCGCAGCGGCATCCGCAACATGCCCGCGACCGCCGGCACGAACGGCCGCACCGCGCCGACGTAGCGCGCGATGACGATCCCCTTGCTGCCATGGCGGCGGAACAGCGCTTCGCCACGGTCGAGCAACTGCGGATAGCGGCGGAACGGCCAGTGGTCGCGCAGGTGCGGACCCCAGCGATGGCCGATCCAGAAGCTGAGCGCGTCGCCGAGCAGCGCACCCAGCGCCGCGCATGCGATCGCATAGGGCCCCGACACATGCCCGAGCCCGACCAGCGCGCCGACCGCGAACAGCAGCGGCAGCGCCGGCACCACGATGCCGACCACCGCCATTGCATCGCAGAACGCGATCAGGAAGACCAAGCCGCCGGCAGCGACCGGGTGCGCACTGATCCAGGCAACGGTGTTGTCGAACCAGGCGCTGGGCATCGCCGCATTATAGGCAGTGGCGGCGACGCGTCCGTTGCGCCGCGCGGACATGGCGACGCCCCTGCGCGCACGGCCCGGCGCGGATCGGAGGACAATGCAGTGCCAGGATCGGGCACGTTCCCTGCCTGGATTCCGAATCCGCGAGGAGCGCGCATGGGCACCCTGTCCGGCAAGACCCTGTTCATCACCGGCGCATCGCGCGGCATCGGCCTGGCGATCGCCAGGCGCGCCGCGCGCGATGGCGCCAACCTCGCGATCGCCGCCAAGTCCGCGGTCGCCAATCCCAGGCTCCCGGGCACCATCCACACCGCCGCCGCGGATGTCGAAGCCGCTGGCGGCCGCGCGCTGGCGCTGCAATGCGACATCCGCGAGGAAGACCAGGTGCGCGCCGCGGTGGCGGCCACGGTCGACGCCTTCGGCGGCATCGACATCCTGGTCAACAACGCCAGCGCGATCTGGCTGCGCGGCACCCTGGACACGCCGATGAAGCGCTTCGACCTGATGCAGCAGGTCAATGCGCGCGGCAGCTTCCTGTGCGCGCAGGCTTGCCTGCCGCACCTGCTGCAGGCGCCCAACCCGCACATCCTGACGTTGGCGCCGCCGCCGTCGCTGGATCCGAAGTGGTGGGGGCCGCATGCGGGCTATACCCTGGCCAAGATGGGCATGAGTTTCGTCACGCTCGGGCTGGCGGCCGAATTCGGGCCGCAGGGCGTGGCGGTCAATGCGCTGTGGCCGCGCACCGTGATCGCCACGGATGCGATCAACATGATTCCGGGCGTGGACCCGGCGCAGTGCCGCACGCCGCAGATCGTCGCCGACGCCGCGCACGCGATCCTGGTGCGCCCGGCGGAGGGCTTCCATGGCCATTTCCTGATCGACGAGGACGTGCTGCTGGCCGCCGGTATTGCCGAGTTCTCCGGCTACGCGGTGGACCCGTCGCGGCCGCTGCTGCCGGACCTGTTCCTGGGCTGAGCGATGAAGCTCGCCCATGCGCATGCGTCAACGCAATGCGGCTCCCATCGAAAGGAGGAAAGCCTGCCATGAAATACCTGCACACGATGGTCCGCGTCAGCGACCTGCAGGCGTCGCTACGCTTCTACTGCGAAGGCCTGGGCCTGCGCGAGGTGCGACGCCAGGACAACCCGGGCGGGCGCTACACGCTGGTGTTCCTTGCCGCGGACGAGAGCCCCGATGCCGAAATCGAACTGACGTGGAACTGGCCCGTTCCCGGCATGGCGGCGGAGGACTACGGCAGCGCGCGCAACTTCGGCCACCTGGCGTTCCGCGTTGCCGACATCTATGCCTTCTGCGAGCGGCTGCAGGGCATGGGCTACACCATCCATCGGCCGCCGCGCGACGGCCACATGGCGTTCGTGCGCTCGCCCGACCTGGTCTCGGTGGAACTGCTGCAGGACGGCCACTTGCCGCCGCGGGAGCCGTGGGCGTCGATGCCCAACACCGGCAGCTGGTGAATCAGGCGTCCAGCGCCTGCGCCCAATCCGCGATCAGGTCGTCGGCATGCTCCAGGCCCACCGACAACCGCAACAGGTCCTGGGGCGAAACCGGGGACGCGCCTTCCACCGAGGCGCGGTGTTCGACCAGCGATTCGCAACCGCCCAGCGACGTGGCATTGGTGAACAACCGCAGCCTCGACGCCGCCGCCAGCGCCGCCTCGCGCCCGCCGCGCAGGCGGATGCTGAGCATCGCGCCGTAGTCGCGCATCTGCGTCGAGGCCAGCACGTGGCCCTGGTGCGACGCCAGGCCGGGCCAGTTGACCGCGGCCACCGCGGGGTGCGCGTCGAAGAACTCGGCGAGCCGGCGCGCATTGGCGCAATGCATGGCCATGCGCGCGGCAAGCGAACGGAAGCCGCGCAGCAGCAGCCATGCGCTGAACGGCGACAGCACGGCGCCAGTGATGTGGCGCCGGTGCATGGCGGCCTCGAACACGGCATCCCGGCGCGCGAACACCAGCGCGCCGCCGAGCACGTCGCTGTGGCCGCCGATGTACTTGGTGGTGGAATGCATCACCACGTCCGCGCCAAGCGCCAGCGGCTGCTGCAGCACGGGCGTGGCGAAGGTGTTGTCGCACACCGCGATCGCGCCGTGCGCCTGCGCGATCCGCGCCAGCGCGGCGATGTCGCAGACCTTCATCAGCGGGTTGGAGGGCGTCTCCATCCACAGCAGCGCCAGCGGCTGCGCGCACGCCGCTTCGACCGCCGCGGTGTCGGCCATGTCCACGAACTGCGCCTGCACCCCGCGTTGCGGCAGGAACTCGGCGGCGAGATGGCGCAGGCCGCTGTAACAGTCGTCGGGCAGCAGCACGCGCGTGCCGGACGGCAGCGTTTCCAGCAGGCCCGCGATGGCCGCCATCCCCGAAGCGTAGGCCAGCGCCGCCGCGCCGCCTTCCAGTGCCGCGAGCGCGGCTTCCAACCGGTCCTGGGTCGGGTTGCCCTCGCGCTGGTATTCGTAGCCGGCGATGCGTTCGGCCGCGGGTCCATGGCGGAAGGTGGTGGACAGGTGGATCGGCGGCGCCACCGCGCCGGTTTCGGCGTCGGCCTCGGCGCCTGCATGCACGGCCAGTGTTTCTAGGCGCATCGCTCAGCCTCCCTTCGCGACGCGGAAGGCTTCGCGCGCCGCCGCGATGGTAGTGGCGATTTCGGTGTCGCCGTGCGCGCTGGAGACGAATCCGGCCTCGTATGCCGACGGCGCCAGGTACACGCCGCGCTCGAGCATGGCGTGGAAGAACCGGTTGAAGGCGGCGACGTCGCAGGCCATGGCCTGGGCGTAGGTATCGACCTTTTCGGCGCTGAAGAACAGGCCGAACATGCCGCCGACCCGGTTGCTGGTGAACGGCACGCCGGCATCGCGCGCGGCGGCCTCGAGCCCGTCGCACAGGGCGTTGGACGTGGCTTCGAGCGCGTTGTGGAAGCCCGGCGCCTGCACCAGTTCCAGCATCGCCAGGCCCGCGGCCATGGCGACCGGATTGCCGCTGAGCGTGCCGGCCTGGTAGATCGGGCCGCTGGGCGAGACCTGTTCCATCAGGTCGCGGCGGCCGCCATAGGCACCCACGGGCATGCCGCCCCCGATCACCTTGCCGAAGGTGGTGAGGTCCGGCGTCACGCCGTAGCGCGCCTGCGCGCCGCCAAGCGCGACGCGGAAACCGGTCATCACCTCGTCGAAGATCAGGATCGTGCCGTGCCGGGTGCACAGCTCGCGCAGGTGCTGCAGGAAGCCCGGACGCGGCGGCAGGCAATTGGCATTGCCGACCACCGGTTCGATGATCAGGCCGGCGATGTCGCCGCCGCATTCGTCGAACAACGCGGTGGCGGCATCGAAATCGTTGTACGGCAGCGTCAGCGTCAGGTCCGCCAGCGCCTTGGGCACGCCCGGCGAGGTCGGGACGCCGAACGTCAGCGCGCCGCTGCCGGCCTTGACAAGGAAGCTGTCGCCATGGCCGTGGTAGCAGCCCTCGAACTTGACGATCCGCGCGCGCCCGGTGGCGCCGCGCGCCAGCCGTATCGCCGACAGCGTCGCCTCGGTGCCGGAGTTGACCATCCGCAGCATCTGGCAAGACGGCACGAGCCGCGCGATGGTTTCGGCCATCGTCACTTCCAGCGGATTGGGCACGCCGAAGCTGAGGCCGTCGCGCGCGGTCCGCACGACCGCCTCCAGCACCGCCGGATGGTTGTGCCCTGCGACCATCGGCCCCCAGGACCCGACGAAGTCGATGTAGCGGTTGCCATCGACGTCGAACAGGAAGGGTCCGTCCGCGCGCTGCGCGAAGAACGGCTCGCCGCCGACCGACTTGAACGCGCGCACCGGCGAGTTGACGCCGCCGGGCATCAGTTCGCGGGCGCGGGCGAAGAGGGCGTGCGAGCGATGGTGGTCGATGCGGTCGGCGGACATGCAGGTCTCGTGGGGTCAGGTGAACAGGGCGCGGCAGGCGCGCGCGGCGGCGGTCGGATCGGGCGCATCGAACACGCCGCCGATCACGGCGATGAGGTCGGCGCCGGCTGCGATCAGTGCCGGCGCATTGTCCGGCGTAATCCCGCCGATCGCCACACGCGGCAGCGGCAACGACGCGGCCTGCCGCAGGAGTTCGGGACGCGCTCGCCGCGCCGCGGGCTTGGTCGAGGATGGAAAGAAGGCACCGAAGGCGAGGTAATCGGCGCCGGACGCGGTGGCTGCGCGGGCGCGATCGATGTCGTCGTAGCAGGACACGCCGATGATCGCGTCTGCGCCCAGCAATGCGCGCGCCGCGGC
The DNA here is from genome assembly GCF_022808325.1 of Cognatiluteimonas sedimenti. Lineage (GTDB taxonomy): Bacteria > Pseudomonadota > Gammaproteobacteria > Xanthomonadales > Xanthomonadaceae > Cognatiluteimonas > Cognatiluteimonas sedimenti. Next base: position 1,336,919 of record NZ_JALGCL010000001.1, on the reverse strand, counting down.
GATGTCGCCGTCGTCCGCGCCCAGGTGGACGCCGGCCGCGCCCACGGCGGCCGCCAGCGCGGGATCGTCGTTGACGATCAGGGCGACGCCGGCTTCCGCGCACATCGCCTGGAGCGCCGCGGCCTGGTGCCTGCGCAAGGCAGGATCGGCGGCCTTGTTGCGGTACTGCAGCCAGGTGGCGAAGGGCAGCAACGGCGCAACCCGGGCCGACAACTGCCCGCAGTCGGCATCGTCGGGCGTGACGAGGTAGAGGCCGCGTGGCGAGTGCTGGCGTTGCCTGCGATGCGGATTCATGTCGGGGCAGGCGCCGTGCGGCCGGGAGCAGCGTGCATTATCCGCTTCCGGCGACACCGCGGCAGTGGGACAATGGCGCCCCACGCCGCATCCATGAGCCGATGAACGAAGCCGTCGCCAGCACCAGCGCCACCGCCTATCGCACCTGGATGTGCGTCGTCTGCGGTTTCATCTACGACGAGGCGGCCGGCCTGCCGGAAGAGGGCATCGCGCCGGGAACGCGTTGGGACGACATCCCGGAGACCTGGACCTGCCCGGATTGCGGCGTGACCAAGGACGACTTCGAGATGATGGCGCTGTAACCGGCGCCCGCCCGCGCGACGGTGCGCCACGCCTGCAACGGAGTCGCGCCCGCCTGCTGCGCCATTCAGTTCGGCTTCGCGTTGCCGGCGCTCAATTCGACCACGCGTTCGCGCAACGTGCCGGCATCAGGCGCCTGCGGGTGCAACTGCAGGTAGCGGCCCAGGTCGTGGCGCGCGCCATGGCGATGGCCGAGCTTGAAATAGCCCAGGCCGCGATCGCGCAGCGCTTCGGCGTTGTCGGGAGCGAGCTTGAGGATGCGGTCGGCGCAACGCACCGCGCGCTCCCAGTCGTCCCGGTCCACGTACACGCCATGCAGGTTGCGCAGCATGCGCGTCAGCATCGCGCGGTGCGATGCCGGGTTCAGGATCCGATAAAGCGCTTCGTCGTCCGGCATCTCGCCGCCCAGGTGCGGACGCGCGCGCTGGCGCAGTTCGTCCTCGTCGAGCGGGCGTCCACGGTTGAAAGGATCCATCACCAGCACCCCATCGTCCACCGGCAGCCGCACCAGGAAGTGCCCGGGGAACGACACGCCATCCAGCGGCAAGCCAAGCCGCCGCGCCACTTCCATCTGCACCATCGCCAGCGAAATCGGGTTGCCGAGGCGCCGCTCGAAGACCTCGTTGAGGTAGCTGTTGCGCGGATCGTAGTACTCGTCGTGGTTGCCGGCGTAGCCGAGTTCCTCGAACAGGTGCCGGTTGATCGCCTGCATCTTCAGCGGCAGCGGCTCGATCGCATCGACCGTGCCGCGCATTTCCTCGGCATGGCTTTGCAACAGCGTGTCGTAGAGGTCGGCGTCGAGTTGCGGGTATTCGTCGCGTGCGATCAGCAACGCGGTGCCCAGCAGCGGCAGGGTGTCGTCCTCCTGCCCTGCGAGGCGGTTCCAGTCCGGAAGCTCGAAGCCTGCGCGCATGCGGCAAGCCTGCGCTGCACGCATACGCGGCGCAACCCCCGCGGGTTTCGCATTCAGGGTGCAGGCGTGATCGCGGGCCCGAAATGCAGTTCCGCGCCGTCGCTCAGGCCAAGGCGCGCGGCTTCGCCGGCATTGAGCTCGAGCACGTAGCGCGCCGGTGCATCGCTCGGATAGGGCGGGCAGGCGTCGCCGAGCGCGCATGGCGGCACGTCGCGCTGTTGCGACACGAGCTTGCGCGCGTTGTCGAAGTAGAGGATGTCGAGGGGAATGCGGGTGTTCTTCATCCAGTACGACTGCGGCTCCTGGCGCTCGTGGATGAAGAGCATGCCGCGGTCGGCGGCGAGTTCGTCGCGGAACATCAGTCCGCGCGCGCGCTCCGCATCGTCGTCCGCGACTTCGACGCCGTAGCGTTGCCCGCCCAGTTCGACCCAGGATCCGCCGCCGCTCGCGCAGCCGGCGAGGGTGAGCAGCAGGCACGGCAGCAGGCAACGGGCGAATGCGGGCATGGCGGGTCTCTCCGGGGGTGGTCGGGTGACCTTCCGCGAGGCGCCCATTGCCGTCAAGACAGCTACCCCCTTCCCAAATCCCGGGCCGCCATGCACAATGCGCGCCCCTTCACCGGGTTGGCGCGAAACGCCTCCCGGGGGGAACGAAAAAAGCCCCTCACAGGGTGTTGACGTTCCCGAAAAGGCATGTATCATGTGCGGCTCCCTCGGGCACTTTGGTGACGAGGACGGAACAAGGCGCTGAGGCCGGTTCCACGATCTTTGACAGTGTGCGCAGGTGACTTGTGCGGGCGTCTGGCGGGTGGATAACTGTCCACAGCAGGGCGTTCGTAACAGAGTCTCCAAAATCAATTCATGCAAGTAATTGCAGCGAGTGATTCGGGAGCTCGGTGACGACGACTGCACTCAAGAAATTGGCCGGAAGTCCTTCGGGACGGAAAGCCGCAAAACTTAAGTGAAGAGTTTGATCCTGGCTCAGAGTGAACGCTGGCGGCAGGCCTAACACATGCAAGTCGAACGGCAGCACAGGGGAGCTTGCTCCCTGGGTGGCGAGTGGCGGACGGGTGAGGAATACATCGGAATCTACCTTGTCGTGGGGGATAACCTCGGGAAACCGGGACTAATACCGCATACGACCTACGGGTGAAAGCGGAGGACCGCAAGGCTTCGCGCGATTGGATGAGCCGATGTCGGATTAGCTTGTTGGCGGGGTAACGGCCCACCAAGGCGACGATCCGTAGCTGGTCTGAGAGGATGATCAGCCACACTGGAACTGAGACACGGTCCAGACTCCTACGGGAGGCAGCAGTGGGGAATATTGGACAATGGGCGCAAGCCTGATCCAGCCATGCCGCGTGAGTGAAGAAGGCCCTCGGGTTGTAAAGCTCTTTTGTCCGGAAAGAAAAGCTTTCGGTTAATACCCGGAAGTCCTGACGGTACCGGAAGAATAAGCACCGGCTAACTTCGTGCCAGCAGCCGCGGTAATACGAAGGGTGCAAGCGTTACTCGGAATTACTGGGCGTAAAGCGTGCGTAGGTGGTTTGTTAAGTCTGATGTGAAAGCCCTGGGCTCAACCTGGGAATTGCATTGGATACTGGCAGGCTAGAGTGCGGTAGAGGATGGCGGAATTCCCGGTGTAGCAGTGAAATGCGTAGAGATCGGGAGGAACATCTGTGGCGAAGGCGGCCATCTGGACCAGCACTGACACTGAGGCACGAAAGCGTGGGGAGCAAACAGGATTAGATACCCTGGTAGTCCACGCCCTAAACGATGCGAACTGGATGTTGGGAGCAACTAGGCTCTCAGTATCGAAGCTAACGCGTTAAGTTCGCCGCCTGGGGAGTACGGTCGCAAGACTGAAACTCAAAGGAATTGACGGGGGCCCGCACAAGCGGTGGAGTATGTGGTTTAATTCGATGCAACGCGCAGAACCTTACCTGGCCTTGACATCCACGGAACTTACCAGAGATGGTTTGGTGCCTTCGGGAACCGTGAGACAGGTGCTGCATGGCTGTCGTCAGCTCGTGTCGTGAGATGTTGGGTTAAGTCCCGCAACGAGCGCAACCCTTGTCCTTAGTTGCCAGCACGTAATGGTGGGAACTCTAAGGAGACCGCCGGTGACAAACCGGAGGAAGGTGGGGATGACGTCAAGTCATCATGGCCCTTACGGCCAGGGCTACACACGTACTACAATGGAAAGGACAGAGGGCAGCAATCCCGCGAGGGGGAGCCAATCCCAGAAACCTTTTCTCAGTCCGGATCGGAGTCTGCAACTCGACTCCGTGAAGTCGGAATCGCTAGTAATCGCAGATCAGCATTGCTGCGGTGAATACGTTCCCGGGCCTTGTACACACCGCCCGTCACACCATGGGAGTGGGTTGCACCAGAAGTAGCTAGTCTAACCTTCGGGAGGACGGTTACCACGGTGTGATTCATGACTGGGGTGAAGTCGTAACAAGGTAGCCGTATCGGAAGGTGCGGCTGGATCACCTCCTTTAGAGACTAAAGACAGCTGATTGCCTTCCAGGCGTCCGCACAAGTGACCTGCATTCAGAGAGAGTCCCCCTTGCCTCGGCAAGGATCCTGGGGCCATAGCTCAGCTGGGAGAGCACCTGCTTTGCAAGCAGGGGGTCGTCGGTTCGATCCCGACTGGCTCCACCATCTGGCAAAGAGACGCAACATTGGGTCTGTAGCTCAGGTGGTTAGAGCGCACCCCTGATAAGGGTGAGGCCGGTGGTTCGAGTCCTCCCAGACCCACCAATCTCTGGATGTTTCTGCGCACACTAAAGATTTGAAGCGGCCTGGCGCTGAAGCCGGGTCGCGTTCTTTGACAAATGGGATGTAGCGAGCGTTTGAGACGAATGTCCAGACGTGTCGTAGAGGCTAAGGCGGGGCCCTAGAGGCCCTAAATTTGAAGTGAGACGTTGTGTTCGCGACAACGTATGACCACGAGGCGACTTGGGGTTATATGGTCAAGCGAATAAGCGCACACGGTGGATGCCTTGGCGGTCAGAGGCGATGAAGGACGTGGCAGCCTGCGAAAAGTGTCGGGGAGCTGGCAACAAGCTTTGATCCGGCAATGTCCGAATGGGGAAACCCACTCCGCAAGGAGTATCGTGCAGTGAATACATAGCTGTACGAGGCGAACCCGGGGAACTGAAATATCTAAGTACCCGGAGGAAAAGAAATCAACCGAGATTCCCTAAGTAGCGACGAGCGAACGGGGACTAGCCCAAAAGTCGTCATGGTTTTAGCAAAACAGTCTGGAAAGACTGGCCATAGATGGTGAAAGCCCAGTATGCGAAAGGGCCATGACGATGAAAAGTGAGTAGGGCGGGGCACGTGAAACCCTGTCTGAACATGGGGGGACCATCCTCCAAGGCTAAATACTCCTGACCGACCGATAGTGAACCAGTACCGTGAGGGAAAGGCGAAAAGAACCCTGGTGAAGGGAGTGAAATAGAACCTGAAACCGTGTGCGTACAAGCAGTCGGAGCCCCTTCGTGGGGTGACGGCGTACCTTTTGTATAATGGGTCAGCGACTTACTGTTTGTGGCGAGCTTAACCGTATAGGGGAGGCGAAGGGAAACCGAGTCTGATAAGGGCGCATAGTCGCAGGCAGTAGACCCGAAACCGGGTGATCTAGTCATGCCCAGGGTGAAGGTTGAGTAACATCAACTGGAGGCCCGAACCCACTCCCGTTGCAAAGGTAGGGGATGAGGTGTGATTAGGAGTGAAAAGCTAATCGAACCCGGAGATAGCTGGTTCTCCTCGAAAGCTATTTAGGTAGCGCCTCGGACGAATACTGCTGGGGGTAGAGCACTGTTATGGCTAGGGGGTCATTGCGACTTACCAAACCATGGCAAACTCCGAATACCAGCACGTACTATCCGGGAGACACACGGCGGGTGCTAACGTTCGTCGTGAAAAGGGAAACAACCCAGACCCACAGCTAAGGTCCCAAATTCCATGCTAAGTGGAAAACCATGTGGAAAGGCACAGACAGCCAGGAGGTTGGCTTAGAAGCAGCCACCCTTTAAAGAAAGCGTAATAGCTCACTGGTCGAGTCGGTCTGCGGGGAAGATTTAACGGGGCTAAGCATGGAACCGAAGCTTGGGGTGCACAGCAATGTGCGCGGTAGAGGAGCGTTCCGTAAGCCGTTGAAGGTGGATTGAGAAGTCTGCTGGAGGTATCGGAAGTGCGAATGCTGACATGAGTAACGATAATGTGGGTGAAAAACCCGCACGCCGAAAGCCCAAGGTTTCCTTGCGCAACGTTAATCGGCGCAGGGTGAGTCGGCCCCTAAGGCGAGGCAGAAATGCGTAGTCGATGGGAAGCTGGTTAATATTCCAGCACCTCGCGCAAGTGCGATGGAGGGACGGAGAAGGTTAGGCAGGCCCCGCGTTGGTTGTCGGGGTGAGAGAGTTGAGGCGGTCCCCTTAGGCAAATCCGGGGGGGCAACGTTGAGACTAAGGACCAGCCCTTTAGGGCGAAGCTGCTGATATCACGCTTCCAGGAAAAGCTCCTAAGCTTCAGCTTGCGCAGACCGTACCGTAAACCGACACAGGTGGGCAGGATGAGAATTCTCAGGCGCTTGAGAGAACTCGGGTGAAGGAACTAGGCAAAATGGCACCGTAACTTCGGGAGAAGGTGCGCCCCTTTTGGTTAATAGCTGAGGGGGGCCTCAGAAACCAGGCCGCTGCGACTGTTTATCAAAAACACAGCACTCTGCAAACACGAAAGTGGACGTATAGGGTGTGACGCCTGCCCGGTGCTGGAAGGTTAATTGATGGGGTCAGCCGCAAGGCGAAGCTCTTGATCGAAGCCCCAGTAAACGGCGGCCGTAACTATAACGGTCCTAAGGTAGCGAAATTCCTTGTCGGGTAAGTTCCGACCTGCACGAATGGCGTAACGACAGCGGCGCTGTCTCCACCCGAGACTCAGTGAAATTGAAATCGCTGTGAAGATGCAGCGTTCCCGTGGCAAGACGGAAAGACCCCGTGAACCTTTACTATAGCTTTACACTGAACGTTGAGTTCGTCTGTGTAGGATAGGTGGGAGGCTGTGAAACCCTGGCGCTAGCTGGGGTGGAGCCAACCTTGAAATACCACCCTGTCGTGCTTGACGTTCTAACCTGGGCCCGTAATCCGGGTCGGGGACCGTGTATGGTGGGTAGTTTGACTGGGGCGGTCTCCTCCCAAAGAGTAACGGAGGAGCACGAAGGTACGCTCAGCGCGGTCGGACATCGCGCACTGTGTGCAAAGGCATAAGCGTGCTTGACTGCAAGATCGACGGATCAAGCAGGTACGAAAGTAGGTCTTAGTGATCCGGTGGTTCTGTATGGAAGGGCCATCGCTCAACGGATAAAAGGTACTCCGGGGATAACAGGCTGATACCGCCCAAGAGTTCATATCGACGGCGGTGTTTGGCACCTCGATGTCGGCTCATCACATCCTGGGGCTGTAGTCGGTCCCAAGGGTATGGCTGTTCGCCATTTAAAGTGGTACGCGAGCTGGGTTCAGAACGTCGTGAGACAGTTCGGTCCCTATCTGCCATGGGCGTTGGAGATTTGAGAGGGGCTGCTCCTAGTACGAGAGGACCGGAGTGGACGAATCTCTGGTGTTCCGGTTGTCACGCCAGTGGCATTGCCGGGTAGCTATATTCGGAAGCGATAACCGCTGAAAGCATCTAAGCGGGAAGCGCGCCTCAAGATGAGATCTCCCGGGGCACAAGCCCCCTGAAGGAACCATCAAGACCAGGTGGTTGATAGGCAGGGTGTGTAAGCACAGCAATGTGTTGAGCTAACCTGTACTAATGATCCGTGTGGCTTGACCATATAACCTCAAGTGGCCTTGGACTCGACGACGCGTCGACGTTCGGCACAATCACTCGCTACGTCCCAACTTATTCGCCAACGGCGGGCCGCAATCCGGCTTGTTCCGAGGCAACCCAATGAGAGCGTGCGCGCGTCAGCCAGTCCACCGGCCCGCGACCCTCCGCCCGTCTCCCTGGTGACAATAGCTGCGTGGAA
>NZ_JALGCL010000001.1:1072553-1329319 GCF_022808325.1 Cognatiluteimonas sedimenti | reverse complement strand
CATCTAGCATGCGAGAGTAGGTCATCGCCAGGGTCTTTACCCAAAACCCCGCAGCCACGGCTGCGGGGTTTTTCTTTGTCCGCCGGAAAGCTTGCGCGCGCCGCCCCACGCGGCTCTCCACCTTCTACCGCGCTCGCATCTCGGACCAGCCCAACGCGAGGTGGAAGGTCCAAGGCTTTTGGGCGAAGCAGAGGAGGTCCCCGCCGTCAGGCGGAGGCCGGGGGCCATTCGCCCAGAGGCCTTGGGCCTTCCGCCGGCTCGTGGTTTACAAGACGAGCGGCGGTTCGCCACCGACGATGACGATGTCGGCCCGGCGCCGCGCGAACAGGCCGACGCTGACCACGCCGGGCATCTGGTTGATCGCCGCTTCCAGCGCCACCGGGTCGGTAATGCGCAGGTTGTGCACGTCCAGGATCCAGTTGCCGTTGTCGGTGGTGGTGCCCTGGCGCCAGACCGGCTGCCCGCCGGTGAGCGCCACCAGCTCGCGCGCCACCAGGCTGCGTGCCATCGGCACCACCTCGACCGGCAGCGGGAAGCGGCCGAGTACGTCCACGCGCTTGGCCGGGTCGATGATGCAGACGAAGCGTTCGCTCGCCTGCGCGATGATCTTCTCGCGCGTAAGGGCCGCGCCGCCGCCCTTGATCAGGCACTTGCCCGGGTCGCATTCATCCGCGCCATCGACGTAGAGCGACAGCGGCCCGGTGTCGTTGAGCTCCAGCACCTCGATGCCGTGGCCGCGCAGGCGCGCGGTGCTCTGCTCGGAGCTGGAGACGGCGCCGGCGATCCGGTGCCGGATCCCCGCCAGCGCGTCGATGAAGAACGCCACCGTGGACCCGGTGCCGACGCCAACCACCATCCCGTCCTCGACGTACTCGATGGCCTTTTCGCCGGCCAGGCGCTTGGCTTCGCTCATGTCCGCGGTGTCCGGGCTACTCGAGTGAAAGAAGCAATTTCCATTGGGCCGCGGTCACCGGCAGCACCGACAAGCGCGAACCCTTGCGGATCAACGCGAATTCCTCGCCGAGCGCGTCGGCGTGGGCGCGGATCTCGTCGAGCGGCAGGGGTCGCTTGAGGTGGCGCACGTAGCCCACGTCGACCAGGTCCCAGCGCGGTTGTTCGCGCGTCGCCTTGGTGTCGAAGTACTTGGACCTGCGGTCGAACTGGGTCTTGTCCGGGTAAGGCGGCGAGGCGACCTCGCCGATGCCGTAGATGCCCGGCACCTCGCAGTTGGAGTGGTAGAACAGCACGCCGTCGCCGACCTGCATCTGGCGCATGAAGTTGCGCGCCTGGTAATTGCGCACGCCGGTCCACGGCTCGGTGCCGATTCGCTCGAGGTCGTCGATGCCGAAATCGCCCGGTTCGGATTTCATCAGCCAATAGCGCCTGCGTGCCGCCATTCAACGATTCCCTGGATGATCGACGAGGATGGTGTCGCGTTCGCTGCACACGGCGTCGAGCGCCACGTCCCAGGGCTGGACGTCCAGCGCGTCGACCTGCTGCAGGCCGAAGCCCGCGCCGACCAGCCAGGGCGGCCGCCGCGCGCTGCCGTGCGAGGCGTTGCGGAACGCGAAGCTGCGATCGTACCAGCCGCCTCCCATGCCCAGGCGATGTCCACGCGCATCGAAGCCGACCAATGGCACCAGCACCAACGCCATCGAAGCCGGTTCGAGCATGACGTCCTCAGCGACCTCGGGTTCGGGGATGCCGTAGCGATTGGTGGCCAGTGGATCGCCGGCATTCCACGGCGCGAAGCGCAGGCGGTCGCCCGACAGCACCGGCAGGCAATAGCGCAGGCCACTGGGCAGGCGCATCTGGAAGGCATGCAGCGCGATCTCGCCATCCATCGCCCAGTAGCCGGCGACATCGCCGCGCCCGGGAAGGAAGGGCAGCGAAAGCAACCGCGAGGACAGGCTCTCGGCAGCCGCCATCCGTTGCCCGGCTGGGATCTCGCGCCGGCGATTCCGCAGCTCGCGGCGCAGGACCTTGCGGTCGATGGTCGTGGGTGGGTCGGTGCTCATGCGCAAAAAAAGGGGCCGGTGCCTGGGCGGCACGGGCCCCGCGTTGTAGGTACATCCTCCGCCATGGCGATGCGTGCCAAACGACCTTGAACCCGGGGTTCAAGTGGGGATGCCTGGAGGCCTTCGGGCTTCCCGCTGCGAGGCGGACTTGCACTCCCGGCTTCCGCTGCATCCCCGTGGTCGTCATTAAGGGACAAGGCGTATGTTTGCGCACGCCGTCGCGCAGGGCAGAGGACGCGGACAGAGTATAGCGGTGCGCGACGTCCCGGCCCATCCATTCGTCGGGCTTTCGCGAAGGTCCGGTTCAGCCACCGCGATGGATGAATACGGATGTCGGCGTCGCCGCGGCGGGTGGCGGCGATGCGCCGCGCGGCGCCGCACGTGTTCAGAGGTCGGCCAGGCCGTCGAGCCGGCGTTGCAGGCCGTCGAGCGTGCGCGCCAGTTCGCGGTCGCGGGCCATGTTTTCGTCGCGCAGCAGCTGCAGTTCGTGCGCGAGGTTGAGCGCCGCGAGCACCGCGACGCGGTCGACCGCGGCCATGCGGTTGGCGCCGCGCACCTCCCGCATCTTGCCGTCGAGCAGCTTGGCGGCAGCCATCAGGCTGTCGCGTTCCCCGGGTTCGACGCCGACCGTGTATTCGCGGTCGAGCAGGTGCACGGCGACCGGTTCGCTGCTGCTCATGTGTGCTGCTCCAGCGACTTCAGCCGAGCGATCATGGCCTCGACCCGCGAGCGCGCCTGCTCGTTCTTGGCCAGCAGCTGCGAACGCTCCCCGGCCAGCTGTTCCTGCTGCTGGCGCAGGCTGCGGTTCTCGTCGGCCAGCTGCTGTGCGCGCGCGGCCAATGCCTCCACGCGGGTGGCGATGGCGCGCAGCTGGGCGATCACCTCGGCATTGTCCATTGCGGCACCATAGGCAGCGCCTGCGCGCCGGTCAAGGCGTCGGCACCCAGGGCGTCGCCCCCGGCTGCGGGGCCCCGCGCGCCGCCGGCAGCCAGTTGCGGATGAAGGCCAGGCAGCGCTGCGCCTCCAGTGGCGGCGACAGCCAGTACCCCTGGATCTCGTCGCAGCGATGGGCGCGAAGGAACTGCAACTGCGCCTCGGTTTCCACGCCCTCGGCCACCACGTTGATTCCCAGCGCCCGCGCCATCGCGATGATCGTGGTGGTGATCGCCGCGTCCTCGGAGCCATGGCTGAGGTCGTCGACGAATTCCTTGTCGATCTTCAGGGTGTTGATCGGCAAGCGCTTGAGGTAGGCCAGCGACGAGTAGCCGGTGCCGAAGTCGTCGATCGCCAGGGTCACCCCGAGGTCGCGGAAGGCCTGCAGCTTGTCCGCGGTCTGCTGCGCGTTGGCCATGATCACGCTTTCGGTCAGTTCCAGTTCCAGGCACTTGGCCGGCAATCCGCTTTCCGCAAGGACCCGCTCGACCACGTCGGGCAGGTCCCCGCGGAGCAACTGCAGCGCCGAGACGTTGACCGATACGCCGACGCCGGCCAGGCCGTGCTGGTGCCAGCGTGCCAGCGTGAGGCAGGCCTCGCGCAACACCCACTCGCCGATCTCCAGGATCAGCCCGCTCTCCTCGGCCAGCGGGATGAACTGGGTCGGCGGGATTTCGCCGTGCTCCTGGCTGTGCCAGCGCAGCAGCGCCTCGACCCCGACGATCTTCGACCGCGACAGCGCCAGCCGCGGCTGGTACACCAGCCGCAACTCGCCGCGATCGAGCACCTTGCGCAGCGCGCCGGAGACGGTGGCGCGGCGGCGGATCGCGACGTCCATCGCCTCCGTGTAGCGCATGTAGGTGCGGCGGCCGGCGGCCTTGGCCTGGTACATCGCGGTGTCGGCCTGCTTCAGCAACTCGGTCGGCACCTGCGCATGGTCGGGGTACAGGCTGATGCCGATCGATGGCGAAATCGAAATCTCCTGGCGGTCGTCCAGCAGCAGCGGTGCCTCGAACGCAGTGATGATCTCGCGCGCGACCTTGTCGGCCTGTTCCGGTGCCTCCAGGTTTTCCAGCACCACGGTGAACTCGTCGCCGCCCAGGCGCGCGACCGTGTGCTGCACGCCGACCGTATCCTGCAACCGCACCGCTGCCGCGCGCAGGATGCGGTCGCCGGCGGCGTGGCCTAGCGAATCGTTGATGTCCTTGAACCGGTCGAGGTCCAGGAACAGCACCGCGATGCGGTCGTCCTGGCGGCGCGCGCGCACGATCGCGCGCGACAGCCGTTCCGCCAGCAGGGTGCGGTTGGGCAGGTTGGTGAGGGTGTCGAAGTTGGCCAGGTAGCGCAATTCCTGCTCGGCGCGCTTCTGGTCGGTGATGTCGCTGAGCACCACCACGAACAGCATGTGCTGGCCGCTTCCATCGAGCACCGAACTGCATTCGTACGCGCACAGGAATTCTTCGCCGTCCTTGCGCTGCTGCCACATTTCGCCGGACCAGCGGCCGCTGCGCTGCAGGTGTTCTCGGATCTCGCGGTAGTACGCCGGCTCGTGCTGGGCGCTGTCGAGGATGCTGGCGTTGCGGCCGATCACCTCGACCTCGCCGTAGCCGGTCATGCGCGAGAACGCGGGGTTGATCGAGATGAAGTCGAAGTTGCGGTCCAGGACCGAGACCGCTTCGTTCATGCTGCGCAGCACCTCGGACGCGATCCGGCGCTCGCGTTCGGCATGGCGGCTGTGGGTGATGTTGCGCGCGGTGCCGGCAAGGCGCAGGACGCGGCCATCGGCATCGCGCTCGACCGCGCGCCCGCGCGCGCGGATCCAGATCCACTGCCCGTCGTCGCCGGGGATGCGGTGCTCGGACAGGAACAACGGGGTTTCGCCCCGCAGGTGCTGGCGCAGGCGGTCGCGCACTTGCGGCAGGTCGTTGCGGTGGATCCGATGATTGGATTCCACCTCGGTTTCCACCGCGATGTCCGAGGCGCTGCGGACATCGTCCTTGACCCGCATGCGCTGCAGTTCGCCACGGGCCAGGTCGTAATCCCAGAACTGTTCGCCCGAAGCCCACAGCGCCAGCTTCAGCCGCTCCTCGCGGTCGCGGATGCGCTCGAAATAGCCGCGTTCGAGCGCCCGCCGCCGGTGCCATTGCCGCCACAGCAGCCACAAGGCCAGCGCCGCCAGCAGGCCGTAGGCGGCCAGCGCCAGCGGGTGCCGCCACGGCGGCGGCGTGACCACGATCGGCAAGCGCAGTTCATGCGAACTCCAGATGCCGTCATGGTTGGTGCTCTGCGCGCGGAACACGTAATGCCCGGCTGGCAGGAGGGTGTAGGTGATCTGGCTGCGGGTGCCGTTGTCGATCCAGTCCTGGTCGAGGCCGTCGATGCGGTAGCGGTAGCGGATGCCGGCGTTGCCCAGGTAGTCGAGCGCGCCGATCTGCAGGCGCAGGATGTCGGCCGTTTCCGGCAACTCGAGCTGCTGCTTCTGCCACGCCGGTTGCGTGGTGTCGGCGGCCTGCGCCCCCACCTGCACCGACAACAACCGCAGCGGTGGTTGCAGGGTGCTGTCCTTGACCAGGGCCGGGTCGAACACGTTCAGGCCGCCGACGCCACCGAACGCCAGTTGCCCTCCATCGAGCGTGGCCACGGCGCCGCCATTGAACTCGAGGTCCTGCAGGCCATCGGCCATGCCAAAGTTGCGCAGGGTGCCGGCGCGCGGACCGCGGCCTTCAGGGGTGTAGCGCAAAAGTCCGCGGTTGCTGCCCATCCAGACCGCGCCGGAGAGATCCCCGGCCAGGCTGAATACCACCGGCAACGGTTCGCCATCGAGCACGGCCAGCAGCGGCTGGCTGAACCGGACGTTGTCGTTGCGGTCGACGCGGATGCGGTTGAGCCCGCCGTGGCTGCCGACCCAAAGGCTGCCGTCCCGGTCCTGCCACAACGCGCGGACGATGTCGCCGGCGAGGCTTTGGTCGCCGGCGGGTTGGCGCTGGAAATGGCGCAGGCGCCCGGTGCGCGGATCGAACCGGTCCAGGCCGTGACCGGTCCCGATCCAGACCTTGCCGTCGTCGGCGACCAGCACGGCATGCACCTGCGGATGGGCGAGGCCGCGCGGGTCGCCGCCGAGGAAGGGAATCCGTCGCACCGTGCCGGCGCCGTGGCTGCCGGCGCCGGGACGGAAGGCGATCACCCCGGCTTCGTTGCTGCCCAGCCACAGGGTACCGTCCCGTCCGATGGCCAGGCTGCGCAGGTTGGGGGCGGGAATACCGGGGATCGGCACCGGTTGCATCGCCGGCATTCCGGGATCCAGGCGGAACAGGCCGATGGTGGTCGCTACCCAGGGAAAACCGTCGCCGGCGTCGGCGAATGCCATCACCCGCTGGCCACTGCGCGCGCTGCTGGAATCCGGCAGCAGCGCACTGAAGTCCCGGAAGCCGGAACTGGCGTCGTAGCGCAACAGGCGCCCGTCGTCGGTGCCCAGCCACAGGCGGCGGTCCCGGCTCTGGTAGATGGCGCGGATGCTGCTGTCCAGTGCGGGCCGGTCGGACCCGTGTTGCGCCAGGTCGACGAGATAGCGGAAGCGGGCGCCGTGCGCGTCCGCCACCGCGACGCCATGGTATTGGCCGCCGACCCACAACAGCCCGGCCTGGTCGACCAGCAACGCGTTGATCGCATTTTCGGGCAGCGTCCCCGGCAGCAGCGGGTTCTGGCGCAGCGCCGTGGTGGCGCCGCTGCGCGGGTCGAAACGGCGCAGGCCATAGGGAACCGCCGAGAACCAGAGTTGCCCGTCCGGTGCCTCCACCAGCGCGCGGACGTCGCCGGCGTCGGCGGTGCCGGACCGCGGCCAGACCTGCAGCAGCTTGCTGCGGTCCTGCAGCAGATAGAGGGCATCGATGCCCCCGGCCCAGATCCGGCCGGAACGATCGCGCAGCAGGGTGCGCAATGGCAGTTCGAGGCCGATGCGCGCAGCTGCGGAGCCGGCGTCGATCCGGAACAGGCCGACGGCGGTGGCATACCACAAGGTGCCACGCGGCCCGCGCAACAGCGCCTGCGGCTGGTCGGTCAGCCGCGCGGCCGGCAGCGCCAGGACCCGGCTGCGCTTGCCGCTGGCCGGATCGAGCCGCTCGAGTCCGTGCTCGGTGCCGACCCAGACCACGCCCGTTTCGGCCAGCAGCGCGAACACCCGGCGGCTGTGCCCGCCGTCGCCAGCATCGACCGGGTAGCGGCGGATGTGTCCGTCGCGCAGGTCCATTCGCGCCAGATACTGCGAATAGGTGCCCACCCACAGGCCGTGTTCGTCGTCGCGGGCGAGCGCGGTGATGAAACTGTCGGGCAGGCTGCCGGGATCGCGCGGATCCTGCCGGTACAGGGTGTAGCGCTGGCCGTCGTAGCGGTGCAGGCCGCCCTGCGTGCCGACCCAGATGAAGCCATCGCCGTCCTGGACCAGGGCGGTGACCGTGTTCTGCGCCAGCCCTTCGCTGCCGTCGGTACGCTGGAAGTAGTAATCGCGCACCGCCGCCGATGCCTGCAGGCACGCCGATGCCAGCAGCAGCACGAGCAGCGCGGAAGCGGCGCGCGGGACGACCGAGGCAGTGATGGCGGAAAAACGCAAGAGCCCGCCCCCCCGGCGGATGATGCAGTCAGTGTAGGGCATGCCCCGGACCCGGCAAGTCGAGGCCGCCACGCGCGACACGCATGGCCACTCGTTACACTGTCGCATCCCTCGCCGACAGGTCCCCGCGTGTCCGAATCCCTGCCCGCGCTAGCCGATGTCGAAGCCGCCGTGCGCCAGGTCGGCCTCGCTGTCGATGCCCCGGAACTGCATGGCGGCCTGTGCGGCTGGCTCGCCGGTGGCGGCGCGCTGGCGCCGGCCTGGCCGGCACAGGTGCTGGTCGATGCGTCGCTGCCGGCGGTCGAGCCCGATGGTGCCCTCGATCGCCTCGGTCGGGCGAGTGCCGCGCAGTTCGAGGATCGCGACTTCGGCTTCGAGCTGCTGCTGCCGGGGGCAGACGCATCGCTGGTCGCGCGCAGCGGCGCGTTGTTCGGCTGGTGCCGGGGGTTCCTGGGCGGCTTCGGCCTGGCCGCCGGTGCGGCGCCGCCGCTGTCGGACGAGGGGCGGGAAGCACTCTCCGACCTCGCGCGCCTGGCGGCGGCCACGCCGCAGGACGACGGCGATGACGACGACGAGCAGGCGCTCGCCGAGATCGAGGAGTTCGTGCGTGTCGCCGCCTTGCTGATCCACGGCGATTGCGTGCTCGCCCCGCGCCATCGCCAGCAGTTCCACTGAGGCCCGACCATCGCGATGAAGCCGCTCACCGGCATCGACGCCAGGGAATTCGCGCGCCGGCGCAGGCAACTGATGCGCATTGCCGGCGACGACGCCATCCTGGTGCTGCCGGCAGCACCGGAACGCATCCGCAGCCGCGACACCCATTACCCGTACCGGCAGGATTCGGATCTCTGGTACCTGGCCGGCTTCGACGAGCCCGAAGCGGTGCTGGTGCTGGTGCCCGGGCGCAGCCATGGCGAGGCGATCCTGTTCTGCCGCGAACGCGACCCCGAGCGCGAGGGCTGGGACGGCCCGCGCAGCGGCCCGGAAGGCGCGGTCGAGCGTTTCGGCCTCGACGACGCCTATCCGATCGAGGACCTCGACGAGATCCTGCCGGGACTGCTCGAAGGCCGGTCGCGCGTCTACTACCACTTCGGCCGCGACACCGAGTTCGACCTCAAGCTGATCGGCTGGCTCAACCGCGTGCGCGCGCAGGTTCGCAGCGGCGCGCAGCCGCCGCACGAATTCCTCGAGCTCGGCCACCTGCTCGACGAACTGCGGCTGTTCAAGTCGCCGGCAGAACTCAAGCTGATGCAGCGCGCCGCCGACATCAGCATCAAGGCGCACGAGGCGGCGATGCGCGCCGCCCGGCCCGGCGTGCGCGAATACGAGCTGCAGGCCGAGATCGAGCGCACGTTCCGCATGCACGACGCGGTCCCCGCCTACGGCAGCATCGTCGGCGCCGGCGACAACGCCTGCGTGCTGCATTACGTCGCCAACGCCGCGCAGGCGCGGGACGGCGACCTGGTGCTGGTCGACGCCGGCGCCGAATACCGCAACTATGCGTCCGACATCACCCGCACCTTCCCGGTCAACGGGCGCTTCTCCCGGGAACAGCGCGCCCTGCACGACCTGGTCGGCGCCGCGCAGGCCGCGGCACTGGCGCAGGCGCGGCCGGGCGTGCCCTACGAAGCCGGCCACGACGCGGCGGTGCGTACCCTGACCGAAGGCCTGCTACGGCTGGGCCTGCTGAAGGGCACGCTGGAGAAGAACCTCGCCGGCGCGCAGTACAAGCGCTTCTACCGCCACAAGACCGGGCACTGGCTGGGCCTGGACGTGCACGACGTCGGTGACTACCGCATCGACGGCGAGTCGCGGCTGCTGGAGCCGGGCATGGTGTTCACCATCGAGCCGGGGTTGTACGTGTCGCCGGACGACACCACGGTGGCGGCGAAATGGCGTGGCATCGGCATCCGTACCGAGGACGACGTGCTGGTGACGAAGGAAGGCCACAAGGTGCTGACCGCCAAGCTCGCTCGCAGCGCCGACGAGATCGAAGCGCTGATGGGTGGACAAGCGCGCTGAGGCGGAATCCCTGGTCCCGGCCCGGATCGATCCGCATCCAGGCCCCGCTACGGAAGCTTGAACTTTCGAGTGGCGCGCAGTGGCCAGATGGAACTGAAATGCGCGCCACCCACCAACCGGGACGCAGCCGAGACTCCCTGCACGATGCCGCGGCTCTCCAGCACGGCATTCATGCGCCGGAACGCGTGCTTCGGATCCGGCGTCACCACGAACAAATTGATTTCCCTGGCATTGGTGTCGTAGCCATCCCAGGCGGCGGCGTCCCCGAGGGCTGCTTCCAGCTCGCCTTGGATCTTGGCGAGGAAATCCTGGTCCTGCAGCGATTTGCGCCAGAACTTGATGACGAGCTGGTAATCCATCCGCCGATTGTAGGCCTGCCCCGGCGCGGCGTGCCGATGGATCGCCTACGCCTCGGCGAAGCCTTCACGCGTCAAATTGACCGGATCGGCTTCGGTGCAGACGACGTCGTCCTCGATGCGGATGCCGCCGTAGGGCCGGAACGCATCGACGCGGGTCCAGTCGACGGCATCGGCGTGCGCGCCCTGCCGGAGTTCGTCGAGCAGCATGTCGATGAAGTAGATGCCCGGTTCGATCGTCACCACCATGCCCGGCTCGAGAACCCGGGTCAGCCGCAGGTAGGGATGCCCTTCGGGCTTGGCGATGGTGCCGCCGGAGTCCGACGCGGCGAAGCCGGCGACGTCGTGTACCTGCAGGCCGATGCCGTGGCCGATGCCGTGCGGGAAGAAAGCCGCGCTCACGCCGGTTTCCAGCGCCGCCTCGGGCGACAGCTTGATCACGCCGAAGTCCTTGAGGATGGCGGCGAGCGCCAGGTGCGCGTCCAGGTGCAACTGCCGGTAGTCGAAGCCGGCGCGCACCTGCGCGCAAAGTCCCTGCTGGGCGCTGTCGACCGCATCGACCAGCGCCTGGAACTCGTCGCCGCGATCGGCCGAATAGGTGCGGGTGATGTCGCAGGCGTAGCCGCCGTGGCTGCCGCCGGCATCGATCAGGAAGCTGCGCAGCGGCTTGGGCGGCAGCCGGTCGAGGTCGGTGTAGTGCAGCACCGCGCCATGCTCGTTGAGCGCGACGATGTTGCCGTAGGGCAACTCTCCGGCGTCCTGCCCGGCGGCCTGGCAATAGGCCAGGTGGATGCCGAACTCGCTGGCCCCGGCACGGAACGCGCGCTCGGCGGCGCGATGCCCGCGCACGCCGCGGCGGGTAGCCTGGCGCATCATCGCGATCTCGTAGGGCGTCTTGAAGGCGCGGTGGAATTCCAGGTAGTCGACCACCGCCTGCGGATTGTTCGGCGTGAAGGCGCCGACCGCGGACTGCGCTTCGCCGAGGATCGCGCAACGGGCTGCGTCGGCGGGCAGGTGCTGCAACGCTTCTTCCGGCGTGCGGATCAGGACGATGTCGAAGTTTGTGGTCCAGTATCCGGCCGGGGCCTGCGGCACCACGTGCCAGTAGTCGCGCGGTTGCAGGTAGACCAGCTTCGGCCTGGCGCCCGGCGTGTACGCAAGCCAGCTGCCGGGATTGCGGGTCAGCGGCAGCCATGCCTTGAACTGCGGATTCACGGCATACGGATAGTCGCGGTCGTCGAAGGCCTGGTAGTGCAGGGTGCCGCTGGGCACCACGAGGGAGTCGAAGCCACCACGCGCCAGTGCCGCATCGGCGCGCGCCTGCACTGTCGCGAGGTGTTGCCGGTATAAGATCGGCCAGTCGACAGGGACCATGGGAATATCTCTCTTGGGGACTTCACCGGATTCTGACGGATTCATCCCCGGCTTGCAGGATGCGCCGGGTGCCACGGATGCCGCGCCATTGCGCGTACCCGGGTGGATCTGGAGCCTCCTGGCGTTGGCCCTGGGCGTGGCGTTGTCGTACTGGGTCGCCGGTCGCCAGCAGGCGCGCGCCGAACGCGAGCAACGCGCAGAATTCGTCCGCCTTGCCGACGCCGGGCAGGCGGCGATCATCGCCAACCTGCATGCCTGCGAGATGCTGCTGCGTTCGGTGCAGACCGTGTTCCTGGCCTCCGAGGACGTCAACGCGGTCGAGTTCGCGAACATGTACCAGGCTTTGCAGCCGCGTGCCGAATTCCCGAGCCTGCAGGCGCTGGCGTACGCGCAACGCAGGGGCGAGGCGGGCTTCGTCACCAGGATGGTGGAGCCGATCGCGGGCAATGAGCGCGTGCTGGGGCTCGACCTGGCCAACCAGCCCGAGAACCTGGACGCGGCGCTGGCCTCGCGCGACAGCAACCAGGTGGCGATGTCGGCGCCGTTCCGCCTGGTGCAACGGCCCGCGCCGCCGGGCGCGCCCGCCAGCGGGGGCGACGGCATCACCATGCGCCTGCCGATCTATTCAAGTGGCGCGCCCCCGGCCGCCATCGGCGAACGGCGCGCACGCACGCTCGGCTCGATCGCGGCATCGTTCCTGGTCCACCGCCTCATCGCCGATGCGATCCCGCCCGACACCTTCGAGCAGGTGCGGATCATCGTCAGCGACATCACTTCCGGGAAGGAGCGCCTGCTGTTCGACTCGGGGACAGGCGCGGGCGCCGCTGCCGCCGCCGGTGACCGCTACATGCGCGACCTGTCGTATGGCGGGCGCGTCTGGCGGATGTCGATGCAGCCGCTGGGGCACGCCGCCGCCACGATCGACTGGCGGCAGTCGATGCTATGGCCCGGCTTGCTGGCCAGCGTGCTGCTGGCCCTGCTGGTGTGGTCGGTGGCGACCACGCGGCGTCGCGCGCTGGAACTGGGCTGGCGCATGAGCCATCGCTATCGCGAGAGCGAGCAGCGCTTCCGCACCCTCAACGACCTGTTGCCGGCGCTGGTACTGCTGGCGCGCGCGGACGACGGGCGCATCCTCTACGCAAATGATGCCGCCTGTGCGCGCCTGGGCGAGCGGATCGAACAGGGTGCCTTCCTTGGCGCCCTGTTCGAGGACGAAGCCATGCGCGCACGCCTGGTCGCGCACGATGGCGGCGCGCAATGGAGCAACGTCGAGGCGGTGATGGTGTCGCTCAGCGGCGACCGGTTCTGGGTGACGACATCGATCACCCGGGTCCAGGTCGGCGGCGACGAGCGGATGCTGATGGTTGCCAGCGACATCTCCGAGCAGCGCCAGCTGACCGAGCTGCTCAGCTACCAGGCCAGCCACGACACCCTGACCGAACTGTTCAACCGCCGCGAGTTCGAGCGCCACGTGCAGCGTGCCTTGCAGGCGGTCGCCCACGGCGCGCCAGCCTGCGCGCTGCTGTACATCGACCTGGACCAGTTCAAGCTGATCAACGACACCTCCGGGCACCTGGCCGGCGACCAGCTGCTGAGCCAGTTGGCGCTGGCGATGGCCGAGCAGTTGCGCGGCGGCGACATCCTCGCGCGCCTGGGCGGCGACGAGTTCGGGATCCTTGCCCACGACGCCAAGCCCGATGGCGCGCTGGCGCTGGCCGAGCGCCTGCGCGCGCGCATCGAAGGCTACATCTACGTCTGGGAGCAGCGCAGCTACACCATCAGCGCCAGCGTCGGCGTGGTGATGCTCGACCGTGCCGGGATGACCCTGCGCGAAGTGCTGTCGCAGGCCGACACCGCCTGCTACATGGCCAAGGACCATGGCCGCAACCGCATCCATTTCTTCTCCGAGCAGGACGACGAGACCATCCGTCGCCGCGGCGAGATGGAATGGGCCAATCGGCTGCGCTGGGTGATCGAGGAGGATCGCCTGCTGCTGGACTACCAGGAGGTGCAGCCGTTGCAGCCGTACAAGGGTGCCGGGCCGGCGGAGGACCCGCACATCGAATTGCTGCTGCGGCTGCGCGACGAGGACGGGCGCGTGGTGATGCCGGGCGCGTTCCTGCCCGCGGCCGAGCGTTATGGCCTGATCGCCCAGCTCGATCGCTGGGTCGTGGCGCAGGCGATCGCCCATTTCGACCAGTTGCATGCCAGCGGCCGTCCGCCCGGGCGTTGCTCGCTGAACCTCTCGGCCGCGACCCTGGAGGACGACAGCCTCGCCGATTACGTGCTTGGCCTGATCGAGCAGCACGGGGTCGCGCCCTCGCGCCTGTGCTTCGAGATCACCGAGACCGAGGCGGTGCGCAACCTGCCGCGCGCGGTAAGGTTCTTCGAGCGCCTGCGGGCGGTCGGCTGCCAGGTGTCACTCGACGATTTCGGTGCCGGCATGTCCTCGTTCGGTTACCTCAAGAACCTGCCGGTGGACGTGATCAAGATCGACGGCAGCTTCATCCGCGACCTGGAAAGCGATCCGATGAGCCGCTCGATCGTCGACGCGATCACCGAGATCGGCCACCAGCGCGGGCTCGACGTGGTCGCCGAATGGGTCGCCAGCGACGGCATCGTCGACATCCTGCGCCAGCTGGGGGTCGACTACGGCCAGGGGTTTGCGCTGCACCGGCCCGAGCCGGTGCGCTACCAGCGCGCGCAGCGCGACCGGCACGGCGCCTGATCCGGGCGTTTACTCGAACTGGCCGCCAGGGGCTTCGATCCAGTGCCGCAGCATGTCGGCCTGGTCGGGTGGCACGGCGATGAAGCGGAACCCGGTCCACGCCTGGCCCGGTGCGCTGGCGCGGTCCAGCCACAGCAGGTGGGCGCCGACCTCGAACACGCTCTCGCGGCCACGCGCATCCTGCAGCGAGAACCGGAACTGGTACAGCGCGTCCTCCACCAGCGGTGCGCTGGCGATCAGCAGCATGCCGGTTTCGGACAGGTTGCCGATGCGGCCGACCACGCTGTCGGTCATGGCGTCGGTGACGAGGACGGTATCGGCAACCTTGCGCCGGCGTGCGCGGCGGAATTCGTTGATCACGAAGTTGCCTCCGCCTCGTTGCCATCGCCGCCCTTGGACTTGTCGCCGCGGCCGGCGAAGCTGCGCAATGCATTGAGCGTGGCCTGCCAGGCGCGGTCCACCAGCCGCCCGCGCTCGGCGGTGACGATCCGTGCCTGCCCGCGTGCCAGCATCCGCGCGACGCTGTCCAGCGACTGCTCGCCGACGCGCTGGCCGCGCTGGTTGACGAACAGTGCGTTGTCGGTGACCGGGCTGTACCACGACAGTCGCCGGCGAACGACATCGCCCTGCTGGTTGGTGACGAATTCGATCCAGGTGCCGTAGGGCATCACCCGCAACTGGTCATAGCGCGCCTGCTCGTCGGCATTGCGCGGGGTCGCGGACGGCTTGTGCCGGCCCGCGCTGTCCTCGCCCAGGCGCGAGCGCGCCTTGAGCTTCATGGTCAATTCGGTGCGCGAGGCCGGATCGTCGTCGTCGTCGTCGAGCGCGCTGGTCAGGCGCCGCGCGATCGCCGCGGCTTCCTCGGCGTGGTAGCCGACCTGCGCCAGCGCCGCCTCGATGTGGCTGGCCAGGTCGGTGTCGGGCGGGCCGACGCGGCGGCCGCAGGTGGCGACGATGCGCCGCGTCATCTCCAATTGCTGCCGCCACTGCTCGGACTCGGCGCCCTGGCGCAGCAGCGTTAGCGTGAGCACGTCGGCCCAGGCCTGGTTGAGCAACGCCCGCACGAACTTGGGCAGGCGCTGCTCGCCTACCAGCTCGGAGATGGTGTCGGAGGCCTTGCGCTTGGCGATCTCCAGCTTTTCCTTGCCGCGCGCCGCCTCGACGTGGCGGCGCTCGGTCATTTCCGCCTTGCGCGCGAGCGTGTACAGCTGCGCCTGCAGTTCCTGGTTGCTGGCCTCGAACACGGCCGGGTCGTCGTCGTAGTGCTCGACCACGTTGCTGACCGCCTGCTGCAGCGGTGCGAGTAGCTGGGGGTCGACGTCGTCCTGGTCGAGCCAGCGGGCGCCGGATTCGGCGACCGCATTGAGCAGTTGCCGCGCCGGGTGCTGTGCGCGCACGAAGAAGCCGCGATCCTTCAGCGCCACCCGCAGCAGCGGCATCTGCAGCCGCCGCAACAGCCCCGAAGCCGGGGTGTCGGTGCGGATTTCGCGCTCGATCTGCCCGTAAAGCATGCCGAGCAGTTCGAAGGTGTCGTTGTCCTCGCGTGAGAAAATGGCGCCACGTCCACGCTGCTGGCGCACCTGCGCCAGCAGCGTCTGCTTGATGTCGAGCAGGCTGCGCGGCGTCCCCGTCGGCGACATCGTTTCCTGCATCTGGCCCAGTGCGTCGACCACCTCGCTGGTGTCGAGTTGCTCACGCGGCGTACTATCGTTGTCCGGGCGCAACTTGCCGATCAGCTCGCGGCGGCCGGTGAGCAGCTGTTGCAGCAGGTCGAACGCGGCGCGCTCGTCGAGGCCGTCGGCCTGCGTGTCGGCCTCGCCCAGCCACGCGGTGTGTGTGCGCTGCGGCCCGCCTTGGCTACCGCCGTGACGGCTGACGCCATTGCGGTTGTCTCGCCTCGGTAGCCGTCGCGGCTTGGCGCCCGGCACCGCGGCCTCGGCTGCGGCATCTGCCTGCGCCTGCGCGCTGGGGCGCACCCGCAGCGGCACGTAGGTCAGGCTGGGCAGGATGCCCTCGGCGGCGACCGACACATTGAGCATCTCCAGCAGCTGCGGATAATTGGCCATCACCCGGCGCTCGAAGATCCGGTACAGCAGCAGCCGTGCTTCCAGCGACACGTGCAGTGACTGCGCGGCGTCGCGCAGGATCTGGCACAGCGATTGCGGCCCCAGTGGAATGCGCTTTGCGTCGAATGCAGGAGTGCCTGCGAGCACACCGAACCGCTGGCCCAGCAGGTGCAGGGTCAGGCTGGTGCGTGATTCCTGGCGCACGGCGATGTCGCGGAGCACCGCGTCCTCGTCCAGCTCGCTCTCCTCCACCAAGCGCAACTGATGGAAGCTGCCAAGACTGGTGGCAGGGTTCGCCGAGTGGTCGGAACGCGCGCTGCCGCGGCGACCCAGCGAGGCGAGGCTGGCTTCAAGCCCGACCATGTAGCGCGGCACGAGGTCCGAGCGATTCAGGCGCAGCGTGCGCAGGGTCTGCAGGTGGGTGGATTCGAACCCCGGGTTGCGGGCGTGGTCGGCGAGCCGGAAGAGTTGCTGCTCGAACTCCGACAACATCGCCGTGAGGTGGCGCTCGAATTCGTCCGAGGCCGTGTTGAGCAGGTGCTCGAGCACCCGCCTCACGCGTCGCGGCAGCGTGGCTGTAGCCAGGGTCTGCAGTGCGAAGGGCTCGATGGGGGGCGGTGCGGACATCCGGACGCTCGTCTCTGGTCAGCTCCTGTACCTGGCATGTAATTAACACGTTGCGGCGCCTACAGCCAACTCCGGAGGGTCACTCCCCCGGAGGCGCTGCATCCCGGCGGGCCGCGCAGGGAGAGGGTCCTACCCTGCTGGCTTGGCCTCAGTCCGCGTTTCCGAGGAACAGTTCGATCACGTCGTTGGTGAAGCGGCGGCCTAGTTCGGTCGGCACGATGCGCCCGCCATCGGCCTGCAGCCACCCTTGCGCGCGCGCCGTGGCCAGCTGCGTGGTGATGGCGCTGCGCGGCAACCCGGTGCGCGCCTCGAATTCCGTCAGCGCGAACCCGGCATTGAGCCGCAATGCGTTGAGCATGTAGTCAAAGGGGCGTCGTTCGGGCCCGATGCGCTCGTCGCCGCCGATCGCGGCATCGCTGCCGGCGCTGGCGAGGTAGGCACCTGGATGCTTGGCCTTCCAGCGTCGCAGGATCGCCTGTTCGCTGCCCAGCGTCAGCTTGCCGTGCGCGCCGGCGCCGATCCCGAGATAGTCGCCGAAGCGCCAGTAGTTGAGGTTGTGCGCGCACTGCCGGTCCGGGCGGGCGTAGGCGCTGACCTCGTATTGCGCGTAGCCGGCATCGGCGAGCAGCGCCTGGCAGCGTTCCTGCATGTCCCAGGCTGCGTCGTGGTCGGGAATGCCGGCCGGCGGTCGCGCCGTGAACACGGTGTTGGGTTCCAGCGTCAGCTGGTAATGCGAGATGTGTGCCGGTTCCAGCGCGATCGCCCGCTCGATGTCGCGTTCGGCCATCGCCTGCGTCTGCTGCGGCAGCGCGTACATCAGGTCGAGGTTGAAGTTGTCGAAGCCGGCGTCGCGCGCCAGCTTCACCGCGGTTTCGGCCTCGCGGCTGTCGTGGATCCGGCCCAGGCGCTGCAGGCAGCCATCGTCGAAACTCTGGATGCCGAAGCTCAGGCGGTTCACGCCGGCGGCGCGATAGCCCTCGAAGCGGCCATGCTCGGCGGTGCCCGGGTTGGTCTCCAGGGTGATCTCGCAGCCTGGGGCGAAGCGCAGGCGCGCGCTGGCCTGCCGCAGGAACGCGTCGATCGCCTCGGGCGGGAACAGCGACGGCGTGCCGCCGCCGAAGAACACCGTCTGCACCGTACGCCCCCAGGCCAACGGCAGGTCATGGTCGAGGTCGGCCACCAGCGCATCGACATAGGCGGCGAACGGCGGCTCGCCGCGTCCGCCGTCGCCGCGGTACTCGTGCGAATTGAAATCGCAGTACGGGCACTTGCGCACGCACCAGGGCAGGTGCACGTAGAGCGACAGCGGCGGGGTGGCGAGCATGGCATCCATTGTAGGAGAGGCCTGGTGCCGCGGGCGCTTCGAGGTTCCACCGCGGCCGTGGAGGTTCCCGGCCACGACCGCCGCTACAGGATTTCAGGCAGGCGCTGCTTCAACACCGCCAGCGCGCGGCCACGATGGCTGATGGCGTTCTTGATCGCGGGCTCGAGCTCGGCCGCGGAGCAGGCGTTCTCGGGGTCGAGGAACACCGGGTCGTAGCCGAAACCATGCGCGCCGCGTGGCGCTGCGAGGATGCGGCCGTGCCAGCTGCCCTCGGCGATGACCGGTTGCGGATCGTCGGGCGTGCGCAGCAACACCAGCACGCAATGGAAGCGCGCCGTGCGCGCCGCCTCCGGTACGCCGTCGAGCTCGCGCAGCAGCCGCGCGATGTTGCGCATCGCGTCGCCATGGCCGCCGCCGTAGCGCGCCGAATGCAGGCCGGGGGCGCCGCCGAGCGCGTCGACGCACAGGCCCGAGTCGTCGCCCAGCGCCGGCAGCCCGGTCGCGCGCGCGGCATGGCGCGCCTTGAGCAAGGCATTCTCGACGAAGGTCAGCCCGGTTTCCTCGACATCGACGACCCCGAACTCCGACTGGGCGCGCAGGCTGGCGCCGCCGTCGCCGAGCAACTGCCGCAGTTCCGCGAGCTTGCCGGCGTTGCCACTGGCCAGCACCAGCTCCGAAATGGGGTCAGAGTGAAGATTCGCGCCGGGCACTTCGCCAGACCCCATGAACGCCATGCGCGAAATTCACTCTGACCCCATTTCGAGCGCCGCCTGTTGCGCGGCGAACAGTTCGGCCGTGCCCTTGGCGGCGAGGGCGAGCATCGCGTCGAGCTCGTCGCGGCGGAAGGCGTGGCCCTCGGCCGTGCCCTGCAGTTCGATGAAGCCGCCGCCGTCGTTCATGACCACGTTCATGTCGGTGTCGCAGTCGCTGTCTTCGGCGTAGTCGAGGTCCAGCACCGGCACCCCGCGATAAATGCCGACCGACACCGCGGCCACGGCGCCTACGATCGGCTGGCGGTTGCAGGACGGCGGCTTGATCGCGCGGCTGTCGAGCAGGCCCTGCACGGCGTCCACCAGGGCGACGTAGGCGCCGGTGATCGCCGCGGTGCGGGTGCCGCCGTCGGCCTGGAGCACGTCGCAATCCAGGGTGATGGTGCGCTCGCCGAGCAGGCCGCGGTCGACACAGGCGCGCAGCGAGCGACCGATCAGGCGCTGGATCTCCAGCGTGCGCCCGCCCTGCTTGCCGCGGGCGGCCTCGCGATCGCTGCGGGTATGGGTGGCGCGCGGCAACATCCCGTACTCTGCGGTGACCCAGCCCTCGCCCTTGCCGCGCAGGAACGCCGGCACCCGGTTTTCGACGCTGGCGGTGCACAGCACCCGGGTATCGCCGAACGCGACCAGCACCGAACCTTCGGCGTGGCGGGTGTAGCCGCGGGTGATCGCCACCGCGCGCAGCTGGTCCGGCGCGCGGCCGTCGGCGCGGGCGAAGGCCGGCGAAGGGGAAGTGCTCATGCGGAATTCACCGGAACGCGGCGTGCGAGTTTACCATCGCAGGCTTCCCGTCCCGCCGCGGGGCGCGCAAGCAGGCGCCCACGCCCCCCCATTCCGGAGCCGCGATGCCCATCAGAAGCATGACCGCCTACGCCTCCGGCGAGCGCGCCACCGCCGGCGGCACCCTGGGTTGCGAATTGCGCGCGGTCAACCACCGCTTCCTCGAGATCGGCATGCGCCTGCCCGAGGAACTGCGCGCGCTCGAGCCGATGCTGCGCGAGCGCATCGCCGCGCGGGTCGCGCGCGGCAAGCTCGACCTCACGCTGCGCCTGCGCACGCCCGAAGGCGGCGACGCGCTGCAGCTGGACCCGCGCATGCTCGGCCAGCTGTCGGAGCTGGCGCTGGACATGCAGGCGCGGTTCCCGGCGCTGCGCACCGAATTCACGGAACTGCTGCAGTTCCCCGGCGTGCTGCAGGCGCGCAGCGTCGATCCCGCCGCGCTTCAGGCCGAAGCCATGGCGCTGCTCGACCAGGTGCTGGGCGAATTCGTGGCGGCACGAGGACGCGAGGGCGCCAAGCTCGCGGTGGTGATCGGCGAACGCGTCGACGGCATCGCCCGGATCGCCGGCGAGGTGCGCACGCTCATGCCCGTGATCGGCGCCGGACAACGGCAGAAGCTGGAAGCGCGGCTGGCCGACCTGCGCCAGCCCGCCGATCCGGGCCGGCTGGAGCAGGAACTGGTGTTGTGGCTGCAGAAGCTCGACGTCGACGAGGAACTCGACCGCCTCGACAGTCACGTCGCCGAAATCCGCCGCGTGCTGGAACAGGACGAGCCGGTCGGCCGTCGCCTGGATTTCCTGCTGCAGGAATTCAACCGCGAGGCCAACACCCTGGGTTCCAAGTCGGTCGATGCCCGCACCTCCGCCGCGGCGGTCGAGCTGAAGGTGCTGATCGACCAGGTCCGCGAACAGATCCAGAACATCGAATAGCATCCAGCCATGCGCGGAACCCTCTTCATCGTCGCTGCGCCCTCCGGTGCCGGAAAATCCAGCATCGTCAACGCCTGCCTGGCACGCGACGCGAACATCAGCCTCTCGATCTCGTTCACCTCGCGCGCGCCGCGGCCGGGCGAACGCCACCACGAGCACTACCATTTCGTCAGCGCCGGGGAGTTCGAGCGCATGGTCGCCGCCGGCGACTTCTTCGAGCACGCGCGCGTGCATGGCGACTGGAAGGGCACCGCCAGGCAGTCGGTGGAGCCGCAGTTGGCCGCCGGCCGCGACGTGCTGCTCGAGATCGACTGGCAGGGTGCGGCCCAGGTCCGGGCGAAGGTGCCCGAGGCCGTCAGCGTGTTCATCCTGCCGCCCTCGCGCGCGGCGCTGGAGCAGCGCATGCGCGCCCGTGGCCAGGACAGCGAGGCGGTGATCGCGCAACGGCTGGCCGCCGCGCGCGAGGAGATGTCGCACTACGGCGAGTTCGACTACGTGATCGTCAACGAGGTGTTCGATACCGCCGTGGCGCAGATGTGCACGATCCTGCAGGCCAGTCGCCTGCGGCGCGAGGTCCAGGCCCAGCGCCACGCCGGGCTGATCGCGACGCTGCTGGCGGACGCCTAGCCGACGGCACGGCCCCGGTGGGAGCGGCTGCGGCCGCGGGTTCCGGCCAAGGTGCCTTGGTGACGCTCGCGGCCGATGCCACTGCCCAAGGGTGCTTCCCCCGGCGCGCATCCGGAAGCTGCGCAAGTGGTTGATTTTACGATGGGAGGCTTGTGCCGGGACGGCGTGGTCCCGTAGAATCCGCATCCCCCCGTTTATGAGTCGACGGCCTGACCGGCCGCCGGGAGAGTCATGGCCCGCATTACCGTCGAAGATTGCCTGGAAGTGGTCGACAACCGCTTCGAACTCGTGATGATGGCCGCCAAGCGCGCGCGCCAGCTCGCCAATGGCGTCGAGCCGCAGCTGGACAACAGCGAGAGCAACGACAAGCCGACCGTGCTGGCGCTGCGCGAGATCGCCGCCCGCCGCATCGACCAGCCCTACATCGACGCGGTCGACAAGGCCGAGCGCGAGCGCAAGGAGCGCGAGGCGCTGGAATGGGCTGCGGCCGAGGTGGTCGCCGACGACGACCTGTCCAAGGGCGACGACTGAGGCACCGCCTCCGCGCGCTGCAATCCCGCGACCCCGCCCCGGCGGGGTCGTTGCGTATCGGGCGCCCGTTGCTGAAGGCGGCCGTCCGGGCCGCATTGCCGCTAAACCGGCTCCCGCGTAGGCTCGACCCATGAGTCCCGCCGAGCCTGCCCATGCCGCCATGCCCGCGCCCGCCGACGAGGTGGTGCCGGACTACATGCAGGCGCTGGAGCAGGCGGCCCACTACCTGCCCGACGACCAGCGCCGCGTCCTGCGCCGGGCCTGGGCGGTCGGCGCCGCTGCCCACGCCGGGCAGACCCGGCGCTCCGGCGAGCCCTACATCACCCATCCGGTGGCCGTGGCCACGGTGCTGGCCGAGCAGCGCGTCGATGTCGAAACCCTGATCGCGGCGATCCTGCACGACACCCTGGAGGACACGCCGCTGGGGCGCGACGCCATCGCCGGCGAGTTCGGCGAAACCGTCGCCGGCCTGGTCGACGGTGTCACCAAGCTGGACAAACTGCAGTTCGCCGACCGCCAGGAAGCGGCGGCGGAAAGCTTCCGCAAGATGCTGCTGGCGATGGCGCGCGACCTGCGCGTGATCATGATCAAGCTCGCCGACCGCCTGCACAACATGCGCACGCTGTCGGCGCAGACGCCGGAAGCCCGGGTCCGCATCGCCCGCGAGACGCTCGAGATCCACGCCCCGATCGCCCAGCGCCTGGGCATGAACCTGGTCAAGGCCGAGCTGCAGAACCTGGGGTTCCGGGCGCTGCATCCGTGGCGCCACGCGGTGCTGGAAAAGCGCATCCGCACCCAGCCGCTGCTGCGGCGCGAGGCGTTGGCCAGGATCGAGGCGCAGCTCGCGCAACGGCTGGCGATCGAAGGCCTGCAGTACCGGCTGGTCGGGCGGGTGAAGTCGCCCTGGAGCATCTATTCGAAGATGCGCGCCGAAGGCAAGAGCTTCGACCAGGTGATGGACGTGTTCGGGTTCCGCATCGTGGTCGATTCGGTCGCGGCCTGCTACCACGCGCTGGGCGTGGTGCATTCGGTGTTCAAGCCGCTGGACGGGCGCTTCCGCGATTTCATCGCCATCCCCAAGGCCAACGGCTACCAGTCGCTGCACACGGTGCTGTTCGGGCCCTACGGCTCCCCGATCGAGGTCCAGATCCGGACCGCGGAGATGGACCTGATCGCCGAGCGCGGGATCGCCGCGCACTGGGTGTACAAGCACGGGGGTTCCGGCAACAGCGCGCACAGCCGTGCGCATACCTGGATCACCGGCTTGCTGGAAAGCCAGCGCGGCACCGGCTCGTCGCTGGAGTTCCTGGAGAACGTCAAGGTCGACCTGTTCCCGGACGAGGTCTACCTGTTCACGCCCAAGGGCGACATCCTGTCGCTGCCGCGCAACGCCACCGCCCTCGATTTCGCCTACACGGTGCACACCGACGTCGGCAACCATGCCGTTGCCGCGCGCGTGGACAAGAAGCTGGTGCCGCTGCGCACCAAGCTCGCCAGCGGGCAGAAGGTCGAGGTCATCACCGCCCCGTCGGCGGCGCCGCAACCGCAGTGGCTCGAGTTCGTCGTCACCGGCAAGGCGCGCACCGCCATCCGCCACCAGCTCAAGAGCCTGGAGCACGAGGACGCGGTGCAACTCGGCCATCGCATGCTCGACCGCGCGCTGGAACGGCTGGAGACCTCGCTCGACCGGCTGCCGCCGGCGCGCATGGAGGCCTACCTCGCCGACAACCGCTATCCGCGGCTGGAGGCGCTGCTGGCCGACATCGCCCTGGGCAACCGCATGCCGGCGCAGGTGGCGCGGGTGCTGGCGCTGCAGCAGGCGGGCACGCCCGACCTGATCGATGCGCTGCAGCGGCCGCAGCAGGAAGGCATGCCCGGCGACCGCATCCTGATCACCGGCCACGAGCGCGGCGTGATCACCTTCGCCAATTGCTGCATGCCGATCCCCGGCGACGAGATCATGGGCTTCCACACCGCCGGCCGCGGCATCGTCGTGCACCGGCTCGATTGCCCGAACGTGGTCGATTACCGCAAGTCGCCCGAACGCTGGATCGCGATCGGCTGGGACCGCGACGTGGCCGGCGACTTCCACAGCGCGCTGATGGTCGAGGTCGAGAACCGGCCAGGCGTGCTGGCCCAGGTCGCCGCCGCGATCGCGCAGGCGGAATCCAACATCGATGGCGTCGAATACCTGGAGCGCGACAGCAACGTCGCCTCGATCCGCTTCGCGATCGAGGTGCGCGATCGCAAGCACATCGCCGACGTGATCCGGCGCGTCCGCCGGCTCGGCGTGGTGCACGGGGTGCGGCGGCTGTAGTCGACGGCGCGGGCGGGCCGGGATCGCGCCGCGCGCGTGACCGACGATGCCGGCGGCGGCAAACGCGCCTGCAACCGCTAGAATCCGGTGATCGCACCGACCGGAGCCCGCCATGCCGCGCCAGCAGATCCACACCGAACACGCCCCCGCCGCCATCGGCCCGTATTCGCAGGCCGTGCGCGCCGGCAACACCGTCTACTGCTCCGGCCAGATCCCGCTGGATCCGGCCACCGGGGCGCTGGTCGAGGGCGACATCGCCGTCCAGGCGCGGCGCGCGTTCGACAACCTCAAGGCCGTCTGCGAGGCCGGCGGCGGCGGCTTCGGCGACGTCGTGCGCCTGGGCCTGTACCTGACCGATCTGGCGCAGTTCGCCGCGGTCAACGCGGTGATGGCCGAATACTTCAGCGCGCCCTATCCGGCGCGCTCGACCGTCGAGGTGCCGGCGTTGCCCAAGGGCGCGGTCTTCGAGGTCGATGCGGTGATGGTGCTCGACTGACCACGGCGGTGGCGCGCGCCGGCAAACGCACCGCCGCGGTCGTCGCGCCGTCGTTGTCGCCGGCCGGCGAGGCGCCGTTGGCGTCGCTGCCCGGTGTCGGCCCGCGGGTCGCGGAGAAGCTCGCTGCGCGCGGCCTGCTGACGTTGCAGGACCTCTGGCTGCAACTGCCGTGGCAATACGAGGACCGCACCCGGATCACACCGATCCGCGCCCTGCAACCGGGTGTCGCGGCGCAGGTCGAGGGCAGGGTCGAGGCGGTCGAGCGCGGCTTCCGTTACCGGCCGATGCTGCGCGTGGCCATCGGCGACGACTCGCGGGCGACGCTGGTGCTGCGTTTCTTCCACTTCCGCGCCGCGCAGGTGGCGCAGTTCGCGCCCGGTGCGCGCGTGCGCTGCTACGGCACCCCGCGCGCAGGACAACACGGCCTGGAAATCGTGCACCCGAGCTATCGCGTGCTCGATCCCGGCGACGACGCGCTCGGCGACCGGCTGGATCCTGTGTATCCGGCCATCGAAGGCCTCGGTCCGGTCAGCCTGCGGCGCCTGATCGCACTGGCGCTGGACCGGTTGCCCGAAGAGGATGCGCTGGAACTGCTGCCGCCGCACGCGCTCGCCGGGCTGCAATTGCCATCCCTGCGCAGTGCGTTGCTGACGGTGCACCGGCCGCCGCAGGAGGCCGACGTTGCCGCGCTGCTGGCCGGCACCCATCCGGCGCAACGGCGGCTGGCGCTGGAGGAACTGCTTGCGCACCACCTCAGCCTGCGGCGCCAGCGGATCGCATTGCAACAGCATGCGGCGACGCCGCTGGCGAACGGAGGCGCGCTGGTGGAACGCCTGCGCGCAAGCCTGCCGTTCGCGCTGACGGCCGCGCAGGAACGCGTGTTCGCGCAGGTGCGCCGCGACCTCGCGCAGCCGCGGCCGATGCTGCGCCTGGTGCAGGGCGACGTCGGCAGCGGCAAGACCGTGGTGGCCGCGCTTGCAGCGATGGTCGCCGTCGGCAGCGGCCGGCAGGCGGCGCTGATGGCGCCGACGGAACTGCTGGCGGAGCAGCACGTGGCCAACCTGCGGCAGTGGCTCGAACCGCTCGGCGTGCGCGTGGCCTGGCTCGCCGGCAAGGTCCTCGGCAAGGCGCGCAGGGCGGCGCTCGCGGACGTCGCGTCCGGCACCGCGCAGGTCGTGGTCGGCACCCATGCACTGATGCAGGAAGGCGTGGTGTTCGCCGACCTGGCGCTGGCGATCGTCGACGAGCAGCACCGCTTCGGCGTGCACCAGCGGCTGGCGCTGCGCGACAAGGGCGCCGCCGGCGACAGCGGCCGCGTCCCGCACCAACTGGTGATGACCGCGACCCCCATCCCGCGCACGCTGGCGATGGCGGCCTACGCCGACCTCGACGTGTCGGCGATCGACGAACTGCCGCCGGGGCGAACGCCGGTGCAGACGGTGGTGCTCAGCGCGGAAAGGCGGCCGGAACTGATCCAGCGCATCCGCACTGCCTGCGCCGAAGGCCGGCAGGCGTACTGGGTGTGCACGCTGATCGACGAGTCCGTGGAGACCGGAGCATCCGGCCATGCACGGCCGGGCCCGGGCGGAGGCCCCCGCATCGATGCGCAGGCGGCGCAATCCACGTTCGAGGCGCTGTCGGCGGCGTTGCCGGAACTGCGCGTCGGCCTGGTGCACGGACGCATGAAGGCCACCGAGAAGCAGGCGACGATGCGCGCGTTCAAGGAGCGCGCGCTCGACTTGCTGGTGGCGACCACGGTGATCGAGGTCGGCGTCGACGTCGCCAATGCCTCGTTGATGATCGTCGAGAACGCAGAGCGGCTGGGCCTGGCGCAGTTGCACCAGTTGCGGGGACGGGTCGGGCGCGGCAGCGCCGCATCCAGTTGCGTGCTGCTGTACCAGCCGCCGCTGTCGGCGCTGGCGCGGCAACGCCTGGAGACCATGCGCGAGACCAGCGACGGTTTCGTCATCGCCGAGAAGGACCTGGCCTTGCGCGGCCCGGGCGAACTGCTCGGCACCCGCCAGACCGGGCTCGCCGAGTTCCGCCTCGCCGACCTCGCCCGCGATGCCGACCTGCTGCCGCAGGTGCATGCGCTCGGCGAGCAGTTGCTGGCCGCCTCGCCGCAGGTCGCCGAGCGCCTGGTCGCGCGCTGGATCGGCGGGGCCGCGCGCTATGCGTCGGCATGAGCATCGCCGTTCGCGGATAATCCGGCCATGACCGACACGATCCCGCTGCTGATCGATACCGACCCGGGCGTCGACGATGCGCTGGCGCTGCTGATGGCCTTCGCCGACCGCCGCCACGACGTCGTCGGGCTCACCATTGCCGCCGGCAACGTCGGCCTCGCGCACACCGTGGCCAATGCGCTGAAGTTGTGCGAAGTCGCCGGCCGCCAGGACATCCCGGTGTTTGCCGGCTGCGATGCGCCGCTGCTGCATGCGGCCGAGGATGCGGCGTTCGTCCATGGCAGCGACGGTTTCGGCGGCACCGGCTACGCGCCGGCCACGCGCGCGGCGGCGAGCGAGCATGCGGCGTTGGCGATCCTGCGCCTGTCGCACGAACACGCCGGGCGCCTGTTGCTGGTCGCGCTCGGGCCGCTGACCAACCTCGCGCTTGCGCTCAAGCTCGATCCGACCCTGCCGCGACGTGTCGCCCGTTGCGTGGTGATGGGCGGCGCGGTGACCGGACACGGCAACATGACGCCGGCGGCTGAGTTCAACATCGGCTTCGACCCGGAGGCCGCGCACATCGTGTTCGCCGCCTTCGCGCCGGCCAACGGTGCGCGGATCGAGCTGGCGGACTGGGAAGCCGTGCTGCGCCACGGTTTCGCCCACGCCGACTTCGAGCGCTGGCTGCAGGCCGGGACCGCGCGGGCGCGGTTCTATGCGGCGATCTCGCAACACACCCGCGACTGGGCCCGGGCCCGGCGCGGCGAACGCTGGCATTCGGCCGACGCGCTGGCGATGGCGCTGGCACTGGCCCCCGATGCGGCGCTGGAAACGGTGGAGCGCCCGCTGGCGGTGGAGTTGGCCGGTGCCCACGCCCGTGGCGCCACGCTGGTCGACTGGGACCGCCGGTCCGGCCAGCCAGACAACGCCGCGATCCTGGTGCGCTACGGGCAGGCGCGCTTCGAGGCCCTGGTCGAGGCCGCTCTGGCCGTGCCCTGATCCGGCGGGTCGATCGGCTTGCGCCGGGCAGCCACGGCCGGCTACAATGCCGCTCTTGCCCAGACTGAAACCGGTGCCGCCATGAAGGCCGACATCCACCCCGAATACCGCGAAGTCGTGTTCCAGGACGTGACTTCCGACTTCAAGTTCCTGACCCGTTCCACCATTTCCAGCAAGGAGACGGTGAAGTGGGAGGACGGCAACGAGTATCCCTTGGTCAAGGTCGAAATCTCCTCGGCCACGCACCCGTTCTACACGGGCCAGAACAAGATCATGGATACCAGCGGCCGCATCGACAAGTTCAAGCGCCGCTACACGAAGTAGTCCTTCGCCGCGTCGTTGCCGACGGCCGCCCCAGGGCGGCCGTTCGCGTTTGCGCTCCGCGCCGGGCGCGCCGCGGCGGGGGAGGGCGCCAGAGCCGTCGCTCCAATCGGCTATGCGATAATGGCCGCTTCCGTGGCGCTCGCCACGGGCTGCCATCGACTCACTGCGAGCAGTGATCCCGCTTCCGCGCGCTGCGCCGACGTTGCGCATGCGCCTGCCATCGAGGAGTCCCGTCGTGTCCGACGCGAACCAACCCGCCATCGACCAGGTCACGCTGACCGCCGCCGGCAAGTCCGTCGTCCTGCCGGTGCAGGCCGGCACCCTCGGCAACCCCTGCATCGACATCGGCAAGTTGCCGAAGGAAACCGGCTGTTTCACCTACGATCCGGGTTTCACCGCGACCGCGGCGTGCAAGTCGGCGATCACCTACATCGATGGCGACGCCGGCGTGCTGCTTTACCGCGGCTACCCGATCGAGCAGCTGGCCAAGCATTCCAGCTTCCTCGAGGTGGCCCACCTGCTGATGCACGGCGAACTGCCGACGCACGACCAGTTCGCCAGCTTCGACAACGAGGTCACGCATCACACGATGATGCACGAGGCCTTCAAGAGCTTCCTCGGCGGATTCCGCCACGACGCCCACCCGATGGCGATGCTGGTGGGGATGCTCGGCTCGATGGCGAGCTTCTACCACAACACCCTGGACCTGGACGATCCCGAGCAGCGCCGCCTGGCCGCGGTGCGCCTGATCGCCAAGGTGCCGACGATCGCGGCAGCCTGCTACCGCCACTCGATCGGCTGGCCGCTGCGCTATCCGCGCAACAGCCTGGAATACGTCGACCGCTTCCTGCACATGATGTTCGAGGTGCCGAGCGAGCCGCTGACGCTGAAGCCGGTGGCGGCACGCGCGCTCGACCTGCTGTTCATCCTGCACGCCGACCACGAGCAGAACGCGTCGACCTCGACCGTGCGCCTGGTCGGATCCACCGGCGCCAACCCGTACGCCTGCGTCGCCGCCGGCGTCGCCGCGCTGTGGGGCCCGGCGCACGGCGGCGCCAACGAGGCGGTGCTGAAGATGCTCGCCGAGATCGGCGACGCGAAGCACGTGCAGTCGGCGGTCGACAAGGCCAAGGACAAGGAGTCCGGCTTCCGCCTGATGGGCTTCGGCCACCGCGTCTACAAGAACTTCGACCCGCGCGCCAAGATCATCCGCGAGATGTGCCACCAGGTGCTGGCCGAACTCGGCGTCAACGACCCGTTGCTGGACGTTGCGATGAAGCTGGAGGAAGCCGCGCTCAAGGACGAGTACTTCATCCAGCGCAAGCTCTACCCGAACGTCGATTTCTACAGCGGCATCATCTACAAGGCGCTCGGGATCCCGACCGAGATGTTCACGGTGATGTTCGCGATCGCGCGTACCGCCGGCTGGGTGGCGCACTGGCTGGAGCAGCAGGAAGACCCGGAAGCCAGGATCGGGCGCCCGCGCCAGATCTACACCGGCTACGCCGAGCGCGACTACGCCGCGATCGACAAGCGCTGAAGCGCGGCACCGAACCAGGGAAAAGCCCCGCATCGCGGGGCTTTTTCGTTGGCTAGGCCCGCGTCGCGGTCCGGGTGCCTGCCTCGTAGGCGGCGATCTCGTCGTCCGCCAGCAGCGTCCGCAACTGCGCCAGCGAAGCGCGCTTCATCGGCTTTTCGTCCACGCCCGACAGGGGCGCCTGGCGCAGCACGTCCAGCGGCAGCACGGTCAGGTCGAACGCCAGGTCCTCCGCCGAAAAGACCCAGACCGGGGCGTCGAGCGTGCGCTGCTGGTCCAGGCGCAAGCGCCGCGACCGCGCTTCGGCGGGGATGTCGCGTTCGTCCAGGAACCGGGGCACCGCGTCGGCATCGTCGCTGTACAGGTGCAGTGCGACCGGGGCATGGCTGTCGGCGGTGCCGTCCAGCACTGGGCCGACCAGCCGCGGCTCGAACGGCGCGAAGAACTCCAGTGCGCGCATCGCCGCCTCGCGCCGGGTCCGCAGGCCGGTGGCCTGGGCATCGCCGGCGAACAGGCGCTGGTATTCGCGCAACGCATCCTCGATCTCGCGGTTGCGCGGCAGCGAGGCGTCGTCGTGGATGCCGAGCCGGTCGGCGGCCTTGAGCTTGGCCTGGTGGTAGTCGCGGATGCCGCCTTCCGCCATCAGCCGCGCGGCCTCGTGGGCGAGGCGGTGGCGGCGTTCGCGGGTGCGGGTGAGCGCGTGCTGGTGGGCGTGCTGCCGGGCGTGGTGCATGGTGCGGCCTCCAGTCCAGTCGAACCCGCATCGACTCTACCGCATCCGGCGCCTGCTTCGTCCATCGACCGGCGCGTGGCCGGCCGCCTCGCGCCGGGCGGCGGCCGCTCAGAAGATGTCGAACGCTTCCTCGTCCTGGGCGGACTGGTCCTGGTCGGTCTCGACGTAGCTTTGCATCCGCTCGAGGTCCTCGGCCTTGACCCACTCGGTGATGCCGCCGCTGCCGCCCGGCAGCAGTTGCCCGCCGGCGCCGACCGCGACCTTGACCATGCCGTCGGGTGGATCGTTGCTCGCGATCGGCTTGTCCTTGAGCGCCACGCGCATGTAGTCGATCCAGATCGGCAGCGCGGCCTTGCCGCCGTACTCGCGGTAGCCCAGCGAGCGGAAATCGTCGCGCCCGACCCAGACCGTGGTGACGACGTCGCCGCCGAAGCCGGAGAACCATGCGTCGCGATGGTCGTTGGTCGAGCCGGTCTTGCCGGCCACGTCCTCGCGGCCGAGCACCTTGGCGGCGGTACCGGTGCCGCGCTGGACCACGTCGCGCATCATCGACACGAGCTGGTAGGCGACGCGGGCATCGATCGCGCGCGGGGCCAGCACCGTGTCCGCCGGCAACGCCACCGGCGGCGCCGCCGGTTTCGGTGCGTCCTTCGCGCCGGCAGCCGGCTTCGGCGCGGGCGCCGCGCCGCCTGGGCCGAGGTCGAACCCGGCGACCACGATGGCGGCCTGCACGGTGCCGGCCGTGCTGCTGCCGATGCCGCAGGCGCGGCACGCGGTCGCCGGCTTTTCCTTGAAGACCAGCTTGCCGTCGCGGTCGCGGACCTCGTCGATGAACCACGGCGTGATGCGGAAGCCGCCATTGGGGAACGTCGAGTAGCCGCGCGCGATCATCAGCGGGGGCAGCGACGCGCTGCCCAGCGACATCGACAGGTTCGGCGGCAACAGCGCCTCGTCGATGCCGAAATGGCTGATGTACTTGCGCGCGTAATCGATGCCGATGGCATCGAGCAGGCGCACCGAGACGAGGTTGCGCGACTGCACCAGCGCCTCGCGCAGGCGCATCGGACCGGCGAAATTGCCGCTGTCGTTCTGCGGGCGCCACATGTGCCCGCGGCGGTCCTTGAACACCACCGGGGCGTCGAGCACGATCGAGGCCGGGTTGAAGCCGCGCTCCATCGCGGCCGCATACAGGAACGGCTTGAAACTCGAGCCCGGCTGGCGCCGCGCCTGGGTGGCGCGGTTGAACTTGTTGCCGGCGAAGCTGAAACCGCCGACCAGCGCGCGCAGCGCGCCGTTCTCGGGATTCAGGGAAACGAGTGCGGCCTGGGCCTGGGGCAACTGGTCCAGCTGCCAGCGCGCTGCCGGGGCGGGCCGGGCCGTGGCCGCGGCAGCGCCGCCATCCTTGTCCTTGCCGGCCGTGGCCACCGGCGCTTCCAGCCGGCGCACGCGCACCAGGTCGCCGCGGGCGAGCAGCGCCGACGGGCTGCGGCCCGTCCAGCGGCTGCTGGCGGCATCCAGGGTGACCGTACTGGCATCGGCGAGGACCACATCGGCACTTCCGTCGCCGCTGCGCAGCACGATCGCGGGCAGCAGGCCGCCCTGCGCCGGGATTCCGTGCAGGCGCGCGGCGGCAGTGGCGGCGTCCTCGTCGGTGGCGAGGTCGAAATGCCGCTCCGGCGCCTTGCGCCAGCCGTGGCGATGGTCGTAGGTCTCCAGGCCGTCATGGACGGCTTTCTGGGCGGCGGCCTGCAGCACCGGGTCGATGGTGGTGGTGACGTGGTAGCCGCGGGTCAGCACGTCGCCGCCGAAGCGCGCGATCATCTCCCGGCGCACCATCTCCGCCACGTACGGCGCCTCCACTTCGATCGGGATGTCGTGCGGGCTGGCGTGCATCGGTGCGGCGCGTGCGGCGGCCTCCGCGGCGCGGTCGATGAAGCCGAGCTCGCGCATGCGCTGGAGGACGTAGTCGCGGCGGACGCGCGCCCGTTCGGGGTTGCTGACCGGGTTGCCGCTGGACGGGAATTTCGGGATCCCGGCCAGGGTCGCCATCTCGTCGAGGGTGAGTTCCCCCAGCTTCTTGCCGTAGTAGAACTCCGCGGCCGCGCCGATGCCGTAGGCGCGATTGCCGAAGAAGCTCTTGTTGAGGTACAGCTGGAAGATCTCGTCCTTGCTGAGCTCGCGCTCCATCTTCATCGCCAGCATCATCTCGGCGAGCTTGCGGGTGTAGCTGTACTCGGAGCTGAGGAAGAACTGCCGAGCCACCTGCTGGGTGATTGTGGATCCGCCGGGAACGCGCTTGTCGTCGGTGGTCGCCAGCAGCCACACCGCGCGCGCGATGCCCTTGAAGTCGATGCCATGGTGGCGATAGAAGCTGTTGTCCTCGATCGCGATGAAGGCCTGCTTCTGGCGTTCCGGGACCTGCGCGATGTCCACCGGGTACCGTCGGGTCTCGCCGAACAGGGCCATCAGGCGGCCGTCGCGCGCATACACGTACATCGGCTCCTGCAGCTCGACGTTGCGCAGCGACTGCACGTCCGGAAGCTTGGAGGAGACCACCACGTAGAGGGTGCCAAGGGCCAGCAGGCCAAGGAGCGAAACGGCGGCGAAAGCGAACAGGGCCCAGCGCAACAGGCGGCGAAACGGGGGCATCAGGCGGGATTCCTTGCGCGTGGGCGTATTGCGGGTGTCAAGCCCGCAGAGTATAGAGGACCCGCCTGCAGGCCCCGCCAGCGGCCGAATGCAGGCCTGGTCCGCGTTGATTCCGGACTGGGCGGGGGGTGATCGGGGCAGGGGGGAGTTGCCATGACGTAAAAAGTCCGTTATTTAATGCGACGGGGCACGTTGTGCGCGTAAGCGCCCGTGATAAGGGGAGAAAACGTGGGACTGATCACAAAAAGCCAGCCGCCCTTGGTCGGCGTCGACATCAGTTCGACCGCGGTCAAGCTCCTCCAGCTGTCGCGGACGGGCAATCGCTACCGGGTCGAGCACTATGCGGTCGAGCCGCTGCCGCCCAACGCGGTGGTGGAGAAGAACATCGTCGAGATCGAGGCGGTCGGCGAAGCCATCCGTCGCGCGATGGCCCGGTCCGGCAGCAAGGCCAGGTACGCCGCGGCCGCGGTCGCCGGTTCGGCGGTGATCACCAAGCTGATTCCGATGCCGGCGGACCTGGACGAGGACGACATGGAGTCCCAGGTCGAACTCGAGGCCGTCAACTACATCCCGTACCCGATCGAGGAAGTGAACCTCGATTTCGAGGTGCTGGGCCCGATGCCGGGCAATGCCGAGATGTCGCAGGTGCTGCTCGCCGCGTCGCGCTCGGAGAACGTCGAGAACCGCGCCTCCGCGCTCGAGCTTGGCGGGCTTACCGCCAAGGTGATGGACGTCGAGGCATTCGCGATCGAGAACGCGTTCGCGCTGCTGGGCGAAACCCTCAACGTGCCGCGCGACGGCGTGGTCGCCCTGGTCGACGTCGGCGCCACCATGACCACGCTCAACATCCTGCGCAACGGCCGCAGCCTGTACAGCCGCGAACAGGTCTTCGGCGGCAAGCAGCTGACCGACGAAGTCATGCGCCGCTACGGCCTGAGCTACGAGGAAGCGGGCCTGGCCAAGCGCCAGGGCGGGCTGCCGGAAAGCTACGAGATCGAGGTGCTGGAGCCGTTCAAGGAGGCGCTGGTGCAGCAGATCAGCCGCCTGCTGCAGTTCTTCTATGCGGGCAGCGAATTCAACCGCGTCGACCAGATCGTGCTCGCCGGTGGTTGCGCATCGATCCCGGGCGTGGCCGAAATGGTCGAGGAACA
Organism: Cognatiluteimonas sedimenti; assembly: GCF_022808325.1. GTDB lineage: Bacteria > Pseudomonadota > Gammaproteobacteria > Xanthomonadales > Xanthomonadaceae > Cognatiluteimonas > Cognatiluteimonas sedimenti. The sequence goes on along the minus strand of NZ_JALGCL010000001.1, from coordinate 1,295,254 downwards.
GCTGGGCGTCCCGACAGAGATCGCCAACCCGCTGGCGCAGATGACGCTCGGCCCGCGCGTGCAGGCGCACGCGCTGGCGCAGGATGCGCCCGCGCTCATGATCGCCGCCGGCCTGGCCCTGAGGAGCTTCGACTGATGGCACGGATCAATCTCCTCCCGTGGCGCGCCGAACGGCGCAAGCTGCGCCAGAAGGAATTCGTCACCATGCTGGGGCTGGCGGCACTGGCCGGCGTGGTTCTCTGGTTCGTCGTCAACACCTACTACAACAACCAGATCAGCGGCCAGAACGAGCGCAACGCCTACCTCCAGGACCAGATCACGCAGGTCGACAAGCAGATCAAGGAGATCGAGGAGCTCGACCAGAAGAAGGCCAAGCTGCTGGCGCGCAAGGAAGTGATCGAGCAACTTCAGGCGAACCGCTCGCAGATGGTGCACCTGTTCGATTCGCTCGTGCGCACCATCCCCGATGGCGTGACCCTGACCTCGATCAAGCAGGAAGGCGACAAGCTGACGCTTAGCGGCCGCTCGCAGTCCAATGCGCGGGTCAGCACCTACATGCGCAACCTCGAAGGCTCTGGCTGGATGACCAAGCCCGACCTGTCGATCATCGAGGCGAAGGATGGGGAACCGGGCCTGCCCTTCACGTTCACCCTGAGCGTGACGCTGGCCAATCCGAACGCACCCAAGGACAGCGACGGCGACGGCGTGCCGGATGCCCCGGCCGCGGTCGCCGCGCCGGCCGCAGGCACGCCCGACGGGGACGCAACAGCGCCGGCCGAGCCGCAGCCGCAGCCGCAGGCGGCCCCCGCGCCTGCCGCACCGATACCTGCGACTCCGGCATCCGCAACCCCGGCGCCGGCGGCGCCCGCACAGGGAGGAGCCGCGCCGTGAGCCAGAAAAAGATGGCCCTCAAGGACCTGAACCTCAACAACACGGGTTCTTGGCCGCGCGAATACAAAATCGGGTTTTGCGTGCTCGTTGGCCTGCTGATCTTCGGCCTGCTGTGGTGGCTGTTCATCCGCGACAAGACGTCCGAGCTCGAAGGCCTGGAGCGCCAGGAAAGCGACCTGCGCGCTGAGTACGAGACCAAGCAGGGGCGCGCGGCAAACCTCGAGCCGCTGAAGCTGCAATTGGCGCAGATGGAACAGCAGCTGCAACAGATGTTGCGGCAGCTGCCAAGCAAGACCGAGATGCCGGACCTGATCGTCGACATCTCGCAGACCGCGCTCGCCACCGGCCTGTCCAACGAACTGTTCCAGCCAGGGCCGGAAACCCCGAAAGAGTTCTACGCGGAGAAGCCGATCGCGCTGCGAATGGTGGGGACCTACCACCAGTTCGGCGCCTTCGTCAGCGGCGTGGCTTCGCTGCCGCGGGTCGTGATCCTGACCATGCACGACATCTCGCTGCAGCCCAAGAACGCGAACGCCGGCGGCATCCGCGCCGATATCCCGCTTGAGCTGGCCGGCACGGTCAAGACCTACCGCTACCTCGACGAGGAAGAGTCCGTCGAGCAGGAAAAGGCCGCGGCCGGGAAGGGGGGGCGCTGACATGCACAAGCATCCGATCAACGCGGTCCCGCGCACTTTCCAGGCCTTGGCCTTGTTGCTGCTCGTCACCACCCTCGGCGCCTGCGGTCGCAGCGTCAGCAGCACGCCCGGCGATGCGCCAAACCTGGAAAAGTGGACCGCCGAGGTCCGCAACCGCCCGGCGCCGCCGCTGGATCCCCTCCCGGTGATGCAGCAGTTCGAGACCTTCGAGTACGCAGCGCAAGGTCTGCGCGATCCGTTCAGTAACGCCTTTAGCGACCAGAGCAACGGCAGCGGGCCGCGCCCGGATCCGAACCGTCGCAAGCAGACGCTCGAACAGTTCCCGCTCGACAGCCTTGACATGGTCGGCACCATTGGCAGCGGTGGCGGGTTGGTGGCGCTGGTCATGGCGCCGGACAAGGTGACCTACCGCGTGCGTCCCGGCGTGTACCTGGGACAGAACGATGGCCGCGTGACCGCGGTGTTCGACGACCGGATCGAACTGGTCGAACTGGTACCCGACGGCGCGGGAGGCTGGCTGGAACGGCCGGCGTCGATTGCGCTCGAAGATCAATGATTGGGGGATAGGACGATGACCGTATTCAAAGCCACAAGCCGGCCTGCCCGGCGCCCCCTGCCTTCACGGGCGGCCATGCTTGGCCTCGCAGCGGGATTGCTCGCGGCACTGGGAGGCGTCCAAGCGGCACCGCAACCAGCCAGTGCAGGCGCGCTGGTGGCAGGCGCGCAGAGCGCGGTGCCCCTCGCCGCTGATCCCGCCAAGCAGGTGCCCGGCGCTCTGACCGTCGCCAACATCGACTTCAAGCGCGGTGAGGGCGGATCGGGGAAGCTGATCCTGCGGTTCAGCGGCGACGGCGCCGCGCCGGACCTGCGCAACCAGGGCTCGACGGTAGTCGTGGATGTGGGCAACGCCTCGCTGCCTGCGTCGCTTCAGAAGCCGCTTGACGTCACCGATTTCGCCACGCCTGTGCAGCGGGTCGACGCCAGCCGGGCCGGCGGCGGAACGCGGCTGGTGCTGAGCACCAATGGCCCGTTCGAGTCCCTGGCGTACCAGACGGGACGCGACTACATTGTCGAGATCGTGCCGCGCGCGGCGGCGCCGGTGGCTGCGGTCGGTGCCACGACCTCGATGGGCGCCTCCACTTCCACCTCCACCGCGCGCGCTTACAGCGGCCGCCCCGTGACATTCAACTTCCAGGACGTGCCGGTACGCACGGTGCTTCAGCTGATCGCCGAGGAATCCAACCTCAACATCGTCGCCTCCGACACCGTCGCCGGCAACGTCACCCTGCGGCTGATCAACGTGCCTTGGGACCAGGCGCTGGATATCGTGCTGCAGGCCAAGGGCCTGGACAAGCGCCGTAGCGGCAACGTGGTCTGGGTCGCGCCGCAGTCGGAGATCGCCAAGTACGAGCAGGACAAGGAAGACGCCCGCATCGCGATCGAGAACCGTGCCGAGATGGTCACGGAGTACATCCCGATCAGCTACGGCAATGCCGAAGACATCGCCAAGCTGCTGACCGATGAGGCCAAGGGCAGTACTGGTGGCGGCGGTGGTGCCGGTGGCGGCGCTGGCATCCAGAATCGTGGCTTCCTCTCGCCCCGCGGCAGCATCAGCTTCGATCGCCGCACCAACACCCTGCTCGTGATCGACATCCCGCAGCGGGTGCAGGCGATCAAGGACCTGGTGACGACGCTCGACACACCAGTCGACCAGGTGGTGATCGAAGCCCGCATTGTCATCGCCAACGATTCGTTCGCACGCGAACTGGGCGCCAAGTTCGGCATCAGCGGCAAGAACGACAACGTCTATTTCAACGACAAGGTTTCCAGCAACGTCAGCACCCAGAACTCCTACAACACGGCGGCAAACGCCAACAGCGCCAACCCCCCGCCGAATCCCCCGGTGATGGGTACGCTGACGCGGGGCTTGAACGTCAACCTGCCGTCGACGCTGGCTGGGGCCGGTTCCCTGGCACTGTCGATCCTCAATGGCGGTTATGCGCTGGATGTGGAGTTGTCGGCTCTGCAGACCGAAGGCCGTGGCGAAGTCATCTCCAACCCCCGCGTGGTGACGAGCAACCAGAAGGAAGCGGTGATCACCCAGGGTCAGGAGGTTGGATACCTGACCATCACCGGCGGCACCGGGCAGTCGCAGATCCCGCAAGTGCAGTTCAAGGATGCAGTGCTCGAGCTCAGGGTCACACCCACCATCACTGCCGATGGCCGCGTGTTCCTCAACATGGCGGTCAAGAAGGACGAAGTGCAGGGTTTCGTCGATACCGGCTTCGGCCAGGTCCCCACGCTCGCCAAGCGTTCTGTCAACACCGCAGTGCTGATGGAGGATGGGCAGACAGTGGTGATCGGCGGCGTCTACGAGTTCAAGGACCAGCAGAGCATGTCCAAGATACCGTTCCTGGCCGACCTTCCGGTCATCGGCAACCTGTTCAAGAAGCGCGGCCGCGACAAGAGCAAAGCCGAGTTGCTGATCATGGTGACGCCGAAGGTGCTTCGGGTCGCGCAACGACCGGCGCTCTGACCGTCGGACGAGCTGACGAAGGGGCCCAGGGGCCCCTTCGTCATTCCGGGGCATCGCTGGCGCCGGCCTGAACGCGCGTCGCAGGCGCTGAACCAAGCCGCCACGCATCGGTCAAACTGGTCCCGGCGCGCCCCGCGCCGACCGACCGGACCGCGATGGACAGCCGCAGCGACGACCCTTCCCGCCTCCACGACGCCTTCCGCGCATTGCGCGACGAGCTTGCAACCGAGATCGTCGGCCAGTCGGGGTTGATCGAACGCCTGTTGATCGCGCTGCTTGCCGACGGCCACCTGCTGGTCGAAGGCGCCCCCGGCCTGGCCAAGACCAGCGCGATCCGCGCGCTCGCCGCGCGACTGGAAGCCGATTTCGCCCGGGTCCAGTTCACGCCCGACCTGTTGCCGGCGGACCTGACCGGCACCGAGGTCTGGCGACCGCAGGACGGGCGCTTCGAATTCCAGCCAGGCCCGATCTTCCACCCGGTGCTGTTGGCCGACGAGATCAACCGTGCCCCGGCCAAGGTGCAGTCGGCGCTGCTGGAAGCGATGGGCGAACGCCAGGTCACCGTCGGCCGCCATACCTATCCGCTGCCCCGGTTGTTCCTGGTGATGGCGACGCAGAACCCGATCGAGCAGGAAGGCACCTTCCCGCTGCCCGAGGCGCAGCTCGACCGTTTCCTGATGTACGTGCGCATCGGTTATCCCGAAGCCGCGGCGGAAACCGAGATCCTGCGATTGGCGCGCGCTCGCGCGCGCGATGCACTGCAGCCCGCCGCCGTCGCCCCTTCGCGGATGCCGTTGGCCGACGTGTTTGCCGCACGCGCCGCGGTGCTGGACCTGCACGTGGCACCGCAGCTGGAGCGCTACCTTGTCGAAGTGGTGCTGGCCTCCCGCGATGCCGCGCGTTACGACGCCGATCTCGGGCGTCGCATCGCCTGGGGTGCGAGCCCGCGTGGCTCGATCGCGCTGGAGCGGTGCGCGCGCGCCCGCGCGTGGCTGGCGGGCCGCGACTATGTCACTCCCGACGACATCCGCCAGGTCGCGCCGGACGTGCTGCGGCACCGGGTACTGCCCAGCTACGAGGCAACCGCGGAGGGCTGGGACGGCGAGCGCCTGGTCGCCGCGTTGCTGGACAAGGTGCCGCTGCCGTGAAGCCGGGACTCGGCAAGCCGGGATCGGACGCGCGACATCGGCCAGTGCAGCCAATCCCCCCACTTGCATCGAAGGCCGCGAGGCTCCGCGGGCTGGCGAACAAGGTCGATGCGGGCCGCCGCAGGGTCCGGGATTGAGCGCGTCCGGTTCCCGCTCCGCGACGCCCGGCATCGAGCCCACGCTCGCGGAACTCGTGGCACTGCGCGCTGCCGCGCAGGGCCGGCGTCCACCGCGACGTGGACGCCTGGGCGTCAGCGGGCAGGCGCTGTCGCCGTTGCGCGGGCGCGGCATGGAGTACGCCGAGTCGCGCGAGTACGCCCTCGGCGACGACGCCCGCCGCATCGATTGGCGCCTGACCGCACGCAGCGGGAAACCGCACACCAAGCTGTTCCAGGCCGAACGCGAGCGCGTGACGCTGGTGGTGGCCGATACCGCGCCTGCGCTGTACTTCGGCACCCGCGTGCGCTTCAAGTCGGTGCAGGCGGCCCGTGCCGGCGCCATCGCGGCATGGGCCGCCGTGCGCGATGGCGACCGCATCGCCGCATTGCGCGGCAGCGCCACGGAAGCCCCGATCGCGCCCGCCGCCGGCCCCCGCGGGGCGCTGCGCGTGCTCGACGCGCTGGTGCGCTGGTATCGCGCACCGCCCGCCGATGACCTCGGCCTGGGCGTGGCCCTCGATCATGCGCAACGGTTGCTGCGGCCGGGCTCGCGCCTGCTCGTGCTCGCCGATCCCGCCAGCATCGCGGCGTTGCCGCCACGGCGTTGGCCGGCACTGGCGATGCACAACGAAGTGATCGTGCTACTGCTCAGCGACCCGCTGGAACGCAATCCCCCGCAGGCCAGCCTGCCGTTCCAGGCCGCCGGCCATCGCGTCGAGCTGGACCTGGCCGCCGCCGCGCAACGCCAGCGCTGGCGCAACGCTTTCGTCGCGCCGCTGGACGCCGCGCTGGCGCAATTGCCGGCACGTGGCGTGCGCGTGCAGGTGCTATCCAGCGAAGCGGCGAGCGACGCCTGGCTGCCGTTGCTGGGCCGGGCCCGGGCGGCATGACGGCGATGCCGCATTCCGATCCTGCGCTGGTGCTGCGCGACATCCACCAGCCGCCGGCGCCACCGTGGTGGCCGCCGGCCCCGGGCTGGTGGATCGTCGCGGCGCTGTTGCTGCTCGTATCGGTGGTCGCAGCGGGCATTGCGTGGCGCCGCCAGCATCGCCGGCGTGCGCTGCAACGCCTGTTCGACGACAGCGTGCGCGCCGCGGCGACGCCCGCGGCCCAGCTGGCCGCGGTGTCGGAGCTGTTGCGCCGCGCCGCGCGCCGCCGCGATCCGCGGGCCGACACCCTGCAGGGCGAGGACTGGCTGCAGTTCCTCGACCAGGGCAGCAATCCGCCGCTGCTGGCCGGCGACGCCGGGCGGCTATTGCTCGAAGGCGGCTTCCGCCGCGATGTCGACGCCGGCGCGGTCGCCGATCTGTTGCCGCGTGCCCGCGCCCGCTTCCTCGACTGGATGGCGCGATGAGCGACTGGTGGCCCGCGGCGTTCGACGGCTTTGCCTGGCCGTGGCTGCTGCTGGCCTTGCCGTTGCCGTGGCTGGTGCGCTGGCTGCTGCCGCCGGCGCGCAGCGCCTCGGCGGCATTGAAGGTGCCCTACGGCCCGCGCCTGGAGGCGATTGCCGGCACCATGGGCCCCGCGCGAGGCGCTGGCATCGGGCTGCTGGCGTGGCTGGCGTGGGCGATGCTGTGCGTGGCCGCAGCGCGACCGCAACAGCTCGGTGCACCGGTGGCACCGCCACAGGCCGGACGCGACCTGATGCTGGCGGTGGACCTGTCCGGCAGCATGAGCGACGAGGACATGGCCCTGGGCGGCGGCCTGGTCGATCGCCTGACCGCCGCCAAGGCGGTGCTGGCCGATTTCCTGGACCGCCGCGAAGGCGATCGCGTCGGCCTGATCGTGTTCGGCCAGAGGGCCTATGCGCTGACGCCGATGACGCTGGACCTGGACTCGGTGCGGCAGCAGCTCGACGACAGCGTGGTGGGCCTTGCCGGGCGCGAAACCGCGATCGGCGACGCCATCGGACTGGCGGTGAAGCGCTTGGCCGCGCAGCCGGCGCAGCAGCCATCGTCCGCAGAGCACGTGCTGATCCTGTTGACCGACGGCGTCAACACCGCTGGCGTGCTCGATCCGATCAAGGCCGCGGAGCTCGCCCGTGACAACGGCGTGCGCATCCACGCGATCGCCTTCGGCGGCAGTGGCGGCGGCATCTCGGTGTTCGGCCTGCCGATCCAGCTGCCCGGTGGCGGCGACGACATCGACGAGGCGACGCTCAAGCGCATCGCCCAGCTCACCGGCGGGAAGGAATTCCGCGCACGCGACACCGAACAGCTCGCCGGCATCTATGCCGAGATCGACCGCCTCGAGCCGGTACGGCGCGAGGGCCAACGCGTGCGCCCGAAAATCGAACGCTATCCGTGGCCGTTGTCCGCCGCCCTGGCGATCGGCCTGCTGGCGTTCGCCGTACCGCGACGAGGCCGCGCATGACCTTGGAAGCCATCGCCGCCGGCCTGGTCGCGCCCCATTTCCTGCGCCCGCAATGGCTGCTGGCGTTGCTGGCATTGCCGCTGCTCGCGGCGCTGTGGCGGCGCCGGCGCATGCGCCGCAACGCGTGGCGCGATGCGGTCGATCCGCACCTGCTGCCGCACCTCCTCGAGGGTCCTTCCGGCACGCAGGGACGGCTTGCCCCGTGGATCGGCCTTGCGGCCTTCGCGCTGGCGGTGTGCGCGCTCGCGGGGCCTTCGTGGCAGCGCATCGCGCAGCCGTTGTGGCAGAGCCGCGCGCCGCTCGTGGTGGCGCTCGACCTGTCGGACGCGATACTTGCCACTGACCTGCCGCCTTCGCGGCTGGCGCAGGCGCGGGCAAAACTGGCGACCTTGCTGCGCGAACGCAGCGGTGGCCAGGTCGGCCTGCTCGCCTACGCCGACGATGCCTACACCGTCGCTCCGCTGACCGACGACGGCGGCAACGTCGCCTTGTTCCTGGATGCGCTGGCGCCGGACATCATGCCGGCGCAAGGCCAGTCCAGCGACGGCAGCCGCGCCGACCGCGCGATCGAACGCTCGGCGCAGCTGTTGCGGCAGGCGGGGTTCGACCGCGGCGACATCCTGCTGCTGAGCGATCATGCCGATGCCCGCGCGCGCGATGCCGCGGCCGCCGCGGCGCGCGCGGGGTATCGCGTGTCGGTGCTCGGTCTCGGCACCAGCGCCGGCGCGGCCTATCGCGATGGCGCCGGGGTCATCGCGCAGGCGCGGCTGGATGCCGGCTCGCTGCGGGCGCTGGCGCGGTCTGGCGGCGGCGGGTACGCCACGCTTGCGGCTGGCGATGGGGATCTCGACGCACTCGGCGTGCTCGATCCCGGGCAGGCCGGCACCATCGCCGCGCAGGGCCAGAAGACCTGGCTGTGGCACGACCAGGGCTACTGGCTGCTGTTGCCGCTGTTGTTGCTCGCGGTGTTCGGGTTCCGCCGTGGCGGGGTGCTGGCGGCATTGCTCCCATGCCTGTTGCTGCTGCCGTGGCAACCGGCGCGCGCGGCCGGCAGCGACTGGTGGCAGCGCGCGGACCAGCAGGCGCACCAGCAGCTGGAGCAGGGCGCGCAGGCGTACCGTGGAAAGGATTTCGCCGCCGCCGAAAAGCACTGGCAGGGATTGCCTGGTGCGGACGCGGCCTACAACCTCGGCAATGCGCTGGCGAAACAAGGGCGCTACGAAGAAGCCATCGCCGCCTACGACGAGGCCTTGCGCCTGCAGCCACGCATGGACGACGCGATCGCCAATCGCAAAGCGGTGGAAGCGGCGATGCGGCGCAAGCCACCGTCGGGCGGACAGCAGGGCCCGCAGGACCCGCGGGACCAGGGCAAGTCCGGGCAGCAGGCCGGGAACCCGTCGTCGCAGGGCAAGCCGTCGTCGGGCAATGGCGGTCAGGGCGAGGCCAGGCGCGATCGGCAAGCGCCGTCGCAACCCCGGACGGCGCCGCCCCGGCAGGACAACGATCCGCAAGCAGCCCGGCCCGACGACGGCCAGGCCCAGCGCGCCGCCGATGCCGCGCAACGCGCGCGCATGCAGCAAGCCTTGCGCGATGCGGAGCGGGGCAAAAGCGCGAAACCGACGCAAGCGCAGCCAGCCACGGGCAAGCGCAGCGAGACTGCGTCCGAACGCGAGCGCCGGCTGGCCAACGAAGCCTGGCTGCGACGCGTGCCGGACGATCCCGGCGGCCTGCTGCGCGCGCGCTTCCGGCTCGAATACGAGCGCCGCCAGCAAGGAGGCAACTGAATGCCGCGTCCGACCCTCGCCCTGGCCATGATGCTGTTGTCGACGCTGTCGCTACTGGCACCACCGGCGCAGGCCCAGCAATTGCGGGCGTGGCTGGACCGCGACCGGATCGCGCTCGGTGAAACCGCCACCCTGAACATCGAGATCGACCGCGCCGATGCCGACGCGCCCGATTATTCGCCGTTGCTGGGCGAGTTCCGGCTCAGCGGCAATACCAGCAGCCGCAGCTTCCAGAGCATCAACGGCCGCAGCCGCGTGCGCACGCTGTTCGCGATCGCGCTGCAACCCAGGCGGGAAGGCGTGATCGGCATCCCGGCCCTGCTGGTGGCCGGCCAGCGCACGCAACCGCTGACGCTCACGGTGACGCCGCCGGCGGCAACGCCCGCGCGCGCCGGCGGCATGGTCTTCATCGAATCCGAGGCCGATGCCCAGCAACCCTACGTGCAGCAGGCCGTGGGTTACACGGTGCGGCTGTACTCCGCGACGCCGCTGGTCTCCGGCCAGCTCGACCAGGCCGAACCCGACGGTGCATCCCTGCAGCGCATCGGCGATGACGTGCAGTATTCCCGCGACATTTCCGGGCGCCAATACAACGTGGTCGAGCGCCACTACCTGCTCATCCCGGAACGCAGCGGCACGCTGGCCATTCCCGGCGCGCAGTTCCGGGGCCGGGGCGCAGGCGGGTTCTTCGATGACCTGTTCGGCGACGGCCAGCGCGAACTGCAGGCCAGCGGCGCGCCGCGGGTGCTGGACGTGCGCGCGATCCCCGCGGCCGCGGCGCAGCCTTGGCTGCCGCTGCGCGCGCTGTCCCTGCGCTGGGTGGCGACGCCACGGCAGGCCCGTGCCGGCGAGGCGATGGGGGTCACCGTCGAGCTGGAAGCCGACGGCGCCACCGCCGCGCAACTGCCGGAGCTGCAGTTGCCGCCGATCGCGGGCGCCCAGGTGTTCGCCGATCCACCGCAGTCCGACGAAAGCTTCGTCGATGGCCGGCCCCGGGTGAAGCTGGTGCGCCGGTTCTCGATCGTGCCGTCGCGGGCAGGCGCCTTGCACGTTGCCGGGCCGGAACTGCCGTGGTGGGACGTGCGCGCGGGCGGCGCGCGCACCGCCTCCCTGCCGGGCCTCGACGTGCGGGTGGCGCCGGGCGCCGCGGCGACGTCCACCGACCCCGCGCCTGCAGCGGCGACCGCCCGGGGCGATGACCGCGGCTGGATGCGCGTGCCGGGGGTGCAGGGCGAAGTGCGGCCGTGGGCGTTCGCGACGGTGGTGTTCGCACTGCTGTGGCTGATCACGTTCATGTGGGGGGTGCACCGGCATCCGCAGGCGCCGCCGGCGGCCGTCGCCGGCAACACGCCCGGCACGACGCCGGGCGCGCCCTCGGCGATGCCGCTTGCGCGCGCGCTGGACAAGGGCGACCTGGGTGACGTCGCCGATGCGCTGGTGGCGCTGGCGGTGCCGCCGGTCGCCGGCCTGGAGGCGCTGAAACCGCGGTTGTCCGACGCGCTCCAGCGCGATGCGATCGACGCGTTGCAGCGTGCGCGCTGGGGCGATGGCGATGGCGCGGCAGCGCGTGCCGTGCTGCGCAGCGCCTTCAAGCGCGGACCACGATGGCGCGAACCGGCCACGTCGCAGGCATCGCCGTTGCCGCCCCTGTACCCGCAACGCTGAGCAACGCAGCGCCACGCTGATCGCATCCCCGCGCAGCGAGGAGCCTGCTTCACCCCGGCAGCAACCGGTCCGTCGCTACGCCGCGGACTGCGTCAGCCCAGACAGGCCATCGGATCAGGTTGCGGCGGGCGGCGGATCGGCCAGCGGCAGTTCGCAGCGCAGGCGCAGGCGGTCGTCCTCGACGATCGCCTCGAGGTCGCCGCCGTGGGCCTGCGCGATCGCGCGCGCGATCAGCAGGCGCAGCCCCAGGCCTTCGTCGAAAGGCTCGGCCTGCGGTTGCAGCAGCAGCGCCTGCAGTTGCGCGGCGTCGGGCGGCGGGCCGGGGACGCGCACCTCGATGCGCACGCGGCCGTCCCCGCTGCGCAACGACAGCACCGGCGGGTTGCCGCGGTTGCCGGCGTAATCGAGCAACGCACGCAGCAGTTGCGTCAGCCGTTGCGGATCGCCATCGACGATCGCGATGTTGCCGTCCTCGTCCACCGCGGTGCCGGCCAGGCCGCTGCCGACCAGCGCGTAGTCCAGCAGCACCGCCGGCTCGCAGTGCTCGCGCGGGCCGAGCAGGCGTTGCTGGGCGGCCCGCACCCAGTCGTTCAACTCGTCCAGCATGCTGCCCAGGCGCCGCGTCTGGCGTTCCACCATCGCCAGCAGTTCCTGGCGGCGAAGCGGATCGAGGTCGTCGCGTTGCAGCAGGTAGCTGGCGGTCTGCAGCGGCGCCAGCGGGCCGCGCAGGTCGTGCGCGAGGCGGTCCAGCCACGGGGCTTCGACCGCGGGCAGCGGTGGCAGGGTGGGGGTCAAGCGGCACCCTCATCGCCGGGCTCGACCAGCAGGCGGCAGATCGCCTGGATCTCGGGCAGTTCCGGTGGCTTGACCAGGTGGCGGTCGAAGCCCGCGTCCCGGGTGCGACGGCGATCCTCCGGCTGGCCCCAGCCGGTGATCGCAACCAGCAGTACGTCCTTGCCGCGCGGCGCGGCGCGCAATGCCGCGGCCACGTCGTAACCGCTGCGGCCGGGCATGCCGACGTCCAGGAACACCACGTCCGCCGCGAATTCGGCGAAGTTGGCTTCGAACGCGGCCGGATCGTAGAGCGTGCGCACCTCGAGCCCGAGCAGCTCCAGCATCATCGCCAGGGTATCGGCGGCGTCGCGGTTGTCGTCGAGCACCAGCGCGCGGTGGCCGCGGGTGCTGGCGGGCACCGCGATCCCGGCTTCCGGTTCCACCTCGACCGACCCTGCGCCTGGCGCCTGCGCGCGTGGCAGGCGCACGCGGAACTCGCTGCCGTGGCCGGGGCCATCGCTGCGCACGCTGACTTCGCCGTCATGCATCTCCGCCAGCCGCCGCACCAGCGTCAAGCCGATGCCGAGGCCGCCGCGCGCGCGTTCGATCGCGGTGTCGGCCTGGGTGAACAGCTCGAAGATGCCGTGCGCCTGTTCGGGCGTGAGGCCGATGCCGCGGTCGCGCACCAGCACTTCGACGTGGTCGTCGCCGGCGCTGGCGACCAGGTCGATGCGACTGCCGGGGTCGGAATACTTGGCGGCGTTGTTGAGCAGGTTGGCGAACACCTGCGCCAGTCGCATGCGATCCACGAACAACGGCACCGGACGGGGCGGCAGTTGCAGGCGCAGCTCGTGGCCGCCCTGCAGGATCGGCGGGCGCGCGACCTCGATCGCGGCCTGCAGTACTTCGTCGAGCGTGGTCGCCTGGCGGCGCAACACCAGCTTGCCGCGGGTGATCCGGGCGACATCGAGCAGGTCGTCGATCAGCCGCACCAGCAGCGCCAGCTGGCGTTCCATCAGGCCTTGCAGCGGGTCGTCGGCGGCGTCCGGGCTGGACAGCCGGCGCACGTTGAGCGCGTTGAGCAGCGGCGCCAATGGGTTGCGCAGTTCGTGGGCCAGGGTGGCGAGGAACTCGTCCTTGCGCCGGTCCGCCTCGCGCAGCCGCGCCTCGGCCAGGGTGCGTTCGCCGATCTCGGTGCGCAGCTCCATGTTGCGCGCGGCCAGTTCGGCGTTGGCGGCGCGCAGCGAGGCGTTGAGGTGGTCGCGTTCACGCGCCTTCTCCGCCTCCAGCGCCGCGTTGGCCTGCTGCAGTTCGCGGCGCTTGCGGTACAGCTCGACCAGCACCACCACCTTGGTGCGCAGGATTTCCGGGATCACCGGCACCATCACGTAGTCGACCGCGCCGAGCTTGTACCCGCGCAGCCGGTCCATGTCGGTGACGTTGACCGCGGTGACGAAGATGATCGGGGTCTTCTCGAAGCGCGGATGCTGGTGGATCAGGCTCGCGGTCTCGAAGCCGTCCATCCCCGGCATGTTGACGTCGAGCAGGATCACCGCGTATTCGTCCTCCATCAGCAGCTTCAGCGCCTGCTCGCCGGAGGATGCCTCGACGAGCCGTTCGCCCAGCGGCTCGAGGATCGCGCGATAGGTCAGCAGCCGCCCCGGCTGGTCGTCGACCAGCAGGATGTTGACCGGCGACGGGCTCTGTTCGGGCGCGGGTGCCGGCGCATCGGTCGCCGCCGGTTTCAGCGATGCAGCCACTGTCGCAGCACTCCCAGCAACTGGTCGGTGACCACCGGCTTGGCGAGGTAGTCGGAAGCGCCGGCCTCCAGGCATTTTTCGCGGTCGCCCTTCATCGCCTTGGCGGTCAGGGCCACGATCGGCAGCGCGCGCGAATCGGGGTCGTCGCGGATCGCGCGCATGGTGTCGTAGCCGTCCATGCCCGGCATCATGATGTCCATCAGCACCAGGTCGATCCCGGGGTCGTCCGCGACCTTCTCGATCGCCTCCTGGCCGTTGCCGGCGGTGACCACCGCCATGCCGTGGCGCTCCAGCACGCTGGACAGCGCGAAGATGTTGCGCACGTCGTCGTCGACCACCAGCACGCGCTTGTCGCGCAGCGTTTCGTCGGAATCATGCAGGCGCTGGACCATACGCCGCTTGGCCGGCGGCAGGTCGGCGATCACGCGGTGCAGGAACAGCGCGGTCTCGTCGAGCAGGCGCTCGGGCGATTCCACGCCCTTGATCACCACCGACTTGGCCGCCTTCTTCAACCGCTGGTCCTCCTCGGCGCTCAGTTCCTTGCCGGTGAACACCACGATCGGCAGGTCCTGCAGCCCGGGCATGGCCTGGATCCGGTCGAGCAGGTCGAAGCCGGTCATGTCCGGCAGCCGCAGGTCCAGCACCACGCAGTCGTAGCCACCGCGTTCGAGCGCGGCCAGCGCCTCGCCGCCGCTGCCGAAGGTGTCGATGGCGACGTCGTCGTGGTGGATCAGTTCCTCGATGCTCATGCGCTCGGCGGCGTCGTCCTCGACCACCAGCAGGCGCTTCACCCGCGGCAACGTGTATTCCTTGATCCGCTGCAACGCGGCGCCGATGGTCTCGTTGGTCGCCGGCTTGGCGAGGTAGGAGAAGGCGCCGCGTTCGATGCTGTGGTGGCGCTCTTCCTCGACGGTGACGATCTGCACCGGGATGTGGCGGGTCGCCGAATCCTGCTTCAGGCGCGCCAGCACCGTCCAGCCGAGCATGTCGGGCAGGAAGATGTCGAGCGAGACCGCGCTGGGCTTGTACTCGCGCACCAGGCGCAACGCCTCGGCACCGCGGTTGGCAACCAGCACCTTGAATCCCTGCGAGCGGGCGTGGTCGCGCAGGATCGCGGCGTAACGCGGGTCGTCCTCGACCACCAGCAAGGACGGTTCCCCGGGCACGAGGCTGGCGCGGTCGTCGGCGATATCCGCGGACGGCGCCTGGCTGCCGGGGAGCGGCGCCAGGCGCGGCGGTTCGGCGTGCGTGCGTTCGGTCGCCGCTTCGCCGGCACCCACGTAGTTCAGCGGCAGGTACAGGACGAACGTGCTGCCCTTGCCCGGGGCGCTGCGCAGGCGCAGTTCGCCGCCCAGCAGGCCGGCGATCTCGCGGCTGATGGCCAGGCCAAGGCCGGTGCCGCCGTACTTGCGCGAGGTGCCGGCATCGGCCTGCTGGAATGCCTCGAACACGATCCGCTGTTTCTCCGGCGAGATGCCGATGCCGGTGTCGCTGACCTCGAACGCTACCACCGTCGGCGCCTGGTCGAGGACCGCATGGCCAGGCGACCACCCCTCCCTGGCCACGCGCGCGGACAGCCGCACGCTGCCGTGTTCGGTGAACTTGAAGGCGTTCGACAGCAGGTTCTTGAGGATCTGCTGCAGCCGCTTGGGATCGGAATTGAATGCAGTGCCAAGCTCCGGCGCGAAATCGACCGAGAACTCCAGGTGCCGGCGCTCGGCCTCGTGGCGGAAGCCGCGCTCCATGTTCTCGCGCAGGTGGGCGAAGGAAATGTCCTCGCTGTCGACCGTGACCGTGCCCGACTCGATCTTGGACAGGTCGAGGATGTCGCTGATCAGGTGCAGCAGGTCGGTGCCGGCGGCGTGGATGGTCTTGGCGAACTCCACCTGGCGCGGGCTCAGGTTGGTGTCCGGGTTCTCGGCCAGCTGCTGGCCCAGGATCAGGATCGAGTTCAGCGGCGTGCGCAGCTCGTGCGACATGTTGGCGAGGAACTCGGACTTGTAGCGCGAAGTCAGCGCCAGCTCGGCCGCTTTCTCCTCGAGCGCGCGGCGGGCATGCTCGATTTGCTGGTTCTTCTGTTCCACCTCGGCCTTCTGCTCGGCCAGCAGCGCGGCCTTGAGCGCGATGTCCTCGTTGGTCTGCTGCAGTTCCTTCTGCTGCGACTGCAACTCGCCGGCGAGCTGCTGCGACTGCGACAGCAGGTGCTCGGTGCGCATCGTCGCCTCGATCGTGTTGAGCACGATGCCGATGGAGCCGGAAAGCTGCTCGAGGAAGGTGCGCTGGGTCGGGGTGAACTCCGCCAGCGACGCCAGCTCGATCACCGCCTTGACCTGGTCCTCGAACAGCACCGGCAGCACGATCACGCTGCGCGGCACGGCATTGAGCAGGCCCGATTCGATCTGCACCGTGTCCGGCGGCACGTCGTCGATCAGGATCAGCTGGGCCTGCGCCGCGCATTGCCCGACCAGGCCCTCGCCGAAGCGCAGGGTGCGCGCGGCCGGGGAACGATCGGCATCGGCGTAGCCGGCGAGCTGGCGCAGGCGGCGGTCGCGCGGGTTGCCTTCGTGCGCCTCGACGACGTACATCAGGCCCTGCTGCGCATCGACCAGCGGCGCAAGTTCGGACAGCAGGTTGCGGCCGAGCGTGAGCAGGTCGCGCTGGCCTTGCATCATGTCGGAGAACTTGGCGAGGTTGGTCTTCAGCCAGTCCTGCTCGCGGTTGGACTCGGTGGTGGCACGCAGGGTGCCGATCATCGAGTTCATGTTGTCCTTGAGGTCGGCGAGTTCGCCGCGCACGTCCACGGTGATCGAGCGCGTCAGGTCGCCCTGGGTCACCGCGGTGGCGACCTCGGCGATCGCGCGCACCTGGGTGGTGAGGTTGGCGGCGAGCTGGTTGACGTTGGCGGTGAGGTCCTTCCAGATGCCGGCGGTACCCGGCACGTTGGCCTGGCCGCCCAGCCGGCCTTCGACGCCGACCTCGCGCGCGACCGTGGTCACCTGGTCGGCGAAGATCGCCAGCGTGCCGGTCATGCCGTTGATGGTCTCGGCAAGCTCCGCGATTTCGCCCTTGGCCTCCACCGTCAGCTTCTTGTGCAGGTCGCCGTTGGCTACCGCGGTCACCACCTTGGCGATGCCGCGCACCTGCGCGGTCAGGTTGGTGGCCATCGAGTTGACGTTGTCGGTGAGGTCCTTCCAGGTGCCGGCGACGCCGGGCACCTGCGCCTGTCCGCCGAGCTTGCCCTCGGTGCCGACGTCGCGCGCCACGCGCGTGACTTCCGCGGCGAAGCCGTTGAGCTGGTCCACCATCGTGTTGAGGGTGTCCTTGAGCTGCGCGATCTCGCCCTGTGCATCGACCGCGATCTTGCGCGAGAGGTCGCCCCTGGCCACCGAGGTCGCGACCTCGGCGATGTTGCGCACCTGGGTGGTGAGGTTGGACGCCATCGAGTTGACGTTGTCGGTGAGGTCCTTCCAGGTACCGGCGACCCCGGGCACCTGCGCCTGGCCGCCGAGCTTGCCTTCGGTGCCGACCTCGCGCGCCACGCGCGTGACCTCCGCGGCGAAGCCGTTGAGCTGGTCCACCATCGTGTTGATGGTGTCCTTGAGCTCGAGGATCTCGCCCTTGACGTCGACGCCGATCTTGCGCGAGAGGTCGCCCTTGGCGACCGCGGTGGTGACCTCGGCGATGTTGCGGACCTGCGCGGTGAGGTTGGACGCCATCGAGTTGACGTTGTCGGTCAGGTCCTTCCAGGTGCCGGCGACGCCGGGCACCTGCGCCTGGCCGCCGAGCTTGCCTTCGGTGCCGACCTCGCGCGCCACGCGCGTGACCTCCGCGGCGAAGCCGTTGAGCTGGTCCACCATCGTGTTGAGGGTGTCCTTGAGCGCGAGGATCTCGCCGCGCACGTCGACCGTGATCTTGCGCGAGAGGTCGCCCTTGGCGACCGCCGTGGCGACTTCGGCGATGTTGCGCACCTGGGTGGTGAGGTTGGACGCCATCGAGTTGACCGAATCGGTCAGGTCGGCCCAGGTACCGGCGACGCCAGGAACGACGGCCTGGCCGCCGAGCTTGCCCTCGGTGCCGACCTCGCGCGCCACGCGCGTGACCTCCGCGGCGAAGCCGTTGAGCTGGTCGACCATCGTGTTGATGGTGTTCTTGAGTTCCAGGATCTCGCCGCGCACGTCGACCGTGATCTTGCGCGACAGGTCGCCCTTGGCCACGGCGGTGGTCACGTCGGCGATGTTGCGCACCTGCAGGGTGAGGTTGGACGCCATCGAGTTGACGTGGTCGGTCAGGTCCTTCCAGGTGCCGGCGACGTCGGGCACTTCCGCCTGGCCGCCGAGCTTGCCCTCGGTGCCGACCTCGCGCGCCACGCGCGTGACCTCGGCGGCGAAGCCGTTGAGCTGGTCGACCATCGTGTTGATGGTTTCCTTGAGCTGCAGGATCTCGCCGCGCACGTCCACGGTGATCTTGCGCGACAGGTCGCCCTTGGCGACGGCGGTGGTGACCTCGGCGATGTTGCGCACCTGCGAGGTCAGGTTGGACGCCATCGCGTTCACCGAGTCGGTCAGGTCCTTCCAGGTGCCGGCGACGCCCGGCACGATCGCCTGGCCGCCGAGCTTGCCCTCGGTGCCGACCTCGCGCGCCACGCGCGTGACTTCCGAAGCGAAGCCGCGCAGCTGGTCGACCATCGTGTTGATGGCCTCCTTGAGCTGCAGGATCTCGCCGCGCACGTCCACGGTGATCTTGCGCGAGAGGTCGCCGTTGGCGACCGCGATGGTGACCTCGGCGATGTTGCGCACCTGCGCGGTCAGGTTGTTGGCCATCTGGTTGACCGAGTCGGTCAGGTCCTTCCACACCCCGGACACGCCCTTGACCTTGGCCTGGCCGCCGAGCAGGCCGGCGGTGCCGACCTCCAGCGCCACGCGCGTGACCTCGGACGAGAATTCGCCCATCTGCTCGATCATGCGGTTGACGATGTTGGCCGAGCGCAGGAACTCGCCCTGCAGCGGGCGGCCGTTGGCTTCCAGGGGCACGGTGCGGGTGAGGTCGCCCTTGGCGACGCCGGCCATGGCCTCGGTCATGGTTTCGACCGGGCGCACCAGGTCGTCGATCAGGTGGTTGACCGATTGTTCCATGTCGGCCCATGCGCCCTGGCGATTGGCGGGAGCGACCCGTTGCCGCGTCTGGCCCTCGCGCCCGACCTTCTGCCCGACCCGGGCGATCTCGGCGGCCAGCCGGCGGTTGGAGCTGACGATCTCGTTGAAGCTCGCCGCCAGCTTGCCGGCGATGCCGTCCCAGTGCAGCGGCAACTGCACCGAGAAATCCCCGGCGTTGGCATCCTGCATCGCCGCCAGCAACTGCAGCAGCGGGTCGGCCGGGATGGCGGCGGCCGGCTGCTTCGGCGCGGACACGCCTGCGCTGCGCGTGCGGCGGCGTGCGGTGGTGCTGTCGTTGCTCACGCGATCCCCCTGAACCACGGTCCACGGGCCCCGGGCGGGACCTGATCGGACAAGGTAGCCGAAGCAATGTCGTCAACGCGTGCACATGGCCTTCACCTGCGTCCGGGCGGGATCCGGCGCTGGTGTAAGCTCGCGGCGGTTCGCGGGGAATGCCGCTTTTGGAAGACACCATGCCTGGAAACAGCCACGACGCGCCGCGCGCGCGCATGCCCCTGCACTGGAAGATGGCGATCGGGTTCGTCTCCGGATTGCTGCTGGGGCTGGTCGCGTACTACACCAGCGGCGCCGATGCGCCGTGGGTGCAGGGATTGACCACCTGGGTCACGCAGCCGGTCGGCACCGTGTTCCTGCGCCTGATCTTCATGCTGGTGATCCCGCTGCTGTTCTCGGCGCTGGTGGTGGGCGTGGCCGAGATGGGCGACATCCGCGCCCTCGGCCGGATCGGCTGGAAGACCCTGGCCTACACCGTGATCGTGTCCGGCATCGCGGTCGTCATCGGACTGTTGCTGGTGAACTGGCTCGAGCCCGGCGCCGGCGTGGACCCGGCGACCGCGCAGCAACTGCTCAGCGAGGGCGCGCAGCGCGCGCAGGCGATCGTCAGCGGCGGCAAGGAGCAGCCGCAGGGCCTGGACATGCTGCTGGCCATCGTCCCCGACAACATCGTCGGCGCGGCGGCGAGCAATTCGATCCTCGCGGTGATGTTCTTCGCGCTGATGCTCGGCATCGGCCTGGTGCTCACCGACAGCGCGCCCTCGCGGGTGCTGCTGCGCGGGATCGAGGGCCTGTTCGAGGTCTCGATGACCCTGATCGGGCTGGTGATCCGGCTGGCGCCGTACGCGGTGTTCTGCTTCATGTTCAACCTCGCCGCGCTGTTCGGCTGGGACCTGCTGGCGCGGCTTGGCGCCTATGTCGGCGTGGTGCTGCTGGCGCTGTCGATCCACATGTTCGTGGTGTATTCGCTGGCGCTGAGGTTCGTCGGCGGCTGGTCGCCGCTGAAATTCTTCCGCGGCGTGCAGGAGGCGATGGTGATGGCGTTCTCGACGGCCTCGTCCAACGCCACCCTGCCGACCGCGCTCAGGGTCGCCGACGAGCAGTTGCACCTGCCACGCAAGGTCTCGCGATTCGTGCTGACCGTGGGCGCCACCGCCAACCAGAACGGCACCGCGCTGTTCGAGGGGGTGACGGTGTTGTTCCTGGCCCAGTTCTTCGGGGTCGACCTGTCGCTGGCGCAGCAGGTCACGGTGATGTTCGTCTGCATCCTCGGCGGCATCGGCACCGCCGGCGTGCCGGCCGGTTCATTGCCCGTGGTGGCGCTGATCTGCGGCATGGTCGGGGTGCCGCCGGAAGGCATTGGCCTGATCCTGGGCGTGGATCGCCTGCTCGACATGTGCCGGACCACGCTCAACGTCACCGGCGACCTGGTGGCGGCGACGGTGGTCTCGCGCGGCGAGGTCGACAGCCACGGCGTGCTCGACGACGCGGCGGGGACGACCCCGGCCTGAGCTGCGTCAGTGGGCGCGCGCGGCCGGCTTCTGCGGGAACACCAGCACCAGCAGCGCGATCAGGCCCAGCAATGACGCCGATGCCGCGTAGCGGCCCAGTTCCAGTCCGCCGTGGCTGGCGGGCTTGTCCAGGAAGTCGCCGACCACCGCGCCCAGCGGCCGCGTCAGCACGAACGCCGCCCAGAACAGCGCCGTGCGCGACACCCGGGTCGTGAACCGGAGCACCGTCACGATCGCGAGCAGTCCGCCGAAGATGGCTGCACCACCGAGGTAACCAAACCCCGCCGAATCGGCGGTCCAGTCGCCCAGCGCGGTGCCGAGCGTTTGCGAAAACATGATGGTCACCCAGTAGAAGATTTCGGACCGGGGCGAGTTGACGGAGCCCACGTCCACCGTGCCCAGCGTGCGGTACCAGGTGAACAGCGATGCGACGAGCAGAGCGAAAAGCAGCAGGGCCCCGCCTGCGTACCCGATCCCCAGGGACCGGTCGGCATAGTCGGCCAGCGTGGTCCCGACCGTGGTGGAGGCGATGATCGTCACCCAGTAGATGGCCGGGTGGAACTTCTTCGCCGACACCTGCACGGCCACCGCGGCCACGAACAGCACTGCGAAGATGGCTGTGCCGACGAGGTAGCCCAGATCCATCGACATCGATACGGCATCGCCGCCGGTCTCGCCCAGCGTGGTCGCGAGGATCTTGATCATCCAGAACAGCAGCGTGACTTCGGGGACTTTGCTCAGCGCGGCACGGTTTTCGGCATCCATGGTCGTCTATTGAAGGGGGAATGGGCGAACGAGGGCGGATGCAGCAGGGCCCGGCATTACGGTTGGCGCGCATGGGTGCCTGGCGAGCGGCGGCTCTCCGGGCGCTTGGGGCACGGAGACGGTCGGTCGGTGGTTCCGCTTGCGTCGCAAAGATCTCCCGGCCACGGACTCGACTGGGCTTTCGGGATGTTCCGCGGCTTGCGTACTCATCTCCCAGCCCGCTGTCGCTCGATGGGCGAGCGCGCCGGGGAGACGGATTCAGAACTGTTTCGCATAGCCCACCATGACGCCATGGCCCGGCAGCAAGCCCATGATCAGCGGCGTCTTTCGGTGGTGCGCATACAAGCCCCAGGCGACGCCGATCGCGGCGCCCGCCAGCACGTCGCTTTGCCAGTGCCCCTGCACCTTGACCCGCGCGATCGCGTCGTAGGTTGGCAGAAGCGCCAGGGCCCATACGGCGGGATGGTCGTGTCCGTACCCGGTGATGAACGGCGTCACGATCGAACTGATCTCGGCGACCTCGCCACTGGGAAAACTGCCGTAGCCGCGTCCGTCGAAGAAATCATTGGGGTCGCTGTTCTGGATCGGCCGCTCGCGCGAAAACGCCAGCTTCGCCACCGAGGTCGTGCCGGCGGTCAACACCATCGCATCCAGCGCCTGGTCGAAAGTCCGGCCGATGCGCGAGTCGTCATCGGCGAACACGGCGCCGCCGATGACGGTCAACGCCGCACCCAGTGCGAAGTCCTTCTGGTAACTGCGCTTCCAGATGCCTGAATCGTCGTAGGCCACGCGGTGGTCGATGCCGAACGGGCCGCCAGAAGCACGTGCACAGGCGGGCGCCAGCAGCAGGCCGAGTGTCAGCAGGAGACCTGCCGTCATGGAACCGGATGCGGCAACGAGGTCGATGCGAGTGCCCATGGCCATCTGCCGGATAGAGACGTCCACGCTGCACGCAGGCGGGTTAGGAGGCCCTCAGGCATTCCTCAGGCAGCCGTTATGCGACGCGGCCCGTGGGCGCGTCCCGTGGCCGGATCGACGCGACAGCACGCCGCCGCGATGGGACAATGGCCGGGCCCGCGGTTCGCCGGGTGCCGCCCATTCGAGCCATGACGACGCCTTCCCCTGTGCAACCCAGCCGCCGCGACCGCGCCAATGCCCTGCGTTTCCTCGCCATCGACGCGGTCGAGGCCGCCAAATCCGGCCATCCGGGCATGCCGATGGGCATGGCCGACATCGCCGAGGTGCTGTGGAACGACTACCTGCAGCACAACCCGAACAACCCGAAGTGGTTCAACCGCGACCGCTTCGTGCTCTCCAACGGCCACGGCTCGATGCTGCAGTACGCGCTGCTGCACCTGTCGGGCTACGACCTGTCGCTGGACGAGTTGAAGAATTTCCGCCAGCTCGGCAGCAAGACCCCGGGCCATCCCGAGAACTTCGAGACTCCCGGCGTGGAAACCACCACCGGGCCGCTCGGCCAGGGCTTCGCCAACGCGGTCGGCATGGCGCTGGCCGAGAAGCTGCTGGCGCAGCGCTTCAACCGGCCCGAGCTGGCGATCGTGGACCACCGCACCTGGGTGTTCATGGGCGACGGCTGCCTGATGGAAGGGATCTCGCACGAGGCCGCGTCGCTGGCCGGCACCTGGGGGCTGGAGAAGCTGGTCGCCTTCTGGGACGACAACCGCATCTCCATCGATGGCAACGTCGAGGGCTGGTTCACCGACGACACTCCGGCGCGCTTCGAGGCCTACGGCTGGAACGTGATCCGCGACGTCGACGGCCACGATGCCGATGCGATCAAGGCCGCGATCGAGGCGGCGATGCGGTCGGAAGGCAAGCCGACGCTGGTCTGCTGCCGCACCACCATCGGCTTCGGTTCGCCGCACAAGGCCGGCAAGGAATCCGCGCACGGCGCGCCGCTGGGCAAGGACGAGGCCGCCGCCACCCGCGAGGCGCTGGGCTGGCCGCATCCCGCGTTCGAGGTGCCGCAGGAGATCCGCGACGCCTGGCGCGCCGGCAATGCCGGGCTGGTGCGCGAGCACCAGTGGGGGCAGCTGTTCGACGCCTACGCCGCGCGCCATCCCGAAGAGGCCGACGAGCTGGTGCGGCGCTCGCATGGCGACCTGCCCGAAGGCTTCTCCGCGGACGCCGATGCCTTCATCGCGAAGTTGCAGGTCGAAGCCCACGGGATCGCTTCGCGCAAGGCTTCGCAGCTGGCGATCGAGGCGTACGCGCCGCTGCTGCCGGAACTGGTCGGTGGCTCGGCCGACCTGGCGCATTCCAACCTGACCTTGTGGAAGGGCAGCAAGTCGGTCGCCGGCGATGACGCCGACGCCAATTACGTCTATTACGGCGTGCGCGAATTCGCGATGACCGCGATCAGCAACGGCCTGGCGCTGCACGGTTGCTTCATTCCCTATGACGCCACCTTCCTGGTGTTCAGCGACTACGCCCGCAACGCGGTGCGGATGAGCGCGTTGACGGGGGCGCGCGCGATCCACGTCTACACCCACGATTCGATCGGCCTCGGCGAGGACGGTCCCACCCACCAGCCGGTCGAGCACCTGGCGTCGCTGCGCTACATCCCACGCAACGACGTCTGGCGCCCGTGCGATGCGGTCGAGTCGGCGGTCGCGTGGAAGGCCGCGATCGAGCGCACCGATGGCCCCAGTTGCCTGGTGTTCTCGCGGCAGAACCTCGCCCACCAGGCGCGGAGCGAGGCGCAGGTCGCCGCCATTGCGCGCGGTGGCTACGTGCTCAAGGACAGCGATGGCGCGCCGGAACTGATCCTCATTGCGACCGGCTCGGAAGTGGGGATCGCGATGCAGGCGGCCGCCGCGCTCGGCGATGGCGTGCGCGTGGTGTCGATGCCGAGCACCTGCGTGTTCGATCGCCAGGATGCGGCGTACCGCGAATCGGTGCTGCCGAAGGCTTGCCGCAGGCGCGTGGCGATCGAGGCCGGCGTCAGCGATTTCTGGCGCAAGTACGTCGGCCTGGATGGCGCCGTGGTCGGTCTCGACACGTTCGGCGCTTCGGCGCCGATCGAGGCGCTGATGCCGCATTTCGGCTTCACCGCCGACAACGTCGCCGCCGTCGCCCGCGCCGTTTAACCAGGCCTGGTCCAGCCCGGTCCCGTTGCGTCGGGACGGGGGCTTGACAGCAACGATTACAAGCGTAAATTCATGTCATGGGTTTACAGGTGTAATCGAATGCAGGTCAGCGAAGCCGAATCGGTGGTCATGGAGGTCCTGTGGACGGCCGAGGCAGGCGGCCGCGCGCCACTGGCGGCCGAGGACGTCGTCGCCGCGCTCGCCGACCGCCAGGACTGGCAGGAGGCCACGATCAAGACCCTGCTCAATCGCCTGCTGAAGAAGGGCGCGATCAAGGCGTCCAGGGACGGTCGCCGCTACCTCTATACGCCGGTGCTCAGTCGCCAGGCCTGGCTGCTGGACGAGAGCGAAGGACTGCTGCAGCGCCTGTTCGATGGCCGGGTCGCGCCGCTGGTGGCGCATTTCAGCCGCCATCGCAAGCTCGACCGCGCCGACATCACGGCGCTGCGCAAGCTGATCGAGGAGATCGACCATGCCGGCGACTGACTTCATCGGCCCGTTGCTGGAAACCACGCTCGCCAGCAGTCTGGCCATCGTGCTGGTGCTGTTGTCGCGGCGCGCGTTGCGGACGGGGTTCGGCCCGCGCATCGCCTATGGCGCGTGGGCGCTGGTGCCGGTGGCACTGCTGGCGGTGCTGCTGCCGGCGGCGCCGGCGCCGATCGCGATCGCGGTGCCGACGGCCGCGGGTCTTGCCGCTGCACCGGCACGCGCGCTGGCTGCGGGCGCGGCGATGCCGGACCTGCGCGGGCTGTTGCTGTTGGCGTGGGCGCTTGGAGCGGCATTGGCGACGATCGCGTTCGCCTGGCGGCAACGACGCTTCCACGAAGGCCTGGGCCGGCTGCGCGCGCATGGCGACGGGCTGCAGGCAGACGCCAGCGAAGGTTTGCCCGCGGCCATCGGCTGGTGGCAGCCGACGGTGGTGTTGCCCGCCGATTTCGAGACCCGCTACAGCGCCGGCCAGCGCGCCCTGATGCTCGAGCACGAGCGCACCCACATCGCCCGTGGCGACCTCCACGCCAACGCCTGCGTGGCCGCGTTGCGCTGCCTGTTCTGGTTCAACCCGTTGTTGCACTACGCCGCGCGCCGGTTCCATCACGACCAGGAACTGGCCTGCGACGCCTGCGTGATCGCACGCCATCCGCGCGCGCGCCGGGCTTACGGCGAGGCGCTGCTGCAAGCTCAATGTGCAGCCCAGGGAATCCCCGTGGGCTGCCAGTTCGGCTTCGGCCATCCACTCAGGGAGAGAATCGCCATGCTCGTCAAACCCGTTCCGTCGCCGCGGCGCTTGCTGGCCGGCGCCGCGCTGGTCGCTACCCTGGCCCTGGGCGCAGGCGTCACCGCCTGGGCCGCGCAGATGCCTGGCCAGGCAACCGCCGTGCCGCCGCCGCCCGCGCCGCCGCCGGCTCCGGCAGCGCCGGCCGCCCCGGTTCCCCCGGCGCCGCCCGTTCCCCCTAACGCCGCCGGCCTGCAGGCGCTGCCGCCGCCGCCCGCACCGCCGCCGCCGCCGCCGCCGCCGGAGCTGCCGCTGGTCGTAAGCAAGCAGGCGCCAGCCTATCCCCCGGGATTGAACGACAAGGGGATCGATG
Organism: Cognatiluteimonas sedimenti; assembly: GCF_022808325.1. GTDB lineage: Bacteria > Pseudomonadota > Gammaproteobacteria > Xanthomonadales > Xanthomonadaceae > Cognatiluteimonas > Cognatiluteimonas sedimenti. The sequence goes on along the minus strand of NZ_JALGCL010000001.1, from coordinate 1,269,090 downwards.
GCGAGGTGATGCTGGTCCTGGACGTCGCCCCCGACGGCAGCGTCGGTAACGTGGTGGTCGAGCGTTCGCAGCCGGCGGGCCTGTTCGACGCCGCCGCGGTCGAGGCCGCGCGCAAGTGGAAATTCAATCCCGGGATGAAGGACGGCCGCGCCGTCGGCGGCCGCGTGCGGGTGCCGATCTGGTTCAAGTCCGAACCCAAGGCCGCGGCCCCTGCGGCGAAGGGCTGATCACGCCATGGTGGCACGGGCACGCGCAGGCGATGCCGCGCGTGCCACTCAGGCGAACAGCAGCTTCGCCGCGGCCACCAGCAGCACCACGCCCAGCACGCGCCTCAGGCCGCGCACCGGCAGCCAGTGCAGCCCGAGCTGGCTGCCGAGCAGGGCGCCGATCGCGACCACGCCCAGCCACAGCGGCAGCATCGACGGCAGCGTGCCGGTGGCGTGCAGCAGCCCGGCCAGACCGGTGAGCGAATTGATCCACACGAACGCGACCGAGGTGCCGCTGGCTTCCCGCGTTGGCATCCAGCGCGCGAACAGCAGCAGCGGCGTCAGGAAAATCGCCCCCCCGGTGCCGGTCAGGCCCGACAGCACCCCGATCGCCGTACCGGCCACCAGGCCCGGCAGCCAGGGCACGCGTCGGCCCGCGGTCTCGGCGTCCTCGCGCTCCGCGCGCGCGGCGTGATGGAACACGCCGATGGCGGCGACCAGCAGCACCATGCCCAGCAGCAGCGAATAGCTCTCGCGCGGCAGCTGGACCTGTGCGGCCAGGAACGCGGCGGGCGCCGACGCCAGCACGAACGGCAACACGTTGCGCCAGCGCACGTGGCCGCCGCGCCACCAGCGCAGCAGGCCGATGCCGCCGACCAGCAGGTTGAGCGCAAGGGCGGTCGGGCGCACCTGCTCGGGCGCGAAGCCGAGCAGCGCCATCGCGGCGATGTAGCCGCTGGCGCCAGCATGGCCGACCGAGGCGTAGAGCGTGGCGACCGCGAAGAACAGCGCGGCCAGCAGCAGGTCGGTTTCGCTCACGCGATGCCGTCGGCTGGCGGGATGACCTGCAACGGAACCTGCAGGTAGCGCCTGCCGGCCGCATCCGCATCGGGCAGGCGGCCGCCGCGGATGTTGACCTGCAGCGCCGGATACAGCAGCACCGGCACCGGCAGGCCGGCATCGCGCTCGGTGCGCGCCGCGACGAACTGCGCCTGCGTTGTCGTCGCGTCGAGCATGCGGTTGTCGCGCCGGGATTCGGCGACGCCGACGCTGGCCCGCGGCGAGCGGCCCGCGGGCGGATAGTCGTGGCACAGCCACAGCACCGTATCGCCGGGCAGGGCATGCAGGCGGCGGATCGACGCGTAAAGCTGTTCGGCGCTGCCGCCGGGGAAATCGCAGCGCGCGGTGCCCACGTCCGGTGCGAACAGGGTGTCGCCGACGAACACGTTGTCCTCGATGCGGTAGGACAGGCTGTCGGCGGTATGCCCCGGGGTCGCCAGCACCTCGATGCGCAGGGCGCCCGCCTCGATCACGTCGCCGTCCACCAGCAGGGCATCGAACGCATCGGCGATGGTGCGGTCGCCGGGAGCGATGCCGAAGACCCCGCAGAAATGCGCCTGCACCTCGCCGATGCCGGCGCCGATCAGCACCGGCGCCGAGGTGCGTGCGCGCAGGAAGGCCGCCGAACTGAGATGGTCGGCGTGGGCATGGGTCTCGAGGATCCGATGCACGTGCAGCGAGTGCGCGCCCACGTAATCCAGCACTGCCCGTGCGCTGTCGCTGGACACGCGCCCGGCCTTGCCGTCGTAGTCCAGCACCGGGTCGATCACCACCGCATCGCGGCCGCGGCTGGCGACATGGCTCCAGGTGCCGGTGTCGGCGTGGAAGAACGACTGGATCTGCAGGCCGTCGTCGCTCACGATCCCTCGCACAGCGGCGCATCGCCGCCGCAATAGATGCCGTGCAGGGTAGCAATGACGGCTTGCGCCGGGCCACTGGCCAGCGAGTAGTAGATGCTCTGGGCTTCACGACGCGTCGTCACCAGCCCGTCCTGCCGCAGCAGGGCCAGGTGTTGCGACAACGCCGACTGGCTCAGGTCCAGCCGCGCATTGAGTTCGCCGACCGAACGCTCGCCTTCCGCCAGCAGGCACAGCAGCATCAGCCGCTTCTCGTTGCCGAGCGCCTTTAGCAGCTGCGCGGCGTCGCCGGCGTGGACACGCATCGCTTCGGGATCGATCGTGGGCATCAGCGCATGGTCGGGCGCAGCCCGGCCACAGTCCAGTCGCTGGCGCCGCCGGTCGTGCAAGCGGCCTCGTGGCGCGCGCCCCGGGCCGCGCCCCCTGCGGTGCAGGCCGTTCGGCGGAGGCCTTCGGCGGGTTGGTCCCCCGCGCGGGCGTGCGCCGGTGCCCGAACGGCGACCGGCAACACAGGCCTGCCGCGCCGCACGGCGCTGGCCCCGGCGCTGGCCCCGGCGCCGGATTCGGCACGTTTCCTGATATCGATCAAGACACCCGCGCGCAGGCGGGCGTCGAATGCCCGTGGAGGCATTTGCCGGCATATGCATCCGGGCCCTGCGGCCCGGTTCGCGGCGGTTGGCGACATGGCGATTGCTCCTTCTGCAGCGTCAACAATATCAGTTGACACTAATATAAGATATAACTAATATAAATCCCGACACAGCGGCGCCACGGCGCCGGAGGATGCTGAAGATGGCCAGGATCGTGGTGCTAGGCGCAGGGCTCGGCGGCATGGCCGCGGCCTACGAATTGCGCGAAACGCTGGGCAAGGACCATCCGGTCACGGTGGTCGGGCTGGGCGACCGCTTCAGTTTCACCCCGTCCAACCCGTGGCTGGCGGTGGGCTGGCGCAAATCCGGGGATTTCACCCTGGATGCCGCCGAGCACCTGGGCCGCAAGGGCATCGCCTTCGACGGCTCCGGGGCGCAGCGCATCGATGCCGACGGCCGCCAGGTGCATACCGCTGCCGGCCAGGTGCTGGATTACGACTACCTGCTGGTCTGCACCGGACCCAAGCTCGCGTTCGAGGAAGTCCCGGGCACCGGTCCCGACGGCGGCCTGACCCAGTCGGTCTGCACCACGCCGCATGCGCAGCACGCCTGGGAGGCGTACGAACGCTTCCTCCAGGACCCGGGCCCGATCGTGGTCGGCGCGGTGCAGGGCGCCAGCTGCTTCGGACCGGCCTACGAGTTCGCGCTGATCCTCGATGCCGACCTGCGCCGCCGCAAGCTGCGCGACAAGGTGCCGATGACCTACATCACCAGCGAACCCTACATCGGCCACATGGGCCTGGGTGGCGTCGGCGATTCCAAGGGCCTGATGGAGTACGAACTGCGCCAGCGCCACATCAAGTGGATCACCAACGCCAAGGTGCAGGAAGTACGACCCGGCGAAGTCGTTGCCGTCGAGCACGACGGCAAGGGCCAGCCGCAGGACGAGCACGTCGTGCCGTTCAAGTACGCGATGCTGCTGCCGGCGTTCAAGGGCGTGGATGCGGTCGCCGCGGTCGAGGGGCTGTGCAACCCGCGCGGCTTCGTGATCGTGGACAAGCACCAGCGCAGCCCGAAGCATCCGCGGATCTTCGCCGCCGGCGTATGCGTGGCGATCCCGCCGGTGGAGGCGACGCCGGTTCCCACCGGTGCGCCCAAGACCGGCTTCATGATCGAGTCGATGGTCACCACCATCGTGCGCAACATCCAGGCCGAACTGCAGGGCAAGCCGGCCGACTTCGAGGGCACCTGGAACGCGGTGTGCCTGGCCGACATGGGCGATACCGGCGTGGCGTTCGTCGCCCTGCCGCAGATCCCGCCGCGCAACGTGACCTGGGCCAGGGAGGGCAAGTGGGTGCACCTGGCCAAGGTCGGCTTCGAGAAGTACTTCCTCTACAAGATGCGCCACGGCACGTCCGAGCCGATCTACGAGAAATACATCATGGGACTGCTCGGCATCGAGCGGCTCAAGGGCGCGAAAAAATAGGCGTCCCCACGATCTTCCCTCCCCCTTTTTTCCCCGGAGCAAGCACATGAAAACACCGATGTCCCTGGATCGCGCCATCATGGCCTTCGCCGGGGTGATGGTCCTGGCCAGCGTCGCGCTGACGCAGCTGGTCTCGCCGTGGTGGTGGCTGCTCACCGCCTTCATCGGCCTCAACTTGTTCCAGTCGGCGTTTACCGGTTTTTGCCCGGCGGGCATGGTCATGCGCAAGCTCGGGATCGGCCGGAACGCAGAGGGCGCGAGTTGCTGCCGTTGAACCGCATGCGCGCGACTCTCGCGGCTGCGTTGCTGGCCGCGCTGGCCGCGTGTGGCGGCGAACCGTCACCGGCCGCGCTGCCGCCACTGCCGAAGCTGCAAACGCTGGTCGTGCAGGCGCCCGCCGGCGACCGCGGTCGCAGCTGGGATGGCGTGGTCGAGGCGGTGCGCCAGGCCGACCTGTCGGCGCAGACCGCCGGGCGGGTGACCGTGGTCAACGCGGACGTGAACGACCGCGTCGCTTCCGGCACGGTGCTGTTGCGGCTGACGGCCGTGGAGCAGCAGGCCGGCGCCAATACCGCGCGGGCGCAGTTGCGCGCCGCCGAGGCCGCGGCGGCGGAAGCGGAGTCCAACTATCGCCGCTTCGCCGCGCTGGCCGGTGGTCAGTACGTGTCGAAATCGCAACTGGACCAGGCGCGCGCGGCCCGCGACAGCGCGGTGGCCGGGCGCGACGCAGCGCGCGCACAACTGGCGCAGGCGGGCCAGCAGGCTGACTACACGGTGGTGCGCGCGCCGTTCGACGGCATCGTCAGCGCCCGGCGGGTCGAACCTGGCGAAAGCGTCAACCCGGGCCAGCCGCTGATGTCGGTGTACGCGCCAGGCGCGCTGCGGATCGAAGTGCAGGTGCCGCAGTCCGAGGCCGACGCGATCCGCGGCGCCGGCCGCGCGCAGGTCGTGTTCGCCGACGGGCGCGCCGTCGCCGCGGCCGCAGTGGTCGTGTTTCCGGCCGCCGACCCGTTGACCCACAGCGTCGGCGTGCGCGTGGCGTTGCCCGACATCGGCGACGCTCCAGTGCCCGGCGCCACCGCCAAGGTGGTGTTCCCGATCGCCACCGGCGCCGCTGCGCCGACGAACAGCATCCCGGCGTCGGCGCTGGTGCAGCGCGGCGAGGTCAGTGGCGTGTATGTGTTGCGGGACGGCAGGCTGTCGCTGCGGCAGCTGCGCCTGGGCGATCGCCGCGGCGACCGGGTCGAAGTCCTGGCGGGCTTGGTGCGCGGCGAGACCATTGCCGCCGACCCGGTCGCCGCGGTGCAGGCGCTGGCGGCGCAACGCAAGGCCGCCGGAGGCAACCGTGAGTGACCCCGGCCACGGCCGGCTGGGCCTGCCGGGCCGCCTGGCCGCCGCCTTCCAGGCCAACCCGCTGACGCCGATCCTGGCGCTGCTCGGCCTGTTGCTGGGCCTGGTGGCGGTGCTGGTCACGCCGCGCGAGGAAGAGCCCCAGATCGACGTCACCATGGCCAACGTCATCGTGCCGTTCGCGGGCGCCAGCGCGCGCGACGTCGAGCAACTCGTCAGCACGCCGCTGGAGCAGAAGCTCTCGGAAATCGAGGGCGTCAAGCACGTGTACTCGATCAGCCGCCCGGGCATGGCCGTGCTGTCCGTGGAATACACGGTCGGCATCGAGCGCCAGCCGGCGATCGTGCGCCTCTACAACCAGGTCTATTCCAACCAGGACTGGTTGCCGCCGGGCGTGGGCGTGGGCCAGCCGCTGATCAAGCCCAAGGGCATCGACGACGTCCCGGTGATGGCGGTGACGCTGTGGACCGACGACCTGCAACGCGGGCCCACCGAACTGGCGGAAGTCGCGCACACGCTGGAAACCGAGTTCAAGCGCGTGCCCGGCACGCGCGACGTCTACACCGTCGGCGCGCCCGACCGGGTGGTGGCGGTGACCCTGGATCCGGCGCGGCTTGCCGCGTACGGATTGGCGGTGCCCGACCTGGCCCAGGCGCTGCAGGCGGCCAATGTCGTGCGCCAGGTCGGCGAACGCGTCGCCGGCAATGCCGCGGTGCCGGTAACCGCCGGCACCTTCCTGGCCAGCGCGCGCGATGTCGCCGACCTGGTGGTCGGGTTGTCCGGCGGCAAGCCGTTGCGCTTGTCCGACGTTGCCACGGTGCGCGCCGGAGGCGACCTCGCCACGCGCTACGCCTGGCATGGCGCACCGCCCGGACGCGCCGGCCCGATCGCGGGACTGGCGCCCGCGGTGACCATAGCGGTCGCCAAGAAGCCCGGCAGCAATGCCGCCGACATCACCGGCGCGGTTGCCGCGCGCCTGCGCCAGGTGCAGGACGAACTGATCCCCGACGGCGTGCATGCCACCGTGACCCGCGATTACGGCCAGACCGCCACCGACAAGGCGATGAAGCTGATCCAGAAGCTGGTGTTCGCCACCGGCTCGGTGGTGCTGCTGGTGCTGTTCGCGCTGGGCTGGCGCGAGGCGATCGTGGTCGGCAGCGCGGTGGTGTTGACGCTGGCGGTGACGCTGTTCGCGTCATGGGCGATGGGTTTCACCCTCAACCGCGTCTCGTTGTTCGCGCTGATCTTCTCGATCGGCATCCTCGTGGACGACGCGATCGTCGTGGTCGAGAACATCCACCGGCACATGGCGCTCGGAGGCAAGAGCCTGCGCGAGGCGATCCCTCCGGCGGTGGACGAAGTCGGCGGCCCGACCATCCTGGCGACCTTCACCGTGATCGCCGCGCTGATGCCGATGGCCTTCGTCTCCGGCCTGATGGGGCCGTACATGCGCCCGATCCCGATCAACGCCTCGGTCGGCATGCTGCTGTCGCTGGCGATCGCGCTGGTGGTGACGCCCTGGCTGTCGCTGAAGCTGCTGGGCAGGCACCTGCCCGCCACGGACGACGGCGACCATGCCGGCGAAGCCGAAGCGGCCCGCGAAACAAGGCTGAAGCGCATGTTCTCCAGGCTGATGCGCCCGTTCCTGGATCCCGCGCGCGGCGGCCGCCGGCGCCTGTGGCTGTTCGGTGGCATCGCCGCGCTGGTGCTGCTGGCCGCGTCGCTGGCGGTGTTCCAGGCGGTGGTGCTGAAGATGCTGCCGTTCGACAACAAGTCCGAACTGCAGGTGGTGGTGGACCTGCCCGAGGGCCGCACCCTGGAAGCCACCAACGCGCTGCTGGTGGAACTGGCCGCGGTCGTGGACAAGGTGCCCGAGGTGCTGGATTACCAGGGCTATGCCGGCACCGCCGCGCCGATCAACTTCAACGGCCTGGTGCGGCAGTACTTCCTGCGCAGCGGCGGCAACGTCGGCGACCTGCAGGTCAACCTGGTCGACAAGCACCAGCGCGAACGCCAGAGCCACGACATCGCGCGCGCGCTGCGGCCGCAACTGGACGCGATCGGGCGGCGCCACGGCGCATCGGTGAAAGTGGTCGAAGTGCCGCCCGGGCCGCCGGTGCTGGCGCCGCTGGTCGCCGAGTTGTATGGCCCCGACTACGCGGCCAGCCGCAGGCTGGCCAAGGCGCTGGAACAGCGTTTCCGCGCCACCGAAGGCATCGTCGATGTCGATACCAGCGTCGAAAGCGATGCCCCGCGCGAGGTGCTGGTGGTCGATCGCGCGCGCGCCGCGCGCCTGGGCGTGCCGCAGTCGGCGATCGCCGACGCGCTGGCCGCGGCCTTGACCGGCCTGGACGCCACCTACGTGCACGACGGCGCGTCGAAATACCCGCGACCGGTGCGCCTGCGCCTGCCCGCAGGCGACCAGGCCACGACGCAGCGCCTGCTCGCGCTGCAGGTACGCGGCGGCCAAGGCCAGCTCGTTCCGCTGTCGGAGCTAGTGGCGGTGCAGGAGGCGCCGTGGGACGGCGCCATCCACCACAAGGACCTGCTGCCGGTCGTCTACGTCACCGGCGACGAGGCCGGCCGCCTGGACAGCCCGCTGTACGGCATGTTCGACCTGGTCGGCCAGCTGCGCGAACACCGTGTCGGCGGGCAGGAAATCGCGCAGAGCTTCGTCGCCCAGCCCGCCGACACCAGCGGCTTCGCGGTCAAATGGGACGGCGAATGGCAGATCACCTACGAGACCTTCCGCGACATGGGCATCGCCTACGCTGCCGGCATGGTCCTGATCTACCTGCTGGTGGTGGCGCAGTTCCGCAGCTACCTGGTGCCGCTGGTGATCATGGCGCCGATTCCGCTGACCGTGATCGGGGTGATGCCGGGGCACGCGCTGCTGGGCGCGCAATTCACCGCGACCTCGATGATCGGCATGATCGCGCTGGCCGGGATCATCGTGCGCAATTCCATCCTCCTGGTGGACTTCATCAACCAGGAAACCGCGCGTGGCGTGGCGCTGGCCGATGCCGTGGTGGATGCCTGCGCGGTACGCGCCAAGCCCATCGTGCTGACCGGGCTGGCCGCGATGCTCGGCGCGTTCTTCATCCTCGACGATCCGATCTTCAACGGATTGGCGGTCTCGCTGATCTTCGGCATCCTCGTCAGCACGGCGCTCACGCTGGTCGTGATCCCATTGCTGTACTACGCGTTGTTGCGCGCGCGCCCGAAAGCGGCGCCGCGCGAGGAGGCCGCATGACCGATCCGCTGCTCGTCGCCTGTCCGCACTGCCAGTCGCTCAACCGCGTGCCCGCAGGGCGCCTGGACGCGCGCCCGGACTGCGGGCGCTGCCACCAGCCGCTGTTCACCGGTCAGCCGCTGGCGCTGGACGCACCGGGCTTCACCGCCCACGTCGAGCGTGGCCAGCTGCCGGTGCTGGTCGACTTCTGGGCGCCGTGGTGCGGGCCGTGCCGGATGATGGCGCCGCAGTTCGAGCAGGCCGCCGCGCAACTGGAGCCGCGCGTGCGCCTGGCCAAGGTCGACACCGAAGCGCAACCGGCGCTGGGCAATCGCTTCGGCATCCGCAGTATCCCGACGCTGGCGCTGTTCCACCATGGCCGCGAACTTGCGCGGCAGGCCGGTGCGATGGGTGCGGCCGACATCGTGCGCTGGACGCGCGCGCAGTTGCCATGATGGCCGGTGACGGCTGCGCGGCGTCGCCTGTCCTTCCACACTTTCCGAGTAGCACCACGATGCACCCATCCCGATCCCATCCCGTATCCGCTTCCGCCGCCACCTGCGCCACGCCGGTCAGGTGCGGGCGCGGCGTGCCGCGCATTGCCGCCATTGCATTCGCGCTGCTGCTCGCGGCCGGCTGCGCCTCCAACCCTCCGGAGGTGACGACGCCGACGGTGGCCGTGGTCGAAGTGTTGCCAGGCCTGTACACGGCGGGCCAGCCCGCGCCCGGCGACTGGAGCGCGATCGCCGCCCGCGGCGTCGCCACGGTCGTCAACCTGCGCACCGGGGAGGAACTGGCGGGTCGCGACGAAGGCTCCGAGGTGCGCGCGGCGGGGCTGCGGTACGTGCAGATCCCGGTCGCCGGTGCCGATGGCATCACCGTCGACAATGCGCGCCTGCTGCACGATGCGCTCGCGCCAGGCCACGGCCAGGTGCTGGTGCATTGCGCCAGTGGCAACCGCGCCGGCGCGCTGCTGGCGCTGGAACAGGCTGAATTCGACGGCGTGCCGGTGGATGCGGCGCTGGCGCTGGCGCGCAAGGCCGGGATGACCAGTACCGAGCCGCGGCTGCGGGAGGCGCTGGGCCTTGGCCGGTAGTTCGACCATGGACGACGCGCGGATCACCGTCGTCGGCGCCGGTTTCGCCGGCCTGACCGCGCTGCGCACCTTGCGCCGGCAGGCGCCGCGCGCGCGCTTGACGCTGGTGGCGCCGGTCGCCGAGTTGCAGTACCTGCCGGGCACCATCTGGTTGCCGTCGGGGCAACGCCGGCGCGAGGACCTGGTAGTGCCGCTGGAGGGATTCCTGCGCCGCGAGCGCATCGATTTCCATGCCGCGCATGCCACCGGGCTTTCGGCCGACGGCCGCCGGCTCCGCACCGATGCCGGCGACGTGGACAACGACGGCCTGGTGATCGCCACCGGCGCGCGTTTCCTGCGCAAGCTGCCGGGCATCGAGCACGCCATCATCCCCTGCGAAGGCGTGGTGGCCGGCGAGGCGATCCGCGACCGGTTGGCCGCGCTCGACGGTGGCACCCTGTGCTTCGGCTTCGGCAGCAATCCGAACGAGCCGATCGCGATGCGCGGCGGGCCGGTGTTCGAGTTCGTGTTCGGCATCGATACCCTGCTGCGCAGGCAGGGGCGCCGGGACAAGTTCCGGCTCGTCTTCTTCAGCCCCTCGCAGACGCCCGGCCAGCGGCTTGGCGAGCGCGCGGTGGGAATGCTCCTTGGTGAAATGCGCAAGCGCGGCATCGACACGGTGCTGGGCGAGAAGCCGCAGCGTTTCGAGGCCGGCGCGGTGCGGCTGGAACGCACCCGCATCGACAGCGACCTCACCCTGTTCATGCCGGGCCTGACCGGCCAGGCCTGGCTGGACGACACCGCGCTGCCACGCTCGCCGGGCGGCTTCGTGCAGGGCGAGGCCAGCTGCCGCGTGCCCGGCTTCGCCCGCACCTATGTCGCCGGCGACGGCGGCAGCTTCCCGGGCCCGGACTGGATGCCCAAGCAGGCGCACCAGGCCGACCTGCAGGCCGAAGTCGCCGCCCGCAACCTGCTGCGCGAGCTGCGCGGCGAGGCGCCTGCGGAGTCGTTCCGCAGCGAGCTGGTGTGCATCGTCGATTCGCTCGACCGCGGCATGCTGGTGACGCGGCGCGAAGGCGGCAGCCGCGTGCTGCCGCCGCTGCGGGCGATGCACTGGGCCAAGGTCGCGTTCGAGAAGCGTTACCTGCGCCGATACCGTTGATCGCGCCGGCCGCGACGCGGCGCGGGCACCCGGCGGCGCCGGGTCAATCGCCCAGGGTCGCGTCCAGCACCTGCGCCAGCCGCCACGCGGCCTGGCGCACGCGCTGCTCGGCCAGCGGGCGGTAAGCGTCGAGGTAGGCAATGTCCAGCTTGTGCCCCTGCGGATACAGGTGGCGCGCATCCACCAGGCGGCAGGACTCGGCCGCCCACGCCATCGGTCCGGTGGCCGGGCCGTCCGCGGGCATCGGCGGCCACGGCAGCGCGTCGAGCCGCGCCGCGTACTGCCGCAGCGACAGCTTCGCGCTGCCGAGGATGTAGTAGTCCCACACCGAGTGCAGGTTGGTCCCCATCACCCCGTCCACGTAGCGGTTGCGGGCGTAGGCCTCCGGTGCAAGGTCGGTGCGCAGGCTGATCTGGTACTTGTTGCCGCCGAGGTCGTCGTGGCTGTTGGCGTGCATGGGTTGGTGCACGTCGCCGACGAAGTGGACGATGAACTTGAGCGCGTCGCGTCGCACCGGCAGCGGCTGGCTGCGGTCGGCCAGGATCGCGCGCTGGCGCTCGATCGCGCCGGTCACGCAGTTGCCATCCGGGCAGTCGCGCGCGGGCTCGAACCGGCAACTCTGGTCGGTCGCATTGATGTAATGCCAGCGCGAGGTCGCCTTGAATTCCGCCGGGTCGAGGTCGCGCAGGCGGTCGGCCCAGTCGGCGACCCCGGCCAGGGTCGGGTCGGGCTCGCCTGCCAGCAGCAGCTTCACCTGCGCCCCGGCCACCGGGTCCAGGTGGCGCTCGGCCAGCTCGCCGACCAGGCGATGGCCCAGCGCGCTCCAGGCCATTGCCGCGGGGCTGGCGGCGACGACCAGCACGGCGGTCAGGGCGAGGACGGCGGTCTTGCGCATGGCGGGAATCCGTTTGCTGGCCGGAAAGGGGCGGGGGCAGGCTAAAATACCCGGATTCCCGCAGGTTTTGTCCCCATTCGTCCCCTTCAGGAGCTGTGCGTCATGGCGATCAAGGTAGGCATCAACGGTTTCGGCCGCATCGGGCGCAACGTGTTGCGTTCGGCGGTGCAGAATTTCGGCAACGACATCGAGGTCGTTGCGATCAACGACCTGCTGGAGCCGGGCTACCTCGCCTACATGCTGCAGTACGACTCGGTGCACGGCCGCTTCAAGGGCGAGGTAGCGGTGGATGGCGACCACCTGCTGGTCAACGGCAAGCGCATCCGCCTGACCCAGGAGCGCGACCCGGCCAACCTGAAGTGGGGCGAGGTCGGCGCCGAGGTGGTGATCGAATCCACCGGCCTGTTCCTGACCAAGGAAGCGGCGCAGAAGCACATCGACGCGGGCGCGAAGAAGGTGATCCTGTCGGCGCCGTCCAAGGACGACACGCCAATGTTCGTCTATGGCGTCAACGACGGGAAGTACGCGGGCGAGGCGATCATCTCCAACGCCAGCTGCACCACCAATTGCCTGGCGCCGGTGGCCAAGGTGCTCAACGACAAGTGGGGCATCAAGCGCGGCCTGATGACCACGGTGCATGCCGCCACCGCCACCCAGAAGACGGTCGACGGCCCGAGCAACAAGGACTGGCGCGGCGGCCGCGGCATCCTCGAGAACATCATCCCGTCGTCCACGGGTGCGGCCAAGGCGGTCGGCGTGGTGATCCCGGAACTCAACAAGAAGCTCACCGGCATGTCGTTCCGGGTGCCGACGTCCGACGTCTCGGTGGTCGACCTCACCGTCGAGCTGGAGAAGCCCGCGACCTATGCCGAGATCTGCGCGGAGATGAAGGCGCAGTCCGAAGGCCCGCTGAAGGGCATCCTCGGCTACACCGAGGACAAGGTCGTGGCCACCGATTTCCGCGGCGACACCCGCACCTCGGTCTTCGACGCCGATGCCGGCATCGCGCTGGATCCCACTTTCGTCAAGCTGGTGGCGTGGTACGACAACGAGTGGGGCTACTCCAACAAGTGCCTGGAGATGGTGCGGGTGGTCGCGAAGTAATCACACCGCCGCGGTGGATGCACGAAGAGCCCCGCGATTGCGGGGCTTTTTCTTTGGTGCTTGGCGCAATTCCGGGGAGAGCGCCTGCGGGAACGTTTTGGTCGCATGCCTTCGCTGCGACTTGACGGGCCCCGGCGTGGCCGCCACCCCTTCGGGGCGAATGTCCCCCGGCCTGCGGCCTCCTCCTTTATTTCGCCCCGAAGGGCTGGCGGCCACGCCGGGACGTCGGATCGCAGGCTTGCTCGAAGTCTTGCGCTGCTTTGACTTGTGGGTCGCTGCGCAAGCCGCAACGCGGGGGGTGCGGATGCCCTTGGGCGCGAAATCAAGGAGGAGGCGTCGGCCAAAGGCCGGCGCCGGAGGACATTCGCACCCAAGGGCATCCGTACCCGACGCGCTCGCGCATGTCCGTACCCGACGCGCTCGCGCATGTCCGTACCCGACGCGCGCGCGTATGTCCGTACCCGGCGCCCTGCGCATGTCCGTACCCGGGCCCCGGCGGGCATCCGTTCCTGGCGCCCGGTCGATTCAACCGCCGCGGCGCTTTTCACTCAGCCGCGAAGAGAAGGTCCTTTTGCTGTTGCGTGTCACCTGTCCGGCGCCGAGTCAGCCGAAGCTGCGCATCTTCGGCCATGCCTTCGCCCAGTCGAATCGCAGGTCGCGGCAGACGTAGATGTCCGGGTGCCCGCTTTCCTCGTTCTCCACGCCGTGCGGAATGCGCACGCGAGCGGCCAGCGTGCAGGTCGCGGGCGTATCGCGGATGCCCTCGGCGTCGTCCCCAAGCACGATCACCGTGGTCGGCGGTGGATTGCCGTAGCCGCGTGCCCAGTACGAGTTGATGCCGCTGATCGCCGTCGGCAACCCAAGTCGCGGCCCGTAGCGGTTGACCGCGCCGGCCTCGCCATAGTTGTTGGCGTAGATCGCGGTGCGCGCGCGTTCCTCCGGTGGCAGTGCGCGGTAGACCGCGGCGACCTGCGCCACCAGTTCCGGCCAGCCGACCTGCTCGGCGAAGTTGTCGTGGAACTGGCGGCTGATGCGCCAGCCGTGCGAGCCGATCGGCGCCAGCGGCAACCCGATCAGTCCGGTCGTCGCCACCGCGGCAAGCAGTACCAGTGCCGCCGCGCCGCGGGCCAGCGTGGCCGTGCGCGGACGCAGGCGCGCGATGCCGCGTTCCAGTGCAACGACGCCCGCCGCCACCAGCATCGGATAGGCCGGCGCCAGGTAGTAGTCACGCGCGCCGGCCACCCGGAACAGCAGCAGCGCGGCCAGGTACAGCCACGCCAGTGCGCGCCAGCGCTTCGCTGCCCCGGCGAATGCGAGCCAGGCCAGCCCCGCCAGCCACAGGGGTGCCAGCAGCGGGCTGGTGCCGACCAGCAGTTGTCCCGACAGGAAACCGCCGGTGCGACCGATGCGGACGTCGCGCGCATGGATGTGCTGGACGAAATCCAGGTAGATGAAATCGTGCTGCCACTGCCACCATGCATTGGGCGCGAACACCAGCAGCGACACGAGCACGCCCAGCCACGGCCAAGGGCTGGCGAGTCGCCGCCGCAACGGCGTGGCCAGGATCGCGACCGCGATGCCCGCTGCACAGAACAGCATCGTGTAGCGCGTCATCATCCCCAGGCCGATCACCAGCCCCAGTGCCAGCCACCAGTACCGGCCCCTGGAAGGATCGCCATCGTCGGCGTTGGCCAGTTTCAACAACAGCCACGCCGCCATCACCCACCACAGGTAATCCGGGCTGGTGTACTGCAGCATCGAGCCGGCGAGCATCGCGAACGGCCCGCACCCGACCGCGATCGCCGCCACCAGCTGCGCGGCGCGACGCCCACCCAGTTCGCGCGCGATCAGGCCGGTGAACAGCATCGCCAGCGCCTGCGCCAGTGCGGAAGGCGCGCGGAAGGCGGTCAGCGAATCGCCGAACAGCTGCATCGAGACATGCGCCAGGAACGGCACCAGTGGCGGATAGGCGACATAACCCCATGCAAGGTGACGGGCGTCGTCGAGCACCGCCAGTTCGTCGCGGTGGAAGCCGTACTGGCCGTTGGCCAGCAGGTGCAACAGCAGCAGCGCCAGCGCCAGCGCCAACAGCAGCAGGGTGGTGCGGCGCTGCGAAGCGCCGGGAGCGATCGGCATCGATGGTCGCCTGGGGCCGGAGGGCTGCATTAGGCAGGCGCGGCTGGCGCTTGGCAATCGCGGCCGTGCCGCGCCCTGGCGGCCCCGGCCGCGAGCGGCGCGGCTCAGCGCTCCAGCAGCGGCAGCTTGTTGGGCACGCCGTCCCATTCGTCGGCGTCGGGCGGCGCCGGGATCTTGCGGTCGATCACCGGCCACAGCGGCGCCAGTTCGGCGTTGATGGCGAGGAAGTTTTCCTGCCCGGCGGGGACGTCGTCTTCCGGGAAGATCGCGTTGACCGGGCATTCGGCGACGCACAGCGTGCAGTCGATGCAGCTTTCCGGGTCGATCACCAGGAAGTTCGGGCCTTCGTGGAAGCAGTCCACCGGGCAGACTTCGACGCAGTCGGTGAACTTGCACTTGATGCAGTTTTCGGTGACGACGTGGGTCATGCACGCGTTCCGTCGCGCCGGGCCTGCAAGTATGTTCCCGGCGATCTGCGCGCGCCATGACCTGGATCAGCGCCCGTGCCAGGCGGCAATGCGATAATCGGCCGCCCACCGGCCTTGCCTGCCATGCCATCCGCACCCGCGCCAGACGCAACCGCCATCGCCCGCCTGGTCGACCGCTTCTACGACCGCGTACAGGCCGATCCGGTACTCGGCCCGGTCTTCAACCCGATCGTGCACGACTGGCCCGGACACAAGGCGTTGCTGACCTCGTTCTGGTGTTCCGTCGCGTTGCGGGCGGCGACCTATCGCGGCAATCCGATGGCGGTGCACCGGCCGTTGCCCATCGATGCGGCGCATTTCGACCATTGGCTGGCACTGTGGCGCGACACCGCGCAATCGCTGCTGCCGGCGGAGCAGGCCGAAACGATGGTCGATTACGCGCAACGCATCGGGCGCAGCCTGCGTTACGGCCTGGGAATCGACCGCAACCTGCGTCCGCTGGGATTGCCGGTCGCCCGCCAGGGGTGATCGGTGGCCGCGCACGGCGGCTGGGCAGGAAGGGGAAGGGCATGATCGGAATTTGCGCCGACGCGGCGCCGGCGGGGACAATGCGCCTCCGCACACCACGCGCCGGGAGCCCCATGTCCATCCTCCGCATGACCGACCTCGACCTTGCCGGCAAGCGCGTGCTGATCCGGGAAGACCTGAACGTGCCGATCGACGAAGACGGCGAGATCACCTCCGAACAGCGCATCGTGGCGGCACTGCCGACGCTCAGGATGGCGCTGGCAAGCGGCGCCGCGGTGATGGTCACCTCGCACCTGGGGCGGCCGAAGGAAGGGGCGTGGAGCCAGGCCGATTCGCTGGCGCCGGTGGCCGCGCGGCTGTCGCAGCTGCTGGGGATGGAGGTGCCGTTGCTGCGCGACTATCTCGGTGGCGTCGAGGTCGCGCCGGGGCAGCTGGTGCTGCTGGAAAACTGCCGCATGAATGTCGGCGAGAAAGCCGACGATGAAGCGCTGTCGCGCCAGTACGCCGCGCTGTGCGACGTGTTCGTGATGGATGCCTTCGGCACCGCGCATCGCGCGCAGGCGTCGACCCACGGCGTGATCCGGCAGGCCAAGGTCGCCTGCGGCGGACCGCTGCTGATGGCCGAGCTCGATGCGCTGGGCAAGGCACTCGATGATCCGGCGCGGCCGCTGCTGGCGATCGTCGCCGGCTCCAAGGTCAGTACCAAGCTGGAACTGCTGGCCTCGCTGGTCGGCAAGGTCGACCAGCTGATCGTCGGCGGCGGCATCGCCAATACCTTCATCGCCGCCGAAGGCCATGGCGTCGGCAAGTCGCTGGTGGAAATGGACCTGGTCGACACCGCGAAGAAGATCATGGCGGAAGCCCGGGCGCGCGGCGCGCAGATCCCGGTGCCGACCGACGTGGTGGTCGCGCCGCGCTTCGCCGCCGACGCTCCGGCGACGGTCAAGGCCGTGGATGCGGTCGGAACCGACGACATGATCCTGGACATCGGACCGGAAACCGCGGCGCGCTACGCGGCGATGATCGCTGGCGCCGGCACGCTGGTGTGGAACGGGCCGGTTGGCGTGTTCGAGTTCGACGCATTCGGTCACGGCACCGAAACCCTGGCACGGGCGATCGCGGCATCGGACGCGTTCTCCATCGCCGGCGGTGGCGATACCCTGGCCGCGGTCGAAAAGTACGGCATCGCCGACGCCGTTTCCTACATCTCCACCGGTGGCGGTGCGTTCCTGGAGTTCCTGGAAGGCAAGGAGCTGCCGGCGGTGGCGGCATTGCGGACGCGCGGTTGAACGTGTTCCGGTACGCGATGATGCGATGCCGATTCCGTGCCGCGACGATGGCGCGCTAGGTTTACGCGATTGCCGGCCGCGGGTGCCCGCGCTGATGTGGATTGCGGAATCGGTTGCGCCAACCCCGGCATCGTCACCGCATTCCGGGGGCCGGCAGGCCGAACAGCTGGATGTCGCCTGCCTCGCCGCCGACCCGATAGCGCTCGCGCAACAATTCCTCGCTGGTGAATCCGAGCCTCGCCAGCAGCAGGCGTGAGCCGGCATTCCGCGGATCGATGCCGGCCTCGATCCGATGCAGGCCGAGCGTGCGGAACCCCCACTCCAGCGCAAGCGCGACCGCCTCGCGCGCCAGGCCGCGGCCCCAGTGGTCGGAACGCAACGCGTAGCCGACCTCGGCGCGACGGTGGCGCGGGTCGAACCGGAACAGCGAACAGGTGCCGATCACCGCATCGTCCACGCGGGCGGCGATCATCCATTGCAGCGCCTTGCGCGCGGCGAAATCCTCGACGATCTCGGCGATCCTGCCTTCGGCTTCGCCGCGCGCGGCCATCGGCGACCGGCTCCAGTAGCGCATCACCGCCGGATCGGAGAACAGCGCGAACAGCGCATCGGCATCCCCTGGGCACGGGCCGCGCAGGCATACGCGCTGGCCGCGCAGGCGCGGGAACGCCGGCAGTGCGTCGAGGGCAGCGGCAATATCGATGCGGCAGGCGTCGGTCATCGCGGGCTCGCACGGCTGTGCTAGCGTGCGCCACGGAGAATACGCGACATGAGCCAGCATCGCCGCCGTACCAGGATCCTCGCCACGCTCGGGCCGGCCACCGACCCGCCGGGCATGCTCGATGCGCTGTTGCGCGCGGGCGTTGACGTGGTGCGGCTGAACTTTTCGCACGGCGACCCGGCCGCGCAGGTCGCGCGCGCGCACGCGGTGCGCGAGGCGGCGCTGCGGGTCGGGGTCGAAGTCGGCATCCTCGCCGACCTGCCCGGGCCAAAGCTGCGGATCGAAGGTTTCGCCACCGGGCGCGTGCAGTTGCGGGCCGGCGAACGCTTCGACCTGGTGGCGCGCGCCGATGCGCCGCCGGGCAGCGAGCGCGAAGTCGGGATCAGCTACCTCGGCCTGCCGAACGATGTCCACGCCGGGGACACCCTGTTGCTCGACGACGGCATGGTGCAACTGCAGGTGGAGCGCATCGAGGGCGAACGCATCGTCACCAGCGTGCTCAACGATGGCGCGCTGTCCGACCGCAAGGGCCTGAATCGCCTTGGCGGCGGCCTTTCGCTCGGCGCCCTGACCCAACGCGACCGCGAACTGATCGCGGTCGCCGCGGAACTGGGGGCCGACTTCATCGCGGTGTCGTTCTGCCGCAACGCCGCCGACATGGAGGAGGCGCGGGCGATCGCCCGCGACCATGGCAGCGATGCGGCGCTTTGCGCCAAGATCGAGCGATCCGAGGCGATCGAGAACCTGGCCGAGATCATCGACGCCAGCGACGCGGTCATGGTCGCGCGCGGCGACCTCGGCGTGGAGATCGGCGATGCCGAGCTGCCGGGTCTGCAGAAGAAGATCATCCGCGAATCGCTGGCGCGCAGCCGGGTCGTGATCACCGCCACGCAGATGCTGCAGTCGATGGTCGACAGCCCGATCCCGACCCGGGCCGAGGTGCTCGACGTCGCCAACGCGGTGATCGACGGCACCGACGCGGTGATGCTGTCGCAGGAATCGGCGGCCGGCAACCATCCGCTCAAGGCGGTGGAGGCGATGGCGCGGATCTGCGTCGGCGCGGAGAAGCAGTTCGAGCGGGACACCGATTTCGAGAAGGCGCAACGCGACCTTCAGCGCGCCGACCAGGCGATCGCGATGGCGGCGATGTTCCTGTCCGAGCACATCGGCGTGCGCGCGATCGTGGCGATGACCGAATCCGGCGGCACCGCGCGCTACCTGTCGCGTTTCCGCTCCAACGTGCCGATCTTCGGGTTGTCGCGGCATGCCGGCGCCCGCCGGCGGATGGCGTTGATGCGCGACGTGTTCCCGATTGCCTTCGACAGCCGCGGCCTGGCCACCCGCGAGGCCGCGCGCGAGGCGCTGAAGTCGCTGTTCGACGCCGGCCTGCTGGCCGAGGGCGACCGCGTGATCCTCACCAGCGGCGACCACATGGAGCAGCACGGCGCGACCAATACCCTGCGCCTGCTGCAGGTCGGCCCCGGCGGGCTGGCGCAGGGGTTGGGGGAGATTTGACCCGCGCGGTTCCGCGTGCTATCCCGCGCAACTGAAGTATTCGGTTGGCGACCGGCATTGCCGCAATTGCGTTTGGAGGTGATTGGGATGAACAGGCAACGGATCTTCGCTGCCCTCGTGCTCGGCCTGGCCTTGTCGGGTACGGCCCTGGCGCAGGAAAAGCAACGCATCGCCAACGAAGGCACCATTGGCGACAAATGGATGCTGGCCGACGGGTTGCAGCTGGCGACCGCGACCTATCCGGCGTCCCTCGCTCCCCGTGGCGGCAGCGCGTGCATTGCCTTGGGCTACCTGATCGGCAAGGACGGCACCACGTCCGATTTCGCGGTGCTCAAGCAATGGAACAGCGAAGCCGGCGAGGTCGCACCGGTCGAAGGGTATTGGCAGGCCTTCGCCCAGGCCGGCGCCGACGCGGTGTCGCAATGGCGCTTCAAGGCGCGCCCCGGGGTCGACGTGGTCGTCCCGACCTACACGGTCGCGACCCTGGGGTTCCAGGGCGGCAAGCAGCCCATGGATGCCGCCACCCTGCGCGGGCATTGCCAGATCAAGGATCTCGCCGACCAGCTGGCACGCGTCAAATCGAAGCGTTTCGAGCGTGGGGACACCACCAAGCAGGATATGGAAAAGCACCGCTTGCGCCAGCAGGAGCAGCAGGTCGAGGACACACTGCGACGTGCGAATTCACCGCCACGCGGCGGTTGACCGCGCGCGGAACCTGGCATCTGCCGGATTCGGCGCGCCACACGCGTGCCGGCCGCGCACGACATTTTCCGAAGCCGCTCGCGCGGCCATCTGGATTCTGGCGTAAGCCACTGTTTGGTAATGAACTTTTGCCTGCGCGACCGGGTATAATCGCGTTTTTCCACAAACGCCGCCGCAGGACACCATGAGCATCGAACAGCTTGCCGAAACCGCCCTGGCCATGGTCGCCGCGGGCAAGGGCATCATCGCCATCGACGAGTCCAACAACACCATCGCCAAGCGCTTCGCCGGCGTGGGCGTGGAAAGCACCGAGGAACATCGCCGCGCCTACCGCGAGATGCTGTTGACCACGCCGGGCCTGGGCGAGCACATCTCGGGGGCGATCCTGTACGACGAGACCATCCGCCAGTCGACCGCCGCCGGCGTGCCCTTCACCAAGGTGATGATGGACAACGGCATCATCCCGGGCATCAAGGTCGACAAGGGCCCGCAGCCGCTGGCCGGCTTCCCGGGCGAGGTCGTCACCGAGGGCCTGGACGGCCTGCGCGAGCGCCTGAAGGAGTACTACCAGCTCGGTGCGCGCTTCGCGAAATGGCGTGCGGTGATCAACATCGGCGAGGACATCCCCTCGGGCAGCTGCATCGAGGCCAACTCGCACGCGCTGGCGCGCTACGCGGCGCTGTGCCAGGAGCAGGGGCTGGTGCCGATGGTGGAACCGGAAGTGCTGATGGACGGCAGCCATGACATCGAGACCTGCTATGAGGTCACCGAGGTGGTGCTGCGCTCGCTGTTCGATGCGCTGTACCAGCAGAACGTGATGCTCGAAGGCACGATCCTGAAGGCATCGATGGTGATTTCCGGCAAGGACTGCGACGAACAGGCGTCGGTCGAGGAGGTGGCCGAGTCCACGCTGATGTGCCTGAAATCGACGGTGCCGGCGATCCTGCCCGGCATCGTGTTCCTGTCCGGTGGCCAGTCCGACGAGGACGCCACCGCGCACCTGGATGCGATGAACCGCATGGGCCCGAATCCGTGGCCGCTGAGCTTCAGCTACGGCCGCGCGATGCAGTCGGCCGCGCTGAAGATCTGGTCGCAGGACCTGGCCAACAATGTCGCCAAGGCCCAGGCGATGGTCCACGAGCGTGCCCGCGACAATGGCATGGCGGCGCTGGGCAAGTGGTCGAAGGCCGCGTAGGCACGGCTCGCACGGATCAGGAAAAACGCCGGCCTTGCGCCGGCGTTTTTCGTTCCAGGGCCGTTGCCTCGGATCCCGCCCGGGGGCTTGGATTCAACCCAGCGACGCCAGCCACTCGTCGTCGGAGCCCTCGTTCACGCCCTCAAGCAGGAAAGTCGACAGGTAACGCTCGCCGGTATCGGGCAGCATCGCCAGGATCACGTCGCCGGCGCTGGCCGACTTCGCCACTTCCAGCGCCGCGGCGACGGTTGCGCCGGCGGAAATACCGACGAACACGCCTTCCTCCCGCGCCAGCCGGCGCGCGGTATCGCGCGCGAGCACGTCGTCCACCGGCACGATCGCGTCGGCGACGTCGCGGTTTAGCACCTCCGGGACGAAATCCGGGGTCCAGCCCTGGATCTTGTGCGGCTGCCAGTCCTTGCCGGCAAGCAGCGACGCGCCCGCCGGTTCGCAGGCGGTGATCCGCACTTCCGGCCGCGCCAGCTTCAACATCTCGCCGACACCGGTCAGGGTGCCGCCGGTGCCCCAGCCGCTGACGAAGTGGTCGAGCCGGCGTCCGGCGAAGTCGCGCAGGATTTCCGCCGCCGTGGTCTGCCGGTGGTAGCCAGGATTGGCCGGGTTGGTGAACTGCCGCGCCAGGAACCAGCCGTGTTTGGCCGCCAGTTCCTCGGCGATGCGGACCATGCCGGTCCCGCGCTCGGCCGCGGCGCTCAGGATCACCTTGGCGCCGTAGGCGCGCATCAGCTTGCGGCGTTCGATCGAGAAGGTCTCGGTCATCACCGCGACGAACTTGTAGCCGCGCGCCGCGCAGACCATCGCCAGCGCCACGCCCGTGTTGCCGGACGTTGCCTCGATCACGGTGTCCCCGGGCTTGAGCAGGCCACGCGCCTCGGCATCCAGGATGATGGCGAGCGCCAGGCGGTCCTTGACCGAACCGCCGGGATTGAAGCTTTCGACCTTGGCGTAGAGGGCAACGCCGGACGGCGCCATGCGATGCAGGCGTACCACCGGGGTGTGGCCGATGGTGTCGAGGATGCTGTCGTGGATCATGGGGGGTTTCCGGTTGGGGGAGGGGCTGCCTGATCGCAAACGGCATCCGCCACGCAGACCGGCAGCGGGCTGCAAGGCGCCTGGCAAAAACGCGGCCGCATGGCCAGACTGCCGCGAAAGGCGTGAACGTGCCATCGGCAGGCCCGCAAGCGGCGGGGCGGGCCTCCTGGCATGGGTGCGGGACATGGGCAGCCGCTAGAATCGGTGGTCCCTTGCAGACCAACCGAAAAATGCCGACTCGCTTTCGTTCCATGCCCACCGCGCTCACAACAGTCACGGCGATGCTGGCGATCTGCGCGCTGGCGGGCTGCGGCAAGGCGGAGCGACCCGCGCCCGGGGAAGCGCCGGCGATGGTGACCACCGTGCGGGTCGCACCACAGGCGTTCCACGACACCCTGCAGGCGCTCGGCACCGCCAGCGCGCACGAATCCGTCACCATCACGGCCAAGGTCAGCGAGACCGTGCAACGGGTGCACTTCGACAGTGGCGACGAGGTCGGCAAGGGCGCGTTGCTGGTTACCCTGTCGGGGCAGCAGCAGCAGGCGGCACTCGCGCAGGCGCAGGCGGCGGCGGTGGAGGCGGAGCGGCTGTACAAGCGCCAGTTCGAGCTGGCTTCGCAGCAACTGATCGCGCGCTCGCAACTGGACAGCCAGCGCGCCGCGCGCGACTCGGCGCAGGCGCAGGTGGCGCAGGTGCGCGCGCAACTGGGCGACCGCGTGATCCGCGCGCCATTCGCCGGCGTGCTTGGCATCCGCCAGGTCAGCCCCGGCGCGCTGGTCACGCCGGGTACGCCGATCGCCACGCTCGATGACCTGTCGAGCGTCTACGTCGATTTCCCGATGCCGGAGGCGGCGCTGGCGCAGGTCGGCGCAGGACAGCAGGTGCGTGGCCGCACCGAGGTCTACGGCGGCCGCGACTTCGCCGGCATGGTGGAAACCGTGGATGCACGGGTCGACCCGGCCACGCGCGCGGTGACGGTGCGCGCCGCGTTCGCGAATCCGGACCGGGCGCTGCGGCCGGGCATGCTGGTCACGGTCCAGGTGCAGCGCCCGCAGCGCGAGGCACTGCTGGTGCCGGAGATCGCCGTGGTCCAGGTCGGGCAGACGTCGTTCGTCTACCGGGTGAAGGCCGACGCCACGGTCGAGCAGGCGCGGGTCGTCCTCGGCGCACGGGCCGACGGCAAGGTCGAGGTCCGGCAGGGCCTGCGGGCCGGCGACCGCATCGTGGTCGACGGCACCGGCAAGCTGCGCCCCGGCGCGAAGATCGCGGAAGCGGATGCTGGCGCGCAAGCCGGCGCGCCCGCGCCCGCTGCGGCGCCCGCGCCCGGGAACTGAGCGATGAAGCTGTCGGATACCTCGATCCAGCGGCCGGTGTTCGCCACGGTGATGAGCCTGCTGCTGATCGTGCTGGGGATCATGGCGTTTTCGCGGCTGACCCTGCGCGAATTGCCGGCGATCGATCCGCCAATCGTCTCGGTCGACGTCAGCTATCCGGGCGCCTCGGCGGCGGTGGTCGAGACCCGCATCACCCAGGTGCTGGAGGATGCGCTGTCGGGCATCGAGGGGATCGAGACACTGCAGTCGCGCAGCGTCAACGGACGCTCGTCGGTGACCCTGGAGTTCACCCTCAACCGCGACATCGAGGCCGCCGCCAACGACGTGCGCGACGCCATCAGCGGCGTCGCCGACCGCCTGCCCGACGAGGCCGATCCGCCGGAAGTCGAGAAGGCCGACAGCGACTCGGACACCATCATCTGGCTCAACATGAGCTCGACCACGATGGACACGCTGGAGTTGTCGGACTACGCCGACCGCTACGTGGTGGATCGGCTGTCGAGCCTGGAGGGCGTGGCCCAGGTGCGCATCGGCGGGCGCCAGCGCTACGCGATGCGCGTGTGGCTGGACAGCGCGGCGATGGCCGCGCGCGGGATCACCCCCGCCGACGTCGAATCCGCGTTGCGTGCCGAGAACGTCGAACTGCCGGCCGGGCGCCTGGAATCGGGCAGCCGCGACTTCACCCTGCGGGTGGAGCGCAATTACCGGACCGCGGAAGATTTCTCCAGGATCCCGCTGCGCGAAGGCGCGGGCGGCTACGTGGTGCGGCTGGGCGACGTTGCCAGGGTCGAGCTCGCCTCGGCCGAGCGTCGCGCCTACTACCGCAGCAACGGCCAGCCCAACATCGGCCTGGGCATCATCAAGACCTCGACCGCGAACGCGCTCGACGTTACCCGGGCCGCGAGAGCCACCGCCGCGGAGATCCAGAAGTCGTTGCCGCAGGGCACCAACATCTTCGTCGCCTTCGACGACACCGTGTTCATCGAGGCCTCGATCGAGCGCGTGTACGCCACCCTGGCAGAGTCGATCGCGCTGGTGCTGCTGGTGATCTGGTTGTTCCTGGGCAGCTTCCGCGCGGCGATGATCCCGGCGCTGACGGTGCCGGTGTGCCTGATGGCGGCGTTCATCCCGCTGTACGCGTTCGGCTATTCGATCAACCTGCTGACGCTGCTGGCCCTGGTGCTGTCGATCGGGCTGGTGGTCGACGACGCGATCGTGGTGCTGGAGAACATCCAGCGACGGGTCGACCTCGGCGAGCCGCGCTTGCTGGCGGCGGTGCGCGGCACCCGCCAGGTCGCGTTCGCGGTGATCGCCACCACCACCGTGCTGGTGGCGGTGTTCCTGCCGGTCGGCTTCATGGAAGGCAACACCGGGCGCCTGTTCCGCGAGTTGTCGGTGGCGCTGGCCGGGGCGGTGGCGTTGTCGGCATTCGTGGCGCTGACCCTGACCCCGATGATGTCCTCGAAGCTGCTGCGCCCGCACGCGCAGGAGAAAAGCACGCGCGTGCATCGCTGGGCCAATGCCCGCCTGGCGCAGCTGGCCGATGGCTACCAACGCGCGCTGCGGGTCACCCTGGGCCGCTACTGGCTCATCGGTGGCCTGCTGCTGGCCGCGGGCGTGCTGGCATACGCGCTGTTCAAGCTGGTGCCGTCCGAGCTCGCCCCGGCCGAGGACCGCGGTGCGTTCTTCGTCTCGATCGTGGGGCCCGAGGGCGCCGGCTTCGACTACACCGTCAAGCAGGTGCAGCAGGTCGAGAAGATCTTCGCCAGCAGGGTCGGCGGCGACGGCCCGATCCGCCGCTACAACACCCGCGCGCCCGGCGGCTTCGGCGCCAGCGAGGAGATGCACACCGGCAACGTGATCGTGTTCCTGGAGGACTGGGACAAGCGCGATCAGTCGACCGCGCAGGTCGCCGAGTCGCTGCGCAAGGACCTCGACGGCCTCACCGGCGTGCGCGCGCAACCGCGGGTGGGCGGCGGGCTGGTCGGCAGCCGCGGACAGCCGGTGCAGATCGTGCTGGGCGGGCCGGAGTACGCCGAGATCGCGCGCTGGCGCGACATCGTGATGCAGAAGATGGAAGCCAACCCCGGCTTCTTCTCGGTCGATTCGGACTACAAGGAAACGCGCCCGCAGATGCGCGTGCGCATCGACCGCCAGCGTGCGTCCGACATCGGCGTCAGCGTGTCCGACATCGGTCGCGCGCTGGAGACGATGATGGGCGGGCGCCAGGTCACCACCTTCGTGCAGGACGGCGAGGAGTACGACGTCATCGTCCAGGCCGGGCGCGAAGGCCGCGCCGCGCCGGCCGACCTGCAGGCGGTGCAGGTGCGCGCGCGCAATGGCGAGCTGGTGCCGCTCTCCAACCTGGTCACGCTCGAAGAGCTGGCCGAGGCCGGCAGCCTCAACCGCTTCAACCGCCTGCGCGCGATCACCATCAGCGCCGGCCTGGCCCCCGGCTACACCATGGGCGAGGCGCTCGCCTTCCTCGATGGCGTGGTTGCCGCGGACCTGCCCGAGTACGCCCAGGTCGACTGGAAGGGCGAATCGCGCGAGTACCAGAAAGCCGGCGGCGCTGTGCTGCTGACCTTCACCCTGGCGCTGCTGGTGGTGTACCTGGTGCTGGCGGCGCAGTTCGAGAGCTTCATCCATCCGCTGGTGATCATGCTGACCGTGCCGCTGGGCGTGCTCGGCGCGCTGGTCGGGCTGTGGGTCACCAGTGGCACCCTCAACCTGTTCTCGCAGATCGGCATCGTGATGCTGGTGGGGCTGGCGGCCAAGAACGGGATCCTGATCGTCGAGTTCGCCAACCAGCTGCGCGATGCCGGGCGCGGCGTGCGCGAGGCGATCGTCGAATCGGCCGGGGTCAGGCTGCGACCGATCCTGATGACCTCGATCGCGACCATGGTCGGCGCCATTCCGCTGGTCGCCGCGGGCGGGCCGGGTTCCGCCAGCCGCGCGACCATCGGCGTGGTGGTGATCTTCGGCGTCGGCTTCTCGACCCTGCTGTCGCTGTTCGTGGTGCCCGCGTTCTATGCGCTGCTGGCGCCCTACACGCATTCGCCCAAGGCGATCGAGGCCCGGGTGCGCGAACTGGATGCAAGCATCCGGCCGGTCGAGGACGAGGCGTGAGCGGGGAGCTGCGCCTGCACGGGCTCAATGCGGTGCGCGCGGTGTTCGCGCGGCGGCCCCAGGCGATCCGCAAGCTGTACCTGGCAGAAGCACGGATTCCGCAGCTGCAGCCAGTGCTGAAGTGGTGCGTGGCCAACCGGATCGGCTACCGGGTCGTCGCGGAGGACGACCTGCGCAAGCTCGCCGCGAGCAGCCACCACGAAGGCGTTGTCGCCGACGTGCTGCGCGAGGAACCGCAACCGCTGGCGCACTGGCTGCGCGCGCTGGGCGACGGCCCGCACTGCGCGTTGTGGCTCGACGGCGTCGGCAACCCGCACAACCTGGGCGCAATCCTGCGTTGCGCCGCGCATTTCGGCGCGTCCGCGGTGCTGCTTCCCAAAACCTCGACGCTGGCGCTGTCGGCCGCCGCCGCGCGGGTCGCCGAGGGCGGTGCAGAGGCCGTCGCGTTCGTGCGCATGGGGCGCGACGACAACGCGATGGCGCAGTTGCGCAGCGCCGGATTCGCATTGGCCGCCACGGTGGTCCGCGGCGGCGCGGACCTGTTCGCGACGCCATTGCCGCGGCGCTTGGTCTACGTGCTCGGCGCCGAAGGCGAGGGCATGGACGCGGGCCTGGCCGCGGCCTGCGACCTGCGCCTCTCGATTCCCGGCAGCGGGGCGGTCGAAAGCCTCAATGTCGCCGCCGCGACCGCCGTCCTGCTGGCCGCGTGGGCGCGGCCCTGACGGAGTGCCTCAGCGGCCGAGGCCGCGGCGCCGCGACCCGGCCTGCTCGGGGGAACTGCCGAAGCCGCCGTCCGCCTGCGCCGCGAGGTAGGTGAACACCGCGTAGGCGGCGACGTTCTGCGCCAGCGCCTGCGGATCGATCTTGTCGAGGGTGTCGTCGGCGGTGTGGTGCAGGTCGAAGTATTCGCTGCCATCGTGGCCGAGCCAGCCCCAGGCCGCGCCCGCGCCCGCGAACGGACCGACATCCGACTCCGGGCTGCCCTGGCCCGGCGTCCATTCGATCCCAAGCGGCTTCAACGCGGCCGCGATCTTCGCGACCGCATCCCTGGCGTCGTCGGCGATGTTTCCTGCGTCGAAGGCGTAGATGCGGCCGGCGCCGAAATCGCTTTCCGAGACGATCGCGTGCCGGGCCAGCTCGGCTCCATGCGCTTCGGCGTAGGCGAAGCCCCCGTGCAAGCCCTGTTCCTCGTTGGCGAAAGCGACCACGCGGATCGTGCGCGCCGGGTGCCGGGGGAGGTCGCCGATCAGCTTGGCCGCGGCCATCGAGATGCCGATGCCGGCGGCGTCGTCGATCGCGCCGGTGCCTGCATCCCAGGAATCCAGGTGCCCGCCGATCAATACGATCTCGTCCGGGCGGCTGCTGCCGGTGATCTCGCCGATCACGTTCTGCGAGGTGTATTCGCCGTTCCAGCCGCAGTCCAGCGCGACCCGGACCCGGGTCGACGGGTCCAGCGCCAGCAGTCGCGCCAGCTGGTCGGCATCGGGATTGCTCAGCGCCGCCGACGGAATCGGTGCCAGGCCTTCGTCGAAACGGGTGATGCCGGTATGGGCGACGCGATGGTTGTCGGTGCCGGCCGAACGCATCAGGTACGCGGCCGCCCCGGCGCGGATCGCGGCCGACGGGCCGGCGCCGCGCACGCGCGAACCCATGCCGTAGCCGTGCCCGTCCTGTGCGCGCGCCATGCGGTAGTCGATGAAGGCGATCTTGCCGTCGAGCGATCCGGGGGCGGCCTTCGCGAGCGAATCCAGGTTGGCGAAACGCACCACCTGGCCCTCGACCGTGCCGGCGGGGCTGCCGCCCAGGGCCGTCAGCACCAGCGCTTGCGAGTGCGGGCCCAGTACCTGCGCATGCTCACTGCGACGCTCCCATTTCGGGAAGGTCACCGGCTCGGTCCAGACCTTGTCGAAACCCAGCTGCTCGAACTTCGCCTTCGCCCAGGCCACCGCGCGCGCATCGGCTTCGCTGCCGGCCAGGCGCGGGCCGACCTCGGTGGTCAGCGATTCGGTGACTTTCCAGCCGGTGTCGTCCTTGAGCGCGGTTTCGCGCAACTGCGCGGCCGTCGCCAGCGCGGCGTCTGAAATCTGCGTGGGTTGCGCGGCGGCTGCAGGCAGGGCGATGGCGAGGGCAAGCAGCAACGGCGCAAGACGCATGGCGGACTCCGCTTCGGCAAAGGGGCACATCGGGAAACACGAAGCCGCGAGCTTAGCAGCCCGCGGCTTCGCGGCTTGTGCCTCTAGTCACGCCCCGCCGCGCATCAGCGCCTCAGCGAATCGCGGATCTCGCGCAGCAGCAGCACGTCTTCCGGCGGTGCGGCGAGCACCTCGGCGGTCGGCGTGCGCATGCGGTTGTAGGCCTTGACCACCAGGAAGATCACGAAGGCGATGATCAGGAAGTCGATCAGCGTCTGGATGAACGCACCGTACGCGATCGCCACTTCGGCGACCTTGGCACCGGCGGCATCCACCGTTTCCGGTCGCAACACGTATTTCCAGTCGCTGACGCTGACACCGCCCAAGGCCACGCCCACGATCGGCATCACGATGCCGTCGACCAGTGCGGTAACGATCTTGCCGAACGCCGCGCCGATCACGACGCCCACCGCCAGGTCGAGCACGTTGCCCCTGGCGATGAATTCCTTGAACTCGCTGACCATGCCCATCGTAGCCTCCAGGTACGCCGCGGCCCCCCGCGCGGCCAGCCTACAACGGCAGCGACGGCGGCGCGATGCGGCCGCGGAACTCGACCACGCCATCCAGGGCGGCGCGGAAGGTATCCCCGGGCTGCAGCGGACCGACGCCCGCCGGCGTACCCATGAACACCAGGTCGCCGGCACGCAACGCGTACAACTTCGAGAGCTCGTGCAGGATTTCCGCAACGTCCCAGACCAGGTCCGACAACGCGCCGTGCTGGCGCAGGCTGCCGTTGACCTGGAGGCTGAGCGTGCGCGTGGACAGGTCGCCGACCTCCGCCGCCGGGACGATCGCGCTGATCAGCGCGGAGGCATCGAAGGCCTTGCCGATGTCCCATGGCAGGCCCTGGGCCTTGGCCTGCGCCTGCAGGTCGCGGCGGGTCAGGTCCAGGCCGACGGCGTAGCCGAAGACCAGCGCCGGCGCATCGGCGGTGGCGAGTTCCCCGGGGGGCGCATCGCGGCCCAGCGCGACCACCAGTTCCACTTCATGGTGCAGTTCGCGGGTGCCGCGCGGATAGGGCACGACGCCGTCGCCGACGATCGCGTCCACTGGCTTGAGGAAGAACACCGGGCGGCCGCGCCCCGACTGCGCGGCCGGCGCCGGCGCTCCCATTTCGCGCGCATGCTCGGCGAAGTTGCGGCCGACGCAATAGATGCGATGGACCGGGAAAGTTCCGGCGTCCCGGTCGTCGCCGCGCACGGCCACCCGCGCAGTCGGCGCCGCCGCGATGACATCGCTCATGCCTGGGGCAGGGCCGGCTTGCCGAGTACCCGGAATTCGCCGTCGACCACGCGTGCTTGCTGCCGCGCCAGCGGCTTGCCACGCTGCTTCCACAACCGGTACAGCAGGCCCGCGGCCAGCATCGCCACGCCGATGAAGACACTGAAGAACACCAGCACCAGCAACACCCCGAGCCCGAGCAGGCCCAGCAGCACGCGCAGCAGCGGATGTCGCGGCTTGCGCGGCGCCATGCCGGCACGGAACGTGGCGCGGCCAGCGCGGAAACGGTCGAATCGGAAGTGGAATGCGGACATCTGTTCTTCGCTGTCGTGACACAATCGGCACGATGGCCGGGACGGCCAGTATCGGGCGGAGCGCAGTTGCGTTTGTGAGAACTTCGTTAAACAACGACGGCGAAAGCACGCTGCTGGCGCGCCTGGAGCAGATCGAGGACGGCGGCTTCGCCGAGGCCGAAGCCCGTTTCGATGGCACTCCGGAATCCGTGATCCTGCATCGCGACGGCGCCGCCGTGCGCGCGTGGCTCAACGTTTGCCCGCATGCCGGCAGGCGCCTGGACTGGGCCCCGGGCAAGTTCCTGAAGTCGAAAGACGGGTTGCTGGTGTGCGCCGTGCACGGGGCCAGTTTCGAGTTGCAGCGCGGTCAGTGCGTGGCCGGGCCGTGTCGCGGCGACTGCCTGCGCGCGGTGCCGGTCGAGGTGCACGACGGCGCGGTCGTGCTGGCAGGCCAAGCCCCCGCAACCTAGGATCGCCGACTGCAGGCCCGCACGCGGCCGCTGCGACGCACGGCCCGGCAAATGCCTCGACCGCGTGCGCGCCTTCAGAACATCAGGTTGACCGCCACCACCACGATCGCGGTGTAGACCAGCGTCAGCGGCCCGCCCACGCGCCACATGTCGCCCGGGGTATAGCCGGCGGGCCCGGTGATCATCGAGATCGACGGATTGGACGCGGTGATGAAGTTGTTGGACGCCGACAACGCCACGATCAGCGCGAACCCGGTCGGGTCGCCGCCCACCGCCAGCGCCAGGTTGATTGCCAGCGGCACCATCACGATGGTCGCGCCGACATGGCTGATCACCAGCGAGAACGCGGTCGTCAGCAGGCCCAGCACCAGTTCGATCAGCCAGACCGGCAAGCCGTGCGGCAGGCGCTCGATGCTGTGCCCGGCGACCCAGGCCGCGGTGCCGCTGCTGTCCATCGCCCAGCCCAATGGAATGAGGCAGGCCATCAGGAACACCGTCTTCCAGCTGATCGCGGCGTACGCCTCGTCCATCTTCAGCACGCCCGTGACCAGCATGCCGGCGACGCCGGTCATCAGCGCGATCGAGGTCGGGATCCGCGAGGACAGCGCCAGCAGCATGCTGATGGCGAAGATCACCATCGCGACCTTGAACTTGTGCGGGCGTTGCTCGCCCTTCGGGTAATCGGTGACCACGACGAAGTCGCGGCTGCTGGCGGCATCGGCCAGGTCGGTCCAGATGCTGTGCAGCACCAGCATGTCGCCGGCGCGCAGCGGCATGTTGCGGATGCCTTCGTTGTGCACTTCCTTGTCGCGGTTGATCGCCAGCAGGCTGATGCCCTGCTGCTTGCGCAGGCGCAGGTCGGCCGCGCTCTTGCCGATGAACTTCGAGGTCGGCGGCACCACCGCCTCGGAGATGCCGGCGCGGCTGGGGTTGAACAGGTCGCCGAACTCGCGCAGCCTGGTCGACAGGCGCAGGAACTGGTTCTGGGCGAAATCCGCCACCTGCTGCCGCGCGCCCATCGCGCCGAGCACGCTGCCGACCCAGATGCGGGTGTCGGCCGGTGGCGCCAGCCGGGACTCGTTGCCGGTCTTGAGGGCCAGCAGCAACGGCGCGCCGTGCAGCGCCTCGGCCTCGCCCAGCGACATGCCCACCAGCGGACTGTCGGCGCTGACGGTCAGTTCGAACACTTCGCCCTCGATGCCGTAGGTGTTGGCGAAGTAGCTCTGGGTGCGCGCCGGGGTCACGCCCTTGTCGCCGTCCTCGCGCAGCAGCCTGGCGCCGAAGAAATGGAAGTACAACAGGCAGGCGGCGAGCAAGGCCAGGCCGATCGGCAGCGGCGCGAACATCTTCAACGGTTCCAGCGTCGCCACGCCCGACGGCAAGTTGGCGTTGGCCGACACCAGCAGGTCGTTGAGCAGGATCAGTGGCGAGTTGCCGACCATGGTCAGCCCGCCGCCCATGATGATCGCCGCCGACATCGGCATCAGCAGCCGCGACAGGCTGAGGCCGGTGCGTGCGGTCAGGCGCGAGGCGATCGGCAGGTACAGCGCGGTCACCGAGGTGTTCTGCATGATCGAGGAGTTCAGGCCGGCGACCGCCGAGGTGAACAGCAGCAGCCGTTCCTCGACCCCGCGCGCGCGCCGCAGTAGCCAGCCGGCGAGGCGGTTGAGCGCGCCGGTGCGGTCAAGGCCGGCGCCCAGCACCATCGTGGCGATGACGTTGATCACCGCGTCGGAGGAAAAGCCGCTGAAGATGTCCTCCGGCGCGACCAGCCCGGTCAGGCCCAGCAGCACCAGCACCACCAGCGCCACCACGTCGGCGCGGATCCGCTCGAACACGAACATCAGCATGGTGAAGCCCACCAGCCCGAGCACGAGCTGCATGTCGGTGGTGAGCGTCAGCGCGGTGTCCATCAGCAGGGCGACTGCTGGTGCGGGTTGCGGGGAGCGCAGCGGCCGGGCACGGGGCGCCGACCGGGTTCGGGGTTCGGCAGGGCCTGGTGCGTGATGCCTTGGCGTTTGCGAATCACGGAATCACCAGTCACGTCCTGTCGTAGACCAGGTCCCAGACGCCGTGCCCGAGCTTCCGGCCGCGGTCCTCGAAATGAGTCTGCGGCCGCCAGTCGGGGCGCGGTACGTGGCCCCGTGGTCCGGCGCGGTTGCGCAGGCCCGGCGTGGCATCGAGCACGTCCCACATCTGCTCGGCATAGTCGTGCCAATCGGTGGCGAGGTGCAAGCGGCCGTCGGGCGCGAGCTTGCGGACCAGCAGCGCGGCGAACTCCGGCTGCAGCAGGCGGCGCTTGTTGTGGCGCTTCTTGTGCCAGGGATCGGGGAAGTAGATGCGGATCTCGTCGAGCGCGCCGTCGGCGACCTCGTGCTGCAGCACTTCGACCGCATCATGGTGGTACACGCGGACATGCGTGCTGCCGTCGATCGCGAGTGCATTGAGCAGGCGGCCGACGCCGGGGGCGTGGACCTCGACTCCGAGCAGGTCGCGTCCGGGGTCGCGGCCAGCGGCGAAGCGCAACGCCTCGCCGTTGCCGAAGCCGATCTCGAGCACCCGCCGCGCCTTGCGGCCGAAGACCGCGTCGAAGTCGCGCGGCTGCCCGGTGTAATCCAGTCCGTAACGCGGCCACAGTTCGTCGAAGGCGCGCTGCTGCGCGGGCGTGAAGCGGCCTTGCCGCAACACGAAGCTGCGCACCTTGCGGCGGCCTTCTTCGACGGTGAAGGGCTTGGGCGGGGCCTTGGCGCCGTCGCTGGAAAACGGATCGGTCATCTCACCGGGCGTCCCGGGCGAGGCCACGCAGTGGCGAAGCCGCAAGCCCTTGCGACTGCCTCGAGTTCTTCGACTCCGGCCGTGCGGCGCATCCCCCAGGGCGAACGCGACCGCTCGCGCGTGCGCCCGTCACCCGATCAGCCCGTCGACCGGCGAAGAGGCACTGGCGTGGCGCTTGCGCGGGATGCGGCCGGCCCGGAACGCGGCGCGCCCGGCGGCGACCGCGAGCTGCATTGCGCGTGCCATCAGCACCGGATCCTTCGCGCCGGCGATCGCGGTGTTCATCAGTACCCCATCGCAGCCCAGTTCCATCGCGATCGCGGCGTCCGACGCGGTGCCGACGCCGGCGTCGACGATGATCGGCACCTTCGCGTTCTCGACGATCTCCAGCAGGTTGTAGCGGTTCTGGACGCCCAGGCCGGAGCCGATGGGCGCGGCCAGCGGCATCACCGCAACGCAGCCGATCTGTTCCAGGCGCTTGCACAGGATCGGGTCGTCGGAGGTGTAGACCATCACCTGGAAACCTTCGCGAACCAGGGTTTCGGCGGCGGCCAGGGTCTGCACCACGTCGGGGAAGAGGGTGCGCTGGTCGCCCAGCACCTCCAGCTTGACCAGGCTGTGGCCGTCGAGCAATTCCCGCGCCAGCCGGCAGGTGCGCACGGCATCGTCCGCGCTGTAGCAGCCGGCGGTGTTGGGCAGGATCGTGTAGCGGTCCGGCGGCAGCACGTCGAGCAGGTTCGGCTCGCCGGGGTTCTGGCCGATGTTGCTGCGACGGATCGCGACGGTGACGATCTGGCTGCCGGCGGCATCGGTGGCGCGGGCGGTTTCGTCGAGGTCGCGGAACTTGCCGGTGCCGGTCAACAGGCGCGAGCGGTAGGGCTTGCCGGCGATGAACAGGCTGTCGTCGTCGGCGGGAAGTGCGGGGTCGTGGGGCATGGACGAATGTTACCAGCGCCGTCGGTCGGCCATGGACGGCCGATGGTCAGCCAGGTGCCGGAATGTGCGGATCCGTGGCCGCCGCTCGTTCCCCGGTGCGTGTAGCGCAATGAGTGGGCGATCCGGTCAGGCGGCACCCCTGACCCCGGACCGGTCGTCGGCTCGCGCGCGGTGCCATCGCGCGGTACGCCAAACGCACAACCGGCGCAAGCCGGCGTCGCAAAGCCCATGGGTCCCGGCGATCACCCCACCGCCGAGGGACAGCCGGGTTCCCATACCGCCGGTGGTCATCGCGCGGTTTTGGCCGGTCCGGCTGGACGCACCCGGATCCGAGACCTCGGCTCGGCTGGCCGGTGGATGGCATGGTCAACGACAGTCCGTCGCCCGTTGCTTGAACGGCGCCATGCTCGCACAGGGCAACTTGCCCGCCAGTACTTCCCCGCCTGCGGCGCGCGTATTCCTCGCTGCAGGCCGCATTGCGGCGTCAGCCGCCGCCGAGCGCGTGCACGATCTCGACGCGGTCCCCGTCCAGCAGCAGGCGGGTGGCGTGGGCACTGCGCGGCACGATTTCGCCATTGACCTCGACCGCGACCCTGCGATCGGCCAGGCCGGCCTCGGCAAGCAACTGCAGCACGCTGCAACCGGCGGGGAGGCGCTGCTGGGCGCCATTCAAGCGGATATCCATGCCGCCATTGTCCGGGTTATCGCCCCTTCCTGCACCCTGCTGTCCAGCCCGGGCGACCGCCGATGCCGTACTTGAGTCGCGTGTCATTTTCGTGAAACGATCCTGCCATCCGGTGGCGTATCGGCCCGGCCGGTCATCCAACATTCCCAGGAGAACACCATGGCGTCGTCCCGCAGGCCCCTCCGCTCCCTTCTTGCTGCGGCGCTCGCGCTGGCGGCGGCCCCCGTGTTCGCCCAGAGTGCTCCGTTCTCGCAGACGGTGTTCTTCGGCGACAGCCTCACCGACAGCGGTTTCTACCAGACTTTCCTGGTCGAGAACGTCGACCCGTCCGCTGCCGTGGCGGCGCGCTTCACCACCAACCCGGGCCTGGTGTGGTCGGAGTTCCTGGCCGACTTCTACGGCACCGACGCTTCGGCCGCCTGGCAGCTGACCGCCACCGGCGTGGCCCTGACCGGGGGCGACAACTTCGCCGCCGGCGGCGCCACCATCGGTCCGGAACTGGGCGCGGGCTTCCCGCCCTCGATTCCGACCCAGTTCGCGCCCTCGCTGACCGACCAGGTCAACACCTACCTGGCGCTCAACGGCGGCCAGGCGGATCCCGACGCGCTCTATACCGTGTGGGGCGGGGCCAACGACTTGTTCTTCCACCTCAACGGCGCCACCACCCAGGAGCAGTTCCTGGCCGCGGCCGGCGCCGAGGTCGGGTTGGTCGGCACGCTGACGGCGGCCGGCGCGCAGTACATCCTGGTGCCGACCATGCCCGACGTGGGCACCACCCCGTTCGGCCTGTCGTTGGGGCCCGATGGCTCAGCCGGCGTCACCGCGCTGGTCACTGCCTACAACCAGACCCTGTTCGGCGGGCTCGGTGCCGCCGGCCTGCAGGTGATCCCGCTGGATACCTACAGCCTGTTGCACGAAATCACGGCCAACCCCGGCCTGTATGGCTTCAGCAACGTCACCACGCCGGCTTGTGGCGCGGCGCCGGCGCTGGGGTGCAACCCGGCCAATTTCGTCGCACCCGACGCCGACACCAGCTTCGTCTTCGCCGACGGCGTGCATCCGACCACGACGGCACACGAAGTCCTCGCCCAGTACGCGATCTCGATCCTGGAAGCGCCCGGCCAGATGGCGGTACTGCCGCATTCCGAGGCCGTGGTCGGGCGTGCCCGTGCCGAGCGCGTCGGGGCGCAGCTGTCGCAGGCGCGCGAAGGCGAGGGCATGCGCTGGTGGGCCGACGTGCGCGGCGACTCGCAGCGCTACGGCGAAGACGTGAGCAATTACGACGGCGGCGGCCCGACCCTGACGGTGGGAGTCGACTGGGCCAGCGGCAACCTCGTCTATGGCGTCTTCGGCGGCTACGGCCGCCAAGGCATGGACTGGGGCCAGCGTCGCGGCAGCTTCGACCAGACCGACGCCAGCCTTGGCGGCTACCTGGGCTGGCAGGGCGGGCGCGCATGGGCCAATGCCCAGGCCAGTTATTCATGGCTCGGTTTCGACACCGACCGCGACGTCCAACTGGGCGCGGCCACCCGGACCCACCACGGTTCTGCCGACGGCAGCAACCTCAGCATCGGCGTCAACGGCGGCTGGACCTTCGGCGACGGCGCGTTCCGCCATGGCCCGGTGGTTTCGTTGTTGTCGCAGCAGATCGACATCGACGGCTTCGCCGAGAGCGAGCCGTCGCTGTCGACTTCGCTGGCCTACCCGGACCAGGGCGTGGATTCGCTGATCGGCAGCGCCGGCTGGCAATTCAGCTACGCGCCCGGGGAGCGCATCCATCCCTACGCGCGCGTGACCTGGGACCACGAGTTCGAGGATTCGGCCGGGCAGGCCTTCGCCATTGCCCAGTCGATCCCGGGTTCGCTGGCCTATGCGGTCCCTGGCCAGGAGTTCGACCGCGACTACGGCACCCTGTTGCTGGGCGCGCGCACGCAGTTGCTGGGGCTCGACGCGAACGTCGGCGCCAGCGCCACCTTCGCCCAGGAAGGCGGCAACGACGCCAGCGTGTTCATGACCATCGGCAGTCGTTTCTGATGCGGCACCGCGCGGCGGCCCCCGCCGCGCATTGCCATGCCCGGCGCGGGGGGCATAGACTTCGCCGCCTGCGGGTGTAGCTCAATGGTAGAGCTGTAGCTTCCCAAGCTACTGACGAGGGTTCGATTCCCTTCACCCGCTCCACCATGCAACGGCGGTGTCATCCACGCGATGGCGCCGCCGATTTTCTTTCCTCCGCGCAAGGCAGCGTCGATGATCGTGCTCGGCTGGCGGGAATGGCTGGCGTTGCCCGACCTGGGCGTAGCGCGCGTGCGCGCCAAGGTCGACAGCGGCGCGCGTACCTCGGCGCTGCACGTGGACGAGCAATGGCGTTTCGTCGAGCGCGGGGCGCCCTGGGTCGGGTTCCGGTTCACGCCCGGGCGTACCCGCCGCGTGGCCATCGAGGCCAGCGCACCGGTGCTGGACGAGCGCGAAGTGACCGACTCCGGCGGGCACTGCAACCATCGCGTCTTCCTGCGCACGCACCTGCGCCTGGCCGGGCAGGAACGCGAGATTGAAATCAACCTGACCGATCGCCGCGGCATGCTGTTCCCGATGCTGCTTGGCCGCAGCGCGATGGACGGTGCGTTCATGGTCGATCCGGCACGCTCCTTCCTCCACGGGCGCCCGCCCTCGACCCTCGAGCCCCGCCCATGAAGCTCGCCATCCTCTCGCGCAACAGCAAGCTGTATTCGACCCGGCGCCTGGTCGAGGCAGCGCGCGAGCGCCACCACAGCGTGCGCGTGCTGGACCCGCTGCGCTGCTACCTGCGCATCAGCGCGGACGGCTTCGGGATGCACTACAAGGGGCGCCCGATCGCCGGCTATGGCGCGGTGATCCCGCGCATCGGCGCCTCGATCACCCGTTACGGCACCGCGGTGCTGCGCCAGTTCGAGCTGATGGGCAGCCATGCACCCAACCCGTCCGATGCGATCGCGCGCGCGCGCGACAAGCTGCGGTGCCACCAGTTGCTGGCGGCGCAGGGCATCGGCCTGCCGATCACGGTCTTCGGCGACAACCCCGACGACACCGCCGACCTGCTGTCGATGCTCGGCCCGCCGCCGCACGTGATCAAGCTCAATGAAGGCACCCAGGGCGCCGGGGTGATGCTGACCGAGAAACCTTCGGCTTCCCGCAGCGTGATCGAGGCGCTGCGCGGCCTGTACGCCAACTTCCTGGTCCAGGAGTTCATCGCCGAGGCGCGTGGCGCCGACCTGCGCTGCTTCGTGGTCGGTGACCAGGTGGTGGCGACCATGCGGCGACAGGCGCCCAAGGGCGACTTCCGTTCCAACCTGCACCGCGGCGGCACTGCCCGGGCGGTGCGTGCCTCCGTGGCCGAACAGGCGACCGCCGTGCGTGCGGCGGCAGTGCTGGGGCTGGGCATCGCCGGCGTCGACCTGATCCGGTCCCGTCGCGGCCCGCTGGTGCTGGAGGTGAACGCTTCCCCTGGCCTGGAAGGGATCGAGGAAGCCACCGGGATCGACATCGCCGGCCGCATCATCGATTTCGTCGTGGCCGGGCACCAGCCGATCCCGGTCCGCCGTCGCTCAGCAGCGTGAGACTGCACCGGTTCCGGAGGTTTTAACGGAAATTTAATACCGGCTTTAACGGCTGTTTAATCGATTCCCGCGTAGCCTAGGCGGGACCGAAGTTCTGCTTTCTCCAGATCGACACACCTCGTCAGGTGCCGCTCCTTGGGCGTCGCAGATCACGGTAATCGGGGCTCGTTTGGCCCAGGCGCGGTGCTCCCGCGCCTGGGCCTTTGTTTTCCCCGGGCGCATGCGGGATTCACGCGGCCGTATGCAAGAATCGCCGAAGGCTGTTCGATCCGCCGCCGCTCGCCCGAACGCGATCCGACACGCAACGCCAGCAGGCGCCCGGGGAACTGCCCGGCCACTGCCGCGTTCCAACGCCACCCAGCCACAGGATCCCCGATGCGCATCCTCGTCATCGAAGACAACACCGACATCGCCGCCAACCTCGGCGATTACCTCGAGGATCGCGGGCACACCGTCGATTTCGCCGCCGACGGCGTCACCGGCCTGCACCTGGCGGTGGTGCACGACTTCGACGCGGTCGTGCTCGACCTCAGCCTGCCCGGCATGGACGGCCTGGAGGTCTGCCGCAAGCTGCGCAACGAGGCACGCAAGCAGACCCCGGTACTGATGCTGACCGCGCGCGATTCGCTGGACAACAAGCTGGCCGGGTTCGATTCCGGCGCCGACGACTACCTGATCAAGCCGTTCGCCCTGCAGGAGGTGGAAGTGCGGCTCAACGCGCTTGCCCGCCGCGGCAAGGGAGTGCAGACGCGGGTGCTCGAGGTCGCCGACCTGGAATACAACCTCGATACCCTGGAAGTGCGGCGCGAGGGCAAGCTGCTGCAGCTCAATCCGACCGCGCTGAAGATCCTGCAGGCG
This sequence comes from Cognatiluteimonas sedimenti, assembly GCF_022808325.1. Classification (GTDB taxonomy): domain Bacteria; phylum Pseudomonadota; class Gammaproteobacteria; order Xanthomonadales; family Xanthomonadaceae; genus Cognatiluteimonas; species Cognatiluteimonas sedimenti. Next base: position 1,229,243 of record NZ_JALGCL010000001.1, on the reverse strand, counting down.
CTGATGGAAGCCTCGCCGGCGGTGGTCACGCGGCAGGAACTGGAAACCCGCGTCTGGGGCGAGGAGCTGCCGGATTCGGATTCGCTGCGCGTGCACATCCACGGCCTGCGCGCGGTGGTCGACAAGCCATTCCCGACGCAGCTGATCCAGACCCGCCACGGCATCGGCTACCGGATCGCCGCACCCGATGCCGCCAGCTGAAGACGTGGCCCCCGGGCAGGCGGCGCCGTCAGGCGGGGCGCCTGCTCGCAGGAAGCCCACCCGCTACCGGCGGCGCCTTCGCAGCCGCATCATCCTCTCGTTCCTGCTGCTGGGCTTCGGCCTGACGCTGCTGCTCGCCTTCGCCACCAACTGGGCGCGAAACCGCGTCGAGAACCAGCTGGTCGAAGACGTGATGAACAAGAACATCGACGAGTACGCGCGCCGTTTCTACACCGATCCGGCCAAGAATCCGGACCTGCCGGTGCAGCAGATGCTGGCGCGCGTGGTCAGGCGGCCCAACTTCGAGGCGCTGCGCGCCGAGCAGCCGGACTGGTACGAGTTCGACGACGGCATCCACAACGTCACCGGAGTCGACCCCGACGGCAGCGCGTTCTCTTACAAGCTGGCGGTCCGCAAGACGCCGGATGTCTGGTTTTTCCTGGCCTACGACATGAGCCAGTCGATGCGCGGCGAACGCCAGTTCAACAGCGCGCTGATCGGCGTGGTGGCTGTATTCACGCTGTTGTCGCTGCTGGTGGGCTGGTGGGCGGCGTCGCGGGTGATGAGCCCGGTGTCGGAGCTGGCGCAACGGCTGCGCCGTTCGGGGCGCAGCGCGCAGCCGGAGGCGCTGGCGCCTTACTTTGCCGAGGACGAGGTCGGCGAACTGGCCAAGGCACTCGACGACTACTCGGGACGCCTGACCGAAGTGGTGAAGCGCGACCGCGAGTTCAATGCCGACGTCAGCCACGAGCTGCGCACGCCGCTGGCGGTGATCAAGGGGGCGATCGAGCTGCTGCTGTCGAAGCCGGACCTGGACGACAAGACCCGGGCGCGCTTGCAGCGCATCCAGCGCGCGGAACAGCAGTGCACCGACCTGATCAGCGCGTTGCTGCTGCTGTCGCGCAACGAGCGCGGCCATGGGGCCGCCGATGTCGCGCGCATCGCGGAGCAACTGCTCGATGCGCATCGCGCCCAGCTCGGGGGCAAGCCGCTGGAATTGCGCCTGGAAGGCGAGCGCGGGCTGGTCGTGGATGCGCCCGAGGCCGCCGTGGCCGTGGCGCTGGGCAACCTGGTGGGCAATGCGGTCAAGTACACCGCGCAGGGCGACGTGGTCGCGCGGCTGCTGCCCAATGCGGTCGAAGTGGTCGATTCGGGCCCCGGGCTGACGGCCGAGGATGCCGCGCGCCTGTTCGAGCGCGGCTACCGGGGCACCCACGCCGAGCATTCGCAGGGCGGTGGCATCGGCCTGTCGATCGTGCGCCGACTGTGCACGCTGTACGGCTGGAACGTGCGCGTCGTGCCGGGTGACCGGCAGGGCGTGGTGGCGACGCTGTCGTTCTCGCCTGATGCGGTGGAAGCGGCGGCCGAGCTGACCGCCTAGGCGGCCTGCCGCTCAGGCGTCGACCGGGTCCAGCCAGCCGTACTTGTCGGGCGTGCGGCCGTCGAACAGGCCGAAGAACAGTTCCTGCATCCTGCGGGTCACGGGCCCGGCCTTGCCCGCGCCGACCTGGCGGCCATCGACCGAGCGGATCGGCGTGATTTCCGCGGCGGTGCCGCACATGAACACCTCGTCGCACAGGTACAGGTATTCGCGCGGCAGGTCGCGCTCCACCACCGTGATGCCGGCATCGCGAGCCAGCGTCATCAAGGTGTTGCGGGTAATGCCGTTGAGCAGCGCGGCACTGACCGGCGTGGTATGCAACGCGCCGTCGAACACCAGGAACAGGTTCTCGCCGGCACCTTCGCTCAGCAGCCCTGTCGATGCCAGGGCGATGCCTTCGCCGAAGCCCAGGCGCCGCGCCTCACGCGCCACCAGTTGCCCGGACAGGTAGTTGCCGCCGGCCTTGGCGCCGGCGGGAATGGTATTGGGTGCGAACCGCTGCCAGCTCGAAACGCAGGCGTCGATGCCCTGTTCCAGTACACCGTCGCCCAGGTACGCGCCCATCTGCCAGGCAGCCACGGCGACGTCGACGGGGGTGTCGGCCGACAGCCCGAACCCGCCCAGGCCGCGCCAGGCGACCGGCCGCAGGTACGCCTTGGTCAGCGCGTTGCGGCGCAATACCTCGCGACAGGCGGCGTTGATGTCGTCCACCGTGTTGGGGATCGCCATCTCGTAGATCCTGGCCGACGCGAACAGCCGCCGCGCGTGGTCGCCCAGGCGGAAGATCACCGGGCCTGCGGGGGTGTCGTAGCTACGGATGCCCTCGAACACCGACGAGCCGTAATGCAGCGCATGCGACATGACGTGGGTGGTGGCTTCGGCCCACGGCTTGATCGTGCCGTTGTGCCAGATCCATTGCGGATACTGCATGGTCGCGGTTCCTGCCGGAAAGGCGTCATTTTGCCCCAAACGACCCGGCGGCAGGCGCCCACGGCCGTGCTACAGGCTCACCCACCAGCAACCGAACGACCGCCGCAGGCCGAGCACAGTCCGCGACGGCGTGCTGCCGTTGGCCAGCGTCTGCTCCAGGCGCAAGCCGATCGGGCGGCGGCGCACCGTCGCCTGCGGGTAGTAATCGTCCTCGTCGCCGGGGCCGGCCGGATAGACCGGGACGATATCGACCAGCGGCCGCTGCGCGATCGCGTCCAGGCGCTGCATCAGCGCATAACCGGTCCCGGTCGAGACGCCGGTCCACTGATACACGCCGGCCAGCCGGTTGACGTCGCGATCGTCGATGGCGCTGGTCAGTTCGTAGACCAGATCTTGCAGGGTGCGCGCGCAGGCATTGCGGTACGGGCGCGCGCCGAGGCCTGCGGTTGCGCTTGGAACGTGGTCGACCGCGCCGATGTCCTGGCAGCGGCGATCGGTGAACACGGTGGTGCCGTTGGTCGCAGTGCAGCGGCGCACCTGCGCCTGCGTACTGCCGGCCACGGCAAGCAGGAGGAGCGTCAGCAGCAGGGCAACCCACGAAGCGCGCGTCATCGCGGCAGACTAACGTCCGCCGCCGGTCGCGGAAAGGCCCCGCTGCGCCGAAGATGCGCCCGGATTCAGAAACTGACGAAATAGCAGCCAGCGTACTTGTGCACGTCGAAATCCACCATCGACCGCGTACCGTCGTCGCCGAGCACCAGCTGCAGCACCCCGGCATCGCCATCGCCGCCCGATGCATCGGACAGCAGCGTCGAGGCGTCGGCGTAACCGCCGGCACCGGCAAGCCCGATCTGCGCATTGAAGTACTGGCTGTCGACCACCTGGCGCCCGACCAGGTGCTGCAGGCGGTCGAGCGTGCGCTCGCCGGCCTTGCTGGACATGCCGACCCAGTGGTAGCTCTCGGCGACACGATTGACGTCGCCGAGCAGCAGCGCGCCGCGCAGGTCCATCTGCAGCTGTGTCGGGGTGCGTGCGCAGCCCGAAGCCGGCGAACGGCGTCCGCTGGAAGCGCGGGCGAGCGAGCCGGTGTCCAGCGGGATCGCTGCATCGACCGTGCCTTCCAGTCCGCCAGCGCGCGCCGACAGGGCCTCTTCATGCGCGATCCGCGTCAGCAACTCACCGGACATGGGCGTCGCTTTCGCGCCGAACGCCGCGCAGGCCTTGTCGGTATAGACCAGCGTGCCGTCCGGCGACTGGCAGCGCTGGATGCCGCTCGCGGCTTCCACCGGCGCCGGCACGGGAACGGTCGCCGCGCACAACACGGCGGCGGCAAGGGTGGTGAGCAGGGACTTGTTCATCGACGGACATCACGGGCATGCGGGGGTGCGCGCATACTCGGTGTTCGGCCGTCAACGCAACGTGCGAAAACGCTCGTGGAACTGAACCTGCGTCGAATTCAGCGCAGGTTGCGCAGCACGTTCAGCGTCGGTTTTGAAAGATTCAACGTGTAGAAGTGCAACGCCGGCGCGCCGCCGTCGACGAGGCGGTCGCACATGGCGGCGACCAGTTCGGCGGCGAACTCGCGGATCGCATCGGCATCGTCGCCGAAGGCCTGCATGCGCTTGCCGACCCAGCGCGGGATCTCGGCGCCGCACGCTTCCGAGAAACGCTTGAGTTGGGCGAAATTGGAGATCGGCATGATTCCCGGCACGATCGGGACCTCGACGCCGAGCCTGCGCACGTCGTCGACGAAGCGGAAATACGCATCGGCGTTGTAGAAGTACTGGGTGATCGCGGCATCCGCGCCGGCATCGACCTTGGCCTTGAAATGGCGCAAGTCCGCGAGCGCGTCGTCGGCCTGCGGATGTGTCTCCGGATAGCACCCGACCTCGACGTGGAAGAAGTCGCCGTGCTCGGCACGGATGAAGGCCACCAGGTCGGTGGCATGGCGCAGGTCGCCCATGCGCGCCATTCCGGACGGCAGGTCGCCGCGCAACGCAACCAGACGCCTGCAGCCCATGGCGCGATACAGCTTGAGCAGCTGCCGGATTTCCTCGCGGCTGCCGCCCATGCAGCTCAGGTGCGGCGCCGCATCCAGCTTGTGGAGGTCGCGAAGGCGCTGGATGGTTTCGGGCGTGTACGAAAGCGTGGAGCCGCCGGCACCGAAGGTGCAGGACACGTACTCGGGCGCCAGCGCCTTCAGCCGCGCCGCGGTCCGGTCTAGCTGCGCGCGCTGCTCGTCGGTCTTGGGCGGGTAGAACTCGAAGGAAACCGGGACGCGGGCGACCATGCCTGACTCCGTTGCCGATGCAAAGCGAAGCGGGCGGCCGCAGCCGCCCGCACGCACCCTCAGTAGCGGTAGTGCTCGGGCTTGTACGGCCCCTCGACCGCGACGCCGAGGTAATCGGCCTGCGCCTTGGTCAGCGTGGTCAGCTGCACGCCGATCTTCTCCAGGTGCAGGCGCGCGACTTCCTCGTCGAGCTGCTTGGGCAGGCGGTACACGGTCTTCTCGTACTTGTCCCGGTTCGCCCACAGGTCGATCTGGGCCAGCGTCTGGTTGGAGAACGAGTTCGACATCACGAAGCTCGGATGGCCGGTGGCGCAGCCCAGGTTCACCAGGCGGCCTTCGGCGAGCAGGAAGATGCTGTTGCCACCGGGGAAGGTGTACTTGTCCACCTGCGGCTTGATGTTGGTGTGGGTGGCGCCGGAGGCGTACAGGGCATCGACCTGGATCTCGTTGTCGAAGTGGCCGATGTTGCAGACGATCGCCTGGTCCTTCATCGCCTGCATGTGGGCGAGCGTGAGCACGTCCTTGTTGCCGGTGGTGGTGACGTAGATGTCGCCGCGCCCGAGCGTGCTTTCGACGGTGTTGACCTCGAAGCCCTCCATCGCCGCCTGCAGTGCGCAGATCGGGTCGATCTCGGTGACCACCACGCGCGCGCCGTAGGCGCGCAGCGAGTGCGCCGAGCCCTTGCCGACGTCGCCATAGCCGCAGACCACCGCGACCTTGCCCGCCAGCATCACGTCCATCGCGCGCTTGAGGCCGTCGGCCAGCGACTCGCGGCAGCCATACAGGTTGTCGAACTTGGACTTGGTCACCGAATCGTTGACGTTGATCGCCGGCACCAGCAGCTTGCCCTGTTCGGCGATCTGGTAGAGGCGGTGCACGCCGGTGGTGGTTTCCTCCGACACGCCCTTCCAGTCGCGGACGACGTTGGTCCAGAAGCCGGGACGCTCCGTCGCCACGCGCTTGAGCAGCGCCTTGATCACGCCTTCCTCGTGCGAAGCGGCGGGCTCGTCGACCCACCTGGAACCCTGCTCCAGCTCGTAGCCCTTGTGGATCAGCAGGGTGACGTCGCCGCCGTCGTCGACGACCAGCTGCGGACCCTTGCCCCCGGGGAAGGTGACCGCGTCGAGGGTGCAGTCCCAGTATTCCTCCAGCGACTCGCCCTTCCAGGCGAACACCGGCGTGCCGCTCGCGGCGATCGCCGCCGCGGCGTGGTCCTGGGTGGAGAAGATGTTGCACGAAGCCCAGCGCACGTCGGCGCCGATGTCCTTCAGCGTCTCGATCAGCACCGCCGTCTGGATGGTCATGTGCAGCGAACCGGTCACGCGCACGCCCTTGAGCGGCTTGCTGCCGGCGTGCTTCTTGCGGATCGACATCAGGCCCGGCATCTCGTGCTCGGCGATGTCGATTTCCTTGCGCCCCCAGTCGGCCAGCGAGATGTCGGCGACCTTGTAGTCGCCTTCGGTCGAGAAGGTCTTGGCGACAGCGTTCATGTGTGTTGCTCCGTTGTTGGAAGTCCGCATGCGCTGTTGGCAGGGACTCGCATTAACGGGCGCCGTTGTTGCGTTTGCCGTCCATCGAGCCTGTTCCCTTGCGCCTTGCGCCGGGCTTGCAGCGCCCCTCGATGGAGGAGGGCGCGGCCGTCGCTCGACGTCCGCGCCTGTCTTGCGCATCGCGCCGGGTGGTTCCCGGCGCGATGCTGGTCCCTACTTCAGCTTCGCGGCCTTGCGCAGTTCCTCGGCCTTGTCGGTCTGCTCCCACGAGAATGCGGTCGCCTTCTGCTTCTTGCCCGCGCCGTCGACGTACTCGACCACTTCCGGCTTGCGGCCGAAGTGGCCATAGGAAGCGGTGCGCTGGTACATCGGGTGGATCAGGTCGAGCATCCGCAGGATCCCGTACGGGCGCAGGTCGAAGTGCGCGCGGATCAGCTTCTCGATCTGCGCATCGGAGACCTTGCCGGTGCCGAACGTGGTGACCGAGATCGAGGTCGGGTGGGCGACGCCGATCGCGTAGCTCACCTGCACTTCGCAACGGTCGGCCAGGCCGGCGGCAACGATGTTCCTGGCCACGTAACGCGCGGCGTAGGCCGCCGAGCGGTCGACCTTGGACGGATCCTTGCCCGAGAACGCGCCGCCGCCGTGGCGGGCCCAGCCGCCGTAGGTGTCGACGATGATCTTGCGGCCGGTCAGGCCGCAATCGCCGACCGGGCCGCCGATCACGAACTTGCCGGTCGGGTTGATGTGGAACTTGGTGCCCTTGTGCAGCCACTTGGCGGGCAGCACCGGCTTGAGGATGTGCTCGCGCACCGCCTCCACCAAGTCCTTCTGCTTCACGTCGGGGTCGTGCTGGGTCGACAGCACCACCGCGTCGATGGCCACCGCCTTGCCGTCCTCGTAGCGCAGGGTGACCTGCGACTTCGCATCCGGGCGCAGCCACGGCAGCGGGGAATTCTTCTTCTTGCGCACCTTGGCCTGCTGCTCGACCAGCCGGTGCGAGAGATGGATTGCCGCCGGCATGCCGCTGTCGGTCTCGTTGGTGGCGTAGCCGAACATCAGGCCCTGGTCGCCGGCGCCCTGTTCCTCGGGCTTCTTGCGGTCGACGCCCTGGTTGATGTCGGGCGACTGCTTGCCGATCAGGTTGAGCACGCCGCAGGTGGCGCCGTCGAAACCGACTTCGCTGCTGTCGTAGCCGATGTCCAGGATCACCTTGCGGGTCAAGGCCTCGAGGTCGATCCATGCGGACGTGGTGATCTCGCCGGCGACGATCGCCACGCCGGTCTTGACCATGGTTTCGCAGGCCACGCGGGCGCGTTTGTCCTGGGCCAGGATCGCGTCGAGCACGGCGTCGGAAATCTGGTCGGCGACCTTGTCCGGATGGCCTTCGGAGACCGATTCGGAAGTGAACAGGTAGGCGGAGCTGGTCATCGTAGGCTTATATCCCTTGATGCGGATGAAAGGATGGCCGTGCATGATACACGCCCGGCCGGGGGACTGCATGATGCCCCAGGACGGCGTACGTGCGGCGGCCCGGCGCGGGCGCGGCGCCGTTCATTGTCGTCCCGGGATCCGCCGCGCGGCTGTTGCGCGTCGGACGGGTTCACGGGTTTCCCTGCGGCCCGGATCGCGCCCGGGACTTGCCGCCGCCACGGTTCCCGCGGGCGTTGCGGCCCGCGCTGCCGGTGCGCGGCCATGCAGGCCGCAACGGGCCGCGGCACCGGTGGTCAGAAGCTGCGGCTGAGTTCCAGTTCGTAGGCGCGCTTGAGCTCGTGCACGGTGCGGCCCCAGACCATCCTGCCGACGGTTCCTGACAGCGCGTAGCGGTCGTTGATGCGCCAGGTCGCGCCGAATCCGGCGATGGCGTAGTTGTGCCGCGACAACTGGTCGTGGTGGTACCAGTATTCGTCGCGGTTGGCAGGGCTGAAGAAGTCGGCGTCGCGCCCCTGGCTGCGGCGCATGGTGGCGAACACGCGTCCCGACCAGGTCGGGCTGAAGAAATACCCGGCGGCAAGCCGCGCGTGCTGCTTGTCGATGCCGATGTCCATCACCTTCTCGGTGAACTCGTAGTCGTAGCCCGCCGACCAGTAGAAGTTCGAGTCCGCCAGCTGGCGGGTCACGTCCGCGCCGAACTTGAGCTTGCGCAGGTGCTGGCCGATCGCGGCATTGGCGAAGAAGGTGTAGTCGTGGCTGGGCCAGGTCAGCACCACGTGCGGCTCGATCCGGTAGCGGCCCCGCACGAGGTGGCGGGACACGCCCAGTTGCAGGTCCTGCAGCCCGCCGTGGTAGCGGCCATCGTCCAGGAACTGCGACTCCGGGTGCGGCAGGACCAGGTTCAGGGGATTGTGGTTGCCATTGTCGTGCAGCGAGCGCTTGCTGATGTAGGGCAGCGCCGCATGCAGCTCCCAGCCGCCATCGAGCAGGTAGTCGACCGACAGCCGCAGGCTCTGCGTGTCGGTGATCGCGCCATGGTTGTTGATGCCGTCCTGCAGCAGCAGGCCGGAACTGTGCAGGGTCTGGTAGGCCAGCGACATGGTGCCGCGCTGTCCGCCGGGATCGGCGCCGCCGCCAGCGTCGAATTCGTCGCCGTCGGCCCGCGCCTGCGGGATCCACCCCAGCACGGTACAGGCCGCCAGCGCGAAGACGCTCCATCGCGCCGCGCGCGCTGTCATTTCAGCGTGCCCCGAAGCAAGCGGTCGATGCCCTTCAGGTACTGCCCGAGGCTGGCGCCGTCGAGCAGGAAGACCTGGAAGCGGCCGCGGAGGCCCGCGTCGTTGCGTTGCTGGCGCTGCACCACCGGCAGCAGGCGCCCGGACCCGGCGTCGATCGCGCCGGAATCGCCGAGTTCGCTGATGACCACGTCGAAGTGCTTGCTGCGCAATGCGCGGACCAGGTCGTCCTGGGTACGGGCGACCGTCAGGTGGTGGCCGGCGCGGTCCAGGCCCTGGTAGATCGAGCGGCGCTGGGCGGGATCCTGGTCGTATACCAGCACCGTGGCGGGGCGCGGCGCCAGGTAGCCCTGGTAGCGCATGCCCTGGCCCAGGTTGAACTGGCCCTCGCCGCAGGCATGCACGGGCAGCGCAGCGAGGGTAATGGTGAAAAACGCGGCGATGGCGGGGATGGTCCGGTACATGGCGAACTTCTCCGGTGGCTGCTTGTGCGGGTTGCGATGACGGCCTTCGATCGGGGGCTTGGGCGCGGCGGATCCGGATCCGGTTGCCTCCACCCGGTCGCCTTCAATGGTGGTTACGGGAAACGGCCGCGGCAATGGCAGGCTTTCCGACGAAAGGCGGCTTCGTGGCGCCCTCCAGCGTGAGCGCGAACACCGACAGCGGCTCCGCGTCGTCGGGGATGGAGAGGCAGAGCGCGTCCACCGCGCGCCCGGGCTGCGGATTGGGCAGGCGTGGCGCGCTCAGGGTTTCACCACGGAAGCCGAAGTACCGCGAGGCCAGGCTGATGCCGAACACTTCCGGCACCTGCTGGTCGCGCCCGGAGAAGCCGGGCACTTCCCGCAGGGTGCGGATCGGCACCCGCGCCCGGCTGCCGTCGCGGTAGCGCCAGGTCAGGCTGGCGATCGTGGTGACCACTTCGGTGGGCTGCCGGATCACCGACTGCACCAGCGCATGCACCGCGGCGACGCGGGCGGCAGGAATCTCGATGCATCGCGGGCCCATCGGCAGGTTGCCGACGTTGTCGTCGTTCCTGGAGACATCCATGACGCCACGCAAGTCGAAGTCGATGCCACCGATGCGCTGCACGCCAACCGGATACGGACGCAGTTGTGCGCGCACGCTGTAGAACGGCATCTCCACGCCATCGGGCGAGCGATTGTAGTGCGCCGCCAGGTCCAGCATCTGCGGCGGCGTGGCGGGGTCGCGATCCGGGATCGGGCCACGGTCCAGGTTCGGGCGCCCGACTTGCCAGTGCCGGTTGGCACTGTGGCTGGCGGTGACCGGGGGGCGCGGTTCGACCGCGGGCCAGGGCCCGGGATCGCTGGCGCGCAGCGCGTTGCGCTTCGCTGCGTCCAGTGCCCGCAGGCGCGCCGGGTGGTCGTCCTGGACCTGGGTGTAACCGAGCCGTTCGGCGATTTGCGCCGTCGGCCGGAGGTCCGGCGCGATCGGCCACAACAGCCAATGTCCGTGCAGGGAGCGGCCGAGCAGGGAGCGGCCGTCCGGCGCAAACGCCAGCTGCTGCAGCACGTCTATGGCATTGATGTCGGCCTGCAGCGGGGGGCCGATGGCCGTACCGCTGCGCGCGTCGACCAGTTGCACCTCGCGGCGGAAGGCATGGGCGACGATCCGCGCATCCGGACTGAGCGCCGCAACCGCGGTGGCTTCCGTACCGGTGTAGCGCTGGGCGGCGCGCGCCGCGCCGCTGGCATTGAACAACAGGTCGGTGCCGAGTCCGGCGACGTAGGTCCGCGCCCCGTAGGCAATCACCGACAGCGGTTGCGCCGCACCCAGCGGGCGCTCGGAGCGCACCGCGTCGGCATCGGGATCCCAATCCATCAGCACGTCGCTTCCCAGTCGTGGGTCCGGCGCGCGCGTGGCCAGCAGCAGGTCGCGACGGCCCGGCGCGAATGCCGCCCAGGTCACCGGCTGGAAGGCGTCATGCGGGTATTGCGCCAGCCGCCCCAGGCGCGTGGCTGCCAGCACGTCGGTGGCGGCTTCGGCCGGTCCGACCGCGAGCAGGCGCGAACCATCGGCGGAAAACGCGATCTGCCGCAGTGGACCGGGCAGGGCGAGGTCGCCGGCCAGCCGCGTGCCGCGCCGAAGATCGTACTGGCGCAGGCGATCCTCGAAGCCGACCGGGCCGTGTCCGCCGAAGCTGAGCAGTACGCGCCCGCCGTCCGGCGATGCCAGCAACCGCTGCGGACTGTCGGGCAGGGCGATCGGCGCGAACCGCAGCCGCAGCGAAGGTACGTCGTACACCCGAAGGCTCGGCCCCACGGTGACCAGCAGGGTGCGGCCGCGGTCGACCAGCTCGGCGAAGCCGGGAGGCTGCGGCAGTTCGAGCCACGGCGACGAGGCACCGCGGGAAGTCGAATAGAGACGCAGCCGGTGCCATTCCACGTCGACGATGCGCTGGCCGTCGAACTCCAGTTCCTCGGCGATCTGCCGCGGCGCCAGCGCCGGCAGGGAGGGGGGCCGCGGCAGGCGCCACAGGCGTACCTGGCCGTCGATGCCCGCGCTGGCGAGCAGGCCGCTGCGGAACGACCAGCTGGCCGCGTAGGGCCCGCTCAGTCCATGCGGCGCCGGCGCCAGGTCGATCCGCTGCGCCGCCGACGCACGCGGTCCGGCGCGCGGGATGCGCCACAGCCCGACCCGGCCTTCGCCCGCGGCGACCAGCAGGCGCTGCCCGTGGTCGATGCCGACCCGATGCAGGATGAAATCGTGGCGCATCTGCCCGGAGACCAGCACCTCGCCGCTGGCGACATCGAAGGCATAGGCGGTGCCGTCGTAGCTGCAGGCCGCCAGCCAGGCGTCGTCGCTGCTGAATTCCACCCAGGTGATCTCGCGCCCGCGCGCGGTCGGCAACGTGCGCAGCGTGCGCAGCCGGGTGTCGAGCAGGAACAGCTGTCCATCGAAATTGCCCAACGCGATCCAGTGCCCGTCATGGCTTTGGTTCCAGGCGGACACCGAGACCCGGTTGGGCATCGCGAGCTTGCCCGCGGCCGCAAGGCGCGGCATCCGGAACAGGTGCATCTCGAGCATCGCCACCGGCAGCATTGCCACCATCCGCGGACCCAGCAGCCAGCTCAGGTCATCCACGCGTCCAGCGCCACCGGGATCGATCAGCGGGGAGCGCGGCTGCCACGGCGACACCTGCCACAGTTGCACCCGCTTGCGGCGGTCGCGCAGCAGCGCCAGCGTGCCGTCGTCGCTGAAGTTGGCGTCGGCGAAATCGGCGAACCCGGGCGGCGGCTCGACGACGGCCGCGCGCCGCAGGTCGACCAGCCAGCTGTCGCCGTCGGTCGGGCTGGTCTGGTTGTCGTACCAGTGCAGGGTGACGCGCAGCAGGGAGTCGCCGGCGAAGCGCAGCAGGATCGGCAGCCGCGGCCCGCCGTCGGCGCTCTTGCGGCCCTGCAGGCTGGCGCGGCCGCGCTCGTGCAAGGTCGCGGTGTCGTACCAGCGCACGCTCAGGTCGTTGTAGGCGATGGCGAGCAGGCTGCCGTCGGGGCTGAGTTCCACGGCCATCGGATTGGCGTCGGCCACCGCGATGGCGTCGATCAGCTGTACGCCCTGCTGCGCCAGCATGCCGAAGCGGCGCCGGTCCAGCAGCGCCGCGTCGCCGTCGCCGGCGCCCTCGAGTTCCTGGATGTTGGCGAGCAGGCGCGGCAGGGCATCGTTGCCGTTGCCATCCATGCTGGCGCGCACCGCCGCTTCGCGCCGCGTTTCCCACAGGCGCTCGCTGGCGGTGCGGGCGTTGGCGTCGGCGCGTTGCCACTGCAGCGAAGTGGCGAACACCCCGACTACCAGCGACAGCACGGCAAAGCCCAGGCCGCCAGCAACCCGTGGCTCGCGCCGCGCCCAGCGCCACAGTCGTTGCGCTGCGCTGAGCGGGCGCACGCTGACTTCGCGGCCTTCGAGGTAATGGCCGAGGTCGTCCGCAAGCGCGCGCGCATCGGGATAGCGCTGTGCGGGATCCTTGCGCAGGCATTTCAGGCAGATCGCCTCGAGGTCGCCCGGCACGCTCAGGTAGCGGCTGGGCTTGCGCACCTCGGCTTCCAGCAACAGGCGCACAGTAGCGGCGGCGTCCTCGCCTTCGAAGGGCGGATGCCCCGTCAGGCTTTCGTACAGCACCGCACCCAGCGCCCAGACGTCGGTGGCGGGCGTCAGCGCCGGGCCGTCGGTGCGCGCCTGTTCCGGCGCCATGTAGCTGGGCGTGCCCGAGATGTTGTCGCGCTCCAGCGCCTGTTCGATCCGCCGCGCCAGGCCGAAGTCGGTGACCAGCGGTGCGCCGGCGCCATCGCCGTGGTTGGCTTCGATCAGGATGTTGCCGGGCTTGAGGTCGAGGTGGAGCACGCCGAGCTGGTGCGCGTAGTCCACTGCCTCGGCGATCGTTCGCAGCAGCCGCGCCGCGTCGCGTGCCGGCAGCGGGCCGTCGGCGTCGAGTTGCTGCGAGAGGCTGCGCCCGCGCACCAGTTGCATCGCATAGAAGATCAGGCCCTCGTGCTCGCCCATCTCGAACACGGTGACGATGTTGGCGTGCTGCAGTTGCGCGGCGTGGCGGGCCTCGCGGCGCAGGCTGTCGACCAGCGGTTCTGGCGCCCAGGCGCCGGCCGACAGCAGCTTGATCGCCACCTCCCGCCCCAGTCGCTGCTGCCTGGCGCGGAACACCATGCCCATGCCGCCCTGGCCGATCTGTTCCAACAGCTCGTAGTCGCCGAAGGCGCGCTGCGCGGGATCCTCCAGGTCCAGGGTCGCCGCATCCGCGCCCTGCAGGGCATTGAACATCGCCGAGGCGATCGACACCGACGCCGTCTTGCCGGCGCGTACGCTGGCACCGAAGGCCAGTTGCGCCAGCGCCGGATCCAGCCACCAGTGGCTGGGCGACGGGCCGCCCTCCACCGCGGGTTGCGGATCGCGCGGGCCGCTCATGCGCCTGCTTCCAGCACGACGCGCAATTGTTGTAGTTCCTCCTCGAGCGCCTCGCGGTCGCCGACGGTCTGCATCAGTTCCAGCCGCACCAGCTGGCGCAGGCGCTTGCGCATGCGGTGCACCTGCACCGACACCGTGTTGCCGCGCTGGCCGCTGGCGTCGGCGACCTTGCCCACCGCGTCGCGATCCGGTCGTTCGACCAGCAACGGCGCCAGCTTCGCGAACTGCGACTGCTTGCCGGCCATCATCCATTCGCGCTGCAGCCGCGCCATTGCCCGTGCCAGCACGGTGCCCAGCCAGGCACGGTCGAAGGCCTGCTCCGGTGTCTCCTCGTCAGCCTGCAGCTGCACGGCGTCTGCATCGTCGTGCGCGGCTCCGCCGCCGCGCTTCGCCGCGACCTCGCGCGCGTGCTCGTCGACGAGGAAATGCCGCAACGAGGCCAGCAGCAGGTTGCGGAAACGGCCACGTCGCGGGTCGGCGTCGGTGTACCAGCCGCGTTCCAGGAAGCGCAGGAAGAACGCCTGCGCGAGGTCCTCGGCATCGATGGCGGCATGGCCGCTGCGGCGGATGTAGGCCAGTACCGGTGGCCGGTAGGCGCGGCACAGCTGTTCCAGCGCCGGCCGCGCATGCGCGGGGGTCTCGTGCGCGGCGGCGGCGATCAGGCTCCAGCGCGTGGTCTGGAACCTGCTCATGGCAGGCGGCTCATGGGCATCGACCCGGCATTGGCCACGCCTGCCTCCGGCATTGCGACCTGCGTCCCTGTTGAACGCGGATCGCATGGATGGCAGGCCGCCGACCGGTGCCTGGCATCAGCCGATATGGAACAAGCTGGCGCGCGGATCCGGCACGAAACGCACCGGCGTGGCCGCGACCTTGGCCAGGCTGGCGTGGGCCTGCTCGAGGGCTTCCAGCCAATGGCCGCGGGTCAGGCCGGTGGCGGCTTCGTCCATCCCGGCGAAATCCGCCGCGACCTTGCGGAAACGGCAGAAATCCTCGTAATCGGCGAGTTCGCGCTGCAGCAGTTGCAGGGCGATGTCGACGAGCACGGCATCGTCGAGCAGGCCGACCACGGCGATGTCGTCCGGGATGAGGTCCGCGTCGTCGGCCCGGTAGGCCTGCAGGACGCGCACCTGGCGCCGCAACTCCGGGCCCGGCTCGAAGGCATCGTCGACAGCCAGCGCTTCCAGCCGCCGCAGCGCATCCATGCGCGCCTGCACGAACGGCGGCGTGCTGCCGTCGGGGTGCCTTTCCAGCGCGCGTTTGGCGGCGCTGGCGATCTGGTCCAGGGTCATCGCCGACGCTTCCGGGCTGAGTTCGCGCAGGACCCGGTTGAAGCGCTCGAGCCGCTGCGGCTGCAGCTCGTAGTCGCCGACGTGGTGGCGGCGACCGGGGCTGACCTTGAGGAAATCGAGGAAGCCGAGCGGGAAGGTCATGCTGGCGCGCCGTGGCGGCGCCGTTCTTGCTGCAAACACGTTCATGGCGTACTCCGGGTGGGCACCCGCGATCAGCGCAGCGGGCGCAGTGCGTGCTGGAACACGAAACGGCCGACCTGTTCGCCCTGCTTCACGCCTTTCACGCAGCCCTCGCGGAAATGCATGCCGCCGAACACGCGCGCATCCACCGCTTCGCCCGTGGCCTCGTGCAGCGATACGAAGGCGCGCGTGATCGGCTTGGCCGGCAGCGGCAGCAACGGCGCCGGCAGCGGTACCGCCGGGGCGTTGAAGGTGAAGCCCCAGGCGATGTCGTCGGTGCCGAAGAAGCGGCGCAGGACTTCGGCATGGGCGCCGCTGGCATTGGTCAGGCCGCAGACGTAATCCGGGTAGGGCGGGGTGGCCAGGAACGACCACCAGCCTGCGTCGGGCGCGGTCGCCGGGTTGCCGTCGTCCTGCCAGCGGATCGCGGTGACCGGGCGCCAGAAGCGGTAGGCGTACTTGGTGTCGAAGACCGCGATCGCGGCGTCGGATTCGGCCAGGTTGGCGAGCGCGAACAGCCGCGCCTGCTGCCACAGGTCGAGGTCGAGGTCCAGTTGCGGGTTGTTTTGCGGTGCCGCCAGGATCTCGCGCAGCACGCGGTTCCAGTTGGCGCCGCCGCCGGGCCAGAAGCGGGCGATGTCGCTTTCCGCCGAATCCGGCGCGGCACCACGCACCAGGGCATCGCCTTTGGCCTTCACCTCGTTGTAGTTGCGCGTGTAGGCCTTGCCGGTGACGTCGAACAGGTCGCCGGGATCGAAGCGGAACTGCGACTGGCTGCGCATCACGAACGGCAGCATCCGGCCCCAGCCCTCGTTGGCGGGCACGATGTAGGCTTGCGGGTCGGTGTCCATCACCGGCGTGGGCTGGTAGACACCCACGGCCAGCGGCGCCGCGTAGGGCAGGTTGGGGGTGTCGGAGCCGTCGTTGGCGCGGGCGGCCAGGATCGCGTCGGCCGCGGCGACGCCGGCGGCGACACCATGGGTTTCGGCGTCGCCATCGGGGATCGCGTCGAGCGCGGTGGCATAGGCGGCATCGATGGCGTCCAGGGCGGCGGTCTTGCCCGCGCTCGCCGGCTTCGGGTCGATCAGTCCATGCAGCACGCGATGGTTTGCCGCGGCGATGGCGGCCTCCGGGTTCGCGTCCGCGGCGGCGCCCGGCAGGACGCTGTAGGTCCGGTAGCGCGGATCGATCGAATTCAGCGCGTCGTGCACCGCGACTTGGGCCATGGCGTTGACCCGCGCCTGTTGCGGCGGGCCACCGAACACGGGTGCCACCGGCGCGGTGGACACGATGGTGTTCCACTGGGTGACGGCACTGGCGTGGGCCCACGCAGGCACGGCCGCGAGCAGGGCCGTGGCGAGCGCGCAATAAAGCGGGTACGGGCGGGATACCGGGTGGCGACGGCTGGATGCATGCATGGCGGGGTCCTCGTTGCGGTGGATGGCGACAAGGAGTACGGGCGGCACGCGGCGCGATTACAGCCGATCGCGGGGGCGGT
The DNA here is from genome assembly GCF_022808325.1 of Cognatiluteimonas sedimenti. Lineage (GTDB taxonomy): Bacteria > Pseudomonadota > Gammaproteobacteria > Xanthomonadales > Xanthomonadaceae > Cognatiluteimonas > Cognatiluteimonas sedimenti. The sequence continues at coordinate 1,212,380 of NZ_JALGCL010000001.1, read as the reverse complement.
GGCGGCGGTTAGCATGCCGGCATGGATTCGATCACCCACCTGTTCCTCGGCGGCGCCATCGTCGCTGCGATCGCCCCGGCGCGGCACCGGCGCGCGGCGCTGCTGGCGGGCGCCGCGCTCAACACGCTGCCGGACCTGGACGTGTTCCCGCTGGCGCTGTGCGACAACCCGATCGTGCGCATGACCTGGCACCGCAGCGCCACCCATTCCTGGCTGGTGCTGCCGTTGCTGGCATGGGCGATCTGGGCATTCTTCCGCAGCCGTGGCGGCCGCGTGGCCGAAGCGCCGGTGCGCTGGTGGTGGGCGATCTTCGCCTGCCTGATGGCGCATCCGCTGATCGACGCCTTCACCATCTACGGCACCCAGTTGTTCTGGCCGTTGCCGATGCGGCCGATCATGTGGAGCAGCCTGTTCATCGTCGATCCGCTGTTCACGCTGCCGTGGCTGCTGGCCTGCGTGGTGGCCTGGTGGGCGCGCGAACGACTGCTCGCGCAGCGCGCGCTGGTCGCGGGCATCGCGCTGGGCGTGGCCTATGTGGGCTGGTCGCTGGTGGCCAAGGCGATGGTCGACCAGGCTGCCACGCCGGTGCTGGCCGCGCGCGGGCTGGGCAATGCGCCGTGGTTCTCGGTGCCGATGCCATTGACCACGCAACGCTGGCGGGTGGTGGCGATGACCGGCGACGGCTACGTCGAGGGCGAACGCGCGCTGGACGCGAACGGGCCGATGCAGCTGCATCGCTACCCGTCGGATACCGCGGCGCTGGAGTCCGCCGACGGCCTGCCCGCCGTGCGCCGGCTGCGCTGGTTCAACCACGGCTTCATGTCCGCCCAGGTGCATGACGGGCAGCTGCAGCTGTCCGACCTGCGCATGGGGCAGGCGCCGGACTATGCCTTCCGTTTCGCGGTGGCGGTGCGCGACGGCGACGGCTGGCGCGCGATCCCGCCGTTCGACCCGAACCGGCAGCAGCTACGCAAGGCCCTGCGGATGCTGTGGCGGCAATGGCGCGACGGGGGGCGGGTTCACGCGGCGTTCGGCAACTCGGCGACGGCGCCGGCGGACAGCGCGTCGAAGTAATCGCGGGTCAATCGAAGCTGTTCCTGCGCCGCCTGGGCGCGATTGGCCACGGCGCGGAAGGCAGAATTTTCCGGACGGTCCTTCGCGTACCAGCCCAGGTGCTTGCGGGCAATGCGCACGCCGGCTTCCTCGCCGTAGAAGGCGTACAGGGCCTCGAGGTGGTCGAGCAGGATGTCGCGCACTTCCGTGGCCGGCGGCTCCGCCAGCAATTCGCCGCGCGCCAGGTAGTGCGCGATCGAGCGGAAGATCCACGGCCGGCCCTGCGCGGCCCGGCCGACCATCACCGCGTCGCAGCCCGTATGCGCCAGCACGAACGCGGCCTTGCGCGGCGAGTCGATGTCGCCGTTGGCGATCACCGGGATCGACAGGTCCGCCTTGATCGCGGCGATGGTGTCGTACTCGGCGACGCCGTTGTATTGCTGCTCGCGGCTGCGGCCGTGCACGGCCAGCGCCGCGATCCCGGAGTCCTGCGCGATGCGCGCGATTGCCGGCGCGTTGCGGTGCTGCGGATCCCAGCCGGTGCGGATCTTCAGCGTCACCGGCACGTCGACCGCGGCCACCACCGCCGCGAGGATGCGCGCGACCAGGGCCTCGTCGCGCATCAGCGCCGAGCCGGCCCAGGCATTGCAGACCTTCTTCGCCGGGCAGCCCATGTTGATGTCGATCACCTGGGCGCCGTGGTCGACGTTGTGGCGCGCCGCCGCGGCCATCGTCGCCGGGTCGGTGCCGGCGATCTGCACGCCGACCGGATCCGGCTCGCCGGCGTGGTCCATGCGCTGCAACGACTTGCGCGTGTTCCAGAAGCGCGGGTCGGAGGTGGTCATCTCCGACATCGCCATGCCCGCGCCCAGTCGCTTGCACAGCTGCCGGAACGGCTTGTCGGTGACCCCGGCCATCGGTGCCAGGATCACGCGTGGCGAAATGTCGTGGGGGCCGATGCGCATGCGCCCATTGTAGGGGCGGCGCCCGCGGCGCTCACGGCGCGCGGGCGGGCTGGCAGGGGCCTTCGCAAGCACCGCGACGAGGCTTTCCCCCGCGTGCCGCGGAGCTAATCGCCGCGATGGCGCGCGCGGAAGCAGGTCAGCGAGGGCATCGCGGCCGCGGCGCCGGCGCGTTCGGTCGAGAGCGCGGCATAGCGATTGGCGAACACGGCATGCTCCCGGAACGCGCGTTGCGGGTGCAGCGCCAGCGCTGCGGCCAGCGCGCCGTTGCAGGCGTCGCCGGCGCCGGTGGTGTCGACCACGTCGGCTGCTTCGGCGGCGAGGCGGTAGCAGTCGCGTGCGTCACCGCGCGTCGCCGATGGTGGATGCGAGACCAGCAGGCCGCTGGCGCCGAGCGTGAGCACCACGGTGCCGTGCGGCAGCAGACGGCGCGCAAGTGCGTGCAGGCCGGCGTCTTCGCTGCCGGCAAGGGCGGCCGGGTCGATGCGGAAATCGGCATGCCTCGCCAGCAGCGCGGCGAACTCGCTTTCGTTGGGCGTCAAAATGTCGGCCAGCGCCAGCAGCCCGGGCGAGGTCGGCGCATTGGCCGGCGCGGGGTTGAGGATCGCGATCGCACCGGCGGCGCGCGCGCCGCGCAGCGCCTGGGCGACGGCAGCCACGGGCGATTCGAGCTGGGCGAGCACGACCGCCGCCGCCGCGGTCGCGTCGTCCTGGGCGGCGACGAAGCCCGGCGACAGCGTGGCATTGGCGCCGGCGCCGATCACGATGCTGTTGCGTCCCCGGGCGTCGACGAAGATGCCGGCGGTGCCGGTCGGCGCATCGCTGCGGGCCGCCCGCAGGTCGAGGTGGTCGGCGGCGGCCAGTGCGCGCGCCTGGCGGCCGCCGGCATCCTCCCCGAGCGCGCAGACGAAGGTGGTGCGCGCGCCCGCGCGCGCCGCGGCGATGGCCTGGTTGAAGCCCTTGCCGCCGGCGCTGCTGGCGTAATCACCGGCCAGGGTCGCGCCGGGCGGCGGCAATTCCGCGCAGCGCCAGACGTGGTCGACGTTGAACGAGCCGACCACCACGACCCCGGCGCGGCCCGCGATCACGGCCGCCGGCTCACGGCCCGACGTCGAGCCCGGAATGCGCCGGCACCGCCGGTTCGCGCACGTGGCGATGCTTGAACAGCGGCACGAACAGCACCGCCATCGCCAGGGCGTACAGCGCGAACGTGGTCCAGATGCCATGCCAGTCCTTGGCGCCGCCGGCATCGGTGAAGAAGCGGTCGATCATCCAGCCGCTGATCGCGCTGCCGAGCACCGCGCCGACGCCGTTGGTCATCAGCATGAACAGGCCCTGGGCGCTGGCGCGGATGCGCGGGTCGCTCTGCTGCTCGACGAACAGCGAACCGGAGATGTTGAAGAAGTCGAACGCCATGCCGTAGACGATGCACGACAGCACGATCATCCACAGCCCCGGGCCCGGGTCGCCATAGGCGAACAGGCCGAAGCGCAGGAACCAGGCCAGCATGCTGATCGTCATCACCGTCTTGATCCCGAAGCGCTTGAGGAAGAACGGGATGGTGAGGATGAACAGCGTTTCGGAGATCTGCGAGATCGACATGATGATCGCGGGGTAGCGCACCGCGAGCGTGTCCTTGTACGCGTCGACGTTGGCGAAGTCGTGCAGGAAGGTGTCGCCGTAGGCGTTGGTCAGCTGCAGCGCCGCGCCCAGCAGCATCGCGAACACGAAGAACACCGCCATGTTGCGGTCGCGGAACAGGCGGAACGACGACAGCCCGAGGGTATCGACCAGCGCGCGGCTCTCGCCACGGCGCAGCTTGGGCGGGCACGGCGGCAGGGTGAAGGCGTACAGCCCCAGCAGCAGCGAGGCGCCGGAGGCGACGTAGAACTGGCCCGCCGAGGTCTCCAGGTGCAGCAGGCTGGTGGTCCACAGCGCGGCGATGAAGCCGATCGTGCCCCACACCCGGATCGGCGGGTAGTCGCGGACCACGTCCATGCCCTGGTTCTTGAGCGCGTTGTAGGCGACGGTGATCGCCAGCGCGATGGTCGGCATGTAGAAGACCATGTTGACCAGCATCACCCAGAACATGGTGTGCGGGTCCTGCACCGTGGGCACGAGGAACAGCATCACCGCGCCGCCGACATGCAGCATGCCGTAGAGCTTTTCGGCGTTGATCCACCTGTCGGCGACCATGCCCATCAGCGCCGGCATGAACAGCGAAGCGATGCCCATGGTGGAGAAGATCGCGCCGAAGCTGGTGCCGGACCATTGCTTGGTCTGGAACCAGTACGCGCCGATGGTCAGCAGCCACGCCCCCCAGACGAAGAACTGGAGGAAATTCATCACGATCAGACGCAGTTTCAGGCTCACCCGTGTCGCTCCCCTGGGGCAGGCGAAGGCCGTCGATGGTCGTCGCTTCCCGGGAGCGTAGTGGGATTCGCGGCCGGCGTGAAGCGTTGGCCGCGCGATCCGCCGCCGCGGCGCTTCAGCCGTCGCGCGCCATGACCCGGTTGCCGCCTTCGCGCTTGCAGGCCTGCAGGCGGCGGTCTGCGCTGCCCAGCAGGGCCGACAGGTCGGCCCCGTCCTGCGGCCACGCGGCCAGTCCGGCGCTGAAGGTGATGCGTTGCAGGTCGGCGCCGCGGCCGGGCTGGAACGGGCGGTCGTACAGCGTGCGCCGCAACTGCTCGATGCGCTCCCAGCCGCTGCCCACCGGGCAGTGCAGCAGCAGCACGAACTCCTCGCCGCCCAGCCGGATCAGGCGTTCGCGCTCGTGCACGCCCTGGGCCAGCAGTGCGACCACGTGCCGGATCGCGCGGTCGCCGTCGAGGTGGCCGATCTCGTCGTTGATCAGGCGGAAGCGGTCCAGGTCCAGCAGCACCAGGGTCAGCGATCCGCCACCGTTGCGCAGCGAGTCGAGCACGTGCGGCATCTGCTGCAGCAGCCACATGCGGTTGGGCAGGCCGGTGAGGCCGTCGCGCCCGGACAGTTCCACCAGGCGCTGCATGCGGTAGACGATGGTGGCGGTGAGCAGGGTCATGATCAGCAGCAGCACCAAGCGCATGCCCTGGTTGGCGACGGTGGCGGTGCCGTAGTCGACCGACACCAGCTGGTCGGGGCTGGCGGCGGTGGCGAACAGGGTCCAGGCCAGCAGCGCGTACTGCGCGATCGACAGCAGGCCCGCGTACAGCGTCAGGCGGCCGTCGTTGCGCAGCGCGGTCATGGCGATGGCAACCAGGTAGAAGCACCACACCACCATCGAGTTCATGCCCGCCGCGCGGTCGCCGAGCGCGAGCAGCACCAGCACGCCGGTAGTGGTGCTGATGTCGTAGGTGCAGGTGGCGAACGGCAGCCAGTGATGGCGCCGGCCGCCGCGGGCCAGCACCAGCCAGACCTGCGCCATGATGTTGACGAACACCGCCGCCGCGAGCCCGATCACGGTCTCGTCGACATCGCCGCCGCCGGCCGCATTGACCAGCGGCAGCAGCAGGATCAGCGCCGACAGCCACGCGCGCAGGCGCGCCACCAGCAACTCGCCGCCGGCGCCCAGTTCGAGCATGATCTCGTCCGGCCGCACCAGCAGCGTCGCCAGCACCTTGCCGTACCCCTGGGTCGATCTGCCGTACACGCGTGCCCCCGCGTTCCGCGTCGCGTGCAGCATAACCGCAGGCCGCCGCTTCAGCCGATCCCGCGCAGCAGGACCCACGACCCGAGTGCGAGGAACACCAGCGCGGCGGTGATCCGCGCCGCGCGCAGCGGCAGGCGTTGCGCAAAGCGGTTGCCCAGCGCCACCACGGGCACGTTCGCCAGGAGCATGCCCACGGTGGTGCCGGCGACCACCTGCCACAACGGCGAATAGTTCGCCGCCAGCAACACCGTCGCGACCTGGGTCTTGTCCCCGATTTCGGCGACGAAGAAGGCGATCGTGGTGGCGATGAAGGCGCCGCGCGCGGGCAATGGATCGTCGTCCTCGTCGAGCTTGTCCGGCTTGAGCGTCCACAGTGCGATGGCGATGAAGCTGGCGGCGACGATCCAGCGCATCACCGCGGGCGTCAGCCACGACGCGGCCAGGGCGCCCGCCCAGCCCGCCAGGGCATGGTTGAGGAGCGTGGCCACCAGGATCCCGGCGACGATCGGCCAGGGCTTGCGGAAACGCGCGGCCAGCAGCAGCGCAAGCAGCTGGGTCTTGTCGCCGATCTCGGCAACCGCGACGGTGCCGGTCGATACCAGCGCGGGCCACAGCGGTGCGTTGGCCAGCGCGGCGAGCGGCAGCGCGGCGCCGGCCCATGCCTGCGGAAGACCAGCATGCGCAAGCGCGCCGGCGGATCGCAGGCCATCGGCAAGCAGGAAAACATCCATTGGGGACTCCGGGGCCGGGCAATCGCGGAGGCGAAAGCAAACGCCGCGCTGCCCGGCCCGGGTGCGCGACGCCTGCCTTCGGTCTTGCCCGGCATGCCGTCCTGCGACGGCTGCCTCGCGTGCCATGGCCTGCCGGCCAAGCGTGTTGACGCGCGTCTCCGCGAACGCCGGCATGGCCAGGACGCGGAGGGGCTACTCCCCGGAGGAGGAAGTGCGCGCAGTCTAGCGGTTGCCTCGCGCGCGGGCCAATGCCGCTGCCGGCAACGCGGCGTCCCGCGCGCAGGCGAGCCCGGCCTCAGCCGGAGTCGGCGCCCGCCAGTTGCTGCAGCAGGGCCTGGCCATACCGCTCGAGCTTGCCCGCGCCGACGCCGCCGATCCCGGCCAGGGCATCGAGGTCGGCCGGCTGTTCCAGCGCGATTTCGCGCAGGGTGCGGTCGTGGAAGATCACGTAGGCGGGCAGGTTCTGCTCGCGCGCCACGCCGGCGCGCCATGCCCGCAGCGCCTCGAAGCGCGCGGCCGCGGCCGCCGGCAGCTCAGTCGGCACGCTCGTCGCGGATCCGCCACGCCCGCGTTCGCGCCGCGGCGGCGCGGGAGCCGCCGGATCGACCCGCAGCGACAGCGTGCGCCCGCCCCTGAGCACGGCCGCGCTGGCTGCGGTCAGGCGCAGCGCGCCGTGGCCCTCGATGTCGACTTCGAGCAGGCCGGCCGCCACCAGTTGCCGGAACACGCTGCGCCACTGCCGGGCGTCGAGGTCGCCGCCGACGCCGTAGGTGCTGAGCGCGTCGTGGCCGAACTGCCGCACCTTGGCGGTATCGGCGCCGCGCAGGATGTCGGTGAGGTGCGCGGCGCCGAAGCGCTGGCCGCTGCGATAGACGCAGGACAGCGCCTTCTGCGCGACCACGGTGCCGTCCACCGTCACTGGCGGCGACAGGCAGTTGTCGCAGTTGCCACAGGCGCCGGGATGGGCTTCGCCGAAATACGCCAGCAGCGTCTGCCGCCGGCACCCGGTGGATTCGCAATAGCCGATCAGCGCATCGAGCTTGCGACGTTCCAGCCGCTTGCGGTCCTCGCCGGCGTCCGAATCCTCGATCATCTTCTGCAGCAGGACCGCGTCGCCGAGGCCGTAGGCCAGCCAGGCGTCGGCCGCTTCGCCATCGCGCCCGGCGCGCCCGGTCTCCTGGTAATAGCCCTCCGGCGACTTGGGCAGGTCCAGGTGCGCGACGAAGCGCACGTCGGGCTTGTCGATGCCCATGCCGAAGGCGATGGTCGCCACCATCACCACGCCGTCCTCGCGCAGGAAGCGGCGCTGGTTGGCGGCACGCACGGTCGCATCCAGCCCGGCGTGGTAGGGCAGCGCGGTGATGCCCCGGCTGGCGAGATGCTCGGCGATCGCCTCGACCTTGCGCCGCGACAGGCAGTAGACGATGCCGGAATCGCCCCGGTGGCCGTCGAGGAAGGCCAGCAGCTGCCGGCGCGCGTCGTGCTTGGCGACGACCGCGTAGCGGATGTTGGGTCGATCGAAGGAACTGACGAACTGGCGCGCGTCCTCCAGCGCCAGGCGCTCGACGATCTCGCGCCGGGTCGGGGCGTCGGCGGTGGCGGTGAGCGCGATCCGCGGCACCTGCGGCCAGCGCTCGTGCAGCAGCGTGAGTTCGCGGTACTCGCGACGGAAATCATGGCCCCACTGCGACACGCAATGGGCCTCGTCGATCGCGAACAGCGCGATCCGCGCGCGTTCCAGCAGCGACAGGAACCGTGGCGCAAGCAGCCGTTCCGGGGCGACGTAGAGCAGGTCGAGGCCACCCTCGAGCAGCTGCCGCTCGATCGTCGCCGCCTCGCCCGCGTCCTGGGTGGAATTGAGGAAGGCGGCGCGCACGCCGAGCTGCTTCAGCGCCTCGACCTGGTCCTGCATCAACGCGATCAGCGGCGAGACCACGATCGTGGTGCCCTCGCGCAGCAACGCCGGCAACTGGTAGCACAGCGACTTGCCGCCGCCGGTGGGCATCAGCACCAGCGCGTCACCGCCGGCGGCGACGTGGTCGACGATGGCCGCCTGCTCGCCGCGGAAGGCGTCGTAGCCGAAGACGTGGCGTAGCTGGTCGAGGGCGGCGTTGGACATCGCGGCAGGATAGCAAGTGGCGCCGTCGCCGATCCCGGCTTTCGATGCGTTATCGCGTGGGGCTTTGCCGCAACGGCGCGTGATCGAGTTGCCACAGTTGCACGTCGCGCGATTGCGCGAACAGGCTGCCGCCGGCTCCGGCGATGCCGCGCATCAACGCCGGGCTGGCATGGCCGCTGCCGACCAGTACCCAGCGCACGCCATGGCGTGCGAACAGGGCCCGCCATGCGCTGCCATCGGCATCGCGCCCGGCCTGTACGGCGGCCCGTTGCAGGGCGGGGGAATACCAGGAGACGTTGCGCCCGCGGCGGCCGAGTTCGGCGACATACGGGCGCGAGGGGTCGGTGGCCAGCACGTTGCCGCGCCTGGCCGCGGGCAACGGCGATTGCCGCAATTGCCGCAGGACTTCGCGCTCGGGGAGGAAGCGCCGGAAGACCTCCGAAGGATCACCACCCGACGTCACGTAGCGCTTCAACGCCGGCACCCCGAGGCTCCAGTTGCCGTTGGGGATGAAACAGGCGTTGAGCGCGCACAGGCCTACCACCAGCAGCGCGAAAGACCCGCGCCGCATCCGCGTGGACACGGCGACGATGACGATCGGGAGCAGCAGCATCAGGCCCGGGAATGCATAGCGCGCGTACTGCAGCCCGAACAGTGGCAACACGAACACCAAGGTCGCGACGCCGGCGATCGTGCGCAACCGCGGCTCCAGCAGTGCCGCCAGCCAGCCGCCCAGCAGGGCCACGCTGGCGAAGCCGAGCGCCGCCCGCCCGTCCTCGAGAAAGCGCGGGGTATCGAAGACCAGCGTCCACGGCAGCCCCGGGCCCAGCCCGGCGTGCCAGCGCGGGTCGTCGAAGTTCGCGACCGGCGCGTAGGGCGAAGCGAAGACCCCGTTGAACAGCGGCAGCACCGGATTGCCCGTCGCCAGCCAGGCCTGCAGGTAGCTCGAACCGGCGAGCGGCACCGACAACGTCGCTGCCGCGAGCGCGGCGCGGGCGCTCCAGCGTGAGCGGAAACGCCACAGGCACCAGGCCAGCAGCGGCAGGGCGCTCCAGGCATGCACGAGCTTGAGCGCCGCCAGGCCCGCGAACAGGCACGCCAATGCAAGCCATGACCTGCGCGGCGCGACCACCGCCAGGAGCGCGATCGCCAGCAACGCGGCGGTCGCGGCGAGTTCGGTGTGCATGCTTCCCGCCAGTCCGGCCAACAGCGGAACGCTGGACGACAGCGCCACCGCCGCCCAGCACGCACGCCGGTCGCCGCCAAGCACCGCCACCAGCGACCAGGTCAGGCCGGCGATCAATGCCAGCCACAACCCGTTCAGGCCACCGCGTGCGTCGGTGGTGCCGGCGAGCACGGTGACGATGGCGTGCAGGACGTCATTGCCCCACGAGGCGTACGCCCAGATCTGGTGTTCGGGCGCGGCGGCATAGGCATGGTCGGCGAGCAGCTGCGCGGGGAGCCGCAGGTGGTAGCCGACGTCGTCAGCCTGGATGCTGGGGATCCAGCACGCGGTCGAGGCCACGCCGAGCAGCATGATCGCCAGCGACGACCACGCCGGATGCGCGTCCACCGCTTCCGACCAGCCCTTGCGCAACGCCTCGAGTTGGCCGGGCGCGGCGCGTGCGCGCAACAGCACCGGCAGCAGCAGCGCGACGAGCCAGGCCAGCCGGTAGTGGATCGGCAAGGCCAGCAGCCAACCGCCGATGCCGGCGATCACCAGCAGGCCGACGGTCGTTGCCACCGCTTGCCGCGACGGCATCTGCGGAACCAGCCAGCCGCCAAGGTTGAACGCGGCGACCGCCAGCAACAGGCCCGCCGCCACGACCAGCGGACCCGCGAACCAGGCCAGTGCGAGCAGCCATGCCAGCGCCAGCGCGGTGGCCAGGCGAAGCCGGCTGCAGCGGGCAACGAGCGCTGCAGCCAGCAGCGCAGCCACTGCCAGGAACATCAGGTCCCCGGCCCGGGGCCAAACGACCGCGGTCCACATCCGCTGCGCGACGACCCCTGCCACGGCCGCGCAGGCGCCCGCCCAGATCAGCCATCCGGGGACGCGCGCCCGCCAATCGGCCAGCGGCCTGGGCAGGGACCGCTCGGCGTGCGGGTTCGACGGCATGGGCGGCGAGGATACACGGCGGCTTCGGGCACCACGCCGCGCGCACCGTGAAAGCCTCCGCGGCCGCCGGCAATGCGCGCGGTACCGTGCGGCAACGGCGACGCACGTCCGCATCGGTGCCGGCTGCGCTTCGCTTGGCGGAGTGCTGTCCCCGCGCCGCGCCTCAACGGACCATCAGGCGTGGCGGTGCGCTTGCACCGCCGCGTCTACTGCAACAGGGAACGCAGCATCCAGGCGTACTTCTCGTGGGTCTGCAGGCGCTGGGTGAGCAGGTCCACGGTCGGGTCGTCGCCGGCGTCGTCGGCCCCCTGGAGCACCTTGCGCGCGGTGCGGCAGACAGCTTCGTTGCCGACGGTCAGCTGGCGCACCATCTCGCGCCAGTCGGCGGTATCGGCCAGGCCCGGTTCCTCGGCGATCGAGGACAGGCGCGCGAACTCGGCGTAGGAACCCGGGGCGTTGTAGCCCAGCGCGCGGATGCGTTCGGCCACCAGGTCCAGCGCCGTCCACTGCTCGGTGTACTGGGTCTCGAACATCAGGTGCAGGGTGTTGAACATCGGGCCAGTGACGTTCCAGTGGAAATTGTGGGTCTTCAGGTACAGCGTGTAGCTGTCGGCGAGGAAACGCGACAGGCCCTCGGCGATCTGCTTGCGTTGCGCGCCGGACAACCCGATATCGATCGCCGGCGCGGCGGCGGCGGCGGCCTGCGGTTTCGGTTTCGCGGACTTGGACTTGGCCATCGGCGTGCTCCGTTTCGGATCCAGCCTCCACAATAGGGCCCGCCGGCAGCGCCGGGAAATGAATATTTGCGAATGAAGCGATACAGGAAGCCTATCGAAACGCAGGCCCGGCCCGGATCGTCCCAGGCCCGGCGCGCGATCGACGGCGCGCTGAGCCGCGACCGCGGCCGCCTGCTGGGCTTGTGGTCGCGCTGGAACGCAAGGCCGGACGATGCCGCGGTGGAGGCCGCGTTCGCCCAGGCCCTGCAGGCATCGGTCGCGGCGCGCGCGGCCCGCGCCGCCGCGCTGCCGCAGGCGCCGGTCGATCCGTCGCTGCCGATCGCGGCCCAGGCCGGCCGCATCGTCGAGCTGCTCCGCGCGCACCAGGTGGTGGTGGTTGCCGGTGAAACCGGCTCCGGCAAGACCACGCAACTGCCGAAGCTGTGCCTGGCTGCCGGCCGCGGCGCCGCCGGCATGATCGGCTGCACCCAGCCGCGGCGGATCGCCGCGCGCGCGGTGGCGCGGCGGGTGGCCGAGGAACTGCAGGTGCCGCTGGGCGACGCGGTCGGCTTCCAGGTGCGTTTCAACGACAACGTCGGCGAGCGGACCGCGGTCAAGTTCATGACCGACGGCATCCTGCTGGCGGAAGTCCAGTCCGACCGCTGGCTGTCGAAGTACGACACCCTGATCATCGACGAGGCGCACGAGCGCAGCCTCAACATCGACTTCCTGCTGGGTTACCTGAAGCAGCTCCTGCCCAGGCGGCCGGACCTGAAGCTGGTGGTGACCTCGGCGACGATCGATACGGAGCGCTTCGCCGCGCATTTCGGTGGCGCGCCCGTGGTGGACGTCGAGGGCCGCGGCTATCCGGTGGAGCTGCGCTACCGGCCGCTGGAAGGCGAGGGCGCGGAAGCGGGCGAGCGCTCGGTGCTGGACGGCATCCTCGCCGCCTGCGACGAGATCGCGCGCGGGCGTCCGACCGGCGACACGCTGGTGTTCCTGCCCGGCGAGCGCGAGATCCGCGACGCCCACCAGGCGCTGGAACAGCGCAAGTACCGCCATACCGAAGTGCTGCCGCTGTACGCGCGGCTGTCGGCGCGCGACCAGGACCGCGTGTTCCATCCGGGCACGCAGCGCCGCATCGTGCTGGCCACCAACGTCGCCGAAACCTCGCTGACGGTGCCGCGGATCCACGACGTGGTCGACCCCGGTTACGCGCGGGTCAAGCGCTACAGCCCGCGGCAGAAGCTCGATCGCCTGCACGTCGAACCGATCAGCCAGGCCAGCGCCAACCAGCGTGCCGGCCGCTGCGGCCGCATCGCACCGGGCACCTGCTACCGGCTGTATGCCGAGGCCGACTTCCAGTCGCGGCCACAGTACACCGATCCGGAAATTCGCCGCGCCGCGCTCGCGGGCGTGATCCTGCGCATGCTGTCGCTGGGCCTGGGCAACGTCGAGGATTTTCCGTTCCTGGAGCCGCCGGAGCCGCGCGCGGTCGCCGATGGCTGGCAGACGCTGGCCGAACTGGGCGCGGTCGATGCCTCGCGCAAGCTGACGGCGACCGGCAGGCTCATGGCGCGCATGCCGATCGACGTCAAGCTGGCGCGGATGCTGGTGGCGGCGCATGCGCACGGTTGCCTGCGCGAGATGCTGGCGATCGCCAGCTTCCTCGGCATCCAGGATCCGCGCGAGCGTCCCGCCGACCAGCGCGCCGCAGCCGACAACGCGCATGCATCGTTCGCGGATCCGCGATCCGAGTTCGTCGGCATCCTCAAGCTCTGGGACGCCTACCGCACCGCGCACGAGGAGCTCACGCAGTCGCAGCTGCGCAAGTGGGCGGAGAAGCATTTCCTCGGCTTCCTGCGCCTGCGCGAGTGGCGTGAACTGCATCGGCAGCTGAAGCTGTTGTGCGACGAGCTGGGGTGGCAGCAGTCCGCGGCGGCGGCCTCGCTCGACGCCCGCGCCTATGTCGCCCTGCATCGCGCCCTGATCGCCGGCCTGCCGACCCAGCTTGGGCACCGCGCGCAGGCCGACAAGGATCGCAAGGCGGGGGCGCAGTACGAGGGCCCGCGCGGGCGCAGGTTCCAGCTGTTCCCGGGTTCGGCGCTGGCGAAGAAGCCGCCGCCGTGGGTGCTCTCGGCGATGCTGCTGGACACCGAGAAGGTGTGGGCGCTGACCAACGCCGCGGTCGAGCCGGAATGGGCGATCGCCGAACTGCCGCACCTGCTGGCGCGACGGCATTTCGATCCTCGCTGGTCGCGCGCGCAGGGCAGGGTGCTCGGCAGCGAGCAGGTCAGCCTGTTCGGGCTGGTGCTGGCGCCGAAGAAGCCGATCCATTACGGCGCGCTGTTCCCGGAGGAATCGCGGCTGATCTTCGTGCACGACGCATTGCTGACCGGCGAGATCGACACCCGCAGCGCCTTCCTCGCACGCAACCTGTCCACGCTGGCGCGGGCGCGCGAAGAAGAAGCCAAGCAGCGCCGCGCCGGGCTGGTGGTGGACGAGGACTGGCAGGCGCGCTGGTACCTCGACCGGCTGCCGCCGGAGGTGCACAACGTGCAGGCGCTCGACGCCTGGTACGCAAGGCTGACGCCGGACAGGAAAAAGGCGCTGGAATGGTCGCGCGATGAACTGCTGGTCGGCGACGAGAGCGACGCCGCGCGTTTTCCGCCGTACCTGGCATTGGGCGATGCGCGCCTGGCGCTGCGCTACCGCTTCGAACCCGGAGCGCCCGACGACGGCATGACCGTCGCGGTACCGCTGCACCTGCTGGGCGCGCTGGATCCGGCGCGGCTGTCATGGCTGGCGCCGGGCTTCGTCGCCGACAAGGCGGCGGCGCTGATCCGCTCGCTGCCCAAGGCGCTGCGTCGCAACTTCGTCCCGGGGCCGGATTTCGCGCGCGCATTCGCCGAGGCCTGGCCGCAGCCCTCGGCGGACAGCATCGAGGGCGAACTCGCGCGCTTCCTGCACAAGGCCACTGGCGTGGCGCTGGCGGCGACCGAATTCGATCCCGCGTCGATCGAGCCGCACCTGCACGCCAACCTGCGCCTGCTCGATGCGTCCGCCCAAGGCGACGACCGCCGCAATGGACCAGCGGCGGACGTGCTGGTCGAATCCCGCGACCTCGACGACCTGCGTGCGCGTTTCGGCGCCCGCGCCGCCGCGGCTTTCGCTCGCCACGCCGCGCAGGGCATGGCGCGCGCCGAGCTGGCCTCGTTCCCGGAAACCCCGATCCCCGAGTCGGTGCCCGGTGCCGGCGGCGTGCCGGCGTATCCGGCGCTGCGCGATGATGGCGACAGCGTTTCGCTGGTGGTGCACGCTGACCGCGCGCTCGCGCAACGCACGCATCCTGCCGGCGTGCGCCGGCTGCTGGCGCTCGCACTGGCCGACAAGTTGAAGCAGGCGCGCCGGCAGCTGCCGCTGCAACCAAAGACCGCACTGCTGCATGCGGCGATCGAGTCCGCGGCGCCGCGGCCGCAGGCCGGCAAGCCGGGCGGGCAGGGTGGCGACCAGCTGCGCGCCGATCTCGTCGACGGCGCCTTCGCCGCGCTCACCGCCGACGGCCTCGGCGGGATCCGCGACGCCGATGCCTTCGCCCGCCGCCGCGACGCCGTCGCCAGGGAGCTGTTCCCCGAAGCGATGTCGAGGTTGCAACAGGCAGAGACCATCCTCGCGCTGGTGGCGCAGGTGCGGGCGAAACTGGACTCGAAGCTGCTCGGCTGGGCCAGCGGCAACCTCGACGACATGCGCGCGCAGCTCGCCGCCCTGGTGCCGCCGGGCTTCCTGCGCGAGGTGCCGGCAAGCGCGTTGTCCGAATATCCACGCTACCTCAAGGCGCTGGCGCTGCGTGGCGAGCGCGCGCTGCGCGATCCGGTGCGCGACCAGGCGCGGATGCTGGAGCTCAAGCCGTTCGCCGATGCGCTGGCCGCGGCCGGCGAAGCAGGTGCGCCGGAATGGCAGGCGCTGCGCTGGGATCTGGAGGAGTTGCGGGTCTCGCTGTTCGCGCAGGAGCTCGGCGCCCGCGGCGGCGTTTCGGCGAAGAAGCTGGCGGCGCGGCTGGCGCAACTGCGACGCCCGGCGTCGTAGGCGTCGTCGCCGCGAGCGAACCCGGCTTGTCCGGGTCGCGTCGACCCGGATATGGTGGCGATCGATCCCCTCGTCGTGAACGCCGTGCCTCCCCCCGAGCACGACAACCCGCAGGCCGCCACGCTGACGCCAGCCATGCTGGCGGCGCCTGCGTGTGCCGCGATCGCACCGGCGCTGCAGGCGTTGTTGCGGGAAGGCATCGCCGCCGGCGCCGTCGCCCTGCGCGACCCGGCGCCGGTGCTTGCCGACACGCTGGGATCGCTGGCACTGCTGGAATCCGATGGTGACGTCCTCGCCGCCGCGATCCTGCATGTCGCCCCCGGACTGCGGCAGGCGCTGCAGCCGCGGCTGGCGCGGGAGTTCCCGGCAGTGGTGGCCCTGCTCGACGGCCAGGCGGCCGCCAACCAGGTGTGGGCGCTGCACGCCGAGCGCCGCGACCACGGCAGCGGCAGCGAAGGCCTGCGCCGGCTGTTGCTGGCGATCGTGCGCGACCTGCGGGTGGTGCCGATCCTGCTGGCGCGGCAGTTGGCGCGGCTGCGCCACGCGGACCGCTTGTCGCAGGAGCAGCGCCGTGCGCTGGCACAGCTGACCCGCGACATCCACGCCCCGCTCGCCAACCGCCTCGGCATCTGGCAGTTGAAGTGGGAGCTGGAAGACCTCGCCTTCCGCTACCTGGACCCGGACACCTATCGCCGGATCGCGCGCCTGCTCGACGAAAAGCGCGGCGACCGCGAGCGCTACATCGAGCAGGTCAAGGCGGCGCTGGAGGGCGCGCTGGCGGCGCAGGGCGTGCACGCCGAGGTCGCCGGCCGCCCCAAGCACATCTACAGCATCTGGAAGAAGATGCAGAAGAAGGACGTGCCGATCGGCGAGCTCTACGACTTGCGCGCGGTGCGGGTGCTGGTCGACGACGTCGCCGCCTGCTACGCGGCGCTGGGCGTGGTGCACGCGCTGTGGCTGCCGCTGCCCAGCGAGTTCGACGACTACATCGCGCGCCCCAAGCGCAACGACTACCGCTCGCTGCACACCGCGGTGGTCGGCCCGGAAGGCAAGACCCTGGAAGTGCAGATCCGCACCTTCGAGATGCACGCGCAATCCGAGCTCGGCGTGGCCGCGCACTGGCGCTACAAGGAAGCGGGCGGGGCGGCCGGCGGGGCGGGACGCTCGGCCGCCGGCGACGCCGCGCTGGACCGCAAGATCGAATGGATGCGGCGCCTGCTCGACACCCACGTCGATGGCGGCAAGGATGACGGCGGCGAGGCCGGCCTGCTCGGCGAGCTCGACAGCGAGCTGGTCGAGGACCGGATCTACGTGCTGACGCCGAAAGGCGAGGTGGTCGACCTGCCGTTGGGCGCGACGCCGCTGGACTTCGCCTACCACGTGCATACCGAAGTCGGCCACCGTTGCCGTGGCGCCAAGGTCGACGGCCGCATCGTGCCGTTGGACCATCGCCTGCGCAGTGGCGACCGGGTCGAAATCCTGACCGCGAAGACCGGCGAGCCGCGGCGCGACTGGCTGGTCGCGGCCAACGGTTTCCTCGCCAGCCCGCGCTCGCGCGAGAAGGTGCGCAACTGGTTCCACAAGCTGGACCGCGCCCGCAACGTGCAGGCCGGGCGTGAACTGCTGGACCGCGAGTTGAAGCGGGTCGGCCTGCAGCACGCCGACCCGGCGCCGGCGCTGCAGAAGTTCAACGCCGACGGCATCGAGGACCTGCAGGTGCTGGTCGCGCTGGGCGACGTCGGCCCGCACCAGGTCGTGCGCGTGCTGCTGGAGCACGAACGCGCGCGCAGCGAGCCCGTGCGCGCGACCGCGCCGGCCAGGCCGCGTGCGCCGCGCAAGCCCGCGGCGACCAAGTCCCCGGCGTTCACGGTGGTCGGCGTCGGCAACCTGCTGGTGCAGATCGCGCGCTGCTGCCAGCCGCTGCCGGGCGAGGCGATCGCCGGCTACCTCACCCGCGGTCGCGGCGTCAGCGTGCACCGCGGTGATTGCGCCACCTTGCTGCGCTTGTCGGCGGCGCAGCCGCAGCGGGTATTGCCGGTGGAATGGGGCAGCCACGGCGGTGGCGGGCACGAGGTCGAGGTGCTGGTCGACGCCAGCGACCGCAAGTGGCTGCTCAAGGACGTCACCAACCTGATCGCGCAGGAAGACACCCACGTGCTCGACATCCACAGCGAGCACGCGCGTGCCGGCCGGGTGCGCCTGCGGCTGCGGCTGCGGGTGGCCGATTTCGGCCAGCTGTCGCGGCTGCTCGGCAAGCTCGATGGCCTGCCGGGCGTGGAACGGGCGCGACGCGCCACGCCCTAGGCGACCTTGCGACGGTTTCGCCTGTTCGGCCCATGCCGCGGGGGCCGGCCGGCAGACGCACGGCAGCTGGAACACCCGGCGATCGCAGCGGATGCAGACGCTGCGATGATCGTGGCTTCTCTTATGCTGGCCGCGATGCCCCGCGAGCGCGATCCCGACGAGCACCGCCCTTCCGGGCTCCCGGTGGATCCCGCGCGCCCGCCGCGCCGGGAACCGGTCGCCGGCACGCTCGATCCCGCCTGGTTCGAAACGGCGGCGTCGCGGCCGCACGCACGGCCACGGTCGCGACCACGCTGGCTGGTGCCGACGCTGTGCGCGATCGCCGTGGCCCTGGCGTTGCTGCTCGGCTTCAGGCGCCCGCTGGCCGAGCGCCTCTGGCCGCAGACCCGCGCCCAGGTGCTGCGCGCCCAGGCGGCGCAGGCGTTGGCGCAGGGCCGCCTGAGCGCGGCCGATGGCAGCGGCGCGCGCGAGCTGTACGAGGCGGCGCTGGCGATGGATCCGGACCGCAACGAAGCCCGCGACGGCCTGATGCAGGTGGCGCAGGCGGCGCTGGCGCGCGCGCAAGGCGCGATCGCGGCGGGGCGCTTCGAGGAGGCCCATCGCGATCTTGCGCTGGCGCAGGCGTTGTCGGTGCCGCGCGCGCAGGCCGACGCGGTCGCCGCGCAACTGCGCGCACGCGAAGCGGCGCGTGCCGGCATCGCGCAGCTGCTCATGCGTGCTGCCAGGGCCCGCGCCGAGCACCGGCTCGACGGCAGCGATACGGCCGCGCTGCCGCTCTACCAGCGGGTGCTGGCCTTGCAGCCCGAGCGCGTGGAAGCGTTGGAGGGCCGCGAGGACGCGCTCGCCGACCTGTTGCAGGAGGCGCGACAGGCGTTGGCGCGCGGCGAGCTGGCGCCGGCCGCGGCGATGATCGCGGCCGCGCGTGGCTACGATGCCGGCCACGGCGACCTGCCCGGTGCCGAGGCAGCGCTGGCGCGGGCACTGGAACAGGCGCGGCAACGCGCCGAGGGCGACCGCCGCCGTGGCCGCCTCGACGCCGCCGCGCAGGGATATCGCGCGCTGCTCGCGATCGATGCCGGCGACGCCGAAGCGGCGCAGGGGCTGGAACGGGTCGGTGTCGCCTGGGCGCAGCGCGCGGAACGGCTGGCCTCGGATTTCCGCTTCGCCGACGCCGGCGCAGCGCTGGAGCGGGCGCGCGCGCTGGCGCCGCAGGACAGCGCGGTGGCCACCGCCGCGCGCCATGTGGTGCGCGCGCAGCAGGCCAAGGCCCGGCTCGGATCGCCGCTGTCCGCGCGCGAACGGCGGCGCCGGGTGCAGGCGCTGCTGGCCGATGCCGTGGCCGCCGAGGGCCGCGGCGACCTGCTCGCGCCGCCGGGCGACAGTGCCTTCGACAAGCTGCGCGCCGCGCGCGCGATCGCGCCAGGCGACGCCGCCGTGCGCCGCGCCTCCGCGCGCCTGCTGCCGGCCGCGCGCGAATGCTTCGATCGAGAACTGCGCGGCAACAACCTCGGTCGCGCCGATGCCTGCCTCGATGCCTGGCAGGCACTGGACGGCGACAGCGCAGGGGTGGCGCAGGCGCGGCAACGGCTCGCCGGACGCTGGCTGGCCTACGGCGACGAACGCCTGGCGGCGGGCGAACTGCCGCGCGCGCGCGCGGCACTGGCGGCCGCGCGCGCGAACGACCCGGCCGCCCCGGGGCTGGATGCGTTCGAGCAGCGGCTGCGGGCCGCGTCGCCCGCGGACCAGCCCTAGCCGGGCGCGCTCAGAGCAGCAGCCGGCGCACGCAGTCGCGCGCGGCATCGAGCGAGAAGTGGCGCTCGACGTTGGCCAGGCCGCCCGCGCTCAGGCGCTGCCACAGCGCCTGGTCGTGGTACAGGCGCACCAGCGCATCGGCGAAGGCCGCGGCATCGGCGGCCACCAGCACGTCCTCGCCGTCGCCCAGGTGCATGCCTTCCACCGCACTGGGCGTCGCCACCACCGGCTGGCCGTGGGCCATGCTCAGGTTGACCTTGCCCTTGACCCCGGCGCCATAGCGCAGCGGCGCCACCGCGATCCGGCAGCCGTCCATGTACGGCGCGATGTCGGGCACGTGCCCGTGCACCAGTACGCCCGGCTGCGACGCCAGCGCTTCGACTTCGGGCACCACGTGGCTGCCGATGCAATGGAAGCGGACCCCGGGCAGCCGTTCTCGCACGCGCGGGAACACCTCGGCGGCGAACCAGCGCACCGCGTCCACGTTCGGCGGATGGCGGAAACCGCCGACGAATACCAGGTCGTGGCGCTGCGCGAACGGCAGCCCCGGCCCCGCCGGCTGGTGCAGGTTGGACAGGACCTCGACCGTGGCCCGCGGTGCGTCGCGGGCCAGCAGTTCGCGTTCGGCCGCGCTCACCACCACGGTGACGTCGCTGCGCGCGATCACGTCAAGCTCCAGCGCGCGCGTGCGCGCGGCGTTGCGCAAGAGCGCTTCGTCGCCGCGCAGTTCGGCCGCGCGCTGCTCGCGCAGGTAATGCAGGTCGACGGTGTCGAATGCGATCCGCGCCTGCGGCGCGTGCGCGCGCAGCAGCGGCAGGAATTCACGGGCGACGTAGTGGCGGCACAGCAGCACGCTGTCGAAGCGCGGCCCATGCTCGCGCAGCCAGGCCGGCGCACGGCGGGCGAAGGGCGCGTACCAGGCCTCGACCCCGAGCTGCTGCAAGGCCTCGGTGTAGCGCCCGGCATGCGCGCGGTTGGCCGGCAGGAACACCACGTGCGCGCCTTCCTCGCGCAGCAGCCGCATCAGGTTGACCAGCCGCAGCGAACCCGAGTCATGGTCCGGTTGCGGCGTCAGCGCGTCGATCACCAGCACCTGGCGCTGGCGGCGGTGCAGGACGGCCGGCGACGGCAGCGTGCCCGGCGCGGGCTGCAACGCGAGTTCGGCGCGCCGGTGCTCCGCGAAACGCTGGCGGTTGCGTACCTGGTAGGCCTTGGCGCCGCTGCCGGTATCGGTGCCCGAGGTCGTGCCTTCGTCGTGGACCACGCGCGCGGCCGGCTGGTACAGCACGCGGCGGCCGGCGGCGCGCACCGCGAACGCCAGGTCGGTGTCCTCGTAGTAGGCCGGTGCATAGCGCGGGTCGAAGCCGCCGACCTGCGCGAACAGCGCGCGCGGGATCGCGAGCGCGGCGCCGCTGGCGTAATCGGCATCGCGCAGGTAGGAATAGCGCGGATCGCGTGGCGATTCGAAGCGGCCGTAGTTCCAGCCACTACCGTCGGCGAAGACCACGCCCCCGGCTTCCTGCAGGCGGCCATCGGGGTAGAGCAGTTGGGCGCCGACCAGGCCGGCATCCGGGTGCGCATCGAAGGTGTCCAGCAGCACGTCGAGCCAGCCGGGCTGCGGCACCGTGTCGTTGTTGAGGAACACCAGGACCTCGCCGCGGGCGAGCCCGGCGCCGTCGTTGCAGGCGGCGATGAAGCCGCCGTTCTGCGCGCGGCGGTGGTAGCGCAGGCCCGCGACCTGCGGCAGCGCGGTCGTGGTCGCGTCGGTGGAGCCGTCGTCCACGACGATGATCTCGACCGCCGCGGCAGGCGGATGCGCGGCCAGCGCGCGCAGGCAGGCCAGGGTATGCGCGAACTGGCCATAGACCGGGATCACGATGCTGGCGCGCGGATGCGCGGACGCGGGCACGGAAAACGGCGCGAAGGCGTCGTCGGCGGGGCGGAACAACGCGTCCACCGCGGCCGCGGGGGCACGCCGCAACTGGATCGCCGCGCGTTCCCAGCTGGCGCGCCAGCCGCGCGTCCTCAGGCTGGTGGCGCCGCGTCGCAGCAGGCCGAGCGCGCGATCGAACAGGAACCGCGCATCGGCCAACGACAACGACATGCCAACGGAACTCCGGCTGACTGGGGAAGGATGCCTGCCCGGGCGGCGGAATGGCCTGCGCTAGACTCGGCGCTTCCCGGCATGCCCGGCCATTGTCGCATCCGCACGCCTGCCGGCGCAGGCCCCCACATTCGTGCCACGGAACCCATGCCGCGCATTGACTACGACGAAGACGACGATCTCGACGCCACCCCGGCCGGCGACTGGCGCCGGCGGCTGCTGACCTGGGGCCTGGCGGCGGTCGGCCTCGGGCTCGGGTTCCTGATTCCCTACACCCTCTACCTCAACCACCAGGTCGGCGCGCACTTCGGCCAGTTGCGCTGGCAGCTGCCGACCCGGGTCTACGCACGGCCGCTGCTGCTGGCGCAGGGGCTGGCGATGGACGCGCGCACGCTCAAGACCGAGCTCGACGCCGCGTCCTACCGCGACGACGGCGCCGGGGTGCGTCCCGGCACCTACAGCCATGACGGCGGCCGCTGGCGCATCGCCAGCCGCGGCTTCCAGGACGTGGCCGGCATGGTCGGGCCGAGCCGGATCGAAGTGGTGCTGTCGGGCAACCGCGTCGCCAGCGTGCGCGACCTGGCGCGCAAGCGCGCGGTCAAGTCGGCCCGGCTGGACGCGGCGCGCATCGCCACGCTGTACGGACAGAAGCAGGAAGAGCGGCGGCTGGTGCGGATCGAGGAGGTGCCGGAACTGCTGATCACCGGGCTGCAGGCGGTCGAGGACCGCGATTTCGCCCACCACCACGGCATCGACCTGTCCGGCATGCTGCGCGCGCTGTTCGTCACCGTGCGCTCGGGCGGGCAGACCAAGCAGGGCGCCAGCACCCTGACCCAGCAGCTGGCGCGCAGCGGCCTGCTCGGCATCGGCCAGGAGCAGACCCTGACCCGCAAGTTCAACGAGATCCTGTACGCGCTGCTGATCGAGGCGCGCTACGACAAGCGCACGATCCTGGAGACCTACCTCAACCAGGTCTACCTCGGCCAGCGCGGCGCGCAGGAAATCCGCGGCGTCGCCGCCGGCGCCGAATTCTGGTTCGGACGCGACCTGCGCGATCTGTCGACCGAACAGGTCGCGCTGCTGGTGGGCATCATCCGCGGCCCGTCGTGGTACGACCCGCGCCGCAACCCGGAGCGCGCCAGGGCGCGCCGTGATTTCGCGCTCGAGAAGTTCCACGAGACCGGCCTGATCAACGACGCCGAACTGGCGCGCGCGCAGAAGGCGCCGCTGGGCATCACCGACGCGCCGGGCAGCACCTCGGCCAACCGCTTCCCGGCCTATGTCGACCTGGTGCGGCGACAACTGGCGCGCGACTACCCCGCCGATGCCCTGCAGGGCGCCGGCCTGAGCGTGATGACGGCGATGTCGCCGGCGGCGCAGGCCTATGCCGAGGGCGCGGTGACCAGGACGCTGAAGTCGCTCGACAACAGGAAGCGGCCGCCGCTGCAGGCCGGGCTGGTGCTCACCGACGTGCACGAAGGCGAGGTCCGCGCAGTGGTCGGCAGCCGCGATTTCGCGCAGCACGGCTTCAACCGCGCGGTCGAGGCGCAGCGCCCGGTCGGCTCGATCATCAAGCCGTTCGTGTACCTGCTGGCGCTGGCGCAACCGGGGCGCTGGTCGCTGGCCAGCTTCGTCGACGACAGCCCGGTCACCATCACCCTGGACAACGGCAAGCGCTGGAGCCCGGGCAATTCCGACCGCCGCAGCCACGGCACGGTGCGCCTGGTCGATGCGCTGGCGCATTCCTGGAACCAGGCCACGGTGCGCGTGGGCATGCAGGTGCAGCCCGAACGCGTCGCCGACCTGATCCGGACACTGGCCGGGATCCACGCCGATCCCAATCCTTCGCTGATCCTCGGCGCGATGGACCAGAGCCCGTACGCGATGGCGCAGCTGTACCAGTTCCTCGCCTCCGACGGCGAGATCCAGCCGCTGCACGCGGTGCGCGGCGTGATCGACCGCGACGGCAAGGTCGTCAACCGCTACGACAAGGCGCCGGCGCCGGCGCAGGAAGGCGATGCGATCGCGGCGCGGCTGGTGACGATCGCGCTGCAGCAGGCGGTGGTCGGCGGCACCGGGCGGCAGTTGGTCGCCGACGGCCTCGGGCGGCTCAACGCCGCCGGCAAGACAGGCACCAGCAACGACGGGCGCGACAGCTGGTTCGCCGGCTGGACCGGCGACCACCTCGCGGTGATCTGGGTCGGCAACGACCAGAACGAGATGACGGGCCTGTATGGCGCCACCGGCGCGATGAAGGTGTGGTCCGGGATCTTCTCGCGGCTGCCGAGCGCGCCGCTGCAGGTCGCCGACAAGGGCATCGACTGGCAGTGGGTCGTGCAGTCGCGCAGCACCGATTCCGGATGTCCGGGCGCACGCCGCTTCGCCTTCGTCGCCGGCTTCGCGCCGGCCTACCAGCCCTGCGTCTACGCCAACCCCGATCCCTACTACCAGCAGCAAGGGCAGCAGGACGACGGGCGCGAAGGCGGCTGGCGCAGCTGGTTCGGCTGGGGCGATCGCGACGATCCGGCGAAACAGGCGCCGCCGCAGCCCGAGCCGGCGCCGCGGCCGGCGCCGGCGGAAGCGCCGTGACGGCGTTCCCGTCCATGGCGTTGCGTGCGCTTGCGGCCGGCACGTTCGTGCTGCTCGTCGCCTGCGCCACGCCGGCGCCGCCGCCGCCCGCCGCGCTGACCGACGCCTCACCGGAAGCGATGGTGGCGGCGATCCGCGCGACCGCCGGCCACGATGACGCCGAACTGGCGGTGCAGCCGCTGCGCGACCCGATGGTCGAGGACCTGCGCGAGGACGCGCTGCAGCTGGAAAGCCGGCAGCGGTACGCCGACGCCGCGGCGGCGCTGGACCAGGCATTGGCGATCGTGCCGGAGGATCCGGCGCTGCTGCAGGAACGCGCCGAGGCGGCGCTGCTGCTGCGGCAATTCGACGACGCCGAGCGCCTTGCGCGCCGCGCCTACGAGTTGGGCGCGAAAGTCGGCCCGTTGTGCCGGCGGCACTGGGCCACGGTGCGACAGGCGCGGCTGGTCGCCGGCGACGCCGCCGGCGCGCAGTCGGCGCAGGCGCAGGTCGACGACTGCAAGGTCGCCGGCCCGAACCGGTTCTGAGATGTCCGCGCTGACCGACCGCAGCCACGCCGCGCTGGCGCAGGGGGGCGCGCTCGCCGAAACCATCGACGGCTTCGCGCCGCGCCCGGCGCAGCAGCGCCTGGCCGAGGCGGTGGCGCAGGCGTTCGAGCAGGGCGACGTGCTGCTGGCCGAAGCCGGCACCGGCACCGGCAAGACCTATGCCTACCTGGTGCCGGCCTTGCTGTCGGGCCTGAAGACCATCGTTTCCACCGGTACCCGCGCGCTCCAGGACCAGCTCTACCACCGCGACCTGCCGCGCGTGCGCGACGCGCTCGGCGTCGGCCTCAAGAGCGCATTGCTCAAGGGCCGCGCCAATTACGTGTGCAGGTACCGGCTGGAGCAGGCGAAGGGCGATCCGCAACTGTCCAGGGGCACGCTTTCAGGTTACGACCAGGTCGCGCTGTTCCAGCGCATCGTCGCCTGGGCAGGGCGCACGCGCATGGGCGACCTGGCCGAACTCGACGGGTTGCCGGACGATTCGCCGTTGGTCCCGCTGGTCACCAGCACCGCCGAGAACTGCCTGGGCAGCGAATGCCCGTTCTGGGCGGATTGCTTCGTCGTGCAGGCGCGGCAGCGCGCGCAGGCCGCCGACCTGGTGGTGGTCAACCACCACCTGCTGCTCGCCGACCTGGCGCTGAAGCAGGAAGGGTTCGGCGAGATCCTGCCCGGGGCGCAGGCATTCGTGGTCGACGAGGCGCACCAGTTGCCGGAACTGGCCGCGCAGTTCTTCGGCGAGGGCCTGGGCGCGCGCCCGCTGGTGGAGCTGGCGCGCGATGCGCTGCGCGAATGCAAGGACGTCCCGGGTTCGCTCGCGCTGGTGCAGGGACCCGCGCAGCAACTGGAACACGCCGGCCGCGCCCTGCGTGCGGCGATGGACGTGCTGCCCACGCGCGGCACCCAGCAGCGGGCGCTGGAGGAAGCGCCGGTCCGGGCGGCGTTCGAGGCCCTGGCCGCGGCGCTCGCGCAGCTCGGCGAAGCGCTGGGGCCGGTGCGCGAAGCGTCGCCAGGGTTCGACGCCTGCCAGGCACGCGCGCAGGATTCGGCCGCGCGCCTGGCGCGCTGGCTGGTCGAGCGCGACCTCGATTCCGGGCTCGATGCCGTCGACGACGACGTGCGCTGGTACGAGCTGACCCCGCGCGGCTTCCGATTGCAGCGCACGCCGCTGGACGTGTCCGGCCCGCTGCGCGCGCACCGCGAGCGCTCTCACGCGGCCTGGGTGTTCACCTCTGCGACGCTGGCGGTCGCCGGCCGCTTCGACCACGTCGCCACGCGGCTGGGACTCGAAGCGCCGACCACGCTGCTGGAGCCCAGTCCTTTCGACTGGAACGCGCAGGCGCTGTGCTACCTGCCGCCGCGATTGCCCGAGCCGATGTCGCGCGACTACAACGCGGCCCTGGTCGAGGCCTTGCTGCCGGTGCTGCGGGCTTCGGCCGGGCGCGCGTTCGTGCTGTTCGCCTCGCATCGCGCGCTGCGCGAAGCGGCGCAGGCGCTGCGTGGCCAGCCGTGGCCGCTGTTCGTGCAGGGCGAAGCACCGCGCGCGCAGCTGTTGCAGCGCTTCCGCGATTCCGGCAACGGCGTGCTGCTGGGCGCCGCCAGCTTCCGCGAGGGCGTCGACGTCGCCGGCGCCGCGCTCAGCGTGGTGGTGATCGACAAGTTGCCGTTCGCCGCGCCGGACGATCCGGTGTTCGAGGCGCGGCTGCAGGCGGTGCGCCGTGGCGGCGGCAATCCGTTCCGCGACGAGCAACTGCCGCAGGCGGTGATCGCGCTCAAACAGGGCGTCGGCCGCCTGATCCGCACCGAAAGCGATCGCGGCGTGCTGGTGCTGTGCGATCCGCGCCTGGCCGGCAAGAGCTACGGCCGCGTGTTCCTGGATTCGCTGCCGCCGCTGCCGCGCACGCGCGACGTCGGCGATGTCGAAGCGTTCTTTGCGGCAGAATCCCCGGCCATGACCGGAACCGGCCCGCGATGAAGCTGCTCGCCTTCGAGACCTCGACCGAAGCCTGCTCGGTCGCGCTGTGGCTGGACGGCGCGCTGCACGAGCGCTTCGAACTGGCGCCGCGGCGGCACGCGGAGCTGGCGTTGCCGTGGGCGGAAGCCTTGCTCGCCGAGGCGGGCGTCGCGAAGGCGCAGCTCGATGCGATCGCCACCGGGCGCGGGCCCGGCGCATTCACCGGCGTGCGCCTGGGGGTGGCGATCGCGCAGGGCATCGCGCTGGCGCTGGATCGCCCGGTGGTACCGGTGTCGACGCTTGCCGCATTGGCGCTGCCGGCGGCCGGCGAGCGCATCCTCGCCGCGATCGACGCGCGCATGGGCGAGGTCTATTTGGCCGCGTTCGGGCGCGAAGGCGACGGCCTGCGGCTGCTGCAGGCCGAGGCGGTGGTCGCGCCCGGTGCGGCCGCATTGCCGGAAGGCGACGGCTGGCACGGCGTCGGTACCGGCTTCGCCGCCGCGGACGGCGCACTGCCGGCGCGATTCGGCGCGCGGCTCGCCAGCGTCGACGCAGGCGCCCTGCCGCATGCGGCGGACGTCGCACGGCTGGCGGTGGCGGCCTTCGCCCGCGGCGAAGCGGTGGCGCCGGAACGGCTGGAACCGGCCTACCTGCGCGACAACGTCGCCCTCACCCTGGCCGAGCAGCAGGGGCGCCGCGGATCGTGAACCGCCCTCACGACAGGTGCAGGAACAGCAGGCCGACGTAACCGCACAGCAATGCCAGCGAACTGCCGGCGAACCACAGCTGGGCGCGCGCGCCGTGCACGCGGCCGGCGACCAGCGCCAGCAGCAGGAACAGCACCCGGAAGGCGGCGTCGGCGTCGCTGGGGACAGCGCCCGCGTCGATGTATTCGTCCGCCAGGCTGACCAGCGGCAGCAGCGCGAGCAGGCCGAAGAACCACGGCCGGTTGCCGGCGAAGTTCGCCGGCAGGTCGATCTCGTCCTCGTCCCCCAGCTCCGGCAGCACCAGGTAGCTGAGCAGGAACGCGAGCGTCGGCTGCAACAGGTAGAACAGGAACAGGAAGAAGTTCCACTGGCCGATGTCGCGGCGCTCGAACGCCGCCCACCAGATCTGGGTGTCGAGCAGGAACAGGGTCGCCATCCACAGCAGGGTGGTGGCGTGCGGCCGCACCCGCGCCCGGATCTGGATCAGCCGCGCGGTGCCCGACAGCAGCTGGGTGATCGCCAGGCCGATGACGATCGAGATCAGGACCGAGAGGTATTCGAACGGGGTCATGCTCAGCGGTCGATCAGTTCGCCGCCGGGCATGAACTGCCAGGTGCGCACGACGTTGAGGATGTCCGGGTCCTCGGCCGTCTTCGGCAGCGGCGGATAGGGTTCGGCGAGCTTGGCGATGCGCAGCGCGGCCGCGTCCAGCAGCGGGATGTGGCTGGACTTGACGATGTCGGCACGCTCCACCGTGCCGTCGCGGCGGATGCCGACGTTGATCACGACCACGCCGCCGATGTGGCGACGGCGCGCTTCGTCCGGGTAATTGAGGTTGCCGACGCGCTCGACCCGGTCCACCCAGGCCCGCAGGTAGGCGGCCCAGGCGTACTCGCGGGTGCTGGCGGAAACGAACTTGCGCGACGGCCGCCTGGCATAGCGCTGCGAGCGCAGGTGGATCTCGGCCGCCAGCCGCGCCATGGCGATGTCGTGCTCGATCTTCAGTTGCCCGGGCGGCAGCGGCGCCGGCTCGACCTGCGCGGCGGCCTGGGGCAGCGGCGCGCGGGCCTGGCCGCTGCTGCTGCTGACGACGCGCGCCTGCGGGGGCGGTTGCGGCGCCGGTGTCTGCGCCCGCAGTTCGCGCGGGGCGACGCCGTCCTCGGGCTTGGCGATGTCCCCGGTCTGGGGGTCGCGCGGGCGACTCGCCTTGTCGTCGTCACCGCCGCCCAGGTTGCTGGCCTGGGCGAGGAAGTCGGCCTGCGCCGGGGTCAGCGCGGACCGGGTCTGGGTGAGGATCACGTCCAGCGTCGGCATGACCGGGGCGGCATCGTCGAGCACGAAGCCGACTCCCAGGATCAGCATCCCGTGCAGCAGCAGCGACAGCACCAGGGTGGCGCCCAGGCGATCGCGGTCGCCGATCTGCGGGCGGGGGGCGGCGACGGCGGACATCAGCGCGGCGCGGGCTCCGGCTGGCGGCAGCGGGCCTCGATCGCGTCGAACAGCTGGCCGGCGATGTTGAGGCCGTACTGGGCGTCGAGTTCGCGGATGCAGGTCGGGCTGGTGACGTTGACCTCGGTCAGGTAGTCGCCGATCACGTCCAGGCCGACGAAGACCATGCCCCGCCGCCGCATCTCCGGCCCGACCTGGGCGGCGATCCAGCGGTCGCGCTCGGACAGCGGCCGGCCCTCGCCACGACCACCGGCCGCGAGGTTGCCGCGGAACTCGTCGCCCTGCGGGACCCGCGCCAGGCAGTAGTCCACCGCCACCCCGTCGACCAGGAGGATGCGCTTGTCGCCGGCGCTGATCTCCGGGATGTAGCGCTGCGCCATGGCCAGGTGGAGGCCGCCGCCGGTCAGGGTCTCGAGGATGACGTTGGTGTTGGGGTCGCCGTGCCGGGCGCGGAAGATCGAGCGCCCGCCCATCCCGTCCAGGGTCTTGAGCACCGCCTCGCCGTGCTCGGCGACGAAGGCCTTGAGCGCGGCGGGGTCGCGGCTGACCAGGGTCGGCGGGCAGCACTGCGGGAACTCCAGCGCGGTCAGCTTCTCGTTCATGTCGCGCAGGCCACGCGGGTCGTTGACCACCATGGCCCCGGCCTGCTGGGCGATGCCCAGGATCTGGGTGTCGTGGATGTATTCGGCATCCACCGGCGGGTCGGTCCGCATCAGCACCACGTCGCCGGAACCCAGCGCACGCCGTGACGGGGTGCCCAGTTCGTGCCAGCCGGCCGGGTCGTCACGCACGGTCAGCGCCGCCGTGGTCGCCATGGCCACGCCATCGCGCAGCCACAGCCCGCCGGGACGCACGTAGTGCAGGCGATGGCCGCGTCGCTGCGCCTCGAGCAGCATCGCGAAGGTCGAGTCCTTGGCGATCTTGATGGTCCCGATCGGATCCATCACGACGACGATATCGAGCACCATGCGACCGGTCCGCGGCAGAATGCGACGCATGGTAGCAGGGGTGCGCGCCGGCCCCGGCGGCGTTCCGGAGCGGGTGAACGCGTTCAGGGACACGAGCCGGTCAAATGAAAACTTGACACTGCCGGCGCGGGCTGGGATATAGGGGTTTCGCAGCGACGCCGGCAATCACGAAGCGTCGCGCACAGGGGAGCAGCAATGACGCCAGATGACAGCCGCACCGGAAGCCTCGATGGCCTCCGCGTGATGGTGATCGATGACTCCAAGACGATCCGGCGCACCGCCGAGACGCTGCTCAAGCGCGAGGGCGCCGACGTGGTCACCGCCACCGACGGCTTCGAGGCGCTGGCCAAGATCGCCGACCACCAGCCGCAGATCATCTTCGTCGACATCATGATGCCGCGCCTGGACGGCTACCAGACCTGCGCGCTGATCAAGAACAACCAGCTGTTCAAGTCCACGCCGGTGATCATGCTGTCGTCCAAGGACGGCCTGTTCGACAAGGCCCGCGGCCGCATCGTCGGCTCGGAGCAGTACGTCACCAAGCCATTCACGCGCGAAGAGCTGCTCGACGCGATCCGCAAGCACGTCAACGCCTGACCGGGGGGTAGGGCAATCCAATGGCACGCATTCTCCTGATCGAGGACTCGCCGACCGACACGGCGGTGCTCACCCAGTTGCTGGAACGCAACGGCCACCAGGTGCTGACTTCGGGCAGCGCCGAGGACGGCATCGAGGTCTGCAAGCGCGAACTGCCCGACCTGGTGCTGATGGACGTCGTGCTGCCCGGCATGAACGGCTTCCAGGCCACGCGCGCGCTGTCGCGCGACGGCGCCACCAGCGCCATCCCGGTGCTGATCGTCAGCACCAAGGGCATGGAGACCGACCGGGCCTGGGGCCTGCGCCAGGGCGCCAAGGACTACATCGTCAAGCCGCCGGACGAGGGCGCGCTGGTCGCCCGCATCAACGAGCTGCTCGGTGCCTGAGATGAGCAAGCGCCGCGGCCCGTTCGAGATCCTCGCCGACTACGAAAGGCGCAGCCTGGCACATGTCGCCGGCCTGCCCGAACAGCTGGACGCGCCCGGCCTGTGGCGCGGCGTGGGCTTCCGCATCGGCCACAAGCGGCTGGCGGCCGGTTTCGACGAGGTGGTCGAGATCCTGCCGATGCCGCAGGTCACACCGGTACCCGGCGCGCAGCCGTGGATGCTCGGCGTGGCCAACGTCCGCGGCAACCTGCTGCCGATCGTGGACCTCAAGCAGTTCCTGGAAGGCGAGCGCACCGTGATCCACGAGGGCCAGCGTGTACTGATCGTGCGCCAGCCCGGCGGCGACGTCGCGGTCACGATCGACGAGCTGTTCGGGCAGCGCAGCTTCGTCGAGGAGCAGCTGCTGCCCGCCGATTCGCTTCCCGAACACCAGCTGGCCGAAGGCCGTTACGCGCATTTCGTCGATCGTGCCTATGCGTACGCCGACAACGCCTGGGGCATCTTCAGCCTGGAACGGCTGGCCCGCACTCCCGAATTCAGACAAGCCGCGGCCTGACCGCCGCGCATCGCAACCGAAGGTCGAGGTCGAACCATGAGCACTGTAATGGACAATGTCGCCGGCAAGGGCCGCACCATCGGCACCAACGTCTGGATCTGGTTGCTGCTGCTGTCGCTGCTGGTTTTCGCCGGCAACACCATCTGGGCGACCACCAAGGCGGCGCGACTGGGCGGTGCCAGCACCGCGGCCTCGAACCTGCAGGTGAACTCGCAGCGCCTGGCCAACCAGGGCCGCGAGGCGGTCGGCGGCAACGCCGAGTCGTTCGCCGCGTTCAAGGCCACGCGCCAGCAGATCGACAGCGACATCAAGCTGCTCAACGACCGCTTCGGCCAGACCGCCGGCGTCGCCGGCCCGATCAACACCGTCACCCAGACCTGGACGCCGCTGGCCAAGAACGCCGACCAGGTGATCGGCTCGGAGAAGGCCGTGCTCGGCCTGGCGGGCAACGCCAGCAGCTTCACCCAGAAGGTGCCGCAGCTGCAGGCGCAGATGGACGAAGTGGTGCGCGCGATGTCGGCCTCCGGCTCGCAGTCCTCGCAGATCTACATCGCCCTGCGCGAGGTGGTGCTGGCAGCGACCATGGCCCGCCGCGTCGCCGAGATCCAGGCTGGCGGCGCCACCGCCTCGCTGTCGGGCGACGCGCTGGCGCGCGACGCCGGCGTGTTCGGCCAGGTGCTGAACGGCCTGCGCCAGGGTGACGCCACGCTCAACGTGCAGAAGCTGACCAACGCCAATGCGCTGGCCGCGCTCAACCAGGCCAATAGCCTCTGGGTCGAGATGAAGAAGGACCTCGACGCGATCCTCGGCACGTCCCAGAACCTGTTCCGCGCCCAGAACTCCGCGACCGCGATCGCCACCGGCTCCGACAAGCTGCTGTCGGACAGCGAAAACCTGTTCAGCGCCTTCACCGCCTTCGGCTCGCTCAAGGACACCAGCATCATCGGCGGCGTCTGGGTCAGCATCCTGTCGGGCGCGCTGGTACTGGTTTCGCTGGTCGGCCTGTACTTCAGCACCCGGCGCGCCGAGCGCAAGCGCTACGAAACCACGATGGAGCTCAACAACCGCAACCAGGAGGCGATCATGCGCCTGCTGGACGAGATGGGTTCGCTCGCCGAAGGCGACCTGACGGTGAAGGCGACGGTCACCGAGGACATGACCGGCGCGATCGCCGACTCGATCAACTTCGCGGTCGAGCAGCTGCGCAGCCTGGTGCAGACGATCACCGACACCTCGGTGCAGGTGGCCTCCAGTGCGCAGGAGACGCAGGCCACCGCCATGCACCTGGCCGAGGCCGCCGAGCACCAGGCCACCGAAATCAACTCGGCGTCCGACCGGATCAACGAAATCGCCGCCAGCATCAACCAGGTCTCGAAGAACTCCGCCGAGTCGGCCGAGGTGGCGCAGCGCTCGGTGCAGATCGCGACCAACGGCGCCGGCGTGGTGCGGCAGACGATCGCCGGCATGGACTCGATCCGCGACCAGATCCAGGAAACCTCCAAGCGCATCAAGCGGCTGGGCGAGAGCTCGCAGGAAATCGGCTCGATCGTCGAACTGATCAACGACATTTCCGAGCAGACCAACATCCTGGCGCTGAACGCGGCCATCCAGGCGGCGTCCGCCGGCGAGGCGGGCCGCGGGTTCGCGGTGGTGGCCGACGAAGTGCAGCGACTCGCCGAACGCTCGTCCAACGCGACCAAGCGCATCGAATCCCTGGTGCAGACGATTCAGGCCGACACCAACGAGGCCGTCAGCTCGATGGAGCAGACGACTTCCGAAGTGGTCGCCGGTGCGCGCCTGGCCGAGGACGCCGGTACCGCGCTGGGCGAGATCGAAAACGTGTCGACCAGCCTCGCCGACCTCATCCAGGGCATCTCCAACGCGGCGCAGCAGCAGACCGCGGCGGCGTCGAACATCACCCAGGCGATGAACACGATCCAGTCGATCACCGCGCAGACCTCGCAGGGCGCCAACCAGACGGCCGAGTCGATCGGAAACCTGGCGCAGCTTGCGGCCGACCTGCGTCGTTCGGTCGCCGACTTCAAGCTGCCGGCCTGAGCGGCGAGGTCGTCTTCGCGATGAACATGTCCGCTCCCGCCCGCGTGGCCGTCCTTGACCTGAGCCGCGCCCCGGGGCGCGCGCCGCGGGGGGGCGCACGATGACCACGGTGTTGCGCGACGCGATCGACTACACCACGCTGGGCTGGGTCAAGCCGGAGCTGGACGAGACCCTGCGCCAGGCGCGGATCGAGATCGAGGCCTTCGCCGAGGATCCGTCCGACACCAGCCGCATGCGCTTCTGCGCCAGCTACCTGCACCAGGTGCAGGGCACCCTGCGCATGGTCGAGCTGTATGCGCCGGCGATGGTGGCCGAGGAGATGGAGCAGCTCGCGCAGGCCCTGCAGGAAGGCAGCGTGGCGGAGCGCGACGAGGCCTGCGCCACGCTCATGCGCGGCGTGGTGCTGTTGCCCGACTACCTGGAGCGGTTGCAGGGCGGGCACAAGGACATCCCGATCGTGCTGCTGCCGTTGCTCAACGAGTTGCGCGCGGCGCGCGGCGAAACCGGCCTCAGCGAGAGCGTGCTGTTCGCGCCGGACTTGCAACGGCCGTTGCCCGAAGCCCTGGCGACCGACGCGACGCCGTCGCGGCAATCGCGCGAAGCCAGCGCCGCGCCGCTGCTGGCACAGCTGCACGACGCGCTGGCGACCTGGCCCGAGCAGGGGGTACCGGCGTCGGCCGCGTCCCTCGCCGCCGCCATCGACGGGCTGCTGTCGCAGTCCGGCGAGGAAGCCGCGCGGCGCATGCTGTGGGTTGCCTCCTCCGTGGCCGGCGCCCTGCGCGATGGCGCGTTGCCGGCGACCGCCGCGCTGCGGCAGGCCTTTGCCAGCGTCGAGCGTGAAACCCGGCGCCTGTTCGAGGACGATGGTTTCGGCATGCCGCGCGCCGAAGCCGCGCTGGAACCGACCCGGCAACTGCTTTACCACGTCGCCCACACCGACGGCGATCACGCCGCGCTGAAGGACCTGCGCGAAACGTTCGACCTCGATGCGCCCGCGCCGAGCGAATCCGAACTGGCGCATGCGCAGGGCAGCCTGACCGGCCGCAATCGCGCGCTGTTGGATACCGTGTCCGCCGCGGTCAAGGAAGACCTGCTGCGGGTCAAGGATGCGCTCGACCTGCACCTGCGCAGCGGCCAGGGCGATGTCGCCGGCCTGCGGCCGCAGGTCGAGGCGCTGGGTCGTGTCGCAGACACCCTGGGCATGCTCGGCCTCGGGGTCGCCCGCAACGTCGTGCAGCAGCAGCGCGAGGCGATGCGTCGCATCGTCGATGGCGACCGCAATGCCGACGAGGGCGCATTGCTGGATATCGCCGGCGCGCTGCTGTACGTGGATGCGTCGCTCGACGAGCAGGTCGCGCGACTGGGTGGGCCCAACGCCGCCGGCGACGACGACATGCTCGCCAGCGAATCGCGCAAGGTGCTGGAGGTGCTGGCACGCGAGGCGATTGCCAACTTCGCCGACGCCCGCCAGGCCTTCGTCGCGTTCGTGGAAACCAACTGGGACCACGGCGAACTGGTCGAGGTCCCGCGCCTGCTGCAGGAAGTCGGTGGCGCGCTGCAGATGCTGGAACTGCCGCTGCCGTCGCAATACCTGTCCGGCGTGCGCATGTACACCGAGCGCGAACTGATCGCGCGCCACCGCGTACCCAACGGCCGCCAGCTCGACACCCTGGCCGACGCGCTGGCCAGCCTGGAGTACTACCTGGAGGCGCTGCGCGAGCAGCGCCCCAACCGCGACGACATCCTCGACATCGCCCGCAACAGCCTCGAGTCGCTGGGCTACTGGCCGTTGCCGGCCGCCGAGCCGACGCCCTTCATCGCCGCGGCCGACCTTCAGGCCGGCGACGTCGACACCCTGGACGTCGAAATCGGACCGGTGCCCGTGTTGGAAGAGGCCGATTCGCTGGCGCTTCCGGAAATCCCGGGCGAAGCCGCGCATCCCGTCGCCACGCCGGCGGCCGCCCCGGGCGAAGCCCCGGAAGCCCCCGCGGCTCCCGTGCACGTGCCTGCCCCGGTCGGCACCGGCACCGCCGGCGGCTTCGAGCTCACCGGCGACGAGATCGACGACGAGATCCGTGAAGTCTTCCTCGAGGAGTTCGAGGAGGAAATCGACAACCTCGACCAGATGCTGCCGCCGTGGCGCGCAGCCCCCGAGGACCTGGAAAAGCTGCGCCCGATCCGGCGCGTCTTCCACACCCTCAAGGGCAGCGGCCGCCTGGTCGGCGCCAAGACCCTGGGCGAGTTCGCGTGGAAGACCGAGAACATGCTCAACCGCGTGCTCGACGGCACCCGGCCGGCGACGCCGGCGGTGGTGGCGATGGTCGACCAGGCGTTCTATGCATTGCCGCAGCTGCACGCGGCGCTGCGGGGCGAAGGCGCCATCAACGCCGACCTCGAAGGCATGCAGGCGATCGCCGATCGCATCGCCGCCGGCGAAGAGGCGATCTACACCGCGCCCGCTGCGATCCTCGAGGAATCCGCCGCGGAGCCCGCAACCAACGACGCCTTCGTGCCCGAGGCTCCGGAAGCCGGCGAAGCGGCCGCCGTCGCGGCAGTGGAAGCCGAGCCGGTCGAAGAAGGCGTCGCCGCCAACGTCGATCCGGTGCTGCTGGAGATCCTCGACGTCGAGATCGGTGGCCACCTCGCCAGCGTCGACCATTGGATCCTTGCTGCCACTGCCGCGCCGGCCTACGCCGACGACAGCCTGCTGCGCGCGATCCACACAATGAACGGCGCCTTCGCGATGACCGAAGTGCCGGCGATCACCGATGCGATGACGCCAGCCGAGGCCTACGTCAAGCGCCTGCTGGTCGCGCATGCGCTCGCGACCCCGGATGGCGTCGAAGCGTTGGCGCAACTTGCGGATGCGGCCCGGGCCACGGTGGCTGCCTTGCACGCGACGGGGTCGCGGGTGCCACGTTGCGATGCCTTGGCCGCGCGCCTGTCGGCGCTGCGCGACAGCCTGCCGGAAGGCAAGTTGCCGTTCGAGGAGGCGGTGACGACCGAGCCGCCGTTCGAGCCCCTGCGCGTGGACGATCCGCTGGCGCGGGAACTTGCGGAACTGGACCTCAGCGCTTATGGCGACCTTGCCGCCGAATTCAACGGCGACGCCCTGGCGTCCGTCGAGATCGAAAGTCTGGCGTTCGACGACGGCGAAGTTGCGGTCCCCGCGGACGCGGGCGAGGCGGACACCGATGCCGGCCCTGTCGAAGCAGCGAGCCCGGCAGCCGAACGCGACGAAACCGAACGCGTCGAAGCAGAGCACCTCGAAGCCGAGCGCATCCAAGCCGAGCGCGTCGAAGCAGAGCGCCTCGAAGCCGAGCGCATCCAAGCCGAGCGCATCGAAGCCGAACGCATCGAAGCCGAACGCCTCGAAGCCGAACGCCTCGAAGCCGAACGCCTCGAAGCCGAACGCCTCGAAGCCGAACGCCTCGAAGCAGAGCGCCTCGAAGCCGAGCGTGCCGAAGCCGAGCGCGCCGAAGCCGAGCGCACCGAAGCGGCCAGGTTGGAGGAAGAAGAGCGCCTGGAATATGCGCGGCTGGAAGCCGAGTACGCCGAGCAGGACCGGGTCGCACGCGAACGCCAGGCCGACGCGGAGCGGGAGCAGGCCGAACGCCTCGAAGCCGAACGCCTCGAAGCGCAGCGTGCCGAAGCCGAACGCGTCGATGCCGAGCGGCTCGAATCCGAGCGCGCAGACGCCCAGCGCCTTGCAGCCCAGCAGGCCGAGGAGGCCCGTCTCGAAGCCGAGCGTGCCGAAGCCGCACGCATCGCAGCCGAACAGGCCGAAGCAGAACGCGTTGCCGCGGCCGAGAACGAAACCGCGACCACGACGGAAGCCGCAGCGGCAACGCCGGAACCCGCCGTCGCCGCGTTCCTCGAACAGGCTGCAGCTTCCGCAGAGGATCCCGACGAGCCGCTCGACCTCTCCGACCTGGACCCGGAACTGGTCGACATCTTCGTCGAGGAAAGCGTCGACCTGCTCGACCACTCCGACGGCCTGCTGGCGCAGCTGCGTGAGGCGCCCGGCGAGCGCGAGCCGCTGGTCGGCCTGCAGCGCGACCTGCACACGCTCAAGGGTGGCGCGCGCATGGCCGGGATCATGGCCGCGGGCGAGTTGGGCCACGTCATGGAATCGCTGCTCGAAGCCGTGGTCGACCAGCGCACCGAACTCGGCCGCGACGGCATCCCGTTGCTGGAACGCGGCATCGATCGACTGCACGCGATGATCACCCGGGTCGGCGCGCGCCGTGCGATCGGCCTGCCGCAACAGCTGATCGCCGAGTTCGACGCGCGTTCGCGCGGAGAGGCGATCGCGCCCGCGCAACGCGAGGCCGGGGACAAGGCCAGGCCGGTGCCGGTGCCTGCGCCCAAGGTCGAACTCAAGCCGCTGTCCGCGCCGATCGGCGACGCCACCCACGGCGACGACGACGATATCGGCGTGCGCGCGCCGCAGGAGCAGGTGCGCATCCGCGCCGACCTGCTCGACCGACTGGTCAACTACGCCGGCGAGGTCGCGATCTACCGCGCCCGCCTGGAGCAGCAGCTGGGCGGGTTCCGCAGCGCGATGGGTGAAATGGAGCAGACCAACATGCGTCTGCGCGACCAGCTGCGGCGCCTGGACAGCGAAACCGAAGCGCAGATCATCGCCCGCTACCAGCGCGAGCATGACACCGTCGACCAGACCTTCGACCCACTCGAGCTCGACCGCTTCTCGACGCTGCAACAGCTGTCGCGCGCGCTGGCCGAATCGGCCGCCGACCTGACCTCGCTGCAGGGGTCGATGGACGACCTCACGCGCCAGTACGAAACCCTGCTGCTGCAGCAGTCGCGGGTCAGCTCGGACCTGCAGGAAGGCCTCATGCGCACGCGCATGGTGCCATTCGACGCACTGGTGCCGCGCCTGCGCCGGGTGCTGCGCCAGGCCGCCACCGACACCGGCAAGCAGGTGCAGCTCAAGCTCGAGGGGGCGCAGGGCGAACTCGACCGCAACGTGCTCGAGCGCATGACCGCGCCGCTGGAACACATGCTGCGCAACGCCGTCGCCCACGGCCTCGAAGCCCCGGATGCGCGCCGGAAGGCGAAGAAGCAGGAAGAAGGCGAAGTCCGCATCGCGGTTCGCCGCGAAGGCTCGGAAGTGGTCCTGGAAGTCGGCGACGATGGCGCCGGCCTCAATCGCGGGGCGATCCGCAGGCGCGCCGTGGAGCGCGGCCTGATCCGCGACGACGCCGTGCTCGCCGACCACGCGCTCGACGCGCTGATCTTCGAGCCGGGCTTCTCCACCGCCGACGAGGTCAGCCGCCTGGCCGGCCGCGGCGTCGGCATGGACGTCGTCGCCAGCGAAGTGCGCCAGCTCGGTGGCACGCTCGACATCCAGACCCGCGCCGGCAAGGGCACCACCTTCCTGTTGCGCTTGCCGCAGACGCTGGCGGTCACCCAGGCGGTGTTCGTGCGCATCGGCGAGACCAGCTTCGCAGTGCCGATCGCCTCGGTGCGTGGCGTCGGCCGCATTTCCCGCGAGGACCTCGGCAAGCCGGGTGCGAGCTACGCCTACGGCGGCGAGGACTATGCGATCCACGACCTTGGCCTGCTGCTCGGCCACGGCGCCGCCAAGGCCGAAGGGCAGCTGCAGATGCCGGTGCTGCTGGTCCGCTCCGGCGACCTGCGCGCGGCAGTGACCATCGACCAGGTGCTGGGCAACCGCGAAATCGTGGTCAAGCCGGTCGGCCCGCAGGTCGCTTCGGTGCCGGGCATCTTCGGTGCCACGATCATGGGCGACGGCAGCGTCGTGGTGATCCTCGACGTCGCGCCGCTGGTACGCCGCCAGGCCACGATGCCGCGCGATGTCGCGCCCGCGCCGGTGGTCGAGGCGCGAAAGGTGCCGCTGGTCATGGTGGTGGATGACTCGGTGACGATGCGCAAGGTCACCGGACGCGTGCTGGAGCGCCACAACTTCGAAGTGGGCACCGCAAAGGATGGCATCGACGCGCTCGAGCGCATGGTCGAGCGGGTGCCGGACCTGATGCTGCTCGATATCGAGATGCCGCGGATGGACGGCTACGAGCTGGCCACCACGATGAAGGCCGACGCGCGCCTGCGCGATGTGCCGATCATCATGATCACCTCGCGCACCGGCGAGAAGCATCGCCAGCGCGCGTTCGAGATCGGCGTGCAGCGCTACCTGGGCAAGCCCTACCAGGAGCACGAGTTGTTGCGCAACGTGTTCGAGCTGCTGGCGCAGGTAGGGGCGATCGACGGGGAGCCGCAGGGCCATGACTGAACCGGCAATGCGGGTCGCGCTGCTGGCGCGCCCCGGCACTGCCTGTGATCGCCTGCAGGCTGCCCTGCGCGAGGTCGGTGCCGAGCCGGTGCTGGTGCTTGACCCCACCACGGGCGACTGCGGCACGCTGCAGGGCGCGGCTCCCGGGGCGGTGCTGGTGGCCCTGGAACCGGCTGTCGAAGAAGTGCTCGAGCGCTTTGAAGCCGTGCTCGACGATCCGGCGGTCACCGTGGTCTTCGACGAGGCCGAACTCGCCGCTTCGCGTGAAGGCTGGGATGCCGCGCGCTGGACGCGGCACCTGGCCGCCAAGCTGAATCGCCACGACGATGTGCTGCCCCCCGGCAGGGAGGAATCCGAACCGGCTTTCACTTTCCATGGTGAACCGCAACGCCCTGATCTTTATCAGCGGCCCGACGTGGATCATGACCTCGATGCGATACCGCTGGACTTCGGAATCGTGTCCGGACCTGGATCCGACGCGATGCAATCCGGCGAGGACGCATCGATGCCAAGTGCACCGAAACAGGAAGAAGTGCTTGACCTGGAGAGCTGGCTCGGGAAGGTGGCGCTGGAGAACGTCGAAGTTCCCGAGGCCGACGATGCCGCGTCCAGCGATCGCTTTCGCATGGACCTCGACGACATCCAGGTCCGCACCGCCACGCTGGACCTGCCGCAGGACCGGATCGAGCCCGAAGTCGGGCCGCAGAGCGGGGCGGTGATCGTGATCGCCGGCGTCGGCGGCCCGGATGCGGTGCGGCAATTGCTGGCTGCGGTCCCGCCACGCTTCCCGCGACCGTTGCTGGTCCGGCAGCGCCTCGACGGCGGACGCCATGACCGACTGGTGCGGCAGATGCAGCGCGCTACGGAAATGCCGGTCGCACTCGCGCAGCCCGGCGAAGCGCTGGAACCGGGCCGCGTCTATATCGTGCCCGATGCCATCGCCGCCGCGCTCGATGGCGACGTCATTCGTTTTGTGGCGATGGAGCCGGGCCAGGCGATCCCGGTCCTGCTCGGCCTGCCCGCCGCCGACAGCGCAATCCTGGTGCTTAGCGGCAGCGACCCGGCATTGATCGACGAGGTCATGGCGCAGGCCCTGCGCGGCGCGCTCGTCGCCGGGCAGTCGCCCGATGGCTGCTTTGACGGAGAGGCAGCCGTGGCGCTGGTCGCGCGCGGGGGCGAATCGGGTTCGCCGCGGGAACTGGCTAGACGACTTTCCACCCGCTGGCTTTCGCTGAGCTGAGGAAGAAGACCATGACCACTGCCACCAGCCAGGATATCCGCGGCGTGTTGATCCAGGTCGCAGGGGCGCGCCTGTTGCTGCCCAACGCCACCATCGCCGAGGTCCTGTCGTTCGCCGATCCGGAGCCGGTGGCTGATGCGCCGGACTGGCTGCTCGGCCGCATCCGCTGGCGCGGCTGGCAATTGCCGTTGATCGCTTTCGCGCGGATGGCGGGAATCGCCGACGAGCGCGGCGGGCTGGGCAGCAAGGTCGTGGTGCTCAAGGCGCTTGGCGGCGATCCAAAGGCGCCGTTCTTCGCGCTGCTGACGCAGGGCTTCCCGCGCCTGGTGACGGTCCCGCAGGCGGCATTGGCGGACGATGCCGGCGACGACGCGGCGCTTCCCGTGGGCGTGCAGGCGCGCGTCGTCCTGAACGAGGATGCGGCGTTGCTGCCGGACCTCGAACAGGTCGAACTGTTGATCGGGCAGGCGCTCGACAAGGCCGCCTGAGCCCACCGTCAGCGTCCCCGAAAAGGGCGGGGCCGGTTCCCCGCGCGCCGCTCAGGCGAAGTCGCCGTGGCGCGCCTGCAAGGCCGCAATCGCGGCAATCCCCGCGGTTTCGGTGCGCAGCACGCGCGGCCCCAGCCGCAGGCCCTCGAATCCGTTTGCGCGCAGGTTTTCCAGGTCGCGCGCCGACCAGCCGCCTTCCGGCCCGATCGCGACCACGATGCCGGCGGCCGGCATTTCCTGTGCAGGCATGCCTTGCGGCGCCTGCGGATCGAGCAGCATTCGAAGCGCGCCTGCCGGCAGGCCGGCCATGGCCTGCGCCAGCAGGACGGGCGCGGCGACCCCGGGGATCGTCGCCCGCCCGGACTGCTCGCAGGCGGAGACGACCACGTTGCGCCAGTGCGCGGCGCGCTTCTCGGCGCGTTCGCCATCGAGCCTGACTTCACTGCGCTCACTCGCCACCGGCACGATCGCGGCGACCCCCAGTTCGGCCGCCTTCTGCAGGATCCAGTCCATCTTCTCGCCGCGCGCCAGCGCCTGCAGGAGGATGATGCGCAATGGCG
Source organism: Cognatiluteimonas sedimenti (assembly GCF_022808325.1). GTDB lineage: Bacteria > Pseudomonadota > Gammaproteobacteria > Xanthomonadales > Xanthomonadaceae > Cognatiluteimonas > Cognatiluteimonas sedimenti. The sequence goes on along the minus strand of NZ_JALGCL010000001.1, from coordinate 1,170,438 downwards.
ATTCGTTGCCGGCCGCGCGGGCGGCGAGGATGTCCACTCCGGCGTCGCGCTTGCCGACGGTGGCGATGCGCGCGTCGTAATCGTTGCCGTCGCCATTGAACAGCACGCAGCCATCGCCGACCTGCGCCCGCAGCACCCGCAGCAGGTGGCCCGCGGCCGCTTCCGGCAGGGTCACGCGGGCGCCGACCGCCAGCGGGGCCTCCACGTGCAGGCGGGTCAGACGCATCCGGTGGCCTCGTCGATCGCCGCGCGCGTCACCTCGGCCAGCAGTTGCAGTTGCGCCTCGTCGACGCAGTACGGCGGCATCCAGTAGAGGATGTCGCCGAGCGGGCGGAGCACCACGCCGCGTTCGAGCGCGGCGCGGTAGGCGCGCAGGCCAACGCGCAACGCCGGATCGAACGGCGTGCGCCTGTCGCCGTCGCGGGTCAGTTCGAATGCCACCACCATTCCGGCCTGGCGCAGGTCGGCCACGTGCCGATGCGCCGCCAGGGGCGCCGCCAGCGCAGCCATGCGTCCTGCGGTGGCGCGGTTGTGCGCCAGCACCTGGTCGGATTCGAAGATCGCCAGCGACGCCAGCGCCGCCGCGCAGGCCAGCGGGTTGCCGGTGTAGCTGTGCGAATGCAGGAAGGCGCGCTCGCGCGAGTCGTCGAGGAAGCCGTCGTAGATCGCCTGCGTCGCCAACACGGCGGCCAGCGGCAGGAAGCCGCCGGTCAGGCCCTTGGACAGGCACAGCAGGTCGGGCTGGATGCCCGGCAAGCCGCCTTGCCGCGCGGGCGGCGCCTGTTCGCAGGCGAACAGGGATCCGGTGCGACCGAAGCCGACCGCGATCTCGTCGGCGATCAGCAGCACGCCGTGGGCGTCGCACAGCTCGCGCACGCGCCGCAGGTACAGCGGGTCGTGCATGCGCATGCCACCGGCGCACTGGACCAGTGGCTCCAGGATCAGGGCGCAGACTTCGCCGCCATGACGCTCCAGCAGCGCCTGCAGCGCGTCGGCGGCGCGCTGTGCGCATTGCGCGGGTGACTGGCCGGGTGCGGCGAGGTAAGCGTCGGGCGACGGCGCGAACAGGCATTCGGCCAGCAGCGGCGCATACACGCGGCGGTAGAGCGGCACGTCGCCGACCGCGAGGGCGCCGAGGGTTTCGCCGTGGTAGCCGTTCTCCAGCGCGATGAACTTGGTGCGCCGCGGTTCGCCGCGGTTGCGGAACCAGTGGAACGCCATCTTCAGCGCCACTTCCACCCCGGCCGAGCCGTTGTCGGCATAGAACACCTTCGACAGCGCGGCCCGGCCCGCCTCCCGCGGCGCGATCGCCAGCAGCCGCTCCGCCAGTTCGACCGCAGGCTGGTGCGAGAAGCCGGCCAGGATCACCTGTTCCAGGCGCCCGGCCTGCTTGGCGATCGCCGCGCCGATGCGCGGTTCGGCGTGGCCGAACAGGTTGGTCCACCAGCTCGACACCGCGTCCAGGTAGCGGCGGCCGTCGCGGCCGACCAGCCAGGCGCCATCGCCGCGTTCGATCGGCACCAGCGGCAGGGTGTCGGGGCCGCTGTCCAGGTAATGCTCGCGCATCTGCGTGCACGGGTGCCAGAGGACCGCGAGGTCGCGCGACCGCCAGTCGTCGGCGTCCGCTATCATCGCAGCGGCATGGAACCGCTTCCCGCCAGGCTCGTTCTGCATCCGCCCATTATCGCCCGGATTGCCGCGGTGACGGCCGTTGCCGCGTCGGGCGGGACTGCCTTGCGCGGCCCGGGGGCCAGGCGATGACGCGCCGGTTGCCGACGATCCACGGAATCACCGAGCACGACGCCGGGCCGTACCGGATGGAGCGCATGGACCTGGAATTCGGCAACGGCGAGCGTCGCCAGTTCCAGCGCCTGCACAGCCGCGGCCACGGCGCGGTGATCGTGGTGCCGTTGCTGGACGCGGACACCGTGCTGCTGGTGCGCGAATACGCCGCCGGGGTGCACCGCTACGAGCTCGGCCTGGTCGAGGGCCGGATCGACGCCGGCGAAGCCGTGCTGGACGCCGCCAACCGCGAGTTGCAGGAGGAAGCCGGCTACGCCGCGCGCTCGCTGCGTGCGTTGCGCACGCTGACCCTGTCGCCGCGCTACATGAGCCACCAGGCCCACGTCGTGGTGGCGCGCGACCTCTACCCGCGGCGCCTGCCTGGGGACGAGCCGGAAGAGCTGGAAGTGGTGCCGTGGAAGCTGGATGCACTGCACGAACTGGTGTTGCGCGAGGATTTTTCCGAAGGCCGCTCGGTTGCGGCGTTGTTCATGACACGGGAGTGGCTGCGGCATGGCGGAACATGATTCGAACGGTGCACGGCTGGATGCGTTGCGCGAAGGCATCATCGCGCTCGCACGCGATGCCGCGGCGCGGATCCTCGCGGTCTACGACGGCGACTTCGCGGTCGAGCACAAGGACGACCGCTCGCCGTTGACCGCGGCCGACCTCGCCGCGCACCACTGCATCCTTGCCGGGCTGGAACGGCTGGCGCCCGGGATCCCGGTGCTGTCGGAAGAGTCGGCGCAGGACGTGCCGGCGCTGGTCCGCCGCCAATGGTCGCGGATGTGGCTGGTCGATCCGCTCGACGGCACCCGCGAGTTCATCAAGCGCAACGGCGAGTTCACCGTCAACATCGCGCTCATCGGCGAGGACGGCTCACCCGTGCTGGGCGTGGTGCAGGCGCCGGCCACCGGCGTGCTGTGGCACGGCCAGCGCGGCCGCGGTGCGTTCCGCCGCGACGGCGATGCGGACGTCGCGATCCGCGCGCGCGCGCCGGCGACCGCGCCGTTGCGCGTCGCCGCCAGTCGCTCGCATCGCGATGCGCGCACCGAGGCCTTCATGGGCCGGATGGGCGAAGTGGAACCGGTCGGCATCGGTTCGTCGCTGAAGTTCTGCCGCCTGGCGGAAGGCGCGATGGACGTGTACCCGCGTTTCGGACCGACCAGCGAGTGGGACACCGCCGCCGGCCAGTGCGTGCTGGAAGCCGCGGGCGGCATCGTGGTCGATCCGCGCGGGCGCGCGTTGCGCTACAACCAGCGAGACACCATCCTCAACGGCGACTTCATCGCGCTGGGCGATCCGTCGCTGCCGTGGCGCGACTGGATGGACGGGCGCGCCTGAGCCGCCATGCTGGGGCATGGCGCGCATTCGCGGACGCGCGGCCCCGGGCGCCCGGGCCGCGGGCTTGGCGGGCGACTCCGGGATGCCGAAGCGGTCTTCGCCCGACCTGTCGATGGAAAGTCGCATGAGCCAGGTTGACGGTGATCCCCGCGACATCGCGACCCTGCTCGCGATCATGGCCCGGTTGCGCGATCCCGATGGCGGTTGCCCCTGGGACCTGCAGCAGAGCTTCGCCAGCATCGCCCCGTACACGATCGAGGAAGCCTACGAGGTCGCCGACGCGATCGACCGCAACGACCTGCACGACCTGCGCGACGAGCTCGGCGACCTGCTGCTGCAGGTGGTGTTCCATGCGCGCATGGCGCAGGAGCAGGGCGCATTCGCCTTCGCCGACGTGGTCGCCGCGATCAGCGACAAGATGCTGCGCCGCCATCCGCACGTGTTCGCCGCGCAGGGATGTGCAAAGGCCGCGACAGGCACGATGCCGGCAGCCGCTGCGGGCGGTAGCGCCGAGGAGCTGGAACAGCAGGCGCGCGAATGGGAAGCGCACAAGCGCCGTGAGCGCGATGCGGCCGGCCACGGTGACACCTCCGCGCTGGCGGGGATCGCGCGCGGCCTGCCGGAGTGGCAGCGCGCGACGAAGCTGCAGAAGCGGGCCGCCGTGGTCGGCTTCGACTGGCCCGGCCCGGAACCGGTGATCGCCAAGCTGCACGAGGAAATCGACGAGGTCCGGGTGGAATTCGCCGCAGTCGCGGCCGATCCCGGCGATGCACGCGCGCACGCCCGCCTCGAGGACGAGATCGGCGACCTGCTGTTCGTCTGCGCAAACCTCGCGCGGCATGCGAAAGTCGATCCCGGACGTGCACTGCGCCGGGCAAACGCCAAGTTCGAGCTTCGTTTCCGGGCGATGGAACGGCTGGCCGCCGATGACGGCGTGGCGCTGGCGGGATTGCCGCTGGCGGAGCAGGATCGCTATTGGGACCGGGCCAAGGAAGAGGAACGGGCCGGGCAGGCTTGATCGATTCCGCAACCGGAGGCATGACGTCGATGGACGAGGGTTTCGGCAGTTTCCGCGAGTTCTACCCGTTCTACCTGGGCGAGCACTCCAACCGCACCTCGCGGCGGCTGCATTTCATCGGCAGTTGCGGGGTGCTGGTGCTGGTGGTCGTGGCGATCGTGCAACGCGATCCGTGGTGGCTGCTTGGCGCGCTGCTCTGCGGTTACGGCTTTGCCTGGATCGGCCACTTCGTCTTCGAGAAGAACCGGCCGGCGACGTTCCGGCACCCGCTGTATTCGTTCATGGGCGACTGGGTGATGTTCAAGGACATCCTGACCGGCCGCATTCGTTTTTAGCCAGGAGGCGAAGCAAGGCTTCTCTCTTCTCCGGCGGACCGGGCTTCAGGTGGTTTTGTCTGGCGTTGCCGTTTTCGCAGCGGTGGTACAAGCAAGGCGGAAGCGCTTCGGCTTTTCGGCAAGCCTGCGATCCGACGTCCCGGCGGCCACGTCGGGGCCCGTCAGGTCGCGGCGAAGGCATGCGAACAGACAAGGCATGGAGGCTCCCGGAATCGGCGAACCCTCCTCCACGCAGGCTCCGCCCACCGGCGTCGCTTGCAGAGGCGCGCGAGACTTGGAGCAGGACCAGGGCAATTCCGGGGGCTCGCCCGCGCAGGCAACGCGCGGTTCACTCCAGGAAGATCAGCCATGCCGCTACCACGATCAGGGCGAAACCGGCCCAGTGGTTCCATTTCAGCGGCTGCCCCAGGTACCAGGCCGAAAAACCTGCGAACACCAGCAGGGTGATCACTTCCTGCATGCCCTTGAGCTGCGGCGCGCTGTACACGGCGCTGCCGAGGCGATTGGCCGGCACCTGCAGCGTGTATTCGAAGAAGGCGATGCCCCAGCTGGCCAGGATGACGGTCGGCAGCGGCGTCGACTTGTACTTCAGGTGGCCGTACCAGGCGAAGGTCATGAAGACATTGGAGCCCAGCAACAGCACGATGGGTACGACGCGGTCGAGAAAGGGCATGGGCGGGCCGGCGGGGGCGGAAGAGGGACGCCAGCCTAGCGCCTTCACATGGTTTCCACTGGCGACCCGGCACCTTTCACAAAGCTGAAGACAAGGAACCCAACCCATGCGCGCATCCCAAGAACCGGGCGGTCTGGTCCTGATCGTCGAGGACAACCGCAACATCTCCGAAATGGTCGGCGAATACCTGGAGGGCCGCGGCTTCGAGGTCGATTACGCCTCCGATGGCCTCGACGGCTATCGCCTGGCCTCCGAGAACAGCTACGACGTCGTGGTGCTGGACCTGATGCTGCCGCGGCTGGACGGGATCGAAGTCTGCAAGCGGCTGCGCGAGGAAGCGCGGAAATCCACGCCGGTGCTGATGCTGACCGCGCGCGACACCCTCGACGAGAAGCTCACCGGCTTGTCCGCGGGCGCCGATGACTACCTGACCAAGCCGTTCGCGATCCAGGAGCTCGAGGCCCGCCTGCGCGCCCTGATCCGCCGCGAGCGGCGCCAGGTGGGATCCGAGGTCCTCAAGGTCGCCGACCTGGTGCTCGATCCGGCGTCGTTGCGCGCAACCCGCGGCGGCATCGAACTGCAGCTGTCGCCGATCGGGCTGAAGCTGCTGACGATCCTGATGCGCGAATCGCCGCGCGTGGTCAGTCGCCAGGAAATCGAACGCGAGATCTGGGGCAACGGCCTGCCCGACTCCGACACCCTGCGCAGCCACCTCTACAACCTGCGCAAGACCATCGACAAGCCTTACGACAAGCCGTTGCTGCATACCGTGCAGAGCGCCGGCTATCGCATCGCCGACATCGAGCAGCCGCCGGCCTGAGGCCGGCGGTACCGGCCATGCCGCAGGGGCTGCCGCGCAAGCTGCGCTTCGCCTTCATGCTGCAGGTGGCGATGGCGAGCATCGTCATCCTCGCCGGCACCTGGGCGTCGGTGACGTTGGTCAAGCACGAGCTCGCCCGGCGCGCGCTGCAGGATGAGGCGGCGTATTTCTGGATGCGGCGCGCCGGCGATCCGGCGCATGCCGCGCCCGACGGCCGCCTGGTGCGCGGGTATGCCGTCGCCGCCGGCGCTTCGGCGGCGTCGTTGCCGCCCGCGTTGCGCGGGCTCGAGCCCGGCTTGTACGACCTGCAGGACACGATCGTGCTGGTCGACCAGCGCGACGACATCCGCCTGTACCTGACCAGCCCGCGGGCGACGATCGACCTGCTTTCGCTGCAGATGGTGCTGGCACCGATGTTGCTGGCGCTGTTGGCACTGGCCGCCAGCGCGTGGTTCACGTATCGCAATGCCAGGAAGCTGGTCTCGCCGCTGCACTGGATGGCGCGGGAGGTACAGCGCTGGGATCCGCTGGAGCCGGAGACCGCGGCCCTCGCACCCGACCATTTCCCGGCCGATGCCGGCATGGAAGCGCGCCAGCTCGCCGGTGCGCTGCAACGCATGGGCGAACGCATGCGCGCGTTCGTGCGCCGCGAGCGTGATTTCACCCGCGACGCCAGCCACGAGTTGCGGACTCCGCTGACCGTGATCCGGGTCGCCAGCGACCTGCTGCAGAACGACCCGGACCTGCCCCAGCGCGCCCAGCGCTCGCTGGCGCGAATCCAGCGCGCCGGGCGCGACATGGAATCGGTGATCGAATCGTTCCTGATCCTGGCCCGGGAGGGCGACATCGAGCCGCAGCGCGAGGATTTCGCGGTGCGCGACGTGGTGGCGGAGGAAGTCGCCAAGGCGCGCCCGCTGCTCGCCGGCAAGCCGGTCGAGTTGACGCTGGTGGAGAACGCCGACCCGCAATTGCACGCCTCGCCGCGGGTGTTCGCGGTGATGCTGGGGAACCTGCTTGCCAACGCCTGCACCTTCACCGAGCGCGGCCAGGTCGAGGTGCGGATCGAGCGCGATCGCGTGGTGGTCCGCGACACCGGCATCGGCATGTCGGCCGACACCCTGCAACGTGCGTTCGATCCGTTCTATCGGGCCGACCCCGACAATCCGTCGGGCAAGGGCATGGGCCTGTCGATCGTGCGCCGGCTTGGCGAGCGCTTCGGCTGGCCGGTCGGCCTGGACAGCGCGCCGGATCGCGGCACCACGGCCACGATCCGGTTCATGGCCTGAGTCGGCAAGGCAGGTCCGCCACGACCGGGCCGGAACTCGCCAAGCCGCGGGCTGTCCATTCAGCGCACGGACGATAACCTGTCCCCGCCTCCCGCCGTTCCGCGACCGGACCCCGCATGGGTAGACCTTCGACGCCTGCAAGCAGACGCAACTTCCGCCGCGCCGGCCCGATCGCCGTCGCCTGCGTGATCGCGCTCGCGACCTTGTGGTGGTGGCAGCAGCGCGCACCCCGTGCCGAAGCGGGCTACCGCACCGTCGCGGTGGAACGCGGCGACATCCGGGTCGCAATCTCGGCCACTGGCACGCTGAGCGCGATCTCGACGGTGACCGTCGGCAGCCAGGTCTCCGGGCAGGTGACCGAGGTACTGGCGGACTTCAACGACAAGGTCGCCAAGGGCCAGGTCATCGCCCGCATCGATCCGAGCACGTACGAGGCCCAGATCGAGCAGGGCACGGCCCAGGTCGCCAGCGCGCAGGCGTCGCTGCGGCAGGCGCAGGCAAGCCTGCGCAACGCCGAACTCGACTTCCAGCGCAAGACTTCGCTCGGCGGGCAGCAACTGGTGGCCAGGAGCGACATCGACCTGGCGCGCGCCGCGCGCGACCAGGCAAAGGCGCAGGTCAGCGCAGCGCAGGCGCAGATCCGCCAGCAGGCGGCCTCCACCCGGACCACGCGCGTCAACCTCGACCGCACCGTGATCCGGTCGCCGGTCGATGGCGTCGTGCTGACACGCACCATCGAGCCCGGCCAGACCGTCGCGGCCAGCCTGCAGGCGCCGGAACTGTTCACCATCGCCGAAGACCTGTCGAAGATGAAGATCGAACTGGCGGTCGATGAGTCGGATATCGGCCAGGTGCGGCAGGGGCAGGCCGTCACCTTCACCGCCGACGCTTTCCCCGATCGGCAGTTCCAGGGCAAGGTCGAGCAGGTGCGGCTGTCGGCGACGACCGCCAGCAACGTCGTCACCTATCCCGTGGTGGTCACGGTCGACAACAGCGATGGCATCCTGTTGCCCGGATTGACCGTCAACGCCGAGATCGAAGTCAGCAAGCGCGCCAATGTGCTCAAGCTCGCCAATGCGGCGCTGCGCTACAAGCCGGCGGACGACGCGGCGGCGGATTCGCAGGCCGCGGCCGCGGCCCGCCGGGGTGGCAGCGGCATTGCCGACGACCTGCCGCGCAACGCCGCGGCGTTGAAGCTCGATGCTACGCAGCAGGCGGCATTCGATGCCGCGATCGCCGCGATCAGGCTGCGCCAGGCGGCACGCGAGGCCGCGCCGCAGGCACAGGGCGGCAACAGCCTGTTCGGAGGACGCGGAAGAACGCGCAATGGCGGCAATGGCGGCGGCCAGGTGCCGACGCAGGTGCGCCAGCGCATGGTCGAACGCTACCAGCAGGATTTCGCCGCGTTCCGCTCTTCGCTCGACGATGCGCAGCGCCGGCAATGGAACCAGTCGGTGGCGGCGCTGATCGGCGCCACCCGCGTGGCGATCTACAAGCTGGTCGATGGGCAGCCGCAACGGACGATGGTACGGGTCGGCGCCAGCGACGGCACCGATACCGAGGTGTCCGGGGACATCCGCGCCGGGGACGAGGTCGTCACCGGCGAGCGCGCCGCGCAATGAACCTGGCTGTCGCCAAAGCCGCGGTGATCGAGACGCGCGGCCTCGGCAAGGTCTATTCCCCGGGCACGCAGGCCGAGGTGGTTGCGCTGAAGGGCGTCGACCTGCGCATCGCGCGCGGCGATTTCGTCGCGATCATGGGGCCCTCCGGATCCGGCAAGTCAACCCTGATGAACCTGATCGGATGCCTGGATACCGCCAGCAGCGGCAGCTACGCCTGCGACGGCGTCGATGTGTCCACGCTGGATGCCGAGCAGCTCGCCGCGCTGCGCCGCGACAAGATCGGATTCGTGTTCCAGGGCTTCAACCTGTTGCCGCGGATGAGCGCGCTCGACAACGTGGCGATGCCGCTGGGCTACGCGCGCGTACCGGTGCAGGAACGCCAGCGCATGGCGCGCGAGGCGCTGGCGTCGGTCGGCCTGGCCGAGCGTGCCGGGCACCTGCCCAGCGAACTGTCCGGCGGCCAGCAGCAACGCGTGGCGATCGCGCGCGCGCTGATCAACCAGCCGCCGATCCTGCTGGCCGACGAACCCACTGGCGCGCTCGACAGCAGGACCGGGGAGGAGATCCTGGCCTTGTTCAAGCGCCTGCGCGATGCCGACCATACCGTGATCATCATCACCCACGATCCCGAAGTGGCCAGGCACGCCGACCGCATCTTCATGATGCTCGATGGCGAATTGCAGGAGCAGGCGCGCGCATGACCTTCGTCGACATCCTCCGTACCGCCATCCACGCCCTGCGCGGCAACTGGATGCGCAGCGCGCTGACCTCGCTGGGCGTGATCATCGGCATCGCCGCGGTCATCGTGATGGTGTCGGTGGGAAAGGGCACGCAGCGCGAGATCGACAAGCTGGTGTCCGGGCTTGGGTCGCAGCGGCTGGATGTCTCGCCAGGTGCCGGCCGCGGTCCGGGGGGTGGCGGCGCGCGCCAGAGCGCGGGCAGCTTCTACACGTTGACCGAGGACGATGCCGGCGCGATCCGCGACGAAGTCGCGGAAGTGCAATACGTCGCCGGCGCGCTGCGCGGCAACACCCAGGTGGTGTATGCCGAGAACAATGCATCGACCAGCTGGCAGGGCGTGCAGGCCGACTGGTTCGACATCAACGACTGGAAGATCGCCGATGGCGCAGGATTCGACGCGCAGGATTACGGCGGCGGTGCCAAGCGCGTGATCATCGGCGACACCGTGCGGCGCACGCTGTTCGGCGACGACAGCGGCATCGGCCAGACCATCCGCCTGGGCCGCGTGCCCTTCACCGTAGTCGGCACGCTGGCACCAAAGGGGCAAGGGGGCTTCGGCCAGGACCAGGACGACGTGGTGATGGTGCCGCTGGAAACCGGGCGCCGTCGGCTGATGGGCGCGATGGGCATCCCGCCCGGCGCGGTGCAGCAGATCGCGTTGACGGTGGCCGACGCCAGGGACCTGGGCTACGTGCAAACCGAGGTGGAGGCGCTGCTGCGCCAGCGCCACCGGATCAAGCCCGGCGCCGAAGACGACTTCAGCGTGCGCAACATCAGCGAGATCGTCGCCACCCGCACCGCGACCACCGACCTGATGTCGAAACTGCTCGGCGCGGTCGCCACGATCTGCCTGGTGATCGGCGGCATCGGCATCATGAACATCATGCTGGTGTCGGTGACCGAGCGCATCCGCGAGATCGGCCTGCGCATGGCGGTGGGCGCCGGGCCGACGGACGTGCGCCGCCAGTTCCTGGCCGAGGCGATGCTGATCTCGCTGATCGGCGGCGTGATCGGGATCGTCATCGGCATCGCCGGCGCATTGCTGGTCGGCAGGTTCAGCGACCTGCCGGTGGCATTGAACGGGCAGGTGGTCGGCCTCGCCGCCGCGTTCTCCATCGCCACCGGCCTGTTCTTCGGCTACTACCCGGCGCGCAAGGCCTCGTTGCTGGATCCGATCGAGGCGCTGCGGCAGCAGTAGTGTCGGCGTGGCGCTATCCTGCGGCCATGACTGCGGGAGGATCGCCATGTTTCGTTGCCTGTTGCCGCTGCTTTTCGCCATGTCGGCCTTGAACGCCAGCGCCGCCGACAAGCCGCGCACCGCCCTGGTGATCCATGGCGGTGCCGGCACGATCGAGCGCAGCGCACTGGCCGCTGCGGACGAGCAGGCGATCCGCGCCGACCTCGAGCGCGCGCTGGATGCCGGCAACGCGGTGCTTTCCGGCGGCGGCGCCGCGCTGGACGCGGTCCAGGCCGTGATCGAGGTGCTGGAGGATTCGCCGCGCTTCAACGCCGGCAAGGGCGCGGTGTTCAACGCCGTCGGCGGGCACGAACTAGATGCGTCGATCATGGAAGGCCATACGCGCCGCGCCGGCGCCGTGGCCGGCGTCACCACGGTGCGCCATCCGGTCCAGCTGGCGCGGGCGGTCATGGAGCATTCGTCGCACGTGATGCTGGCCGGTGCCGGGGCGGAGGCCTTCGCCGACACCCGCCCGGAAATCGAGCGCGTGGCCAACGACTGGTTCGACACCGACGTGCGCCGGCGGCAACTGGAGAAGGCGCAGGCGGCCGAGCAGGCACGGGCGTCCACCGGCGTACCAGCGATTCCCGGAGGCTACTTCGGCACCGTCGGTGCCGTCGCGCTGGACGCGCGCGGGCACATCGCCGCGGCGACCTCCACCGGCGGCATGACCAACAAGCGCTGGGGCCGGATCGGCGACTCGCCGGTCATCGGCGCCGGCACCTGGGCGGACGAGCGCTGCGGCGTGTCCGGCACCGGCTGGGGCGAGTTCTACATCCGCAACGCGGTCGCGCACGACATCTGCGCGCGCGTGGCCTACCGCGGCGACAGCCTGGACACCGCCGCGGGAACGGTGGTGAACCGCGTCGTGCCCGCGGCAGGCGGTGACGGCGGCGCGATCGCGCTGGACGCCGAAGGCAATATCGCGATGCCGTTCAACACTTCGGGCATGTACCGCGGCTGGATCCGGCCGGACGGAAGCCGCGGCGTGGCGATCTTCCGCGACTGAACGCCGGATCGGGCCCGGCCTCGGACGCCCTGGGGCGGGCGCGACGGCGACGAAGGCATGGCAGATGCCCCACGGCAGTGCCGTTCCGGGATGGCGGCGGCCGTCGCCGCAACGGGCTTGTGGCAAAATCAGGGTCTTGGCCGCTGTCCCGCCGCCTGGCACCACCGGATTCCACCGCCCATGCCGATTCCCACGCGTTTCATCGCTGTCCGCCGAGCCGTGCCTCGTGCCCGGGGGCCGGGATGCGCCTGCGCCACCCCCGGGCCGGCGCACTGAAGTGGCGGACGAATTCGGCCATCTGCCGCGGCGACCCGGCCGCATCGTGCTGGCGACCAAATGGTCGCTGCAGGGGCTGCGTGCGGCCTGGTTGAACGAGTCCTCGTTCCGGCTCGAGGTCTACCTGTTCGTCGTGCTCGCGCCGCTGGGCCTGTGGCTCGGCGCGTCGGCGATCGAGCGCGCGCTGCTGCTGGGCAGTTGCATGCTGGTCCTGAGCATCGAACTGCTGAACTCGGCGATCGAGGCGGTGATCGAGCGTTACGGCGCCGAGCACCACGAACTGGCCGGGCGCGCCAAGGACATGGGCTCGGCCGCGGTGTTCGTGTTGATGTTGAACGTGCTTCTCACCTGGGGGCTGATCCTCGGCCCGCGCCTGCTGTGAACCCATCGTCTTGCCTGGAATGATCGCTCGATGAGTCTTGCCATGCTTGCCGACCCGCAGACCTGGATCCTGCTGGTCACGCTCAGTTCGATCGAGATCGTCCTGGGCATCGACAACCTGGTCTTCATCTCGATCGCGGTGAGCCGGCTGCCGCCCGCGACCCGAGAGCGCGCGCGCAAGTTCGGCATCGCCGCGGCGTGCGTCACCCGTGTCGCGCTGCTGCTGACCCTGGCCTACCTGGCGCACATGAAGGACGACCTGTTCACCGTCTTCGGGCACGGGTTCTCGGTGCGCGACATGGTGCTGCTGCTGGGCGGCGTATTCCTGGTGTTCAAGGGCGTGATGGAAATCCGCGACCAGGTCGCGGGGGAGCCCGAAGCCGAGGACATCCACACCAAGCCGGCGAACTCCTTCGCCGCGGTGATCGCGCAGATCGCGGTGATCGACATCGTGTTCTCGCTCGACTCGGTGATCGCCGCCGTCGGCATGGCCGACCAGTACGTGCCGGTGATGGTCGCCGCGATCCTGCTGGCGGTCGCCGTGATGCTGCTGGCGGCGCGGCCCCTGGGCCATTTCATCGACAACAACCCCACCATCAAGATGCTGGCGCTGGCCTTCATCGTGCTGATCGGCGCGTACCTGGTGGTCGAAGGCCTGGAAATCCACGTACCCAAGGCCTACATCTACGGCTCGATGGGGTTCTCGGCGATGGTCGAAGGGCTCAACCTGTGGGCCAAGCGACGCGCGCGCAGGCGGTTGCAGGAGGACTGACCGCCCGTTGTTGCGCCTTCACGCGCACGGTGCTGCAATGCCGCCGTCCCCTTGCCGGAGCCGGCCCATGCGCATTGCCTTGCTGATCCTGATCGCCGCGATGCTCAGCGGCTGCGGCTACAACCAGATCCAGCAGAAGGACGAGGCAGTCAACGCCGCCTGGTCGCAGGTGCTCAACGTGTACAAGCGCCGCGCCGACCTGGTGCCCAACCTGGTGGCGACGGTGAAGGGCTATGCCAGCCACGAGGAACGGGTGTTCACCGAGGTGACGCAGGCGCGTTCGAAGGTCGGCAGCATCAACGTCAACGCCGAGGACCCGGCCTCGCTGGCGCAGTTCCAGCAGGCGCAGGGCGAACTGCAGAGCGCGATCGGGCGCCTGCTGGTGGTCAGCGAGAACTACCCGCAGCTCAAGGCCGACCAGAACTTCCTGCAGTTGCAGGCGCAGCTGGAAGGCACCGAGAACCGGATCACGGTCGAGCGCCAGCGCTACATCCAGGCGGTGCAGGACTACAACACCTACATCCGCCAGTTCCCGACCAACCTCACGGCGATGGTGTTCGGCTACAAGCCGAAACCTAATTTCTCGGTCGAGAACGAGCAGCAGATCCAGCAGCCACCGACGGTGGACTTCGGGCAGCCCCCGGCTCCGTCGCCGCCGGCCGTGCAGCCGCAGGCGCCGGCACAGCCCGCACCAGCGGGCGGCTGATCGCGATCGCCCTGACCGCGGTGGTGACGGAGGAAAGCGGATGCTGCGCCGCCTGATCGTGCTGGCCGGATGGCTGCTGGCCTGCACCCTGGCCCAGGCGCAGCAGCTGGCGCCGATCCCGGCGCTGGTTTCTCCCGTCATCGATGCCACCGGCACGCTGGACGCGGCGACGGTACAGGCGCTTGAAGCGCAGGCGCTTGCACTGCAGCAGCGCAAGGGCAGCCAGCTGCAGGTGCTGCTGGTGCCGAGCACGCAGCCCGAGGACATCGCCGCCTACACCCAGCGCGCCTACGACCAGTGGAAGCTCGGCCGCAAGGGCGTGGACGATGGCGTGCTCCTGGTGGTGGCCAAGGACGACCGCCGCGTGCGCATCCAGCCTGGCTACGGGCTGGAAGGCGCGATCCCGGATGCGACCGCGCAACGCGTGGTCCAGGAATACCTGGTGCCGAAATTCCGCGCCGGCGACTTCGCCGGTGGCATCACCGACGCGACCGCCGCACTGGTCAAGCTGGTCGATGGCGAACCGCTGCCCGCGCCGATGGCCGACAACCGCGCGCGTGGCGGCGATGGCGGTGGCGACTGGTTGTTCGCCCTGTTCGCCGCGTTCGTGGTGGCGCAGCTCGCGCGCGGGATCTTCGGCCGCGTGCCCACGTCCCTGCGGGCGATCCTCGGCGCTGGCGCGGCCGGGAGTGTCGCCTGGCTGATCGCGCAGGCGGCCCTGATCGGCGGCGCCGGGGCGCTGATCGGCTTGCTGCTTGGGCTGGCCAGTGCGCAACCCGGGCGTTATGCGCGCCACGGCGGTTGGGGCGGATTCGGCGGGGGCGGCTGGGGGGGCGGTGGCTTTGGCGGCGGCGGTTTCGGCGGCGGCGGCTGGTCGGGCGGTGGCGGCATGAGCGGGGGCGGTGGCGCCTCCGGCAGCTGGTAGGAGGCGGGCGATGGCCGCGCGGGTACTCAAGCATCTGTTCGCACCCTCCGCCGGGCGCCTGTTCCCGGCCGAAACCCTGGAACGCATCGCCGCGGCGGTGGCCGAGGGCGAGGCGCGGCATGTTGGCGAGATCTGCTTCGCGGTGGAGGCGGCGCTGCCGCTGCGCGCGGTGCTCGCAGGGCACGCCGCCCGCGATCGCGCGTGCGACGCCTTCGCCCGCCTGCGGGTGTGGGACACGGCCGCCAACAACGGTGTCCTGCTGTACCTGCTGCTGGCGGACCACCGCATCGAGATCGTCGCCGATCGCGGCCTCGATGCGCTGGTCAGCGCCGAGCAATGGCGCGGCGTCTGCCAGCTGATGGAGGAGCGGTTGCGCACCGGCGAATCCGAGGCGGCGGTGCTGCAGGGCGTGGCCGCGGTGTCGGACCTGCTGGCCGAACATTTTCCGCGCGGGCCGGGGGCGGCGGACGAGAACGAGTTGCCGGATCTGCCGCAGGTGCTCTGAGGCGGGCGAGCCGCCGGATTTTCAGAGTCTGCAGGCCCGTGCCGCAACCCGCGGCGGCGCATTGGAAAGCCGGGGGAGCGGGTTTGCGTCTGGCGCGGCACAATAGCGGCTTCCCATCCCGGAGCCGCCGGTGACGCCCTACCTGCACCAGATCGACCCGATCGCCATCCAGTTCCCGGAATTCCAGCTGTTCGGCATGAGCCTGCATCCGGCCGTGCACTGGTACGGAATCATGTACCTGCTCGGCTTCGGCATCGCCTGGTGGCTCGGTCGTCGCCGCATCCGCGCCGGACGCCTGCCGGGCGTGGACGAGGCCGGCTTCGGCGACCTGTTGTTCTACGGCATGCTCGGCGTGATCCTTGGCGGGCGCCTGGGCTACATCCTGTTCTACGACCTGCCGGCCTATATCGCGCAGCCCTTGCAGGTGTTCAAGATCTGGGAAGGCGGGATGAGCTTCCACGGCGGCCTGCTCGGTGTCTGCATCGCGGTGTGGTTGTGGGCCCGGCAGCGCAAGCTGCATTTCTTCGACGTGATCGACTTCGTCGCGCCGCTGGTGCCGCCGGGGCTCGGGCTGGGCCGCCTGGGCAACTTCATCAACGGCGAGCTGTGGGGCAAGTACACGGAAGCTGGCTGGGGCGTGGTCTTCCCGCAGGCCGAATCCGCGCTTGCCGGGCTCGCGCCGGCGCAGTTGCAGGCGCAACTGGCCAGCGGCGCGCTGGACCGCTACGCACGCCATCCGTCGCCGCTGTACCAGGCGCTGCTTGAAGGACTGGCGATGTTCGTGGTGCTCTGGTGGTACTCGCGCCGGCCACGGCCGCGCTATGCGGTGGCGGGCGTGTTCGCGGTGCTGTACGGGGTGTTCCGCTTCGCGGTCGAGTTCGTGCGCGTGCCCGACGCGCAGCTGGGATACCTTGCATTCGGCTGGCTGACCATGGGCCAGCTGCTGAGCCTGCCGCTGGTGGCGGTCGGCCTGCTCTGGCTGTGGCTGTCGCGGCGTTCGCCTACCCTGCAGCCGCAACCGGCCCCGGCGGCGAAGGCCTGATGGCGAGGAGCAGGGCACGATGAAGCAATATCTCGACCTGCTGCGGCACGTGCTCGAGCACGGCACGCAGAAGGAAGACCGCACCGGCACCGGCACGCGCTCGGTGTTCGGCTGGCAGTTGCGATTCGACCTTGGCGAAGGCTTTCCGCTGGTCACCACCAAGAAGCTGCACCTGCGCTCGATCGTGCACGAGCTGCTGTGGTTCCTGAAAGGCGAAACCAACATCGCCTACCTCAAGGACAACAAGGTCTCAATCTGGGACGAGTGGGCCGCCGCCGATGGCGAACTCGGCCCCGTCTACGGCAAGCAGTGGCGCCGCTGGGCCGGCAGCGACGGCAGCGAGATCGACCAGGTCCGCTGGGTGGTCGACGAGATCAGGCGCAACCCGGATTCGCGCCGGCTGATCGTCAGCGCCTGGAATGTCGCCGACCTGCCGAAGATGGCGTTGATGCCGTGCCACGCGCTGTTCCAGTTCTATGTCGCCAATGGCAAGCTGAGTTGCCAGCTGTACCAGCGCAGCGGTGACATTTTCCTGGGCGTGCCGTTCAACATCGCCAGCTACGCCTTGCTCACGCACATGGTGGCGCAGGCCTGCGGGTTGGGGGTCGGCGACTTCGTGCACACGCTGGGCGATGCGCACCTGTACTCGAACCACGTGGAACAGGCGCGCGAACAGCTGGCGCGCACGCCGCGCGCGCTGCCGACGCTGAGGCTGAATCCGGGCGTGAGCGACATCTTCGGCTTCAATTACGACGACATCTCGATCGAAGGCTACGACCCCTTGCCGGCGATCAAGGCGCCGGTGGCGGTCTAGGCGCCGCATGCCTGCGCACGGGCTGCCGTACCTGCGCGCCATGCCCCCGAAGGACGGGAAAACGCTGGATTCCCGCCTTCGCGGGAATGACGGAAGAACAATGACCGAAGTCTCGCTGATCGCCGCGCTCGACCGGAACTTCGCCATCGGCAAGGGCAACGCGTTGCCGTGGCACCTGTCCGACGACCTCAGGCGCTTCAAGGCGCTGACCCTGGGCAAGCCCTTGCTGATGGGCCGCAGGACCGCCGAATCGCTGGGGCGCGCGCTGCCCGGGCGCTTGAACCTCGTGCTCACGCGAACCGGACGCGTGCCGTTCGAGGGCATGCAGCCGGTGGCAACGATCGAGGAAGCACGAGTCGTCGCCGGGCTGGAACAGGCGGCGGAACTCTGCGTGATCGGCGGCGGCGAGGTGTTCGCACTGGCCCTGCCGCTGGCGTCGCGCATGCACCTGACCTGGGTCGACACCGTGGTCACGGGCGCGGATGCGTTCTTCCCGTGTTTCGAACCGGGCGAGTGGCGCGAGACCGCGCGCGAGGCCCATGCGGCCGACGCACGCAACGCGTTCGCGTTCGAGTTCGTGGATTACCAGCGGGCCTGACGCATCCCGCTTCAGTGGCTGCGGACAGCCGGCGTGGTCGGCCGCGGCCGCGGCGGCGATGCCGGCACGTCGCGCCCCGGCACCTGCACGATGCGCAGTTCCTCGCTGTCCAGTTGCAGCGCGGTCAACTTGCCACCCCAGACCGCACCGGTGTCGATCGCGTGCACGCCATGGCCGATGAACAGGCCCAGCGTCGACCAGTGCCCGCAGACGACCCGCAAGTCGCGCTCGGCCCGGCCGGGGACCGCGTACCACGGATAGAGGCCGGGCTGCTGCGTGCCCGGCGGTCCCTTCTCGTCGAAGGCGATGCGCCCGCGCGGCGTGCAATAGCGCAGCCGCGTGAACACGTTGATGATTGCGCGCTCGCGGTCGATGCCGGCCAGCCGCGGCGACCACGCCGGGCGGTCGCCATACATGTTCTTCAGCAGCTTGCGGTAGCCATCACCGCACAGCGTGCGTTCGACTTCGCGCGCGTGCTTCTCGGCCAGCGAGGTAGTCCACTTCGGGGCGAGGCCGGCATGCACCATCATCCAGCCCAGGGCGCGGTCGGCGTGCAGCAGCGGCTGCTTGCGCAGCCAGGCCAGCAGTTCCGGCGCGTCGGGCGCGAACAGCACGCGCTGCAGGTCGGGGTTCACCCTGCGCTGCTCGTCGCTGCGGCGTTCGCCGATCGCCAGCAGCGACAGGTCGTGGTTGCCGAGCACGGTCACGCAGCTGGCGCGCAGCGAATGCACCAACCGCAGGGTTTCGAGCGATTCGCCGCCGCGGTTGACCAGGTCCCCGCAGAACCACAGTCGATCGACGGCCGGGTCGAAACGGATGCGCTCGAGCAGCCGCTGGGTCGGCGCGTAGCAGCCCTGCAAATCGCCGATAGCCCAGGTACTCATGCCCGCATGCTCATGGCCAGGGGTTCGTCGCCGGCACGGCTCAGTGCAGCGTGCGCGGCACGGCGAGGGTGAAGGCCGGGATTGGCGCCTCGAATCGGGTGCCGTCGTCGGCCAGCATCGCGTAGCTGCCGTGCATGGTGCCCAGGTGGGTTTCCAGGACCGCGCCGGAGGTGTAGGTGAAATCGTCGCCCGGGCGCAGCCAGGGCTGCTCGCCGACCACGCCTTCGCCCTCCACTTCCTCGACCTTGCCGTTGGCGTCGGTGATCACCCAGTGGCGTGCGAGCAGGCGCGCGGGCACCTTGCCCTTGTTGCGGATGTGGATGGTGTAGGCGAAGACATAGCGGTCCTGCTCGGGTTCGGACTGCTCGTCGAGGTAGCGGGCGGCGACGTCGATGTCGAGGGCGTAATCGCCGCCGCTGTCGTGGGTGCGGTCGTTCATGGCCACAGTGTAAGCGCGATGCGTGAACGCGCGGGCTAGGCTGGCGTGCGCAGGTTGGCCAGGCGGATGAAATCGGCGACCGACAACTGTTCGGCGCGCGCATCCGCGCGCAGTCCGGCGGCTTCCAGCATGGCGCCGTCGGCGACCCCGGAGAGGGCGTTGCGGAGGGTCTTGCGGCGCTGGCCAAAGGCCGCGCGCACCACCTGCGCGAAACCCGCCGGATCGTCGATGCCGATGTCCGCCGCCACCCGCGGCACCAACCGCACCACCGCCGAATCGACCTTTGGCGCGGGGCGGAACGCCCCCGGCGGCACGTTGAACAAGGGCGTGACCGCGCAATACGCCTGCAACATCACGCTTAGGCGCCCGTAGACCTTGCTGCCCGGGGCCGCGGCCATGCGTTCGACCACTTCCTTCTGCAGCATGAAATGCATGTCGCGGATCGCGGCCGCGTGGTCGAGGGCATGGAACAGGATCGGCGACGACAGGTTGTAGGGCAGGTTGCCCACCAGCCGGATCTGCGCGTCGCCGCCCAGCGCGCTGAAATCGACGTCGAGCACGTTGGCGTTGAGCAGGGTCAGCGTCCCATGCGATCGCGCCGCCGCGGCGAGCGGGACCAGCAGGTCGCGGTCGAACTCGATCGCGGCCAGGGCGCCATGGCGGTCGAGCAGCGGCAGGGTCAGCGCGCCCTGGCCCGGGCCGATCTCGACGATGCGGTCACCGGGTTGCGGGTCGATCGCCAGCACGATCTTCGCGATCACCCCGGGGTCCTGCAGGAAGTTCTGGCCAAGATGCTTCTTGGCGTCGCGGCGGAATCCCTCGGCATCCTGCGCCGTGCGGTGGCGACCCGGGGCGTGGCGCGGACTCATGCCGGGCGCCGGTTGCGCGCCAGGCCCGTGCACGCATCGATCGCGGCGAACAGGCTCGATGGATCGGCACGGCCGCTGCCGGCGAGGTCGAGCGCGGTGCCATGGTCGACCGCCACGCGCGGGTAGGGCAGGCCCAGGGTCAGGTTCACCGCGCGCTCGAAGCCGCTGTACTTGAGCACTGGCAGGCCCTGGTCGTGGTACATCGCCAGTACCGCGTCGACCTCGCGGAGTTTCGAGGGCAGGAAGGCGGTGTCGGCCGGCAACGGGCCGAGCAGTTGCATGCCCTCCGCGCGCAGCGCGGCGATGGCGGGTCCGACCACATCGAGTTCCTCGCGTCCGAGGTGGCCGTCTTCGCCGGCGTGCGGGTTCAACCCCAGTACCGCGATTCGTGGCGCGTCGATGCCGAAGTCATTGCGCAGCGCGGCATGCAGGATGCGCTGCGTGCGCTGCAGGCCGGCGACCGTGATGGCATCGGCGACCGCGCGCAAGGGCAGGTGGGTGGTGGCTAGCGCGACGCGGACGATGTCGTTGGCCAGCATCATCACCACGTCGCACCCGGCCTGTGCGGCGAGCAGTCCGGTGGTGCCGGTATAGGCGATGCCGCCCTCGTTGATCGTGGCCTTGTGGACCGGGCCGGTAACCAGGCCGTCGAGTTCGCCGCGCAGGCAGGCCGCCGCGGCGCGTTCCAGCGCAGCAACCACGCTGGCGGCGTTGGCCGGTTCCGGCTTGCCGAACGCGGCGGCGACAGGATGCGGCACCTCGACCAGCGGCAAGACGCCGGGGGACGCAAGCGCCTCGGCCGCGGCCAATGCCAGCGGCAGGCGAAGCGCGGCGGCGGCGCGTTGCAGGCTGTCGCGGTCGCCGTACGCGACCAGGTCGCAGTCCCATGGGCGCTGTGCGGCGCGAACGCACAACTCGGGGCCGACGCCGGCCGGCTCGCCCGGGACCAGCGCCAGCCGCGGGCGGGTCATCTCAGCCGCCGTCGGCGGGTGCCGGGGCGGTCGCGGGCGGCGCGGTTTCGGTCGCCGGGGCGGCGGTGTCGCCCGCCAGCCGGATCTCCACGTAGGACTCGCCACGCAACTCGCGCAGGTAGCGGTCCCACTCTTCCTCGAGCTTGCGCTGGCCGATGCCTTCGCGCACCTGCTGGCGGCGGTTCTCGTCGGCGGCAGCGACCTGGCGCGCGCCTTCGCGCTGCACGATGTGCCAGCCGGCTTCGGTCTTGAACGGGGCCGACACCTGACCGTCCTGCAACGCGGCGACCTGGGCGCCGAAATCGGCGCCGTAGGCATCCTGCGCGAACCAGCCGAGCTCGCCACCCTTGCCGGCGGTCGCGGTGTCGGCTGAATTTTCCTTGGCCAGGGCGGCGAAATCGGCGCCACCGGCAATGCGCGCGCGCAAGGTTTCGAGTTTCGCCTGCGCGGCCGCGTCGTCGGCGACGCCGCCTTCACCGGTGCGGACCAGGATGTGGCGCGCCTGCAGCTGGGTCACGGTGCCGGCGCCCGCGGCGCTGGCGTCGCGGGTGCCGACCAGTTGCAGCAGCTGGAAGCCGCTGGGACCGCGCACCGGGCCGATCACCTGGCCGGCCTGCATGGTGGTGATGGCCTGCGCGAAGGTGGGCGGGATTTCGCCCAGGCTGCGCCAGCCCAGGTCGCCGCCTTCCAGCGCATTGGGGCTGTCGGAGTAGCGCACCGCCGCGGCTGCGAAATCGATCTCCCCGCGGTCGATCTGGCCCTTGATGCCGTCGATCTTCTTCTGCGCGGCGGCGATCTGGTCCGGGGTGGCGCCTTCGGGCAGGCCGACCAGGATGTGGGCGAGGTGGTACTGGTTGCCGCTGGCCATGCCGGCAAGCGCGGCGTCCACCTCGCCTTCGCTGACGCTGATGCGGCTCTGGGCGAAGCTCTGGCGCAGGCGCTGGATGGCGATCTCGTCGCGGATCGAGCTGCGCAGGTCGGCGATGGTCATGCCGTCCCGGGCGAGCTGTTCGCCGAGCTGGTCGGGGGCGACGTTGTTCTGGCGGGCGACATTGGCGATGGCGCCATCGACCTCCTGGTCGCTGACGGTGATGCCGGACGCCGCGGCGCGCGCCACCTGCAGCCTCACCAGGATCAGGCGTTCCAGCACCTGCTTCTCGAGCACGTCGCGCGGCGGCAACTGGTCCTGCCGGGTGGCGTACTGCGAGAGCACGTTCTGCAGCGCGCGGTCGAGTTCGCTGCGCAGGATCACGTCCTCGTCGACCACGGCCACGATGCGGTCGACCGGCTGCAGTTGCTGGGCGGTCGCCTGCGCGGTGGAGAAAACCGCGGCGACGGCAAGGAGGCAGGCGAACAGTCTGTTCATGGCATCAGGTCGGGGGAAGTGTCGTCTTGGTCGTCGTCGTCGTTGCCGCTGGCCTGCGACGGCGGTACGAGGTAGAGGTCCTCGCGGTAGTAGCCGAGAATAGCACGGCGCAAACGGCCCTCCGTGTCCGGCCCGGCCGAGCCCAGGCCCTTGAGCTCGATCTCCAGCTGGATCGAATTGTTGAGCTCGCCCTCGCGGTTGCGCAGGTAGCGGCGACCGACCAGGCGCACCGCCATGCAGCAGCTGTCCCACTGCAGGCCGGCGATGCCTTCCAGCAGTTGCCGGTCGCGCAACGAATAGTAGTAGCGGCCGACCATGCTCCAGGCCGGGGTCAGCGGGTAGAGGAAGTTGAAGTCCACCTGCTCCAGCAGGTTGCGGCGATAGCGGTAGCCCAGGTTGACGATGCCGTCGTCGCCGATCAGGTAGCGGGTACGGACGCTGGCCAGGTCCTTGCGGCGGAACTTCGGGTCCCATTGGTAGGACGCGCCGATGCTCCAGCGGTCGTTGATGGCATAGCTGGTGTCGGCGACCCAGGCCGATTTTCCGCGTTCCACCGCCACTTCACCGGGTACGGTGACGCGCGACTCGTCGAAGTAGCGGATCTGTCCGAGGCTGGCGGACAGCTTCTCGCGACCGTCGGACTGGCGCAGCAGGCGCGTGGACACCGCCAGCGTGAGCTGGTTGGCATCGGTCTGTCGGTCGGCGCCGGTGTAGCGGTTGTCGCGGAACAGCTGGCCCCAGCTGAAGGTCATCGGCCGGGTGTCGAACAGCGGCAGGCCGGACTGGTCGCGATAGGGCACGCGCAGGTAGAACAGGCGCGGTTCCAGCGTGTGCAGGTAGCTCTCGCCGCCGATGCTGGCCTCGCGATCGAAGAACAGGCCCGCGTCCAGCGATGCGATCGGCAGGCTGCGGTCTGGCGCGTCGTCGCCCAGGCGCGCGGTCAATTCATCGTCGAGCCGGTAGCCGGTGTAGCGCCAGGCCAGCTTCGGCGTCATGAACCAGCTCGCACCCGCCAGCGGCATGCTGATGAAGGGCTTGAAGTCCATGCGGCTGCCGCTGGCCTTGTCGGGGTGGTAGAAGCGCACCGCTTCGGCGTCGAGCCCGGCCGTCAGCCAGCGCCCGAAGGGCTGTTCCCAACGGACGTAGGCGCGCGGCAGGCGGTCGTGCGGCAGCGCGCGTTCGCGCAGGGTGTAGTCGGCCAGCTGCTGGTGGCTCGCCATCACGCCGGCATCCCAGTACAGGCCGTGGCCATAGACGCCGATGTCGCTGCGCACGGAGTACGGCGACAAGCCGTCGATGTTGTTGCTGAAATCCTCGAGGTAGCGCGGATCGCTGATCCAGTTGAGGTTCGCGCGCGCCTCCCAGCTGCCGAACAGGTCCTGCTGGCCGGTGAAGCGGAAATGCCCGCGGTTCTCGCTGCGGCGGTTGTCGAGCGAATAACCATTGGCGAGGAACTCGGCGGTTTCCTCGTCGCGCTCGCGTTCGGTGAGCTTGTCGGACGGAAGGTAGTCGAAATCCAGGGTGCCGCGGCCGGTTTCGGTGAGGTAGCGGAACTGGGCGCCCAGCTGGAAACCGCGCTGGGTCATCAGCCGCGGCGTCAGGGTGGCGTCGTAGTTCGGCGCCAGGTTGAAGTAGATCGGTTGGCGGTAATCGAACCCATTGCGGCCGGACAGGCTGATGCGGGGGTACAGCAGTCCGCTGCGGCGGCGGTTGTCGATCGGGAACGGGAACCAGGGCACGTACAGCACCGGCACCTTGCCTACCCGGAGGATCGCGTTGCGCGCCACGCCCGTGCCGGCATCGGTATCGATGTCGATGCGCTGCGCGCGCAGTTCCCAATTGCGGTCGTCGGGCGGGCAGGTCGAGTAGGTGGCCCCGTACAGCGCGCCTTGCGACCCATGCATCTCGATGTGTTCGGCACCGCCGTTGCCACGTCGCGAGACCAGCTGGTAGCGGACGTCCTGGATGTTGTGGGTGTCGGTGTTCTGGTTGCCCTCGGCGCTGTCGGCCACCAGGCGCATGCCCGAATCCTGGTAGCGCACGCTGCCGTCGGCGAGATAGTGGCCGGTGTCGCTGTCGAAGGTCAGCTTGTTGGTGCCCAGGAACTGGTCGCCGCGGCGCAACGCGACGTTGCCTTCGAACTCGGGGCGGGCCTCGGTGCCGGCGAGCTGGTCACCCTCGATGTCGGTGGGCTGTTCGGTGCGGGTCTCGGCGCTGCCCACGGGTTGCTGGGCGTCGGCGAAGGCCGGCACCGCATCCTGGATCGGGCACAGCCGCCAATCCTCGGGGCGGTCCTCCGCGGCCTGTGCCGCCAGCGACATGGCGATGCAGAACGGCAATGGCAGCAAGCGGAGGGCTTTGCGCACGCGGACATCCGTGGGGCGGAAACGGCCGCTAGCTTGCCGCATCCCTTGTGTAGCGGCAATGCAGGCAAGGGCCTGGCGGCGGGGTGCCGGCCGCCATCGGATCCGGAAACCGGGGGAATCTGAATGACACGGCAGGCCTGGCGCCCGACGAACCCCATCCTTCGCAACCGGATGCTCCGGCCGCCTGGCTGTAAGGGTGCGCGACCGCCTGCCGCGCGGGCCCGCGCGGCGTCACTCCCCGGGCTGCGCCAACAGGGCTCCGACGTGGGCCACGCTGCATTCGCGCAGCGCGTCGAGGTCGTAGCCGCCCTCGAGCATCGACACGATGCGCCCCCGCGCGTGGCGCTCGGCGATCGTGGCCAGCTCCGTGGTCAGCCACGCGTAGTCGCCGGCCCGCAGTTGCAGTTGTGCCAGCGGGTCGCGCCAGTGGCCATCGAAGCCCGCCGACACCAGCAGCAGCTGCGGCGCGAAAGCATCCAGCACCGGCAGCAGGCGGTCGCGCCAGGCTGCGCGGAATTCGTCGCCTCCGGCGCCGGGGTGCAGGGGCGCGTTGACGATGTTGCCGGCGCCGCGTTCGCCGGCCATGCCGCTGCCCGGATACAGCGGCGACTGGTGCGAGCTCAGGTACAGCACGCGCGGTTCGTGCTCGAAGATCGCCTGGGTGCCGTTGCCGTGGTGGACATCGAAGTCCACGATTGCCACGCGCGCCAGGCCGTGTCGCTCGAGCGCCTGTGCCGCCGCCACCGCGACGTTGTTGAACAGGCAGAATCCCATCGCGGTGTCGCCGGTGGCGTGGTGGCCCGGCGGGCGCACGGCGCAGAAGGCGCGCCGTTCGCCACCCTCGAGCACGGCTTCCACCGCGGCCACCGCGGCCCCGGCGGCGCGCAGGGCGGCTTCGCCGGACCCGGGCGACAGGACCGTATCGGCGTCGAGCATGGCATGCGGCGTGGCCCGCGTTTCCAGCACGGTGTCCAGCAGCGATGCCGCGTGCACGCGCAGCAGCGCGCCGCGATCGGCGCGTGGCGCCTGGGCCCAGCGCAGCGCAGGCCCGAAAGCGTCGCGCAGTGCCACGGTCACCGCGGAGAGCCGCTCCGGGCGCTCGGGATGTATGTGGCCGGTATCGTGGCCGAGGCAGGAAGGGTGGGTATGGACCGTAAGCGTCATCGGCAGGCACCGCCATCGACCGCGCGCCGGACGGGGATCGCCATGTCGGCAGGAGCGCCTAGCCCGCGGCGGGCTTGCGGCGCTCGTGCTTCCACAACACCTCGCCGCCGCCGCTGGCGCGGGCCAGGACGCGCGCCAGCACGAACAGCAGGTCGGACAGGCGGTTGAGGTAACCGATCGCCTGTGGCCGCACCGCATCATGGTGGGCCAGGGTCACGACCTCGCGCTCGGCGCGTCGGACGATCGTGCGGGCCAGGTGGCAGCGTGCCGCGGCCTCGCCACCGCCGGGCAGGATGAACTCCTTCAGCGGCGGCAGCGACGCGTTGTGCGCATCGAGCGCGTGCTCGAGCGCCTCGATGTCGGCGTCGAAGATCGCGGCATGGCCGGGGATGCACAGCTCGCCGCCGAGGTCGAACAACTGGTGCTGCACCGTGGTCAGCAGCTCGCGGATGGTTTCCGGAACCTCGCCGGCGGCGCTTGCCAGCACCAGCCCGATCGCGCAATTGGCTTCGTCGATCGTGCCGTACGCGGTGACCCGCGCTGAATCCTTGGCGACGCGGGTGCCATCGCCCAGGCCGGTGGTGCCGCCGTCGCCGGTCCTCGTGTAGATCTTCGAGAGGCGGTTGCCCATGGCGGGCGTGCTTACACCGTCTGCGCGCGCAACGCCGGCAGGCGCTGGCGCAGCAACCCGAAGCCGCCGAACAGCAGCGCGGCGTAGAACAGCGTGCCCAGCACCGTCCACTGGAAGAACGGGATCCCGGCGACGTAGGCTGCGCCGAGGCCGGCAGGACTCTGCGGGTAGGCGGGCCAGCCCAGCCAGGCCGCGAAGTTGGTCACCACGAAGAACAGCACCGAGCCGGCCAGCGAATACCCGAGCACGCGCGCACCGCCGACCTTGCCGCGCAGGCCGAAGCCGAGCAGCGTCGACAGCGCGATGCAGGCATACACGGACCAGAAGCTGAAACCGCCCAGGTAAGTGGCGTAGTCGTTGCCGACCAGCGCGCCCAGCGCCAGGTCGGACACCAGCATCGCCAGCAGCGGCACCGCCAGCGCCCAGCGCCGCGACGCGAAATAGGCGCCACCGAACAGCGCGATCGCCTCCACCGGCGAGAAATTCGGCGGGTGCGGCAGCAACCGGGTCAGCGCGGCGACGACGATCAGGCCGCCCAGGACCAGCGGGCCGGGAGCGAAAGCGGTGGCGGAAGCGGGACGATTCATCGTGTGCACGCGCAGGTAGTGGAGCCGGAACCGTTAGCATAGCGCACCCCCACCCGCGGACCCGCATGGGCAGGCATGGATCGGCCGGGCATGGACACGAGCGCGCAGACACGACATGACGTGGTGATCGTCGGCGGCGGCCTGGTCGGCGCCAGCCTGGCGATCGCGCTGGAGCGGATCGGGGTCGATGTCGCCCTGGTCGAGGCGACGCCCGCCGGCGCCCTGCCTTCGGTGTTCGACGAGCGCAACCTCAGCTTCGCCGAAGCCACCGTCAACGCGCTGGCGGCCTTGGGCGTGTTGCAGCAACTGCAGGCCCCGGGCGCGCCGATCCGGCGCATCCATGTCAGCCGCCGTGGCGACTTCGGGCGGGTGCGGCTGGAGGCGGCCGACTACGGGCGCACGGCCTTTGGCCAGGTGGTGGTCGCGCGAGACTTCGGCCAGGCGCTCGAAGCGCGGTTGTCGGGACTCACCCATCTGGCGCGCTACCGGCCGGCGCGCTTCCTCGGGCTGGGCCAGGGCGATGCCGGCAGCCGCATGCTGCGCATCGGCGACGACAGCGGCGAGCGCGTGCTGTCGGCGCGGCTGCTGGTAGCCGCCGATGGCACCCGCAGCGCGGTGCGTGCGGCGTTGGGCATCGATGCCGAGGAGCACGACTACGGCCAGGCCCTGTTCGTGGCGCGGGTCCGCGCCGAACGCGCGCCGGACGGCACCGCCTACGAGCGCTTCGGCGACGACGGCCCGACCGCGCTGCTGCCACGCGCCGATCGCCACTACGGCGTCATCCATGGCGTGGCGCAGGCCGATGCGGACGCGGTCGCCGCGCTCGACGACCCCCGCTGGCTGGCGCGACTGCAGCAGGCCTTCGGCTGGCGCGTCGGCGCCTTCCTCGAAAGCGGGCCACGCGGTCGCCATGCGGCGCTGCGCGTGCGTGCCATGCGCACCACCGCGGCGCGCGCGGTCCTGGTGGGCAATGCCGCGCAGACCCTGCATCCGGTCGGGGCGCAGGGCTTCAACCTCGGTTTGCGCGACGCGCTGACGCTGGCGGAACTGATCGAAGCCGGCGGCGATCCCGGTGCCGATGCCCTGCTGGCGGAATACGCGCGGCGCCGGCAGTCCGATCGCGAGCGCACGCTGGCGTTCTCCGACGGACTGGCGCGGCTGACCGCCGACCCGGCGCCGCTGCTGCGCCCGTTGCGCAGCGCCGGATTGCTGGCGCTGGACCGGCTGCCTGCCTTGCAGGCGCTGCTGGTCGGCGGCGCGATGGGGTATCGCGGGGACGTGCCGCAACTGTGCCGCGGGACCCAGGCATGAACCGTCGCGGCACCATCGACGTGGCCGTGGCCGGCGGTGGCGTGGTCGGCGCCGCGTGCGCGCTGGCGCTGGCCCGAGCCGGGCTGGAGGTCGCGCTGGTCGAAGGCACGCGGCCAGCGCCGTGGCAACCCGGGCAGGCCGACCTGCGCGTGTATGCCTTTGCCGCCGACAACGCGGCGTTGCTGCGTGAACTGGGCGCCTGGGAAGCGGTGCGGGCGGCGCGTGCGCATCCCTACCGGCGGATGCGGGTGTGGGATGCGGCCGGCGGCGGCGAGCTGGCGTTCGATGCCGACGCGTTCGGGCGCACCGAACTCGGCTGGATCGTCGAGCACGGTCTGCTGCTCGATCGCCTGTGGGCCGCGTTGCCGGGCGCGGGCGTGCGCGTGCACTGCCCGGCGCGGGTGCAGGCGCTTGAGCAGGGCGACGATCGTCCCGCTGCCGAGGGCGTGCGCCTGCAGCTCGACGATGGCACGCGCCTGCAGGCACGTGTCGCCATCGCCGCCGATGGCGCGGAGTCGACGCTGCGCCGGCTTGCCGGCCTGGAAGTGGACCGTCGCGACTATGCGCAACGCGGAATCGTCGGTTACGTCGCCACCGAACGCGCGCACGAGGACACCGCCTGGCAACGTTTCCTGCCGGGTGGACCGCTGGCATTCCTGCCCTGCGCCGACGGCAGCAGTTCGATCGTGTGGACCTTGCCCGACGCAGACGCGCAGCGGGTGCTGGCGCTGGACGATGCGGCCTTCGGCCACGCCCTTGCGCGCGCCTTCGATGCGCGACTTGGCGCGGTGCGTGCATTGACGCCGCGCGCCGCCTTCCCGCTGCGCCGGCAACTGGTGCGCGACTACCTCGCCGGCGCGGTGCTGGTGCTCGGCGACGCCGCGCACGTGGTGCATCCGCTGGCAGGGCAGGGCGTCAACCTCGGCCTGCGCGACATCGCCGCGTTGCGCGACAGCATCGCCGACGCGCGCAGCACGCGCCGCGACTGGCATGCGCCCTCGCGCCTGGCGCGCTGGGCACGCGAACGCAAGAGCGAGAACGCACTCGCCGCGCACGCCTTCGACGGCATCAGCCGCCTCTACGCCAGCGACGACGTGGCGGCGACGCTGCTGCGCGGCCCGCTGCTGGGGCTCGCCGGCCGCCTGCCGCCGGTCACGCAACGCCTCTGGCGCCGCGCCGCGGGCCTATGACGCAAAAAAGACGCCCCGCGCGAGGCGGGGCGTCGTGGCCGGACATGCGCTGCCGGCAACGGGGGGGATCAATCCAGCCAGCCCTTCATCTCCTCGCGGGTGAGTCGGCCGTTGTGGTTGGCATCGACCACATGGAACTCGCGCATCAGGTCGGCATTGCCGGCGGCTTCGGCGCGGGTGATGTTGCCGTCGTCGTTCGCGTCCATGGCATCGAAGTCGACGTGATAGTTGCTCGAGATCGAATTGCCCGGGCTCGAGGTCACGGTGACTTCGCCGGTGGCGGCGGGCGGGGTGGCGGGCATCGCGTCCTGCGTCGGCGGGGCGGTCGCCGCCGCCGTTGCAGCGACCTGGCTGGCCACCTGGGCGTCGACCGCGGCATCGGTCGCCTGGGCGCTTGCGGCCTGGGCGATGTCGGCCGCCTGTTCTGCGGTCACTGCGGCGGCCTTGGTCTGCATGTTGCCGGTGGCGGCGTCGTCGGCCGCCATGTTGGCGGTCGCGGCGGCGCCGGAGGCGACGCTGGCGGCGGTCGCGGCTTCGGCCGCGTTCTGGACGGCGACGTCCGCGGTCACGGCCGCGGTGCTGCTGGTCGGCGCACTGTCGCTGACGGCGTCGGCATTGGCGGCCGCATCGACCGCGACCTGGGCATTCGCGTTGGCCTGCGCCGCGGCCTGGGTGGCATCCTGGGCTTCCAGTTGCGCCTTCTGCTGCTCCTGGACCTGGGCGTACGCGGACGCGCTCCAGCCGAGGGCGGCGATCAGGGCGAGGGACAACACGTGGATCTTGCCGGTCATGGGATTGCCTCACGGTAGGGGTACCCGCCGATGCTGGACCCGCCCGGGTCAACCCGGCGTCAAGCGCCGCAACGGCCGCTGAACGCCCGACAGTGGGGATCAGGGGCCATCGACCCCGGCATACACGGTGATTTCCTCGCGGTCGTGGAACAGCTGCCGCGCGCGGATCGCCAGCGGGCGCTGCGCCTGGGTCGCGAACAGGTCCAGGCACAGCCTGGTTTCGGCCCAGCGCTTCTTCATCGGCAGCTTGAGGTTGAACACCGCCTGCCGGCACCACCCCTGCGCAAACCATTGCGCCATGCGGGCGGCGACCCGGCGTGGCTGTTCGACCATGTCGCAGACCATCCAGTCCAGCGCGCGCGCGGGCTGCCATCCGAAGCCGTCGGCGCGCAGGTGCTCGACCCGGCCGCTGTCGAACACGTGCGGGCGCAGCGGGCCGTTGTCGATCGCGGTCACCTGCAGGCCATGGCGCGCCAGCACCCAGGTCCAGCCGCCGGGTGCCGCGCCGAGGTCGGCGGCGCGCATGCCCGGTCGCAGCAGGGCGCCGCGCTCGCGTTCGTCGAGCAGCACCAGCAGCGCTTCCTCCAGCTTCAGCGCCGAGCGCGAGGGAGCATCGGCATGCAATTTCAGGCGCGGGATGCCGAGCGGCCAAGGGGCGCTGTCGCGCGGATCGCTGCGCGCCAGGAAGGCGGTGTCGCCCGCGGTGAAGCACAGGTGCAGCCGCGGATGTCGCGGGTCGTCCTGCGCGGCCAGCAGTCCGGCCTTGCGCAGCGCCGGTCGCAGGGCGTTGCCGAAGCTGCGCGCCAGCCCGGCGAGCGGCTTGCCGGCATCGGAGTCCGGGTGCTCGACCAGCAGCTCGCCGAAGGCGGCGCTACCGTCGGGCAAGCCGCGCAGCACCTGCACGATCGGCGTGATCCGGTCAGAGGGATCCATGCCGCGCAGGTGCGCAATCAGCTGCAGCTTCTGGCGCGCGAAGATCAGTTCCCGCCACGGCAGCGCGCGCGCCAGCGCGGCGCCATCGCCGAGGAACAGCGCAAGGCCGTCGCCGCGCTCGGCCCGGGCATGGCCAGGCAACCCGGCCAGCGCCGCGCGCTCGGTCAGTTCCGCCGCGAGTTCGGGTTCGAAGCCGGCGCGGCAATAGCACAGCAGGCCGTCGGCCGCGTCGGCGGCCGGCATGGCGGCCCTGGGCGTGCGGTCAGTAGTACTGCCCATCCTGCTCGCCGTAGGCGCGCAGCACCTCGCAGGCGGCGTCGCGCTGCAGGTCGCGCACCACTTCGATGCCGCGGCGCTGCAGTTCGCCGATCCAGTCGGTGGGCAACGGGCCTTCGTCGAATTCGGTCAGCGACATCACGTCCTCGCTGCGGGCGCCGATCAACAGCCGGTCGATGCCGGCCCAGAAGGTCGCGCCGTAGCACTGGCAGCACGGTTGCGACGAAGTCGCCAGGGTGACGCGGCGGCCGTCCTCGTTGAGCCGGGAGCGCTGCATGCGCTGCTGGGCCAGCATGCAGGCCATGGTCTCGGCATGCGCCAGCGAACAGTTCTGCGGCAGCACCCGGTTGACGCCGACCGCGACCACGCGGTCAGCGGCGTCGAACACCACCGCGCCGAACGGCCCGCCGCTGCGCGCGGCGATGTTGTGCCGCGACAGCTCGATCGCCAACGCGACCTTGTCGTTGTCGCTGGCGAATGCGCGGCCAACATCCAGGTCGTGTACCCACACCGGCAGTGTCAGGTGCAGTTGCGCAAGCAGCATCAGCGTTGTTCCGGCGGCTGCGGCGCCGGATCGACCGGCGGATCGAGCGCAGGTGACAGCGCGATGCAGGTGCCGTCGACGCAACGGCAGGGGCGATCGTCGTCGGCGCCGCAGGCGGGCGACGTGCCGGCGCTGCCTGCGCCCGCGCCGACGTTGCTGCAATCGGCATCCGTGCGACAGCCCTGGCCACGGTCCTGCGGCGAGGACAGCACCCGCGGCGGCAACGGGCCGCCGGTCCGCACCTTGAGCTTGCGCAGCTTGTCGAGGTCGCGGGTGGGTGCCGCCTGGACAGGGGCCGGTGCGGGCGGTCCTGCCGGTGCATCCGCAGTCGTCGCGACCTGGGGCGCTTGCGCCGCTGCCGCGCCTTGCTCCTCCGTCGCCGTTGCAGCCTGTTGCGCTGGGCGCGCGGAGGGCGCTTGCGAGTCCGGCGCGGTGCAGCCGGCCGCAACCAGCGACATGCACGCCCAGGACGACAATGCGAAGTTGCGCATGGCCATGCTCAGCCCTTCTGCGCCCAGGTGTCGCGCAACGTGACGCTGCGGTTGAAGACGGGCGCGTCGCTGCGATGGTCGCGGCGATCGGCGACGAAATAGCCGATCCGCTCGAACTGGAACGACTGCTCCGGCGCGGCCTGCGCGGCAGCCGGCTCGACGAAGCCGCGCACGGTGCGGCGCGAATCGGGATTGAGGTAGTCGGTGTAGGTCTTGCCGCCGGCGTCGTCGTCCGGGTCGGCGACGGTGAACAGGCGGTCGTACAAGCGGATCTCGGCGGGCACCGCATGCCTGGCGCTGACCCAGTGGATCGTACCCTTGACCTTGCGGTTGGCGCCTTCCATGCCCGGGCGGGATTCCGGGTCCAGCGTGCAGTGCAGTTCGACGACATTGCCGCCGGCATCCTTGACCACTTCGTCGCAACGGACGATGCCGGCGCCGCGCAGGCGGACGTCGCCGCCCACGGTCAGGCGCTTGAAGCCCTTGGGCGGTACCTCGGCGAAATCCTCGCGCTCGATCCACAACTCGCGCGCGAACGGGATGCTGCGCTCGCCAAGGCTTTCGTCCTTTGGATGGTTGGCGAACTGGAGCAGCTCTTCGTGGCCCTCGCCCAGGTTGGTGAGCACCAGCTTGAGGGGATCGACCACCGCCATCCGCCGCGGTGCGGCGGCATCGAGGTCGTCGCGCAACGCGCCTTCCAGGATCGAGATGTCGAGCAGCGAGTTCTGCTTGCTGATGCCGACGCGGTCGACCATCAGGCGCAGTGCCGACGGCGTGTAGCCGCGGCGGCGGATGCCCTGCAGGGTCGGCATCCGCGGGTCGTCCCAGCCATCGACCAGGCCGCCTTCCACCAGCGCCAGCAGCTTGCGCTTGCTCATCACCAGGAAGTTGAAGTTCAGGCGCGAGAATTCGATCTGGCGCGGCTTGGCCGCTTCGAGTGGCAGGCCCTTGTCGGTCAGCGGCTGCAGCAGCTCCGGCGAATGCGCCAGGTCGACCTTGTCCACGCACCAGTCGTACAGCGGCCGGTGATCCTCGAATTCCAGCGTGCAAAGCGAGTGGGTGATGCCTTCGATCGCATCCGACAAGGAATGTGCGTAGTCGTACATCGGGTAGATCGGCCAGTCGTGGCCGGTGTTCTGGTGCTCGACCTGCTTGATCCGGTACAACGCCGGGTCGCGCAGGTTGATGTTGCCGGCGGCCATGTCGATCTTCGCGCGCAGCGTGCGGCTGCCGTCGGCGAACTCGCCGGCGCGCATGCGCCGGAACAGGTCGAGGTTCTCGTCGGCGCTGCGGCCGCGGAACGGCGAATCCCGCCCCGGTTCGGTCAGGCTGCCCCGGTACGCGCGCACTTCCTCGGCGGAGAGGTCGCAGACGAAGGCGTCGCCCTGGCGGATGAGCTTCTCCGCGGCGCGGTAGAAGACCTCGAAATAATCCGAGGCGTGGCGCAGGCCGGCCCAGTCGAAGCCGAGCCAGCGCACGTCCTCCTGGATCGCGGCCACGTATTCGGGGTCTTCGCGGGCCGGATTGGTGTCGTCGAAGCGCAGGTTGCAACTGCCACCGAATTCGGCGGCGATGCCGAAGTCCAGGCAGATCGCCTTGGCGTGGCCGATGTGCAGGTAGCCGTTGGGTTCGGGCGGGAAGCGGGTGCGGATCGCCCGGTGCTTGCCGCTGGCGAGGTCGTCGCGAACGATCTGGCGGATGAAATCCTGCCGGACCGGCACCGCGGCGTCCGCGGTGGCGTGCGCTGCGGAAGGGTTGGGAACGGCGGGGGTCGGGTATTCGGGAGCCACGCTTGCGGGGGAATGGGGCACGACGACGGACCGGGGAAGGGCAGTCGGCAGTGTAGCCGAGCACCCGCGCCCGGGTGGCCGCGCGCGCCGCTGCTCTGCGTTGGTGGCATGGAAGTTGCTTGTTTGGTGCCCGGGGGGGCTGGCCGATGCGGGTGGTCTATGAAGCGTGGAACCTGATCGACGCCTGCCTGGTGCGGCACGCGCTGGAAGACGCCGGCATCCCCGTGTTGGTCCGCGGCGATGCCGGCCGCGCCGGGCCCATTGCGCTCGCTGGCGCCGTGCCGGCCTGACCACGGATGCAGCCACAGCACAGCCCACGGGACGGTTTTTTCGCGGCGGGGCTGCTGCTGTTGCTTGCCCTGTTCGCCGCGGGCGTGGTCGGTGCCATCCGCGGCGAAGTGCAACATGCGTCGATCCGCATCCAGCCCCTCGCCGGCAAGGCCGGCGCGCATCGCGGCGAAGTCCTGCTGCTGCCGGGTGGGGCCGAGCACGAGGTCGTCGCGCGACTGGATTTCATCCTGCCGCCACCGGACCCGGAACGCGCGCGCTGGATCATCTGGCTTGGCCGCGATCCGCTGGATGCGATCTGGTTGCAGGGTAGCGACGGTGCCGGCGCGCCGTGGCGCAGCATCCACTACGACTTCTTCCATCCGGATGCGGAGCAGCCGGCCTTGCCGGCGGGATTCACGTTCCCGTTGCCCGCCGACTGGCAGGGGCCCGTAACCCTGGAGCTGCACGCGCGTGGCGCGGTGCGCAGCGCGCTGTGGCCACGGCTGCTGCGCGAATCCGATGCGCTTGCCGGTGCCCGCATGGCGGTCGCGCTCAACGCCGGTGCCTATGCAGGACTGTTCATGCTGGCGCTGATCGTGCTGGTGCTGTACGCGGTGACGCGCGAGCGTTCGTTCGTGGCTGCGTTCGTGTGCGCGGCGGTCGGCCTGCTGCTGCTGGCGGCGTTCAACGGCCATCTGTTCCAGTTGCCTGGCTTCTCGCTGCTGGCGGCCTGGCGCGGCCAGGCAATCTGGGCGCTGCTGTCGCTGTTTTCCGCGAGCGTGATGCAGTTGCTGCTGCGCTACGCCAGCCTGCGCGAAGGCGGCGCCCCCGCGGCGCGCTGGTTCGAAGGGTATTCGGTCGCGCTGGTGCTGCTGGCGGCCACCTGCCTGCTCGACCTGCCGCCGCTGCGGCCGTGGATGCAGGCACTGGCGATGCTGGGCTGGATCGGCGCCGGGTTCGGTGCGCTCGTGGTCCTGGGCGATGCGGTGCGCCGGCGGGTCGCCATGGCCTGGCCGATCCTGGTGCTGGCATTCCTGGCCATCGGCGCAGGGCTGGCCAACGAGGCGATGGTGCGCGGATGGCTCGCCGATACGCTGTGGACGCGCTACGGCTATCAGGTCGCGGTGGTGGTGCTGCTGGCGACCATGTCGCTGAGCCTGTTCAGCCACATCGGCGAGTACCGCGACCAGCGCGACCGCGACCGGCTCGCGCGCGTCGACAGCGAGCGCCGCATGGGCCGCGAGGCGGCGCGAAACGCGCTCACCCTCGCGTTGCAGGCGCGGCTGCGCAACCAGCCCACGGCGGACCTCGAGTGGACAGCCGCGCGCCTGCTGCTCGAACACCTGGTGCCGCAGGTGCCTTCGGCCACGGCAGCGGTTGTCGCCTACGGCTATCACGGCCACGACCTGCTGGTGGTGGAACCGGTGGAGCGCAAGCAGCGGATCGCCGACGACATCGCCGCGCGAGCCCTGGCGCTCAAGCGCATGGCCTCCAATGGCGTGCCGATGCAACAGCCACTGGCGCATGCCGCCACCGAGGCCACCGAGGCGTTGGTGCCGTTGCCGATCCGCTCGCCGGGTTGGGGCCTGCTGGTGCTGCAGCGGGAAGGCAGCGACGGTTTCAGCACCGAGGAGATTGCGCTGGCCGGTGAATTCGCGCGGCTGGCCGCGCTGCATGCCGACGAAGCGCTGGCCGCCTACCAGTTGCGGCGTTCGGCCGAGCTCGACGCCCTGACCGGCACCTTCAACCGCCGCAGCATCGACCAGTGGCTGTCGCGCACCTTCCTCGACGCCAGCCGCCGGCAGCAATCGTTGTCGCTGCTGTTCATCGACATCGACCATTTCAAGTCGATCAACGACCGGCTCGGGCATGCCGGCGGCGACCATTGCCTGCGCGAGGTCGCCGCGGCGCTGCGCGGCGCGCTCGAGGAAGGCGACCTGCTGGGCCGTTATGGCGGCGAGGAATTCGTCGCGCTGCTGCCCGGCCGGGCCGGCGCCGATGCACGGGAGATGGGCGAGCGGCTGCGCGCAGCGGTCGAGCGCAGCGTGGTCGAATACGAAGGCCGCAATGAGCGGATCACGGTCAGCATCGGCGTCGCTACCCGGCTGGAGCGCGAGAGCACCCCGGCGGCGGCGATCGAACGCGCCGACAAGGCGTTGTACGCGGCCAAGCGCGGCGGCCGGAACTGCGTGCACGTGGCGCCCGCGGTGTTCACTTGAGCGGATCGCCGGCCGCGCACTGCGAGCCATGCCGTCGTCGCGCATCCGCTATTCGCGGCTGATCGCGCACACGTAGACCAGTTCGCAGGCGCCCGCGCCGGTGTCGTCGCGGCTGAGCGAACTGCGCCAACGCCAGCCGTCCGGTGCATCGGCCTCGACCAGCCAGCCGTCGATGCGCACGCGCTCGCCGGCGCGCACGTCGCGCAATGCGGCCGCGGTGGCGGCGTCGGCGGGGATCAGGTGCATGTTGGCGCTGGAGCGCGCGATCTCGCGTGGCGGCAACGGCGCTTCGCCGCTCCACCGGTAGCGGTACCAGCGCCCGGACTGGCTGACGTCCAAGCGCTCGGCCATGCCCCGGGCCGCCATCGCGCCCCAGCCCAGCGCCAGGTCGGTTGGCGACAATTGCGCCTCGCGACCGCGTCGGTAGTCCTTGCGCGACAGCACCCGCGCCTCGACGCTGAAGCCCGCCAGAGGCTGCAGTTGCGCGGCCGCCAACCGGAACGGCTGCAGCGTCGCAGGCACCGCGCTCTGCAGGGGCGGCTTGCCGCTGGCGACGCGCGGCGGTGGCGGGCAGCGCGGATCGACGCCGGGCGCCAGCGCCGCGACCGCGGGCGCGTGCGGCGACAGCGGCGAGAACCACCAGCCGATCGCGGCCACGGCCAGGGCGAGGACCAACCAGGAACGCAGGCTCATGTGCGGGATCGTGCGGCGGCAGCGCGCAGTATGCCGCCGCGCGGCCGGGGCGGCGTCAGTCGAAGTCCGCGAGCAGCGCGCTGCGCAGGGGTTCGCCGACCGTCGCGCGCAGCGGCATGCGCGGATCGTCGATGCCGAACGACAGGCCGGCGCCGCCGCGCAGGCCCGCGACCTCGTCGGGCGCGAACTCGAAGCGCAGGAAATGCACCGCCGAGGTCTTCGCGTCGGTGCTGCGGTCCAGGTCCTCGTCGGCGTGCGCGGGGATCGGCGGGAAGCCCTCGACTCCCGCGAAGAACCGGTGCTCGATGCCGCCAAGCGTCGCCAGGGCCCGCCGGCGCGCGGCTTCGTCGGTGTATTCGAACAGCACGGTCGCCTTGAGGTTGCCGCCATCGGGGATCAGCGGGTTGTAGGCCGCGAGTTCGCCGTCGATGCC
Organism: Cognatiluteimonas sedimenti; assembly: GCF_022808325.1. GTDB lineage: Bacteria > Pseudomonadota > Gammaproteobacteria > Xanthomonadales > Xanthomonadaceae > Cognatiluteimonas > Cognatiluteimonas sedimenti. The sequence goes on along the minus strand of NZ_JALGCL010000001.1, from coordinate 1,132,334 downwards.
CGCGGCCTCGAAGATGCGTTCCACCCGCAGCATCTCCTGCACCTGGTACTGCACCGTCAGCCGGTCCTCGAACAGCAGCGTCGCGTGTTCGCCCAGGTGCAGCGTGCGCGCGCGCTTGTGGGCGATGGCGCGGGCGCGGAACTGCACGCGCTCGGCGGCATAGCGTTCCAGCGACAGCAGGTCGGCGCGGGTGAGCTTTTGCATGCGGGGTTTTCCGGGTCTGCGGGGTCAGATGCCGTACGCGCGTCGCAGCAGCGACAGGGGATGGCCGGGGTCGGTGCCGTTGTCCAGGCCATGGGCGATGTGCGTGGCCGCCATCGGGCAGTCACTGGCGAAATGCGCGGCGCCAGCCTGGGCGACGCGAGCCTCGACCGGCCTGGCGATCCGGCGCGCGCGCTCATAGGTCGCCTTCTTGACGCCATAGGTACCGTCATGGCCGGAGCAGCGCTCGATCGCCGTGACCGTGGTCCCGGGCACCAGTTCCAGGATCTGTTTCGTGCGCGGGCCGATGTTCTGCACGCGTTGGTGGCACGGCGCATGCAGCGCGACGGTCCCCAGCGGCTGCGCGAAATCGACCTTCAGCAAACCGGCGCGATGGCGGTGCATCAGGTAGTCGAACGGGTCGAAGAACGCGCGCTTGACGCGCTGCACGCCGGTGTCTTGCGGGAACATCAACGGCAGCTCCTGCTTGAACATCAGCACGCACGACGGGATCGGCGCCATCAGGTCCCAGCCGCCTTCGACCGCGTCCAGCAGCAACGGCAGGTTGCGCTCCTTGTAGCGGGCGACGGTATCGAGGTCGCCGAGTTCCAGCCGCGGCATGCCGCAACACTGCTCGCGCCGGACCAGCTTCACGGCGATGCCGTTGTGGCGCAGCACCGCGGCGAGGTCCTCCACCATCTGCGGGCGGTTGTGGTTGCCGTAGCAGGTGCTGAAGATCGCGACCTTGCCGGTGGTCGGGCCGGCGGCGATCGCCGCCTGCCCGCTGTCGTCCGCGCGCAGGCGGCGCTTGGCGGTATCGGCGTGGTACTCCGGCACCTGCGCATCGCGGTGCACGCCGAGCGTGCCTTCCATGGCCTTGCGCAGCGCCGGCTGGCGGTTGCCCCAGTTGACTGCCTCCACCACCACCGGGATCGAGGCCAGCCTGCCGACCGCAGTAGTGCTGGCCAGCACTTTCGCGCCCAGCGGTGCGCCGTGCTCGCGATAGTGCACGGCCTTGGCGCGCAGCATCAGGTGCGGGAAATCCACGTTCCACGGGTGCGGAGGCACGTACGGGCACTTGGTCTGGTAGCACAGGTCGCACAGGTAGCACTGTTCGACGACCTTGCCGTAGTCGGCCCTGTCGACGCCGTCGACTTCCATCGTCGTCGACTCGTCGACCAGGTCGAAGAGCGTGGGGAAGGCATGGCACAGGCTGACGCAACGGCGGCAGCCGTGGCAGATCTCGAACACGCGCTCGAGCTCGGCATCGAGCCCGGCGTGGTTCCAGAATTCGCCGCTGGTCCAGTCCAGCGGATGCCGCGTCGGCGCTTCCAGGTTGCCTTCGCGCGGCGTGCCGCGATCGTTGCTGCCAGCCTCGTTCATCGCCCCTCCGCGATGCGCGGTTGCAGGTGCCCCTCGCCGTGCACCGCATGGCGAGGGACGGCTCGTGGGCTGCGATGCGGCTGGCGCATCGCGGCGTCGCTCACGCCAGTTCGTTCAACGCCTTGGTGAAGCGGTTGGCGTGCGAGCGCTCGGCCTTGGCCAGGGTCTCGAACCAGTCGGCGATCTCGTCGAAGCCCTCGTCGCGCGCGGCCTTGGCCATGCCCGGGTACATGTCGGTGTATTCGTGGGTCTCACCGGCGATCGCGGACTTGAGGTTGTCGCCCGTCGGGCCGAACGGCAGCCCGGTGGCGGGATCGCCGGTCTGCTCCAGGTATTCCAGGTGGCCGTGCGCATGCCCGGTCTCGCCCTCGGCGGTGGAGCGGAACACCGCGGCGACGTCGTTGTAGCCCTCGACGTCGGCCTTGGCGGCGAAATACAGGTAGCGGCGATTGGCCTGCGACTCGCCGGCGAACGCGGCCTTCAGGTTCTCTTCGGTACGGGTGCCTTTCAACGACATGGCGTCACCTCGTTGCGGTTGCGGTGCTGGGCCCGGGCAGTCCGGGGCAGCACGAGGCTAACGCCCCGGCGAAGCAATATGAAATCGATTGTTGCGATGGCTTCGATAGTGCGGCTGAATGCTGCGGCGCGTCATCGGCGCCGCCGGGGGCTCACGACTCAGCGGTGGTATTCGCCCGCGGCCTCGGGCTGGTAGCGCACCTCGAGCACCTGCAGGCGGATCGTGCGCCCGCCCGGCACCGGCCACTCGATCCCCTGGCCGACGCGCAGGCCCAGCAGGGCGCTGCCGACCGGGGCCAGGATCGAGACGCGGTCGCTACTGCCGTCGACGTCGCGCGGATAGACCAGGGTGATTTCGCGCTCGCTGCCGCTGGCGTCTTCACGGAAGCGCGCGGTCGAGTTCATGGTGATCACGTCGCGTGGCATGTCGCGCGGCTCGCGCAGTTCGGCGCGCGCAAGCTCATCGCGCAGGCGATCCAGGCCCGCGCCGGCATTGCCGGGCTGCTCGAGCAGCGCCTCGATGCGCTCGCAATCCAGGCGCGAGACGAGCAGCGGGGGCGAGGGATCAGTGGACATCGGTGCCTTCTCCAAAGCAAGGCGGGCGGAGCGTCGCGCGCCCCGCCCGCAATTCATCGTGTTGGCGACAAGTTAGCCCGCGCCGGCCGCGCGATCAACCACCAGGGCGCCGCGGGTGCTGCCGGCGTAATCGGCGGTAGGCGTGAACAGCTCCGGTGGCAAATCCCGGAACACCTGCGCCAGTTCCTGCAGGAACCCGGCCATCGCCGAACTCCTGCGCCACACCATGGCGATCCGCCGGCTCGGCGAGGAGTCGCTGAAGGACAGCAGGTGGATGTTGCGCGAATGCGCCACCGGGGGTTTCACCGCAAGGGTCGGCAGCAGGGTGGCGCCGACGTTGGCCGCGACCATCTGCCGCAGGGTCTCCAGGCTGGTGGCCTGGAACTCCGACTTCTCGCTGGCGCCGGCAAGGTGGCAGACGTCCAGCGCCTGGTCGCGCAGGCAGTGGCCGTCCTCCAGCAGCAGCAAGCGCTGGTGGGCCAGGTCCTTGATCGCCAGGGTGTCCTGGCGCGCCAGTGCGTGGCTTTCCGGCACCGCCAGCAGGAACGGTTCCTCGAACAGGAATTCGGCGTGCAGCTGCTCGTCGTGCACGGGCAGCGCCAGCAGGCCGGCGTCGAGCTTGCCTTCGTGCAGCCGAGACAGGATCTCGGGGCTTTTTTCCTCGACCAGCAGCAGCTCCAGGCGCGGGAAGCGTTCGCGGATCCGCGGTACCGCGTGCGGCAGCAGGTACGGCCCCAGGGTCGGGAACAGGCCCAGGCGGACGCTGCCCGCCTCCGGGTCCTGGCTGCGGCGCGCGGCCTCCTTCATCTCCTCGACCTCGCCGACGATGCGGCGCGCGCGCTCGGCGATATCGCGCCCGGCCGGCGTCAGCATCACCTTGCGGGGCGCACGCTCGACCAGGGTCACCCCGAGCTCGGCCTCGAGCTTGCGGATCTGGGTCGAAAGCGTCGGCTGGCTGACGAAGCAGGCGGACGAGGCCCGGCCGAAGTGCCTGTGGTCGGCGAGGGCGACGAGGTAGCGGAGGTCGCGCAGGTTCATTGCAATAGTCTATACCTATTGTATGTATAAAAACAATTGACTTGATAGATTGATACCTCGGCCCGACAATAGTTGCATCGCCGCGCCGTGACCGGCCCGGACGAGCCCATCTTCCACCCCACCAGGAGAGTCCTTCCATGCTGACCATCGGCGACAAGTTCCCCCAGTTCAAGCTCAAGGCCACGGTGTCGACCAACCTCGACACGGCCTTCGTCGACATCGACAACGCCACCTATGACGGCAAGTGGACCTGCGTGTTCTTCTATCCGAAGGACTTCACGTTCGTCTGCCCGACCGAGATCAAGGGCTTCGGCGACGTCAACCAGCAGTTCCTGGACCGTGATTGCCAGGTGCTGGCCGCCAGCACCGATAGCGAGTTCGTGCACCTGGCATGGCGCAAGGACCACAAGGACCTGCACGACCTGCCGTTCCCGATGCTGGCCGACATCAAGAAGGACCTGGTCTCGGCGCTGGGCATCCTCACCGACGAGGGCGTGGCGCAGCGCGCGACCTTCCTGGTCGACCCGGAAGGCATCATCCGCTTCGTCTACGTGACCGACGGTTCGGTCGGCCGCAACCCGGCCGAAGTGCTGCGGGTGCTCGATGCGCTGCAGACCGACGAACTGTGCCCGTGCAACTGGAAGCAGGGCGACGAAGTGCTCAAGGCCGCGTAAGCGCGCCAACCCCCTTCCCGCGCGACACGCCGCTCCCCCTCGGCGCTCCCTCCCCGGTCGCGCGGGTGCAAAGGCGGCTACGGCCGCCTTTGTTCTGACTGAACCTGGAGAAATGCGATGAACCTTCCCGAACTGCGCAATGCGCTTCCCGATTACGCCAAGGACCTCAAGCTGAACCTCGACAGCGTGCTCAGCGAAGCCGGCGCCGCAGGCCTGGACGGCAAGCAGTTGCGCGCGGTCGCCCTGGCCTGCGCGATCGCCGCGCGCCACGCGCCGCTGGTGTCGGCGATCGAAAACTTCGCCGCCGAACAGCTGTCGGCCGAGGAAATCGATGGCGCCCGCGCCGCGGCCGCGATCATGGCGATGAACAACATCTACTACCGCGCCACCCACCTGATCCACAACGACGAGTACGGGCAACTGCGCGCGGGCCTGCGCATGAACGTCATGGCCAAGCCGGGCATCGACAAGATGACCTTCGAGCTGGCGTCGCTGGCGGTGTCTGCGATCAATGGCTGCGGTGCGTGCATGGACTCGCACGAGCGCACCCTGCGCCAGCACGACATCGGCGCGCAGGGCGTGCAGAGCGCGCTGAAGATCGCCGCGGTGGTGCACGCGGTGGCCGTCACCCTGGAGCAGGCGCAGGCGTAAGGCGAGCAGGGAAAGCAACGAATCCGCGGCGCGGACGTGGATTGCGGCTTCCGGGCCGCACAACTGTGCCGTCATACACCGCGGATGTAGGAGCGGCTTACAGCCGCGAGCCATTCGCCCCTGATTGCCGCGGGAGCGATGTAAGACGCAATCCTTCGGGATGGTGATGGCACCGTACGTCGCTCCTGCGACGGTGCAGCGAGGCTTAAGAGCTCGCGGCTGTAAGCCGCTCCTGCACGGGGATTTCCCGGGCCGGCGCCGGATCGGCCGCGTGTGCATGCGGTTCGCGCAGCAACGTGCTGCGTACGCTGCGTTCGTCGTCGGGCGACAACGGCGCCAGGATCTCCACGTTGCCTGCAACCAGCGTCGCCAGCACGATGCCGTCGCGATACAGCACGCGCGCACCGGGCAGCCGGGACACCTTGCCGCCGGGCAGCACGGTGCCCGCCAGGTTGAGCGGATCGGAGGCGGACAACGCCAGCAACGCGCCGTCGGGCGCCCGCCTGCGCACCGCGCGCAGCGCGCCCACGGCCTCGGGGAGGGCGAACTGCTCGCCCGAGAGGCCGGCGATGAAGCGGCCGCCGCGGATCTCGCCGCGTGCTTCCATCCGGTGGTACACGCGCAGCAGTTCGCGCCACGACGGCAACCAGGCGGCCTCGCGCTCGAGCAGGCGCCAACAGACCACGCCATAGCGACGCAGCAGGGTGCGGGCGATGTGTTCGATCGCCTCGGGCGAAGGCTTCTGCACGTCACCGCCGCGAACGCGAGGATCCGGTGGCCTTGCATTTCCACCGGCGACAGCGTCAACGACGCAAGCCGCCGAGGTCCCGCCTTTGCCGGAAGGACGGCCCGATGCGGGCCGCACCAGCGTCCAGCGCCCCGCGTCCTCGATCCCGAACAGCGCCGCGCGACGGCCACGGCGGTTGAACGCCGACGGCCGCTTCGACTGCGGCACCAGCAGCGCACGCAGGCCGGCGAAACTGTCGCAATGCACGTGGCCGCGCGCGACCAGTTCGGCCAGCGCGTCCTCCAGTTCGGTCCGCAGCAGGTGCGCGCCCGCCACCAGTTCGTCGAAGAACGAGGCGCCGTGGTCGCGCAGGTAGCCGGCAACCTTTTCCGCGCGCGTGGACAGCGGCGGCTCATCGTCGTGCTGCCCCGCCGTGGCCTGCGTCCACAGCGGCAGCTGCCGCCGCGGCAGCAGGGCGATCGGGGTGGCGCGCACCGGTGCATTGCGCGCGCCGCTGCCCTCGGCCTGCGCGGGAATGCCGCGCAGCCGCGTCCAGGCGATGCGGCCGGCCGTGCACAGGTCGTCGAGCCAGGACAGCGAGTAGTCGGACACGCGCGCCGGCAGCAGTTCGCTTTCCCATGTGCTTGCGGGCGCCTCGTAGCCCTCCAGCTGCGCCAGCACGCCGGCGAGCGCCTCCGGACCGCTGACGCGGGTGGCCCGCGACACGCGTTGCCAGTCGAACAGGAAGCGCATGAAATCGCGCGGCTCGACCGGTTCGATCTCCTTGCGCAGGCGGCCGATGGTGTAGCGGTGGATGCGCGCCAGCAGGTTGCGTTCGCACCATTCCTCGGCCTGGGTGCCGGGAGTGAAGCGGCCGCGCATCGCGTAGCCTTCGCCTTCCAGTTGCACCAGCGCCATGTCCACGTCCAGTTGCGGCAATGCCAGCGTGTCGGCCAGTGCGCCGGACGCGACCGGCCCGAGGCCGCCCAGGCGCGCGCGCAGCAGTTCGACCAGCGCGGTTTCGCGGGCCCACGGCTGTTGCGCGAATTCGGCCGGTGCCTGGATCGCGGGCGCAGGCGTCGCGCCCGGATACAGCGCCTGCAACTGCGGCAGCCGTTCGGCCGCGCACCACAGGCTGGCGCCGACGTCGATGCGGGCGGCGCGGTGTTCCTTCGCCAGCCGTTGCAGCAGTTCCGCCCAGCCGGCATTGCTCAACGCCTCGCGCGCGGTGACGCAGCCCAGGCCCATCAGCGCGTCATGCATCTCGTCGGCGGTGCGGACCTGCGGCCAGGCCTGTTCGCGCACCTGCGCGATGGCGTCGGGATCGAGCCGGGCGAGGTCGCCGGCATCGCCGGCATCGACGTAACGGCGCGACATCACCGCCTGGGTGCGGCGTTCCTCCAGCGGGGCGTCGTCGAGGAAGGCGTAGGGGCGCGCGTTCAGCGCCTCGGCGGCGAATGGCGACGGCGCGGTCAGGTCGCGGGCGACGACCTCGACCTCCCCCGACTCCAGCCTGCGCAGCAGCGCCAGCCAACCCTCGCTGTCCATCGCCTCGTGCAGGCAGTCGTCGAGCGTCTGCGCGACCAGCGGGTGGTCGGGTATCTCGCGCTCGCCGACGATGTTTTCCAGGCATGCGACCTGGTCCGGGAAGACCGACGCCAGCAGGTCCTCGGACTTCATCCGCTGCAGTTGCGGCGCGACTTTCTTGCCGCCGACGAAGCGGGGCAGGGCGAGCGCGGTGGTCGCGTTCCAGCGCCAGCGCGCGCCGAACAGCGGTGCGTCCAGCAGTGCCTGCACCAGCACGTGCTCGGCGGACGCCGAATGCAGGTAGCCGGCGACTTCGATCAGCGGGAAGCTGTGGCTGGTCGACAGCGACAGGACGATCGCGTTCTCGGTGGCGGCGGCCTGCAGCTCGAAGTTGAACTTGCGGCAGAAGCGCTTGCGCAGCGCCAGGCCCCATGCGCGGTTGATGCGGCTGCCGAACGGCGAATGGATCACCAGCTGGGTGCCGCCGGATTCGTCGAAGAAGCGTTCCAGCACGATCCGCCCTTGCGTCGGCATGGCGCCGGCCTCGGCCAGCTGGCGGCCGCAGTAGTCGACCAGCTGGCGCGCGGCCGCATCGCCGATGCCGACCTCGCCCGACAGCCAGGCCACCACCGCATCTTCGCCGTGGCCGAGGCGGGCGGCGATCTCCTCGCGCAGGCGCGACACGCCGAACGAAAGTTCGTCGCTGCGACCCGGCGCCTCGCCCAGCCAGAACGGGATCGACGGCGGCAGCCCCTGCGCGTCCTCGACCCGCACGCGCCCGGTTTCGACCCGCAGGATCCGGTAGCTGGCGTTGCCGAGCTGGAAGATGTCGCCGGCGATCGACTCGATCGCGAAATCCTCGTTGACATTGCCGATCGTGATCGCCTGCGGCTCCAGGACCACGGCGTAGTCGCCGGTGTCGGGGATGGTGCCGCCGGACATCACCGCGGTCATGCGCCCGCCCGCGCGGCCACGCAGGCGGCCGTGCACGGCGTCGCGATGCAGGTAGCTGCCGCGCTGGCCGCGGCGGGTCGCGTAGCCTTCTGCCAGCATCCGCACCACGGCGTCGAAATCCGCGCGCTGCAGGTCGCGGTACGGCCAGGCACGGCGCAGCCAGTCGTACAGCGCGTCCTCGCTCCACTCCGTGGAGGCGACCTCCGCCACGACCTGCTGCGCCAGCACGTCCAGCGGCGCCTGCGGCATGACCAGCGCATCGAGCTCGCCGCGGCGCACGCAGTCGAGGAGGGCCGCGCATTCGACCAGGTCGTCGCGCGAGGACGGGAACAGGCGACCCTTCGGAACGCCGCCGACGAAGTGCCCGGAGCGGCCCACCCGTTGCAGGAACGCCGCGATCGCGCGCGGCGAGCCGAGCTGGCATACCAGGTCGACGTCGCCGATGTCGATGCCCAGTTCCAGCGACGCGGTCGCCACCAGCACCTTGAGCTCGCCGCGCTTGAGCCGCTGCTCGGCGTCCAGCCGCAACTCCTTGGCCAGGCTGCCGTGGTGCGCGGCGACGTGTTCCTTGCCCAGCTGCTCGGCCAGGTGCCGCGCGGCGCGCTCGGCCATGCGCCGGGTGTTGACGAACACCAGCGTGGTGCTGTGGGCCGCGACCAGCTCTGCCAGGCGCGCGTACACCAGCTCCCACTGCTCGTTGGACATCACCGCCTGCAACGGCACCGGCGGCAGTTCCAGCGCGAGGTCGCGCGGGCGGTCGTAACCGATGTCGACGATCGCGCAATCCGGCGTTCCATCCGCTGCCACGGCCGCGGCGCCGACCAGGAAACGCGCGACTTCCGCGATCGGCTTCTGCGTCGCCGACAGCCCGATGCGTGCCAGGCGCCTGCCGCACAACGCCTCGAGCCGCTCCAGCGTCAGCGCCAGGTGGCTGCCGCGCTTGCTGGCGGCCACCGCGTGGATCTCGTCGACGATCACCGTGCGCACGCTGGCCAGCATCGTCCGCCCGGAATCCGAACCCAGCAGCACGTACAGCGATTCGGGCGTGGTGACCAGGATGTGCGGCGGCGTCCGTCGCAGCGCTGCGCGTTCGGACTGCGGCGTGTCGCCGGTGCGCACCGCGGTGCGGATGCCGACGTCGGGCAGGCCCAGGCGCGCGAGTTCCTCGCGGATGCCCGCCAGCGGCGCCTCGAGGTTGAGGTGGATGTCGTTGGACAGCGCCTTCAGCGGCGACACGTAGACCACCTGGGTGGCGTCGGCCAGGCCGTGCGCCAGGCCTTCGCGCACCAGCGCATCGATCGCCGACAGGAACGCGGTCAGGGTCTTGCCCGATCCGGTCGGCGCCGCCACCAGCGTGTTGCGGCCGCGGCGGATCGCAGGCCAGGCCTGTGCCTGGGCCTGGGTAGGAGAAGCGAACGTGCGCTCGAACCACGCCGCCACGGCGGGGTGGAAATCCTGCATTGGCGGCGTTCGCGACGGCATCGCGCCATTATCGTGCGCGACCGCGGCCTCCGGGTGAATGCACAGGTGCAGCCCGATCTGTCCGTTCATAGCCGCAGCATGGGCCGGCGGCGTCGCAGGATCCGCGATCCGGGACCCTCGGTGCGTTCACCTCATCCTTACGCGCATTGGCCATCCTGTTGGGCGATTCCAACGACCGGAGCCGGCATGACCACCGCACTCGACAAGCCCCTGCGCCGCGAGATCCCGATCGGCGACCGCGCCTACACCCTGACCATCGATCCCAGCGGCCTGAAGCTGGTGGAGAAGGGGCGCCGCAACGGCGTCGAACTGGCCTGGCAGGATCTCGTCAACGGCGATGCCGCCCTGGCGAGCGCCTTGCAGGCCACCGTCGCCAAGGGCTGACGTCCCGCGGCGCGCGCACGCCTGACGCCCGCGCGCGCGCGCCGGTACGCCGCCCGCGGATCCTTACAGGCGTGGCGATCCCGGATCCCGGCCGCCGACACGGATCCGGTGGACCGGTACTTTTGTCAGGGTCGGTCGGCGGCCGGCTCGCGCTAGTCTCCCCTGATTCCATGGGGAGACGATCCAGATGATCCTGCGCCGCACCGTGCTTGCCACCGCCCTGCTGGCCGCTACCGGCCTCGCGTCGGCCGCCGGCAGTTCCATTCCCACCGGCCCGCTGCCGCGCACCGTGGTGCCGAGCGAGGTTGCCCTGCAGTTGACGATCGACCCGACCCGGGACCGGTTCTCCGGCCATGTCGACCTCAGCGTCGACGTTGCCAGTGCCACCGACACCATCTGGATGCACGGTAAAGGGTTGAACATCACCCGCGCCGTGTACATGCCGTCCAACGGCGACAACCAGACGCTCAGTGCGCAGCAGGTCGATGTCTCGGGGGTGCTGAAGCTGACCGCGCCCAGGCAGATCGCCGCCGGCAAGGGCGTGATCGCGATCGACTACGACGCCCCCTTCGGCGAGTTGCAGGGCGCCTACAAGGTCAAGCCGGACGGCCGCGACTACGTAATGACCCAGATGGAGCCGCTGGGCGCGCGCACCGCGTTCCCGGGCTTCGACGAGCCGAGCTTCAAGCAGCCCTGGCGCATGACCCTGGTGGTGCCCGACGCCGACGTCGCCGTCGCCAACGGCGCCGAGACCGCCACCACCGACCTCGACGGGCCGATGAAGAAGGTCGTGTTCGAGAAGACCGAAGCGCTGCCGAGCTACCTGGTCGCGTTCGCGGTCGGTCCGTGGGACGTGGTCGACGGCCCCGACATCGCGCCCAACGGCGAGCGCACCACCCCGATCAAGCTGCGCGGCGTCGCCGCCAGCGGCCAGGGCGGCAAGATGGCGTATTCGCTCGAGCACACGCCCGAGATCGTGCGCGCGCTAGAGGACTACTTCGGCATCCCGTATCCGTTCGGCAAGCTCGACAACCTCGCCGCGCCCGATTTCTGGGCCGGGGCGATGGAGAACGCGGGCCTGATCGTGTATCGCGACAGCCTGATGTTCCCCGACGAGAACTCCGCGGTCGGGCGCCGCCAGGCGTTCTGGGGGGTCAGCGCGCACGAGCTCGCGCACCAGTGGTTCGGCGACCTGGTCACCACCCGCTGGTGGGACGACATCTGGCTCAACGAAGGCTTCGCCACCTGGATGGGCAACAAGATCCACGGCCAGCTGCAGCCGCAGGCGCACACCGACCGTGGCCTGCTGGAAGGCGCGATCGGCGCGATGGGCGCCGACAGCCTCGCCAGCACCCGTCGCGTGCACGAGCCGATCAAGGACTTCACCGACGTGCAATCCGCGTTCGATGGCATCACCTACCAGAAGGGTGGCGCCACGCTCAACATGTTCGAGCAATACATCGGGCCGGAGCCGTTCCGCACCGGGATCCGCAACTACCTCAAGGAACACGCGCGCGGCAACGCCACCAGCGCCGACCTGATCGCCGCCCTCGCCGCGCAGAGCGACGATCCGGCCGCGGTCAGCCAGGCGTTCTTCAGCTTCATCGACCAGCCCGGGGTTCCCTTCGTCAAGGTCGACCTGGACTGCAGCGGCGCGAAGCCCGCGCTGCTGCTGGAGCAGCAGCGCTACCTGCCGATCGGTTCGACCGCAAGTGCGGACATGACCTGGGGCATCCCGTTGACCGTGCGCTACGGCGACGGCGGCAACGTGCGCACGCAGAAGATGATGTTCACCGGCAAGCAGGGACGGATGGAACTGGACCAGGCGAGCGGCTGCCCGGCGTGGGTCATGCCCAATGCGCATGGCACCGGTTACTACCGCTTTGCATTGGCGCCGAAGTGGCAGGAAGCCCTGTCCGGCGCCTTCGCCCAGCTCGACGAGCGCGAGCAGCGCGTCTACGCCGACTCGGTCACCGCCGCGTACGGCGCCGGCAACCTGACCCCGTCGCAACTGCTGGCCGCGTTGCCGCAGTTCGCCTCGGCGCCGGTGCGCCAGACCGTCACCGCCGGCATGTACAACACCGAATGGATGGCCGAACACCTGCTCGCCGACGACGCCGCGCGCGACGCCTTCCATGCCCGCGTCGCCGACATCTACCGCCCGCGCCTGCAGCAGCTGGGCATGGCGCCCAAGGCCGGCGAACCGGACGACGACGGCCTGCTGCGCAGCAGCCTGGTCGGCTTCTTCGCCGAGACGCTGAAGGACAAGGCCGTGCGCGACGCCCTGGACAAGCAGGGGCGCGCGGTCCTCGGCCTCGACGCCGGCGGCAAGCCTGCCACTGGAAAGCTCGACCTGGATGCCGCTCCGCAGGACCTGCGCGGCATTGCGCTCGACGTCGCGCTGCAGGAAGGCGGCAAGGCGGCGTTCGATGCCGCCGAGAAGCATTTCCGCGCCAGCCAGGACGCAGTGCTGCGCAGCCAGCTGCTCGGCGCGATGGGCGGCACCAAGGACGCCGCGGCCAACGAGCGGATGCGGGCGCTGGTATTCGAGGACGGGCTGTTGCGCCGCAACGAGATCTTCTCCGCGATCGGCGGCCAGGCCGGCGACAAGGCCACGCGCCCGGCGCTGCGCGAGTGGACCGACGCCCACTTCAAGCAGATCGAAGCCAAGCTCGCGCCCGCCGGTGCCGCCGTGGTCAACCTGTACTCGGCCGGCATGTGCAGCGAGGCCGAGGCGGCCGAGTTGCAGGACAAGTTCGGCAAGCGCATGGAAGACGTCGAAGGCGGCCCGCGCGAACTGAAGCAGACGGCCGAGGCGATCCGCATGTGCGCCGCGCAGGTGCAGGCGCGCAAGGGCCAGCCGGTCGAGTTCCCGAAGCACTGACAGCCCGTGCGGGAGCGACGCGATTCGCGACCCGCCAGCAACGCAGCACGGATCGCCGGCCCAGCGCCGGCGATCTTTTTTCGCCGAGGCCGCGCGCGCGGCTACCATGTCGCCATGCCCCGAGTCGCTCGCCTGCTCCGCGATGCCTCCACTCGCATCGATGCCACGGATGCGGCAGTGCTGCTCGCGCATGTCGCCGCGCGCCCGCGCTCCTGGCTGTACGCGCATGGCGACGACGAGCTCGATGGCGCGGTCGCCGACGCGTTCGCGATGCTGCTCGCGCGCCGCGAAGCCGGCGAACCGGTCGCTTACCTCACCGGTCGCCGCGGCTTCTGGCGCTTCGAGCTCGCGGTCACGCCCGATACCCTGATCCCGCGTCCGGAAACCGAACGCCTGGTGGAACTGGCGCTGGCACGGCTGCCGCCGGAGCGCGCGCTGCGCGTTGCCGACCTCGGCACCGGCAGCGGGGCGGTCGCACTGGCGCTGGCACACGAGCGCCCGCACGCATGCGTCGTTGCCACCGATGCGAGCAGCGCCGCGCTCGCGGTTGCGCGCGGCAATGCTGCAGAGCTTGCCATCGCCAACATCGAGTCCCGCGAGGGCGACTGGTGCGCGCCGCTGGCTGGGGACTGCTTCGACCTGATCGCGGCCAATCCGCCGTATATCGCCGCGGGGGATCCGCACCTGGGCGAGGGCGACCTGCGCTTCGAACCGGACGCCGCGCTGGCGTCCGGCGATGACGGGCTCGATGCGATCCGCGCGATCGTCCGTGACGCGCCGGCACGCCTGGTTCCCGGCGGCTGGCTGTTGCTCGAACACGGCTGGGAGCAGGGCACTGCCGTGCGCGCGCTGCTGCAGCAGGCAGGCTTCATCGAAGTCAGTACCGAGCGCGACCTCGAGGCCCGCGACCGCGTCACGCTCGGCCGCATCCCCGCCGGCGTCGCGCCCTTGTAGGAGCGGCTTGCGGCCGCGAGCTTCTCACTCCGTCCCGCAAGAACGGCGCAAGACGCGATCACCAGGGCAATGGGTCGCGACTGGCGTCGCTCCTGGTGGGCCGCGGCAAGGGCAGGAGCTCGCGGCTGCAAGCCGCTCCTGCCGGAGCAGCCGGCAGTGCCGGCGTTCCAGGCAGCCGCGACGGCCCGTTACACTGTCGCCATCGCACCACGGAAGCTCCCATGCGCACGCTCTATCCCGAGATCGAACCGTACGACAGCGGCACCCTCGAGGTCGACGCGCGCCACAAGCTCTACTACGAGCAGTGCGGCAACCCCGACGGCAAGCCGGTGGTGCTGCTGCACGGCGGTCCCGGCGCCGGATGCAGCGCCAAGATGCGGCGTTTCCACGACCCGGCGAAGTACCGCATCGTGCTGTTCGACCAGCGCGGAAGCGGGCGCTCGCTGCCGCACGCCGACCTGGTCGACAACACCACCTGGGACCTGGTCGCCGACATCGAAAAGCTGCGCGAGAAGCTGCGCATCGACCGCTGGCAGGTGTTCGGCGGCAGCTGGGGCTCGACCCTGGCGCTGGCGTACGCCGAAAAGCATCCCAGGCGCGTCACCGAGCTGGTGCTGCGCGGGATCTTCATGCTGCGGCGCTGGGAGCTGGAATGGTTCTACCAGGAAGGCGCGTCGCGCCTGTTCCCCGACGCATGGGAGCACTACCTCGCCGCGATCCCGGAAGTCGAGCGCGCCGACCTGATCAGTGCCTTCCACCGCCGCCTGACCTCCGACAGCGAAGCCACCCGCCTGGCCGCCGCGCGCGCGTGGAGCGTGTGGGAAGGGGCGACCAGCTTCCTGCACGTGGACAGCGATTTCGTCAGCGGCCACGAGGATGCCGCGTTCGCGCTGGCGTTCGCGCGGATCGAGAACCATTACTTCGTCAATGGCGGCTTCTTCGAGGTCGAGGACCAGTTGCTGCGCGACGCGCACGCGATCGCCGACATCCCCGGCGTGATCGTGCACGGCCGCTACGACGTGGTCTGCCCGATCCAGAACGCCTGGGACCTGCACAAGGCCTGGCCGAAATCGGAACTGGTGATCAACCCGGGCTCCGGCCACTCCGCGTTCGAGGAAGAGCACGTCCACGCCCTGGTCGAAGCCACCGACCGGTTCGCCTGACGGCCGCCGCTGCCACCCGCCGCCTGCCGTCGGCAGGCGAGCTAGCCTGGGTCCGGCGCCATGCCGGCCTGAGGCCCTTTGGCCGCCACGGCGAACCCGCATGCACGGTCCCGCGTCGTAGTTGGTTTCCAGGCGCGGTCAGCGCACTGCAGGAGGTCGCGAGGCGGTCATCGAATCGGCGTGCCATCGGGGTTGCGCTCCAGCATCCACAGCCCGCCCCAGAGCTTGAGGTCGAGTTCGTAGCCTTCGCTGCGTTTTTGCATCAGCCATGCGGGCGCCTGGTTGCGCGGGACTTCGTGGACGATGATGTCCTCGGTGCTGTCGCCGCCCCCGGGCCCCACGCGTTCCAGGCCGGTGGCGCGGACGAAGGCGATGCGCTCGTTGCTCATGCCCGACGAGGTCGGGCCTACCAGCAGTACCTCGACGTGCGCGGCGCGCCAGCCGGTTTCCTCGATCAGTTCGCGGCGCGCGGCGTCCTCCAGCGTGTCTTCCCCGGGCTGGTCGCCGACCAGGCCGGCGGGCATCTCGATGGTCCTGCCGCCCAGCGGGATGCGGCTCTGCTCGACGAACAGCACCCGGTCGTCGGGAGTGGCGGCGATGATGATCACCGCCATGCCGTCGGCGTGGGTGCGTTCGGCGTATTCCCAGCGGCCACGGCGGCGCAGGCGCAGCCACTTGCCTTCGTAGAGCGTTTCCGACGGGAGCTTGAGTTCTTCGGCGTGGTCCATGGGGCGATGCTAGCGCGGGGCGGTCACGACCGGTGTCGTCATTGCGGCGTGGCGTAGTCCAGCCCGGCGGCCTGGTGCAGGCGGCGGCGCGTCATCGGCCCGAACCCCAGGGCATCGCACAGCGCCAGCAGCTCCACGGCATCGGCGGCGGCGCGGGCAAAGTCCCGGTCGTGGCCGAGCGGCGCATCGAGCTCGATCGTGCTCAGCTGCCGGCACAGCAGCGCCTGTTCGCGGTGCGCGCGCAGTTTCGAGGCCGCCGCGGCGGCGCCGCGGAAGCGCAGGTAGGGGATTTCCTCGACGCGATCGAGCAGCGCATCGAGGCTGCCGAAATGCGCCAGCAGGATCGCCGCGGTCTTGGCGCCGATGCCGGGTACCCCGGGGATGTTGTCGACCGCGTCGCCGCATAGCGCGAGGTAGTCGGCGATCTGGTGGGCGTCGACGCCGTGCCGCGCCTTGACCCCGGCCGCGCCCCAACGTTGGCCGCGGGCGAAATCCCATTGCTCGTCGTGCTGGCCGAGCAGCTGCGACAGGTCCTTGTCCGCCGACACGATCACGCCGCGATGCCCGTGCGCGCGTGCGTGGCGCAGCGCGCTGCCGATCAGGTCGTCGGCTTCGTACTCGCGGTGCGCCAGCGTGACCAGCCCAAGCGCGGCGCACAGCGCCTTGCATTGCCCGAACTGACGCTTGAGTTCCTCCGGCGCCGGCTCGCGGTTGGCCTTGTAGGCCGGGTACAGCGCGTTGCGGAAGCACGAGTCCAGCGCCTCGTCGAAAGCCACGGCGATGTGCTGCGGGCGCGCGCGGTCCAGCAGTTCCAGCAGGAAGCGGGCGAAACCGTGCACGGCGTTGGTCGGCCAGCCATCGGCATCGCGGAAGTCGTCGGGCATCGAGTGCCAGGCGCGGAACACGTACAGGCTGGCGTCGACGAGGTAGAGGACGGGCCCTGCGTGCCGCCCGGCGTCGGCAGCCGGCACGTCCGCGTCGAGGGGCGTCATGCCGGAATCCAGTCGGTCAGCAGGGCGCCGGGATCGGGCCGTTCGCGTTCGGGTGCTTCCAGCTTCGGCGTGCCGATGTGGATGAAACCGGCGATCCGCTCGTGGGCGCCCACGCCGAGCAGGCGCCGGATCGCTTCGTCGTAGGCCGGCCATCCGGTCAGCCATTGCGCGCCGAAACCGCAGGCCTGGGCCGCCTGCAGCAGCGCGAAGCACACGCAACTGGCCGAGGAGAAGCGTTCGGACTCTGGGATCTTCTCGTCGGGTCCGAGCCTGGCGATCACCGCGATCACCAGTGGCGCATGCGCGAACCGTTGCCGGTCCTTGTCGATCATCGCCGCGCCGGCGACGGGATCATGCTGCAGTGCACGCGCCACCAACGCCTCGCCCAGTGCATGGCGGGCGTCGCCGGCGATGCGCAGGAAACGCCAGGGCGTGCGTTTGCCGTGGTCGGGGACCCGGACCGCTGCGCCCAGCATGCGTTCCAGGGTTTCCGCGTCGGGACCAGGGCCCGCCAGTTGCCGGGCGGGGACCGAGCGCCGCGCGTTCAGGCAGGCAAGGCAGCTGCTGGCCGTTCCGGCCGGGTTTGGGACTGGCATCACAGATTCCGAAGCTGGATGTGGACTGCAACCATGGTGCCACTATGCTCTCGTTCACGTCGCATTCTGCCGCAATACGTCAGCGGCACCAGGGTATATCGTGTCGACACATCCTACCGGCCTGGCCACCGTGGCGGCATCCGATCCAGCGCGCCTGCTCGACGAACTCAAGCGCATTGCCGTCGAGCAACTCGGCGCGGTGCCGGGCGGCCTGTATCGACCGATCGAGGACCAGCTGCACGATAGTCTGCGCATTGGCAGCGGCAGCGGCAGCGGCAGCGGCATCGCGCAGCGCAAAGACCTGATGACGGTGCTGGCCCTGCGCCAGCGTAGCGCCGGGTTCGTGATGCGCTACCGCGAACTGATCGCGCGGAGCTTCGACGATTTCCGCGGAGGCGGTTACTTCGGCAAGTCCGGCGCGCCGTTGGGACTGGTGCGGGAAAGCGAGCTCGAGTTCCACCTCGCCGGCCAGCGCCTGGCCGAGTCCATTGGCCGCCGCTACCAGCGTCCGCTGGAAATGCTGGACCTTCGCTTCGAGGCCCTGGCCGATGCGCTCGGCGCGCCCGCCAATGCCAATCCGATCGGCGCCACCCGGCTGGCCGGCGCGTTCCTGCAGACGTTCCGCGACGCCGACATCTCCGAGACGCTGCAGCCGTTGCTGTTCCGCCAGTACGAGCAGGAGCTGGCCAAGGTGCTCGGCGAGTTGTACGG
Source organism: Cognatiluteimonas sedimenti (assembly GCF_022808325.1). GTDB lineage: Bacteria > Pseudomonadota > Gammaproteobacteria > Xanthomonadales > Xanthomonadaceae > Cognatiluteimonas > Cognatiluteimonas sedimenti. Next base: position 1,114,193 of record NZ_JALGCL010000001.1, on the reverse strand, counting down.
CCGGCTCAACACCCAGTTGGCCGCGAACGGCTACCACGCGGACGCGCGCCGTGAGGGTACCGCGCCGGCGCAAGCCGCCGATGGCGGCTTCGTGCCCGTGGTGCCGCCAGCGCCAATCGAAACGCCCGAGGCGGCGCCCGCGCCAGCGGGTGCCGACGTGTTCCGCACGTCCGCCGAGGCGCGGGTCCGCCACCAGCGCCTGCGCGACATGCTGCACCAGTGGCGTGAGGGCATGCTCGCCGACCAGACGGTGCCCAGCGAGCATGCACCCGAGCGCCGCCTGGCCGAGCGTCGCGAGCTGCGGGTGCAGGAACTGGTCAGCGTGGCCTCGCTCCTGCAACGCGACAACGTGCGCCAGTTCGAAGCGGCGCTTGCCGGCAAGTGCGGCTTGAACGAATCGATCCGCGAGGAATTGCTCGAAGGCGCGCGCCGGCTCGGGCTGGATCCGGACAGCACGCGCCTGGACCAGCAGCAGGAGGACGCGATCGACCTCACCGGCCTGCTGTTCGAGTCGCTGCTCAAGAGCCACGCGCTGGTGCAGGAGTCGCGGCACATGTTCGCGCGGCTGGTGATGTCCTACGTCAAGGTCGCGCTGACCGACGAGAACCTGTTCGTGCGCCCGGACCATCCGGCGCGCCGCCTGCTCGATGTGCTGGCGTTGAGCTGCGAAAGCAACGATGGCGCCTCGCCTCAGGATCGCGAACTACTGCAGCGCGCCAACGCGCTGGTCGCGCGCGTCGTCGCCGAGTACAACGAGGACCTGGCGATCTTCGAGTTGACTGCCAACGAACTGCAGGACCTCCTGCAACAGCAGCGGCGCCGCGCCGAGGTGGTCGAGCGCCGCTCGGCCGAAACCGTGCACGGGCGCGAGCGGCTGCTGCAGGCGCGCCTGCAGGCGGCGGCGGCATTGGCACAACGCATGTCCGGGCGCACCCTGACCCCGACCATCGCGCAGTTCCTCGAACGCCACTGGCAGCACCACCTCGTGCAGGTGCTGTTGCGCGAGGGCCAGGCATCCGAACACCACGCCAAGGTGCTGGCGCTGGCCGACGAGCTGGTCGCGGTCGACGAGGCAGCCGCCCGCGGCGCCGGGAGCAGTGTCGCCGGGCGCGTGCTGGCGCTGCACGCCGGGCTGGTTGAATGCCTGTCCAGTTCCGGCCTCGACGACCAGGTCGCCAGCGAATGGATGGCGGGCCTGGCGCGTACCCTGGCATTCCCCGACGCGCCGCGCGAACTGCACGCGCAGCCGGGGATGCCGCAACTGGCCGACGACAGCGACGACACGAGGTTGCTGCAGGTGGTGGGCGGCAGCGCGACCCTCGAGTTCGATCCCGAGGTGGCGCAGCGCATGCATGCGCTGCGCCCGGGGGACTGGATGCGCCTGTTCGACGAACAGGGCGTGGAAGGCTCGGTCAAGGTCGCGTGGATCAGCCCGCTGACCTCGCGCCTGCTGCTGGTCAACCGCCGTGGCGTGCGCAAGCTGGTGGCGTCGCCGGAACAGCTGGCCGCCCTGGTCAAGAGCGGGCACCTGTTCGCCGAGGCCGATGAAATGCCGTTCGACCAGGCCATGCGCCAGGTCAGGCAGACGCTGGCGCAATCGGTCGTCCGCGCCGCCTGACGGCGCACGCCGGCCCCGCATTCGCTAGGATGCGTGGATCGATGTGGCGGAGCCGGGCATGGCGGTGATCATTGGAGTGGCGCGAGAGACCGCGGCCGGCGAGTGCCGCGTCGCGGTGACCCCGGAAACGTGCAGGAAACTCGTTGCCGCCGGCGCCATCGTGCGGGCCGAGCGCGGGCTCGGCCGCGGCGCGCATTTTCCCGACCTGGCCTACGTCGATGCCGGCGCGCAACTGGTCGACAGTGCCGATGACGCGCTGGCTGCCGCCGACCTGGTGTTGTGCGTGCAGCCGCCGCCCGCCGACGTGATCGCCCGCCTGCAGCATGGCGCGGTGCTGGTCGGCATGCTGCAACCCCAGGCCGATCCGGCGCGCGCGGCGGCGCTGGAAGCGCTGGGTGTCGTCGCCTTCCCGCTGGAACGACTGCCGCGCACCACCCGCGCGCAGGCGATGGACGTGCTCAGCTCGCAGGCCGGCATGGCCGGTTACAAGGCGATGCTGATCGCCGCGCAGCTGGCGCCGCGATTCTTCCCGATGCTGACCACTGCCGCCGGCACGATCCGGCCATCGAAAGTTCTGGTGGTGGGCGCCGGCGTCGCCGGCCTGCAGGCGATCGCGACCGCGAAGCGCCTCGGTGCGCAGGTCGAGGGCTTCGACGTGCGGCCCGAAACGCGCGAGCAGATCGAGTCGCTCGGCGGCAAGTTCCTCGACCTGGGCGTCAGCGCGGTGGGCGAGGGCGGCTACGCGCGCGCGCTCACCGACGAGGAACGCGTCGAGCAACAGCGCCGGCTGGGCGAACACCTGAAGACCGTCGACGTAGTCGTCTGCACCGCCGCGGTCCCCGGACGCCCGGCGCCGAAGATCGTCAGCGCGGCGATGGTGACCGGCATGAAGCCCGGCAGCGTGATCGTCGACCTGGCAGCCGAGACCGGCGGCAACTGCGAGTTCACCCGCCCCGGCGACACCATCGAGCACGACGGGGTCCTGGTTGCGGGGCCACTGGACCTTGCCAGCCTGGGTGCGCTGCACGCCAGCGAGATGTATGCCCGCAACGTGTTCAATTTCGCCAACCTGCTGCTGCGCGATGGCGCGCTGGCGTTCGACTGGGACGACGAATTGCTGGCCAAGACGGTGTGGCCGCCGCGGCCATCGGCATCGCCGGAACAGTAAGGGACGCAACCAGGCCCAGGACTGCCACGGAATCTACTCCGTTCCCGGGCGACGGGTCAGCGCCGCGGAAACCTTCTCTGCCGTCGCTGCAGGGGGCCGGCTTTGCGGCTGCGCTCCACGCGCGGTTCCTGCGGGGCCGCTTCAGGTGATTGCCGCTGCCGCTGGTAGGCTTCGCGCGCCTGCTGGCGCTGCTCCGGCGTCATCTGCTCCAGCCGCTCCAGGCCCCTTTGCGCGCGCAGGCGCTGGTCGGGGTTCAACTGCTGCCAGCGCCGTGCATTGCCCAGCATGCGCGCACGCGCATCTGGCTGGCTGTTCCAGCGCTCCCGCAGGGGCCCTATCAGCTCATCCCGTTGCGTCGGGCTGAGTTGTTCCCACGATGAAAGCGTCGCGTCGGCCAGGGGGGTCGTTTTTGCCTGGTCTTGGGCATGCGCTCCCGGTGCCCCGATCACGAACAACACCAGCAGGCCGCCCCCCATGAGCAGGGTCCGTGGATTGTTCCGGGAGTTATCACGTCGGGTCATGGCTTGGCTCCGCATTGGCCGGCAGGGCGTCGTCGCCCCCCAGCCACAGGTAGAAATCGGGATCTTCGTCCAGCATCAGCAGCGGTTGTTCTTCCATGGATCGAACGCCGGCCAGGGCCGCGTCGGCACCCGCTGCCGGTGACGCGGCGCTCGGCTCGACCGGAGCGGCCGCAGGCATGCCGGTGATATCGGATGGCGTGGTGCCGCGCTTCACGCTGTCCGGGTCGGCGCGACTGGCTTGCTGCGCCGCGGACAGGTCCACCAACGCCGGGCTGGACGACTCGCCGGCAGGCTGCCAGTGCAGGCCGACCGCCACCGCCAGCAGGGCAGCAGCCACGGCGCCTGCCGGCAGCAGCGGCGATGGCCTCTGCCGACGCGCCTGGACCCGCTTGCCAGCGGGCGTGGCCAACGCCGTGCGCCGCGCTGCGCGCAGCCGACCCTGCATCGCCGGCGACAGCGCCGACGCGGCCTCGACGTAGCTCGCGTGCGCGTGCTGGTCGAAGGCCCCGTGCTGGTATGTCATCGCCAATCCTCCAACCGCTTCTGCAGCGAGTCGCGCGCGCGCGCAAGGTGGGTCTTCACCGACCCTTCCGAACATCCCATGATCCGTGCCGTGGTGCCGCCATCGAGTTCCTCGAGGATCCGCAGGGTGAATGCCTCGCGTTGCCGGCCGGGCAAGCCCCGCAGTCCCTCCGCGAGTTTGGCGTACGCCTCGCGCCCATCCTGGGCGCGGGCCGGATCGGTACTGTCGTCCGCCCAGTCCGGCTGGACTCCGTCCTGCAAGTTCGACGAAAACCAGCGGAGTCGGAGCCTCCCGCGTCGTTGCGCATCGACGATGCGGCTGCGCAGGATGCTCCAGAACAAGGGCGTCCATTCCGGCGAAGGCCGTTCCCGATAGGCCATCAACTTGATCATGCTGTCCTGGACGACGTCCAGGGCGTCTTCCCGATGGCCCAGCGAGAGTTCGGCAAACCGGAAGGCGCGCGCTTCGATCGCGGCCAGGAAGCCATCGAGCGTCGCTCCTCCCGACGCAGTAGGTGTTTCCGCGGCCGTGGCGGCGCCATCAGGCTTGAACATGCGCCGACGTCGGCCGCTGGCGGACCGTCAGGCCTGCCGGGCCTCAGCGTTGCGCACGCCGGCCACCCCTGCGCGATCCCTTGCGATCCAGGCGCTTGTTGACGCGGTCGCCCTTCTGGTCGAGGCGGGTCTCGACCCGATCGCCGCTGTTGTCCAGCCAGTCGGCGCGCTTCTCGTTCCCGAGCTCATCCTGGTGCGCGGAGCGGGCATCGCGGCGCTGGTCGATGCGCTGGCCCTTGTCGTCGAGGCGCTGGTCGATGCGGTCGCCCTTGTTGTCGAGGCGATCCTCGACCCCGTCGCCCGCCGGGCAAGTGCCGGCGTCAAGGCAGGTATTGATCTTCTCCCCGCGCCGGTCGAGGCGCTGGTCGATGCGGTCACCCTGGTTGTCCAGGCGGTCCTCGATGCGGTTGCCGCTGTTGTCGAGCCAACCGGCACGCTTGTCGTGCCCGAGTTCCGCCTGGCGCTCGGACAGGGCATCGCGGCGCTGGTCGATGCGTTGGCCTTTCTCATCCAGGCGCTGGTCGATGCGATCGCCCTTGTTGTCCAGCCGGGTTTCGATCTGGTCGCCATGGTTGTCGGTCGTGGAGGTCGTGGCGGGCGTCGTGTCCTGGGCCTGCGCGGCCAGGGCGGCGCCCAGCAGCACGGGCAGGGTCAACAGCGGGAACTTGCGCATGGTGTTCTCCGGTGGGGGATGGGGTGGATGCGACTTGCTCACATCCGCGGCATACCCCCTCTGTAACGCCTCGGCGGCGGCCGGGTTGACGCAGGTGCCGCCATGTTCAGGGACGGTTATGATTCCGGGCACGACCAGCGGGGACGCAGCCATGGAAAGAAGCGGAGTGGCGCATGGAGTTTGAAGCGCTCTACATCTTCATGCTGGCTGCGATCGCCGGCCACGTGATCATAAGCCGGGTGCCGGTGATCCTGCACACGCCGCTGATGTCGGGCTCCAACTTCATCCATGGTATCGTCCTGATCGGGGCGATGGTGGTACTGGGCCATGCCGACACCACCCTGGAAAAGGTGATCGGCTTCGCGGCCGTGCTGCTGGGGGCGGGCAACGCCGCCGGCGGCTACGTGGTCACCGAGCGAATGCTGGAGATGTTCAAGACCTCGAACAAGCCGGGGCCGAAGGCATGAGCTGGCTGCCGCTGCTGGTCAAGGCCAGCTATTTCGTCGCCGCCACGCTGTTCCTGCTCGGGTTGCAGCGCATGGCCTCGCCGAAGACGGCGCGCTCGGGCATCCAGTGGGCGGGCGTGGGGATGCTGCTGGCGACCTTCGCCACGCTGCTGCTGCCGGGCCTGCACAACCTCGGCCTGATCGTGCTGGCGGCCGCGCTCGGTACCGCGGTCGCCTGGGTCTGGGGCAAGCGCGTGGCGATCACCGACATGCCGCAGATGGTGGCGCTGTTCAACGGCATGGGCGGTGGTTCGGCGGCTGCGATCGGTGCGGTCGAGTTGCTGCGGTTCTCGGCCATGGGTGCCGCGCCGTCGCTGGTGACGGTCGTGCTCGGCGTGGTCGGCGCGCTGATCGGCGCGGTCTCGCTGTCGGGCTCGGTGATCGCCTGGGCCAAGCTGGACGGGCGCATGGACAAGCGCTACACCTTCCCCGGGCAGCAATGGTTCAACGCGCTGGTGGCATTGGCCGCGGTGGCGCTGGGCGCAATGGTGGTGCATTCGCTCGGGGTGCCGCTGGTGGTCGCGTTCTTCGCCGCCGCACTCGCCCTTGGCGTGCTGATGACGCTGCCGATCGGCGGCGCCGACATGCCGGTGGTGATCTCGCTGTACAACGCGCTGACCGGCCTGGCGGTCGCCTTCGAGGGCTACGTGCTCGGCAACGAGGCGCTCATCATTGCCGGCATGATGGTCGGTGCCGCCGGCATGCTGCTGACGCGGCTGATGGCCAAGGCGATGAACCGGCCGATCTCTGGTGTGCTGTTCTCCAATTTCGGCGGCACCAGTGCACAGCAGCAGGAGATCGCCGGGGCGCAGAAGCCGATCGAAGCCGGCGACGTCGCCGCGATGATGGCTTATGCCGAGCGCGTGGTGATCGTGCCCGGCTACGGCATGGCGGTGGCCCAGGCCCAGCACAAGATCTGGGAGCTGGCGCAGCGCCTGATCGATCGCGGGGTGAAGGTCAAGTTCGCGATCCATCCCGTGGCCGGGCGCATGCCCGGGCACATGAACGTGCTGCTTGCCGAAGCCGGCGTGCCGTACGACCTGATCGCCGACATGGACGACATCAACCCGGAATTCGCCAACACCGACGTGTCGCTCGTGATCGGCGCCAACGACGTCGTCAACCCCGTCGCCAGGACCGACCCCGCCTCGCCGATTTACGGCATGCCGATCCTGGACGTATCGCAGTCGAAGAACACTGTGGTCATCAAGCGTGGCAAGGGCACCGGCTTCGCCGGGATCGAGAATGCGCTGTTCTACGGCGACAACACCCGGATGCTGTACGGCGACGGCGCGGAAATGGCCAGCGCCCTGGTCAGCGAACTCAAGGCGCTGGACGGCGGGCACTGACCGCAGGCAATCGCGCCGAGCCGGCCGCGCTCAGCGCGAAGCGATCGCCGCCAGCAACAGTGCGGCGGCCAGCCACGCCAGGTCGGCGGGCTGGTTGGCGAGCCCGGCGAGCGTCCAGGCATAGCGCGGACCGAGCTTGGACGCCGATTCCCACGGCAGCAGCCCCATCAGCTTGCCGACCTGGGCCGCGGCGATGCCCCAGTTGGCGAGGACGATGGACAACGACGTGGCGGCGACCGCCGCGAGCATGCGCAACGCGCCTGCCGGCATACGCGCCAGGCGCAGGAGCAACACTGCGTCGACCGCGGCGAAAACCGCCATCCAGCTGCATTGCCGGTCGCGGGCGATCGCGAGCAGGATCCAGGCGGCCGCGAACCCGCAACTGCCCAGCGCCACCAGTGCCGGGGCAAACAGGGCATGCAACGGCCGGTGCGCCGGTCGCGCGGTGGGATCGGTCATGGCGGGCTTCGTATCGGCAAGCGCCACAGCATAGCGTCCGCGCGGCGGTAGAATGACGCCATCGTGCAGCGCAGGCGCTGCAATCCCCACCTGGCCAATGAACATGTACTCCCGCAGCAGCGAACCCGTGCGCTTCGAGCGCGACTGCCCCGCCGTGCTGGTGCCGCAGGGTGATGCGGTCACCCTTCCGGCCGGCAGCGTCGGCTACATCACCCAGGCGCTGGGTGGCAGCTACACGGTGTTCGTCGAGGGCAACCTGTTCCGGATCGCCGGGCACGACGCCGACGCCATCGGCAAGGAGCCCGCCGAGCCGCTGGAATTGCCTCCAGGCGCCTCCGACGAGACGGTGGAGCAGCTGGTCTGGAAGCAGTTGCGCACCTGCTTCGACCCGGAGATTCCGATCAACGTCGTCGACCTCGGCCTGGTGTACGAGGCGGTTGTCAGCCATCGCGAAGACGGGCAACGCCTGGTCGAGGTCAAGATGACCCTGACCGCGCCGGGCTGCGGCATGGGCGAGATCCTGGTCGACGACGTGCGCAACAAGCTGGAACTGATCCCGACCGTGGCCGAGGCCGACGTCGAACTGGTGTTCGACCCGCCGTGGAACCGCAACATGATGTCCGAGGCCGCGCGCCTGGAAACCGGGATGCTCTGACGCGCAGCGTCACGACTTCGGTAAACGGTTACACGAAATCTGCAACCGGTTACGGTGCGAAAACGTGACATGGATCACGTTTCTGCCCGTGGAAATGCTGCGCCTGCAGCTTGAACGCCACCTGACTGTCGCATAGCGTCACTTCCGCGGCGCAGGTTGCCATCGCGTCGCCTCCTGGCTTGAACCTTGCCTCCCGGGCTGCCGTCCGTGGCGGCGAGGGCAGGGCCATTGCCGCGTCGTGCGGCCCATTCGAAAACGTCGGGGAGGCGCATGGAAGCCAGACGACAGCAGGCCGCCGGAGCAGGCGCCCCGCACCCGTGCGCGAGGTCGCGATGCCCGCGGTCGGCGAATGAGGGGAGCCACCGCCGGTCGCCCGCCGGGCGATCGCGCCACCAACCGTAACCGTCAACCAAGGACACCGTGATGCATTCCAGCAGTCGTGTTCGTTACCTCGCCGTGCTCTCGCCCCTGGCCTTCGCGTTCGCCGCCATGTCCGCGCAGGCGGCACAGCGCGTGGACCTGCACAAGCAGGATGTGGCCCAGGTCTACAAGCAGTACAAGGCCGCCACCCAGCGCCTGGGCGTGCCGGCCCGCTCCGGCGACCGCCATGCCGAGCTGCTGTCCCTCGACGCCGATTCCGGCCTGAAGCTGCTCAACAGCGCGGTCGACCGCGATGGCAGCCGGCACTACCGCTACCAGCAGACCTTCCGCGGCATCCCCGTGTTCGGCGAGCAGGTGATCGTCAGCGAGCGCAAGGACGGGACGGTGCGCAACCTGTTCGGGCGCAAGCTCGAAGGCCTGGCCGGCGACCTCCCGAGCGTGGCCGCCAGGATCGCCAAGGCGCAGGCACTGACCCTCGCCAGGCACGCGGCCTTCGGCAATCGCGCCACCGCGCTGAAGATCTCGCGCGAAAAGGCGCAGCAGATGATCTTCGTCGACGAGCGCGACCATGCGCACCTGGCCTACGTCGTGGAGATGTTCGCCGACGCCGCCCGTGGCGGCACCCCGACGCGCCCGTTCGTGGTGATCGATGCGCGCAACGGCAAGGTGCTCAAGCACTGGGACGGCCTGACCACCGCCGAGATCGGCACCGGCCCCGGCGGCAACCAGAAGACCGGCCAGTACGAGTGGGGATCCGGAGGCGTCTACGGCTACCTGGACGTCGCGCAGAGCGGCTCGACGTGCACCATGAACAACGCCAACGTGAAGTCGGTGAACCTCAATGGTGGCACCAGCGGCACCACGGCGTTCTCGTACACCTGCCCGCGCAACACCTACAAGACCATCAACGGCGGCTATTCTCCGATCAATGACGCGCATTATTTCGGCGGCGTGATCACCAAGATGTACCCCGCCTACACCGGCTACAACGCGCTTAGCTTCCAGCTGGTGATGCGCGTGCATTACAGCAGCAGCTACGAGAACGCGTTCTGGGACGGTTCGACCATGAGCTTCGGCGATGGCGCCAGCACGTTCTACCCGCTGGTCAGCGCCGACGTCGCCGGCCACGAGGTCTCGCACGGCTTCACCGAGCAGCACTCCAACCTCACCTATTCGGGCCAGTCCGGCGGCATCAACGAGTCGTTCTCCGACATGGGCGGCGAGGCCACCGAGTACTACTGGAAGGGCAGCAACGACTTCCTGGTCGGCCACGAGATCTTCAAGGGCAACGGTTCGCTGCGCTACATGGCCAATCCGCCGCAGGACGGCGGCTCCATCGACAACGCCGCCGACTACACCAGCGGCCTGGACGTGCACTACTCCTCGGGCGTGTACAACAAGGCGTTCTACCTGCTGGCGACCACGGCAGGCTGGGACACCCCGAAGGCATTCAAGGTCTTCGCCCGCGCCAACGCCCTGTACTGGACCGCAAGCAGCACCTACAACACGGCCGCCTGCGGCGTTGAAACGGCCGCCGGCGACCTTGGTTACAGCGTGGCCAACGTCACCGCCGCCTTCACCGCGGTCGGCGTGAGCTGCGGCGGTGGCGGCGGTGGCGGTGGCAGCACCGGCGGCCCGCTGACCAAGGGCGTGCCGGTGACCAACCAGTCGGCGTCCACCGGCAGTTCGGTCAACTACACGCTGGTGGTTCCGGCAGGTGCGACCAACCTGAGCTTCACCATGTCCGGCGGCACCGGTGATGCCGACATGTACGTGAAGTTCGGTAGTGCGCCGACCGACACCTCCTACGACTGCCGTCCCTACAAGAGCGGCAACGCCGAGACCTGCACCTTCGCGGCGCCGTCGGCCGGCACCTACTACGTGCGACTGAAGGCGTACTCCGCCTTCTCGGGCGTCAGCCTGGTCGGCGACTACACCACGGGCGGCGGCGGTGGCGGCGGCGGTGGCGTGCTGACCAAGGGCGTGCCGGCAACCGGCCTGTCGGCGTCGACCGGCAGTTCGGTCAACTACACGCTGAGCGTCCCCAGCGGCGCCTCGAACCTGACGTTCTCGATGTCGGGCGGCACCGGTGATGCCGACATGTACGTGAAGTTCGGCAGCGCGCCAACCGACACTTCCTACGATTGTCGTCCGTACAAGAGCGGCAACGCGGAGAGCTGCACCTTCGCCGCGCCGTCGGCGGGTACCTACTACGTGCGGCTCAAGGCGTACTCGGCGTTCTCGGGCGTCAGCCTGGTCGGCGACTACACCACGGGCGGCGGTGGCGGCGGCGTGCAGACCTACAGCAACGACGCCAACGTCAACATCCCGGATGCCGGCTCTGCGGTGACCAGCTCGATCGTGGTTTCCGGACGCAGCGGCAACGCCCCGACCAACGCGCAGGTGGCGGTCAATATCGTCCACACCTACCGCGGCGACCTCGTCGTCGACCTGGTCGCGCCGGATGGCTCCAGCTACCGCCTCAAGAACTCCAGCGGCAGCGACAGCGCCGACAACGTGGTGGCGACCTACACGGTCAACCTGTCCACCGAGGCGTTGAACGGCACCTGGAAGCTGAAGGTGCAGGACGTCTATTCGGGCGACACCGGCTACATCAACAGCTGGAGCGTCACGTTCTGATCCCAGCGACGATTACCCCCTGATGGACTTGCGACCCCGGCCTTGCGCCGGGGTCTTTTTATGGATCGGCCCAACGCCGCCGGTGGGGCGATACGCTCCCAGGACGATCCACGGCGCGCGCGCCGTATCGCCTTTAGAAGACGGGATGGCACCGGCCCATCAAGGGGCTGGATGTTGCCAGCGGACGCAACAATCCAGGATTCGCCAGGTCGCGATTCCACCCCGGCCGATGGCGGTACCGGTGCACGGAACACTCAGCGTGGCCGCAACAGGCCTTGCAGCAACACCGCGTGGTTGTGGACCGCGTCGTGGTAGGCGTAGAGCAGGGTGATGCGCTGCCTTCTCGCGAGGCTGCGAAGGGCGGGCAATGCCGGATTGGCGCGCGCCTCGGCGAGGTAGGCCTCGCGGAAATCCCCCCAGCGCTCCGGGTGCTCATGGAACCGCTTGCGCAACTCCGGGCTCGGCGCAATCTCCTTCAGCCACTCGTCCACCTGCGCCCTGGACCTGGACAAGCCGCGTGGCCAGAGGCGATCGACCAGGACGCGCAGGCCGTCGTCCTCGGCGGGTGGCTCGTAGACGCGCCTGGCACGCGGCACGGGCACCTCAGTCGAGCGCTTCGAAGCGGTTGGCGGCCACGTTCTTGCGGACCCTCGCCGGGTCCCAGATGCGCCCGTTCATGGCGATGTAGACGCCCGCCGGCAGCGACTGCACGGCACCGACCGCGGTGCCGATGTTGAACTCGGCGTCGGATCCGCGGAAGCGCGCCGGATTCAGCGCGCCGGTGAGGACGATGGTCTTGCCGGCGATGCTCGCCAGCACCTTGGCCGTCTCCACCATGCTGTCGGTGCCGTGGGTCACCAGCACGTGGCGCGCGTCCTGCGCGGCGATGGTGGCGCGCAGCAGCTCGCGATCCGCGGCGTCGATGTGCAGCGAATCCTTGCGCAGGATCGGGATCACGTTGAAGCGGAACGCAACGCCGAGCTCCTGCAGGATCCGGCCGATCTGCGGCTCACCGACCTGGTAGTCCGACTTGTCGTCGAAATAGACCTTGTCGATGGTGCCGCCGGTGGTGACGACCAACAGCTCGTCCATCGCGTGGATTCCGATTCGCGGGCCGGCAATTATACGACCGCGTTCAACCCCGCCTTGCGCCGAAGCGCGCGCGCAGGCCGGGCAGGCTGGCGGCAAGCACGATCGCCACCGCCAGCGCGACGGCCGCCAGCGCCAGACCGCGCTCCGGCGCGCGCGTCCAGGCCACCATGATGCCGTGCGAGAACCACAGCAGCGCCAATACCCCGGCCCAGAAGCCGGTGCGGGCGCCGCCGCCGCGCAGCAGCGAGAGCGCCAGCAGCAGCGGCGGCAGCGCGAACACGACGACCGCCACCCACTGCCCGTCGCGCGCGAACCACCACGCGTACAACGCGGCGAGCGCGAGCAGGGCGGCGCAGAGGATGCCGCGGGTGCGAGTCATGGCGCCAGCCTCGCGGCGAGTCGTGCGATCCGGCGGCCGAGCGCGCGCGCCAGCACGGCTTCGTCGTCGCTGGGTTGCGGGTCGTCCTGCAGCCCGGCCACATGGCTGGCGCCGTACGGCGTGCCGCCGGTGCGCGTGCTGTTCAGCGCGGGCTCGGTGAACGGGATGCCCGCGATCACGCAGCCATGGTGCAGCAGCGGCAGCAGCATCGACAGCAGCGTGGATTCCTGGCCGCCGTGCATCGTGCTGGTGGAGGTGAACACGCCGGCCGGCTTGCCGACCAGGGTGCCGCTGGCCCATTCGGCGCCGAGCCCGTCGATGAAGTGCTTGAGCGGCGCGGCCATGTTGCCGAAACGGGTCGGGCTGCCGAGCAGCAGGCCGGCGCATTCGGCGAGATCGCGGCGCTCGACGTAGGGCGCGCCGTCCTCGGGCACCGGCGCGATTGCCGCCTGGGTGGTCGCGGCAACCGGCGGCACCGTGCGCAGCCGCGCAGCCATGCCATCGACTTCGCCGATGCCGCGCGCGATCTGCCGTGCCAGTCTCGCCACCGAACCGCCGCGGCTGTAATACAACACCAGGATCTCGGGCATCGGGTACTCCAGTGGAGGCGCAAGGATAGGGGATGCCTGCGCGCCTTGCCCGCGCGCGTGCCCCGGCGGGCTGCGCCCGCGTGGCAAGCGGCAGCCGCATCGTCGTCCACGCGGCATGGGTTACCCTGCGCCCGATGGAACCGCTGGACTCGATCAACCGCTGGAGCGACCGCCTGCGCGACCGTGCGCGGGCACGTTCGTTTTTTTCGTTCCTGTGGCGGCGGTTCCTCGACGACCGGCTGTTCGAGGCCGCCGGCGCGCTCTCGTACACCACGGTATTCGCCCTGGTGCCGCTGTCGATGGTGGTGTTCGGGGTGCTGTCGGCATTCCCGGCCTTCCACGACTGGAGCGGACAGCTCAGCGACTACATCTTCTCCAACTTCGTCCCCAGCTCGGCGCGAAAGGTCGAGAGTTACCTGCTGCAGATTTCCGGCAACACCGGGACACTGACCGCCGCCGGCGTGATCGCGCTGGTGCTCTCGCTGCTGATCACCCTGACCAGCGTCGAGGCCACCTTCAACCGCATCTGGCGGGTCAGCACCGCGCGCCCGAAGTTCACGCGGTTCCTGGTCTACTGGACGGTGCTCACGCTGGGCGCGCTGGTCGCCGCGACCAGCCTGGCGCTGTCGACGCGGTTCTTCGCCCTGGCGGTGTTCGAGACCGTGCCCGGGCGCGCGCTTGAGGCGGTGATGCTGCAGCTGGCGCCGATGACGATCGAACTGGTCGCGTTCGCCGCCATCTACCGCGTGGTGCCGCATCGCACCATCAAGTGGCGCCATGCAATGGTCGGCGCGCTGCTGTCGGTGCTGCTGTTCGAAGTGGTGAAGTGGGGCATCGGCCTGTACATCGGCAGTTTCGGCGCTTACCAGAAGATATACGGGCCGCTGGCGTTCGTGCCGATCTTCCTGTTGTGGATCTACCTGGGCTGGGTTTCGATCCTGCTGGGCGCCTCGTTCGCCGCCTCGATGTCGGCGTTCCGCTACCAGCCGGCGGCGATGCGCCTGCCCAACGGCTACGAGCTGTACGGCCTGCTGCGCATGCTTGGCCGCTTCGCGGAGGCCCGGCATTCGGGCAAGGGCCTGCACAGCGACGAGCTGCAGCGGCTGGAGCCGATGCTCACCGACGCGCTGGTCCAGGAACTGCTCGGCGAGCTGAGCGCGATCGGGCTGGTCAGCCGCGCCGAGTCCGGCGAGTGGCTGCTTGCGCGGGATCTTGACGGGCTCACGATGGCCGAACTGTACGAGGCCTGCGAACTGCGCATCCCCATCGCCGAGGCGCACCTGCCGTGCCGCGAGGACGCGCTCGGAACCGCCGCGCTGGGCGAGCTCGACCAGCTGCGCCTGCCACTGCGCGAACTGCTCAAGCGTCGCGTCTCCGATGTCTTCGACGACCTTCCGAAAGGATCCACATGAACCGCCTCTTGACGCTGTCGTGCCTGGCCTTGCTGCTGCTGTCCGCCTGCAAGCAACCCGCTGGCGGGGATGCTGGCCCGCGGCCGCAGGCACCGGCCACGACCGCGCCGGGAGCACCGGCGCCGCAGCAGGATTCGACCGGAGCGGTGCCCGCGAAACCGGAACGGCCCACGTTGCAGGTCGGCACGCTCGACGGCAAGCGTTACGACCTCGCCGAGCATCGGGGCGACTGGGTGGTGGTGAATTTCTGGGCGACCTGGTGCGGGCCGTGCCTGAAGGAAATGCCCGATCTCTCGGCACTCGACGCGATGCGCGAGCACATCGACGTGATCGGCCTGGCGTACGAGGACATCCAGCCGGCCGAGCTGACTGCGTTCCTCCAGAAGCACCCGGTGGTGTACCCGATCGCGATCGTCGACGTGTACGACCCGCCCAGGGATTTCGCCACCCCGGTCGGCCTCCCGACGACCTACCTGATCGCGCCCGACGGCAAGGTTGCCAAGCACTTCATCGGACCGGTGACCGCCGCCGACATCGACGCCGCGATCGCCGCCGCCGGCGGGCCGCAGGCGGGCTGACCACGCGATGGACAGCGCGGCGCGATTCCTGGCGAGAGGCAGGGTGCAGGGGGTCTGCTTTCGCGCCGGCACGCGCGACCAGGCGCGGCGGCTGGGCCTGCGCGGCCACGCCAGCAACCTGGCGGACGGCAGCGTCGAAGTGCTGGCTGCCGGCGACCCCGCATCGATCGAGCAACTGGCCGCATGGCTGCGCCACGGGCCGCCGCATGCGCGGGTGGATCAGGTCACGCGCTCACCGGCGGAGCCGGGCGAGCTCGGCGCGGGGTTCCGGATCGCCTGAGCGCCGCCGCGGCGGCGGCCGTGCGCCACCTCAACCGTGGTACGTGGCGATCGGTTTCAGCACGCCATAACGCTCCTTCAACGGCTTGCCGGGCAGCGGAGCGAATTCGACCTTGTCCGGCGGCACCCGGGTGTCGGGCAGGCGATCAAGGAAGTCGCGCAGCAGCGTCAGGCGGCCGCGCTTCTGGTCGTTGAAATCGACCAGGGTCCATGGCGCGAAACCGGTATGCGTGGCCTTCAGCATGGTCTCGCGGGCGCGGGTGTAGTCGGCGTACCTGGCCCGCGCCGCCAGGTCGATCGGCGAGAGCTTCCAGCGCTTGAGGGGATCTTCCAGGCGCTCGGCGAAACGCTCTTCCTGTCGTTCCTGGTCGCAGCACAGCCAGTACTTGAACAGCATGATGCCGTCGTCGACCAGCATCTGCTCGAACATCGGTGCCTGCTGCAGGAATGCCTTGACCTGGGCGGCGCTGGCGAAGCCCATCACCTGCTCGACGCCGGCGCGGTTGTACCAGCTGCGGTCGAACAGCGCGATCTCGCCAGCCGCCGGCAGGTGCGCCACGTAGCGCTGGAAGTACCACTGCGTGGATTCGCGCCCGGTCGGGCTGGGCAAGGCGACCACGCGGCACTGCCGGGGGTTGACGTGCTCGCGGATGGCGTCGATGGCGCCGCCCTTGCCGGCGGTGTCGCGGCCCTCGAACAGGACCACGATGCGGCGCCCGCCATGCCGGACCCAGCGCGCCAGCGCCGCGAGCTCTTCCTGCATCGGCTCCAGCGCCTTCTCGTACTCCTCGCGCTTGAGCTTCTTCATCGGCTCGCGGCCCTGCGGGTTTTCGCGTTGGCCGTGCCGGCCATGCCGCGCGCGACTTCCAGCAGCGCGCCCCGCTGGCGTGGGTTGAGCATGCGATACGCCGCCAGCAATTCGTGCTCCCCCTTTGTCCGCGCCGGGTCCAGGGTGCTGGCCAGTTCGGACAGCAACGCGCTGGCCGGCACGCCGAAGGTGCGCGCCAGCGCATCGAGCTGGTCGCTGCCGGGCAGCTTGTCGCCACGCAACCATGCCGAGACCGTGGCCACGCCGGCACGCGCGGCCCCTGGCAAGCGCATTGCGGTGGCGATGTCGCTCGCGCTCAGGCCGCGGGCCTTGGCGAGCAGCCGCAATGTCGCGTCGATCGACATGGTCACTCCCTCAGTCGCGGGCGCAGCGCGGCGAGGTTGCAGGGTCCGGTGCGCGCATCCAGTTGCGTGCGGATGATGCGTTCCCAGGCCGTGCGGCAGGCCGAGGTCGAACCGGGCAGGGCGAACAGGAAGGTGCCGTTGGCGAGGCCGGCGAAGGCGCGGGACTGCAGCGACGAGGTGCCGATCTCCTCGAAGCTGAGCGCGCGGAACAGTTCGCCAAAGCCCGGCATCTGCTTGTCGAGGAGGGGCAGCAATGCCTCTGGCGTGGAATCGCGGCCGGTGAAGCCGGTGCCACCGGTGACCAGGATGCCGTCGACGCCTTCGTCGGCGATCCACTGCGACACCAGCGCGCGCAGCCGGTAGCGATCATCGGGCAGCAGTGCGCGCGCGTGCAGGCGGTGGCCGGCCCCGGCCACCGCGGCCACGAGGTAATCGCCGGAGCCATCCTGGGCCAGCGTGCGCGAGTCGGAGACGGTGAGCACGCACAGCGACAGGGGAACGAAATCGCGGTCGGCGGCCATGGTGTCCAGCGTGGTGCGGGGATGGGCAGTGTAGGGCGGGTTTCAGGCCGCCGCACGCGGCGGCGCGGCGCTCATGCCAGCGACAGCGAATACCACTGGGTCGCGTCTTCGTGCCAGCCCGCCGCGCGGTACAGCGCGCGCGCGGCGGCGTTGTCGCAGGTGGCTTCCAGGCTGATGCCGGCGGCGCCATCGTCGCGCGCGAATTGCGCCGCGGCGACGAGCAAGGCCCGGGCCACGCCGCTCCGCCGCGCCGTTTCCGCCACGAACAGGTCGTTGAGGATCCAGGTGCGCGCGGTGCGGACCGAGGAATACATCGGATACAGCTGGGTGAAGCCGACGGCGACGCCATCGAATTCGGCGACCAGCACGACCGATTCGCCGAAGCGCATGCGGGCGCGCAACCAGTCGCGGGCCCGCGCCAGGTCGGCGGGTTGGCCGTAGAAGCGGCGATAGGCGTCGAACAGCACGGCGAGCGCGTCCAGGTCCTCGGGTCCGGCGCGGCGGATGGCGGTCTCCATGCCCGAGTCTATTCCTTCCCCAGGCGCGCCAGTTCGTCGGCCTGGTGTTCGCGGGCCAGGCGCTCCACCAGCGCGTCGAGGTTCCCGTCCAGCACGTTGGGCAGGTCGTAGAGGGTGAGTCCTTCGACGCGATGGTCGGTGATCCGCCCCTGCGGGTAGTTGTAGGTGCGGATGCGCTGGCTGCGGTCGCCGCTGCCGACCTGCAGCTTGCGGTCCTGCGCCTGCGCGGCTTCGCGCCGGCTGGTTTCGGCTTCCACCAGCATCGCCTTGAGCCGCTTCATCGCCTTGTCGCGGTTGGCGTGCTGGCTGCGCTCGGTCTGGTTCTCGACCACCACGCCGCTGGGGACGTGGGTGATGCGGATCGCCGAGTCGGTCTTGTTGACGTGCTGGCCGCCGGCGCCGGAAGAACGGAAGGTGTCGATGCGCAGGTCCGCCGGGTTGATCTCGATGGCGACGTCGCTGCTGTCCTCGGCGATGATCGCCACGGTCGCGGCGGAGGTGTGGATGCGGCCCTGCGATTCGGTCTCGGGCACGCGCTGCACGCGATGGGTGCCGGATTCGAACTTCAGCCTGGAGTACGCGCCGCGGCCCTCGACGCGCGCGACGATCTCCTTGTAGCCGCCATGTTCGCCCGGGCTCGCCGATTCCACCTCCAGCTTCCAGCCCTGGCGCTCGGCGTAGCGGGCATACATCCGGAACAGGTCGCCCGCGAAGATCGCGGCCTCGTCGCCCCCGGTGCCGGCGCGGACTTCCAGGTACAGGTTGCCTTCGTCGCGCGGGTCCTTGGCCAGCAGGTGCGCCATCAGTTCGGATTCCAGCTCCTGCAGGCGCTTTCCGGCGGTGGCGATTTCCTCTTCGGCCAGTTCGCGCAGCTCCGGGTCCGCGCGCATCGCCTGCGCGGCGGCGAGGTCGCGTTGCGCCCGTGCCTCGGCGGACAAGGCCGTGGCGACGGGTTCCAGCTGCGCGAATTCGCGCGACAGCGCGCGGAAGCGTTCGGCGTCGGCCAGGGTGCCGGGATCGGCAAGCAGGCGTTCGAGCTCCTCGCGGCGCTCGGCCAGGACTTCGAGTTTGCGACGCAGAGACGGGAGCATGGGATCGGACCGGGAATTGAGGGCGATGGGCGGCGCGTGGCGACGGCGACGGCGTCGCTAACGCTCGTCGTCTGCTTGCCCGGTTCCCGGTTCCGGGTCCGCGGCGCCTGGCGCCTGCGGGAACAGCTTCTCGCTGGCGCGCGCCAGCTCGTGGTCGCCTTCCAGGGCGGCCTGGCGCAGCGCGATCGTCGGCGCGTGCAACAGGCGGTTGGTGAGGGTATGGGCGAGGAATTCGAGCACCGCCTGCGGATCGTTGCCCGCGGCCAGTTGCTGCCGCGCCCTGGCAAGCACGTCGGCGCGGGCGCTGTCGCCGTGCGCGCGCAGCCGCTTCAACGGTTCCACCCGGGTGCTGGCCGCCAGTGTTTCCATGAAGCGCGAGACCTGCAGCCCGACGATCGCTTCGGCCGCGTCCGCCGCTTCGCGACGGCTGCGGCGGTTGTCCTCGATCGCGCGCTCGAGGTCGTCGATGGTGTACAGGAACACGTCCGGCAGCGTGGCGACGCCGGGTTCGATGTCGCGCGGCACCGCAAGGTCGAGCAGCAGCATCGGCCGGTGCTTGCGTTGCGCCAGCGCGGTGGCGACCTGGGCGCGCGTCAGCACCGGCTCGCGGCTGGCGGTGGCGGAGAACACCATGTCGACTTCGCCCAGGTGGCGGTCGATCTCGTGCAGTGGCAGCGCGACGCCGCCGTGGCGGCTGGCCAGGTCCTGGGCATGGGCGAGGGTGCGGTTGGCGACGAGCAGCCGCTTGACCTGCGACTGCACGAGGTGGCGCGCGACCAGTTCGATGGTTTCGCCGGCGCCGACCAGCAGCACTGCCGCGTCGGACGGGCGCGCGAACGAGGCCTGCGCCAGTCGCACCGCGGTCGACGCCACCGAAACCGGGTTGGCGCCGATGCGGGTGTCGGTGCGCGCGCGCTTGGCGGTGACGAAGGCGTGCTGGAACAGGCGGTCGAGCTGGCCGCCGAGGGTGCCGGCACTGCGCGCGGCCGCCCAGGCGTGCTTGACCTGGCCGAGGATCTGCGGCTCGCCGAGCACCAGCGAATCCAGTCCGGTGGCGACCCGGAACAGGTGCCGCACGGCCGCGTCGTCCTGGTGCCGGTAGAGGTAGGCGCGCAGGTCGTGCCCGCCGAAAGCCGCGCCGTCGTCGGGATGGCTGGCGAGCCAGTCGTCGAGCGCGCGGCCGTCGTCCTCGGCGACCGCGTACAACTCGGTGCGGTTGCAGGTGGACAGCAACGCCACCTCGCGCACCGCCGGCAACCCGCGCAGTGCGGCCAGCGCGCCTGGCAGGCTGTGGTCGGCAAACGCCACCCGTTCGCGCAGGCTGACCGGCGCGGTCTGGTGGTTGATGCCGATGGCGAGCAGGGTCATGCGGTCGCGGGTCGATTCAGGTGCTTGCGCTAAGCTTCGGACCAAGCAGGGCCGCCATTTTACGGCCCGGTCGCATCCGATGCCCGTTTCCCCTTGTTTGCGCCGGCCGTGGTTGGCGGTCGCCCTGTCCGGACTGCTGGCGGGCGTGCTCGCGCCCGCGCACGCCGCGGCGCCGGTCGACGACCCCGTCGAGGCCACGATCGCCGGGGAATTCGCATTGTCGGCGGGCAAGCTGGACGAGGCTGCGCGCTGGTACCTGGAGGCCGCACGGGCGTCCGACGACGACGCCGGGCTGGCCGAGCGGGCCTCGCGGATCGCGCTGCTGGCCGACGACGACGCCCGCGCCGGCGAGGCGTTGGCATTATGGCGCGCGCGCGCGCCGCAATCGCTGGCGCTGCGCGAGGGCGAGGTCACGCTGGCATTGCGGCGCAACGATGAACGCCGTGCCCGGCGCGGGCTGGAAGCGCTGCTGCGCAGCAGCGATGCGCAAGGCAGGGGCTGGCGCCATGCGCTGCTTGCGCTGGGCGGTGGCGGCAAGCATCCCCAACTGGTGGCGAAGCTGCTTGGCGAGGTGCTGGACGACGGCCTGCTTCCGAACAAGTTGCAGGCCTGGCTTGCGTTCGGCGGCCTGGCGCAGCAGTTGGAGCAGCCGGCGCTGACCGCACGCATCGTCCAGGAGGTGATCGCGCGCTTCCCGGGGGAACCGCGGGTCGCCTTGCTGCACGCCAGCCAGCTGCGCGAAGCCGGCCAGCCCGACGATGCCCGGCGGATTCTCGCCGGCCTCGAAGACGCCACCCTCATCAGCGACGACCTGCGCCTGTCGGTTGCCGCCGAATACGATGCCCTCGGCGATCCGGTCGCCGCGGCGACGGTGCTCGCGCGCGGGCCGCAGGACGACCGCAGCTACGGCCTGCGCGCCTCGCTGCTGGCCAAGGCCGACGACAAGGTCGCGCTCGGCCAGCTGTACCAGGCGCTGCAGCGCGATTCCGGCAATCCCGACCCGCAGCGGCGCCTGCTGCTGGGCCAGACCGCGGAGTTCCTGGAGCGTTATCCCGACGCCCTGCAGTGGTACCGCAGCGTGCCTGGCGGCGACCAGCGCTGGCAGGCGCGACTGCGGGCCGCCAGCGTGCTGCACAAGCTCAAGCGCGGCGACCAGGCTTATGCCGACCTGCGCCAGTTGCAGGCCGACGCCGAAGCCGACGAGGACGCGCGCCGCAACGCCTACCTGCTGGAGGCCGAACTGCGGCAGGAGGACGGTAGCGATGCGGGGGAGTTCGATGCGTACGCCCGTGGCCTGGCGGCGTTTCCGGACGATTCTGCGCTGCTGTACGCGCGCGCGCTGGGGTGGGAGCGGCGCGACGACATCGCCCGCGCCGAGGCCGATTTCCGCCGCATCCTGGTCGCCGAGCCGGATAGCGTAATCGTCCTCAATGCGCTCGGCTACACCCTGGCCGATCGCACCACGCGCTATACCGAAGCGCTGCAGCTGATCGACCGCGCCCGCGTCGCCGAGCCCGACAACCCGGCGATCATCGACAGCTACGGCTGGGTGCTGTATCGCCTCGGCCGCATCGACCAGGCGCTGGTGCAGCTGCGGCGCGCGTTCGCGCTGCAGAAGGATCCGGAGATCGCGGCGCACCTGGGCGAGGTACTGTGGGTGAGCGGCGATCGCGAGGAAGCGCGCAGGTTCTTCGAGCAGGGGCGCAAGCTCGATCCCGACAATCGCGCGCTCAAGCGCGCGTTGGCGAAGACCGGCGCATGAGCATGCGCGGACTCCTGCTTGCCGCACTCGCCGCCGGCGTGCTCGCCGCCTGCGCCACCACGGTGCCGCGCGCGCCCTTGCCGCCAGCCGAACGCGAAGCCGCCGTCGCCCGCCAGGCATCGCGCGAGGAAGCGCTGGCGCAACAACCGGATTGGAACCTGCAGGGCCGGGTGGCGTTGTCCAATGGCCAGCGCGGCGGCAGTGGCCGCATCGACTGGCGGCAGGACGGCGCGGCCTTCCAGGTCGCGTTGAGCGCGCCGATCACGCGCCAGAGCTGGCGGATCGAAGGCGATGCGGGCTCGGCACGGCTGCAAGGCCTGGACGGCGGTCCGCGCAGTGGTCCGGATGCGGCACGACTGCTGCGCGAGGCCACCGGCTGGGACATCCCGGTGCAAGCGCTGGCCTCCTGGGTGCGTGGAGCCCGCGCCGCCCGGGGCGGGCCTGCACAACTGCAGTTCTCGGCCGACGGCCGCCTGGCCGGCCTGCAGCAGGACGGCTGGACCCTCGATTACGGCGACTGGCGCCCATCGGCTGTTCCCGGCCTGGAACTGCCGATGCGGATCAGCGCCCAGCGCGACTCCGCCCGCGTGCGGCTGGTCGTCGACGAATGGAGCGGGGACGGCGCCAGCCCGTGAGCACGCCCGCCGACACCCGCTGGTCGGAGTGGCCGGCGCCGGCCAAGCTCAACCTGTTCCTGCGCATCCCGGGTCGCCGCGCCGACGGCTACCACCTGTTGCAGACCGTTTTCCGCCTGCTCCAGTGGGGCGACACGATCCGCCTGCGCGCCCGGGAAGACGGTCGCATCTTGCGCCATGGCGATACCCTGGCCGGCTTGCACGAGGCCGATGACCTCATGGTGCGCGCAGCGAAGTTGCTGGCAACGGAAACAAAAAGCGCCAAAGGCGCGGATATCTCCATCGAAAAGCGCATTCCGGCCGGTGCCGGCTTCGGCGGCGGATCCTCCGACGCCGCGACCGTGCTGGTGGCGCTCAACCAGCTGTGGGGCGCCGGCCTGGACATCGACCAGCTGGCCGCGCTGGGCCTGCAGTTGGGGGCCGACGTGCCGGTATTCGTGCGCGGCGACAACGCCTGGGCCGAGGGGGTCGGCGAGCGCCTGGCCGCAATCGACCTGCCCCCGGCGTGGTACGTGCTGGTCGATCCGGGTGTCCACGCGTCGACCGCGGAGTTGTTCCAAGCCCCTGAATTGACGCGGGATGCGGCGCCCGCGACAATATCCGACTTCGTTTCGAGTGCTCCGCTCGGCAATTGCTTCGAGCCGGTGCTGCGCCGCCGCGAACCGGCCGTGGAGGCCGCGTTCGTCGCCTTGGCGCGGATCGGCCGTCCGCGGTTGACCGGGTCGGGCAGCGGCTGCTTCGTCGAGTTCGACGATCCTGCTTCCGCACGGGCCGGGCTGGCGACGTTGCCGGCCGGCCTGCGGGCATGGATCGCGGAAGGCGCGGCGCGGTCGCCGCTGCACGTGGCGCTGGACGCGAATCGCCTGCAGGGGCGTCGCCAAGAGGCCCAAGGCACCAGGTTTTGATCCTGGCATTCGTAGGTTCGAATCCTACCGCCCCTGCCAACCGCGACCGCTGCGCCGGGGCTCCTGCGCGCAGGCGCGGGCCTGGCGGGGTCGCAATGCAACAAACCGGCGCCTGCGGACGCCGGCGCTTGAAACAACGCAGGCCCTGCATCGTGCATGGCCCGGTTCCACAGGGTCCTCCGGGATCCGCCGCCACGGCCAGAGCGAAGCGGACATGACCAGGCAAGACGACCGCAACCTGCTGGTGTTCACCGGCAATGCCAACCGGCCGCTGGCCAATGCCGTGTGCAAGGAACTGGGCGTGCGCCCGGGCAAGGCGCTGGTCGGTCGCTTTTCCGACGGCGAGGTGCAGGTCGAGATCGAGGAGAACGTCCGCGGCCAGGACGTGTTCGTGCTGCAGCCCACGTGCGCGCCGAGCGCGGAGAACCTGGTCGAGTTGCTGGTGCTGATCGACGCGCTCAAGCGCGCATCGGTGGCCAGCGTGACCGCGGTGGTGCCGTATTTCGGCTACGCCCGGCAGGACCGCCGCCCGCGCTCGGCGCGGGTGCCGATCACCGCCAAGGTGGCCGCGCAGATGTTCTCGACCGTGCACACCGACCGGGTGCTGACGGTGGACCTGCACGCCGACCAGATCCAGGGCTTCTTCGACATCCCGGTCGACAACGTGTATTCGTCGCCGCTGCTGCTGGCCGACATCTGGCGCCACTACGGCACCGAGAACGTGATCGTGGTGTCGCCCGACGTCGGCGGCGTGGTCCGCGCCCGGGCGATCGCCAAGCGCCTGGACGACGCGGACCTGGCGATCATCGACAAGCGCCGCCCCAAGGCCAACGTCGCCACGGTGATGAACATCATCGGCGACGTCGCCGGCAAGGTCTGCGTGCTGGTCGACGACATCGTCGACACCGCCGGCACCTTGTGCGCGGCGGCCGCGGCATTGAAGGCGCAGGGCGCGACCAAGGTGGTCGCGTACTGCACGCATCCGGTGCTGTCGGGCGCCGCGCTCGACAACCTGGGCAAGTCGCAGCTCGACGAGCTGGTGGTGACCGACACCATCCCGCTGTCGGCTGCGGCCAGCGACTGCGGCAGGATCCGCCAGCTCAGCGTCGCCGAGCTGCTGGCGGAAACCATCCGCCGCATCGCCTTCGGGGAATCCGTCAGTTCGCTGTACGTGGACTGACACGGGCTTCGGCCCAAACCGCTCACCTGGTCGCGGGTGAGCGTCATCGCCGCCGCGAGGCGGTCCATTGCAAGCAAAGCGAGTAAATGAAATGTCAGAACACAAGATCACGGCCACCAGCCGCAAGGACGAGGGGAAGGGTGCGAGCCGCCGCCTGCGTCACGCCGGCCAGGTCCCGGCCATCATCTACGGCGGCAAGTCCGAGCCGAAGAGCATCCAGCTCGAGCACGAACGCACCTGGCTGCTGAGCCAGCAGGAATGGTTCTACGCGTCGATCATCGACCTGGACGTCGACGGCAAGACCGAGAAGGTCCTGCTGCGCGACATGCAGCGCCATCCGTTCAAGCAGCGGATCATGCACCTGGATTTCCAGCGCGTGAGCGCGAACGAGGCGATCCGGGTCGCGGTGCCGCTGCACTTCGTCAACGCCGAAAAGTCCGAGGCGGGCAAGACCGCCGGCGTGGTGATCACCCACGAGCTCAACGACGTGCAGATCACCTGCCTGCCGGGCGACCTGCCGGAGAACATCGAGGTCGACCTCTCCACCCTGAAGCCGGGCGACACCGTGCACCTGTCGCAGGTGAAGCTGCCCAAGGGCGTCGAAGTGCCGGAGCTGCGCCTGGGCGCCGACCATGACGTCGCCGTGGTGATGGCGCGCTTTGCCCGCACCGAGACCGAGGAAACGACGGAAGCCGCCGAGGGTGCAGCGCCGGCCGCTGCGGCCGCCGCCGAGGACTCGGACGCGGCCGACGCCGCGGCCGACGAAGGCAAGGGCGAGTAATCGCCAGGCGGGGCCGTGCCCGGTGGGCGCGGCCCCGCATGCGTTCGCGATGGCGGGCTTGCGCCTCATCGTCGGGCTGGGCAACCCCGGTCCCGAGCATCTCAGGACCCGGCACAACGCCGGGTTCTGGTTTGTGGACGCCCTCGCGCAGCGGTGCGGGGGGCGTTTCGGGCTGGAGTCGAAGCTGTTCGGCGAGACCTGCAAGGTCGAGGTCGCCGGCCGGCCGCTCTGGCTGCTGAAGCCGGCAACCTTCATGAACCTGTCGGGCAAGTCGGTCACCGCCGCGCTGCGCTACTGGAAGATCGAGCCGGAGGAGGCGCTGCTGGCGCACGACGACCTCGACCTGCCGCCGGGCGCGGCCCGGCTCAAGTTCGACGGCGGCCATGGCGGCCAGAACGGGCTGCGCGACACCATGCAGCTGCTCGGCCACGGGCGTTTCCACCGCCTGCGGATCGGCATCGGCCATCCCGGGCACAAGGACCGGGTGACGCCGTGGGTGCTGGGCAAGCCCGGGCGCGACGACGAGGCCGCGATCCTGCGCGCGGTCGGCGATGCCCTCGACGTGCTGCCGCTGGCGGTCGCCGGCGACTTCAACGAAGCCATGAAGCGGCTGCACACGCCGCGCGAATAGAAGCATCACCACGCCGGCGCCCCGCGTCGCGCGCACGGAGTAGTACACGATGGGCATCCAATGCGGCATCGTCGGCCTGCCGAACGTCGGCAAGTCGACCCTGTTCAACGCGCTGACCAAGGCCGGCATCGCCGCGGCCAATTTCCCCTTCTGCACGATCGAACCCAACGTCGGCGTGGTGCCGGTGCCGGATCCGCGGCTGGCCGCGCTGGCGGAGATCGTCAAGCCGCAGAAGGTGATCCCGACCGCGGTCGAGTTCGTCGACATCGCCGGCCTGGTCGCCGGCGCCGCCAGCGGCGAGGGCCTGGGCAACAAGTTCCTGGCGCACATCCGCGAGGTCGACGCGATCACCCACGTGGTGCGCTGCTTCGAGAACGACGACGTGATCCACGTCAGCAACCGGATCGACCCGATCGCCGACATCGAGACGATCGACACCGAGCTGGCGCTGGCGGACCTTGAATCGGTCGACAAGGCCCTGCAGCGCGCCGAGCGCAGCGCCAAGACCGGCGACAAGGACGCCAGGGCGCGGGTCGAGGTGCTCGCGCGGGTCCGTGCGGGCCTGGACGCCGGCAAGCCGGCGCGGGCGCTGGGGCTGTCGGAAGAGGACCGCGCCGCGATCCGCGACCTGTTCCTGCTGACGCTGAAGCCGGTGATGTACGTGGCCAACGTGCTCGAGGACGGCTTCAGCGACAACCCGCACCTGGAGGCCGTGCGCGCGCGGGCGCTGGGCGAGGGCGCCGAGGTGGTGCCGGTCTCGGCCGCGATCGAGGAGGAGCTGAGCCAGCTCGACGATGCCGACCGCGACGTGTTCCTGGCCGACCTGGGCCTGGACGAGCCGGGCCTGAACCGGGTGATCCGCGCCGCCTACAAGCTGCTGGGACTGCAGACCTACTTCACCGCCGGGGTCAAGGAAGTCCGCGCCTGGACGGTGAAGGCCGGCTCGACCGCGCCGCAGGCGGCGGCGGTGATCCATACCGACTTCGAGAAGGGCTTCATCCGCGCCGAGACCATCGGCTACGACGACTTCATCCGCTACCGGGGCGAATCCGGTGCCCGCGACGCCGGCCGGCTGCGGCTGGAAGGCAAGGAGTACCGGGTCCAGGAAGGCGACGTGCTGCATTTCCGCTTCAATGTCTGAACCGTGACGTGGAATCGGGTGGCGGCAGTGCCCGATGCGGCCTCCGTACCCGGTCCGGCCGTTGACACTCCCCGGCCATGGCGTCAAAATCGCGGGCTGTTTCACGATATAGCTGCATTGAACGACCGGAGGGATACCCAAGCGGCCAACGGGGGCAGACTGTAAATCTGCTGGCTTACGCCTTCGGTGGTTCGAATCCACCTCCCTCCACCAGTTTTTCCTGCAGATCCAGAGTGACCCGTCGCGGGAGTAGTTCAACGGTAGAACCTCAGCCTTCCAAGCTGATGGTGCGGGTTCGATTCCCGTCTCCCGCTCCATTGAACTCCACGCGACAACCAACAGCTCCATGCTCACGTAGCTCAGTCGGTAGAGCACCTCCTTGGTAAGGAGGAGGTCGATGGTTCGATTCCATTCGTGAGCACCACACACAACCGTTAGCGAGACGCAGCCATGGCAAAGGGTAAATTCGAGCGCACCAAGCCCCACGTGAACGTGGGCACGATCGGCCACGTGGACCACGGCAAGACGACGCTGACGGCGGCGCTGACGAAGGTGGGCGCGGAGCGTTTCGGTGGCGAGTTCAAGGCCTACGACGCGATCGACGCGGCGCCGGAGGAGAAGGCGCGCGGGATCACGATCTCGACGGCGCACGTGGAATACGAGTCCCCGACGCGCCACTACGCGCACGTGGATTGCCCGGGCCACGCCGACTACGTGAAGAACATGATCACGGGTGCGGCGCAGATGGACGGCGCGATCCTGGTGTGCTCGGCCGCGGACGGCCCGATGCCGCAGACGCGCGAGCACATCCTGCTGGCGCGCCAGGTGGGCGTGCCGTACATCGTGGTCTACCTGAACAAGGCGGACATGGTGGACGACGCCGAGCTGATGGAGCTGGTGGAGATGGAAGTCCGCGAGCTGCTCTCCAAGTACGAGTTCCCGGGCGACGACACCCCGATCATCAAGGGTTCGGCGCTGAAGGCGCTGGAAGGCGACCAGTCGGAGATCGGCGTGCCGTCGATCGTGGCGTTGGTGGAAGCGCTGGACACGTACATCCCGGAGCCCGAGCGTGACATCGACAAGCCGTTCCTGATGCCGGTCGAGGACGTGTTCTCGATCTCGGGCCGCGGCACGGTGGTGACCGGGCGCATCGAGCGCGGGATCATCAAGGTGGGCGACGAGATCGAGATCGTGGGCATCCGCCCGACGCAGAAGACGACGGTCACCGGCGTGGAGATGTTCCGCAAGCTGCTGGACCAGGGCCAGGCGGGCGACAACGCGGGCCTGCTGCTGCGCGGCACCAAGCGCGACGACGTGGAGCGCGGCCAGGTGCTGGCCAAGCCGGGTTCGATCACCCCGCACACGGAGTTCGAGGCCGAGGTGTACGTCCTGTCCAAGGACGAGGGTGGCCGCCACACGCCGTTCTTCAAGGGTTACCGCCCGCAGTTCTACTTCCGGACCACGGACATCACCGGCGCGTGCGA
Source organism: Cognatiluteimonas sedimenti (assembly GCF_022808325.1). Taxonomy (GTDB): domain Bacteria; phylum Pseudomonadota; class Gammaproteobacteria; order Xanthomonadales; family Xanthomonadaceae; genus Cognatiluteimonas; species Cognatiluteimonas sedimenti. The sequence continues at coordinate 1,085,626 of NZ_JALGCL010000001.1, read as the reverse complement.
GCTGCCGGAGGGCGTGGAGATGGTGATGCCGGGCGACAACGTGAAGATGAAGGTGACGTTGATCAACCCGGTGGCGATGGACGAAGGCCTGCGCTTCGCGATCCGCGAGGGCGGCCGCACCGTCGGCGCCGGCGTGGTGGCCAAGATCATCAAGTGATCCCGGGTCCGGCGCCCGGCGCCGGAACGATCCCGCAACGTCCCGGTCTGATGGCCGGGCGTGCCGGAACAACGAGAAAAACGGCAGGGCGGCGCAGGCCGCCGTTGCCTTTTTCGGAAAGACGCAAAAAAACGATACGCCAGTAGCTCAATTGGCAGAGCAGCGGTCTCCAAAACCGCAGGTTGGGGGTTCGAGTCCCTCCTGGCGTGCCACCCGACCGCCGTGCGGTCGCAGACGAAAGCAGTTGCCGACAAGAGCCGGATGAACAGCAAGGTCGAACAATCCAAAGTCGCCGCGACCCCGGGCGACCTGATGAAGTACGCGCTGGCGGTCGCACTGGTGGTGGCGGGCCTGTTCGTGTGGTTCTACTTCGACGGGCAATGGCCCGACGTCGCCCGCGTGCTGTCGGTGATCGGCGGCGTGGTCGGCGGCGTGGTCGTGTTCCTGACCAGCCACAAGGGCGTGCAGACCCGCGAATTCCTGTCGGAATCGCGTTTCGAGCTGCGCAAGGTGGTGTGGCCGACGCGCCAGGAAGCGACGCGTTCGACCTGGATCGTGATCGCGGTGGTGGTCCTGATCAGCCTGGTGCTGGCCTTCTTCGACGTGATCGTGCAGTTCGCGGTGAAGTGGTTCCTGGCACGTTGACGGATGCACTGACAGCTGGAGCAGCAGGTTGATGGAAACGCAAGACAACAATACGGGTATCAATGCCGCGGAGGCCGACGTCAACAAGCCTGACGCCAACAAGCGCTGGTACGTCGTGCATGCCTATTCGGGCTTCGAGAAGTCGGTGGCCCAGGCGCTGCGCGACCGCATCGCGCGCATGGGCATGGAGGATCGCTTCGGCGACGTCATGGTCCCGACCGAGGAAGTGGTGGAAATGCGCGCCGGCCAGAAGCGCCGGTCCGAGCGCAAGTTCTTCCCCGGCTACGTGCTGGTGCAGATCGTCACCCACGACGAGGGCGGCATCCCCCGCATCGACAGCGAGAGCTGGCACCTGATCAAGGAAACGCCGAAGGTCATGGGCTTCATCGGCGGCACCGCCGACAAGCCGCTGCCGATCCGCGACGACGAGGCCGCGGCGATCCTGGACCGGGTCCAGGAAGGCGTCGAGAAGCCGCGGCCGAAGGTGCTGTTCGAGGCCGGGCAGATGGTTCGCGTGGTCGACGGCCCGTTCAACGACTTCAATGGCGTGGTCGAGGAAGTCAACTACGAAAAGAGCCGCCTGCGGGTGGCGGTGCTGATCTTCGGGCGCTCGACGCCCGTGGAGCTGGAGTTCGGCCAGGTCGAGAAGGCCTGACCGACGGAGCAATGGATTTCGTCGCTGCGAGTGGTTCGCAGCGGCAAGCAAGCGAGGAGCCGCAAGGCGCTTGCACTCGCAGGAGTAGAGAGCAATGGCAAAGAAAGTCGTCGGTTACATCAAGTTGCAGGTCAAGGCCGGCCAGGCCAATCCGTCGCCGCCCGTGGGCCCCGCCCTCGGCCAGCGCGGCCTCAACATCATGGAGTTCTGCAAGGCGTTCAACGCCGCCACGCAGAAGCTGGAGCCGGGCCTGCCGACTCCGGTGATCATCACCGCGTATTCGGACCGCACCTTCACCTTCATCACCAAGAGCACGCCGGCCACGGTGCTGCTGAAGAAGGCGGCGGGCATCTCCTCCGGATCCAAGCGCCCGAACACCGAGAAGGTGGGCAAGGTCACCCGCAAGCAGCTCGAGGACATCGCCAAGGCGAAGGAACCCGACCTGACCGCGGCCGACCTGGACGCGGCGGTGAAGACGATCGCGGGCTCGGCCCGCTCCATGGGTTTGACGGTGGAGGGCTGAAGACATGACGACCAAGCGAATCAAGGCCCAGACCAAGGTCGAGCCGGGCAAGGCCTACGCCATCGATGAGGCGTTGAAGATCGTCCAGGGCAACAGCAAGGCGAAGTTCGTCGAAGCCGTCGACGTCGCCGTGCGCCTGGGCGTGGACGCCAAGAAGTCCGACCAGCAGGTGCGCGGCTCGACCGTGCTGCCCGCCGGCACCGGCAAGTCGGTGCGCGTGGCGGTGTTCGCCCCGGCGGGCGCCAAGGCCGACGAGGCCCGCGCCGCCGGCGCCGAAGCCGTCGGCATGGACGACCTCGCCGAGGCGATGCAGGCCGGCGACATGAACTACGACGTGGTCATCGCCACGCCGGACGCGATGCGCGTGGTCGGCAAGCTCGGCCAGCTGCTCGGCCCGCGCGGCCTGATGCCCAACCCCAAGGTCGGCACCGTGTCGCCGAACCCGGCCGAGGCGGTGAAGAACGCCAAGGGTGGCCAGGTCCGCTACCGCACCGACAAGGCCGGCATCATCCACTGCACCATCGGCAAGGCCGACTTCGAGGCCGGCAAGCTGAAGGACAACCTGCAGGCGCTGCTGCTGGACCTGATCAAGGCCAAGCCGTCGAGCGCCAAGGGCCAGTACCTGCAGAAGATCTCGCTGAGCTCGACCATGGGCCCAGGCGTGATCGTCGACCAGTCGACCCTGACGCTGAAGTGATGCAACGGCGCGCTTGCGCCGGATTCGGAAGGTGGCGGTACATCGCCACCGGCAACAGGTTTTGAGGGCATCGCGATGGAGTCCATCCCGCCGCGATCGCCGTCAAAGACCGCAGGTGCGGTCAGCGCGCAATGACGACGGGCAAGGAAGCTCGCCACGGCAGGGAGTCGTCGTCATCGCCAGCGGGACCGCTTAATCGGAGCTCCCCGGAGCAACGGCCTGCGTAGATGGTGCCGCCCCCTCTGGAAATTTTCTGGAAGGGCCACCACCGGGGCGCGCGAGCGCCCTCGGCGCCACGGATGGCGTCGCCCAGGACCGCAAGCGGCAGGAGCCGCGAGCGGAGTTCACTAGGAGGAGTGCTAATGGCTCTCAATCTGTCCCAAAAGCAGGAAGTCGTCGCCGAACTGGCCGACGTCGCCGCCAAGGCCCACTCCCTGATCGCAGCCGAGTACGCGGGCACCACCGTCAGCCAGATGACGGCGATGCGCAAGAAGGCCCGCGAAACCGGCGTGTACTTGCGAGTCGTCAAGAACACGCTGGCGTCGCGCGCCGTGGCAGGCACCGAGTTCGAGGTCGTCAAGGACTCGCTCGTCGGCCCGCTGCTGTACGCGTTCTCGACCGAGGAACCCGGCGCCGCCGGGCGCCTGATCAAGGAGTTCGCCAAGGGTAACGACAAGCTCCAGGCCAAGGTCGTCGCCGTGGGTGGCCAGCTGTATCCGGCCAGCCATGTCGAAGTGCTGGCCTCGCTGCCGACCCTCGACCAGGCCCTGGCCATGCTGGCCCGCGTGCTGGCCGAGCCGGCGACGATGTTCGCCCGCGCGGTCAAGGCCGTGGCCGACCAGCAGGGCGGTGGCGAGGAAGTCGCCGCCGAAGCCCAGGCCGAGCCGGCCTGAGCCTGACGATCGAATCGCTTCAATCCGAAAACATTTTCCAGAGGTAAACACAATGTCCCTTTCCAACGAACAGATCGTCGACGCGATCGCCGGCAAGACCCTGATGGAAGTGATGGAGCTGGTGAAGGCCATCGAAGACAAGTTCGGCGTCTCCGCCGCCGCCCCGGTCGTCGCTGCCGGCCCGGCCGCCGCCGCCGCCGTGGTCGAGGAGCAGACCGAGTTCAGCGTCATCCTGAAGTCGGCCGGCGACAAGAAGGTCGAGGTCATCAAGGCCGTCCGCGCCATCACCGGCCTGGGCCTGAAGGAAGCCAAGGACCTCACCGAGGCCGGTGGCGCCGTGAAGGAAGGCGTGTCGAAGGACGACGCCGCGAAGATGAAGAAGGACCTCGAGGCCGCCGGCGCGACCGTCGAAGTCAAGTAAGCGCTACTTGCATCGCCGGCCACATGGCGATGCACGGAGGCTGGGGGCGCAAGCCCCCGGCCTTTGGCCGTTGTAAGGCGATGCGGCGAGCCAACCGAGTTGGCAGTTGGAAGTAGCGGGAGAAGGCGTGCTGGTGCCGGCAATACCAGCGACTTCCAACTGGCAATTTTCCGATCCGAAAAGTTTGTTCCCCGGGACCGCGGACGCGCGGTCCACCAGCAGCCGCCCCCCGCGGCTCCTGCGCAAACAGCAACCGAGGCGGTAAACACATGACCACGGCTTCCACGACAGCATCCAAGTCGCAGTATTCGTTCACCGAGAAGAAGCGCATCCGCAAGGACTTCGGCAAGAGCCGTTCGATCCTCGAGGTGCCGTTCCTGCTCGCGATCCAGGTCGATTCCTACCGCGAGTTCCTGCAGGAGCACGTCGAGCCGGCGCAGCGCGCCGATCGCGGCCTGCACGCGGCGTTGAAGTCGGTGTTCCCGATCGTCAGCTACAACGGCTACGCGGCGCTGGAATACGTGGGCTACAAGCTCGGCGAACCCGGCTTCGACGAGCGTGAGTGCCGCAACCGCGGCCTCAGCTACGGCGCCCCCCTGCGCGTGACCGTGCGCCTGGTGATCTACGACCGCGAGTCGTCGAGCAAGGCCATCAAGTACGTGAAGGAGCAGGAGGTCTACATGGGCGAGATCCCGCTCATGACCGACAACGGCACCTTCATCGTCAACGGCACCGAGCGCGTCATCGTCTCGCAGCTGCACCGTTCGCCGGGCGTGTTCTTCGACCACGACCGCGGCAAGACCCATTCCTCGGGCAAGCTGCTGTACAGCGCCCGCATCATCCCCTACCGCGGCTCCTGGCTGGACTTCGAGTTCGACCCGAAGGACGCGCTGTTCACCCGCATCGACCGCCGCCGCAAGCTGCCGGTCAGCGTGCTGCTGCGCGCGCTCGGCTACTCCAACGAGGAGATGCTGAACGAGTTCTTCGAGATCAACACCTTCCACATCGACCCGAAGGAAGGCGTGCAGCTGGAGCTGGTGCCCGAGCGCCTGCGCGGCGAGACCCTGAACTTCGACCTGGCCGACGGCGACAAGGTCATCGTCGAGGCGGGCAAGCGCATCACCGCGCGCCACATCAAGCAGCTGGAACAGGCCGGCGTCGCCGCGCTGGCGGTGCCGGACGAATACCTCGTCGGCCGCATCCTGTCGCATGACGTCATCGACGCCGGCACCGGCGAGCTGCTGGCCAGCGCCAACGACGAAATCGGCGAAGACCACCTGGCCGCGTTCCGCAAGGCCGGGATCGACGCCGTCGGCACGCTCTGGGTCAACGACCTGGACCGCGGCGCGTACATGTCCAACACCCTGCGCATCGACTCGACCAAGACCCAGCTCGAGGCCCTGGTCGAGATCTACCGGATGATGCGTCCCGGCGAGCCGCCGACCAAGGACGCCGCGCAGAACCTGTTCCACAACCTGTTCTTCACCTTCGAGCGCTACGACCTCTCGGCCGTGGGCCGGATGAAGTTCAACCGCCGCATCGGCCGCAAGGAAGTCACCGGCGCCTCGGTGCTGTACGACGCCAAGTACTACGCCGAGCGCAAGGACGACGAATCCGTGCGCCTGCGCGGCGAACTCGGCAACACGTCCGACATCCTCGACGTGATCAAGGTCCTGACCGAGATCCGCAACGGCCGCGGCACGGTGGACGACATCGACCACCTCGGCAACCGCCGCGTGCGCAGCGTCGGCGAGATGGCCGAGAACGTGTTCCGCGTCGGCCTGGTGCGCGTGGAGCGCGCCGTGCGCGAGCGCCTGACCATGGCCGAGGCCGATGGCCTGACCCCGCAGGAGCTGATCAACGCCAAGCCGGTCGCGGCGGCGGTCAAGGAGTTCTTCGGTTCGTCGCAGCTGTCGCAGTTCATGGACCAGAACAACCCGCTGTCCGAGGTCACCCACAAGCGCCGCGTCTCGGCCCTGGGGCCGGGCGGCCTGACCCGCGAGCGCGCCGGCTTCGAGGTGCGCGACGTGCACCCGACCCATTACGGCCGCGTCTGCACCATCGAGACCCCGGAAGGCCCGAACATCGGCCTGATCAACTCGCTGGCCGTGTTCGCGCGCACCAACAAATACGGCTTCCTGGAGACGCCGTACCGCAAGGTCATCGACGGTAAGGTCACCGACGAGGTCGAGTTCCTCTCGGCGATCGAGGAGAACGAGTACGTCATTGCCCAGGCCAATGCGGCGCAGGACGACAAGGGCCGGCTGTCGGCCCAGTTCGTCGCCTGCCGCTACCAGGGCGAGAACCTGCTCAAGCCGCCGAGCGAGATCGACTTCATGGACGTCTCGCCGATGCAGACCGTGTCGGTCGCAGCGGCGTTGGTGCCGTTCCTGGAGCACGACGACGCCAACCGCGCGCTGATGGGCGCGAACATGCAACGCCAGGCGGTACCGACGCTGCGGTCGCAGAAGCCGCTGGTCGGCACCGGCATCGAGCGCGCCGTGGCGCGCGACTCGGGCGTGACGGTGAACGCGCGCCGCGGCGGCACGATCGAGCAGATCGACGCCGCGCGCATCGTGGTCAAGGTCAACGAGGAGGAGATCTCCGGCGATACCGATGCCGGCGTCGACATCTATACCCTGATCAAGTACACGCGTTCCAACCAGAACACCTGCATCAACCAGACCCCGCTGGTCAACGTGGGCGACGTGGTCGCGCGTGGCGACGTGCTGGCCGACGGCCCCTCGACCGACATCGGCGAGTTGGCGCTGGGCCAGAACATGCTGGTCGCGTTCATGCCGTGGAACGGCTACAACTTCGAGGACTCGATCCTGCTTTCCGAGCGCGTGGTCGAGCAGGATCGCTACACCACGATCCACATCGAGGAACTGACCGTCCAGGCCCGCGACACCAAGCTCGGGCCGGAGGAAATCTCCGCCGACATCCCGAACGTGTCCGAGCAGGCCCTGAACCGCCTCGACGAGTCCGGCGTGGTCTACATCGGCGCCGAAGTGCGCGCCGGCGACATCCTGGTCGGCAAGGTCACGCCCAAGGGCGAGAGCCAGCTGACCCCGGAAGAGAAGCTGTTGCGCGCGATCTTCGGCGAGAAGGCCTCGGACGTGAAGGACAGCTCGCTGCGCGTGCCCCCGGGCATGGACGGCGTGGTCATCGACGTGCAGGTGTTCACCCGCGACGGCATCGAGAAGGACAAGCGCGCGCGCCAGATCGAGGAATCCGAGATCAAGCGCGTCAAGAAGGACTTCGACGACCAGTTCCGGATCCTCGAGGGCGCGATCTACGCGCGCCTGCGCGGGCAGTTGCTGGGCAAGGTCGCCAATGGCGGCCCGGGCCTGAAGAAGGGCGATACGGTCTCGTCGCTGGTGCTCGACGGGCTGAAGAAGTCCGACTGGTTCCAGCTGCGGATGAAGGACGACGACGCTATCGAGGCGATCGAGCGCGCGCAGAAGCAGATCGAGGCGCACGAGAAGGAATTCGAGAAGCGCTTCCAGGACAAGCGCGGCAAGATCACCCAGGGCGACGACCTCGCTCCGGGCGTGCTGAAGATGGTCAAGGTCTACCTGGCGGTGAAGCGCCGGATCCAGCCCGGCGACAAGATGGCTGGCCGCCACGGCAACAAGGGCGTGGTCTCCACCATCGTGCCGGTGCAGGACATGCCGTACATGGCCGACGGCCAGACCGTCGACATCGTGCTGAACCCGCTGGGCGTGCCGAGCCGCATGAACATCGGCCAGATCCTGGAGGTGCACCTGGGCTGGGCCGCCAAGGGCCTGGGCCAGAAGATCGACCGCATGCTCCAGGCGCAGGCCAAGGTCGCCGAGCTGCGCAAGTTCCTGGACGAGATCTACAACCACGACCATGCGACCCAGGAACAGCGCGTCGACCTCAAGCAGTTCAGCGATGCCGAACTGCTGTTGCTGGCGCAGAACCTGACCGACGGCGTGCCGATGGCGACGCCGGTGTTCGACGGCGCCTCCGAGGCCGAGATCAAGAAGATGCTCGCGCTCGCCGACCTGCCGCTCAGCGGCCAGACCGTGCTGCACGACGGCCGCACCGGCGAGGCGTTCGAACGCGAGGTCACCGTCGGCTACATGCACATGCTGAAGCTGAATCACCTGGTCGACGACAAGATGCACGCGCGTTCGACCGGCCCGTACTCGCTCGTCACCCAGCAGCCGCTGGGCGGCAAGGCGCAGTTCGGCGGCCAGCGCTTCGGCGAGATGGAAGTCTGGGCGCTGGAAGCCTACGGCGCGGCCTACACCCTGCAGGAAATGCTGACGGTGAAGTCCGACGACGTGCAGGGCCGCAACCAGATGTACAAGAACATCGTCGACGGCGAACACGAGATGGTCGCGGGCATGCCCGAGTCCTTCAACGTGCTGGTCAAGGAAATCCGCTCGCTGGCGATCAACATGGAACTCGAGGAGCACTGAGAAACGGCGCTTTGAACCAGTCCCGAATCTCGACTCCCGAATCCCGGAGATACACATGAAAGACCTACTGAACCTCTTCAACCAGCAGCGCCCGACGCTGGACTTCGACGCGATCAAGATCGCGCTCGCTTCGCCGGACCTGATCCGCTCGTGGTCCTTCGGCGAGGTGAAGAAGCCGGAGACGATCAACTACCGCACCTTCAAGCCCGAGCGCGACGGCCTGTTCTGCGCCGCCATCTTCGGCCCGATCAAGGACTACGAGTGCCTGTGCGGCAAGTACAAGCGCATGAAGCACCGCGGCGTGGTCTGCGAGAAGTGCGGCACCGAGGTGACCCTGGCCAAGGTGCGCCGCGAGCGCATGGGCCACATCGACCTGGCCAGCCCGGTCGCGCACATCTGGTTCCTGAAGTCGCTGCCCTCGCGCATCGGCCTGATGCTGGACATGACCCTGCGCGACATCGAGCGGATCCTGTACTTCGAGGCCTACGTGGTCACCGAGCCGGGCCTGACCCCGATGGAGCGCGGCCAGCTGCTCAACGAAGAGCAGTTCATGCAGATGCGCCAGGAGCACGGCGACGACTTCGATGCCGCGATGGGCGCCGAGGCGGTGTTCGAGCTGCTGCGCACGATCGACCTGCAGGCGCAGATGGTGCAGCTGCGCGAGGATATCGCCGCCACCGGCTCGGAGACCAAGCTCAAGCGCCTGACCAAGCGCATCAAGCTGGTCGAGGCGTTCCTGGAGTCCGGCAACCGCCCCGAGTGGATGGTGATGACCGTGCTGCCGGTGCTGCCGCCGGACCTGCGCCCGCTGGTGCCGCTGGACGGCGGCCGCTTCGCGACCTCCGACCTCAACGACCTGTACCGCCGCGTCATCAACCGCAACAACCGCCTGCGTCGCCTGCTGGAGCTCAACGCGCCCGACATCATCGTGCGCAACGAGAAGCGCATGCTGCAGGAGTCGGTCGACGCGCTGATGGACAACGGCCGCCGCGGCCGCGCCATCACCGGCACCAACAAGCGCCCGCTGAAGTCGCTGGCCGACATGATCAAGGGCAAGCAGGGCCGCTTCCGCCAGAACCTGCTGGGCAAGCGCGTCGACTATTCGGGCCGCTCGGTCATCGTGGTCGGCCCGTACCTCAAGCTGCACCAGTGCGGCCTGCCGAAGAAGATGGCGCTGGAGCTGTTCAAGCCCTTCATCTTCGCCAAGCTGCAGCGCCGCGGCCTCGCCACCACCATCAAGGCGGCGAAGAAGCTCGTCGAGCGCGAAGAGGCCGAGGTGTGGGACATCCTCGAGGAAGTCATCCGCGAGCATCCGGTGCTGCTGAACCGCGCGCCGACCCTGCACCGGCTGGGCATCCAGGCGTTCGAGCCGGTGCTGATCGAGGGCAAGGCAATCCAGCTGCACCCGCTGGTCTGCACCGCGTTCAACGCCGACTTCGACGGCGACCAGATGGCCGTGCACGTCCCGCTGAGCCTGGAGGCCCAGCTGGAAGCGCGCGCGCTGATGATGGCGTCCAACAACATCCTGTCGCCGGCCAACGGCGAGCCGATCATCGTGCCGTCGCAGGACGTGGTGCTTGGCCTGTACTACATGACCCGCGCGCTGGAGAACACCCCGGGCGAGGGCATGGCGCTGGCCAACATCGCCGAGGTCAAGCGCGCCTACGACAACCGCGTCGCCGGCCTGCACGCCAAGGTCAAGGTGCGCATCGCCGAGACCGTGGTCGCCGATGACGGCAGCCGCTCGCAGAAGACCTCGATCGTGGACACCACGATCGGGCGCGCGCTGCTGGCCGAGATCCTGCCCGACGGCCTGCCGTTCGCGCTGGTCAACACCGAGCTGACCAAGAAGAACATCAGCCGCCTGATCAACACCTGCTACCGCATGCTCGGCCTGAAGGACACGGTCGTGTTCGCCGACAAGCTGATGTACACCGGCTTCGCGTACGCCACGCGCGCCGGCGTCTCGATCGGCATCGACGACATGATCATCCCGGGCGAGAAGAAGGGGATCCTCGACGAGGCCGAGTCCGAGGTGCTGGAAATCCAGCAGCAGTACCAGTCGGGCCTGGTCACCGCCGGCGAGCGCTACAACAAGGTGGTCGACATCTGGTCGCGCACCAACGAGCGCGTCGCCAAGGCGATGATGGAAGCGATCGGCACCGAGACCGTGACCAACGCCAAGGGCGAGAAGGTCGCGCAGAAGTCGATGAACTCGGTCTACATCATGGCCGACTCCGGAGCCCGCGGTTCGCAGGCCCAGATCCGCCAGCTGGCCGGCATGCGCGGCCTGATGGCCAAGCCGGACGGCTCGATCATCGAGACCCCGATCACCTCGAACTTCCGCGAGGGCCTGAACGTCCAGCAGTACTTCATCTCGACCCACGGCGCCCGCAAGGGCCTGGCGGACACCGCGCTGAAGACCGCGAACTCGGGTTACCTGACCCGCCGCCTGGTCGACGTCGCCCAGGACGTGGTCATCACCGAGACCGATTGCGGCACCATGGACGGCCTCACCATGACCCCGATCGTGGAAGGCGGCGACGTGGTCGAGCCGTTGCGCGACCGCGTGCTCGGCCGGATCGTGGCCGAGGACGTGTTCCTGCCGGGCGACGACGTCGATCCGGTGGTGACCCGGAACACGCTGCTCGACGAAGCCTGGGTCGCCAGGCTCGAGGACGTCGGCGTGCAGTCGATCAAGGTGCGTTCCACGATCACCTGCGAAAGCGCCTTCGGCGTGTGCGCGCACTGCTATGGCCGCGACCTCGGCCGTGGCCACACCGTCAACCACGGCGAGGCCGTGGGCGTGGTGGCCGCGCAGTCGATCGGCGAACCCGGGACCCAGCTGACGATGCGGACCTTCCACATCGGCGGCGCGGCCTCGCGTGCGGCGGCGATCGACAACGTCACCGTCAAGACCACCGGTTCGGTCAAGTTCAACAACCTCAAGCACGTGCAGCACGCCAGCGGTAGCCTGGTCGCCGTTTCGCGCTCGGGCGAACTGTCGGTGCTCGACACCCACGGCCGCGAGCGCGAGCGCTACAAGCTGCCCTACGGCGCCACCATCACCGTCAAGGACGGTGCCGCGATCAAGGCCGGGCAGACGGTCGCCAACTGGGATCCGCACAACCACCCGATCGTGTCGGAAGTGGCGGGCTTCATCCGCTTCGTCGACTTCATCGACGGCGTCACGGTCATCGAGAAGACCGACGAGCTGACCGGCCTGGCCTCGCGCGAGATCACCGACCCCAAGCGTCGCGGCAGCCAGGGCAAGGACCTGCGCCCGATCGTGCGCATCGTCGACAAGAAGGGCGATGACCTCAACATCCCGGGCACCGACCTGCCGGCGCAGTACCTGCTGCCGCCGCGCTCGATCGTCAACCTGCAGGACGGGGCGGCGGTCGGCGTCGGCGACGTTGTCGCCAAGATCCCGCAGGAAGCCTCCAAGACCCGCGACATCACCGGCGGCCTGCCGCGCGTGGCCGACCTGTTCGAAGCCCGCAAGCCGAAGGAAGCTGCGGTGCTGGCCGAAGTGTCGGGCATCGTTTCGTTCGGCAAGGACACCAAGGGCAAGCAGCGCCTGATCATCAAGGACGCCGACGGCAACGAGCACGAGGAGCTGATCCCGAAGTACCGCCAGATCATCGTGTTCGAAGGCGAGCACGTGGAGAAGGGCGAGACCGTGGTGGACGGCGAGCCGACCCCGCAGGACATCCTGCGCCTGCTCGGCGTGGAGCCGCTGGCGGTGTACCTGACCAAGGAAATCCAGGACGTCTATCGCCTGCAGGGCGTGAAGATCAACGACAAGCACATCGAGGTGATCGTCCGCCAGATGCTGCGCAAGGTCGAGATCACCGACCAGGGCGACAGCAAGTTCCTGCATGGCGAGCAGGCCGAGCGCCAGCGCGTGATCGAGGAGAACGCCCGGTTGCTGGCCAAGGGCGAGCTGCCGGCGAAGTTCGAGCCGGTGCTGCTGGGCATCACCAAGGCCTCGCTGGCGACCGAGTCGTTCATCTCCGCGGCCTCGTTCCAGGAGACCACCCGCGTGCTGACCGAGGCGGCCGTCCGCGGCACCCGCGACAACCTGCGCGGGCTGAAGGAGAACGTGATCGTCGGCCGCCTGATCCCGGCCGGCACCGGCCTGGCCTACCACGCCCAGCGCCGCAAGAACGCGTCGGGCCTGACCGAGTCGGAGATGGAAGCCCTGTCCGGCACGGTCACGGCCGATGCCGAACCCGAACCGGTCCCGGCTGGCGACGAAGCCGACGCCGGCTGATAGAATGGCGTCGTCGGCGGCCCCGGCCTGCAAGCCGGGCCGCCACCAGAACCCGAAATGAGGCGCAGGAAGCGCCTCGTCTTCGGCCCAGGGAAGGGCGGGGAACAAGGGAAATCCGGAGTGGCCATGGGCCGCTCCCGGGGATTTCCGGCGATAGGCTGCGTTTGACGCTTGCGTCGAGCGCGGGCTATACTTTTTCGTCTAAGCAGGCCGGGTTCGGCCTGCTTCGTTTTCACCCGGCGGGCCCTGCCTGCTCCCATCGAGCTCCGAGCAACGAATGGCAACGATCAACCAGCTGGTGCGCAAGCCGCGCAACCCCGAGACCTACAAGAGCACTTCGCCGGCCCTGGCGAAC
>NZ_JALGCL010000001.1:105779-1072331 GCF_022808325.1 Cognatiluteimonas sedimenti | reverse complement strand
TCGCTCGACGCCGCCGGTGTGGCCAAGCGCCGCCAGGCCCGGTCCAAGTACGGCGCCAAGCGCCCGAAGGGTTGACGGCTCCCGGCATCCCGCCGGAACCGCAGGAGCGGCCACGCTGGCCGCACTTCCAAGAACAGCATTGAGATAGGCGAATACAGCCATGTCCCGTAAAGGAAACACCCCGCAGCGTTCGGTGCTGCCCGATCCCAAGCACGGCAGCGAGACCATCGCGCGCTTCATCAACATGGTCATGTACAGCGGCAAGAAGTCGGTCGCGGAGAAGATCGTCTACGGCGCCATGGACGTGATCGGCGAGAAGAACCCGAACGCGCTCGAAGTCGTCGAGAAGGCGCTGGGCAACATCTCGCCGTCCGTCGAGGTCAAGTCGCGTCGCGTTGGCGGCGCCACCTACCAGGTGCCGGTCGAAGTGCGCCAGTCGCGGCGCATGGCGCTGGCGATGCGCTGGCTGATCGACGCTGCGCGCAAGCGCGGCGAGAACACCATGCCGCGCAAGCTGGCCGGCGAGTTGCTCGACGCCTCCGAGAACCGCGGCGGCGCGATCAAGAAGCGCGAAGAGACGCACCGCATGGCGGAAGCCAACAAGGCGTTCGCGCACTACCGCTGGTGACCTGCCGGTTCCCCGCCGCGTAAAGGCGCGGGAACCAGCTGCGGTGGACAACGCCGCATCCCCCAGCCCAGGCCGCCGCAAGGCGGCTTCGGCCTTCCGGAATCCGTCCTGCACGGAACAAGAGAGAGACTGACGTGGCCCGCACCACTCCCATCGAGCGTTACCGCAACTTCGGCATCATGGCCCACATCGATGCCGGCAAGACCACCACGTCCGAGCGCATCCTGTTCTACACGGGTGTCAGCCACAAGATCGGCGAAGTCCACGACGGCGCCGCCACCATGGACTGGATGGAGCAGGAGCAGGAGCGCGGCATCACCATCACTTCGGCGGCCACCACGGCGTTCTGGAGTGGCATGGACAAGTCCCTGCCGCAGCACCGCTTCAACATCATCGATACCCCCGGGCACGTCGACTTCACCATCGAGGTCGAGCGTTCGCTGCGCGTGCTCGACGGCGCGGTGTTCGTGCTGTGCGCGGTCGGCGGCGTGCAGCCGCAGTCCGAGACCGTGTGGCGCCAGGCCAACAAGTACAAGGTTCCGCGCCTTGCGTTCGTCAACAAGATGGACCGCACCGGCGCCAACTTCGACAAGGTCGTCGAGCAGCTGAAGTCGCGCCTGGGCGCCTACCCGGTGCCGATGCAGGTGCCGGTCGGCGCCGAGGACGGCTTCGACGGCGTCATCGACCTGCTGAAGATGAAGCGCATCCATTGGGACACCGCGTCCCAGGGCACCGTGTTCGAGTACGGCGAGATCCCGGCCGAGCTGCTGGAGAAGGCGCAGGCCCATCGCGCGTTCATGGTCGAGGCCGCGGCCGAGGCCAATGAAGGCCTGATGGACAAGTACCTGGAAGGCGGCGAGCTGAGCGAGGACGAGATCATCGCCGGGCTGCGCGAGCGCACCCTGAAGGTCGAGATCGTGCCGGTGTTCTGCGGCACCGCGTTCAAGAACAAGGGCGTGCAGGCCATGCTCGACGGCGTGATCCAGCTGCTGCCGTCGCCGTCCGACCGTCCGCCGGTGCAGGGCATCGACGAGAACGACAAGGAAGACACCCGCACCGCCGACGACAAGGCGCCGTTCTCGGCGCTCGCGTTCAAGATCATGACCGATCCGTTCGTGGGTTCTCTGACCTTCTTCCGCGTGTACTCGGGCGTGCTGAACTCGGGCGATGCCGTGTACAACCCGGTCAAGTCCAAGAAGGAACGCGTCGGCCGCATCCTGCAAATGCACTCCAACGAGCGCAGCGAGATCAAGGAAGTGCGCGCCGGGGACATCGCCGCGGCCGTGGGCCTGAAGGACGTCACCACCGGCGACACCCTGTGCGCCATGGACCACGTCATCACCCTGGAGCGCATGACCTTCCCGGAGCCCGTCATCTCGATGGCGGTCGAGCCCAAGACCAAGTCCGACCAGGAAAAGATGGGCATGGCCTTGGGCCGCCTGGCGCAGGAAGACCCGTCGTTCCGCGTGCGCACGGACGAGGAATCCGGCCAGACCATCATCGCCGGCATGGGCGAGTTGCACCTGGACATCCTCGTGGACCGCATGAAGCGCGAGTTCAACGTCGAGGCCAACGTCGGCAAGCCGCAGGTCGCCTACCGCGAAACCATCCGCAAGGCGGTCAAGGCCGAAGGCAAGTTCGTGCGCCAATCGGGCGGCAAGGGCCAGTTCGGCCACGTCTGGCTGGAGATCTCGCCGAACGAGCAGGGCAAGGGCTACGAGTTCGAGAACGCGATCGTCGGCGGCGTGGTGCCGAAGGAATACATCCCGGCGGTGGACAAGGGCATCCAGGAAGCGGTGGCCAACGGCATCATGGCCGGCTACCCGATCGTGGACGTCAAGGTGAAGCTGGTCGACGGCTCGTACCACGAGGTCGACTCGTCGGAAATGGCGTTCAAGATCGCCGGCTCGATGGGCTTCAAGGAAGGCTTCAACAAGGCCTCGCCGGTATTGCTGGAGCCGATCATGAAGGTCGAGATCGTCACCCCGGAGGATTACCTGGGCGACGTGATGGGCGACGTCAGCCGCCGCCGCGGCATCCTCCAGGGCCAGGACGACAGCCCGTCGGGCAAGATCATCAACGCGATGCTGCCGCTGGGCGAGATGTTCGGGTACGCGACCTCGCTGCGTTCGATGTCGCAGGGCCGCGCGACCTTCACCATGGAATTCGACCACTACGCGGAAGCGCCGGCGAACATCGCCGAGTCCGTCGTCAAGAAGAATTGATCAACCGAGGATATCGAGATGGCAAAGGGTAAATTCGAGCGCACCAAGCCCCACGTGAACGTGGGCACGATCGGCCACGTGGACCACGGCAAGACGACGCTGACGGCGGCGCTGACGAAGGTGGGCGCGGAGCGTTTCGGTGGCGAGTTCAAGGCCTACGACGCGATCGACGCGGCGCCGGAGGAGAAGGCGCGCGGGATCACGATCTCGACGGCGCACGTGGAATACGAGTCCCCGACGCGCCACTACGCGCACGTGGATTGCCCGGGCCACGCCGACTACGTGAAGAACATGATCACGGGTGCGGCGCAGATGGACGGCGCGATCCTGGTGTGCTCGGCCGCGGACGGCCCGATGCCGCAGACGCGCGAGCACATCCTGCTGGCGCGCCAGGTGGGCGTGCCGTACATCGTGGTCTACCTGAACAAGGCGGACATGGTGGACGACGCCGAGCTGATGGAGCTGGTGGAGATGGAAGTCCGCGAGCTGCTCTCCAAGTACGAGTTCCCGGGCGACGACACCCCGATCATCAAGGGTTCGGCGCTGAAGGCGCTGGAAGGCGACCAGTCGGAGATCGGCGTGCCGTCGATCGTGGCGTTGGTGGAAGCGCTGGACACGTACATCCCGGAGCCCGAGCGTGACATCGACAAGCCGTTCCTGATGCCGGTCGAGGACGTGTTCTCGATCTCGGGCCGCGGCACGGTGGTGACCGGGCGCATCGAGCGCGGGATCATCAAGGTGGGCGACGAGATCGAGATCGTGGGCATCCGCCCGACGCAGAAGACGACGGTCACCGGCGTGGAGATGTTCCGCAAGCTGCTGGACCAGGGCCAGGCGGGCGACAACGCGGGCCTGCTGCTGCGCGGCACCAAGCGCGACGACGTGGAGCGCGGCCAGGTGCTGGCCAAGCCGGGTTCGATCACCCCGCACACGGAGTTCGAGGCCGAGGTGTACGTCCTGTCCAAGGACGAGGGTGGCCGCCACACGCCGTTCTTCAAGGGTTACCGCCCGCAGTTCTACTTCCGGACCACGGACATCACCGGCGCGTGCGAGCTGCCGGAGGGCGTGGAGATGGTGATGCCGGGCGACAACGTGAAGATGAAGGTGACGTTGATCAACCCGGTGGCGATGGACGAAGGCCTGCGCTTCGCGATCCGCGAGGGCGGCCGCACCGTCGGCGCCGGCGTGGTGGCCAAGATCATCAAGTGATCCCGGGTCCCGCCTGCGGAATGCGTTGAAGCGCATTCCGCGGGGCCGGAAATCGGTCCGGGCGCGAGCCCGGGCGTTGCACTTGGCGGGCGAGTGAAGGGGTTGCGAAACCCAAGGATCGCCCGCTATAATGTTCGACTCACCGCGGCATTGCGTTCACCGGATGCCGCGGACCAGCGAAATGAGGCGCAGGAGGCGCCTCGTTTTCGCCAGGCAGGGAAATGCCGCGCGGCAGCGCTCCGTCCGTCCCGAAAGATAGTTCGGGGCATCGATGACGGGGCCGTTTGCGCGTATGCAGCTTTCTTCCCTGGCGGGCCGGGCAACCGGGCCGCCTTGCTTTTCGTCCCAGGTTGTTGATTTACCGATTGTTTCCACGGGGTTCGGCGCACCCAGCCGTCGGCCTTTCGCTCTTTACTTCGAGGAATTCCTCATGGCGGACCAGAAGATTCGCATCCGGCTGAAAGCCTTCGATCATCGCCTGATCGATCGTTCGGCCAGCGAGATCGTCGAGACGGCCAAGCGGACCGGCGCGCAGGTGCGCGGCCCGATCCCGCTGCCGACCAAGATCGAGCGCTACACCATCCTTACCTCGCCGCACGTCGACAAGGACGCGCGCGACCAGTACGAGACCCGCACCCACAAGCGCGTGCTCGACATCGTCGACCCCAATGACAAGACCGTGGACGCGCTGATGAAGCTCGAACTGGCTGCCGGCGTCGACGTGCAGATCAAGCTGACCTGAGGACGACACCATGACTGCGAAGAAATATTCGCTGGGCATCGTCGGTCGCAAGGCCGGCATGAGCCGGCTGTTCACCGAAGACGGCAAGTCCGTGCCGGTGACCCTGATCGAGGCCACCCCGAACCGCATCACCCAGGTGAAGACGGTCGCCAGCGACGGCTACAGCGCCGTGCAGGTCGCCGTCGGCGCCAAGCGCGCGGCGCTGGTCAACAAGCCCGAGGCCGGGCACCTGGCCAAGGCCAAGGTCGAAGCCGGCCGTGGCCTGTGGGAACTGCGCGTGGCCGACGACAAGATCGGTGACTTCGAGGTGGGCGGCGAGATCAAGGCCGACATCTTCGAGGTCGGCCAGATCGTCGATGTCCAGGGCGTGACCAAGGGCAAGGGCTTCCAGGGCACGATCAAGCGCTGGAACTTCAAGATGGGCGACGCCACCCACGGCAACTCGCTGTCGCATCGCTCGCCGGGTTCGATCGGCCAGCGGCAGACGCCGGGCCGCGTGTTCCCGGGCAAGAAGATGTCCGGCCACATGGGCGCGGTGCAGCAGAGCACGCAGCGCCTGCAGGTGGTCAAGGTCGACGCCGAGCGCGGCCTGATCGCGATCCGCGGCGCGGTGCCCGGTGCGCCGGGCGGCGACGTGATCGTGCGTCCGTCGAGCAAGGTTTAAGGAGAGATGACGATGGAACTCGCCATCAACAACAGCGACAAGAAGCTGTCGGTCTCCGACGCGATCTTCGGCCGCGAATTCAGCCAGGACCTGGTCCACCAGGTCGTGGTCGCCTATCGCAACGCGGGCCGCGCCGGCACCAAGGCGCAGAAGACGCGTTCGGAAGTCAGCGGCACCACCAAGAAGTCGAAGAAGCAGAAGGGCGGCGGCGCGCGCCACGGCGCCCTGACGGCCCCGATCTTCGTCGGTGGCGGCGTCACCTTCGCGGCCAAGCCGCGCAGCTTCGCGCAGAAGGTCAACCGCAAGATGTACCGCGCGGCGATCTCGGCGATCCTGTCCGAGCTCAACCGCCAGGGCCGGATCACCGTGGTCGAGGGCCTGGCGCTCGACACCCCCAAGACCTCGGGCATGGTCGCGATGCTCAAGGACCTCAAGGCCGGCCAGCGTCCGCTGCTGGTCACCGAGGAGGCGTCCGAGAACCTGTACCTGTCCGCCCGCAACCTCCGCTACGTGGAAGTGCGCGACGTGCAGGGCCTGGACCCGGTTGCCCTGGTCGGCGCCGACACCGTCGTCATGACCTCCGACGCCGTCAAGAAGATCGAGGAGTGGCTGGCATGAACGACGCCAAGCTCTACAGCATCATCCGTGCGCCGCGCGTGTCCGAGAAAACCGCGCGCCTGCAGGAAGTTTCCAACCAATATGTCTTCGAAGTAGCCACCGATGCGACCAAGGCCGACATCAAGGTCGCGGTGGAAAAGATCTTCGACGTCAAGGTCGATGCGGTCAACGTGGTGAACGTGAAGGGCAAGAGCAAGTCCTTCAAGAACCGCAACGGCAGCCGCGGCGACTGGCGCAAGGCATACGTGAAGCTGGCCGATGGCCAGTCGATCGACGTGATGGCCAAGGCCTGAGGAACGATCCATGGCATTGATGACCTTCAAACCCACCTCGCCGGGCCGTCGTTCGATGGTCCGCGTGGTCACGCCTGGCCTGCACAAGGGCGCGCCGCACGCTGCGCTGCTCGAGAAGCAGAACAACACCGGCGGCCGCAACCACCACGGCCGCATCACCACCCGCCATATCGGCGGTGGCCACAAGCAGCACTACCGCATCATCGACTTCAAGCGCGACAAGGAAGGCATCCCGGCGCGCGTGGAGCGGATCGAGTACGACCCCAACCGCACCGCGCACATCGCGCTGCTGTGCTACGTCGACGGCGAGCGCCGCTACATCATCGCCCCCAAGGGCCTGAAGGCCGGCGAGCAGGTGATCGCGGGCAGCGATGCGCCGATCAAGGTCGGCAACACCCTGCCGCTGCGCAACATCCCGGTCGGTTCCACCGTGCACTGCATCGAGATGAAGCCGGGCAAGGGCGCGCAGATCGCGCGCGCCGCCGGCGCCGGCGTGCAGCTGGTCGCCCGCGAAGGCGTCTACGCGATGTTGCGCCTGCGCTCGGGCGAAATGCGCAAGGTGCCGTCCGAGTGCCGCGCCACCATCGGCGAGGTCGGCAACGACGAACACAACCTTGAGAAGCTCGGCAAGGCCGGCGCCAAGCGCTGGCGCGGCGTCAAGCCGACCGTCCGCGGCGCCGCCATGAACCCGGTCGACCACCCGCACGGCGGTGGCGAGGCCAAGGCCGGCCAGGGCAACCCGCACCCGGTCACCCCGTGGGGCGTGCCGACCAAGGGTTACAAGACCCGCAAGAACAAGCGCACGCAGCAGTTCATCGTGCGCGATCGCAGGAGCTAATCGGCCATGCCACGTTCACTGAAGAAGGGCCCGTTCGTCGACCACCACCTGATGAAGAAGGTGGAGACCGCGGGCAGCAACAAGAAGCCGATCAAGACCTGGTCGCGTCGTTCGATGGTGCTGCCCGAAATGGTGGGCTACACCATCGCCATCCATAACGGCAAGAACCACATCCCGGTGCTGGTCAACGAGAACATGGTCGGGCACAAGCTCGGCGAGTTCGCCCTGACCCGCACGTTCAAGGGCCATGGCGGCGACAAGAAGGCCGGGAAGTAAGGAGATGACCATGGAAGCGAAAGCCATCCTGCGCACCGCGCGCATCTCCCCGCAGAAGGCCCGCCTGGTCGCCGACCAGGTGCGCGGGCTGTCGGCCGAACGCGCCGTCAACCTGCTGAAGTTCTCGGACAAGAAGGCCGCGCACATGATCCGCAAGGTCGTGGAGTCCGCGATCGCCAACGCCGAGAACAACCAGGGCGCAGACGTCGACGAGCTCAAGGTCAAGACCATCATGGTCGACGAGGGCCCCTCGCTGAAGCGCTTCATGGCGCGGGCAAAGGGCCGTGGCACGCGCATCGTCAAGCGCACCAGCCACATCACCGTCGTCGTCGGCGAGGGCAAGTAATCATGGGTCACAAAGTACATCCGACCGGTATCCGCCTTGGCATTTCCAAGGACTGGAACTCCAAGTGGTTCGCCGGCAAGAAGGAATACGCCGGTTACCTCGCCGCCGACCTCAAGGTCCGCGAGATGCTGCGCAAGAAGCTGGCCGCCGCCGGGATCAGCAAGATCCTGATCGAGCGCCCGGCCAAGACCGCGCGCGTCACGATCCACACCGCCCGCCCGGGCGTGGTGATCGGCAAGCGTGGCGAGGACATCGAGAAGCTGCGCAAGGAAGTGTCCGACGTGATGGGCGTCCCGGCGCACATCAACGTCACCGAGGTGCGCAAGCCCGAGCTCGACGCGCAGCTGGTCGCGGAGTCGATCGCGCAGCAACTGGAGCGCCGCATCATGTTCCGCCGCGCGATGAAGCGCGCGGTCGGCAACGCGATGCGCCTGGGCGCGCTGGGCATCAAGGTCAACGTGGCCGGTCGCCTGAACGGCGCCGAGATCGCGCGTTCGGAGTGGTACCGCGAGGGTCGCGTGCCGCTGCACACGCTGCGCGCCGACGTCGATTACGGTTTCGCCGAGGCGAAGACCACCTACGGCATCATCGGAATCAAGGTGTGGGTCTACAAGGGCGAGATCTTCGATTTCTCCCAGGTCGGCCAGGAAAAGCAGGACGACACGCCGCGCAGCGATCGTGGTGATCGCGGCGACCGCGCCGATCGTCCGCGTGGACCGCGTCGTGACCGCGAGGCGAGGGAATAAACCATGTTGCAACCCAAGCGAACCAAATTCCGCAAGATGCACAAGGGCCGCAACGACGGCCTGGCGTGGAACGGCAATGCCGTCAGCTTCGGCGAGTACGGGCTGAAGGCGACTGCCACCGGCCAGCTCACCGCGCGCCAGATCGAGGCCGCGCGCCGTTCGATCAGTCGCTACGTCAAGCGTGGCGGCAAGATGTGGATCCGCGTGTTCCCGGACAAGCCGATCACCAAGAAGCCGATCGAAGTCCGCATGGGCTCGGGCAAGGGCAACGTCGAGTACTGGGTTGCGCAGATCCAGCCCGGCCGCATGATCTACGAGATCGAGGGCGTCGACGAGGCCACCGCGCGCGAGGCGTTCCGCCTGGCGTCGGCCAAGCTCTCCGTGACCACCACTTTCGTGACCCGGACGGTGCGCTGATGGAACTCAAGCAACTACGACAGAAGTCGGCGGACGAGCTGAAGAGCCACCTGCTGGACCTGCACAAGGAGCAGTTCTCGCTGCGCATGCAGAAGGCCACCGGGCAGCTGACCAAGACCCACGACGCCCGCCGGGTGCGCCGCGAGATCGCGCGCGTGAACACCCTGCTCGGCCAGCCGCAATCCGGCAAGACGAAGTAAGGACGGCCGAGATGAACGAACAGACTGAAAAGAAGCTGCACACGGTCGAAGGCCGCGTGGTCAGCAACAAGATGGACAAGACGGTGACGGTGCTCGTCGAGCGCCAGGTCAAGCACGCGCTGTACGGCAAGTACATCCGCCGCTCGACCAAGCTGCACGCCCACGACGCCGACAACGCCTGCAACACCGGCGACATGGTGCGCGTGGCCGAGTGCGCGCCGATGTCCAAGACCAAGAACTGGCGCGTGGTCGAGATCCTCGCCCGCGCGGCCGAATAAGGGGAGGCCGAGACATGATCCAGATGCAGAGCCACCTCGACGTGGCCGACAACTCGGGCGCCAAGGAAGTCATGTGCATCAAGGTGCTCGGCGGCTCCAAGCGCCGTTACGCCGGCATTGGCGACATCATCAAGGTGTCGATCAAGGATGCGATCCCGCGTGGCAAGGTCAAGAAGGGCGAGGTCTACGACGCCGTCGTGGTGCGCACCCGCAAGGGCGTGCGCCGCGCTGACGGTTCGCTGATCCGCTTCGACGGCAACGCCGCCGTGCTGCTCAACAACAAGCACGAGCCGATCGGCACGCGCATCTTCGGGCCGGTTACCCGCGAGCTGCGCTCCGAGAAGTTCATGAAGATCGTCTCGCTCGCACCCGAAGTGCTCTGAGCGAAGGAGCAACGAAATGAACCGAATCAGGAAGGGCGACCACGTGGTCGTCACCGCCGGCAAGGACAAGGGCAAGCGCGGCGACGTGGTGCGCGTGGCAGGCGACAAGGTCGTCGTGTCCAACGTCAACATCATCAAGCGCCACACCAAGGCCAACCCGCAGGCAAACCAGCCTGGCGGCGTGGTCGAGCGCGAGGCGCCGATCCATGTTTCAAACGTGATGCTGTTCAATCCTGCCTCCGGCAAGGGCGAGCGCATCGGTACCAAGGTGCTGGAGGATGGACGCAAACTGCGTGTGTTCCGCTCCAGCGGTGAGGCGATCGACGCCTGAGGAATGCAGCAATGACGACCCGACTGGAAGAGTTCTACAAGCAGGAAGTGGTGCCGAAGCTGATGCAGAAGTTCGGCTACACCAACCCGATGCAGGTCCCGCGCCTGAGCAAGATCACGCTCAACATGGGCGTCGGCGAGGCCGCGACCAACAAGAAGATCCTCGAGAACGCGACCGCCGACATGGCCAAGATCGCCGGCCAGAAGCCGGTGGTGACCAAGTCGCGCGTCTCGGTGGCCTCGTTCAAGATCCGCGACGGCTGGCCGATCGGCGCCAAGGTGACGCTGCGCCGCGCGAAGATGTACGAGTTCCTGGATCGCCTGATCAACGTCTCGCTGCCGCGCGTGCGCGATTTCCGCGGCGTGTCGGGGCGCTCGTTCGACGGCCGCGGCAACTACAACATGGGCGTGAAGGAACAGATCATCTTCCCGGAGATCGACTTCGATCAGGTCGACGCGATCCGCGGCATGGATATCGCGATCACCACCACGGCCCGCACCAACGAAGAAGCCAAGGCGCTGCTCGAAGCCTTCCGTTTCCCGTTCCGCAACTGATCCGGAGAGGACAAGACTATGGCAAAGACCTCGATGGTCAACCGCGAGACCAAGCGCAGCAAGCTGGTCAAGAAGTTCGCCGCCAAGCGCGACGCCCTGAAGAAGGTCGTCAGCAGCCAGACCGCGAGCTACGAGGAGAAGATGGACGCCGCGGTCAAGCTGCAGAAGCTGCCGCGCGACTCTTCGCCGGCGCGCCAGACCACCCGCTGTGCCCTGACCGGGCGCCCGCGCGGCGTTTACAGCAAGTTCGGCCTGGGCCGCAACAAGCTGCGCGAAGCGACCATGCGCGGCGACGTGCCGGGCCTGCGCAAGGCTTCCTGGTAATCCAAGGTTCCATCCGGCGCGCGTGCTGGCGCCGGCCATTCGAAATTCGCAATCCCGCGGATATCGGTGCACTCAAAGGTAACAATCAATGAGCATGACTGATCCCATCGCCGACATGCTGGTGCGCATTCGCAATGCCGCCGCAGTGGGCAAGCCGACGGTGAAGATGCCGTCGTCCCGCACCAAGGTCGCGATCGCCAAGGTCCTCGAGGACGAGGGCTACATCGGCGGTTCGCGCGTGACCGAGAACGGCGCCAAGGCCGAGCTCGAGATCGTGCTGAAGTACTACGAAGGCAAGCCGGTGATCGAGCGACTGCATCGCGTGTCGCGTTCGGGCCTGCGCCAGTACCGTGGCAAGGACGCGCTGCCCAAGGTCCTCGGTGGCCTCGGCGTCGCCATCATTTCCACCTCCAAGGGCATCATGACCGACGCGCAGGCGCGCCAGCAGGGCGTCGGCGGTGAAGTCCTGTGCTTCGTGGCCTAAGGGAGTAACGAGCCATGTCCCGAGTTGCCAAGAAGCCGATCGCCCTCGCCAAGGGCGTCGAACTCAACATCCAGGCCGAGAACGTCAGCGTCAAGGGCCCCAAGGGCACGCTGTCCATCGCCAAGCCGGCCGGCGTCGAAGTCAAGGTCGAGGACGGCAATGCGCTGCTCTCGGCAAATGACCCGATGCTGGTGCCGATGGCCGGCACCCTGCGCGCGATCCTTGCCAACATGGTGCAGGGCGTGTCCGAAGGCTTCGAGCGCAAGCTCGAGCTGGTGGGCGTGGGCTACCGCGCCGCGATGCAGGGCAAGGACCTGAACCTGTCGCTGGGGTTCTCGCACCCGGTGCTGTTCAAGGCGCCGGAAGGCATCACCATCGCCACCCCGACCCAGACCGAGATCGTGGTCAGCGGCGCCGACAAGCAGCGCGTCGGTGAAGTCGCCGCCAAGATCCGCGGCTTCCGTCCGCCGGAGCCCTACAAGGGCAAGGGCGTGAAGTACGCCGGCGAAAAAATCATCCGCAAGGAAGCCAAGAAGGCGTAAGCCGTCTTCAGCTTCCGGAGAACAAGACCATGCTCAAGAAAATTGCCCGCCTGCGCCGCGCCAAGTCGACCCGTGCGCACATCCGCGAACTCGGCGTGCCGCGCCTGTCGGTGCTGCGCACCGGCCAGCACCTGTACGCCCAGCTGTTCAGCGCCGATGGTTCCACCGTGCTGGCCGCGGCCAGCACCACCCAGGCCGACGTGCGCGAAGGCCTGAAGAACGGCAAGAACGCCGAGGCTGCCGCCAAGGTCGGTCGCGCCATCGCCGAGAAGGCCAGGGCCGCCGGTGTCGAGAAGGTCGCCTTCGACCGTTCCGGCTACCGCTACCACGGCCGCATCAAGGCGCTTGCCGATGCTGCCCGCGAAGGCGGCCTGCAGTTCTGATGCTTGAAGGCGCGGGGCGTCGTTCCCGCGCCGTACGACCTGCCGGTGCAGATGGCACCGGACGTCGTCGCCAGTTGTGGCGGCGCCGGGACACCCGCGGCACATCCCAATCATAAGCGGCCACGCCGCAAATCCCTTCAAACTACGGAATCATCCAGATGGCAGACGAACGAGCACCGCGGGGCCGCGATCGCGATCGCAACCGCGAGGAAATGGACGACGGCATGATCGAGAAGCTGATCGCGGTCAACCGCGTCAGCAAGACGGTCAAGGGCGGCCGACAGTTCACCTTCACCGCGCTGACGGTGGTGGGCGACGGCGACGGCAAGGTCGGCTTCGGCTACGGCAAGGCGCGGGAAGTGCCGGTCGCGATCCAGAAGTCGATGGAGCAGGCGCGTCGCGGCATGTCCCGCGTCGAACTCAACAACGGCACCCTGTGGCACGCGGTCAAGTCCGGCCATGGCGCGGCGCATGTCTACATGCAGCCGGCCTCGGAAGGTACCGGCGTGATCGCCGGCGGCGCCATGCGCGCCGTGCTGGAAGCGGTCGGCGTCAAGAACGTGCTGGCCAAGGCCACCGGTTCGCGCAACCCGATCAACCTGGTGCGCGCGACGCTCCGCGGCCTGACCGAAATGCACTCGCCGGCCCGCATCGCGGCCAAGCGCGGCAAGAAGGTGGAGGATCTGCACCATGGCTAAGAAGGAAACCACGGCCGGCACCGTCAAGGTGCGCCTGGTCAAGGGCCTGCGGGGAACCAAGGGCGTCCATCGCTTGTCGGTGAAGGCCTTGGGCCTGGGCAAGTTGAACAGCATGCGCGAACTGAAGGACAGCCCGCAGGTACGTGGCCTGATCAACAAGGTCCACTACCTGGTTCGGGTCGAGGAGTAATGCGATGAAGATGAACACGTTGAGCCCCGCCGAGGGCGCTCGCCAGGATCGCAAGCGCGTCGGCCGCGGCATCGGCTCGGGCCTGGGCAAGACCGCCGGTCGCGGCCACAAGGGTTCGTTCGCGCGTTCGGGCAAGGGCAAGATCAAGGCCGGCTTCGAAGGCGGCCAGATGCCGATGCAGCGGCGCCTGCCGAAGATCGGCTTCGCCTCGCTGAAGAAGAAGGACACCGCCGAAGTGCTGCTGTACCAGCTGGACAAGCTGGACGCTGGCACCATCGATTTCGCCGCGCTGCGCGCCGCGAAGCTGGTGCCGTCGACCGCGAAGCAGGCCAAGGTCGTCAAGAAGGGCGAGATCAGCAAGAAGTTCGTGCTCAAGGGCCTGATGGCCACGGCCGGCGCCAAGGCCGCGATCGAGGCCGCCGGCGGCCAGGTCGGGGAGTAACGACGGCATGGCGCGAAGCGCTAACGCACTGTCCGGGATCGCCGGCGCCGGCAAGTTCACCGAGCTGCGCCAGCGCCTGCTGTTCGTGCTCGGCGCGCTGCTGGTGTATCGCATCGGCTGCTACATCCCGGTGCCCGGGGTCAACCCGGAGGCGATGCTGCAGCTGATGGAGTCGCAGGAAGGCACCATCGTCGACATGTTCAACATGTTCTCCGGTGGCGCCCTGGCGCGTTTCAGCCTGTTCGCGCTGAACGTGATCCCGTACATCTCCGCGTCGATCGTGATGCAGTTGATGGTGCAGATCCTGCCCAGCCTGAAGGCGCTGCAGAAGGAAGGCGAATCCGGGCGCCGCAAGATCACCCAGTGGTCGCGCCTGGGCGCGATCCCGCTGGCGATCTTCCAGTCGGCCGGAATCGCGATCGCATTGCAGAGCTCGGGCGCCAGCAACGGCATCCCGGTGGTCTATGCCCCGGGCATGGGCTTCGTGCTGACGGCGGTGGTGGCGCTGACCGCGGGCACCATGTTCCTGATGTGGGTCGGCGAGCAGGTGACCGAACGCGGCGTCGGCAACGGCGTCTCGCTGATCATCTTCGCGGGCATCGTCGCCGGCCTGCCCGGCGCGGTGGTGGGCACGCTGGAACAGGCCCGCAACGGCGATATCAGCGCGCTGGCGGTGATCGCGATCGCGATCCTGGTGCTGGGTTTCACCTGGTTCGTGGTGTTCGTCGAAAGCGGGCAGCGCCGGATCACGGTCAACTACGCGCGTCGCCAGGGCGGACGCAGCGCGTACATGAACCAGTCCTCGTTCCTGCCGCTGAAGCTCAACATGTCGGGCGTGATCCCGCCGATCTTCGCCTCGTCGATCATCATGTTCCCGGCCACCGCCTCGACCTGGTTCGGCCAGGCCGGCTCGGCGACATGGCTGCAGAAGGCCAGCCAGGCGCTGTCGCCGGGCGAGCCGCTGCACATCATCCTGTACGGCGCGCTGATCGCGGGTTTCACCTTCTTCTATACGGCGCTGGTGTTCAACTCGCAGGAAACCGCCGACAACCTGAAGAAGTCGGGCGCGCTGATCCCGGGCATCCGCCCCGGCAAGGCGACCGCCGACTACGTCGATGGCGTGCTGACGCGGCTGACCGCGGTCGGCGCGGCCTACCTGGTCGCGGTCTGCCTGTTGCCCGACTTCATGCGCATGAAGCTCGGTACCTCGTTCTATTTCGGCGGCACCTCGCTGCTGATTGTCGTGGTGGTGGTGATGGACTTCATCGCGCAGATCCAGGCGCACCTGATGTCGCACCAGTACGAGAGCCTGCTGAAGAAGGCCAACCTCAAGGGACGGGGCGGCGCGCGCTAGCGCGGCCTTGCCCGAAGCCCGGCCAGGATCGCCGGGAAGGCTTCCCAGGAAGCCTGCCAGGGTCGCCCGGGATGGCGGCCGGAGAACAAACCGCCGGAACCGACGAACAGCGCGGATCCGGCAAATGGGCGACCCGTGCGGCGGTCTCGAGCATGGGTGGTCCGGGGCCGTTCCGCGCGCCAGAGTAGCGCGCGGGGCCGGGCAGGGCGGTTCGCCGCCTCGACCAGCCAGCCCCGGGCCGTCGCCGGAGCATGGGCACACTCCCCATGCCGGGTCGCGGAAGCCTCGGCTTCCGAGGCTTCCTGTAGACCCGAGACCCTGTTAGAATTTCCGATTCACTCCGCCGGGTGGACCCCATCCGGCCGCCAACAGTTTGGAGATCGCGTCATGGCGCGTATTGCCGGCGTCAACCTGCCTGCCCAGAAGCACGTCTGGGTCGGGCTGCAAAGCATCTACGGCATCGGCCGTACCCGTTCAAAGAAAGTCTGCGAATCCGCCGGCGTCACGCCGTCGACCAAGATCCGCGACCTCTCCGAGCCCGAAGTCGAGCGCCTGCGCGCCGAGATCGGCAAGTTCGCCGTCGAAGGCGACCTGCGCCGCGAGGTCGGCGTCGCGATCAAGCGGCTGATGGACCTGGCCTGCTATCGCGGCCTGCGCCACCGCCGCGGCCTGCCGTTGCGCGGCCAGCGCACCCGGACCAACGCACGTACCCGCAAGGGTCCGCGCAAGGCCATCAAGAAGTAAGGAACCCACATGGCCAAGCCTGCTGCTGCGAAAGTCAAGAAGAAGATCAAGCGCGTCGTCACCGACGGCATCGCCCACGTCCACGCTTCGTTCAACAACACGATCATCACGATCACCGACCGCCAGGGCAACGCGCTGTCGTGGGCGACCTCGGGCGGCGCGGGTTTCCGCGGTTCCCGCAAGTCGACCCCGTTCGCGGCGCAGGTTGCCGCCGAGAAGGCCGGCAAGGTCGCGCTCGACTACGGCGTGAAGTCGCTGGAAGTGCGGATCAAGGGCCCCGGCCCGGGTCGCGAATCGGCCGTGCGTTCGCTCAACAACGTCGGCTACAAGATCACCAACATCATCGACGTGACGCCGATCCCGCACAACGGGTGCCGTCCGCCGAAGAAGCGTCGCGTCTAAGGGGGCGATAGAAAATGGCTCGTTACATCGGTCCCACCTGCAAGCTCGCCCGTCGCGAAGGCGCCGACCTCGGCCTGAAGTCGCCGGCGCGCGCGCTCGATTCCAAGTGCAAGCTGGAGCAGAAGCCCGGCCAGCACGGCGCCGGCACCGGCGCCCGCCGCAGCAAGCTGTCCGACTACGCCACCCAGCTGCGCGAGAAGCAGAAGGTCAAGCGCATTTACGGCCTGCTCGAGCGCCAGTTCCGCAATTACTACAAGAAGGCCTCGACCAAGAAGGGCAACACCGGCGAGAACCTGCTGCAGTTGCTGGAAACCCGCCTGGACAACGTCGTCTACCGCATGGGCTTCGCGATCACCCGCCCGGCCGCGCGCCAGCTGGTCAGCCACCGCGGCGTCACCGTCAACGGCAAGCCGGTCAACCTTCCTTCCTACGCGGTCAAGGCCGGCGACGCGATCGCCCTGTCCGAGAAGGCGCAGAAGCAGCTCCGCGTGCAGGAGTCGCTGACCGTGTCCGGCCAGATGGACCTGTCGCCGTCCTGGATCGAAGTCGACGCCAAGGCATTCGCCGGCGTGTTCAAGGCGGTGCCCGATCGCGCCGACCTGCCGGCCGACATCAACGAAGCGCTGATCGTCGAGTTGTATTCCAAGTAACTGATGTCGGCGAACCGGGGCCATGGCTCCCGGCTCGCCTCGAAACCTGGCCGGCCCGCGTCGCGTGCCGGCCGCTCCCCCGATCCGGGGGGGCTCCAAAAGCTGCAAGCCGGTGCCCACCCCAAGCCCCGGAATATTTGGAGACGCTGCAAACATGACGGTTACCGCCAACCAAGTCCTGCGTCCGCGCGGCCCCCAGATCGAACGCCTCGCCGGCAACCGCGCGAAGGTCGTGATCGAACCGCTGGAGCGCGGCTACGGCCATACCCTGGGCAACGCGCTGCGCCGCGTGTTGCTGTCCTCGATCCCCGGTTTCGCGATCACCGAAGTCGAGATCGACGGCGTGCTGCACGAGTACACCACGGTCGAGGGCCTGCAGGAAGACGTGCTCGAGGTGCTGCTGAACCTCAAGGACATCGCCATCCGCATGGGCACCGGCGACAGTTCCACCCTGAGCCTGAGCAAGCAGGGGCCGGGCGTGGTCATCGCGGGCGACATCAAGACCGACCACAACGTCGAGATCCTCAACCCCGAGCACGTGGTCGCGCACCTGACCAAGGACACGGCGCTGAACATGCGGCTCAAGATCGAGCGCGGCTTCGGCTACCAGCCGGCCGCCGCCCGCCGCAAGCCGGACGAGGAAACCCGCACGATCGGCCGGCTGATGCTGGACGCGTCGTTCTCGCCGGTGCGCCGCGTCGCCTACGCGGTGGAAGCCGCGCGCGTCGAGCAGCGCACCGACCTCGACAAGCTGGTGCTCGACATCGAGACCAACGGCACGATCGACGCCGAGGAAGCCGTGCGCACCGCCGCCGACATCCTCAGCGACCAGCTCAGCGTGTTCGGCGACTTCACCCACCGCGACCGCGGCGCGGCGAAGCCGGCCACGACCGGCGTCGACCCGGTGCTGCTGCGCCCGATCGACGACCTGGAACTGACGGTGCGTTCGGCCAACTGCCTCAAGGCCGAGAGCATCTACTACATCGGCGACCTGATCCAGAAGACCGAAGTCGAGCTGCTCAAGACCCCGAACCTGGGCAAGAAGTCGCTCACCGAGATCAAGGAAGTGCTGGCGCAGCGCGGCCTGTCGCTGGGCATGAAGCTCGAGAACTGGCCGCCGGCCGGGATCGCCTCGCACGGCATGATGGGGTAAGCAAGGGGCGCTGGCGCGGCACTGACGCGCGCCCCTTGCGAACGCCCGGCGCGCTGCGCCGGGCCGGGGCACCAAGCTTCGACTACGACGCAGTAGCCGAAGCGACGGATCCCAGGCTGTTGCCAATGATCCGGATGTAGTCGAGCAACACCAGGCCGACGTACTGAAAGTACGCGGCGCGCCGCCCACGGAGGGTCGGCAAGGACCAGCGCAGTCCGAAGCTCCAACGCCACGATGGCGACAGTGAAGTCCAGCATCTTCAACATTCACCAGGAAACCAAGCCATGCGCCACCAGAAATCCGGACGCAAGTTCAACCGCACCAGCGCCCATCGCCAGGCTATGTTCGAGAACATGGCCGCGTCGCTGATCAAGCATGAACTGATCAAGACCACGCTGCCCAAGGCCAAGGAACTGCGCCGCGTCGCCGAGCCGCTGATCACGCTGGCCAAGACCGACAGCGTCGCCAACCGCCGCCTCGCGTTCTCGCGCCTGCGTGACAAGGAAGCCGTCGGCACCCTGTTCACCGTGCACGGCCCGCGCTACGCCAGCCGCCCGGGCGGCTACCTGCGCATCCTCAAGTGCGGCTTCCGTGCCGGCGACAATGCGCCGATGGCGTACGTCGAGCTGGTCGACCGCCCGCAGGCGGCGGCCGAGTAAGCCGAGCCACCTGCGTGACCACCAACCCCGGCCGCGGCCGGGGTTTTCGTTTCCAGGGACGGTACCCACGCTCGGTCCGGTGCCCCGGGGAGCCGATTTCCGGACGAGGCGGCGCCTCGCCGGCTCTCCCGCGCCTGGGGCGCGGCGCGACTTCCCAAGCCGCGTTGCTGCCACTATCGTGCGCAACATGACGATGAATCCGCTCCGCTGGTCCTTCCGCGGCCAATGCCTGGCCGGTTTTGCCGCGTGCGCGGCGCTGGTCGGCTTCGCCATGTACGCGCAGTTGCACGACGGGCTGCAGCCTTGCCCGTTGTGCATCTTCCAGCGCGTCGCGTTCGCCTCGCTCGGGCTGGTCTTGCTGGTTGCCGGCTTGCATGCGCCTCGCGGCACGCGGGGACGGCGCGGCTATGGCGTGCTGGCGTTGCTCGCCGCGATCACCGGTGCCGCGATCGCCGGCCGCCATGTCTGGTTGCAGCACCTGCCGGCCGACCAGGTGCCGATGTGTGGCCCGGGCCTGAACTACCTGCTGGACGCGATGCCGGTCGCCGGCGTGATCCGCACGGTGCTGACCGGGTCGGGCGAATGCGCCAAGGTGGACTGGACCCTGCTGGGCCTGTCGATGCCGGAGTGGAGCCTGCTGTGGTTCGTGCTGTTGGCGGTGTGGGTCGTACTGACGATGTTCCGCGCGCAGCGCTGAGGTTCGCATCGCGGGTGCCGCCCGCGGTTGCGGCATCCCGGCGCCGGGGCGATGATGCCGCAGCGCAGCAACACGATGGAAGCCCGATGTCCGGCAGCGACCGCAACCTGCAATCCGTGAACGCCGATCCCGACTGGTCGCCGGCGTCGTGGCGCCTGCGGCCATCCCGGCAATTGCCGACCTATCCCGATGCACAGGCATTGCAGGATGCGTTGTCGGAACTGCATGCGTTGCCTCCGCTGGTGACATCCTGGGAGATCCTCGCGCTCAAGCAACGCCTGGCCGAAGCCCAGGACGGCAGGCGCTTCCTGCTGCAGGGCGGCGACTGCGCCGAGAACTTCGGCGAATGCAGCTCGGCGGTGATCTCCAACCGGCTCAAGGTCATGCTGCAGATGAGCCTGGTGCTGGTGCACGGGCTGCGCCTGCCTGTGGTGCGCGTGGGTCGTTTCGCCGGGCAGTACGCCAAGCCGCGATCGGCCGACACCGAAACCATCGATGGCATCACCTTGCCAAGTTACCGAGGCGACATCGTCAATGCGCCGGAGTTCACCGCGCAGGCGCGTGCCCCCGACCCGCGCCGCATGATCAAGGCGCATGCGCGGTCGGCGATGACGATGAACTTCGTGCGCGCGTTGATCGACGGCGGTTTCGCCGACCTCCACCACCCCGAGTACTGGGACCTGGGCTGGGTCGGGCATTCGCCGCTTGCCGACGAATACCGGCGCATGGTCGCCGGTATCGGCGATGCGGTGCGGTTCATGGAGACGCTGTCGGGCAGCGAGGTGCACAACCTCAACCGGGTCGATTTCTACACGTCGCATGAAGCGCTGCTGCTGCCCTACGAGCAGGCGCAGACGCGGCAGGTGCCGCGGCAGTGGGGCTGGTTCAACCTCAGCACGCACTTCCCGTGGGTCGGGATGCGCACCGCTGCGCCCGATGGCGCCCACGTCGAATATTTCCGCGGCATCCGCAATCCGATCGCGGTCAAGGTCGGGCCGTCGGTGACGCCGGAGCAGCTGCTGCGCCTGGTCGACGTGCTCAATCCCGCGGACGAGCCCGGGCGACTGACCCTGGTGCACCGCATGGGCGTGACCCAGGTCGCGGCCAGGCTGCCGCCGCTGCTCGATGCACTGCGGCGCGACGGGCGCCGGGTGCTCTGGATCTGCGATCCCATGCACGGCAACACCGAAACCACCGCCAACGGCTACAAGACCCGGCGCTTCGGCAACATCCGCAGCGAACTGGAGCAGGCGTTCGAGCTGCATGCCGCCGCCGGCACGCGCCTGGGCGGCGTGCACCTGGAACTGACCGGCGAGGACGTCACCGAGTGCACCGGCGGCGCCCGCGACCTGACCGACGCCGACCTTGCCCGCGCCTATCGGTCCACTGTCGACCCGCGCCTGAACTACGAACAGGCGCTGGAAGTGGCGATGCTGGTGGTGCGCAAGCAGGCGCAACTGGCGGCGCCGCGGCGATGAGGCGCGCGATCGCGTTGTTCGCCGCGTTGCTGGCGGCCGGCTGCGCCGGCGGCGGGCCGCCGCATGCGGCAACGGCCGCGACGGCCGCTACGCCGCCGGTGGCCGCGGAAGCGATGGCGCCTGCCACGATCACCGTGCAGGACTCCGGCGTCGCCGTGCGGCTGCGCGGCATCTCCGCCGTCGACGCACGCGTCGCCTGGGCCAGCGGTCGCGAGGGCACGGTGCTGCGCACGCTGGATGGCGGCGCGCACTGGCAGGCGTTGCATGTTCCGGGAGCGGAGGCGCTGGACTTCCGCGATATCGAGGGTTTCTCCGCGGATCGGGCCGTGGTGCTGTCCATCGGCCCCGGCGCGGACTCGCGCATCTACCGCACCGAAGACGGCGGGCGCAGCTGGCAACTCGCGCTCCAGAACGCCGATCCGCGCGCGTTCTTCGATTGCATGGCTTTCCGGGGCGAGCGCGGCTGGATGCTGGGCGATCCGGTTGATGGCGCGTTCCAGCTCCACGCGACCAACGACGGCGGCCGCACGTGGGTGCTGCAACCGGGCGCGATGCCGACCGCGCGGAAGGACGAGGCGGCCTTCGCCGCGAGCGGCACCTGCATCGCGACCACGCCGTGGGGCGGGCGGATGATCGTGGGCGGGGGTGGTGCCGCACGCGCCTATGTCGATGCCGCCGACGCCGCGGAGCCGGGCACGGCCGGCGATGCCAACCTCGACGCGTCGTGGTCGGCGTACGCGACGCCGATGCCGGCACGGGTGCCCGCCGCCGGCATCTTCTCCGCCGCCCCCGCGGGCGGGGACATGCTGCTGGTCGGCGGCGACTTCGAGCATGAGGCCGCCCCGGGCAGCGCGGCGCTCGCGCAACGGCGGGAGGACGGCAGCCTGGTGGTTTCGGGATTGCCCGATCCACGCGGTTACCGCTCCGGCGTGGCCTGCGCCGGCGACGTCCAGCCGCGCTGCATTGCGGTCGGTCCGAGCGGCGTCGACGTGCTCATCGACGGCCGCTGGCAGGCGCTGTCGGACACCGGTTACGACGCGATCGACGTCGCCGGCAATGTCGGCTGGGCGAGCGGCGACAAGGGCCGCGTCGCCCGCATCGAAATCGGGGCTAAGGCCCCAGCGTCGGAATGAACGTGGGTGGGCGGCGCGCCCGTGCGGCCTGCTCGAAACCGTAGGCGATTTCGATCAGGCGCGGTTCGCTCCACGCCGCGCCCATGAACACGATCCCGACCGGCAACTCGTGCGCGAAGCCCGCCGGCACCGTGATCGACGGATAACCCGCAACCGAGGTGACCTGCGAGACCCCACCCACGGTCGGGTCGCCGCTGACGACGTGGTCGCCGAGCACCAGATCGGTCGGGAACGCCGGACCCCAGGATGGCGCCAGCAGCGCGTCGAGGCTGTTCGCCTGCAATGCCGCGTCGATGCCTTCCGGGCCGGCGCGGCGCTTCGCGCGTGCCAGCGCGTCGCGGTAGCTGCGCTCGGTCAGCGGCCCCTTCGCCTGCGCCTGCTCGAACAGTTCCTGCCCGAACCACGGCATCTCCTGCGCCGCATGCGCGGTGTTGAAGGCGATCAGGTCGGCCAGCGTCTTCGGCGCGACGCCGGCACCGGCGAGGTAGGCGGCGATGTCGTGCTTGAACTCGTACAGCAGGATCGTGAACTCGTCGTCACCGAGCGTGTCGATGTTGGGCACGTCCACGGGGTCGACGATGGTCGCTCCCTGCGCGCGCAACAGGGCGATCGCCTGCTCGAGCACGCGGTCGGCGTTGGGTTCCATGCCGGCCAGCTTGCGCACGACGCCGATGCGCTTGCCGGCGAGGCCGTCGCGCTTGAGGAAGGCCGAGTAGTCGGTGGCGTGCCGTGCGGATGGCGCCGTCGCGTCGTCGCTCGCATCGCTGCCTGCCATGGCGGTGAGCAGCAGCGCCGCGTCGGCGACGCTGCGCGTCATCGGACCCGCGGTGTCCTGCGAATGCGCCAGCGGGATGATGCCGGCGCGGCTGACCAGCCCGAGCGTCGGCTTGATGCCGACGAGACCGGTCATCGCCGCCGGGCAGATCACGCTGCCATCGGTTTCGGTGCCGACGCCGACCGCGGCGAGGTTGGCCGCGATCGCGCTGCCGGTGCCCGCACTGGAACCGCAGGGATTGCGGTCCAGCACGTAGGGGTTGCGCGTCTGGCCGCCGCGGCCACTCCAGCCGGAACTGGCGTGGCTGGAGCGGAAGTTGGCCCACTCGCTGAGGTTGGTTTTGCCCAGGATCACGGCCCCGGCGTCGCGCAGGCGCTGCACCAGGAACGCGTCGGTCCTGGGCCTGTGCCCAGCCAGCGCCAGTGAGCCGGCGGAGTTGACCATCGGCTTGGCGTCGATGTTGTCCTTGAGCAGCACCGGGATGCCGTGCAGCGGGCCGCGCAGCTTGCCGGCCTTGCGTTCGGCATCGCGTGCGTCGGCTTCGGCGAGTGCTTCGGGATTGAGCTCGATCACCGCGTTGAGCATCGGCCCGGCATCGTCGATGGCCGCGATGCGGTCGAGGTAGGCCTGGACGAGGGCATGGCTGTCGAGCGTGCCTGCGCGCATCTGTTGGTGCAGGTCGCTGATGTCCGCTTCGGCGTAGCGGAAAGCCGCGGCGTCCTGCGGCGCAGGGATCGCCCCGGAACCGGCCTGCGATTGCGCGCGCAGCGGAAGCGGATGTGCGGCGACGGCGATCGTCGCCAACAGCAGGAGCATGCAGCGCATGGCGTTCCCCGGTGCACGGCCCGGCGGCCGCGGAGCCGACAGCATCCCGCGGCGGATCGGAGCGGGCAAGCCTCTGCGAGTCAGTAGCGCCGGCGGAGCAGGTCGCGCGCCAGCACCCACACCACCAGCAGGTTGATCCCCAGCACCGCGAGCGCCGGCCAGCCCGGGTGGCGCCAGAGCGCATACAGGTCCAGCGGCAGGTACAGCGACGCGGCGACGCAGCCCAGCCACGAGGCCCAGGCCTTGGCACGCCACAGGCCCCAGGCCTCGAGCAGGTGCAACAGTCCGTAGGCCATCACCGCGGCCGCGGCCCAGTGCACGGCGCCGGGGCTGATCTGGCGCGCGAACAGCGCCAGCGCGCCGGATTGCGGATCGAGCTGGAAACGGGCGATCAGTTCGCGCACCCAGCGTTGCAGCGGCGCGGGTCCGAGCAGTTCCAGGCCACTGGCCGCGAGCACCGCCAGCAGGCCCTTGACCCCTTCGACCAGGGCGATCGCGTGCAGGCCCGGATGCGCATGCGGGTCCGGGTTGTAGTGCGGATGCCGCGGGTCGGTCAGCGGATAGTCGTGCGGGCTCATGGGGCGCGCAGGCTGGCCGGTCCGCCGCGCTCGCCGGACGTCACGCCGCGCGCGAGGCGCGCTTGCGGTCGGTCTCGGTCAGGAACTTCTTGCGCAGGCGGATTTCCTTCGGCGTGACTTCCACCAGCTCGTCGTCCTCGATGAAGTCCAGCGCCTGTTCCAGGGTGTACTTGATCGCCGGGGTGAGCTGGATCGCGTCGTCCTTGCCCGAGGCGCGCATGTTGGTCAGCGGCTTGGGCTTGATGACGTTGACGGTGAGGTCGTTGTCCTTCGAATGGATGCCCACCAGCTGGCCCTCGTACACGTTGTCGCCTTCCGCGGCGAACAGGCGGCCGCGTTCCTGCAGCGGTCCGAGCGAGTACGCCGGCGTGGTGCCGGGCGCGTTGGCGATCATCACGCCGTTGATGCGCTTGGCGATCGCGCCGGTTTCCTTGGGGCCGTAATGGTCGAACACGTGGAACAGCAGGCCCGAGCCCTGGGTGAGGGTACGGAACTCGTTCTGGAACCCGATCAGGCCGCGCGCCGGGATCATGTAGTCCAGGCGCACGCGTCCCTTGCCGTCGGACTCCATGTTCTTGAGCTGCGCCTTGCGCGTGCCCAGCTTCTCCATCACGCCGCCCTGGTGCACTTCCTCGACGTCGACCACCAGCTGCTCGATCGGCTCCATCAGCTGGCCGTCGATTTCCTTGATGATCACTTCCGGGCGCGACACCGCCAGTTCGAAGCCTTCGCGGCGCATGGTCTCGATCAGCACCGACAGGTGCAGCTCGCCGCGGCCGGAAACCAGGAACTTGTCAGGGTCCGAGCCTTCCTCGACCTTGAGCGCGACGTTGTGCAGGGTTTCGCGCTCCAGCCGCTCGCGCAACTGGCGGCTGGTGATGAACTTGCCGCCGCTGCGGTCCTTGTTGCCGGCGAACGGCGAGTTGTTGACCTGGAAGGTCATGCTGATGGTCGGCTCGTCCACGGTCAGCGCCGGCAGGGCCTCGGGCGCATCGAGCGCGCAGATCGTGTCGGAGATGCTGAGGTCGGCGACGCCGGAGATGGCGACGATGTCGCCGGCTTCGGCCTCCTCGACCTCGACCCGCTCCAGGCCCATGAAGCCGAGCACCTGCAGCACCTTGCCCTGGCGCTTCTTGCCGTGGCGGTCGACCACGCTGACCGGCATGTTGGTGCGCACCTTGCCGCGCTGGATGCGGCCGACGCCGATCAGGCCGACGAAGTTGTTGTAGTCCAGCTGGCTGACGCGCATCTGGAACGGGCCTTCCGCGTCGACGGTCGGCGGCGGCACGTGCTTCATGATCGCTTCGTACAGCGGGGTCATGTCGCCGTCGCGCGCGCTGTCGTCGAGGCTGGCATAGCCGTGCAGCGCCGACGCGTACACGATCGGGAAGTCGAGCTGCTCGTTGGTGGCGCCGAGCTTGTCGAACAGGTCGAACACCTGGTCGATCACCCAGTCCGGGCGCGCGCCCGGGCGGTCGATCTTGTTGACCACGACGATGGGCTTGAAGCCCATCGCGAACGCCTTCTGGGTGACGAAGCGGGTCTGCGGCATCGGCCCGTCCATGGCGTCGACCAGGATCAGGACGGAGTCCACCATCGACAGCACGCGCTCGACCTCGCCGCCGAAGTCGGCGTGCCCGGGCGTGTCGACGATGTTGATGCGGTTGCCCTGCCAGGTGATGGCGGTGTTCTTGGACAGGATGGTGATGCCGCGTTCCTTTTCCTGGTCGTTGCTGTCCATCACGCGCTCGGCGAGCACGGTGCGTTCGGAGAACGTCCCGGACTGCTTCAGCAGGCAGTCGACGAGCGTGGTCTTGCCATGGTCGACGTGGGCGACGATGGCGATGTTGCGGAGGCGTTCGATGGACATCGGGAAGGCGCGCCGGGGCACGGCGGGGCAGCAGAAAGGGAGCCGGACATTATACGGGCATGACCTGACTCCACGCAGGCTGCGTTAAACTCCGCGCCCCCGAGGCCCGCCTGCCCGCGACGTCCCGGCCCCCACCCGCAGGAGCCCGCCCCATGTCCCTCATTGCCACCTTCGACACCGACCGCGGCCCGATCAAGGTCGAGCTGTACCCCGACAAGGCCCCGCTGACGGTCGCCAGCTTCGTCAACCTGGCCCGGCGCGGCTTCTACGACGGGCTCGGCTTCCACCGCGTGATCCCCGATTTCATGATCCAGGGCGGCTGCCCGGAGGGTTCCGGCCGCGGCGGCCCGGGCTACAAGTTCGAGGACGAGGCCAACAACGGCCTCGGCCACGAGCGCGGCGTGCTGTCGATGGCCAACGCCGGCCCCAACACCAACGGCAGCCAGTTCTTCATCACCCACGTCGCCACCCCCTGGCTGGACGGCAAGCACACCGTGTTCGGCAAGGTGCTCGAGGGGCTGGACGCGGTCGACAAGGTGCAGCAGGGCGACCACATCCGCTCGGTGCGGATCGAGGGCGACGCCGATGCGGTGCTGGCGGCCAAGGCCGACCGCGTCGCCGAATGGAACCGCATCCTGGGCGCGTAAGCAGCCGCGCAGCACGCGCTTCCGGCGCAGCGGCACCCCCGGTCGCGGGGTGTCGCTGTGCTAAAATTTCGGGTCTGCAAGACATTTCCCCCGAGGTTTCCGCGATGCCCCAGTTCGCCAGCCGCATCGGCCGCGCCAAGCCCAGCGCGATCATGGAGATCGCCGAAAAAGCCAAGCGGCTGAAGGCCGAAGGCCGCGACATCATCAGCTTCTCGATCGGCGTTCCGAATTTCCTCCCGGGCGACCACGTCTACGCAGCCGCGCGCGACGCGCTGGCGCACGACTCCGGCCAGTACGGCAGCAACCGTGGCAGCGATGCGTTGCTGGACGCTTTCCTCGGGCACATCGCGCAGATCGGCCTGGATGGCTACACCCGCGCCAACTGCGCCATCGGCATCGGTGCCAAGCATGTCATCTACAACCTCGCCGAGGCGCTGCTGGAGGAGGGCGA
This sequence comes from Cognatiluteimonas sedimenti, assembly GCF_022808325.1. Lineage (GTDB taxonomy): Bacteria > Pseudomonadota > Gammaproteobacteria > Xanthomonadales > Xanthomonadaceae > Cognatiluteimonas > Cognatiluteimonas sedimenti. The sequence continues at coordinate 1,045,104 of NZ_JALGCL010000001.1, read as the reverse complement.
CACGATCGCGTTCCCGGTGCCGTACTGGACCAGCTACCTCGACATCGCCGAGATCGTCAACGCCCGGGTCGACCTGCTGCCGTGCCCGGCCTCCCAGGACTACAAGCTCACCCCGGCGCAGCTCGACGCCGCCCTGGCGAACAAGCCACGGGTGTTCCTGTTCAACAATCCGTCCAACCCGACCGGCATGGTCTATTCGAAGGACGAGATCTCGGCGCTGGCCGACGTGCTGGTGAAGCACCCGGATACCTGGATCATCACCGACGACATCTACAACCGCATGGTGTTCGACGGCGTCGGCTACCACAATTTCGTGCATGCGCGCCCGGAACTGCGCGACCGCGTGGTCTTCATCGATTCGCTGTCCAAGACCTACGGCATGCCGGGCTGGCGCGTCGGCTTCATGGCCGGGCCGGAGTCGGTGGCCAGGGCCGTGGTGACGATGAACTCCAACCACATCACCAACCTGCCGGAAGTGACCACGGCCGCCGCGATCGCCGCGCTGTCGGGCCCGCAGGACATCCCGCAGGCCAAGTGCGCCGAGTTCCAGGCCAAGCGCGACCAGGTGATGGCGATGTTCGCCACGATCCCGGGCGTGGTCTGCCCGCGGCCGCAGGGTGCGTTCTACGTGTTCCCGGACATCAGCGTCGCGTTCGGCAAGACCCACCAGCCCTCCGGCCTGGCGATCGGCAACGACGTGGATTTCTGCGCCGCGCTGCTGCAGGCCAAGGGCGTGGCCTGCGTGCCTGGCTCGGCTTTCGGTGAACCGCGCGCGCTGCGCATCAGCTACACCTGCCCGACGCCGCAGCTGGCGCCCGGCCTGGAACGCATCCGCGAGTTCTTCGCCGAACTCGCCTGACACCAAACCGCCACCCCGGGCGCAGCGAAAGGCCCGCTTTTTCGTGAAGCGGATCGGGCGCTGCGTCGGCACCGGCAATCCGGAATTTCGAGGAGTTCGACCATGAAAGCCCCCGTTCGTGTCGCAGTCACCGGCGCCGCCGGCCAGATCGGCTACGCCCTGCTGTTCCGCATCGCCTCGGGCGAGATGCTGGGCAAGGACCAGCCGGTGATCCTGCAGATGCTCGAGCTGCCGATGGACAAGGCCCAGGCCGCGCTGCGTGGCGTGATGATGGAACTGGAGGACTGTGCGTTCCCGCTGCTCGCGGGGATGGTCGGCACCGACGATCCGATGGTCGCGTTCAAGGACGCCGACTACGCCCTGCTGGTAGGCGCGATGCCGCGCGGCCCCGGCATGGAACGCAAGGATCTGCTGCTCAAGAACGCCGAGATCTTCACCGTGCAGGGCAAGGCCCTCGACGCGGTCGCCTCGCGCGACGTCAAGGTGCTGGTGGTGGGCAACCCGGCCAACACCAACGCCTACATCGCCATGAAGTCGGCGCCCAACCTGCCGGCCGGGAATTTCACCGCGATGCTGCGCCTGGACCACAACCGCGCGCTGTCGCAGCTGGCAGGGAAGGCCGGCGTCGCGGTGGGCGACATCGAGAAGTTCGTCGTCTGGGGCAACCACAGCTCGACGATGTACCCGGATTACCGCTTCGCCACCTCGGGCGGGAAGTCGCTGCAGGAGGCCATCAACGACGCCGACTGGAACGCCAACATCTTCATCCCGACCGTCGCCAAGCGCGGCGCCGCGATCATCGAGGCGCGTGGCCTGTCGTCGGCGGCCTCGGCCGCCAATGCCGCCATCGGCCACATGCGCGACTGGGCGCTGGGCACCGGCGGCAAGTGGGTGACCATGGGCGTGCCGTCGGACGGCAGCTACGGCATCCCCGAGGGCATCATATACGGCATGCCGGTGACCACCGCCAACGGCGCTTACACCCGCGTCGAAGGCCTGCCGATCGACGAGTTCAGCCGCGCCGCGATGGACAAGACGCTGGCCGAGCTCGAGGAAGAGCGCGCGGGCGTCGCGCACCTGCTCTGATCCACACCGGGGCGGCCACAGGGTCGCCCCGTGCCATGGGAAGCACGATGACCGAACTCCGTTCCGCAGGCGCACGATTCCGCACTGCGATTGCCGAAGAATCCCCGTTGCAGGTGATGGGCGCGATCACCGCCTATGCCGGGCTGATGGCCAGGCGCGTCGGCTACAAGGCGCTGTACCTGTCCGGCGGCGGCGTCGCGGCCAACTCGCTGGGAATGCCCGACCTGGGCATCTCGACGATGGAGGACGTGCTCACCGACGCACGCCGGATCGTGGATGCCACCGGGATGCCGTTGCTCGTGGACATCGATACCGGCTGGGGCGGGGCATTCAACATCGGCCGCACGATCCGCAACTTCGAGCGCATCGGCGTCGCTGCCGTGCACATGGAAGACCAGGTCGGCCAGAAGCGCTGCGGCCACCGCCCGGGCAAGGAAGTGGTGCCGAAGGACGAGATGGTGGACCGGATCAAGGCCGCGGTCGACGCGCGCGGCGACGAGGCGTTCGTGATCATGGCCCGCACCGACGCAGCCGCGGTCGAGGGCATCGATGCGGCGATCGAGCGCGCGGTGGCCTACGTCGAGGCCGGCGCCGACATGGTCTTTCCCGAGGCGATGAAGTCGCTCGACGACTATCGCCGGTTCAAGGCCGCGGTGAGGGTGCCGATCCTGGCCAACCTGACCGAGTTCGGTTCGACCCCGTTCTTCACCACCGACGAGCTGCGCGAAGCCGGCGTCGACATCGCGCTGTACTGCTGCGGCGCCTATCGCGCGATGAACAAGGCCGCGCTCGGCTTCTACGAAACCGTGCGCCGCGAAGGCACGCAGAAGCACATCATCGACCGCTTGCAGACCCGCGACGAGCTGTACGACTTCCTGGGTTACCACGCCTACGAGGACAAGCTCGACGCATTGTTCAAGAAGGAATCCGAATGACCGAGCAGACCCTCCCCAAGCCGAAGAAGTCCGTCGCCCTCAGCGGCACGCCGGCCGGCAACACTGCCCTGTGCACCGTAGGCCGCAGCGGCAACGACCTGCATTACCGCGGCTACGACATCCACGACCTGGCCACCCGGTCCTCCTTCGAGGAAGTCGCGCACCTGCTGGTCCACGGCGCGCTGCCGACCACTTCCCAGCTCAAGGCCTACAAGGGCAAGCTCAAGCGCCTGCGCGGGCTGCCGGCGATCGTCAGCGAGGCGCTGGAGCTGGTACCGGCCAACGCCCACCCGATGGACGTGCTGCGCACCGGCTGCTCGGTGCTCGGCACCGTGCTGCCCGAGCGCGATGGCCACCCCGCGGCCGAGGCGCGCGACATCGCCGACCGGCTGATGGCGAGCTTCGGTTCGATGCTGCTGTACTGGTGGCACTTCACCCGCAACGGCCGCCGCATCGACTGCGAGACCGACGACGACTCGATCGCCGCGCACTTCCTGCACCTGCTGCACGGCGGGGAGCCGAGCGCGCTGCACGCCGATTCGCTGGACAAGTCGCTGGTGCTGTACGCCGAGCACGAGTTCAACGCCTCGACCTTCACCGCGCGCGTCATCGCCGGGACCGGCAGCGACATGCATTCGTGCATCACCGGCGCGATCGGCGCGCTGCGCGGCCCCAAGCACGGCGGCGCCAACGAGGTGGCGATGGAGATCATCAGCCGTTACTCCACGCCCGGCGAGGCGGAAGCCGACATCCGTGAGCGCATGGAACGCAAGGAGATCGTGATCGGGTTCGGCCACCCGGTCTATACCGTCGGCGACCCGCGCAACCCGATCATCAAGGAAATCTCGCGCAAGCTGTGCGCCGATGGCGGCAACCAGGCGCTGTTCGACATCAGCGAGAGGATCGAAAGCCTGATGATGGACACCAAGAAGATGTTCCCGAACCTGGACTGGTACAGCGCCAGTGCCTACCACATGATGGGCATCCCGACGCCGATGTTCACCCCGCTGTTCGTGATCGCGCGCACCTCGGGCTGGGGCGCGCACGTCATCGAGCAACGCGAGGACGGCAAGATCATCCGCCCCAGCGCCAATTACGTGGGGCCGGAAGACCGCGCCTACGTGCCGATCGACAAGCGCTGAGCAGTCGCATCAACCACGAAAAAAGCCGCGCAATGCGCGGCTTTTTCGTGGTTGCAATCCGATGGCGATCAGGCAAGGCCTTCCTGTTCCAGCGCACGCCGCACGCCCGGATCGGCCAGCATTGCGTCGAAGAAGCGCTCCAGGTGGTCGAGGCCGGTGAGGTCGACACCATGCGCCTTCGCCCAGCGCGTGACCACGAACAGGTAGGGGTCGGCGATCGAACGCGTGCCGGCGATCCAGTCGTGGCCGGCGAGTTGCGCGTCCGCGCGCTCGAACAGTCCGCGCAGCCTGGCGCGCGCGGCGTCCTTGCTCTTCTCGATCAGCGCCGCATCCTCGAGGTAGGCGGTCGAGCCGAACATCGGCTGGAACGCCGGATGGATGTCGGAGTTGGCGAACGCCAGCCACTTGTTGACTTCGGCGCGCGCCCTCGGCGTGCCATCGCCGCCGAGCCCGGCCTGGGGGAAGCTGTCGGCCAGGTAGTTGAGGATCGCCGCGTTCTGCGTCAGTACCCATCCGTCCTGTTCCAGCGCGGGGACCGCACCGGCCGGGTTGATCCTGAGGTAGGCGGGCCGCTTGCGCTCTTCGCGCGACATGCGCACCGCTTCATAAGGCAGCCCGATCCATTCGAGCGCGATGTGGTCGGCCAGCGAACAGGCTCCGGGCGAGTAATACAGCTTCATGGGGAAGGCTCCGGCGAAGAAAACGGCCATGATGCCGGTTCCGCCGCCGCCGCCGGATGACGTGCCTGCAACGCTGTGTTGCCTCGCGCCGGGATGGACGCAAGCCCGGCCGCCGCGGGCGTCAGGACTTGCGCGGCTTGAGTGATTGCACCTTGAAGAAGGTGTGGTCGCCGATGGTCGCGACCTGGTAGGCGCTGCGCCAGCTCGGCGAGGCGATCGCGGTGGCGGCGAAATGGCTGGCCCCCGGCACGATCTCCTTGCGCTGGCCGGCCGGCAAGGCCCAGTTGCGCTCCGACTCCAACGCGACGGTGACCGCTTCGGCCCAGGCCTGGGTATTGCCCAGGCGGGTGTTGGGCGAAACCAGGCTCGGCGCGAACTGCTTGCGCGCGGTGACCACGGCGCACAGGTTGTCGCCCCAGAGGCCGCTGTCGCGGCGGCGCAGGGCGACCTCGGCCACGGCCTGCTGGCCGCGCGCGGACTGGTCGCGGGCTTCCAGGTAGACGGTGGTGCTCAGGCACAGCGAATCGGCGGCCGGCTGCGGCAGGAACTGCGACAGCCAGAGGATCCAGACCAGCTTCATGGCGACTCCTTGCTCCGTTGCGCCGGCCCGCGGATGCTGCTCCCGCCTTTGTTAAGTCGGGATCGGCACCGGGAACCGGCCTGGCGTACTGGGGAGGGCGGCGGCTCTGCGGCGCGCCTTTGCCCGGGCGCGAACGACCGCGGGATTGCGGTCTGGCGCCGGTGCCCGCTCACGAGGCGGCGGGCAAAAAAGTTGGCGCACGGTAACGGCACAAAACCAAACGCCAGCTGAACAGGAATTCCGGGCTGAATCGGGAAATGATTGATTTGGCAGGATTCGGATGCGCGCGAATGCTGCGCTGCAGCGCGATCCGCGCGGGCAGACCAAGCTCAGAAGTCCGCCGCCAGGCGGCTGCCCTGGTCGATCGCGCGCCGGGCATCCAGCTCCACGGCGCGGTCCGCGCCGCCGATGACATGCACCTTGCAGCCGCTGGCCTGCAACCCGGCCAACAGCTCCCGGCGGGGTTCCTGGCCGGCGCAGACCACGACATGGTCGACCGCCAGCAACTGTTCGACGCCGTCGCTGCGGATATGCAGGCCGGCGTCGTCGACCCCGAGGTATTCGACCCCTCCCAGCATCCGCACGCCCTTGCCCTTGAGCGTGGCGCGATGGATCCAGCCGGTGGTCTTGCCCAACCGCGCGCCAGGCCTGCCCGGACTGCGCTGCAGCAGCCACAGTTGCCGCGCCGCGGGCTCGGGTCGCGCCGGCGCCAGCCCGCCACGGCTGTCGAAGCCGGGATCCACGCCCCATTCGGCCATCCAGCGGCCGGCATCCAGGCTTGGCGAGGGGCCGGCCTGGGCCAGGAACTCGGCCACGTCGAAGCCGATGCCGCCGGCGCCGATGATCGCCACCCTGGGGCCGCATTGCACCCTGGCCTCGAGCACGTCGAGGTACCCCACGACCTTGGCGTGGCCGGCGCCCGGGAAATCCACGCTGCGCGGCGTAACCCCGGTGGCGAGCACGACATCGTCGAATCCCGCCAGCATCCCGGCGTCGGCTCGAGTGGACAGGCGCAGCTGCACGCCGGTCTCCTCGATGCGGTGGCGGAAATACCGCAGCGTCTCGTGGAATTCCTCCTTGCCCGGGATCCGCTTGGCGAGGTTGAACTGGCCTCCGATTTCCGCGGCGGCGTCGAACAGGGTGACAAGGTGCCCGCGCTGTGCCGCGACCGTGGCGCAGGCCAGGCCCGCCGGACCGGCGCCGACCACGGCGATGCGCATGGGTCGTTGCGTGGGCAGGTACTCGAGGACGGTTTCCGCGCACGCGCGCGGGTTGACCAGGCAGCTCGCCTTGCGGTTCTCGAACACCTGGTCAAGGCAGGCCTGGTTGCAGGCTATGCAGGTGTTGATCGCCTGCGCGCGGCCGGCCCGCGCCTTGTTCGCCCAATCCGGGTCCGCCAACAGCGGCCGCGCCATGGACACGAGGTCGGCGCCGCCGCCGGCGAGGATACGTTCGGCGACGTCGGGCATGTTGATGCGGTTGGTCGCGACCAGCGGCAAAGCCACGTGCGGACGCAGCTTGGCGGTGACGCCGGCGAAGGCGGCACGCGGCACCGAGGTGGCGATGGTCGGGACCCGCGCTTCGTGCCAGCCGATGCCGGTATTGAGGATGGTCGCGCCGGCGGCCTCGACCGCGCGCGCCTGTTGCACGATCTCGTCCCAGTCCGAGCCGCCCTCGACCAGGTCCAGCAGCGACAGGCGATAGACCAGGATGAAGTCCGGGCCGCAGGCTTCGCGCACCCGGCGCACGATCTCGACCGCGAAGCGCATGCGCCTGGCCGCGTCTCCGCCCCAGCCGTCGTCGCGCCGGTTGGTCCGCGGCGCGGTGAACTCGTTGATCAGGTAGCCCTCCGAGCCCATCAGCTCGACGCCGTCGTAACCGGCATCGCGCGCGAGCTTCGCGGCGGTGGCGTAGGCGGCGAGCTGGCGCTCGATGCCGCGCGCCGACAACGCGCGCGGGGTGAACGGATTGATCGGCGCCTTCAGCCGCGATGGCGCCACCGACAGCGGCTGGTAGGCGTAACGCCCGGCGTGCAGCAGTTGCAGGCAGATCTTCGCGTCGTGCGCATGCACAGCCGTGGTGACAAGGCGGTGCCGGCGCACATGCCAGGGCCAGGACAGGCGCCCGGCGAACGGCTTCAACCAGCCTTCGATGTTGGGCGCGAAGCCGCCGGTGACGATCAGCCCGACGCCGCCGGCCGCGCGCTCGGAGAAATACGCGGCAAGCTGCGGAAAGTCGCGTGCCCGGTCCTCGAGCCCGGTATGCATCGATCCCATGAGCACCCGGTTGCGCAGGGTGGTGAAACCCAGGTCGAGCGGGGTGAACAGGTACGGGTAGGGAGTGGCCTGCGTGGCTGGCGTCATGCGCGCATACGCTTGCGTACGGAAAGCGGCACCTTGCCGGGATTCGGCGCCGTACTCAAGCGCCGCCATCGTTGCCTTGCGTGCAAGCCCTGGCCGGGAACCGGCGGAGACGTGGCGCGCGTGATGGCCCGTTTGGCGCGACAGGCAAAGTTCGCCATGCGTGCCGCGGCACGGCAAAATAGCCGGCTCCCAGACGCAAAGCCCGGATGAGTCCGCACCCATGAGCCATTTCGACGTCCGTTCCGCGATCCGCCCGCAGCCCGACCAGCCGATGGTCGACATCGCCGACTACGTGGTCGATTACACGATCGACTCGCGCGAGGCCTACGACACCGCGCGCTACATGCTGCTGGATTCGCTGGCCTGCGCGATGCTGGCGATGAAGTTCGAGGGCTGCGTGAAGCACCTCGGGCCGATCGTCCCGGGCGCGATCCTGCCCGGCGGCGCCATCGTGCCGGGCACCAATTTCGAGCTCGACCCGGTGCAGGCCGCCTTCAACATCGGCACCCAGGTCCGTTGGCTGGACTTCAACGACACCTGGCTGGCGGCCGAGTGGGGCCATCCCTCCGACAACCTCGGTGCGATCCTGGCCGTGGCCGATTACCTCAGCCGCAAGGAGCTGCGCGATGGCGGCCAGCCGCTGACGATCCGCGACGTGCTCACCGCCGCGATCAAGGCGCACGAGATCCAGGGCTGCTACGCGCTGAAGAACTCTTTCAACCGGGTCGGCCTGGACCACGTGATCCTGGTGCGCCTGGCGTCGACCGCCGTCACCACCGCGATGCTCGGCGGCGGCAAGGACGAGATCGTGACCGCGGTCTCGCACAGCTGGATCGACAACGGGGTGCTGCGCACCTACCGGCACGCGCCCAACACGGGGCCGCGCAAGAGCTGGGCCGCCGGCGATGCCTGCCGCCGGGCCGTCACCCACGCCCTGAATGCGGTGGAAAAACAGGTCGTCGGCTACCCGAGCGCGCTGAGCGCGCCCACGTGGGGGTTCTACGACATCGCCTTCGGTGGCAAGCCGTTCGAGTTCGAGCGCCCGTTCGGCAGCTACGTGATGGAAAACGTCCTGTTCAAGATCAGTTTCCCGGCCGAATTCCACGCCCAGACGGCGGTCGAATGCGCGATGCAGCTGCATCCGCTGGTCAAGGACCGGCTCGACGAGATCGAGCGGATCGAGATCCAGACCCAGGAAGCCGGCGTCCGCATCATCGACAAGACCGGGCCGCTGGCCAATTACGCCGACCGCGACCACTGCATCCAGTACATGGTCGCCGTGCCGCTGATTTTCGGCCGACTGACGGCCAACGACTACAACGACGACGTCGCCGCGGACCCGCGCATCGACGCCCTGCGCGCGAAGATGGCCGTCAGCGAGAATCCCCGGTTCACCCAGGACTACTTCGACCCGGACAAGCGCTACATCGGCAACTCGGTCCAGGTGTTCTTCAAGGACGGCAGCAGCACGGACCGGGTCTCGATCGATTTCCCGATCGGCCATCGCAAGCGCCGCGGGGAGGGCATCCCGGTGTTGATGGCCAAGTGCGAGGCGGCCCTGCGGGCGCACCTGCCGGCCACGCAGGTCGACCGGATCATGGCCCTGGCGGCCGATCCGGCCAGGCTCGACGCCCTGCCGGTGGATCAGTTCATGAACCTGTATCGGGTGTAAGATCCGCGCCGGCAAGCCCGCTTGGCGCGGTTTCAACTGTTATGGTAGTGTTAACAAGGCCTTCACGGGGCCGGCATTAATCTGAGCGGGATGGCGTGCGGAACGGCCGTCTCATACGAACCACGCTTTACGCATTTCTTTATCTGATCAAGGAGCTTGAAGATGAATAAGAAACTCCTCTGCGCCGCCCTGCTGGCTGGGCTGGGCGTGGCACAGGCCGCTTCCGCGCAGGACTTCGACGACCGCTGGTACGTCGCCGGTTCGGTTGGCGTGAACTTCCAGGACAACGACCGTGGTACCCAGGACGCGCCTTTCGTGACCCTGGGCATGGGCAAGTTCCTGAACCCGAACTGGTCGGTGGATGTCGAACTGAACTACCAGAACCCGGACAAGAACACCGATTTCGGCCTGCCCAGTAACGGCCTGTGGTGGAGCCAGTACGGCATTTCCGCCGACGCCCGCTACCACTTCCGCAACGTCGACTCCAAGTGGTGGCCGTACCTCCGCATGGGCCTGGGTTGGCAGCGCCACGAGGAAGAAGGCGTTCGCGATCCGATCTACGGCGTGCCGGATGGTGGCTGGCCCGCGCAGCATGAAGACAACAACGCCGCGCTCAACCTCGGCGCCGGCCTGCAGTTCGATTTCGGCCGCGTCGACCTGCGCACGGAAGTGGGCACCCGCGTCGACTTCGACAGCGAGCAGTTCCGCCCGGCCGATCAGCAGGAAGACTACTTCACCGACCTGCTGGCTTCGGTCGGCATGACCGTGGCCCTCGGGCCGGAGCCGATGGCCCCGGTTGCCCCGGCCCCGGTTGCGCCGAACTGCGCCGACATGGACGACGACGGCGACGGCGTCAACAACTGCGACGACAAGTGCCCGGGTTCGGAAGCTGGCCAGACCATCGGTCCGGACGGCTGCCCGGTGCCGGTGTCGATCGACCTGAAGGGCGTCAACTTCGACTTCGACAAGTCGACGCTTCGTCCGGACGCGGTTGCGATCCTGAACGAGGCCATCGAGATCCTGAAGCGTTATCCGGATCTGAAGGTCGAGGTTGCCGGCCACACCGACTCCGTCGGTACCGACGCCTACAACCAGGGCCTGTCCGAGCGTCGCGCCCGCGCCGTGTACGACTACCTGACCAGCAACGGCATCGACGCCTCGCGCCTGGTGGGCCCGAACGGCTACGGCGAGAGCCGTCCGATCGCGCCGAACACCAACCCGGATGGTTCCGACAATCCGGAAGGCCGTGCGCAGAACCGCCGCACCGAGCTGAACGTCCAGAACTAAGGGACGCCAGCGATTCTTCCGCAAGGAAGAAGCAGCATCCGAAGCCCGGCCTCGTGCCGGGCTTCGTGTTTCTGGGTGGCGCGAACGCAAGTGCCGGAAGGGCGCGGCGGGGCGTCCGGCCAGGATGCGGTTGCCTGAACCCGGCGATGCGCTGTGCGCTGTGCGCCGCCGTGCCAAGGTTGTGGCACGCGCCATCGCCACCTACACTCGCAGCCACTTGGTGCAATCCAGCGGTGACGAAAATGCGCGCGACGATGATCCTGCTGATGGTCCTGATGGCGCCCGGCCTGGCGCAGGCGATGGACTGTGCGGCCACGCGCGTGCAGCAGCCGCTGCAGCCGACCGTGATCGCGCCTGTTGCCAGCGAACTCGCGATGGCCTCGAGCCAGCTGGGAGCACCGGGCGGCGTGCTGTCGCAGGCCTTCGATGAATCGCAATCGCTGGACCAGGTGCTGTTGCGGATCCGGATCGAAAGCTGCCAGAACGTCGCCACCACGACGCCGGCGCCGAGCGTGGTCAGTCCGGACGACCCGGCGGCGTACAAGCCGCGCACCGAATTCGACAACACGCCGTGGCGCTTCAACATGAGCCAGAACGGCAAGAACATGACCGCGGACGAGTTCAGCGCATGGATGAAGTCGCGCGGCGTGCGCGTGGCGCGTGGTGCGGCGCCGGCCGCCGCGCCCGCGACGGACGCGCAACCGGCGATGCCGGGCACCGCCGCGCCCGTCGCGGCACCGGCCGGTTCGCCGCCGGGAACGCTTTCGCAGCCCGTTTCCGCACCCGCGGCCGCGCCGGCTGGCGGCGCGTCGGCACCGGCGGATGCCACCGCGCCAGCCGCAACGCCGGCGGCGACCAAGCCCCACTGAGTCGCGTCGGCGGCGGAGACCTCGGCCACCGTTCACGCGATGGCGACTGGCCGACGGCCGTCCGTGCGATGACTGCCAGGTGCATTGTCGCTGCCGCGGGTTCACGGCAAGCTGTCGGCATGCCGCAACGCCCCCGCGACGCCACCATCCGCCATGGCCTTGCTCGGGTGCTCTCCAAGCGCGGCATCTGCTCGCGCAGCGAAGCGGCGCGCTGGATCGTCGCCGGCCGGGTCTCGGTTGCGGGCCGGATCGTGCGCGATCCCGAGTTTCCGACATCGGCGAGGGCCGATGTCGGGCTCGATGGCCGGCCACTGCCCCAGGTCGCGCCCGTTTGCCTGATGCTCAACAAGCCGCGCGGGCTGGTGACCAGCGCAAGCGACGAACGCGGCCGCGACACGGTCTACCGTTGCTTCGATGGAGCGGGGCTGCCCTGGATTTCCCCGGTTGGTCGCCTCGACCAGGCCAGCGAAGGGCTGTTGTTGTTCAGCAACGATCCGCAATGGGCGGCACGGGTCACCGATCCCGGCAGCGGCCCGGACAAGACCTACCACGTGCAGGTGGACACCATTCCCGACGCCGGGCTGCTCGCCGCGCTGGTCGCGGGCCTCGACGACGATGGCGAACTCCTGCATGCGAAATCGGTGCGGCTGCTACGGGCTGGCACCAGGAACGCGTGGCTGGAAATCGTGCTGGACGAAGGCCGCAACCGGCAGATCAGGCGCTTGCTGGCGGCGTTCGACGTCGGCGTGCTGCGCCTGCTGCGCGTCGCCATCGGTGGGCTGGCGCTCGGCACGCTGCCGAAGGGCCATTGGCGCCTGTTGGCCGATCCGGAGATTGCGTCGCTGGCGCGCCCGTCGCGCCGGTGACGCGGGCTACCCCTTCAGCACCCCGAGTTCGCGTCCGATGCGGGCGAAGGCGTCGATCGCGCGATCCAGGTGCGCGCGCGTATGCGCGGCCGAGATCTGGGTGCGGATCCGCGCCTGTCCCTGCGGCACCACCGGGAAGAAGAAGCCGATCGCGTAGATGCCTTCCTCCAGCAGCCGCCGCGCGAATTCCTGCGCAAGCGGGGCGTCGTACAGCATGACCGGGCAGATCGGATGCACGCCGGGCTTGATGTCGAAGCCGGCAGCGGTCATGCGCTCGCGGAAGTACGCGGTATTGGCCGCGAGCCGATCGCGCAGGTCGCCCGCGGACGACAGCATCCCGAAGGCCTTGATGCCGGCGGCCACCACGTGCGGCGGCAGCGAGTTGGAGAACAGGTAGGGGCGCGAGCGTTGGCGCAGCAGTTCGACCACTTCGCGCCTGGCGGTGGTGAAGCCGCCCAGTGCGCCACCCATCGCCTTGCCCAGCGTGCCGGTGAAGATATCGATCCGGTCCATCACCCCCTTGACCTCCGCCGAGCCACGCCCGGTGGCGCCCAGGAAGCCGGTCGCATGGCATTCGTCGATATGCACCAGGGCGTCGTACTGCCGGGCCAGGGCGGTGATCTCGTCGAGCGGGGCGATGAACCCGTCCATCGAGAACACGCCATCGCTGGTGATCAGGATCGTCCCGGCACCGTCGGCGCGCGCCTGCTGCAGCTGCTTCTCCAGGTCGGCCATGTCGCAGTTGGCGTAGCGATAGCGCCTGGCCTTGCACAGGCGCACGCCGTCGATGATCGAGGCATGGTTGAGCGCATCGGAGATGACGGCGTCGTTTTCGCCGAGCAGCGGCTCGAACAGGCCGCCGTTGGCGTCGAAGCAGGCGGCGTAGAGGATCGTGTCCTGGGTGCCGAAGAACGCGGAGATGGTCTGTTCCAGCTGCTTGTGCAGGTCCTGGGTACCGCAGATGAAGCGCACCGAGGCCATGCCGAAGCCATGGGTGTCGAGCGCCTCCTTCGCGGCCCCGATCACGTCCGGGTGGTCGGCAAGCCCGAGATAGTTGTTGGCGCAGAAATTCAGCACCGTGCGCCCGTCCTCGAGCACGATCTCGGCCGACTGCGGCGAAGTGATCACGCGCTCGGACTTGAACAGGCCGGCGTCGCGGATCTCGTCGAGGGTTTCGGCGTAGCGGGTGGTCAGGGACATGGGGATCGGCTTCTTGTAGGAGCGGCTTCAGCCGCGACGGATGTGGATGGAAGCCGCGGAAGCCGCCAGTCGTATCGCGGACATCCATGGCGGAGCTGCAGTGGCTTCGGATCGCCCGGCCCGGCCATCCTTGGCCGGGCGTTCGCAGACGCGGCAGATGCCGATAGGGCATCTGCCAAACGCGTCAGCTCACCCAGTTCAGCACGACCTTGCCGGCCTTGCCGGTCTCCATCAGGTCGAATCCTTGCTGGAACTCGTCGATCGGCAACTGGTGGGTCAGCACCTTGCCCAGCGGAAAGCCGCCCAGCACCAGCTGGGTCATCTTGTACCAAGTCTCGTACATCCGCCGGCCGTAGATCCCGTGCAGGGTCAGGCCCTTGAAGATGATCTTGTCCCAGTCCGCGCCCGCGCCCTTGGGCATGATCCCGAGCATGGCGATCTTGCCGCCGTTGTACATGCAGTCGAGCATGTCGTTGAACGCGCGCGGGTTGCCGCTCATCTCCAGGCCGACGTCGAAGCCTTCCATGTGCAGCTCGCCCATCACGTCCTTGAGCGAAGAGTTGCTGACGTTGACCACCCGGGTGGCGCCCATGTCGGCGGCCAGCTTGAGGCGGTAGTCGTTGACGTCGGTGACGACCACGTTGCGCGCGCCGATGTGCTTGCAGATGCCGGCGGCGATGATGCCGATGGGGCCGGCGCCGGTGATCAGCACGTCCTCGCCGACCACGTCGAATTCCAGGGCGCAGTGCGCGGCGTTGCCGTAAGGGTCGAAGAAGGCGGCCAGTTCCGACGGGACCTGGTCCGGGATCGGCCACAGGTTGCTGGCGGGCATCGCGATGAACTCGGCGAAAGCGCCGTCGCGGTTGACGCCGATGCCGACCGTGTTCGGGCACAGGTGCTGGCGGCCGCCGCGGCAGTTGCGGCAGTGGCCGCAGACGATGTGGCCTTCCGCCGAGACGCGTTGCCCGACCTTGTAGCCGGTCACGCTGGCCCCGAGTTCGACGATCCGGCCGACGAATTCGTGGCCGATCACCAGCCCCGGCTTGATCGTGCGCTGGCTCCACTCGTCCCACAGGTAGATGTGCAGGTCGGTACCGCAGATCGCGGTTTTTTCCAGCTTGATCAGGACTTCGTTGGCGCCGGGCGCCGGCACCGCCACGTCCTCCATCCAGATGCCCTTGCCGGGTTCGCGCTTCACCAGCGCCTTCATCGTCTGCGACATCGGATCTCCAGCTCTGGCGGCCACCGCGCGGAAGGAGCGGGCGGGGCGATCGGGCCCTGAATTATACGCCGCCGCGGATGCCGGCCATGGGGCGCCGCCGCCGTCGCAGCCCGCGCCTGGCGGCCCGTGCGGCCGCGCGCGCTAGACTTCGTCGAAGCCAACCAGGAGAAGCCGCATGCGCCATACCGTTCTTGCCGCCGCGCTCGTGCTCGCCACCGGCAGCGCCGCTGCCGGCGAAGGCATGTGGGTGCCGCAACAGCTGCCGCAGATCGCCGGCGCGCTGCAGAAGGCCGGGCTGGAACTCCCGCCACGGCAACTGGCCGACCTGACCGGGGACCCGATGGGCGCGGTGGTGTCGCTGGGCGGCTGCACGGCCAGCTTCGTCTCGCCGCAAGGCCTGGTGGTGACCAACCACCACTGCGCCTACGGCGGCCTGCAGCTCAATTCCACGCCGCAGGAGAACCTGATCGAAACCGGCTTCAACGCCGCGACCCGCGCCGACGAATTGTCCGCCGGGCCCAACGCGCGCATCTACGTGCTCGATTCGATCCAGGACGTCACCGGCCAGGTGCAGGCGGCGATCGCCGCCGCGGCCGACGCCGCCGGACGCACCGCCGCGCTGGAAGCGATCGAGAAGCAACTGGTCGCCGGCTGCGAAGCCGACGCCGGCTACCGCTGCCGCTTCTACAGCTTTTCCGGCGGCAACACCTACCGCCTGTTCAAGAACCTCGAGATCAAGGACGTGCGCCTGGTGTATTCGCCGCCACGCAGCATCGGCAACTACGGCGGCGAGATCGACAACTGGATGTGGCCGCGGCATACCGGCGATTTTTCCTTCATCCGCGCCTACGTCGGCAAGGACGGCAAGCCCTCGCCGTACGCGCAGGACAACGTGCCGTTCCAGCCGCGGCACTGGCTGAAGATGGCGAGCCAGCCGCTGGAGATCGGCGACTTCGTCATGGTCGCCGGCTACCCGGGCTATACCGCGCGCTATGCGCTGGCCGACGAGTTTGACGAAACCGCGCAGTGGACCTATCCGGCCATCAAGCGCCACTACGAGCAGATGACCGCGCTGGTCGAGGCCGCTGGTGCCCGGGACGAGGACATCAAGGTCAAGTACGCCAGCACCGTCAAGGGCTGGCAGAACGTGCTCAAGAACTACGACGGCCAACTCACCGGTTTCCAGCGCATCGACGCCAGCAGGACCAAGCACGAAGAGGAAGCGAAGGTGCTGGCCTGGCTGCGTGCGCAGGGCGAGGGCGGCAAGGCCGCGCTCGCCGCGCACGACCGGCTGCTGGCGCTGGACAAGGCCGAAAGCGCCACCCGCGAGCGCGACCTGGTATTCGGCCAGCTGCGCCGCACCGGCGTGATCGGCGCGGCCACCGGCCTGTACCGGTTGGCGCTCGAAGGCCGGAAGCCGGACGCGCAGCGCGAACCGGGGTACCAGGCGCGGGACCTGCCCGGGTTCGAAGGCGCGATGCGGCAGATGGACAAGCGCTACGTGCCAGCCATGGATCGGCAGCTGCAGGAATACTGGCTGCGGCAGTACGTGAAGCTTCCGGCCGACCAGCATGTCGCCGCCCTCGACGCCTGGCTCGGCGGCAACGACGAGGCCGCGATCCAGGCTGCGCTCGACAAGCTGGCCAGGACCGGCCTCGGCGACCTGGATACGCGGCTGGCACTGCTCAAGGCCGACCCTGCCGCCTTCGAGGCCAGCACCGACCCGGCGGTCCAGTTCGCCGTCGCGGTGACGCCGACCATCCTCGCGATGGAGGCGCAGGACAAGGCGCGCCAGGGCGATGCCTTGCTGGCGCGGCCGCTGTACCTGCAGGCGGTGGCCGACTACAAGGCCAGCCAGGGGGAATCGGTGTATCCGGACGCCAACTCCTCGCTGCGGATCACCTTCGGCAACGTGCAGGGCTACACCAAGCTCGACGGCAGCCGGCAGCCAGCGTTCACCACCCTGGAGCAGGTCGCGGCGAAGGCCACCGGCAAGGAGCCGTTCGATGCGCCCAAGCCGCTGCTCGACGCCATCGCGGCGCAGCGTTATGGCGGCCTGGCCAGCAAGGCGCTGGGCACGGTGCCGGTGAACTTCCTCTCCGACCTGGACATCACCGGCGGCAATTCCGGTTCGCCGGTGATGGATGCGCGCGGCGAACTGGTCGGGCTGGCGTTCGACATGAACTGGGAAGCGGTGGTCTCCAACTGGGTGTTCGACCCGGAAATGACCCGCATGATCTCGCTGGATGCGCGCTACATGCGCTGGATCATGCAGGAGGTGATCCCGGCGCCGCAGGTACTGGAGGAACTGGGCGTGCCCGCGCTCGACTGAGCGCACGCCCGATGCCGACGCCGGCCGGAAACGGCCGGCGTTCGCGCGCGTGCGGCCCGCCGCGCGGAAGTCAATGGGAACTCCGGCATTTGCCCGTGGAACCCGCGGTGGCTAAGGTTCCCGTCCTGATCCAGTCCCCCGGGGAATCGCCATGCGTATCCGTCTCCTGGCCGCGGTCGTCGTCGCGACCGTGTCCGCCACCGCCGCCCATGCCGACGAAGGCATGTGGCAGCCCAGCCAGATGCCGCAACTGGCCGCGCAGCTGAAGGCGCGCGGGCTGCAGATGGATCCGGCGGCGCTGTCCAACCTCGCCGGCAAGCCGCTGGACGCGGTGATCAGCCTCGGCGGCTGCACGGCGAGTTTCGTTTCGCCGCAGGGCCTGGTGGTGACCAACCACCACTGCGGCTACGGCGCGATCCAGTACAACTCCACGCCCGAGCGCGACCTGCTCGCCAACGGCTTCGTGGCGAAGGACTTCGCGGACGAGTTGCCGTCCGACCCCAACGCCCGCGTCTATGTCACCCAGGACATCAGCGACGTCACCGCCAGGATCAACGCAGGCCTGGACGCCGGCATGGACGGCAAGGCCCGCTTCGACGCGATCGACGCGCGCAGCAAGGCGCTGGTCGCCGAATGCGAACAGCCCGGCGGCCTGCGCTGCAATGTCTACAACTTCAACGGCGGCCTGCAGTTCTCGCTGATCCGCCAGCTGGAGATCAAGGACGTGCGCCTGGTGTACGCGCCGCCGGAAGCGATCGGCAAGTTCGGTGGCGACGTCGACAACTTCGAATGGCCGCGCCACACCGGCGACTGGAGCTTCCTGCGCGCCTATGTCGGCAAGGACGGCAAGCCGGCCGCGTATTCGAAGGACAACGTGCCGTACCAGCCCAAGAGCTGGCTGACCGTATCGCAGGAACCGCTCCACGCCGGGGACTACGTGATGGTCACCGGCTACCCGGGGTCCACCAGCCGCTATCGCCTCGCCGATGAAGTCCAGGACGCGATCCAGTGGCGCTATCCGACCCTGGTGCGGTACTTCAAGGATTACCTCGCCACCATCGAGCGCACCACCGCCGGCGACAAGGCCGCCGAACTCAAGTACGCCTCGACCGTGGCCGGCATCAACAACGCCCTCAAGCTCTACCAGGGCCAGCTCGACGGCTTCGCCAAGATGCAGGACCCGGT
Source organism: Cognatiluteimonas sedimenti (assembly GCF_022808325.1). GTDB lineage: Bacteria > Pseudomonadota > Gammaproteobacteria > Xanthomonadales > Xanthomonadaceae > Cognatiluteimonas > Cognatiluteimonas sedimenti. The sequence goes on along the minus strand of NZ_JALGCL010000001.1, from coordinate 1,026,826 downwards.
GGGCATGAAGCGCGCGCAGGAAGCCGCGTTGAAGGCCTGGCTGGGCAAGCGTGGGGCGGAGGGTGCCGCGCAGACCCGCGCGCTGGCTGCGCTGGAGCAGGAGCTGGCGGCCGACAACCAGACCCGCGAGCGCGACCAGTGGTTCGGCAGCGCGGTCGGCGGCGGCCTGACGGGCACCGCGGTGCGCCTGTACCGCAATGCGATCGAACGGGCCAAGCCCGACGCCGAGCGCGAATCCGGTTACCAGGACCGCGACGCGCCGCGGATCGAGGGCGGCCTGCGCGCGCTCGACAAGCGCTACGACCCGCGCGTCGACAAGGCGCTGATGGCATTGCGCCTGCAGCGCTACGTTGCGCAGGTACCCGCCGGCCAGCGCGTGCCGGAACTGGACGCCTGGCTCGGCATCGACGCCGGCGACAAGGCGATCGCGGGGCTGGATGCGAAGCTCGACGCCCTGTATGCGGGTTCGCGGCTCGGCAACGTCGATGAGCGGCTGCAGTGGCTCAAGGCCGACCAGGCCGCGATCGAGGCTTCGAGCGACCCGGCGCTGCAGTTCGCGGTCAAGGTGATGCCGGCGCTGTTGCGCTTCGAGCAGGAAGACAAGGCCCGCGCCGGCCGCATCTCCGCGCTGCGCCCGCGGTACATGCAGGCGATGATCGATTTCAACCAGTCGCAGGGCAAGCCGGTGTATCCGGACGCCAACAGTTCGCTGCGCATCACCTTCGGCACGGTGCGCGGCTACTCGCCGCGCGACGGCGTCGAGATGAAGCCTTTCACCACGCTGGCGGGGATCGTCGCCAAGACCACCGGCGAGGAGCCGTTCATTTCGCCCAGGGCCGAGCTCGACGCGATCGCGCAGGGCAAGGGCAAGCAGTACCGGATGGCCGGGCTGGACGACGTGCCGGTCAATTTCCTCAGCGACGTCGACACCACCGGGGGCAACTCCGGATCGCCGACGCTCAACGCGAAGGGAGAACTCGTCGGGCTGCTGTTCGACGGCAACTACGAGAGCCTCAGCGCCGACTGGATCTTCAATCCCGCGCTGACCCGCTCGATCCACGTCGACGCCCGCTACATGCGCTGGGTGATGGACGAAGTCGACCACGCCGAGCGCCTGCTCGAGGAAATGGGGTTGTCGCATGACTGAGCAGAAGACGTTGTCGAAAGCCCTTGGCGTGGCCGTGCTCGCGGCCGCCGCCGGCAGCGGCTTCCCGGCGCAGGCCGACGAGGGCATGTGGATGCCGTCGCAGTTGCCGGGCATCGCCGCGCAACTCAAACAGGCTGGTTTCCAGGGCGACCCGGCGAGCCTGGCCGACCTCACCCGGCCGCCGATGAGCGCGGTGGTGTCCCTGGGCGGCTGCACCGCGAGCTTCGTCTCCCCCCAGGGCCTGGTGGTGACCAACCACCATTGCGCGATGGGCGCGATCCAGCTCAATTCCACCCCGCAGGACAACCTGATCGCCAACGGGTTCAATGCCGCCACCCGGGCGCAGGAAGTGTCGGCAGGGCCGGCGGCGCGGGTGTACGTCACCACTGCCTTCGACCGAATCACCGACCGCATCCTCGCCGATGCCCGCGGCAAGACCGGGCGTGCCTACTACGATGCGGTGGACGCGGCCAGCAAGGCCGCGGTCGCCGAGTGCGAACAGGACGCCGGCCATCGCTGCAGCGTCGCCAACATGTACTACGGCACCGATTTCTACCTGGTCAAGCAACTGGAGCTGCAGGACATCCGGCTTGTGTACGCGCCGCCGGAGGCGATCGGCAACTACGGCGACGAGATCGACAACTTCATGTGGCCGCGGCACAGCGGCGATTTCGCCTTCTACCGCGCCTACGTCGGCAAGGACGGCAAGCCCGCCGCCTTCTCGGCCGACAACGTGCCGTACCAGCCGCCGGCGTACCTGGCGGTGTCCACCGATCCGGTCGCGGAAGGCGATTTCGCCATGCTCGCCGGCTATCCGGGCACCACCTACCGGCACCGCATGGCGCTGGAATTCGCCGAGCAGGTGCAGGACACGCTGCCATCGCGCGTGGACATCTATGGCGCGCTGGTCGAGACGATCGAAAAAGCCGTCGACGGCGATGCCGAAGCGCAGGTGCTGTACGCCGCGCAGATGGCTTCCCTTGAGAACGGGCTCAAGCGTGCGCAGGGCGAGCTCGACGGCCTGCGCCGCAGTGATGCGGTCGACAAGCGCGCCGCCGACGAAGCCGCGATGCTGGCCTGGTTCGGCAGGCAACCCGGTGCAAAGGCCGCGCTGGCCGACGTCAAGGCCGCGCAGGCGCTGGTGGCCGCGTCGCATGCCACCAGCGACCGCGACACGCTGTTCGGGCTGATGCGTTCCCAGACCCAGCTGCTGGGCAGCGCCTACCGGCTGCAGCGCCTGGCGATGGAACGCGGCAAGCCCGATGCCCAGCGCGAGAACGGCTACCAGCAGCGCGACGAAGTGCGGATCGAAGCCGGGCTCAAGCAGGTCCAGCGCCGCTACGACGCCGGGGTCGAGAAGGCGATCATGGCCGAGCTGCTGCGCCGCTATCGCGCACTGCCGGCCGACCAGCGCATTGCCGAACTCGACGCCGTGTTCGGCAACGATGCCGCCGCGGCCACCGCCGCGCTAGACCGCATCTACGCCGGGACGAAGCTGGGCGATGCCGACGTGCGCCTGGGCCTGCTCGCAGCCGAGCCGGCCGCGGTGCTGGCCAGCGACGACGCGCTGATGCAGGTGGCGGCGAAACTGATGCCCGCGGTGCTGCGCGAGGAAGAAGTCGACAAGCAGCGTGCCGGCGAACTGCTGCGCCTGCGTCCGCCGTACATGCGCGGCTGGGCCGGTTACAGCGCGGCCAACGGCAAGCCCTTGTACCCGGACGCAAACTCGACCCTGCGCGTGAGCTACGGCAAGGTCAGCTCGCTGGATCCGCGCGACGGCGTGCACTACACCCCGCTGACCACGGTGGCCGGGATCATGCAGAAGCACACCGGCCAGGCGCCGTTCGACGCGCCGCAGCCGCTGCGCGAGGCGATTGCGAAGGGCGATTTCGGCAGCACCGCCGACCCGGTGCTGAAGACGCAGACGGTCGACTTCATGACCAACCTGGATACCACCGGCGGCAACTCCGGTTCGCCGGTGCTGGACGCGAAGGGGCGGCTGATCGGCCTCAACTTCGACAGCAACTGGGAAGCGGTCAGCGCCAGCTGGATGTACGACCCGCGCTACAAGCGTGCGATCCACGTCGACGCCCGCTACCTGCGCTGGCTGCTGGCCAAGGTCTACCCGGCGCCGAACCTGTTGCGGGAGATGAACCTGCCGGCGGAGTAGATGTCGTAGTCCGGAAAAGAAGCGAACGCCGGCCGCAGCGATGCGGCCGGCTTGTTTTCACCGCGTTGCCTGGGCGCCGGGATCAGCCGGCGTCGCGAAATCCGTAGTCGAACGTGTAGTAGTGCCTGCCGTCGACGATGTCGATGGCCATGCGCCCGCACAGGCCGGCCCAGCCATCGCTGCCGGAGTCGGGCACGACCGCCAGCGACAGGGTCGGCACGCCGCGGTCCATCACCCCGTTGTGCTGCAGGAAGCAGCTGCCGCTGCGGCCCTCCAGGGTGCCGGCCAGGCGTTCGATTGCGACATACCCGGCAGAGCCCTCCACCGGCGTGCCCACCGCCAGCATGTGCACCACGCTGGTGCCCCGCAGTGGCCCGCTGAACTGCTTGTCGAAGCGGAAATGGCCGGCCTCGACGCCGTCGCCCATGTCGCAGCCGGGCTCCAGGCTGCGCCTGACCTCGAACTCGCCCTTTGCCTGTGGCATGCCGCGCTCCCGGGCCGGTGGTGGGCGCCGATGATGGCGCAGGCGGCCGCCGCCGGCCACCCGGCTTGCGCGCGCAGCGCGGTCTGCTAGGCTGGCGCCATCGCGGATTCCCATGCCTGCCGGCCCCGTTTCCCGATGCGACCTGCGCGCCACGCCTCCGTGGCGCGCGCTTCCCGTCCGCCGGCGGCATGCGTGTCCGTGGTCCCCACACCACAGGAGCATGCGATGAAAGTGCTGGCTTGCGATGGCATCCACGAGGACGGCCTGGCGATGTTCCGGGACGCCGGCTGGGACGTCGCGGTTTCCGAACCTATCAAGGATCCCGGGGCACTGGCGCGTGCGCTCGATGGCGTCGATGCCTTGCTGGTGCGCTCGGCGACCGCAATCGGCGCCGACGCGCTGGCGCAGGCCACGGCGTTGCGGGTGATCGGCCGCGCCGGCGCCGGCGTGGACACCATCGACGTCGATGCCGCCACCGCGCGCGGCATCGCGGTGATGAACGCGCCCGACGGCAACACCCTGGCCGCAGCCGAGCACGCGCTGTCGCTGCTGTTCGCGCTGGCGCGGCACGTGCCGCGCGCCGACGCCGGCATGAAGGCGGGGCAGTGGCCCAAGGCCGGCCTCACCGGCTTCGAACTGGAAGGCAAGAAGCTCGGCGTGGTCGGGCTCGGGCGCATCGGCGGCACGGTCGCGCGCAAGGCGCGTGCGCTGGGCATGGACGTGGCTGCGTACGACCCCTTCCTGCCGCCATCCGCCGCGGCGCACGGCAGCGTGCCGCTGAAGCCGCTGGAGGAACTGCTGGCCTGGGCCGACGTGGTCACCCTGCATGTGCCGCGCACCAAGGAGACGACGCACCTGCTCAACGCGAGCACGCTGGCGCTGATGAAGCGCGGCGCCTACCTGGTCAATGCCGCGCGCGGCGGCCTGGTCGATGAGGCGGCGCTGCTCGATGCGCTGGATTCCGGGCAACTGGCCGGCGCCGCGCTCGATACCTTCGCCACCGAGCCGCTCCCGGCCGACTCGGCGCTGCGCGCGCACCCGCAGCTGGTGCTGACGCCGCACCTGGGCGCGTCCACCGGCGAGGCGCAGCAGGCGGTGAGCACGATCCTGGCGCGGCAGGTGCTGGACTACTTCGCCACCGGCGCGGTCGCCGGCTGCGTCAACCTGCCGCCGCTGACCGCCGAGGCCGCGCGCGAGGTCGGCCCATGGATGCCGCTGATGTCGGCGCTGGGCAAGCTCGCCGCGCGGCTGCTGCCTGCGCCGGTGCGGCTGCACATCACCTACGCCGGGCGCAGCGAGTCGCTGGACCCGCGCCCGCTGACCCGGTTGCTGGTGGCATCGCTGCTCGGCGGCGTTTCCACGCGCGTCACGCCGGTGAACGCATTGCAGGAAGCCGCGGCGCGCGGCCTGGTGGTGGCCGAGACCGTGGGCGGCGACGGCGACGGCTTCGATCGCCTGCTCAAGCTGCGGATCGAGGACGAGCAGGGCGCCGTGCGCGAACTCGAGGCGACGCTGCACCGCGGCCCGCGCGTGGTGCGCCTGGACGGCGTGGAGATCGAGTTCGACCCGCAATCGCACCTGCTGCTGATGCGCAATGCCGACCGCCCCGGGATCATCGGCCTGGTCGGCTCGCACCTGGGCGCCGCGGGCATCAACATCGTCAACTTCTCGCTGGGCGCGAAAGGCGATGGCGAGGCGCTGGCGGCGATCACCGTCGATCGCGCGGTGCCGGACGCGCAACTGGTCGCGTTGCGCGGCATCGCCGGGGTGCTGTCGCTGGAGGCGCTGTGATGCGCATCCTGCTCGCCCGCCATGGCGAAACCCCGTGGAACGCCGAAGGCCGCTACCAGGGCCAGGAGGACATCCCGCTGTCGCCGACCGGCGAGGCGCAGGCGCGCGCGCTCGGGCAGCGCCTGCGCGAGGTGCGCATCGACCGCGCCGTCGCCTCGCCCCTGGCCCGCGCGCGACGCACCGCGGAACTGGCGTTGGGCGAAGCGCGCGCGGCGATGCTGGGCAGCGACGACGGCTTCATGGAAATCGCGCACGGCGACTGGGAAGGCCTGCTCGCCGGCGAGATCCACGAACGCGACCCCGAGCGTGCACTTGCCTGGCGCCACGCGCCGCACGAGGTGCTGATGCCGCGCGGCGAATCGTTGCAGCACGTGCTCGACCGCGCCTGGCCGGCGCTGCAGCGCGCCTGCGACGGACTTGGCGACGGCGATACCCTGCTGGTGGTCGCCCACGACGCCGTCAACCGCGTGCTGCTGTGCCGGATCCTGGGCCTGCCGCTGGCGCACTTGTGGCGCTTCCGCCAGGCGCCGACCACGCTCAACCTGCTCGAAGGTGCGGACGTCGACCATCTGGATGTCGTCCGCCTCAACGACTGCAGCCACCACACCGCGCTGTTCGGCGAAGCGGTGCACCGCGCCCTATGACCGCGCCGCATGTCGGGTCGAAATCCCTCGCGCAATGGCTGGCCTACATCGAGCGCCAGCACCCGCGCTCGATCGCGCTCGGCCTGGAGCGGGTACGCGCGGTCGCGCAACGCATGCAACTCGGGCGCCCGGCCAGGAAGGTCATCACGGTCGCCGGCACCAACGGCAAGGGTTCGACGGTTGCCTTCATCGAGGCGATCGCGCGCGCGGCCGGCTGGCGCGTCGGCGCCTACACCTCGCCGCACCTGCTGGCGTACAACGAGCGCGTGCGGATCGACGGCAGCGATGCCGACGATGCGGCGCTGGTGGCGGGGTTCGAAGCGGTCGAGGCGGCGCGCGCCCTTCGACAAGCTCAGGATGATCGGGATGTGGCGCTGACCTATTTCGAATACGGCACGCTGGCCGCGCTGTGGTTGTTCCAGCGCGCGCGGCTCGACCTGGCGGTGCTGGAAGTAGGGCTCGGCGGGCGACTGGACGCGGTCAACCTGGTCGATGCCGACGTTGCCGTGGTCACCACGGTCGACATCGACCACGTCGACTGGCTCGGCAACGACCGCGAGGCGATCGGCTTGGAGAAGGCCGGCATCGCGCGCGCCTGGAAACCGCTGGTGCTGGGCGAGGACGATCCGCCGTCGAGCGTGCTCGGCCACGCGTATGCGCTCGGTGCGTCGGCGATCCGCGCCAACTGCGACTTCTTCTTCGAAGCGCTCGACGCGCACGCCTGGCGCTGGCGCGAGGTCGGCTATCGGCTGGAACTGCCGATGCCGCGGCTGGCGGCCCCCGCGCAACTGCGCAACGCGGCGACGGCGATCGCGGCGCTGCGGGCGCTGGGCGCACCATTGCCGAAATCCGCGATCGTGGAGGGTGTGGCCGCCGCGCGATTGCCCGGGCGGCTGCAACGGTTCCGGCACGACGGCGTCGAGATCCTGGTCGACGTCGGCCACAACCCGCAGGCCGCGCGCGAACTGGCGGCCTGGTTGCGGCAGGCGCCGGCCACGGGACGAACGTTTGCGGTGTTTGCCGCGCTCGGCGACAAGGACGCGGCGGGCGTCGTGGCGGCGCTGGACGACGACATCGATCACTGGCTGCTGGCGGGGCTGGTCGAAGCCGGGCCACGCGGGCTTGCGGTGGATGCGTTCGCGCAGCGGCTCCAGGGGAGCGCGGCCGGCGACGGCGAACGGCATGCGGATGTGCCTGCGGCACTGGCGGCCGCGCTGGCACGGGCACGGGCGGGCGACCGGGTGCTGGTGTTCGGGTCGTTCCATACGGCGGCGGCAGCGCTCAGGGTGCTGCGGAGCGAAGCGGGACTGGATCCGCCTCGAGCGTAGGGCGCGCTGTTTCCGGCAAGCGCGTTCAGCAGCGCGTGGCGACGCGTTGGAGATCAGCACCGGGCGGGTTCAGTCCCTGCGCGCCTGCAACCGCGTTCAGTACGTGGCGACCGGTTGGGGATTCTTTTGAGCGGTGTAGTCCGGGTGCTGAATCGCCCCAACGGCCCGCAAGCGCGTCTAGCAGCGCGTGGCGACGCGTTGGGGTTCCGTCTTGGGCGAGTTCAGACCTGGCGCGGTTATAATCCGCGCGCCTTCCGCAGCCTGCCGAGCGCCGATGGATCCCGGACTGAAACAGCGCCTCGTCGGCGCCGCCGTACTGGTCGCGCTGGCGGTGATCTTCCTGCCGATGCTGGTGCAGGGGCCGGCGCCCGACAGTGGCGTGTCCGACGTGCCGTTGACCATGCCCGACGCCCCGCAGGGCGATTACCAGACCCGCGACCTGCCGCTGGTCACGCCCGGCGTCACGCCCGATGGCGGCGCAGTCGGGATGGAGGCCGCGCTACCTGCGGCGTCGGCCAGCCAGGCGGTGCCGTTGGAAAGCGATGCCGGCGGCGCCAGCACCGCGGAGCCGCTGGATGCCGCTACGCCCCCCGCTGGCACGCCGCTGCCAGCCGATCGCGACGCAGCCGCCGGCAACCACGAGATGTTCCCGGCCCCCACGGCTGGCGGCGACTACGCCGTGAGCTTCGGCAGTTTCACCACGAGCGCAGCGGCCGATGCAGTGGTCGCCTCGCTCCGCGCCTCGCAGCTGCCCGGTTTCCGCGAAGCCGCGCAGGTCGATGGCAAGGCGGTGCAGCGGGTGCGGATCGGGCCCTATGCGACCCGCGCCGAAGCCGAGGCCGCGCGCCTGCGCGCGGCGCACGTCCGTGACGACGTCGACGCGCGCGTAGTGGTGCTCGATGTCGAAGTGGTCGCGCCGCCACCGGCGCCCGTTGCGCCCGCCAAGCCGGTTCCCGCCGCGCCGAAGCCGGCCGCTCCCGCGCCCACGCCGCCGCCGGCCGCCGCCACCGGCACCGGCTTCGCCGTGCAGCTGGCCGCATTCAGCAAGCCGGCAGACGCGACCACACTGCGCGACAAGGCGCGAGCCGCCGGCTTCAGCGCCTTCACCGAGTCCGTCGCGACCGACAAGGGCACGCTGACGCGGGTGCGGATCGGCCCGGTCGCCAGTCGTGCCGAAGCCGAGCAGTTGCGGGCGCAGGTGCAGGCGAAACTCGGCGTCGCCGGGATCGTCCGCCCGCATCCCTGACCAGGCGCCCGTGCCGATGACGCCATGACCGCCACCGACCTGCTGCTGCTGGCAGTGATCGGTGCATCGACCCTGCTGGGGTTGGTGCGCGGCTTCATTGGCGTGCTCGCTTCGCTGTTGGCGTGGGTACTGGCGGGCTGGGCGGCGTTCCGCTTCGGCGCCCGGGTGGCGCTGGCGCTGTCCGGCGGCGCGGAACCGGGCGCCGGCCAGCTGCTGGCCGGCTACGGCCTGAGTTTCCTCGGCGTGCTGCTGTTCGTCGGCGTGGTCGGCTGGATGGTGCGCAAGCTGGTGCATTCGGTCGGGCTGTCGGGCATGGACCGCGCGCTCGGCTTCGCGCTGGGCCTGGTTCGCGGCGGCTTCGTCGCCTGCCTGCTGGTGCTGCTGATGGGCTTCACCACCCTGCCGCGCGAGCCCGGCTGGCACCAGTCGCAGGTGGTGCCGGTGCTGCTGCCGGGTGCGCAATGGTTGCGCGGCTGGCTGCCCGGCTGGGCCGCGGCGCGGGTTGATTTCGGCGGTTCGCAACCGCATTCCACCGACACCGGCGACGCCCTGGCGTTGCCGCAACCGGGCGCCTGACGCCCTGGAGTTCCGGATATGTGCGGCATCGTAGGCATCGTGGCGACGCAGGACGTCGCGGCCCAGTTGTACGACGGCCTGACCGTGCTGCAGCACCGCGGCCAGGACGCGGCCGGCATCGCCACCGCCGACGGCACCCACCTGCGCGTGCACAAGGGCAACGGGCTGGTGCGCGACGTGTTCGACGCCCGCTCGATGCGCCTGCTCGAAGGCCGCGTCGGCATCGCCCACTGCCGCTACCCGACCGCGGGCTCGGAGGGGCTGGACGAGGCACAGCCGTTCTACGTCAACTCCCCGTACGGGATCGCGCTGGCGCACAACGGCAACCTGATCAACACCGACGCGCTGCGCCGCGAGGTGTTCGAGCAGGACCGCCGCAACGTCAACACCGAGTCCGACTCGGAAGTGCTGCTGAACGTGTTCGCGCACGAACTCGACACCCAGAAGGCACTGACGCCGGACTCGGTGTTCCGCGCGGTCGAAGGCGTCAACCGCCGCGCACGGGGCGGCTATGCCGTGGTCTGCACGGTGCTCGGCCTGGGCCTGGTCGCGTTCCGCGACCCGCACGGCATCCGTCCGCTGGTGCTGGGCAAGCGCGCCACCCCCGGCGGCGAGGACGAATACATCGTCGCCTCGGAGTCGGTCGCGCTCGACATCCTCGGCTTCGAACGGCTGCGCGACGTCGCCCCGGGCGAAGCCGTGGTGGTCACCCCGCGCGGGGAACTGTTCACCCGCCAGTGCGCGCCGCCGCAGCAGCATGCGCCGTGCATCTTCGAGTACGTGTATTTCGCGCGCCCGGACTCGATGATGGACGACATCTCGGTGCACAAGGCGCGCATGCGCATGGGCGTCAAGCTCGGCGAGAAGATCCAGCGCCTGCGCCCGGACCACGACATCGACGTGGTGATCCCGATCCCCGACACCTCGCGCGATGCCGCGCTGGAAATCGCCAATGTGCTCGGGGTGAAGTACCGCGAGGGCTTCATCAAGAACCGCTACGTCGGCCGCACCTTCATCATGCCGGGGCAGGGCGAGCGCGCGAAGTCGGTCAAGCGCAAGCTCAATCCGATCCCACTGGAATTCAAGGGCCGCGTGGTGCTGCTGGTCGACGATTCGATCGTGCGCGGCACCACCTCCAGGCAAATCGTGCAAATGGCGCGCGACGCCGGCGCCAAGAAGGTGTACCTGGCCTCCGCCGCGCCACCGGTGCGGTACCCCAACATCTACGGCATCGACATGCCGTCGGTCGAGGAGCTGGTCGCGCACGGCCGCAGCGAAGAGGAAATCCAGCAGCTGCTGGGCTGCGACTGGCTGGTCTACCAGGACCTCGCCGACCTCGAGGAGGCGGTGTCCGGGCCCAAGCAGCGGATCGAGCACTTCGATTCGTCGTGCTTCAACGGCAGCTACGTGACCGGCATCGAACCCGGGTACTTCGAGCGGATCGAGCAACTGCGCTCGGACGAGGCGAAGAAGTCGCGGCGCGCGTCCTGACGGCGCGCCTGCGCGCGGTGGACAGCCTGCTCGAAGCTGCGCGCGCCTGCCTGGCCGCGGCGACGCCGGACGCCAAGGTGGCGATGACGGCCGCCACCGCCGCGGCATTCGCGCGCGGCGAGCTGGGGCTCCCGGCCGACGCGCCGCCGCCGTCCCCGATCGGCATGCCGGGCCGCCCGGAACGGCCGCGGCTGGTGCCCGCGCGCGCATTGCCGCAGCGCGGGTTCGGTACGCCGGAAGGCCGCGCCGGCTTCGTGCACGCGATCGCGCACATCGAATTCAACGCCATCGACCTGGCATGGGACGCCGTCTATCGCTTCCGTGGCCTGCCCGACGCGTATTACGCCGACTGGGTGGCGGTTGCCGCCGACGAAGCGCGGCATTTCACGCTGCTGCGGTCACGCCTGCAGCGGATCGGCCACGACTACGGCGACTTCGACGCCCACAACGGACTGTGGGAAATGGCGGAACGCACCGCGCACGACGGCCTTGCGCGCATGGCGCTGGTGCCGCGGGTGCTGGAGGCGCGGGGCCTCGACGTGACGCCGGGCATGATCGTGAAGCTGCGCCAGCTTGGCGATGACGCCACCGCCGACATCCTCGAACTGATCCTGCGCGAGGAAGTGGCGCATGTCGCCGCTGGTTCGCGCTGGTTCCGCTGGCATTGCGAGCGCGCTGGCGTGGACCCCGGTACCCGGTTTCGCGAACTGCTGGCAGAACACGCGCGTGGCAGCCTGCGCGGCCCGTTCAACCGCGAAGCGCGCACCGCCGCGGGATTCGACGACGCCGAACTTGCGGCGCTGGAGCAGTTGCAGCCCTGAAGAGCCCTTTTTGTTTGTGGGAGCGGCTTCAGCCGCGAGCTCATTTTCCCGGCGGGCAATCGTTCAATCGGCAAAAAGCTCGCGGCTGAAGCCGCTCCCACAGAAGCCGCTCCTACAACGACGACAACTTCGCGCCGCCGGCATCCACCCGCAACACCGAGCCTTGTTCATACCAATCCCCAAGCACGATGCGCCTGCCGGCTGTCTCGTCGTGCATCGCCGGCCGGTGCGTATGGCCATGGATCAGCATGTCGATGCCGTAGCGCCGCAATGCGGCCTCGACGCTGGCAGGGGCGACGTCCGTGATCACTTCCATCGTGCCCCGCGACTGCAATCCGGACTGATGCGCACGGCTGGCCGCGCGCGCCTGCTGCGCGAACGCGATCCGCGCCGGCAGCGGTTGCGCCAGGAATCGTGCCTGCCAGGCCGGATCCCGGGTCTGCGCCCGGAACTGCTGGTAGGCGCCGTCGTCGGTGCACAGCAGGTCTCCGTGCATCAGCAGCACCGGCTTGCCATGCAGCATCACCACCGCCGGGTCGGGCAGGATCGCCATGCCGGCGCGCCGCGCGAAATCGTCGCCGAGCAGGAAGTCGCGGTTGCCGCGGATGAAACGCACCGGCACGCCGGCGTCGCCCAGGGCGCGCAGCTTTCCGGCGACGAAGGCGCCGGTGGGCGAGGGATCGTCGTCGCCGACCCAGGCCTCGAACAGGTCGCCAAGGATGTACAACGCGTCCGCGCCACGCGCCTCGCCGTCGATGAAACGGCCGAACAGCTCGGTGATCGCCGGACGTTCGGCGTCCAGGTGGAGATCGGAGATGAAAAGGGTCGTCATCGCCGCCCAGGCCAGGGTGCGCGAACAGGTCGTCGCGCGCTGCGGCGCGTTGTGCCAGCGAAGCGTCGGCATGTCGCCGCGGCGCGGTCGGAACTGAAGAGCGTGGCCATTGCCGATATTGTAAGGCGCATGAGCGAGGGATGCCGTTGGCATGCGGATGGCATCGCGCGCGGCGGCGCGTTGCGGCCACGGCGCAGGCGGGTCCGCCCGCGGCGCGGTAAAATCGCCGCATCCATCCGCTTTCCGGCCGCCGAATGACCTGCCGCACCCGTTTCGCCCCCAGTCCCACCGGTTACCTGCACATCGGCGGCGCGCGCACCGCCCTGTATTGCTGGCTGGAAGCGCGTCGTCGCGGCGGCCAGTTCATCCTGCGGATCGAGGACACCGACCGCGAGCGCAGCACCCAGGCCGCGATCGACGCGATCCTGCAGGCGATGGACTGGCTCGGCCTGGATTACGACGAGGGCCCGGTCTACCAGACCCATCGCCTCGACCGTTACCGCGAAGTCGCCGAGCAACTGGTCGCGTCCGGGCATGCGTACTACGCCTACGAGACGAAGGAAGAACTCGAGGCGATGCGCGAGAGGGCGATGGCGGCGCAGGAGAAGCCGCGCTACAACGGCGCCTATCGCGAGCAGGACGCAGGCTGGCGCGATGATCCCAACCGCGTGATCCGCTTCCGCAATCCGCTCGAGGGCACGGTTGCCTGGGACGACAAGGTCAAGGGCAGGATCGAGATCGCCAACGCCGAGCTCGACGACCTCGTCATCTTCCGCTCCGACGGCTACGCCACCTACAACTTCGCGGTGGTGGTGGACGACATCGACATGCGGATCACCGACGTGGTGCGCGGCGACGACCACGTCAACAACACGCCGCGCCAGATCAACATCTACCGGGCGCTCGGCGCGGCGGTGCCTTCGTTCGCGCACCTGCCGATGATCCTGGATCCCGAGGGCGCCAAGCTGTCCAAGCGCACCGGCGCGGCCGACGTGATGCAGTACCGCGATGCCGGCTACCTGCCGCACGCGCTGCTCAACTACCTGGTGCGGCTGGGCTGGTCGCACGGCGACCAGGAAGTGTTCTCGATCGCCGAAATGCAGTCGCTGTTCGACCTCAAGGACGTCAATGCCAAGGCGGCGCGGCTGGACATGGCCAAGCTCGGCTGGCTCAACCAGCAGTACCTGAAGAACGACGACCCGGCCGCCGTCGGCCGGCACCTGGAATGGCAGCTGCGCCACGCCGGTTACGACCTCGACCACGGTCCGGCGCCCGCGGACGTGGTGGTCGCGCTGCGCGACCGCGTGCAGACGCTCAAGGAAATGGCCGAACGCGCCGCGGTCTGGTACCAGCCGCTCACGCAGTACGACGCCGCCGCGGTCGCCAAGCACCTCACCGCCGCCGCGCATGCGCCGCTGGCCGATGCGCGCGGGCGCCTGGCGGCGCTTGCCGCGTGGAGCGCGGAAAACGTCGGTGCCGCGCTGCATGCGACCGCCGAAGCGCTGGGCCTGGGCATGGGCAAGGTCGCGCAGCCGCTGCGGGTGGCGATCACCGGCACCCAGGTCAGCCCCGACATCGCCCATACCGTCTACCTGGCCGGGCAGGACGAGGCGCTGCGGCGGATCGACGCGGCGCTCGCGCGGATCGGCTGAATGGTTGCCCTGCTCCTGTAGGAGCGGCTTCAGCCGCGACCTATCCGGATCGCAGCGACCGTCGGCACGTCGCGGCTGAAGCCGCTCGTGCGATGGGCTGCGGGCTTGAGTCCGGTCGCCCACGCCACCATCATCCGGCCATGGCCCACAAGCACGCCTGCATCGATCCCAAGCACCACGTCGACGACGCGCATGCGTTCGTGGCCGCGGTCGAATCGGCCTGCCAGCAGCGCGGGTTGCGGCTGACGCCGATCCGGGCGCGCGTGCTGGGCCTGGTCGCCGAAGCCGGCAGGCCGGTCAAGGCCTACGACCTGCTCGAGCTGGTGCGCGAAGGTGAGGGGGCCGGCGCCGCCGCGCCACCGACGGTCTATCGCGCGCTCGATTTCCTGCTCGCCAACGGCTTCATCCACAAGCTCGAGTCGGTCAACGCCTTCGTTGCCTGCCACCATCCGAGCACCGCGCAACATTCGGTGCCGTTCCTGATCTGCGATCGCTGCCATTCCGCTGTCGAGCTCGAGGACGAGCAGGTGGTCGCCGCGCTCGACGAGCGTGCCCGTGCCCTGGGCTTCGTGCCGCAGGCGCAGACCCTGGAAGTGCACGGGCTCTGCGCGCGCTGCAACGGCTGAGCCGCGACCTCCGCTCCTGATCCGCTGCGCGGATCCGTTCGACCCGCGCGAATGGGGCGAAGCCAGTCGGCGGCGCGACCATTGCGGCAGGCCCGGCCAGGTCGAAGGTCATGTTGACCGGGGGGTGGATGCGAAGTGTTATGTTATAACTTCCTGTAGTTTCCCCGAGCGGTCAGCCATGAGGAAGTCGCTTCCCGGCGCGTGCGTGCTGGTCGCGCTGTCGACACCTGCCTTTGCCGGCGCGTCGCCCCTGGCCCATGCCCAGGCAGAAGCCCAGGCCCAGGCAGAGGCCGGGCACCAGGCAGAGGCCGGGCACCAGGCAGAGGCCGGGCACCAGGCAGCCGCGCAGGACGAGACACAGCGCATCGCCGCGCTCGAGGCTCGCATCCAGGCGTTGGAAACCGAATTGCGGCAGATCAGGCTGGCGCAGCAGGCCATGCTGCCGGCTTCCGTTGCGACGGACGCGCAGGCACAGGCGCCCACTGCGACCGACGCGTTCGAAGCGCTGGCCGCCAACCCGGGCGACGACACCGACGCACTGGCGGCCACGCCCGGCGAAACGGCATCGGCCCCAGCCCAGGCCGACGACACCGCCGGATTGGCGGCTCCCGCGGATAGTGGCGGCGCCGGAGGCGCCAACGCCTTCAACCCGGCGATCAGCATCATCCTCAATGGCAGCTACTCGCATCATTCGCTGGATCCCGACGCCTACGCGCGCAGCGGATTCCCGCTCGCCGGCGAGGCGGGCCCGGGCGCCAACGGTTTCTCGCTCGGCGAAAGCGAGGTCTCGTTCGCGGCCAACATCGACGACAAGTTCTACGGCCAGGTGACCATGGCCCTGGAGAGCGAGGACGGCGAGGACCACCTCGGCATCGAAGAGGCCTACATCGACACCACCGCGCTGCCGGGCGGCCTCAGCCTGCGCGCCGGCCGCTTCTTCTCCAACATCGGCTACCTCAACAGCCACCACGCGCACACCGACAATTTCTTCGACCGGCCGCTTGCCTACCAGGCCTTCCTCGGCAGCCAGTACGGCGACGACGGCGTGCAGTTGCGCTGGGTCGCGCCGACATCGCTGTTCCTGGAACTCGGGGGCGAAGTGTTCCGCGGCCAGGCCTTCCCCAGCGGCGGCGCCCAGCACGGCGGCCTCGGCACGCGCACGCTGTTCGCGCACGTCGGCGGCGACGTCGGCAGCGAGAACGAATGGCTGGCCGGGGTCTCGATGCTGAAGTCGAAAACCGACGCTGGCGAAGACGGCTTCAGCGGCAACGCCACCGTCTATGTCGCCGACGGTACCTGGAAGTGGGCGCCGCAAGGCAACTTCAAGGACGGCGGCCTCACCCTGCGCGGCGAGTACTTCCTCGACGACCGCGACGGCACGTTCGCCGATCCGGCCGATCCGGCAATCGCTGCGCCGTGGAATGGTCAGCGCCGTGGCGCCTACCTCGAGGGCGTGTACCGCCTCAACCGCACCTGGGACGTGGGCTATCGCTACGACAAGCTGTGGGCCGACGACGGCGGCCCCTTCGCCAGCGCCTTCGACCCCTGGCGGCACAGCGCGCAGCTGACGTGGCGCAACAGCGAGTTCAGCTTGCTGCGGCTGCAACTCAGCCGCGACAAGCCGAATGCGGACGAGTCCGACAACGCCGTCACCCTGCAATACCAGACCAGCCTCGGCGCGCATGGCGCGCACAAGTTCTGAAGCTTCGGCTGGCCGGGAAACCAGCGGCCACCCATCGAGGGAAACGACACATGAAACTGTTTGCGATTCCAGCCCTGTTGCTCGCCGCCGGCCTCGCCGCCGCACCGGGACCGGCGCAGGCGAAACTGAAGGTGTTCGCCTGCGAGCCGGAATGGGGCGCCCTGGTGCGCGAGCTTGCCGGCGACAAGGTGGATCTCGACGTCGCCACCACCGCGCTGCAGGACGTGCACGTGATCGAGGCCAAGCCGAGCCTGATCGCCAAGGTGCGCAGCGCCGACCTGGCCGTGTGCACCGGCGCGCAGCTTGAGATCGGCTGGCTGCCGCAATTGATCCGGCAATCGGGGAACACCAGGATCGCGTCGGGCGCCGGCTCGTTCATGGCCGCAATGCAGGTCAAGACGCTGGGCAAGCCGACCACGCTCGACCGCGCCAACGGCGACGTGCACCCGGACGGCAACCCGCACATCCAGATGGACCCGCGCCGCGTGCTGATCGTCGCGCGCCGGCTCGCTGACCGCCTCGCCGGGCTCGACCCCGCCAACGCCGCGACCTACAACGCGCGCGGCGCCGATTTCGAGCAGCGCTGGCTCGCCGCGATGGTGAAGTGGAAGGCGCAGGCCGCGCCGCTCAAGGGCCGCAAGGTCGTGGTCCACCACATCAGCTGGGTGTACCTGTGGGATTGGCTCGGCCTGCAGGAGATCGGCGCGCTCGAACCCCGGCCCGGGGTGCCGCCGACCGCGGCGCACCTGTCGGCGCTGGTCGCGACGACGAAGAGCGCGGACACGCTGGCCATCGTCCGCGCCGCCTACCAGGATCCCAAGCCGGCGGACTGGCTGAGCCAGCGCACCGGGGTACCGGCAGTGACGTTGCCGTTCAGCGTCGGTGGCGACGCGCAGTCGAAGGACCTGTTCGGCCTGTTCGACTCGACCATCGCCAAGTTGCTGGGAGCGGCGAAGTGACCTTCCACTGGCAGGGCCTGGACATCGCGATCCTCGGGCCGGCCTGCGTCGCCGGCCTGATCGTGCTGTCCACGCACGTGCCGTTGGGCAAGCAGGTGCTGTCGCGCGGGATCATCTTCATCGACCTGGCGATCGCGCAGATCGCCGGGCTCGGGGTGATCCTCGCGCAGTACCTGGGCATCGACGAGCATGGCTTCGGCGTGCAGGTCGCGGCCGCGATCGCGGCGCTGGCCGGCGCCGGGCTGCTGTCGTGGACCGATCGCCGCTGGCCCGAATACCAGGAGCCGCTGATCGGTACCCTGTTCGTGCTGGCCGCGACCGGTGGCCTGCTGCTGCTGGCCAACAACCCGCAGGGCGGCGAGCACCTCAAGGACCTGCTGGTCGGGCAGATCCTGTGGGTCGGCTATCCGCAGTTGTTGCTGCCGGCATTGCTGTCGGCGGCGTTGCTGGGCGTGCTGTGGTGGCGACGCGGGCGCCTGGCCGGGGTCTGGTTCTACGGCCTGTTCGCGCTGGCGATCACCGTCTCGGTGCAGTTGGTCGGCGTCTACCTGGTGTTCGCCAGCCTGATCGTGCCGGCCCTGGCGACGGCCGGCATGCGCGGCCGTGGCCGCCTCGGGGCCGCCTATGCGATCGGCATCCTGGGGTATGTCGCCGGGCTGGCGCTGTCGGCGGTGCTGGACCTGCCGAGCGGGGCGATGATCGTCTGGACGCTGGCCGGCGTCGCGCTGCTGGCGCAGGCGCTGCCGGCGGTCAGGCGCTCGCACCCGGCGCACGCAGCGCCCGGCGGCGTGTTCGAGCTGGGCGATGGCGCGCGCTGATGGCGGCGTTCACACGGGGCCCGACATTGCGACTGTTACAATGTAACGCAATGAAGGACACCGTCCGCCCCTTGCCCAGGCTCCGCCACCCGACGCCGCTGCTCGATCGCCTCGGCGCGACCGGCTCGCTGCTGTGCGCGATCCACTGCGCGCTGCTGCCGATCGTGATCGCGCTGCTGCCGTCGCTCGGGATCGCGACCTGGCTGGGCGAGAGCTTCGAGGAAGGCTTCGTGGTGTTCGCGAGCCTGCTGGGCGTGTTCACCCTGGCCTGGGGCTACCGCCGCCATCGCGCGGTGCGCGCGTTGTGGATGCTGCTGCCCGGTCTGGCGGCCCTGTGGATCGGCGTGGCCTACGCGCCGCTGCACCACTCGCTGCTGCCGCACGCAATCGTGATGACCTTCGGCGGCACGATGGTCGGCCTGGCGCACCTGGCCAACCTCCGGCTCACCCGCGTCCACGTGCATAACGCCAGTTGCGTGCATTGAAAAAGCACCCGGCGTCCCGCTTGCAGTCGGAGCGGACTCTTCGAAGACAGGATCCCTGATCTCGCCCGTGTCGCCGGCCGGCGGGCTGGGGGTGCGGAGAGCAGGCCATGGATGGCCTGCGACCCGACTTAGAGACAGGATGTCGTCAGGAGGGCGCAGCACCCCCAGCCCGTCGGCCGGCGGCACCCGCCGGAGCCGGGCGCTGTTGCGGCAGGCGGATCCAGCCTTCCCCCTTGCTTCCAGCACGCTGCGGCAACGGGGCCGGCAGGTCTGCGTGATAGAATCCCGGCCCTCGCGCGCGTCGCGATCCATTTTCCAAGACACGATTTCCAGGAGCACGACATGGGCAAGGGCGACAGCAAGACCGCCAAGGGCAAGCGCAGCAAATCCAGCTACGGTAATGCGCGTTCCCACAGCGTGGCCAAGGCGACCGGCGCGCCGTCCGCCCCGGTGGTGAAGAAGACCGCGACCAAGTCGGTGGCCAAGGCCCCGGCGAAGAAGGCCGTGGCCAAGAAGACCACCGCCAAGTAATCCGACCGGCGCGGGATACCGCGCAGCGTTGAACGAAGCCCCGCATTGCGGGGCTTCGTCGTTCCGGGCACGCGGCAAGCCGGGGTCAGGCGATCCGCTGGCCGCCTGCGAACACCGCCGTGGCCAGGTCTCCTCCGAGCCAGTAGCACAGTTCGGCTGGCTGGCGGACGCGCCAGTGCACGAAATCGGCGCGCATCCCCACGCGCAGCATGCCGCGATCGGCAAGACCCAGCGCGCGCGCGCCATGCACCGTCGCGCCGCGCAGCGCTTCCGCGGGCGTCAGCCGGAAATGCGTGCACGCCAGCTGCATCGCCTGGCGCAGCGACAACAGCGGCGACGTGCCGGGGTTGCAGTCGGTCGCCACCGCCATCGGCACGCCATGCGCGCGCAGCGACTCCAGCGGCGGCAACCTAGTTTCGCGCAGCACGTGGAAGGCGCCCGGCAGCAGCACCGCGACCGTGCCCGCGGCGGCCATCGCGCGCACCCCGGCTTCGCTGGCGTGTTCGATGTGGTCGGCCGAGAGGCCGCGGTACTCCGCCACCAGCCCGGCACCGCCGAGATCGCTGAGCTGGTCGGCGTGCAGCTTCACCGGCAGCTTGAGTGCGGATGCAGCCTCGAACATCCGCCGCGTCTGCGCCGGCGTGAAGCCGATGCCCTCGCAGAACGCGTCCACCGCGTCGACCAGCCCTTCCGCCTGCAGGGCCACCAGCCATTCCACCGCCGCGGCGATGTAGCCGTTGGCGTCGCCCGCCTGCTCCGAGCCGGCCTGCCCCGAGCCGGTATATTCCGGCGGCAGCGCGTGCGCGCCGAGGTAGGTCGTGCGCACCGTGATCCCGAGTTCGTCGCCGATGCGGCGCGCGACCCGCAACATCTTGCGCTCGTTGCGCAGGTCCAGGCCGTAGCCGGACTTGATCTCCAGCGTGGTGGCGCCGTCGCGCAGCAGCGCGCGCGCGCGCGGCAGCGACTGCGCCAGCAACTCGTCCTCGCTGGCGGCGCGCACCGCGCGCACGGTCGAAAGGATGCCGCCGCCGGCGCGTGCGACCTCCTCGTAGCTGGCGCCCTGCAAGCGCAGCTCGAATTCGCCGGCACGGTCGCCGGCGAACACCGCGTGGGTATGGCAATCGACCAGCCCCGGGGTGATCCAGCCACCGTCGAGCGCGACCACCTCGCCGGCCAACGTCGCCGGGTCGCCCCGCAGCCCGGTGCGCGCGCCGACATAGGCCAGCAGGCCGTCGCGCCAGCCCAGTGCGCCGTCCTCGATCGCGCCGTAGCCGCCGTCGCCGTCCAGCGTCGCCAGGCTCGCGCCGATCGCGATTGCGTCGTAGGCCCGGGTCATCGCGCCGCCTGTCCGGGCGCGGGATCGGTCGCGCCCGGCAGCAATCGCAACGCCAGTGCCCGGTAGACCGGTTGCCGGCACAGCAGCGCCGATGCGCCACGCGCAATCAGCACCGTCGCCAGGATCGGCAGCAGCATTTCGTTGTTGTCGGTCATCTCCATCGTGATCACCGCCGAAGTCAGTGGCGCCTGGGTGACGCCTGCGAGGTAGCCGCACATGCCCAGCAACACGATCGCGGACGGATCGGCTGCGGGCAACAGGGCGGCGATGTTGTGGCCGAGGCCGGCGCCGACCGCCAGCGCGGGCGAGAACAGCCCGCCCGGGATGCCGGCGGCATACGACACCAGGTTCGCGGCGAGCTTGACCAGCCCGAACTCGTGGCCGACGCCGGCATGCCCCTGCAGCAGGCCGCGCGCCTGTTCGTAGCCGGTTCCGAAGGCGCCGGCACCGAACACTACCCCGAGCCCGGCCAGGACCAGGCCGCAGGCCATTGCCATCACCACCGGATGGCGCTTGCGCAGCAGCCCCAGTGCGCGTGGCTTGCCGTCGACGATCTCCAGCAGCAGTCGGCTGAATCCGCCGCCGGCCAGGCCGCACAGCGCGCCGCAGGCCAGCACCGCGAGCCAGCCCTGGCCCAGCGGCAAGGCGGCATCCATGCTGCCGAAATAGGTATAGCTGCCCAGCACGCCGAGCGAGACCACGCCACCGACGATCACCGCCGTGAGCAGCGTGCCCGAGAACCGGTGCTCGAAGGTGCCGCTGAGTTCCTCGATCGCGAACACGACGCCGGCCAGGGGCGTGTTGAAGGCCGCGGCGATGCCGGCCGCGCCGCCGGCCAGCAGGAAACGCGACGTCTGGCGGGGATCGGCGAAGCCGAAGCGGCGCCCGATGGCCCGCATGATCGCGGCGCCGACGTGCACGGTGGGGCCTTCGCGCCCGATCGAAGCGCCGCCGAGCAGTCCGAAAATGGTCAATGCCATCTTCGCCGCGGCCACCCGCAGCGACAGGTGGCGTTCGCCCCAGTCCGGCGGCATTTCCAGCGATGCGATCACCTGCGGGATGCCGCTGCCGCGAGTGGCCTGCAGCCCGCGCGTGGTCGCCCAGGCGAGGCCGCCGAACACGGCCGGGGTCAACAGCAGCGACCACAGCGGTGAATATGCGAGCACCATGCGGAACACGGAGAAGGCGGCATCGCTGGCCTTGGCGAACACGATGGCGGCCAGGGCCACGGCCGCGCCGCCGCCCCACAGCGCGGCGCGGCGCTTCCAGTTCTCGCCGGACAGCAGGTCCAGTCCGGCTTCGGGTGTTTCGCGCACTCCCATGGCGCCATTGTCGCATGCGGGTCCGGCATGACTGGGGCAGAATGCCGGCATGCAGACCATCGACGCCGCGATGTTGTGGACCCCCGCGGGCTGGCGCGGCGACGCCGGCTTCGACATCGACGCCAATGGCCGCATCGGCGCGGGCGAGCGGGCCGAACCGACCGCCAGCGGCAGCTGGATCGTCCCCGGCATCCCCAACCTGCATTCGCACGCATTCCAGCGCGCCATGGCGGGGCTGGCGGAACGGCGCACGCTCGACGGCGCCGCCGGCGCCGCGCCGCGCGACGCGCACGATTCGTTCTGGACCTGGCGCGAAACCATGTACCGGATGGCCGCGCGCTTCGATCCCGATTCGCTGCATGCCGTCGCCGAGCAGCTGTACGTCGAGATGCTGGAAGCCGGCTACACCACGGTCTGCGAATTCCATTACCTGCACCATGCGGCCGACGGCAGCCGCTACGCCGACCCGGCGGCGATGTCGCGCGCCTTGATCCGCGCCGCGCGCGACACTGGCATCCGCCTGACCCTTCTGCCGGTGCTGTACATGAGCGGCGGTTTCGACGGCCGCCCGCTGGGCGAGCGGCAGCGCCGCTTCGGCCACGGCGTCGACGAATTCCTTGCCTTGATCGACAACCTGTGCGCCGACGAAGGCGACGCCCTGCGCATCGGCTGCGCATTGCACAGCCTGCGCGCGGTGCCGCCCGAGGCATTGCGCGAAGTCGTGGCCGCGGTGCCACGCGACATGCCGCTGCACATCCACATCGCCGAACAGGTCGGCGAGGTGCAGGACTGCCTCGCGTTGCGCGGCGCGCGCCCGGTGGAATGGCTGCTGGCCAACGCCGAGGTCGATGCGCGCTGGACGCTGGTGCATGCCACCCACCTGGACGCCGTCGAAGTGCAGGGGCTTGCGCACAGCGGCGCCACGGTCGCGCTCTGCCCGACCACCGAGGCCAACCTCGGCGACGGCCTGTTCCCGCTGCGCGACTACCTCGAAGCCGGCGGCGCGTTCGGCATCGGCTCGGACTCGCAGATCTCGGTGTCCCCGGTGGAGGAACTGCGCTGGCTCGAATACGGCCAGCGCCTGGCCACCCGCCACCGCAACGTCGCCGTCGACGGCGATTCGCACAGCGTCGGCGAGACCCTGCTGCGCGGCACCCTGGCCAGCGCCGGCGCCGCGACCTGGCAGGCCATCGGCAAGCTCGAGGCCGGCCATTGCGCCGACTGGATCGTGCTCGACACCGATGCGCCGCAGTTCGCCGGCGTGGGCGGCGGCGACGCGGTCGATCGCTGGATCTTCAGCGGCAACCGCAACCTGGTGCGCGAGGTGCATGTCGGCGGCAAGCGCGTGGTCGCCGAAGGCCGGCACGTGGACCGCGACGCCACCGCCGCGCGCTACCGCGATGCGATGCAGCGGCTGCTGGGCTGAGCGACCGCGTTCCGCGGCGCAGCCTGGCATCCGGCAGGCGTCTCCAAGCCACGCTGGACCTGCGGAAACGGATTGGGCCGCGACCTTTCGCGCGGTGATCGCGATGGCAGGGGCACGTTCGCGACCGACGGCGCTGCCGCCGGGAGCATCAGGGCCGGTCTTCGAGCACCGCGTCGAACGTGTGCGGATTGCCGTCGTTGGGTTGCGCCGGAATTCCGAGCAGGCGCATCAGCAGCGGATACACGTCCACGTTGTCGAACGCGCGCATGCCCACGCCGTCGGCGAAACCCGGCCCGTCGGCGATGAACACCGCGCGCATGTCGGGCGCCTCCGGCGCGAACCCGTGCGCGCCGCCCGTGGTGTTGCGCTGATGGCTGGCGCGGGCCGTCAGGTCCCAGCCGACGTCGGCCTGGCACACGACCGGCGGCACGCGCGGATGGGTGCCGTAATGCCAACGGGCGGGAACATCCCGCTTGCGCCAGCACTGCGCATGCGGATGGCGCCCCACCAGTGCCTGCTCGACCGCGGTTTCCGTGCCGGCGCGCGGCGCGATCCCGACACTGGTGCCGCGGCTGACCACGTCGATCGCATCGATGCCCAGGCCGCCAGCGCGCAGGTAATCGTCGAGGTAGTCGCGCTGTCCCGGCGGCATCGTCGCCATGCCGTGGTCGGACACCAGCAACAGGTCCACCTGGTCGCGGAGTCCGCGCGCCTCCAGTCCGGCAAGCAGCCGCGCAAGCGCTGCATCCACCCGTGACATCGCCTCGCGTGCCTGCGGCGAACCCGGGCCGTACGCATGCCCTTCGTGGTCCACCTGGTCGAAATACAGGGTCAGCAGCCGCGGACGTTGCGGCAGCGGGCGTTCGAGCCACTCCAGCACCGTATCCACGCGCTCGGCCGGGGTGGTCGTGGCATCGAAGCGCCGCCAGTCGCGCGGATGCATGCCGCCGATCGGCGCTTCCGAGCCTGGCCAGAACATCGTCGCCGCGCGGCCTCCGTGCTTCTGCAGCGTCACCCAGGCCGGTTCACCGCCCCACCAGCCCGGATCCTCGACCGCGGCGCGGTCCTTGAGCGAGAACCTGCCCAGCACCGCGTCGCGCATGGTGTTGTTGACGATGCCGTGGTGGTCCGGCCGCAGGCCGGTCACCAGCGTGTAGTGGTTGGGGAAGGTCAGCGACGGGTACGAGGGGTTCATCCAGTCCGCGTGCACGCCGGCGGCGGCGATGCCATCGAGCGTCGGCATCGCGCCGCTGCCGACGGCGTCGGCGCGCAGGCCGTCGATCGACACCAGCAGGACCGGGTGGACGGCCGCAGTGGGCGGCGGCAGGGACTGGCAACTGCAGAGCAGGGCCGCCAGCAGCCACGACAGGAAGCGGAGGGATGGATGCATCGGTCGATCATAGGGCGCGACCATGACGACTGCTGGCGAACTGCGGCGGCTCCCCGGTCCCCAGCTTCCAGCACGGTCGCAGGGTTGCGAACCGGTGGCATGCTGGCGTCCCTCCGGGAGTGCGCCATGGCCTTGCCGCGTTCGTTGCTGTTGTTGTCGCTGCTGTGCGCCGCGCAGGTTGCCGGCGCCGTCGAACCGGTGCCGCCGCAGGCCGGCACGGACGACGCGCGATGCACCGTCTGGGCGCGCGAAAGCGGCTTCGCCCAGTCGGTCGCCGACCACGATCCCGCCGCCTTCGCCGGCTACCTGCATCCGGATGCGGTGTTCATCGGCGGCGACGGCACGCCTGCCCATGGCGCCGCCGCGATCGCCGCGGACTGGGCCGGCATCATCGCCGGCAAGGGCCTGGTGCTGCGCTGGTATCCCGACGCGGTCGATGTCGGCGCCGACGGCAAGCTGGCGTTGTCGCGCGGCCCGTACTGGATGGAGATCCCGGCCGCTGCCGGCGACAAGCCCGGGTCCGCGACCCGCTACCGCATCGGCCGCTTCGTCTCGACCTGGCTGCGCGGCGAGGATGGCCGGTGGCAGGTGGTGTTCGACGGCGGTGGCGGCAACGTCGCGGTCGCGGCGAGCGAGGCGGAAGTCGCCGCGCTCAAGGCGGCGGCCAAAGCCTGCACGCCGCTGCAGGGCGGGCCTTCGGCCAGATGAGGCAGTAACGGAAAAGCCCGGCATTCGCCGGGCTTTTCGTCAGTCCGCCCGCTGCGCCGGGGCTAGTCGTCCTTCGCCGGTGCGGCATCCTGCGCTTCGTCCGCGTCCTTCGCCTCTTCCATGCCGGCCATGTCGTGCATGTCGTGGGCGCCGTCCATGTCGTGTGCGTGGTCCATGTCGTCCATTGCGTGCGCATCCTGCGCGGCCATCGGCTTGCGGAACTTGTAGGCGAACTGGTCGGTGTGCCCGCGGATCGCGTCGTCGAACACCTTCAGCTTGTGGGTGTCGGCCGGATTGCGCAGCACCTCGCTTTCGCCGACGTATTCGAAGCCGGCCGCCTCCACCTGCTGCTTCACCAGCGCCGGATCGATGCGGTGCAGGGTGTCGGTGTCGCGCAGGCCGGAACCCGCCTCGGCGACGTGGTCGACGACGATGTAGGTGCCGCCGGGCTTGAGCGCGGCGAACACCGCCTTGTTGAGGATCGCCGGATCGGTCGGGCCCATGAACTTGTCGGGGTAGTCGTGGTAGTTCTGCACGGTGAACACCACGTCCACCGGCGCCGGGGCCGCCAGCGCGTCGGCGGGCTGCACCAGCACCTCGACGTTGGGGTAGCTGTCGGGCAGCGTGATCGTCTCGTCGGAGTACTTCTTCATCGGCTCGGGCACGGCGCCGTACACGCGGCCCTGCGGCCCCACGATCTTGGCGAACACGCGCGACCAGTAACCGCTGCCCGGCACCAGTTCGAGCACCTTGTCGCCGGGCTTCACCCCGGCGAAGGCCATGATCTCGCCGATGTGGCGGCGCTCGTCGGCCTTGGCGTCCTCGCCGCGCGCCGGGTCGGCGACGGCCTTGGCGACGTAGTCGGGGATGGCAGGGGTCTGCGCCGCGGCCGGCGCGAGCGCCAGTCCGAAGGCGAGGGCAAGAGTCCATTTCATGGCACCACCTCGCAGATGGAACGGGGGCGCCAATCTAGCGCGTCGCGGTGGCTTCGGACACTGCCCGGGCAGTCGGCCAGGGTGGTCTGATAGGGAGGACTGCCGGCCAGTGCGCCGTGTCGGGCATCGTGGGCGCCGCGAGGTCATCGCAAACGGAACATTCGGTCGAGGGCATGTGGGGTACCCGGAAGAGGGGCAGGCCAGGCGCAGGCAAGCTCACGCCAGCGGCGGCGTGCGCTCGCTGAACTGGCCGTTCCAGTACGGGTAGTAGGGATAGGGCGGGGTGGTCCGGCTCGCGTCGTCGAGCCGCTGCATCTGGTCTGCGTCGAGCGACCAGCCCACCGCGCCGAGGTTGTCGCGCAACTGGGTCTCGTTGCGCGCGCCGATCAGTACGGTTGCGACCGTCGGCCGCTGCAGCAGCCAGTTCAACGCGACCTGCGGAACGGACTTGCCGGTGTCGGCGGCGATCGCCTCCAGCGCGTCGACCACGCGATACAGGCGCTCCTCGTCCACCGGCGGCGCGAAGCCCGCGGTGTCGTGCAGGCGGCTGCCGGCCGGCAACGGCTGGTCGCGCCGGATCCTGCCAGTCAGCCGGCCCCAGCCGAGCGGACTCCACACCACGGCGCCGATGCCCTGGTCCGCGGCCAGCGGCATCAGCTCCCACTCGTAGTCGCGCCCGACCAGCGAGTAGTAGGCCTGGTGCGCGACGAAGCGCTCGCGCCCGTGGCGGTCGGCGACCGCCTGCGATTTCATCAGCTGCCAGCCGGAGAAGTTGGAGGCGCCGAGGTAGCGCACCTTGCCGGCGCGCACCAGTTCGTCGAGCGTCGACATCACCTGCTCGACCGGCGTGCGCGCATCGAAGTGGTGCAGCTGCAGCAGGTCGATGTAGTCCGTGCCCAACCTGGCGAGCGCGCGCTCCACGCCGCGCAGCAGGTGGTGCCGCGACGCGCCGACATCGTTGGCGCCATCGCCCGCGCGCAGCGTCAGCTTGGTGGAGAGGATGACCTGGTCGCGGCGGCCGCGGACGGCAGCGCCGAGGATGGTTTCCGACGCCCCGTCGGAGTAGACGTCGGCCGTGTCGAACAGGTTCACCCCGGCCTCGAGGCACAGGTCGACCATGCGCGTCGCCTCGGCGACGTCGCTGTTGCCCCAGGCCGAGAACAGCGGCCCCTTGCCGCCGAAGGTGCCGGCGCCGAAGCCGAGCGCCGGGACCTTGAAGCCGGATGCGCCGAGAAAGCGGGTTTCCATCTGCAGTCCTTGGATCAGGGAAGGCCCGCAGTCTCGTGCGTTGCATCCTCTGCGGAAACCGTGCAACTGTGGAAGGACTCTCAGCGGAACATTGAAAATGGACCGGATCGGCGACATCGCGCTGTTCCTGCGCGTGCTGGACCTGGGTTCGATCAGCGCCGCCGCGCGCGACCTGGACCTCTCGGTGGCCGTGGCCAGCCAGCGGCTCAAGCGGCTCGAACGCGAGCTCGGCGTCCGCCTCCTGCAGCGCACCACCCGCCAGTTGCACCCCACGCCCGAGGGCTTGCTGCTGGCCGAACAGGGGCGCGGTTTGGTGGAGGACCTGGAGGCGCTGGCCGACGGCCTGCGCCGCAGCGGCAGCGGCGTCGCCGGCACGCTGCGCGTCACCATGCCGTCCACGTTCGGCCGCCTCTACGTGTCGCCGTTGCTGCCGGAATTCCTCGACCTGCATCCGGCGGTGCGCGTCAGCGTGGACCTGAGCGACGTCCGGGTGGACCTGGTGCGCTCCGGCATCGACGTGGCCATCCGCATCGGGACGCTCGACGACTCCCGCCTGGTCGCGCGTCAGCTCGCCAGCAACCGCCACGTGCTCTGCGCCTCGCCCGCCTACCTGGCGCGACGCGGCACGCCGCGGTCGCCCGCCGACCTGGCCGCCCACGATTGCCTGCTGCTCGTCGGCGACCAGGGCCGGCAGGACACCTGGCGCTTCCATGGCGGCGGCGAGGAGACCGCCGTGCGCGTCACCGGGCGCATCGAGAGCAACCAGGGCGAACTGTTGCGCGATGCGGCGGTGGCGGGCCTCGGCATCGCCCGGCATTCGTATTGGCACGTCTGCGACGACCTTCGCGCAGGTCGCCTGCAGCGCGTGCTTCCGGGGCACCCGCTGCCGGAGAGCGGTATCCATGCGGTAATGCCGCAGCGCAGGCTGGTGCCGCCCCGGGTGCGGGCGTTCGTGGATTTCCTCACCGGCAAGCTGGGCGGGACGCCGCCCTGGGAGCGGGGCTGAGCGCGCGCGTCAGGACGCCGGCGGTGCGTTCTCCGCGGCCGCTTCCGCAAGCAGCCACGCGCGCACCACGGCGATGTCGGGATCGGCATCGCGCGCCTGCGCCCACGCCAGCTGGAACCCGTGTCCAGGCAACTCGGGCCCGAAGGGCTGGCACAGCTGGCCGGCGTCGAGCGCATCGGCCACCAGTGCCAGGTTGACCATGGCCACGCCCTGGCCGGCGATCGCCGCCTGGATGGCGTGCACTTCGTCGGCGAACTGCAACTGGCGCGGCAGCGGTGCGCAGCCGGCACGCGCGAACCACAGCGGCCAATCCGGCGTCGCCGCCTCGCGGCGGAACCAGTCGAAGCCGATCAGCGGTACCCGTGCCAGGTCCCGCGGGCCGTGCACGCCCAGCCCGGGCGCGCACACGGGGGCGAAGCGCGAAGGCAGCAGCGGTGCGCACAGCAGCCCGGCATGGTGGCCCGCTCCGTAGCGGATGGCCAGTTGCGCGACGTCGCCCTGCAGGTCCACCGGTGCGTCGCTGGTGTGCAAATGCAGCGCGATGTGCGGATGCGCCGCGGCGAAGCGCGCCAGCCGCGGCAGCAGCCAGCGGGAAGCGAAGGCCATCGTCGTGCTCAGCACGATCGCGCGCTGGCGCGATCCGGGACGCACGCGCTGCACGGCTCGCGCCATGGCGTCGAAGCCGTCGCGCAGCGCGGGGAACAGCTCGTGTCCCGCCGGGGTGAGATCCACCCGGCGGGTGCCGCGCACGAACAACCGCACGCCCAGGGCGTCCTCCAGTTGCCGGACCTGGTGGCTGATCGCGGTCGGCGTCAGCGACAGCTCGCCCGCTGCGTGCTTGAAGCTCAGGTGGCGCGCGGCCGCTTCGAAGGCGCGCAGGGCGGTGAGGGGCGGCAGTCGTCGCGTGTCCATGGATGAATCCAATGCATCCGTCGGATGCGGAATGATCGCTTTACACCCGCACTTCAGGCCGGGAACCTGTCGCTCCCGTCCGCCCACAGGTGAGCCATGATCAGGTTACTGCAGATCGATTCCAGCGCCCGCCCGGGCCGCTCAGGCGAGCAGCCGCACGGCGCGCACACGCGCCGCCTCTCGGCCCGCTTCGTGCGCCGCTGGCAGTCGTTGCGACCCCGGGATGCCGTCACCTGCCGGGATGTCGCCGCCACTCCGCCGACTCCCGTCACCGGCGCGTGGGTGCATGCCGCGTTCACTCCACCCGGGCAGCGCGAACCATGGATGCGCGACACGCTCGCGGAAAGCGACGCCCTCGTCGACGAACTGATCGCAGCCGACCTCATCGTCATCGGCGTGCCCATGTACAACTTCGGCATGCCGTCCACGCTGAAGGCATGGATCGACAACGTCGTCCGCGTCGGGCGCACGTTCGGGTTCGACCGCAGCCGCGCCGGCGAGCCGTACTGGCCGCTGCTCGCGGGGCAGGGCAAGCGCCTGGTGCTGCTGAGCGCGCGCGGCGACCACGGCTACGAGCCGGGGCAGCGGCTGGCCGCCGACAACCACGTCGAGGCGGGCGTGGCCACGCCACTGCGCTACATCGGCATCGACGCGGTCGAGCGCGTCGCAATCGAGTACGACGAATTCGCCGACGAACGCCTGCAGGCCTCCATTGCCGCCGCCGAGGCCGAGGTCGACGCACTGGTGCACCGCCTGGCCAACCTGGCCGCGGCGCGACGTGCCGCCTGAGCCTTCCCTTCTTCCCGCACGCGGGCAGAAGGTGGGTCGACCGGCCGGACGAGGGGCCGCCCCGGCATAATCAGGGCCTCACCACGCACCACGGCCCGCGAAATGCCCACCCGCAAAGATTCCACCCGCACGATCCGCGCCCCCCGCGGCCCCGAGCTCAGCTGCAAGTCCTGGCTCACCGAGGCTCCGTTCCGAATGCTCCAGAACAACTTGGACCCGGACGTTGCCGAGAACCCCGCGGAGCTGGTGGTCTACGGCGGCATTGGTCGCGCCGCGCGCAACTGGGAGTGCTACGACGCGATCATCGAATCGCTGAAGACCCTGGGCGACGACGAAACCCTGCTGGTGCAGTCCGGCAAGCCGGTCGGCATCTTCCCCACCCACGCCGACGCCCCGCGCGTGCTGATCGCCAACTCCAACCTGGTGCCGCACTGGGCCACCTGGGAGCACTTCAACGAGCTCGATGCCAAGGGCCTGATGATGTACGGGCAGATGACCGCCGGCAGCTGGATCTACATCGGCAGCCAGGGCATCGTGCAGGGCACCTACGAAACCTTCGTCGAGATGGGCCGCCAGCATCACGGCGGCAACCTCGCCGGCAAGTGGATCCTCACCGCCGGGCTCGGCGGCATGGGCGGCGCGCAGCCGCTGGCCGCCTCGCTGGCCGGCGCCTGCAGCCTCAACATCGAATGCCAGCAGTCGCGCATCGACATGCGCCTGCGCACCCGCTACGTCGACGAGCAGGCCTCCGACCTCGACGACGCGCTCGCCCGGATCGACAAGTACACGAAAGCCGGCGCGGCGAAGTCGATCGCGCTGCTCGGCAACGCCGCCGAAATCCTGCCCGAACTCGTCAGGCGCGGCGTGCGCCCCGACGCCGTCACCGACCAGACCAGCGCGCACGATCCCGTGCACGGCTACCTGCCGATCGGCTGGACGGTGGAACAATGGCTGGCCGTGCAGCAGGCCAACCCGCAGCGCGTGCGCGACGCGGCGAAGAAGTCGATGCGCGTACACGTCGAGGCCATGCTCGCGTTCCAGCAGCAGGGCATCCCGACCTTCGACTACGGCAACAACATCCGCCAGATGGCCTTCGACGAGGGCTGCACGAACGCGTTCGACTTCCCCGGCTTCGTCCCCGCCTACGTACGCCCGCTGTTCTGCAAGGGCATCGGCCCGTTCCGCTGGGTGGCGCTGTCCGGCGACCCCGAGGACATCTACAAGACCGACGCCAAGGTCAAGGAACTGATCCCCGACGACAAGCACCTGCACCACTGGCTGGACATGGCGCGCGAGCGCATCAGCTTCCAGGGCCTGCCCGCGCGCATCTGCTGGGTCGGCCTGGGTCTGCGCGACAAGCTTGGCCTGGCCTTCAACGAGATGGTGCGCAACGGCGAACTCAAGGCTCCGATCGTGATCGGCCGCGACCACCTCGACAGCGGCAGCGTTGCCAGCCCCAACCGCGAAACCGAAGCGATGCAGGACGGCAGCGACGCCATCAGCGACTGGCCGCTGCTCAATGCGATGCTCAACGTGGCCGGTGGCGCGACCTGGGTGTCGTTACACCATGGTGGGGGCGTGGGGATGGGGTATTCGCAGCACAGCGGCATCGTGATCGTGTGTGACGGCAGCGAGGCAGCCGACAAGCGCATTGCGCGCGTGCTGTGGAACGACCCAGGGACCGGCGTGATGCGGCATGCGGATGCGGGCTATGAGATCGCCAAGGCATGCGCGCGGGAGATGGGGTTGAAGTTGCCGATGGTGTGAGGCACCAACCAATGTTCTGAAATGAGAAGCCGCAGCGGGAAAAGGTGTCAGGGCTATTTGCTGACAGCGGGTTCATGCACGTATTTCGCTCGGTAGGTCCCAACATGTCGGGGAAGCTCATGCGCCGGTCAATGCTGTTTTGCTGCCTGCTGGGCGTCGGCGTGGCTTTTGCGCAGAAGTCTGCCGTGCCCGGGCCGGCGATCGGCTATCCGGACGTCGGTGCCGCGTTGCGTGACCTGCGGGCCAACCCGCAGGCGGAGGAACTCCAGCACGGAAGTGGATGGACCTGGTACTTCGTGCCGGATGCCGATGCAGGCATGGCGATCTGGACTTTCGCGCCATTCAGCGACCCCGCCTATCCGGCGGCGATCAAGCGCGTGCTGATGATGCGCGATGGCGCGCTCGTGATGGAAACGCGGACGATGTGCCAGGCCAGCCTGGCGGCCTGTGATGCCTTCTTTGCGGCCACGGAGGCAGATGGCAAGCGCCTGGGCGAATTCCTCGCGACCAACGTTATTGCCAACGCAGGAGAGTTGGAACGCGAAAGGGCGAAGCGACGCAGATTCCAGGAACAAGTCAAGGAAGCTGCCCGGACGACGTACGGACGTCCGTGATGAGGTCAGCACCGGAAAGGCTGTCGGGACCATTTACCCTGCAATGAACAAAAGCCGACTGGAAGCATTCAGCGACGGCGTCATCGCCATCATCATCACGATCATGGTGCTGGAGCTTAAGGTGCCGCACGAGGCCACGTTCGCGGCGCTGGCGCCGCTGTGGCCGGTGCTGCTCAGCTACGTGCTGAGCTTCGTGTACGTGGGCATCTACTGGAGCAACCACCACCACATGCTGGCGGCGGCGCGGCACGTGTCCGGCGGGGCGCTGTGGGCGAACCTGCACCTGCTGTTCTGGCTGTCGCTGTTCCCGTTCGCCACCGCCTGGATGGGCGAGAATCACTTCGCCGCGGCGCCCACGGCCGCATACGGCGTGGTGTTGCTGATGGCGGCGATCGCGTACTGGCTGTTGCAGCAGAAGCTCATCGCGCTCGACGGCCCCGACTCGACGCTCAGGCGCGCGATCGGCGGCGACTGGAAGGGCAAGCTGTCGCCGCTGGCCTACATCGCCGGCATCGCCGCGAGCTTCTGGCAGCCCTGGATCGCCGAGGCGCTGTATGTCGCCGTCGCCCTCGTCTGGCTGGTACCGGACCGGCGCATCGAAGGCACGCTGCACCGGGATGTCTAGGAAAAACGGGGTACGGAATCCAGGGGAATGATTCGCGATGAGATTCGTTGGCCGCATCTCCGGGTGGAACGACGACAAGGGCTACGGTTTCGTGGTGCCCAACGGCGGTGGCGATCGCGCCTTCGTGCACGTCAAGGCGTTCCAGTTCGGTTCGCGCCGGCCAGTCGACGGCGACCTGATCTCCTACACCGCGGGGCGCGACGCGCGCGGGCGCATCAATGCCACCGAGGTGCGGTTCGCCGGGCAGCGGATCGAGCACCGCAAGCCGCCGCTGCCGATCCCGCGCATGCTGCTGGGTTGCGCCGCGCTGCTGGCCATCGGGCTCGGCGCCGCGTTCGGGTGGCTGCCGTTGCTGCTGGCGGTGGCCTACGGGCTGGCCAGCCTGTTGTCGTACCTGATGTATTCGCTGGACAAGTCGGCGGCCCGCGCCGACGCCCAGCGCATCCCGGAGAACTCGCTGCACCTGGCCGACCTGCTGGGTGGCTGGCCGGGCGCGCTCATCGCGCAGCAGCGGTTCCGGCACAAGACCGTCAAGGCGTCGTTCCAGTTCGTGTTCTGGTGCAGCGTACTGGGCAACCTCGCCATCGCGGCCTGGCTGCTCGACAGCGGCGTCGCGCGTTCGCTCACGGATGCGCTGCTTTAGGCGTTCCATGGCCCACAATGCAAGAGTCTCGTAATCCACCTGGAGGGTCCATGGACGTCGAAGCGCTCATCCGCGCCGCCCTCCGCGAAGCCGGCTACGGCCCCGATGCCATCGGTTCGGCATTGCCCCGGATCATGCGCATCCTGCAGGCGGAGGACATGCGCATCGAGGTGGGCCGCAGCCTGTCCCGCAAGGAGCGCGAGTACGTGCGCCTGCAACTTGAACTCGGGCTCGGCGTGCCGGAAATCGTGGCCGCATTGCAGCGCTGACGTGCCGGCGCGGACACCGGCACGCCCGCCGCGGTCAGCCCTGCGAGCCCACTTCCACGATCGGCGCGAAGCCGCCGAAGATCATCCGCTTGCCGTCGAACGGCATCGGGTTGATCGCCGGGTCCATCCGCGGGTCTTCCATCAGCTTCTTCATGCCGGCGTCGCGGGAGGCCTTGTCGGGCCATTCGATCCACGAGAACACCACGGTCTCGTCCGCCGTGGCCTGCACGGCGCGCTGGAAGTCGGTCTGCTTGCCGGCGGGGACATCGTCGCCCCAGCACTCCAGCACGCGGGTGGCGCCGTACTCGATGAAGATCGGGTCGCCTTCGTTGGCGTGGTCGATGAACTTCTGCTTGTTGGCGGTGGGGACGGCGAGGACGAAACCATCGATGTAGGACATGGGCGCTCTCCTTGGTTGCCGGGGGTCTTGGTGCGACGAACGCGGGCGCGGGAAATCGACACGGGGGAAAAGGGGTCAGGGTCCATTTCTCTCCCTGGGTGCACAGCTCCGACCTGCTTTCAGCCACCCAGCCGGTTGATCTCCGCGTTTTCCACCACCGCGGGCGGATTTTCCTGGCGCAGCAGCGCCAGCATCGCGCGGCCGATGCGCGCGGTGGTGGTCATGGCTTGCGGCAGCAGCCGCACGCCCAGGCCCATGAACGGGCCGGTGACGGCGTACATCAACGCCAGCCCGGTGTGCGGGGAGCGCACGCCTTCGACGGGCTGGACCGCGCCGGGGCGCAGCATCACCGTGCGGAAGGGCAAGTCGGCCAGGGCGCGCTCGGCCTCGCCCTTCACGCGCAGCGGCATCAGGTGGCTGCCGGGATTGGAGGCTGCGCCCGAGATGTAGACGAAGGTCAGGGCCGGGTTGAGGCGCGCCAGGGTGCGCGCCACGTTGAGCGTCAGGTCCACGGTGACGTGGCGGTAGTCGGCCTCGGTCATGCCCAGCGGCAGCGTGCCGGCGCAGTACAGGCAGGCATCGAACGGATGCAGGCGGTCCTCGACCGCGTGCAGGTCGGCGAAGTCCCGTACCACGACGTCCTCGAGTTTCGGGTCGGCCTGGCCGCTCGGGTGCCTGCCCAGGGCCGCGACATGCGTGACGTCGGCGGCGCGCAGGCATTCGCGCAGCACGCCCTGGCCAACCAGTCCGGTGGCGCCGGTGAGGAGGATGCGCACGGCGATCTCCGGTAGCGCGACCTTGCAAGGCTACAACACGGGTGGCGGGCGCGAGTTGACGCATCTTCACAATCCGTCGACGTAAGCCAACGTCAACTGAAAAGGGGTCATGGCTCCGGCAGGAAAGCCGCTATATTTCCGGGGCCCCACACGAAGGAGGAGTGCAATGTTTCCGAACAAGCAACATCTGACGTCGGCGCGTACGCTCGCAGTGGCGATCGTCGTCGCCATGGGTCTCGCCAGTTGCGCCACCTATGACGACGATTTCGCACGCGTCAACTCGCGCCTCGACCAGCTCGACACCCAGGTGCAGAGCGCCGCCCAGAGCGCCGAATCGGCCAACCAGGCCGCCCAGCAGGCCAACCAGCGGCTGGATTCGCTGGAAGGTCGCGTCCAGCGGCTCGAAACGGCACCGGGCCGCGTGCCGCGCGGTTGATTGCGCTTGTATCTGTGGCGAGCGGTTTGAACCCGGGACCCGGTGGCCGTTGCTGGCCGCCGGTTTCCCTTCCTTGCTCGATCTGGTTCCAGGGAGCCTTCCCATCCGCACCTGCATCCATCCAATGATCCGGGCCGCTTCCTGTTGCACGCTGGTATTGACGCTGGCGTTTGCAGGCCCTGGCGTGGCCAACGCCGGGGAAGCCAGCGCGCAACCGGTGGCCGCCATGGACGCGCTTCCGCCAGGCCAGGAAGTGTCGAAGACGGTGATCGAGCTCGCGGGCTGGGTCGTCGCAGCCAGGGACAGCGAAGGCTACCCGTTCGCGATCATCGACAAGGCCGCTGCACAGATCCTCGTGTTCGGGGGGGACGGCCGGCTGCTGGGCGCCGCACCCGGGCTCTTCGGCTCGGCGGTCGGCGATCACTCGGCGCCCGGCGTTGCCGGCCTCGCGCTTCGCGAGATCCCGGGTCGGGATCGCACCACCCCTGCCGGTCGTTTCGTCGGCGGCTTCGGCCCGTCAAGGGATGCCGGGCGCGTGCTGTGGGTGGACTACGATTCCGCGGTATCGATCCACCCGACCGCGACCGGCGTCCCGTCCGAGCGACGGGTCGAACGCCTTGCATCGCCCACGCCCGACGACAACCGCATCACCCATGGCTGCATCAACGTCGCGCCCGTGTTTTACGAGCAGATCATGCGCCCGACGTTCGAGCGGGGCGGGGTGTTCTACATCCTGCCGGATGTGATGCCTCTGGCGGAGACCTTCCCGCAGTTCGTGCAGAATCGCGCGGCCGCGGAACGTGCTGACGAAAGGCAGGGGGCGGGGCGCAACCTGTAGCAGCGCATCGAAGGAACGGGGCCAGGTTGAGTCGCGGCCCGTGGGGAGAATGTGCCGCCCGGCATGATTCCCGCGCCCGTCCCTGGATGTCACGCGCCGGCGCCTTCGTCCGTCCTGGTGGCATGAACGAGCAATTTCCCGCTTCCACCGCCGGCGAAGCGCCCTTTGAGGCCCTGCGCCCGCGGCTCATGGGCCTGGCCTACCGCCTGCTCGGCAGCCGTGCCGATGCGGAGGACCTGGTGCAGGAGGCGTGGCTGCGCTGGCACCAGGCCAACCGCTCGGCGATCCGCGACCTGGAAGCCTGGCTGGTGGCGGCGACCACGCGGCTGGGCATCGACAGGCTGCGATCGGCGCGCACGGAGCGCAGCGCCTACCCGGGTCCCTGGCTGCCGGAGCCGCTGAGCATCGACGAGGCGCCCGGGCCGGAGCAGCTGGCCGACGTGTCCAGCCAGGTCTCGATCGCCTTTCTCGCCCTGCTGGAGAAGCTGGGGCCGGAGGAGCGCGCCGCCTTCCTGCTCAAGGAGGTGTTCGACTACGACTACGCGCGGATCGCGGAACTGCTGGGGCAGGGCGAGGCGAACTGCCGGCAGATGGTGCATCGCGCGCGCACGCGCCTGCAGGCCGGACGCCCGCGCTTCACGGTGACGCCGGACCGCCATCGCGCACTGCTCGAGCGTTTCATGCATGCGGTGCAGCAAGGCGACCGCGAAGGGATTGCCGGGCTGCTCGCCGCCAATGCGCGCCTGGTATCCGACGGCGGCGGCAAGGCCCTCGCCGCGCTGCGCCCCCTGCATGGCGCCGAGCGCATCGGACGCCTGTACTGGGCACTGGCGCGTCGGCTGCGGATGCTGCCGTTGCAGGTGGAGCTGCGCATCGGCTCGGTCAATGGCGAGCCGGCCATGCTGCGCTTCCACGACGGCCGGCTGCATTCGATCAGCACGATCACCATCGAGTCGGGCGCGGAAGGCGACCGCATCACCCAGGTGCTGTCGGTGGTCAACCCGGACAAGCTGCGCGCGCACAACTGAGCGCGCATCCGCGGCAGGTGTCACGAAGCAGTGCCCGGCATCGTCCTTGTCCATGAGCGCGGCCACGGTGGCCGCCATGGAGAAGACGATGAATGCCATTGCCAAGCTCGACTACACCGCCCATGCCCCCGAGGCCTTCCAGTACCTGCTGCAGCTGAGCCAGCACCTGCACAAGGGCGCGCTGGGGCCGCAGCTGATCGAACTGATGTCCCTGCGCATCTCGCAGGTCAACGGCTGCATGTTCTGCCTGGACATGCACGCCAAGCTGTTGCGGCAGATGGGCGTGGAGCAGCAGAAGCTCGACACGCTGGCGGCGTGGCGCGAGTGCCCGCTGTTCGACGCGCGCGAACGCGCGACGCTGGCCTGGGCCGAAGCGCTGAACGAGATCGGCGCCCAGCGGCTGCCGGAGGATGCGCTTGCGGCCGCGCGCGAACACTTCAACGAGCGCGAACTGGCGGAGCTCACCTTCGCGGTCGCCGCGATCCGCGCCTGGAACATGCTCAACGTCGGCCTCGGCAAGGCCTTACCCGACGCCTGAGGCCTGCTCCCTGGGTCAGCCCGGCGCTACCATTCCCGCTCCTTCCCAGCACCCTTCCAGGCGCACCATGAAGCTCTACTACCACCCCGCCTCCACCGTCAGCCGCATGGTCATGCTGTTCGCCGCGCAGGAGGGCATCGCGCTGGACTTGGTGCTGGTCGACCTGATGGCGGGCGCGCACCACGCGCCCGAGTACAAGGCGGTGAACCCCAACGCCCTGGTGCCGGTGCTGGACGACGACGGCTTCGTGCTGACCGAGAGCGGGGCGATCCTGCGCTACCTGGCAGGCAAGACCGGCTCGGACGCCTATCCGGCGGACCTGCAGGCGCGGGCGCGGGTGGACGAGGCGTTGTCCTGGTTCTACGGCAACTACTACAAGGATTTTGGCTACGGGCTGGTCTATCCGCAGTTGTTCCCGCACCACAGGCGCCGCACCGACGAGGCGCATGCCGCCACCATCGATTGGGGCTGCGCGCGCTCGAAGCGCTGGCTCGACCTGCTCGAATCGCATTTCCTCGGCCGCGGCAACGCTTTCCTCTGCGGCGACCGCATCACGCTGGCCGACTACGTGGGCGTGGAGATGGTGGTCATGGGCGAGCTGGTGGGCTGCACGTTCGCGGACTACCCGAACATCCGCGCCTGGGTCGGGCGCATGAAGGCGCTGCCGCATTGGGCCGGGGTCCACGCCGCGCACGAAGGCTTCGTGGCGTCGCTGGCCGGGAAGGAATTCGTCGCCATCTGAACGCCGCGCTGCCGCGACGCATCGCACCGCTGGCGCGTCCACGCGCGCAGCGGGGAAGCGGTCGCGAAAGGCTCGAACACGCGGCCCGGGATTGGCCCTACAGTGCACGGGTCGTCCCGGCGAGGCCACGCGCGATGCTCTGGGAAACCCTGTCCGCCACCCGCGACTTGGGTCGCTTGCACGAACTGGCGTCGGTGCTGGCGCGCTACGGCTTCGGCGAACTGATCCGGCGCCTGGGCCTGGCCCGGTTGCTGGAACGCGCCGGCAGGGTGGTGTCGCTCGAGCGCATCAACGACCTGGTGGCGCTGCCGCCACCGGAGCGCGTGCGCCGCGCCATGGAAGAGATGGGCCCGTGTTTCGTCAAGCTCGGCCAGGTGCTGGCCACGCGCGTGGACCTGTTCGCGCCGGAATGGATCGCCGAGTTCGAGAAGCTGCAGAATCGCGTGCCTGCGGTGCCGTTCGCGCAGGTCCGCGAGCAACTGAAAGCCGACCTCGGCGCGCCGCCGGAGCAGGTGTTCGCGGCGTTCGATCCCGAGCCCATTGCGGCCGCCTCGATCGCACAGGTGTACCGCGCGCAATTGCACGACGGCAGCACCGTGGCGGTGAAGGTGCGCCGGCCGGGCATCAAGCCGCTGGTCGACGCGGACATGCGCCTGCTGCAGCGGCTCGCGGCCAGCA
This sequence comes from Cognatiluteimonas sedimenti, assembly GCF_022808325.1. GTDB lineage: Bacteria > Pseudomonadota > Gammaproteobacteria > Xanthomonadales > Xanthomonadaceae > Cognatiluteimonas > Cognatiluteimonas sedimenti. The sequence continues at coordinate 987,097 of NZ_JALGCL010000001.1, read as the reverse complement.
TCGAATCCGAGTCGCTGGAGCTCGCGCGCTACCAGCCGCGGGCATTGGTGCGGCAGTTGCAGTCGTCGCTGGGGCTGGAGATGGACCTAGCCGCCGAATGCCGGCATGCCGAGCGCATCGCCGCCGCGTTCGCCGACGAGCCGGCACTGGTGGTCCCCGCGGTCCACTGGCAGTGGACCGGCGAGCGCATCAACGTGCAGCAGTTCGTCGACGGGATCCCGCTGTCGGACCTGGCGGCGATCCAGGCCGCCGGCGGCAACTGCCCCGGCATCGCGCGGCTCGGTGCGCAGGTCGAGCTCAGGATGCTGTTCATCGACGGCTTCTTTCACGCCGACCCGCATCCGGGCAACGTGTTCTGGCTGCCCGGCGACCGCCTCGCGCTGATCGATTACGGCATGGTGGGACGGCTGTCGGACGTGCGTCGCGGGCAGATGGTGGAACTGCTGGATGCGCTGGTGCGCCGCGATCCCGGCCCCGTCGCCGAGGTGCTGCTGGACTGGGCGGTCGATGACCGCGTCGACGCCGATGCGCTCACCCAGCAGGTGGAGGCGTTCATCGACCGCTACCACGGCGTGCCGCTGAAGGAGCTGCACCTGGGCACGATGATTGGCGAGATCACCGGCCTGCTGCGCGAGCACCGCGTGGCGCTGCCGCCTGACCTGGCGATGATGGTGAAGGTGCTGGTCACGCTGGAAGGCATCGGCCGCAGGTTCGATCCGGACTTCGACATGGCCAGCGAGGCGGCGCCCTTCCTGCAGCGGGCAATGCTGGCCCGCTATTCGCCGCGTGCGCTCGCGCGGCGCGGCCGCCGCGCCGTCGGCGACACGCTCGGCCTGCTGTCTTCGCTGCCGACGGAACTGCGGCACCTCCTGCGCGAGGCGCGGCGCGGTCGCATGAACGTCAACCTTGACGTCGAGCGCCTGGAGAAGTTCGGGCAGCGGGTCGAGCATTCGGCCAACCGGCTGGCGATGTCCGCGCTGGTCGCAGCGTTGATCGTCGGCTCCTCGATCGTGATGACGGTGCCCGGCGGACCGACGTTCCTCGGGCTGCCGTTCTTCGGCCTGCTCGGGTTCGTCGGCGCGATGCTGGGCAGTTTCTGGCTGCTGTACTCGATCTGGCGCAGCGGCGGCGGGCGCTGACGCTACGTGGCTGCAGGCCGGGGCCTCGCGCGCCGCGCTGTGTTACAATGGATGCTGTAAATATTTGTTTTTACAGGACAAAATACCAAGGAGGCAACCAAAATCAAGGCAACCGTCATGGCCCTGTTGTTTCGCAGCCGGCGGCCAGGAAAGCTGCACCGCAAGTCCCCGGGCAAGGCCCGGCCTGAAATCCACGCTCCGGTGTCCCCTCCCGGAACCAGCCTGGTCCAACGCGCACGCGTGGTACCCATGCCGCCGGCGTCCGCCGCGCGCCGCCGCCGCCGCGACCGCAGCGGCTACAGCCAGGCCCGCGCGCGCCATGCCATGTTCCGGGTAACTTGATCGCCGCGATCCGGTCGACGCGACGGGGAGCGGGTCGTCGTACCCTGATGCGTGCAGCCGACGTTTACGGCCGGGCCGCGTGCGGGCGCTGCCCCGATGGTGGTCGTTCACGCATCGCGCGAAGGCCGTTGCGATGATCCTCGCCTGGTTGCCCCGAAGGAGCATGCGATTGGAACGGATGCGAGCGGATTTCCGGCTGGCGGTGCTGACCCTGCTGTGCGGCTCCGCCTTGCTCGGGGTGCTGCCTTTCGTCTGGTTCCGGTTTTCCCAGGGGCAAAGCGCTGCCGGGATCGTCGATCTGGGCATCAGCGTCGTGCTGCTGGGCGTGATCGTGCACGCGTGGCGCGGCGGCAACATCGATACCGCAAGCCGCGCCTGCGTGCTGGCCACCGCGGCCGGCTGCATTGCGGTGACCTGGCTCGCCGGCATGGCCGGCGTGCTGTGGACGTATCCGCTGGTGTTGGGCACCTGCGTGCTGCTCGGTCGCGGGTTGGCGATTGCGCTCGCGTCGGTGTCGATCGCGGCGATCGCGACGGTGGCGGTGCACACCGGGGTGCTGTTGCCGGGGTCGCCGGTGGTGATGTTCGTGGCGACCAGCGTGCTTGCCGGCGTGCTGTCGCTGCTGTTCGCAGAGCGCGCACGGATGCAGCACGCCAAGCTCGAGGACCTGGCGGCGCGCGATGCGCTGACGGGCGCGTTGAACCGCAGGGCGATGAACCGCGAACTGCAGCTGGCGGTCGAGGCGAACCAGCGGCACGCGACTGCATTCGGGCTGGCGATCCTGGATATCGACCATTTCAAGCGGGTCAACGACAGCCACGGCCACGAGGCCGGCGACCAGGTGCTGGTGGACCTGGTCGCCCTGCTGCAGGGTGCCGTCCGCAAGCTCGACCAGGTCTACCGCATGGGCGGCGAGGAGTTCGTGGTGCTGTTCACCGCGGTCGATGCACCGGCCCTGCCGGGGCTGTGCGAGGGCCTGCGTGCAAGGATCGAGGCGCAGCTGCACGGCGGCGACGACCCGATCACCGTGTCGATCGGCTGCGCGATGCTGCAGCGTGGCGAGGACTCCGGCAGCTGGCTGGCGCGCGCGGATGCGGCGTTGTACCGGGCAAAACGCGCCGGGCGCAACCGCGTGGAGCAGGCCACGGCAGGGGCGCCGGCGCAGCCGGCCTGACCGACCCGTTCGCGGTTCAAGGAAAGGCGCTGGCACCTGGATGCGCGCGGGCGCGCAGTTGCCAGGTTCGCCAAGCCCCGCGTGGCCCGGTCGCCTGCGTCAGAACTTGTGCGTCACCCGGACGTACAGGTCGCGGTCGACGCGTTCGCGGGTGGCGAAGGGATGCTCGAGTTCGCGGCGTTCGCGCACGCGCGCATCGAGCGAGGTCTTCGGCCGGAACTGCCACTGGTAGGCGATTTCCGCGAGCCGGTCGTTGGGGCGGAAGTCGGGCGAGAGCAGCCAGCCGGCATCGACGCGCCCGTACGCCACGCCGATGGCCTGTTTTGGCGCGAAGTCGTGCAGGCTGGCCTGCAACTGCCACGCCAGCCCGCCGGTGTCGCCGTTGCCGCCGGTGCCGGCGGCCGCGTCGATCGGGGTCTGCAGCGCGTAACCAAGCTCGACGCCGGTAATCAGCTTCGGCCCGTCGGCGCGCAGCGGCCATTCCGCGGCGACGCGCGCATCCAGCGTCATGTAGTCCGTGCGCGAGGGGTCGGCCAGGCCGCGGTCGGCGAGGCTGTCGGGCATCCACGTCAGCGACACCATGCGTTGCGTGATCGGCCCCAGCGGCTGCCTGTTTTCCAGCCCGAGGAACAGCGTGCCGCGGCTGCCGCCGTCGCTGAAGTCCAGCGGTGCATGGGCGACGCTGCCACTGCCCTTGCGGTGGCGATACTGGCCGATCACGTGGCCACGCCAGCCACCGCCCACCGGGATGTCGAGGTGCACGCCGTCGGTCCAGTTGATCTCGATATTGGGGCTGTCGTTGCGGTCCAGGCCCTTGGACGGCAGGCCGGGCAGCGCAAACGCGGTCTGGAAGCGCCCCACGCGCAGGCGCAGCCCGTCGTCGGGCGCCTGGTAACCCAGGTAGGCCTCGTCCAGGGTGACGTCGCCGAACGCGGCGCCGGTGCGGCTGGGCGCGTAGCCACGCAGGTACACGTCGGTGCCGTGCTGGCCGCTGCTGAAGCGGCCCGCCAGCCGCGTGCGCACCCGCCAGCGCTCGTTGAAGGCATGCTCGATGGCCACGCGCAGGCGCGCGTTGAAGGCCTCGTCGTCGGTTTCGACCCCATCGCGGCCGGTGCGCTCGCTGGCGAAATAGCCGCCGCGCAGGTCGCCGCTGACTTGCCAGCCCGGGGCGTCGGCCGCGCTGGCATCGGCGCCGGCCGCAAGCCCCGCGGCGGCAAGCAGCAGGCAAGCGCTGGTGGCCTTGCGGTGGGTGGTCGGCCTGGAGGGAAGGTCGGCAGGGCGGTGGGACATGGCAGCGCCTTGGCAGCGGGGAAGTGCGCGCAGGATCGGCGTGGCGCGCACCGGGCGCACTGATCCGGGTCAATCCGGCGGCAGTTGCGCGCCCGCGCTCGCCTCGTTGCGCCGGATCCGCACCATCGTCGCCATCAGGTGCTCGACGATGGCGTCCATGTCGCCGCAGCGGCCCATGTGCACCGGCGAGGTCTGGATGATCGCGCTGCGCCTGGCGGTCAACCAGTGGAAGCGCGCGCGTTGCGGCAGCAGGCCGATGGGCCCCGCGCCGGGGCCGCCGGCGCAGATGCGCTGGATGGCGTCGAGGTGGCGCCGCAATGTCTGCAGGTCCACGTCCGGGTCCAGCGCCCGCAGGCGCACTTCATCCAGTTCGACCGCGGCCTTGAGGTAGGCCGTCGCCTCGCAGGAGACGATCACGCCGACGTTGACGAATTCCCCGCGTTCCACCCGCGGCACCACGCGGATGGCGGCGTAGTCGTAGCTGTCAGGCGCGTGCACGTTCGGCCTCCTCGACGAAGGCGTGCGGCAGCGCCAGGCGCTGTTGCAGGTAGTTCGCGTACGCGGCGCGCTGTTGCGCGGGCGTGCCAAAGGCGTCGTGGCCCAGCAGCCAGGCATCTGGGATCTCGTCCACGATCGCCGCCAGCCGTTGCGGCGGCAGCAATGCGGCCAGGCGCGCGTCCGCCGCGGCCAGTTCGCTGGCCCAGCGCAGCAGCACGTGCTCGCGGATCAGCGGGAACGGCTTGCCGGCGCCGTCCGCATCACCCTGCCAGCCATGGTGGAAATACAGCGATGCGCCATGGTCGATCAGGATCAGGCGCCCGTGCCAGACCATCAGGTTGGGGTTGCGCGCGGTGCGGTCTACGTTGCTGGTGAAGGCGTCGAACCAGACGATCTCCGACGCCAGTGCCGGCGCCGGCTGCTCGGCCACCGGATCGAAATTGACCGCGCCGGGAAGGTAGTCGAGCGCCAGGTTGAGGCCCGCGCTGGCCTTGATCAGTTCCTGGATCTCCGGATCGGCCTCGGTGCGCGCCAGCCCGGGGTCGAGCTCCAGCAGCACGATTTCCGGCACCGGCAGCCCGAGCGCGCGGGCGATCCCGCCCGAGACCAGTTCCGCCACCAGCGCCCGCGGGCCCTGGCCCGCGCCGCGGAACTTGAGCACGTACATGCCGTCGTCGTCGGCCTCGACGATCGCCGGCATCGAGCCGCCTTCGCGCAACGGCGTGACATAGCGGGTGGCGGTGACGGTGCGCAACGGCATCGGGGAAGGATAGCCGCTGTGGGGAACGATGGCTGTCCGCACCGGGCCGTGCTCGCGTCCGTGCATGGCGGGCCGGTGCTGCCAGCGCCGCGGCGGGACGATCGCTGGACGTTGTCGCCACCTTGCCTGCAAAGGGCGTATGAAGGGATGGGTGCGGCCGCGCGTGGCCGCGTGGGAGGATTCGATGTCCAGGCACACCGTGCAAGAGCAGCCACCCGGCAACCCGCCCCGGCCGGATGCACAGGATCGTTCCCCGGATCCGGACGAACTGGTCGACCTGCAGGGCGACCAGAGTTTCCCCGCGAGCGATCCGCCCAGCTGGACGCTGGGGCCTGACAAGGAGCAGGGCGACTGAAGCGGGGAACGGCGGCCTAGCGCAAGGACGATGGCGACGCGGCCGGCGTAGTGGCCTTCGCAGGTGGCGACTGCTTGCGCGGGCGATCCGCAGGCGCGACCGATGCCAGCAGCTCCATCAGGGTGTCGACGTCGGCGGGCTTGCGCAGGTGGTGGTCGAAGCCGGCGGCGCGGCTGCGCACGTGGTCCTGCTCGTTGCTCCACCCGGTCAATGCGATCAGCAGCGCGTTTGCGTTGTCCGGGTTGCTGCGCAACCTGCGCGCGACTTCGTAGCCGTCCATTCCCGGCATGCCGATGTCCAGCAGCACGATGTCCGGCAGGAAGGCGTCCGCCACGGCGAGAGCGCCCGCTCCGTCGTGGACGACCCGGTGCTGGATGCCTTCGGCACCCAGCATGATCGCCAGTGCGTTGGCCGCATCCTTGTTGTCGTCGACGACCAGCACGTGGATGCCTTCGGCAACCGCCGTCTTCGCCTGCGGCAACGGCGCGGATGGTTGCTGCGCCAGGTCCGACAACGGCAGCCACACGGAGAATTCGGCGCCCAGGCCAGTGCCCCCGCTGCTGGCGCGCACCCGGCCGCCATGCAGGCCCACCAGCGAGCGGACCAGCGCCAGGCCGATCCCGAGCCCGCCCTGCGCATGGCTGGCCTCGCGCTTGCCCTGGGTGAACAGGTCGAAGACGTGCGGCAGCGTCTCGCTGTCGATGCCGATGCCGTCGTCGACCACGCGTGCCAGCGCCTCGCCGTCGCCGCTGCGATGCGCATGCAACTGGATCGTGCCGCCGCGCCGGCCGTAGCGCGCGGCATTGTTGAGCAGGTTGCTGAAGACCTGCGCGATCCTGATCGGGTCGGCGTCGATCGGCAGCGGCCCGGCGTCCACGTGCAGTTCCAGGGTGCATTCCGCCGCATCGATCTGCGTGCGGCTGAGTTCGACCGCGCGCCGCAGGGCATCCTTGAGGTCGATCGGCTCGCGCTGCAGCTCGATCTTGCCGCGCGAGAGCCGCGAGCTTTCCAGCAGGTCGTCGACCAGCCGCACCAGGTGGTCGACCTGGCGTTCCATCATTTGCCGCAGCGTCGCCCGCCGCTCGGCATCGCTGTCGTCCATCCCCAGCACGAACAGCGCGGTCCTGATCGGCGCCAGCGGGTTGCGCAGCTCGTGGGCCAGCATCGCCAGGAACTCGTCCTTCTGCTGCGCCGCCCTGGCCTCCGCGTCGCGGCCTTCCTCGAGGCCCTTCAGGTTTGCCTGGATCTGGTACTGGCGGAAGCGCGCGCGCAACGCGGTGCGCACGACGGTGACCAGGCCCGCGATGCGCAGGGGCCGCTCCAGCACGGTCACGTTGCCGAGCAGCGCGATGGCCTCGAACACGGTCACCGAATCCGCGCCCGGGCGTGCCAGCACCAGGATCGGCAGGTCCGACCATGCCGGTTGCGCGTCCAGCGCTTGCAGCAGCGCGTCGTGCGCGCCCTGGTCCAGGCATTCCTCGGCCACCAGCACGGCGCCGGCGCCGGCATCGATCTCCTGCCGCAGCTGTTGCGTGCTGGCGCATACCTGGCTGTCGAATCCATTGCCGCGCAGCAACTCGCGCGTCAACTGGCTGTCCCGCGCCGTACCCAGCAGCAGGAGTACGCGCTTCTTCACCGACGGCAGATCGGCGCCGTTCAATGCGTCACGCCCCGAGGCTGCCGGTGAAGACCGCGCCGGCGGCGGCGGGGGGATCGGCCACGTCCTGCGGCACGCCGGTAAGGACGCCACGGAAGTTGCGCAGCGGCTCGCCGATCTCGATGCCCGTGTTGCCGATGACCATCTCGCGCAGCGTGCGCTCGTGCGCCCCGGTGCGCCTCTTCATCACGGAAATGGCGGTGCGGACCGTGGCATTGGCCTCGAAATACCGCAGCAGCACGACGGTGTCGGCCAGGTAGCTGACGTCCAGGGTGCTGCTCATGCTGCCGATCATCCCCTGCTGCGCGTTGAGCAGGAACGACGACACTCCCATCTGCCCCAGGTAGCTGAGCAGTTCGTGCAGCTGGGTGACCAGGAAGCGCTCGCCCGGCATCGCGTTGAGGTAGCCATTGAGGCTGTCGATGACGACGATCCGCGCCTGCTTCTGCTCCACCGCTTCGCGCACGATATGGAAGAATTCGCCCGGCGACAGCTCGCTCGGATCCACCGACTGGATCATGACGGTGCCGTCGTCGATGCGGGCATCCAGGTCCAGCCCCAGCCCGCTCGAACGCTTGCGCATGGCATGCACGCTTTCCTCGAACAGGAACACGGCGGAGCGCTCGCCCTGTTCGGCGGCCTGCATCACGAAATGCATGGCCAATGTGGATTTGCCCGTGCCCGCCGCGCCCAGCAACAAGGTGCTCGTGCCGCGATCGATGCCGCCGCCCAGCAATGCATCCAGGGCGTCCAGCCCGCTGTGAAGCGTGCCAACCTCCGGCTCGCGACGATGGTCGGCGGCGACCAGGCGCGGGAAAACCACCACTCCGCCGGTCAGGATTTCATAGTCGTGGAAGCCGCTGTGGAACGGACGGCCTCGCATCTTCATCACCCGCAGGCGGCGGCGATCGCCGCCGAATTCCGGGCGAAGCTGGTCCAGGGAAACCACGCCGTGCACGATCGTGTGCGCATTGAGGCCCTGTTCGAGCTGGTGGCTTTCGTCGAGCAGCAGCACGGTCGCGTTGCGGCCGGCGAAGTACTGCTTGAGCGCGAGGATCTGGCGCCGGAAGCGCAGCAGCGACCCCGCCAGCAGCCGGATCTCGGACAGGGAGTCGAACACCACGCGCTGCGGCTTGAGCCGCTCGAACTCGGCGAGGATGGCCAGCGTCACCTTGCCGAGCTCGACCTCGGACGGGTGGAACATCGTGTACTGCTCATCGGGGTCGAGCTGGTCGCCCATCGGGAACAGCTCGTTGATGTGCACGCCGTCGAGCGTCCAGCCGTGCGAGGCGGCGACTTCGCGCAGTTCCGCCTCGGTTTCCGAGAGCGTCACGTACAGCACGCTTTCCCCGCGCTCGACGCCCTCGCGCAGGAACTGCAGCGCCATGGTGGTCTTGCCCGCGCCCGGCAGGCCTTCGAGCAGGTACAGCCGGTTCGCCGTCAACCCGCCCTCGAGGACGGTGTCCAGGCCGGCGATGCCGGTCGCGACGGGCGGTGGGTTGAGCGCTTCTTGGGGTGTGTCCATGGCGTGATGGCGGATACAGGCCGATGGTTGAAAAACCTATTGGACCATCGGGCGCGTGACTTCGGTTTTCACCCGGGGGACACGCGTGGTGCGCATGCAGGGCAGGTGAAGCCCCGTTCGGGCCAGGTGCGGGGCACGGGTCGGCCTGCAGGCCCGCGACAGGGGCGGGATGCAGGGTTCGGCGCCCAGCCGGACGGGCCAGCGATGCCCTCGCGACCCGGCTGTTGACCTGAATCAAGGCGCCCGCCGCACCGCTTGTCCAGACTGCGGCGACCACGTCAACGGATGAGTCATGGCACGCGCCTGCGCCGGCTACGGACGACCACGCACCGGGGATCCCTGAGGATCGACGCGGCAGCCCTGTGTGTCCCCGGCGTTCGACGAGCACGGCATCCCGGCATGATCCAACTCAGCTACAGCACCTTCGGCCTCACCGGCCTTGATTTCCTGGACGCGATCGATGCGGTCGCGGCAGCCGGATATGCCGGCGTGGAGATCGCCTTCCACCGGCGCCAGTTCAATCCCTTCGAGATCGACGGCGACGCCCTGGCCGCCGTCCGCGCGCGGCTCCACGCGACGGGCATAGCCCCGGCCTGCGTGGCCACCGCCTCGCACTTCTTCACGCCGTCGCGGCCGCACGAACCCTCGCTGATCACACTGGACCTGGCCGGACGCAAGCGCCGCATCGACCTGGTCAAGCGCGGCATCCGCGTGGCGCGGCGCCTGGGCTCGCCGCTGGTGACCTTCGGCAGCGGTTTCCTCCGCGACGAGCACGTGCGCAACGCGGCGGCGGATCCGGGCGAGCTGCTGGCGGACTCGATCCACGAGTGCCTGCGCGAAATCCGCGACGACGAGGACATCACCCTGCTGATCGAGCCGGAGCCGGGCATGTACATCGAAACCATGGCGCAGGCCCTGGCGCTGATCGACGCGGTCGGCTCGCCGCGCTTCCGGCTGCACATCGACCTGTGCCACGCCTACTGTTCCGAGCGCGACCATCTCGCCGCGCTGGGCGAAGCCGCGCCGCATGCGCGTTACCTGCACATTTCCGACGCGCGCGCTGGTTACAACCTCAGGATCGTCGCCGATGCCGAGGACCTGGCCTTCGACCTGCAGGCCGCCAGCACCCTGGTGTACTTCGCCGACACGGCCGACTACCTGCTGGTCGACCGGCGCCACCCGCTGTATTTCCGCGACCAGGCACCCGACCGGCGCCGCCGGCAACGGATCGACGCGCTGCTGGCACAGGCGGGCGTGCAGGGCGTGGTGCGCTCGATCGACTACGCCTCCCTGCCTGTCGGCGCCTCGCCGCTGGACGACGAGATCTTCACCTACCTGATCTCGGTGCCAGGCCTGTCGTTCCACGTACTGGAGCGCGCATGGCCGATCATCGCGTGGCTGCGCGGCGCGCGCGGCCCGGCGCTGGTCAATGCGATGGTGGCCAACACGCTCACCGGCATCGTGCATTTCCACGAGATCCCGGGCGAGGGCACGCTGGACCTCGAAGCCAGCTTCAAGGCGCTGACCGAGAATGGCTTCCACGGCTACGGCTCGGTCGAGCTGTACCACCATGTCGCGTCCTGGCAACAGGCGCTTGTCGACAGCTATCGCCACCTGGCGCCGCTCACCGGCGCGTCGGTGCGGCCGGCATGAACGACGCCGCGGCAACCGGCAAGGGGCGACCGTGACCGACCTGCAGGCGCTGGGCTGGGACCCGGCGACGATCGGGGAACTGGACCATCGTCGGTTGCGGGCACCCAGCATCAAGCTGCGCGCGGCGCACACGGGCGCGGCCGGCGATGTCGTCTACAGCATCGACCTGCGCCTGCGCCGGCCCAACGCCGGCGAATGCCTGGCGGTTGCGCCATTGCACTCGCTGGAACACTTCCTGCTGGAGGGGTTCCAGCGCCTGCTGCCGCGACACTTCGTTTCCGTGGGCGTGATGGGCTGCCGCACCGGCTTCTACCTGGTGCTGCTCAATGAAGGCCGCCGCGCGGTGATCGACGATGTCCTGGCGGCGACGCTGGAAGGCGTGCTGCAGTCGGAAAGCGTTCCCTATGTGCGCATCGACCAGTGCGGGCATTACCGCGACCACGACCTGGCAAGCGCCCGTGCGATCGCCGGCGAAGTGCTGGCGCGCCGCGCGCAGTGGGGAAACGTGTCGTGAGCGTGGCCGGTGGCGCCGCGTGGCGGGTCAGCCACCAGCGCCGGATCGAATACGACCTGGTCAAGGCACCGGACCTGTTCGATCCGGGCAATCCGGCGCTGCTGTCGATCGGGCGCGTGCGGGACGGGCGGCGCTTCGTGGTGGTGGACGAGCAGATCGCGCGCCACCACGGCCAGCGCATCGACGCCTACTTCGCCGCGCATGGCATCAGCGCCCGGATCGTGCGCTTCGCCGGCGGCGAGGCCAGCAAGACCGCCGATGCCTGGCTCGACCTGGTGCGCAACCTGGATGCCTTCCCGATCCACCGTCGCGACGAGCCGATCATCGCCATCGGCGGCGGTGTGCTGACCGACGTGGTCGGCTTCGTCGCGGGCAGCTATCGGCGCAGCGTGCCGCACATCAAGGTGCCGACCACGCTGATGGGCTACGTCGACGCCTCGGTCGGGATCAAGACCGGGATCAACTTCAACGACAACAAGAACAGGCTCGGCAGCTTCGAGCCACCGTGCCGGGTATTGCTAGACCACACGCTGCTGCGCACGCTGCCGCGGCGGCACCTGCTCAACGGCGTGTGCGAGATCATCAAGCTGGCGGTGATCCGCGACGTCGCGCTGTTCATGCAGTTGGAAGCCTGCGGCGCCGCCAGCGTGGCGGCGGCGTTCCAGGACGCGGCCGGCGGCGAGATCCTCGACCGCGCCATCGCCGGCATGCTGGAGGAACTGCAGCCGAACCTGTTCGAGGACGAGCTCGAGCGCCGGGTCGATTTCGGCCACACCTTCAGCTACGGGCTGGAGGCGCGCCATGGCGAGCACCTTCTGCATGGCGAGGCGGTGCTGCTGGACATCCTGGTGTCGTGCCTGGTTGCGCGCGCGCGCGGGCTGCTGTCGGCCGCGGAAACCGCGCGCATCTTCGGGCTGGTCGAGCGGCTGGGCATCGAACCGGACTTCGCGCTGCTGGACGTCGACCTGGTCTGGCACTCGCTGCTGGACCGGGTGGAACACCGCAATGGCCTGCAACGCGTGCCGCTGCCCCGCGGGCTGGGCGCCTGCGTGTTCGCCAACGACATCAACCGGCAGGAGGTCGCGTCGGCGATCACTGCGCTCAACCAGGGGATGGCTGCTGCCAATGACCGAAACGACCAACATTGACGCGGCGGAAATCGCCCATTTCAACCGGCTTGCGCAACTGTGGTGGGACCCGCACGGCAAGATGGGCCAGTTGCACGTCATCAATCCCTTGCGCACCGGCTTCATCATGGACCGCGTCACGACGCCACGCCCGCGGATGCTGGACGTGGGCTGCGGCGGCGGCATCCTGGCCGAGGCGCTGCAGCGGCGCGGCGCCCGCGTCACCGGCATCGACCTGTCGCAGATGTCGCTGGAGATCGCGCGCGAGCACGCCGCCGACAACGGCCTGGACATCGACTACCGCTACAGCCGCGTGGAAGACCTGGCGCAGCAGGAGCCCGCCGGCTTCGACGCGGTGACCTGCATGGAAATGCTGGAGCACGTGCCCGAGCCGGCCCGGGTGATCGAAGCCTGCGCGCGGCTGCTCAAGCCCGGCGGGCAGGTGTTCTTCTCCACCATCAACCGCAACCTGAAGGCGTTCGCGTTCGCGATCGTGGCCGGCGAATACATCCTCGGCCTGCTGCCGCGCGGCACCCACAGCTATCGCAAGCTGATCCGGCCCGGGGAGATGCGCGCCTGGGCCGGCGCCTGCGGGCTGCAGTTCATCGCCGTCGACAGCCTGATGTACAACCCGATCACGCGCTCTTTCCGCGTCGCCCGCGACCGCGAGGACATCAACTACATGGCCTGCTTCGCCAAGCCGGGGGCGGGCGCGTGAAGCGCTTCCTCGCGCTGTCGCGCAGCACCCACGGCGTGCTCGACATGGCGATGCCGGGCTTCGTCGCGCTGTTGTGGCTCGGCGGGTTCCCGGGCTGGCAGGTGCTGGGGTTGTGCCTGTTCACCGGCCTTGCCGGCTACACCGCCATCTACGCGCTCAACGACCTGCTCGGCGTCAACGACGACAAGGCCAAGGTGGCCGTCGCCACCACCAGGCCGGGCTACTCGGTGGAAGCGTCGCCGATGCGCTACCCCTTGGCCCGGAACCTGGTCAGCCTGCGCGGCGCGCTGGCCTGGTTCGGATTCTGGTATGCGCTGACCCTGGTCGGCGCGTGGCTGCTCAATCCCCGGCTGGTGCTGGTCGTGCTCGCCGCCACGGTGCTCGAGGCGCTGTACTGCAAGCTGCTGAAGGTGACCTGGTGGCGCACCCTGGTCAGCGGGCTGGTGAAGTCGGCCGGCCCGATCGCGGCGGTGTTCGTGGTCCGTCCCGAGCCGTCGCCGGGATTGCTGCTGCTCCTGCTGGCCTGGCTGATGCTGTGGGAGATCGGCGGGCAGAACATCCCCGCGGACTGGAACGACATCGAGGAGGACCGGCGCATCGGCGCACGCACCATCCCGCTGCTGTTCGGGACGCGCGTGGCCGGCGCGCTGGTCGTCGCCACGCTCGCGTCGACCGTATTCCTCAGCCTGTGGCTGCCGCTGATGTCGCCGCTGGCGCTCGGATGGCCGTTCCGGCTCGCCTGCCTCGGGGTTGGCGGCGTGCTGCTGCTGTGGCCGGCGTTGCGCCTGTACCGGACGCGGGACGGGCGCGACGCGGCGCGGCTGTTCGACCGCGCCAGCCTGTATCCGCTGGCGCAGCTGGCGGTCGTGCTGGGGTTCGTGCTGGTGCCGTAGCCCCGGCGCGATCACCGTCCTGCCTGCCTTGGCCTGATCGGGTGTCATCGGCGCGCCGGCCGACCGCGGCCACCTGGCTTCACACTGGCGCCATCGTGCATTCACCTGCGTGCGGCAGGCTGCTTCCTCGGCCGCAATCGGACAAGGCGCACGCTGAGGCGATCGCCGATGCCGCAAGGCCGATCCCTGGCGCACGGAGACCGGCAATGGCCGCACGCATGAACGATGGAAGTGGAGCCCGCGGCAATCGCTGGCGGCAGGTGATCTGGGGTGGCGCGGCGTGCCTGCTGTTGCTGCCGCTGCTGGCGATGCGGCTGTTTCCCGGAAGCGGCGTGGACTGGTCGCCGTCGGATTTCGCGGTGATGGGCGCGATGCTGGCGATCGCCTGCGGCGCCTATGAACTGATGGCCTGGATGTCGGGGAATACCGCCTTCCGGGCGGCCGCCGGCGTCGCGATCCTGGCCGGCTTCCTCACCGTCTGGGTGAACCTCGCGGTCGGCATGATCGGCAGCGAAGACAATCCCTACAACCTGCTGTTCGCCGGCGTTCCGGCCGTCGCGGTGCTGGGCGGCGTATTCGCGCGGATGCAGGCCCGCGGCATGGCGAGCGCGACGTGCGCGGCGGCGCTGGCGCAGGCGCTGCTCGCCGGCTTCGCGCTGGTGGCCGGATGGGACGACCGCGGCGCGGTGCTCTCGGCGGCATTTTCCTTGCCGTGGCTGCTGTCGGCGGCGCTGTTCGCAGTGGCGGCGCGCGCTTCGGATCGCACGGGCGCGAGGCGCTAGGTTCGGGCCCGCTCAGGTGATGGCGGGCAGTCGCAGCGTGGCGCATGCGCCACCGCCGGGACGGTCGTCCAGCGTTGCGCTGCCGCCGTGCAGGTCGGCGACCTGGGCGACGAAGGCCAGTCCAAGCCCGCTGCTGCGATGGCCGCCATCGGGGCGGGGCAGCGAATAGAAGCGCTCGAACACGCGGTCGCGTGCATAGTCCGGGATCCCCGGACCACGATCGCCGACCCGGACCAGGACCTGGTCGTCGTCGCTCCGCGCGTCGACTTCGATCGTGCTGCCGGCCGGTGCGAAGTCGGACGCGTTCTCGACCAGGTTGTCGAGCGCCTGTCGCAGCAGGAAGGCATCGCCGCGCACGCGCGTGGCAGGGTCCACGTCGATGGCGAGCGCCTGCGCCCGGGCTGCCAGCCGCGCACGGTTGTCCTCGGCCACCGCGGCAACCAGCTCCGCGAGCGCCACCGGCGCCGGTGCCTCGAGGCGCTGGCGGTGCTCGACCGCGGCCAATGCCAGCATCCGGTCGATCATCAGCGCCAGGCGCTCGCTCTGGCTGCGGACCGCGGCGGCGAAGCGCGCCTGGTCACCGGCCGGCAGCGGAGTTTCCAGCAACTCGGCGCTGGCCCGGATCGCGGCCAGCGGACTTTTCATTTCGTGGGTCAGGGCGTGCACGTAGCGCTCGACGTACTGCTTGCCTTCCAGTTGCGCGCGCATCGCCTCCAGCGAATGTCCCAGTTCGGCGAACTCGCCGGCCACGCGCGGCAGCGGCGCGCGCTCGCCGGCGGTGACCGCCTGTGCATAGCGGCGCAAGGCGCCGAGCTGGCGCGACAGCCATGTCGCCGCGCCCACGCCCACCAGCAGTGCCAGGGCCAGCAGCAACACGCCCCACCACAACACGGTGGCCTGGCTGCGGGCGATGAAAGGCGCGAGCGTACGGTTGGGCTTGGCGACCGTCAGCACGCCGACGATGCGGCCACCGGCGTCGCGGATCGGCGCGGCGACATGCATCACGGTGGACTCGGGATCGCCGGGGTCCTGCGCGGTCGAGCGCGCGCCGTATTGCCCGCGCAGGGTGCGATGGACGTCATTCCAGCGCGAGTAGTCACGGCCGACATCGCGGTCGCTGCTGTCGAAGACGACGATGCCGCGGGCATCGGTAACGTAGATGCGGTAGTTGGTCGTGCGCTTCGGGAAGCCCCAGATCTCGGCGCCGGGGTCGCGCGCTCGCATCTGGCGCACGCGCTGCGCGAAGCGGCCGTCGGCGATGCGACCGGCGAGCATGTCGTCGCTGGCCAGTTCCGCCAGGACGTTGGCGGTGTCGACCAGGGTGTCCTCCATCGCCTGGCGCACGCCCGGCTTGACCTGCGCCACGAACACCTGGGTGAGCAACAGCGCCGCCAGCGCAACGATGGCGAAGGTGCCCAGCAGGATCCGCAGGCCGATCCGCACCGGCTAGTCCGCCTGCAGGCAATAGCCGAGGCCGCGCTGGGTGCGGATCGGGTCGGCGCCAGGGTCGATCGCGTGCAGCTTCGCGCGCAGGGTCTTGATGTGGGTGTCGACGGTGCGGTCGCTGCTGTCGCTGTCTGTGCCCCAGACGCGATCCATCAGTTGCGCGCGCGACAGGATCGCACCCGGCCGCTGCAGCAGTGCTGCGAGCAGGCCGTACTCGTAGCGCGTGAGCTCGAGCAGTTGCCCGCGGAAGTGCACGCGGTGGCCTTCTGGATCGTGCGCGAATGCGCCGCCCGCGATCGTGGGGGGCGTGCCGCCCTGGCTGCGGCGCAGCACGGCGCGCACGCGCGCCACCAGTTCGCGCGGCGAGAACGGCTTGGAGACGTAGTCGTCGGCGCCCAGCTCCAGGCCGAGCACGCGGTCCGCCTCGGCGTCGTGCGCGGTCAGGAAGATCACCGGCAGGTCGCGCTCGCGCCGCAACTCGCGGCACAGCGCGAAGCCGCCGATGTCAGGCAGCCCCACATCGAGGATCGCCAGGTCGAACGCGCTCGTGGCCGCCAGCCGCAGCGCATCGCGGCCGGTCAGCGCGTGCGTGCTCTCGAAGCCGTCGGCGCGCAACGCGAACTCGATGGTCTGCGCGATCGCGCCTTCGTCTTCGACCAGCAGGATCCGGGCCATGCGTCCTCCGTGCCGCGAGCATAATCGACGTCGCCGCGGGATGGCGCGGGCGGCGCGGTGACGGCTGCTACCGGGCGGCTTCCAGTTGCGCCCGCAGCGCGGTTTCGGCCGCGTCGGCGTAGGCGGCGCAGGTCATCGGCCGCGCGTGCGGATGCGCGGCATCGGCGAAATCCCAGCCGCTGGCGTCGGCGTGCGGCGTCAGCAGCAGGTCGCACGGAAGCGCGCGCACGGTGGCGAAGGTGTGGGTGAAGTCCTCGACGATGCGTGGCTGGCGCGGATTGCCGAGCAGCCGGTAGCCGGGCGCGGTCAGGCTGTCGACATAGGCGATGCGCAGCGGCTTGCCGTCGCGGCTGTCGTCCCAGGTCCAGGCGATGCTGCCCGGGGTGTGGCCGGGGATGAAATGCGGGGTCAGCCGCAACCCGCCCAGGGCAACGACTTCGCCGTCGTGCAGGATGCGGTCGGTCTGCGCCGGCGGGTACAGGATGTCGTCGCCGAAATGGATGTCGTCGCTGCCGCCGCGCGCCATCAGCACCGCGGATTCGGCATTGTTGAACACCTGCGCTCCGGTCGCGCGCTTGATCGCGGCGATCGGACCGGCGTGGTCGCCATGCGCGTGGCTGGACAGGACCAGCTTCAGGTCGCCCGGAGCGACGCCCAGCGTGCGCATCTGCGCCAGCAGCATGTCGGCGGCCTGCGGCAGGCCTCCGTCGATCAGCAGCGCACCAGCGTCGGTCTTGAGCAGCAGCGCGGTGATGCCCGCGGTGCCGATCTGCCAGGCGTGGTCGCTGATGCGCACCGGCGCCACCGGTTGCCGCCATGCCTGCGGCGTTTCGTACGCCTTGCCCTGCGGCAATGCGGGCTCGGCGGCAGGTGCGATGCTGGCGGCGAACAACAACAGGCAGGCAAGCGAAAGCGCGTGGTTCATGCGTCGGCTCCATGGAATGCAAGCGGAGGGGTTGCCGATTATCGACCACCTTGCCCCGGAACCGTCGCCCTTGCCGACATTCCACGCTTCGATCACGCAGGCTCTGTTACATGCGGGTTTCATGCGCGGCGGGCGACGCGCGCAACCCGAGGAGCACGGCCATGGGCAATGACAAGGTGCAGGGCGAGGGCGACTACGAAGCCGCGCGCCGCTTCCAGGAGGATGAAACGCGGTTCGTGCAGCAACGCACGAAGGACGGCAAGCCGATCAAGGGCAATGCCGCCGCCGCGACCGACGAGCCGACCGCCGCCGAGCGCGAGGGCCTGGCGCGGGCAAAAGGCGGTGGCCAGGACACACGCGACGCCGACCGCATGCGCAAGCTGGAGGAACAGGGCGACTGAGCGCGCACGCGGGTGGCCCGTTGTCAGGCTGGAGTGGAGGTGGGCCCTGGTTCAGTCCGCGCACAATGCGCGCTTGCGCGCCGGCGTCAAGCGCTTGATCGCATGTTCGGCGCGGCTCGCGGTGGACCGGTCGGGGTATTCGAAGCGTGCCAGCAGCCTGAGCGGCGGGTGCGCGCGGGTATAGCGCGCGCCCTTGCCGGCGGCGTGTTCGGCGTAGCGTCGCTCGACATCGGTGGCGATGCCCGTGTACAGGCTGCCGTCGCGGCATTCGAGCAGGTAGACGTACCAGTGGGGCATGCGGCGAGTGTAGCGGTGCACGGTGGATTACGATGCGCTCGCCATGCCTGCCACCGATCCCCAGCTCGACAATCCGTTCTGGTCCTCGCTGCGCAGCCGCCATCGCGCGCTGGCGCTGGTGGCGGGCGAGGTTGCGCGTTACCCGCCGCAGTTCGCGCCTTTCCTCGGGATTGCCGATGCCGACGTCGACGTGGCCGACGCCCTGGCGACGCTGGTGGCACCGGGCGAGACGGTGCTGCTGCTCGGGATCGCGCCCAGGCGGCTGCCCCCGGGCTGGCAGCTGGCGCTGCTCGAGAACCTGCCCCAGATGACCTGCCCGCAGCGGATCCCGGTGCCCGACGGGCCGGAGATCGTCGAGCTGTCCACGGCACATCGTGGCGACGTGCTGGCGCTCACGGCGCTGGTGTATCCGCATTATTTCCGCGAGCGCACGATGGAGCTGGGACGCTATTTCGGCATCTACCAGGGTGAGCGGCTGGCGGCGATGATCGGCGAGCGGCTGGCCACCGCCACGCACCAGGAGATGAGCGCGATCTGCACCCATCCCGACTACGGCGGGCGCGGCCATGCACGACGCCTGACCGCTTTCCTGGGCAACGACAACCTCGACCGCGGCCGCATGCCGTTCCTGCACGTCAGTCGCGCGAACCTGCGCGCCAGGCGCATGTACGAGCAACTGGGCTACCGGCTGCGGCGCGACATCCCGTTCTGGTCGCTGCGGCGCGAGTCCGTCGCGGCTTGAGCTTGCCCGGCCGGCGCGCCATAGGAGCTGCGGGCCAGCACGGCAACCGATGCACCTGGGGAACGCAGGAATGCCGGCGCTGCACCGCGTGCGCCCGGCGTCCAGCCGGCGACGGAAAGGCGGAGCCGCATGTCGGTGGTGTCGCCCGCGCCGCGATCCGGCGTACCGTTCATCGGTCTTCACCGGGCTTTCGTGACCGGCATCGCAGACTTGCGGCGGCTACCCGGGTTTCATGGGGCGCAGGGGGGACACCATGAGCACGAACGTGAACAACGGTTCGGACCGTGTCGAGAGGGCGACCGGGACGATATTGACGCTGGCACTGGTGGTCGGCGTCATCTGGGCGCTGGTCCAGGGCGAAAGCGTACCGTTCGGCCTCGACAGGCTGCTGGGCTGACGCATCGGCCGGGGTGCCGGTGGCATGCGCCGGTGATCCCGGCGCGCGCGGCCGACTTCTCGCCGGCCGCTTGACGCCGATCGGCTTCACCTCGGCCTGAGAGCTGCCTTCGATCCGGTTTAGGATCGGCCGATGGATGCCTCCCAGGCCGCGCCGACGCGCACCCGCCCGGCGATCCCGCGCACGATCTGGGCGCTGGGGTTCGTCAGCCTGTTCACCGACATGGGCTCGGAGATGGTGCACAGCCTGCTGCCGGTGCTGCTGTCCACCACGCTGGGCGCCAGCGCGCTGACCATCGGCCTGATCGAGGGCGCGGCCGAGGCGATGGTGCTGGTCACCAAGGTGTTCTCCGGCTGGGCCAGTGACGCGCTGGGCAAGCGCAAGCCGCTGGTGCTGCTGGGCTATGGCCTGGCGACGGTGGTGAAGCCCCTGTTCCCGATGGCCGACTCGGTGGCGGCGGTGACCACCGCGCGGCTGCTGGACCGCTTCGGCAAGGGCATCCGCGGGGCGCCGCGCGACGCGCTGGTCGGCGACCTCGCGCCACCGGAAATCCGCGGCGCGGCATTCGGCCTGCGACAGTCGATGGACACCGTCGGCGCGGTGCTGGGCCCATTGCTGGCCGTTGCCCTGCTGTGGCTGCTGGCCGACGACATCCGCGCGGTGCTGTGGGTGGCGGTGGTACCGGGCGTGATCGCGGTGCTGCTGCTGGCCACGACCGTGCGCGAGCCGCCGGATGTCGCCCGGCGCGCGGCGCGCCTGCCGATCACGCGCGAGGGATTGTCGCGGCTCGGCGCGCCGTTCTGGCGGCTGGTGGCTCTGGGTGCGGTGATCGCGCTGGCGCGTTTCAGCGAAGCCTTCCTGGTACTGCGCGCAACCGATCGGGGCCTGTCGCTGACCTGGGTACCGATGGTGCTGGTGGTGATGAGCGTGGTGTACGCGCTGAGCGCGTATCCCGCCGGCAAGCTGTCCGACCGGATGCCGCGGCAACGCGTGCTGGCGCTGGGGATGGCGATGCTGGTGCTGGCCGACGTCGCCCTGGCGCTCGCCCGCGGCGAACTGCTGCTTTTCATCGGCATCGCGTTGTGGGGCCTGCACATGGGGCTGAGCCAGGGGATCCTGGCGACCCTGATCGCCGACCGCGTCCCGGCCGCTTACCGCGCCACCGCGTTCGGCATGTTCAACCTGGTATCGGGCCTCGCCTTGCTGCTGGCGAGTGGCGCGGCCGGCATGTTGTGGGAACGCTACGATCCGGCAGCCGCCTTCTGGGCTGGCGCGCTGGTGGCGGCGGTCGCGGCGCTGCTGTGCCTGCCGACCCGCGGCGCGCTGCCGGCGCGCGCAGCGGGCGGTTGATCGGCGTTCGCGGGGTTCCCGGCCAGCCGCAACATTCATCGCCGGTTGGGGCCGCCCGTGGCGCCAACGCCTAGACTAGGCGATCCGCCGTGCCGCGCCGTCGTGCCCCGCGCGCGCCGCGGCACGTCCCCGACCATCGCGTGGAACATGTCCAAAACCTGGTCAATCGTGGTCCTGTGCCTTGCCCTGGCGGCATGCGACCGGCAGCCGCCGGCGGGCGAATCCGTGGTTGCGCCGGTGACCGTGACCAGCGCCGACAACGGCGGCGCGATCAGTTCGCCCGCGGTTGCCAGCAAGCCGCTGACCGCCGACGTGCTCGAGGGCACCAAATGGCCGCCGGCCAGGGTGACATCCGGCGAGGCCACGATCAGCTGCGACACCGACTACGCCACCGCAGGCGACGGCGTGCCGCTGGTCAACCTGGAATATTTCAGCGTGCTCGACGCCATGGATGGCTGTCGCGAAAGCGGCGTGGTGCGGCTGCGCTACGCGGGCAAGATCTCCGCCGACTTCGCCGACCTGGTGCAGCGCGTGGCGGCGATGGCCAAGCGCATGGACATCGATAACCGCATCCTCGACCTCGATTCCACCGGCGGCCAGGTCGAGGACGGCATTCGCGCCGGCGACTCCATCGGCGCCACCCACTGGACCATCTGGGTGCGCGAGGGCAGCGTCTGCCACAGCGCCTGCGTGTTCATCCTCGCCGCGGGGGACAACCGCCTGGTTTCGGGCCAGGTCGGCATCCATCGCATCATCCGCCTGCATTCCGACGCCACCACGCGCGCCGAACTCGAGCAGGAACTGCGTTCGGTGCACGACCAGATCAAGGACTACTTCGCGCGCAACGGCGTCGACATCGCCGTGGCCGACATGATGATGAGCGTGCCGAGCCGCGACCTGCGCTTGCTGACGTCCGACGAGATGCGCCTGTACGGCCTGTCCGGCAGCAACCCGGTGCAGGACGACCTGGAGCGGATCGGCCTGGCACGCAAGTGCGGCGAGGACTTCGTGCATCGCAAGGAAGCCTTCGCGCATGCCTTCGAGCGCAAGTGCGCGGCTTCCGGCGACGACGTCGGCAAAATGAGCGATTGCGGCGTGGAACTGCGCCAGCGCTATGGCTTCCCGGACCGCAAGTGCCCGGGGGAGAGTCCGCTGTCGGAATACGATTGAACGCCGGCTGCGGTGGTGCGTTTCGCGCGGGATGACACGCGAGCGGGGCTTGTGCCGACGCCCCCTGCATGACTTCCGGGGGTGTCTGCCCATGCCCGCGACCAGCACTATCGATGCCTGACGCCCGCACGTGCTGCCTTCGCGCCGGCTTGCGGCCCTTTGCTCGATGATCCGGGGAATGACATGCGCCGAATCCTGGTTTCCGCCATCGCGCTGGCAATTGCCGGCACCGCCTTGAACGCCCCGGCGCAAGCACCTGTCGCCACCGCTGCGGTCGTGGCCGACGCCACCACCCAGCTGCCGCGCGACGTGCGTCCGACCCATTACGACATTGCCGTGGTGCCGCACGCGGACACGCTGGCCTTCGACGGCAAGGCGACGATCACGCTCGACGTGCTGCAACCGACCGATCGCATCGTCCTCAATGCGATCGACATGGCGTTCCCGTCGGCGACGCTGACGCCGGTGTCCGGCGCTGCGGCGCTGCCGGCGCCGAAGGTGGCGATCGACGCCGCCGCGCAGACCGCGACCTTCAGCTTCGACCGGCCACTGGCCGTGGGTAGTTACCGCCTGGCGCTGGACTACAGCGGCAGGATCGGCACCCAGGCCAACGGCCTGTTCGCGATCGACTACGACACTGCGTCCGGCAAGAGGCGCGCGCTTTACACCCAGTTCGAGAACTCCGACGCGCGCCGCTTCATCCCGTCCTGGGACGAGCCCAACCACAAGGCCACCTTCACCCTGACCGCCACCGTGCCGGCCGCGCAGATGGCGGTCAGCAACATGCCGGTGGCCGACACCACCGACCTCGGCAACGGCCTCAAGCGCGTGCGCTTCGCGCGGTCGCCGAAGATGTCGACCTACCTGCTGTTCTTCGGCCTCGGCGATTTCGACCGCACCACCACCATGGCTGATGGCGTCGAGGTCGGCGTGGTGACCCAGAAGGGCAAGGCCGGGCAGTCGCAGTTCGCGCTCGACTCGGCGGCGGCGGTGCTGAAGGAATACAACGACTACTTCGGCGTGCCGTATCCGCTGCCAAAGCTCGACAACATCGCCTCGCCGGGGCGCAGCCAGTTCTTCAGCGCGATGGAGAACTGGGGCGCGATCTATACCTTCGAGTACGCGCAACTGCTCGATCCGAGCATTTCCACCCAGCGCGACATGCAGAACGTGTTCACCACCGCGGCGCACGAGATCGCGCACCAGTGGTTCGGCGACCTGGTGACGATGAGCTGGTGGGACGACCTGTGGCTCAACGAGGGGTTCGCCTCGTGGCTGGAAGGCCGTACCACCGAGAAACTGCACCCGGAATGGAATACCGCGCTGTCGGCGGTGGGCGTGCGCGAAGCGGCGATGGGCCTGGACGCCGTCGCCACCACCCATCCGGTGGTGCAGCACGTGGAAACCGTCGAGCAGGCCAGCCAGGCGTTCGACTCGATCACCTATTCCAAGGGCGAGGCGGTGATCCGCATGCTCGAGGGCTACGTCGGCAGCGACGCCTGGCGCGATGGCGTGCGCAGCTACATCAAGGCGCATGCCTACGGCAATACCGTGTCCGATGACCTGTGGAACGCGATCGAGGCGGCGGCGCGCAAGCCGATCACGAAGATCGCGCACGACTTCACCCTGCAACCGGGCGTGCCGATGATCCGGGTCGAATCCGCGCAGTGCAGCGGCGGCAACACCACCCTGCAACTGGTGCAGGGCGAATTCACCCGCGACCGGCCCGACAAGGCGCCACTGTCATGGCAGGTGCCGGTCATCGCACAGGCACTTGGCGGCGTGCCGGCGCGGACGCTGGTGGCCGGCGGCAAGGCAACGCTGCAGGTGCCCGGCTGCGACCCGGTGGTGGTCAATGCCGGCCAGAGCGGTTACTACCGCACCCTGTATGCGCCTGCGCAGTTCCAGTCGCTCAGGGCCGCCTTCGCCCGCCTCGCGCCGATCGACCAGCTCGGCCTGATGAACGACGCCTGGGCGCTGGGCATGGCCGGACTGCAACCGGCGTCGGATTACCTGGACCTGGCCAGCGTGGTGCCCGCCGGTGCCGATCCGCAGATCTGGGGCGACGTCGCCGACAGCCTCGGCGGCCTCGACGACTATTACCGCGGCGATGACGCGCGCCAGTCGCGGTTCCGCAAGTTCGCGATCGCGACGCTCGCGCCGGTGTTCGCCCGCGTGGGCTGGGAAGCCATGGCTGGCGAGGCCGACCCGATCAAGAACCTGCGCGTCAACCTGATCGGCACGCTGGGCGGGTTGGGCGACGCCGACATCATCGCCGAGGCGCGACGTCGCTACGCCGCCAGTGCGTCCGATGCCGCGGCGATGCCGCCTGCATTGAAGCGCACGATCCTGGCGGTGGTTGCCCGGCATGCCGATGCAGCCACCTGGGACAAGCTGCATGCCGCCGCGCGCGCCGAAACCACGCCGCTGGTCAAGGACCAGCTGTACGCGCTGCTGGCCACCCCCGAGGATGCGGCGCTGGCCCAGCGTGCACTCGACCTTGCGCTGACCGAGGAGCCCGGGGCAACCAACAGCGCCGGCATGCTCTCGATCGTGTCGGGCGGGCATCCCGACCTGGCGTTCGACTTCGCGGTCGCGCACAAGGCGGAGGTGGACCGTCGCGTCGATTCGACTTCGCGCAGCCGCTATTACCCGGGCCTGGGCAGCCGGTCTCGCGATCCGGCGATGATCGCCAAGCTGGATGCCTTCGCCGACGCCCACATCGCCAAGGGCTCGCGCCGCGCCACCGACACCGCGATCGCCAGCATCCAGTACCGCCGCATGGTGATCGAGAAGCGCTTGCCACAGGTCACCGCATGGCTTGCGAGGCAGTCCCGGTAGGGCAGGGACCCGACCCTGGGAGGGCGCGGCTTCACTCCCGCTCGAAACCTTCCAGGTCGTCAAGCATCCGCAGGCTGCGGCGGATGCCGTCGGCACCGTCGTCCACCCGGGCATTCGCGGGGCGCGGCTTGCCGGCCGCGCGTACCGACCAGGCCCAGGTCGCGACCATGCCGACAATCCCCAGGGCCAGGCTGACCCAGATCCACGCGGGCGTCGGGCCGACGGGCCGCTGCGGATCCAAGCCGGCGAAACCCACCACCACCAGCACCCACAGGATCCACCACGGCAGCCCGCACGCATTCGAGTTGAAGACCTGCACGCGCAACAGCAGGCGCAACCGCTTCTGGATCGCCAGTACCGGCGCGGCATAGTCCACGGTAGTCGCCAGCCCGGCCACGAGGCCCGCCAAGGCCACGTGGGCGATCCCGGCGACGTGCAACACGATGCCGGTCAGCAACAGGCCGGGCGTGTGCAGGTTGGCCCGCCAGCACGCCACGCCCAGCACGATCAGGCCGACGCCCAGCATTGCCTGCAGCAGCATGCCCACCAGCAACATGC
This sequence comes from Cognatiluteimonas sedimenti, assembly GCF_022808325.1. Taxonomy (GTDB): domain Bacteria; phylum Pseudomonadota; class Gammaproteobacteria; order Xanthomonadales; family Xanthomonadaceae; genus Cognatiluteimonas; species Cognatiluteimonas sedimenti. Next base: position 961,868 of record NZ_JALGCL010000001.1, on the reverse strand, counting down.
GCAGGTTTCCGCGCGCCTTTCCCAGCTTGCGCTCGCGCAGGTCATGCAGCCGCAGCGCGTTGTCCAGTTGCAGCCGGCGATCCAGCGCTTGCCAGGCGGATTTCAGGTCGTCGAGATCCATTGTGTCGGTTCCTTCGCCGGGGGTCAGCCGAGTTCGGTGCGGATGCGTTGCTTGAGGCGCGCGATCTTGGTGGCGACATTGGTCTCGCTGATCCCGAGGATCTCAGAGATTTCACGCTGGCTGCGCTCTTCCAGGTACAGCAGCACCAGTGCGCGGTCCAGCGGCGCCAGGCGTGCAATGACCTGCTGCAGCATCCGGACCTGCGCCGCAGCCTCGTGTCCGTCGTCGACGCCCGCATCATGGGTCTCGTCCATCGGCACAAGGTGGCGATCGCGGAGGCTGCGTATCCGCAACTGCGAGATCGCCACGTTCAGCGCGACCCGGTACATCCAGGTGGTGAGCGGGCGCGCGCGGTCGTAGGCCGGCCACGCGCGCCACAGCTGTGCCGCGATCTCCTGCGCGAGGTCGGCGCGATCCACGGGGTCGCGCGCGTAGCTGTTGGCGACCTTGAAGAGGATTCCGCGATGAAGCTCGAGCAGGGTGGCGAATTCGCGCCGCGCCTCGGTAGTCATGGTGACGGCAAGTTCCATCGCGTGCCCTGTGCGATCCGGGTTTCGTGAACATGATTCGCGGCAGGGCGGGAAATATCACGCGCGAGCCCGAAAGCCGCCGGCCACCGGCGTGGAACCGTTGGCGCCGCCTCAGCGGCCGCCGCCACCCCCGCCGCCGCCACCACCGCCGGAGGAGCCACCCCCGCCCGAGGAACTGCCGGGCGGGCTCGACGAGGACGCGATCTGCGAGCTCAGGCTGCTGCCGATCGAACTGGCGAAACCGCCGAGGTCGCCGGCACGACCGCCGCTGTACCAGGCCATCGTCGCCGTGGTCGCGGCGGCCGCCGCTGCGCCGACGGCGAGCGTGAACTGCTTCGTCCACGCCTCTTCGACCTCCAGCGCGACGGCATGCGGCAGCAGCCGCTGGTAGCGTTCGGCATCCAGTGGCGGCGGCGCGTCGGGGCCGGGCAGGCGGGCCAGTTCGTCGCGCTCGGCCACGCCGAGGTAGAGCTTCAAGCCCTCGATCTCGTCCAGCAGCTTGCGCCCGGCGTCGGTCGGTGCCTTCACCAGCACCGCGAACACGATCACGATCGCGGTCATCAGCACGGCGCAGGTGATGATGACCACCACGCCGGCACCGCCGCTGGTCAGCAACGCCAGCGCAGTGGCGACCGCGGCGATCGCCATCGCGACCAGGGTGCTGCCAGCGTTGCCCTTGAACATCGCCGGCTGGTAGCGCGCCTTCAGCGCTGCGCCATGGGCAGCCTGCGCCGACTGCATGGTGGAGGCGTTGGTGTTGCGCAGTTCGAGCGTGGACTTGCCGGCGGGGAACAGCTTGTGCAGCAACGCACGCTGCGCATCGTCGATATCGTCGGCGTCCGCAGGCAGTCGTTCCAGCGACCATGCGTCCTTGAGCAGCTTGTCTTGGCGATGGATGCGGACGTCGCCGGCGACGGCCAGCGCCAGCAGGTCGGAGGAGAAGCAGCGGGTGTCATAACCCATGCGCCGCAGGTAACGCAGCCCGGCGGGCGAATGTCCGGTCGGCGGCTCGTAGCGGGCGATGATGATGCCGGGGCGCGGGTCGCGGCCGACCTTGCGCCAGCGTTGCGCGCAATAGCCCGACAATGCGAGCAGGCCCAGCAGCGCGACCAGCGCGCCGCGGTTGTCCTCGAAGAACCACAGCACGCGCTGCGCCCGCGTCGGCGCCGGAACCAATCCCTTGGGGAACGACAGCACGATGGTCAGGCCCTGCCGTGGCGGCAGCGGTTGCGTCAGTCGCCATCTGGCGTTGCCAGGAGCGGTCAGGCGCGCGGAAAAATCGTGGCCCGTCGCGCCCTGTGCGCCGGTGAAGCCGCCGGCCTGCATGTCCGCGACCGGCACCGCTTGCGGCAACCGCACTTCGACGCTGCCGCTTTCGATCGGGAACGCCCAGCCGGTACCGATCGCATTCCAGTACAGCTCGTCGTGGTCGGCGAAGAAGCCGAGCTGGCGGGTGGTGCGGTAGTGCAGGGTGTAAGTGTAGTTGGCCGGAACCTGCAGGAAATCGTCGTTGCCGGTGTTGATTCGCACGCCGTTGGCCCGACTTTCGGTGAACCAGGGTTCGGGCCGGCCGTCGCGGGTGACGCCCAGCATCTCGAAGTCGACCACCACGCGGTTGCCGTAGCGGTCCTTGTAGCGGGTCGGGAAATCACGATAGATGCCGCGCCTGATCTGGTTGCCTTCGGCGCGCACGGTCATGCGCTCGGTGACGTCGAGGCTGCCGTCGGCCGCGATCGCGACCCGGCTGTCGTAGGCGAGGATCCGTTCCTGCGCGGCGAGCGGCGACGGCGCGGCCCACGCCAGCGACAGCAGCAATGCCGCCAGCCATGCGCGCGGGGTCATCGATCCATCTCCACCGGGACCGGGTTGCGTCCGTCCTCGACGGCCTGGAAGAATTCGGCACCGGCGAAGCCGAAGCCGCGCGCAACCAGCGCATCGGGAAAACGCTGGGTCGCGTCGTTGAAGTCGCGCACCGCGCCGTTGTAGAAACGGCGCGCGTACTGCAGTTGTTCCTCGACAGCCACCAGGTCGCGTTGCAGCTGCAGGAAGTTGCTGCTGGCCTTGAGGTCGGGATAGGCCTCCTTGAGCGCGACCAGGCGGCCCAGCCCCAGTTGCAGCGCGCTCTCCAGCTCCCCCAGCCGGGCCGGCGCGGCCTGGGTCAACGCCTGCGCACGCAGGGCGGTGACCGCTTCCAGCAGCGCGTGTTCGTGCCCGGCGTACGCCTGCACGGTGGAGACCAACTGCGGCACCAGGTCGTGGCGCCGTTGCAGCTGCACGTCGATGTCGGCCCAGGCCGTGCGCACCTGGTTGCGCAGCCGCACCAGCCCGTTGAAGACCAGCAGCGCCCAGGCGCCCAACGCCAGCGCCAGCGCCAGCACGACCAGCGTCATCGTCATCTTGTCGCCCCCCACCGCGGCATCCCGGTGCCGGCATTATTGCGCGACGGATCAACGCGTGTCGCCGCTGCCGATTACCGACAGGGCTGCCGCCGCTGTACGTATCGAAGCGACGGAAGCGGGAGGCCGCGGGGCGTGGCCTGGTTGCCGCGAGGCCGCATGGACGATGTCAGGCCGCGCCGACGTGGATCTCGGCGTCGCCCACGGATACCACCTGGCCCGCGCGGATCTTGCAGGTCTTGCGCAGCTCCGGTGCGCCATCGACGCGTACCGCGCCAGTGGCGACCAAGGCCTTGCCGGCGCCGCCGCTGTCGGCAAGGCCGGCCAGCTTCAGCAACTGGTTGAGTTCGACGAAGTCGCGGTCGAGCTGGAAGTCGATGCGTTGCATGCGCGGCTCCGGTGGGGGTCGCGGACTGGGCCGACAAAGGCAGTCGCCGCTTCAGCCGCCACGATACAGCGCAGGGAACAGCTGCTTCAGGTGCACCAGCTTGGGCGCGTCGTTGTAGACGATGTACGGCTCGTCGGGATGCATGCGCAGGTAATCCTGGTGGTAGGCCTCGGCCGGGTAGAACTTCTGCAGCGGGCCGACCCTGGTGGCGATGGGCTTGGCGAAGACCCTGGCCGCCGTCAGCTGGGCGATGTAGGCGTCGGCGATCTTCTTCTGCGACGCGCTCGTGGTGAAGATCTCGGAGCGGTATTGCGGGCCGACGTCCGGCGACTGCCGGTTGAGTTGGGTCGGATCGTGCGCGACGGAGAAGTACACCTTCAGCAGTTGTCCGTAGCTGACCCGGGCCGAGTCGTACACCACCCGCACCGATTCGGCATGGCCGGTACGGCCGCTGCCGACGATCGGATAACGCGCGGTCAGCGCGCTGCCGCCGGCGTAACCAGACACCGCATCCTTGACGCCCTTGACGTGCTCGAATACCGCTTCCACGCCCCAGAAGCAGCCACCGGCGAACACCGCGACCTGGTCGCCGGCAGCGGCGCTGCGCGGCGCGTCGAGTTTCGGGTCGGGCAGCTGCACCGGCTTGCTGCGGGCGCCGGCGAAGTTGCAGGCGGCCAGCAGCGCCAACGTGCCGATGGCAAACAGGCTGGAGCGGATCGGGGCCATGGCGGATCTCCGTGGGACCGGGGGTCAGGCGGCGGCGAAGCGCAGCGCCGCCGAATTCATGCAATAGCGCAATCCGGTCGGCTTCGGGCCGTCATCGAAGACATGGCCCAAGTGCGCATCGCACCGCGCGCATGAGATCGCGGTGCGCAGCATGCCGAAGCTGCGGTCGCGCTCCTCGACCACGTTCTCGCGCGCGATCGGCCGCCAGAAGCTGGGCCAGCCGGTGCCGGATTCGAACTTGGTCGCCGAGTCGTACAGCGCGGTGTCGCAGCAGATGCAGCGGAACACGCCCTTGCGGTGCTCGGTGAGCAACGGGCCGGTGAAGGCGCGCTCGGTACCCGCCTTGCGGGTGACGCCATAGGCCAGTGGCGACAGCTGCCTGCGCCATGCGGCGTCGGTTTTCACAACCCTGGGAACGCGCACGGCCTGCAGGCGCTTGCCGGCATTGCTGAACTCGACGATCGAAACCGTGGCCGGCCGGGTGCCCGCGTCCGCGGCCGCGATGGCGGCCTCGCTGCGGCGCGTGCAACCCAGCGCAAGCGCCGCCAACGCGAGGGTGGACGAGGCGAGGAAACCGCGGCGCTCCGGCAGGCGGGGCGCTTCGGCGGACATGCCGTGGATTGCGAGGGTGCGGGACATGCTCATGCGATGGGTACGCAGTAGGGGGCGGGGCGGATGCATCCAACGGGGCAGGGAAAGGCCAGCCAAGGTTTAGACCCCGCCATGGCGCATCGGTTCCGCCGGCGTATCGCGGCGGGAACCCAGCCTGCGCCCACCAGCGTGAACTCAGCCATGCCGCCTTGGGCCCCGCTCGGGAGCCCGCGATGAGGGGCAGCAGGCTCCGGGCCTGCAATGCCGGTGCCTGGGCAATGTGGCGCGACGCGGCTCGCCGGGTCGCGCCACGCGGTGGGCGGTCAGCGCCCGTTGACGCCGTAGCGGCCGGGACCCAGCAGCGCGATCGCGAGCCCGGTGCCGAGGAACATCCCCTGCAGTTCCAGCGCCCAGCCGCCCTGCTGGTTGAGCATGCCGAACTGCGACAGGTGGGCGAGGCCGAATGCGAACAGCATGTTGACCACGACCAGCAAGGCGCCGAGGCGGGCATGGAAGCCGGCAATCAGCATCAGCGGCGCCAGCACTTCGCCAACCAGTGCGCCGTAGGCAAGGAACGTCGGCAGGCCGTGCGCTGCCAGCATGCCCTCGATTCCAGACAGCCCACCGCTGAGCTTGGCGATGCCGTGGAGCAGGATCAGCACGCCCAGCACCAGCCGCAGGACCAGCTTGCCGAGATCGGATTGCGCGTTCTGGTTCATCGATTCCTTCTCCCCGTAGAGTCGAATGGGGCCGCCCACGGCGGCCCGCCCGCAGCATAGAGGGGACGACCTGTGCTGTCGCGTGGCCGGGGCGCGCTTCCACCAGCAGCGACGTCATTGCAGTCCCGTCGTGGAAGCGCGCGCGGGCGATGCGTCGCGCAATGGATCAGCGGATCGGCACCTGCAGTCGGCGGCCATTCCAGTCCAGTTCCACGCCGTTGGTGGTGATCGCGGCGACCACCGCATCGCCGATGCGGTCGCCCTCGCCGATGCGGTTGCCATCGAGGATGACGAAGCGCCTGGCCGGATCGGGATTCCACATGTGCATGCTGAGCTTCAACGGCGGCAGCGACTTGCGTTCCTCGGCCGACAGGTCGGACAGGCGCAACACGGTGTTGGCGGGCGTCGACGGCGCTGGGCTGACGGGCGCCGGAGTGGCAGGGGCGGGCGCAGGCGCGGGGGGCGCGGCTGCGGAGTCGGGCGCGATCGGCGCAGGGACTGGCGGCAACTGCGGCGATTTTCGCACCATGCCGGCGTCGGCTCGCGCTGCCGCCGAGGGCGCGGGCGTCGCCTCGGGGGTCTTGGCGGGCGCCCGCTCGAAACGTGGCTGCGGAGCCGGCAGGTGCGCAGGCGGCTTTGCCGCCGCCGTGGTGGTGGCAGAAGCAGGCGTTGCGACGGCTGGGTGTTGCGGCAGCAGGCCGCGCGCGTACCACGCCACGGCGAAAAGCAACACGCCGCCCAACAGCCACCATGCCCAGGCCGGCAGCACCGCGGCTCGCGACGCATGCGCCGGTGGCAACTCGACATGCAGGCCCGGGGCCTGGCCGCGCCGGCGTTCGGCTTCGGACTTGCGCAGGGCTTCCAGGATCAGCGACATGGCTCAGTCCAGCGCCGGGAGCAGATGCGGGCCGGGATCTCGCGCGGCAAGCGCGAACAGGGTTTCCGGCCCGACCACCCCGTCGCTGGCGAGCCCTTGTGCGGCCTGGAAAGCCCGCACGGCCTGGCCCAGGTCGCTGGCGGCGCTGTCGTCGGGCGCGGCAGTGGCGACCGATGCTGCTGCCAGGCGTGCGCGCACCCACGCCGTGGCCGGGCCGGCGTCGCGCAGCGGGACCGGCGCGGCCACCTCCGGCGGGGTGCGCCACAGCGCGGCGTACTCACCGGTCCAGGCGCGCGGCAACGCGACCCGCGGCGCGTCGACGAGCGCATCGCCCAGCCGCAGCCGCACGCGCCGGGCATCGGCGCCGAGCAGCAGCGCCCAGCCGTCGCGGTCGGGCCCGCGCAGGCGCAGCAGTACCGGGCGGCCGATCGCCGCCAGCGTGTCCAGGTCGGCGCGTGCGCGCAGGCAATGCACGCCCGGCGCCAGCACCGGCGCGCATTGCGCGGCGATGGCGACGTCGGCGGCGGCGGTCGGCAGGTCCCACAGCGACAGCAGTGCCTGCCACGCGGCAAGCGGCGTGGCCACGGCGGTGGCGATGCGCTGCGCCAACGCATCGGCATCGGGGGCAATGGCGACAGGCCGCGGCACAGGCGCTGCCGCCGCTGCAGCGGCAGCGGGCGCCACCTTGGCGAACGGCGCCGGCGCCGGCGGCTCGCGTCGCAGCAACACGAACGCGGCGACCAGCAACATCGCCGCCAGCAGGGCCAGCGCGAGGTGGATCGGCCTTGCCTTCCCCGTCCGCGGTCGCGCGGGGGGCAGTGCCTCGGCGGCGGCGAGGTCGACCAGCCTTGTGCCGACGATGGCTTCGTCGCGCGCATAGCCGGCCAGCAGGCTGCGTTCGGCGAGGACGTTGAGCAACCGCGGCACGCCGCCCGCGTGCCGGTGCAGGCGCGCGATCGCGGCCTTGTCGAACGGCAGGCGCACGCCGCCGGCGACGGCGTGGCGATGGCGCAGGTAGCGTTCGGTTTCCGCGGCGTCCAGCGGCGTGAGGTGGAAGCGGGCGGTGATGCGTTGCGCCAGCTGGCGCAGGTCGCCGCGGGCCAGCAGCGTGCGCAGCTCGGGCTGGCCGAGCAGGATCACCTGCAGCAGCTTCTGGGTGTCGGTTTCCAGGTTGGTCAGCAGCCTCACCTGTTCCAGCGCTTCGATCGACAGGTCCTGGGCTTCGTCCACGATCAGCACCACGCGCAGGCCTTGCGCGTAGGCCTCCAGCAGGTAGGCGTTGAGCGCGTCGACCAGCGCCTTGGCGCTGCCACGCTTGCCGCGGCCGTCGCCGGAGTCCAGGTCGAGGTGCAGCTCTTCGCAGATGGTTTCCAGCAGTTCCAGCGGTGTCTGCCGCGGGTTCAGCACCAGCGCGACCCGGGTGTTGTCCGGCAGTTGTTCCAGCAGCAGCCGGCACAGCGTGGTCTTGCCGGTGCCGACCTCGCCCGTGAGCTGCACGAAACCGCCGCCGCCGCCCTTGTCGATGCCGAACAGCAGGTGCGCGAGCGCGTCCCGGTGGCGCTCGCTGAGGAACACGAAGCGCGGATCGGGGGTGATCGAGAACGGCGGCTCCTTGAGGCCGTAGTACTCGAGGTACATGCGCGGACCGATGGCGGCGGGGCACCTAGCCTGCCACGAAACGCCGGGGCGCGAGCTATTCGGTGATGTCCCTGGCCTCGGCGGTGCCGAGCATCTCCACGTGCTGCAGCCGCCGCGGGCGCGCCACCAGCGGATAGGCGAGCACCGCGCCAAGGATGATCGCGACGCCGCCATAGAACGCCGGGGTCAGCTCGTGCTGTTCCCCCAGCAGCAGGATCGCCAGCACGATGGCGTACACCGGCTCCAGGTTCACTGCCAGTTGCGCCGCGAACGCGCTCATGTGCCGCAGCGCCGCCAGCGACAGCGCAAACGGCAGCAGCGTACAGGCCAGCGCCAGCGCCAGCAGGTACAGCGCGTCGTGCTGGCCGGGCAGCACGAACAGCTCGCCGGCGAAGGCGGGGAACAGGTGCGGCATCAGCGGCGCCAGCGCGGTCATCGCCAAGGTGCCGGCGCCGAGTTCCAGCGCGGTCACGGTGAGCGGATCGGCGTGCTCGACCAGGCGCTTGTTGAGCGAACCGAACAACGCCACGAACAGCGCCGACAGCGTCCCGACCGCGATCCCCAGGCGCATCCCGTGCGGAACGCCGCCGACCACCAGCGCCACGCCGGGCAGCACCGCGAGGCCGAGCGCCAGTTCGCGGGTGGAGAACCTGCGTCCGGCGAGCCTGGGCTCGACCAATGCGGTGAACACCGTCGCCAGCGCCATGCAGGTCGCGCCGACCGAGGCGTTGGCCAGCTTGATCGCGCCGTAGAAGGTCAGCCAGTGCAGCGACACGAGCACGCCGATTCCCGCATAGGCCAGCAGCAGCCGCCCCGGCATTGCCTGCAGGCCGCGCCAGACCCTCGGCACGCAGGACAGGGCCGCGACCACCAGCAGCATCCGCCACCACACCAGCGGCAGCGCCGGCAGCGTGATCAGTTTGCCGAGGATCGCGGTGAAGCCCCACAGCAGCACGCAGAAGTGGATCTGCAGGAACGCCTTGCGCGAGTCGGTCATCGGCATGGCGCGCATTGTAGAGTGCCGGCAACCCCCGCCAGCGGTGGCCCGTGGCCGATCCCTTCCTCGAGTACCTGCACGACCTGTTCGCCGATTTCGGGCCGATCCGCACCCGCGCGATGTTCGGCGGGCACGGCGTCTATGCCGTGGTCGATGGCGGCGCCGACGTGATCATCGGCGTGGTGATCGACGAGGGCCTGTACCTGAAGGCCGATGCGCTGACCGTCGGCCATTTCCGCGACGCCGGCTGCGCGCCGTTCGTGTACGAGGCCCGGGGCAGGTTGCTGCCGATGAGCTACTGGTCGCTGCCGGATGCGGCGATGGACTCGCCGCAGGCGATGCTGCCGTGGGGCGGCTGGCTTGGGAAGCGGCGCTGCGCAAGCCGCTGGCGAAGCCGCGCAAGCCGAAACGCGCGCCACCGTCTTCGCGGTAACCCCGCGTGGCCTGCCCCGCAGCGCAGGGCTTCGCCGGGGCATGCGACCCGCCGCGCGCCGCTCAGCCCGCGCCAAGCAACCGTAGCAGCGCCATCGCCGCGGCCGGGTTCCGCTCCTTTGCGGCGCTGATGAAATACACGAACACGTCGCGGGATCCTGCCGCCGGTGGCGCCATGGGCTCGATCCGCGGCAGGTCGTCGGGCTCGCCGCCCGAGCCCCAGATGCGCGCGCGTTGCGCCCACCGTTGCAGCTCCGCCTCCGGATAGCCGGTGGCGATCGCGCTCTGCGTCCTCATCAGCCGTGCGTAGACGAAATCCGAGGTCACATCCGCGAACGACGGATGCTCCCGCGAATCGGTGAACACGGTCGCCATGCCATGGCGCCGGGCCAGGGCGAGGTAGTCGGCATCGACGAAGCCCGGGTCGCGCACGTCGAGCACATGGCGCAGCCGATGGTTGCCGACGCTGGTCGGCAGCAGTTCCAGGAAGGCGGCGAAATCATCGTGGTCGATCGGCGGCCCCGGATCGAACTGCCACAGCAGCGGCCCGAGCCTGGGGCCAAGTTCGGCGATGCCAGCGACGAAATCGTCGACCTGCGGCCCGGTCTTCGCCAGCACGCGCGACTGCATGATGCGCCGCGGTGCCTTGGCCGAGAACACGAAGTCCCCGGGCGCCTCGTCGCGCCATTTCGCGTAGGTCGCCGGCTTCTGGCTGCGGTAGTAGGTGCCGTTGATCTCGATCGCGCTGACGTGGCGGCTGGCGTATTCCAGTTCGCGTCGCTGCACCAGGCCGCGGGGATAGAAGTTGTCGCGCCATGGTGCATAGGTCCAGCCACCGATGCCGACGCGGATGCCGTCGATGGCGGCCGGAGGCTGCGCGGGCATCTCGCTCGGCGACGAGCGCATGCGCGCGGCCCGGCCTGGCTCAGGCGTCCTGCCAGGGGTCATGGCTGCCGAACCACCACAGGTGCCCCTCCGGGTCGCGGCAGCCGTAGCCGCGGCCGCCATATTCCTGGTCGGCGATGTCGATCACGATGGTGGCGCCGGCGGCCTTGGCGCGGGCATGGTGCGCAGCGACGTCGGCCACGATCACGCAGGGGCTCTGTGTCTCGCGCAGTCCGGTTTCATCCGGTTGCGCCATCAGCGCGTTCCACGCGCCGTCGTTGCCGGCGGAGCTGAGCATCACCATGCCGTTGCCGAAGACCAGCTGCGCGTGCAACACGATGTCGCCGTCGACGTACACCGCACGCCTTTCGAAACCGAAAGCGCGGCACAGCCATTCGATCGCCGCGGGCGCGTCCCGGTAGCGCAGGGCAGGGACGATGCTGGAGCCGTTGCCTGAAGCCATCCGGTGTCCTCCTGTCGTTGCGTACGCCGCGACCGCCGCCGTTACGTCCTCGGCTCGGCCGGATCCGGCCCCGCTTGCGGGCGCGGTTCATCGCGGGGCCGCGCCGATTGTCCGGCGGCCTCGTGCAGCCAGTGCGCTGCCGGCTGCGGCCGGCCGAACAGGTAGCCCTGGCCGTGCAGGCACCCCATCCGGCGCAAGGCCTGGTGCTGCGCTTCGGTCTCGATGCCTTCGGCGACCACTTCCAGCCCCAGCGATTGCGCCAGCGCCAGGATCGCGCCGACCACCGCGCAACTGCGCGAAGCGTCGCCGGGGCCCAGGTCCTCGATGAAGGTGCGGTCGATCTTCAGCATCTTCAGCGGGAAGCGGTGCACGTAGCCCAGCGACGAATAGCCGGTGCCGAAGTCGTCCAGCGCCGCGTCGATACGCGCCTCGCGCAGGCGATGCAGCACCCTGGCGACCGCATCCGGATTCTCCAGCAGGGTGCCTTCGGTTACCTCGATCCGCAGCCGCGCCGGGTCGAAGGCCGTTTCCGCGGTCATCGCCAGCATCCGCGCGTCCAGGTCCTCGTTGCGGAAGTGCCTGGGCGAGACGTTGATGGTGATGAACATGTCGTCGCGCAGCAGCTTCTTTCCCTCGATGCAGCTGGAGTGGTACATCTGCCAGTCGATCGCTTCGATCAGCCCGCATTCCTCGGCGACCACCATGAAATCACCGGGGGCAAGCACGCCACGGACGGGGTGGTTCCAGCGCACCAGCGCCTCGTAGCCGACCCTGGCGCCGTCCGAAAGCCGGATCAGGGGCTGGAAATAGGGCTCGAATTCGCGCGCGGCCAGGCCCCTGCGCAATTCCTGTTCCATGCCGAGCACGTCCATCGCCGCGCGCTGCAGCGAGTCGTCGAACAGCACGAAGCGGTTGCGGCCCGCCGCCTTGGCCCGGTACAGGGCGGTGTCGGCGTCCTGCAGCAGCGCGTCCACGCTCTGGTGGCGCGGATGGCTGATTGCGATTCCGATGCTGGCGGAGCTGTTGAGTTCGCGACCTTCGACCTGCATGCCTCCCTGCAGCGTTTCCAGGATGCGCTGCGCCACCCTGGTGGCGGTCTGCGGCTGCGGCACCTCTTCCAGCAGGACAGCGAACTCGTCGCCCGACAGTCGCGCCACCACGTCCGGCTCGCGCACGCAGTGCAGCAGCCGGGCGGAGACTTCCTGCAGCACGCCGTCGCCGGCCAGGTGCCCGAGGCTGTCGTTGATCACCTTGAAACGGTCGACGTCCAGGTACAGCAGGGCGAAACGGCGTTCCGGGTGGCGCTTCATTCCCGCGATCGCCCGTTCGATGCGGTCGCGCATGTACAGGCGGTTGGGCAGCCCCGTCAGCGGGTCGTGCATGACCTGGTGCTTGAGCTGGGTCTCGACCCCCTTTCGGACCGCGATCTGCTCGCTCAGCTCGCGGGTGCGGTCCTGCACGCGCTGTTCCAGGTCGGCATTGAGCTGCTGCAGGGCTTCGGCGCTGCGGCGGCGTTGCAGGCTGCTGGCGATCTGGTGGGCGACGAAGGTCAGCAGTTCGGCGTCGCCCTCGTCGTAGGTCCGGTCCTCGCGGTAGCTCTGCACGGCCACGGCGCCCAGCACCTTGTCGGACTCCAGCAGGGGCGCGCCGAGCCAGCAGATCGTCTTGGGCCCCTCCAGAGAGGGACCGATCGCCAAGCCCGGCTCGATCTCGCCGCGACTGACGAGCGACTGGAAGGTCGGCGCATCGACGAGCGCGGGCGCGCGCTGGCGCATGACGTATTCGGTCAGGCCACGTCCCGGCTTGCGCGGCGGGTTGGCCTGCAGGCCGGCGGCCCGGTAGTAGGGGAACACCAGCTCCTGCCTGTCCTCGTCGAGCAGCGCGATGTAGAAGTTCTCCGCGTACAGCAGGCCGCCGACGACATCGTGCACCTGGCGGTAGAACGCCTCGCTCCCCTCCTCGGAGTTGGCCAGCGCGGCGATCTGGTAGAGGCTGGCCTGCAGGTGCTCGGCGCGCTCGACCTCTGCGATCTGGTCGCGCAGCATGACGTTGGTTTCGGCCAGCTGTTCAGTGCGCTCCTCGACCCAGCGCTCCAGTTCCCGCTGCCCGCGCTTGCGTTCCAGCGCGGTGAGGATGTGCTCGGCGACGAATGCCAGCAGCGCGCGGTCCTCGTTGGTGTAGCGCACGCCCTCGACGTAACTCTGCACCACCAGCCCGCCATGGACGCGGCCATTGCGTTGCATCGGCACGCCGAGCCAGTCGATGCTGTCGGCACCGGCGATCCGCAAGGGGCCAGAAACCTGTGCGCGCAACTCCTCGGTCGTGCCCATCAGCGGCCGCGCGTCGCGGATCAGATAACCGGTGAGCCTGCGTTCGAAGTCGGCCATCGGGAAATCGCGATCCACGGCCGGCGCCTCGGTGTCCTCCGAATCCACGTAATAGATGAAGCGCAGGCTGTCGCGCGCTTCGTCGTACAGCACGATGTAGAAGTTTTCCGCGTACATCAGGCCGGCGACGATCTTGTGCAGGCCGCGCAGCATGGTCGGCTTGTCCAGGTCGGAGCCGGCGATGTCGGCGATGGCGAACAACGCGCGTTGCAGGCGCTCGGCCTTTTGCAAGTGCGCGACCGCCGCCTGCAGCCGTTCCAGGGACAGGACTTCGGCCATGCGCGCGCCGGCGTCCCGGCACAGGCGCTGCGCCGAGGGCGTGTCCGGGAGCGGGGATTCCAGCCGCAGCAACGCCGCCCCGCCGCCAGGGTCGTCGCACAGCAACACATGCCTGTTGTCCGAGCGGACGGCATTTCCGGCGCGGCGCGCGGAAACCTCGCGCACGGCACGCGCAACGGCGCTGTCGTTCCCGGCGCCGGCGGGTTCGCTGGCGACGGCTTCGGGCCAGCGGGGGGACCAGTAGGCGGCGTCCAGGCGCCGCCCCAGCGCCTGGAGCAGTACGGCGATGACCTGCCGCGGGGTCGTTGCCGCCAGCAACCCGGCATGGAAGGAGGCGACACCCGGGCTGGCGGACGGTTCGGGGCGCGGATCTGGCTGCATGCGGTCTCCCTATGCGCCCAGACTAGCGCCGCGAGGTGGCCCGCAACGTGATGCCCGCGTCAGATTCGCCCGCGGACTGGCGCCCCGGGCGCCAGTCCGATTCGGAGCAAAGTCAGGCCGGCAACGGTTCGGCCGCGGCGGCGGGGCTGGCGACCGACGCGGCGGGTGCCGCCGTGGCCTTCCGCGCCATGCGGTCGGCGGCAAGATCGGCCATGCCATGCAGGCGCGCGATCCGGCCCCAGGCCAGCATGGCGACGATCGCCTGGCCGAGCAGGAACGACAGCACGAACGCGCCCACGCCGGCGCCATCCACGCGTACCCGCAGCCACGCGAACAGCAACGCCAGGCCGTAGCCGACGATGCTGGCCACCAGGTACACCAGCAGCGTCGCCAACGGGCGCTTGATCAGCAGCTTGCAGCCACGCCACCAGGCCTTGATCACCGAACGCAGCCCGGCGTCCGCGCCGAGCCAGCCACGCCCGGCTTCCACCGTGGCGTGCGCGAGCACGAACACGACGGCAAGGACGGCCATGCCAAGGCGCGAGGCGTTGTCGACTTCCGATGCCAGGATCGCCTGCTCGGTGCCCTTGTCCAGTGCGCCGATCACACCGCCGCCGATCGCCGCGGCGATGCCGAGCGGAATCAGCGACCACAGCAGCATCCGCAGCATCCGCCAATACTCGGACACCCCGCCATGGACAAGCCCGCCGAAGCCGAGCCGGCGGCCGGCGCGCAGCGACGCCACCACCATGCCGGTCAGCCACGGCGACAGCAGCAGCATCAGCACCGAGCTCGCGCCGAGGCTGGCGCCGAGCCAGCCCATGTGCTCGCCGATCTTCATCAAGCCCTGGACCAGCAACGGCAAGTTGCGGCCTGCGGCGATGTCGTCCGCGTGCAGCGAATGCCCGAACTGCGCCTGCAGCGTGGTCCACAGCGGCGTAGCGACCAGCAGCACCGGCAACAGGGTGGCCAGGATCCACAGCAGCAGCAGGCGCCACTGCAGGGCGGACTTCAGGGCGGCGAGGGCGGCGCCGAAGCCGCCGCGGCGGGGGGTGCGGTTCATAGGCTCACCAGCAAGGAGAAGAGGGTCTGCAGGGCGGACGCGAACTGGCCGGAGAGCCGGCGCGCGACCGAACCATTGCCTTCCAGCGTGCGGCTGTCGTCGAACTTGCTGGCGTCCAGGTACACCTTGTGGTCCGGATCCAGTTGTACCGACACCGCCTTGCCGGGCTTCGTCCAGGTGAAGCGTTGCCACGGACGCGTGCCGTCGAAGCGTGCGGTTTCGCTGCTGCCATCGGCGAATTTCACCAGCAGCGCCTGCGGCACGTCGGCGCCGGCGCGGCGCACCAGCACGACCGTGCGGTACGGGAACGGGCCTTCGCTGTCCTTCGCCCCGGGATGCGCCTTCTTCCAGGCTTCGCGCTTGTCGGCGACCGCCTTGTCGATCGCCTTGCTGGTCAATTCGACGCGCTTGCCCTTGTACTGCACGTAGCCGGCCTGCGGCAGCACTTCGCTGCTTGAGAACGAGGCGATGCTGTCATCGACCGGATGCACGCCGTACACCTGGCTGGCGAAGATGCGCTCCACCGTCGATCGTTGGCCGGTGCCCTCGATGAGCGCCTCGCGCAGGTCGGCGATGCTGGGATGGCGGAACTTCCAGCGCGCGTAGTAGAGCTTGAACGCGCGCTCCAGCGCCGGCGTGCCGACCGCCGCCTCGAGGTCGCGCATGGTGGTGGCGGTGCGCGAGTACACGGTGCCGTAGCTGCCGCCGGACATGCGGTTCCACGAGTTCTGGCCGAGTGGATCGGCCGGATGCTCGGTCATCGCGCCCAGGCGTTCGTAGTCGAACACCGGCAGGCGCAGGTCGATGCCCAGCTTCTTCATGAGTGGCGTGCCGAGGTGGATGTCGCGCTTGGCGGCGCGCAGCATGCGCTGGTCCCAGTACTCGTTGAGGCCTTCGTCGAGCATCGGCTCCTCGAACTCGTTGGAACCGAGGATGCCGTAGAAGTAGCCGTGGCCGAATTCGTGGATGGTGACGAAGTCGAGGAGGTCGCGGGTGGTGGAGCCGGGCGGGACCTCGTCGAAGCTCGATGCGGTGAAGAACGTCGGGTATTCCATGCCCCCGGCTTCGTCGGCGTTGTGCGGCGGGATCACCACCGTCACGGTGCGGTACGGATACGGGCCGAGCGTGCGCGAGAAGTACTCGAGCGACTCGATGGTGGCGTCCAGCGCCGGCTTGGCGTTGTTCTCGTATTCGGGCGTGTACAACACCCGGACCGTCACCTTGGGGCTGCCGGCACCGGTGTAGTAGCCGACCAGCGGCTTGGCGTAGCGCTTGTCGGCAGTCCAGGCAAAGTCGTGCACGTCGCCCTGGACGAAGCGGTGGGTGACCTTGCCGTCCTTCTCGACCCGCGCGCCGGTCTGTTCGCCGGTGGCGCCGACCGTGTAGCCCTTGGGCACGGTGATGCGCACGTCGTATTCGCCGTAGTCGGCGTAGAACTCGCTGTGGGCGTGGAACTCGTGCGCGTTCCAGCGTGGCGCGGTGGCGCCGCGTTCGCCCGGCAGCTCGAGCACGCCGATCTTCGGGAACCACTGGCCGACGAGGTGGAAGCTGCCGTAATAACCGGTGCGCGCGATCACCCGCGGCAACTGGTCGAAGAACTCGATGTCCAGGGTGGTACTGGCACCGGGCGCGACCGCCTGCGGCAGGTCCAGCCGCACCACGGTGCGGTCGGTCCCCGGACCGCCGTCGGGTTGCACGAAGCTCCATTTCACCGGCGCGCCATCCTGGGCGACGTCCTGCAGCTTGACGTAGCCCCAGTTGCCGTCCTTGACGTCGACGCCGCTGCGGAACTTGTCGTTGCCCTCGCGCAGTTCGGTCATGAAGGTGCTGCCCGGGCCCTCGAACGCATTGAGGTACAGGTGCAGGTACACGCTGCACACCGGCTGCGCGCTGCGATTGCGCCAGGTCAGTTGCTGCTTGCCGGCCACGGTGTGCTTGACCGGGTCCAGGGCGGCGTCGATCGAGTAGCGGACCACGCGGTCGGACAGGGTGGCCTCGTTGCCGCTGCGCGGCCCGCCCCAGGCATCGGCCGCGCTGGGGGTAGCAACGGCGGCGGCATCGCGTCCGGCCAGCGGGATTGCCGCACAGGCGGCGGGCCCTGCGGCAGGCTCCGCGGCCCGCGCGGACAGTGGCAGCCCGGCGACCAGCGCCAAGGCCAGGAGCATTCGCACATGCGGCATCGATCGTTCCCCCGGAGACACGAAACCGCAAGCGTGCGGCAATCGCCGCGACACGGCAATCCGGACCCGTGGCCGATGCGCGCGAGGCCGCGACGCGGTATGGTCGGCGGTCGATCCAGCCCGGAGACCGCCATGACCCATTCCGGCAGCTGCCACTGCGGCAGGATTGCCTTCACCCTGGAGGGCGAGGTCAAGCAGGTGATCGACTGCAACTGCTCGATGTGCCGCCGGCGTGGCGGGCTGCTGGCGTTCTTCCCGCGCGAGGCGCTGGTGCTGGCGTCGAAGGAAGGCGACTACGGCACCTACCGCTTCAACAAGGAACACATCGCGCACCACTTCTGCCCGACCTGCGGGATTTCGCCCTTCAGCGAGGCGACCGATCCGAAGACCGGCCGGGCGATGGCGGCGGTCAACCTGCGTTGCCTGCCGGACGTGGACCTGGCGGCCCTCGAGATCAGGCAGGTGGACGGCGCGAGCTTCTGAGGTGCGCGCCGCCGTCGTGGCGGCAATCGCCGCTCAGTCTTCCTCTTCCTCGAATTCGACCAGCGCGTCGAGGTCGAAGGCCAGTGCTTCGACCGCCTCGCGCACCTTGCGGGCGGTGGATTCGTTGGGCGCCTCGATCTCCAGTTCGTGCGCATCCGGGCCACGGATGTCGCTCAGCCCGGCGGAACTGGAATCCGAATCGTCCATGCGATCCATCATGTCGGCGACTTCCTCGACGTGTTCGATCCCGTCCAGGCTCTGCAGCAGGTTGATCACGGCACGGGCGTCGTCTTCGCTCCCGGTCAGGCGCAGTCGCAGGGTCGGCATCGGGGCTTCTCGCTGTGGGGTGCGAGGAGCCTAGGCAGGCGCAAGCTAATGCGGCGTGACGGGCGGGCCGGGCATGTGCAGGTCCGCGGAAGCGCGCGCTCCTTAGCGATGGCGGGCCGCGGCCGGGGTTGCTATTCCGCGGGTTGCGCCGGCGGTGGCGCGCGCACCGGCAGCGGTACGTTGCACAGGTCGATGTGGCCGGCCGGGACCTTGTACCAGGCATCCTTGCGGTTGCGGCGCGATTCGACCACCTGGGCGAACACGGGCGTGTCGGTACGCAGCAACTGCAGCGGGGTGCGTTCGGCCTCGGGCAGGTCGGCCGCCAGCGCGATCGACCTGATCGGCGTGCGCAACCCGGGCTCGTCGTAGAACCCCATCGGTTGCGGCCCCCGCGGGGTCACGCTCAACAGTTCCATTCCCTGCACGACGCGGCCGACGACGGTGATGTTGCGGTCGAGCTGGCGCGGCGACTGGCCGTCTACCACGTACAGCTCGGTGCCGTTGCTGGAATCGGCGGCGACGTCGCGGCCGGCGCCCAGCGTGCCGTAGCAGTGCGCGAGCCAGGCCTGGCCGGACTTCGGGTCGCGCGCGACGGGAAAGCCGCCGGAGAAACCGATCTCCGGCGCCCAGCCATCGCTGTCGGGCAGGCGGTCGAAGGCCAGGCCTTCGGATTCCCGGGTGAATTCTGCCGGCAGCTGCGCCTTCGCGTTGCCGATCGGCTTGCGCGCCTTTTCGTCTTCGGTCGGATCGCCGAACTGGACCACGAAGTTGTCCTGCGAGCGGTAGATGCTGAGGCCGTCCCAGTAATGCTCGTGCGCCAGCGTGCGGATGTTGGCGACGTGCGCCGGCGCGAACGCGGGCGCCAGTTCGATCACCACGCGGCCGCCGGCAAGCTCCATGTACAGCGTGTTGGCCGGATCCAGCGCGCGCCAGTCGGACGGGCTCGAGCCATCCAGCAGTTCCTGCATCGACTTGGGCGGTGGCACGACCGCCGCCGCCCCGGGCGATTGCGCCGATGCCGCGGGCAGCACGATCGACAACGACGCCCACAGGGCGAACAGCAGGGCGGACGACAGCGGGCGCAGGTTCGACACGGGCGGCTCCTTCGGCGGCGATGCGCCGATTCTGGCGCAGCGCCGCCGATGCCGCCATGCGGCGCGGACCCTCAGTGCCGGGTATGCGTCTTGTCGCTGTCCGGTTTGCGCCCGGAACCGGACTTGTTGCCGCCGCCGTCCTGCTTGTTGACCGTGGCCCAGGCAATCCGCTCGGCATCTTCCTTCGAGCGGCCTTCCTTCTTCTCGCTTTGTTCGATGTGCTGGGCCTGGCGCTTCTGCTTGTCGGTGTAGCTGGATTTGTCGCCGCGTGGCATGGGGTTCTCCTGCGGTCGCGAGGGGGTGCGACATCGGCACCGTAGGTGGCCGACCGTCAAGCGCGGGAGAGGAATCCGTAAAGACGGCGTAGGCCAGTGTTGGCGTGGCATGACTATGGGCACATTCGCTATACCGAAGTCCGTAATAGCATTGCCTGCAACCTAGCTGGAGGCCGCCATGGCCACATCTCCTCCCTCGCCAGCCGCACCTCCGGACGACGACCTGGCCGTGCAGCAGCTGCGCAAGTTCCAGAAGGAACTCAGCGCCGGTACCGTCTCGCTGGCCTTATTGGCAGTGCTGGCCGCGGCAAGCGAGCCGATGTACGGCTACCAGATCGCCAAGCGACTCGAGCAGGTGGGCGAGGGCGTGCTCGCCGGCAAGCAGAGCGCGCTGTACCCGGTGCTGCGCAACCTCCAGGGCGCCGGCCTGCTCGACAGCTTCGTCGAGCCGTCCGTGGCCGGCCCGCCGCGCCGCTACTACCGCATCACCGACACCGGACGGGAGGTCCTGCGCGCCTGGACCGACGCCTGGTGCGCCACCCGCGATTCCGTCGATTCCGTCCTCCAGGGGCCCCGCGCATGAACGCCACGCACCATTCGTCGTTGCCGACTTCCATTCCCCAGTACCTCGCGCAGTTGCGCGCCGCCCTGGCCGGCGCCGATCCGGCGCTGGTGCAGGACGCGCTGTACGACGCCGAGGAATACCTGCGTTCGGAACTCGCCGAGCATCCCGACCAGTCCGAAGCCGACGTCATCGCCGCGGTCGCGGGCAGCTACGGCGCGCCCGGGGAGGTCGCCGACATCTACCGCGACACCGAGGTCCGGGTGCAAACCGCGCTGCGTGCGCCGCCGCCGCCGCCGCGGCACTCCGCGCTTGGCCGCTTCTTCGGCGTCGCCGCGGATCCGCGTACCTACGGCGCGCTGTTCTATTCGATCCTGGCGCTGGCCACCGGGACCTTCTACTTCACCTGGGTGGTGACCGGGATCTCGCTGTCGCTCGGCTTGTCGGTCATCATCATCGGCATCCCGTTCGTGATCCTGTTCCTGGGTTCGGTGCGGCTGCTGGCGCTGGTCGAAGGCAGGATCGTCGAAGTGATGCTGGGCGAGCGGATGCCGCGGCGGCCGGTGTACGCCGCGCGCGAGCGGCCGGTGCTGGCGCGCATCGGCGAGATGTTCACCGACCCGCGCACCTGGACGACCCTGCTGTACATGCTGGCGATGCTGCCGCTGGGCGTCGTGTACTTCACCCTGGCGGTGACCTTGCTGGCGACCTCGCTGGGCCTGGTGATCGCGCCGCCGCTGGTCTTGCTTGGCGCATTCGACGGCTGGTCCCTGTCCGGCGGCTGGCTCGGCTACTGGGAACCGGCCACCACGCTGGGCGCGTGGGAACTGCCGATCGCCTTCGCCTGCGGCGTGGTGCTGCTGTTCGCCACGCTGCACCTGCTGCGGGGCATCGGCCGCCTGCACGGGCAACTGGCCAAGCACCTGCTGGTGCAGTCGGCATAGCGGATGGATGCCCGGCGGGTGCGATCCCGCCGGGCTGCTCCGCCTTACTCCGGGTGCCACTCCATGCCGAGGTACAGCGCGCGCCCATCGCCGGGCAGGAAGTTCGTCGCATCCAGTCCGTGCGCGTCGGCGACGACGTTGCTGCTGGCGACCCAACGGCGGTCGGCGAGGTTGCGGGCATCGGCGAACCAGGACCAGCGCGTCCCGACCCTGCCGCCAATGCGCACCCCGTAGAGCGCGTATCCCGGGGCCTGGAAGGTGTTGGCGTGGTCGACGAAATAGTCTTGCGGCGCCCACTCCAGGTTGGGCGCGAGGTAGAAGCGTTCTCCCGGCGACCAGCGCAGGGTGGCGCGCAACTGTTGCGGTGGAATGCCGGCCAGCCGGTTGTCGCCATGCACGGGGTCGCCGTCGAAGCGGAAATCGTTGCGCAGGTAATTCAGCGATAGCGTCCATGCCGGCAGCGGCGTCCAGGCCAGGCCCAGTTCCAGCCCCTGGTGGCGGGTGCGGCCGGCATTGACGGTGCCCAGCGGATTGCCGTCGGCGTCGTCGAGGGCGAGCAGCTCGCCGTCGATCCGGGCGCGGTACAACGCGGCATCGAGCGACAGCGCGCGGCGGCGCACGCGCAGGCCGACTTCGGCGGTGGTGGCGCGTTGCGCGTCGACCTGGGTCACGCCCGGCCCGCCGCTGAGCTCGCCGAAGCTGGGCGGCTCCAGGCTGCGGCTGGCGTTTGCGAACAGTTGCATGTCGTCGTCCAGCAGCCAGCGCACGCCCAGTTTCGGGCTGGCGCCGGAGTAGGACACGTCGAAGCCCTCGTCGCACAGTGGTAGCCCGCAGCTGCCGGCGGTCAGCAGCATGTCCCGGGAGCGGCGCCGCGACTGCAGCGCCTGCGCGCCGATCGCCAGCACCCAGCGCGGCGCCAGCCACCACTGGTTCTCGACATAGGCCGCGGCGTTGCCGGCGCGCTGGTCGAAGCGGTTGCGGGGCGCACCGGCCTGGCCGCCATCGTTGGCGAAGCGCTGGTCGTCGATGTCGCCGCGCGCCAGCGAGACGCCCGCGACCAGCACGTTGCGGTGCCCGCCGAGGCTGCCTTCTCCGCGCCATCGGAGATCGACGCCGGCGTCCCGCGAATCCTGCTCCAGGACCTGGAAGATCGGATGGTGCAGGGACTTGTCGGCGTACCAGGCCGACAGCGACAGCGATCGCGTCGCCGAAGGCGTCCAGGCGAGCCTGGCCGCGACGCGATCGAGGCGGTAGTCGCGACGCTGGTCGAGCGCCACGCTGCCGGCGTTGGCGGCGTCCGGTTCGTCCATGGCCTGCGCAAGCGTCAGGTTGCCCGGCAGTTCCGAGCGCGTGTCGACATGGGTGACGTACGCGCGGCCCTCGATCGTCTCGCCGAACCGATAGCCGGCATTGCCGAACAGGCGCACGTTCTGCTGGCGCGCATGCTCGCGCGCGCCGTCCTGCGACAAGCCGCTGAGGCTGAGGTAGCCATCGGTGCG
This sequence comes from Cognatiluteimonas sedimenti, assembly GCF_022808325.1. Lineage (GTDB taxonomy): Bacteria > Pseudomonadota > Gammaproteobacteria > Xanthomonadales > Xanthomonadaceae > Cognatiluteimonas > Cognatiluteimonas sedimenti. The sequence goes on along the minus strand of NZ_JALGCL010000001.1, from coordinate 939,631 downwards.
ATCGCCGGCCCCGGCGAAAGCCGCCTGCGCGCGCCGGTAGCCGAAGCTGCCGCCTTCGATGCGCAGGGTCGTCGCCGGCGCGTCGTAGCCGGTCGGCGAAACGAAGTCGATCGCGCCGCCGAGCATCGCGGCGCCGTGTTCCAGCGCGTTCGCGCCGCGGTACACCTCGATGTAGCGCGCCGCCAGCGGCTCGATCGCCTGGAAGTCGAAGCTGCCATCGGCGAGGTTGAGCGGCACGCCGTCCTGCAGCAGCGCGATGCCGCGGCCGTGGAAGGTGCGCTGCAGGCCGGAGCCGCGGATCGACAGCCGTGCTTCCTCGGCACCGAAGCGCGGCTGCACGAACACCCCGGGTGCCTGGCCAAGCGCATCGGCAAGGGTACTGACGCGACCGTAGCGATAGGCTTCGCCATCGACCAGCGCGGTGCCGCCCGCGCGCTCGTCCAGGCGGCGCCGTGCCTGCGCGATGCTGTCCACGGTAATCGGATGCGGGGGTTCGGCGCGGACTTCGACCCGCTCCAGGGTGGTGACCTGGTCATCGGTCTCGGTGGCAAGCGCCAGCGAGGCGGGCAGGCAGGCCGCGGCGACGACGGCCACGACCCGCAGCGACGCACGCGGCGTCGCGAAACTGGGATTCGACATGGGAACTCCGGAATGCAATGCGCGCGGCATCGCCGCGCGTGGGAACGACGCGAGGTCGGACGTTTGCGGTTCTAGAGCGCCAGGGGCGGGCCGCGGGATCCGAGGCCGCAAGGATGCAGGGTGGTACGAACCGCCGGGCGATGCCATGTGCAAAGACACGGCGGCAGGCGTTGCGGAAGGAAAAACGCGACCAGCGCGAGCGCGGCCACCACTGCCGCAAGCAGCGGGCAATAGGCGCAATCCTCGCCGTGCCCCGGAGGGGTCGGCGTTCCACCGTCGTTGCCAGCGACGGGCTGCCCGATCGCCGGCGGCGCGACATCCCGAAGCCCCGCGGTCGTGCACATCGCGGCCCATGCCGATTGCGCGGCTGCGCCTGCCGAGTCGGCGCGGGCGCCCTGCAGGCGGCCGAGCGTCGGCAACGTCGCCAGCAGCAGCATGGCGACGAGCGCCAGCCGCGCCATCGGGCGCTGCAGTGCGGGGGAGCGGATCACGCCGCCATTGTAATCGGCGCGCCGGCGGGGGTGCGCGCGGTGCCGGGTCAGCCGGCGTGCCGGGCGATGAAGTCGCGCACCTGCGGGTACACCTGCGTGCGCCAGCGGCGGCCGCTGAAGATGCCGTAGTGGCCGGCGCCTTCGACCGTCAGGTGTTCGCGGTCCTGCTGCGCGATGCCGCTGCACAGCGCGTGCGCGGCGCGGGTCTGGCCCTGGCCGGAGATGTCGTCGAGTTCGCCCTCGATCGTCAGCAGCGCGGTGCCGCCGCCCTCGCGGGAGCGGATCGCCGCCGGGTTGACGCGTTCGCCACCGACCTCCCACAGCCCGCGCGGCAGCAGGTGCTGCTGGAACACGATGCGGATGGTGTCGAGGTAATACTTCGCCGGCATGTCCAGCACCGCGTTGTACTCGTCGTAGAACCGGCGGTGCGCGGCGGCATCCTCGAGGTCGCCCTTGACCAGGTCCTGGTAGAAGTCCCAGTGCGACATCGCGTGGCGCTCCGGGTTCATCGCCATGAAGCCCGTGTGCTGCAGGAAGCCCGGATACACGCGGCGGCCGCGGCCGGGGAAATTGGCCGGCACGATCTGGATGACGTTGCTTTCGAACCACCACAATGGCTTCTGGGTGGCGAGGTTGTTGACCGCGGTCGGCGATTGCCGCGCGTCGATCGGCCCGCCCATCAGCACCAGCGAACGCGGCGTGGCTTCGCCGCGCGCGGCCATCAGCGAGACCGCGGCCAGCACCGGCACCGTCGGCTGGCAGACGCCGATCACGTGCAGTTTATCGGCACCTATATGGCGGATGAATTCCTCGATGTAGCCGACGTAGTCGTCCAGCGAGAAGGTGCCGTCCTCGGCCGGCACCATGCGCGCGTCGACCCAGTCTGTGACGTAGACCTTGTGGTCGCGCAGCAGGGTGCGCACGGTGTCGCGCAGCAGGGTGGCGTGGTGGCCGGACAGCGGCGCGACCACCAGCACCGGCGGATCGTCCTTGAGCTCGCGCAGGTTGCCGGCGTCGTCGGTGTAGCGCTTGAAGCGCAGCAGCCGGCAGAACGGCTTGCGCACGACCTCCTTCTCGATCACCGGGCAAGACTGGCCGTCGATCTCGACGGCATGGATGCCGAACTCGGGCTTCTCGTAGTCCTTGCCGATCCGGTACAGCAGCTCGTAGCCGGCGGCGATCCGGGGCGCCTCCGGTACGGTCGCCAGCCAGCTGCCGGAGGCGGAGAACATCTTGGCGCCGGCTTCGGCCCAGAAGGTGTAGGGCGCCATGCCGGCGCGCCAGAGTTCATGGAATTGGTAGAGGAGCATGGGCGGTCCGGAGGGTGCTGCGCCGCAGCATAACGCATGCCATCGGCCGGATTCGTGATCCCTGCCGCCGCGGGCGGGTCAGCCCGGCAGCTCCAGCGCCGTGGCCCGGTGGCGCAGGACCGGTGCCAGCCAGCAGTGCGAGCCGAGCGCGGCGAAGCCCAGCGCCTGCAGCCGGCTGCGGTAGAAGCGCGCCGGGCGCGACTGGAACTCGTGCTCGTCGCCTTCGGCACCGTCTTCGCGGGTGAAGGTCTCGAGGAAGGCGATGCCGCCGCACAGTTCCGCCAGGCCAGGCAGGCCGCGATCGAGTTCGCGGGCGGGGAGGTAGTGCAGCACGTCGCTGCAGACCAGCAGGTCCACCGGCGGGCAGGGCCGCAGCAGGGCGAAGTCGCCGAAGCGCGCCAGGTGCAGGTTGCGGCGGCTGCCGTAGCGCGCAATCGCGTATTCGCTGGCATCGAACCCGAGGTAGCGCGCCTTCGGCCGAAGTTTCAGCAAGGGCGTGCGCCAGGCGCCTTCGCCGCAGCCGATGTCGAGCACGCTGCGCACGGGACGCTCGAGGTGGTACTCGGCGGTGGCCACGGCCAGCGCGACCTTGCGCGCCAGCCGCTGCGCGCCGCCGATGCCGCCGCGCCGGTACCAGTGGTCGAAATACTCGCGGTCGTAGTGCTTGTCCATGCCGCCATTGTAGGAGCGCCTTGCGGGCGCCGGCCCGTTCCGCGCACGCTCGGCCGCGCCTCCACCGCGCCCTCGCCGCCGGCCGATCGGGCAACATATGCCGGATTCCCCGCAACGGAGCACGCCGCATGGCCTACCTGTGGACCAAGACCGCGCACCTGGTGTTCGTGATCGCATGGATGTCGTGCGTGTTCTACCTGCCACGGATCCTGGTCAACCTGGCCGAAGCCGGCGACGACGCGGCGGTGCGCGCGCGGTTGCTGCTGATGGGGCGGCGGCTGTATCGCTTCGGCCACAACATGTTCGGGCTCGCGGTGCTGCTGGGGCTCGTGCTGTGGTTGCACTTCGGCATCACTGGCGGTTGGCTGCACGCCAAGCTGGCACTGGTGGCGGCGCTGCTGGCCCATTTCATCGTCGCCGGGCGCTGGCTCAAGGGCGTGGGCGCCGGGCGCGGCCTGCCGTCCGCGACCGCGTTGCGCTGGTTCAACGAGGTGCCGGTGGTGGTGCTGGTGGCTGTCGTGTACCTGGTCCTGGCCAAGCCCTTCTGATTCGCCTGGCCGTTTCCGGCGGCGCGTCGGGCCGGCAGCCGGGGCAGCCAGCCCGGGCAAGCTCCGTTGTCGCAGCACGCATTTACCTGGATGGGGGCTTGCCGCGGTCCGTCGTGGGTGCCATCCCTGTCGCGACAGCGTTGCGTATACGCGCTCGCGCGTGCTGCCGACCTCGGCTATCTTCCCGTGATCCTGCGATGAGGTGCCGATGAAGCTGGTCTCCCTGTGGTTCCGGATCCCGTTCTGGCAGCGCGTGCTCGCCGGCTTCGTGCTGGGCGCGCTGGCCGGGTGGCTGTTCGGGCCGGATGCGGAGACCTGGTTCGGGCCGCTGGGCGACCTCTATGTCACCCTGATCATGATGATCGCGGTGCCGCTGGTGTTCTTCGCGGTGATCAACGCGGTATCGCGGCTGCATGGTCAGAAGTCGATCGCGGCGCTGGCCGGGCGCACCTTCGCCTGGTTCGCGCTGACCGCGGTGCTGGCCGTCGGGGTCGGTCTGGCCTTCGGCCTGGTGCTCAAGCCGGGCATCGGCGTCGGCGTGCTGCAGGTGGCATCCGATTACCAGCCCAGGGAAATCCCCGGCGCGCTCGACGTCATCCTCAATCTGGTGCCGTCCAATCCATTCCAGGCGCTGTCCGGCGCGGCCCCGGCCAAGACCGTCGACGGCATGAAGGTGCTGGTACCGCGCAGCGGGACGGTGCTGCAGGTGATCTTCTTCGCCGGGCTGGTGGGCTTTGCGATGGTGAGGCTGGGTGAGCGCGTGGCCGCCACGCGCAAGCTGGTCGGAGAGGCCAGCGACATCATGATCCAGGTCACCCGCTTCGTGCTGGAGTTCACCCCGTTGGGCACGTTCGGGTTGATAGCGGCGCTGGTCGGTGGCTACGGCTTCGAGCAACTGCGGCCGCTGCTGAGCTTCGTCGTCGCGTTGTACCTGGCATGCGCCTTCCACATCGTGTTCGTGTACGGCGGCCTGCTGCTGGCGCACGGCCTGAATCCGCTGAAGTTCTTCCGCGGCGCCGCCCCCGGGATGCAGGTGGCGTTCGTCGCCTCCAGCAGCTACGCGGCGTTGCCGGCGTCGCTGCGCAGCGCGACCCACAACCTCGGCGTGGACCGGGACTACGCCGCGTTCGCGGTGCCCCTGGGCGCGACAATCAAGATGGACGGCTGCGGCGCGGTCTATCCGGCGCTGGCGGCGGTGTTCATTTCGCAGTACGCCGGCATCGACCTGTCGTTGTCGCAGTACCTGATCATCGCGCTGGCCTCGGTGCTGGGCAGCTTCGGCACCGCCGGCGTCCCGGGCACCGCGGTGATCATGGCAACCGTCGTACTGAGCGCCGCCGGCTTGCCGCTGCAGGCCATCGGCTACCTGTACGCCATCGACCGGGTGCTGGACATGATGCGCACCATGACCAACGTGACCGGGCAGATGCTGGTGCCGGTGCTGGTGGCGCGCGAGACCGGGTTGCTGGATCGCGGGATCTACGAAGCCGCATCGAGCAACCTGGGGATCGCGGAGGGCGAGGTGGCCGAACCGCACCCGGTGCGCGACGCGGCTTGAGGCACCGGTCGCAAAGCGAGCTTCACGCCGGCAGCCGCGGCCGCGCCAGCCCCGCCGCCAGCAACGCGGCGGGCAGCGGCAACAGCAAGCCGAGCACGGCCATCCAGCGTGGGTGCAGCGGCATCTGCATGATCATCCCGACCACGCCCGCCATGACCAGCAGTGCGACCAGCGTCGCCGCGATGCGCGGATGCGCGCGCGCGATCCGGGCCGCGACCCAGCCGCCGAGGAACGCGCCCAGCACCCACGCCACCACCACCAGCGCCAGCGCGGCAGCTGGTTGCGTGGCCATGATCCGTTCGAGCTGCTGGGGCACCATCGGGTCCAGCCCGGGGGGCGGCGGATACAGCACGTGGCCGAGGACCTCGATGCCCATGATCGCGAGAAAGGTCACCACCATGCCGGCCAGGGCGCCAAGCAGCGTGCGCAGCATCGGTCTCTCCAGCGAAAGCCCGCGCCGAGCATCGCGCGGCGGGGCGGCCACCGCAAGCGCCCGGCCTGCGCATAATCGCCGCAACTCCAACGGAGCACGGCCATGAGCGGACGCCAGCGCGAACTCGAGTTCCGGTTCCTCGCCGAGCCGGCCGACGTCAACTACGGCGGCAAGGTCCATGGCGGCGTGGTGATGAAGTGGATCGACCAGGTCGGTTACGCCGCGGCGGTCGGCTGGAGCGGCAAGTACAGCGTGACGGTCGCGGTGGGCGGCATCCGCTTCGTCGCGCCGGTGCGGATCAGCGACGTGGTGACGGTGTCGGCCAAGCTGGTCCATACCGGCACCAGCAGCATGCATTTCGCGGTCGACGTCAGCGCGCGCGACCCCGGCGTGGACGGCGGCGAGGACAGCGAGCGGCTTTGCACGCATTGCGTGATCGTATTCGTCGCGCTCGATGGCGTCGAAGGCAGGCCGACCCCGGTGCCGGCGTGGACGCCGCAGTCGGACGACGACAGGCGACTGGCGGAGTACGCGACCCAGGTGATGGCCCTGAGCAAGGGCATCGAGCAGACGGTCGCGCGCTATCGCGAACCGGAAGGCTGAGTCCGACAGCGCGCCGGCGTCCGGCGCGTTGGTCCGCGGGCCTGTCCGATGGCGGCAGGGACCAGCGTTGGCGGAAGGGCGGGCGCCACTGCCCGGCGGAGGCAGGACGATGGCCAGGCGGAGACTTTGGGCATTGGGGCTGGTGGCCGTGCCGTTGCTGGCGGGTGCGCAGGCTACCGACGCGATCGGCGCCGGCGAACGCGCTGCGATTTTCAAGGCCGCCGGCGCCGTCCAGCGCGGTGATGCATGGGTTATCTGCGTGGAGGACCCCCGCGGCGACGGCGCCAGCATCGACCAGGTGAGCGACCTCAATGGCGATGGCCGCCCCGAGGCCGTGGTCAGCGAAGGCGGCAGCTTCTGCTACGGCGCCGCCGGGACCGGCTTCCAGCTGGTGGGCAAACAGGCCGATGGCAGCTGGAAGCACATCACCGGGGACAACGGCATTCCGGAATTCCTCGAATCCCGCGGCACCGACGGATGGCCGGACATCTCCATCGGCGGCCCCGGTTTCTGCTTTCCGGTACAACGCTGGAACGGAAAGGAGTACGCCGTCGACCGCCACGAATACGAGGGCAAGCCCTGCGAGCCCGGTTGACTGGCTCATGCACGGCCCTGCAACGAAGAAGGCCGCCTCGCGGCGGCCTCACTGATGGCGAATCAGTACAGCCCTCAGATTCCGGCGACGCGACGGGCTTCCATGTACTTGCCGCTCCAGTAGCCGGTGTCCAGGCGCGAAACGGTGACATCGCGGCCGGTGCGCGGCGCATGCACGAACTGGCCTTCACCGACGTAGATGCCGACGTGGTCGACGCGACCGCGGCGGCCGAAGAACACCAGGTCGCCCGGCGAGAGCTTGGCGCGCTCGACCATTTCGCCGCTCTTGGCCATGTCGCGGGAAACGCGCGGCAGCTCGATGCCCAGGGTGCTGCGGAACACGTAGCCGACCAGCCCGCTGCAATCGAAGCCTTCGGTGCCGGTGCCGCCCCAGCGGTACGGCGTACCCAGCAGCGCCAGCGCGCGCTTGAGCACGCTCTGGATGCGGCCGCCGGTAGACGGCTCGGAAGCGGTCGCGGCCAGCGGGCGCGAACCGATCAGGCGGTTGATGTCGCCGGCGAACATCATCGCGCGCTCGGGCATCGGCATGGCGTCGCTGACCACCGGCGCGGCCAGGATCGACGACGCGGCGGTCTCGGCCATGGCGGCCGTCCCGGTGGCGCTGGCGGCGGTGGCGGCGGGGACGGACGCAGCTTCCTGCGCGAACGCCGGCAGGGCGGCGGCGCAAAGCAGGCTGCAACAAAGGAGTCGGGTCAGGCCCGCGGAACGGCGGGTGGCGGCAGGGCGGCCAGGCAGGTCGGATGTCGTCACGCGTTTTTCACTGGTGTCATCGTGGCGTGATGGTGCCGCACGAATCCGCCCGGCAGGTTCAAATTTCGTTAGTGGAACGTGAAAACCGCCGTGATTGCGCGCACAGATTCAGGCACGCGGCCTGTTCAGTTCAGTGCAGGACGCGTTTGGCACCACTGTAGTGATCGCGCCAGTAGGGACCATCCAGCCGGTCCAGCCGCACCGTGCCGCCGCTGCTGGGCGCGTGCACGAAGCGTCCTTCGCCGACATAGATGCCGACATGGCTCACTTGGCTGCCACTGCCGAAAAACACCAGGTCGGCAGCGGTCAGGCGTTCGGGCGCGATCCGCGGGCCTTGCCAGGCGGCGAGGTCGCGCGAAGTGCGCGGCAGGCGCAGGTCGAGCATGTCGCGATAGACATAGTTGACCAGCCCGCTGCAATCAAAGCCGCCTTCGGGCGTGTTGCCGCCATAGCGGTAGGGCGTGCCGACCAGGCTGATCGCCCGCATCAGCACGGCGTTGCTGGCGGCCGGATCGGCCGGGGCGTTGCTGGCCCAGTGGCGCGAAGGGGCGGGCGCCCCGGTGCGGACCGCGTCGTGACCGCCGCAGGCGGCGAGGCTGCCGACAAGCGTCGCCAGCAACAGCGCAGGCCACCGGTGCGCTGGCAAGCAGGCGGGCTTGCCGGGATAATGCGCGGCCCCTTCGGGCCTGGTCGGGACGGGTCTGCTCACGGCGCCAGCTTGGCGTCATCACGCCGTAACGACAAGTCCCCGGCCGCCGGCGCCGTCCCGCGACGCCGCGCCTCGCCCCTTGCCGCATCGCGGCGCCCCTCGGAGTCCTGCCGCAATGAAGATCGAGAAAGACCGCGTCGTGCGTTTCCACTACAGCGTCGCCGAACAGGGCGCAGAGCCGACCGAAAGCTCCGAGGGCCGCGAGCCGCTGGCGATCCTCGCCGGCCACGGCAACATCATCCCGGGCCTGGAGAAGGCAATGGACGGGCATGAAGCCGGCGACAGGTTCGCCGTCGACGTGCCCGCGGCCGAGGCCTACGGCGAGCGGCGCGACGGCCTGTCGCAGCGCGTGCCGAAGAAGCATTTCGGCGGCCAGCGGCTGGAGCCGGGCATGCAGGTGGTGCTCAATACCAACTTCGGGCCGCGCGCGGTCACGATCGAGAAGGTCGGCATGAGCGTGGTCGATGTCGACCTCAACCATCCAATGGCCGGCAAGGACCTGCATTTCGACATCGAGGTGGTCGAGGTGCGCGAAGCGACGGCCGAGGAACTCGAGCACGGCCACGTCCATGGCGACGGCGGCCACGCGCACTGATCGCGGACGCCGGTTTCCCGTGTCCCACGGACGGCCCGCATCGCGGGCCGTTCGCGTTGTGGCCACCAGGTCGCCGTGCCGGAGGCGCCGGTGACTTCCGGCCCTGACCGCGGCACCGCCACGGCAGTTCAAATGTCGCATCGCAGCGGGGGAAACGGCATGCAGGCGGCAGCGCAGGGCTTCGAGGAACAGGCTGCTTCGCAGGCGGGAACGCCGCCGGGTGCGCGGTTGGCGCCGGTGGCCGCCGGCGAACGCATCGTGGCGCTCGACGTGGTCCGCGGTTTCGCGCTGCTCGGCATCTTCCTGATGAATGTCGAGTTCTTCAACCGGCCGATCGCCGACCTGGATGCCGGGCTGCCGCTCGCCGTCGCACCGGGCCTGGATTATTGGGCCGGCTGGTTCGTGCACGTGTTCGTGCGGGGCAAGTTCTGGACCATGTTCTCGCTGCTGTTCGGCATGGGTTTTGCCGTGATGCTGACCCGCGCCGAGCGCGCCGGTGCCGCGTTCACCGCGCCCTACCTGCGTCGCACGCTGGCGCTGGGCGTGATCGGGGCGTTGCACTTCGTTTTCCTGTGGGCCGGCGACATCCTCTTCAGCTATGCGCTGGGCGCGTTGCTGCTGATGGTGGTGTTCAACGCGCGCCCGCAGGTCCTGTTGTCGCTGGCGGCGGCGTGCGCGGTGCTGGCGACGGGCTCCGCGCTGGGGTCGAAGCTGGTCCATGCGCCCATGCCCTGGCAGCTGTTCGTGGCGATCGGCGGGCCGTTGCTGATGCTGGGCACGGTTGCGGCCGTCCTGCGGCGATGGCCGCTCGCGGGCATGCGCAATGCCGGCCTGGCGCTGTACCTGCTGCCGTTCCTGGCGATGGCGACCGCTGGTGCGGTGATGGTGATGCACCCGCCGCAGGCGCGGCTGCAGGCGGCAGAACAGGCGTCGGTGACGCCGGCGCACAGGGCGGAACTGGCAAAGGCGGAGCAGGAGCGCAGGGAAAACCTGCGCAGGCACGCCGCCAGGGTGGCCGAGGAAACGCGGGTCATGCGCGATGGCAGCTATGGCGAGGCGGTGGCGCTGCGCGCGCGCGGTTTCGGCGGGCAGGCTGCGCAGGATGCGGCATTCGCCGTGATCGTGATCGGCATGTTCCTGCTCGGGGCGTGGTTCGTGCGTTCGGGGGTGATGCTCGATCCGGCCGCGCACCTGCCCTTGTTCCGCAGGCTGGCATGGATCGGGATACCGCTTGGGGTCGGCGCGAGCCTGGTCGCCGCGGCGATCGCCACCCACCACGTGCGTGGCCAGAACGATGGCGCGTTCCAGCTGGCGACGGGGCTGGCGATGCTGGGCAACCTGCCGGCGAGCCTGGGTTACATCGCGGCAGTGGTGCTGGCGTTCCATGGTCGTTGCCGGCGCATCGTCGCGATGCTGGCGCCTGCCGGCCGCATGGCGCTCACCAACTACCTGCTGCAGTCGCTCGTCGGCACCCTGTTCTTCTACGGTTACGGGCTCGGCCACTGGGGCATGGGGCGCGCCGGCCAGCTGCTGTTCGTGTGCATCGTGTTCGCCGTGCAGGTGCTGCTGTCGCACTGGTGGCTGTTGCGCTACCGCTACGGGCCGATGGAATGGCTGTGGCGCGGCTTCACGTACTTGCGCTGGCCGCCGCTGCGGCAACCGGCCGCGGCATGAACGGTGCCGGCGGTGGCTTGCGCGCAGCGGCCTGCGCATGTACGAAAACGGCCCGCTTGCGCGGGCCGTTCCGTATTGCGGTACCGCCGTGGATCAGTTGACGCCAACCGCGCTCCAGGCCGAGGCGACGCCGTTGTACTGCGCCGAACCGGTGCCGTAGAGGTCGCGTGCCGCATTGAGCGTGGCGGTGCGGGCGCCGGCGTAGTTGGTGTTGGAGGTCATGTAGCCGGTCAGTGCCAGGTACCAGATCTTCTCCGCGGCGGCGCGGCCGATGCCGCCGGCGGACGTGTTGCCGTTGCACACCAGCTGGGCCGGGGTCACGTTGAAGCCGGCCGGCGTGGTAGCACCCTCGGCGAGCAGGTAGAAGAAGTGGTTGCCGATGCCGGACGAGTAATGCACGTCCATCGAACCCACGTTGGGGCTGTAGCAGTCCGGCGACGCCCCGTCCAGGCTCGGCTTGAACATGTAGCGCAGGGCGGCCGTTCCGGACGGATTGTTGACGTAGATCTCCTCGCCGATCATGTAGTCCGGGGTGTCGTTGGCATTGTTCGAGTAGTACTCGACCATCGTGCCGAAGATGTCGGAGGTGGACTCGTTGAGGCCGCCGGATTCGCCGGAATAGGTCAGGTTGGCTGAACGCGAGGTCACGCCGTGCGACATCTCGTGGCCGGCGACGTCGATGTTGACCAGCGGGTAGTACGAACCGCCGCCATCGCCGAAGGTCATGCAGAAGCAGCTGTCGGACCAGAACGCGTTGACGTAGTTGCGGCCGTAGTGGACGCGGCTCAACGCACCCTTGCCGTCGTTGGCGATGCCGTTGCGACCGTGCACGTTCTTGTAATAGTCCCAGGTCTCGGCGACGCCGTAGTGCGCGTCGGCGCCGACGGTGGCGCGATCGGCGGTAGTGTTGCTGCCCCAGCTGTTGTCGGCATCGGCGAAGGTCGTGCCGCTGCCGCTGGTGCGGTTCTTGAGGTCCGTGGTGTAGCCGCCGCCACGGGTCAGGTCCTTCATCTGGTAGGTGCCGTCGCTGCACTTGGCGGTATTGATGCCCACATTGCCCGAGAACAGCGACTTGCCGGTGCCGCTGGCGCTGGTGTTGCAGGTGGTGCCTCCACCGCCCGGCTTGCCCTTGCGGGTAACGCGATTGGCGGTGTGGATGGCGTCATAACGGTCGAGGACGCGGCCATTGCCGGCATCGACGAAGAAATGCATCTCGGTCGGCGTCTGGTCGGCGCGGATGCCGCGCATCGTCACTTCCCAGGCCAGGACCGGGCTGGCGCCGCGGGCGTAGATGACCTTGCGCGCGCTCGGCGTGCCCTCGAAGCCAAGGCCGAAGGCCGCGCCGGCCTCGGTGATCGCCTGCGCCTTGCCCAGCCGGCCCGTGACGCCCGGACGCATGCTGGTCTTCAGGGTCTGGCTGGCGCCCTTGAACTGGCCATTGCGCGAATGCACGACCACGTCGCCGCCGATCACCGGCAGGCCGCGGAAGGTGCGGTCGAAGCGCGCGTGCTCCGTGCCGTCCTTGCCGACGACGACCGTGCGGGCAACGAAGCCGTCGGCATCAGCGCGGTGCAGGACCGCGGCATGGGCATCGATCAGGCCGAGCGCGCGGCCCGCGGCCTGGGAGTTGATCGGCTGCGCGGCGAGCGCGGAAGCAGGAACGGCCAGCGCGGCGACGATCGCCACGCTGAGGAGACGGTTTTGCAGATGCATTCGAAGAACCCCTGGAGTCTGGCGGATGAGCCGGCGGAGCCGGCGGCGACATGCACGCTCCGGTCCGCGGCAGCGGCGCCGGAGCGACCTTTCGGCCGGTCCGGTGCAGGACTGCTGCACGGAGGCGTTGGGGCAGGCGAAAATAGGCGGGATTTCGAACCCGTGTCATGCTGCATTGCAGCGAGATGGGTATGTAAACGCATACATCTGGTCGCATTCCCCCGGAATCGGGAAGCGGTGGCGCTATCGCGAGGAGGGTTTGCTGCAATGCACAATCGTGCAGGGGAGGTGCTCGTGGTGGGCGGCGGGGTGGTCGGCCTGGCGTGCGGACTGGCATTGCTGGAAAGCGGGCGGGGCGTGCGCATCCTGGAAGCCGGTACCGTGGGCTGCGGCAGTTCGCACGGCAACTGCGGCACGCTGACCCCAAGCCACTCGCTGCCGCTGGCGGCACCGGGTACCGTCGGCCGGGCGTTGCGCTGGATGCTGGCGCCGGATGCACCGCTGTACCTGAAGCCGCGCTTCGATCCGGCCCTGTGGTCGTGGCTGCTGCGCTTCGCCGCGCGATGCAACCCGCGCGACTGGATGCGTGCCGGCGCGGCCAAGGCGGCACTGCTGCAGGCTTCGCGCGCTGCGTTCCCCGGCTGGCTCGCGCGGCACGGCATCGACTGCGAATTCGAGGAGTTGGGGACGGACCACGTGTTCCGCGACGGCGCGGCGCTGGAGCTGTTCACCCATGAACTGCAGGCGCTGGCCGAGCTCGGCATCGCCAGCGAGGTCATCGACGGCTCCGCCTACCTGCGCGACGAGCCTGCGCTGCGCGACGGTGTCGTCGGCGTGGTCCGCTTCCCCAGCGACGCCAGCCTGCGGCCGGACCGATACGTCGCCGGCCTGGCGCAGGCGTTGCGCGCCGCCGGGGGCGAGATCGTGGAGCGGAGCGCAGTGACCGGGCTGGTCGCGGACGACGGAGGCTGGCGTGTTGCGACCGCGGCAGGCGAACACCGCGGCCGCGACGTGGTGCTGGCCACCGGCGCCTGGTCGCCGCGACTGGCGCGGCTGCTACCGGAGGCGTTGTCGCCGTTGCGGCGGGCGATGCAGCCGGGCAAGGGCTATTCGATCACCTACGACCGCCCGGCAATCGCGCCCCGGCGTCCGCTGGTGCTGCACGAACGCAGTGTCTGCGTCACCACCTGGGGCAGCGGCTATCGCCTCGGCAGCACGATGGAATTCTCCGGTTACGACGACGCGCTCAACCCGCGACGCCTGGCTGCGCTGGAACGCGGCGCGCGCGAATACCTGCACGAAGGCGTCGGCCCGGTGAAGCATGAACAGTGGTACGGCTGGCGTCCGATGACGGTCGACGACCTGCCGATCCTCGGGGCGGTGCCGGGCAGCCCCGGCCTGTGGCTGGCAACCGGCCATGGCATGCTCGGGGTCAGCATGAGCACCGGCACCGCCCGCATGATTGCCGACCTCGTCACCGGGCGCGCGCCGGAGATCGATCCTGCGCCCTATCGACTGGAGCGCTTTGCGTGAGCACGACGCCCGCGCACGGCGCCGACTTCGACCTGGTCGTCCTGGGCGGCGGCTCCGGCGGCCTGGCGGCTGCGTTCCGCGCGGCGGAGCACGGCGCGCGGGTCGCGCTGCTCGAGCCCGGCGCGCTCGGCGGCACCTGCGTCAACGTCGGCTGCGTGCCGAAGAAGGCGATGTGGCTGGCCGCGGACCTGGCGCAGAAGCTGGTGCTGGCGCGGCAACTGGGATTCACGCTTGCCGACGCCACGCCGGTGCTCGATTGGCCGGCCTTCATTGCCCACCGCCAGCGCTACATCGGCAACATCCACGCCAGTTACCAGCAGCGGCTGGACGCAGCCGGAATCGCGCTGTTGGCCACGCGTGGCCGCCTGGTCGCCAGCGACACGGTGGCCTGCGCCGATGGCGTACGGCTGCGTGCACCGCAGATCCTGGTCGCCACTGGCGGGCGCCCGCAACGCCCGGATATTCCCGGCGCGGACCTGGGCATGGATTCGGACGGGTTCTTCCGCCTGGTGGCCGCGCCCGGGCGCGTCGCGATCATTGGCGGCGGCTACATCGCGGTGGAGCTCGCCGGCGTGCTGCAGTCCCTGGGCAGCCGGGTCGGCCTGTTCGTCCGCGGTCGCGGCTTGCTGCGCGGCTTCGATGACGACCTCACCACGCAACTGGTCGAGGACTACCGGCAACATGGCGTCCGTGCGCACTTTGGCAGCGAAGTCCTGTCGGTGCGCGCGCAGGGCAATGCGCGGGTGCTGCGCGACGCCGACGGCAACGACAGCGATGCCTTCGACGCGCTGGTCTTCGCCACCGGCCGGCGCCCCAACAGCGACGGCATCGGCCTGGAGGAGGTCGGCGTCGCGCTGGGCCCGCGCGGCCATGTCGTGGTCGACGATTTCCAGCGCACCGGCGTCGCCGGCATCCACGCGCTGGGCGACGTGACCGACCGGATCGAACTGACTCCGGTCGCGATCGCGGCGGCCCGCCGGCTCATGGATCGGCTGTTCGGCGGCCAGCCCGGCGCCCGGCTGGACTACGCCGACATCGCCACGGTGCTGTTCTCGCATCCACCGCTGGGCAAGGTCGGCATGACCGAGGCCGAAGCGCGCCAGGTTCACGGCGACGCGGTGCGCGTGCATCGGGCCGGATTCCGGCCGATGCTGCACGCGCTGGCCGATTCGCCGCAACGCAGCCTGTTCAAGCTGGTTTGCGTGCCTGAAGGCGGCGGCGAGGCTGCGCGCAACCAGCGCGTGGTCGGCATCCACCTGCTGGGCGAGGGCGCCGACGAGATCCTGCAGGGCTTCGCGGTGGCGCTGAAGCGCGGCATCACCCTGGCCGACCTGCACGACACGGTCGCGATCCACCCGACCGCGGCCGAAGAAGTGGTGCTGATGCGATGAACGATCGCTTGCCGACGCCGCCGCCGCCGGGCGACGTCTTCATCCTGCATCGGGGCAGCGTGCCGTTGCTGGTGAGCCTGCCGCACGACGGCAGCGCGATCCCGGACGCGATTGCCGCGCGGATGACGGGTTCCGCGCGGCTTGCGCCGGACACCGACTGGCACGTGGCGCGCCTGTATGCGGTCGCGCGCGAGCTCGGCGCCTCGGTGCTGGTGCCGCGCCATTCGCGCTACGTGGTCGATCTCAACCGCCCGCCCGACGATGTCTCGCTGTACCCGGGGCAGAACACCACGGGTTTGTGCCCGATCGTGCAGTTCTCCGGCGAGCCGGTTTATCGCGACGGCCAGGCGCCGGACGCCGGGGAGATCGCCGCGCGCGTCGATGCGTACTGGCGTCCGTACCACGCGGCGCTGCAGGCCGAGATCGCGCGGATCCGGGCCGCGCATGGCCGCGTGGTGCTGTGGGAAGGGCATTCGATCCGTGGCGAGGTGCCGTTCCTGTTCGAAGGCCGCCTGCCGGACCTCAACCTCGGCACCGCGTCCGGCGCGAGCTGCTCGCCGGGGCTGCAGGCCCGGCTCGAGGCCGTTCTTGCCGCGCAGTCGCGTTACGACTGGGTGGCGAACGGCCGCTTCAAGGGCGGCTACATCACCCGCCACTACGGCGCACCGGCCGACGGAATCGACGCGGTGCAGCTGGAGATCAGCCAGCGCATCTACATGGACGAGTCGAGCTTCGCCTGGGACGAGGCGCTGGCTAGCCAAACGCAACGCACCCTCCGCGCCCTGCTGGAAGCCACGACATGACACGCGACGAAGACCTGCCCCGCAGAAAGCGGCAGCCGATGGGCATCGGCCAACGCCTGTTCGCGCTGTTCGTGTTCGCGTTCCTGGCCTATCTGGTCTGGCTCGCGCTCACCGGCCAGTACGACACCGAGGTCAACCGCTTCGCGGCCTGGCTGCACCGGCGGTTCGACGCACTGCAGCGCCTGTTCTGACCCAACCTCCCTGGCCCCAGGTCCGGGTACGGCGTGCGCCGCACCCGGACCAGTGGTCAGTTGCCCGCGACCTGCTTCGCGTCCGGGCCGATGTACTTGTCGAGGAAGGCGGCGAGACGCGTGTACATCGTCTCGCGATGCTCGGGCTTGTAGAAGCCGTGGCCCTCGCCATCGACCACCAGGGTTTCCACCGGCGTGCCGGCGGCGGCGAATGCGTTCGCCTGCGCATCGAACTGTTCCATCGGCACGCGGCGATCGTCCTTGCCCGCGATCAGGAACACCGGCACCTTGATCCTGTCGACCAGGCGCGCCGGGGAATTGGCCAGCAGCACCGCCTGGTCGTCTCCCAGCACGCGCGACAGGTAGCGCCGGCCGGACTTGCTGTCCGGGATGTCGCCGGCCTCCTGCATCACGGTCAGGTCATACACGCCGACGTAGCCGACCGCGCACTTGTACAGATCGGGATAGCGGATCGGGTTCATCAACGCCGCATAGCCGCCGAAGCTGGCGCCGAAGCTGCAGATGCGCTGCGGATCGGCGAGCTTGTGGTCGATCGCCCAACGCACGCCGTCAGCGATGTCGTCCATCATCTTGCCGCCCCATTCGCGGTAGCCGGCCTCCTCGAAGTCGTTGCCGCGACCGCCCGAACCGCGGAAGTTCACCTGCAGCACGGCGTAACCGCGGCTGGCCAGGAACTGCGCATCCGGGTCGTAACCCCACCGGTCATACGGCCCATGCGGGCCGCCGTGCGGCATCACCACCAGCGGGTGCGGGCCGGCGCCCTTCGCGGTCACCAGGCCGAACAGCGTCTTGCCGTCGCGCGTGGTGAACTCGATGGGACGGGTGGACGCCATTTGCGCCGGCTTGATCCACGGTTCGATCTCGGCGATCAGCTGCGCCTTCACCGCGGTGCGGTCGAACACGTAGTAGGCGCCGGGATTGCGATCCGACCAGACGCTGAACAGCACCTTCTTCCCGTCGCGGCTGGCATCGGTGATGGTCAGCATCTCGCCGGGAAACTGCTTGAGCAGGGCCAGGTGCAGCTGCGCCCATTCCGACTTCGGGTCCAGGTACTGGATCGACGGGGCCGCGGCGTCGAAGACCGCGGCGAACGGCGGACCGTCATGGCCTTCGTACATCAGGTAGGCGATGTCGACGTCGTCGCGGCCCGCCAGTTTGGTGCGGGTCCCGGCCGCCAGGTCCAGCTTGTACAGCTGGCCGGGTTCGCCATGGTCGGACACCACCGCGTACACCGTGTTGTTGTCGGGCGCGAACCAGGTCGTGCCGACGGAACGGCCGGCCAGCGACTTGGGCATGGGCTGCCATTGGGCGTCGGCGCCAGGGCGGTAATGCAGCACCGGTTCGTCGTTGTCGTCGCTGGTGGTCATGATCCGGGCGCGACCGCTCTGGTCGAAATCGAACCCTGCCGGCTCGCCGTAGCGCTCGACTTCCTCGCGGTGGCCGGTCCGGGTGTCGACCTTGTAGGTCACCGAAGGGCCTTCCTCGCCGCAGACATATTGCCAGCACGTGAAGTCGACGAGGACCTTGCCGGGCTCACTGTCCAGCACCTTGACGACACTGGCGAAGCCCTGGTCCTTGCGCCGTCCGCGGACGGAGCCGGAATCGGGCACGTAGGCAAACAGGGTTTCCTGGTCCTTGCCGCGGATGTCGGTCGACATCAGTTCGCCATAGCTGACCGGCTGCGCCTTGAGCGGCTGCATCCGCGCGCGCGACACCACCAGTTGCGTGTCGTCGCTCCACAACACGTCCGAGACATGCTGCTGGCTGCCGAAGCGCAGGACCTGGGTCTTGCCGCTGCCGTCCAGGTCGACCACCTGCAGCTGCGTTTCCGTGCCCTCGGCGTTCGGCACGGCAAGTGCCACGCGATCGCCGGCTGGCGACAGCGTTACCGAGTAGATCTCGGCATGGCGGGCGAAATCCTTTACTGGCAATGCCTGTGCATGCGCGCCGTTGGCGGACAGCACAAACAACGCACCAGCCGCGGCCGCGGCAGTCCATCGATTCATTGGATCCCCATTGGTGATGCCCGCTCCCCGGGCGCGACCAGAGTAACGGCTGATGCGGGGGGCGCCAAATGGCCTGCCGTCCACGAGGTGCGCGGCTTCGGTCTTGCAGTGTCATCTGGCCGCCCTTGGCTTCGAGCCGCGTCAGGCAGTCTTGTCCGACGCGATGATGCCCGTGCCGTCGCCACGGCCGATGAGTCCTGACAGCCACCACTGCAGGGTTCTCAGACTTCGAGCGTGGCCAGGTCGCCCTTGGCTTCGAGCCGCGCCAGGCAGTCTTGTCCGACGCGATGTTGCCCGTGCCGTCGCCACGGCCGATGAGTCCTGACAGCCACCACTGCAGGGTTCTCAGACTTCGAGCGTGGCCAGGTCGCCCTTGGCTTCGAGCCACGCCTTGCGATCCCCTGCGCGCTTCTTCGCCAGCAGCATGTCCATCAGCGAACGGGTCCCGGCGTCGTCGTCGACGGTGAGCTGGACCAGGCGCCGGGTATCGGGGTGGATGGTGGATTCGCGCAGCTGCGACGGGTTCATCTCGCCCAGGCCCTTGAAACGGGTGACATGGACGGTGCCCTTGAGCTTCTCGCGTTCGATTCGCTCCAGCAGCAGGCGCTTCTCCTCCTCGTCGAGCGCGTAGAACACCTGCTTGCCGACGTCGACGCGGAACAGCGGCGGCATCGCCACGAAAACGTTGCCAGCGGCGACCAGCGCCGGGAAATGCCGCAGGAACAGTGCGCTCAGCAGGGTCGCGATGTGCAGGCCGTCGGAGTCGGCGTCGGCCAGGATGATGACCTTGCCGTAGCGCAGGCCGGAGACGTCGTCCTTGCCCGGGTCGCAGCCGATGGCCACGGCGAGGTCATGCACTTCGGTCGATGCCAGCACGCTGCCGGACGCGACTTCCCAGGTGTTGAGGATCTTGCCGCGCAGCGGCAGGATCGCCTGGAAGTCCTTGTCGCGCGCCTGCCGCGCCGAGCCCCCGGCCGAGTCGCCCTCGACCAGGAACAGCTCGGTTCGCGAGAGATCCTGGGAGATGCAGTCGGCGAGCTTGCCGGGCAGGGCTGGGCCCTGGGTGACCTTCTTGCGGGTGACCTGCTTTTCCGTCTTCAGGCGCGCCGACGCGCGCTCGATCGCCAGTTGCGCGATCCTGCCGCCCAGTTCGACGTGCTGGTTGAGCCACAGCGAAAACGCGTCGTGGGCCGCGCCCTCGACGAAGCCGGCCGCCTGCCGCGACGACAGCCGCTCCTTGGTCTGGCCGCTGAACTGCGGCTCGGTCATCTTCAGCGACAGCACGAATGCCACCCGGTCCCACACATCCTCCGGCGCCAGCTTGACCCCGCGCGGCAGCAGGTTGCGGAAGTCGCAGAACTCGCGCAACGCGTCGGTGAAACCGGTGCGCAGTCCGTTGACGTGGGTGCCGTGCTGCGGCGTCGGGATCAGGTTGACGTAGCTTTCCTGCAGCAGTTCGCCGTCGGGTACCCAGGCCACCGCCCAGTCCACGATTTCGGTATTCCGGTCCAGCCGCCCGACGAACAGCTCCGGCGGCAGCAGCTCGATGCCGGCCAGTTCGCCCTTCAGGTAATCGCGCAGGCCGTCCTCGTAGCGCCACTGGCTGCGCTCGCCGGTGGCGACGTCGTGCAGGCGCACGGTGAGCCCCGGGCAAAGCACGGCCTTGGCGCGCAGCAGGTGCTTGAGCGCGCGCAGGTTGAACTTGACGGTATCGAAGTACTTCGGGTCCGGCCAGAAGCGCAGGCGGGTGCCGGTGTTCCTGCGGCCGACGCTGCCGATGGTTTCCAGCGCGCTGGCGCGCTCGCCGTCGGCGAAGCGCATCCGGTACTCGTTGCCGTCGCGCCTGATGAAGACCTCGACCTGCGTGGACAGCGCATTGACCACGCTGACGCCGACGCCGTGCAGGCCGCCGGAGAACGTGTAGTTGCGGTTGCTGAACTTGCCGCCGGCATGCAGCCGGGTGAGGATCAGTTCGACGCCGGGGATCTTCTCCTCGGGATGGATGTCCACCGGCATGCCGCGGCCGTCATCGGCGACTTCGCAACTGCCGTCGGCGTGCAGCACCACCTCGAGTTCGCGCGCATGGCCGGCCAGCGCCTCGTCGACCGCGTTGTCGATCACTTCCTGCGCCAGGTGGTTGGGGCGGGTCGTGTCCGTGTACATGCCGGGCCGGCGCCGGACCGGGTCCAGCCCCGACAGCACTTCGATGTCGGCGGCGTCGTAACGGCTGTTCATGCGATCGAACCCATGCGGTTGCGGGCAACCCTGGCAAGGCGGGAGGCGCATTGTCGCGTATCGGCGGCGGGCGCGTTAAGACTCCGTTGTTCAGTTGCGAGCAGGCTGGCGGTCGCTAGGGTCGCCACGTCGTCGAGGGGCGCGACGGTGACCGCAGGGGCCAGCGCAACCGGAATTCCGGTGCCATCCGTGCGCGATCCCTGAAGTTCGATACAAGCACTCGTTGAACCAATCATCCTCGCGTCCGATGACGCTCGATCCAATGACCTCATGGAGATCCCGCCGATGACCCAGCGCAAATTCCTCATCCCGACCCTGCTCGCCACCGCCCTGGCCACGCCGTTCGCGTTCGCCCAGAGCGCCGGCACCCAGGCGCAGGCCGACGCCAATGCGCAGGCCGACGCAGTGCAACAGGCAACCGCGGACGCCAAGGCCGCCGGTGAGAACGTCGGCGACGCCGCCAGCCAGGCCGCGACGACCGGCGCCAGGGCGGCCGACCAGGCCAGCGACCAGGCCGGCGCGGCCGTCTCCGGCAATGCCAGCGCCAGCGCCAACGCGGCCGTCACCGCCGGCAGCGACGACGATGCCACCGCGACCGAGCCCGAAGAGGAGGAAGACGGTTCGCAGTAAAGCCATCCGCGGGCCCGCCGGCAGGTTTGGCGGCCACCCGTGCCACGATGCCCCGGGAATCCCGGGGCATCGTCTTTTTCGTCGCAGGAACAATGGTTTGCACGGCAAGCGAGTCCACGACGACGGGCACGAATGCCCGGCTTGCCTGTAGAATGGGGCTTTCCAGCGAGCCGCTGCCGCCATGACCGCCTCCAGCCCCGTCACCCCGCTCATCTTCGTCACCGGTGGCGTGGTTTCCTCGCTCGGCAAGGGCATCGCCGCCTCCTCGCTGGCGGCCATCCTCGAAGCGCGCGGGCTGCGCGTGACGATGATGAAGCTCGACCCCTACATCAACGTCGATCCGGGCACGATGAGCCCGTTCCAGCACGGCGAGGTCTACGTCACCGACGATGGCGCCGAGACCGACCTGGACCTGGGCCACTACGAGCGCTTCGTCAACACCCGCCTGTCCGGCCGCAACTCGATCAGCACCGGCAAGATCTACGAGGCGGTGATCCGCAAGGAGCGCCGCGGCGATTACCTCGGCGGCACCGTGCAGGTGATCCCGCACGTCACCGACGAGATCAAACGCTGCATCGATGCGGCCACCGCGGGCTTCGACGTGGCGCTGGTGGAGATCGGCGGCACCGTCGGCGACATCGAATCGCTGCCGTTCCTCGAGGCGATCCGCCAGATCCGCACCGAGCGTGGCCCGGACATGGCGCTGTTCATGCACCTGACGCTGGTGCCCTTCATCGCCGCCGCCGGCGAGCTCAAGACCAAGCCGACCCAGCACTCGGTCAAGGAACTGCGATCGATCGGCATCCAGCCCGACGTGCTCGTGTGCCGCAGCGAGCAACCGCTGCCCGACGGCGAACGCCGCAAGATCGCGCTGTTCACCAACGTGCCGGAGAAGGCGGTCATCTCCGCCGTCGACCTGGACAACATCTACAAGATCCCGATGTGGCTGCATTCGCAGCACCTGGACCAGATCGTGGTCGAGCGCCTGCACCTTGGCGACAAGGCCGCCGCCGACGCCGACCTTTCGCAGTGGGAGGCGGTGGTGGATGCGGCCGAGCATCCAGTCGATGCGGTCACGATCGCGGTGGTCGGCAAGTACGTGGACCACCAGGACGCCTACAAGTCGCTGTCCGAGGCCCTCAAGCACGGCGGCCTGCGCCAGCGCACGAAGGTGACGCTGAAGTGGCTGGAATCCAGCGAGATCGAGCGCGACGGCGCCGGCGTGTTGCAGGGCGTGGATGGCATCCTCGTCCCCGGCGGGTTCGGCGATCGCGGGTTCGAGGGCAAGGTGCTGGCGGCCCAGTTCGCGCGCGAATCCGGGACGCCCTATTTCGGCATCTGCTACGGCATGCAGGCGGCGGTGGTGGACTACGCGCGCCACGTGCTCGGCCTGGCAGACGCCAACAGCACCGAAAACGACCGGCAGACGCAGCACCCGGTGATCGGCCTGATCACCGAATGGCGCACCGCCAGCGGCGACGTCGAGCGTCGCAACGAGGACAGCGACCTGGGCGGCACCATGCGCCTGGGCCTGCAGGAGCAGCGGATCCGCCCCGGGACCCTGGCGCACGCGCTGTACGGCGCCGACGTGGTCGGCGAGCGCCATCGCCACCGCTACGAATTCAACAACCGTTACCGCACCCAGCTCGAGGACGCCGGCCTGGTCATCAGCGCCAAGTCGATGGACGACACCCTGGTGGAAATGATCGAGCTGCCGCAGTCGCGGCACCCGTGGTTCCTGGCCTGCCAGGCGCATCCGGAATTCCTGTCGACGCCTCGCTCGGGCCACCCGCTGTTCATCGGCTTCATCCGCGCCGCGCGCGAGCACAAGGCACAGGCCGGCGGCAGGCTGCTGAAGGAGGCGAGCGCGTGACTGTCCTTGCCCATTGTGGGAGCGGCTTCGGCCGCGAGTTCCTGACACTTCTTTTCCGGGCCGAAAGGCTCGCGGCTGAAGCCGCTCCCACAGGAAACCCGGCATGAACCTGTGTGGATTCGAGGTCGGCCTCGAGCATCCGTTCTTCCTGATCGCCGGTCCCTGCGTGATCGAGTCGATGCAGCTGCAACTCGACACCGCCGGCACCCTGAAGGAAATCACCGGTTCGCTCGGCATCCCCTTCATCTTCAAGTCCAGCTTCGACAAGGCCAACCGCACCTCCGGCACCAGCTTCCGCGGCCCCGGGCTCGAGGAAGGCCTGAAGGTGCTGGCGGAGGTGAAGAAGCAGGTCGGCGTTCCGGTGCTCACCGACGTGCACGAATACACGCCGATGGACGAGGTCGCGGCGGTCGTCGACGTGCTGCAGACGCCCGCGTTCCTCTGCCGGCAGACCGATTTCATCCAGAAGGTCGCCAGCGCCGGGCGCCCGGTCAACATCAAGAAGGGCCAGTTCCTGTCGCCGTGGGAAATGAAGCACGTCACCGACAAGGCCAAGGCCACCGGCAACCAGGAGATCATGGCCTGCGAGCGCGGCGTGAGCTTCGGCTACAACAACCTGGTCAGCGACATGCGTTCGCTCAGCGTGATGCGCGACACCGGTTGCCCGGTGGTGTTCGATGCCACGCATAGCGTGCAGTTGCCCGGGGGCGCGGGTGGCAAGTCCGGCGGCCAGCGGGAATTCGTGCCGGTGTTGTCGCGCGCCGCGATGGCGGTCGGCATCGCCGGCATCTTCATGGAGACCCACCCGGATCCGGACAAGGCGCTGAGCGACGGCCCCAATGCGTGGCCGCTGGGCAGGATGCGCGCGCTGCTGGAAACGCTGCTCGAGATCGATCGCATCACCAAGCGCAACGGTTTCCTCGAGGCATCCGCGTAACGCGTCGTGCCCGCATGCATCCGGCGTCCCCGGCTGGCGAAGGACCCGCCGGTCCCGGGGTTGGCGGGCCAGCCGGCCCCCGGGGACCACGGAACTACAACTTCCCTCCATCAAATCGACACCATGACCACCATCGCAAAAGTCCACGCCCGCGAAATCCTCGACAGCCGCGGCAACCCGACGCTGGAAGCCGAAGTCACCCTCGGTGACGGCAGCTTCGGCCGCGCGCTGGTGCCCTCCGGCGCCTCCACCGGCAGCAAGGAAGCGGTGGAACTGCGCGACGGCGACCGGACCCGCTACGGTGGCAAGGGCGTGCGCAAGGCGGTGGCCAACGTCAACACCGCGATCGCGCAGGCGCTGGCCGGCTTCGACGGCGACCAGGCCGCTCTGGACCGGCGCCTGGTCGATCTCGACGGCACCGAGAACAAGGGTCGCCTCGGCGCCAATGCGCTGCTGGGCGTGTCGCTGGCCAATGCCCATGCGGTGGCGGCCTCGCGCAGGTTGCCGTTGTGGCAGCACCTGGCCAATGGCCGCGACGTGTCGTTGCCGGTGCCGATGATGAACATCATCAACGGCGGCGCGCACGCCGACAACAACGTCGACCTGCAGGAGTTCATGGTGTTGCCGGTCGGCTTCGACTCCTTCTCGGAGGCCTTGCGGTCGGGCACCGAGATCTTCCATGCGCTGAAGTCGGTGCTGAAGGGCAGGGGCCTGTCGACCGCGGTCGGCGACGAGGGTGGTTTCGCGCCCGACCTGCGCAGCAACGAGGAAGCGCTGGAAACGATCCTGGAAGCGATCGGCAAGGCCGGCTACAAGGCCGGCGAGGACGTGATGCTGGGGCTGGATGTCGCCTCCAGCGAATTCTTCGACAACGGCAAGTACAACCTCACCGGCGAAGGCAAGCGCCTGACCGGCGAGCAGTTCGTCGAGTTCCTGGCCAACTGGGCGGCGCAGTACCCGATCGTCACCATCGAGGACGGCATGGACGAGGGCGACTGGGCCGGCTGGAAGCTGCTGACGCAGCGGCTGGGCGACAAGGTGCAGCTGGTCGGCGACGACCTGTTCGTGACCAATCCGAAGATCTTCAGGGACGGCATCGAGCAGGGCGTGGGCAACGCCATCCTCATCAAGGTCAACCAGATCGGCACGCTCACCGAGACCCTTGAAGCGATCGCGATGGCCGATGCCGCGCGCTACGCCTCCGTGGTTTCGCACCGCTCCGGCGAGACCGAGGACACCACCATCGCCGACATCGCCGTCGCCACCACCGCGACCCAGATCAAGACCGGCTCGCTGTGCCGCAGCGACCGCGTGGCCAAGTACAACCAGCTGCTGCGGATCGAAGAAGCGCTGGGCAGCGCCGCGAAGTACGCCGGGCGCGGCGCGTTCGTCTCGCTCAAGCGCTGACCACGAAGCCGATGCGCGGGCTGCGGATCGTCCTGCTGCTGTTGCTGGTGCTGCTGGCGTGGCTGCAGTACCGGCTGTGGTTCGGCGGCGGCGGCCAGCGCGAGGTCCAGGTGCTGCAGCACCGGGTGCAGCAGCAGGCGCGCGACAACGCCGGCCTGCAGCAGCGCAACGATGCGCTCGCCGCCGAGGTCGAGGACCTCAAGTCCGGCGAAGCCGCGGTCGAGGAGCGCGCGCGCAACGAACTGGGCATGATCAAGCCGGGCGAGACCTTCTATCGCGTCGTCGAGCCGCAGCCGGCGACGGCCGAACCGGCGCCCGCGGAACCGGCGCAATGACCCTGGACCAGGCCCGCGGCGGGCTCTGGGCGATCGTGCCTGCGGCCGGCGCGGGCACGCGTTTCGGCGCCGCGCTGCCGAAACAGTACCTGGAGGTGGAAGGCGAACCGCTGGTCGCGCACGCCCTGCGCGCGCTGCTCTCGCATCCGGCGATCGAGGGCGCGGTCGTCGCGCTGGCGGACGGCGATCCGCACTGGCCCGGCTGGACCGAGCTGGAGGGCAAGCCCATCGTCGCCTGCCTCGGCGGCGCGACCCGTGCCGATTCGGTGCTGGCGGCGCTTGCCGCGCTGCCGGCGAGCGTGCGCCCCGACGATTTCGTGCTGGTCCACGACGCGGCGCGCCCCAACCTGTCGCAGGCCGACCTGCAGCAACTGCTCGAGCGCGGCCGCGCCGATCCGGTGGGCGCGATCCTCGCCGCGCCGGTGCGCGACACCCTCAAGCGCGCCGGCGACGACGGCGGCATCGACGCCACCCAGCCACGCGAGCACCTGTGGCGCGCGCTCACGCCGCAGCTGTTCCGGCGCCTGCAGCTGACGCGCGCGCTGGAAGCCGCGCAGCGCGACGCCGTGGTCGTCACCGACGAGTCGATGGCGATGGAGCGCCAGGGCCACCGGCCGCTGCTGGTCGAGGGCAGCGAGGACAACCTGAAGGTCACCACTCGCGCGGACCTGGCGCTGGTGGCGTTCCTGCTGCGCAGCGCCGCCGCCGGGGAGGACTGACGCATGTTCCTGGGGCACTTCGCGGTCGCGCTGGCCGCCAAGCGCGCGGTCCCGGCGACTTCACTGGGTACGCTGGTGCTGGCGGCGCAGCTTGCGGACCTGGCCTGGCCGGCGCTGCTGCTCGCGGGCGTGGAAACCGTTCGGATCCAGGTCGGTGCGACCACGGTGACGCCGTTGCTGTTCGACCACTATCCCTGGTCGCACAGCCTGGCCACGCTGGTGCTGGCGGGCCTCGTCCTGGGCGGCTGCCATTTCCTGTGGCGTCGACGCCCGCGCGATGCCTTCGTGCTGGCATTGCTGGTTCCGAGCCATTGGCTGCTGGATTGGGTGGTGCACGTGCCCGACCTGCCGTGGACGCCCGCCCCAGGGTCGCCACTGGCCGGGCTCGGCCTGTGGAATTCGATGCCCGCGAGCCTGGCGATCGAATTGGGCTTGCTCGCGCTGGGCGCACTGATGTACCTGCGGATTTCCCGGGCGCGTGACCGGATCGGGAACTGGTCCATGGCGGTGCTGCTGGCGTTCCTCGTGCTGGTGTACGCGGGCAACGTGCTTGGCCCGCCACCGCCGGGCATCGGCGCGCTCGCCGCGGTGGGACTGGCGCAGTGGCTGCTGGTGGCATGGGCGGCGTGGGCGGACGCGCATCGGCGTGTGCGAGGATCGGCGCTATGAACGGCATCCGCATCGGCCAGGGATTCGACGTGCATGCCTTCGGCGACGGCGACCACGTCATGCTGGGCGGAGTGCGCGTGCCGCACGATCGCGGGCTGCTCGCGCACAGCGACGGCGACGTCGTCGTCCACGCCTTGTGCGACGCCCTGCTCGGTGCGCTTGCGCTGGGCGACATCGGCCGGCACTTCCCGCCTTCGGATCCGCAATGGAAAGGCGCCGACAGCCTGGCGTTCCTGCACCATTGCGACGGGCTGGCGCGCGCGCGCGGCTGGCGCGTGGGCAATGCCGACGTCACCGTGGTCTGCGAGCGGCCCAGGGTCGGGCCGCACGTCGAGGCGATGCGCACCACGCTGGCGGCTGCGCTGGGGATCGCGCTGGATGCCGTGAGCGTCAAGGCCACGACCACCGAGGCGCTCGGCTTCACTGGTCGCGGCGAAGGCATCGCGGCACAGGCGATCTGCCTGCTCGTGCGCGCGTGAGCAGCGAGGCGGGTCCACGCGACGCATGGCCGCAGGCGCTGGGGCCGCCGGTATTGTCGGCACGGATCCGCGCCACGCCCGAGGATTTCCTGGTGGAGGAACTGGACGCATTCGCGCCCAGCGGCAGCGGCGAGCACCTGTTGCTCGACATCCAGAAGCGCGGCATGAACACCGCCTTCGCCGCGAAGCGGATCGCGGAGTGGGCCGGGATCGCCGAGGCCGGGGTCGGTTACGCCGGGCTGAAGGACCGCCACGCCGTGACCCGACAGCGCTTCAGCGTGCACCTGCCCAGGAAGGTCGCGCCCGACATCGCCGCGCTGGAAGGCGAGGGGTTGCGGGTGCTCGGCCACGCCTGGCATGCGAAGAAGCTGCCGCGCGGGGCCCTCGCCGGCAATCGCTTCGAACTGGTGCTGCGCCAGGTCGACGGCAACCGCGATGCCATCGATGCAAGGCTGCACGCCATTGCCGCGCGCGGCGTGCCCAACTACTTCGGCGTGCAGCGCTTCGGCCGCGGCGGCGACAACGTCGGCAATGCGCTGGCGATGTTCGGTGGACGCCGGATGGCGCGCGCGCAACGCACGCACCTGCTGTCGGCTGCGCGTTCGCAGCTGTTCAACCGGGTGCTCGCGGCGCGAGTGGCCGCCTGCAACTGGGACCAGGCGCTGGAGGGCGAAGCGTGGATGCTCGACGGCAGCCGCAGCGTGTTCGGACCGGAATCGTTCAACGAGACGCTCGCGCGGCGCCTGGCGGAATTCGACATTCATCCGAGCGCGCCGTTGTGGGGGCGGGGCGGGTTGCGCACGGCCGCCGCCGCGCTGGAACTGGAAACCAGGGCGCTGGCCGATGCGCAATCGCTGGCGTTGCGCGCCGGCCTGGAAGCTGCGGGGCTGAAGCAGGAGCGCCGCGCCACCCGCCTGCTGCCGCAGGCGCTGGAATGGGCATGGCAAGGGGCGGCAATCCTGCAACTGCGTTTTTCGTTGCCGCCGGGCGCCTACGCGACCACCGTCCTGGGCGAACTTGGCGCGATCACCGACGCCGCGGGGCAGGCCGCGCAAGACGCCTGAACCCGGCGGGTGTCAGCGCTTCAGCAGCACCAGCACCGCACCATTTCCGCCCTGCGCGGGTGGGGTCGAATGGAAGGCCAGCACGTCGGCACGCTGGCGCAGGACGCGATCCACGAGGTTCTTCAGCACCGGCACGCCACTGTCCGAATGCAGGCCCTTGCCGTGGATGACGCGCACGCAACCCAGGCCGGCATGCAGCGAGGCCTTGATGAAATCGCGCAACAGTGCCTCGGCGCGAAGGGCGTCGGCATGGTGCAGGTCCAGTTCGTCCTGCGCCGCGTACAGGCCGCGGCGCAGCCGCTGCAGCAAGCGCGGCGGGATTTCGGCGCGGCGGTAACTGAGTGCATCCCCGGCCTCCAGCACGTCGGCCTGCAGCGCCCGCCGGAATTCGCCCAACGCCTGGGCGTCGTCGCGCGCGGCCATGCGAGGCAGGGCGCGTGGTGGCGGCTTGCGCGGGAGCGCCGCCCGGGGCGGCAGTTCGCGCACCGGGCCGATGGCATCGCGGAACAGCGACGCGTCGTCCTGCGGTGGCGCCGGCGGCGGTTCCCCGGGCGATGGCATGCGGCGTTTTCCCATGGCGCCAGCCTAGCGTGGCGCGGCTGCGACTGCATGGTGCCGACGGCCGGCGCGCATCCGCTATCATGGACGCTCACGCTCACGCCTTCATGGTTCCACGTCCGGGGGCAAGTCAGGATTTCATGCGCGTACTGGTCAGCAACGACGACGGTGTCGACGCACCCGGCATCCGGATCCTCGCCCGGGGACTGCGCGAGGCGGGGCACGAAGTACTGGTCGTCGCCCCGGACCGGGATCGTTCCGGCGCCAGCAATTCCCTGACCCTGGATGCGCCTGTGCGGGTGCTCCAGCGCGACGAACACACCTGGTGCGTCTACGGCACGCCTACCGACTGCGTGCACGTGGCCATTACCGGCATGCTGGAACTGGAACCGGACATGGTCGTGTCGGGAATCAACAACACCGCCAACCTCGGCGACGACGTGATCTACTCGGGCACCGTCGCCGCGGCGATGGAAGGGCGATTCCTCGGGCTGCCGGCGGTTGCGATGTCGCTCGCCACCCGCGGCCACCGCGGCGAGCACTACGAAACCGCCGCGCGCGCCGCGGTCGAGATCATCGCCCGGCTGCAAAAGGATCCGCTGCCGGCCGACACCATCCTCAACGTCAACGTGCCGGATGTTCCGTGGTCGGAAGTGCGCGGCTTCGAGGTCTCGCGCCTGGGCAACCGCCACAAGTCCGAGCCCTGCGTGCAGCAGGCGGATCCGCGCGGCCGCACCTGGTGGTGGATCGGCGCGGCCGGCCCCGAGCAGGACGCCGGTCCGGGGACCGACTTCAACGCGGTGCGCAGCGGCCATATCGCGATCACGCCGATCAACGTCGACCTGACCCGCTACCAGGCGCTCGAACAGGTTTCCAGTTGGGTCGAAGGCCTGGGAACCGAACTCGGCGAGGCCGCGGAATGACCGCGCGCCTGCGCCTGCAACCCGAAGCGGTCGGCCTGGGCATGACCAGCCAGCGCGTGCGCGATCGCCTGATCGAACGGCTGCGGGCCGGTTCCCATCCCGGCGGGGGCATCCGCGACGAGCGCGTGCTCAACGCGATCCGCACCGTGCCGCGGCACCTGTTCATGGACGAAGCCCTGGCCACCCGCGCGTACGAGGACACGGCGTTGCCGATCGGGCACGGCCAGACCATTTCCCAGCCGTGGGTGGTGGCGAAGATGACCGAAGCCCTGTTCGCCGATGGCGCGCAACCGAAAAAGGTGCTGGAAGTCGGTACCGGCTCCGGCTACCAGGGCGCGATCCTCGCCGCGCTCGGATTGGAGGTCTACACGGTCGAGCGCATCGGCGAGCTGCTCCGCACTGCGCGCAAGCGCTTCCGTACGCTTGGCCTCAACGTGCGCAGCAAGCACGACGACGGCCGCATCGGCTGGCCGGAATGCGCGCCGTTCGATGCCATCGTGGTCACCGCCGCGGCCCCGGCGCTGGTCGAGGCGCTGACCGCGCAACTCGCGCCGGGCGGCACGCTGGTCGCGCCGGTCGGCGCCGGCAGCGGGCAGTCGCTGCTGCGGCTGCGAAAGGATGCCGACGGCGCGGTCAGCCAGGACAACCTCGGTGCGGTGGTGTTCGTGCCGCTGCTCTCCGGGATGATCGATTGATGCCGCGCAACGCCTGCGCCGGGGGCCGACGATGAAATTGTTCGGCCCGATCTACGAGCGCGCGCTGGCCTGGGCGCGCCACCCGCGCGCGCCGGCGTTGCTGACCGGCCTCAGCTTCGCCGAGGCGGTGTTCTTCCCGGTGCCCCCGGAAGTGATGCTGGCGCCGATGGCGCTGTCGCAGCCGAAACGTGCGTTCCGCTTTGCATCGTTGAGCCTGCTGGGTTCGCTGGCTGGCGCGGTGCTCGGCTATGCGCTCGGCCATTACGCCTACGAGCTGGTCAAGCCGCTGCTGGTGTCCCTGGGCTGGATCGATCGGATCGACGAACAGGTCGAGTACCTGCGCGGGATCGCCGCCGATTCGCCCTGGAAGACCTTCTGGATCCTGGTCCTGGCCGGATTCACGCCGATCCCGCTGAAGTTCTTCACCTGGGCATCGGGTATCGTCGGGGTGCCGTTGCTGCCGTTCATGGCCAGCATGGCGGTCGGGCGCGGCAAGCGCGTGTACCTGATCGCGGCCGCGATCCGCCTTGGCGGCGCGCGTGCCGAAGCGGCACTGCATCGCTGGATCGAGCCACTGGGATGGATCGCCACCGCACTGCTGGTGTCGGGCATCGGTTACCTGGCATGGAGGGCGCAGACGGGATGAGGTCGACGGGACGAGTGCTGGTGCGGATGGCTGCCCTGCTGGCGTCGGCGGCGTTGCTCGCGGCCTGCGGCAGCAGCCATGTGGTGCGCAGGACGGGGGGCGATCGCGGCCCGGTGCAGGTGTCGAAGCCGAAATACGGCGTCACCACCACCGTGCGTCGTGGCCAGACGCTCTATCGCATCGCCACCGACAACGGCATCAGCGCGCGTGACCTGGCGGCCTGGAACGGCATCGCGCCGCCGTACACGATCTATCCCGGGCAGCGCCTGCGGCTGTATCCCGGCGGGAGTTCGCGCCAGCACGCTGCCGGCAACGCGACGGTTTCGCGTCCCCCCGCCAGCGCGCCGCGCCCGGCGGCGCCGGTGGCGCCACCGCCTTCCAGTCCTTTCTCGTGGCGCTGGCCGGTCGAAGGCACCCTGCTGGCCCGCTATGCCGCGGGCGAGCCGACCCGGCAGGGCATCGACATCGGCGGCACCGCCGGTGCGGCGGTGCGCGCGGCGGCAGACGGCGTGGTCGTGTATTCGGGATCGGGCCTGGTCGGCTACGGCGAGTTGGTCATCATCAAGCACGACGAACAATGGTTGTCGGCCTACGGTCACAACCGCGCGCGCCTCGTCAACGAGGGCCAGGTGGTCAAGGCCGGGCAACAGATCGCCGAGCTCGGCCACAGCGGCGCACCCCGCGACATGCTGCATTTCGAGATCCGCTACAACGGCAAGCCGGTGGATCCGTTGTCCTACCTGCCAAGGCAATAGCCGGCCCCGGCACTATTACTACGCGCGGATCCGCCCCCCATGCGCGGCGCGCAGGCAGCTCCAGGCGCAACGTCCTGCAGCTTGCAGGCGCATCGGTCTTGCTGTTGCACAAGTGCGACGAGTCCGTCGAGGCTCCTGCGCAAGCTGGCCGCAAGTCACGCCGAGGGCGCGTCAGTGTCCGCCCTGCGGAAAGACGAAAGCGGCCACGACCCGCCGGCCCTCGCCGGCGAGCACGCTATAGGTGCGGGCCGCGGCGGCGTTCGTCATCGCCTCCAGGCCGACGCCGCGCTGCAGGCAGGCCGCAAGCGTGGCAGGGGGCGGAAACGCCTGGGCGGTGCCGGTGCCCAGCACGATCAGTTCGGGCCGCAGGGCGAGCAGCGGCTCCAGCGCCACGGGCGGCAGCGTCGCGACATCGCGGTAGGGCCAGTCCTCGACCAGCGTATCGGGCGCGATGATGAAGCTGCGCCGCAGGGTGCGTTCATTGACCAGCGCGGACCTTCCGTCCGCGGCACGCAGGAAGAACGGGTAGTCCGGGCGTTCCAGGTTGAGCTGCATGCAGGCGCTTCTCCTGCCGTGGCCGCCGTCAGGGACGCGGCAGCACGATCCGGCGGTGATCCTTCGATGGCCGGTACAGGATCGCGGTGTGGCCGATGCGCTGCACCAGCACGGCATCGGTGCGACGGGCCAGCTCGGCGATCATCGCGTCGCGGGCGTCGCGCTCGCTGCCCGCGATCTTCACCTTGATCAGTTCGTGGTGTTCCAGCGCGCCATCGACCTCGGCCACCAGCGCCTCGCTGATGCCCTTGCCGCCGACCTGCAACAGGGCTTTCAGGTCGTGCGCCTGGCCGCGCAGGAAGCGGGTCTGGGCGGCGGTCAGGGGGATGGACATCGGGTCACGCAAAAGAGGGGAATACGGCGCGCAGGGTATCATGGCGGCCCCCATCGCCCGGCGTTCCGCGCAGCCGCATGGCCACCCGCAGCAAGTCCAGCCAGCGCTGGCTCAAGGAACATTTCTCCGACCCCTACGTGAAGAAGGCGCAGGCCGAAGGCCTGCGCTCGCGCGCCGCCTACAAGCTGGAGGAGCTGGTCGCGCGCGACCGCCTGTTGAAGCCGGGCATGGTCGTGGTCGACCTTGGCGCGGCGCCGGGCGGTTGGTCGCAGTGGGTGCGGCAAGCGCTCGGGGACGGCGGACGCGGCGATCCGGGCCGGGTCATCGCGCTGGACATCCTGGAGATGCCGGCGCTGGCCGGGGTCGAGTTCCTTCATGGGGATTTCAGGGAGGATGTGGTCCTGTCGCAGCTGGAAGCCATGCTCGGCGGCCAGCCGGTCGACCTTGTTCTGTCCGACATGGCCCCCAATAAGAGCGGTATGGACGCGGTCGACCAGCCGCGGATGATGCACCTGGCGGAGCTGGCAATGGACTTCGCCGACAACCACCTTCGTCCGGACGGCACCTTCCTGATCAAGCTGTTCCAGGGCACCGGGTTCGACCAGTACGTCCGCGAGCTGCGACGGCGCTATGCCAAAGTGGCGATCCGGAAGCCGGCGGCGTCGCGCAAGCGCTCGCCGGAAGTCTATGCCCTGGCACAGGGCAAGCTTGCGCAGACCAAGACCGCCTAGCCGACAGGACTACCGCAATTCATGAACGACCTGGCCAAGAATCTGATGCTGTGGGTAGTCGTCGCCGTCGTGCTGATGGTGGTGTTCCAGAGCTTCAGCCCGAAGAGCGCCGCCACCCAGGCTCTGACCTACGACCAGTTCGTGCAGGAGGTGCAGGGCGATCGCGTCGCCAAGGTCAACATCGCCGAGGACCGCACCACGATCGCCGGCGAGCGCAAGGACGGCAGCAAGTTCACCACCTATGCGCCGGGTGACAAGGACCTGGTGAACGACCTGCTCAACCACGACGTCACCACCGTGCAGACGCCGCCGTCCAGCGGCCTGTCGCTGGGCATGATCCTGGTCAACGTGCTGCCGTGGCTGCTGTTCATCGGCATCTGGGTGTACTTCATGCGCCAGATGCAGCAGGGCGGGGGCAAGGGCGCGATGTCGTTCGGGCGCTCGCGCGCCAAGCTGCTCAACGAGGATCAGACCAAGATCACCTTCGCCGACGTCGCCGGTTGCGACGAGGCCAAGGAGGAAGTTTCCGAACTGGTCGAGTTCCTGCGCGATCCGGGACGCTTCCAGAAGCTGGGCGGCAAGATCCCGCGCGGCGTGCTGATGGTCGGCCCGCCAGGCACCGGCAAGACGCTGCTTGCCAAGGCGATCGCCGGCGAGGCCAAGGTGCCGTTCTTCTCGATTTCCGGCTCCGACTTCGTCGAGATGTTCGTGGGCGTCGGCGCCTCGCGCGTGCGCGACATGTTCGAGCAGGCCAAGAAGCACGCGCCATGCATCATCTTCATCGACGAGATCGACGCGGTCGGCCGCCACCGCGGCGCCGGACTGGGTGGCGGACATGACGAGCGCGAGCAGACCCTGAACCAGTTGCTGGTGGAGATGGACGGCTTCGAGGGCGGCGAGGGCGTGATCGTGGTCGCGGCGACCAACCGCCCTGACGTGCTCGATCCGGCGTTGCTGCGCCCGGGCCGCTTCGACCGCCAGGTGGTCGTCGGCTTGCCCGACGTGCGCGGCCGCGAGCAGATCCTGAAGGTACACATGCGCAAGGTGCCGCTGGCCGACGACGTCGTGCCGATGGTGATCGCGCGCGGTACGCCGGGCTTCAGCGGCGCGGACCTGGCCAACCTCGTGAACGAAGCGGCGCTGTTCGCCGCGCGCGAGAATGCCAAGGACGTGCGCATGGAGCACTTCGACAAGGCCCGCGACAAGATCATGATGGGCACGGAGAACCGCTCGATGGCGATGAGCGAGCAGGAGAAGACGCTCACCGCCTACCACGAGGCCGGCCATGCCATCGTCGGTCGGCTGGTGCCCGAGCACGACCCGGTCTACAAGGTCACCATCATCCCGCGTGGCCGCGCGCTGGGCGTGACCATGTACCTGCCCGAGGGCGACAAGTACTCGTACAACCGCACCGCGATCGAATCGCAGCTGTGCTCGCTGTACGGCGGGCGCGTGGCCGAGGAGCTGATCTTCGGCGACGACAAGGTCACCACCGGCGCCTCCAACGACATCGAGCGCGCGACCAAGATGGCGCGCAACATGGCGACCAAATGGGGCCTATCCGAACTCGGCCCGATCACCTACGGCGAGGAGGAGGACGAAGTCTTCCTCGGCCGCTCGGTGACCCAGCACAAGAACGTCTCCGACGAGACTGCGCGCCGGATCGACGAGGTCGTGCGCGGCATCCTCGACCGCGCCTACGACCGCACCAGGACGATCCTCACCGAGAACCTGGACAAGCTGCACACGATGGCCAAGCTGCTGCTCGAGTACGAGACCATCGACGCACCGCAGGTCGATGCGATCATGGAAGGCCGCGAACCGCCGCCGCCGATGGGCTGGACCAGGGGCGGCCCGGCGCGCGACGAGCCCAAGCCGATCATCATCGGCGGCCCGGCCGCGCAGACCTGAGGGTTGCCAGCCTGCCCTGGAGAGGCCAGAGTCCGCTCTGGCCTTTTTCGTTGATGCGAACACGATGTTCGATACCAGTCCGCAACTCGACTGCGCCGGCCGCATCCTGAAACTCGATCGCCCGCGGGTAATGGGCATCGTCAACGCGACTCCGGATTCGTTCTCCGACGGCGGCGAGCATGCGACGGTCGAGGCCGCCATCGCGCACGGGCTGGCGCTGGCGGGGGAGGGCGCCGACATCCTCGACATCGGCGGGGAATCGACCCGCCCCGGCGCCGCGGAGGTATCGCCCGAGGAAGAACTGCGGCGGGTCATCCCGGTGATCGAGGCGCTGGCGCGGCAGACATCGCTACCGCTCAGCATCGACACCTCGAAACCGGAGGTGATGCGCGCCGCGATCGCGGCCGGTGCCGGCATGCTCAACGACGTGCATGCCTTGCGCCGCGAAGGCGCGCTGGAAGCCGCGGCCGCGCTAGGCGTGCCGGTGGTGCTGATGCACATGCTCGGCGAGCCGCGCTCGATGCAGGAGGCGCCGCGTTACGACGACGTGGTGGCCGAGGTGCACCGCTTCCTCGCCGAACGCATCTTCGCCGCGGAGATGGCGGGAATCGCGAAGAAGAACATCGTCGTCGATCCCGGTTTCGGCTTCGGCAAGACCGGCGAGCACAACCTGCTGCTGCTGGCACAGCTCGGGAGGTTCCGGGAACTGGGGGTACCGATCCTTGCCGGGCTGTCACGCAAGAAGACCATTGGCGACATCACCGGCCGCGACGACCCGCGCCAGCGCGTTTCCGGTTCGGTCGCCGCGCACCTGGTCGCCGCCCAGCGCGGGGCGCTGCTGCTGCGCGTGCACGACGTCGCCGCCACCGTCGACGCGTTGAAGGTGTGGAATGCGGTGGCTGCGGTGGCGATGCCCGGTACCCGGGCGGCCGCGCCCCCGATCCGCTGGCCGGACGACGAATAACCCCTGCTTGCGGCGCCAACCCGGCGGTCGTACGCTCGGCCAAGCAACCGGGGAACTGAATGGGCCAGGTGTCCGCCGAGTCGAAGGCCAGCGTCGAAGGCGCCCTGCGCCATGCGGTGGCCGACCCGGTCCTGCTCGAGGCCGGCCGCGCCCTGGTCGACAACGACATCCCCCACGCCGAAACGCTGTTGCGCGAGCGGCTGCGGCGCTCGCCCACCGATGTCGCCGCGATCCGCATGCTGGCCGAGGTGGCGGCGCGGATCGGGCGCTACGAGGACGCCACCCACCTCCTGGAGCGCTGCCTGGAGCTCGCGCCTGGCTTCGCCGCGGCGCGCCAGAACTACGCCATGGTCCTGCATCGCAGCAACCGCCCGCAGGAGGCGCTGGCGGAGGTCGAACGGCTGCTGGCCAGCGACCCGGACAACCCCGGCTACCGCAACCTCAGGGCAGTGGTGCTGTGCCGCACCGGCGACTTCGACGAAGCGATCGAGCTGTACGAAGGGATCCTCGCCGACCATCCCGGGCAGAGCCGGGTCTGGCTCAGCCAGGGACATGCGCTGAAGACCGCGGGCCAGGCCGGGCGCGCGATCGCCGCCTACCGCCGCTGCATCGACATCGAGCCGGGCTTCGGCGATGCCTGGTGGAGCCTCGCCAACCTCAAGACCTTCCGCTTCGACGACGCCGACCTCGCCACGATGCGCGCCCAGCTGGGGCGGACGGACCTCGGCGACGAGGATCGCCTGCACCTGGATTTCGCGCTCGGCAAGGCGCTCGAGGACCGCGGCGAATACGCGGACGCCTTTGCGCACTATTCCCGCGGCAACGCGCTGCGGCTGGTGCGGACGCCGTACTCGGCCGACGCCAACAGCGCCCGCCTGCAGCGCGCCACGGAGATCTATACATCCGACTTCTTCCAGGCGCGCGCCGGATACGGCGTCGCCGCGGCGGATCCGATCTTCATCGTCGGCATGCCGCGCGCGGGCTCGACCCTGGTCGAGCAGATCCTGTCGAGCCACCCGCTGGTCGAGGGCACGATGGAACTGCCCGAGCTCACCTCGCTGACGCGGGTGCTGCGCCTGCAGGGCGCCGGGGACGGCCCCGCCCGCTACCACGAGGTGCTGGCGGGGCTGGACGCCGATGCGGTGCGCGAACTCGGCGAGCGCTACCTGGAGCGCACCCGCATCCAGCGCAAGTCCGGGGCGCCTTTCTTCATCGACAAGATGCCGAACAATTTCGCGCATATCGGCCTGATCCGGCTGGCATTGCCCGACGCGAAGGTCATCGACGTGCGCCGGCACCCGCTGGCCTGCGGCTTCTCGCTGTTCAAGCAGCAGTTCGCGCGCGGCCAGGACTTCAGCTACAGCCTTGGCGACATCGGCCGCTACTACCGCGACTACGTCGGCCTGATGGCGCACTTCGACCAGGCCTTGCCCGGCTACGTCCATCGCGTCGCCTACGAAGCGCTGGTCGAGGACACCGAAACCGAGGTGCGGCGCCTGCTCGACCATTGCGGCCTGCCATTCGCGCCGCAATGCCTGCGCTTCTTCGAAAACGATCGTCCCGTGCGCACCGCCAGCTCCGAACAGGTGCGGCAGCCGATCTATCGCGCCGGCGTCGATCACTGGACGCATTTCGAACCATGGCTGGAACCGCTGAAGGCGGCGTTGGGCCCCGTGCTCGACGCGTGGCCTGCGGCACCTGTCCCGGACCGGGACACGACACCTTGATGCACCAACCTTGATGCACCACCAGGAGGAAGGGGAGATGGGGATTTCGAAGGGGATGGGTTCCACGAGGCCGGGTTCGACCAGGACCAGGACGCTGGCGCGCCTGCCGCTGGCCGTCGCGATCTGCATGGGGGTGCAGTCGATGGCGTTCGCGCAGGACACGCAGGATGCGGCAGCGCAGGATGCGCCGGCCGACCAGGCCGCGGCGCCGGGGGCGCAGAAGGACCAGCCACGCACGCTCGGCACGGTGACGGTGACCGCGCAGAAGCGCGAGGAGAACCTGCAGGAAGTCCCGATCAGCATCCAGGCGATCGGCCAGCAGCAGCTCGAGCAGCAGGACGTGGCGTCGTTCAACGACTACGCCAAGATGATCCCGAGCCTGTCGTTCGGCACCGCCGGTGGCGGCGTGTTCTCCGGCCCGGGCTTCGCCCAGGTGTACATGCGCGGCGTCGCCAGTGGCGGCGACGGCAATCATTCGGGTTCGCGCCCGAGCGTCGGCGTGTACCTGGACGAGCAGCCGATCACCACCATCACCGGCGCGCTCGACATCCACATGTACGACATCACCCGCGTCGAGGCGCTCGCAGGGCCGCAGGGCACGCTGTACGGCGCCAGTTCGCAGGCCGGCACCCTGCGCATCATCACCAACAAGCCCGACCCGTCCGGCTTCGCTGCCAGCGCCGCGGCCGAGGTCAACGTCGTCAACGGCGGCGGCGTCGGCCACGTGCTCGAGGGCATGGTCAACCTGCCGATGAACGATCGCACCGCGCTGCGCATGGTCGGCTGGCAGAAGCACGACGCCGGTTACGTCGACAACGTGCGCAGCACCATCACCTTCCCGACCTCCGGGATCGTGGCCGACAACACCGCCTTCGTCGAGGACGACTACAACGACGCCGATACGGTCGGCGCGCGCGCGGCGCTGCGGATCGACCTCAACGACAACTGGACCATCACCCCTGCGATCATGGGCCAGCACCAGGACGCGCACGGCAGCAGCGGCTACGACCCGAGCGTCGGCGAGTTCAAGGTCATGCACGGCTACCCTGAATTCTCCAAGGACAAGTGGTACCAGGCCGCGCTCACCGTCCAGGGCAGGATCGGCAACTTCGACCTGACCTACACCTATGCGCACCTCAAGCGCGACGTCGATTCGGCGGCCGACTACACCGATTACGGCTTCTGGTACGACACCCTGGCCGGTTACGGCGCCTACATGTGCACGGACTTCGATCCGGTGTCGTTCACATGCGACCCGGCGACCTACATCAACCCATCCCAGCACATCTTCGCCACCGACGGTTACCGTACCGACAGCCACGAGCTGCGCCTGGCGTCGCCGGCGGACAACCGCGTGCGCGTGGTCGGCGGCCTGTTCTGGCAGCGGCAGTCGCACGACATCCTGCAGGACTACAGGGTCGACGGGCTTTCCGCAGTGCAGGAAGTCCCGGGCTGGCCGGACACGATCTGGCTGACCGCGCAGCAGCGCGTGGACCGCGACAAGGCGGTGTTCGGCGAGGTCTCGTTCGACATCACCCCGCGGCTCACCGCCACCGCCGGAATGCGCTGGTTCCGCGCCGACAACAGCCTGTACGGCTTCTTCGGCTATGGCGACTGGGGCTGGAGCAGTTCCTCGGGCGTGGTCATCTGCACCGTCGACCAGCAGTTCCTCGGCGCGCCCTGCGTCAACCTGGACAAGCGGGTCAAGGAAAGCGACCACATCGGCCGCTTCAACCTGAGCTGGAAGTTCGACGACGACAAGATGCTGTACGCCACATGGTCGGAAGGCTATCGCCCGGGCGGCATCAACCGCCGCGGCACGGTGCCGCCGTACACCTCGGATTTCCTCACCAACTACGAGGCGGGCTGGAAGACGGCGTGGCTGGACAATCGCGTGATCTTCAACGGCGCGGTGTTCCGCGAGGACTGGAAGGACTTCCAGTTCTCCTACCTCGGGCTCAACGGCCTGACCGAGATCCGCAATGCCAACAAGGCGCGGATCGAAGGCATGGAGCTGGAACTGCAGTGGCAGGCCAGCTACAACTTCCTGCTGTCCGGCGGTTTCGCCTGGTACGACGCCAAGCTGATGGAGGACTACTGCGGCTTCAACGGCGCCGACGGCAACCCCACCAGCGTCTGCCCGCCCGGCACCATCAATCCGGCCACCGGCGATCCCGTCGACGGACCCCAGGCAGCGGAAGGGACGCGCCTGCCGATCACCGCCAGGTTCAAGGGCAACGTCACCGGGCGCTACACATGGGACGTCGGCGCCGACGAAGCGTACGTGCAGGGGGCGGTGTTCCACCAGGGCAGCCGCCGCACCGACCTGCGCGATGCGGAGAACGCGTTGCTGGGCAACCTCGATGCCTACACGCTGTTCGACCTCTCGGGCGGGATCGCCCACGGGAACTGGAACTTCGACCTGTTCGTCAAGAACCTGTTCGACAAGCGCACGGAGCTGAGCAAGTTCGCAGAGTGCGCGACCCTGACTTGCGGCTACACGCCCTACATCCTCAGCACCCCGCCGCGGACGATCGGCGTGCGCGTGTCCAGGGCGTTCTGATCGGTAACCCCCGCGGGCCCGGCGATCGTGCCTGGCCCGCGGCGGCGGCGTTCGAATTCCGGAGACTCCTGCCCGCGGCGTCCACGGCTGCTCGATCTCCCGGGCATCCGGTACCGCGCGAGCTGGCGAGGCGATACCGGTAGGCTCCGAGAAGGTCGGGCGCGCACCGGGCCGCAAGGCACAGGCTAAGCTTGGCCACGGCGGCCCGCGTCCGGGCCGGGGAAAGCCGCATGACCGCCAGCACGCCGCTGCTCGCCACCTTCGCCGCCTACCTGTTGCTGATGGTCGGCATCGGATTCGCGGCGTGGCGTTCCACGCGCAGTTTCGACGACTACATCCTCGGCGGACGCTCGCTGGGCAGCTACGTCACCGCGCTGTCGGCAGGCGCCTCGGACATGAGCGGGTGGCTGCTGCTCGGACTGCCCGGGGCGCTGTATGCCAGCGGCCTGTCGGAGGCATGGATCGCCATCGGCCTCACCCTGGGAGCCTGGTGCAACTGGAAATTCGTCGCCGGGCCGCTGCGCGTCTACACCGAACGCTCCCATAACGCGCTGACCCTGCCGGACTACTTCACCCATCGCTTCGCCGACGACAGCCGGCTGCTGCGGATCTTCTCGGCGCTGGTGATCCTGCTGTTCTTCGCGGTGTACTGCGCCAGCGGGATCGTGGCCGGCGCGCGCCTGTTCGAGAGCGTGTTCGGGCTGCCGTACGCGCAAGCGCTGTGGTGGGGCGCGGCGGCGACGATCCTGTACACCCTGGTCGGCGGATTCCTGGCGGTCAGCTGGACAGACACCGTGCAGGGGACGTTGATGATCTTCGCGCTGCTGCTGGCGCCGATGTTCGTGCTGATCGGCAATGGTGGCTGGCACGAGACCCGCATCCTGATCGAACGGGTCGATCCGGCGCGCCTGCAGTGGATCGGCGCTGGCGGCGGGATCGCGGTGGTGTCGGCGCTGGCCTGGGGCCTGGGCTATTTCGGCCAGCCGCACATCCTCGCCCGTTTCATGGCCGCCGACGATTTGGGGACGATCCCGAAGGCGCGTCGCATCGGCATGGCCTGGATGATCGCGTGCCTGCTCGGCGCGGTCGCGGTGGGCCTGTTGGGCATCGGCTATTTCGCCGGGCACCCGGGCCAGGCCGCGGACATGGTGCGCGAGAACCCCGAGCGCGTGTTCATCGCGCTGGCGCAGGCGCTGTTCAACCCTTGGGTCGCCGGCGTGCTGCTGTCGGCGATCCTGGCCGCGATCATGAGCACGCTGTCGTGCCAGTTGCTGGTGTGTTCCAGTGCGCTCACCGAGGACCTTTACCGCGGCTTCCTGCGTCCGCGCGCCAGCCAGCGCGAGCTGGTGTGGTTCGGCCGGGCGATGGTGCTGGCGGTGGCGTTGCTTGCGATCTGGATCGCGCGCGATCCGGACAGCCGCGTGCTCGGCCTGGTCAGCTACGCCTGGGCCGGGTTCGGCGCCGCGTTCGGCCCGGTGGTGCTGTTCTCGCTGTCGTGGAAGCGGATGACCCGCAACGGCGCGCTGGCCGGGATGCTGGTCGGCG
This sequence comes from Cognatiluteimonas sedimenti, assembly GCF_022808325.1. Classification (GTDB taxonomy): domain Bacteria; phylum Pseudomonadota; class Gammaproteobacteria; order Xanthomonadales; family Xanthomonadaceae; genus Cognatiluteimonas; species Cognatiluteimonas sedimenti. Next base: position 897,121 of record NZ_JALGCL010000001.1, on the reverse strand, counting down.
CGGTCACCGTGATCGCCTGGAAGCTGGTCGCCGTGGAACGGATGGGCAGCGCGCTGTACGAAATCGTGCCGGGATTCATCGCCGCATCGCTGGCGATCGTGGTCGCCAGCCTGCTCGATCGCGCGCCGCCGGCGCCAGTGCAGGCGACCCACGATGCCGTTCGCGCGGAGCTCGACGCGAGCGGATACTGACCCTCGTCATTTCGAGCGTGGCGCGGAACCCCCGCGGCAGCACCGACCGTTCGCGCTCGCAGCGTGCCCTCGCGCCGACCGCGGGACATCCGGAAGCAACGCACTCTCCGACACGATGACCATCGACACCCGTCCCCGCGCCATCGCCTTGATGGGCCCGACCGCCTCGGGCAAGAGCGCGCTCGCGCTGGAGTGGGCGCAGCGGCTGGGCGGCGAGATCGTCAGCGTCGATTCCGCGCTGGTATATCGCGGCCTCGACATCGGCGCGGCCAAGCCGAGCCCGGCAGAGCGCGCCCGCGTGCCGCACCACCTGCTCGACCTGCGTGATCCCTGGCAGGCGTATTCGGCGGCCGAGTTCGCGCGGGACGCGCGCGTTGTGATCGAAGGCATCGTCGCACGCGGCCGGCTGCCGGTCCTGGCGGGCGGAACCGGGCTGTACTTCCGCGCGCTGCTGCACGGGCTGGCGGAGATGCCGGCCGCCGACCCGGATGTGCGTGCCCGGATCTCGCGTGAAGCCGGCACGCGCGGCTGGGCGGCACTGCATGCCGAGTTGGCGACGATCGACCCGGTCGCCGCGGCGCGCATCCACGAGACCGACGCGCAGCGTATCCAGCGCGCACTGGAAGTGCACCGCATCAGCGGCCGCACGATCAGCGACTGGCAGCGGGACGCCAGCCGGAGCCGGTTGCCGTTGCGGGTACTGCCGTTGGTGCTGGCGCCGGACGATCGCGCCGTGCTGCACGCCAGGATCGAACGGCGCTTCGACGCGATGCTGGCGCAGGGCTTCCTCGACGAAGTCCGTGCCCTGCGCGCGCTGCCGCAGTTGCGCGCGCACCCGGCGCCGCTGCAACTGCCGGCTCTCCGCGCGGTCGGCTACCGCCAGGCCTGGGAATACCTCGACGGGGCCACCGATGCGGGCGGATTCCGCGACCGCGCCATCTTCGCCACCCGCCAGCTCGCCAAGCGCCAGCTCACCTGGCTGCGCGGCGAGTTGGGTGCGCGCTGGTTCGATCCGGAGGCCGGGCGGACGGGCCTGGAGCGCGCGCTCGACGCGTTCCTGGAGTGCGCCGGCAAAGGCTGAACGGGACGCGGTTCGCACCCCGCGCGGCAGGGCATGCGTTACCATCGGGCCGTTGCCGCCACGGGGAGTGGGTCGGGCGATGCGGCCTCGGCACAAGATCGGGCCGGAATAACAAATATAGAAAATCGGGGAAAAACGATATGTCCAAGGGGCAATCCTTGCAGGACCCGTTCCTGAACGCACTGCGGCGCGAGCGCGTGCCGGTCTCGATCTACCTCGTCAACGGCATCAAGCTGCAGGGCACGGTCGAATCCTTCGACCAGTTCGTGGTGCTGCTGCGCAATACCGTCAGCCAGATGGTCTACAAGCACGCGATCTCGACCGTGGTGCCGGCGCGCAACGTGCGCGTGGGCCCGACCGGCCCGGCCTCCACCGGCGAGGCGGACGAGGACGCCGGGGGCGGCGACGAAGCCGAATAGGCGGCGGTCCCCCGAGCACGGGCGCCGGTCGAGGGGAACCGCCCGCAGCCCTTGATTCATCGGGCCTGGCACCGCATCTAGTGATGCCAGGCCGCAGCGGAGATTCCCGCCCTTGTTCGAACGTTCCCGCAAGGGTGAAAACGCGCTGCTGATCCAGCCGCATGCCGGCGGCCCGCCGGACGAAGGCGCGGTGGAGGAGTTCGCCGACCTGGCGCGCTCGGCCGGCGCCACCGTCGCCGCGCTGGTCAATGCACGCATCGACCGCCCGAATCCGTCGACCCTGATCGGCAGCGGCAAGCTCGAGGAGGTCAGGGCCGCCTGCGACGCCACCGGCGCCGACCTGGTGCTGGTCAACCATGCGTTGTCGCCTGGCCAGGAGCGCAACCTCGAGAAGGCACTGGAGCGTCGCGTCGTCGACCGCACCGGGTTGATCCTGGACATCTTCTCGCAACGCGCGCGCAGCGCCGAAGGCAAGCTCCAGGTCGAACTGGCCCAGCTCAGCCACATGGCCACCCGCCTGGTCCGCGGCTGGACCCACCTGGAGCGCCAGCGCGGCGGTTCGATCGGCCTGCGCGGCCCCGGCGAAACCCAGCTGGAAACCGACCGCCGCCTGCTGCAGAAGCGCGTCGAACAGCTGCAGAAGCGGCTCGACAAGGTCGAGGTGCAGCGCACCCAGATGCGGCGCGCGCGCGTGCGCAGCGAATTGCCGCGCGTCGCGCTGGTCGGCTACACCAATGCCGGCAAGTCGACCCTGTTCAACGCCCTCAGCGGCGCCGACGCCTACGCCGACGACCGCCTGTTCGCCACCCTGGACCCGACCGTGCGCCGGATCGCATTGCCCACCGGCAACGTGGTGCTGGCCGACACCGTCGGCTTCGTCCGCGACCTGCCGCACGAACTGGTGGCCGCGTTCCGCTCGACCCTCAGCGAGGCGCGCGAAGCCGACCTGCTGCTGCACGTGATCGACGCCGCCGATCCTCTGCGCGATGAACGCATCGCGCAGGTCGATGCGGTATTGGCGGAGATCGGCGCCGGCGAGATCCCGCAATTGCTGGTCTACAACAAGATCGACAGGATCGACGGCGGCGAGGGCGCGCGCCACGACCTGCCCGGCGGCATGCCGGGCCACGGCGTGCGCGAGCGCGTCTGGATTTCCGCGCGCGAGGGGTTGGGGCTCGACGTGCTGCGCAACGCCCTGGGCCAGCGCCTGGGCCTGCGCCGCATCCATGGCGAAGTGCAGCTGCCGCCGGAGGCTGGCCGCCTGCGCGCGCGCCTGCACGCCCTCGGCGCGGTGCGCGGCGAAACCCATGACGAACAGGGCTGGCGGCTGAGCCTGGACCTTGCCCACGCCGACGCCATGCGCATCGCCGCGCATGCCGATGGCGCGCCGCTGCGGGCGCTTTTGCTTGAGGCTGGCGGTAGCCCCCCCTAGAATCATCACGGGATCCAAGGGATCCAGTTGCGGCCCAGGGAGGGACCGCGCGGCGACCGGCGTTGATGCCGGTTGTCGGGACCGGCCCGGATGATTGCCGGGCCGCACGCGGAGGTCGGGCACGATGCCCGGTTTCCCGCCTCAACCACGGAGCAGGCATGGCCTGGAACATTCCCGGCGGGTCCGGCAAGGACGGCCGCAACCCGCGCCAGCGCGGCAATGGCGGCAACGCCGTCGAACGCCTGCTCGAGCCGCTGCGCGGCCTGTTCGGCGGCGGTGCCGGCGCCGGCCGCTGGATCGCGATCGCGCTGGTGCTGTGGCTGGCCTTCAACTGCTTCGTGCTGGTGGCCGAGCAGCAGCGCGGCGTGGTGTTGCGCTTCGGTCAGATGGCGCGGGTGATGCAGCCCGGGCCGCATTTCAAGTGGCCGTGGCCGGTGGAGCGCGTGTTCAAGGTCAACGCGACCCAGATCAAGACCTTCAGCGACACGCTGCCGGTGCTGACCAGCGACGAGAACATCGTCAGCGTCGAGGTCAACGTGCAGTACCGGGTCGCCGATCCGGAGCTGTACCTGTTCGGCACCCGCGATGCCGACCAGATGTTGCAGCAGGCCACCCTCAGCGCGGTGCGCGAGCAGGTCGGCCGCTCCGACCTGGACACCGTGCTCAGTGCCCGCGCCGCGCTGTCGGTATCGGCCAAGCAGCGCCTGGAAGCGGCGCTCAAGGCCTACAAGACCGGCCTGGCGGTGACCGAGTTGAACCTGCCCAACGCGCGTCCGCCGGAAGAGGTCAAGCCGGCCTTCGACGACGTCAACAGCGCGCAGCAGGACAAGGACCGGCTGACCAGCGAGGCGGAAGCCTACGCCGCCAAGATCGTGCCCGAGGCGCGCGGCCAGGCTGCGCGCGTGCGCACCGTCGCCGAGGGCTACAAGGCGGCGTCGATCGACCGCGCCACCGGTGACGCCACCCGCTTCTCGCTGCTGCTGGACCAGTACCAGGCCGCCCCCGAGGTCACCCGCAAGCGGTTGTGGCTGGAGACGGTGCAGCAGGTCCTGTCCGAGAACCGCAAGGTGGTCGGCGGAGACGGCAGGCAGTTGATCTACGTGCCGATGCCGTCGGGTGCGGGTGGGTCGACCGCCACCGCGCCACCGCTGCTGCCGGCCGACGTCGTCGCGCCGGCGGTGGATGCCGCCGGCAACCAGCGCCCCGCGCGCAGTCCGCGCCCGAACGGCCGCGAGGAGTCAATGCCATGAAGTTTTCCGTCTGGGTCCCGGTCGTCGTCGCCGCGCTGCTGGCGCTGCTGGGCTCGGTCTACGTTGTCAACGAAGGCCACACCGCGATCGTCCTGAACCTCGGGCGCCTGGCGCGGACCGACATCGGCCCCGGCCTGCATTTCAAGGTGCCGCTGGTGGAAAGCGTGCGCGTCTTCGACCGTCGCCTGCAGGTGCTCGATGCCGAGCCCGAGCGCTACCTGACCTCGGAGAAGAAGGACGTCAGCGTCGACTTTTTCGCCATCGGCTACATCGACGACGTGCGAGCGTTCTACCGCGCCACCGGCGGCGACGAATCGATCGCCGTGCAACGGCTGGCCCCGATCATCAAGGACGCCCTGCGCAACGAGATCAATGCGCGCACGCTCAAGCAGGCGGTCTCCGGCGATCGGTCCGCGATCGTCGATGCGCAACTGGCGGCGATCAACCGCGGCGCGGCCAACCTGGGCATCCGCATCGACGATCTGCGGATCAAGCGCATCGACCTGCCCGAGGGCGGCGACGTGATCCGCGACGTCTACAGGCGCATGAGCGCGCAACGCCAGCAGGTCGCCAGCAAGCTGCGCGCCGAGGGCGACGAGGCGTCGCAGAAGATCCGGTCCGAAGCCGACCGCCAGCAGGCAGTGATCATCGCCGAAGCCGAGCGCGATGCGCAGAAGCTGCGCGGCGAAGGCGACGCGGAGGCCGCCCGCATCTATGCCAGGGCCTACGAGCGCGACCCCGCCTTCTACGCCTTCCACCGCAGCCTGGAGGCGTATCGCAAGTCGTTCGCCGACGGCAACGCGGTGATGGTGCTGGAGCGCAACGACCCGTTCCTGCAATACCTGCGCAGCGACCGCTGACCCTTGGCCGCTGCAGGCACGCCGGATCACGTCCCGGCACGAATCTCCCGGAGCCGCCGATGAGCGACCTGTGGTCGGCGTTGTGCCTGGTGGCGGTGCTGGAAGGGCTGTTCCTGTTCGCGGCGCCAGCGGCCTGGAAGCGCGCCGCCGAACAATTGCATGCCTTGCCCAACCGTCACGTCCGCGCCATCGGCGGCATCGTCGTGGGCGCCGGCCTGCTGGCGCTGTTCCTGGTCCGCGGCGCCTAGCCGTCCGGCCCGGCGGCCCCCTGGCAGCGCGGGCCGCGGCGGGATTGCCGACGCGGCTGGCCCCGTCGGCCCAAAACCCGGATAATGCGCAAAAGCCGGCCGGGGACCGCCCCGCCGGCTTTTTCCGTGTCTGTCCATTGGTGTGGGAGCGGCTCCAGCCGCGGGCTTTACCGACATCCGGCGGCACGGAAGCGCTCGCGGCTGAAGCCGCCCCACACAGTGCAATGCAGCCGGAGTCGTGCCATGGGTCAGTCAGTCGTCGTTCTCGGTGCCCAGTGGGGCGATGAAGGCAAGGGCAAGATCGTCGACCTGCTGACGCAGGACATCGGCGCGGTCGTGCGCTTCCAGGGCGGCCACAACGCCGGCCACACGCTGGTGATCGGCGGCAAGAAGACCGTGCTGCACCTGATCCCGTCCGGCATCCTGCGCGACGATGCGCTGTGCCTGATCGGCAACGGCGTGGTGTTGCACCCCGGCGCGCTGAAGAAGGAAATCGGCGAGCTCGAGGCCAACGGCGTCGAAGTGCGTTCGCGGCTCAGGATCAGCCCGGCCACGCCGATCATCATGCCGTACCACATTGCCCTCGACCAGGCACGCGAGAAGGCCGCCGGCGGCGCCGCCATCGGCACCACCGGGCGCGGCATCGGGCCCGCCTACGAAGACAAGGTCGCGCGTCGCGGCATCCGCGTGGCCGACCTGAGCTATCCGAAGGAACTCGCCGAGAAACTGCGCGCCACGCTCGACTACCACAACTTCGTGCTGACCCAGTACCTCAAGGTCGAGCCGGTCGACTTCCAGCAGACGCTGGACGAAGCGCTGGCCTTCGGCGAATACATCGAGCCGATGAAGTCCGATGTCGCCGGCACCCTGCACGAACTGCGCAAGCAGGGCAAGCGGGTGCTGTTCGAAGGCGCGCAGGGCTCGCTGCTGGACATCGACCACGGCACCTATCCGTACGTCACCTCGTCCAATACCACCATCGGCGGCGCGCTCGCCGGCGCCGGCGTCGGTGCGGACGCGATCGACTACGTGCTCGGCATCGCCAAGGCCTACGCCACCCGCGTCGGCGGCGGCCCGTTCCCGACCGAGCTCGACGACGCCGTCGGCCAGGGCCTGCGCGATCGCGGAGCCGAATACGGCGCCACCACCGGCCGCCCGCGCCGCTGCGGCTGGATGGACATCGTCGCGCTCAAGCGCGCGGTGGCGATCAACGGCATCAGCGGCCTGTGCATCACCAAGCTCGACGTGCTCGACGGCATGGACAAGCTGAAGATCTGCATCGCCTACGAATACCGCGGCAAGCGCACCGAGTACGCGCCGCTCGACGCTGCCGGCTGGGACGAATGCACGCCGGTGTACCTCGAGTTCCCCGGCTGGCAGGAAAGCACCCACGGCATCACCGAGTGGGACAAGCTGCCGCCCGCCGCGCGCGCCTACCTGCGCGCGCTGGAAGAACTCGCGGGCAGCCCGCTTGCGATCGTCAGCACCGGTCCCGACCGCGACGCCAACATCGTGCTGCGCGATCCCTGGGGCTGAACGGTTCAGCCGGCAGGCGAGGCACGACTGGCTGTTTCGTGTTGCAGGCCGGTGCCGCTCGGCCCCGAGTCGATCGCCGCGGGCCGCGCGGCGGCCGGGGCGGTTGAAGGGATGGTTACTTGCCCCCTGACTTGCGCTAGCGTGGGCAACCGCACGCGGCCGCCAGACCACACCCGAATGAACGAGCTCGATCGCCGGCCTTCCACGCTCGCACCCATTGCCGATGCGGACTACCGGCTGATGGTGGAAACGGTCAGCGACTACGCGATCTTCATGCTCGACCCGGCGGGCCTGATCCGCTCCTGGAACATCGGTGCGCGGCGGCTTACGGGCTACGCCGCCGACGAGGTGATCGGCCACAGCTTCGAGATGTTCTATCCGCAGGACCAGCTCGACATCGGCTTGCCACGACACGAACTCGAGGGTGCGCTGCGACTGGGACGGATCGAGGACGAAGGCTGGCGCTTGCGCAAGGACGGAAGCCGCTTCTGGGCCAATGTCGTGATCACCGCGCTGCGCGACGGCGAGGGCGGCCACCGGGGTTTCGCCAAGGTCACCCGCGACCTCAGCGCGCGGCGCGAACACGAGGAGCTGTTGCGCCAGAGCGAGGAGATGTTCCGGCTGATGGTCGAAGGCGTGCGCGACTACGCAATCTTCATGCTCGATCCGCAAGGCCACATCATCAGCTGGAACCTCGGCGCGCAGATCACCAAGGGATACACGGCCGAGGAAATCATCGGCCAGCATTTCTCGGTGTTCTATCCGCAGGAGCAGCGCGATCGCGATTGGCCGGGGCAGGAACTGGTGCTGGCCCTGCGCGACGGTCGCCTCGAGGACGAAGGCTGGCGCCTGCGCAAGGATGGCAGCCGCTTCTGGGCCAACGTCGTGATCACCGCGCTGTACGACGGCAATGGCCGGCACCGGGGTTTCGCCAAGGTCACGCGCGACCTCACGCGGCAACGGCGCATCGACATACTGGAACACGAGGGCCGCCACCTGCAGCAATTCATCGCGATGCTCGGCCACGAGCTGCGCAACCCGCTGGCCGCGATCGCCAACGCCACCGCCCTGCTGCAGGCGGTGGAACCGCCGCCGCCCCGGTTGCGCGACCTGCGCGCGCTGATGTCGCGACAGGTCGCGCACCTGCGACGGCTGATCGACGACCTGCTCGATGTCGGCCGCATCGTCAGCGGCAAGGTGCACCTGGAACGCACGCCGCTGCGCCTGCAGCAGGTGGTCGAGGAGTCCGTGGAAGCCAGCGCGCCGGAACTGGACAAGCGCGGGCAGCAGCTTGTGATCGACGTGGAACCCGAGCCGCTATGGGTGCTGGGCGACAAGGTGCGGCTGGTCCAGGTGCTCAACAACCTGCTGCACAACGCCGGCAAGTTCACTCCCGAAGGCGGGCTCGTGCGGATCGCGTTGCGACGCGAGGGCGGCAACCAGGCCGCGCTGCATGTCAGCGACACCGGTTGCGGCATCCCGCCGCAGGAGCTGAACCGCGTGTTCGAACTGTTCCGGCAGGGGGAGCAGGCCGCGACGCCGGGCCATGGCGGGTTCGGCATCGGCCTCAACCTGGTACACCAGGTGGCGCTGCTGCACGACGGCGACGTCAGTGCTTTCAGCACCGGAAGGCCCGGCGAGGGCGCCGAGTTCATCGTCCGCCTGCCGCTGGTCGACGCGCCTGCGGAAGCGGGTTCCTGACCGATCCCCGCGCCTATGCGTCGTTGCGGTGCAGCGAAGGGGTTTTCGCACGCGACCAGCCGCGAAGGCAAAGATGCCAGCCAGCTGAACGGTTCACCGGCAGCGCCGGCGGTTTCACGTGATTGACATGCCCGTTGGTCCACTTTGGTCCGTGGCGACTCTGCCAAGGAACATTTCCCCCACCACGGAGACACAGCAATGACGGATATCAAGAAGGACCACAGCATTGGTGAAGGCACTGGCGCCGGTGCGGGCGCGATCACGGGTGCGGCCGTGGGTTCGGTCGCGGGACCGGTGGGTACGGCAGTCGGCGCGGTGGTCGGCGCGGTGGTCGGCGCGAAGGCCGGCGGCGCGGTCGCCGAGGCGGTCAACCCGACCGAATACACCGAGCATTTCCGCAGCACCTACGAGACGGCCCCGTACTACAGCGCCAATCGCACCTGGAATGATTACGAGCCGGCCTACAAGTACGGCTACGATCGTTACGGCGAGTTCCGCGGCCAAAAGTTCGACGACATCGAATCGAACCTGGAGCGCGACTGGGATGCCACCCGCGGCCGGTCGCAGTTGGCCTGGAACGAAGCGCGTGGCGCCGTGCGCGATGGCTGGCATTACATCGAGCGTGCGATGCCGGGCGATGCCGATCGCGACGGCCGTTGATCGCCAGCATGCAATGACGCAAAGCCCCGCTTCGGCGGGGCTTTTCCTTGCGCTGACGGGAAACCCCGGGCCGCAACGCCGTCCGGCACCGGGCCGGGCACCTCAAATCCCGGCGGAATTCGTCACCTCGACCTCCATCGTCCTCATCACCGCGATCGCGTTGCGGTTGCGCCTGGCGGTGTTGGATGCGGTGCAGTCCTGCGGCACGACCGCAGCGAAGCCACGCATCCTGGCGTCGAACGCGCTGGCCAGCACGCAGGAATCGCCGGCGATGCCGGTAAGGATCACGCGGCCCACGCCAAGCTGGCGCAACAGCACCTCCAGCGGCGTGTTGTAGAACGCCGAATGCTGCGGCTTGAGGATCGCGTAGTCGTCTTCCTCGGGTGGCAACGTGCGTGCCAGCGGCGCGCCCAGGACGTTGTCCTGCGAACAGATTGCGACGAGCTGGCCGAAGTCCTCGCGCCATTGGGTGAAGTTGTCGTTGACGTAGATCGCGGGGATGGCCTTTGCCTTGAGGCGGCGCTTGAGGCGGGCGATGCGGCGGGCGGCCGGCAGCGCCTGGCGCAGCAGGCCGGCACCGCCGGGAAAATCCAGCGCATTGATCATGTCGATGATGATCAGTGCGCTATCGGGCTTGCGGCGCCTGGGCATGGGCGACGCCGCGTCAACCCAGTTCGGCCTTGCGTTGCGCCATGCGCTCGCCGAGCTGCTGCAGTTGCGCCTTGTCCATGAGCTCGCGTGCGCGCGGGAACATTTCCTTTTCCTCCTCGTCGGCGTGATGCTCGACAAGTTCCTTCAGCACCTTCGCCCTGCCCCCGAACTGGTCGGACTGCACGTCGGTGTCCAGCAGGTCGGGCAGCACCAGGTCACCGGCGGCGCGGTGTTCCTCCAACGCCTCGAAGAACATCTTGCCGTCGTCGGCCTTGTCGCTGGCGGCCTTGAATGCCGGATAGAAAATTTCCTCCTCGATCGTGGTGTGCACCCTGATCTCGGTGGCGATCTTCTGCAGCAGCTCGGTACGGGTCTTGAGGGCGCGGTTGGTGGTATCGGCCAGTTCGGTGAGCAGCGCCTTGACCGTCTTGTGGTCCTGCTTCAGCAATGCGATTGCATCCATCGGGAATCTCCATGGGGGGAGTGCCGAATCCTCGCGTCACGCTTCGCAAAGCAACGTGAACATGTCCATGCGGACGGTGCGTCGCCCGCAACGGGATCCGGTGCGTGGATGTAGCTCCCGTGGCGGTGCCGGCCGAGCGGAGCCGGCGCCAGCCCGTTGCCGGCAAGCCCCGGTCCGCCCCATTCACCGCGCCACCACCTGCGCGCGTACACGCTGGGCGCCTGTCCCGAAAGCAGGAGGCCCCATGAACCGCCTCGTTCCAGTCGCCATCGTCGCCCTGGCGACGGCAGGCTGCGCCAGTATTCCCGCGGTCCAGACCGACCACGATCCGGCCGCCGACTTCTCCCGTTACCACAGCTATGCCTGGCGCGAAAAGCCCAGCGGCGGCACTGCCCTGGCGATGCAGCGGATCGTCTCGCGCATCGACGAGCAACTGCAGTCCAAGGGCTGGCGCGAAGTGGACGCGGCCACTGCCGACGTCGCGGTCGCCGCGCACGTCGCCACCCACCAGGAACACCGCCTCGACACGTTCTACGACGGCCCGATGTGGAACGGCTGGGGCTGGTACGGACCGTGGGCCTGGGGCCCGCCGATGGCCTACCAGCGCACCCGCGTGACCAGCTACACCGTGGGCACGCTGGTGGTCGACATGTTCGACGCCCGCAGCAAGCGCGCAGTGTGGAGCGGCATGGCCGAGGACACCATTCCCGGTACCCCGCAGGGGATCAACGCGGACATCGACGCCGCGGTGGCGAAGATGTTCGCCGGCTTCCCGCCGGGTTCGGCCCCGCCGCGATAACGGAGAAGATGATGTCCGAGGAAGCCAGGACCCCGCTGGACCATGTCAACCAGACGGTGTCGCAGCTCAAGGAGATGCGCCACTACTCCAAGAACAACGTCGAGTTGCTGACGGCGCAATGGCTGAAGTTCGACGGCGAGCTGAAGAAGCTCGGGGAAGCCGGCACCATCGAGAACCTGATGACGCGGCAGGGCGAGTTCCACGATGCCCTGGAGGCCGCGATCAAGGAACTGGAGGAACTCGGGGAGAAGTTGCAGCCGCCACCGGCCGAGTAGGCGTTCGGCTGCCCGCGCGGGCGATCGCCGCCCGGGCGCGAGTGGTCCATACGGAGACGCGGAAACGAAGAGGCCCCGCACGCGCGGGGCCTCCTGGTGGTGCCGGACCCGGTCAGGACACGTTCGGCTCGCTGAACGCCTCGATCTCGCCGGCAAAGGCCTCGATCGGCACGCAGCTGCAGAACACGTTCTTGTCGCCGTAGACGTTGTCCACGCGCGCGACCGGCGGCCAGTACTTCTGCTGCTTCAGCGTCGGCAGCGGGAACGCGGCCAGTTCCCGCGGGTAGGCGTGCGACCAGTCGGAGGCCGAAACCTGGGTCGCGGTGTGCGGTGCGTGCTTGAGCGGATTGTCCTCGCGATCCATGCGCCCGTCCTCGATCGCACGGATCTCGTCGCGGATCTGGATCATGGCGTCGCAGAAGCGGTCGAGTTCGTGCAGCGATTCGGATTCCGTCGGTTCGACCATCAGCGTGCCGGCGACCGGGAAGCTCAGCGTCGGCGCGTGGAAGCCAAAGTCGATCAGGCGCTTGGCCACGTCCTCGGCGCTGATGCCGGTGGCGTCCTTGAGCGGGCGCAGGTCGAGGATGCACTCGTGGGCGACCAGTCCGTTGCGCCCGGTATAGAGCGTCTCGTAATGCGGCGCCAGCTTCTTCGCGATGTAGTTGGCGTTGAGCAGCGCGACCTGGGTGGCCTTGCGCAGGCCGGTATCGCCCATCATGGCGATGTACATCCAGCTGATCGGCAGGATCGAGGCGCTGCCGAAGCTCGCGGCCGACACCATCGCACCCTGGCCCACGCCCTGCGTGCGCACGCTGCCTTCCGATGCCCTGGGCAGGAACGGCGCCAGGTGCGCCTTCACCGCGCACGGACCAACGCCCGGGCCGCCGCCGCCGTGCGGGATGCAGAAGGTCTTGTGCAGGTTGAGGTGCGAGACGTCCGAACCCCACTTGCCGGGCCTGGCGACGCCCACCAGGGCATTCATGTTGGCGCCGTCGGTGTACACCTGGCCGCCATGTGCGTGCACGATCTCGCAGATCTCGACCACGTCCTCCTCGAACACGCCGTGGGTGGACGGGTAGGTCATCATGATCGCGGCGAGGCGGTCGGAATACTTTTCCGCCTTGGCGCGGATGTCGGCGACGTCGACATTGCCGTTCGCATCGCACTTGGTGACCACCACGCTCATGCCGCACAACTGCGCAGAGGCGGGGTTGGTGCCGTGCGCGGATTCCGGGATCAGGCAGACGTCGCGCTGCGGCTCGCCGCGCGAACGGTGGTAGGCGCGGATCGCCAGCAGCCCGGCGTATTCGCCCTGCGCGCCGGAGTTGGGCTGCAGGCTGACCGCATCGTAGCCGGTGCATTCCACCAGCATCGCTTCCAGCCCGTCGATCAGGTCCTTGTAGCCCTGCGCCTGCTCGGCCGGGGCCATCGGATGGATGTTGCCGAACTCCGGCCACGTGACCGGGATCATCTCGGCGGTGGCGTTGAGCTTCATCGTGCACGAACCCAGCGGGATCATGGTGCGATCCATCGCCAGGTCCTTGTCGGCAAGCGCACGCATGTAGCGCAGCAGTTCGTGCTCGCTGTGGTGGGTGTTGAACACCGGATGGGCGAGGAAGCCGCTGGTGCGGCGCAGCGCGTCCGGGACCAGCGACGGCGCGCCGGCATCCAGCGCCTCGATCGAGGGCAGCCGGGCATCGTCGGCGCCGAACACGCGCCACAGCAGGATCAGGTCGTCGCGGGTGGTGGTTTCATCCAGCGAGATGCACAACGTGCCGTTGCCGCGCACCCGCAGGTTGGCGCGCAACCGTTGCGCGCGCGCCAGGATCGCGTCGCTGTGGTCGCCCGGGTCGATGCACAGGGTGTCGAACGCGCTGTCGTGGACCACCGCATGGCCGAGCTGGCGCAGGCCGGCGGCCAGGATCGCGGTGTAGCGCTCGACCCGCCGGGCGATGCGGGTGATGCCTTCGGGGCCGTGGTAGACGGCGTACATCGACGCCATCACCGCCAGCAGCACCTGCGCGGTGCAGATGTTGGAGGTGGCCTTCTCGCGGCGGATGTGCTGCTCGCGGGTCTGCAGGGTCAGGCGGTAGGCGGGCTTGCCTTCGGCGTCGATCGACACGCCGATGAGGCGACCGGGCATCGAGCGCTTGTAGGCGTCGCGGCAGGCCATGAAGCCGGCATGCGGGCCGCCGAAGCCGAACGGCACGCCGAAACGCTGGGTGTTGCCGACCACGATGTCGGCGCCCATCTCGCCCGGCGGCTTGAGCAGCGCCAGCGCGAGCAGGTCGGTGGCGACCACGAACAGCGCGCCGTGCGCATGGATGGCTTCGGCATCGCGGGTCCAGTCGGCGATCCAGCCGCTGGACGCCGGGTACTGCACCAGCACGCCGAAATAGTCGCCGGCGGCGAGCGCGGCGTGGAAGGCGTCGGTCGAACGCACCACGTTGACGGTGAAGCCGAGCGGCTCGGCGCGGGTGGCCAGCACTTCGAGGGTCTGCGGGTGGGTGTCGCCGGCGACCAGGAACACGTTCGACCTGGACTTCGCGGAGCGCCTGGCCAGGGTCATCGCCTCGGCCGCGGCGGTCGCCTCGTCGAGCAGCGAGGCGCTGGCGATTTCCATGCCGGTGAGGTCGGCGCACATGGTCTGGAAGTTGATCAGCGCTTCCATGCGCCCCTGCGAGATCTCCGCCTGGTACGGCGTGTACGCCGTGTACCACGCCGGGTTCTCGAGGATGTTGCGCAGGATGACGTTGGGCACGTGGGTGCCGTAATAGCCCTGGCCGATGAAACTGCGGAACACCTGGTTGCGGTCGGCGATCGCGCGGATCTTCGCCAGCGCCTCGACTTCGCTCATCGGCGACGGCAACGCCAGCTTTGCCGCGGACTTGATCGACGCCGGGACGATGGCATCGGTCATCGCGTCCAGCGAGTCGTGGCCGATCGCGGCGAGCATCCGCGCGATCTCGGCGTCATTGGGGCCGATGTGGCGCGCGATGAAGGCGTCGTGGTCTTCCAGCGAAAGCAGGCTGGGGGCGCTGGACGAAGCGGGCTGGGTCATGTCGGGCGTCTCTGGGGCCGCGGGCGCGGCGGGGCGTGAGCGTTGGAAACCGGCGCCCCTCTGTCCTTTTGCCTGAGAGTTTGGAAGCGGCCGGGTGGGGAGGGAAGGCCCCGGCGCACGCTTCTTGCCCCTTCGGCGCCGGATCCCGCCAATCGGCGGTCCGGTCTCTCCAGAGTGTGTGCACGCGGCGGTCGTGGGGCCTGAGCGATTACGGGCGTTTGCGCCTTCGGCAGCGGGGATGCCCCCGCTTCTCCCACCGCGTGCTGCGGGCGAATTATACCCGCGGCATGCTGCCGCGCCCCGCGCGCCTGGGGGGAACGGCCGGTTCCGGGCATCGGCCGGGTAGCCGCCCCTGCACATGGCCGTCGCTGGGGACCGGGCGTGAAGCGGGGCGCCGGTTGATCGGAGTATCGGGCCGGGGCGCGAGGCGTCTGGGGCGGCCTCTCGAGCCGTTCCGCGGCCCGGACACGCCGGATGCCGGTCTTTGCGGGGCGCGCGAAGCATTCGGCTTAACATGGCGGTCGATGGATCGCCCTCCCTTCCAGCTCCGGCAGATCGACCATGTCGTCCTGCGGGTCCGGGACCTCGCGGCGATGCAGGCCTTCTACTGCAATGTCCTGGGCTGCCGGGTCGAGCGCCGGCAGGACGCGATCGGACTGGTGCAACTGCGCGCGGGGGCTTCGCTCATCGACCTGGTCGACGTGGAAGGAACCCTCGGTCGGTTGGGGGGTGCGGCACCCGGGCCGGAGGGCCGCAACATGGACCACCTGTGCCTGCGCGTGGATCCGTTCGACCGCGCGGCGATCGCCGCACACCTGCGCATGCACGGCGCGCGCATCGGCGACTTCGGCTCGCGCTACGGCGCCGACGGCGAGGGGCCGTCGCAGTACCTGTTCGACCCGGAGGGCAATCTGGTCGAGTTGAAGGGGCCGCCCGATCCCCCGGACATGGCCGCCACCTGATGCCCAGGGCAACGGCGCCGTTGTCGATCCGCCGCCTGGCGATCCTGCTCGGTGGCCTGGCGATGTTCGGGCCATTCTCGATCGACACGATCTTCCCGGCCTTCCCGCAGATCGGCGCGCAGCTGGGCGCCGACAAACTGGCGATGCAGCAGACGATCAGCGTGTACCTGGTCGCCTATGCGCTGATGAGCGTGGTGCACGGGCCGTTGTCGGATGCGATCGGGCGGCGGCGGGTGATCATGGGGGGGCTGGCGGTGTTCGCGCTGGCGTCGGCAGGCTGCGCGCTGGCCACCAGTTTCCAGATGCTGCTGGCGTTTCGCGCGCTGCAGGGGTTGTCGGCGGGCGTCGGCATCATCGTCGGCCGCGCGGTGATCCGCGACGTGCTGCACGGCGACGACGCGCAGCGGCTGATGAGCCAGGTGTCGATGATCTTCGGCATCGCACCCGCGATCGCGCCGATGATCGGCGGCTGGGTGCTGGGCTGGAGCCGCTGGCCGATGATCTTCTGGTTCCTGGTGGCGTTTTCGCTGGCGCTGCTGCTGGCCACCTGGCTGGGACTGCCGGAAACGCATCCGCCCGCGGACCGGCTCGCGCCGAAGCCGCGCCTGCTGCTGCGCGATTACCTGGCGATCTTCGTCAACCCGCGCTTCCAGCGGCTGGCCGCGGCCGGCACCTTCAACTTCGGCGCGCTGTTCCTGTACATCGCCTCGGCGCCGGCGTTCGTGCTCGACCTGATGGGCCTGGACGAGCGCGGCTTCGGCTGGTTCTTCGTGCCGATGATCGGCGGCATGACGCTGGGCGCCTTCGTCTCCGGGCGCATCGCCGGCAAGGTCAGCGGGCTGGTGCAGACGCGCATCGGATTCGCCTGCTGCGGCGTCGCGACGCTCTGCAACCTCGGTTACAACATGGCCGTGGTGGAACCGTCGGTGCCGCTGGCGGTGTTGCCGATGATGCTCAATGCGTTCGGGATCGCGCTGGTGTTCCCGATCCTGACGCTGGCGATCCTCGACATGTACCCACGCCAGCGCGGCAGCGCGTCCTCGTTGCAGGCCTTCACCGGGCTGGTCGCCAATGCGCTGATCGCCGGCGTGCTGTCGCCGCTGCTCAGCCACGGCGGCATGCCGCTGGCGCTGGGGGCGGCGGTGTTCACGTTGCTGGGATGGGCGGTCTGGCGCTGGGAAATCCAGGTCGGCGCGCGCATGCCGCCGGGCGATCCCGAATACGCCGCCGCGCTGGAACCTACCGAGCGGATGTGAGCCCGGACGTTAGCGACTGGCGAAGCGCCGCATCCACAGGTACACGGGCAAACCTGCCAGCAGCAGCACCGCCCCCCAGGCCTGTGCCTCGAGGCCGATGCCGACCAGCGCATACAGGCTGTACGCCAGCGCGAACGCGGCGACCGACCGGCCCTTGCCCCCGCCCTTGGCCAGCCACGCGGCGGTACCGACGCAATACGGCAACAGCGTCCCGGCGGTCGCCAGCAGGATCGAGAACGTGAACAGCTGGACCAGCGAACGGCTGAAGTTGGCCGCGACCAGCAGCGATGCCAGCGACGCGCCGACCACGACGCCGAATACCGGCGTACCGCCCTTGTCGAGCCGGGCGAAGGGTTTCGGCATCAGCCCGTCGCGTGCGGCGGCGAAGGGGATCTGCGCGGTGATGAGCAACCAGCCATTGAGCGCGCCGAGGCAGGACACCGCGGCGACCAGGGCGATGCCGGCGCCGGCCCAGGGCCCCCACAACAGGCTCGCGGCATCCGCCATCGGCGCGGTCGACGCCTCGAGCTGCGCTGCGGGGACGATGCCGATCACCGCGGTCACTGCCAGCACGGTGGCGATGCCCGCCAGCAACGTGCCGAGCAGGGTGGCGCGCGGGATCGTGCGTTCGGCGTCCGCGATCGCGCCGGCAGGCACGGTTGCGGCCTCGAGGCCGAGCAGCGCCCACAGGGCCAGCGCCACGGTGGCGTTCACTGCCGACGGCATGGATTCGCCGCTCGGGTTGAACGGCACGAAGCGCACGGGATCGACGTACCAGACCGCGACGCCGGCGAACAGCAGCAGCGGGACGAACTTCAGCACGGTGAGCAGCAATTGCGCCCGGCCTGCCTCGCGCATGCCCAAGAGGTTGATGCCGGCGCACAGCCACAGCGCGCCGAGCGCGAGCATGGCCGAGCGCAGCGGAGTGGCGATCGTCGCCGGCCACAGCGCGCCGACGCTGCCAGCGAAGGCCACGGCGAGCGCGGCGATCCCGCACCAGTTGGAAACCCAGTAGCTCCAGGCCACCACGAAACCCGGCAACTCGCCGAAGGCATTGCGCGCGAACACGTAGGGGCCGCCGGTCTGTGGCCAGCGCATCGCCAGCCGGGCGAACGTCCAGGCCAGTGCCAGTGCACCCGCCAGGGTGATCGCCCAGCCGCCCAGGCTGACGCCACCGTATTGCGCCATCGCTGCCGGCAACAGGAACACGCCGCTGCCGATGATGCAGCCAACCACCAGCGCGGTGGCGGACCAGAGGCCGAATGGGCGGGGGTGGGGCATGGTGCTGGCCGGGGGCTGGTGCGGCAGCTCAGGCATGCGGAGATCCCCCGGTTTCCGGCAAAGACGTCACGCGCGCCCGGCTGCGGCCATGCGATAGGCGGCGCGCAGTATTTCGTGGAACAGGTGGACGCCGGTTTCGCGCAGCGGGTTGAGCCGGCCCGGCACGTAGCTGCCCGAGGCGAAGCCGCGTTGCACGTCCTCGCAGATGCCGATGTCCTCGTGCTGGACGTCGTCGCTGAAGGCGAGGTCCGCCTCGCGCCTGGCGCCGTCCGCGGCGTCGGCGTAATAGCTGTCGAACACCACCCGGCAGCGGTCCACGCCCAGCGGCACCACGATGTTGGTCTGCAGCCGGCCGGGCAGGATGTTGAGCATGGTGTTGGGCCAGAGCCAGTAGTACAGCGCGTCGCCGTTGCCGTACAGGCCGGGGGCGCTGCCGTTGTCTGGCACGACCAGCGGGCTCCACTGCAGGCAGTGCCAGCGCGACAACTCGGTGCGGTAGCTGCGGTAGTCGAGCAGGCGGTTCAGCCCGGGATGCACGAACGGGACGTGGTAACCCTCGAGATAGTTGTCGACGTAGACCTTCCAGTTGCAGCCGATGTCGTAGGCGACGCGATGGTGCCCGCCGTAGTGGTCGAGCCCGCGATCGGCCCCAAGCCGCGCGCCGATGCCGGCGACGAAGGCCTCGAAGTCGGGCGCATGGGCTTCGTCCACCGCGGCGAACACCAGGCCCTGCCAGACCCTTACCGCGAGTTGCGGCAGGCGCACGTCGGCGACGTCGAAGCCGGCCGCGTCCTTCATTTCCGGCGCCGAGCGCAGCTGGCCTTCCAGGGTGTAGGTCCAGCCGTGGTAGCGGCAGCGCAATGCTTTCGCACCTTGGCCGTCGCACTGCGCGATCGGTCCGGCGCGGTGGCGGCAGACGTTGTGCATCACCCGGATTCCGCCATCGGTGCCGCGCACCGCGATCACCGGCAAGCCCGCGAGGTCGGCCACCACGTGGTCGCCGGCGTCGCGCAGCTGCGAGGCGTGCGCGACCAGTTGCCAGGCACGGTCGAAAATCGCATGGCGGTCGATGCCGGCCATCGCCGGTTCGGTGTAGAACCGCGCGGGCAGTGCGGTGGCGGTTTCCGGCGGCTGCGGCGCGAGGTCGTCCATGGACGGAGTATGGACTGCCTGGTGCCCGAAGGAAGGCCGGTCCGGCATCGGCTTCCGCGGCGGATCGCCCGCCAGCCCGTCGCCTGGCCCGCCGGGGTCGGCGCGATACGGACAGCGTGTTGCAGGCATGGTTTCTGCCGATGCCTGATTGCCGCCAGATCTATGGCGCTATTGCACGCGTGCCGTGCTGCCAATCTGCACGACCAAGGTCTGCGCCGTGCCGGCGGTACCGTCCGCGCGGAGCCTGACCACCGTGTAGGTTCCGGTCGGGATGCGGCGGATGGTGAATTTTCCATCCTCGTTGATCTTCACTTCGCGATGGAACCCGGTGTCATCGCCGCGGACGACGATCGTTTCGCCGGCAACCGCGGTGCCGACAATGTTGCCGGAGCTCGATTGCGCCTGCGCGGTGGACAGCAGGCCAAGCCCGAGGGCAAGGCCAAGGAGCACGGATTTCGGCTTGCCAGGGAGCATTGCGTGACCTTCCATTCCAGGGGAGGGCGAGGTTGGCGGGCTTCGAAACCTCCCGCAAGTGACTTTTGTCCCGGCAACGAAAAGGCCGGCTTGCGCCGGCCTCGGGGGGAGCGGGATCGCGCCGCCTATTTGACCCGTGCGGTGACTCCCACGTGGACTTCGACCCGCTGCGGGGTGCCCGCGCTGCCGTCGGCCGCGTTCCGGGTGACCACGTAGATACCGACGGGGACGCGACGAATCGCGTATTTGCCGTCCTTGTCGATCTTGAGTTCGCGGTGGAATCCGTTGCCGACGCCATCAACGACGATGGTTTCGCCGGCGACGGCAGAACCGGCGATGTGGCCGGAAGAGGACTGGGCCTGGGCAACGGCGGTGGCGCCGAGCAGCAGGCTCGCGGCAATGGCGAGGGCACGGGATTTCGTGTTCATGGCATGCACCGGAGTACTGGAGATGCAGCCACTATATCGCCGCCACCGCCACCCGCGCCGCGGCACGGCGAACGCCTTTAGCGGGCGGTCATGCGATCGCCACCGGCCGGAACGGCGCGCTCCTGGCGCGGCTCAGGCCTTTCCGGGAACGGGTTTGTCCGGGGTTGCGGCCGGCGGGAGGTTGACCGGCGTCCCGGTCCATCCGCAGCTGCGTCCCTCGTTCTGCTGTTCCAGCCATTCCTGCAGCGGGGCAAAGTATTCCAGCACCGCCGAGGCGTCCATCTGCTCGCCCCCGGTAAGCTCCTTCAGCGTCTGCTGCCATGGCTGGCTGGCCCCCTTCTCCAGCATCGCCAGGTACTTCTCGCCGGCGGCCTTGTTGCCGTAGAAGCTGCACTCGTACAACGGTCCCTTGTAACCGGCCGCGTCGCACAGTGCCTTGTAGAACTGGAACTGCAGGATGTCCGCCAGGAAATAGCGGGTGTAGGGCGTGTTGCCCGGTACGTGGTACTTGGCGCCCGGGTCGAAGAATTCCTCGCCGCGCGACTGCACCGGGGCCACGCCCTGGTACTTGGCCTTAAGGTCCCACCACGCCTTGTTGTACTGGTCCGGCTTGATCGAGCCATCGAACACGCCCCAGCGCCAGCGGTCGATCATCAGCCCGAACGGCAGGAACGCCACCTTGGCCAGCGCCATCCGCATCTGCGCGTTGATCAGGGCTTCGTGCGACTGCTGCTGTTCGCCGACCAGGCCGATCGAGCGCAGGTAGTCGGGCGTCATGGCCAGCACGATGGTGTCGCCGATCGCCTCGTGGAAGCCGTCGTGCGCGCCGGCCTGGAAGATCGGCGGCAGCTTGTTGTAGGCCAGGTAGTAATAGACGTGGCCCAGCTCGTGGTAGATGGTGGTGAAGTCTTCCTCGTTGGGCTTCATGCACATCTTGGTGCGCACGTCGCCGGCCATGTTCATGTCCCATGCGCTGGCGTGGCAGACCACGTCGCGGTCCCGGGGCTTGATGAACTGGGTCTTCTCCCAGTAGCTGTCCGGCAGCTTCTGCATGCCCAGCGACGCGTAGAAGTCCTGCGCACGGGTCGCCATCTGCCGGGCGCTGTCCAGTTGCGCGCTGCGTTCGATCTCGACGAGGTCGTCGGTGTCGGGGATGCCGGCGTGCCTGGCCAGTTCGTCGGTATAGTCCTGGCGATACTGCTGCTGCAGCGCGCCGGTGATGTCCAGGCTGCCTGCGTTCTGGTACGGCTGCAGCAGGTCCCACAGGTTGCTCCAGTCCTGCTGCCACATGTTGCCCATCAGGTGCGCGGGGAGCATTCCGCCGCCGACTTCGCCCTGGTCCTTGCCGTATTTCGCGTCGAGCCGGGTGCGCGCGTAGCAATGCAGCTGCTCGTACAGCGGCTTGACCTGGCCCCAGAGGCGGTCGGTTTCGGCGGCGATCTGCGCCGGCGGCATGTCATAGCCCGAGCGCCACACCTCTCCGGCATCGGCGAAGCCCATGTCCTTGGCGCCTTCGTTCACCAGCTCGACGAAGCGGGTGTAGTCCTTGCGCATTGGCTGGGCGATGGTGTGCCAGCCGCGCCAGGCGTCGAGCTGGGTGGCGTAATCGCGGCTGCTGCGCAGCACGTCCTCGAGTTCGCCGAGCTGGCGGCACTCCTTCGCGGCGCCCTCGCCGGTGCAGTACTCACCCGAGCCGTACATGCCTTCCATCCTGGTGGCGATGCGGGTGAGCTCGGCCAGCTTGGCCGGATCGCGCGGCGCCGGCATCGCCGTCATCAGCTTCAGCAGCATGATCGAGCGCGCGGTCTCGGGCGACATCGACTGGCCCTCGAACCTGCGTGCCTGCTCGATCCAGCCGTTGAGCTGGGTCAGCCAGCGTTCGTTGGCCTTGGCTGCCAGCAGTTCGCTGTCGTCGTTGATGTAGGTCGAGGAGATCCATTGCGCCGCGCTGAGCTCGGCGTAGGTGTCGCGCATCTCCTGGTTGACCCGGGCGATGAACTGGTCCGCGGTCTCGTTGGCCGGCGCGGTGCTGGCGGCCGCCGAGGGCGCCTCGCCGGCCGGCGAGGGCGTGCGCTTGCAGGCGGTGAACGACAACGTGGCGACGATCGCCAGCGCGAGCGTGCTGGCGAGCATCGGGGCGCGGCGGGACTTCACGGGCCAGTGCTTCATGTGGCGATCCTCTGCGGTGGCCGCGACGACGCAGCGGGCGGCGGAACCGGCAGGCTAGTGCCGCGCCCGCGATGACGCAAGCACGATCCATGCCGCGGCGTCGATGGCCGGTGCGTTCAGCGCTGGGCCTTGGGCGGACGCAACCGGCGTCGATCATCGACCAGGCCGCGCCCCGCCAACCATGCCCACGCGCCATCGGCATCGTGCTCGAAGTAGGCGCGGGCCGAGCCAAGGCGGAAGGTGTAGCCCCACGCGTCCATGTCCTCGAGGATGCGGTTGCGACCGGCGCCGGGGATTTCGTCGGCGAGCAGGGCCTGCAGCACCAGCACGGCGTCTTCTTCCTCGATCGAATCGGTGGCGTCGGTGTGCACCGCGGCGCGGCGTTCTGGCGGGAGCACGATCAGGTGCGCGGCTTCGTGCAGCAGCGAGTGCACGGGCGTGTCGCCGCGCGCGTGCACGACGTTGCCGACGATCCCGGCCTCCGGCTCGCCCCAGTAGCTGCCGGGGATCGGGGCGCCGTCGGCGGCATGCGCGAGCCGAAGGCCGTAGCGGGCGAGCAGGGCGGCGGCATCGGCGAAGGCGATGTCGCGCAGCAGTAGGACGGCGCCTGCAGTTGCAGGAGCGCCTGTGTGAGGGGCCGTTGTGGGAGCGGCTTTAGCCGCGAGCTTTTCCTTGGTCATGCAAAAAGCTCGCGGCTGAAGCCGCTCCTACAAAAGACGGGGAACGCTCAGGCGGTCGCGGCGCGGCCTTCGGGCAAGGACACCGAGATGTCGAGCACGTCGTGTTCGCCGTCCTTGACCAGGTCGACCTTGACCGCGTCGACATCGACGTTGACGTACTTGCGGATCACCTCGAGCAGTTCGCGGCGCAGCAGCGGCAGGTAATCCGGGCCGCCGTGGGTGCTGCGCTCCTGCGCGATGATGATGCGCAGGCGATCCTTCGCGATCGAGGCGGTGTTCTTCTTCGCCTTGAGGAAATCGAACATGCCCATGCCTCAACCCCCGAAGAGCTTGCTGAAGAAGCCCTTCTTCTCCGATTGGGTGAAGCGCATGGGGCGCTCCTCGCCCATCAGGCGCGCGACCGCGTCGTCGTAGGCCTGGCCGGCCGGCGATTCCATGTCCAGGATCACGGGTTCTCCCTTGTTGGAGGCGTTGAGCACGTCGCCGGATTCCGGGATGACGCCGATGGTCTTCAGGCCGAGCACTTCCTCGACGTCGCCGATGGAGAGCATCTCGCCGGTCTCCACGCGCGTTGGGCTGTAGCGGGTCAGCAGCAGGTGTTCCTTGACCCGCTCGCCGGCCTCGGCGCGGCGGGTCTTGGACGCGAGCAGGCCGAGGATGCGGTCGGAGTCGCGCACCGACGAGACTTCCGGGTTGACCACGACCACCGCCTGGTCGGCGAAGTACATCGCCAGGAAAGCGCCTTTCTCGATCCCGGCCGGCGAGTCGCAGACGATGTAGTCGAAACCGTCGGCGGCGAGGTCGTCGAGCACCTTCTGCACGCCTTCGGTGGTCAGGGCGTCCTTGTCGCGGGTCTGCGAGGCGGCCAGCACGAACAGGTTGTCGAAGCGCTTGTCCTTGATCAGCGCCTGCTTCAGCGAAGCCTCGCCGTGGATCACGTTGACGAAGTCGTATACCACCCGGCGCTCGCAGCCCATGATCAGGTCGAGGTTGCGCAGGCCCACGTCGAAATCGATCACGGCCACCTTCTTGCCATGGCGGGCGAGGCCGCAGGCGAGGCTGGCGCTGGTGGTGGTCTTGCCGACGCCGCCCTTGCCGGAGGTGACTACGATGATTTCTGCCAAAACACTTCTCCTTGGTGTTGGTGCCCAGTCTGCCGGCTCAGTCGAACGCGGCGATCCTGAGTTCTTCGTTGTCCAGCCAGATCTGCACGGGTTTTCCGCGCAGTTCCATGGGGATGTCTTCCAGCACCTTGTAGTGGCCGGCGACGGCGACCAGTTCGGCGTGGAACTCGCGGCAGAAGATACGTGCCTTTTCGTTGCCTTGCGCGCCGGCCAGGGCGCGGCCGCGCAACGCGCCGTAGACGTGGATCGAGCCGTCGGCGATCACCTCGGCGCCGGCGCCGACGGTCCCCAGCACGCTGAGATCGCGGTTCTCGGCATACAGTTGCTGGCCCGAGCGCACCGGCGTGAGCTGCACGAGGCCGGGCTCGCCGCCCGGATGCTGGGCCCGGGCCGGCGCGTTGGCGGTAATCGCGGCCTTGGCCGGGGCGGCTTCCGCCGTGATCTCCCTGGCCGCGGGCTTCGCCGCGGGCGCAGGTGCGCTGGGCGTTCCAGCCGCTGGTTCGTACTGGGCGCGGAACTTGGCCAGCAGCGGCAGGCCGAGCTGCTGGGCGAGGGCGTCGTTCTCGCTGGTGCCGTAGGCCAGCGCCACCGGCAGCACGCCGGCCTCGCGCAGGCCGTCGAGCAGGGTCCGCGCGGTCGCCAGGTCGGGGGTGCGGGCAAGGCCGCCGAAATCCACCACCACGGCGGCACGCGCGAACAGCTTGGGTGCCCGGGCCACGCGGTCGCGCATCTCGGTCGCCAGCCGTTCGACATCGAGCGTGCGCACGCGCAGGTTGGCGATGCCGACCTGGCCGATCTTCAGCTCGCCGGCCGGTTCGTAGTCGCCCTTGGCTGCCGCCATGTCAGGTACCCGTGGCGCGATGGGCGGACGCGCGATGGGCGCGCGGCGCGGCGATCCACGGAACGTCGGGCAGGTGCCCGCCGTAGGTGTCATGGACCCAGGGATAGCTGCACAGGTCCTTCAGCAGCATCGCGGCGCGATGGCCGGGGGCGTCGCCGGTCGTGGCCATCACGTGCTGGCCGACCTCGCGGAAACCGAAGCTGCCATGGAACAACAACGCCGGGTCGTTGCCGTCGTCGAGGAAAACCTCGCAGGCCAGCTGCGGGTAACGCAGTTCGGCATGGCTCTGCACGTCGGCGTAGAACGCGCGGCCGACGCCGCCACCGCGGCGGCGGCTGGCGACCACGATCCGGTCGATGTAGAAGAAATCCGGATAGTGCTCGCGGAACCAGCGGAAATTGTCGCTGTCGTGGTTGGCCGTGGAGGAGAACCCGACCAGGAACCCGGCCAGCGTGCCGTCGCGCTCGGCGACGCGGAAATAGTCGGCGTCGGTGTAGAAGCGGCGGAGTCGGGCCGCGTCGAGCGGCAAGATGGCGGGGCCGGCAGCGTTGTTGAGGGCAAGGACGGAATCCAGCTCGTGCTCGCGCACGTCGCGGATGACGATCGACATTCCTGACTCCGGCTTGGGAACGGTCTGCAAAAAAATTCTGGTCCGGCGGGTGGCCCAGCGGTGGCGACCCGCCAGCGTGCTGCGCCGGCGTGGATTATCGCATGGCCCGGTGCGCCGGGGCGACCGCGCGGGCATCGGCGGCATGACTTTCGTGGGACTGCGCAGGCCGCGCATTGCGCCTAAGATGCCGCATGTTCGCGCACCTGAACCATAGCCGCCTGCTGCGCTATGCCGGCCTGTTCACCTGGGCCGTGATCGGCATGCCCCTGTTGCTGTTGTCGCTGCTGCCGAGCGACCAGGCCGGCGGGCTGGACGGGGATGCCGTCGCCGTCGCCCACATCGGCTGGCAGGCCTGGGCCGCCTACGCCGCATTCGGCCTGTGCTACGGCTGGCTGACGCGGGCGTTGGGCAGCCGTCGCGTGGGCGCCTTCGATTACCTGCTGTTGCTGGTGCTGACCGCCAGCGCGGTGGCGATCAGCTACTACAGCGCCAGCGGCCTGGGCAGCATCCTGCTCATGGTCGCCGCCTGCGTGTTGCCGTGGCTGCTGCCGCTGCCGCTGGGCGTGGCCTGGCTGGTGCTCAGCGAATTCCTGGTGGTGCCGGTGTACGTGCGCTGGCTCGACATGTCCTGGGTCGAGGCGTTGATGCAGTCGCTGCTGTACGCGGGCTTCTCCGGCTTCGTGTTCGTCACCAGCCTGGTGGCGCGGCAGCAGGCGCAGGCGCGCGAAGACCAGCGCCGGCTCAATGCGGAACTGCGCGCGACCCGCGCTTTGCTGGCCGAAAGCGCGCGGATCAACGAACGCACGCGCATTTCCCGGGAACTGCACGACCTGCTGGGCCACCACCTCACCGCGCTGAGCCTCAACCTCGAGGTCGC
The DNA here is from genome assembly GCF_022808325.1 of Cognatiluteimonas sedimenti. Taxonomy (GTDB): domain Bacteria; phylum Pseudomonadota; class Gammaproteobacteria; order Xanthomonadales; family Xanthomonadaceae; genus Cognatiluteimonas; species Cognatiluteimonas sedimenti. The sequence goes on along the minus strand of NZ_JALGCL010000001.1, from coordinate 870,640 downwards.
CGGCCACCTGGTCCAGGGCAAGGCGCAGGAACACGTGAGCCAGGCCCACACCCTGGCGCGGCTGCTGCTCAGCGACGTGCGCGAGGCGGTCAGCCGGCTGCGCGAGGGTGATGCGATCGACATGTCGGCGACGCTGCGACCGCTGGCCGACAACGTCGCCGGGCTGCAGATCACGATGGAGATGCCGCAGCCGTTCCTGCTCGAAGACCCCGAGCGCGCGCACGTGCTGCTGCGCTGCACCCAGGAAATCATCACCAATGCCGTGCGCCATGCCCAGGCCGGCGAATTGCGTCTGGATTACCGTTACGATGGCCGCATGGTGCGGCTGCACGCACGCGACAACGGTCGCGGCGCCGAGGCACCGGTCGCGGGCAACGGCCTGCGCGGGATGCGCGAGCGGCTGGCCGCCTACGGTGGCCGGGTCGACATCGACACCCGGCCGGGCCGCGGCTTCGCGGTCGACCTGCGGTTGCCGCTGGAGGAGGGCGTCGCCGTCCCCGCGCCGGTACCCGCCATGGGGCCGGCCGAGGCCGCGGTGGCGCTGAAATGAACCATCCGGGCCATCCCGGGACAACGCCCCCCGGGGGAGAGGCTGCATGATCCGCATCTGCCTGGTCGACGATCAAACCCTGGTACGCCAGGGCATCCGCTCGCTGCTCGCCCTGGCCGAGGGCATCGAGGTCGTGGCCGAGGCCGGCGACGGCAAGCAGGCGGTCGAGCTGATCCCGCAGGTCAAGCCGGACGTGGTGCTGATGGACATGCGCATGCCGGTGATGTCCGGACTCGAGGCGCTGCAGGCGCTGGCCCGGATCGACGCGCTGCCGCCGACCATCATCCTCACCACCTTCGACGACGACCAGCTGGTGCTGGCCGGGCTCAAGGCCGGGGCCAAGGGTTACCTGCTCAAGGACGTCTCGCTGGAGCAACTGGTGGGCGCGATCCAGGCGGTGGCCGCGGGCGGCTCGCTGGTGCAGCCGGCGGTGACCCAGCGCCTGCTGTCGGGGCTGGAGCACATGCGCAACGATTTCGTCAGCCTCGACCGGCCCGACCCGCTGACCGACCGCGAGACCGAGATCCTGCGGCTGATGGCATCGGGCTTCTCCAACAAGGAAATCGCCAATTCGCTGGGCGTGGCCGAGGGCACGATCAAGAACCACGTCTCCAACATCCTGAGCAAGCTCGGCGTCCGCGACCGCACCCGGGCGGTCCTCAAGGCCTTCGAGCTGCAACTGGTCTGAGCTTGTCCGTGAGCTGGCCTTCTCCGGCGCCGAACCGCGCCGGGAGGCTTTGACGGCGGATGTCACGCACCGGGATCGCTCTGGCAGGATTGCGACGTTCCGCGGGTGCGATGGTCGAAAAAGCCCTGCAAGCCAGTCTCGACGCGCGCGGCGGCGCGCTGGAAACCCTCGGTGGACGACTTCCTCGCAGCGCGGCGGCGCGCTACGATTAGAGGTCTGCGCCCCCGGCTACCGGGCCGGGCCGGGCCGGCCCTGGAGAATCCTGAATGACCCGTTTGATCGAAGTGCTGATTTCGCTGGCGATCGTCGCCGTGCTGTTCCTGCTGGTGGCGCTGGTGCTGCCGTCCAGCCGTCATCTGACCGAGAAGGTCGAGACCAACCGCAAGATGACGATCGTGTACGACACGCTCAACAGCCTGCGCCGCTTCCGCGACTGGAATCCCCTGGTGCTGCGCGATCCGCGCATGAAGCTGCAGCTGTCCGGCCCGGATTCGGGCGTCGGCGCGCGCCTGGATTACACCTCCAGCAACCCCCAGCTCGGCACCGGCAGCTGGGAGATCACCGCGACCGAGCCCAACGCCAGCGTCAGCTACGCGATCGTCAATCCGCAGCGCGGGCACGACAAGCGCAGCGTCTTCACGCTCAAGCCGACCGGCCGCGCCGGCCGCAACGTCGAGATCACCCAGAGCTACGACGTCCAGTACGGCTGGGACCTCCTCGGCCGCTACGCCGGCATGTATGTCAGCCGCCATGTCGGTGACGACATGCAGCTGGGCCTGGAGCGCCTGTCGAACATGCTGGCGCAGGTGCCCAACGTCGATTACCGGATGCAGGGCAGCAAGCTCGCCGACCTGAAGATGGTCGACGTGCCGGCCGAGGACCTGCTGCTGGTCAGTGCCGGTTCGATCGAGCGCAACAACCAGAAGATCAAAGATTCGATGAAGGCCAACATGGAGTGGATCAACCGCACCATGGCCGCCAGTGGCCTGGTCGCCGCCGGCCCGATGCGGATCATTTCCACCGAACTGGGCCGCGAGACCTATACGTTCGACGTCGTCCAGCCGGTGCGCAGGGGCGCCGCCGCCAAGGCCGACGCGGACACGACCGAAAGCGACGACGGCGAGGCCGCTGCTGCGCCGGCGCCCGTCGCCAGCACCGGCCCGCTCAGCGGCATCAAGCTGCAAGGCCCGGTGAAGTACGAGCACACCGAAGGCGGTCGCGCCGCCACCGGTTCCTACACCGGCTACATGGCCGAGCTGGAGGCCGTCCGCAACGCCGTTCGCGCCTGGGCGCTGACCCAGGGCGAGGAAGCCATCGGCCGTCCGTACGAGGTCTACAAGAACGGCATCGACAATGCGTTCACCGCCGACGGCCAGTACCAGGTCTACTGGATGCTGAAGCCGTAAGTCGCGGGCTTCGCGCCACCGCGTGACCGCCGCGCGCCGCGTCCCTGACGCGGCGCGTTGCGTTTCAGCCCGCCCCGCCCGCGATCCCGCGATGGAGCGCGGGCGCACCCGACAGGAGGATCACAGCGCATGCATGCAACCTCGTCCGCTCCGGGGGTACCGCGCCCGCAACGCTGGCTCGCCGCCGCCGGGGCCGTGTGCGCCGCCGCGGCCGTGGCGTTGTCGGCGTACGCGGCGCATGCCAGCGAAGGCCCGGCGCAGACGCGCCTCCAGACCGCGGCGGTGTTCGCATTCGGCCACGGCCTGGCACTGGTGCTGCTGGCGCCCGCGACCTGCCGGCGCCTGGGGCGCTGCGCGTTGCTGGCCTTGTCGCTGGGCGTGCTGCTGTTCTGCGGCAGCGTGGTGTCCGGGGTGTTGGCGCAATGGCCGACCACGCTGGCGCCGCTCGGCGGAATGCTGCTGATCGGCGGCTGGCTGCTACTGGCACTCGACCTGTCGCGGCGCTGACGCCATGCCCCGGCACGCACGTGGATTCGATACCGAAGCGGCGTTCGCGCACCTGGCGCGGCGCGACCGCAAGCTCGGCGGCTGGATGCGGAAGCTCGGCCCGATCGCGGCCGATCCACGCTGGCGCAAGCCGTTCGACCCGGTCGATGCGCTGGCGCGCGCGATCCTCTACCAGCAGCTCAGCGGCAAGGCCGCGGCGACGATCGTGGGCCGGGTCGAAACCGCCATCGGCAGCGATCGTTTCCACTGCGACACGCTCGCGCGCTGCGACGACGCCACGATCCGCGGTTGCGGCGTTTCCGGCAACAAGCTGCTGGCGTTGCGCGACCTGGCGCTGCGTGAATCGCGTGGCGAGATCCCCGACCTGCGGCGGATGTCGACCATGGACAACGACGACATCGTCGCGGCGCTGGTGCCGGTCCGCGGCATCGGCCGCTGGACGGTGGAGATGATGCTGATGTTCCGGCTCGGCCGCCCGGACGTGCTGCCGGTGGACGACCTCGGCATCCGCAAGGGGGCGCAGGCCGTGGACAAGGCCGAGACCCTGCCGGCGCCCAGGGCCCTGGCCGAACGCGGCGAGCGCTGGGGTCCCTACCGCACCTACGCCAGCCTGTACCTGTGGCGGATCGCCGATGCCGGCGCCGCCGCCAAGGCGACGACCAGGCGTTCGCAGGACTGACGCTTCGACCGGCACCGGGCGTCCGGCCTGGGTCCGCTGCGGGACCGACGCCACGCAATGCACGACGCCCCGCAGTCGCGCCGTCCCGTTGACAACGCAATCGCCGCAACGCAACATACGCGCCCACCCGCCCGGGTGGCGGAATTGGTAGACGCACTAGCTTCAGGTGCTAGCGGGGGCAACTCCGTGGAGGTTCGAGTCCTCTCCCGGGCACCATCTTGTTTCGATTCGCCTCGGCGGTCGATGGATGACACGGAACCCCGCCAGCGGCGGGGTTTTTTGTTGGCGCGCGTTGCGCGCGACACAAGTCCTGCCGGTTGCGGGGCGCGCACGCAGGCGGCGGCCGACACGGGCCATCGACAGCCGCGGTGTACCATCGCCGCGATGACCAAGCCACCCAGCAAGCGCGGTAGCGGCCGCGGCGGCAAGACGCCGCGCAAATCCACCGGCGGCAAGTCGCCCTCGCCTGGACACGGCCGTAAACCCCACGCCAAACCGTCGCATCCGTCCTGGTTGCCCGATCCCGGGCTGGCGCGGGCCATGGGCCCCGGGCCCGGCAGGACCACGGCGGAGGACGACGGCGGGATGCGTGACCCGCAGGCCGGGCGCGAGGCTGCACGCTACCAACAACCGATCGCCAGCCGCGAGATGATCCTGCAGGTGCTGGCGGCGCATGACGGGCCGATGGATGCGCAGGCGCTGGCGGAAAGACTCGCGCTTACCGCGCCCGATCGCTTCGATGCCCTGAACAAGCGCCTGGGGGCGATGCTGCGCGACGGCCAGTTGCTGCAGAACCGGCGCGGTGGCTTCGTCCCCGCGGAACGCGCGGACCTGATTTCCGGAACGATCATCGCCAACCCCGACGGCTTCGGTTTCCTGCGCCCGGATACCGGCGCCGGCAAGGGCGACGACCTGTTCCTGCCGCCGTTCGAGATGCGCAAGGCGATGCACGGCGACCGCGTCCTCGCCAGCGTCACCGGCGTCGACCACCGTGGCCGCCGTGAAGGCGCGATCGTCGAGGTGCTGGAGCGCCGCATCACCCGCCTGATCGGCCGCTACACGCTCGAAGCCGGCATCAGCTACGTGGTGCCCGACGACCGCCGTATCCAGCGCAACCTGATGATCCCGCCGGACGCGCGCCTGGATGCGCGCCACGGCCAGCTGGTGGTCGCCGAAATCGTGCAGCCGGCCGACGCGCAGCGCCCGCCGATCGGCAAGGTGCTGGCGGTCCTGGGCGACAAGCTCACCGCGTCGCTGGCGGTGGAAGCGGCGATCCACGGCCACGAGATCCCGCACGAGTTCCCGCCGGAGGTAATGGCGCAGGCGACCGCGGTGCCGTTGCAGGTGCAGGATGCCGACGTCCACGGCCGCGTCGACCTGCGCACGATGCCGCTCCTCACCATCGACGGCGAGGACGCCAAGGATTTCGACGACGCGGTCTGGTGCGAGCCCAACCGCGACGGCTTCCGCCTGGTCGTCGCGATCGCCGACGTCTCGCATTACGTGCGCCCGGGCACGCCGCTGGACGACGAGGCGCAATTGCGCGCGACCTCCGTCTACTTCCCCGGGTTCGTGGTGCCGATGCTCCCGGAAACGCTGTCCAACGGCATCTGCTCGCTGATGCCGGAAGTCGAGCGGCTGTGCTTCGTCTGCGACATGCAGGTCGGCCGCGACGGCACCGTCAGCGGGGCCAGGTTCTACGAAGCGGTGATGAACTCGCATGCGCGCCTTACCTACACCCAGGTCTGGAATGCGGTCGGGGACGGCATCCCCGGGGAGGATCGCGACGCGGCGCTGGCGAGGATCGGCCCGCTGCTGCCGCAGGTGCAGCGCCTGCACCAGCTGTACCAGCTCCTCGACAAGGCGCGGGCCCGGCGTGGCGCGATCGAGTTCGAGACGTCCGAGGTGCGCTTCGTGCTCGGTCCGCAGGGCGAGGTGACCCAGGCCGGAATGCTCCAGCGCAACGACGCGCACAAGCTGATCGAGGAATGCATGATCGCGGCCAACGTGCAGGCCGCCGAATTCCTGCTGGAAACGCGCATCCCGGCGCCTTACCGCGACCACGACAAGCCGCCGGAAGCCAAGTACGCCGACCTGGAGGAGTTCCTCAAGGAATTCAAGCTGCGGCTGCCGCCCTGGGGCAAGCTGCAGCCGCGCGACTTCCGCGCGCTGCTGGAAAAGATCCGCGAGCGCCCGGAGGCGGCGCTGCTGGAATCCGTGATCCTGCGCAGCCAGTCGCTGGCGGTGTACGCGCCGGACAACATCGGCCACTTCGGGCTGGCGCTGGCGGCGTACGCGCACTTCACTTCGCCGATCCGGCGCTATCCCGACCTGCTGGTGCACCGCGCGATCAAGCACGCGCTGGCCGAGCGCAAGCCCGACCAGTTCGCCTACACCCCGCATGCGATGTCGGCGTTGTCGCTGCAGTGCTCGGAACGCTCGCGCCGGGCCGACGAGGCTTCGCGGGAAGTCGACGAGCGCTATCGGGCCGCCTGGATGGAGCAGCACGTCGGCGGCCAGTTCGACGGCACCATCAGCGGCGTCACCAGCTTCGGCCTGTTCGTGGAGCTTGACGATTCCAAGGTCAACGGCCTGGTGCACGTGACCCAGCTGCCGAACGACTTCTACCACTTCGACCCGATCCGCAAGACCCTTACCGGCGAGCGCCGCGGGCGCGAGTTCCGGCTCGGCGACCGCGTGCGGATCGTGGTGCTCAAGGCCAGCCTCGAGGAACGCAAGATCGATTTCCGGCTGGTGGAGGACGGTGGCGTCGGGCAGCGCGAAAGCGCGTCGCCACCGCCACGCGGCCAACCGGCGAAACGGAAGAAGGCGAGGTAATGATGCCGCCGGTTGTCGCCGCGGCGCGGGGGTGGCGCGTGCTTCCCCGCTAGCGGCTGCAAGCTGCGGGGCGCGGGCGAGGAGCTGGCGAGCGACACAAGCCACGCCGCCTGGCCCGCTGCAAGCTGGTCCATCGGACCGTTGGGCCGGGCTGGACGGCGCAGGCCCGCGCACATCCGGAGCGGGCACTAGGGCAAAATGGCCCCATGAGCAAGGACAGCCAATGGATCGCCGGGATCAACGCAGTCGCTTCGGCGATCGAGCACGATGCCGACAACGTGCGCGAGGTGCTGCTTGAAGCGGGGGCGAAAAACCCGCGTATCACCGAGATCGAGGGCAATGCCCGACGCCTTGGCATCGACGTGCGGCGGGTCGCGCAGCAGGCACTGGATGGTGTCGCCGGCGGCCTGCGCCACCAGGGCGCGGTCGCGCGCTACGCCGCGGCCCGGACCTGGGACGAACACGAGTTGCCGGGCCTGGTTGAAACCGCGCAGGGCAGGGCGCTGGTGCTCGTCCTCGACGGCGTGCAGGATCCGCACAACCTCGGCGCCTGCCTGCGCAGCGCAGCCGCTGCCGGCGTCACCGCGGTCGTCATTCCCAAGGACAAGGCGGTGCAGGTCAACGCCACCGTGCGCAAGACGTCCGCCGGCGCCGCCGACAGCATCCCGGTGATCCGCGCCACCAACCTGGCGCGTTGCCTGCGCGAGCTGCAGCAGCTGGGCGTGTGGATCTACGGCCTGGCCGGCGAGGCGTCCGCATCGCTATATGCGATCGATCTCAGGGGCAACGTCGCGCTGGTACTGGGCGGCGAGGCCGACGGCCTGCGCCGGCTGACGCGCGAACATTGCGACCAGCTGGTGAAAATCCCGATGCCGGGCCAGACCGAAAGCCTCAACGTCTCGGTGGCCACCGGCGTGGCGCTGTTCGAAGCGGTGCGGCAACGGCAGGCCTGATCGGCGTCGCCAACGGACAACGCAGGGAGGGGACGGCAATGGCATTGAACCTGGCGTGGTACGACTGGGTCGGCATCGCCGGCACGCTGATGGTGCTGGGTGCATTCGCGTTGTTGCAGGCTGGCCGCGTGTCCGGCACCGGCATCGTCTACCAGTTGCTCAACCTGTTCGGCGCCGGCGGCGTGCTGCTGTCGCTGCTGGGCACGTTCAACGTGTCGGTGTTCCTGCTCGAGGCCACGTGGGTACTGATCAGCGGCTACGGCATCGCGCGTTCGGTCAAGGCGCGACGCGGATCGGCCCGCGACTGACCGGCGGCGGCTTCATCCGCGGGAGCAGCTTCCAAGGCCGCGGCGGAAGGTCAGCCCGCCAGCCAATGGGGGCCGCTATGTCGCCTGGTCGCCGGCCGGCGTGATCACGGTGCCGCCGTCGCCAGCGGGCATCCGTGTGCCCGGCGCTGGCCGCGACCACGTATTGGCGACCTTGCAGAACAGTTCGGCGGTGCGTTCGGCGTCGTAAACGGCAGAGTGCGCCTCGTCGCTGTTCCAGTGGAAGCCCGCGGCCTGGACGGCGCGCGCCAGCACCGTCTGCCCGTAGGCGACGCCGCCAAGCGTCACCGTATCGAACACGCTGAAAGGGTGGAACGGATTGCGCTTGTGCTGCACGCGCGCCACCGCGGCGTTGAGGAAGTTGAGGTCGAAGTGGGCGTTGTGCCCGACCAGGATCGCACGCTGGCAGCCGTGCCTGCGCACCGCGGCGCGCACCGCGGCGAAGACATGGTCGAGGGCTTCCTTTTCCGGCTTGGCCATGCGGAACGGGTGGTCGAGGATGATGCCGGTGACTTCCAGCGACTTGGGGTCGATCTCGGTGCCCGGGGCGGGCTGCAGGTGCGCGCAGGCGACCTCGCCCGGGACGAAATTGCCCGCGTCGTCGAGTTCGACCGGGATCGCGGCGATTTCCAGCAACGCGTGCCGGTTCCAGTCGAAACCGCCGGTCTCCACGTCCACCACCACCGGCAGGTAGCCACGGAAGCGTTCGGCCATGGGCCTGAACGGCGGCGCGGAGGGGATGGGGGCATCGGCATCGGTCATCGCGCAAGCGTAGCAGGCCCCTGTGGGAGCGGCTTCAGCCGCGAGCTTTCCGGGTGACGCAGCCACCACGCAGGGCTCGCGGCTGAAGCCGCTCCCACAAGGGCCGGGTTGCGGCGAGCCTGGCCGCAGGCGTCAGGTCGCCGTATTGGTCTCGTCGCGCTTGTCGCGCGGCGGCAATGCGTCGTCGCCGTGGACCAGGAACCAGACGTTCTCGGCGATGTTGGTGGCGTGGTCGCCGATGCGCTCGATGTTCTTGGCCATGAACAAGAGGTGCGTGCACGGGGTGATGCTGCGCGCGTCCTCCATCATGTAGGTCAGCAGTTCTCGGAACAAGCCGGTGTACTGGGCGTCGAGGTCCGCGTCGCGGGCGCGCACCCGTTGCGCCGCGACGGCATCGTCGTCCCGGTAGGCGACGAATACGTCGCGCGCCTGCTGCACCGCCAACGCCCCCAGGGCGGACAGGCCGCGCGTGTGCGGAAGCGGGGGCGAGAGGTTCAGCGCCATCGAGCGCTTCGCGACGTTGGCGGCGTAGTCCCCGATGCGCTCGATGTCTGCGGCGATCCGCAGCGCGGCCAGGATCTCGCGCAGGTCGCGCGCCATCGGCCCGCGCAGCGCGAGCTTCATCACGTCCTGGCTGATCTCGTGTTCCAGCGCGTCGATCGCCTCGTCGTTGCCGACGATGCGTTCCGCGGCCTTGTCGTCGCGGCGTTCGACCACGTCCAGCGCGGCCTCCAGTTGCGCCGCGGCCATTTCGCCCATGCGCAGCAGTTCGCCCTTCAGCCGCTGCCGCTCGTCGTCGTGGCTCTTGACGATGTGGTCGTGGGGTTGCGTGATCATGTTTGCGGTTCCTTACCCGAAGCGGCCGGTGATGTAATCCTCGGTCTGCTGCTTCGAGGGGTTGGAGAAGATCGTTTCGGTGCTGTCGTGCTCGACCAGGTCGCCCAGGTACATGAAAGCGGTGTAGTCGGACACGCGCGCGGCCTGCTGCATGTTGTGGGTCACGATCAGGATCGTGTAGTCGCGCTTGAGCTCCTCGACCAGCTGCTCGATGCGGCTGGTGGAAATCGGGTCCAGCGCCGAGGTGGGCTCGTCGAGCAGCAGCACGTCGGGTTTCAGCGCAACCGCGCGCGCGATGCACAGGCGTTGCTGCTGGCCTCCGGACAGGCCCAGCGCGTTCTGGCCGAGCTTGTCCTTGACCTCGTCCCACAACGCGGCCTGGCGCAGCGCCGACTCCACGCGCGCGTCCATGTCGGCCTTGGACAGCCGCTCGTGGTGGCGGATGCCGTAGGCCACGTTCTCGTGGATGGTCATGGGGAACGGCACCGGCTTCTGGAACACCATGCCAACCTTGCTGCGCAGCCGGTTGATCGGGTACTTGGGGTCGAGCACGTTGTCGCCGTCCAGCAGCACCTCGCCGGTCGCGCGTTGCTTCGGGTACAGCGCGTAGATCCGGTTGAACACGCGCAGCAGGGTGGACTTGCCGCAACCCGAAGGCCCGATCAGCGCGGTCACGCGCTTCTCCGGGATGTCCAGGGAGATGTCCTTGACCGCGCGGAAGTCGCCGTACCAGAAGTCCAGGCCGCGCGCGGCCAGCTTCACCGGCAGGGCAGCCGCGGTAGCGGGGTCGCGCGCGGGAGTCGCGAGGTTGAGGCGGGCGTCATGCATGGCCGGCGTCCGGAATGCGGGGGAAGAAGGGGCGGGGGTGGCGACGGCGTCAGTCATGGGACACCCGGTTGCGGGACACGATCGCGCGCGCGGCCAGGCTGACCAGCAGCACGAACAGCGTCAGGATGAAGGCGCCCGCCCATGCGAGCGTGTGCCAGCTCTCGTACGGGCTCATCGCGTACTGGAAGATGACCACCGGCACGTTGGCCATCGGCGCGGTGATGTCGGTGGTCCAGTACTGGTTGTTGAGCGCGGTGAACAGCAGCGGCGCCGTCTCGCCGGAAATCCGGGCAAGGGCGAGCAGGATGCCGGTGACGATGCCCGGCAGCGAGGAGCGGTACAGCACCTGCACCGTCACCTTCCATTGCGGCACGCCCAGCGACAGCGCGGCCTCGCGCATCTGCACGGGGACCAGTTGCAGCATCTCGTCGGTGGTGCGCACCACCACCGGGAGCACGATGAAGGCCAGCGCGATCGCGCCGGCCAGCGCCGAGAAATGACCCATCTGCGCGACCACCAGCGTATACACGAACAGGCCGAGCACGATCGACGGCGCCGACAGCAGGATGTCGTTGACGAAGCGCACGGTCTCCCCGACCCACGACTTGCGCGAATACTCGGCCAGGAAGGTGCCGGCGAGCACGCCGACCGGCGCGCCGATCAGGATCCCGAGCAGGCTCATCACCGCGCTGCCGAAGAACGCGTTGAGCAGGCCGCCTTCCTCGCCCGGCGGCGGCGTCATCTGGGTGAACAATGCCAGGTTGAGCGATGCCAGTCCGTTGCTGAAGGTGGTCCACACGATCCACACCAGCCAGAACAGGCCGAAGACCGCGGCCAGGATCGCCAGCACCTGCGCCAGCGCGTTCTTGACGCGACGGATGCCGTACAGGGACGCGTCCATCCTCAGTTGCCCTCGCGCCTGGACAATTGCCGCAGCATCAGCCGCGCCGCGGACAGCACCACGAAGGTGACCAGGAACAGCACGAAGCCCAGCGCGATCAGCGAGGAGCGGTACATTTCCGAATCGGCTTCGGCGAACTCGTTGGCGATGGTGGCGGCGATCGAGTTGCCCGGCATCAGCAACGACGCGGTGAGCTCGTGCGCGTTGCCGAGCACGAAGGTCACCGCCATGGTCTCGCCGAGCGCGCGGCCCAGGCCGAGGAAGATGCCGCCGATCACCGCCGAGCGCGTGTACGGCAGGACCACGTCCCAGACGACTTCCCACTTGGTCGAGCCGAGCGCGTAGGCCGATTCCTTCAGCCGCCCCGGCACGGTCAGGAACACTTCGCGCATCACCGAGGCGATGAACGGGATCACCATGATCGCCAGCACCAGCCCGGCGGTGCCCATGCCCAGCCCGAGCGGCGGACCGGCGAAGAACCGCCCGACCAGCGGCCACTGGCCCAGGTGCGCATCGACCCACGGATAGACGTGTTCGGCCAGCACCGGCACCAGCACGAACAGGCCCCACATGCCGTAGATGATCGAGGGAATGCCGGCGAGCAGTTCGATCGCCGCGCCCACCGTGCCGCGCATCCACTTGGGCGCGATCTCGGTCAGGAACATGGCGATGCCGAAGCTCACCGGCACCGCGATCACCATCGCGATCAGCGCGGTAACGACGGTGCCGTAGATCGGCACCAGCGCGCCGAACTGCTGCCCGACCGGATCCCAGGTGTTGGACCAGAGGAAACCGATGCCGAACTTCGCGAAAGCCTCGCGGCCGCCCCACAGCATCGACAGCGCGGCGGCGCCGAGCGCGAGCAGCACCAGGAGGCCGGCGGCGGTCACCAGCCAGCGGAAGCCGCGGTCGGCGAGTGCGTCGCGCGAGTTGCGCGCGTCGGCCAGGGGCAGGGCGGTGGCGTTCATGCGCAGCTGGTTCCGCCGTTACTGCTGGAACTCGGCCGACCAGTAAGCCTCGACCTGCTGCACCAGCGACGGCGGCAGTGGCACGTAATCCAGCGCCTGTGCCTGCGCCTGGCCGTTCTCCAGCGCCCACTTGAAGAACGCGAGCGCGTCGGCCGAGCGCTTCGCGTCTTTCGGCTGCTTGTACATCAGGATGAAGTTGGTGGCGCTGATCGGCCACGCGTCCGCGCCCGGCGCATTGGTGATCACCAGGCTGAAGTCGCGGGCGTTGGCCCAGTCCGCGGTCGCGGCCGCGGCCTGGAAGCTGCTGGCGCTGGGCTGGATCCAGTTGCCGGCGGCGTTCTGCAGGGCGGTCGCCGCCATGCCGTTCTGCGCCGCGTAGGCCAGTTCGACGTAACCGATCGAACCCTTGATCTGCTTGACGTAGGCGGCGACGCCCTCGTTGCCCTTGCCGCCGATCCCGCCCGGCCATTGCACCGAAGTGCCTTCGCCGACCCTGGCCTTCCACTGGGGGCTGACCTTGGACAGGTAGTTGACGAAGTTGAACGTGGTGCCCGAACCATCGGAGCGGTGCACGACGTTGATCTTGCCCGAGGGCAGCGGCACGCCGGGGTTGAGGGCCGCGATCTTCGGATCGTTCCAGGCGGTGACCGTGCCCAGGAAAATGTCGGCCAGCAGCGGACCGCTCAGGCGCAGTTGGCCGCTCTCGACGCCGTCCAGGTTGACCACCGGCACCACGCCGCCGATCGCCGACGGGAACTGGCCGAGGCCGGCCGCGGACAGTTCCTCGCTCGACAGCGGCTTGTCCGAGGACCCGAAGTCCACCGTCGCCGCCTTGATCTGGGCGATGCCGCCACCGGAACCGATCGACTGGTAGTTGATCTTGTGGCCGGTGGCCTTGTTGTAGTCGTCCGACCACTTCGACAGCAGCGGATAGATGAACGTGGCCCCGGCCCCCGTGATCTGCGCAGCGACGCGGTCGCCGGCCTGGCTGGCGGCGGACGCCGGCGAGGCATCGGTGTTGGCGGGAGTCGTGCTGCCGTCGGCGGCCGGCTTGCAGGCGGCGACGGCCAGGGCAACGGCGAGCGAGAGGACGGCAAGGCGGATCGGCGATTTCATGCGCAACTCCATGGCGGGCGTAGGCCGGGCAGGTCGGCGGACCCGGCCATGAAATGATGTTTTTGTTACACGCCGATGACACAGGCACCGCGAAGCGCGCAGGGCGGCTGAGGTTGTTCAGCTTGCAATCACGGCGCGAGTGAGTCCGGGACGATCCAGCACTCCACTCAGGGCGTCGACGAGTTTCACGGGCGGGACTTCCCGGAGTTCTGGCGGAAATCCGCCCTTCGCCGTGCGGAAACTTGCGTGGGGAAGCAGGTGGCCCGCTGTTCGCGGGACACGCCGCAAGTACGTCCATGTAGGCTCATCGGCGGCATCCATGTCGCCGAAGGTCCCGCGAACAGCGGGCCACCTGCTTCAGCACAGTTGCTGGGCGCCGAGGAGCAAGAGCAGCCAAAACCCTGAACATCCAACCCTGCGAAGTCGCCGTCCGGCGGGCTGGGGGTGCGGAGAGCAGGCCATGGATGGCCTGCGACCCGACTTAGAGACAGGATGTCGTCAGGAGGGCGAAGCACCCCCAGCCCGTCGGGCGGCGACTCTGGCCGAAGCTGCTCGACCAAGCTCATGTGTTGTCGCGATTTGAAAGCAGGATGCCGTCAGGAGGGCGCAGCACCCCCAGCCCGGCGGGCGGCGACTCCGGCCGAAGCCGCCCCGGATTGCCGGACGGGCATTCCGAGCGAATCCCGCGAATAAAAAAGCGCGGGCCCGAAGGCCCGCGCAATGGCTTCCATCACGGGGGTTGGCTGGCTCAGTACTGCATGTTCTGCGACCAGTAGGCCTCGATCTGCTGCACCAGCGCGTCCGGCAGCGGCACGTAGTCGAGCGCCTTGGCCTGCGCGTCGCCGTTGGCATACACCCACTGGAAGAATTCGCGCGCCTGCCTGGCACTGGCGGCGTTCCTGGGCTGCTTGTACATCAGGATGAAGTTGGTGGCGGTGATCGGCCACGATTCCGCACCCGGTGCATTGGTCATGACCAGGTAGAAGTCCTTCGAATCGCCCCATTGCGCACTGGCCGCCGCCGCCGAGAAGGTCTCGTCGGAGGGAACCACGTAGTTGCCGGCGGCATTCTTCAGGCGTGCGTAGGCCATCTTGTTCTGCAACGCGTAGGACAGCTCGACGTAGCCGATGCCGCCATTGATCTGCTTGACGTAGGCGGCCACGCCCTCGTTGCCCTTGCCGCCGATGCCGGTCGGCCACTGCACCGAAGTGCCTTCGCCGACCTTGGCCTTCCAGTCGCCGCTGACCTTTGACAGGTAGTTGACGAAATTGAAGGTGGTGCCGGAACCGTCGGAACGGTGGACCACGGTGATCTTCTTCGACGGCAGCTTGACGCCGCCATTGAGCGCGACGATGCGCGGATCGTCCCACTTCTTGATCTTGCCGAGGAAGATGTCGGCGAGCAGGTCGCCATCGAGCTTCATTGCCCCGGCCGGCACGCCGGGAACGTTGATCACCGGCACCACGCCGCCGATCACCGAGGGGAACTGGGCCAGGCCGAACTTTGCCAACTCTTCCGGCTTGAGCGGGGCGTCCGAGGAACCGAAGTCCACCGTGCCGGCCTTGATCTGGGCGATGCCGCCGCCCGAACCGATCGACTGGTAGTTGACCTGTTTGCCGGAGGCCTTGGCGTAATCGGCCGACCACTTGGACATCACCGGATAGATGAAGGATGCCCCGGCGCCGGTGACATCGGCGGCCTGGGCATTGGCGGCGAAGCCGATCGCGAGGGCGATGGCGACGGCGCGGAACTTGCGGGATTCGAACACGGGGTGGCTCCTGGGTGGGATGCGTGCATTGCATCGCGACCCGATGACCGCGGCATGTCGTTCCGGTTGCAGCACCGTGACAGCGTCGCTGCGCGCCGGCGTGCGGGGCGTGCTTCATCGTCCGATAACCGCTTGCGGGTCCATGCTGCCGCCTGCCACCCCGGCCCAGGAGCAAACATGACGACCTACAAGATCGGATATTTCGTCGGCAGCCTCGCCAAGGGCTCGATCAACCGCCTGCTGTCCAAGGCGCTGGTGCGCCTGGCTCCGGGGCAACTGGACATGGTCGAGATCCCGATCCGCGACCTGCCGCTCTACAGCTACGATTACGACGCCGACTATCCGCCGGTGGCGCGCGACTTCAAGCAGGCGATCGCGGCGGTCGACGGGGTGCTGTTCGTCACCCCGGAATACAACCGCTCCATCCCCGGCGGCCTGAAGAACGCCATCGACTGGGCGAGCAGGCCGTGGGGGCAGAACTCCTTCACCCGCAAGCCCAGCGGGGTGATCGGTACTTCGCCCGGCGCGATCGGCACCGCGGTCGCGCAGCAGGACCTGCGCAGCGTGCTGTGCTTCTGCAACTCGCCGCTGATGAACACCGTGGAAGCCTACATCCAGTTCAAGCCGGGGTTGATCGAGGAGGATGGCGCCGTGACCAACCCGTCGACCGAGGAGTTCCTGCGCAAGTACATGCAGGAGTTCCACCTGTTCGTCGAGCGGGTGCTGACGGTCCTGCCGCGCGAAGGCTGAGCGGATCCCGCGGAACGACAACGGGCGCGACTCTCGTCGCGCCCGTCGCTGGACCCGCGTGGGCGGGATGCCTACCAGAAGAACTGCGCGCGCGCCTCCAGGATGCCGGGATCGTCGCTGATGCCAGCGCGGTCGCTGTTGACCTTGACATAGTTGAGCATGAACTTGAAGTTCGAGCGCAGGTACCAGTTCACGCCGGCGGTGAGCGTGTCCATCTTGCCGCCGAGCACGCCGGCATCGTTGAGGTCCATGGTGTCGTAGCGCAGGCCGAGCTGCCACATGCCCGAGCCCGGATTGTCCGGAAGCGGCGTGGTCGGGGTCCCGGCCTTGTAGCCCCAGGTTTCGCCGGTCACGTTCCATACGCCGCTGACGTAGCCGCTGGTACCGGTGAAGTCGTCCGAGCCGGTGCCATAGCGCGAGACCTTGGAGGACATGTATTCCGCCTGCAGCTTGAGCGGGCCATTCACCCACAGCCCTTCCACGCCCAGGGTAGCGATGCGGTCGGTGTCCCGCATGCTGCCGGTATCGATCAGGCGGGCGGACATGTCGGCGTCGGGTCGGGCGCGATAGCGCAGGGTGTCGGCGTCGGTGTCGTAATCCACGTACGACAGGCCCAGGTGCAGGATGCTGCCCTTCTCGTTGATCGGCGCCCAGAAGCCGCGCGCGCCGTAACCGCTGCCGTGGGCGCGGTTGCGGGTCAGTTCGTGGCCGAACACGCTGCCGGTGATGCCCCAGTTGCCCGCGCCGTAACCGGCGCCCACGCCGAGACGACGTGATACCGCGAAAGTGTTGGTCACCATCGCCTTGGAGATGAAGTCGTTGTTCTTCGTCGAGGACAATTCTTCGAGGCTGTTGGGCTGCTTGAACTGGCCAACCTGGATGAAATGGCTGCTGTTGCCGCCGAGCTTGTACTTGGCGAATGCGTCGAGGAACTTGCCGTCGCCGGAGGCGTCGTAGCCCAGCGCCCATTCGAAGTTGCCCGGCCCCTTGCCCTTGAGCCCGAGCTCGGCGCGGCGCAGGCCGAAGTCGGCATCGAGGCCGTCGCCGGGGTCGCCATCGAGGTCGAGGACGTCGCTGTCGTACCAGTAAGCGTCGGTCTGGAGCAGGCCTTCGAAGCTGACATCGGAATCGGCGATGTTGTCGATCGCGATTTCGGCGTGGGCCGCCGGGGCCGCCAGTGCGGCCAGCAGCGCGAGGGAGAGGGTATGCGCGGAGAGTTTCATTGGATTGCCCTGGGGCGATTGGGAGGGACGCCGCGCAGCGTAGGGCGTGAATCTTTCGTTATTGTGACAGGGCTGTCTTGTGGCGCCGCGGTTGCATGCCGATGACAGTCAGGGATCGTCGGTCTTGTCCGGCCAGCGGCACAGGTCGCGGATCGGGCAACGCGGGCATTCAGGCTTGCGCGCCTTGCAGGTGTAGCGACCGTGCAGGATCAGCCAGTGGTGTGCGTCGCGGCGGTATTCGTCGGGCACCACGTCGAGCAGCGCGTCCTCGACCGCGCGTACGGTCTTGCCCGGCGCAAGCCCGGTGCGGTTGGCGACGCGGAAGATGTGGGTATCGACCGCGATGGTGGCTTCGCCGAACGCGGTATTGAGCACCACGTTGGCGGTCTTGCGGCCGACGCCCGGCAAGGCCTCGAGCGCTTCGCGGGTGCGCGGTACTTCGCCGTGGTGGCGTTCCAGCAATTGCCGGCACATCGCGATCACGTTCGCGGCCTTGGCGTTGTACAGGCCGATGGTCGAGATCTGGCGCTTGAGGCCTTCCTCGCCCAGCGCCAGCAGCCGCTCGGGCGTGTTGGCGAGCGGGAACAGCCGCTTCGTGGCCTTGTTGACGCCGACATCGGTGGCCTGCGCCGACAGGATCACCGCGACCAGCAACTCGAACGGCGTCGAGTACGCCAGCTCCGTGGTCGGCTTCGGGTCCAGTTCGGCCAGGCGCGCGAACAGTTCCCGGACCTCGTCGGGGCGCAGCTTGCCCGGGCGTCGCTTGATGGTGCGCTTGCGGTGCGGCGCGGCCTTCATTGGCCGCGTGGTCCCGCGGCCCTGGCCTTGGCGCGGGCCAGCGCGGCCGCCGCCGCGGGGGGCAGGGACGGGGATTCCGCGGGCACCTTGCCATCGCCGGCGGCGCCCGTAACGGGTCTGCGGCGTTCGGCGCGTTCGCCCAGCCTGCGTGCGAGTCGCGCTTCGCGGGCGCGGAAGCGTTCGCGCGCAGCCAGTGCACGTTGGCGCTGGATGCGCGCGCCCTGCAGCTCTGCGCCGCAGCTGGTGCTGCAGTGCCCGCAGGCGATGCCGGCGTCGAGCAGCCCCAGCGCGATCGCCGCATCGACGTCGTCCCTGCGCAACGCGGCCTGCACGGCATGCGCCCGTGCGCCGGAGGCAACATCGCAACCGCAGGCGGCACAGGACATCGCGGTGTCAGCGCCCGACGAAGGTGGGCTTGCGCCGTTCCAGGAAGGCGGTGGTGCCTTCGCGCATGTCGTCGGTGGCGAACATCAGGCCGAATTGCGCGGCTTCGTAGGCGAGGCCTTCCTCGATGCCGCACTCGCCGCCGTAGTTGACGCAGTCGAGCACACCGCGCAACGCCAGTGGCGCGGCGGCGGCGAGCTGCTGCGCCAGCGCCATGGTCTGGGTTTCGAGGTCGGCCGCCGCGACCACGCGGTTGACGATGGCCAGTTGCAGCGCGCGGGCCGCATCGATCGGCGCGCCGGACAGGCAGAGCTCCAGCGTCGCCGCGCGGCCGGCCAGGCGCAGCAAACGCTGGCTGCCACCGAAGCCCGGGATCAGGCCGAGGTTGACCTCGGGCTGGCCGACCTTGGCCGTGTCGGATGCGATCCGCAGGTGGCAGCACATCGCCAGTTCCAGTCCGCCGCCCAGGGCGAAGCCGTTGACCATCGCGACCACCGGCTTGGACAGGGTTTCGACCGCCCGCATCATCCGTTGGCCACGCAGCGAGAAATCGCGACCCTGCACCGGGGTCAGCGCCGCCATCTCGGCGATGTCCGCGCCGGCGACGAAGGCCTTGGGGCCGGCGCCGGTCAGGACCACCGCGCGGACGCCCGGATCGCCCGCGGCGGCGTCGAAGGCGGCATGCAGCGCGTCGAGCGTGGCGCCATTCAACGCGTTCAGCTTGTCGGGTCGGTTGACGGTCAGGAGGCGCACTGCGCCGTGGTCGCTGCTCAACAAGGGTGAATCGATCATGAGTGCTCGCCGGATTCGTGGAAACGACTGCGCGCGGCGCGGAACTCGGCGCTGCGACAGCTGGTCGGAGGGGGGTCGTCAGTGGCGGTTAAGCCCTGCGGCCGCTATCCTAGCGCGTCACTGTGTCTGGTTCTCCAAGGGGCGGCCGAGGCCGCCCCGTCCATGACCCGGTCCTGGTTTTCCATGACCAGATCCCTGCAAGCTCCAACCGGAGGTCTCACCGAATGAAGTTGCGTTTGCTCGCCGCCACCCTGGCGGCCCTGACCCTGACCTCTGGCCTGGCCATTGCGCAGGACACCACTTCCGCCAAGGGCAAGCTCAGCTACGCCCTGGGCTATCAGCTCGGCCGCGAAGCGATCGAAAGCGGCGAGGCGCTCGACCTCAACACCATGACCAAGGCGCTGCAGGACGGCTACGCGAAGAAGGATCCCGCCGTGCCGGTGGACCAGATGCGCACCGCCTACCAGGACATGCAGAAGCGCATGCAGGCCAAGGCCAAGGCCGCATTCGACAAGGCCGCCGCCGAGAACAAGACCAAGAGCGACAGCTTCATCGCGCAGAACAAGGCCAAGGCCGGCGTGAAGGTCATGCCCAGCGGCGTGCAGTACCGGATCATCGAAACCGGCAACGGCGCCAAGCCGACCCAGGCCAGCACCGTCAGCCTGGAAGTCGCCGGCCCGTTCCCGTGGGGCCAGCGCCCGACCCCGGCGCAGCCGGCACAGAAGATGCCGTCGACCAAGGTCAGCGAGATCGAGATGCCCGCGATCCGCGAAGTGCTGACGCAGATGCCGGCCGGCTCCAAGTGGGAAGTCACGCTGCCGTCGGACAAGGCCTTTGGGGCCGATCCGCGCAGCCCGTTCCCGCCGAATGTCGCGGTGGTGTTCGAAGTCAAGCTGGTCAGCGTGAACTAAGCGGCACACCGCTTTCCGAGGACCTAGGACCCGGCCGGTACAATGGCCGGGTTTTTTGTTGCCGCCGTTTTCCGCGGCGACCCCGCGCAACCCAGGGCAGGACCGTTCGATGAACCATGCTTTCCGTGCCGTGCTCAGCCCCTGCATCGGCATCTGCAGCCTGGATGATGCCGGCCTGTGCCTGGGTTGCCATCGCAGCGCACCGGAAATCGCGGCGTGGACGCGGATGGACGACGAGCAGCGGCTGCGCTTGATGGAACTGCTGCCGTTGCGCGCGGCCGGCGCGCTTCCCGGAGGCGTGTGATCTCCTTGCCGCCCGCGCTGGAGCGTCTGCAGGCCGCGCTGCACCCGCTGGCTGCGATCCCGCAGGGCGCGGCCTGGAACCTCGACGAAGTTGTCGACCTGCTGCCCGCCGCCGGCGCGGTGCCGGCCGCCGTGCTGGTGGGGCTGGTGCCGCGCGAGCGCGACGTGGGCGTACTGCTGACGCGGCGCACCGAGGCTTTGCGCCACCACGCCGGGCAGGTCAGCTTCCCCGGCGGGCGGATCGAGCTTTCCGATGCCGATGCGCGCGCTGCGGCGGTCCGTGAAACCAGCGAGGAGATCGGCCTGGCGCCGTCGCAGTTGCTGCCGCTGGGCTGGCTGGATCCGCTGGCCACCGTTACCGGATTCACGGTACTGCCGCTGGTTGCCGCCGTCACGCCGGATTACGTCGCGCGCCCGGATCCTCGCGAGGTCGCCGAGGTGTTCGAGGTGCCGCTGGACTACCTGATGTCTGCCGCCAACCTGCGCAGCGTGCAGCTGGACTGGCGCGGCCGGCCGCGCACGGTACTGGAATTCGTGGACAGGGGAGTGCCGGGCCAACGCATCTGGGGCGCGACGGCTTCGATCCTGTTCAACCTGCGGCAACGGATGGAGGGTTTGTGACGGCCGGATGGACGACGCTGGTGCAGGCGGAGACCCTGTCGATCGCGCTCGGGCGCGCGGACCTGGCGATCATCGATTGCCGGTTCTCGCTGGTGAATCCGGCGGCCGGCGAACTGGCTTACCAGCAGGGCCACCTGCCCGGGGCCGTGTATGCCCACCTGGATCGCGACCTCTCCGACCATCGCAAGCATGGGCAGGGCCGCCATCCGTGGCCCGATGCCGCCGACTTCACCGCGAAACTGGGTACCTGGGGCATCACGCCCCGCCACCAGGTCGCGGTCTACGACGATGGCGATGGCGCGCATGCGGCGCGCGCCTGGTTCATGCTGCGCGAACTGGGCCATGAAAAGGTCGCCGTGCTCGATGGGGGCTGGGCGCGCTGGACCGCGCTCGGCTTGCCGGTGGACAGCCGCATCCCGGCGCCGCTGGCGGTGAAATACCCGGCGCAGTTCGATGTCGGCCGGCTGCTCGACGCCACGCACGTACAGGAGCGGCTGGCGCAGGGCGACCTGCTGATCGACGCCCGCGCGGCCGATCGCTTCCGCGGCGAGAACGAGCACATGGATCGCATCGCCGGCCACGTGCCGGGCGCGCGCAATCGCCCTTATGCCACCAACCTGGTCGATGGGCGCTTCAAGCCACCGATGCAGCTGGCGGACGAATTCCGCGAACTGCTGGGCGAACATGCGCCGGCGCAGACCATCGTGATGTGCGGCAGCGGGGTCACTGCCTGCCACCACCTGCTGGCGCTGGAACGCGCCGGGATCCGCGGCGCCAGGCTGTTCACCGGCTCGTGGAGCGGCTGGATCGCCGATCCGTCGCGGCCGGTCGCCACCGGGCCGGCCTGAGGACTTCCCGTGGGAGCGGCTTTAGCCGCGAGCTCTTGCCGGCAGCCATGGCCCGCCTGCAAAAGCTCGCGGCTGAAGCCGCTCCCACGGTTCTATGTTGACGCGGGCAGCGCCTTGGTTACTTGCCCAGCTTCGCCATCAGCTCGCGCAGCGCGGCCTGGGTGTCGGGCGCGAACCAGGCGTCCACGAAGCGCTGCAGCCCGATGCGTTCGGGTGCCAGCGCGGCGACGAGGTCGGCGCGTGCAATCCGCCGGGTCATCAACATCGGCTGCCGCGGCAGCGCCAGCAGCTGTTCCAGCCAGACGCGCGCGCGCACCGCGACATGCTCGATCTCCACCAGCTCGTCGACCAGGCCCAGCGCCAGCGCACGCTCTGATTCGACCAGGTCGCCGGCGACCAGCAGCCGTTCGGCGCGATGCTGCCCCACCACGCGTGCCAGCAGGTGCTGGATGCCTTCCGGCGCGACCAGTCCGACCTGGGTTTCGTTCAGGCCGATGGCGAACGGACCGCTCGCCATCACCCGGTAATCGCAGCACAGCGCCAGCACGCAACCGCCGGCGGGTGCGTGGCCACCGAGCGCGGCCACCACCGGCACCGGCGACTGCGCAAGCGCGCGCGCTGCCTCGAAAAAGGCCTCCCACGCGGCACGCAGCGCTGCCCGGTCGTCGCCGAGCGAGACCAGGAAAGGCACGTCGAGGCCGGCCGAAAACACCTTTGGCCCGCCCGACAGCACCAGGCCCTGCACCCCCTCGGCGATCGCCTCGGCGATGGCGGCAGAAAGCCCGGCGCACAGTTGCGGGTCCAGGGCGTTGACTGGCGGGCGCGCCAGCCTGAGTTCGCGCACCGCGCCGTGGTCGATGCATTCGACCAGGTGCCCGCCAGCGGGCATGTTCAAGGCTTCATCCCCTCGGGCCAGCGGTAGCGCACGGTGTAGCCCAGCACCGCCTCGCCACCGGCCGGGACCGGCACCGCGAATTCCGCGTGCTGGGCGTCGCGCCTCGTCGCGGGCACGCTGCTGGCGATGATTTCCCAGTCGCTCCAGCGCGGCAGCGGTTCGACCACGCTGACGGTGGCGTCGGTCTTCTTCGCATTGCGCAGCGTGACGGCGAACGATTCGGTCATGTTGCGACCGCCGCGATCGACCTGGAAGGCCTTGCGCACGCGTTCGGCGGAGAGGTCGAAGGCAGTGCCGACCTGCAGGTGGATCTCGGCGCCGTCGGGCGTATGCGCGAGCTGCGACTCGCCGAGGAAGTCGCCGCCGTCGAACACGCGCACGCGCCCGGCCGGCAACGGGCGGCCGAGGCCGGAGGCCCTGGTGTTGGCGAACGACACCGTCGCCTTCACCGGTTGCGGGCCGACGTCGTTGTTGTAGCCGGGATCGAGCAGGGGCTGCGGCGGTTGCCAGACATCGGCCTGCGGCGTGGTCTCGTAGGCGCGCTCGCAAGCCACCGCGGGCAGGCGTGCGAACAGCGGCACGCGCTCGATCGCGCCGTCGGCCAGCGTGGTCTTCGCCGGGATCGGATAGGCGTAGTACTCGCCGGAAACGCGCGGCTGCGGCATCGGCGGCGCCGATGCCACGCGCGCAAACGTGGCGGAATCGGCGGCGGCCTCGAACATTTCCGGCGCTTGCCCGCGCACGCGCTCGGGTTCGCCGGCCACCAGCGTCAGCGCCGCGTCGCGGAAGCCGACACCGGAGCGGTTGGCCACCAGGGCCGCGCCGTCCAGCGCCAGCCTGCAGTCCTTGCCAGGCGCCAGCACCGCGAGGTATTCGGCGCGCCAGGCCAGGCCGCCGGTGGGGTAGGACAACGCGAAGTCCGCGGCGCCGGCGCGTTGCGCCTGCAATTGCCAGCGTAGCGTGGGTTGCGCTGGCGGCTGCCGGTCGGCTTCCAGCAGGCTGAAGTTGTCGTACTCGCGGATCACCTTGGTGCGGCCGTCGGCCAGCGCAAGCGTGAGGCCGTTGCCGGCCGCAACCAGGATCCCGCTGTCGCTCTGCTTGGCACCACCGGAGGTGTGCTCGACCGCCACCCGCTGCCCGAGCGCGGTCGCCAGCACCGCGGCGGCGTTGGCGGGCGCCGCCAGGTAGCGCTGGCCACGGATCGCGATCCCGGGATCGGCCGGCCGCAGCGACACGGCGGCAATGTCCAGCGCCCGCGGCAAGTGGCCCAGGGTGATGGTGTTGGCGCCGGCCTCGAGGTCGTAGCGCAGCGTGTTGGCGACCAGGGCATAGCCGGGCATGTCGCTTGCCGGCGTGCCGCCGCGCGCGGCGAGGGCGTCGTAATCGCCGCTGTACACGGTCAGCCGGAGCGCGCCATTGGCCACGACGCTGCCGGCCTGGTCGGCCTTGGCCGCAGCCGCGGGCTTCGTGGCGACGGCGGCCGGTGCGGCGCTGTCGGGCGCGCGCGACGGCGAACAGGCTGCGATCGCGCAGGCCAGCAGGGCCAGCGGCAATGGGCGCGTTGTCAGGGGCAGTGGCATCGGCGACTCCGGCAATGGCTTGTCGCTATCATAGGCCGATGAAGATGACTCGCACGCCGTTGCCGTGGTTGCTGCTGTCGTTGTGCCTGCTGTCGGTGGCGGCCTGCGCCCGCGACCGTGATTGCATGCCGCAGGTGCGCGATGGCTGGGTGCGCATGCCGCCCGGGCCGATGGCGGGGGCGATGCCGATGATGGCCGGGTTCGGCCGGATCGAGAACCGCTGCCCGATGCCGGCGACGATCGTGTCGGCCAGCAGTCCCGCATTCGGTGACATCTCGGTGCACGAAACCCGGATCGTCGACGGCGTCAGCCGCATGCGCCCGGTGCCCGACCTGCGCATCGCGCCCGACGACGCGGCCGTGCTCAAGCCCGGCGGCCTGCACCTGATGCTGATGCAGCCTCGCGCGCCGCTGAAGGCGGGCAGCAGGGTCGCCGTCGCGTTCAAGCTGCAGGACGGCCGCACCGTGCTGGGCGAATTCGTGGTGCGCGGCGCCAGCGCGCCGGAGTAATTGCCGACGAGCCCGCGCCTGATCGGCAAAAGGGTCGGAGCGAAGATTCGTGGCCCGGTTACGCGCCCGGGTGCCGCTGGCCCGGGGCGAAATTCGCGCAAAGGGGTCAGCGCAAAGGGGTCAGAGCGAAGTTTCGCGACCCGTGGGTTCGCCCGTGGGCCAGTTGCCTGGCGCGAAATTCACTCTGACCCCTTTGCGCCCGCGATTTCGCGCACGGCCGCGGGCAGCGCCACCGGCTTGCCGCTGGCGCGATCGACCCAGACCATCACCACGTGCCCATCGGCATGCAGCGCCGCGCCGTCGACCGAGACGATGCGATGGCCGATGGTCACGCTGCTGTTGCCGATGCGTTGCGCGAACAACTCCACCACGACCTGCGCCGGATAGGCGATCGGCAGCCGGTAGTTGATCTGCACCGCGGCCAGCAGCGGCGCCATGGTGTCGCTCATCCAAGGTTTGCCCAGGCTGACGAACCACTGGATCCGCGCTTCCTCGAGGTAGGTGAGGAAGTTCGAGTTGTTGACGTGGTCGAAGGCGTCCAGGTCGCGCCAGCGTGGGGCGATGGGCAGCCGGAACAGGACCGGCCCGGGCGTTGCGCCGGCGTCGACGCCGCTCATGCCGCGGATTTCCGCTTCGCCGGCCTGGCCTCGGCGCCCAGCGACTTTGCCAGGAACTGGCCGGTCCACGATCGCGGCATCTTCGCCAGTTCCTCCGGTGTGCCCTGGGCGATGACCTGGCCGCCGCGATGGCCGCCTTCCGGGCCCAGGTCGACGACCCAGTCCGCGGTCTTGATCACGTCCAGGTTGTGCTCGATCACCACGATGGTGTTGCCGTCGTCGCGCAGCTTGTGCAGCACCGCGAGCAGGTGTTCGATGTCGTGGAAGTGCAGGCCCGTGGTCGGTTCGTCGAGGATGTACAGGGTGCGGCCGGTGTCGCGGCGCGAGAGCTCCTTCGACAGCTTGACCCGTTGCGCCTCGCCGCCGGAAAGCGTGGTCGCCGGCTGCCCGAGCTTGACGTAACTCAGGCCGACGTCGAGCAGGGTCTCGAGCTTGCGCGCGATCGAGGGCACCGGCTCGAACAGTTTCAGCGCATCCTCGACGGTCATCTCCAGCACGTCGTGGATGCTGAAGCCCTTGTACAGGATCTCCAGCGTCTCGCGGTTGTAGCGCTTGCCGTGGCAGACGTCGCAGGGCACGTACACGTCCGGGAGGAAATGCATCTCCACCTTGATCAGGCCGTCGCCCTGGCAGGCCTCGCAGCGGCCGCCGCGCACGTTGAAGCTGAAGCGCCCGGGCGCGTAGCCGCGCGCGCGCGCCTCCGGCACCTGCGCGAACAGTTCGCGCAGCGGCGTGAACAGCCCGGTGTAGGTGGCGGGGTTGGAACGCGGCGTGCGACCGATCGGCGACTGGTCGATGTCGACCACCTTGTCGAACAGGTCCAGGCCCTCGATGCCGCGGTGCGGCGCCGGCTTGTGCGAGGCGCCATTGATCTCGTTGGCGGCCAGCGCGTACAGCGTGTCGTTGACCAGCGTCGACTTGCCGGAACCGGAAACGCCGGTGATCGCGGTGAACAGCCCGGCCGGGATCTCCAGGTCCACGTCCTTGAGGTTGTTGCCGGTCGCGCCTTCGAGCCTGAGCAGCATCTTCGGGTTCGGCTTGTGGCGCGTGCGCGGGACTTCGATCCGGCGCTTGCCCGACAGGAACTGCCCGGTGACCGAGCGCGGCGCCTTCAGGACGTCGGCGTAACTGCCCTGGGCGACGACTTCGCCGCCGTGCACGCCGGCGCCCGGGCCGATGTCGACGATGTGGTCGGCCAGCCGGATCGCGTCCTCGTCGTGCTCGACCACGATCACGGTGTTGCCGAGGTCGCGCAGGCGGGTGAGGGTGCCGAGCAGGCGCTCGTTGTCGCGTTGGTGCAGGCCGATCGAAGGTTCGTCGAGCACGTACATCACCCCTACCAGGCCGGCGCCGATCTGCGAGGCCAGGCGGATGCGCTGCGCTTCGCCGCCGGAAAGCGTGTCGGCCTTGCGTTCCAGGGTCAGGTAATCGAGGCCGACGTCGACCAGGAAGGTCAGGCGTTCGCGGATTTCCTTGACGATCTTGCCCGCGATCTCGCCGCGCCAGCCGGGCAGCTGCAGCTGGCCGAAGAACGACAGCGCCTGGTCGATGGGCAGCACCACGATCCGCGGCAGCGGGGTATCGCCGACGAATACGTTGCGCGCACTGCGGTTGAGCCGCGCGCCATCGCATTCGGTGCAGGCGCGCTCGCTGATGTACTTGGCCAGCTCCTCGCGTACCGCCGCCGATTCGGTCTCGCGATAGCGGCGCTCCAGGTTCGGCAGGATGCCCTCGAACTTGTGCCGGCGCTGGCTGCGGCCGCCGGCATCGGTGAGGTAGGTGAAGCCGATCAGCTCGCCCTTGCTGCCGTGCAGGATCGCCTCGCGCACGTATTCGTCGAGTTCCTGCCACGGGGTGTCGACGCTGAACGCATAGTGCCGCGCCAGCGACTGGATCAGCTGGAAGTAATAGGCGTTGCGCCGGTCCCAGCCGCGCACCGCGCCCGCGGCCAGCGACAGTTCCGGGTGCACCACCACGCGCGCCGGATCGAAGAACTGCGACACGCCCAGGCCGTCGCAGGTCGGGCAGGCGCCGACCGGCGAGTTGAACGAGAACAGCCGCGGTTCCAGCTCCGGCAGCGAGTAGTCGCAGACCGGGCAGCTGTACTTGGACGAGAACAGCAGCGGCGCAATGTCGGCGTGATCCAGCGACTGCACCTGGGCCATGCCGTCGCCGAGCTTGAGCGCGGTCTCGAAGCTTTCGCTCAGCCGCTGACGGATGTCCTCGCGGACCTTGAAGCGGTCGATCACCGCCTCGATCGTGTGCTTCTGCCGCAGCGCCAGCGGCGGCACCGCGTCGATCTCGTGCAGCACGCCGTCCACGCGCACGCGCACGAATCCCTGCGCGCGCAGCTGCTCGAACACCTGCGCATGCTCGCCCTTGCGGTCGCGCACCACCGGTGCCAGCAGCATCCAGCGCTGCCCGGCTTTCGCCGGGTCCTGCTCCAGCGCCAGCACCTGGTCGACCATCTGGCTGATGGTCTGCGCCTCGAGCGGGTAGCCGTGGTCGGGGCAGCGCGGGACACCGACGCGCGCATACAGGAGGCGCAGGTAGTCGTAGATCTCGGTGATGGTGCCGACGGTGGAGCGCGGGTTGTGCGAGGTGGATTTCTGCTCGATCGAGATCGCCGGCGACAGCCCTTCGATGTGGTCGACGTCCGGCTTTTCCATCACGCTCAGGAACTGCCGGGCGTAGGCCGACAGCGATTCGACGTAGCGGCGCTGGCCCTCGGCGTAGATCGTGTCGAAGGCGAGCGATGACTTGCCGGAGCCCGACAGGCCGGTGATCACGATCAGCTTCTCGCGCGGCAGGTCGAGGTCGATGTTCTTGAGGTTGTGCGTCCGCGCGCCGCGGATGCGGATGAAATCCATCGCCATCGTGGGATGTGGCCTCGGCTGCGGGGAAGGGTGGGGAGGGCCGCCGGCTGGGCCGGGACCGAACAAGTGAGCGTAGCGAGCCACCGATCTGGGGGCAAACCCGGCCGTATGCCAGTCTGCCCGCACCGCGTCGCAGGGGGTGCGACCGCCCGTTGTTCAGTTCCGGGTTTCCTGGCCTCGGGCGGTGCGGCCTGCAGCCTTGGGGCTTCCTGCCCTGCCTGCCGCCTTTCGGGCGCTTCGTGGGGTGCGGCCTGCGGCCGTTCGGGGCTTCGTGGGCGCGGCCTCCCGCCCTGCGGGCCTGGGGACATTCGTACCCGGGCCCGCGCCACCGTCGTCCCGGTGCAGGCCGGGGCTGGCGGCCATTCGAATACCAGGGTCTCCGTACTCGTCGCGTCCGGTGGTCTGCCTCGGCTGGCCTTCGCCCGGTCCCGGTAGTTGCTCCAACCCACTGAAACCCCTACAATTCCGCTTCTGTCCGCCCTCGATGGCGTGGCAGCAAAGAAGAACTACAGAAGATCCAGGCCCTCGAAGGCCGCGAAATCAGGAAACACCAACATGTACGCAGTACTGGTCACCGGCGGTAAGCAATACCGCGTGATGGAAGGCGAGACGCTCCGCGTCGAGCTGCTGGGCGAGCACGAGGCCGGCAATGAGATCACGTTCGACGACGTGCTCATGCTCGGCGACGGCAACGGCATCAAGCTCGGCGACGCGCTCAAGGGCGCCAGCGTGACCGCGAAGGTCGTCGGCCACGGCCGCGCCGACAAGGTCCGCATCGTCAAGTTCCGACGCCGCAAGCACCATCGCAAGCAGATGGGCCATCGGCAGCACTACACCGAAATCCAGATCACCGGGATCTCCGATTCCGGCGACAAGAAGTAAGGAGAAGCCGTCATGGCACACAAGAAGGCTGGTGGTTCTACCCGCAATGGCCGCGACTCCAATCCCAAGTACCTCGGCGTGAAGATGTACGGTGGCCAGGCGATCGATGCCGGCAACATCATCGTCCGCCAGCGCGGCACCCAGTTCCATCCGGGCATGGGCGTCGGCCTGGGCCGCGACCACACGCTGTTTGCGCTGGTCGACGGCAAGGTCGAGTTCTCGGTCAAGGGTCCCAAGAAGCGTCGCACCGTGAGCGTGGTTGCAGTCGACTGACCGCGCGCGGCGTTTCTACGAAAGCCCCGCCGCGTGCGGGGCTTTTCGTTGGTGGCGCCGAATCCCGATAGACTCGCCAACCGGCGCTGTGCAGCAGTCCGAACCACCCACCTCCCTTTACGGCTCCCCATGAAACTCGTCGACGAAGCAGAAATCACCGTCATCGCCGGCAACGGCGGCAACGGCTGCGTGGGCTTCCGCCGAGAGAAGTTCATCCCGCTCGGCGGGCCGGACGGCGGCGACGGCGGCAATGGCGGTGACGTCTGGCTGCAGGCCGACGAGAACCTCAACACCCTGGTCGACTTCCGCCACCAGCGCCAGTTCAAGGCGCAGCGCGGCGAGAACGGCATGGGCAGCCAGATGTACGGCAAGGGCGGCGAGGACAAGGTCATCACCGTCCCGGTCGGCACGGTCGTGGTCAACGTCGACACCGACGAGGTGATCGGCGACCTCACCGCGCATGGCGATCGCCTGCTGGTCGCGCGCGGTGGCAAGGGCGGCCTCGGCAACATGCATTTCAAGAGTTCGACCAACCGGTCGCCGCGGCAGTCCACGCCGGGCGCGGAGGGCGAGCAGCGCACGCTCAAGCTTGAACTGAAGCTGCTGGCCGATGTCGGCCTGCTCGGCTTTCCCAACGCCGGCAAGAGCACCTTCATCCGCGCGGTCTCGGCGGCGACGCCGAAGGTCGCGGATTATCCGTTCACCACCCTGTACCCGAACCTGGGCGTGGTCAGCGTCGAGCCGCACCGCAGCTTCGTGATCGCCGACATCCCCGGCCTGATCGAGGGGGCGGCCGATGGCGCCGGCCTGGGCGCGCAGTTCCTGCGCCACCTGCAGCGCACGCGCCTGCTGCTGCACCTGGTCGACATCGCGCCGATGGAAGGCGGCGTCGAAGGCATCAGCGCGATCGAGCAGGTGCGCGCGATCGAACGCGAACTGGGCAGGCACGATCCGGAACTGCTGCGCAAGCCTCGCTGGCTGGTGCTCAACAAGGCCGACCTGATGTTCGAGGACGAGGCCCGCGCGGCCGCGCAGGCGATCGTCGCGGAGCTGGGCTGGACCCAGCCGTGGTACCTGGTGTCGGCGATCGCGCGCGAAGGCACCTGGCCGATCATGCTCGACGTGCAGGCGTTCTTCGACCGCTTGCGCGAAGAGCAGGCGGAGCAGGCGCGGGCCGGCGGTGCCGGTGAGGGCTGAACCGATGCGCCTGCAAGCCGGGGGCCGGGCAACAAAAAACCCGGCGGTGGCCGGGTTTTTCGGTGTTGCGCCAGCGGCTGCCGGATCAGGCGGCCTTGAGCGCCTTGATGCGTGCGCTCAGGCGGCTCTTGTGGCGGGCGGCCTTGTTCTTGTGGATCAGGCCACGCGCGCTGAAGCGGTCCAGGATCGGCTGGGCGACGGCGAACGCGGCCTGCGCGCCCGCGGCATCGTTGGCGTCGAGCGCCTTGAGCACCTTCTTGACGGCGGTGCGCAGCATCGAACGCTGGCCGGCGTTGCGGGCATTGCGCACGACGGTCTGCTTGGCGCGCTTCTTGGCGGACTTGATGTTGGCCACTTGGAATCCTGGAAACTGGGTGAGGTGAAGGGGAAAGCCGCGGGTTTCGCCCCGGGCAGACAGGAAAGTATGGGCGATTCATGGACTTGCGTCAACAAGGTGGCCGCTGCCGGAGCCCGGGCGTGAGCGCTCGCCGGCCCGGCCCGGAATCGGGCCTGGATCCGACGGCGGCGGTCCCGCGCCGGGTCGGCCTGCTGCGCTCGACCGCCGTGTTCAGCACCATGACCTTCTTCTCGCGCGTCTCCGGCCTGGTCCGCGACCAGGTCTACGCGGCGGTCTTCGGCGCCAGCCCGATGATGGACGCGTTCGTGGTCGCCTTCCGGATCCCGAACTTCATGCGACGGCTGTCCGCCGAGGGCTCGTTCTCGATGGCGTTCGTGCCGGTGCTGGCCGAATACAAGGCGCGGGGCGACCATGCCGCGGTCAAGCTGCTGGTGGATCGCGTTGCCGGCACCCTGGCCGCCTTCCTGCTGGTGCTGACGGCGGTGGCGGTGCTGGCCGCGCCCTGGATCATGCCGGTGTTCGCGCCGGGTTTCGGCGCCGGGACCGAGCAAGGCCGGTTGGCGGCGCAGATGCTGCGGATCACCTTCCCGTACGCACTGTTCATCTCGCTGGCGTCGCTGGCCGGTGGCATCCTCAACAGCTACCAGCGCTTCGCCGTGCCGGCGTTGTCGCCGGTGCTGATGAACCTGTCGATGATCGCCGCCGCGCTGTGCCTGGCGCCGTACATGCGCGAGCCGGTGCTGGCGCTGGCCTGGGGCGTGTTCGCAGCAGGCATCCTGCAACTGGCGTTCCAGCTGCCGTCGCTGGCCAGGCTCGGCCTGCTGCCGCGGCCGCGCTGGGGGGTCAGGGCCCCGGGCGTGCGCAAGATCATGAAGCTGATGGTGCCGACCCTGTTCGGCGCCTCGGTGGCGCAGGTCAACCTGCTGCTCAACACCATCGTGGCTTCGTTCCTGGTCGGCGGCAGCGTGACCTGGCTGTACTACACCGACCGGCTGCTGGAATTCCCGCTGGGCATGTTCGGCGTTGCGATCGGCACTGTGATCCTGCCGCACCTGTCCGGACGCCATGCCTCGACCGACCCGCAGGGGTTCTCGAAGGCGCTGGACTGGGGTTTCCGCCTGTGCCTGCTGATCGGCGTGCCCGCTTGCCTGGGCCTGATCCTGTGCGCCGAGCCACTCATCGCCACCTTGTTCCAGCACGGCAACTTCTCGGCGCACGACACCGCGATGGCGCGCATGAGCCTGGTGGCGCAGGCGACCGCGGTGCCCGCGTTCCTGCTGGTGAAGGTGCTGGCGCCGGCGTTCTACTCGCGCCAGGACACGAAGACGCCGGTCAAGGCGGCGGTGGTGGCGGTGGCGGGGAACGCGTTGTTCACCGCGGCCTTGCTGTTCGGGCTGCTGGTGCTGACCCAGCGCGGTGCGGCGGCGCTGGCGGCGTCCGGTGGGCAGGTCTTCGAAGCGCTCGGCCGCGTCTCCGGCGCGCATGCCTGCCTGGCGCTGGCGATCGCGCTGGCCGGCTGGCTCAACGCGATCCAGTTGTGGTGGTACCTGCGGCGCGCGGCGGTGTATGAGGTGCAGCCGGGCTGGCGCCATTTCCTGCGGCAACTGGCGGTGGCAGCGATCGGCATGCTCGCGGTGGTGCTGGCCCTGCTGTGGCTGTGGCCGGACTGGACGACGTGGCCGTGGTGGCAGCGGATCTGGCGGCTGGCGGTCGTGGTCGGGGCTGGCGCCATCGCCTACGGCGCGTTGCTGTGGTTGCAGGGCATCCGCGCGCGCGACCTGCGTCATTGAGCAGCCAGGCGCCGCCGGACTGCCGGGCGCCCGGCCTGCGGCCCCGGCTTGGAGGAGGCGGCGCGCGGCTATACTTTTCGGTCATTCCCAACGAAAGACCGGCCTGCGACGGCAGGGCCGACCAACTCCCGCACGCATGAACCTGTTGTTCCGCGACGTCGACGGCGGGCCGCTGTGCCCGCAGGGCAGCGTGGCCTGCATCGGTGCCTTCGACGGCCTGCACCTGGGCCACCAGGCGTTGCTGCGCCATGCGGCCGCGCGCGCTCGCGCGCTCGGCGTGCCGACGGTCGCGGTGACTTTCGAGCCGCTGCCGCGCGAGTACTTCGCCCGGCCGGTGCCGCCGCGCCTGATGCTGGCGCGGGCGAAGGTGCTCGGCCTGCGCGCGCTGGGCGCGGACGCCGTGGGCCTGCTGCGCTTCGGTCCGCACCTGACGGAGATGAGCGCGGAAGCCTTCGTGCACGAACTCCTGGTCCGGCGCCTGGGGGTGCGCGAGACGTGGGTCGGGCCCGGCTTCCGCTTCGGCCAGCATCGCGGCGGCAACCTGGTGACGCTGCAGCGGCAGGGCGGGCGCCACGGTTTCGACGCGGGCGCGATCGCCCCGGTGCTATTGGACGGGGAAGCCGTCTCCAGCACCCGCATCCGCGCGGCGTTGCAGGCGGGGGACTTCACCGCTGCGGCCCGCCTGCTGGGGCGTCCCTACGCGATCGGCGGCCACGTCGTGCGCGGCCGCCAGCTGGGCCGCACGCTCGGTTTCCCGACCGCCAATCTGCGCTTTGGCGGCAAGGTGCCGCCGCTGTCGGGGATCTTCGCCACCCGCGTGCATGGCGTCGGCGCGCTGCCGATGCCCGCGGTGTCCAGCTTCGGCACGCGGCCCACCGTGGACGGCGTCGAACCGCTGCTGGAAGCGCACCTGTTCGACTTCGATGGCGACCTGTACGGGCGCCGGATCGAGGTCGAGTTCGTGGCAAGGCTGCGCGACGAAGAGAAATTCGACGACCTGCCGTCGCTGGTCGCGCAGATGCAGCGCGACGCGGCGCAGGCGCGGGATATCCTCGCTACCGGACACACGCCTGCACATCCCCGTGCGGCCCTTCCAGAACAAGCATCGCAACGACAGGCATGAGCGTGAGCGCAGATTCGGCGACCGACCCCAACCGCTACAAGGCCACGATCCACCTGCCGGCCACCGACTTCCCGATGCGCGGCGACCTGCCCCGGCGCGAGCCGGAGACGCTCGCGCGCTGGCAACAGGAAGACCTGTACGCACGCATCCGCGAGCAGGCCAGGGGCCGCCCGTCGTGGGTGTTCCACGATGGCCCGCCATACGCCAACGGCGCGATCCACCTGGGCCACGCGGTCAACAAGGTGCTCAAGGACGCGGTGGTGAAGTCGCGCCTGCTGGCGGGCTTCGATGCCCCGTTCGTGCCGGGCTGGGACTGCCACGGGTTGCCGATCGAACTGGTGGTCGAGAAGAAGTTCGGCAAGGTCGGCAGCATGCTCGATGGGGGCGTGCTCGACGCCGCGCAGTTTCGCGCCAGGTGCCGCGAGTACGCCGAAGCCCAGATCGACCTGCAGCGCGCCGACTTCAAGCGCCTGGGCGTGGTCGCCGACTGGGACAACCCGTACCGCACCATGGACCTGGCCTACGAGGCCGACATGCTGCGCGCGCTGGCGACG
Organism: Cognatiluteimonas sedimenti; assembly: GCF_022808325.1. GTDB lineage: Bacteria > Pseudomonadota > Gammaproteobacteria > Xanthomonadales > Xanthomonadaceae > Cognatiluteimonas > Cognatiluteimonas sedimenti. Next base: position 836,229 of record NZ_JALGCL010000001.1, on the reverse strand, counting down.
ATCATCGAGCGCGGGCACCTCGCGCGCGGAGTGAAGCCCGTGCACTGGTGCTTCGACTGCGGCTCGGCGCTGGCCGAGGCGGAGATCGAATACCAGGACAAGCAGTCGCCGGCGATCGACGTCGCCTATCCCGCAAGGCAGCCAGGGTCGCTGGCTGCCGCATTCGGCGTCGCCGTGCCCGACGACGCCGAGGTGGCGGTGCCGATCTGGACCACCACGCCGTGGACGTTGCCGGCGAGCCTGGCGGTGAGCGTCGGCCCGGACCTGGAATACGTGCTGGTCGAAGGCCCGCGCACGCGCGATGGCCGGCGCCGGCTGCTGGTCTTGGCCGAGGCGCTGGCGACGCAGGCGTTGCAGCGTTACGGTGTCGAAGACCTGGTCGTGCACGGCAGCGCGCAGGGCGTGGCGCTGGAAGGACAGCGGCTGCAGCATCCGTTCTACGACACCTACGACTACGACCGCGAAATCCCGATCCTGCTCGGCGACCACGTCTCCGCCGAAGACGGCACCGGCGCCGTGCATACCGCGCCGGGACATGGCCAGGACGACTTCGTGGTCGGCCAGCGCTACGGCCTGGTCGACGCGGTTACGGCGGGCGAACTCAACCCGGTCGATGGCCGCGGCGTGTATTTGCCGTCGACGCCGGCGGCCGGTGGCGTGGCGCTTGCGGGCATGCACATCTGGAAGGCGAACGACGCCATCGTCGAGGTCCTGCGCGGCAATGGTTCGTTGCTCGCCCACGCCGTCATCACCCACGCCTATCCGCATTGCTGGCGCCATCGCACGCCGGTGGCGTTCCGCGCCACGCCGCAGTGGTTCATCGCGATGGAACAGGCGCAGTTGCGGCGCGACGCGCTGGCCGCGGTCAGGGACGTGCGCTGGATCCCGGAGTGGGGCGAGGCGCGCATCGCCGGCATGGTCGAGGGCCGCCCGGACTGGTGCATCAGCCGCCAGCGCACCTGGGGCGTGCCGATCGCGCTGTTCTACGACCGCCAGAGCGGCGAACCGCACCCCGACACCCCGGCGCTGATGCGCCAGGTCGCAGACATGGTCGCGCGCGAAGGCGTCGAGGCCTGGCACGCGCTGGACCCGGCCACGTTGCTCGGGGCCGACGCGCCACGCTACGAAAAGGTGACCGACATCCTCGACGTGTGGTTCGACTCCGGCGTCACCCATGCCTGCGTGCTCGCCAGGCGTCCGCAGGACGGCCTGCACAAGCCGGCCGACCTCTACCTGGAAGGCTCCGACCAGCATCGCGGCTGGTTCCAGTCCTCGCTGCTCACCGGCGTGGCAATGGATGGCGTCGCGCCGTACAAGCAGTGCCTGACGCACGGCTTCACCGTCGATGCGCAGGGCCGCAAGATGTCCAAGTCGCTCGGCAACGGCATCGAGCCGCAGGACATCATCAAGACGCTCGGCGCCGACATCCTGCGGCTGTGGATCCTGTCCACCGACTACCGCAACGAGATGTCGCTGTCGCAGGAGATCCTCAAGCGCACCGCCGATGCCTACCGACGGATCCGCAACACCGCGCGCTTCCTGCTCGGCAACCTCAATGGCTTCGATCCGTCGCGGCACCTGGTGGCGCCGGCGGACATGGTCGCGCTCGACCAGTGGATCGTGCATCGCGCGCACGGACTGCAACAGCGGATCGCCGCCGCCTACGAGCGCTACGACTTCGCCGAGATCGTGCAGGCGCTTTCGAATTTCTGCAGCGTGGACCTGGGCGCGCTGTACCTGGACGTGACCAAGGACCGGCTGTACACGATGCCGGAGGATTCGGCTGGGCGGCGCAGCGCGCAGAGCGCCATGTACATGGTCGCCGAGGCGATGGTGCGCTGGATCGCTCCGATCCTGGGCTTCACCGCCGACGAGATGTGGCGCTACCTGCCCCCGGCGCCGGGACAGGCGCAGCGCGGCGGCAACGTGCTGTTCTCGACCTGGTACGACGGGCTGCAGCCGCTGGCCGATGATGCGCCGTTGTCCGCGGAGGACTTCGAGCGCCTGCTGGCCTTGCGCGACGACGTGGCCAAGGTGCTGGAACCGATGCGCGCCAACGGCGAGATCGGCGCCGCGCTGGACGCCGAGATCGCCCTGCGCTGCGGCGTGGCCGACCAGAACCGGCTGGCGCCCATCGTCGACGAGTTGCGCTTCCTGTTGATCAGCGGCGACGTGGAGGTCGTCGCCGACGACGCCGCCACGGACATCGCGGTGCTGGCCACGCCGACCACGAAGCCCAAATGCGTGCGTTGCTGGCAGCGCAGGGCGGACGTCGGCAGCGATCCGGAGCATCCGGAGATCTGCGCGCGCTGCGTCGGCAACATCGACGGCGCGGGCGTGGGCGAAACAAGGAGGTGGTTCTGATGGCCGTCGCGATCAAGCGCAATGCCTTGCCCTGGCTGCTGTTGTCGGCCGTGGTCGTCGTGCTGGACCAGCTCAGCAAGCTGTGGGTATTGCGCAGCCTGCCGGAATTCCAGCCGGTGCCGGTGATCGACGGCTTCTGGAACTGGTTCCGCACCTACAACACCGGTGCGGCGTTCAGCTTCCTGAGCGATGCCAGCGGCTGGCAGCAATACCTGTTCGTGGTGCTGGCGGGGGTCATCAGCGGCTTGCTGGCATGGTGGCTGGCCAGGACCCCGCGGGCTGACTGGAAGACGGCGCTGCCGTTCGCGCTGGTGATCGGCGGCGCCATCGGCAACGTCATCGACCGCCTGCAACACGGCCACGTGGTCGATTTCATCCAGTGGTACTGGCGCGACCATTACTGGCCCGCGTTCAACCTGGCGGATTCGGCGATCGTCGCCGGTGCGGTCGGGATCGCCCTGTTCGGCCTGCTGCAGAAGCCGAAGGCGTAAACTGGGCGGCACCGACATTCCTGCAGGAAATTCCGGCCATCGCTGGGCCGGGAGCACGACCATGGACATCGTCCTCGCCAATCCCCGTGGTTTCTGCGCCGGCGTCGACCGCGCGATCGAGATCGTCAAGCGTGCGCTCGACAGCCTCGGCGCGCCGATCTACGTGCGCCACGAGGTCGTGCACAACCGCTACGTGGTCGACGAGCTCAAGCACCGCGGCGCGATCTTCGTCGAGGAGCTGGACGAAGTGCCGGACGGCGCCACCGTCATCTTCAGCGCCCACGGGGTTTCGCAGGCGGTGCGCGCGGAGGCGGGACGGCGCGGGTTGAAGGTTTTCGACGCGACCTGCCCGCTGGTGACCAAGGTGCACCTGGAAGTCGCGCGCCAGTGCCGCGCCGGGCGCGACATGGTGCTCGTCGGCCATGCCGGCCATCCCGAGGTCGAGGGCACGATGGGGCAATGGCGCACCGAGGCGGGAAGCGGGCTGGCCGAAGGCGGGAACATCCACCTCGTCGAGGACCTGGACGACGTCGCCGCTCTCCAGGTCGGGCAACCCGACAACCTTGCCTACACCACGCAGACGACGCTGTCGGTCGACGACACGCGCGCCATCATCCAGGCCTTGCGGGAGAAGTTCCCGTCGATCCAGGGTCCGCGCAACGACGACATCTGCTACGCGACGCAGAACCGCCAGGACGCCGTGCGCGAACTGGCGCGGCAGTGCGACCTGGTGCTGGTGGTCGGTTCGCCCAACAGTTCCAATTCCAACCGGCTGCGCGAGCTGGCCGAGCGCGAGGGCGTGGAGGCGCACCTGATCGACGGTGCGATCGAGATCGATCCGCGCTGGGTCGCCGGCCGCCACCACATCGGCGTCACCGCCGGGGCCTCGGCGCCGGACGTGCTGGTCCGCGGCGTGGTCGAGCGCCTGCAGCAACTCGGGGCGCACGCGGTGCGCGAGCTCGACGGCGAACCCGAGGACATGGTGTTCGCCCTGCCCAGGGAGCTGCGGCTGCAACTGGTCGACTGAGGCGGGAGCCGCTAGAATCTGCGTCCCCCTGGCGGCAGGCGTCGCCGCACCCGCCGGCCACCACGGCTCCGGGGCCACGAAACACGCCGGAATAGCTCAGTTGGTAGAGCGGCGCATTCGTAATGCGTAGGTCGTAGGTTCGATTCCTATTTCCGGCACCATCTATTTCAATAAAAACAAACACATAGAACGCTCTGGAGCTGCTAGAAAGACCGCCAAACACCGGCAAATCGTGTCCCAGAGTTGTCCCAGTGTCCCAGAAGTGTCCCGAGAAAGCCCTGCAAAAGCGGGGCTTTTTCTTTGCGCGATCGACGCATGGTCAAGGCGGGCGGCTTCCGTGTAAGAACTGCGAATGACAACATTCAACAGCTTGGAAATCCTTCGCTCCATCTACCCAGATCGAGTTGCCCTCAGCCCTGAAGAGGTCGCATCCGTCCTTTACGGAAGACAGGACCGTGCCGCGGTTCAAGCCGTTAGAGCGATGCTGCTGCGTGGGCGACTCGTGCCCTTTCTTACAAAGATAGGTGGGCGTTGGATCATCCCTATGGCTGCGCTTGCGCAAGCGTTGGAAGATCTGCAAGTGGTGCCCTTGGGGCGTCCACATTTGCGACGTCACATCGCACAAGCGCGTAAGCGGTCTGGCTGGAGAGCGAAGATAGGGGAGCGGCCAGGGGACCCAAAGGTGCGTGCATACAGAGACTGAAAGGAGCGGCCGTTGGAACTTTCAGAATTCATGCATGGCGGTGCGTGTCACCGCATGGCGTAGTCTCAATTTGCAGCGTGGCATGTCGAACGTCGAATCGTTCTGCTAATGCGGCCGCCAACGATTGCCGGATCTGCTCGGCATCACCGGCACTGTCATTGAGGACGACATGCGCGGTTAGGATCGGTTCCTTCGATCCCAGCGCCCAGGCGTGCAGATCATGAATCGCCGCGACACCGGGGTGGTCCAGCATCATGGTCCGCACAGTGGCCATGTCCATGCCGGCGGGCACGCCTTGCATCAGCACTTGCCCCGCCTCTCGCAGCAGCGTCCACGTGCGCGGCAGCACCCACAGGCCGATCAGCACGGCGATGATCGGGTCCATCACCGCCCATCCGGTGGACTTGATGACCAGCGCACCGATGATCACGCCCACGGAGCCGAGCATGTCACTCCAGACTTCCAGATAGGCGCCCTTGACGTTGAGGCTCGTACCACTGCCCGCCTTGAGCAGGCGCATCGAGATCAGATTGATGATCAGACCGATCGACGCGATCGCCAGCATGCCGGTGGATGCGACTTCAGGCGGATGGCGGAATCGGCCCACCGCCTCCCACAGGATGTAACCGGCCACGACGAATAACAGGCCACCATTGACCATTGCGCCGAGCGCTTCCATCCGGGCGTAACCGTAGGTCCGCTTGGCGTCCGGCGGGCGACGACTCAAGCGCACAGCGAATAGCGAGATTGCCAAGGCGATGACATCGGTGCCCATGTGCGCGGCATCCGACAGCAGTGCCAAGCTGTTGGTCAGCAAGGCGCCGGCGACTTCCGCTACCAGGAATCCCGCGGTGAGCCCGAGGGCCCACCATAGCGGCTTCTCGTGCTTGATCTCACCGGCCTCGTGATCGTGTCCTGCGCCCATCTCAAGCCTCCTGATCGCCCTCGCCGATGATGACGGCGTGCTCAACCTGGCTGATGTAGATCCAACCCGCTTCGGCGCGGCCAGTGCGCCCAGTGCGCTGGAAAATCTCCACCGCACGCGCCACGTCGCCGTCTTCGCAGAAGAGTTCCATTTGCACCTCACTAATCACCTGATCACCGAACTCGACCGAGAATTGCTGCTCACGACTGCTGAGCGCCCGTAGCAATCCCTTGACATCGAACAGGCTCAGCCGCTGGAAGCCGGAAGCTCCCAGCGCATGGATCAAATCGGAAACCCGATTGCGATGGACGAAGGCCTTGATCTGTTTCATGACGTGGTCTCCTTTGCATTGTCCTCGGCGGCTTTGCGATCCGAGCGGTTTTCGAGCCATTCGTACAACACGGGCAGCAGGATCAGCGTCAGCAGGGTCGAGCTGATCAAGCCCCCGACCACCACAGTCGCCAGCGGGCGTTGGGTTTCTGCACCGACGCCGCTGGAGAGCAGCATCGGCACGAGGCCCAGGATCGCCACACTGGCCGTCATCAGCACCGGGCGCAGACGCAGCGCAGTGCCTTGCACCACCGCCTCACGCACCGACAGACCCTTGTCGCGCAGCTCGTTGAGGAAGCTGACCAGCACGATGCCGTTGAGCATCGCCACGCCGAACACCGCGATGAAGCCGATCGCCGAGGGCACGGACAGGTATTGGCCCGTAACGAACAGCGCCAGCAGCCCGCCGATGGTGGCAAATGGCACATTGGCCAGGATCAGCGCCGCGTACTTGATCGAGTTGAACGCGGTGTAGAGCAGCACGAAGATGAAGAAGATCGTGATCGGCACGATCAATGCCAGTTTTGCCAGGGCGCGTTGCTGGTTTGCGAACGCCCCGCCCCATTCGATCCAATAGCCGGCCGGTAGTTTGACCTGCTGCCTGATCGCGGCATCGGCATCCTTGACGAAGCCGTCGACATCGCGGCCGCGCACGTCCATCTGGATGACCGCGTAGCGCTGCAGCTGCTCGCGGCGGACGAACGAGTAGCCCTCGGCCACGCTGACATCGGCCACCTCCGACAGCGGCACCACGGCGCCGGTGGCGGTACGCAAGGGAATCCGGCGCAACGCTTCCACCGAGTCCCGGGTGGCCTCGCTCAGGCGCACCGCGATATCGAATCGCTTGACACCGTCCAGCAGCACGCTGACCGGCTCGCCGCCCAGGCCGTTGCGGACGATGGTCAGCACCTCCTCGGCATTCATGCCGTGGCGGGCCAGTTCGTCGCGATCGACCTCGATGCGGATTTGCGGCTTGCCGACATTGGCCTCCAGCGACAGGTCGGCCACGCCCGGCACCTTGCCGAGCGCGGTCTTGAGCTGTCCGCTGATGCGGTCCAGCTGTTCAAGGTCTTCACCGTAGAGTTTCAGCGCCAGCGTCGCGCGGACGCCGGAGATCAGCTCTTCCACCCGCATCTGGATCGGCTGGGTATAGCCGGGCACGACATTGGGCACCACTTTTTCCAGCGTCTCCTGCATGGCCTCTTCAAGCTGCTTGATGTTGCGTCCGCTGGTCCACTCGTCCTCGGGCTTGAGTGCGGTGTAGATCTCCATGTAGTTCACGTCGGCAGTCTCGCCCTTCTCGGCGCGGCCGATCATCGCCAGCGTGGTGTCGACCTCCGGGAATTGCTCGAACGCCTTGGCGATGGTGTTGCTGGTCCGGATCGACTCGTTGAGCGAGGTCGACGGAATGCCTGTGACGCGCCACATGATCGAACCTTCCTGCAGCTGCGGCATGAACTCCTTGCCCAGGAACGGGAACAGCGCCAGGCTTGCGACCAGCGCAAGCAAGGCACTGACCACGACCACTTTCTTGCGCGCCAGTGCCTTGCCCAGCAATGGCTGGTAGCCGCGTTTGATCCGCGCCACCAGCCAGGTATCGCGCTCCGGCTTGGGCTTGAGGATCATCGACGCCAGCACCGGGATCAAGGTCAGGCTCAGCAGCATGGACCCGGCCATCGCAAAAGCGATGTTGAAGGCCATCGGCTTGAACATCTTGCCTTCCAGGCCCTCCAGCGCGAACAGCGGCAGGAACACCACGATGATGATGGTGATGGCGAAGGTGATCGGATTGGCGACCTCCTTGGCGGCCGCCAGCACCGCGGAAGTCTTGTCGACCTTCTCGCCGTGTTCCAGGCGCTCGGCCATGATCCGGAATGCGTTCTCGACCATGACCACTGCGCCATCGACCATCATGCCGATGCCGATCGCCAACCCCGCCAGCGACATCAAGTTGGCCGACAGACCGGCCTGGCCCATGCCGATGAAGGCGATCAGCATGGCCAACGGCAAGGTCACGATGACCACCAGCGCCGAGCGCAATTCGCCCAGGAACAGGAACAGGATGATCGCGACCAGGATCGAGCCTTCGATCAGTGCCCGCACCGCGGTGCCGACGGCCTTGTTGACCAGGTCGGTGCGCTCGTAGATGGGTTTGAGCACGATGCCCTCGGGCAGCGCGTCGCGCACGACATCGAGCTTGCCCTTGACCGCCTCGACCACGTCCTTGGCGTTCTCCCCGATGCGCGCCAGCGCCATGCCCAGCACGACTTCCTCGCCGTCGCGCGTCACTGCGCCGAATCGTGGGGCGGGCGCTTCGACAATGGTGGCCACATCGCGCAGATAGACCGGCACGCCATCCTCGGCCTTGAGCACGATCTCACCGATGTCTTCGGTTGATTTCAGCAACCCCAAGCCGCGCACCAGGAACTGCTCGCGGCCCACATCCATGACGTTGCCACCGACCTGGCCGTTGTTGGCCGGCAGTGCAGCGATCACGTCACCGAAGCCCAAGCCGCGGGCGTACAGGCGTTGCGGGTCGATCTGCACCTGGAACTCGCGTTCGCCGCCCCCCCACGAAGTTACGTCGTCGACGCCGGGGGCCGTGCGCAGGATCAGGCGTACCGTCCATTCCTGCCAGGTGCGCAGATCCATGTCGGTAACCTGGTCCTTGCTGACGCCCGGAGCGCGTTCGACCGTGTACCAGAACACCTGACCCAGGCCCGAGGTATTGGGCCCCATGCTCGGCTTGCCGTAGCCTTCTGGCAACCGGTCGCCGATTTCCTGCAACCGCTCGTTGACCAGCTGACGGGCGAAGTAGATATCCATGTCGTCCTCGAAATAGACGGCGACGTAGGACAGTCCGAATAGACTGACCGACCGGATCTCCTGCACTTTCGGCAGGCCTGCCAAGGCGGACTCAACGGGCGTGGTGAGCAGCAGTTCCACGTCCTCGGCTGCGAGCCCCGGGGACTCGGTGTAAATGTTGACCTGGACCGGAGTCACGTCGGGGAAGGCATCGATCGGCACGTTGCGCACCGCATTGACGCCAAGGAACGCGACCACTGCAAAGATGATCAGGACCAGGAACTTGTAACGCAGGGAGAGTTCGACCAGGCGATTCAGCATGGCGCGCCTCCGCGCGTCCTGCGCAAGGAATCAATGCCCATGACCTTCTCCCAGTTGCGCCTTGAGCAGCTGCGATTTCACCGCGAACGCGCCGGCGACGACGACCGTGTCGCCCGCCTTGAGTCCTTCTCGGATCACGGTGCGGTCGCCGATCGCATCACCGGTGCGCACCGGCACCGGTTCCAGCGCCCCGGCCGCATTGCGGCGGAACACCACCGTCTCGCCTTCGAGTTGCACCAGGGCGTCGGTCGGCACCGCGAGTTGGGTGGCGGACGAGTTGTCGGCATCGGTAGCGGCCGTCGCGTTGAAGTACACCTCGACGAAGTCGCCGCCGTGCAGGCGGTCGGCCTGGTTCGGCACTTCGAGCCGGATCGTCGCGCTGCGGGTCGCATCCGACGTGCGGTGGGCACTGCGCAACACCTTGCCGGCGATGCGCTCGCCGCCAATCACGACCGTCGCCGGGCTTCCGGCCTCGATGCGCGGCGCCGTGCCGGGGGGGAGCTTGGCATCCACCCAGACGATCGATTCATCGACCAGGCGGAACAACGGCTTGCCCGGCTCAATGCGCTGGCCCACCACGAAGTCGTCTTCGGTGATGCGCCCGGCATGCGGCGCGGTCAGGGTGAACTGGCCGTTGACGGCGCCGCTGGCGGTACCAGGCAGGCCATAGGCCTGGGCTTTGGCGCGGGCGCGATCCACCGCGACCTTGGCTTCGGTGATGCGACGGCCGGCCACCGCTTCGCGGCCCAGCGCCGAGACGCGACGCCATTCCTGTTCGGCGATGCGCAGATCGGCCTGCGCATCGGAGACCTCGACGCTGGCCAGCGTCGCCAGCGGCGCGCCGGCCCGGACCTCATCGCCCAGCCGGGCGTGACGGCGAACCACCAACGCTTCGACCCGAGGCGTGATCAGGGTGGTGCCGTAAGCGCTGTCGACCACTTCGCCCGGGGCGCGCAGTTCTTCACTGAGCGAGGTCGGTTGCAGCGTCTGCAAGCGGATGCCGGCGGCCTTGAGCGCAGCGGCGTCCATCGCCACGGGGACGACGGCTTCGCCGCTTTCCTCGGCGTGGTCGCCCGCGCCTTCGGCGTGATCGGCCTCGGCAGATTCGGCCGTTGCAGCCGGAGTGGATTCAGCCTCGGGGGACTTGCCGCAGCCGGCGAGTGCGATCAGCACAGCCGCCGTCAAAGGCAGGCACAGCCATTCGTATCGGGTCATCAGGGAATCTCTCATGGGGTTGCCTCCAGGCCGACCCAGCGTTCGAGCTGGCCGGTGGCGGCGAGATAGTCGGCGTAGCTGCGCCACAGGCGCGCTTCGAGTTCGGCACCGGCAAGCGCGGTGTCCAGGGTCTGTTTGAGTTGCAGCAGGTAGTCGGCGGTCGACTGCTCGCCTTCGCGCCACAGGCGTTCGAGCAGGTTGGCGCGGCGTTCGACATCGGTGCCGCGACTGGCCTGCCAACGCGACCATGCCGCGTGCGCGGCGGCATAGCTGTCGATAGCGCGGCGGCGATCGGCGTCAAGCTCGATCTGCACCCGCTCGACTTCTGCGATCGCCACGTCGGCGTCGGCTTGTGCGGCCACGACCTCGGCACGGTACGAATTGCGCACGAACAGCGGAATGCTCACCGACACGCCGACGACGTTGTCCTGCAGTCCGTCGTAATCGATGCGACCTGCGCGCACGCCGACTGTGGGATCGGCGACGCGGTTGCGGCGGGCGACGGTGACCTCGCGTTCGGCGGCAAGCGCCGCGGCTTGCGCGGCCTGCCAGTCGGGCAACCCTTCGATCCCGATCCCAGGCGTAACCGGCGGCGGCAGCGTGTCGCTGGGCAATGCCATCGCGGCGAGGCTGTCCGGCGCCCCCCCAAGTGAGCGAAAGCGCGCTTCGGCCTCTGCGTGTTCGGCAATCAATCGCGACTGCTCAGCCTGCGCCTCATCGCGGGCCAGCAGCGCCAAGTCGCGCTCCAATCCCGAGATGTCGTCCGCCGCGAACTGCTTGTCGGCCAGCCCGGCGAAGCGGGTCACCAGCGCCAGCCGGCGTTCGCCGGTCCTGACGCGCTGTTGTGCAGTCTGCAGTTCAGCCCAACCGGCGAACCATTGCTGGATGAAATCGCGCCGGCGCATGCGCGCCTCGGCCGCCGTCTGCTCCACACGCGCGGCGGCGGCGTCGCGCCGCACCCGGCGCTTGCCGCTCAGGTCGAGCGTCAGGTTGAGGCCGACAGTCGCGGTCCGGTCCGGACCTTCATCATCCGCGGCCAGTTCGATTTCGGGGTTGTAGAGCGGCTGGCCGGCGGCATCGAGCCGGGCACGCGACGCGGCAAGCTGCGCCTCGCTGGCACGGTACGTGGGGTGCTGTTGCCAGGCGGCCTGGAGGGCGTCGCGAAGCGCCGGCGGTGCGTGCGAATCCGGTGGTTGCTGGGCCGCGACGGGTCCCGACAGCAGGCCTGCTGCGAGAACGGCCATGGCCAGCCGCGCGACGAATCGTCGCGACAAGCGAAAAATGGGCATGCGTGATCCTCTGAGTCAACGTCGTCCTCCGGCGCAAGGCGCAAAAGGTCGTAATGAACGTCACTCAGGCGATCGGTGGTCTCAATTCCTGAAGCGGCGAGGCGCTGGGAGGTGGGCCTGTATTGCAGGCGGTCAATCCATTGGTCGTAATCGCCAGCGAGAGGTGGGCCGTCGGCACGACTGCGGCCGCGTGATGGCACTCGCAGTGCGTGCAGGTCCCGGCATGGCCGGGCAGGGTTTTGCCCAGGTCGGCATCGCCATTGTTGGCCGATACCGCCTTCATGACCGCTTGGCTACTGTCAGCACCAATCCCCAGATCGATGAAGTCGTGCTTGGGGCAAGCCGCGGCCGCGCCGATCTTCACTGTGAACACCAGCAGCACGAGCACTGCCAGCCGCGCAGACGAGCGCAAGCGGGCAAGCAAGGGACGAGGCGCGGCCGACAGCATGCGCGCAGAATACAGGCTGATCACAGTGTTACGAAATTTCATCGGCCCGGCGCCCGTACTCGCGCCATCCCGCGCGGAACACCCGCCAGGCCGACCGCAGGAAGATCACCAGCAATACGCCGGCGACCGCCAGATCGGGCCATCCCGCATCGAAGAGCCAGACGCCCGCCGCGGCCGTCAAGGCCGCCAGCCCGTCGAACATGTCGTTGCGCGAGCACTCCCACGCTGACGCCAGATTCACATCGCCGTGACGGAAAGGCGTCAGCAGGCGCAGGCAGATCAAATTGGCACCGAGATTGATCAGGGCCGCGATGCCGATGCCCTCGAACAGAGGAACGGCGGGATGCAGCAGGCGCCAGACGATCTGCCCGGCCACCACCATCGCCGCGAGCAGGATCAGGCCACCCTTGACCAGCGCCACCTTCGCCTTGGCCTGTCCGCTGGCGCCGACCACCGCCAGGCTCAGGGCGTAGGTCAGCGCGTCGCCGAAGTTATCCAGGCCGCCGGACAACAGCGACGAGGATCGGCTGTATAGCGCCGCGGCGATCATCATCACGAAGGTCACGACGTTGATCGCCAGCACGGTCCGCAACACGCGGCGCTGGCCCGCTTCCATCGCCTGCACGTCCATGGCACGTCCGCAGCACGAGTCGCTCATGGTGCTATTTCTGCCTCATCGAAGAGAGTATTTCGCAGCGCATGCTCGGCTCAGGAACGCTCGGACACGCGCTTGGAACGGATGTTGACGAAAAATCCGACGATCGCGGCGATGGCGACACCCAACTGGGCCAGCAGCGACTGCCAGGACGGGTACACACCCAGCCACTCGATGCGCGGCACTGCGACCAGTGCCTGCGCGACCCAGCCGGCTTCCTGCAGGGCGGCGATGCCTTTGCCGACCAACACCACAGCAAGCACGGCGATCAGGATCGAACTGATCGAGAAGAACTGGCCGATAGGCAACCGTTTGCTGATGCCCAACATCCAGTACGCGACGGCAGCGAGTGCAACACTGCCTGCAATCAATCCGCCGAGAATGGCCGTACTGTTCTGCTCACTCCACATGGCGATGAAGAACAGAATCGTCTCGAACACTTCGCGGTACACCGCAACGAACGCGAGCAGGAACAGGAACACGGCCGAGCGGCGGGTCAATGCTGCCGACATCTTCGCGTGCAGGTACTGCTGCCAACGACCTGCCAGGCTCTTCTGATGCATCCAGATGCCCACGCCCAGCAACACGACCGCGGCGAACAACGCCGACAAGCCTTCAGTCACCTCCCGGCTCGCGCCGCTGATGCCGACCAGGTAGGTGGCCGCGCCCCACGTCAGCACACCGGCAAGCAGGGCACCGATCCAACCGGCATGGACATAGGGCAGCACCTCGCGGCGCTCTGCCTTGCGCAAGAATGCAATCATGCCGATCACAACCAGTAGCGCTTCCAGGCCTTCGCGCAGCAGGATGGTGAAGCTGCCGAGAAACGCGGTCGTTGCATCGGTATGGGCGTCCTGCAGGACGGATTCGGCGCGATCAAACAGCGCGGTGATCCGCTTGGCCGTCGCGTCGAGATCTCGGATGGGCGCGCCCTGCCCAAGTTGTGCACGAAACTGTCCCATCGCTGTTTCGATCTCGCGCAACAGGGCGCGATCGCGGGCGGCCAGCATGGGTTCCACCGGTTCAACCCCATCCAGATAGGACGAAAGCGCCCAGACTTTGGCCTGCGACGGATTGCCCGCGGCGTAGGCCTGGACGCTGTCGGCCAGACGCTCGCGCGCCAGCGCGAACGGGCCTGCCGCCAAGCCGGGTGCAGGCTCTGCGACGGCTTTGGGCGTGGCGCGTAAATACGCAGTGATGGCCTTGGCCTGTGCTTGGCCGAGGATCCCGGCCAGATCGGACTCGGTGGAATGTGTCAGCGCTCCGATGGACGGAAGCCGCCGGTGCAGCTCGGGGTTGTTGCGCCATAGGCTTTCCCCCTGTGCGCGGTCCTGCGGCGAGTACGCCAAGCTTCCGACGTAGAACGCCAACGCCCAGCGGTCGGCGTCCGGCAAAGCTGAGAAGCTGGCCATCGACGTGCCGGGAACGCCTTGTGAGATCACTTCATACAGCGCCAGCGGACTGCGCCGGGCGGCCCGGTCCGGATCAGTGAAGGCGATCGGCGGCGGGTTCAAACTCGCGCCGGCCGGACCATCGCCAGCGCCGGTCGGCCCGTGGCATGCAGCGCATTGCTGTGCGTAGAGCGGCGCGGCGCGAGCCGGGTTCGGCGGCGATGCCGGGACAGCCTCGATCGGATAGCTAGCGAGCAAGCCATCGGCCAAGTGATGGGCCAGATCGGCGACCGTTTTCGAATCGGCTCTGGCCCCGACCGCAGCGATCAGTCGATCGGATTGCGCGACCAGCGCCGATTGCCCAGGGGCGGAGGGCAACGCAGCGAGCTGGCTGCGGATCGTGACCGAGAACTCACGCATCTCTGCGTACTCGGCCGGGGAGACCACTTTTCCTCCCTGGATCGCGCCGGCGTAGTCCACTGCCACGTAATCCAGCAATTGCCATGTCTGGCGCGGGTCGGGTCCGACCTCTCCTGCCAAGGCGCACGGGACGAACGTCGCCAGCAGCAACCAGAGGACCAACGCACGGCTGAGAAGGCTGGACAGGCTGGGCATGAAGAATTCAATGGGGAGAGGGCCGACGCATGGCGACAATCGCGTTGGCGGGGAGACAAGACAGTGTAAAGTCCGTAGTCGCTACAGGGTCAAGAGGCCGTTCGACATGAAGATCAGCGAAGCCGCCGCGGTCAGCGGCTGCCATCTGGAAACCATCCGCTACTACGAGCACGCCGGGCTCATGCCCCAAGCTCGCCGCAAGGCCAATGGCTATCGGGATTACGGCGAAGAGGACGTGAACCGCCTTCGCTTCATTAGCCGCGGCCGGGAACTCGGTTTCAGCCTCGACGAAATCCGCAGCCTGCTACGCCTGGGCGGCAGCGACGCGATGTTGTCCTGCAGCGAGATCGATGTCGTGGCCCGGGGGCATCTGGCCGATATTCGCAGCAAGATTCGCGAATTGACACGGATGGCCAAGGAACTGGAGCACACCATCAACGCGTGTTCGGGTGGAACACGGGGGCAGTGCGCAATTCTGGGCGCGTTACGCCACCCGCGGTCACCGGCTGGAACCGCAATGCGGTCCACGCGGGCCGCCGATCCGCGTGATGGGCAGTGCTAACGCCGAAGTCCTCAATCTCGTGGTTCCAGTCATAGCCCAAATTCGGAACCGCGCAAGCCCCCTTTTTTTGTTCGATACGATTGCCCACCGATCGCATGTGGCCTTCGACCGTCTGCCGGCAAAGCTGACCACGGGCAGGGGCAGCAGCTGAACAAGCTTGCCCTGACATACGCATGGAGGAACAGTCGGAATGCGTCGGTCAGGGGGGCTGCCATCGCCGGATAAACCCTTTGTTTCTAGGCGGTGATCGCCCTGAGCAATTGCCAGAGCCCAGATATGGGGGCGCATCTGGGACACGCGACCTCCGGAAAAAAGGGCTTCTGCAACAGCATTGGCCTGATTTACACTATCTTTTCTGCGCCGGAAAAAACGATCTGCACATTCGTAATGCGTAGGTCGCAGGTTCGACTCCTGTTTCCGGCACCAGCAGAAAGAAAAACCCGCCTTCATCGGCGGGTTTTTTTGTGGCGCAAGCGCCGTCGCTCAGTGCGAGGGCGCCTGCCGGGATCGGGAGCGCGTGACCTTCCGGTAGAAGTCGCGGAGCAGGACCAGTGCGAGCAACACCATGATGCCGGTGAACACGCGCTCCGGTGCGACGTGCAGGCCGAGCTTGGCCAGCACCGGCCGCAGCAGCTTGACGCCGAAATCCTCGACCTGGGCGAAGCCCGGGGCGACGTACTTTTCCGCCAGCTGCCCGGTGGCGGCCGCGGCCGTGGCCGGCTGCACCGTGGCCTGCGGCACCAGCAGCGTCCACAGCCCAGCCAGGACGATGAAGATCGCCAGCACGGTCATCAATACCATGACCCGGCTCTTGCGCTTGGCCGGCGGTGGCGGCGTGTAGGGTTCGGCGGGCGGCGTGTGGCCGGTGTCCGGGACGACCGTGTGTCCACGCCGCCCCTGCAGTGCGGCAACCGCATCGGCCGGCGACTCGGGGGGCTGGCCGTGCGCATCCTTGAGCTGGGCGAGCGCGGCGATCAACACCTGGTTTTCCTTCTGCCGCTCGCTGCGCTCTGCTTCCATGATCCTGGCCAGTGCTTCGGCCGAATCGCCGCCGCGATCGCCACCGCGGCGGCGGTCGACCAGATGCGCATCGCCCTCGGTCGGCAACGAGCTCTCGAACATCCACAGCCAGACCAGCAGCAGCGGGAAACCGAGCAGGATCGCCACCACCACGAAACGGATCGCCCAGTCGGGGATGCTGAAGAACGGGAAGACCTGGGTGGCGACCTGCACCACCACCCATCCGGCGACGATGTACATCACCCCACCGCGGTAGATCTGGCGGCGCTTGAGCTCGGTGAAGAAGTTGGACTTGGCCATGGCACTCCCCGGTCGCTACACGTGGCTGAACGCAGGACGGATGCAGCAGGGGCCACGGGCCCGCCCCGCATCGCGAATCGCGCGATAATGCGGCCAGGCGCCGGGAGGCCTGCGCCGTGGCATCATCGTGTCTCCTCAGGACTGCGCCCCATGGATCCCATCCCTCTCGAAGACCTGGCCCTGCTCGAAGTGCTGCAACGCATCGACCAGGCCGCGCCGTTGACCTCCGGCGATACCGAAATCCGCCAGCGGCTGGTGGACAGCGGCCTGGTGGACGACGGGGAAGAGCCACCGCGCCTGACCTCGGCAGGGGTCGAGCTGTGCAAGTCGCTGCAGCACCGGGTTGCCGCCGACGCCCAGGCGGCGCGGATCGTCGAGATGCGCGAGGCGGCGGAGACCACGACCAACACCTTCGCTGGTGATGGCAACGGCGTGACCGTCTCCGGCTGATCCGCTGATCCGGCGAAGCCGGCAAGTCCACGGGACCTCGAGCCCACGACGCCGGACGCGAAACAGGGGCCACTGGGGCATCGACTTCGAATCGGGCGGCGCGCCGGGATTCCGCGCGGGATCGCGAAGTGGCGCTGCGGGACCAGTCCTGCCGATTCCATCTGGCCACACCGGCCACGGGCGCGTGCCTTGGCGCCGAGAGCCGGGTGCGACGCGCTGAAGAGACTGCAATCGCTCCCCAGCCCTGGTGCTGCCGCGGTGCGCATGCGCTTGGCCGTTACTATGCTTGACACAGTATGCGTGCCTATGTACCGTGTGACAAACAGTAGCGGTGGCGCATGATCGAAAAGCAAGCCAAGGCGGCAAGGGAAGCGGGACTGGTCGAACTCCGGCGCGGTGTGCTGGTGCTGGCCGTACTCAGCCTGCTGCGCGAGCGCCAGTACGGCTATTCGCTGCGCCAGGCCCTGGCGGGGGGCGGCATGCCGATCGAGGAGGGCACGCTGTATCCGCTGCTGCGGCGGCTGGAGGCGCAGGGCCTGCTGCTGAGCGAATGGGACGCCGCAACGGCGCCGCCGCGGCGCTACTACCGGCTCAGTCGCGAAGGCGAACGCGCCTACGCGGACCTGTCTGCTGCCTGGCGCGCCCAGGCCACGGCGATCGATGGCTTTCTGAAGGGGGATGACGGGAAATGACGACGGCGAACGACGTGATCGAATCCTATGTGCGCGATGTCGCGCGCCTGCTGCCGCACAAGCGGCGCAACGACGTCGCGCTCGAACTGCGCGCGCTGCTGCAGGAGGAATTGGCGGCGAAGGCTGAAGCCGCCGGGCGCGCACCGGACAGCGCGATGGCGGTAGCCTTGCTGGCCGCGTTCGGTCGCCCCGCGGAGGCCGCGGGGCGCTACGAGCCGCGCAAGCCGCTGATCGACCCGGAGGACAACCACGATTTCGCGATCTGGATGATCGTTGGCATCTTCGTGGTCGGGATGTCCGACGCACATTTCGAACTGGACCTGGTGAAGTGGTTCGCCTGCCTGGCGCTCGTCTTCATGGCGATCGCGTGGTTCCGCCGCCGGCGGCCCGAGGGCAGCTTCGCCTGGAAGCCGCGCCCGGATCCGAAGCCCGCGCGCGCACCGCGCTGGCAGGCGTTGCTCGCCGCGGCGGGCCTTGCCGTGTTCCCGCTGGCGATGTACGTCGCGCCGCAGGCGTTCTGGGATACGGCGACCCTGGGCCATGGCGTTGGCGGCGGCCTCGCCCTGAGCGAGGCGTTCATGCACAGCTGGCAGCGCGCGGCGACGATCGGCTGGTTGATCGCGTACGTCGCCGTCTGGCTCGGGGTGGCGCTGCAGGGCGGCTGGCGCCGCTGGAGCCGGCGCGCGGGGATCGTCACCGGCTTTGGCCTTGGCCTGATGCTGCTCGCGCACGCGGCGCCGATGACGGCATTCCTCGACCCGACGCCCTTCGCGATCTTCGTGCTGCCCCGCGCAGACGCGGTCGCGATGCCGTGGTTCCGGTTCGCCGGCGGGCTTGTGCTGCTCAGCGCACTCTACGAGGCCTACCTGGAATGGGTGCGGATCGAGCCGGCCGCGGAAGCGGCGTCGCCCGCCGCCATCGCGACCGGAAGCGCCTGATCCCAGCGCGTGCGACGCCCGCCCGCTAGAGTGGCGGCGTCGCACGCAGGGAACCCCGGGAACCGATGGCCGCGAAGATCACGAGCAAGGCGAAGACCGCCTACGTCTGCGGCGAATGCGGCGGCGAACACAACAAGTGGCAGGGCCAGTGCGCCGAGTGTGGCGCCTGGAACACGCTGTCGGAAATCGTCCTGGAGCCGGCGGGCGCGGCCGCGGCGAAATCGCCATCGCGGCGCGCGGGCTGGGCGGGCAAGGTCGAGGCGCCGAAGGTCACTGCGCTGTCCGACGTGCGCCACCAGGAGGACGCGCGCGTGTCCACCGGCATCGGGGAATTCGACCGCGTGCTCGGCGGCGGACTGGTCGGGGGCGCGGTGGTGCTGGTCGGTGGCGATCCGGGCATCGGCAAGTCGACCCTGCTGCTGCAGGCGGTGGCGAAGATGGCCGGCGGCAGTCCGGCCGGCGGGCCAGGCTTCAGCAGCCTCTACGTCACCGGCGAGGAATCCCTCGGCCAGGTCGCGGGCCGCGCCGCGCGCCTTGGCCTGGCGGTGGATGGGGTGCATGCGCTGGCCGAGACCGGAGTCGAGCGCATCCTCGAGCACGCCGCGACCACGCGCCCGCGCATGATCGTCGCCGACTCGATCCAGACCCTGTGGACCGAGTCCCTCACCGCCGCCCCGGGCTCGGTCAGCCAGGTGCGCGAATCCGCCGCGCGGCTGGTGCGCTATGCCAAGGAAACAGGAACCGCCGTGTTCCTGGTCGGCCATGTCACCAAGGAAGGCGGCATCGCCGGGCCGCGCGTGCTCGAGCACATGGTCGATGCGGTGTTGTACTTCGAGGGCGAATCGGGCTCGCGCTTCCGGGTGCTGCGCGCGTTCAAGAACCGCTTCGGCGCGGTCAACGAACTGGGCGTGTTCGCGATGGGCGAGCAGGGGCTGAAGGAAGTCCCCAACCCGTCGGCGATCTTCCTCTCCGGCGGCAGCCTGCAGCAGCCGGGCAGCTGCGTGATGGTCACGCGCGAAGGCACGCGGCCGCTGCTGGTGGAAGTGCAGGCGCTGGTGGATTCCTCGCCGCTGTCGAACCCGCGCCGCGTCGCCGTCGGCCTGGAACAGAACCGGCTGGCGATGCTGCTGGCGGTGTTGCATCGCCATGGGGGCATCGGCGTCAGCGACCAGGACGTGTTCGTCAACGTGGTCGGCGGCATCCGCCTGCAGGAGACCGCGGCCGACCTGCCGGTGCTGCTGGCGGTGCTGTCGTCGCTGCGCGACCAGCCGCTGGCGGAAAAGACCATCGCCTTCGGCGAAGTCGGCCTGTCCGGCGAGATCCGTCCGGTGCCCAACGGCGAGGAGCGCCTGAAGGAAGCCGCCACGCACGGCTTCAGGCGTGCGATCGTGCCCAGGGCGAATGCGCCGAAGGCGGCCCGTTTCCAGGGGCTCGAGGTCATTGCGGTGGAACGCCTGGCCGACGCGCTGGAAGCCGCCGGCGCTTGACCGCAGGAGCGGCTCATGGCCGCGAGCTTTTGCAGTCCAATGCGACATTGCTGGAGAGCTCGCGGCTATGAGCCGCTCCTACACTTGGGCAACGATCAGTGACCCGCCGCTGCCGCGCCACTGGCTGCCTTCGCCGCGAACGGCGGCTTGGCGAACCAGACGAACGCGATCACCACCAGGAACAGGATTCCGAGCAGGTGGAAGATCTCGTTGAAGCCGAGTTGCGCGGCCTGCTGCGCGATCATCCGGTCCAGGTACATCGCCCCGCGCTGCAGGTTGCCCTGGCCGATCGCGGTGACGGTCTGCAGCATGCCCGGGTCGGTCGCCGAAATCCGCTCGGTCAGGTGCGCGTGGTGGACCACCGCGCGCTGGTTCCAGGCCCAGGTCGTCAACGATGCGGCGAAGCTGCCGCCCAGGGTGCGGAAGAACGTCGCCACCCCCGAGCCGGACGCGATCTCGTGCGGCTCCAGGTCCGACAGCAGGATCGTCAGCACCGGCATGAAGAACAGCGCCACGCCCAGGCCCATCCACAACTGCACCATCGCCACGCGCGGGAAGTCGACATCGAGGTTGAACCCGGCGCGGACGAAGCTGGTGGCCGACAGCGCCACGAACGCAAGGCTCGCCACCACGCGCAGGTCGAAGCGCGCCGCGTACTTGCCGACGAACGGCGTCAGGATGATCGGCAACACGCCGATCGGCGCGGTCGCCAGGCCGGCCCAGATCGGCGTGTAGCCGAGGTTGCGCTGCAGCCACAGCGGGATGATCAGGGCCACCGAGAAGAACGCGGCGTACGCCAGCACCAGCGCCAGGGTGCCCGCGGCGAAGTTGCGGTGCCGGAACAGGCGCAGGTCGACGATCGGATCCTTGTCGGTCAGTTCCCAGATGAAGAACACCGCCAGCGCGACCACCGCCACGATCGCCAGCACCACGATCCTGGTGGAATTGAACCAGTCCTCGTCGTTGCCCAGGTCGAGCAGGACCTGCAGCGCGCCGACGCCCAGCACCAGCGTCGCCAGCCCGACGTAGTCCATGCGCGGCTTCTCCAGGCGCTCCGGGCGACCGCGCAACTGGCGGCCGACGATCGCGCTGATGGCGATGCCGATCGGCACGTTGATGAAAAAGATCCACTCCCAGCTGTAGTTGTCGGTGATCCAGCCGCCCAGGATCGGCCCGGCGATCGGCGCGACCACGGTCACCATTGCCAGCAACGCGATCGCCTGCCCGCGCTTGTGCGGCGGATAGATCGAGATCATCAACGCCTGCGCCACCGGATACATCGGGCCGGCGACGAACCCCTGCAGCGCGCGCGCCACCACCAGCATGCCCATCGAATTGGCCAACCCGCACAGCAGCGAGGCGATGGCGAAAGCGAACGTGGCCCAGACGAACAGGCGGCGTTCACCGAAACGTCGCGTCAGGAACCCGGTCAACGGCAACGCGATCGCGTTGCTGACGGCGAACGAGGTGATGACCCACACCGCCTGGTTGGCGCTGGCGCCCAGGTTGCCGGAAATCGTCGGCAGCGAAACGTTGGCGATGGTGATGTCCAGCACCTGCATGAACATCGCCATCGCGATGCCGATCGTCGCCAGCGCCAGGTTCGGCGGGCGGAATCCGGGCATGTTGGCGGCGGTGATCGGCGCGGGGCCGTTGCCGGGCGTGGCTTCGGTGGGAGTCGGCATGCGTGGGTTTCGTCCGTCGCGGCCGCGCCGATGGCGCAGCCGCTGCGATGGGAGCGCGACGGTGCTTCGGCACCGCCGCGTTGGCCGGTCAGCCGTGCCGCGCGAGGTTGTCCTGCACGATGCCGCGGATCAGCGCATCGGCATCGGCCAGTTGCCTGGCGTAGGCCTGCGTCGACAGCACCGGCCTGGCGGGCGTGGCGGCGGGTAGCACGTCGCCGTGCTGGTCGCGGATGCTGACGTCGACCGACATGCTCATGCCCAGCCGCAGCGGATGCGCAGCCAGCTGCTTCGGGTCCAGTTCGATCCGCACCGGCACGCGCTGCACGATCTTGATCCAGTTGCCGCTGGCGTTCTGCGCCGGCAGCAGCGAGAACGCGCTGCCGGTGCCCAGGCCGAGGCTGGCCAGCCTGCCGTCGAATTCGACATCGCTGCCGTATACGTCTGAGGTCAGCTCGACCGGCTGCCCGAGGCGCATCTTCGACAGTTGCGTTTCCTTGAAGTTGGCTTCGATCCAGACCTGTTCCAGCGGGATCACCGTCATCAACGGCATGCCCGGCTGCACCCGCTGGCCCAGCTGCACGCTGCGCTGGGCGACGTAGCCGCTGACCGGGGCGACCACGGCCGCCCGCTGGAGATTGAGGTACGCCGCGCGCAGCTGCGCGGCAGCGGCCTGTACCTGCGGCTGGTCGGTGACGGTGGTGGCGTCGACCAGTGCGCGGTTGCGCGACAGTTCCCCGCGCGAGGCCGACAGCGCGGCTTCGGCCGCGGCCAGTTCGTTGCGCGCATGCGCCAGTTCCTCCGCCGACACCGCACCGCTGGCGACCAGGCCTTCGCGGCGCGCGACATCGGCGCGCGCCTTGCCGATCGCGACCTGGCGTGCGCGCAGGTCGGCCTGCCCGGCATCGACCGCGCTGTACAGGCCGCGTACCTGGCGCACCGTGCTGGCGAGGTTGGCCTTCGCCTGCTCGAAGGCGACCTTGGCGTCGTTGGGATCCAGTTGCACCAGCACCTGGCCGGCGACCACCTTCATGCCGTCGTCGGCGCCGATGCTGACCACGGTCCCGGCGCTCTGCGCGGTGATGCTGACCATGTTGCCCTGCACGTAGGCGTCGTCGGTGTCCTGGTGCCAGCGGCCGACCAGCAGGTACCACAGCAGCCACGCCGCCAGCGCCACCAGCACGATCGCGGCGACGACCAGCAGCGCGCGCTTGCGCTTGTCGTTCTTCTTCGGTGCGGGGACGGTGGCGTTGGGATTGAGTTCGATGGTCATGGCGTGGGGGCCTTGGCGATGTCGTTGTCGATGGGGGTGGAATCAGGACCGCTGGCATCCGGTGCGGCGAAAGCATCGGCAGGGGGCAGCGCGACGCCACCGCCCAGGGCACGATCCAGGTCGACCGCAGCCTGCAGCCGCTGCGCATGCAGCGCGGCCAATTGCTGGTCCAGTTGCAGCAGCGGGCGTTGCGCCGCGAGCACGTCGAGCTGGGTGCCCAGGCCCGCGTGGTAGCGGTCGCTCGCGATCCGCCAGGCCGATTGCGCCGCGTCGCGCGCCTGCGTGCCCGAGGCCAGTTGCGCGTCGAGCGAACGCTGCGCCTGCAGCGCATCGGCGACTTCCTGCAAGGCGCGGACCAGCGCCTGGTTGTAGGCGGCGACGGCAAGGTCGTAGTCGGCATCGCTTTTCGCCAGCTGGCTGCGTAGTCCGCCGCCGTCGAAGATCGGCAGGCTGATCGCGGGACCGCCGAAGCCGAGCAACGCTTCGCTGCTGAAGAGGTCCGACAGGCCAGCCGACGCCAGGCCGACGATGGCGTTGAGGTTGACGCTGGGCTTGAACGTCGCCTTCGCCGCGTCGATGCCGCGGCTGGCTGCCTGCACCCGCCAGCGCGCGGCGACGACGTCGGGGCGATGGCCGAGCAGTTCGCTGGGCAATACCGCCGGCACCGCCGGCGTGGTGGCGCGCAGGTGCGGGCGTTCGATCGCCAGGCCGCGATCCGGGCCCTGGCCCAGCAACGCCGCCAGTGCGTTGCGCAGCGCATCGACCTGCCGTTGCGCGGCCTGCGCCTGCTGGCGCGCGGCGGAGATGGCGCTTTCGGACTGGCGCAGCTGCAACTGGTTGTCGAGTCCGGCCTTGACCCGCTGCGCGCTCAACCGGGAAAGCTGCGAGGCGCGCGCTTGTTCCTGGTTGGCGACGTCGAGCAGGTCGAACGCATGCGCCAGCGCGATGTAGGCAGTGGCGACGTTCGACGAGAGCGCCAGCCGCGCGGCCTGCGCGTCGGCTTGCGCGGCCCGCGCCTGGCCGATCGCGGCTTCGTACTTCGCGCGCTTGCCGCCCCACAGGTCGGGCGCGTACTTGAAGTCGAGCATCAGCACGGTGCTGGCGTTGAAGGAGCCGCCAAGTGGAGGTGGCGCGAGGGTTTCGGGGAGTTGCACGCCGGTCTCCTGCGCGCTGGCCCCGAGGGTGGGCTTGCGCAGCGCATCGGCAAGGCCGGCTTGCGCCTGGGCCTGGCGCGTGCGGGCGTCGGCGGCGTCGAGCCTGGGCGTGCCGGCCAGCGCTTCGGCGACCAGGGCGTCGAGTTGCGGGTCGCCAAAGGCGGTCCACCAGTCCTGCGTCGGGAACGCGGCGTCGGAGGGCGCGCCCGCGCCGATGCTGCGGGCGGCGGCGAGTGAATCGGCATCGCGCGGCGCGGTCGCCGGCGCCAGGCCATGGGTGCTGGCACAGCCAGCCAGGGCGAGTGCCGCGGCAAGCATGGCGGCAACGGGAGCCGGGTGCCGCTGGCGCTGGCGCCGCGGGGTGGGGTCGGGTCGGGCCATGGCTCAGGAACCGGAGGGGGAGAGGTTGTCGCGGGCGCGCGTGACCAGGCGCATGAGTTGTTCGCGTTCGGCTTCGCTCATCCCGTGCATGGCGCGTTCGCGCACGCGCATGCCGCACTGGTTGATGTCCTGCCAGATCACCAGGCCCGCTTCGGTGAGGTGGATGTTCAGCGCGCGACGGTCGCCGGCGTCGGCAACGCGGGTGATCAGGCCCTTGGCTTCCAGCCTGTCGAGCAGGCGGGTCATGGCACCGGGGTTGAGGTCGACGG
This sequence comes from Cognatiluteimonas sedimenti, assembly GCF_022808325.1. GTDB lineage: Bacteria > Pseudomonadota > Gammaproteobacteria > Xanthomonadales > Xanthomonadaceae > Cognatiluteimonas > Cognatiluteimonas sedimenti. Next base: position 811,442 of record NZ_JALGCL010000001.1, on the reverse strand, counting down.
CGCGGGCCAGGTCGGTGACGCCCGCGGTGCCATCGGCCAGCTTCTTGAGGGTCATGTACTGGCTGAAGGTCAGCTCATGGCCGAGGGTGTCGAGCTCCTCCGCCATCCGCGCCCACATGGCGTCGCGGACCTGGCGGAACAGGAGCCCGAGGGTGGCGCCGCTGCAGGGCACGGGGGGCTTGGGTGTTTGCATGGCGCGGCATACTGCCGGCCTGCGCAATAATTGTCAATGCAACTATTGCCTGTCGAAACGAATGTCCGCGGTGGCCCGTTCAGGTTCCGCGGTGAAGGACCAGTTCCAGCACGAACTTGCTGCCGAAGAACGCCAGCACCAGCAGCGCCATCGCCGCCAGCGTCCAGCGCACCGCAACCCGGCCGCGCCAGCCATAGCGCCAGCGGCCCAGCAGCAGGCCGCCGAACAGCAGCCACGACAGCACGCTGAGCACGGTCTTGTGGACCAGGTGCTGTGCCAGCAGGTCCTCCACGAACAGCACGCCCGTCAGCAGGGTCGCGGTGAGCAGCACGAAGCCGGCCGCGATGGTGCGGAACAACAGCGATTCCAGTTCGGTCAGGGGTGGCAGCGCGCGCAGCCAGCGGTCGAAGCGGTGGCGACGCAGCGCGCGCTCCTGCAGCCACAGCATCAGCGCCAGCAGCGCGGCGATCGCCAGCGTGGCGTAGGCGAGCAGGGCGCACCACGCGTGCAGCTGCAGGCGCCAGTCGAGCGCCTCGGCGATGCGATGGCCGTAGCCGGCATAGCCCAGCAGCATGGCGGCGGCCAACGGATAGACCACCACGCCCAGCGCCGCCATTCGCCCGCCCGCGGCGACGAACAGGGTCAGCGCCGCCATGCCCAGCCCCACCAGCGACAGCGCGGCGAAGAAGTGCATGTCCATCCCGCCCGACTGCCGCCATGCCAGCGCATGCACGGCCACATGCAGGCCTACCGCGACCGCTGCGGGCAACAGCCATAGCCGCGTGCCGCCGTGCTCGCGGCGCAGTTCGACCACCAGCATGCCGGCAGCCAGGAAATAGAACGCGGTTGCGACCAGGACGAGGATCATCGCGCCAGTGTCGCATGATCGGCTCGCGCGGTAGGGGCGATGGCCGCCTGCCGTGGCCGGCCGCGCAACGCCGGAGACGGGAGTCCGACCGCCGCCGCCGCCACGGCCCCCGCAGGCCGGCGCCAGCAGTGCACGGGCTATACTTCGCGCCCGTTTTCCGCACGGTTTCCGCGTCCATGTTCGAATCCCTGACCCAGCGCCTGTCCGGCACCATCGAGCGCCTGCGCGGCCGCGGCCGGTTGACCGAGTCCAACATCACCGAGGCCACGCGCGAGGTGCGGATCGCGCTGCTCGAGGCCGATGTCGCGTTGCCGGTGGTGCAGGCGCTGATCCAGCGCATCAAGGTGCGCGCGGTCGGCCAGGAAGTGCTCAAGTCGCTGACCCCGGGCCAGGCCCTGATCAAGGTCGTGCGCGACGAGCTGACCCTGGTGATGGGCTCGGCGGCGTCCGACCTCAACCTCAACGTGCCGGCGCCGGCGGTGATCCTGATGGCCGGCCTGCAGGGCGCGGGCAAGACCACCACCGTCGCCAAGCTGGCGCGACACCTGAAGGAACGGCGCAAGAAGAAGGTGATGGTGGTGAGCGCCGACGTCTACCGGCCGGCGGCGATCGAGCAGCTGAAGACGCTGGCACGACAGGTCGACGTGCTGTTCTTCCCGTCGGACGCATCGCAGAAGCCGGAAGCCATCGTCCGCGCGGCGATCGACGACGCGCGCAAGTCCTTCGTCGACGTGCTGATCGTCGATACCGCCGGCCGCACCAGCATCGATGAAGCGATGATGGCCGAGATCAAGGCGCTGCACGCCGCGGTCAAGCCGGTCGAAACGCTGTTCGTGGTCGACTCGATGACCGGCCAGGACGCGGCGGTCACCGCGAAGCACTTCGGCGAGGCGTTGCCGCTGACCGGCGTGGTGTTGACCAAGACCGACGGCGACGCCCGTGGCGGTGCCGCGCTCTCGGTGCGCTACATCACCGGCAAGCCGATCAAGTTCATCGGCACCGGCGAGAAGACCGACGGCCTGGACGTGTTCCACCCCGACCGCGTCGCCAGCCGCATCCTCGACATGGGCGACGTGCTGTCGCTTGTGGAGCAGGTCGAGCAGCAGGTCGACAAGGACAAGGCGCAGAAGCTGGCCGAGAAGGTCGCCAAGGGCCGCAAGTTCGACCTCAACGACATGCGCGACCAGCTCGAGCAGATGCAGAACATGGGCGGCCTGTCCGGGCTGATGGACAAGCTGCCTGGCATCGGCCAGATCCCGGACCACGTCAAGGCCCAGGTCACCGGCCGGGAAGTCCCGCGGATGGTGGCGATCATCAATTCGATGACCAGGAAGGAGCGCCGCAACCCGGCCTTGCTGAACGGCTCCCGCCGCGCCCGCATCGCCCGCGGCTCGGGCATGGCGCCGTCCGACGTCAACAAGCTGATGAAGCAGTACCAGCAGATGGAAAAGATGATGTCGAAGATGGGCCGCGGCGGCATGAAGGGCCTGATGCGCGGGATGCAGGGGATGATGGGCGGAGGCATGCCCTTCGGTCGCTGACCCCTTTCGCCAGCGCCGGAAATCCCTTTATAATTGCCGGCTTACCCTGCCATCCCGGCAGCTGGGCAACACCGAGTCCCCCATGGTCAAGATCCGCCTTACCCGTGGCGGCGCCAAGAAGCGCCCCTTCTACCACGTCATCGTCACCGACAGCCGCAGCGCGCGCGACGGTCGCAACATCGAGCGCGTGGGCTACTACAACCCGGTTGCCGCCGGCGCCGAGAAGCGCGTCGAGCTCGATGCCGAGCGCATCCAGTACTGGATCGGGCAGGGCGCGCAGATGACCGACAAGGTCGCCGACCTGTTCAAGCAGAACGCCAAGCAGGCCGCCAAGGCTGCCCCGGCAGCCTGATCCGCGGGCCGCGGCCAACGCGGCCCCGACGCACATGGAACCGACCACGCGCCGCATCCTGTTGGGCAGGATCCACGGCGCGTTCGGCGTGCGTGGCGAACTGAAGCTCGAGTCCTTCACCGAGCCGGCAACGGCGATCTTCCGCTACCAGCCCTGGACCTTGCGCGACGCGCAGGGACGGGAAAGCAATCCCGCCGGCGCCCATGGGCGCGAAACCCACAAGGGCGTGGTCGCGGTCATTCCCGGGGTCGCCGACCGCGACGCCGCCGAAGCGCTGCGCGGCAGCGAGATCTGGGTCCCGCGTTCGGCCCTGCCACCGCCCCAGGCCGGTGAGTACTACTGGGTCGACCTGGAGGGGCTGCGCGTGGTGAACCTGGAGGGAATCGACTTCGGCACCGTTTCCCACCTGTTCTCCACCGGCGCCAACGACGTGCTGGTGGCGCGCGGCGATCGCGAGCGCATGATCCCGTTCCTGGAGCCCGATTACATCCGCTCGGTCGACTTCGATGCCGGGGTGGTCACGGTCGACTGGGACGCCGGGTTCTGACCGGCACGAATCCTGATCCCGAAGCCACGCCGTCATGCGCATCGACATCGTCAGCCTGTTCCCCGAATTCGTCGCCCAGGTCGCCGGCCATGGCGTGGTCGGGCGCGCACGCGAACGCGGGCTGCTGGCGCTGCACGGCTGGAACCCGCGCGATTACGCCGAAGGCAGCTATCGGCGCGTCGACGACCGTCCCTTCGGCGGCGGCCCGGGGATGGTGATGCTGGTCGACCCCCTGCGCGCATGCCTGGCCGCGGCGCGGGCCGCCGACGCGAAACCGGCGAAGGTCATCTATCTCACGCCGCAGGGCGAGCGCCTGACCCAGGCCAGGGTGCGCGAGCTGGCCCGGCGCGAGCGCCTGGTGCTGCTGTGCGGCCGCTACGAGGGCATCGACGAGCGCCTGGTCGCCGCCGAGGTCGACGAGGAACTGTCGATCGGCGATTACATCCTGTCCGGTGGCGAGTTGGCCGCGGCGGTGGTCGTGGATGCGGTCGCCAGGTTGCAGGAGGGGGCCCTCAACGATGCCGAATCCGCCGCCCAGGACAGCTTCGAGCCGGGCGCCAGCGACGGGCCGCTGCTGCTGGACTGCCCGCATTACACCCGGCCGGTAGAGCATCCGCTCGGCGCGGTGCCGCCGGTGCTGCTCTCGGGCAACCACGCCGGGATCGCCCGCTGGCGCCGGCAGCAGGCACTGGGCCGGACCTGGCTGCGGCGGCCGGAGCTGGTCGACCGGAAGGCCCTGTCGGAGGCCGATCGCCAGCTGCTCGACGCCTTCCTCGCCGAGGCCGCCGGGGATGCGGACAAACCCGGGTAAGCCTCTGGCGCAGGACGGAAAATTGCCGCTATAATGCGCGGCTTCGCTCCACCGATGCCAAGACGCGGGTCCACGTGCACTCGCGCTACAACAGCCCGGCACCCACCAGTGACCCGGCATACCAACAGGCCGACACCATGAACAAGCCCTCGCTCCACACGCTGCTGCAGAACTTCGAGACCGAACAGGTGCAGCGCCAGCTGCCGGACTTCGGCCCGGGCGACACCGTCGTCGTCAACGTCAAGGTCAAGGAAGGCAACCGGGAGCGCCTCCAGGCCTATGAAGGCGTGGTCATCGCCAGGAAGAACGCCGGCCTCAATTCCGCGTTCACCGTGCGCAAGATCTCGCACGGCTTCGGCGTCGAGCGCGTGTTCCAGTCCCACAGCGCCGCCATCGACTCGGTGCAGGTCAAGCGCCGCGGCGCCGTGCGCGCCGGCAAGCTGTACTACCTGCGCGGGCTGGAAGGCAAGAAGGCGCGTATCAAGGAAGACCTCGCCGGCAATGCCAAGGCCAAGGCCGAGGCTGCCGCCGCCGCTGCAGCCGCGAAGTAATCCGCGCAATCCAACGCGCATGCAACGGCCGCCGCGAGGCGGCCGTTCGCGTTTCCGGATCCGCATCGGCGGCGTGGCCGCCTGCAGCCTGCACGCGCGACGTCCGTGCGCTTGCCGCGGCAGCGGGTCGGCGCTAGCGTCCGCGCATGGCTTCCGGCAATGACGACATGCAGCAGTGCGAGGGCGTGCGCCTGGACTTGTGGCTGTGGGCGGCGCGCTTCTACAAGACCCGTGCATTGGCGAAGCAGGCGATCGAGACCGGCAAGGTCGAAGTCGACGGCCAGCGTGCCAAGCCGGCGCGCACGCTGCGCGGCGGCGAGGCGCTGCGGGTGGCGCGTGGCGAGGAGATGTTCGAAGTCGCCGTGCAGGGGCTCAGCGACACCCGCGGCCCGGCGAGCGTCGCGCAGGCCTTGTATGCCGAAAGCGACGCCTCGCGCGCGCGCCGCGAGGCCGAGCGGGCGTCGCGTGCGGCCGCGCGCGCGGGCTACCGCGCGCCGGAGCACAAGCCCGACAAGCGCGCGCGCCGCCTGATCCGCGCATTGGGCGACATCGACGCCAGTTGAAGCGACGGTCGCCTGGAGCGGCGCAAGGGTAGCCGCCCGGGCGGCCGCCGTTCCAAGCCGCGTCGCGTCAGCGGTGCCCGCCCAGCAGCCCGCCACCGAGTTTCATCAGGTCGCCGATGCCCAGTTGCCCGTCGCCATCCTGGTCCAGCACCGCGCCGAGCAGCCCGCCGCTGCCTCGGTCCTGCGCGACCCGGGCATGTTCCTGGCCGAGCACGTCGCCGAGCACCTGCGGCCCCGGCTGGTCGCCGGCGACGGTTCCGGCCTGGCGCTTGTCGAACATGCGCTTGGCCAGGTAAGCCATCACGATCGGCGCCAGCAGGCGGAGCAGCATGCCGGCCTTGTCGCCGCCCAGGCCGGTCGCCTGGCCCAGGCCCTGCGCCGCGCGCGGTTGCCGGTCGCCGAAGATGTGGCCGAGGATCTGTCCACCCTGGCCGCCGCCGCCCAGCACCGCGCCCAGCACGCTGCCGAGGTCGAGGCCGGCATGGTCCTTCTGCAACGCGCCATACAGGGACTGGGCGCCCTGGGGCTGGCTGGCATTGCGCCCGAGCGCGCCAAGCAGCAACGGCAACGCCGCGCCGATCGCCGCCGAGGCCTGGGCGGGCTCGATGCCCAGTTGTTGCGCCATCCGTTGCGCGGGCGCGCCCTGCAGCTGCGCGGCGAGATCCTGCGTGAGGGAGTCGGGCATCGCGGTTCCTTGATTGCGCGTGGGAGCGCACACGCTATGCCCGGCCGCGTTAGGAATCCGGGAAGATCAGGACAGCGCCTTCAACCGGTACAGCGCTTCCAGCGCCTGCCTGGGCGTGAGTTCGTCGGGCTCGAGCGCGGCCAGGGCTTCCAGCGCGGCCGAATGCGTGGCGAACAGCCCGATCTGCTGCGGCGCGTCCAGCGCCTGCGCGGTCATCGGCGTCGCCGGCGCGTCGCGATTGGCTTCCAGTTCGGCCAGGCGCGCGCGCGCCTGCCGCACCACGGTCTTCGGCAACCCCGCGAGCGCGGCGACCTGCAGCCCGAAGCTGCGATCGGCCGGGCCATCCTTGACCGCGTGCATGAACACCAGCGATTCCGTGCCGTCCTGCGCGCGGTGCTCGACCGCGTCCAGGTGCACGTTGGCGATGCCGCTGCCGGGCGTGGCCAGCGCGGTCAGTTCGAAGTAGTGGGTCGCGAACAGCGTGTAGCTGCGATTGCCCGCGGCCAGGTGGCGCGCGCACGCATCGGCCAGCGCAAGGCCGTCGTAGGTCGAGGTGCCGCGGCCGATCTCGTCCATCAGCACCAGCGACTCGCTGGTGGCGTGGTGCAGGATGTAGCTGGTTTCGCTCATCTCGACCATGAAGGTCGATTGCCCGCGCGCGAGGTCGTCGCCGGCCCCGATGCGGGTGAGGATGCGGTCGATCGGGCCGATCACCGCGCGCGTCGCCGGCACGAAGCTGCCGATGTGCGCCAGCAGCACGATCAATGCGTTCTGGCGCATGAAGGTGCTCTTGCCGCCCATGTTGGGGCCGGTGATCACCAGCATGCGGACGCCGTTGCGGTCGCCACCACCGGCTTCGCTGTCCAGCACCAGGTCGTTGGCGGTGAAGGGCTCGTCCCGCACCGCTTCCACCACCGGGTGGCGGCCGCCCTCGATGCGGATGCCGGGCGCCTCGTCCAGCCGCGGCCGCGACCAGTCCAGCGCCTGCGCGCGTTCGCCGTAGCAGGCCAGCACGTCGAGTTCGCTCAGGGCAGACGCGCAGCGCTTCAGGCCCTCGAGGTTTTCGTTGAGCGCATCCAGCAGGCCCTCGTACAGCAGCTTCTCGCGCGCCAGCGAGCGTTCGCGCGCGGACAGCACCTTGTCCTCGAACTGCTTGAGTTCCTCGGTGATGTAGCGCTCGGCGCCGGTCAGCGTCTGCCGCCGGGTGTAATGCACCGGTGCCTTCCCCGCATGGGCCTTGCCGATCTCGATGTAGTAGCCGTGCACGCGGTTGTAGCCGACCTTGAGCGTCGGGATGCCGCTGGCCTCGCGCTCGCGCTGTTCCAGGTCCACCAGGAACTGGTCGGCGTGGGTCGAGAGACGGCGGAATTCATCGAGCTCGGCGTCATGGCCTTCGGCGATGACGCCGCCGTCGCGCGCCAGCAGCGGCGGCTGCGGCACGATCGCCGAGGCCAGGAGGTGCGCGTGCGCGTCGTGCTCGCCGAGTTCGCCGGCAAGCGCCTGCAGGCGCGGGCTGTCCAGCGGCGCCAGCAGCGCGCGCAGTTCCGGCAGCAGTGCGAGGCCGTCGCGCAGCGTGCTGAGGTCGCGCGGGCGCGCGCTGCGCAACGCAATGCGGGCGAGGATGCGTTCCATGTCGCCGAGCGCCCGGAACAGCTCGCGCACGGCGGTTTCGGCGCGCTGCTCGACCAGGGTGGCGACGGCATGGTGGCGTTCTCCCAGCACGCGGCGGTCGCGCAACGGACGATGCAGCCAGCGCCGCAGCAGGCGCCCGCCCATCGGCGTGACGGTCGAGTCGAGCACGCCGAGCAGGGTGTTGCGGGTATCGCCATCGACGCGGGTATCGAGTTCCAGGTGGCGGCGGGTGGCGGCGTTCATCGCGATCGCGCCATCGCTGGCTTCCACCGCGATCGCGGCCAGGTGCGGCAGGCGCTGCTTCTGGGTTTCTTCCACGTAGCCGAGCAGGGCGCCGGCGGCGGCGACGCACGCGGGCCTGTCCTCGATGCCGAAGCCGGTGAGGTCGTGCAGCCCGAAGAACTGCAACAACTGCCGCCGCCCACTGTCGGCGTCGAACAACCACGGTGCGCGCCGGCGCAGGCCGCCGCGTTCGAGCACTGCCTGCGGCCAGCCGTCCTCGTCGGGCAGCAGCAGTTCGGCCGGGTCGAGCCGCGCGAGTTCGGCTTCGAGCATGTCGTCGCCGGCGACTTCGTTGACCAGGAAGCGGCCGCTGGACAGCTCCGCCCAGGCCAGGCCGTAGCCCTGCCGGTTGCGCGCCACCGCCAGCAGCAGCGTGTCGCGGCGCTCGCTCAGCAACGCTTCGTCGGTGACCGTGCCGGGGGTGACGATGCGCACCACCTTGCGTTCGACCAGGCCCTTGGCCAGCGCCGGGTCGCCGATCTGCTCGCAGATCGCCACCGACTCGCCCAGCGCCACCAGGCGTGCGAGGTAGCCTTCGTGCGCGTGCACCGGCACGCCCGCCATGGGGATGGGCTGGCCCGCGGATGCGCCGCGCTGGGTCAGGGTGATGTCCAGCAGCTTCGCCGCGCGGCGCGCGTCGTCGTAGAACAGCTCGTAGAAGTCGCCCATCCGGAAGAACAGCAGCACGTCCGGGTGCTCCGCCTTGGCGGCGAAGAACTGCTTCATCAGTGGCGTGTGCTGTTCCGAGGACATCGGTTGCGTGCTTTCCCGTCGGACATGGGCTAGAAAGGCCGCCTAGTTTGCCCGAATCGCAGCGGGCGCCACCCGCCAGGTTCCACCCATGCACGCACCCGACGACCGCGAATTGCAGGACATGGCCGCGCGCCTGGGCGCCAGGTTGCGCGATGCACGGCACATGTTGGTGACCGCGGAGAGTTGCACCGGCGGCTGGATCGCCAAGACCGTCACCGATGTCGCCGGCTCCTCGGAGTGGTTCGACTGCGGCCTGGCCGCGTACAGCTACGAGGCCAAGCAGGCCCTGCTCGGGGTGCGCCCGGAGACCCTGGAGGTGCACGGCGCGGTCAGCCGCGAAACCGTGCTGGAGATGGTGTCCGGCGCGCTGGTGCATTCGGGCGCGACGCTCGCGGTCGCCGTCACCGGGATCGCCGGCCCCGGCGGCGGCACCGACGACAAACCGGTGGGCACGGTCTGGATCGCCTGGAAGCGACGCGGCGGCTATGCCAGTGCCGAGGTCTTCCACTTCGATGGGGACCGCGAAGCGGTGCGACGCCAGACGGTGGCGGCGGCGCTGCGCGGCCTGGAGGCGATCGCCGCCTGAGGGCCCCGCGTACGGGGTTGACGGCCCTCTGGCGTTAGTAGTATTACTACTAACCATGGACCTGACCGATACCCAGCACGCCATCCTCGCCCTGATCGCCGAGCGCATCGAGGCCGAGGGCATGCCGCCGTCGCAGGCGGAAATCGCCCGCGCCTTCGGTTTCAGGGGCGTGCGCGCGGCGCAGTATCACCTGGAGGCGCTGGAAGCCGCCGGCGCGATCGAGCGCGTGCCCGGTCGCGCGCGCGGCATCCGCGTGCGGCAGATGCCGCAGCCGCCCCAGCACGAGCTCGCGCTGGCGGCCGCCAACGACGGCGCCCTGCGCTTGCCGGTGCTGGGCCGGGTTGCCGCCGGCGCGCCGATCGGCGCCGGCAACGACGGCCTCGGTGCCGAGGACGTGCTGATCCTCGACCGCGTGCTGTTCTCGCCATCGCCCGATTACCTGCTCAAGGTGCAGGGCGACTCGATGCGCGACGAGGGCATCTTCGACGGCGACCTGATCGGCGTGCATCGCACCCGCGACGCGCGCTCGGGCCAGATCGTGGTGGCGCGGATCGACGACGAGATCACGGTCAAGCTGCTCAAGGTCGGCAAGGACCGCATCCGCCTGTTGCCGCGCAACCCCGACTACGCGCCTATCGAGGTGCAGCCGGACCAGGACTTCGCCATCGAGGGCCTGTACTGCGGCCTGGTGAGGCCCAACCGGTGACGCCCGCCCGCCGCCGGCACGGCCTTTCCCGACAGGCCGACGGGCAGTCCCCGGATCGGCGCGGCCGCGCAGCCTGGCTATTTTCGAACCGTTCGCGCGGCGATCTCAGCCCGCGCGACGCCCACCTCCTAACCTGATCGCAACACGCCACCACACCGAGGATTCCGCGATGGACGAGAACAAGAAGCGCGCGCTGTCGGCCGCCCTGACCCAGATCGAAAAGCAGTTCGGCAAGGGCTCGGTGATGCGCATGGGCGACCGCGCCGCGGTGGCCTGGGAAGTGATCCCGACCGGGTCCCTGCAACTGGACATTGCGCTGGGCATCGGTGGCTTCCCCAAGGGCCGCGTGATCGAGGTTTATGGCCCGGAATCCTCGGGCAAGACCACGCTGACCCTGCAGGCGATCGCGCAGTGCCAGAAGGCCGGCGGCACCGCCGCCTTCGTCGACGCCGAGCACGCGCTCGACCCGGCCTACGCGGCCAAGCTCGGCGTCAACGTCGACGACCTGCTGGTGTCGCAGCCCGACACTGGCGAGCAGGGACTGGAGATCGCCGACATGCTGGTGCGCTCCAACGCGGTCGACATGGTGGTGGTCGACTCCGTCGCCGCGCTCACCCCGCGCGCCGAGATCGAGGGCGAGATGGGGGACCAGCTGCCCGGCCTGCAGGCGCGACTGATGAGCCAGGCGCTGCGCAAGCTGACCGGCAACATCAAGCGGAGCAACTGCACGGTGGTGTTCATCAACCAGCTGCGCCACAAGATCGGGCAGATGATGCCCGGCCAGAGCCCGGAAACCACCACCGGCGGCAACGCGCTGAAGTTCTACGCGTCGGTGCGGCTGGACATCCGCCGCATCGGCTCGGTCAAGAAGGGCGACGAGATCATCGGCAACCAGACCAAGATCAAGGTGGTGAAGAACAAGATGGCGCCGCCGTTCAAGGTCGTGTTCACCGAGATCCTGTACGGCGAGGGCATTTCGCGCGAAGGCGAACTGATCGACATGGGCGTGGACGCCAAGCTGGTCGAGAAGTCCGGCGCCTGGTACAGCTACGGCGACGAGCGCATCGGCCAGGGCAAGGAGAACGCCCGCCAGTACCTCAAGGAAAACCCGGCAGCCGCCACACGGCTCGAAGCCGCGCTGCGCGAGAAGTACGTGCCGCAGGAAGCCCCTCCCGGCGCGGACGCGGGCGAGGAAGACGGCGAAGCCTGAGTCGCAGGCGGCAGGGTGAATCCTGCCGCCATGGCCCCGCATATGGACCCCGCAGCCGACCAGACCCGCAAGAAGCCGCGCCGGCCCGAGTCCACGCCGGCGCAGCGCGCCCTCGCATTGCTCGTGCGCCGCGAGCATTCGCGGCCCGAACTGACCCGCAAGCTGCTTGCGCGCGGGATCGGCGTGGAAGAGGCTGCCGCGGCGGTCGAAAAAATGGCCGCGGCCGGCTGGCAGGACGACACCCGCTTCGCCTGCAACCTGGCGCGTACGCGTGCCGCCAACGGCTACGGCCCGCTCCGGATCCGCGCTGAACTCAACAGCCATGGCCTCGGTGGCGAATCGCTCGCGGCGGCGTTCGCGGCCCTGGCCGAGAGCGGCGAAGACGACTGGCCGGCGCGCGCACGGGACCTGGTGCAGCGCCGTTTCGGCGTTTCCTGCGCCCGCACGACGGCTCTGCAGCGCAAGGCCGCCGATTTCCTGGTCCGCCGCGGTTTCGACGGCGACAGCGTACGCGCGGCCCTGCGCGTTGAACCCGAAGACTGAGCGCGCCGACGTCACCGTGTCCGCGCATCGGCCACAACCGCCTCGGGGCATCGCAGGCGACGGCAAGAGCAGGCAGTACCCAATGCCGGCCGCGGGGGCCTTGCCCCATCGGCAAGGGCGATGGGGTGCTGGCGTCTGCTAACCTAAACGGCATTGGGTTGTCCGTTCCGGCCTGCGCCTGCATCTTGCGGTCCATGGGCCCGGAGCCGTGCCCGTCCGCCACCTGTCCCCATGAAAACGACCTCAGAAATCCGCAGCGATTTCCTCGACTTCTTCGCCGCCCGCGGCCACACCATCGTGCCTTCGGCGCCGCTGGTTCCGGGCAACGACCCGACCCTGCTGTTCACCAACTCCGGCATGGTCCAGTTCAAGGACGTGTTCCTGGGCGCGGAAAAGCGCAGCTACGTGCGCGCGGCCGATGTCCAGCGCTGCCTGCGCGCCGGCGGTAAGCACAACGACCTCGATCAGGTTGGCTATACCGCGCGCCACCACACCTTCTTCGAGATGCTGGGCAATTGGTCGTTCGGCGATTACTTCAAGCACGACGCCATCGCCTGGGCCTGGGAACTGCTGACCCAGGTGTGGAAGCTGCCGCCGGAGCGGCTGCTGGTCACCGTCTACCAGACCGACGACGAGGCCTACGACATCTGGCACAGGCAGATCGGCCTGCCGCCCGAGCGCATTGTCCGCATTGGCGACAACAAGGGCGCGCCGTACGCCAGCGACAACTTCTGGCAGATGGCGGACACCGGTCCCTGCGGCCCGTGCACCGAGATCTTCTATGACCATGGCGCGCACATCGCCGGTGGCCCGCCGGGTTCGCCCGACGAGGATGGCGACCGCTACATCGAGATCTGGAACCTGGTGTTCATGCAGTTCGACCGCCAGCCCGACGGCAGCCTGCAACCGCTGCCCGCGCCGTGCGTCGACACCGGGATGGGCCTGGAGCGCCTGGCGGCGGTGCTGCAGGGCGTGCACGGCAACTACGACATCGACCTGTTCCGCCGCCTGATCGCGGCCGCGGCCGGGCTCACCGCCACCGCCGACCACGGCAACAAGTCGCTGCGCGTGATCGCCGACCACATCCGTGCCTGCAGCTTCCTGATCGTCGATGGCGTGCTGCCGTCCAACGAGGGCCGTGGTTACGTGCTGCGCCGGATCATCCGCCGCGCGCTGCGGCATGGCTGGATGCTGGGCGTGCGCGGCGACTTCTTCTGGAAGATGGTCGCGCCGCTGGTCGAGGTGATGGGCGAGGCCTATCCGGAACTGGCGGCGAAGCGCGAGCTGGTCGAGCGCGCGCTCAAGGCCGAGGAGGAGCGCTTCGGCGAGACCCTCGAGCACGGCATGCGCATCTTCGACGAGGTCGCCGCGCGCGATTCAGTCCAGGCCAGCGCCAGCATCCCGGGCACGGACGCCTTCCGCCTCTACGACACCTACGGGTTCCCGGTCGACCTCACCGCCGACATCGCCCGCGAGCGCGGCCTGTCCGTCGACATGGCCGGCTTCGATGCGGCCATGGCGCAGCAACGCGAGACCGCGCGCGCCGCCGGCAAGTTCGGCGGTGGTGCCACGCTGCCAGCCGAGCTGGTCGCGCAGCTGCAGCCGACGCAGTTCCTCGGGTACGACACGCTCGCGGCCGATGGACTGGCGGTCGTGGCCCTGCTCAGGGACGGCCGTCCGGTCGAGTCGATCGACGCCGGCGACGAGGCGATCGTGCTGCTGGAGCGCACGCCGTTCTACGCCGAGTCCGGCGGCCAGGTCGGCGATGCCGGGGAACTGGGTGGCGGCGACGGCGGCGCAAGCTTGCGCTTCATCGTCGACGACACCCTCAAGCTTGCCGGCCAGTTCCATGGCCACGCCGGGCGCCTGGTCGCCGGCACGCTCGCGCGCGGCGATCGCCTGGTTGCGAGCGTCGACGGCGCGCGCCGTGCCGCCATCGTGCTCAACCACAGCGCCACCCACCTGCTGCACGCGGCGCTGCGCCAGGTACTGGGCACGCACGTCGCGCAGAAGGGGTCGCTGGTCGCCCCGGATCGCCTGCGCTTCGACTTCTCGCATTTCCAGCCGATGACGGCCGACGAGCTGGCGGAGGTCGAGCGACGGGTCAATGCGCAGATCCGCGGCAACCACGAAGCCGAAGTGCGGCACATGGGCATGCAGGAAGCGCTGGATTTCGGCGCGATGGCGCTGTTCGGCGAAAAGTACGGCGAACGCGTGCGCGTGTTGCGCATGGGCGATACCTCCACCGAATTGTGCGGCGGCACGCATGTGTCGCGCACCGGCGACATCGGCCTGTTCAAGGTCGTCTCGGAAGGCGGCGTCTCGGCGGGCGTGCGCCGGATCGAGGCGGTCAGCGGCCAGGGCGCGCTCGATCATGTCGCTGCCGAGGAGCAGCGCCTGGCGGAAGCGGCGCGACTGCTGGGCGGCAACACCGCCGACGTCGGCGACAAGTTGCGTGCCCTGCTCGAGCGCCAGAAGAGGCTCGAGCGCGAACTCGACGCGCTCAAGGCCAGGGCGGCGTCCGGCGCCACTGCCGACCTCGCTTCGGGCGCGCGCGATATCGGCGGCGTGAAGGTGCTGGCCGCGCGGCTGGAGAACTTCGACAGCAAGGCGCTGCGCGAGGCGGTGGACCGCCTCAAGCAGCAATTGGGCGACGCGGTGGTGTTGCTGGCCGGCGCCAGCGACGGCAAGGCAGCACTGGTGGCCGGCGTCAGCGGTGCGGCGGCCGGCAGGGTCAAGGCCGGCGAACTGCTTGCGCACGTGGCCGCGCAGATCGGCGGCAAGGGCGGTGGCCGTCCCGACCTGGCGCAGGGCGGTGGCGATGATGGCCCGGCATTGCAGGCGGCACTGGCCGGTGTCGGCGACTGGGTGGCACAACGCCTGGGCTGAACCTTGTGCGAATGGCCGCGCCTGCGGAACGTGACTTTCTGCACTGTAGTCGCGGGATCGGTCCGGCCGGTAGTATCCTTGGCTGTTCACGAAGATGACCGCTGGCCCCTCGGGGCATCGGCAGAAGATTGCCGGCCAAGGAGAGCTCCACATGTTGATCCTGACCCGCCGCGTTGGTGAGACCCTGATGATCGGGGACTCGGTCACCGTGACCGTGCTCGGCGTCAAGGGCAACCAGGTGCGCATCGGCATCACTGCGCCCAAGGATGTCGCCGTGCATCGCGAGGAGATCTACCAGCGCATCCAGCGAGGCGACGAGCAGGAGCCGGCCGCGGACGCGGCAGCCGGATCCGGTACCGTTCCGGGCGCCGGCAATTTGCCGCAGGCGGAGTGAGCCGGTATCCTTCCGCGCTCGCGGAACGCTGCACCCGCGCCGGAGACTTGCCCGAGAGGCCGAAGGGGCTCCCCTGCTAAGGGAGTATGGGGTCAAAAGCTCCATCGAGGGTTCGAATCCCTCAGTCTCCGCCAGTTTCACTGTTTGCAGGATTGACGGAGCCGCGCCGGTTCCGCACAATTCCGCTTCTGTTTTTTGCGCCCGTAGCTCAGCTGGATAGAGCACCAGGCTACGAACTTGGGGGTCGGAGGTTCGAATCCTTCCGGGCGCGCCACCACAAGACGAAGGGCCGATGGCACTGCCATCGGCCCTTTGTTTTTTCATGCCGGTGCAGTGATCGCCCGCCGGCATCCGGTATCGTCGCCCGATGCGCCCGGGCAGCACATCGCTGGTGACCTGCTGGTTCGCCATCGGCGCGGCACACGCGCAGGCGCAGTTGCCACGGCCGCCAATGCAGCAAGCGCAGCAACAACCCACGCACCTCCCGGCGGTCGTGGTCGTGGGCGGGCGGCTGACGGATGCGACCCCGGCCTCGATCGATCGCGTCGAAGTGCAGGCGCTGCCGGCGCTCGAGGGCAGCAGCGTTGCCGAGGTGTTGCGGCGCGTGCCGGGCGTGGGCGCGCGTGATCGCCAGAACCTGGCGCAGGACGTGCAAGTGACGATCCGCGGCTTCGGCGCACGCAGCACCTTCGGCGTGCGCGGGCTGCGCCTGTATGTCGACGGCATCCCGGCGTCAATGCCGGACGGGCAGGGCCAGGTCTCGCACGTGCCGTTGGGCGCGCTGGCGGATGTGGTGGTGCTGAAGGGGCCGTTCTCGGCGCTGTACGGCAACGCCTCCGGTGGCGTGATCCAGTTCTTCAGCGCGCCGCCCGCCGATAGTGCGACAGCCATGTTCGATGCCTCCGCCGCCAGCGACGACCGGCAACGCTGGCATCTGGCCGCGAGCGGGCCGTGGCGATCCGCCGACGGCGGCTATCGGGTCGATGCCGAGCGCCTGGACAGCGGCGGCTTCCGCGAGCACGGCCGCGCACGCCGCGATGTCACCCAGGCGCGCCTGACCACGGACACCGCCGGCGGCGCGCGCGTCGCGTTCACGGCCAACGGCCTCGACCTGGAAGCGCAGGACCCGCAGGGGCTGACGCTGGCGCAGGCGCTGGCGACGCCACGCGCCGCCAGCACCGGCGCGCTCGCCTTCGACACGCGCAAGCGCGTGCGCCAGCGCCAGGCCGGCTTGCGCGTCGAACAACCGCTGGCGCGGGGCGAACTGGCGATCGGCGCCTACGCGGGAACGCGCTCGACCTTCCAGATGCTGTCGGTGCCGATGGCGGCACAGGATGCGCCCGGAAGCGGCGGCGGCGTGATCGACCTCGGGCGCGATTACGCTGGACTGGACGCGCGCTGGTCGCTGGACGGCAGCGTCGCCGGGCGCGCTGCGGGCTTCACGGTCGGCGTGGAATGGCAGCAATCGGGCGAGCGTCGCCGCGGTTTCGAGAATTTCGTCGGCGACGTGCAGGGCGTGGTCGGCGCATTGCGCCGCGACCAGCGCGACCGCGTCCACGGCCGCGACGTGTACGCCGAGGCGCGTTGGGCATTCCAGCCGCGCTGGCAGGCGACGCTCGGCCTGCGCCGCAGCGAGGTCGGCTTCCGTTCCGACGACGATTACATCGCCCCGGGCAATCCCGACGACAGCGGCCGCACCGATTACGCCTTCACCACGCCCGCCGCCGGCCTGCTGTTCCGGCCCGTGCCCTCGATTGCGCTGTACGCGAACGCGGGTCGCGGCTTCGAGACCCCGTCCTCCTCGGAACTGGCGTACCGTGCCGATGGCGCCAGTGGCCTCAACACCGGCTTGCGACCCTCGCGCAACCGCAGCGTCGAGGCCGGCATGCGCTGGCATCGCGACAGCCGAACACTCGCGGTTGCGGCGTTCGACAGCCGCACCCGCGACGAGTTGTTGGTGGCGTCGAGCAGCGGCGGCCGCAGCATCTATGCCAATGCGGCCGATACCCGTCGGCGCGGGCTGGAACTGTCGGCCTCGGGCCCGATCGCGCCGCACTGGGGCTACGCGGTTGCGCTGACCGCGCTCGATGCCGCGTTCCAGGACAGCGGCCGACGCATTCCCGGCACCACCGCGCGCGATGGCTGGGCGGAACTGCGCTGGACGCCGCGCGACGATCTCGACCTGTTCCTGGCCGGCCAGGCCAGCAGCCGCCTGTACGCCGACGACGCCAATTCCGCGTGGGCGCCGGGCCATGGCACCCTGGACCTGGGCGCCGAGCGACGTTGGACTTTCGGGCGGGTGGGCATCGCGGGGTTCGCGCGCATCGACAACCTGCTCGATCGGCGCGCGATCGGCTCGGTCATCGTCAACGACGGCAATGGCCGCTATTTCGAACCCGCGCCGGGGCGCAGCTACCTGTTGGGCTTGCGCATCGCCGCGGCGAAGTGATCCAGCACCGCCACCGTGCCGCGGCCGGGCTTGTAGCCACTGCGCAGGGCCCGGAACACGTAGTCGATGGCGGCTTCGCACGCCGCCGGCAACGGCAATCCCAGGCACAGGTTGGCGGCGATCGCCGAGGCCAGGGTGCAGCCGGTGCCGTGGCCTTCGATGTCGATCCGGTCATGGACGAACGTGGCATCGGCGTGGCCGTCTCCGTAGCGATCGACCACGCGGTCGCCTTCGTCCAGATGTCCGCCCTTGAGCAGCACGGCCTGGCATCCGAACGCGCGCAATTGGTCAAGTGCATCGGCGGCGTCGCTGCCGTCATGGATCCCGCGCCCCAGCAGCAGCTCCGCTTCGGGCAGGTTGGGCGTCAGCACCGTCGCCAGCGGCAACAACCGCGTGCGCATCGCCTCGAGCGCGTCGTCGGCAAGCAGCTTCGCACCCGAGGTCGCCACCATTACCGGATCGAGGACCACCGCTGGCGGCTTGTGCGACTCCAGTGCGTCGGCGACGGCATGGATCACCCCGGCCGTGGCGAGCATCCCGAGCTTGACCGCGCCGATCTCGAAATCGTCGAAGCAGGCATCGATCTGCGCACGCAGGAATGTGGCCGGCGGCACGTGTACCGCGGTCACGCCGCGGGTGTTCTGCGCGGTCAGCGCGGCGATCGCGCTGAGCCCGTGCACGCCATGTGCGGCGAACGCCTTGAGGTCGGCCTGGATGCCGGCGCCGCCGCCGGAGTCCGAGCCGGCGATGGTCAGTGCGCAGGGATGCATTTCGATCGCGAGGCCGTGGAAGCACCCAGTCTACAAAGGATGGGTGCGGCGCAGTATCATGCCTGCGTATTGATGCCTGGAACATGCATTCAGATGCCCGGAAGCCCACATCTCGCATGATCACCGCACCGCAAATGCGGGCGGCGCGGGCGCTGTTGGGAATGGACCAGCGCACCCTGGCGCAGGCTGCCGGTGTGTCGGTGCCCACGATCCAGCGAATGGAAGCCAGCGACGGCCAGGTGCGCGGAACCGTCGACTCCCTGGCCAAGGTGGTCGCGGCGCTGGACGCGGCCGGCGTCGAACTGATCGGTGAACGCGCACCCAGCCAGGCCGAGGGCCGCGGCGTGCGCCTCAAGGCCTCCCGCCGGAGGCAGCAGCCGTGATCGCGGCGGTCGAGGCCTGGCGCGTCGGCCTGTTCAAGCGCGGGCACTGGCTGCCGAACATCGCCGCCGGCTTGATCGTCGGCGTGGTCGCGCTGCCACTGGCGATGGCGTTCGCGATCGCATCCGGGGTCAAGCCCGAGCAGGGCCTCTACACGTCGATCATCGCCGGGATCGCGGTGGCTTTGTTCGGGGGCTCGCGGATCCAGATCGCGGGACCCACGGGCGCCTTCATCGTGATCCTGGCCGGAGTGGTGGCGAAGTTCGGCGTCGACGGGCTGCTGCTGGCCACGCTGATGGCCGGGGTGATGCTGGTGCTGATGGGGGTGACGCGGCTGGGGGCGGTGATCCGCTTCATCCCCGACCCGGTGATCGTCGGCTTCACCGCCGGCATCGCGGTAATCATCTGGGTCGGACAGTGGCAGTACTTCTTCGGGTTGCCGCTGGCCGGCGACGGCCCGTTCTACCTCAAGGCCTGGCAGTTGCTGCAGGCACTGCCGCGGCTGCATGGCGCGACCACGCTGCTGGCGCTGGGCAGCCTGGCGCTGGCGTTGTGGGGGCCGCGAGTACCCGGGCTGGCACGCGTCCCCGGGCCGTTGCTGGCGATGCTGGCGGCGACGCTGGCGACCGTCGCGTTCGCGCCGGCGGGCGTGGCCACCATCGAATCGACCTTCGGCGCGATTCCGCGCGCGTTGCCGCAACTGCAGCTGCCGTCGTTGTCCTTCGACCGGATGGTGTTGCTGCTGCCGTCGGCGTTCACCATCGCGATGCTCGGCGCGATCGAGTCGCTGCTCTCGGCGGTGGTGGCCGATGGCATGGCCGGCACCCGCCACGATTCCAACCAGGAGCTGATCGGGCAGGGCATCGCCAACATCGCCTCGCCGCTGTTCGGCGGCATCGCCGCGACCGGTGCGATCGCGCGCACCGCCACCAACATCCGCAACGGAGGGACCTCGCCGCTGGCCGGCGTGGTGCATGCGCTGGTGCTGGTCCTGGTTTTGCTTTTCCTGGCGCCCTACGCCGGCAAGGTACCGCTGTGCGCGCTCGCGGCGATCCTGTGGGTGGTCGCCTGGAACATGAGCGAGGCGCGGCGCTTCCTGCGGATGGTGCGCCGCGCGCCGCGCGCCGACGTGGCGATCCTGCTGATCACCTTCTTGCTCACCATCCTCACCGACCTGGTGGTGGCGGTGAACATCGGCGTGATCCTGGCGATGTTCCAGTTCATGCGGCGGATGAGCGCGTCGGTCGCGGTGGTGGAGCACGACCACGCCAGCGTGCGCGACGAACTCGCCGAAGCCGGGCTCGAGGAACTGCCGCGCAGCGTGGTGGTGTATTCGATCGACGGGCCGTTCTTCTTCGGCTCGGTGGACTCGCTGGAGCGCGCGCTGTCGTGGTCGCGGGAGCCGCCGCGCTACGTGCTGCTGCGGCTGGAGCGGGTGCCGTTCATGGATGCGACCGGCTTGAAGCGGCTGGAATCGACCATCGGCAACCTGCGCAAGCGCGGCGTGCAGGTGCTGCTGAGCGGCGCCAGCCTGCGCGTGCTGCGCAAGCTGGTGCGCGCCGAGATCGTGCGCCGCGACGACCCGACCTACTTCAAGGACCTCGCCGGGGCCCTGCGCCACGTGCAGTCACAGGTCATCGAGCCCGCCTAGAGCCCGCCTAGAGCACTTCCGACGCGTAGTCCGCCAGCCGCGATCGCTCGCCGCGGCGCAAGGTGACGTGCGCGCTGTGCGGCCAGTGCTTGAAGCGGTCGACCGCGTAGGTGAGGCCGGAAGTCGTTTCCGTCAGGTAAGGCGTGTCGATCTGCTCGACGTTGCCCAGGCAGACGATCTTGGTGCCGGGTCCGGCGCGGGTGATCAACGTCTTCATCTGCTTGGGCGTCAGGTTCTGCGCCTCGTCCAGGATCAGGTAGCGCGACAGGAAGGTGCGCCCGCGCATGAAGTTGAGCGAGCGGATCTTGATCCGCGAGGCGAGCAGGTCGTTGGTTGCAGCGCGTCCCCAGCTGCCGCCTTCCTGGTTGTGGGTGAGCACTTCCAGGTTGTCGGTCAGCGCGCCCATCCACGGCGTCATCTTTTCCTCCTCGGTGCCGGGCAGGAAGCCGATGTCTTCGCCGACGCTGACGGTGGCCCGGGTCATGATGATCTCGCGGTAGCGCTGCGCGTCCATGGTCTGGGCCAGGCCGGCCGCCAGCGCCAGCAGGGTCTTGCCCGTACCCGCCGTGCCCAGCAGGGTGACGAAGTCGATCTCCGGGTCCATCAGCGCATTGAGGGCGAAGTTCTGCTCGCGGTTGCGCGCGTTGATGCCCCACACCGCGTGCTGGGCGTGGCGGAAGTCGTCGACGATCTGCAGCGTGACCTTGTCGTCGCCGACCCTGGCGACCTTGAGTTCGGCCTCTTCGTCGCCGGGCAGGTAGAGGAACTGGTTCGGATGCCAGTCATCGTCCTGCGCGCGCGCGATCTCGTAGAAGGTGCGGCCCTTCTCGGTCCAGGACCTGAGGTCCTTGCCGTGCCGCTGCCAGAAATCCTCGGGCAGCGCGGTGGCGCCGGTGAACAGCAGGCTGAAGTCGTCGAGCGCGCGGTCGTTCTCGTAGTCCTCGTTGACGATCCCCGCGATCGAGGCCTTGATCCGCAGGTTGATGTCCTTGGACACGAACACCACCGAAGCGGTGGGTTCGTCCTCCTTC
Organism: Cognatiluteimonas sedimenti; assembly: GCF_022808325.1. Lineage (GTDB taxonomy): Bacteria > Pseudomonadota > Gammaproteobacteria > Xanthomonadales > Xanthomonadaceae > Cognatiluteimonas > Cognatiluteimonas sedimenti. The sequence continues at coordinate 790,054 of NZ_JALGCL010000001.1, read as the reverse complement.
AGTGCCAGGATCGCGCCGAGGATGTGGTTGTCCGGGATGACCGCGCCGAAGCGCTTGCCGGAGTCGAAATCGCGGGTCTGGAAGCGCAGCCGGCCCGCGCTCTGCGCGCCGCGCAGCTGCAGCGCCTTGGGTTGCACGAGCGGCAGGCCGTCGGTGATGTCGCGGCTGGACTCGGCCTCGATCAGTTCGTTGAGGAAGCGGCTGACCTGGCGCGCATTGCGGCTGGCTTCGGACGTGCCCTTCTTGGCGTTGTCGAGTTCCTCCATCACCTGCATCGGCAGGTAGACGTCGTGCTCCTCGAACTTGAACAGCGCCGTCGGGTCGTGCATCAGCACGTTGGTGTCGAGGACGTAGATGCGCTTGCTACGCGTCATGCGTGTCGTTTCCTGCAGTCGGACAGCGGCGGGCCACCGCATCCCGCGGGGCGGGGCAGTGGGATCTGATGAAGGAGGCGCGGGTCACTGCGTCTGCGCAGCCTTGAGTGCATCGAGGACCGCCTGCGCATGGCCGGGAACCCTGACCGGGCGCCAGGCCTCGCGGACCACGCCCTGCGGGTCGACCAGGAAGGTGCTGCGCTCGATGCCGACGTATTCGCGGCCGTAGAGCTTCTTCGGCTTGATCACGTCGAAGGCCTTGCACAGTTTCTCGCCGGCATCGCTGACCAGGTCGAACTTGAAACCTTGCTTGGCGCAGAAATTCTGGTGCGACTTCAGCGAGTCGCGCGACACTCCCAGGACCTCGGCGCCGAGCTTGCGGAACTTCGGCAGCAGCGCGTTGAAGTCGATGCCTTCGGTGGTGCAGCCCGGGGTGGAATCCTTGGGGTAGAAGTACAGCACCAGCCACTTGCCGGCGTAGTCGGCGAGCGTTGCGTCCGTGCCGCCGGACAGTGCGAGCGGCAGCGACAGGATCGACTTGGTCAGCGGCTTGCCGGGCTGGATCATCTTCGCGAGTCCATCTTCAGAACTTCATCGGGTCCATGATCGCGTCGAGGTTCAGGTGGTCGCAGAATTCCAGGAAGTCGTCGCGCAAGGCCGCGATGTGCATGTCCGCCGGGATGCCGATGGTCACCTGCGCGGTGAACATCTCCGCGCCGGTCTGCATCGCGCGGTAACGCGAGCAGTGCAGGCTCTCGATCGTGATCGACTGGCGGTCGAAGAAATCGGCGAGCTGGAACAGGATGCCCGGCTTGTCCGCCGCCACCACCTCGACCACGTACGGCAGCAGGTTGGACTGCACCGGCTTGGGCCCGGTGCGGTACCAGACCAGCTTGAGGCCTTCCTCGCGCTCGAGCTTGCCGAGCATGGTCTCGAGCTTGGCCACCGCGTCCCACGAGCCGGTCGCCAGCGCGGTCACCGAGACGTCGCGGCCGACGGTGGACAGGCGGGTATCGACCAGGTTGCAGCCGCTGTCGGCGATCCGCCGGGTCACCGCGAGCAACGGCGACCGCGGATGCGTCGTGTAGGCGTTGATCAGCAGGTGGTTCTCGTTCGGCGACGGACGGGAGGGGGCGGAGTCGGTCGGGGAATCGGTCAAGGCGGCGTCCGCGGCGTGAAGGTCTGAACGGGCGGCCGGCACGGAGCCGGAAGCTGCGGCCAGCATACTTGCCCGCGCTTTGGCGCCGCAAGTAACATCGGTGCCTGCCGGCGCGCCGGTTGCGTTGCCCCCGCGCCGCACGATCCACGCCCCTTCACGGCGCATGCGCGCGGCTCCGAGAACCCGCGCGGCCGCCGTTTTCCAAAGTTCTCCAACCCGGGACCATCCGCTTGCGACTTTCCGGCAGCATCACCGCGCTGGCGACGCCCTTCACCGCCGCCGGCGAGATCGACCTCGACGCCTGGCAGCGGCTGTTGCAGGGCCAGCTCGACGGCGGCACCCAGGGCGTGGTCGTGGCCGGATCCACCGGCGAAGCCGCGGCCTTGTACGACGTCGAATACGACGCGCTGTTGCGCAGCGCGGTGGAAATCGTCGCCGGCCGCATCCCGGTGCTCGCCGGTACCGGGCATTCCAACACCGCCAGGACCATCGAACAGACCCGCCGCGTCGCCGCGCTCGGTGCCGATGCCGCGCTGGTGGTGACGCCGCCCTACGTGCGCCCGACCCAGGCAGGGTTGCTCGCGCACTATCGCGCGATCGCCGACGACGGCGCGTTGCCGGTGGTGCTGTACAACGTGCCCGGCCGCACCGGCTGCGACCTGCTGCCCGAAACCACGGCGGCGCTGGCGGGGCACGCGCGCATCGCCGGCATCAAGGAAGCGCGCAACGAGCCCGAACGCATGGCCGCGCTGCTGCCGTTGCGCAACGACGGCTTCGCCGTGCTCAGCGGCGACGACCCGACCGCGGTGCGGGCGATGCTGGCCGGCGCCGACGGCGTGGTCTCGGTGGCCTCCAACGTGTTGCCGCGCGCGTTCCGCAGGCTCTGCGACCTGGCGCGTGGCGGCGACCGCGCCGGGGCCGAAGCCTGGGACGCGCGGCTGCGGCCGGCCGTCGACTTCCTGGGCGTCGAACCCAATCCGATCCCGCTGAAGGCTATCCTGTCGCGACTCGGGATCGGCCATGGCCTGCGCCTGCCGTTGACCCCGCTGTCGCGGGAGCATGCCGGCTCCGCGCAGGCGGTCGTCGACCTGATCACGCAACTCGAACAATCCTGCCGCGAGACGAGCGCGGCCTGACCTGGAGATACCGATGCGCCAGTTGCACCGTTCCACCGCATTGCGCTCGCTCGCCGTTGCCGCCGTCGTGGTCGCCGTCTCGGGCTGCCACTGGTTCGGCAAGGACGACGCCTACCAGCAGAGCGCCGAGAGCCGGCCGCTGGAGGTACCGCCGGATCTCGACCTGCCCAATACCCAGGGCGCGATGCAGTTGCCCGAGGGCGGGACGCAGTCGGTGACGCGCTCCTCGATGGGGCCGTCCGCCGCCGCGGCCGCTGCTTCGGGCTTCACCGTCGCCGGCGAGCGCGATGACATCTTTGCCAGGGTCGGCGACGCGCTGGCGGCGACCAGCGGGCTCACCATTGCCAGCAAGGCGCAGATCCTGGGCACCTACGACGTCAACTACGAAGGTGCGGATTTCCTGGTGCGGGTGACCAAGGTCGATGCCGGCGTCTATGTATCGGCGGTCGATCCGCGCGGGATGCCGGCCACGGCCGCAGCGCCGGCCAAGCTGATCGCGGCGCTGAAGGCGGCCCTGGGCGGCTGAAGCGGCCCCACGCCGCGGCCGCGAATGCAGGACGGGCGCCTCGCGGCGCCCGTTTTCGTTTCCGCCCCCGCGGGCGGGTTTCAGCGCTCCAGCAGCGGCAGCTTGTCCGGCTTGCCTTCCCACTCCTTCGCGTCCGGCGGCGGGTCCTTGCGGGTGGTGATCACCGGCCATTCCTTCGCCAGTTCCGCATTCAACGCCACGAACTGTTCCTGGCCGCCGGGGACGTCGTCCTCGGGGTAGATCGCGTTGACCGGGCATTCCGGCTCGCACAGGGTGCAGTCGATGCACTCGTCCGGATCGATCACCAGGAAGTTGGGGCCCTCGTGGAAGCAGTCGACCGGGCACACCTCGACGCAATCGGTGTACTTGCACTTGATGCAGTTGTCGGTGACGACGAAGGGCATGGTCCAGTCTCGTAACGTGTCGCGCGCACAGTCTAGCGACTCGCGCCGCGCAAGCGAAAAACCCGGCCTTGGCCGGGTCTTCGCGGGCAACCGGCCAGGCCGGTCGCAGGAACATGGCGCTCCCTACGGGATTCGAACCCGTGTTTTAGCCTTGAGAGGGCCACGTCCTGGGCCTCTAGACGAAGGGAGCGGGGTGGTCCGCGCGGGACCCCGGCTGGACGGCCGGCCCGTGCCCGGAAGCCCGGCGCACAGAGCTTGCTAGTATATGGGGCGCGCTTGCCGCAGGCAACGCGATTCCCGCCTTCCCGGCTTCCGTCCGCGGCCGTGCCGCCCCCGATGCCCATCCAAGAATCCAACCCCAGCCCCGGCGCATCCCTGCAGTTGCGGGTGATCCCGCGCGACGCGCATCCCATTTCCCGCAAGGACATCAGCCCCAACGCGCTGCGGGTGCTGTATCGCCTGCGCGAGAACGGCTATGGCGCCTACCTGGTCGGCGGCGCCGTTCGCGACCTGCTGGTCGGTGGCCACCCGAAGGATTTCGACGTGGCCACCAATGCCACGCCGGAGGAAGTGAAGGCGCTGTTCCGCAACTGCCGCCTGATCGGGCGCCGCTTCCGGCTTGCGCACGTGGTGTACGGCCGCGAGATCATCGAGGTCGCGACCTTCCGCGCCAACGTCGACGATGGCAGCGGCGACCGCCAGCTGCACGAAGGCGGGCGGCTGCTGCGCGACAACGTCTACGGCACGATCGAGGACGATGCGGTGCGCCGCGACTTCACCGCCAACGCGCTGTACTACGCGATCGAGGATTTCTCGGTGCGCGATTACACCGGCGGCTTCGAGGACGTGCAGAACCGCGTCATGAAGCTGATCGGGGAACCCGAGCAGCGCTACCGCGAGGATCCGGTGCGGATGCTGCGGGCGGTGCGTCTGGCAGCCAAGCTCGGGTTCCGCATCGACGACGCCACCGCCGCGCCGCTGCCGCTGCTGGCGCCGCTGCTGCGCGAGGCCGCTCCCGCGCGCCTGTTCGAGGAGGGCCTGAAGCTGTTCCTGTCCGGGCACGCGGTGGAGAGCTTCCTCGGGCTGGAGCGTCATGGCCTGCTGCCGGTGCTGTTGCCGGAAACGACTGCCGCGCTCAAGGCCAACCGCAGCGGTGCATTGCGCGGCATGCTGCTGGAAGGCCTGCGCGGCACCGACGCGCGCGTGGCCGCCGACGAGCCGGTGTCGCCCGCGTTCCTGTTCGCGTTGCTGTTGTGGCCGGCGTATTGCCGCGCGTTGATGGCGCTGCAGGCGCAGGGCATGCACGCGGCCGAGGCGCAGCGGCGCGCCGCCGACCGCGTCACCGTGCACCAGCTGGAAACGATCGCGTTGCCGCGCCGGTTCTCGTTGCCGATGCAGGAGATCTGGCTGCTGCAGTCGCGCTTCGGCCAACGCAAGCGGGTCGGGCGACTGTTGGCGCACCCGCGCTTCCGCGCCGCGTTCGATTTCCTGGTACTGCGGCAGGCAGCTTCCGACGAGCACGCCGAAGAGGTCGCGTTCTGGCGCGAGGCGCAGGCGTCGGCCGAGGGCATGCCAAGGGATTCCGGCGAGGCAGTCGATGCCGAGGCCGGGCACGAGGGCGCGCCGCGCCGCCGCCGCCGTCGCAGGCGCGGGCCTTCCTCCCTGCCTGCGTGAGCACCACGACGATGGGCGCCTGGACCGTCGCCGCCGTCGGGCTGGGCGGCAACCTCGGCGATGTCGCCGCGACCCTCCATGAGGCAATGCACGCGCTGGACGCGTTGCCCGGCACGCGCCTGGCGCGCGCCTCGCGCCTGTACCGCACGCCGGCCTGGGGCAACACCGCGCAACCGGATTTCGTCAATGCCGCCGCGCTGCTGGAAACGCAGCTGGACGTGCGCGACCTGCTCGATGCGCTGCTCGACGTCGAGCGCCGGTTCGGCCGCGATCGCGAACTCGGCGAACGCTGGGGGCCGCGTACCCTCGACCTCGACCTGCTGCTGTACGGCGACGCGGTGATCGACGAACCCGGACTGCGCGTTCCGCACCCACACCTGCATGAACGTGCGTTCGCGTTGCTGCCGCTGGCGGAGATCGCGGCCGAGCGGCGCGTGCCTGGCCTTGGTCGCGTCCGCGACCTGCTCGACAGCGTCGATGCCAGCGGCTGCGTGCCGCTGGCCGGCGCCGGCTGAGCGCCGGAGTCCGCTCGCCCCGTGCAGTGCCCGGCGACGGCATAATCGGCCACTCCCACTTGCCGGACCCGCCGTGTACACGACCACTGCCGACGCCGAACCCCGCAAGCCCTGGACCGTGCCGATGCTGGCCGATGCCAAGCGCGAGGGCCGCAGGCTGGCGATGCTGACCTGCTACGACGCCGGCTTCGCGCGCACGCTCGACGCCGCCGGCACCGACCTGGTGCTGGTCGGCGATTCGCTGGGCATGGTGGTGCAGGGCCATGCCAGCACGTTGCCGGTGACGACCGATGACATCGCCTACCACACCGCGTGCGTCGCCCGCGGGCTGTCGGGCGCGCTGCTGGTGTCCGACCTGCCTTTCCAGGCCGACGCCACGCCGGAGCGCGCGCTGGACGCCGCGACGCGCTGCCTGCAGGCCGGTGCCGGCATGGTCAAGCTCGAAGGCGCCGGCCACAAGCTGGAGGTGATCCGCTTCCTGGTCGAGCGCGAGATTCCGGTCTGCGCGCACCTGGGGTTGACGCCGCAATCGGTGCTGCGCCTGGGTGGCTACAAGGTGCAGGGCCGCGACGAGCGCGCCGCCGGGAAGTTGCGCGACGATGCCCGCGCCGTCGCCGAGGCCGGCGCGTCGCTGCTGGTGCTCGAATGCGTGCCGACGCCGGTTGCGGCCGCGATCACGGGCGATCTTTCGATCCCGACCATCGGCATCGGCGCCGGCCCGCACTGCGATGGCCAGGTGCTGGTGCTGCACGACCTGCTCGGCCTCGACGGCGGCCACCGGCGGCCGAAGTTCGTCAAGGATTTCCTCGCCGAAGGTGGTTCCGTCGCCGGAGCCGTCGCCGCCTATGTCGCGGCGGTACGCGACGGCAGTTTCCCCGACGCCGCGCACAGCTACGCCGCATGATCGAGACCACCGGCGAACTGGCCGTGCTGCGCGGGCGCGTGGCGGCGTGGAGGCGCGAAGGCCTGCGCGTCGGCTTCGTGCCGACGATGGGCAACCTGCACGCGGGCCACCATGCATTGTTGCGGCTGGCGCGCTGCCATGCCGACCGCATCGTTGCCAGCGTGTTCGTCAACCCGACCCAGTTCGGTCCGAACGAGGACTTCGCACGCTATCCGCGCACCCCCGAAGCCGATGCGGCGGGGCTGGAAGCCGCCGGCTGCGACCTGCTGTGGCTGCCGTCCGTGGAAACGATGTATCCGTTCGGCGTCGAGGCGACCGTGCAGGTACGGGTGCCGGGCGTGACCTCGGTGCTGGAAGGCGCGCATCGCCCCGGACATTTCGATGGTGTCGCCACGGTGGTCGCACGCCTGTTCAACCAGGTGCTGCCGGACGTGGCCGTATTCGGACGCAAGGATTACCAGCAGCTGGCGGTGATCCGCTACCTGGTGCGCGACCTCGCGTTTCCCGTCGAGATCATCGCTGCGCCGACCTTGCGCGAACCCGACGGCCTGGCGATGAGTTCGCGCAACCAGTACCTGTCGGCGGAAGAGCGGCCGCTCGCCGCGCAGTTGCAGCGCGCGCTGCAGGCGATGCGCGCGGCCATCGCCGCTGGCACGCCGCGGATCCAGGTGGAGGCGGAGGCGGCCGCGGCGCTGCGCGGCCATGGCTTCGACGTCGATTACGTGGTGGTGCGGCGCCCGGACCTGAACGAGCCGGCGAACGGGGACGGCGGGGCGCGGGTGGCGCTGGTCGCGGCCCGGCTGGGGCGCACGCGGTTGATCGACAACCTGGAGTTCGACCTGGGCTGAACTGGTGCCGGCCGCAGGCGGGCCCGGCGTGCCGTTCCATGCTGCACTGCGGCAAACGCTGCTAGAATTGGGGCATCAGGCGCCCACTGCCATGGGCGGAGCGATGACGATGCAACTGACCCTGCTCAAGGCCAAGATCCACCGCGCCACCGTCACCCACGCCGAACTGCACTATGAAGGTTCGTGCGCGATCGACGGCCGCCTGCTCGACATCTCCGGGATCCGCGAGTACGAGCAGGTGCACATCTTCAACGTCAACAACGGCCAGCGCTTCGTCACCTACGCCATCCGTGGCGAAGAAGGCAGTGGGATCATCTCGGTCAACGGCGCGGCCGCGCATCGCGCGCAGCCGGGCGACCTGGTCATCATCTGCGCCTACGGCGTGATGGAAGAAGCCGAGGCAGCCAGGTACAAGCCGACGCTGGTGTACGTGGACCGCCACAACGCGCTGACCCACACCAACACCTCGATTCCGGCGCAGGCTGCCGCATAGGCCCTCGCGCCGAGGCACCCTTGGGGCTGCCGTTCCCGCTCAAGCCTAGGCCTGCTTGGCTGCGCCTTCGCACGAGCTTCGCCAACACGGAGGCGGCTCTCGCGATACTGCCAAAGTCGCTCCTCGTTATTCGCTTGGTTTGTCAGCATCGCGAGAGCCGCTGCACGCGTTCCGGCGATCTGGGCGAATGACGCACACCAACACCTCAATCCTGGCGCAGGCTGAATGACCTGTGGAGCCTGGCCATGCGTGGCTGGGCCTTCGCACGAGGCTCCTTCATTCCGGCGATCTGGCCGAAACAACCTTTGCCGTTGCGTCTCGGCTGCTGCTTTGGCCTTTGCCTTCCAGCAAGCGCCAGAATGCGTGTAGCGGCAGTCGGGGAGCCCGACGACAAAGCGTGTAACGGGGAGCGACTTGTCGGGCTGCCCGATTGCCGCCCATCGAATCCATCCGCGCTTTTGGCGTTTCAAGGCGGCCCTCCGCCTCTCGGTTCGGCCAACTGCTTTTTACACGCGGAGCCCGTTGTTCTGGCTCTACATCCCGTGGCGGGCGAGGGCCCACTCGACGTGTTCGCGGACCACGGGATCGGCGATCTCCCGGCGTGACTGCAACGCAGCCAACACCTCGGGCGTTGCCGGCGCATTGCCCAGCGCCACCGCGATGTTGCGCAGCCAGCGCTGGTAGCCGCTGCGGCGAATCGCCGAGCCTTCGCTGCGTTGCAGGAATTCCTCCTCGGTCCACGCGAACAGTTGCGCCAACGAGGCCGTGTCCAGGTTGTTGCGCACGCGGAAGTCGGGTTCGTCGCTGCGCCCGGCGAACTTGTTCCAGGGACACACCAGCTGGCAGTCGTCGCAGCCGAAGATGCGGTTGCCGATCAGCGGCCGCAGTTCCTCGTCGATCGAACCTTCGTGCTCGATGGTGAGGTACGAGATGCAGCGGCGCGCATCGAGGCGGTAGGGCGAGGTGATCGCCTGGGTCGGGCAGACGTCGATGCAGCGCCGGCAGGTGCCGCAGTGGTTGCCGGCCGGCGCATCCACCGGCAGCGGAATGTCCAGGTAGATCTCGCCGAGGAAGAACCAGCTGCCGCCGTCCTTGTCGATCAGGCACGTGTGCTTTCCGATCCACCCCAGGCCGGCATTGCGCGCCAGCGCCCGCTCCAGCACCGGCGCCGAATCGACGAACACGCGATGCCCGAACGGCCCGATATCGGCCGCGATCCGGTCGGCGAGCCTCTGCAGGCGTTGTCGCATCAGCTTGTGGTAATCGCGGCCGAGCGCATAGCGCGCGACGTAGGCGCGCTCGCCGTCGGCGAGGTTGGCCCAGGCTTCGTCGGCCTCGCGCCCGTAATCCATGCCCACCGACAGCACCCGCACCGTGCCGGGGATCAGCTCCTGCGGCCGCGAGCGCTTGTCGCCGTGGCGCGCCATCCAGTCCATCGACCCGTACAGCCCCTGTGCCAGCCAGTCGCGCAGGTGCGCCTCGTCCTGGCCGAGTTCGATGTCGCTGATGCCGCAACGCTGGAACCCGGATTCCAGCGCCAGCGCCTTGATGCGTGCCGCCAACGCCGCGGGATCCGGCCGTGGCGGCGATGCGGGTGCGGCGGCAAGCGGGCCGGAAGCGTCCATCGCGCAAGTATAGAATCGCGTGATGCCGCACGCCTTCGCGCTTTACGACACCGATGCCCTGCGCGCCCTGGAGCGGCGCGCGGCGCAGGCGCATGGCGACGATTTCGAACTGATGCTGCGTGCGGGGCAGGCAGCCTGGCGACACGTGCTCGAGCACTGGCCGCAGGCGCAACGCCTGCTGGTGGCCTGCGGACCGGGCAACAACGGTGGCGATGGCTACGTGCTCGCCAGGCATGCGCTGGCGGCCGGGCGCGACGTGCGCGTGGTCAGGCTGGGCGCGCATGCGCCACGCAGCGCACTGGCCCGGCGCGCCTGCGCGGATTACGAGCGCGCGGGCGGTCGCGTCGATGCGTTCGAGGGCAGCCTGCCCGACGCGGACGTGCTGGTGGATGCACTGTTCGGCATCGGGCTGGCGCGAGCACTTGGCGAGGAGTCCGCGGCCCTGGTCGAGGCGCTCAACGCGGCGTCCGCCCCGATCCTCGCGCTGGACGTCCCCAGCGGCATCGACGCCGACCGCGGCAGCACTGCAGGCGTCGCGGTTCGGGCCGCGCGCACGCTGCAGCTGATCGCGCCGCATCGCGGGCTGGCCACCGGCGCGGCGCTGGACCATGTCGGCGCCAGCGACCTCGCAACGCTAGACCTGGAGCCGTCGGTCCTGGATGGTGTCGCGCCCGCAGCGCTGGCGCTGCCCGCGGCCATGCTTGGCGACTGGCTGCACCCGCGCCCGCGCGACAGCCACAAGGGCGACAACGGCCACGTGCTGTGCATCGGCGGCGGCCCGGGCGGTGGTGGGGCGGTCATGCTGTGCGCGCAGGCGGCATTGCGCGCAGGTGCCGGACTGGTGAGCGTGGCGACGTTGCGCGAACACGTCGCCGCGCTGCTGGCGCTGCAACCCGAGGCGATGGTGCATGCCGTCGATCACATGCAGCCGCCGGCAGCATTGTTGCAACGTGCATCGGTCGTCGCGATCGGCCCGGGCCTGGGCCAGGACGGCTGGGGGAACACGCTGCTTGATGCGGCGCTCGCTGCCGGCAAGCCGCTGCTGCTCGATGCCGACGCGCTCAACCTGCTCGCCACGCAGCCACGTGCTCTCGCCGCCGGCACGATCCTGACGCCGCATCCCGGTGAAGCGGCGCGGCTGCTCGGCATCGACGCGGCGCAGGTGCAGGCCGATCGTTACGCTGCCGCGCAAGCGCTGGCGCAGCGCCACGGCTGCGTGGTGGTGCTCAAGGGTGCGGGCACCATAGTGGCAGCGCCGCAGCGCACGCCGTTCGTGATCGCGGCCGGCAACCCGGGCATGGCGGTCGGTGGCATGGGCGATCTGTTGAGCGGGGTAATCGCGGCACTGCGCGCGCAACGGTTCGATGCCCTGGACGCGGCCGCGTGCGGCGCGCTCCTGCATGCGGTCGCCGGTGACGATGCGGCCGTCGACGGTGCGCGTGGCATGTTGCCCACAGACCTGCTGCCGCATCTGCGCCGCCGCGCGAACCCGCCAACATGACGCCGATGGACCGCACATCGATGCACCTGTTATTGCCGGACGCGGCCGCCACCGAAGCGCTGGCGCGCGCACTGGCCGCGACGCAACCACGTTCGCGCGCGGTGGTGTTCCTGCACGGCGACCTCGGCGCAGGCAAGTCGACGCTGGCGCGGGCCTGGTTGCGTGGGCATGGCGTCGAAGGCGCGATCCGCAGCCCGACCTACACCCTGGTCGAGCAGTATTCCCTGCCGGGCAGGGGCGTGGCCCTGCACTTGGACCTGTACCGGATCGGCGATGCCGGCGAGCTGGAATTCCTGGCGCTGGACGATGCCCGCAGCTGCCTGTGGCTGGTCGAATGGCCCGAACACGGCGCCCGTGCCCTGCCGCCGGCCGATCTGGAAGTCCGGCTGGCGCTGTCCGGCAGCGGGCGCTCGGCGCAACTGGAGGCCGGCACCGGCGCCGGCGAGCAGTGGCTGGCCAGGCTGGCTGGAAATGGGCAGTTGCGGGCCCTACCTGAATCCGGGCCGCAGGAAGTTACGCCAGCTCCCGGATAACTAAGGGAAAAATGGTTGCAATGCATGGCGGTTGGTGCTTGAATCCGGCCATGCGCGTCAAGGGGGCCACCATCCAGCAGTTCCTGCTCGCCACGGCCTTGCTGGTCGGGGTGTGCTGGAACCTGGCCCATGCCGGGGAATTGCGGGGCGTGCGCGTGGACAGCGGCGCCACCGGGACCCGAGCCGAGCTTCGGCTCGATCGCGAAGTGCCCTACCAGCTGATTTCCCTGGCCGGCCCCGACCGCCTCGTCGTCGACCTGCCCGGCGTGGACCTGGACAAGGGCCTGCAGCTGCCTGCCGGCAGCGGCCTGGTGCGCGGCGTGCGCAGCGGCCATCCGGTCCCCGGCACGACCCGGATCGTGTTCGACCTGGCCGACCGGGTCGCGGCGCTGAAGCCGCGTTTCGAAAACGGTGCCGACGGTGCGCGGCTGGTGCTGGAATGGCCGGGCGACGGCAGCGGGCAGGGGGTGGGGGCGACCGCGGTGGTTGCAGCGCCCGTGGTGCCGGCAGTCCCGACGCCCACGCCGGATCCCGCCCGGTCGGCTGCGGCCACCTCGCGCCTGATCGCCTCATTGCCGGACACGGCCGCCGAGGCGGAACCCGACCCGCTCGCCATCCTGACCCAGGGCTCCGGCACCGTCGCGACGGGCGTACCCACCCGCATCGCCACGGGCGTGCCGACGCCAGTGCCCGCGCGCGCCGCGCCAATCGATGCGCCGCGCAGCGCCCAGGCCCCGGTCAAGACCGTGCAGGACATCGCCCGCCGCGCCGGCATGCGCCCGCTGGTGATCGCCATCGATGCCGGCCACGGCGGCCAGGATCCGGGCGCGCGCGGCGCCAATGGCAGCCGCGAGAAGAACATCACCCTGCAGATCGCGCGCGAGCTGGCGCGCCAGGTCAACGCCACCCCCGGGCTCAAGGCCTACCTGACCCGCGACACCGACGTGTTCATCCCGCTGACGCGGCGTTACCAGCTTGCGCGCGAGCACAAGGCCGACCTGTTCGTTTCGATCCACGCCGACTCCTTCACCAGCCCGGAAGCCAGCGGCTCCTCGGTGTTCGTGCTGTCGCAGCGCGGGGCCTCGTCGCAAGCCGCACGCTGGCTGGCCAAGCAGGAGAACGAGGCCGACCTGGTCGGTGGCGTCCGGCTCCAGGACAAGGACGACACCCTGGCGTCGGTGCTGCTGGACCTGTCGCAGAGTGCCACCCAGAAGGCATCCGAAAGCATGGCCGACCAGGTGCTGGGCGGCCTCAAGCGCCTCGGCAAGACCCACAAGAACCACATCGAGCGTGCCAATTTCGTGGTGCTGCGCTCGCCCGACGTGCCGTCCATGCTGGTCGAGACCGCCTTCATCTCCAACCCGGCCGAGGAGCGCAAGCTCAACGACCCGGGGCACCAGTCGCAACTGGCGCGCGCGATCCTGGACGGCGTGACCAGCTACTTCACCCGCCAGCCGCCGCCGGGCACCTTGTATGCCGCGCGCGCCGATGCCGCGGGCGGTGCCTACGGCGGCGGCAGCCCCTAGCGCAACGCGGTCCCCCGTCGCGGGTCGGCGTCCGCTCCGCGGCGCGCTTGGTTATCATCACGGCTGCAATCGCATGGCGGCGCCGCAATCGGCGTCGGAGATAACGTCTTGAACCCGCCGTCGCCGTGACGATCCACCAGCTTCCCGACACCCTCGTCAACCAGATCGCCGCCGGCGAAGTGGTGGAACGCCCCGCGTCCGTGGTCAAGGAACTGGTCGAGAACGCGCTCGACGCCGGCGCGCGCCGCATCGACATCGACCTGGAGGAAGGCGGCGTGCGCCTGATCCGCGTGCGCGACGACGGTGGCGGCATCGCGGCCTCCGACCTGCCGCTGGCGATCGCGCGCCACGCCACCAGCAAGATCGCCTCGCTCGACGACCTGGAGTCGGTCGCCACGCTCGGTTTCCGCGGCGAGGCGCTGCCGTCGATCGCGTCGGTGAGCCGGTTCTCGCTGGCTTCGCGCCGCGATGACGATGGCCACGGTGCGGTGTTGCCGGTCGAGGGCGGGCGCATCGGCACGCTGGCGCCGAAGCCGCATCCGCAGGGCACCACGGTCGAGGTCCGCGACCTGTTCTACAACGTGCCCGCGCGGCGCAAGTTCCTGCGTGCCGAGCGCACCGAGCTCGGGCACATCGAGGAATGGCTGCGTTCGCTGGCGCTGGCGCGGCCGGAGGTGGAACTGCGCGTCACCCACAACGGCAAGCCGTCGCGCCGCTACCGCGCGCTCGGCGTGCTCGGTGGCGATGCCGCCACGGATTCGCCCGAGCGCCTGCTGGAAACGCTGGGCGGGGAATTCGCCCGCAACGCGCTGCGCGTCGAACACGCCGCCGCCGGCCTGCGCCTGCACGGCTGGATCGCGCGCCCGGCCTACAACCGCGCAAGCGCCGACCAGCAGTACCTGTACGTCAACGGCCGCAGCGTGCGCGACCGCAGCATCGCGCACGCGGTCAAGCAGGCCTACGCCGACGTGCTGTTCCACGGCCGCCAGCCGGCGTACGTGCTGTTCCTGGAACTCGATCCGCGCGGCGTCGACGTCAACGTGCATCCGGCCAAGCACGAGGTGCGTTTCCGCGAGTCGAGGCTGGTGCACGACTTCGTGCATCGCACGCTGCACGCGGCGCTGGCGGGGACCCGGGCGGGCATCACCGGAGATGCTTCAGGCGCGGGCGCTTCCGCGCCGGCCGCGAATCCATTCGCGCAGGCGATGCCGCAGGCCCGCCTTGGACTGCAGGTCGACGACGCGCGCGCCGCCTATGCCGCGCTGTACGGGCCGTCCGCGGCGGTGGCGTCCGAAGCGCCACGGCCGGAGTTGGCGGCGTCCGACGATGCGACCCTGCCGCCGCTGGGCAACGCCATCGCGCAGCTGCACGGCATCTACATCCTCGCCGAAACCGTCGATGGACTGGTGGTGGTCGACATGCATGCCGCGCATGAGCGCATCGGCTACGAAAAGCTCAAGGCCGCGCACGACGGCATCGGCGTGCGCCAGCAGCCCCTGCTGGTGCCGGAGCGCGTCGCGGTCTCCGAGCGCGAGGCTGAAACCGCCGAGCGCGAGGCGGCGACCCTGGCCGAACTGGGTTTCGAGGTATCCCGCGCCGGCCCGCACGCCTTGCTGTTGCGTGCGGTGCCGGCGCTGCTTGCCGACGCCGATACGGGCGCCCTGCTGCGCGACGTGCTGGCCGACCTGCGCGAGCATGGCGAGAGCCGACGCGTCGCCGGGATGCGCGACGAATTGCTGTCGACGATGGCCTGCCATGGGGCGGTGCGCGCCAACCGGCGACTCACGCTCCCGGAAATGAACGCGTTGCTGCGCGAGATGGAAGCCACCGAGCGTTCCGGACAGTGCAATCATGGGCGCCCGACCTGGGCGCGCTTCGGCCTGGCCGAAATAGACCGTTGGTTCCTGCGAGGACGTTGAGATGGCGCAAATCCATTACGTGCTGATGCTCGCCGCGGCGGTGGCGCTGGCCGCCGGCTGCAAGCGCGGCGACGACGGCAAGGCGGCCGCGGCACAGGCGGCCGCCGCGTCCGCGTTCGCGCAGTCCGAACAGGCCTGGCGCGACCAGCGCCGCGAACGCCTGCTCGCGCCCGATGGTTGGGCCAGCCTGGTCGGCCTGCACTGGATCGACCCGGGCAGCCATTACCTGGGCAGCGATGCCGACAATGGCATCCGCCTGGCGATGGGACCGGAGCACATGGGCATGCTCGACCTCGAGGGCCGGCGGGTGCGCTTCGTGCCGGACAAGGCCGCGACGCTCACGCTCGACGGCCAACCGCTCACCGCCACCGCATCCTTGCGCACGGACATGGCCGAACAGGGCCCGAGCGTGATCGGTTTCGACGGCGGCAAGGGCCAGGCGACGGTGATCGAGCGCGGCGGGCGTTACGCACTGCGGGTGAAGCATGCGGATGCGCCCAGCCGGGTACGCTTCGCAGGCCTGGATTACTGGCCCGCGGACGCGGGTTGGAAGATCCAGGGCACCTTCGTGCCGCATGCGGCCGGGCAGACGATCGAGATCGCCAGCATCATCGGCACGACCGACCAAGTGCCGAATCCGGGCGCGATCGAATTCACCCGCGACGGCAAGACCTACCGCATCGAGGCGCAGGACGAAGGCGAGGGCGAACTGTTCCTGGTCTTCGCCGACCGCACAAACGGCCACGGCAGCTACGGCGCCGGGCGCTTCCTGTATGCGCCGATGCCCGATGCCAATGGCAAGGTGATGCTCGACTTCAACCAGTCCTACAACCCGCCGTGCGCGTTCACCGCCTTCGCCACCTGTCCGCTGCCGCCGCCGCAGAACCGCCTCGACCTGGCCATCACCGCCGGCGAGAAGGCGTATGCCAAGCCACCGCATTCCTGAGGAGTTCCATGGGTTCCCGCGCGCTGTTGCTGTCGTCCTGCATTGCGGCGCTGGTCGTCGCGGTTGCGCATGCCTCGGCGCCGGCCGCCGCGCCCGGACCCATGCAGGATGCCGCCCGTGCCCCCGCGACACAGGCGGCCGAACCAGTCGCCGTTGCCGCGATGCCAGCGGCCGAAGCGCCCGCCGCGCCGCCGGTGCCGTTGTTGTGGAAGGTCTCCGACGCCGACAACAGCGTCTACCTGCTCGGATCCTTCCACCTGCTCAAGCCGGGCGACTACCCGTTGTCCGCGGACGTCGATGCCGCGTTCGCCGATGCCGAGTCGCTGCTGTTCGAAATGCCGCCCAGCGAGATGGAATCGCCGACGCTTGCGCTGCAGATGGGGCATGCCGCGCTGCGGGTCGACGGCTCGCGGCTGGACAGCCAGCTGCCACCCGCGACCGCGCGCAAGTTGCAGGACTGGTTCACGGGGAACGCTGCCGATTTGCAGGCCTCGGGCCTGACATCGCAGTCGTTGCAGATGTTCGAGCCCTGGTTCGTCGGCCTGACCGTCAGCATCATCGAGATGACGCGCGAAGGCCTGGATCCCAAGCTGGGCCTGGACCGCCACTTCGCCGAGGCCGCAGGGCGGGCCGGCAAGCCGGTCGACGGTTTCGAGACGGGCGCACAGCAGATCGCCTTCCTCGACGGCATGGATGCGGACGAGCAGGTGCAATTCCTCGACGAGGCATTGTCCGAGTCGGACGAGGGCGGCAGCGAGGTCGAGAAACTTCATGCGGCCTGGCGCGCCGGCGACGCCGCGACCCTGTGGGATGACATGGCCGCCGACATGAAGCGCCAATACCCGCGGCTGTACCGGCACGTGAACGTCGAACGCAACGACGCCTGGCTGCCGCGGATCGAGCAGCGGCTGCAGGCGTCTGGCGAGGACGACACCATGGTCGTTGTCGGCACCCTGCACCTGCTGGGCAGCGACGGTCTGGTCGAGAAGCTGCGCGCCCGCGGCTACGCCGTCGAGCGGATCTGTTCGGCCTGCAAGGCGGCGGAGTAGCACCGCGCAGGGCTCCCTACGGCAAGGGCGCCACCAGCACGATGCAGTCGACCGGGCAGGCCGGGATGCACAGCTCGCAACCGGTGCACAACGGTTCGATTACCGTATGCATGTGTTTCGAACCGCCGATGATGGCGTCCACCGGGCAGGCCTGGATGCACTTGGTGCAGCCGATGCAGTCGGCTTCCACGATCAGCGCCACCTGCGCCGGCTTGTGCGCACCCCGGGCTCGGTCGAAGGGCAGCGCCGCGACACCGAGCACGTGCGCAAGCGCACGCGCGCCGGCATCGCCACCCGGGGGGCAGCGTTCGATGCCCGCCTCGCCGCGCGCCATCGCCTCGGCATACGGCCGGCAGCCGGCGTAACCGCATTGGCCGCACTGGGTTTGCGGCAGGATGCGGTCGAGGCGTTCGATCAAGTCTGCCTGCATGTCCTGGTTTGCCGTCGTTTGCCGTGAATGCACGAACCCGGTGCTCAAGGGGCGCGCAGCGGCAAAGTCACTGGATCATCGCCTGCGCGGGGCGGGTTATCTCACCGGCATGCCGGGCTGCGCGCCGTCGTCGACGGCCAGCAGGTGCAGCGGCCCGCCGTCGAAGCCGGCCGACAGGATCATGCCTTCGCTGATGCCGAACCGCATCTTGCGTGGCGCGAGGTTGGCGATGAAGACGACGTTGCGGCCGACCAGCGTTTCCGGCGCGCCATAGCTGGCGCGGATCCCGGAGAAGACCTGGCGCCTGCCCAGGTCCCCGGCATCGAGTTCGAAGCGCAGCAGTTTGTCCGAACCTTCCACGGCCTCGCAGGCGAGCACCTTGCCGATGCGCAGGTCGAGCTTGGCGAAATCATCGATACCGATGGTCGCCATCGGCGCGGTGCCATCGGCAACCGCCGTCGCGCCAGCGGTGTCTGCGGGGGCGGCGCTTGTCGGGGCGGTTTTCGCCACGGGTTTCTCCGGTGCAGGGCGAGCGGGTCGCGCCGCCGAGGCGCCGGCGGCAGTCGCCCCGGCCGCCGGGGCGAGGGTGTCCCTGGAAGCTTCGGTCATGGCGTCGATCTGTTTCGGGTCGAGGCGGGTGAACAGCGGCTGGTAGTCGCCGATGGCGTGGCCGAGCAACGGTGCGGCGGCGTCGTCCCAGCGTTGCAGCGGCGCATCCAGGAAATCCTCCGCCTGGCGCGCGAGCGCCGGCAGCACCGGCGCCAGCGCCAGGGCAAGCACCCGGAACAGGTTCAGCCCCTGGGTGCACACGGCCTGCAGTTCGTCGTCGGCGCCCACCTGCTTCGCAATCACCCACGGCTTGCGCTCGTCGATGTACTTGTTGGCCTCGTCGGCCAGCGCCATCGCCTGGCGCAGCACGCTGGCTGCTTCGTTGCGCTCGTAGGCCTCGCGGATCGGCGCCAGCGCGGCGACGAACCGTGCGTACGTCGCCGGCTCCGGCAGCGCCGGCGCCAGCCGGCCGTCGAAGCGCTTGCCGATGAAGCCGGCACAGCGGCTGGCAAGGTTGACGAACTTGCCGACCACGTCGGCGTTCACCCGCGCGACGAAGTCGACAAGGTTCAGGTCGAGGTCGTCGACACCGCCCGAGGACTTGGCTGCGAAGTAGTAGCGCAGCGCTTCCGGCGGCAGCCCGCTGTCGAGGTAGGTCCGCGCCATCACGAAGGTTCCGCGCGACTTCGACATCTTGGCGCCGTCCACGGTCAGGTAGCCGTTGACGTGCAGCCGCGTCGGCGCGCGCATGCCGGCGCCGTGCAGCATCGCCGGCCAGAACAGGCCATGGAAGTTGACGATGTCCTTGCCGATGAAGTGGTGCATCTCGGCGCTGCTGTCGGGCACGATGAAATCGTGGAATTCCAGGCCGGTGCGTTCGCACAGCGCGCGGAAGCTCGACAGGTAGCCGATCGGCGCATCGATCCAGACGTACAGGTACTTGCCCGGATGGCCCGGGATCTGGAAACCGAAATACGGCGCGTCGCGCGAGATGTCCCAGGCGCGCAGGCCGCCTTCGCCGTCCAGCCATTCCAGCAGCTTGGCCTTGACCCCGGGCACCGCGACGTCGCCGGCCAGCCACTGGCGCAGGAATCCTTCGAAATGGCCGAGTTCGAAGAAGAAGTGCTCGGACTCGCGCAGTTCCGGCGTGGCGCCGCTGACCACCGAGTACGGCGACTTGAGTTCGGTCGGCGAGTAGGTCGCGCCGCAGTGTTCGCAGTTGTCCCCGTACTGGTCGGGCGTGCCGCAGTTGGGGCAGGTGCCCTTGACGTAGCGGTCGGGCAGGAACATGCCCTTGACCGGGTCGTACAGCTGCGCCACCGAACGCCGCGAGACGTGGCCGCTGGCGTCGAGCCTGGCGTAGATCGCCTCGGTCAGCGCGCGGTTGCCGGCCGAGTTGGTGGAGTCGTAGTGGTCGAAAGCGATGCCGAAGTCGGCGAAGTCGCGTTCGTGCGCGGCCTGGATGCCGGCGATGAAGGCTTCCGGCGTGGTCCCGGCCTTCTCCGCGGCGAGCATGATCGGGGTGCCGTGGGTGTCGTCGGCGCAGACGTAATGCACGGTTTCGCCGGCCATCCGCCGCGCTCGCACCCAGATGTCGGCCTGGATGTAGCCCACCAGATGGCCCAGGTGCAGCGGGCCATTGGCATAGGGCAGGGCGTTGGTGACGAGCGCGGTGCGGGGCATGGGAATCGGCGTGCAAGGCTGGGTGCGATTATCGCATGGCCATGAAAACGCACGGCCCGGAAATCCGGGCCGTGCGTGGTGTCGCGGTGTGCCTGGCGCCGGTTATTCGTCGCGCAGCCAGGTCTGGGTACGGCCGAGCAGCGAGAAGCCCATGTAGCCGCGGACCTCGAGCTTCATGCCGTCGTCGATCGGCGTCATCTTGGCCGAATAGACCTTGCCGTTCTTGGGATCCATGATGCGGCCGCCTTCCCAGCTGGCGCCCTGGTGCTTCAGCCCCCAGGCGATGACCATGCCTTCGATCGGCTTGTTGTGGTTGGCGCCCTTGCAGGCGTCGCACACCGGGTGCGGGCCCTTCTCGGAGTCGAGTACCTGCAGCACCTTGGCCTGGAGGGTGCCATCGGTTGCGGTGTAGACCTCGACGATCGACTTCACCTTGTCGGTCTTGTCGTCGATGGTGCGCCACTTGCCTACCGGGCTTTCCTGGGCGGATGCGTTCTGGGCGAAGGCCGCCAGCGGTAGCGCGAGCAGCAGCAGTGCGGTGAATTTGATGCGCATGGTTCCCCTCCAAGGGATGGATGCCGGGCGGCGGCGAGCCGCCCGGGCTACCGGACTTATACCGCATCCGCCAGCGTATGGTGGCCGCCCCGGCAACGGCATTCAGCCGCGGGCGCGGCTGTCGCGCGCCGGGCCTGCGTGGCGCCCCCGCTACAATGGCGGCATGAACGAACTCGAACAGCGGTTGGCGGCCGTCATCGACCCCGCCAGTGGCCTGCGCCTGTCCGAAACCGGGGCGCGCGTACGCGTGGCCAGCGACGGCGGCCAGGCGGCAGTGGCATTGACCCTGGGGTATCCGCTGGCCGCGGACGGCATCGCCGCCCTGCGCGGCGCGGTGGTGCAGGCGCTGGGGGCGATGCCGCTGGCCAGCTTCGAGGTCGGGCAACGGATCCTTCCGCACGCCCCGCAGCCCAACGTCGCGCCGTCGCCGCGGGTGCGGAACATCCTCGCGATCGGTTCGGGCAAGGGCGGCGTCGGCAAGTCCACCACCGCGGTCAACCTGGCCCTGGCCCTGGCCGCGGACGGCGCCCGCGTCGGCGTGCTCGACGCCGACGTCTACGGCCCCAGCGTGCCGATGATGCTGGGCCTGTCCGGCCGCCCCGACAGCCCCGATGGCAAGGCGATCGAACCGATGCGCGCGCACGGCATCGAGGCGATGTCGATCGGGCTGATGGTCGAGCAGGACACGCCGATGATCTGGCGTGGCCCGATGGCGACCTCGGCCCTCACGCAGTTGCTCGAGCAGACCCTGTGGGGCGGCGAGGCGGGGCTGGACTATCTCATCGTGGACCTGCCGCCGGGCACCGGCGACATCCAGCTGACGCTTGCGCAGAAGATCCCGGTGGCCGGCGCGATCATCGTCACCACCCCGCAGGACGTGGCCACGCTGGACGCGCGCAAGGCGCTGAAGATGTTCGAGAAGGTCAACGTACCGGTGCTCGGCCTGGTCGAGAACATGGCCGTGCACGTCTGCAGCCAGTGCGGCCACGCCGAGCACATCTTCGGCAGCGGCGGCGGCGAGCGGATCGCGGCGCAGTACGGCGTGCCGTTGCTGGGCAGCCTGCCGCTCGAGCTGGCGATCCGCGAGCAGGGCGATGCCGGCGTGCCCGTGGTGGCCTTCGCGCCCGATTCGGCCGCGGCCCGCGCCTATCGCGACACCGCGCGCGCGATCGCGGCGCGGCTGGCCATGCGCCCGCGCGCGGCGATGCCGATCGCCTCGTCCATGGTCTGATCCGGACTGGGCCTGTCCCGGTCTTTACAATGCCCCGCTTTGGCCGCCTGGCCGCAGGAAACGACGCATGAGCATCAAGAGCGATCGCTGGATCCGCCGCATGGCAGAGCAGCAGAAGATGATCGAACCGTTCGAGCCGGGGCAGGTCAAGCATGCGGCCGACGGCCACCGCATAGTCAGCTACGGCACCTCCAGCTATGGCTACGACGTGCGCTGCTCGCGCGAGTTCAAGGTGTTCACCAACATCAACTCGACCATCGTCGACCCCAAGGCGTTCGACCCCGGCAGCTTCGTCGACATCGAGTCGGACGTCTGCATCATCCCGCCCAACTCCTTCGCCCTGGCGCGCACGGTCGAGTTCTTCCGCATCCCCCGCGACACCTTGGTGGTGTGCCTCGGCAAGAGTACCTACGCGCGTTGCGGGATCATCGTCAACGTGACCCCGCTGGAGCCGGAGTGGGAAGGCCACGTGACGCTGGAGTTCAGCAACACCACGCCGCTGCCGGCGCGGATCTACGCCAACGAGGGCGTCGCGCAGATGCTGTTCTTCCAGGCCAGTGCCGACGACGTCTGCGAGACCAGCTACCGCGATCGCGGCGGCAAGTACCAGGGCCAGACCGGGGTCACGCTGCCCAAGACCTGAGCGCCCCCAGTTGTGGGAGCGGTTTCAGCCGCGAGCTTTTCGGGGTCCGTTCGATACCGGGCAAAGGGCTCGCGGCTGAAGCCGCTCCCACAAAGGGATATTCAGGGCTTGCGGTAGGTGACGAAAAAGCCCTGCAGGTCGCCGTTCTCGATGTAGGGCGCCACGTCCACGACCTGGTAGCCGCGGCTCGCGAACGCCTGGTGTGCGCGGCTCAGCGAATTCGCCGCGCCCTGGTTGCGGAAGCCCCAGCTCGCGTCGACCCAGATGGTGACCGCGGCCAGGTTGGCGCGCGCGGCTTCCTCGGCGGATTTCTCCGGCGACTTGTCGAACAGGCCCGCGTGCGCGGGCAAGGATGTCGCAATCGCCGTGGTGGCGAGCAGGGCGGCAAGCAGCAGCTGTCTCATGCGTTCTCCGTGGATCGTTGCCCGCGTGGGGCGCTCATTGCGCCGGCGCGGCCTCGCCCGTCGGCGCCGTATCGGACGCCGGCGTGGCCGTCGGTGTCGACGCGGGGGCTGCGACAGCGGTCGCCGGCGCCGTCCACAACCTCGCCTCGGCACTGCCGCCGAGCATCTGCGCGCGCACCAGCGGGATCGGCGGGCCGCCATAACCCAGGAACTGGTCGTGGAACGCCTTCCAGCCGGTGCGGCCGCCGTGTTGCGCGGTCCAGTCCTCGCGCAGCTGCATGATCATCAGCTTGCCCAGCGTGTAGTTGAGGTAGGCCGGATCGTAGGTGCCGCGCGCAGCCTGCTGGCGCGCGCTGCCCGGGTTCTGGAACGCCTGCTCGAGGAACATCTTCTCCGATTGCGCCATGCTCATGCCGCCGGTGTGCAGGCCGATCGCCGACAGGTAGCGGACGTCGCGCAGCAGCGCGTTTGCAAGCTGGCCGATGTGGGTCTCGGGCGTGCCGCCACCGACGCCGGCATCGAACATCATCTCCTCGGTGTAGTGCGCCCAGCCCTCGGCGAAGGCGTAACCGACGAACAGCTGGCCGAACTTCCAGTCCGAGCGGTTGGAATGCAGGAACTGCAGGAAGTGGCCCGGCCAGACCTCGTGCGCGGACACGAACAACAGGTCCGCCTTGCCCGGCACGTAGGCGTCGCGTTCGGCCTTCGGCCATTTCGGGTCCGGCGGCGCGATGTAGTACACCGATGGCAGGTTCTTCTCGTATGGCCCCGGGATCTCGATGTAGGCGAAGTTCCAGCGGTTGAACGGCGGCGCCTCCTCGACTTTGGCCTGTTCCCGCCCCGGGATCGTTGCCAGGTCCTTGTCGACGATGAACTGGCGGAGGCTGTCGAGTTGCGCGCGCGCGCCTTCGACCGCGCCGCCCTCGGGCTTGTCCGCGGCTTGCTTCGCGACGCAGTCCTTCAGCGGCTTGCCGGCGGCGTACTGGTCGCAGGCGGCCTTGAGCGCGTCGAGGTTGCGCTGCAGGTCGGCTTCGCCCGCGGCCTTGAGCCGGTCCAGCGGGATGTCGACCCGTTCGGTCGCGCGCAGCATCTTCGAGAATTTCTCCGCGCCGAGCGCGAAGTCCTGGGTCGCCTGCGGCTGCTGCGCCGCAAGCCAGTCGGCCATGCCCTGCGTGGCCTGGATCGCGGCGGCGTTGGACGCCTTGAAGCGCGCCTGCAGGGCGTCGTCCTTCACTTCGGCGAAGATCGCCGGCACGTCGGACCTGAAGAAACTCGCGTAGCCGGCGAACGAATTGACCCCGAGGTCGATGTACGACGCCGGCAGCGGCAGCTTGAAGTTGGCCCTGACCTGGTCGATCGCCTTCGGCAGTGCTTCCTGGTAGGCGACGAAGGCGGCCATGCGCTGCGGCAAGGGCGCGTACGGGCGGGTGAGGTACATGCTCGGCGACAGGTCGCCGGTGTAGAAGCCGGGGTTGTTGTACGGGAACCCCGAGTCCTCCAGCCAGAACAGGTTCCCGTCGATCACCGCCAGCACGTAGTCGCGCTGGAATCGGCGCCTGTCGTCCAGCTGCGCGTCGGTGAAGCCGGCGAACCTGTCGCGCTGCGCGTGCAGCCAGTCGCCGGTGGCCTTCAATCCCGCCGGGCTGTAGTCGGGCAGCTTGCCGTCGAACTCATGCCGGCCGGCGTTGGCGGCGAAAGTCGGGTAATGCTGGAAGGCGCCATCGATGAAGGCGTCGACCGCCGATGCGAAGGCGGCGTCCTGGCTGGCGACCGCGGGCGCCGGCGCCTGCGTGCTCGGTGCGGGGGCGGCGTCGCGCCTGCAGCCGGCGAGCAGCGCGACGGCGACCAGCGCGGAAACGGCGGCGACGCGGGCGGAAGGCAGGTGGCGCATGCGCGTATTCCTCTTGGAGGCAGGCGCCGAGCCTAGGCCCTGGCCGCGGGCCGCGCAACGCGGCGGCTCAGGCCAGCAGGGCGTCGCGCAGCTGGGCGATGCGTTCCACCAGCCCTTCGGGCGTATAAGGCCGCGCCGCGACCCGTCCCCAGACCGGCGACGGCCACGCCGGGTCGTGCTCGTAGCGCGCGATCACGTGCACGTGCAGTTGCGGCACCAGGTTGCCGAGTGCGGCGACGTTGAGCTTGTGCGGCTGGAACACGTCGCGCAACGCGCGCGAGGCGAGGTCGATCTCGTCGCTCAGTGCATGCCGTTGCCTGGCATCGAGGTCGATCAATTCGCGCGCCTGCGGCAGCCGCGGCACCAGCACCAGCCAGGGATAGTTGGCGTCGTCCATCAGCCGCAGCTCGCACAGCGCGAATGCGACGACCGGGTGGGTGTCGGCGGCCAGTTGCGGATGCAGTTCGTAGTGCTGCGGAACCTGGTGCGAATGCCTGCTCATGGCGATCTCCTGCGCGGCCTCAGCCCAGCGCGCGCGCGAACAGTTCCATGGTGCGCTGGTGGGCGAGCCGGGCGGCCGCGCCGTCGTAGTGCGTCGGGTCGATCTCGCGGTTGAAGGCGTGGCCTGCGCCCTCGTAGACGTGGACTTCGGCCCCGGGTTGGCGCGCGCGGTGCGCGGCGACCGCCTCGGGTGGAATCGAAGGGTCGCTGTGGCCGAAATGGAACTGGATCGGCGCGCGCAGCGGCTCGTCCAGGAACGCCAGGTTGCGGGCGCCATAGTAGCTGGATGCCGGCAGTCCCAGGCGGGTGTTGCCGAGCAGGGCGACGGTGCCGCCCCAGCAGAAGCCGACGATCCCCACCTTCAACCCCTCGGCCTGGAGCAGGGCGGCCGCCGCGCCGGTGACCGTGTTCGCGCGTTCCAGCCCGACGGCATCGGCCAGCGCCTTGCCGCGCGCCACCCCGGCGGCGTCGTAGCCCAGTTCGACGCCGCGTTCGACCACGTCGAAATACGCGGGCGCCAGCGCCACGTAGCCTCCCGCGGCGTAGCGGTCGACCACGCCACGGACGTGCGCGTTCACGCCGAAGATCTCCTGCACCACCACCAGCGCGCCGCGCGGCGCCTCGACCGGATCGGCGCGCCAGCCGCCGATGCTGCCGGCGGGGGTGTCGAAGGCGATGTCGCGGCCCATGCGCGGCTCCCTGCGTGCGGGGGAATGATCGCGAACCCGGAGACAGGAGCGATCCCGGCCCGATTCTAGCCCCGGACTATAATTCGCGCCCCCCACGCGATCCTGCCCGATGTCCACGCCCCGTCCCGCCGCGCCCGCCCGCGAGCCCACGAACCCGAAAGTCGGCTTCGTCAGTCTCGGCTGCCCCAAGGCACTGGTCGACTCCGAGCGCATCCTCACCCAGTTGCGGGTCGAGGGCTACGACCTGGTGCAGAGCTACAACGACGCCGACGTGGTCGTGGTCAACACCTGCGGCTTCATCGACTCGGCCGTGGCCGAATCGCTGGACGCGATCGGCGAGGCGATGGCCGAGAACGGCAAGGTGATCGTCACCGGCTGCCTGGGCAAGCGCGAGGACGTGATTCGCCAGGCGCACCCGGGCGTGCTGTCGATCAGCGGCCCGCAGGACTACGGCAGCGTGATGAACGCGGTGCACGCGGCCGTGCCCCCTGCGCACGACCCGTTCATCCACCTGGTGCCGGACACCGGCATCAAGCTGACTCCAAAGCACTACGCCTATCTCAAGATCTCCGAAGGCTGCAACCACCGTTGCAGCTTCTGCATCATCCCGTCGATGCGCGGCGACCTGGCCTCGCGGCCGGTGGACGAGGTGCTGCGCGAGGCCGAAAAGCTCGCCATGGGCGGGGTGAAGGAACTGCTGGTGATCTCGCAGGACACCAGCGCCTACGGCGTCGACGTGAAGTACGCGGCGCGCGAGTGGCGCGGCAAGCCATACCAGACGCGGATGAAGGCGTTGTGCGAGGGCCTGTCCGAACTGGGGCTGTGGACGCGGCTGCATTACGTGTATCCGTATCCGCACGTGGACGAGATCATCCCGTTGATGGCGGACGGCAAGCTGCTGCCTTACCTGGACATCCCGTTCCAGCACGCCAGCCCGCGCATCCTCAAGCTGATGAAGCGGCCAGGCGCGGTCGACAGGACGCTGGGGCGCATATCGCGCTGGCGCGAGATCGCGCCCGAGCTCACGATCCGCTCCACCTTCATCGTCGGCTTCCCCGGCGAGACCGAGGCCGAGTTCGAGGAACTGCTGGACTTCCTCGACGTGGCGCAACTGGACCGTGTCGGCGCCTTCGCTTATTCGCCGGTCGAGGGCGCCAGGGCCAACGAGCTGCCCGATCCGGTGGACGAGGATGTCAAACAGGAGCGCCTGGCGCGCTTCATGGAACGCCAGGCCGCGATCAGCACGGCCAGGCTCGAGGCCAAGGTCGGCAGCGTGCAGCGCTGCCTGGTCGATGCCATCGACGGCGAACTGGCGATCGCGCGTTCGATGGCCGACGCGCCGGAGATCGACGGCGTGGTGCAGGTGCAGGACGGACGCGATGCCGGGTTGCAGCCCGGGCAATTCGTCGACGTCGAGATCCTCGGCAGCGACGAGCACGACCTCTACGGCGAAGTCGCCGTTTGATTCAGCGGCGCGACAACAGCATCGGCTTCGTGGAGGGCAGCCGCGGGTCCCGGCCAGCGAGGCGGGACACGCCGCAAGTACATCCATGTAGGCTTTTCAGCGACATCCATGTCGCTGAAAGTCCTCGCAGGCCGGGACCCGCGACTGCTGCCGCAGCTGGAGCGACACGGATTCCTGCAGCCGAAGACCGTGGTTCCATGTCGTGGTGACGTCGTGCGTGCGGGCCCGCCGGGCGGGGGTGTCGGCGACATGGATGTCGCCGATCAGCCTACAAGGACGTATTCACGGCGTCCCCCGACCGGCAGGCCCGCGCGTACGGCGGACCCGCAAGAGTTGGCAGGCTTTTGCCCGCACCACCAGCAGCGACTGGCCCCTCCGCGCCGGGCAGGGCATGGCGTAGGATCGGGGAATGGCCAAGGCCACGACATCGCCGGCATACGAATGGCGCACGGTGCTGCGCCATCGCGCGCCCCTGCGCTGGATGCACTGGATCAACCTCGCCTGCATGCTGGTGCTGGTCGGCAGCGGGTTGCAGGTGTTCAACGCGCATCCGGCGTTGTACTGGGGCCAGGCCTCGAGCTTCGGCAGCCCGGTATTCGCGGCCAGCGCGGTACTCGGGCCCGATGGCAAGGGCCGCGGCATCACCCTGGTGGGCAACGCCAGCTTCGATACCACCGGCGTGCTCGGGGTGTCCGCGAACGGGGACGGGCGCATGGTCCGGCGCGGCTTCCCGGAATGGGCGACGATCCCGAGCACGCGTTCGCTGGCGCTGGGCCGGCGCTGGCACTTCTTCTTCGCCTGGTTGTGGGTGGTCAACGGCGCCTGCTACCTGGCGTGGTCGCTGGCCAGCCGGCACCTCGCGCGCGACCTGGCGATGCGCCGGCGCGACTGGCGCGACATCCCGCGTTCGATCGCCGACCACCTGCGCTTCCGCCATCCGGTCGGCGAGCAGGCGACGCGCTACAACCCGCTGCAGAAGCTGGCCTACCTCGGCGTGGTGTTCGTGCTGGCGCCGCTGGCGCTGCTGACCGGGCTGTCGATGTCGCCGCAGCTGGATTCGGTGCTCGGCTGGTGGCTGGCGCTGGTCGGCGGGCGGCAATCGGCGCGTACGCTGCATTTCATCGTGATGGTGCTGTTCGTGCTGTTCGCGCTGCTGCACGTGCTGATGGTGGTGTACGCGGGTCCGGTCAACGAATTGCGCTCGATGCTCAGCGGACGCTTCCGCGTGCGCTGGCCGCGCGCGGGGGAGGCGGGCGATGGCTGAGCGCGTGCTGCTGCCGCGCCGGCGGTTGCTGCGCGGCGCGATCGCCGGCACCGGCCTCGGCCTGCTGGCGGGCTGCGACGCGTTGTCGCGCAGCGAGCGCTTCGTCGACGTGCTCGGCGTCGCCGAGCACCTGTCGATGCGCGCGCAACGCGCGCTGACCGGCAACCGGCTGGCGACGGAATTCCCCGAGTCGATGATCTCGCCGGGGTTCCGGCCCAACGGATCGGTCGATCCGCGCACGCCCGAATACCTGGCGCTCAAGGCCGATGGCTTCAGCGGTTACCGGCTGCGCATCCGCGGGCTGGTCGAGCGGCCCCTGGAGTTATCGCTGGATGCGTTGCGCGCGCTGCCGCAGCGCACCCAAATCACCCGCCACGACTGCGTCGAGGGCTGGAGCGTGATCGGCAAGTGGCAGGGCGTGCCGCTGGCGCACCTGCTGGATCTCGCGCGGCCGAAACCGGCGGCGCGCTTCGTGGTGTTCCACTGCTTCGATGACCTGGGTGGCGACGGCTCGCGCTATTACGAGAGCGTCGACCTCCTGGATGCGTACCACCCGCAAACCATCGCCGCCTACAAGCTCAATGACGCCCCGCTGCCGATCGCCAACGGCGCGCCAGTGCGCATGCGGATCGAGCGCAAGCTCGGCTACAAGCAGCCCAAGTACGTGCACGCGGTCGAACTGGTCGACGCCTACGCCGGGTTCGGTGCCGGCAAGGGCGGCTACTGGGAAGACCAGGGCTACGACTGGTACGGCGGGATCTGACCCGGTCCAGGCGCCGACACCGCTTTTGCGCGCCGCCTGCGCACTGGCGTCCGCCCTTTTCGAGAGGCACCCCGCATGCGCAAGCTCGGCTGGTTCACCCGCACGGCCAAGGCGGCGTCGCGCTTCACCGGGCGGCCGTTGTGCTTCGCGCTGGCCGCCGGCGTGGTGCTGGCGTGGGTGGTCACCGGGCCGCTGTTCGATTTCAGCGATACCTGGCAGCTGGTGATCAACACCGGGACCACCGTCATCACCTTCCTGATGGTGTTCCTGATCCAGAACACGCAGAACCGCGACACCCAGGCGCTGCAGATCAAGCTCGACGAACTGATCCGCGCCACCCAGGGCGCGCACAACGCGCTGCTGGACCTGGAGGAACTGGAGGAGCGCGACCTGCAGCAGTTCCAGGATCGCTACGAGGAACTGGCGCGCAAGGCGCGCGAAGTACCCCGGGGCGACGATGATGCCGGGACGCCGGAGGTGGAAGTGGGTGACCTCGAAGCGCCCGCGGGCGCGCGGCATCGCATCAGCCGTCGCCGTCGTAATCCACCGCCAGGATCGTGAAACGGGTGGCGCCGCCCGGCAATGCCGCTTCGAATTCCTCGTCGACGCGCTTCTTCAGCATGGCGCGCGCCAGCGGCGAATCGATGCTGATGTGCCCGAGCCTGGCATCGGTCTCGTCGGGTCCGACGATGCGGTAGCGCGAGACCTCGCCGTTGGCGACACTCTCCACCTCCACCGTCGCGCCGAAGAACACCGCATCGCGATCCGTGGGCGCCGTGTCGACGACGCGCAGCACCTGCAGCCGCTTGCTGAGGTAGCGCACGCGACGGTCGATCTCGCCGAGCTGCTTCTTGCGGTAGGTGTACTCGGCGTTCTCGGAGCGGTCGCCCTCGGCGGCCGCCGCGGCCAGCGCCTTGACCACCTCCGGGCGCCGCACGCGCCACAGCTCGTCCAGTTCCGCCTTGAGGCGCGCATGGCCGGCGCGCGTGACCAGCGCGGTGCCGTGCGCGGCGGGCGGGCGCCAGCGTCCCAAGGCCGGTTACTTGCCGCGCTTCAGGCGCATGTCGGGTGCGCCCTCCACGCGCTCGCCATCGGCGCCCAGCGGGCTGAGCGTGTCGTTGTCCTCGATCGCGTACAGGCGGTCGCGTTCGGCCTTGCTACCCGGATCCAGGCGGATTTGCTTGCCGTCGGCGTCGGCCGACCAGGTGCCCTGCAGGGTGGAGGTGCCCTGCGGGCGTTCGCGGTACACGTCGGTCAGGGTGAAGCTGCCATCGGCGGCCAGTTCGAGCGTCTCGTCGATGCCGGGGCAGTCGGCGCAGGGCAGGCTGCCGTTGAACTTGCCGGCGAAGGCCTTGCTGTCGATCGCTCCCGGGCCTGGTTGCACGCCGGCCTGGGCCATCGTGGTTTCGGTGGCGACCACGGGCGTGTCGCCGGGCGCCGGTGCGGCGACCGCGGGCGCGGTGGCGGTGTCGGCAACCGGCGCCTCGCGCTGGCAGGCGGGGAGGGCGAGCGCGAGGGCGGAGAGGATTACGGCAAGGCTGGGCTTCATGGGCTGGATCCCGTGGCTGGAAAGTTGTCGGTGGAGCGTCGCGATTGCCTGCGGTCGGCGACTAGCGTCGGCCGCCGAAGATGCCGCCGAGCACGCCGCGCAGGATCTGCCGCCCGACCTGGCTGCCGACCGTGCGCGCGGCCTGCTTGGCCATCGACTCGACCATGCCCTGGCGGCGCTTGGTGCCGAACACCGCATCCTTCACCGCCTGCCCGAAACCGCCGCCGTCATCGTCGTCGGCAGTCTTCGCCGGCGGCGCGTCGGCCCGGGCGCTGGCGGCCTCGGCCTTCTTCGCCAGCATCTCGGCGGCGGAGTCGCGATCGACCGCGTTGTCGTACCTGGCGCCGACCGGGCTGCCGGCGCGTACCTGCGCGCGTTCGGCATCGGTGATCGCGCCCATGCGGCAACGCGGCGGCGCCACCAGCGTGCGCTCGACCGGCATCGGGACGCCTTTGTCCTGCAACATCGAGCACAACGCCTCGCCGACGCCGAGCTGGCCGATGGCCTTGGCCACGTCCAGCGCGGGGTTGGCGACGAAGGTCTCTGCCGCCGTGCGCACGGCCTTCTGGTCGCGCGGGGTGAAGGCGCGCAGCGCGTGCTGCACGCGATTGCCGAGCTGGCCGAGGATGTCGTCGGGCACGTCATCGGGGAACTGCGAGCAGAAGTACACGCCCACGCCCTTGGAACGGATGATCCGCACCACCTGTTCGATCCGCTGCTGCAGCGCCGGCGGCGCGTCGTCGAACAGCAGGTGCGCCTCGTCGAACACGAACACCAGCTTCGGCTTGTCGAGGTCGCCGACTTCCGGCAGCTTCTCGAACAGCTCCGACAGCAGCCACAGCAGGAAACTGGAATACAGCCGCGGCTTCAGGATCAGCTGGTCGGCGGCGAGGATGCCGATGACGCCGCGGCCGTCGTGCGTGGTGCGCATCAGGTCGGCCAGCTCCAGCGCCGGCTCGCCGAAGAAGTTCTCGGCCCCGTCCTGCGACAGCCGCAGCAGGGCGCGCTGGATCGCGCCGATCGACTGGGTGCTCACCAGTCCATATTCGGTGGAGACGTCCCGGCGCTCGTCGGCGACGAGGTTCAGCAGCGCGCGCAGGTCCTCCAAGTCGAGCAGCAGCAGGCCGCGGTCGTCGGCGAGCTTGAAGACGATGTCGAGCACGCCGGACTGGGTGTCGTTGAGCTCGAGGATCCGCGACAGCAGCAGCGGGCCCATTTCGCTGACCGTGGTGCGGATCGGGTGGCCGAGCTTGCCGTACAGGTCCCAGAAGATCGTCGGCGCGCCTTCTGCCTTGTAGTCGGCGATGCCGATCTCGGCGATCCGCGCCTGCAGCTTGTCGTTGGGCGCGCCGGCAACCGCCAACCCGGCGACATCGCCCTTGACGTCGGCCAGGAACACCGGCACGCCGATCCTGGAGAAGCCTTCGGCCAGCGTCATCAGCGTCACCGTCTTGCCGGTGCCGGTGGCGCCAGCGACCAGGCCATGGCGGTTGCCGTACCTCGGCAGCAGTTGCACCAGCCCGCTGGCGGGGGTGGTCACGGCCTTGCCGACGAGGATGGGGTCCATGCGCGATCCTTCCGGGTGTGTTGCCCCGATTCTATCGGCCCGGTCCGATTTTTCACTCCTTTGCCTTTCGGGGTCCGGCCTGCTGGAGCAGAGCGTAGCTGCTGCGCGACGGTCAGGGGTGCCGCGGCGTTTCGACGTGACATCGTGCGCTTCGTATGTGCGGGAGCGCATCGGCCCGATGAATCGGCTTCGGCCGGAGTCGCCGCCCGGCGGGCTGGGGGTGCTGCGCCCTGCTGACGACACTCTGTCTCCAGGTCGGGTCGCAGGCCCGCTCCGCGGTCCGGCCCGGCGCAGCGCGCCGGGCGTTCGCCAAGGCCGCGCGGCAGTGCCGCGCAAGCTGCCCTGGCTCACCCATGGCCTGCTCTCCGCACCCCCCAGCCCGCCGGGCGGCGACGACGCAAGCCTGTAAATTCTGGGTTTCGGCCGCTTTTTTCTTCAAGCACCGCGCAACCGTGCTGAAGCTGGTGGCCTGCTATTCGCGGGACCTTCGGCGGCATGGATGCCGCCGATGAGCCTACATGGATGTACTTGCGGCGTGTCCCGCGAATGGCGGGCCACCTGCTTCCCCACGGCGGGCCACCTGCTTCCATACCCGCATTGAAGCTGCCAGTCGCTCCGGAAGCCTCGAAGACGAGATGATGGCCCCTTCGCGCGAGTTCTTCGCGCCCGCAGGGACGCATTCACCTTCGGCGGAGAAATGAGCGTGTCGTCGCAAGGAAGTTTCCCGCAGTTGGCGGTGGAGAAACCGGGGGCAATCTGGCGCAACGTTTCGGGCGAGGGCGGTTCAGCGGCGTCGATCACGGTTGCGCTCGCGGGCGGTTGCCGGTGCGCGGCCGCGGAGGCTACCCTGCGGGTACTTCCGCTGTTGCCGCCGTGATGACTTTCCTTGCCGCTACCTGGCGCATTGCGCCGATCGCCTGCCTGTTCGCCTGCCTGGCCGTGCCCACCGACGCTGCCGCCGTTTCGCGCCGCGACCAGGCCGGCATCGACGCCATCAACGGCAGGATGGCTGCCGCCGAGGAGCGTTATCGCGCGGCGCTGGTGAAGATCGGCAACAGCGATCCGGACGGGCAGAAGGAAAGCGACGCCGCGCTGGAAGACATGGAGGATGCGGTCGCTGCGTGCGGCCAGCAGCGCGGCTGCCAGGTGTCAACCCTGCTTGCCACCTACAAGCGCCTGCTCAAGCTCGCCGCCGACGGTGAAGCCGCGGCGAGCGACAGCGACGACTTCGACGATGACATCGACCCCAACGATGCCGATCCCGACCATATCGGCACCCTGGCAGCGGATGTGCCGGAGGCCGCGCGCGCAGCGAGCCTGCTCGACGACAAGACCCACCGCTTCGACGCGATGGTGCAGTACAACCCGGCGGTGCAGGCCGGCATCCGCCGCTGGCTGACCGACATGCGCGGGCAGCTGCTGGACAGCTACGAGAACTACGAATACCTGCGCCAGGCCATGTGGCCATCGTTCGAGCGCGCCGGCCTGCCCGAGGCATTGCTGTTCGGGATCATGGCCAAGGAGTCCAACGGCAAGGTGCACGCGACCTCGCGCGCCGGCGCCGCCGGACCGATGCAATTCATGTATGCGACCGGCAAGCGCTTCGGGCTGGGCGTCGACGCCACCGGCTTCGATACCCGCTACGACCCGCGCGCCGCCGCCGAGGCCAGCGCTGCCTACCTCAACGAGCGCATGGGCCAGCTCAACAACAGCATCGAACTGGCGCTGGCGGCCTACAACGGCGGCGAAGGCCGTGCGCTGCGCGTCTACCAGGGCAGTGGCGGCCGCGGCTTCTGGAACGCCGACGTCTACGACCAGTTCCCGTCGGAAACCCAGGACTACGTGCCGATGGTGATCGCCGCGGCATGGCTGTTCCTGCACCCGCGGCAATACGGCTTGAGCTTCCCCCTGGTCAGCACGCGCTCCGAAGGCCTGCGGCTGCAGAAGCCCGGGTCGATCTACGAGCTTGCGATCTGCCTGGGCAACAGCGGGACCCGCGACGGCTACTTGCGCACGCTGCGCAACCTCAATCCCCGCTACCAGGCCGACAGCTGGCTGCCGGCGGGGACCACGCTCAACGCCACCAGCCAGATCGCCAAGCTTTACGACCGCTATTGCGTGACAGGCGCGCGCGCCACCCTGGCGCAGACGCTGATGCAGAGCGACGCAGGCACGGCGATCGTGCGCACCGGCGCGATCCAGCAACTGCCGGATGTCGCGACCACGGTGCCCACGACCGTCGCCACGGGCAGGCCGATGCCGGCGACGCCGCGCCACTACAGCGTGCAACGTGGCGAAACCCTGACCTCGATCGCGCGCAAGTTCCAGTGCAGCACCGGCGACCTGGCCGAGGCCAACAACGTCAGGGCGCCGCGCTACGCGATCCGGCCCGGGCAGCGACTGAAGCTGGAAGGCTGCCGCGCCGCGCAGTAACTGCAAGTGCCATGATCTTCAACGCGTCGCAACGCGCGGAGATGTTGCCGCTAGGCTGAGGTGAGCGTTGCCAGGCGCTGGCCGAGCTTCACCGCTGATTCCGGGGCAAGTTCCGTTGCCAATGTCGCCACGCCCCGCGGCAGCAGCACGATCACCGTGGATCCGTAATTGAAACGCGCCATCTCGGCGAAGCGCTCCAGCGCGATGCCCTCGCCGCGGTAATCCTTCACCGTCACCGGCCCGCCATATGGGGGGATCTCGACGCCGCTCCATACGGTTTCCACGCCCGATACCAGCAACGCGCCGACCATGACCACGGCCATCGGCCCGAAATCGGTGTCGAAGTGGCACACCAGCCGCTCGTTGCGTGCGAACAGCCGCGGCACGCTGCGCACTGCGTCCGGGCCCACGGAAAACAGGCGCCCGGGCACGTGCACCGTCTCGCGCAGCCTGCCGGCCCACGGCATGTGCACGCGGTGGTAGTCCTTCGGCGACAGGTACACCGTCGCGAACACGCCGCCGTCGAACAATGCCGCTGCATCGGCGTCGCCGAGCAGTTCGGCGGTGGTGAACGACTGGCCCTTGGCCTGGAAGACGCGGCCCATGCCGTCGGCATTGGCGGTGATCGCGCCGCACTGGCTGATGCGGCCGTCGGCGGGCATCAGCAATGCGCGCGGATCGGGATCGGGCGCGCGCGCGCCCGCCTTCAGCGCGCGGGTGAAGAAGGCATTGAAGCTGGCATAGGCGTGCGCATCGGGTTCGGCGGCCTCGGCCAGGTCGACGCCGAACCTGCGCACCACCGTCTCGATCAGCCACCGTTTCAGCGCAGGCATGCGTGAATACGCCAGCGCGCGCGCCAGCGACGACAGCAGGCGGTGGGGCAGGACGTAGGTCAGGGCGGTAACCGGGCTCATGCGCCTCGCGCCTCAGCGGCCGTCGTCGCGGGTCAGCGCGAGCAGGTCGGCCGCGACCGCCTGCGGATCCAGCGGCGCATCCTGGGATTGCGGAACCATGCCGGCCATGCGCGCCTGCGGGTCGAGCAGTGCCAGCGCCGCGGAATGGTCGACGCTGTACTGGTCGGGGGGTGCGCCTTCGGGAGCGGGCACCTTCATGAACACCAGCGACAGCGAGCGCGCGAAGGCCTCCAGCGCCGGCAGGTCGGCGGTCGCCGCCAGCGTGTCCTTGTGGAAGGCGTGCGCGTACTCGCCGATCCGGTCCGGGGTGTCGCGCTCGGGGTCGACCGAGACGAACAGCACCCGCGGCCGGGTGGCGTCCGGCAAGGTGGCCCACTGCTTCTGCGCCTGCGCCAGCTGCGCAAGCGTGGTCGGGCACACGTCCGGGCAATGGGTGAAGCCCAGGAACACCACGGTCCAGTGGCCCTTGAGCTCCCCCGGCACCAGCGGGGTGCCGTCGGACTGCTGCAGCGAGTACGCCGGCAACTCGCGCGGCTGTTCGAGCAGCTTGGCCACCTGCAGCCGCGGCCCGGCGACGGGTTGCGCGAACCAGCGCTGCGCGGCCCAGAGACCGAGCGCGGCCGCGAGCGCGATGACCAGGATGGTGCCGGTGGTGCGGTTGAACATGGCGATTCTTCTTCAGCCGGTACTTGAACTTCGGCCATGATAGCCGCGCCACGGCTATAATTCGCCGCCTTGCCTACGGGCGCACGCCGCGGCCGCCGCCATGACCGATGAGCTCCGCACCATCATCGACCTGATCCGCTACGGCGCCAGCCGTTTCAACGCGGCCGGGTTGACCTTCGGCCACAGCTTCGACAACGCCCTGGACGAGGCGACCCAGCTCACCCTCCACGCGCTGCACCTGCCGCACGACATCGGCCCGGCCTACGGCCAGGCGCGGGTGACGCTGGCGGAGAAGGAAGAGATCCTCGGCTTGTTCCTGCGCCGGATCGAGGAGCGCATCCCCGCGGCGTACCTCGCCGGCGAGGCCTGGTTCGCCGGCTTGTCGTTCAAGTCCGATCCGCGCGCGCTGGTGCCGCGCTCGCCGATCGCCGAACTGATCGAAACCGGCTTCGAGCCCTGGCTCGGCGGCCGCGAAGTGCGCCGCGCGCTGGACCTGTGCACCGGTTCTGGCTGCATCGCCATCGCCATGGCGCACTACAACCCGGACTGGCACGTGGATGGCGTCGACCTGTCCGACGACGCACTCGCGCTGGCGCGGGAGAACCAGGCGC
Organism: Cognatiluteimonas sedimenti; assembly: GCF_022808325.1. GTDB lineage: Bacteria > Pseudomonadota > Gammaproteobacteria > Xanthomonadales > Xanthomonadaceae > Cognatiluteimonas > Cognatiluteimonas sedimenti. The sequence goes on along the minus strand of NZ_JALGCL010000001.1, from coordinate 753,114 downwards.
GGCTGCACGCAGGCAACCTGCGGTTGCTGAAGTCCGACCTGTTCTCGGCCCTGTCGGGCGAGCATTACGACCTGATCGTCACCAATCCGCCGTACGTCACCAATGCCGAGACCGATGCGCTGCCGCGCGAATATTCGCACGAGCCCGAGCTCGGCCTGCGCGCCGGCGACGACGGCCTCGACCTGGCGCTGCAGATCCTGCGCGATGCGCCGCTGCACCTGACCGACGACGGCCTGCTGGTGTGCGAAGTCGGCGAGGCCGAGCAGGCGCTGGTGAAGCTGTTGCCGGAACTGCCGCTGGCCTGGGTCGAGTTCAAGGTCGGGCAGATGGGCGTGTTCGTCGCCGAACGCCACGACCTGGTCGCGCACAACAAGCGCATCCGCGAGCTGGCCGACGCGCGCGAGCAGGCGACCGCGCCGCGCGCCGCCGGCGGGTTGTTCTGAATCCGGCAGCGGATGAACACCTTCGGCCAGCTGTTGCGGGTCACCACCTTCGGCGAATCGCACGGGCCGGCGATCGGCTGCGTGGTCGACGGCTGCCCGCCGGGGATCGAAATCGCGCCGGCCGATTTCGCCCCCGACCTCGCGCGCCGCGCCACCGGCAAGTCGCGGCACGTCTCGGCGCGGCACGAGGACGATGCCGTCGAGATCCTGTCGGGCGTCCACGAAGGCCGCACCACCGGGACCCCGGTCGCGCTGCTGGTGCGCAACACCGATGCCCGCGGCAAGGATTACGACGCGATCGCCGGTCAGTTCCGCCCCGGCCACGCCGACTACACCTACTGGCAGAAATACGGCACCCGCGATCCACGCGGCGGCGGGCGCTCCTCGGCGCGCGAGACCACGATGCGCGTCGCCGCCGCGGTGATCGCGAAGAAGTGGCTGGCGCAGCGCCATGGCGTGCACGTGCGCGGCTACCTCGCGCAGCTCGGCGAGGTGCTGCCGCGCGCCTGCGACTGGGCGGCGGTGGAGGCCAACCCGTTCTTCTGGCCCGACGCGGCGCAGGTGCCGGAGCTGGAAAGCTACATGGATGCGCTGCGCAAGTCCGGCGATTCGGTCGGCGCGCGCGTCACCGTCGTCGCCACCGGCGTGCCGCCGGGCTGGGGCGAGCCGGTGTACGGCAAGCTCGACGCGGAGATCGCCGCGGCGATGATGTCGATCAACGCGGTCAAGGGCGTGGAGATTGGCGACGGGTTCGCCAGCGTGATGCAGCGTGGCAGCGTGCACCGCGACCAGGCGACGCCGGACGGCTTCCTCAGCAACCACGCCGGCGGCATCCTCGGCGGCATTTCCAGCGGGCAGCAGTTGCTGGTGTCGGTGGCGTTCAAGCCGACGTCCAGCCTGCGACTGCCGGCACGCGGCGTGGACATCGAGGGCAAGGCGGTGGAGGTCGTCACCACCGGTCGCCACGATCCCTGCGTCGGCATCCGCGCCACCCCGATCTGCGAGGCGATGCTGGCGCTGGTGTTGATGGACCAGGCCTTGCGGCATCGCGCGCAGTGCGGCGACGTGGGCGAGGTGTCGCCGCGCATCCCGCCACAGGCATGAAATGAATTCGTAGGAGCGGCCTGAAGCCGCGAGCTTTGAAGCGCCACCCGGGAAAGGTCTCGCGGCCATAAGCCGCTGCTACATCAACCGCAACAAGCAGGAACAAGCATGGGCAGGACATACAAGGTCGCCGTGGTCGGCGCCACCGGCGCGGTCGGCGAGGTGATGCTGTCGATCCTGGCCGAGCGCGGGTTCCCGGTCGGGGAATTGGTCGCGTTGGCCAGCGAACGCTCCGCCGGTGGCGAGGTGGCCTTCGGCAACCGCGAGATCGTGGTCCGCGACCTCGCCACCTTCGACCCGGCCGGCGTCGACATCGCGCTGTTCTCGGCAGGCGGCGCGATCTCGAGGGAATACGCGCCCCGGTTCGCCGCGGCGGGCGCCGTTGTCATCGACAATTCCTCCGCGTTCCGCCAGGACGACGACGTGCCGCTGGTGGTGGCCGAGGTCAACCCGGAGGCGGCGCGCAACCGGCCGCGCGGGATCATCGCCAATCCCAATTGCTCGACCATGCAGATGCTGGTCGCGCTGGCGCCGCTGCACCGCAGGGCGGGAATCGAGCGCATCAACGTCGCCACCTACCAGTCTGTGTCGGGCACCGGCCGGCGCGCGCTGGAGGAGCTGGGCAGGCAGACCGCGGGGCTGCTCAATTTCCAGCCGGCCGAGCCGGAGGTCTACCCGGTGCAGATCGCGTTCAACGTGATCCCGCACGGTGGCGACTTCACCGACAATGGCTACACCACCGAGGAAATGAAGCTGGTCTGGGAGACGCGCAAGATCCTCGGCGACGACGGCATCGGGGTGAACGCCACCGTGGTGCGGGTTCCGGTGTTCTACGGGCATTCGGAGGCGGTCAACATCGAAACCCGCGACAAGCTCGCCGCCGCCGACGCGCGCGCGCTGCTCGCGGCCGCGCCCGGCGTGGAGGTGGTGGACGAACCCGTCGGCGGCGGCTATCCGACGCCGGTGACCCATGCCTCGGGCAACGACCCGGTGTACGTCGGCCGCATCCGCGACGATCTTTCCCATCCACGCGGGCTCAACCTGTGGATCGTCTCGGACAACATCCGCAAGGGCGCGGCGCTGAATGCGGTGCAGATCGCCGAACTGGTCGTGGCAGAGGCCGGATGATCGCAGCGGTGGTGATTGCGGAGTGCCGCCGCGGGCGGCTAGAGTCGGGACGAAGGTTTCCCCGGGGGTGGGCGTGACCAGAAGGCCATCGATCGCGATTTCGCTGCTGCTGGCCGGCGTGCTGGCGTTGCTGGCCGGGCCGGCGCTGGCGCTCGGCCTGGGCCAGCTCACGGTCAGGTCGCAGCCCGGGCAGCCGCTGGTCGCCGAGATCCCGATCATCTCCAGCGATCCGACCGAGCTGGAGAACCTGCAGGCGCGGCTGGCCTCGCCGGACACCTTCCGCCGCGTCGGCCTGCAGCCGCCGGACACGGAAGTGTCGGGCCTGCAGTTCGCGGTCGCGCTGGACGCGCGCGGCAATCCCGTCATCCGCGTCACCAGCGCGGCGCCGCTCACGCAACCGCTGCTGACCTTCCTGCTGGAAGTGGACTGGGGCGAAGGCCGCCTGGTACGCGAATACTCCACGCTGGTCGATGCGCCGCGCACCGTGGCCGCGCCGTTGCAGCCGATCGAGGCGCCGACCGTCGCGCCGTCCAACACCATCGTGCGCGCGCCGGAAGTGGCCCCTGCGCCGGCAGCGCCGACTCCGTCGGCAACGCCGGCCGCGCCGCGGGCGCCCACGGCGATCCCGGTGCCGCCCCCGGTTGCCGCGGCGCCCGCGCCTGCGCCGGCGCCCGCGCCCACGCCGGCGGCGCCACCGCCATCCGGCGATTATGCGGTGCGCTCCGGCGACACCCTGAGCGCAATCGCCGCGGGCTTGCCGTCGGCCGGCCACAACCTCGACCAGGTCATGCTGGCGTTGCTGCGCGCCAATCCCGATGCCTTCATCGGCGACAACATCAACCGCCTGAAGGCGGGCGCGGTACTGCGCATGCCGCCGGCTGGCGAACTGTCGCGCTACAGCGCCGGTGAAGCCGCGGCGATGGTGCGCACCCAGGTCGCGCAATGGCGCCAGGCGCGCGCGCCGCAGCAACAACCCGCGGCGATCGCGGGTGCCGATGGCGACCGCACGCCCGCTACGGCCGGCAAGGGCAACGGCGCCACGACGCAGGCGCGGCTGGAAATCGTGCCGTCATCGCCCGGGCGCGGGCAGGCAGGCACACGATCCGGCATCCAGGCCGGGGGCGAGGGCGACATGCTGCGACAGCAGGAATTGCAGGAAACCAGGGAAACGCTGGCGGCGCGCGATGTCGAGGTCGGCGAACTCAAGGCCCGCGTGGCCGAGCTGGAGAAGCTGCAGCAGCAACAGCAGCAGCTGATCGCGATGAAGGACAGCGCGCTGGCCGCGGCGCAACAGAACCTGGCCAAGGCCAACACCGCGGCCACCACGGTCCCGGGGGCCAGCCAGCCGCCCGCGCAGGCGGCGGCGTCCGGCGGCAGCGCGGCCTGGGTCTGGTTCGGGCTGGCGTTGCTGCTGGCGGCCCTGGTCGGCTGGCTCTTCACCCGTCGCCGTGCCTCGACGCACAAGCCGCGGCTGTTCGATGCCGCCGAACTGGCTGCAAGCGTCCCGCCACCGGCCGCGCAGAACGCTGCCGGGCTCCGCGCCGGGCCCGAGGATCCGGCCGTGGAAGCGGCGACGCCGGACACAACCGTGATCCGGGACGACGATGGAGAAGTGGGCGACGCGGGTCCCCAGTCGCTGCCGGCCGACGTCCTGGTGCCGGGCGCCACGGCGGCGCCGCACTGGACCGCGGCACCGGCCCTGGTCGGCACCGTTCCGACCTGGCACGGCGGCGGGTCTGCCCCGGTCGCGCCGGCTGCGGCGGTAAGCGAAACCAGCGACCCGCAGCGGCAACTCGAACTCGCCCGCGCCTACCTCGATCTTGGCGACGACGATGCCGCGCGCGACCTGTTGCGCGAGGTCCTGGACGGACGCGACCCGGCCGCGCGCGAGGCTGCGGCGCGGATGCTGCGCGACCTGTGACCGGCGCGGCCGCCATGCGCGTGCCCGCGAAGCCGGCCAGGGCGTACGCCCGCAGCGGGGAATAGCCCGGATGCGCTACGCGCTGGGCGTCGAATACGACGGCAGCGGTTTTTCCGGCTGGCAGCGCCTGAACCGGCCCGGCGAACCCGAGCGCCGCAGCGAGCCGACCCTGCAGTCCGCTCTGGAACAGGCGCTGTCGTTCGTCGCCGGCCATGGCGTGGAGACCGTCTGCGCCGGGCGTACCGACGCCGGCGTGCACGCGGCCTGCCAGGTGGTGCACTTCGACAGCCACGCCATGCGCGAACCGCGTGGCTGGATGCTGGGCACGACTTCGCGCCTGCCGCCGGCGGTCTGCGTGCTGTGGTGCGTGCCGGTTGCGGACGATTTCCATGCCCGTTTTTCCGCGCGCGCGCGCCGCTACCGCTACCGCATCCTCAACCGGGCGGTGCGGCCGGCGTTGCAGCGGCAATACCTGTCGTGGGAACGCAAGCCGCTGGACGCGGACGCCATGCACCGCGCCGCGCAGGCGCTGCGGGGCGAACACGATTTTTCCGCCTTCCGCACCGTGCATTGCCAGGCCCCGCACCCACGCCGCGACCTGCAGCACATCGCGGTGCGCCGCGACGGTGCGATCGTCGAAGTCGAGGTGCAGGCCAATGCCTTCCTTCACCACATGGTGCGCAACATCGTGGGTAGTCTCTTGCCGGTGGGCCGGGGCGAAGCCGCCGAGGACTGGATCGCGCAGCTGCTGGCGGGCCGCGACCGCGCGGCGGCGGGCCCGACGGCCCCGGCGGACGGGCTCGTGTTCGTCGGTCCGCGCTATCCCGGAGAATGCGGCCTGCCCGCGGAGGTGACCCTGTGATCCCGATCCAGCTGCGCCGCACCCTGTTCCGCACCCGCATCAAGTTCTGCGGCATGACCCGCGCCGGCGACGTGCGCCTGGCCAGCGAGCTGGGGGCCGATGCGATCGGTTTCGTGTTCGCCCGCGACAGCCCACGCCAGGTGCGGCCCCCGGAGGCGCGGTCGATGCGCAACGCGCTGGCGCCGCTGGTCGATGCGGTGGCGTTGTTCATGGACAACAGCGCCGAGGAAGTGCGCGAGGCGATCAGGCAGGTGCGGCCGAGCCTGCTGCAGTTCCACGGCGCCGAGGACGACGCCTTCTGCCGCGGGTTCGGGGTGCCGTGGCTGAAGGCGGTGGCGATGGGCGACGGCCAGGCGCCCACCGCGGCGGCGTTGCAGGCGCGTTATCCGGGGGCGTCGGGCTTCCTGTTCGACGGCCATGCGCCGGGGGCCGCGGGCGGCAGTGGCGCCCGCTTCGACTGGAGCCGGCTGCCGGCCGAACTCGCCAAGCCGGTGATGCTGGCCGGCGGCCTCGACCCGGACAACGTCTTCGACGCCATCACCACGGTGCTGCCGTGGGGCGTGGACGTGTCCAGCGGGATCGAGAGCGCGCCGGGGATCAAGGACGGCGAGCGCATGCGCCGCTTCGTCGAGGAGGTCAGGCGCGCGGATTGCCACGTCGAGCACGACACCGACGCCTGACCCCGCTGGCGGCGGATGCCGCGACCCGGCTTTCCGCCTACACTGGGCGGCCCAGCGCCGCATGCGGCCGCACTCCGCCGCGCCGCCGCCCGATGAACCGTTCCTCCGCCCTCGACACCATCGCGATCGCCGAAGCCCCGGTCGACTTCCACGCCTGGCCCGATGCCAGTGGCCATTTCGGCCGCCATGGCGGGCGTTTCGTGGCCGAGACCCTGGCCGGGCCGCTGCAGGAGCTGGCCGACGCCTATGATGCCGCGCGCGCCGATCCGGCCTTCATCGCCGCCTTCGAGGACGACCTGGCGCACTACGTCGGTCGGCCAAGCCCGATCTACCACGCGCAGCGCCTGAGCCGGGAGGTCGGTGGCGCCCGCATCCTGCTCAAGCGCGAAGACCTGAACCACACCGGCGCGCACAAGATCAACAACACCATCGGCCAGGCGCTGCTCGCCGCGCGCATGGGCAAGACCCGGATCATCGCCGAAACCGGGGCCGGCCAGCACGGCGTTGCCAGTGCCACCGTGGCCGCGCGCCTGGGCCTGGAGTGCGTGGTCTACATGGGCGCCACCGACATCGCCCGCCAGCAGGTCAACGTCGACCGCATGCAGATGCTGGGCGCGACCGTGGTGCCTGTCACCAGCGGCTCGGCCACGCTCAAGGACGCGCTCAACGAGGCGATGCGCGACTGGGTCGGCAACGTCGGCGACACCTTCTACATCATCGGCACCGTCGCCGGCCCGGACCCGTACCCGCGCATGGTCCGCGACTTCAACGCCGTGGTCGGGCGCGAGGCGCGCGCGCAGATGCTGGCCGAACATGGCCGCCTGCCGGACGTGGTCACCGCCTGCGTCGGCGGCGGCAGCAACGCGATCGGCATCTTCCATGCCTTCCTCAACGACCGCGACGTGCGCCTGGTCGGCGCGGAAGCGGCGGGCGAGGGCATCGCCACGGGCCGCCATGCCGCCTCGCTGTCGGCCGGTCGCGTCGGCGTCCTGCACGGCAACCGCACTTACGTGCTGTGCGACGACGATGGCCAGATCGTCGAAACCCACTCGATTTCCGCGGGCCTGGATTACCCGGGGGTCGGCCCCGAGCATGCGTTCCTGAAGGACGCCGGGCGCGCGGAATACGTCGGGGTCGGCGACGACGAGGCCCTGGCCGCGTTTTACCAGCTGGCGCGCTGCGAAGGCATCCTGCCGGCGCTGGAATCCAGCCACGCATTGGCGCAGGCGGTGAAACTCGCGCGCGGCCTGCCGCGCGATGCCATCGTCCTGTGCAATCTCTCCGGCCGCGGCGACAAGGACGTGCACACCATCGCGGCACGCGCGAAAATCAGGCCCTGACCCACACCCCGAAACCGGGCCGACGGCCGCGGTTTCCCTTCCATTTCCACTTTCCACCCGAGGCAAGAACGTGACCGAACCGACCCAGACCCCTATCCAGACCGAAGCGCCCGGCTCCAGCGGGCTTGATCCGGCCTTCTTCACCTGCGTCAACGAATTCCTGGAACTGACCAACCGGCAGTCCAAGGTCCAGGGCTTGAAGCGCATCAGCATGGCCAGCATGTTCGCGGCAGCACGCTTCAACGCGCATGTGTACCTCGCCAACGCCGGCGCCAATGCCGCGGCCGAGCGCAAGGATTTCCTGGACTACATGAGCACCATGTACCGGCGCATGCTCAACGAACACCTGGATGGCCTCGGCGCGGAGCGCGGCATCGACGTCGGCGAGTCCGAGTTGGCAGCCGAATACGCCGCCGCGGGCTTCACCCTGCCGGGCAAGCCGCTGCCCACGGAAACCGCGAACCCGGTATCGCCGGCGGCGCCCGCCGCCGAGTGACCCGGCTCGACGCCACCTTCGCCGCCTTGCGCGCCGCTGGCCGCAAGGCGCTGGTGCCATTCGTCACGGCGGGCGACCCGGGGTTGCAGGCGACGGTTCCGGTGATGCATGCGCTGGTCGCAGCCGGCGCCGACGTGCTCGAGCTGGGCATGCCGTTCTCCGACCCGATGGCCGATGGCCCGGTGATCCAGCGCAGTTCCGAACGCGCGCTGGCCCGCGGCGCCGGTCTGGCCTACGTGCTGGACTGCGTGCGCGATTTCCGCCTGCGCGATGGCGCCACGCCGGTGGTGCTGATGGGCTATCTCAACCCGATCGAGATCCGCGGCGCCGAGGGCTTCGCCCGCGACGCGGCGGCGGCCGGCGTCGATGGCGTGCTGCTGGTGGACCTGCCGCCGGAAGAGGCCGACGACCTGCGCGCGGCTTTCGCCGGCGAGGAGCTGGCGCTGATCCTGCTGGCCGCGCCGACCACGTCGGCGGCGCGGATGCAGCGCTTGCGCGTGGATGCGCGCGGCTACCTGTATTACGTCAGTTTCGCCGGCGTGACCGGCGCCGACCGGCTCGATGCCGGGGCCGCCACGGCGCGATTGCGCGAGATCCGCGCGCTTGCCGGGGTGCCGGTGGTCGCCGGATTCGGCATCCGCGATGCGGTCGGTGCCAGGGCGATGGCGGCGGAAGCCGACGGCGTGGTCGTCGGCAGCGCGCTGGTCGCGGCGATCGCGGATGCTGGCGATGCGGCGCGCGCCGCCGCGCTCGCCGGCGAGTTCCTGGCACCGTTGCGGTCCGCCCTCGACGCCGCCTGAACCGGCCGACGCATCGGTGGCGCGGGATGCCTGCGCTAGAATCGCAGGCGCCATGCCGCAATGCGGCCGGCAACGGATCCAGCTTCGTGGCGCGCGGCCAGGCCCCGCGAGCCGCAAGGCCATCCGGATTGACAGCCGCCCTGGAACGGGAGGCGATCCCGTTCCGCGCGCGGAACGGCATGGGGGTTGCGAGGGCATCCGCTCCAGCAACCGCAGTCGTGGCACCCACGTTCGAGTACCTGCCCGCATGAGCTGGTTGAAGAAACTGATGCCCGCGCACATCCGCACCGAGGCGGCCACCAGCCGCAAGCGCAGCGTGCCCGAAGGGTTGTGGGAAAAATGCGACAAGTGCGGCGCGGTGCTGTATCGGCCCGAACTCGAGGAAAACCTCGAGGTCTGCCCGAAGTGCGGCCACCACCGCCCGATTCGCGCGCGCGTGCGGCTGGCGGCGTTCCTGGACCCGGCCGGTTGCACCGAGATCGGTGCCGCGCTCGGGCCCACCGACGTGCTGAAGTTCAAGGACCAGAAGAAGTACTCCGAGCGGATCAAGGCCGCGCAGAAGTCCAGCGGCGAGCGCGACGCGCTGATCGCGATGCAGGGCACGCTGAAGGGCCAACCGCTGGTCGCCTGCGCCTTCGATTTCGCCTTCATGGGCGGATCGATGGGTTCGGTGGTCGGCGAGCGCTTCGCGCTGGCCGCCGAGCGTGCGCTGGAAATCGGATCGCCGCTGGTGTGCTTCTCCGCCACCGGCGGCGCCCGCATGCAGGAAAGCCTGTTCTCGCTGATGCAGATGGCCAAGACCTCGGCCGCGCTCGGGCGCCTGCGCGCCGCGGGGTTGCCGTATGTCTCGGTGATGACGCATCCCACCACCGGCGGCGTGTCCGCATCGCTGGCGATGCTCGGCGACATCAACATGGCCGAACCCGAGGCCCTGATCGGCTTCGCCGGCCCGCGCGTCATCGAGCAGACCGTGCGCGAGACGCTGCCGGAGGGCTTCCAGCGCTCCGAATTCCTGGTCGAGCACGGCGCCATCGACCAGATCTGCGACCGCCGCGAATTGCGCGACCGCATCGCCGAATTGCTGGCGATGCTGATGAAGCAGCCCCGGCCCCGGGAAGACGCCGAGGCCGCTGCTTGACCCGGTGCCCGCCATGAGCCGCAAGCACTTCGGCACCGACGGCATCCGCGGTCGCGTCGGCGAAGGCGCGATCTCGGCCGATTTCGTGCTGCGCCTGGGCAATGCCTACGGGTATGCGCTGCCCCGCAACGACTGGCGCAAGCCGGTGGTCATCATCGGCAAGGACACGCGCATCTCCAACTACATGTTCGAGGCCGCGCTGGAGGCCGGGCTGGTCGCGGCCGGCGTCGACGTGCAGCTGATGGGGCCGATGCCCACGCCCGCGGTCGCGCATTTGACCCATTCGATGCGCGCCGACGGCGGCATCGTCATCTCCGCTTCGCACAATCCGCACCACGACAACGGCATCAAGTTCTTCTCCGCCCAGGGCGAGAAGCTCGACGACGCCACCGAACTGCAGATCGAGGCGGCGCTCGAACGGCCGTTCCGCACCGTGCCTTCGGAACAGCTCGGCAAGGCGGTGCGCACGCGCGACGCGGTCGGCCGATACGTCGAGGCCTGCAAGAATTCGGTGCCCAGGGGCTTCGACCTCGGCGGCATGCGCATCGCGATGGATTGCGCCAACGGCGCCACCTACCAGCTGGGGCCGCTGGTGTTGCGCGAGCTCGGCGCCCGGGTGGACGCGATCGGCGTCGATCCCAACGGCACCAACATCAACGACGGCGTCGGCTCGACCCACCCGGAGACACTGGTCGCGCACCTGCGCGCGACCGGTGCCGACCTCGGCATTGCCTTCGACGGTGACGGCGACCGGGTGCTGTTCGTGGACGGCGACGGCGCGGTGTGCGACGGCGACGACCTGCTGTACGTGCTGGCCACAGACTGGCAGCGCAGCGGTCGCCTGCGCGGGCCGGTGGTCGGCACGCTGATGAGCAACTACGGCTTCGAGCGCGCCCTGGGCGAAAGCGGGATCGAGTTCGTGCGCGCGAAGGTGGGCGACCGTCACGTGCACCAGGCGCTGCTGCAGCACGGCGGCATGCTTGGCGGCGAGGCTTCCGGCCACCTGTTGTGCCTCGACCGCGCCAGCACCGGGGACGGCATCGTCAGTGCATTGCAGGTACTGGAAGTGCTGCATCGCCGCGGCATCGCGCTGCGCGCTGCGCTGCAGGGCATGCAGCGGGTACCGCAGAAGACGGTCAACGTGCGCTGCGGCAATGGCGCCAGGCCGGCCGAGGCGGCGAGCGTGCAGGCGGCGTTGGCCGAGGCCCTGCGTGCGGTGGAGGGGCGCGGCCGCGCGTTCCTCCGCCCTTCCGGGACCGAACCGGTGGTGCGGGTCACGGTCGAGGCCGACGACGCCGGCTTGATGCAGTCCACGCTCGACGCGTTGGCCGCGGCGGTGCGCGCCGCAGCGCAATGATTCCCACCCCGCCCGCGCGGGGTACGCATCCCATCCCGAGACGACCATGAGCGCCATCCCCACCCTCGACATTCGTCGCTTCACCGCGCCGGCCAGCGCAGCGGACCGCGACGCCTTCGTCGCCGAACTGGGCGCCGCCTACCGCGAGTGGGGTTTCGCCGGGATCCGCGGCCACGACATCCCGCAGTCGCTGGTCGACGATGCCTACGAAGTGTTCCGTCGGTTCTTCGCGCTGCCCGACGCGACCAAGCGCAACTATCACGTCCCCGGCGCCGGCGGCGCCCGCGGCTACACGCCGTTCATGGTCGAGACCGCGAAGGATTCGCGCTATCCGGACCTCAAGGAGTTCTGGCACATCGGCCGCGAGATTCCGCGCGATTCCAAATACGCCGCCGACATGCCGGCGAATCTGTGGCCCGACGAAGTGCCCGGGTTCCGCGAGACCGGCTATGGGCTGTACGTCGCGCTCGACCAGCTGGGCGTGCAGGTGCTGGCCGCGCTCGCGTTGCACATGGGATTGCCGGAGCAGTGGTTCGCCGACAAGATCGACAACGGCAATTCGATCCTGCGCCCGATCCACTACCCGCCGATCACCACCCCCGACGTGCCGAACGTCCGTGCCGGCGCGCACGAGGACATCAACCTGATCACGCTGCTGGTCGGCGCCAGCGCCGCCGGGCTCGAGGTGCTGTCGCGCAAGGGCGAGTGGGTGCCGTTCACGGCGGACGCGGACACGATCGTGGTCAACATCGGCGACATGCTGCAGCGCCTGACCAACCACGCGTATCCCTCGACCACGCACCGGGTGGTCAATCCGCCGGGCGACGGTGCGCGCCAGCCGCGCTATTCGACGCCGTTCTTCCTGCACCCGAACCCGGATTTCCTGATCGACGTGCTGCCGTCATGCGTCACCGCCGACAATCCCAGCCGCTATCCCGAGCCGATCACCGCGCAGGGTTACCTCGAAGAACGCCTGCGCGAGATCAAGTTGAAGTAAGCGGGATCGGGCGGGGCCGCGATCACCTGGTCGCACGCCACGACGCGACGGGCCCCGGCGTGATGGCCAGCCCTTCGGGGCGACCTGACGGGCGCCGGCGTGACCGCCAGCCCTTCGGGGCGAATGTCCCCCGGCCTGCGGCCTCCTCCCTTGTTTCGCCCCGAAGGGCTGCCGGCCACGCTGGCACGCCGGATCACGGGCTTGCTGAAAAGCCTTGCTCTGTTCTGCTCAGCTTTGCGCTCAAAACCGCTGCGCAGCCGCAACGCCGCGTGCGGTTGCCCCTGGGTGCGAAATCAATGGGGAGGCGTCGGCCAAAGGCCGGCGCCGGAGGACATTCGCACCCGAGGGCAACCGGATCCGGCACCCGACGAATGCCTGCATTCCCGATGCCCCGGCGAATGTCCGTATCGGCGCCCCGGCAAGTATCCGTAGCCGGTGCCACGGCCATTGCCTGGACGCACCGCGCGCGGTGGTCGCCGCGCTCAGGCGGCCATCCAGAAAAACACCGCCGCCATGCGCTTGTCCGCCAGCGCCTGCCCGCAGTAGGCGCTGGCGCTGTGGATCAGGTTGGCGCGGTACAGCAGCAGGCGGTTGAAGCGGTGCTCCACGCGCACGTCTTCCACGAAGGATCCCTGCGCCACGAAACGCGTGCCCAGCGCATCGACCAGGTTGGCGTGCGGCGGCATCACCGCGTTGCCGCCCAGGCGCCCGTCCGGCAGGCGTTGCCGGTAGAAGCTGGTGCCGCAGTGCGCCGGCGCATCCGGATTGAGGTACAGCACCGCGGCGTAGCGGCACAGCGTGCGCGAGTCGGTATGCGGCTTCGGCCCGGATTCGTCCTCGCCCACCACCTGCACGCAGTTGTGGTTGAGGTGGCCGCCGTCGGGCATGGATTGCACCCACAGACGCTTGCTGCCGGTCGCCTCGCGCACCCATGCCTCGATCGGCTCCAGTTCCGCAGGCTGCAGCGCGGGCAGGGCGCGCATCCCTGGCCAGGCCTCCGGCCTGTACGGATAACCCTCGCTCCAGTCCGTGCGCGCCAGGCAGCGCGCGCGCAGGGCGGCGGCGTCGGGCAGGGCATCGTCGAGCAGCCAGTAGTCGCGGCCCAGGGTCGGCTTGCGGTAGGGCAGCAACTTGATGGTGGGCACGGGCTTGGGCATGGGGTCAATCCGAGTCGCGGAAATCCCGGCTGCGGCGGTCGATCAGCGCGCGCGCCGCGGATTCGGGCAGGTACTTCGACAGGCCTGCGAGGATGCGGTTGACGCCGCCGGTCACGCAACGGGCATCGCCGCGTTCGACCGCGGCCACCCCCAGGCGTGCGACGCGGTCGGCATTCAGCCACAGCCAGGCCGGTAGTTTCGAAACCCGCGCGCGCATCCCGTTGACGTCGTGGAACTCGCTCCAGGTCATGCCCGGGCACAGCGCGGTCACGTGCACTCCCCGCGTTGCGGTTTCCTGCGCCAGCGACTCGGAAAAACGGATCACGAAGGCCTTGGCCGCGCCGTACAGGGTGTGGCCGGCCGAGGCCGGTACCAGGCCCGCCAGCGACGCGACATTGAGGATGCGACCGTGGCCGGCGGCTTCCATGGGCGGCAGGAAGCGATGGGTGAGTTCGGCGACCGCGGTCACCATCACCTGCAGGAAATCGGCGTGGGTCTTCCACTCCGAGGACAGGTAGCGCCCGGGAACGCCGTAGCCGGCATTGTTGACCAGGTGCGAAACGTGCAGCCCGCGCCGGCCGATTTCCTCCTGCAGCCAGCGCGGTGCGAGCGGATCGGCGAGGTCGGCGGGAATGCATTGGACCGCGACCTGCCCACGCAACGTCGCCGCCAGCGCCTGCAGGCGATCCTCGCGGCGCGCGCTCAGCACCAGCGGCACGCCGCGGCGCGCGTATTCGCGCGCGATCGCCGCGCCGATGCCGCTTGACGCGCCGGTGACGAGGGCATGGCCGGAACCGGGCATCGCGGGCTCGCTTCGGAAGAAAAGGCGCGCCTACGGTGGGACGCGGCATGGGGATTCTAGCGGCGCTGGGATAGACTGCGCGCCTTGACGCGACGGAGCAGGACGATGCGCCGCAGGATCGTGGCCGGAAACTGGAAATTGCATGGCGACCATGCCTTCGCGCACGCGCTGCTGGATGCGCTGGTGGCGGTGCCGGCGCCGGCCGGGGTCGAGCGCGTGGTGTTGCCGCCGCTGCCCTACCTGGGCGACCTGGTCGAGCACTACGCCGACCGTGGCATCGCCTTCGGTGCGCAGGACGTGAGCGCCAACGAGAAGGGCGCGTACACCGGCGAGGTGTCGGCATCGATGCTGGTCGACGTGGGCGCGCGCTACGGCCTGGTCGGCCATTCGGAGCGCCGCCAGTACCACAACGAGGGTAGCGAGCTGGTCGCGCGCAAGTTCCTGGCGGCGCGCCATGCCGGGCTTGTGCCGATCCTGTGCGTGGGCGAAACCCTGCAGCAGCGTGAGGCCGGGCAGACCGAGTACTGCATCGAGCGCCAGCTGGCGCCATTGTTCGACCTGGGTGGCGCCACGGTGCTGGAAGGGGCCGTGGTGGCCTACGAGCCGGTCTGGGCGATCGGGACCGGCCATACCGCCAGCCCGGAGCAGGCGCAGGCGATCCATGCCTTCATTCGTGGCGAAGTGGCCGCGCGCGATGCTAAAATCGCGGGCTCGCTGCCGATCCTGTACGGCGGCAGCTGCAAGCCCGACAACGCCGCCGCGCTGTTTTCACAGCCGGACGTCGATGGCGGGTTGATCGGCGGCGCCTCGCTGGTGGCCGCCGATTTCCTTGCCATCGCAGCCGCGGCGGCGCCCTGAGACAAGACCGGAAGACCCCGTGCAATGCTGATGCTGATCCTCAATGTCGTGTACGTGCTGCTGGCGATCGCGATGATCGCGATGATCCTGATGCAGCGCGGCGCCGGCGCGCAGGCCGGTTCCGGCTTCGGCGGCGGCGCTTCCGCGACCGTCTTCGGCGCCCGCGGCGCATCCAACTTCCTGTCCAAGAGCACCAAATGGCTGGCGATCGCGTTTTTCGGGATCAGCCTGGGCATGGCCTGGTATGCGACCCACTCGGCGACCCAGGGGCCGGCGCAGCAGGACTTGGGCCTGATGGGGCAGGTCCCGGCCGCGGCGACGCCCGCGCCGGCGCCCTCCACCGGCGCGACGGTGCCCACGGCGCCCGTGGCGCAGCCGGCGCAGGCGCCCGCCTCCACGGTGCCGGCGGCTCCGGCCGCGGCCCCGGGCGCGCAACCGCAACCGGCGACACCGCCGACGGGCGGCTGAGCGTCGGTTAAAATGCCTGCTTGAAAATCTGCTGGAAAATCCGGGCCGGATGCCCGGGTTGTCGTGTCCGGGATGGACGCTTGCCCAGGTGGCGGAATTGGTAGACGCACTACCTTGAGGTGGTAGCGGCTTAGGTCGTAGGGGTTCGAGTCCCCTCTTGGGCACCATATGCGCCTCCCGTCGGCCCGCGCCTCGCGCGCGGAGCGGCTGGAGCAAGCGGCAGCCCGCATCCTTGGATGCGGATTGCCGATAACGACAGACTTCCCGGACAGGACGTCCGGGTGCCGGCCGGGATGGCCGAAAGAGGACGCGCGTGCTGGCCGAATACCTGCCGACCCTGCTGTTCCTGATCGTTGCCACCGGCATCGGCATCGCCCTGATCGTCATCGGCAACGTCCTCGGGCCCAGGCGCCCGAACCCCGAAAAGCTGTCGCCGTACGAATGCGGTTTCCCCGCGTTCGAGGACGCGCGCATGCGCTTCGACGTGCGCTACTACCTGGTGGCGATCCTGTTCATCGTGTTCGACCTGGAAATCGCCTTCATCTTCCCGTGGGCGGTGGTGTTCCGCGAGCTCGGTGTGTTCGGGCTGGTCGAGATGGGCGTGTTCCTGGCGCTGCTGGTGATCGGCTTCGTCTACGTCTGGAAGAAGGGAGCGCTGGAATGGGAGTGAGCGAGACCGTCGCGCAGTTGATGAACAACCCGCTGCCGCAAGGACGGGTCGACGACATCCTGCGCCCGGAGGGCGAGAACCCGCTGGTGGAGCATGGCTTCGCGACGGCGAGGTTCGACGACCTGCTCAACTGGGCCCGCACCGGATCGATGTGGCCGATGACCTTCGGCCTGGCGTGCTGCGCGGTGGAGATGATGCATGCCGGCATGTCGCGCCTGGACCTGGACCGCTTCGGTGTGGTGTTCCGGCCGTCGCCGCGCCAGGCCGATGTGATGATCGTGGCCGGCACCCTGGTCAACAAGATGGCGCCGGCGCTGCGCAAGGTCTACGACCAGATGCCCGACCCCAAGTGGGTGATTTCGATGGGCAGCTGCGCCAACGGCGGCGGCTACTACCACTATTCCTACGCGGTGGTGCGCGGCTGCGACCGCATCGTGCCGGTCGACATCTACGTGCCCGGCTGCCCGCCGACCGCCGAGGCGCTGATCTACGGCATCCTGCAGCTGCAGAAGAAGATCCGCCGCGCCAGCAACTTCGGCGACAACAAGACGGGGCTGCGCTGATGGCCGCGACGGCTGCTGCCCTTGCCGATCGCCTGCGCGCGCGTTTCGTCGGCGCGGAAGTTTCCGTGGCCGAGCCGCGTGGCGAGGTCGGGATCGTGTTCGACGCCGGCGTCTGGCACGACGGCTGCCGCGCGTTGCGCGACGAATTCGGATTCGAACAGCTGATCGACGTGTGCGGCGCCGACTACCTGGGCTACGGCGGCGACGAGTGGGACACCGGCGTGTCTTCGGAAGGCTTCTCGCGCGGCGTCCAGGGCAGGGGCCCCGGGCGTTTCCGCTTCGGCGAGGTGCCAAGCGAACAAGTCCCGCAGCCGCAGGGCCACGCCGACACGGTGGCGCCACGCCGCCGCTTCGCCGCGGTGTTGCAGTTGCTGTCGGTGCAGCACAACCAGCGCCTGCGCGTGACCTGCTTCGCCCCCGACGACGCGCTTCCCGTCGTGGCCTCGGTCACCGACCTGTGGCCGGTCGCGAACTGGTTCGAGCGCGAGGCCTTCGACCTGTTCGGCATCGTCTTCGCCGGGCACCCGGACCTGCGCCGGATCCTCACCGACTATGGTTTCGTCGGCCATCCGTTCCGCAAGGATTTCCCGCTGATCGGGAACGTCGAGGTTCGTTACGACGCCGGGCAGCAGCGCGTCATCTACGAGCCGGTGACCTCGGTGGAACCGCGGGTCAACGTGCCGCGGGTGATCCGCGACGACGCCCGTTACGCGACCGCGCGCGGCGAGGACCATGACCTGAAGATCGACAGCGGCATCGGCCCTGCGGGGGTTGGCAAGTGAACGCACATCCCTCCAGCATCCCGTTTGCCAGCAATCCCGCCGAGGCCCGGCAGGAAATCCGCAACTACACGCTGAACTTCGGCCCGCAGCACCCGGCTGCGCACGGCGTGCTGCGCCTGATCCTGGAAATGGACGGCGAAACCGTCCAGCGCGCCGACCCGCACATCGGCCTGTTGCACCGTGGCACCGAGAAGCTGGCCGAATCCAAGCCGTTCAACCAGTCGATCGGCTACATGGACCGGCTGGACTACGTGTCGATGATGTGCAACGAGCACGCCTACGTGCGTGCGATCGAGACCTTGATGGGGATCGAGGCGCCGGAGCGGGCGCAGTGGATCCGCACGATGTTCGACGAGATCACGCGCATCCTCAACCACCTGATGTGGATCGGCTCCAACGCCCTCGACCTGGGCGCGATGGCGGTGATGCTGTACGCCTTCCGCGAGCGCGAGGAGTTGATGGACGTGTACGAGGCGGTGTCGGGCGCGCGCATGCACGCGACCTACTACCGTCCCGGCGGCGTCTACCGCGACCTGCCCGAACGCATGTCGAAGTACCGCGAATCGCCGTGGAGGAAGGGCGACAAGCTCAAGCGCTTCAACGCCTGGCGTGAAGGCTCGATGCTCGATTACCTGGAAGCCTTCGCCAACGACTTCCCGGGCCGCGTGGACGAATACGAGACGCTGCTCACCGACAACCGCATCTGGAAGCAGCGCACCGTCGGCATCGGCGTGGTGTCGCCGGAAAAGGCGCTGGCCTGGGGCATGACCGGGCCGATGCTGCGTGGTTCCGGCATCGCCTGGGACCTGCGCAAGAAGCAGCCCTACGCAAAGTACGCCGAGGTCGACTTCGACATCCCGGTCGGGGTCGAGGGCGACTGCTACGACCGCTACCTGGTGCGCGTGGCCGAGATGCGCCAGTCCGCGCGCATCATCCTGCAGTGCGTGAAATGGCTGAAGGCCAACCCGGGCCCGGTAATGCTGGACAACTTCAAGGTCGCGCCGCCCTCCCGCGAGGAGATGAAGGACGACATGGAAGCCCTGATCCACCACTTCAAGCTGTTCTCCGAAGGGTATTGCGTGCCCGCAGGCGAGACCTACAGCGCGGTCGAGGCGCCGAAGGGCGAGTTCGGCTGCTACCTGGTGAGCGACGGCGCCAACAAGCCGTTCCGCTGCCACCTGCGCGCGCCCGGGTTCGCCCACCTGTCGTCGATGGACGAACTGGTCAGGGGCCACATGCTGGCCGACGTGGTGGCAATGATCGGCACCTACGACATTGTTTTTGGTGAAGTCGACCGATGAAAGCGACCGGCAATTTCGAGAACGCGCGCAACGTCGACCCGATGGTCGCGTTGAGCGACGCGACCCGCGCCCATATCGACCACTGGCTCGCCAAGTTCCCGCCGGACCGCAAGCGCTCCGCGGTGCTGCAGGGGCTACACGCGGCGCAGGAACAGAACGGCGGCTGGCTCAGCGACGAACTGATCGCCGCGGTGGCGAAATACCTCGGCCTGCCACCTGTCTGGGCCTATGAGGTCGCCACCTTCTATTCGATGTTCGAGACCCGGAAGGTCGGGCGCAACAACGTCGCCTTCTGCACCAACATCAGTTGCTGGCTCAACGGCGCGGAAGACCTGGTCGCGCACGCCGAACGCAAGCTGGGCTGCAGGCTGGGCGAATCCACCGCCGATGGCCGCGTCTACCTCAAGCGCGAGGAGGAATGCGTCGCCGCGTGCTGCGGCGCGCCGGTGGTGGTGATCAACGGGCACTACCACGAGAAGCTCGATGCCGCGAAGGTGGACGAGCTGCTGGACGGGCTGAAGTAATGGCAGGGCACTCCCACTATTCGGAAGGTTACGGCCCCGTCGGCCCGGCGCCCGCGGAGCACAACGTCGTCTACACGACGCTGCACTACGACAAGCCGTGGTCGTACGAGAACTACCTCAAGACCGGTGGCTACGCCGCGCTGCGCAGGATCCTCGAGGAGAAGATCGAGCCGGCGGCGGTGGTCGACATGGTCAAGCAGTCGGGCCTGCGCGGTCGCGGTGGCGCAGGCTTCCCGACCGGCCTGAAGTGGAGCTTCATGCCCAAGGGCCCGGGCGTGAAGTACATCCTGTGCAACTCGGACGAGTCCGAGCCCGGCACCGCCAAGGACCGCGACATCCTGCGCTACAACCCGCACGCGGTGATCGAGGGCATGGCGATCGCCTGCTACGCGACCGGTTCGCCGGTGGCCTACAACTACCTGCGCGGCGAGTTCCACCACGAGCCCTTCGAGCACCTCGAGGAGGCCACGCGCGAGGCCTATGCCAATGGCTGGCTGGGGAAGAACATCCTCGGCAGCGGCATCGACATCGACATCCACAACGCGCTCGGCGCCGGCGCCTACATCTGCGGCGAAGAGACCGCGCTGATGGAGTCGCTGGAAGGCAAGAAGGGCCAGCCGCGCTACAAGCCGCCGTTCCCGGCCAACTTCGGCCTCTACGGCAAGCCGACCACGATCAACAACACCGAGACCTACGCCTCGGTGCCGGCGATCATCCGCAACGGCGCCGAGTGGTTCCTGAACCTCGGCAAGCCCAACAACGGCGGGCCGAAGGTGTTCTCGGTCTCCGGACACGTCAACAAGCCGGGCAATTACGAGATCCGCCTGGGCACGTCCTTCGCGGACCTGCTGCAGATGGCCGGCGGCGTGCGCAACGGCCATCGCCTCAAGGCGGTGATCCCGGGTGGTTCGTCGATGCCGGTGCTGCCGGCCGACACCATGATGGGCCTGACCATGGACTACGACGCGATCCAGAAGGCCGGGTCCGGCCTGGGTTCGGGCGCGGTGATCGTGATGGACGAGACCGCGTGCATGGTCCGCGCCTGCCAGCGGATCGCGCGCTTCTACTTCAAGGAAAGCTGCGGCCAGTGCACCCCGTGCCGCGAGGGCACCGGCTGGATGTACCGCATGGTCACCCGCGTCGCCGAGGGCAAGGCGACGGTGGACGACCTGCAGATGCTGCGAGCCGCCGCCGGGCAGATCGAGGGCCACACCATCTGCGCCTTCGGCGAAGCCGCGGCGTGGCCGATGCAGGGTTTCCTGCGCCATTTCTGGGACGAGTTCGAGTACCGCATCGTGAATGGCCGCTTCCTGGTGGACGACGAGCGCGACGGCACCGTGGTGCGCAAGGCGGTGGCGGCATGAGCGCGACATTCCTCCACGACCCCCGTTGCCCGCGCACGGGCAACGCGCCCCTTGACCCAAGGGGCTGCGCTGCTCCGATGGGAGGTATCGCATCGTGAGCGCGCAACCGGTCAACCCGAACCTGCCGCCCGACCATGTCACCGTCTTCATCGACGGCGTCGAGATGGCCGCGCCGAAGGGTTCGATGATCATCCAGGCGGCCGACAGGGCCGGCATCCCGATCCCGCGCTTCTGCTACCACGACAAGCTGGCGATCGCGGCCAACTGCCGCATGTGCCTGGTCGACGTCGACAAGATGGGCAAGCCCGCGCCCGCCTGCGCCACCCCGGTGATGGATGGCATGAAGGTATCCACGCGCAGCGAGAAGGCGTTGAAGTCGCAGCGCAACGTGATGGAGTTCCTGCTGATCAACCATCCGCTCGACTGCCCGATCTGCGACCAGGGCGGCGAGTGCGAGCTGCAGGACCTGTCGCTGGGCTACGGGCGTTCGGTCTCGCGCTTCTCCGAGCGCAAGCGGGTGGTGGCCGACGAGGACCTCGGCCCGCTGGTCGCCACCGACATGACCCGCTGCATCCACTGCACCCGCTGCGTGCGCTTCACCGCGGAGATCGCCGGCACCTACGAGCTCGGCGGGATGATGCGTGGCGAGCAGCTGCAAATCGGCACCTACGACGGCAAGCCGCTGACGACCGAACTTTCGGGCAACGTGATCGACGTCTGCCCGGTCGGGGCGTTGACCAACAAGGTGTTCCGCTTTCGCGCCCGGCCGTGGGAACTGGTGGCCAGGGAATCGCTCGGCTACCACGATGCGCTCGGCAGCAACCTGTTCCTGCACGTGCGCCGCGGCGACGTGCTGCGCACCGTGCCGCGCGACAACGACGCGGTCAACGAGTGCTGGCTGTCGGACCGCGACCGCTATTCGCACCAGGGCCTGTACGCCGAAGACCGTGCCACGCGGCCGCTGGTCCGCGTCGCCCGCAACGGCGACGAAGGCGACTGGCGCGAGGCGAGCTGGGACGAGGCGCTGCAGAAAGCGGCGTCCATCCTGCGCGACAACGGCGCCGACCAGCTCGGATTGCTGGTGCATCCGGCCACCTCGAGCGAGGAGGGCACGCTGCTGGCGCGGCTGGCCGAGGCGCTGGGCAGCGGCAACCTCGACCACCGGATCGCGCAAGCCGACCTGTCCGATGCCGCCGTCGCCGAACCCTTCGCGATGCCGGTCGCCGACATCGAGCAGGCCGACGCCATCGTCATCGTCGGCTCGCAGCTGCGCTACGAACTGCCGCTGGTGCATGCGCGGGTGCGCAAGGCCGTGGCGCGCGGGGCCAGGGTCCACGTGGTGAATCCGGTGGACTTCGACTTCACGTTCGAGGTCGCCTCGCGCCGGATCGTGCCGCCGTCGCGGCTTGCCGCCGCGCTCGGCGAGGTGCAGTTGGGCGAGGCCACCCGCGCGGTGGTGATCGTCGGTGGCGTGGCCGAAGCCGGGCCGCACGCCAGCGCGATCCGCGCGGCCGCGCGCGCGTTCGCCGGCGCCAACAATGCCGCGCTCTGCCGCATCCCGCAGGGCGCCAACGCGCTCGGGCTGGGGCGACACGGCGTGCTGCCGGCTTCGCGCGATGCGCAGGCGATGTTGCGCGAACCGCGCAGCGCCTACGTGATCTATGGCCTGGAACCGGGCCTGGACTTCGCCGACCAGGCGCTGGCGATGCAGGCGCTGGGCAACGCGCAGGTGGTGGCCTTCAGCCAGTTCGCCTGCATGTCCACGCGCAAGGTCGCGGACGTGATCCTGCCGATCGGCGCATTGCCGGAAATCGACGCCACCCTGACCAACCTCGATGGCCGCGACCAGCGCGCCGTGGCTGCCGGCAAGCTGCCGGGCGAGGCGCGCGCCGGCTGGCGCGTGCTGCGCGCGCTGGGCGGCCTGCTCGACGCGCCGGGCTTCGGCTTCACCGACCTGGCCGGATTGCGCGGCGAAATGGACGACCACCTGGCCACGACCGCCGCCGTGGGCGTGGCGGCGCCGAAGCAGGCATGGTTCCAGAAGGACGAGGTCGCCACGGAGCAGGCCGCGCACATCGCCAACGCAGCGGTGGCCGCCGCGAGCGGCGACGCAGGCGTCGGCGAAGGGCTTGAGCTGGTGGTGTCGCAAGCCATCTACCGCGGCGACGCCGTGCTGCGCCGCGCCGCTGCCCTGCAGGCGCACCCGCTGACGGCCGGGGCCCGCGTCGTGCTGCACCCGCGCGATGCGCAATCCGCCGGCCTTGCCGCGGATGCCGTCGCCAGGGTGGCCAACGACACCGGCACCGCGACGCTGCCGGTCGCGATCAGCGAGCAGGTCGCGCCGGGTTGCGCCTGGATCGAATCCGGCTACGGCGCCACCGCGGCGCTGGTGTCGGCACGCGTAAAGGTCGGTGGCGCATGAACCCGATCGTGACCCTGTTCGAACCGCTGCGCGACTGGATGCTGTCCTTCGGCGCCATCGGGCTGCTGGCGTGGGTGCTGCTGAAGATCCTGGCGATCGCGGTGCCGGTGATCCTGGCGGTTGCCTTCTACGTGGTCTGGGAGCGCAAGCTGATCGGCTGGATGCACGTGCGCCACGGCCCGATGTACGTGGGCAAGGGCATCCTCCAGGCGTTCGCCGACGTCTTCAAGCTGCTGTTCAAGGAGGTCATCCATCCCTCCGCGGCGCATCGCGTGCTGTACGTGCTGGCGCCGCTGGTGGCCATGGTGCCGGCATTGGCCGCATGGTCGGTGGTGCCGTTCGACACGCAAATGGTGCTGTCCAACGCCAACGCCGGCCTGCTCTACCTGCTGGCGATGACCTCGATGGGCATCTACGGCGTGATCATCGCCGGCTGGGCCTCGAACTCGAAATACGCCTTCCTCGGCGCGATGCGCGCCTCGGCGCAGATGATCAGCTACGAGATCGCGATGGGCTTCGCCCTGGTCGGCGTGCTGATCGCCGCAGGCAGCCTGAACATCACCGACATCGTGATGGCGCAGGCCGGCAACGGCGGCTTTCTGGAGTGGTTCTGGGTCCCGCTGCTGCCGCTGTTCGTGGTCTATTTCGTGTCCGGCGTGGCCGAGACCAACCGCTCGCCGTTCGACGTGGTCGAGGGCGAGTCGGAAATCGTTGCCGGGCACATGGTCGAGTATTCGGGCTCGCAGTTCGCGCTGTTCTTCCTGGCCGAGTACGCCAACATGATCCTGGTCAGCTTCCTGACCTCGATCTTCTTCCTCGGCGGCTGGCTGAGCCCGTTCCATGGCTGGGGCATCCCGCTGCTGTCGGTGGACGGCTGGTGGTGGCTGTTCGCCAAGGTGTTCTTCTTCGCCAGCGCCTTCGTCTGGTTCCGCGCAACCTTCCCGCGCTATCGCTACGACCAGATCATGCGCCTGGGCTGGAAGGTGTTCATCCCGGTCACGATCGCCTGGATCTTCGTGACCGCGTTGATGGCGTACTACGGCGTGTTCGAGGTGGGTGCCTGATGGCCAATCTGATTGCCTGGTTCAGGGGCCTGCTGCTGATCGAGCTGCTGCAGGGCATGTGGCTGACCCTGAAGTACCTGTTCCGTCCGAAGTACACGCTGATGTACCCGATGGAAAAGACCCCGCAGTCGCCGCGCTTCCGCGGGCTGCACGCGCTGCGCCGCTATCCCAACGGCGAGGAGCGCTGCATCGCCTGCAAGCTGTGCGAGGCGGTGTGCCCGGCGCTGGCGATCACCATCGACTCGGAGCAGCGCGCCGACGGCACACGCCGCACCACGCGCTACGACATCGACCTGTTCAAGTGCATCTACTGCGGCTTCTGCGAGGAATCCTGCCCGGTGGACTCGATCGTGGAGACCCACATCCTCGAGTACCACTTCGAGAACCGTGGCGAGAACGTCGTGACCAAGCCGCAGCTGCTGGCGCTGGGCGACCGCCTGGAGGCGGAGATCGCCGAACGCCGCGCCGCAGATTCCCCGTTCCGATGATCGAGCGCCACTGAGGACCGCATGGATTACACGTTGCTCGCGTTCTACGCCTTCGCCGCCGCGGCCGTGGTCTCCGCCGGCGCGGTGATCGGCGTCCGCAACCCGGTGCAGGCGGCGCTGTTCCTGGTGCTGACCTTCTTCACCGTGGCCTGCACCTGGATCCTGGCCGGCGCCGAGTTCCTCGGCCTGGCGCTGGTGGTGGTCTATGTCGGCGCGGTGATGGTGCTGTTCCTGTTCGTGGTGATGATGCTGGACATCGACGTCGCGCGGATGCGGGAAGGCTACGTGCGCTACCTGCCAGTCGGCCTGCTGGTGGCGGTGGTGATGCTGGCCGAGATGCTGGCGCTGCTGGGGATCCGCGCCCGCAGCGCGGTGCCCTTCGCCGACAACGCCGCGCATGCCGCGGCCGCCGGCGACGTGCCGAACACCACGTGGCTGGCGCGCGCGCTGTTCACCGACTTCCTGCTGCCGTTCGAGGTCGCCGCGGTGATCCTGACCGTGGCGGTGGTCGCGGCGGTGATGCTGACCCTGCGCCGCCGCGTCGGCGCCAAGCACCAGAACCCGCTGGAACAGGGCCGGGTGCGCGCCTCCGACCGCTTCCGCATGGTGAAGATGGACGCCACCCGCAAGCCGGAACCCCCCGCCGACCAGGAGGTGACGCCATGACCGCCCTGACCACCGGGCTGGCGCTCGGCCATTTCCTCGCGCTCGGCGCGGCCCTGTTCTGCATCAGCGTCGCCGGCATCTTCCTCAACCGCAAGAACGTGATCGTGCTGTTGATGTGCATCGAGCTGATGCTGCTGGCGGTCAACATCAATTTCGTCGCGTTCTCGCGCCACCTCGGCGACGCGGCGGGCCAGGTGTTCGTGTTCTTCATCCTCACCGTGGCCGCGGCCGAGGCCGCGATCGGCCTTGCGATCCTGGTCACCCTGTTCCGCAACCGGCGCACGATCGACGTCGCCGATATCGATTCGTTGAAGGGCTGAACCGATGCCTGGCGTCGAACACGTGATCTCGAAATCAATGCTGCTGGCGATCGTGCTGGCGCCGCTGCTGGGCGCGGTCGTTGCCGGCCTGTTCCGCAGGCAGGTGGGCCGGGCCGGCTCGCATGTCGCCACCATCGCCGGCGTCGCGATCAGCTGCGCACTGTCGTGCTGGGTGCTGTGGCAGCTGGTGGGGCAGGGCGCGCCGCCGTTCAACGAGAACGTCTATACGTGGTTCAAGGTCGGCGGGCTGGAAGCGCATGTCGGCTTCATGGTCGACAAGCTGACCGCGATGATGATGGTCGTGGTGACCTTCGTGTCGCTGCTGGTGCACGTCTACACCATCGGGTACATGGCCGAGGACGACGGCTACCAGCGCTTCTTCAGCTACATCAGCCTGTTCACCTTCTCGATGCTCATGCTGGTCATGAGCAACAACTTCATGCAGCTGTTCTTCGGCTGGGAAGCCGTCGGCCTGGTGTCGTACCTGCTGATCGGCTTCTGGTTCAAGCGGCCGACCGCGATCTTCGCCAACCTCAAGGCGTTCCTGGTCAATCGCGTCGGGGATTTCGGCTTCATCCTCGGCATCGCCGCGGTGCTGTACTGGTTCGGCACCCTCGACTACGCCACGGTGTTCGCAAACGCGCCGACCATCGACGGCCTGACGGTGGCGGTGTTCTCCGGCCACGAATGGTCGGTGGCGACGCTGATCTGCATCTGCCTGTTCATCGGCGCGATGGGCAAGTCGGCGCAGGTGCCGCTGCACGTGTGGCTGCCCGACTCGATGGAAGGCCCGACCCCGATCTCGGCGCTGATCCACGCCGCGACCATGGTCACCGCCGGCATCTTCATGGTGGCGCGGATGTCGCCGCTGTTCGAGCTGAGCGAAACCGCGCTGAACTTCGTGCTGTTCATCGGCGCGACCACGGCCTTCTTCACCGGCCTGATCGGCATCGTGCAGAACGACATCAAGCGCGTGATCGCCTATTCGACGCTGTCGCAGCTGGGCTACATGACGGTGGCACTGGGCGTGTCGGCCTACAGCGCCGCGGTCTACCACCTGATGACCCACGCCTTCTTCAAGGCGCTGCTGTTCCTGGGCGCAGGCTCGGTGATCATCGCCATGCACCACGAGCAGGACATGCGCCGCATGGGTGGCCTGCGCAAGTACATGCCCGTGACCTTCTGGAGCATGCTGATCGGGACCCTGGCGCTGGTCGGAACGCCGTTCTTCAGCGGCTTCTATTCCAAGGACACCATCATCGAGGCTGCCGCGGAGCACGCGCACGAGGCCGGCAACTGGGTCGCCACCTACGGCTATTGGGCGGTGCTGCTGGGCGCCTTCGTCACCGCGTTCTACAGCTTCCGCCTGCTGTACCTGACCTTCTTCGGCGAGGAGCGATTCCGCCACGCGGCCGCCGACCATCACGGCCACGACGCGCACGACGACCATGGCCACCACGGCGTGCACGAGCCGCACGAGTCGCCCTGGGTGGTCACGTTGCCACTGGTGCTGCTGGCGATCCCGTCGGTGCTGGTCGGCTTCTTCACCATCGGCCCGATGCTGTTCGGCACCGACGTGATGGGCCATGCGAAGCAGTTGCCGTTCTTCCTCGGCGCGATCGACGTGGCCGCGGCGCGCGACGTCGTCGGCAAGCTGGCCGGGGAATTCCACGGCCCGGTCGCGTTCGCGCTGCACGGCTTCCAGGCGCCGGCGTTCTGGCTGGCGCTGGCCGGATTCGCACTGGCCACGGTGATGTACTGGTGGAAGCCGGAACTGCACCACAGGGCGCGACGCCTGCTGTCCTGGCCGGTCCGGGTGCTGGAGGACAAGTACGGCTTCGATGCGCTCTGGATCGGCGGTTTTGCCGGGAGCGGCGTCAGGCTCGGCAAGGTGTCGCGCAAGGTGGACGAACGGCTGATCGACGGCCTTTTCGTCAACGGCAGCGCGCGCCTGGTCGACTTCGCCTCGGGGTTGTTGCGCAGGACCCAGTCCGGCTACCTCTACCACTACGCTTTCGCGATGATCCTCGGCCTGATCGGTTTGCTGGCCGTGCTTCTTCGCTTCTGGCACTGATCCGACAAGGACCCGCGACGTGAGCCCCGAGCCCTTGCAAACCTTGACCTCCAACGGCGGACTGCCGCTGCTGAGCCTGCTGGTGTGGCTGCCGATCCTCGGCGGCGCGCTGTGCCTGGCGCTGGGCGACGCCCGCGCGGCGGCCGCGCGCTGGACCGCGCTGCTGTTCGCGCTGGCGACGCTGGCCCTGACCGTGCCGCTGATCACGGGTTTCGACATGGCCGATCCCGGCATGCAGTTCGTCGAACTGCATGCGTGGATCCCGGCCTACGACATCCGCTACCACCTCGGCGCCGACGGCATCTCGGTGGCGCTGATCGCGCTGACCACGCTGACCACGGTGTTGACCCTGGTCGGCGCATGGACGCCGATCCAGAAGCGGGTCAACCAGTACGTGGCCTCGATCCTGTTCCTCGAGGGCGTGATGATCGGCGTGTTCGCGGCGATGGACGCGATGCTGTTCTACGTGTTCTTCGAGGCGATGCTGATCCCGATGTTCATCATGATCGGCGTCTGGGGTGGCCCGCGCCGCGTCTATGCCTCGGTGAAGTTCTTCCTGTACACGTTCCTGGGCTCGGTGTTCATGCTGGTCGGGCTGATCTACCTGTATCTGAAGGGCGGCAGCTGGCAGATCATCGACATGTACGCGGTGCCGCTGTCGATGCCGGAGCAGATGTGGCTGTTCTTCGCCTTCCTGGTCTCGTTCGCGGTCAAGGTGCCGATGTTCCCGGTGCACACCTGGTTGCCGGACGCGCACGTGGAGGCGCCGACCGGCGGTTCGGTGATCCTGGCCGCGATCATGCTGAAGATCGGCGGGTACGGCTTCCTGCGCTTCAGCCTGCCGATCGTGCCCGACGCCGGCCACGAATGGGCCTGGCTGGTGATCGCGCTGAGCCTGGTCGCGATCGTCTACGTCAGCCTGGTGGCGCTGGTCCAGGACGACATGAAGAAGCTGATCGCGTATTCGTCGGTCGTGCACATGGGCTTCGTCACCCTGGGCATCTTCATCGCCTTCGCGCTGGTCCGCGACTTCGGCAACGTCGATGCCGCGCGACTGGGCCTGCAGGGTGCGATGGTGCAGATGATTTCGCACGGCCTCATCTCGGGCGCGATGTTCTCCTGCGTCGGCGTGCTCTACGACCGCCTGCACACGCGCCGGATCGCCGACTACGGCGGCGTGGCCAACGTGATGCCGTGGTTCGCGGCGTTCATGATCTTCTTCTCGATGGCCAACTCCGGCTTGCCTGGCACGTCGGGCTTCGTCGGCGAATTCATGGTGATCCTGGCCAGCTTCCAGCAGCACCCGCTGATCGCCTTCGGCGTGGCCACCACCCTGGTCACCGGCGCCGGCTACACCCTGTGGCTGGCCAAGCGCATCGTCTGGGGCGAGGTCGGCAACGCCCACGTGGCGCAGATGCAGGACATCGACATGCGCGAATGGATCGTGCTGGGCGTGTTCGCCGCCGGCGTGCTGCTGATCGGCGTGTGGCCGAAGCCGCTGACCGACCTGATGGAGCCTTCCATCGCGCAACTGGCGGGCCAGCTCGCCGCAAGCAAGCTTTGAGGATGCAAGCCGGATGACGCCGACCATGCCCACCGCCGCCGACCTGCTGCCGCTGCTGCCCGAACTGGTGCTGGTCGGCGCCGCGTTCGCGCTGCTGCTGCTGGACCTGTTCCTTGATCCGCGCCGCCGCGTCGTCACCCACGTGCTGGCGATCGTGGCCTTGCTGGCGGTAGCGGCGATGATCGTAGCCGGCGTCGGCGGGCAGGGCACGGTGCTCAACGGCATGTTCGTGCGCGACACCATGGCCGACGTGCTCAAGGTGACCGCTTGCGTGATCACCGCGCTGTCGCTGATGTACGTGTGGCCGTTCCTGCGCGAGCGCGGCCTGTACCAGGGCGAGATCGCGGTGCTGATGCTGTTCGCGGTGGTGGGCATGATGCTGCTGATCTCGGCCGGCAGCCTGGTGATGGTGTACCTGGGGCTGGAACTGCTGGCGCTGTGCTCCTACGCGCTGGTCGCGCTGGACCGCGACAGTTCGCTGTCTTCCGAAGCGGCGATGAAGTATTTCGTGCTCGGCTCGCTGGCATCGGGGCTGCTGCTGTACGGCATGTCGCTGCTGTACGGCGCCACCGGCACGCTCGACCTGGCGCAGCTGCACGCGGCCGTCGCCGGGTCGACGGAAACCACGCTGCTGCTGACGGGCACCGTGTTCCTGGTCGCCGGCATCGCTTTCAAGTTCGGCGCCGCGCCGTTCCACATGTGGCTCCCCGACACCTACCACGGCGCGCCGACCGCGATCACCGTGTTCATCGGCTCGGCGCCGAAGCTGGCCGCGTTCGCGATGGCCTTCCGCCTGCTCGAAGCCGGCCTCGGGCCGCTGGACGAGCGCTGGCGGCTGCTGGTGGCCGCGCTTGCCGTGCTGTCGCTGGTGGTCGGCAACGTGGTCGCCCTGGCGCAGTCCAACCTCAAGCGCATGCTGGCGTACTCGACGGTGTCGCACGTGGGTTTCCTGTTCCTGGGACTGGCCGCGGCCGATGCACAGGGCTACGCGGCGGCGATGTTCTACGCGATCTCCTACGCGATCATGTCGACCGCGGCATTCGGCGCGGTGGTGTTGCTGGCCAGCCGCGGCTTCGAGGCCGACCGCATCGACGACTTCAAGGGCCTGAACGCGCGCAACCCGTGGCTGGCCGGGATGATGCTGATCGCGATGATGTCGTTGGCCGGGATCCCGCCGTTCCTGGGCTTCTGGGCCAAGCTCGCGGTGCTGCGCGCCGCGATCCAGGGCGGCATGCTGTGGCTGGCGATCGTCGGCATCGTGTTCGCGGTGGTCGGCTGCTTCTATTACCTGCGCGTGTGCAAGGTGATGTACTTCGACGTGCCTGACGGCGACGTGCCCGCGTTGCGCGAGGATCGCCCGTTGCGGATCGCATTCAGCGTCAACGCGCTGGCGCTGCTGGTGCTGGGGTTCTTCTGGAACCCGATCATGGCCTGGTGCCAGGCGTCGTTCCTGTAAGGCAGGCGCGGCCACTGCGTTTCATGCGCGGGATCGCGCCGGCCCGGACCCGCCGCCGCTGAACCGCGGCACGCCGGCGGCAACGAAGTCGATGGGGCAGGTTGCAATAATCCGCGCCATTCACCATAATCCCGCCCCTGTTGCGGGGTGGAGCAGTCTGGCAGCTCGTCGGGCTCATAACCCGAAGGTCGCAGGTTCAAATCCTGCCCCCGCTACCAGCTCTCGCTGGCGATAAAGGCTCCTCGGAGCCTTTTTCGTTTGCGAGGTCGGGCTTGGCGGACGCACGCTGCATGCGACCGCGCCGAAATCCAGCGGAGCACGCTGGCTATTGGACAAGGGGCCCGCCGGGCCCCTTGTTGTTTTCCGGGCCCGGAAACGGCCAAGGCAGAAGGCAGGACGCAACTTCCGAACTCGCGACCCATGACCGACAAGGCAAACGAAATCGCCGCGCTGCTGGCCCCGACCGTGCAATCGCTGGGGCTGGAACTGCTGGGCGCCGAATACCTGCCGTCCCCGGGCGGCGCGGTGTTGCGCCTGTACATCGATGTCGCCGCGGACGAGTCGCGCACGGTCGGGATCGAGGACTGCGAGGCCGTCAGCCGCGAGGTGTCTGCGCAACTCGACGTCGCCGACCCGATCAGCGGCCACTACACCCTGGAGGTGTCGTCCCCGGGCGTGGACCGGCCGCTGTTCACGCCGGCACAGTTCGCGCAGTTCATCGGCCAGGACGCAAAGGCCACGCTGAAGCTGCCGCAGGACGGGCGCCGGCGGCTGCAGGGCCGGATCGTCGCGGTGGAAGGCGACGGGATCCGGTTCGAGGTCGACGGCCAGCCGTTCGCGGTTGCCTTCGACAACATCGACAAGGCGCGGCTGGTGCCCGACTGGGCGGCACTGGGCCTGGCGCCGGCAAGGGACAAGTCGGGTCGCGACGCGCGCCCCGGCAAGCAGGCAGGGAAGCGATCCAGCGGGACGCAATCCAGTACCAACAAACCATCCAACAAGAAGCCGGCGGCCGCGAAGCCGTCCCGTGCGGAGCGAGAGA
Organism: Cognatiluteimonas sedimenti; assembly: GCF_022808325.1. Taxonomy (GTDB): domain Bacteria; phylum Pseudomonadota; class Gammaproteobacteria; order Xanthomonadales; family Xanthomonadaceae; genus Cognatiluteimonas; species Cognatiluteimonas sedimenti. Next base: position 721,263 of record NZ_JALGCL010000001.1, on the reverse strand, counting down.
AATGAGCAAGGAACTGTTGCTGGTCGTCGATGCGGTGGCAGCCGAGAAGGGCGTGCCGGAGTCGGTGATCCTGGAGGCGATCGAGGCTGCGCTGGCCTCGGCGGCGAAGAAGCGCTATCCGGACCAGGACGTGCTCACGCGCGTCGCCGTGGACCCGAAGGACGGCAGCTACGAGACCTTCCGCCGCTGGGAAGTGGTGGCCGACGACGTGGTGATGGAATCGCCCGATCGCCAGATCCGCCTGATGGACGCGCTCGACGAGAGCGAAGGCGCCGAGGTCGGCGACTTCATCGAGGAACAGATCGAGAACCCGGACTTCGGCCGCATCGCCGCGCAGGCCGCCAAGCAGGTGATCGTGCAGCGGGTGCGCGAAGCCGAGCGCGCCCAGGTCGTCGACCAGTGGAAGGACCGCGTCGGCGAACTGGTGACCGGCGTGGTCAAGCGCGCCGAGCGCGGCAACATCTTCGTCGACCTGGGCGGTAACGCCGAGGCCTTCATCCCCAAGGACAAGGGCATCCCGCGCGACGTGCTGCGCGCCGGCGACCGCGTCCGCGGCTACCTCTACGACGTGCGCAGCGAGATCCGCGGCCCGCAGCTGTTCATCAGCCGCGCCGCGCCGGAATTCATGATCGAGCTGTTCAAGCTCGAGGTGCCGGAAGTCGGCCAGGGCCTGGTCGAAATCAAGGCCTGCGCGCGCGACCCGGGCGACCGCGCAAAGATCGCGGTGCTGGCCTACGACAACCGCACCGACCCGATCGGCGCCTGCATCGGCATGCGCGGTTCGCGCGTGCAGGCGGTGAGCAACGAGCTCAACGGCGAGCGCGTGGACATCGTGTTGTGGTCTGACAACCCGGCGCAGTTCGTGATCAACGCGATGGCGCCGGCCGAAGTGCAGTCGATCATCGTCGACGAGGAAAAGCACTCGATGGACCTCGCGGTCGCGGAAGACAAGCTGGCGCAGGCGATCGGCCGCGGTGGCCAGAACGTGCGCCTGGCCAGCCGCCTGTCGGGCTGGCAGCTCAACGTCATGACGCAGGACCAGGTCACCGCCAAGTCCGAGGCCGAACAGGAGGCCGCGCGCGCGCTGTTCCAGGACAAGCTCGAGGTCGACGAGGAAATCGCCGCGATCCTGGTCGCCGAAGGCTTCAGCACGGTCGAGGAAATCGCCTACGTGCCGGTGGGCGAGCTGCTCGCGGTCGAGGGCTTCGACGAGGACATCGTCGAGGAGTTGCGCTCGCGCGCCCGCGACGCGCTGCTCAACGACGCGCTGGCGGTGGAGGAAGAGCTCGACGAGCACCAGCCCGCCGACGACCTGCTGTCGCTGGAAGGCATGGACGACGAGACCGCGTTCGCGCTCGCCGGCCACGGCATCCGCACCGCCGACGACCTCGGCGAGCTCGGTGCCGACGAAGTCGTCGAATTCGGCATCGAGGGCATGGACGAGACGCGCGCCGCGGCGCTGATCCTGGCCGCCCGTGCCGAGGAAATCGCGCGCCTGGAGCGGGAGGGGTGAGCAAAAGGCCATAAAACGGCCTTCCAACCCCCACCGCAGTAGAATCGCCTGCTTCACGCGCCCGGCCGCAACCGGGCCACAGGACACGGAATCCGAATGTCGCAACAAACCACGATCCGCAAGCTGGCCGAACTGGTGAACAAGCCGGTCGACAAACTGCTCGAACAGCTGGCCGAGGCCGGCATGCGCTTCGACGGTCCCGACCAGGTCGTCACCAGCATCGAGAAGGTGAAGCTGCTCGGCTTCCTCAAGCGCGCGCACGGCAAGGCCGACAAGTCGGCCGAGGAAGTCGCCGCGCCGAAGAAGATCACCCTCAACCGCAGCCGCAAGCAGGAACTCACGGTCGGCGGCGGCAAGAACCGCAGCACGGTCGACGTGGTGGTGCGCAAGAAGGTCACCCTGGTCAAGCAGGTGGACGCGGTTGCCGGCACGGAAGCGCCGGAGAACGACGAGCGCGCCGAGATCCTGCGCAAGCTCGAGGAATCGCGGCTGCGCAACCTGACCGAGCAGCAGCGCCTGGCCGAGACCGACAAGCGCCGGCTCGAGGAAGCCGCCGAGCGCAAGCGCCAGGAAGAAGAGGCCGCGCGCGCCGAAGCCGCGCGTGCCGCCGCCGCGGTCGTCGTTTCCGAGGAGGAGATCGCGCGCAAGGCCCACGGCCACGGCCATCCCAAGCCGGCCGCCCCGCGCGCCGACGACAAGGCCGGGCACAAGCACAAGACACGCGGCTCGCACGCGATGGTCGCCGGCGTCGAGGACGACGACCGCGCCAGCCGTTTCGCCGGGCAGATGCACCTGAGCGCGGCCGATCGCGCGCGCCGCAGCACCAGCGGCCGCGGCAAGGCCAAGCCGCAGCGTCGCCATGCCGAGCAGTCGCGCTCGGGCACCGGCTTCACCCGCCCGACCGCGCCGATCGTGCGCGAAGTGGCGATCGGCGACGCCATCACCGTCGCCGACCTGGCGCAGAAATTGGCCCTGAAGGGCGGCGACGTGGTCAAGGCGCTGTTCAAGATGGGGGTCATGGCGACCATCACCCAGAGCATCGACCACGACACCGCGGTGCTGGTGGTCGAGGAACTCGGCCACACCGCCGTGCACGCCGATGCCGGCGATGCCGAGAGCGAACTGCTGGCGCACGTCGAGGACGTCCAGGGCGAGAAGCTGGCGCGTCCGCCGGTGGTCACGATCATGGGCCATGTCGACCACGGCAAGACCTCGTTGCTGGACTACATCCGCACCACCAAGGTCGCGTCGGGCGAGGCCGGCGGCATCACCCAGCACATCGGCGCCTACCACGTGCAGACGCCCAAGGGCACGATCAGCTTCCTCGATACCCCCGGCCACGCCGCGTTCTCGCAGATGCGCGCGCGCGGCGCCAAGCTGACCGACATCGTGGTGCTGGTGGTCGCCGCCGACGACGGCGTCATGCCGCAGACGATCGAGGCCGTGCAGCACGCGCGGGCGGCCGGCGTGCCGCTGATCGTCGCGATCAACAAGATCGACAAGTCCGACGCCGACCCGATGCGGGTCAAGAACGAGCTGCTCGCGCAGGACGTGGTCGCCGAGGACTTCGGCGGCGACACGCAGATGGTGGAACTGTCGGCCAAGACCGGGCAGGGCGTGGACAACCTGCTGGACGCGATCTCGCTGCAGGCCGAGGTGCTGGAACTCAAGGCCGTGCAGGAAGGCCGCGCCTCGGGCGTGGTGATCGAATCCTCCCTCGACAAGGGCCGTGGCCCGGTGGCCACCGTGCTGGTGCAGCAGGGCACCCTGCAGAAGGGCGACTACCTGGTGTGCGGCGTGCAGTACGGCCGCGTGCGCGCGCTGTTCGACGAGACCGGCAAGCAGGTTCCGGATGCCGGCCCGTCGATCCCGGTGCAGGTGCTGGGCCTGTCGGGCGTGCCCGACGCCGGCGACGACTTCGTCGTGGTCGCCGACGAGCGCCTGGCCAAGGACGTGGCGCAGCAGCGCGACGCCAAGCGCCGCGAGACCAGGCTGGTGGGCCAGGCGGGCAACCGCATGGAAGACATCATGGCGCAGATGGGCGCGGGCGAAGCCCAGCTCAGCCTGCCGCTGATCGTCAAGGCCGACGTCCAGGGTTCGGTGCAGGCCCTGCGCGAGGCGCTGACCGGCCTGTCCAACGAGCAGATCCGGATCAACGTGATCGGCTCCGGCGTCGGCGGCATCACCGAGTCCGACGCGCAGCTGGCGGCGACCTCCAAGGCCACCATCATCGGCTTCAACGTGCGTGCCGATGCCTCGGCGCGCAAGGTGATCGAGACCACCGGCGTGGACCTGCGCTACTTCTCGATCATCTACGACGTGATCGACCAGGTGAAGCAGGTCGCCTCCGGCATCCTCGGCGTCGAGATCCGCGAGGAGATCATCGGCACCGCGGAAGTGCGCGACGTGTTCCGCAGCTCCAAGTTCGGCGCGGTCGCCGGCTGCATGGTGGTCGAGGGCGTGGTCAAGCGCCACAAGCCGATCCGCGTGCTGCGCGACAACACCGTGATCTTCGAGGGCGAGCTGGAATCGCTGCGCCGCTTCAAGGAGAACGTCGACGAGGTCCGCGTCAACACCGAGTGCGGCATCGGCGTGAAGGCCTACAACGACGTCAAGCCGGGCGACCAGATCGAGTGCTTCGAGCGCATCGAAGTGCAGCGCACGCTGTGACCCGGGCACCGTAGAACGAGATGCCGCAGAAGAAGTCCTTCCATCGCACCGACCGCGTCTCCGCCCAGCTCCGGCGCGAGCTGGGCACGCTGGTGCACGAGGCGGTGCGCGAGCACGGGCTGCCGTCGCTCAGCGTGTCCGACGTCGAGGTCACCCGCGACATGGCCCATGCCAAGGTCTGGGTGACGGCATTGCAGCCCGAGCGTTCGGTCGAAGCGGTGAAGGCGCTCAAGGCGCTGGCGCCGGAGCTGCGCTACCAGCTCGCGCACGCGGTGAAGATGCGGCACGTGCCGGAACTGCACTTCCACTACGACGAGTCGGTCGATCGTGGCGAACGCATCGAAAACCTGCTGCGCCAGTTGCCGGACGTGCATCCGGACACCGACACCGACCCGCCCGACCAGGCCGACTGAGCCGGTGGTGGCGCCTCCAGCCGTGGGCTTTCCTGCCGGTTCCCGCCACGGGCAGGGGCCGGCAAGCGCTCGCGGCTGACGCCGCTCCCGCGACGTTCGGACAAGGCGGGGTTCGACCCACCCTACAATGCCGCTGATGACCCAAAGGCCGCGCACGGTGTTCCGCAAGCTCGACGGCATCCTGCTGCTCGACAAGCCGCGCGGCCTGAGTTCCAACCAGGCGTTGCAGCGCGTGCGCCACCTGTTCCGCGCCGCCAAGGCGGGGCATACCGGTAGCCTGGATCCCCTCGCCACCGGGCTGCTGCCGGTGTGCTTCGGCGAGGCGACCAAGATCGCCGGCGGCCTGCTCGGCGCGCGCAAGGCCTACGAGACGGTCGCGCGGCTGGGCGTGGTCACCGATACCGACGACGCCGACGGCCAGCCATTGCGCGAGCGCCCGGTGCCCGAGCTCACGATCGCGCGCATCGATGCCGCGCTGCAGGCGCTGACAGGCTGCATCCGCCAGCGCCCGCCGATCTATTCGGCGCTCAAGCGCGGCGGCGAACCGCTGTACGCCAAGGCGCGCCGCGGCGAGGTCGTCCAGGTCGAGGAACGCGAAGTCGAGGTCCACGCCTTCGAACTGCGCTCGGCCGCCGACCTCCTCGACGGACTGCTTGCGGATGGCGCGCCGCTGCTTCGCCTGCACGTGGAATGCGGCTCCGGTACCTACGTGCGCAGCCTGGTCCGGGACCTCGGCGAGGCGCTGGGCTGCGGCGCCCATGTCGCCGAGCTGCGGCGGCTCTGGGTCGACCCGTTCCGCGAGCCGCGGATGTGGACGCTGGAGGCGTTGCAGGCACTGGCTGAACGCGGCGAGCGCAGCCTTGACGCCTGCCTGCTGCCGATCGAGGCCGGCATGGCCGCCTGGCCCGAGGTCCGCGTGGCCGCGGCGCAGGCGCTGCGGCTGGGGCAGGGGCAGGCCGTGGAGGGCGAGTTCCGCCCAGCCGGCAGCGTCGCCATCGTCGATGAAACCGGGCGCGCGCTGGGCCTGGGCGAGGTCGGCGCGGATGGCTGCCTGCGGCCGCAGCGGCTGTTCGCGTGGGCCGCGCAGCAGGTCGCCCCCATCCGCGCCTAGCCGGCGCAGGCCGCCACGCCGCGTGCCGCCTCGCCGGCGGCAGCGTTGCGCAACGCCGGTCATGCTGCGCTAACGCCTTGTCCGCAAAGGCCCCAGCGGGCTACAATTCCGGGGCTGATCGGGTCCGATCGGCAGCATCCTTCCTGTTCCAACCGCACGCGGCGGGCCGGGCGGTGCGTCACGCTTCCAGCAACGGCTGGGCGACGCTTCTGCCGACCACGCATCTACCCGAGGCAACACCATGTCCATCGACAGCTCCAAGGTCATCGAAGAACACAAGCGCGGCGCCAACGACACCGGCTCCCCGGAAGTCCAGGTCGCCCTGCTCACCGCCCGCATCACCCAGCTCACCGAGCACTTCAAGGCGCACAAGCAGGACCACCACAGCCGGCGCGGCCTGCTGATGATGGTCAACCGCCGCCGCAGCCTGCTCGACTACCTGCACCGCAAGGATGCCGAGCGCTACAAGGCCCTGATCCAGAAGCTCGGCCTGCGTCGGTAAGCGATACCAAGACCGCGGCGCAGCAATGCGCCGCGGTTTCGTTTTGACCGGTTGCGAGCGCGCAACCACCCGGACCGCGCATGGGCGCCTTCCGGTCCAACCGCGAAAGCAAGCATCCAAGGAATTCCAACGTGGCAAAAATCACCAAGACCTTCCAGTACGGCAACCATGAAGTCACGCTCGAGACCGGCGAGATCGCCCGCCAGGCCGGCGGCGCGGTCATGGTCAAGTGCGACGGCACCGTGCTGCTGGTCACCGCGGTCGCGGCGAAGTCGCAGCGCGAAGGGCAGGATTTCTTCCCGCTCACCGTCGACTACCAGGAGAAGTTCTACGCCGGCGGCCGCATCCCGGGTGGTTTCTTCAAGCGCGAAGGCCGCCAGACCGAGAAGGAAACGCTGATCTCGCGCCTGATCGACCGCCCGATCCGCCCGCTGTTCCCCGAGGACTACAAGAACGAAGTCCAGATCATCGCCACCGTGATGTCGATGAATCCCGAGATCGACGGCGACGTGCTCGCGCTGATCGGCGCGTCCGCCGCGCTGTCGCTGGCGGGTACCCCGTTCCAGGGGCCGATCGGCGCCGCCAAGATCGGCTACAAGGACGGCCAGTACCTGCTCAACCCGACCGTCACCGAGCTCAAGGATTCGCAGCTCGAGCTGGTCGTGGCCGGTACCGCCAACGCCGTGCTGATGGTCGAGTCCGAGGCCGACGAGCTGTCCGAAGACGTGATGCTGGGCGCGGTGATGTTCGGCCACCGCGAGATGCAGAAGGTCATCAACACGATCAACGAGCTGACCGTGGAAGCCGGCACCAGGCCGGTGACCTGGGTCGCGCCGGAGAAGAGCGACGCCATGGTCGCCGCGCTCAAGGAAGCCGTGGGCGACAAGCTCGATGGCGCCTTCCAGGTGCGCGACAAGCTGCAGCGCCGCGACGCCATCGCCGCGATCAAGAAGGACGTGATGCAGGCGCTCGCGGGCCGCGCCGAGGAAGCCGGCTGGAAGGCCGCCGACATGTCCCGGGAATTTGGCGAGCTCGAGTACCAGACCATGCGCAGCTCGGTGCTCGGCACCAAGGTCCGCATCGACGGCCGCCAACTCGACACCGTGCGCCCGATCGCCTCGCGCGTCAGCGTGCTGCCGCGCGTCCACGGCTCGGCGCTGTTCACCCGCGGCGAGACCCAGGCGATCGTTGCGGTCACCCTGGGCACCGCGCGCGACGGCCAGATCATCGACGCCGTCTCGGGCGAGTACAAGGAACACTTCCTGTTCCACTACAACTTCCCGCCGTACTCGGTCGGCGAAGCCGGCCGCATGATGGGCCCGAAGCGCCGCGAGATCGGCCACGGCCGCCTCGCCAAGCGCGGCGTGCTGGCGGTGATGCCGACCATGGAACAGTTCCCGTACACCATCCGCGTGGTCTCGGAGATCACCGAGTCGAACGGTTCCTCGTCGATGGCCTCGGTCTGCGGCAGCTCGCTGGCGCTGATGGATGCCGGCGTGCCGATCAGCGCCCCGGTGGCGGGCATCGCCATGGGCCTGGTCAAGGAAGGCGACAACTACGTGGTGCTGTCGGACATCCTTGGTGACGAAGACCACCTGGGCGACATGGACTTCAAGGTCGCCGGCACCGACAAGGGCATCTCGGCGCTGCAGATGGACATCAAGATCCAGGGCATCACCGAGGAGATCATGAAGACTGCGCTGGCGCAGGCCAAGGCCGGCCGCCTGCACATCCTCGGCGAGATGGCACACGCGCTGACCGCGCCGCGCCCGGAGCTGTCCGACTTCGCGCCGCGCCTGATCACCATCAAGATCCACCCCGACAAGATCCGCGAAGTGATCGGCAAGGGCGGCTCGGTGATCCAGGGCATCACCAAGGAAACCGGCACCCAGATCGATATCCAGGACGACGGCACCATCACCATCGCTTCGGTGAACGCGATCGCCGGCCAGGCCGCGAAGGCGCGCATCGAGCAGATCACCTCCGACGTCGAGCCGGGCCGCATCTACGAGGGCAAGGTCGCCAAGCTGATGGACTTCGGTGCGTTCGTCACCATCTCCCCCGGCAAGGACGGCCTGGTGCACGTGTCGCAGATCTCCAACGATCGCGTCGAGAAGGTCAGCGACGTGCTCAAGGAAGGCGACATCGTCAAGGTCAAGGTGCTCGAGGTCGACAAGCAGGGCCGCATCCGCCTGTCGATGAAGGCCGTCGAGGAAGGCGAGGGCGTGACCGTCGGCTGAGCCGTCGCGTCATCGCAATGAACCAAGGACGGGCCTGCGGGCCCGTCCTTTTTTGGTTCATCTCGCAAACGAAGGGCGAGGATTCCCCGGGCGCGTACCTCCCCGCTAGCTGACCGGCCCGGCGCAACCGCCAGCGCTGCGCGGCGAATGTCCCCCGGCATCCGCCTGGCGGCGGCTGCCTCCTCCTTGATTTCGCCGCGCAGCGCTGGCGGCCGCGCCGGGCCCCGCATGGCCGGTCCGTCCGAAGGAAAGCCAGGCTCTTGCGCGCTGCTCTCGCGGCCCTTGCAGGCCTCGCGCGAGTTGGGACGCCGGGTGCGCAGGCCTCGGGGTGCGAAGTCAAGGAGGAGGCGTCGGCCAACGGCCGGCGCCGGGGGACATTCGCACCCCGAGGCCTGCGTGCCCGGCGTCCCCGCCGCCCAGCGGCTTCACCGGACTGCTTCTTTCGGCACCCCGACGCAGGATCCGGAGTGCGGTCGCACCCAAGGCTTGCGTCGCCGGCGTCCCCGCCAGCCAGCGGCTTCACCCGACTCGCCGAAGAACCACTTCATTCGATGGCGGTGCAGATCGGAAGAGTGAGATACAAGGATCGTTGCGCACGCTACGGCTTTGATCGGTTCTCGACCCAGGCCTATCTCGGCCCTCTGTCCGGCGTGCGGTCACGCCGCCAGTTCGAAGCGGACCCTGCGCGCGGCCGGGTCGGCTGCCACGAGCCGGACGGTCACGGTTTCGCCCAGCGGCAACGTGCCTTCCGCCACCACGTGCGCCTCGATCGCCAGCGCATGCAGCATCACCACGCCTTCGTCGCGGTCACGCCGCTCGACCTCCACGATCGTGCCGGTGAAGCTTTCGCCGACGCGCGTGGCCAGCACCAGGCTTTCGGCCAGGTCGATCACCGCGCGCTCGAAACGGCCCGCGCGGCGATCGGCGTCGGCCATCGTCGCCGGCAATCCCGGCAATGCCTGCAGCACCCAGTCCGGCACCGGTTGGCCCGCGCACAGGGCAACGCAGGTCTCGCCGGTGTAGCGGTCCACCAGCCGGCGCAAGGGCGCGGTGACGTGGGCATAGGTGGAAGCCAGCGCCGAATGCAGCGGCTGCGTCGGCATCTCGCCCACGAACGCGGCGTAGCCGGCGCCGCGCAGCACGCTGGTGCAGGACACCATCATCGCCACGTGGCGCGGATCGGCGGGATCCAGTGAGCGGATGAAGTCCGGATAGCCCATCCGTTCGGGCCACGCGATCCCGAGCGCCTTCGCGGTACGGCGCAGGCGCCCGAGCGCGCGCGGGTCGGGTTCCGGCAAGGTGCGCAGCAGGCCGACGCGGTGCTCCATCATCAGATGCGCGGCGGCCATCCCGGTGAGCAGCGAGATCTGCTCGTTCCAGTCCTCGACCGGATGGCGGGCGCGGAACTCCAGCTGCCAGCAGTCGCCCTCGACCCGGATCTCCTGCTCCGGCAGCGGCAGGCTGACCCCGCCGCGGCGTTGTTCCCGCTGCTTGCGCAACTCGCCGATCTCGCGCAGCACGGCCCACATCGGGTCGGCGTCGCCGGCATCGATGCGTCGCTGCACGCCGTCGTAGTCGAAGCGTTCGCGGCTCCGGACCAGCGCGCGATGCACGTCCACGGTGATGCCTTCGCCGCTGCGGTCGAGCTCGATCGTCCACAGCAGCGCCGGGCGCAGCTGGCCCGGCAACAGCGACGCGGCGCCTTCGGAGAGCACCTTTGGATGCAGCGGGATCTTGGCGTCGGCACCGTAAAGGGTCGCGCCGCGGCGGTTGGCTTCAAGGTCCACCGGGTCGCCGGGGCGGACGAAGGCGGCGACGTCGGCGATCGCGTAATGCACCACGTACCCGTCGCCCTTGCGCGCCACGTGCAGCGCCTGGTCCAGGTCCATCGCGCCGGGCGGGTCGATGGTGACAAAGGCAAGGTCGCTGCGATCCTCGGCCGGCAGCCGCGGATGGGCAGCGGCCGCGGCCGCGGCGGCTTCGACGTCGGGCGGGAATGCCAGCGGCAGTTCCAGTTCGCGCTTGATCGCCTCGATCCCCGGCTCGAGCGCGGGTTCGGACGGGGCGCGGACGTGGATGCGACGTGTCGTGGCCAATGGCAATCTCCCTTGCACTGATGGTTGCCGGCGCGATGCCGCGCGCGCCGGAACGGCCGGCTCCCGCGCGCGCCAGTCGGCGCCTGCGGCGAACCGCGGTCCTCAATCCATGAACGGATAGCGGTAGTCGCGCGCCGGCACGAAGGTTTCCTTGATGCTGCGCGGGCTGATCCAGCGCAGCAGGTTGAGGACCGAGCCGGCCTTGTCGTTGGTGCCCGAGGCGCGCGCGCCACCGAACGGCTGCTGGCCCACGACCGCACCGGTGGGCTTGTCGTTGATGTAGAAGTTGCCGGCGGCATTGCGCAGGCGCTGCAGGCCCTGTTCGACCGCATAACGATCCTGGGCGAAGATCGCACCGGTCAGCGCGTACGGGCTGGTGCGGTCGCCCAGGTCGAGGGTCTCCAGCCACTTGTCTTCGTCGTACACGTGCACCGTCAGCACCGGGCCGAACAGTTCGTCGCACAGGGTGCGGTAGGCCGGGTTGTCGGTGACGATCACCGTGGGCCGCACGAACCAGCCTTCGCCGTCGTCGTACTCGCCGCCCACCAGGATTTGGGCATCGCTGGCGGCCTTGGCCTCGTCGATCGCCGCCTTCTGGGTGCGGAAGCTGGCGCCGTCGATCACCGCGCCCATGAAGTTGGAGAAGTCCGCGACATCGCCCATGCGGATGGAGGCGACCTGGTCGGCCAGCGCAGCGCGCACCGTCGGCCACAGGTTCGACGGGATGTACACGCGACTGGCGGCCGAGCACTTCTGGCCCTGGTATTCGAACGCGCCGCGTACGATCGCCGTGGCCAGCGCGACCGGGTCGGCGCTGGCATGGGCGACGATGAAGTCCTTGCCGCCGGTTTCGCCGACCAGGCGCGGATAGCCCTTGTACCGGTCGATGTTGTTGCCGACCGTGCGCCACATCTGGTGGAACACTTTCGTCGAGCCGGTGAAATGGATCCCGGCCAGGTGCGGGTCCGCCAGCACCGGGTCGCCGATGTCCGCGCCGCTGCCGCTGACCAGGTTGATCACGCCGTCCGGCAGGCCGGCCTCGCGCAACAGCCGCATCAGGAAATGCGCGCTGTAGACCGCGGTGCTGGCCGGCTTCCAGACCACGGTGTTGCCGCACAGCGCCGGCGCGGTCGGCAGGTTGCCGGCGATCGAAGTGAAGTTGAACGGCGACACCGCGAACACGAAGCCTTCCAGCGGCCGGTGTTCCATCCGGTTCCACATTCCGGCGCTGCTCTGCGGCTGCTCGCGCAGCACCTGCTCGTAGAAGGCGACGTTGAAACGGAAGAAGTCGATCAGCTCGCAGGCGCTGTCGATCTCGGCCTGGTGGCAGGTCTTGCTCTGGCCGAGCATGGTCGCTGCGTTGAGCACGTCGCGGTAGGGGCCGGCCAGCAGGTCGGCGGCCTTGAGGAACACCGCCGCGCGCGACTCCCACGGCAACGCCGCCCAGTCGCGCTGCGCGCGCAACGCGGCATCGATCGCCGCCCGCGCCTCGGCCGCGCCGCCCTGGTGGAAGTCGCCGAGCACGTGCGCGTGGCGGTGCGGCATCACCGCCTGGCCGAGGCGGCCGGTACGCACGTCCTTGCCGTCGATCACCAGCGGCATCTCGGTGCGCTCGCCGGACATCCGCGCCAGCGCGGCCTGTAGGCTGGCGCGTTCGGGCGTGCCGGGCGCGTAGCCGCGGACCGGTTCGTTGACCGGAACGGGCACCTTGGAGATGGCGAGGGACATGGCGGCCTCCGTGGGAAAAACCCGATTGTAGGCCGGGCCCGTGGACGGGGCGGCAACCGGCATGCGCCCGCGCGACGCTCAGGCGTCGGCGAACAGTTCCGGCTGCGCGACCAGCTGCTCGGCATCGACGAAGCCGGACAGGCCCACGCCCACCAGCCGGTAGCGCGTGCGCGACGGCAGGCCGACGCGCTCGCGCAGCGCGCAGGCGATGTCGGCAAGTTCCGGCAGCGTGGCCGGAGGCTGCGGTGGCGTCAGGCTGCGCGTGAGTACCTGGAAGTCGGCGGTCTTGAGCTTGAGCACGACCGTGCGCGCGATCCGCTCCGGCGCCTGCGCCAGTTCGCGCTGGTAGCCGGCCCAGGCCTTTTCCGCGAGCCGGCGGATGTCGGCTTCGATCTCGCCCAGGCGCAGGTCATGCTCGAAGGTGTCTTCGGCCGACACCTGCAGGGTCGGGCGCTCGGACACGACCGGGCGTTCGTCGATCCCGAACGACAACTCGTGCAGGCGCCGCCCCCAGCGGCCGAAGCGTTGCTCCAGTGCCTCGGGTTGGAGCAGGCGCAGGTCGGCGACCGTGGCCACGCCCAGCTCGCCCAGCCTGCGTTCCATCACCCTGCCCACGCCCGGCAGGCGCCCGACCGGCAGCGGCGCGAGGAAAGCCTCGACCTGGCGCGGGCGGACCACGAACAGGCCATCGGGTTTGCGGAAATCCGAGGCGATCTTGGCCACGAACTTGTTCGGCGCCACGCCGGCCGAAGCGGTCAGCTGCGTTTCTTCCCGGATCGCGGCGCGGATCGCCTCTGCGGTTGCGGTCGCCGAGGGCAGGGCGCTGGTGTTGGCGGTCACGTCGAGGTAGGCCTCGTCCAGCGACAACGGTTCGACCAGGTCGGTATGGCGGGCGAAGATCGCGCGCACCTGGCGCGACACCGCCTTGTAGCGGCTGAAGTCCGGCGCCACGAACACCGCCTGCGGGCACAGCCGCTCGGCGCGCAGCGCCGGCATCGCCGAACGCACGCCGAACTTTCGCGCTTCGTACGAGGCCGCGCACACCACCGAACGCTTGCCGCGCCAGGCCACGACCACCGGCCTGCCGCGCAGCGACGGGTCGTCGCGCTGTTCGACCGACGCATAGAACGCGTCCATGTCGACGTGGATGATCTTGCGCGCGCTCACCGCCAGAAGGGGATGTGCCAGTCCCGGTCGCCGTCGCCGTCGGGTTCCGCACGCGCCACGCGCAACTGGTGGCGGCCCGGCGCGAGCACGCGCACGTCGATCATCGCCACCAGCACCGGGCGGCCGGTGCGCGGGTCGGTGCCGGCGTCGTAGCGCAGGCCCGCCAGCGGCTTGCCGTCCAGGCTGACCGCGTGCACCGCCTGCAGGCATTGCAGCGCGGACAACGGGTCGGCCGTGGCGGCTCCCCCGCAGCGGGCGCGCATCGCGCGGTCGTCGCTGCCGGGCGTGAACGGCACCAGCAGGCGAAGGTAGGGGCCGGCCACCACCATGTCCGGGATGAAGGGCACGGCAGGGTCGCGCGCGGGATCCCTGCGCAGGTCGTAGTGCGCGTCGTCGAGCAGGCGGCCGCCTGCCGGATCGGGGACCGGGAACATGCCGTAACCGCCCAGGCGTTCGGGCGACTGCATGGCGCGGGCGCCGAACATCACCCCCAGCATCACCGGCAGGAAGACCGCGAACACGACCAGCACGGTCCGGCGTTCACCCTGGTGGCTCGAGAGCAGGGCCATGGCATTGCTGCCGCGGCCGAAACCGAAGATCCCGTAGAACCGGAACATCGCCGCCAGTGCCCGGCGCGGCAGCCCGCCGGGCGCGAGCCTGGCCGCGAGGCGGCGATCGATGGCGGAGGCGAGCGCGAACGGCACCACCGCCAGCAGCACGGAGGCCAGGAACACCGTCGACACGTCCGCGTCCAGGCCCGCCAGCGCAAGCAGGGCCAGGCAAAACCCGAACACCAGCACCGCCAGCAGGCTGACCGACAGCAGCAGGGTCGCCATCACCACGCCGGTGGCGAAGACCGTGGTGGCGCGATTGTCCGCACGGTCGATGACCAGCGCCGCGTCGCCGCTGCGCGCGCGTTCGTGTTCGCGCTGCACCGGGCCGATGCGCAACTGGTCCCAACGCACGCCGTCGGGGTAGATGGAATGCATCCCGACCAGCGCGATCCAGTGCGCGCGCATCAGCAGGTGGATGGCGAAGGTCGCCGCCAGGATCACCGCGGCGCTCTTGAGGTACACGTGCATCATCCGCAGCGGCTCGTGCCAGGCGGCATCGAAGCGCGGTCGCAGCGCAAACAGGGCATCGTCGAACATGCCGGGCAACTGCAGCATCGCGAACACCGCCACGCCCGAGATCAGCAGCTCGACCTCCCAGGTCGGCGTCGTATGCCGGGGCAGCGCGAATGCGCCCTCATCCCGGGTCCTGGAACCGTGCGCCTGGTCGGTCATGCGTGCTTCCCCATGCGGGAAGCGTAGCGCACCGGGATCGGGGCTACACGACCCCGGTGCCGTAGAACACGCCGATTACCACGAACACCGCCAGGGTCTTGATCAGGGTGATGGCGAACACGTCCTTGTAGGCCTGGCGGTGGGTCAGGCCGGTGACCGCCAGCAGCGTGATCACCGCGCCGTTGTGCGGCAGCGTGTCCATGCCGCCGGATGCCATGGCCGCGATCCGGTGGAAGACTTCCAGCGGGATCCCGGCGGCCTGCGCGTTGGCGATGAAGGTCTCCGACATCGCCGCCAGCGCGATGCCCATGCCGCCGGAGGCCGAACCGGTGATGCCGGCCAGCGCGGTCACCGTGATCGCCTCGTTGACCAGCGGGTCCGGGATCGCGGCCAGCGCGTTGGCGACCACCAGGAAGCCGGGCAGGGCGGCGATCACCGCGCCGAAGCCGTACTCGGACGCGGTGTTCATGCCGGCCAGCAGCGCCCCGCCGATCGCCGCCTTGCTGCCTTCGGCGAACCCGGCCGCGACCGTCTTCCAGGCGAACGCCAGCACGCAGGCGATGCCGAGCAGCAGCGCGCCCTCGACCGCCCAGATCGCGGCGATCTTCTGCACTTCCTGCACCACCGGCGCCGGGTTGCCGATCACCGCGGGCACGAAGCTGTGGCTCTGGCCGTACCACTGCGGGATCCACAGCGTCAGCAGCTTGTTGGCCACGCCCACCAGCACCAGCGGCGCGATCGCGACCAGCGGATTGGCGAGCTTGCCGCCGGCGAACGCGGCCGGTTCGTTGCGCAGCGCCGCTTCGTCGCCATAGCCCTCGCCCTTGCGCTGGGCCACGCGCCGGCGCCAGTCGAGGTAGGCCATGCCGACGATCAGGATGAACACCGCGCCGATCGTGCCCAGCCACGGCGCCGCCCAGGCATTGGTGCCGAAGAACGAGGACGGGATGATGTTCTGGATCTGCGGCGTCCCCGGCAGCGCGTCCATGGTGAAGGTGAACGCGCCCAGCGCGATCGTGCCCGGGATCAGGCGCTTGGGGATGCCGGCCTGGCGGAACAGTTCGGCCGCGAACGGATACACCGCGAACACCACCACGAACAGCGACACCCCGCCGTAGGTCAGCAGCGCGCACACCAGCACGATCGACAGGATCGCGCGCTGGGCGCCGACCACCTTGATGGTCGCGGCCACGATCGACTTGGAGAAGCCCGACAGCTCGATCACCTTGCCGAACACCGCGCCCAGCAGGAACACCGGGAAATACAGCTTCAGGAAGCCGACCATCTTGTCCATGAACAGGCCGGTGAACATCGGTGCGACCAGCGCCGGGTCCGTCAGCAGCACCGCGCCCAGCGCCGCCACCGGCGCGAACAGGATCACGCTGTGGCCGCGATAGGCGACATACATCAGGAAGCACAGCGCGGCCAGCACGATCACGAACGCCATTCCCCAGATCCCTCGCCCGCGCCGCGGGCTTCGTTCCCGATGCCGGAGTGTCGGCAAGCCGGCCGTGGCGGCCCATTGTCCGAAGGTACGATGCCGCCGCCGAGCCTTGGCCCCTAGGCTTGCCGCCAATCTGCGGCGCATGCCGTACCTGTCGCATCCAAGGGGAGTGAGAAATGAAGCGCAAGCATTTGAGCCTGGCGATCGGTTGCATCCTGATGTTGCCGGCCGCTGCATGGGCGCAGGACGCGGCGACCACGGTGGCCGGGGATGACGCGCCGTCGCAGCAGCAGGATCCAGACGCCAAGGCGAAGGAAAAGGTCTCGACGCTGGAGACGGTCAAGGTGACCGCCCGCAAGCGCGAGGAAACCATCCAGGACGTCCCGGTCGCCGTGACTGCGTTCACCGCGGACGCGCTGGAGCAGTTCGGGGTCGAGGACCTTGGCGGCCTCGATGCGCAGGTGCCCAACCTCACCATCTACGCTGCGCGCGGTTCCAGCAGCACCGTCACCGCCTACATCCGCGGCGTCGGCCAGTCCGACCCGCTGTGGGGCGTGGACCCGGGCGTGGGCATCTACATCGACGACGTCTACATCGCCCGCCCGCAGGGCGCGCTGCTCGACGTGCTGGACGTGGACCGCATCGAGGTCCTGCGCGGCCCGCAGGGCACGCTTTACGGCAAGAACACCATCGGCGGCGCCATCAAGTACATCACCCACGGCCTGCCGACCGAATTCGAGGCCTTCGCGGAAGCCACCGTCGGCAATTACAACCAGGCCGACGTCAGGGCCGCGATCGGTGGCCCACTGGGTAGCGGCGCGCTGCGTGGCCGGCTTGCGGTGGCCAGCCTGAGCCGCGACGGCTTCGGCGAGAACGTGGTCACCGGCCAGCCGGTCAGCGACAAGGAAATCCTGACCGCGCGCGGCCAGATCGGCGCCTACCTCAGCGACAACGTGGACGTGCAGATCGCATTCGACTGGATGGACGACCAGTCCGGCGTGCGCGGCGCGAAGATGCTGGGCCCGAACAAGTTCGTGCCGACGGCGCTGCCGCTCGACAGCCGCTACGACGTGCGCAACGGCATGCCCAACGTCAACGACACCTCCATGTCCGGCGCCTCGGCCACCGTGAACTGGCGCGCCAACGCCGACTGGGCGCTGAAGTACGTGTTCGCCACGCGCCAGTCCGATACGGAGACCAACATCGACTTCGACACGCTCCAGGACAAGATCGCCGACGTGAAGGCGTTCTACTCGGACGAGCAGACCAGCCACGAAGTGCAGGCGAACTATGACGCCGGCGGCCGCTCGCGCGGCGTCATGGGCATCTACGCCTTCGACGGCGAGGCTGGTGGCCAGGTGCTCAACAACTTCTTCAACTTCCTCTTCGGCGACACCCAGGGCACGGTGTACACCAAGAGCATCGCGGCGTACGCGGACTGGACCTTCGACCTCACCGACAAGCTGTCGCTCGACCTCGGCGCGCGCTACACCGACGAGGACAAGCACGCGGTGGTGCTCAACCGCGGCTACACCGACGCGACCTATACCGTGCCGACGACCGTCGCCGCCAACTTCGACAAGACCATCAACTTCAAGAACGTCTCGCCCAAGGTTGCGCTCGATTACCAGCTGACCCCGGACGTGATGGTGTACGCCTCGGCGTCGCGCGGCTTCAAGTCGGGCGGCTACAACATCCGCGCCCAGGCGACCGCGGTGCCGCGTTCGGCCGAGCCGTTCAGCGACGAGTCCGTGGACAGCTACGAGATCGGCACCAAGATGGGCTTGCTCGACCAGTCGCTGTTCCTCAACCTGTCGGCCTTCCACAACAAGTACAAGGACATCCAGCTGTCGGTGTTCACCGCCTACGACAGCAACGGCGACGGCAGCGACGACGCGTTCTTCGGCGATTTCACCAATGCCGGGTCCGGCACCGTGGACGGGCTGGAAGTCGAGTACCAGTGGCTGCCGACGGCGAACTGGATGGTGTCGGGCAACCTGGCCTGGCTCAACGCGAAGTACGACGAGTTCATTTACGCGGGCGTCAACATCGCCGACGAGCAGGAGTTCACCAACGCCCCGGATTTCTCCGGCGCGCTGAACCTCACCTACCGCACCGAGCTGGCGAGTGGCGGCGACGTGGCGGCCTGGCTGGGCTACAGCTACCAGTCGGACGTGGTGGCGACCACCGAGATCGTGCGCACCGGGGCCCAGCCGATCACCCAGGACGGCTACGGCCTGCTCAACGCAGGCGTGACCTGGCACACCGGCGGTCCCTGGACGGTGCGCCTGCAGGGCACCAACCTGACGGACAAGGAATACCGCACCACCGGCTACAACCTCAACGCAGCCCTCGGCGTGCTGACGGGATTTTACGGCCCGCCGCGCCAGTACTCGCTGAGCGTCCGCTACGACTTCTGAGCCGCCGTGCATCGGCGGACCGGACGACGGCGGGCTTCGGCCCGCCGTCGCGTTATGCTCGCCGCGAATGCGCATCCCTGACCGACGCCACGCGACTTACCTGCCGACCGCAGGCCTGAAGGCGGCACGATGCTGAGCGTTGCCGTGGTCGTGGCCGCGGCAACGCTGTGGCTCGGGCTGCTGTTTGCCGCCGGCCTCTACGGCGAGCGCCGGCCGCAGGCGCTGGCCGCGCACTGGCGCCACGTCTATGCGCTGTCGCTGGCGGTGCACTGCACCTCGTGGACCTTCTACGGCACGGTGACGCAGGCCGCGCGCCACGGCTGGCCGCTGCCGCCGACCTTCCTCGGCGCGATCGTGCTGTACGCGCTGGCGGCGGCCTTCATGGTGCGGCTGGTGCAGCTGGCGCGCGAGACCAACGCCACCTCGATCGCCGACCTGATCGCCACCCGCCTGGGCAAGGACGCGTGGCTGGCCGCCACCGTCACCCTGGTCGCCGCGCTCGGCCTGATCCCGTACATCGCGCTGCAGCTCAAGGCGATGGCGATGAGCTTCGCGATGCTCACCACCCGCGCCGGCAGCGAGACGCCGCCGGCGTGGCAGGACAGCGCCCTCTACGTGGCGCTGGCGATGGCCGCGTTCGCGATGCTGTTCGGCACCCGCCGCGCCAGCGCCGCCGAGCACAACCGCGGGCTGGTGCTGGCGATGGCGGTGGAATCCCTGTTCAAGCTGGCGGCGATGCTGGCGCTGGCCGCCTTCGTCTGGTTCGGGCTGGACGCCTTGCCGGAAGTGGCCGCAACGCCGCCGACGCCGCCGTCCGCCGGCGGTGGCTTCGCGCCGCTGATGCTGCTGGGCGCGTTCGCGATGTTCATCCTGCCGCACCAGTTCCACATCGCCGTGGTGGAATGCCGCGACGAACGGCACGTGCGCACCGCGCGCTGGCTGTTTCCGCTGTACCTGCTGCTGATCGCGCTGCCGGTGCTGCCGCTGGCGCGCGCGGGCGAAGCGCTGCTGGGCGGCCGCGTGCCCTCGGACCTGTACGTGCTGGCGCTGCCGCTGTCGCAGGGGCAGCACGGGCTGGCGCTGTTCGCATTCCTCGGCGGGCTGAGCGCGGCCACCGGCATGGTGGTCGTCAGCACGCTGACGCTGAGCCTGATGATCGGCAACCACTGGTTCGCGCCGGGCCTGCTGCGCGGCGCGTGGGCGCGCAACGACGGCAGCGACCTGCGCGGCAGCGTGCTCACGCTGCGGCGCGTCGGCATCGTCGCGATCATGCTGCTGGCTTGGGTGTACAGCCGCGTGGTGGCCGGCAGCGAGGCGCTGGCCGACGTCGGCGCGGTGTCGTTCTCGGCACTGGCGACGCTGGTGCCGGCGCTGGCGTTCGCGGTGTGGCGGCCGCAGACGCCGCCGCGCGCGGCGGTCGCGGGCGTGCTGGCCGGGTTCGCGGTGTGGAGCTGGGTGCTGCTGCTGCCGATGGCGCTGGACCTGCGCGGCATCGCCCCGGAGTGGCTGCGGCAGGGGCCGTTGGGCTGGGCGTGGCTGTCATCGGACGGCCTGTTCGGGCTCACCGGCTGGAGCCGGCTCGGGCGCGCGGTCGGCGCCAGCCTGTTCGTCGGCACCGCGACGACAGTGCTGGTCGCGTTGTGGCGGCGCGAGGCCCCGCGCCGCGCACGCCGCGGCCTGGATGCGCAGACCCTGCGCGATGCCGGCCTGCGCTTCCTCGCGCGCGACCGCGTCGACCAGCTGCTGCTCGATGCCCCCGCCAGCGGCGCGGTGCCGGCGCGAACCGAGGCGCAGGTGGAGCGCGAACTGGCCGCGGTGCTCGGCTCGGCCTCCGCGCGCGTGCTGCTGGATGCGGCGCGCCGCGAGACCGGGCATCTGGACACGGTCGCGGCGATCGTCGGCGAGGCCTCGCGCGACCTGCGCTTCAACCAGCGCGTGCTCGAAGCCGCGCTGGAGAACATGAGCCAGGGCATCAGCGTGGTCGATGCGCAATTGCGGCTGGTGGCCTGGAACCGCCGCTACGCCGAACTGTTCGGCTACCCCGAGGCGATGCTCAAGGTCGGTATGCCGATCGCCGACCTGGCCCGGCACGCCCTGCAGCGCATGCCGCCGCAGGGCGACATCGAACACGCCCTGCAACGGCGTTTGTCGCACATGCGCGCCGGCACCGCGCACCTCACCGAGCGCGTGTTCCCGGACGGCAGCATCGTCGAAATCCGCGGCAACCCGATGCCCGGCGGCGGCTTCGTCGCCACCTTCACCGACGTCACCGCGTTCCGCAGCACCGAGGCCGAGTTGCTGCAGGCCAAGCAGACGCTCGAGCAGCGCGTCGAGGAACGCACCGCTGCCGCCGAAGCCGCGCGCCGCGAAGCCGAGCGCGCCAACGACGCCAAGGGCCGCTTCCTGGCCGCGATCGGCCACGACCTGCTGCAGCCGCTGCACGCCGCGCACCTGTTCACCGACGCGCTCGCCGGGCAGGTGCCCGAGAGCGCGCGCGAGTCCGTGCGCCAGGTGCGCGGCGCGCTGGATTCCACGACCGGCCTGCTGACCGACCTGCTGGACCTGTCGCGGCTGGAAGCGGGCGGGCTCGACCCGCAACCGCGCGACTTCGCGCTGGCCGACGTGCTGGAGCCGCTGGCGTCGGAGTTCCGCGTGCTGGCGGCCGAAGCAGGTTTGAAGTTCGACTACGTGCCCACGCGCGCGTGGGTGCACAGCGACCCGCAGCTGCTGCGGCGCGTGCTGCAGAACTTCCTCGCCAATGCGGTGCGCTACACCGCCAGTGGCCGCGTGCTGCTGGGCGTGCGCCGCGCGGGCGACGCGGTGCGCATCGAGGTGCACGACACCGGCCCCGGCATCGACCCGCAGGTGCAGGCATCGCTGTTCGAAGAGTTCCGCCGCGGCGAAGGCGCGGCAGGGCAGGGACTGGGCCTGGGGCTGGCGATCGCCGATCGCATGGCGCGGTTGCTGGATGCGCGCATCGGGCTGGACAGCCGCCCCGGAACCGGCACGGTCTTTGCGCTGACGTTGCCGCGCGCCGCGCGCTGCGCCGATCCCGCGCCGCAACCGGTCGCGGGGACGCGGCAGGGCCTGGCGGGAACGCGGGTGCTGGTGGTGGACAACGAGGCGCCCGCGCGGGCCGGCCTGGGGCAGTTGCTGGAGGGCATGGGATGCGTCGTGGTCGACGCCAGCGGCGGCGAAGGTGCGCGGCGACACCTGCAAGACGCGCCGGTCGATCTATGGCTGTTCGACTATCACCTCGACGACGGCGATACCGGCGTGCGCCTGCATTCCCGACTGGCAGGCGAGTTCGGTGCGCGGCCCGCGGTGATCCTCAGCGCGGACGCAGGCATCGAGGTGCGGGCCGCAGTGCACGAAGCCGGGCTGCCCCTGCTCATGAAGCCGTTGAAGCCGCTGGCGCTGAAGTCCGTGCTGGACCGGCTGCTGGCCGCCAGGTCGGTGCGCTGAACGCCTGCAGCACGCCGGCCACGTTGCTGCCGAGCTCCTTCACCGCATAGCCGCCTTCCTGTACCAGCACGGTGGGCAAATTCAGCGCTGCCAAGCGCGCGCCAAGTTGCGGGAAGCGTTCGGCGCCGAGGCGGAACGCACTGATCGGGTCGCCTTCGAAGGTGTCCACGCCGAGCGACACCACCAGGGCGTCGGCACCGTAGGCGTGGATCGCCTGCAGGGCGGTATCCAGCGCCTGTGCGTAATCGTCCCAGCCGGTGTCGCGCGGCAGGGGCAGGTTGAGGGTGAAGCCTTCGCCGGCGCCGGCGCCACGCTCGTCGGCATAACCGAGGAAGTACGGATACTCGGTGTCCGGGGTGCCATGGATGGAGACGAACAGGACGTCGTCGCGGGTCCAGAAGATATCCTGGGTGCCGTTGCCGTGGTGGTAATCCACGTCCAGCAGCCCGACCTTGCGCGATCCGCGTTCACGCAACAGTTGCGCGGCGAGCGCGGCATTGTTGAGGAAGCAGTAGCCGCCGTAGGTGCCGCGCCCCGCGTGGTGCCCTGGCGGGCGGCACAGGGCATAGGCCGCGCCTTCGCCCTCGGCCACCAGCGCCGCGGCGGTCATCGCGCACTGTGCCGCGGCCATGGCCGCGTCCCAAGTGCCGGCGACGATTGGGGTGCCGGCGTCGAACGCGTAATGCCCCATCGCGCCGTGGATGCCTGCCGGTACGCGGTCGCGGCGCATGCCGCGCGCGGGAAAGCCGCTGGGCAGCATGAAGCCGTCGCGGCCGTCTTCCTGCCAGCGCGCCCAGGCCGTCCGCAGGAACTCCACGAAATCGGCATCGTGCACGCCCAGCAAGCTGTCGATGGCGAACGCGCGCGGTGCGACCAGCGCGTGCCCGGCGTCAGCCAGTGCCTCGCGGATGTCCTCGGCCCGCGCCCGCGACTCGAAGCAGGGCACGAGCTTGCTGCGATGCAGTTCCATGCCGCCGTCGTGGCGCCGGTGCAGCGGCGAATGGACGACTTTCATGGCGACTCCGGAAATGGATTGCGGCCGATTCTAGCCAGCCGTGGCACGCATGCGACTACGCCTGACGCGAGGGATCGCTCAGTTCCAGCTCCCGCAACACCACGCTGGCCTGGGTGCGGTTCCGCACCCCCAGCCGCTCGAAGATCGCCGTCAGGTGCGCCTTGACCGTCCGCTCCTGCACGCCGAGCCGGTCGGCAATCTGCTTGTTGAGCAACCCTTCGGCCACCAGCGCCAGTACCCGGAACTGCTGCGGCGACAGGCTGGCCAGGCGCGCCGCGAGCTCGGCATCTCCGGGCAGCGACTTTGCGCCACCCACGGCATTTCGCAGCGACGGCGGCAGCCATTGCTGCAATCCCAACACGGCGCGGATCGCCTCGCGTAGGTCTTCCAGCCCGGTGCTCTTGGGCAGGTAGCCGGCGGCACCATGATCCAGCGCTCGCCGGATCACGCGCGGATCGTCGTTCGCCGACACCACCACTACCGCAACGCCCGGATGCTGCGCGCGGATCGCGGCCAGTCCGGCCAGCCCGTGGTTGCCCGGCATGTGCAGGTCCAGCAGCACCAGGTCGATGCCGGGTTCGGCGTCGAGCGCGGCGAGCACACTGTCGAGCGAGTCGGCTTCCTGCACCTGCAGGTCGGCGACGGCATCGGCGGCGGCGCCGCGCAAGGCGGCGCGGAACAGCGGGTGGTCGTCGGCGATCAGCAGGCTGGGCATGGGTTCGGTGAATGACGGGAAATACTGTTCTCCGGAATTGTGATGCCTTCCGGTACGCGGTGCCCGACCAACCAAGCGTGTATCGGGGAGCGACTTGGGCGGGCACCGCGTACCGGAAGGCCCCACCCGAAGCCGCATCGAGTCATTACTGCACAGTCCAGCCGCCGTCGATCTCGAGGGTGTGGCCGGTGATGTTGCGCGCGGCGTGCGACATCAGGAAGGCGGTGGTGCCGGCCAGTTCGTCGTATTCGATGAACACGCCCTTGGGCATGGGCTTGAGCATCACGTCGCTGACCACCTGCGATTCGGGGATGCCGCGGGTGCGGGCCTGGTCGGCGATCTGCCTGTCGACCAGCGGTGTTTTGACATAGGTCGGGCAGAGGGTGTTGATGGTGATGTCGGTGTCGGCGGTTTCCAGCGCGACTACCTTGGAGAATCCGACTAGGCCGTGCTTGGCGGCGACGTAGGCGCTCTTGTAGGGGCTGGCGACCAGCGAATGGATCGAGCCGACGTTGACGATGCGGCCGAAGCCGCGCGCGCGCATGCCCGGCAGCAGCGCGCGCGTCAACCGGGCGACGCCGACCAGCATCACCTGTACCAGGAAATCCCACTTGGCGATCGGAAACTCCTCCAGCGGCGCGACATGCTGTAGCCCGGCGTTGTTGACCAGCACGTCGACCGGGCGCGAGACCGCCGCCAGGGCGGCGGCGACGCTGTCGTCGGAGGTGACGTCGAGCACCAGCGCTTCGGCCGAGCCGCCGGCGTCGCGGATTCCGGCGGCGACTGCGTTGGCGGATTCATGGTTCACGTCGGTGACCACCAGGTGGTGGCCGGCCGCGGCCAGTTCGGTGGCGATGCCGGCGCCGATGCCGCTGCCGGCGCCGGTGATCAGGATGCAGCGGGTGGCCATGGGCGCCTCGCGGAAGGGGGATTCGCTAGCCTAGCAGGGGCCCGCGGGCGTCGAGTTCGGACCAAAGTACGATGGCCGTGGCGCGCGCGCTTGCTAGGGTGTGGGCATGAACGCCATCCATCCTGCGGTGCTTGCCGCCCTTGCCCTGTCGCTGACGGCCTGCGCCACCCGCCCCGGAACTGCCATGTCGCCTGTTGCCAGCCAACCGAGCCTGGGTATCAGCGGCCAGGTCGTGACCGCGCATCGCGACGGCGACGACCTGCTGACCGCGGGCCTGGGCCTGGCGGGCCTGCAGGCGGTGGTGCCGCCGGCGTTCGCCGATGCGGCGCGTCCGACCGCGGCCGAAGCGCGCCGGCGCGCGATCTGGAGCAACTGGCGCGGCATCGCCGACCTGTCGCCGGGCGGCGGCTACGGCACGGTGTACGGCCATGCGGGCGCGGTGCCGGGGCGCGAGTTCTCGGCGCTGGCGACGGTGCCGGGCGCAAAGCATCCGCACCGGGTGCTGGTACAGGTGCCCGATGCGTTCGACGCGGCGAAGCGCTGCGTGGTGGTCGCACCGGCTTCCGGCTCGCGCGGCGTGTACGGCGCGATCTCGGTCGCCGGTGCCTGGGGCCTGCCGCAGGGCTGCGCCGTGGCCTACACCGACAAGGGCGCGGGCAGCGACTTCTTCGACCTCGATGCCGGCATCGGCGTGCGCGTGGATGGCACCAGCGGCGCCGTGGCCGACGGTGGCCTCGCGTTCGCGCCGGACGTGCCGGCGGGCGCGAAGGGCGTCGCCTTCCGCCACGCGCATTCGCAGGACAACCCGGAGGCCGACTGGGGCCGGCACGTGCGGCAGGCCGCGCAGTACGCGCTGCAGGTGCTGGGCGAGGCGCTGCCCGGCGCCGCGCCGTTCACCTTCGACAACACCCGGGTGATCGCGGTCGGCATTTCCAACGGTGGCGGCGCGGTGCTGCGCGCTGCAGAGCTCGAAGGCGGCTGGCTGGATGCGGTGGTCGCCGGTGAACCCAATGTCTACCCGGAAGCGCCGGGCAGCCGCGCGCTGTACGACTACGCCACCGAGGCCGCGCTGCTGCAGCCGTGCGCGCTGCTGCACCTGGATCCGGCATCGATGGCGCAGCCGCCGATGCGCGCCACGGTGGAGCCGTGGTGGACGCTGCGTTGCGCGACGCTGAAGTCGCTGGGGCTGGTGTCCGGCGACACCGTGGCCGAGCAGGCCAAGTCGGCCTACGACGCGATGCGCGCGAGCGGCTGGACCGATGAAGCGATGCGCTCGGGCGCGGCTTCCAGCGGTTTCGACCTGTGGCGCTCGGTGGCGGCGACCTATGCCTCGGCCTACGGCCGCTACGGCGCCGGCGAGCATCCCTGCGGCTACGCGTTCTCCGCGCAGAACGCGGACCTGAGCCTGCGTGCTGCGACCGACGCCGAACGCGCCGCGTGGTGGTCCGACAGCGCCGGCATCCCGCCGGGCAATGGCGTGAACCTGGTCGACGGCAGGATGGTGCCACCGGACTTCACCATTGCCGGGCTGCAGTGCCTGCGCGCGCTCTGGGACGGGCAGGGCGCCGACGCCGAGCGCGTGCGTGCCGGCATCGCCCAAACCCGTGCCGCGCTGCCGCGCGCCGGCTTGCCGGTGATCGTGGTCCACGGCCTCGACGACGGCCTGGTGCCGCCGGCCTTCAGCAGCGCGCCGTACGTGGCCGCCGCCCGGGCCGCGGGCCGCGAGGTGCGTTACTGGCAGGTGGGCAACGCGGAGCACTTCGACGCCTTCCTCGGTTTCCCGGATTACGCGGCGCGCTACGTGCCGATGCTGCCGTACGTGTATGCCGCGCTGGATCGCGTCGATGCCTTCCTCGATGGGAAGGGCGCGTTACCCGCGGATGCGGTGATCGCGAACAAACCGCGTGGTAGCGCCGCGCTGACGGCGGACGACCTCGCGATTCCGTAGGCACTGGCAGTGCGTTCTCCTCGCCCGCGCAGCGCAGTGGCTCGCGCGGCAAACCAAGGCGAGGGTGGGGAGCAAGGACGAAACGGCAGGAACCCCCGTCAGGCCCCGAAGTTGCCGGCTTCACGCCGGCTTTGGCACGCTGTCGCCGACGCCATGCGGGGGAACATGATGAACAAGCGCCATTTCTCGATGCTGCGCGAGTTCCATCTCGCCGACTGGTTCACCCTGGGCAACGCCTTCTGCGGCACCGGCGCGATCTTCGCTTCGATGCGCTTCCTGCAGGAAGGCGTGGTCGCCGACCTGCTGTGGGGGATGGCGCTGATCCCGCTGGCGTTCGTGTTCGACGCGCTCGACGGCCGCATCGCGCGCTGGCGCAAGGTCGCCTCCACGCTGGGGCGCGAGCTCGACTCGCTGGCCGACGTGATCTCCTTCGGCGTGGCCCCGGCCGCGCTCGGCTATGCCTGCGGCCTGCAGGGCGGCTGGGACTGGGCGGTGCTGTCGTACTTCGTCGGTTGCGGCGTCAGCCGCCTGGCGCGCTACAACGTCACCGCCGAATCGCTGTCCGGCGACGAAGGCAAGGTGAGGTTCTTCGAGGGCACGCCAATCCCGACCAGCGTGGTGATCGTCGGCCTGCTGGCGCTCGCGGCGTTCAGCGGCCGGCTCGGCGCGGACCTGTGGTTCGGCCAGTACCGGCTGGGGCCGTGGTTGCTGCATCCACTGGTGCTGGTCTATGCGCTCTCGGGCTCGCTGATGATCAGCAAGACCCTGCGCATTCCGAAACCGTAGCGCGGCCTTCGGGCCGCGAGCGCGCCCGATGCGGGAGCCCGGACCGGGCAGCCCCGATGTGGCAGTGCAACATCCGCGGCGCTAGCATGGGCGCAACACGGGAGGATGCATGGCCAACACGCAGGGAACCGGCGACTTAGAAGCGCTGGCACGCCAGTACTGGAATGCCTGGGGTGACGCGATGCGGCGCGGCGGCGTCGGCGCGCACACTGACGCCACCGGCATCCCCGGCTGGCAGGACGCGATCGACTGGTGGAGCCAGCTGGCGCATGGCGGCCGCAGCGAAGCCAATGCCGCGGTCGAGCGCTTCAATGCGCAGGCGCGCGACTGGTACGGGCAGATGCAGCAGCTTGCCGCGCAGTTCGCCGGCCGCGACGCCGGCGCCGCCGACATCGCCGCCGAATGGAGGCGTGCGCTCGGCGCGGTCGGCGAGAACCCCTTCCCGGAAATGTTCCGCGCCTTGCGCGGGCGCGGCGCCGAAGGCCTGGATCGCTGGATCGAGGACGCCACGCCGTGGCTGGAGGCGATGCGCCGCGAAGGCGCGTCCTGGCTCGGCATGCCGGCCTTCGGCATCGGTCGCGAGCACCAGGAGCGGCTGCAGCAGCTGGCGCAGGCGCAGCTGGATTACCAGCAGCGCAACGCCGCCTACAACGCGCTGATGTTCAAGGCCCTGCAACGCGCCTACGAAGTGTTCGAAGGCAAGCTCGCCGAGCGCGAGGAGCCGGGCCGGCAACTGGCCTCGGCGCGCGCCCTGTTCGACCTGTGGATCGACGCCGCCGAGGAGGCGTACGCCGACATCGCGCTGTCGCCGGAATTCCGCGAGGTGTACGGCGCGCTGGTCAACGCGCAGATGCGCGTGCGCCAGGGCGTGCAGCAGCAGGTCGAACAGGCCTGCGCGCAGCTGGGCATGCCCACGCGCGGCGAGGTCGATGCCGCGCACCGCAAGATCGCCGAACTGGAGCGCGCACTGCGGCGGATGCGCGATGCCGCGCCCGCGGCGCCGCGCGCCGAACCCGCGCCGCGCACGCAGGAAGCCAAACCAGCAGCGAGGCCGGCAGCGAAGGCTGCAGCCAAACCCGCAGCCAAACCCGCAGCGCAAGGAGCCGCGAAGCCGGCGGCCAAGCCCGCGCCCGGCCGCGCCGCGGCGCCTTCCGGCAAACCGAGCGCGAAGAGGAAGCCGCGATGACCGGCCCGCTCGATTTCACCCCGCAGGCGCTCGCCCGGGAAGCGATGGAACTGCAGGCCAAGCTCGGTGCCGGCCTCGGCACGTTGCGCGAGGTCGACGACGTCGATTACGGCGCGACCGCAAAGGAAGAGGTCTGGCGCGACGGCAAGGTGGTGCTGTACCGCTATCGCGGCGACAGCAAACCGACGGCCAGGGTGCCGCTGCTGATCAGCTACGCGCTGGTCAACCGCCCGTACATGGTCGACCTGCAGGCCGACCGTTCCATCGTCAAGGGCCTGCTGGCGCGCGGCGAGGACGTGTACATCATCGACTGGGGCTACCCGGACCGCTCCGACCGCTTCCTCACCCTGGAGGATTACATCGAGCGCTTCCTCGGCGGCGCGGTCGACCACCTGCGCAAGGCCTCCGGGCTCGATGCGATCAACCTGCTGGGCATCTGCCAGGGTGGCGCGTTCTCGCTGTGCTACGCGGCGCTGCATCCCGACAAGGTCAGGAACCTGGTCACCATGGTGACGCCGGTGGATTTCCAGACGCCGGACAACATGCTGTCGAACTGGGTGCAGGCGATGGACGTCGACCTGTTCGTCGATACGCTGGGCAACGTGCCGGCGGACCTGATGAATCATTGCTACCTGATGCTCAAGCCGTTCCGGCTGAACCTGCAGAAGTACGTCGGCCTGGTCGACATCCTCGACGACAAGCGCGCGGTCGAGGACTTCCTGCGCATGGAAAAGTGGATCTTCGATTCGCCCGACCAGGCGGGCGAGGCGTTCCGCCAGTTCATCAAGCAGTTCTACCAGGGCAACGGCTTCGTCAACGGCGGCATCACCATCGGCGAGCGCGAGGTGCACCTGGGCCTGGTCGAGATGCCGGTGCTCAACATCTACGCCGAGCAGGACCACCTGGTACCGCCGGATGCGTCGCGCGCGCTCAAGGACCTGGTGGGCAGCGACGACTACACCGAGCTGTCGTTCCGCGGCGGGCACATCGGCATCTACGTCTCAGGCCGCGCGCAGGTGCAGGTGCCGCAGACGATCCACGACTGGCTGGAGCGGCGCGCATGAGCAGGGGCCTCTCGCGCTCCCGCAACGACCGCGTGCTGGCTGGCGTCATGGGCGGCATCGCACGGCGCTTCGGCTGGAATTCCACCCTGCTGCGCGTGGTGTACGTCGTCCTGTCGATCGCCTCGGCCGCATTCCCCGGGATCCTCGTGTACCTGATCCTGTGGCTGCTGATGCCGGAGGAAGGCCCCTGAACCCGTCGCTGCGGCTGGCACTGCGCGCGCTGGGAATGCTGTGGACGGCGCCGAACACCGCGCTCGGCATGGTTGCGGGCAGCATCGGCGTCGCCTTCGGCGCTCACGCGCACCTGCGGCCGCAGGATCTCGCGCTCGTGTTCCATCGCATGCCCTGGGGCCCGGGCGGCGCGCTGACCCTGGGCAACATCATCCTGCACACCGGCGACACGCTGGATTCGCCGTGCGTGACCTATGCGCACCGCGCCGGCCACGGCGACGAACCCGCGATCGTGCTCGCCGACCACGAGCGCGCGCACGTGTTGCAGTACATGGCGCTGGGCCCGTTGTTCCTGCCGCTGTACCTGCTCTGCGGCGGCGTCAGCGTGCGCAACCGCTTCGAGCGTGCCGCCGATCGTTATGCGCAGTGCGGGCACGGCTGGTGGCCGTGGTAATGCACTGCAACAATGCGCACGCGGCAGGACAGGCGTGCGTGCCGACGAACGGTCGGGCCGCTTGACGTTTTTATAACAGCCACTGCGATAGCGTGCAGGCGTCGGAGAAAAAGAGGCCGGCGAAGGCGGGACAAAGGCGCAAGCCGGCGGAACGCAAGCGCAGGTTTCAACAGCTCTGACATCGAAGGCTCAGCCGACCGGGGTCACACCCGGGAGACTGGGCCTTCACCTTTTGCGGCGTCGCAACAGCACGCCGCGCCTGCGACACAGGCATTTGCACGAACGCGCTGATGAAATCCGTGCGTGCATCCGCGCAAGCCGTTGAATAAGCGT
Organism: Cognatiluteimonas sedimenti; assembly: GCF_022808325.1. GTDB lineage: Bacteria > Pseudomonadota > Gammaproteobacteria > Xanthomonadales > Xanthomonadaceae > Cognatiluteimonas > Cognatiluteimonas sedimenti. The sequence goes on along the minus strand of NZ_JALGCL010000001.1, from coordinate 690,626 downwards.
CGCGCTGCTCGAGCAGGTGGCGCAATGCAGCGCGGTCGCGTCGGTCAGCGTTGTGCCAGCCGCACTGCGCAGGCCAGGTCCAGGCCGAGCATGGCGACGTTGTCGTTGCCGCGCACATGCCCGCCGCCGGCGGCGCGGACCAGTTCGGCGACCACGTCGCGCCCCGCGTCGCGGCTCTGTGCGGTCACGAAGTACTCGCCGGCATCGGCCGCCGTCCGTGGCGCCAGCTGCAGCGTGTCGCTGGCGCGCAAGGTGTCGACCAGGTAACAGGATTCGACCAGCGAGGCCCGGTATTCGTCATCGCGGCGGCTGGGCGCCTTGCCCGGTGGCAGCAGGGCCGCGTAGGCGTGGCTGGCCTCGTGCAGCGCCACCGCCAGGGCCTTGCCGACCGCGGTCGATGGCGCCACGGCGCCGCTTGCCGGCAATGCCATCACCAGGTCGACGACCAGGGCATCGGCGCCGGGATGACTGCGGCGGGTGCGCAGGTGGTAGCTGTCCTCCACGAGCGTCAGCACGATGCGCGCTGGCGGCTGCCCGCGAGGTCGCAGCTTCTGCAGCCATTCCACTGCCTTGTCCAGTTCCGGGCCGAAGGCGGCGTCGGGCGCCTGCAGCACGCGCGCGCTGGGTGCGTCGGCCAGCAACTGCACGCTGGCGTCGCCGAGTGCGCGCCTGGCCACGACGCGCGTCGCCGGCGGCTGCGCGCGGGCGGGCTTGCCGGCATTGATCTCGCTGAGGCTTTCAATGTTGCGCTGGGCGCCGCTGCCCAGAACGCGCACGCCCCAGGCGTCGCCCGTGGCCGTGGCGGCCGCGTCGGCGCGGCAGGCCAGCGTGGCGCAGGCTGCGAGCAGGAAGGTGCAGGCCAGGGCAGGGAGTCGAGGCAAGGCCGGATCCGGGGGGCGGGGCGCAGGGATGATCGCCGCGGATGGCTAAAGCGCGCTTGAATGGGCGGCGCCGTCGTGGCCACGGGCGCTCCCGGGCATGAAAAAGCCCGCGATCGCTCGCGGGCTTCTTTCCGACCTGGTACCGGAGGAGGGACTCGAACCCTCACGCTTTTAAGGGCGGCGGATTTTGAGTGGGCGAATTGGGGTCCGGTAACCCATTGAAAGGCAAGCGGTTTCGCGGCATGATGTTGACGTAAGTCTTTGATTCTACGTGCATTTTTGGTGCACCGTGGATACGCTGCGGGTGCGGGGAGGGAGCCTTCCCGTAGCAGTCCCGCACTTACAAACGACTTACAAAACATCGACCACAGGGGTGTCCCATGCCGCGCGCCAAGCTCACCGAGAGCTACATCAAGTCCATGCCCGTACCCAGCGGATCCCTCTACGAGCTGCATTGGGACACCGAGGTCAAAGGGCTCACCGCCCGGATCACCAAAGGCGGATCCCGCCACTTCGTCCTGGCCTACACGTTCGACGGGAAGAACAAGCGGTTCACCATCGGACGCTGGATGCCGCCTCCGTCGAACCGACTAGGCGGACCCGCTACCCGTGAGTTCGTCGGCACGCTGGACTGGGCGCGGCAAGAAGCCAAGCAGCTGATCGGACGCATCGCTGCCGGCCACGATCCGTCCCAACAGAAAAAGGACTCGCGCGCTGCCCGGGAGGCGGCAAAGCAGCAGGCAGCGAAGGAGGTCACTGTGGCCACATTGGCCGATCGCTACCTCAAGGAATGGGCAAAGCCAAACAAGCGCAGCTGGAAAGAGGACGAGCGCAGAATCGAGCTTGTCATCAAGCCTACGTGGGGCAACCGTAAGGCCAAGGAAATCACCCGTGCCGATGTGCACCAGCTCATCAAACCTGTGGCAATCGGCGATCCGCAGAACGGCATTGCACCGCGACTGGCAGAAGCAGGGCATCGGCTCGCGTTGGTCCGCAAGATGTACTCGTATGCACTGGACGAGGAAATCGTCGAGGTCCACCCGTGCCTGCGGATGAAGATTCCCGGCGGCAAACCGAAGCCCCGGACACGCGCGCTGACTACGCCCAAAGAGTTGCGCGTGCTGTGGCGTATTACTGACCCCGAGAGCATTTGGAGCCGTGCACCTGTTAAGCGCCGTACTGCTGCGAGCCTGCGCGACAAGCGGTTTGCCCATGGGGAAGGGGATGCCCTGCGCTTGCTGCTGCTTACAGGGGCACGGGCGAGCGAGGTTTGCGACCTTCCGTGGGCAGAGCTGGACTTAGATGCAGCGACCTGGCTGCTGCCGGCAGCGCGCTCCAAGAACAAGCGACCCAATCTAATCCCGCTCATCCCAGTGGCGGTGGACCTGCTGCGTCGCCGGCGCGAGACCGTGGAAGGCGACCATGTGTTCCCGGCTGCACGCAGCCCGCACTTGGTAGATGAAAACCTTAGCCGCCCGCTGCGAGAGATATGCAAGGAACTGCAGCGCGCGGGATTTGGGGGTGTCCTGTTAGGCGTCGACCCGTTCACCCCGCACGATCTTCGTCGCACCGTAGAAACCGGTATGGCAGCCGCTAAGGTGCCCAAGGAGTACCGTGATCGCGTCTTGAACCATATTGATGCCAGTGTAGGCGGCCAGCACTACAACATGTACGACTATCTGGACGAGAAGCGGGAAGCGCTGGAGAAGTGGTGGCGCCGGCTGGAAGGCATGCTACAGGGTGAGAAATCCAACGTTGTGCCGCTACGGAGGGCTGGATGATGGGCACGGACAGCGAAGACGACCGCGACTGGGCGGCATGCGGTGCAGCGCGCGAGGTCAAGCCCGAGCGCGAGCTATTGCAACAAGCGCGCGACGGCGATAGCCGCGCGGCCATCGAGCTATTGATGTGGCCACGCCTGTACCGCAGGGAGATGATCGACCCCGAGGTTATGGACGCCATCATTGATGGAGCATTGGATGTTGCGCACCATGTGGCCAATACGGTGAAGGTTAAAGGCGACAAGAAATCTGGGGCAGTAGTACCCGTCAAACCTCTAATGTTCTTCAATGGCGCCAACCACAGGGCCATGGCGAAGCATGGCCGCAAGGATAAAGTCGAGGTCGAGAGAATCATCGGAGCAATCGTTGCGAATGGCGATCTCCCATTCGACAAAGATCGACTGACCGATGCCGATCTAAAAGTCGCGTTAACCACAGACTTTCAACGACCCGGTTTGCCGATCAAGACTCGCCCTGAACTCTACCGCGACGTACAGGCGCGACTTGTGCAGTTCGTCCGATGGAAATACAGTCGCGACGTGTCATCCGAGAGCGAAGTCTTCGGGCGAAACATCTTGGAGATTGACGAGGAGCTGTGCGAAGGCCTCATCTCCGTATCGTTCAGGCAATACCAGTGGCATCGCGATCGCGACAAGAAGTTTACGTATCCTCCGGAGTGGGATTAACCCCTTTCCCCCAGGGAATAGCTACGAGCAAACGGATAGCTAATAGGTGCCCCATCCAAGAAGGGCGCCACTGTGGAAAACGAAACCCCAAACCTCGTCCGGGATTACCTCAGCAAAGACGCTGCCGCCGCCGCACTGGGCATCCATCCGTTCACGCTCAAGCGCTGGCGGATGCGTGGCTACGGCCCGCAATGCGTCAAGGTGGGCGGCAGGCTGCGTTATCGCCAGAGCGACATACAAGCATGGCTGGAGTCGCTGGGTAGGGAGCAGCAAGGGGCCAGCCAATGAGGGCCCCAAAAGAAACGCCCCCGGCGGCAACCGAGGGCGCTGAGGAAACCCAACCTTTGTCCGTTGAGCTTAGCGCCGCTCCCGGCGACGCGCACGAGGCAATCCGGTCCAGCTTTAGTATTCCGCAGCCGCCTGGACTGCTGGGCGAACTCGCAAGCTATTTTTACGCCAGTGCGCGCTATCCGATGCTCGAGGGTGCGATGCTTGGCGCGCTGGGGCTCATGGCGGGTGTCGCGGGCCGCGCCTTCAATTTCGAAGGTACGGGGCTCAATCTTTACCTCTTGCTGCTCGCGGAAAGCGGGCGTGGCAAGGAGGACATGGCTCGCGGCATAGAACGAGTACTTGACGCTGTGCGCGAGCGCAGCTCGTTCGCGGACGACTTCGTGGGACCACGCAAGTTCGCATCAGGACAAGCGTTGAACCGAGCGCTGACATCCAACCCTTGCTTTCTGTCGATCCAGAGCGAGTTTGGCCTGCGCCTAAAGGAGTTGAACGATCCGCGCGCACCGGCCTCTACAAGCGAGTTGCGACTCTCGCTGCTAGATCTATATGCAAAATCAGGCAAGGGAAACACCTTCCGCGCGACCGCCTACGCAGATCGGGAGAAAGACACCCAAATCGTCAAAGCGCCGGCAATAAGCATTCTCGGCGAATCGACCCCCGGTCACGTATTTGACAACCTCTCGTTCCGCGACATTGAGGACGGCTTGCTGCCGCGCACGCTAGTCATCGAGGTTACGGGTGACCGGCCACCAACAAACCCGACGGCCTATTTTCCGCCGCCAGCGCAGCTGGTCAATCGATTCGCTGACCTTGTGGCCACAGTCATGCAGCTAGGCGGACTCGATCCGATGCCCATGGAGCCCCGCCAGATTGTGACCAGCGAGGACGGCGCAAAGGCGCTCGAAGCCATTCAAGCTAAGTTCGACGCCGACTTCAATGACAAGTCACGCGATGTATTTGATCGCGCCCTTTGGAATCGAGCAGGACTCAACATCAGGCGCATCGCCGCGCTTGTCGCAGTCGGTTGCATGCCCGGGCAGCACTCCATCCCCGTCATTGAACGCGAACACGTCGATTGGGCATATAAGTTTGTGGAGCATTGCGTGGGCACCCTCGCAAACCAGTTCCGCGAAGGAATGGTGGGGGCCGGTGAATCGCGACAGGAGGCGGAACTCAAAAAGTACGTACTCGAGTACTTCCGGATGAAGCCGCTACAGCGCCAAACCAAGTACGGAGTCCCTCAGAAGATTCTCTATGAAGGCGTCGTCCCCCTGTCATACCTCCGCCGGCGCGCAAAGCAGTGCATCGCCTTCAATCAAGACCGCCGCGGCGTTGGCATGGCTTTGAATTCGATACTACTGGCGATGTGCCAGACCGGTGCACTGTTCAAGTTGGACTCGCATGCGGCGCTGCAGCGCTTCGGCCTCCGCAGCGAAATGTATGTCCTGGGCGACCCAGAGGCATATGGGCTCCCTGCGGCTAAACCCGCCCCGCGGCCTACGCTGGCACCTAGGCCTGTGTCTAACTCAGCACCGATCAAGTTCTGGTCTGACTAGTCCCCGCAATGGACACAGATGCGCTTTCACCCCGGTAAGAGCAGTACCAGCGGCTGTCCTGCTGCTAGGGCTTCCTCCCCGCGAGTTTCCGCGTTGTCCGTCCCCGGGGTCGCTACCGTGGCAGCGGGTCGGGGTTGATCGCGCTCCTACGCGCTCCTGCTGTGATTCCGCATTGATAGATGAAGTGGATGGGATTCGCAAAACCGACAGGGAATGCAGGGAATGGCTCCATTCCCGCTTTTATTCCCGCTTTTGGCAGCTATTTTTAAGCGGTTTCCTGCATATCAAGGAATGAAGGGAATGAAGAATGCAAATGCAGGGAAAGGGCTGCCTGTCGTAACCGTGTCGTAACCTTTAATTACCAAAGTCCAATCCATTCCATTTATTCCATGATTAAGCAGATATCGCTTGTTTTTAGCTTCCAAAACTGGGAATGAAATAGGGAATGAAAGCGGGAATAGGGAATGGAGGCCGTTGCTGCGTCTGCAGCAAACTTACAGCCCCTAAGCGCAGCTCATCTGCTATCAGCCGTGAACTGCAGGAATGCGCTTGCTTCCGTGCGTGTGGCAGTTCCGCGCGCGATTTTGTACATGGCTTGGCCGGAAAGCTGGGTGTGGCGCCTTCCCCGGGGGAATAGCAGCGCGGGACGGAGGCAAAACTGCACCCATTCGTAACCGGATTGCACGATGTCTCGACCAATCAACCGGCTGCTGTCGTCCATCGATGAGCTGCACGTTGCAGCCAGCAATGCAGCGCTGGATTTCCGGTTCCAGCGATCCAAGACTAACCCGGCAACGGACCGGAATACCGACCGGCTGCTCGCATGCGTGGCCGAAGTCGGTGACTGCGTTCAAGCCGTGCGCATGTATTTGGTCACACACCCTAGTGACAGAGACGCAGACACCTTCGCTCGTGCAATGCGAAGGCTGGAAGGGCTGTACCGCATGCACGAACAAACCTTCATCGATCCCACTGACCACTAGGGAAACGCCGCTATGACCACTACCAGCACACCCACCGATTACAGCTCAAAGCAAGCCATCCAACAGGCCGAAGAACGGCGCGCAGAACGTGTGCGTATGAACAATGCCGCCCAACATGCGCTGGAAGCCCAACAGAAAGCCGCACAGGAACCGCGCAAGCGCGCCAAGGCCCGAGCCGAAGAAGCAGCCATTGTGGCTATCGAAACCCTCGGCGTGCATGACCCGCTGCCGGATGCGCCCGAGTTCAACGGTCTGCGCACCGCCCGCGAGAACATCCACAAGTCGGTGGTCAGCACGTTCGAAGCGATGGCCCGCACGTTTGATAACGAGCTTCTCAGCGGGCCACAGGGAATCGCCCAAGTGGCGAGGATCGGCAATGAAACGTTGGCCCAGCACACCGACACGATCAACGGCCTGCGCAACAGTCTGCATCGGACCCGCGGGGACGTGGAGGAACGTCTGCGGGCTGCCATGACTCCACCGCCGCATCTCGCGGGTATGGTCGAGCAGGCACGCGACGTGTTGCGCGCGATGAAAACCGAAGATCGTGAAGCGCTCATTGCCCGTGCGCGTGGAGATGAAGCACTCATTATCGACTACGCGATCGGCGGCGCACCGGCGTTCCTGACCGGCTCCCAGGTGGGACAGCAGATGCAGAAGCGCACGACACTACTTGGCCTGCGTGATCCCAAGTTGTTGCAACTGGAGCCCGGCCTGACCAAGGCCTTCGCGGTAGTGGACAAGTTGGAGGCCGGAATCCCGAAGCTCATGAACTCGGTCGTGGACTTCGACGCCGCGCAAGCATTGTCGGACCTACGGAAGGCTTGAGGCATCGCATCTGTGTCCAGCAAGTCGCCACCGCCATCCCCCAAGCAGCCTCCGCGTGCACCGTGGCGGGTGGATGAGGCACCCGGGCCCATTGCGGCCCCGGCTGCGCTCGTGCCCGCTGTTGTAAGCTCATCCGCGCCCCCGCCGCCCCAAGCACTCGCACCGCCGGCAGACAGCGTCCCTAGCGATGCCCCTGAGCGGGTACGGGTGGCGGCCAGCAAGGGTGGTTCCCTGAAAGCCATGCACACGCTATTCGCGGTGTCTGCCGATGACTTCAAGCGGTGGCTGGATGCAAATGCATCACTCCGCAAAGCCTTTGATGAAGGCAAGGAGCTTGAGCGCGAACTATTGCATCGCACTCTGTACGAGGCGGCGATCTACAAGCGCGACCTGGGGGCGGCGCAGTTTCTCTTAAGAAGTCGCCATGGGTACAGAGAACAGGAACCCGAAGACAACCGCAACAGGGTCAGCATCACCTTCCATATCCCTGCGGCAGCGCCGGACCTCAAAACCTACGTGGAGCGCAACGGCAGGCTAGAAGTGGTGCCGTTGCCACGTATGCCTCGGGTGATTGAACATGAGTGACGGCATCGAACTCAATGCGTTCCAAGAGCGCGCGCTGCTGGTGCCGGAGTCCATCGATCTCGCCCTGACGGGCGGTCGCGGTGGCGGCAAGTCTTACCTAATGGCGCTGCTCGCGTTGCGGCATATCGAGCAGTACGGCAAGCGCGCTCGCGTGCTGTACATCCGGCGCACCTACAAGGGCCTAGAAGATTTCGTGCTGACCACGCAGGACCTGTTCGCCAAGGTCTACGGGCCAGCAGCCCGCTACAACGGCGCCGAGCATGTGTGGAAACTACCGAGCGGTGGGATCCTTGAACTCGGGCAGCTTGAGTCGCAAGCCGATTACGCCAAGTACCAAGGGCGCAGCTTCACGCTGCTGATGGCCGACGAATGTGGCCAATATCAAGACGCCTCGCTGCTCGACATGCTGCGCTCCAACTTGCGTGGCCCCAAAGACTTGCCGATCCGGACCGTCTACGCGGCGAACCCGGGCGGCGTTGGTCACATGTGGATCGCCCGACGCTTCGTCTTCACGAAAGCTGCGCCATGGACGCCATTCACCGACGAGAAGTCGAAGCGACTATGCGTCAACGCGCCCAGCACGTTCGCGGCGAATCAGTTTCTCGACGTTGAGATGTACCGAGAACAGCTCGGCGCGGCTTGCGCGGATGATCCTGAGCTACTGCGGGCTTGGGTGGATGGCGATTGGAGCGTTGCGCGCGGAGCGTACTTCGCCGACTGTTTGGATGAAGACCGGGTGGCGACCAACCTGTGGCCAGAGATTCCGCGCGGCTGGTGGACCTGGCTGGCCCATGACTTCGGGTCGGCGGCCCCCTCGGTGACCTACGTGCTGGCCGAGAGTCCCGGAGGGGAAGGTCCGGACAGCAAGTTCTATCCACGCGGATCAATTGTGGCCGTAGACGAACTGGCCACGAACCGGAGCGACGACCGGCTCAACGAAGGAATCGGTTGGACCGTGCCAGTGCTGTCCGACGCCATCAAGGAAATGTGCGAGCGCTGGAAGATCGACCCCGAGGGTGTCGCCGATGACGCCTGCTTCGCTCGGAGCGGGCATTCGGTCGGCTCCATCGCTGACGAGTTCCAGCGGGCCGGGGTGCACTTTGTACCCGCGCAGAAGGGCGACCGGGTACAGGGCTGGCAGCGGATGCGCCGGATGCTAGCGGACGCTGGGAAGCTGGACCGCCCCGGCCTGTACGTCTCGCGAACCTGCCGCTACTTCTGGCTGACCGCGCCCTATGCCGGTCGGGACCTCAAGAGGCCCGAGGACGTGGACAGCTCAGGGGCCGACCACGCCCTAGATGCTATGCGCTACGGCACCCAGCGGGTGGCCTGGGCGACCGTTGCGGATGTCAGGATCGAGCGGCCGACGTAGGTCAGAGGCACCGTCGAAGCGTGAGGCTAGTGGCTCTACTAGTCCTTGACTGCAAATGCAGTGAATCCCACGATGCAAAGATTGCAGTTGGGGAAGGTATATGACTACCGACAATTACGACTGGCATCTCGCCGAACTCTCAAAAGTTTGCATCGAATGGTTGCCAGAGAACAGGTTCAATCTCGGCGTAGAGCGGTTGCTGCATGTTGCTCCAAATCAAATGGAGCTCATCAATGCTCTGGCAGCTATTGAGGCAGTCGTCCGTTCATGGCTAGTGCACCACACGGCTCCCGAAGAACGTCGAAGTACGTTTGAAGGACTCCGCAATGCTCGCGTCGATTCCATGATTGAGGCGATGCTGTCTATCAGAGGCGAAGCACCGGAGGAAGCATTCGGTTCTGAGAAGTGGGCCGTCTTCAGGTACGCACTAGAATATCGCGACATGATGGTCCATGAGGCCATGTATGTAGGCCTTGATCGAACCCAGGCTCTGACGAGCGCCACCGCACACGTTACGTTCGTCTTATTGGATAAGTTTCATATTCCTCTACCTCCAGCTGCTCGCAGCCGCCCTCCCGCGGATTCCGAGGTGGCGACTGAGGCTGGCTCAACTCCCGCTACCCTTGCAGCACCATCCCCTGAATCATTGATGGAGAAGATATTTGATTGGGGCGAGAGAATGACCAACTTGCTGATATCTGCTGGATACGTTGGGCTGCTGGCCGTCTGGTCTTTCATGCGAGACACCATGTGCCAAACGACGGAGTTTGCGGTTGCTATCACAATCGTCGTGTCGCTCTCGATCTACGTGTTCTGGCATGCGTTCAATATGCGCCGGATGAACACAGCGGCGTTTCAGTTCAGCGAAGCAGCGAAAATCCCAAGCAACTTTGAAGCGGCATTCAAAGAGTTCTCGACGAAGATAGGCAACCCGCACGACCCATACACCAGGATTTGGGTGAAGGTCCTATTCCCGATAAGTCTCTATTCTGCTCTCTTAGGCGCCGCCATCATGACGTCGGCGTTTGTTCACGGATTACTCGTTGGGCAAGGCTTGATGCTCGCGACTTGTCCGCGATAGGTGATCTTTGTCCTCGATATCTGCCGGCAGCCCTGCATCCCTGCAGGGCCCGCGCGATTGGATGACCTCAGAGGTGCGCGCGTTGCCGACGGGTATAGATTGCTGGCGCAATCACGGGGCTGGAATCGGGCGTTCGCCAACCGAGGCGTAGGAAAATTCTGAAATCGATTGGCGCGTTCAGATCAGCCGGTTGTCCGTAAGCGAGAACTGCCGATAGGTAATAGGAAGCTCGAACTTATCGCGGAGGTGAGCCAAATACTTGTCTGCGGCTTTCGTGATCGGCAAATGAGAAACAATCACCAACTCGTCAGCTCGCTCTTCGGCTGGCCAATAAGCGTACTCAAGTAGTTGCGGAATAGCTTGACGGATGCAGCTTCGGACGGAGCTACTGGTCTTGATCTCGTAGAACGTAAGTTTTCCAGGTTGCTTAGTCGCGAGGTCAATTGCTGTCCCACTCCCTGTGTCTAACTCTGTCCCTACGTTTGGAGCTCCAATCTTCGCTTTCAGGTACTCGTAAAGACGGTTCTGTATGTCGTTGTGAAGCTGGTTCGCTTTTGTCTTTGCAGATGCCTTCTTGGAGACTGGATCTACAGAACGCTGTTCGTGACCGGGCTTGAATGCGAATGTTCCCGTAACTCCTTCGTCTGGAGAATCGAAAAACTCTTCGTCTTTAGAAATGAGCTGAGTGCCGGCATCAAGAGGCTCCGCTCCGACGGTGATCCAATCTCGAAATTCCTTGTCGGTGACCCCAAAAACATTCTGAAAGCTGAGCGCGATTGCCTCATCTGCAACTGTTCCTGCCTGATTCCAGTTGGCCGCTATTAGCTTGTACTTAAGAAGCTCGCCTACAAGCGGTCCGAGGCCGGGCATGCTGAACATAGATCGCAAGTTAAAAGTGACGCCCTTAAGATCTCGCTTCGTCGCATAGCCCAGTTGGTCCACTATCTGTACGAAGTTCGTATAGGCTTTTCCTGTGAGCTGGACATTGCGTTCGATTCTCCCCGAGTACCTTGAGCGGGAGCTGGCATTCGACATCGCCAAAATTAGTTCATGGTGGCTAAAGATGATGCCAACTAGTACGAGCGCATCGACTGCGTTTCCGCCAAGCTTTCTGACCTTAGCCCAGACCTTCGGAACTTGAGTGCCGTTTTGCACCGATAGATTTTTGTGGGCCTGAACGGTCTCTGCATGGACTTCGCTCAATTTAGAGAGAACGCTACTCGCCTTGTACTTCTTCAGAAGCGGCGCAATCTTATGCGCGTTATGCTTGGTGAGCGACACCTTCAATCTTGACAGGTCAGTCATCCTGACGATCTCCAGCCCCTATGGGGCTGTGATCGTATCAATCAGGCATCGTCGCGTGAAGTAGGGGCTTTAATGCCTCGCTATTTCACCAGCATCAGGCATTCCTCGACCTCTCGGTGTCGGTCGAATTGGCGCCCCAAGGTCATGTGCTTGTAGTCGGTAAACACCAGCTCGATGGATTTGCCTGCAAATTCTCGTGATGCGATCTCGCCAAGATCGTCAATGGAAATCATGCCTGTATTGCTATAGCTCAGAACGAGGTTTGAACCGCTTTCGCTCACACCACGGAACAGGTCTTCAAATGCACCCGCCACCAAAGAACGAATGCAGAATGGCGACTGATGTCGATTCTCTCGATACCGTCCTTTGACCACTACGCCGTTCTTCTCTTGAATTTCAGGGTAGTCATAAAGAACAAGCGTTTCGAGCGCATGATAGAAGCGGCTGTAGTGCACGAATGCGTATGGCGGGTCTGCATAGACTGTCCCACCCGAGAACTCCTTAAGACATTCTCGATAGTCTAAGGAGGTGACTTTGTGCTGAAAGTCAGAGGGCTGCGTCGCCAAAGTGGCTAGTGCGCCGGAATACTTCTTGACGAACAACTGCGCTACTGACTTCTTTCGATAGATTGATATGTCTTTCATCGAAGATGCAGTATTTGCATCTCGATATTGAGCGTAGTGCCCTGTTCCCTGGCTGGAATAAGCCATCGCGAACATCAGCGAAGAGAGGATTACGTCATAAGTGGGGTCGGCCTTGTACTGATCCGCAACCTCCCTAATGGCATCAATCCATAACGCCTGCTCTGCAGACCACCAAGTGCCTGAGTAATACTTAAGAAAAAGATGCCATGGTCGCCGGAAGTTTCGCTCAATAAGCGATTGTTGTTCCCGCTCAATAGCATTGAAGCGCTTGATAGAAACGGGGTGTGCATAGTCGTGTAGGCATCTAATCGCCTTCCGGTTCCTGCTTACGATGGCTTTGGCTTGCTCGATAATCGCTGCCGCTTCGGGGGTGGAGTTCTTCCTCCACGCGGTCAAGTAGGCGCCAGCCAGCACTGCCGAATAGGCCTGAATGTCGTTGGAGTGGATGGCGACTTGGTCGCCGACTGCACCAGCAAGAGAAGCACTCCCGCCGAAAAGGTCGCAAATCCCGCCATCCTCATAGACATCGTTGATGCCAGACAGCACGAAGTCCATGATCTTCGACTTCGAGCCCATGTACTTGATGTACTGCGGATAGGGTCGTTGCGTTATTTTTGTTTTAGCCAACACCACTCGCTCCACGTTCTTGAACAACCGAGCTCTTGGCTCAGAGTTGCTGATCTAGGTCGCTCAATGTGAGACGGCATCCGATGATCGTCACATGCTCGCACGTGAGTCACGAAATGGCGCCCTCTCTATGCGCTCCTGCGAGCGACCGTATGTCCAAGCATGTACAAAACACTTACAAAGTTGCGTGGCCCCCAAAGGGCAAGGGCCTAGCCTCGCGGCTAAGCCCTTGCTTTTATTGGTACCGGAGGGGGGACTCGAACCCCCACGAGTGTTAGCTCGGCGGATTTTGAGTCCGCTGCGTCTACCGTTCCGCCACTCCGGCGCGGGGTGCGAAGTATAGCGGGGCTCAGGCGGCCTCGTCGGTCCTGAGGGTCGCATCCTCGCGCACGAACCATTCGTCGTCGGCGCCCGGGCGCTCGGGGACGAACTTGGCGCAGCACGCCATTTCGGCCTTGTAGATGTGCAGCGAGATCGCGATGGCGTCGGCGCTGGCGTTGCGGATCGTATGGTACTCGTGCGGCGGGATCAGGCTGCCGGCGCTGCCGGGGCCGGCGTGGATGCCGCCGGCGGCGCGGAACCGGTAACGCCCGCCCACATGCTCGAGTAGTTCGTACTGGACGATCTCCAGTTCGCCGTCCCACACGCCTTCCACGCACCAGAGGCCGGAATGGTCGTGCAGCGGGGTGCCCTGGCCGGGGCCCCAGGTCATCGCGACCACGCTGTAGCCGTGGACGGGGCTGCGGTAGAGCTCGCGCCGCGCGTAATGGTCGACGATCGGCTCGTGCACGCAGGCCGGCAGGGTGACGTCCTGGTCCTTGATCAAGCGGCACAGCGCGTTGCGCACTGCGGCGGTGACCGCATGCTGGTCCCCGGCGGCGATCGCGGTGTCGATCGCGGACACCAGCTTGTCGTGGCCGGGGAAGGCGATGTCGGGGCAGCAGTCGTCGGTCATGGGGTCGATTCTAGCCCAGCCGGGAAATCGCGGCTGCGGCCGATTCCGCGGTTACAGGGCGTCGAGGAAGCCGCGGACGGCCGGGCCGAAGCGCGCGAAATCGACAAGGAACGCATCGTGCCCCTGCGGCGAGTCCAGCGGCAGGAAGCTGGCGTCGGCGCCGCCGGCGCGCAGGCCGTCGGCGACCTGCTCCTGCTGCTGCAGCGGGAACAGGATGTCGGTGGACACGCCGATCGCCAGCGCCTTGTCGACGCGGATCTTCGCCAGCGCCTGCAGCACGTCGCCGCCGCGGTCGCCGCAGGGCGCGTCGCAGTATTCGGCCAGGTCGAACCAGTCCATCGAGCGGCTGAGGTAGAGGTAGCAGTTGGGATCGAAGCGGCGCACGAAGCGGCGCGCATGGCCTTCCAGGTAGCTCTCGACCTCGAACTCCAGCCCGAACGGGTCCTCGTCGTCGCGGCGATCATGCTCTTGTCGGGATTGGTCCAGGCGCACGCGGCCGAAGCGCCCGTCCCATTCCAGCGCCGAGCGGTAGGTGATCACGCCGAGCTTGCGCGCCATGCGCATGCCCGATTCCGGGTAGTGCGCGTCGTCGTAATCGCCGTTGTTCCACTGCGGGTCGAGCCGGATCGCCTCGCGTTGCAGCGAGCGGATCGCGATCGAGAACGGCAGCGCGTGCGCGGCGCCGGAGATGTTGAGGTGCGCGCGTGCCGACCCGGGATGCCGCAACAGGTAGGCCAGCGCGCTCATGCCGCCCATCGAGTTGCCGATCACGCAGGCCAGGCGCTCGATCCCCAGCGCCCGCACCAGGTGGAAGGCGGCGTCGGCGCCGTCCTCGATCGACAACTCCGGGAAGTCGAGCCGGTACGGCGCGCCGCTGGCCGGATCGATCGAGGCCGGGCCGGTCGAGCCCTTGCAGCTGCCGAGCGAATTGACGCAGACCACGAACCAGCGATCGGTATCGATCGGCTTGCCGGGGCCGAGCATCGCTTCCCACCAGCCCGGTTCCGGGTTGCCGGTGTTGGCCGCGGCATGCGCATCGGGCGACAGGCCTGGCAGGATCAGGATCGCGTTGCCGCGCGCGGGGTCGAGCTGGCCCCAGGTTTCGTAGGCGAGGCGGGCGCCATGCAGGCTGCCGCCACGCTTCATCGCGAACGGGGAAGGCAGGTCGAGCCAGCGGGTGCCGGGCGGGATGAATTCGGTCATCGCGGCAGTTTACCGGGCGTCGATCGCGGCAGAACCCGTGCGCGCGAACGGCAGGTGCGCAACAGGCGCGCGATCAAGGCGCTTGCTGGCCGATGACCAGTTCGACCGGTGCCGTCGCCGGCAGTCGCACGCGCACCGGCTTCGATGCCAGGTCGCCGGGTTGCGGAGTCGCGTCGCCGCTCATCGACAGGCGCGCGATCACTTCCACCTCCTGCACCCCCGACAGCTTCTGCGTCGGCATGGGGCTGTCGGCGTCGTCCAGCGAGGCGGTGAACGGGAGTTCGGCCACGCCGTGCTTTTCCGCGGCGATCGGCATCGGCGGGCCGCCCGGCGCGCGCGCGATCACGAACACGCTGGCCTCGCCGCGCAGGCGCACGCGCGCCGCCAGGGTCGGGTCGAGGCTGACCGCGACCCGCAGCGCGTTGCCGGCAGGCGCCGCTGCCACCGCCGGCAACGGCGGCAGCCCGGCTTCGGCGCGGGCGAGGTCGATCTGCGTGCGCAAGGGACCCGCGGCGGCCGCGTCGACGCGCGCCAACAGCGGCTCCCAGGTTTTCGCCGCTTCGGCCGGCTGTCCGGCCTGGCGCTGGCTGATGCCGAGGAACCAGCGCGCGCGCTGGTGTTCGGGTTGCACATCGAGTGCGTGCCGCAGCATCACCACGGCCTGCGCGTCGAAACGGTGCCGCGGATCGGCCAGGGCCCGCGATTCGGCGGCTTCGACCAGCACGTCGGGCTCGTCCGGGGCCAGCTTCGCGGCGCGGGCATAGGCCTCGCGCGCCTGCTCGGCCTGGCCGTTGGCGGCCCGGGCGCGGCCGAGCAGGCGCCAGCCTTCCACCTGGCGCGGGTCGCGCTGCAGTTGCGCCTGGAGCTGCGCGATCGCGTCCTGCAGCGTGTCCGGCGCCTTGCGCGCGGCGGGATCGAGCGCGGCCGGCGTGCCGACCAGCCGGTACAGTCCGAACGTGGCCAGCATCAGCGCCGCCAGCAGCGACAGCACTGGCAGCGGCGCGGCGCGGCCACGCCACAGCGGCCGCAGCACGAAGACCAGCACGCCCAGCGTCAGCGCGGACGCGAGGGCGGCGAAGGCAGCGCCGGTGCCGGTCATCACCACTCCTGGTCGTCGTTGCCGGGGAGGTCGCCACGGCTCGCGGCGTGCCCGCGGACCACGCGCGCGACCACGAAACCGCCGGCCAGCAGCAACAGCGCCGGCCCGAACCACAGCAGCCAGGTCTTGGCTTCCACCCGCGGCTGGTACAGCACGAACTCGCCGTAACGCGCGACCAGGAACTGCTTGACCTGCGCGTCGCTCATGCCCTGGCGCATCAGCTGCAGCACTTCGCGGCGCAGGTCGTGCGCGATCTGCGCGTTGGAATCGGCCAGCGACTGGTTCTGGCACATCACGCAGCGCAGTTCGCCGACCAGGGCGTGGAAGCGGACCTCCTCGGCGTGGTCGCGGAACTGCAGCGGGGCGGGATCGACCACGGCCTGCGCCATCGTGGCCAGCGGCGCGATGGCGAGCAGCAGCGCGAGCAGCCAGCGCGTCACCGCTGCGCCTCCGCCTGCGCCAGCGCCGGCAGCAACTGCTCGCGGATAATGGCGTCGTCCAGCGGGCCGACGTGCTTCCAGCGGATGATGCCGTCGGCATCGACCAGGTAGGTTTCCGGCGCGCCGTAGATGCCCCAGTCGATGGCGTAGCGGCCTTCGTAGTCCACCAGCACCATCCAGAACGGGTTGCCGAACTGGTCCAGCCAGCGCAGCGCGTCGGCGCGCTCGTCCTTCCAGTTGTAGCCGACCACGCGCACGCGCTTGCTTTCGGCGAAGCGGGTCAGCACCGGATGCTCGATCCGGCACGAGACGCACCAGCTGCCCCAGACATTGAGCACGAAGGGAGCGCCCTTGAAATCGTCGAGCGTGGCCAGGCGGCCGGGCTCGTGCAGCACCGGCAGCGAGAACCGCGGCGCCGGCTTGCCGATCAGCGGCGAGGGCAGGGCGTCGCGATTGGACTGGCGGCTGAGCCAGACGCCGGCGCCGAGCAGCACCGCGAGCGCGGCGAACACCGCCAGCGGCAACCAGCGCCCCAGCTTCGATGCGTTCACGGGTTCGCCCCGCTGCGCCGGAAGCGGCGATCGGTCGCGGTGACGAAGCCGCCCAGCGCCATCAGCGCCGCACCCAGCCAGATCCAGCGCACGAACGGCTTGACGTGCACGCGCACCGCCCAGGCGCCGTTGCCCAGCGGCTCGCCGAGCGCGACGTAGAGGTCCCGCAGCAGGCCCGCGTCGATCGCCGCCTCGGTCATCACCTGGCCACCGCTGGCGTAGTTGCGCTTTTCCGGATGCAGGGTCCTGGTCGGGCGTCCGTCGCGCATGACCTGCACGGTGCCATGGTCGGCCAGATAGTTGGGGCCGGCGCGGCGCTCGACGCCATCGAAACGGAACTCGCGCCCGGCCAGTTCGACCGATTGCCCCGGCGACAGCGCAAGTTCGCGCTGCATGCTCAGGCCTTCGGTCAGCAGCGCGCCGACCAGGAACACCGCGATGCCGGCGTGCGCCAGGGTCATGCCCAGCATCTCGGCGGTGAAACGGCTGCCCTGGTTCGCGAATCGCGTCCACGCGAAACGCACCGTCCCGGCGAGCACCCAGGTCGCGCCGGCAAGCCCGGCCGCCGTCTTCCACGGGCCCTGCGGCGCGAGGAAGAACGCGGCGATGCCGGCGCCCAGCGCCAGCCCAGCCCACGGCAGCAGCATCGCCAGCGGTTTCGACGGCTGCTCGCGCTGCCAGCGCGTCAGCGGGCCGAACGGCAGCAGCAGCACCAGCGGCGCCATCAGCAGCACGAACAGCAGCGCGAAGTAGGGCGGGCCGACCGAGATCTTGCCCAGTTCCAGCGCATCGGCCAGCAGCGGGTACAGCGTGCCCAGCAACACCATCGCGCAGGCCGCCACCAGCAGCAGGTTGTTGACCAGCAGCAGGGTTTCGCGCGACGCCGGCGCGAAGCGGGCGCCATCGTCGCCCTCCGGCGCACGCAGCGCATACAGCACCAGCGAGCCGCCGATGACGATGCCCAGGAACACCAGCACGAACAGCCCGCGGGTCGGATCGGCGGCGAACGCGTGCACGCTGGTCAGCACCCCCGAGCGCACCAGGAAGGTACCCAGCAGCGACAGCGAGAACGCGGCGATGGCCAGCAGCAGGGTCCAGCCGCGGAAGCTGCCGCGCTTCTCGGTCACCGCCTGCGAATGCAGCAGCGCGGTGCCGGCCAGCCACGGCATGAAGCTGGCGTTCTCGACCGGATCCCAGAACCACCAGCCGCCCCAGCCCAGTTCGTAATACGCCCACCACGAGCCCAGCGCGATGCCGCAGGTCAGGAACGCCCACGCGATGTTGGTCCACGGGCGCGTCCAGCGCAGCCAGTCGCGCCATTGCCGGTCATCGCGCCCGGCGTCGCCGTCGAGCAGCGCGGCGATCGCGAACGCGAACGGGATGCAGAAGCCGACGTATCCCAGGTACAGCATCGGCGGATGGATGATCATCCCCGGGTCCTGCAGGAGAGGATTGAGGTCGCGGCCCTCGACCGCGCCCGGCAGCAGGCGCGCGAACGGATTGCTGGTGAAGACCAGGAATGCGAGGAAGCCGACCGCCACCAGGCCCATCACCCCGAGCACGCGCGCGACCACGACATCGGGCAGGCGCCGCGAGAAGCGCGCGACCATCGCCGTCCACAGCGCCAGGATCAGCGCCCACAGCAGCAGCGAACCCTCGTGCGCACCCCAGACCGCGGTGTAACGGTAGTACCAGGGCAGCAGCGAGTTGGAATTCTCGGCGACGTAAAGCACCGAGAAATCCTGGGTGACGAAGGCATGGGTCAGGATCGCGAACGCGCCGGCCACCAGCAGCAGCTGCGCGTACGCCGCCGGCCGCGCGACCGCCATCCACGATGCGGTCCCGCGCTGCGCGCCGACCAGCGGCAGCAGCCCCTGCAGCGCCGCGACCAGCAGCGCGAGCAGCAGCGCAACCTGTCCGAGTTCGGGCAGCATGCCTGCGACCACGCTCAGCGCATGTCCACGGGGGCGTCGGCGGACGCCGGCACGTCGTGCTTGCGGTGCGCCGCGCCCATCTTGTCGGCGACTTCCTTGGGCATGTAGGTCTCGTCGTGCTTGGCCAGCACCTGCTCGGCGACGAAGGTGTCGCCGCGCATGCGCCCGGTGGCGATCACCGCCTGCTTCTCGCGGAACAGGTCGGGCAGGATCCCGGTGTAGACCACCGGCAACCGCGCGTCGCCGTCGTCGACCACGAAGTGCGCTTCCATCGACCCGGGCGCGCGCCGGAACGAATCGGCCGCGACCATGCCGCCAAGGCGGAAGCGCGCATGCGCGCCGGCTTCCCCGCGAAGCACTTCCGAGGGCGTGTACAGGTAGGCGACGTTGCGCTGCAACGCGAGCGCGACCAGCGTGGTGGCGATGGCGGCGGCCACGACCAGCGCCAGCAGCAGCCACAGCCGGCGTTTGCGGGTGGGGTTCATCGCGTCGGCTCCGTTTGCGGGTTGCGGTTGCCGGCGCGCTGGGCGCGCAGGCGGGCGGCGCGCAGTTCACGCCGCAGCTGCAGTCGTGGCGCAACGAAATCCCACGCCAGCACGACCGCGAAGACCGCATATGCGGCAATGACATAGTCCTGGTAACTCATGCCGTCGCCCCATCCAGCCTGCGGACCCAGTCCTTGCCGGCTTCCCGCCGCAGGTTGTCGGCGCGCGCCCGCGCCAGCAGCGAGCCGACGAACCAGATGTGCGTGCCGAGTACCATCCACCACAGCGGCGGCAACATGCTCGCGTCCATCGACGACTGCCCCAGGAGCCGGATCGTCTGGCCCTGGTGCAGCGAGTTCCACCAGGTGACGGAGTAACGGATCACCGGCAGCAGCGCGACCCCGACGATCGCCAGCAGGCCGGCGGCGCGCGCGGCGGCGCGGCGGTCGTCGATCGCGTTGTACAGGCCGATCACGCCGAGGTACAGGAACAGCAGGACCAGCTCGGTGGTCAGGCGCGGGTCCCAGTCCCACCAGGTGCCCCACATCGGCTTGCCCCAGATCGAGCCGGTGGCGAGCGTGACCAGGGTGAAGGCAGCGCCGATCGGCGCGCAGGCCATCGCCAGGATTTCGCACAGCTTGATCCGCCACACCAGCGCGATCGCCGCGTAGAGCGCCATCAGCGCGAAGATCGCCATGCTCATCCACGCGCTGGGGACGTGGATGTAGAGGATCCGGAAGCTGTCGCCCTGCTGGTAGTCGGCCGGCACCACGAACAGGGCGCCGTACAGTCCGCAGGCCATCGCCAGGATCGCCAGCCCGTAGGCCCACGGCGTCCAGCGCGCCGCGAAACGGTCGAAATACGGTGGCGAACCGAGTTGGTGGAACCAGCGGAGCACGGGGTTCATGCGCTTTTCCTGCGTCCCGGCGGTGCGGGGGAAGGGGACGTGGCCATTGTCTCATGCAGCATCACGCGACCGTCCGGACCTGCATCAAGACAGCGCGATGCGGATCGCGGCAGCGGCCGCCAGCGGCGCCAGCACCAGCGCCAGCACCAGCCCGGCCGCCAGCAACAGCAACGCGCCGACCGGGTCCAGGCCTTGCGCCGCCGCGACCACGCTGCCGGCGCCGAACACCAGCACCGGCACGTACAGCGGCAGCGCCAGCAGCGCGACCAGGATGCCGGAGCGGCGCATGCCGACCGTCAGCGCCGCGACCACCGCGCCGAGCAGGCTCAACAGCGGCGTGCCCAGTGCCAGCGATGCCAGCAGCACCGGCAACTGGGGGCGCGGCAGGTGCAGCAGTTCCGCCAGCAACGGCGTGGCCACCAGCAGCGGCAGCGCCGTGGTCGCCCAGTGCATGAAGGTGCGCACCAGCACCAGCCAGGCCAACGGTACCGGCGCCAGCATCCACTGCTCCAGCGAGCCGTCCTCGGCGTCGCCGCGGAACAGTGTGTCCAGCGCCAGCAACCCGGCCAGCAGCACCGCCAGCCACAGCACCGCGGAGGCGACCTTCGCCAGCGCCTGCGCTTCGGCACCCAGCGCCAGCGCGAACAGCACCACCACCAGCAGCGCGAACAGCGCCGGTTGCAGCGCATCGCCGCGGCGCCGCCACAGCAGGCGCAGGTCGCGCAGCATCAGCGCGCGGGTTGCCGGCCACAGGGTCGGGCTGCCTTCCATCGCGTTACTCCGCCCCCGCCGAAGCGGGCTGGGCCCGGCCGAGCACCAGCATGCGCGTGCGCACCGGCGGCGCCGCGTAGGCGCCGTGCGTGGTCAGCAGCGCGGCGCCGCCATCGCGCAGGTGCGCCTGGACCATGCGGTTGACCAGGTTGATGCCTTCCAGGTCGAGGTTGGCATAGGGCTCGTCGAGCAGCCACAGCGGCGCCGGCGCCAGCCACAGCCGCGCCAGCGACAGGCGCTTCTTCTGCCCGGCCGAGAGCTGGCGCAGCAGCGTGTCCTGGTGCCCGCCCAGGCCGACGATGCCGAACGCGTCGTCCGGGCGCTGCCCGCGGCGGCGCCCGTGCAGGCCGCAGAGGAACTGCAGGTTTTCCAGCGCGGTCAGGTCCGCCTTCAGCGCCGGCAGGTGGCCGAGGTAGCTGATCGCGCGCGCGCGCAGCGACGCCCGTGCCGGCTGGCCGTCGATGACGATCGTGCCGGCGTCGGCACGCAGCAGCCCGGCCAGCACCCGCAACAGGGTGGTCTTGCCGGCGCCGTTGTCGCCCTGCACCAGCAGCGCCTCGCCGGCGTCGACGTCGAAATCCAGGGGGCCGAATACCGGCTGCTCGTTGCGCGCGAAGGCCAGGCCGCGCACGGCCAGCAGCGGCGGAGCGGTCGGCGCGATGTCGGGCATCAGCCTGCGACCGCCGGCAGCCAGTCGACGAAGGGCGCCGCGACCGCTGCCGGCCGCGCGTGGTACATCCGCAGCCGCATCGGCTCGCCACGACGGCAAAAAAGGGTGCCGAGTTGCCCGAAGCGGAGGGCGAGGGCGTCGAAGTCGGCCAGCGGCAGGCCGACCGTCACCCAGCTGGGTTCGCGCCAGCTGCGGTTGCGGGCCGAGGAGAAGCCGGGCCGGTAGATGGCGCCGCTGGCGCGCAACGCCGCGTGCAGGGTGGCATCGGCGGCACGGTTGGTCTCCTCCGGGCGTTCCAGCGACTGCGGGTTCCAGGCCGAGAGCAGGCCGAACTCCGCGGCGTCGGGGAAGGTCGCCTCCAGGTCCGGCGCGGTCGCGCCGATCTGCAGCGGATACCACTCGCCGCCCCATTCCCAGCGGTATTCGGCATCCAGGTACGCCTGCATCAACGCGGTGACGCGGGCATCTTCCAAGGGGCTATGTGTCACCAGCGACAACCTGCAACCGTGCTACAAAGTCCGATATTGTAACGATTCAGCCTTGCACCGATGCCCGAGACACCGCCGTTGCACCCGCTGCCCCCGACCCCCGCCAGCAAGCTGCCCCGGGTAGGCACCACCATCTTCACCGTGATGTCGCAGCTGGCGGCCGAGCACCAGGCCGTCAACCTCGGCCAGGGGTTCCCGGACTTTGCCGTGCCGGCCCGCCTTGTCGACGAGCTGGACAAGACCATGCGCGCCGGCCACAACCAGTACCCGCCGATGACCGGGATCCCGGCGCTGCGCCAGGCGATCGCCGACAAGACCGGGCGCTGTTACGGCTGGCGCCCCGACGTGGACGCCGGGATCACGGTCACTTCCGGCGCTTCGGAGGCGATCTTCGACGCGGTCCACGCGGTGGTCCATCCGGGCGAGGAAGTGATCGTCCTGGACCCGTGCTACGACTGCTATGAACCGGCGATCGAACTGGCCGGGGCCCGCGCGATGCATGTGCCGCTGGATCCCTTGACCTTCGCCCCCGACTGGGGCCTGGTCCGCGCCGCCATCACCGCGAAGACGCGGATGCTGCTGATCAACAGCCCGCACAACCCGTCGGGCGCGATGCTGGATGCCGGCGACATGGCAGCGATCGCGGACCTGCTGCGCGGTACCGGCATCTTCCTGCTCTCGGACGAGGTGTACGAGCACATCGTCTTCGACGGCGCGCGCCACGAGTCGGTGTTGCGCTACCCGGAACTGCGCGAGCGCGCGTTCGTGGTCTCCAGCTTCGGCAAGACCTACCACTGCACCGGCTGGAAGCTCGGCTACTGCATCGCGCCGCCGGCGCTCAGCGCCGAATTCCGCAAGGTGCACCAGTACAACACCTTCTGCAGCTTCGCCCCGGCCCAGCATGCGTTCGCGGCGATGATCCAGGCCGAGCCGGAACACTACGAACAGCTGGGCGCGTTCTACGAGGCCAAGCGCGACCGTTTCCGCGAGCAGTTGCTGTCGACCCGGCTCAAGCCGCTGCCGGTGCCGGGCGGGTACTTCCAGCTGGTGGACTATTCGGCGGTCAGCGACCTCGACGACCTCGCGTTCTGCCGCTGGCTGACGACCGAGCACGGCGTCGCCGCGATCCCGCTGTCGCCGTTCTACGAGAATCCGCCCCCCGGCCAGCGCCTGGCGCGGTTGTGCTTCGCCAAGAACGAGGCGACGCTGGACGCGGCGATCCAGCGGCTGCGGAAGCTGTAGCAACCCCACGTGGGAGCGGCTTCAGCCGCGAGCTCCTTGTTCCGGAATCCGGCGTTGCCTCGAAAAGCTCGCGGCTGAAGCCGCTCCCACAAGGAACCCACACCGGTTCGTGATACTGGAGACGTACATGCAGGACCTCCGCATCTCACTGGTCCAGGGCGACACCCGCTGGCACGATCCGGCCGGCAACCGCGACTACTACGGCCGCCTGGTCGCGCCCCTGCGCGGCTACACCGACCTGGTGCTGCTGCCGGAAACCTTCACCAGCGGTTTCAGCAACGAGGCGATCGACCAGGCCGAGACGATGCAGGGCCCGACCGTGGACTGGCTGCGCGAGCAGTCGCACCGGCTGGGCGCGGCGATCACCGGCAGCGTGCAGGTGCGTGACGGCGACTGCGCCTCGCCGGGCAAGGTCTTCAACCGCCTGTTCTTCGCCACCCCGGACGGTGGACTGCGGCACTACGACAAGCGCCACCTGTTCCGTTACGCGAAGGAGCATGAACGCTATGCCGCAGGCCGCGAGCGCCTGACGGTGGAGTGGAAGGGCTGGCGGATCTGCCCGCTGGTCTGCTACGACCTGCGCTTCCCGGTCTATTCGCGCAACCGCTTCGACGTCGAGCGGCCGGGAGGGCTGGATTACGACCTGCTGCTGTACGTCGCCAACTGGCCGTCGGCACGCGCGTATCCGTGGAAGACGCTGCTGCGCGCGCGCGCGATCGAGAACCTGTGCTTCGTCGCCGGCCTCAACCGCGTCGGCACCGACGGCAACGGCCTGCACTACGCGGGCGACAGCGTGGTGGTCGATTTCCTCGGCCATCCGTTGAGCGAATCGACCGACGAGGAAATCGTCACCACCACCACGCTGCGGGCGGACGCGCTGCTCGCGCACCGCGAGCGTTTCCCGGCGATGCTGGACGGGGATGCGTTCACGCTCGCCTGAACCGCTCCAGCCGGATCGCGGATGTACGAAGGGCGCCGATGGCGCCCTTCGTGTTGCAGCCGGAGCGGATTTCGCCCCGGTCACGGGGGCGGATCAGCGATTGCCACCCTGCGGGCCGCGTCCGCCGCCCCCGGGGCGCCCGCCGCGCGGGCCGCCCGGCCTGGGCCCGCCGGGCCTGGCCGCACCGCCGGGGCGCGGACCGCCCCCCGGACGCCCTCCGGGGCGGGGACTGCCACCAGGGCGCGCGCCACGCGGCTTGTCGCCGTAGGGATTGAAGCTGCCGGGGTTGGCGTGGTCGGAGGGGAAGCTCGGCGCATTGCCGGGATGGCCGTAGGGACGCGGGCTGCGCTGCCCCTGTCCGCCACCGGGACCCCGCTGGCCGCTGCGTTCGCCGCCGAAGCCGCCGCCGCCCGGGCCGCGTTCGCCGCGCCCCTGGAAGCCGGGGCCGCCGCCGCGCGGCCCACCCGCGCCGCCCGGACGCGGGCCCCCCGGCCGGCCTGCGCCGGCCGGCTTGTTGCCGTAGGGCTTGCGCGGGCCGCGCGCGCCATCGGGATTGCGATGGCCGCTGGGACCGGTGGTGACGCCGTCGGGCACGTACCAGGTGCGGAACGCCGCCGGATTGCCGGCGTCATGGCCGGCGCCGGGCTGTTGGTCGCCGCGGCGCGGGCCACGCTGGCCGGGCTGGCGCGGCCCCTTGGGCTTGAACGCCTTGTTGACCTGCTTGGCCGCGGCTTCGCCACTGACGGTCAGGCCGCCGGGCTTGCGCGGGCCGCCACGGCCGCGGCCGCGATCCTCGCGCACGTGGTCGAAGCGGCGCAGTTCGCGACCTTCGTCGGCGGTGCTGTGGCCGCCAACGTAACCGTGCGAGCGATGCTGGCCGCCGACGTGCACCGTCGACTTGCCGGCCTTGCGCTGGCCGATCACCGGCTGCAGCGTCAGTGCCGACGGCGCGCCGTCCTCGAGACCCAGCTCCTTGCGCAATGCCTCGACGCGGTCGGCGGGCAGTTCCTGCGACTGGCCGCGCAGCAGCGGCTGCGGCAGCTCGACCTTGCCATAGCGGATGCGCTTGAGCCGCGAGACCTGGCAGCCCTGCGATTCCCACAGCCGCCGCACTTCGCGGTTGCGGCCTTCCTTGAGCAGCACCCGGAACCAGTCGTGCCGGCCCTTGTCGGGCACGTCGGTGCCGCCGATGCGCTCGATTTCGTCGAACTTCGCCGGGCCGTCCTCCAGCGCGACGCCGCGCCGCAGGCGGTCGACCAGCTTGTCGGACACGCCGTCGTCGCCTTCAGGCGCACGCACGCGGCAGACGTATTCTCGTTCGACCTCGAACGAGGGATGCATCATCGCGTTGGCCAGCTCGCCGTCGGTGGTCAGCAGCAGCAGGCCGGTGGTGTTGATGTCCAGGCGCCCGATCGCAATCCAGCGCGCGCCCTTCAGCGCGGGCAGGGCCTCGAAGATGGTCGGGCGGCCCTCCGGATCCTCGCGCGTGGTCACTTCGCCCTCGGGCTTGTTGTACATCAGCACCCGCGCCGGCTCGGTCAGGGCACTGGCGACGAAGGTGCGGCCGTCGAGTTCGATCTTGTCGCCGCCGGTCACGGACACGCCGACCTGCGCGACCTCGCCGTTGACCTTGACCAGGCCGTCGGCGATGCGTTGTTCCAGCGCGCGGCGCGAGCCCAGCCCGGCCTGCGCCAGCACCTTGTGCAGCCGCTCCTCCAGGCGCGGCGCGTCTGCGCTGGTGTCGCCGCGTTTCAGCGAAAGCTTGCGGCCCTTGTCTTCAGTCATTTTTTTCATGCTCCGGCTGGCCGTCGGACGCAGCCTCCAATTCGGGAACGGTCGTCGTCTCGACGGCGTTGTCTGGTGCGATGTCGTTCTCGTCCGCCGCGCGCTCGCCCGGCGCGGCTTCGGGTTCGTCCGGGTCGCTGGACGGGGATTCGTCGGCGCCGTCGCCGGGGCGAATGTCGCCGTCGGCGGCGTCCAGCGCCATGTCGCCGACCGCCATCCCGGCCACGGCCGGGTCGTTGCGGTCGAACTGCAGTTGCGGTTCCAGCTCGCCGATGTCCTTGAGTTCGGAAAGCGGCGGCAGCTCGTCCAGGCGCTTGAGGCCGAAGTAGTCGAGGAAGGTGCGGGTGGTGGCCAGCAGTTCCGGCTTGCCGGGGACGTCGCGGTGGCCGACCACGCGGATCCACTCGCGCTCCTCCAGCGCCTTGATGATGTTGCTGTTGACCGCTACGCCGCGGACCTGCTCGATCTCGCCACGGGTGATCGGCTGGCGATAGGCGATCAGCGCCAGGGTTTCCAGGGTGGCGCGGGTGTAGCGGGTCTGTCGCTCCGACCACAGCCGCGCAACCCAGGGGTGCACGTCTTCCTGGACCTGGAAGCGGAAACCGGAAGCCAGCTCGACCAGCTCCACGCCGCGCCCCTCGCTGCCCGCCTGCAGGGTTGCCAGCGCCTGTTCGACGCTGCCGTCGGGCGCCGGCTCGTCCAGCGAGAACAGGCCGTGCAGCTGCGCCAGCGTCAGCGGCTGGTTGGCGGCCAGCAGGGCGGCTTCCACAATGCGGGTGATGAGTTGTTGGTCCATGCGTGTCTGTTCAGTGGCGGCGGGCGGGGCCCGGCGCGGTCAGTCGGATTCGTTGGCGGCGTCGGCGGTGTCGTCGAACTCGCTGGACAACGCCAGCGTTCCCGGGTCGCCTTCGCCGATCGCCAGCGACTTGACGTAGATGATGCCGATGCGCGCGGGCGCCAGCGGGGCTTCCTGCACGATGTCGAGCAGTTGTTCCTTGGCCAGTTCCAGCAGGCCGAGGAAGGTCACCACCACGCCGAGCTTGCCTTCGCGCGCATCGAACAGCGATTCGAAGCGGTGGAACGCGCCATCGGCCAGCCGTGCCAGCAGTTCGCCCATGCGCTGGCGCACGCTGAGCGCGTCGCGCTTGATCGCGTGCTGGGTGTACAGCTCGGCGCGCTTGAGCACGTCGTGCAACGCCAGCAGCATCTCGCGCAGGTCCACCGGGGGCGGCAACCGCACCGCGGCCCGGTCGGGTACGAAGGCGGACGCCGGCGCGGTATCGCGGTCCTGGCGGGGCAGGGCGTCCAGGTCCTCGGCGGCCTGCTTGAAGCGCTCGTACTCCTGCAGCCGGCGCACCAGGTCGGCGCGCGGGTCGCCTTCCTCGTCCTCGGCCAGTTCCGAGCGCGGCAGCAGCATCCGCGACTTGATCTCCGCCAGGATCGCGGCCATCACCAGGTACTCGGCGGCCAACTCGAACCGCATCTCGTGCATCGCCTGGATGTAATCGACGTACTGGCGGGTGATCTCGGCCACCGGGATGTCGAGAATGTCCAGGTTCTGGCGCCGGATCAGGTACAGCAGCAGGTCCAGCGGGCCCTCGAAGGCATCGAGGATGATCTCCAGCGCATCCGGCGGGATGTACAGGTCCTGCGGGATCTGCAGCAGCGGCTGCCCGAGCACCACCGCCAGCGGCATTTCGTGCTGCTGCGGGTGGGGATTCCCGGAATGGTCGGCGGCCGCGACGGGGGCGGAACCGCTGGGGGTTTCAGTCATCGAGGATCATCGATTGGCGGCCTTCATCGGGCCACGCGGGGCAGCGGTCTCGCGGTGGCACGCGCGAGGGAGCGCGGCCGGAACACACTCGCATGGCGTCGGTCACTGGACAACGGCGGCATGACGGTCTGGCAGGTTGGAGCGGATCCCCGAACGCCACATGCGATGCGCGCCTCGCGACGGCGGGGCGGACGGGCGGAAGAGTGTCGTCGGGCGCGGGCCCAGGGAGCAGCGGGTCGGTCGTGGCGGCGGCTTGGGGCCTGTCGCCAGGACGTCTGCGGCATCCGCCGCTGCGCCCGGCCTCGAGCAATGGCGGACAGGTTACGGGCTGGGCGGTGGCCTGTCCAGCGGCGCGGCTGAACCGCGCGGCGACTTACAATCGCCGCAATGGCAACCGGGGTGGCAGCGGCATGTGGTACGCGATCGAGGGACATGACGGCAATGACGTGCTCGCGCAGAGGCTGGCCGCGCGCGGCGAGCACCTCTCGCGCCTGCGCGACCTGCGCGACCAGGGAAGGCTGCTGCTGGCCGGGCCGTGCCCGGCGATCGACGCCGAGGACCCGGGCCCCGCGGGATTCAGCGGCAGCATCGTGATTGCCGAATTCGACTCCCTCGACGCGGCGCGCGGCTGGGCCCAGGCCGATCCGTACATCGCCGCGGGCGTCTACACCCACGTCGACGTGCGTCCGTTCAAGCCGGTGCTGCCGTGAGCGTGCCGGCGGCCAACCCCGGCCGCGTCGCCCGGATGCGTGAACTCCTGTCGCAGGCCTTTGCCCCGACCGCGCTGGAAATCATCGACGACAGCCATCGCCATGTGGGCCATGCCGGCGCGCGCGACGGGCGGGGGCATTTCACCGTCCGCATCAGCAGCCAGGCCTTTGCCGGGATGTCGCCATTGGCCCGGCACCGGGCGGTGTATGCCGCCCTGGGCGCGATGATGGACAGCGACATCCACGCGCTTTCGATCCAGGCAAGCGCGTCCGGCGGGCCCTGAGCCGCGCAGGCGTTTTGCTGCAACGCAGCATGAAGTGCCCTGCCAGTGCACGAAACCGCCCCAAACGCACAAGGATTCCGCCAGCGGCCAGATTCTGACGGCGCGCCGATTGCGACGCGGGCCGCGAGCCGTTACGTTCGGCACTCGACAGTGCCATCCCGGGAGGGGAGATGGACACCCCGGGAGTCACCATCAAGGATGTAGCGCGCCTGGCAAACGTCTCGGTGGCGACCGTTTCGCGTGCGCTGAACGGTCGCGAGAACGTCGCCGACGCGGTCCGCGACCGCGTCCTGGCGATCGCCAATTCGCTCGATTACAGCCCCCACCACGCGGCGCGGGTGCTGAGCAGCCGCCGCACCCATACCGTCGGCGTGGTACTTCCCGACCTGCCGTGCGAGTACTACGCGCGACTGATGTGCGGTATCGACACCGCCGCGCGCGAGCGCGGGCTGCAGTTGCTGGTCTCGGGGCACCATCGTTGCCCGGAACTGCAGGGCATGGCGCTGCGCGGCATGCGCGGCCGGGTCGACGGGATCGTGGTGATGTCGCCGCATGCCGGCCTGGACCTGCAGGCCGCGAACCTGCCGCCATCGCTGCCGGTGCTGCTGCTCGACAGCCAGGGCGAGTCCGGCGGGGGTGTCCGCAGCCTGCGCGTGGACAACCATGGCGGCTCGCGCGCGATGGTGCACCACCTGGCGGAACGGGGGCGCCGCCGGATCGCCTTCATCGCCGGTCGCACGCCCAACTTCGACGCCGCCGAGCGCCTGCGCGGCTATTGCGACGGGCTGGCGGAATCGCTGCCCGGCGCCGAGCCCTGGATCCTCGCGGGCGATTTCGACGTGGCGTCAGGGCATCGCGCCGGATGTGAGCTACTGGCGGCACCGGAACTGCCCGACGCGGTGTTCGCCGCCAACGACATGATGGCGCTGGGTTGCCTGTTCGCCTTCAACGCCGCCCGCGTCCGTGTCCCCGAAGACATCGCGCTGGCGGGCTTCGACGACAGCCCGCTGGCCCAGCACATGCACCCGGCGCTGACGACGTTGCGCATCGACATCGGCGGCTTCGGGGCGCATGCGTTGCGGCTGCTGCTGGACGAGGCCGTCGGCGAGGACGCGCCGGGTGCGCATAGCCTGCAACCGGAGCTGATGGTGCGCGAGTCCACCGCGGCCGCGGCCGGCGGCTGATCCGCGTCGCTCAGGGGCACCAGTACACTTGCAGGACCGCGCCGGGCGTGGTGAAGGCGAGGCGCACCGGCATTTCCTGCGGGTCGCGGCCATCGAGCGCGCGTTCGAAGACCGCACGCTTGCTCTGGCCGCGCAGCAGCAGCAGCCGCGTGTGCGCCGGCGCCAGGCCCGCGGGCGTCAGGCTGATCCTGCGCGGCCACGGCACGGCGCCCGGGCAGCCGCTGGCATCGACGGCGACGTAGGGGTTGCGGCTGGCCAGCGCGTGTTCGAGGTCGCGCATGCGCGGGAACAACGATGCGACATGGCCGTCGTTGCCCATGCCCAGCAGGACGACGCCCGGCGGGTGGCGCGCGTGCAGGTTGGCGTCGGCGACGGCGGCCTCGATGCTGCGGCCGGGACGGGTCAGGGTTTCGAAGCGGGCCTCCGCGGCATGCTCCTGCAGCAGGCACTCGCGCACCAGGTGCGCGTTGCTGTCGGGATCGTCCGGACGCAGCCAGCGCTCGTCGACCAGCGCGACATCGACCCGGTTCCACTCCAGCGGCGCCTTCGACAGTGCCCGGAACACGGGCGCGGGGGTCTTGCCGCCGGAGACCAGCAGGCGCGCGCGCGGATGCTGCAGCAGGTCGCGGCGCAGCGCGGCCGTCACCGCGACCGCGATTGCCCAGGCCCACTGGTCGCCATGGCCATAGGCGTGGAACTCCAGCGGCGCTGGCCGCGACCGGGTCGCGCCCTTGCCCTGCGGATCCATCAGCCCGCCCTCCGCGGGTGGTCGCCGGCTGCCAGCGCCGCCGTGCCGAGCAGGCCCGGCTGCGGATGCAGTACCGCCAGCGTCGGCACGCGTGCCATGGCCGATGCGTAGCGGCCCTTCGCCTCGAAGCGCTCGCGGAATCCCGGGCGCCGCAGCGCCGGCAGCAGCAACGGCACCAGGCCGCCGCTGAGGTAGGCGCCATCCCAGGCGCCGAGCGTCAGTACGAGGTCCCCGGCAATCGCGCCGAAGACCTCGCAGAACACCTCGATCGCGCGCAGGCATCGAGGGTCGCCAGCAGTTGCGCCCGCGGTGATGTCCTCCGGCTGCAATGCCCCGGGGTCGTGGCCGGCGATCTCGCCCAGCGCGCGATGGATGTTGGCCAGGCCGGCGCCGCTGACCAGGCGCTCGTTGGAGACGCGTCCGTAACGCGCCGCCAGGCGTTCCAGGATCGCGATTTCCTCCGTGGTGCCTGGGGCGAAGCCGGCATGGCCGCCCTCCGTGGCGAGCGCGAAGCCATGGCCATCGCGGACCAGCAGCGCGCCGATGCCCAGGCCGGTACCCGGGCCGAGCACGGCCCAGGTCCGCGCACCATCGCCAGCGGGGGGGCCGGCGGGCGTGCCGATTGCCGCCACGTCGTCCTGCCGCAGCAGCCGCACCGCCATCGCCTGCGCGACGAAGTCGTTGACCAGGGCCACGTCGTCCAGCCCGAGCGCCTGGCGCAGGCGGTCGCGCGAAACCACCCAGGGGTGGTTGGTCATGCGCGCCATGCCGCCGTCCACGCGCCCGGCGACCGCGAAGATGCCGCTCGACGCACGCCCCCCGGTGGCATCGAGGTAGTGCCGGGCAGCCTCGGCCAGCGAACCGAAGGCATCGACCGCGTACCCATGGATGCTGTCCGCCAGCAGTGGCATCGGCGCGTCAGGGTCGGCCAGCGCGAAGCGCGCGTTGGTGCCGCCGATGTCGGCGAGCAGGACGCGGTTGTCGCTCATCCGCGGCACCGGTGCGATCGGTGCGCCGTGTCCGGATCGGTGCTGCGGGCCGGCGTCTTCGGGGCGTGCACGTGGATCCTTGAACCGAGGTCAGTCAGGCGGGAATCGTCCAGGTTGCATCCAGTGCGTGGCGATCGGGTTGCCCTGCCGGCGCGCCTTTCCCTGGGCGCGCTGCCGCAACGGGCAGGAAGGGGCACGATAGCAAAGCACGCAGGCTGCACGGCCCGCGGCTGCACGGCGCGAGGCCCGATGCGCAGGCTGCGTCACGAAATGCCGGCCACGCGTGCCGCGCGCGCCGGTGCACGGTGGAAGCGGTCCCCGCGCGCCGGCTTGACGTTGCGCGCCGGCAGCGCGGCGCGGACGTTGCCCGGTCGGCCCGCTATACTCGCCCGGAAGCATGGCGTTCGCGCCATGGCGCAGCAAGACGGATCAACGGCTTGCATGCGATACCTCAACCATTTCAACTGACTGCAACACGGGCCTGACGCCCGTCGTTGCCGGGCCCCGACGACCGCCGCATGCGCCTGTCCACGATCAAGCTGTCCGGTTTCAAATCCTTCGTCGATCCGACCACCCTGCACCTGCCGACCAACATGACCGGCGTGGTCGGGCCCAACGGCTGCGGCAAGTCCAACATCATCGACGCGATCCGCTGGGTGATGGGCGAGAGCGCGGCCAGCCGCCTGCGCGGCGATTCGCTGACCGACGTGATCTTCTCCGGCTCCTCGGCGCGCAAGCCGGTGTCGCAGGCCACGGTCGAGCTGATCTTCGACAACTCCGACCACACCATCACCGGCGAGTACGGCGCCTTCGACGAGATCTCCGTCAAGCGCACGGTCGGCCGCGACGCCACCAGCAACTACTACCTCAACGGTGCCCGCTGCCGCCGCCGCGACATCACCGACCTGTTCCTGGGCACCGGCCTGGGCCCGCGCAGCTACTCGATCATCGAGCAGGGCATGATCAGCCAGATCATCGAGGCCCGGCCCGAGGACCTGCGCGTATACCTGGAGGAGGCCGCCGGCATCTCCAAGTACAAGGAGCGGCGCAAGGAAACCGAGACCCGCATCCGCCACACCCGCGAGAACCTCGACCGACTCAACGACCTGCGCGACGAGGTCGGCAAGCAGCTCGACCACCTCAAGCGCCAGGCGCGCCAGGCCGAGCAGTACCAGTCGATCCAGGCCGAGCGCCGGATCAGGGACGCGGAGTGGAAGGCGCTGGAATACCGCGCGCTCGACGCGCAGCTGCAGGGCCAGCGCGAGCAGCTGGCTCAGGACGAGACCCGGCTGCAGCAACTGATCGCGGAGCAGCGCGAAGCCGAACGCAAGATCGAAAGCGACCGCGTGCGCCGCGAGGAAGCCGGCGAGGCATTGAACAAGGCCCAGGCCGAGGTCTACCAGGTCGGCGGCACGCTGGCGCGGATCGAGCAGCAGATCGCGCACCAGCGCGAGATGGCGCAGCGCCTGCAGCGCGCGCGCGACGAGGCGCAGGCCGCATTGGCCGAGATCGGCACCCACATCGACAGCGACGAGGCTCGCCTGGGCGTGCTGCGCGCCGCGATCGCCGATGCCGAACCGCAACTGGCGCAGCTGCAGGCCGGCGACCAGGCCCGCCAGGACGCGCTGCGCGACGTCGAAGCCAGGCTCGCCGACTGGCAACAACGCTGGGACGCGCATGCGCGATCCCAGTCCGAAGCCGCGCGCGCCGGCGATGTCGAGCGCACCCGGGTCGACTACCTCGACCGCCAGGCGCTGGACGCCGAACGCCGTCGCGAGCAGCTCGCGTCCGAACGCGGCGGCCTGGACCTGGCCGCGCTGGCCGAAGCCTTCGCCGGGATCCAGTCGCAGCACGACGCGCAGAAGGCCGCGCTCGACGGCATGGCCGCGGAAGTCGAGTCGCGCAAGCAGGCCGTCACCGAACTCCAGGACCAGCAGCGCATCGCGCAGTCGGAACTGGCGGAAGTCCGCAAGCAGGCGCAGGAAAAACGCGGCCGCCTGTCATCGCTGGAAACCCTGCAGCATGCCGCGCTCGGCCAGGAGCAGGGCGCCGCGGTGGAATGGCTGCGCCAGCGCGGGCTGGATTCGGCCGCGCGCGTGGGCGAGACGCTGGTGGTCGAGGCCGGCTGGGAGAACGCGGTCGAGGCCGCGCTCGGCCAGCTGATCGAGGGCGTGCTGGTGGAAGCGCCCGAAGCCCTGGTCGAGGCGCTCGGCGAACTCGGCGAGGGCCGCCTGACGCTGGTGGCGCCCGGCGGCGACGACGGCCACTACGCGCCGACCTCGCTGGCGGCGAAAGTGCAGGGCCCGGCCGCGATCCGCCGCATCCTGTCGAAGCTGCATGCCGCCGAAACCCTCGCCGATGCACGCGCGCTGCTGCCGCGCCTGGGCGACGGCGAATCGGTCATCACCCGCCATGGCGAGCGCCTCGGCGCGGGCTGGGTGCGGGTGCTGCGCTCCGGCGCCGCCAAGCAGGGCGCGCTGTTGCGCGAGAAGGAAATCCAGTCGCTGCGCGGCGAGATCCAGGCGCTGCAGCATCGCGAAACCGAACTCGAACGCGGCCTGGCCGCCTGGCGCGACCGCGCGCTGGTCGCCGAGCAGCAGCGCGAGGATGCACAACGCGCGCTCTACATGGCCCATCGCGGCGTGTCCGAACTCGCCGGCCAGCTGCAGAGCCACCAGGGCCGGCTGGATTCCGCGCGCAGCCGCATCGAGAAGATCGACGCCGAGCACGCGCAGCTGGTCGAGACCATCGACGGCAGTCGCGGGCAGGCGCGCGAGGCACGGGCGAAGCTGGAGTCGGCGGTCGCGAAAATGGCGGAGCTGGAAACCGCGCGTCGCGCGCTGGAGGCCGAACGCGCCAGCCTCGGCGAAGCCCGCGACGCCGCCCGCGCCGCCGCGCGCGAGTCGCGCGATGCCGCGCACGCGCTGGCGCTGACCGTGGAAACCCAGCGCGCGCAGATCGCGGCGCTGGCGCAGTCGCTCGAGCGCATGGGCGGGCAACGCGGGCAACTCGACACCCGCCTGGCCGAGCTCGCCTCGCAGCTGGCCGATGGCGACTCGCCGGGCAGCACGCTGGAAAGCGAACGCCAGGCCGCGCTCGAGGAGCGCGTGCGCACCGAGAAAGCACTGGCCGCCGCGCGCTCGGCGCTGGAAGGCATCGACAACGAACTGCGCGGGCACGAGCAGACCCGCCACCAGCGCGACGAACAGGCGCTGGCGCAACGCGAGAAGATCGGCCAGCGCAAGCTCGACCAGCAGGCGCTGGAGATCAAGGCCGGGCAGTTGTCGCACGCAGTGGCCGACGCCGGCTTCGTGCTCGAGGACGTGGTCAATTCGCTGGCCGAGGACGCCGATGCCGGCGCCTGGGAGAAGGCCGTCACCGATTTCGACGCCAAGCTGCGCCGGCTGGAGCCGGTCAACCTCGCCGCGATCGCCGAGCACGCCGAAGCCGCGCAGCGCAAGGAATACCTGGACGCGCAGGACGCCGACCTCACTTCGGCACTGGAAACGCTGGAAGACGCGATCCGCAAGATCGACCGGGAAACCCGCGGCCGCTTCAAGGACACGTTCGACCGGGTCAACTCCGGCGTGCAGGAGCTGTATCCGCGCCTGTTCGGCGGCGGCCACGCCTACCTGGAGCTCACCGGCGAGGACCTGCTCGACACCGGCGTGGCGATCATGGCGCGGCCACCGGGCAAGCGCGTGTCCAACATCTCGCTGCTGTCCGGCGGCGAGAAGGCGATGACCGCGGTGGCCCTGGTGTTCGCGATCTTCCGGCTCAACCCGGCGCCGTTCTGCCTGCTGGACGAAGTCGATGCGCCGCTGGACGAGGCCAACGTCGGCCGCTTCACCGCGATGGTGTCGGAAATGAGCGAACAGGTGCAGTTCCTGTTCGTGACCCACAACAAGGCGACGATGGAGGCTGCGCAGCAGCTTTCCGGCGTTACCATGCGCGAGCCGGGCGTCAGCCGCCTGGTGTCGGTCGACCTGGCCGAAGCCGCGCGCCTGGCCGGCGCCGCCTGAGCGCCGGACCTTACACAGCAGGATCTTACCCAGCAGGGAGACGACGATGTCCGACGTGTGGATGCTGCGTACCGGGATCGTGATCGCGGGTGTGCTGTTGATGGCCGCGATCTATTTCTTCGGCCGCCCGCGCCGGCCAGGGCAGGGGCGCCGCATCGAAGGCGGCCGCGGCGATGGACGGCGCGTCGAACCCACCATCGGCGAAGAGCTGGAAAACGAACTCGCCCAGGGCCATGGCGATGCCGCGCTGCAGTCGGAGATGGAGCTGCCCGGCGGCGCCGCCAGCAGCGACCTCGGTCGCCGCGCCAGCGAGGACTTCGACAAGATCGTGACCCTGTACATCGCCGCGCGCGCCGGCGAAATGCTGCGCGGTCCGGACATCGTCGTGGCCGCCGAAAAGACCGGCCTGACCTACGGCCACATGAACGTGTTCCACCGCCTGGTCGAGGGCCATCCCGAGCGCGGCCCGGTGTTCAGCGTCGCCAACATCATGAAGCCGGGCAGCTTCGAGATGGCCACGATCCAGTCGCTGGAAACACCGGCGATCGCCTTCTTCCTGACCCTGCCGGCACCGCTGCCGGCGCTGGATGGCTGGGAAATGATGCTGCCCACCGCGCAACGCATGGCCGAACTGCTCGACGGCGTGGTGCTGGACGAGTCGCGCAACGCGCTCGGCCGCCAGCGCATCCAGCACCTGCGCGACGAACTGCGCGCCTACGACCGCCAGCACGAAGCGCCGCCGATCACCCGTTCCCCGCGCTGGTAGCCGCTGCGCGAGTGACATCGGTGGGGGGGGCTCGTCCGCACCGGCTCGCGTGGCAGCGACCGTGTGGGGAGCGCCCGTTGTGGGAGCGGCTTCAGCCGCGAGCTTCTTGCCCCACGAATGGCGCGACAACAGCTCGCGGCTGAAGCCGCTCCTACAAACCGCCAGGTTGCGCTGGTCCTCTCCGGAATGCGGTGTCCCCGGCGTCCCGCATCGCCTGCCGCTGAGTAGTCCGGACCCTGCATCGGCAACACGCGCGGTGCCCTAGAATCCGACCATGCCCGCCGATCCCGCCGCCCGTGCCGCCGAACTGCGTCGCCTGATCGAGGACGCCAACTACCGCTACCACGTGCTGGACGACCCGGATCTCGCCGACGTCGAGTACGACCGGTTGATGCGCGAACTGGAGGCGCTGGAAGCCGCCGATCCCGCGCTCGTGACCGCCGATTCGCCGACCCGGCGCGTCGGCGGGACGCCTTCCGGCGCGTTCGCGCCGGTCCGCCACGAGATGCGGATGCTGTCGCTGGCCAATGCCTTCAACGACGCCGAAGTCGAGGATTTCGAGCGCAAGGTCGAGCAGCGGCTGGAAGTCA
Organism: Cognatiluteimonas sedimenti; assembly: GCF_022808325.1. GTDB lineage: Bacteria > Pseudomonadota > Gammaproteobacteria > Xanthomonadales > Xanthomonadaceae > Cognatiluteimonas > Cognatiluteimonas sedimenti. Next base: position 653,469 of record NZ_JALGCL010000001.1, on the reverse strand, counting down.
CCGACCCGGTTTTCTCGGTCGAACCCAAGTTCGACGGCCTCGCGATCAGCCTGCGCTACGAGGAGGGCGTCTTCGTGCAGGGCGCGACACGAGGCGACGGCGAGACCGGCGAGGACGTGACCGCCAACCTGCGCACGATCCGCGCGATCCCGTTGAAACTGCGCGGCAAGGGCTGGCCGCGGGTGCTCGAGGTGCGCGGCGAGGTCTACATGCCACGCGCCGGCTTCGAGGCCTACAACGAGCAGGCGCGCGCCTCGGACGGGCGCATCAAGCCGCTGGTCAATCCGCGCAACGCCGCCGCCGGCAGCCTGCGCCAGCTCGACCCGCGCGCCACCGCGCAGCGCCCGCTGGCGTTCTACGCCTACGCGTTAGGTGCGGTCGAGCACGGCAGCATCCCGGACCGGCACTCGCAGGTGCTTGGCAAGCTGCGCGAATGGGGATTCCCGGTGAGCCCGCTGGCCACGACCGCGCGCGGCGCGGCCGGATGCCTGGCCTACTACGCCCGGATCGGCGCGCAGCGCGATGCGCTGCCATTCGACATCGATGGCGTGGTCTACAAGGTCGACGACCTGGCCGCCCAGCGCGAACTGGGCTTCGTCGGCCGCACGCCGCGCTGGGCGATCGCGCACAAGTTCCCGGCGCAGGAACAGACCACGGTGGTCGAGGACATCATCGTCAACATCGGCCGCACCGGCGCGGCCACGCCTGCCGCGAAGCTGGCCCCGGTGTTCGTGGGTGGCGTCACCATCACCAACGCGACCCTGCACAACGCCGACCAGGTCGCGCGCCTGGACGTGCGCGTCGGCGATACGGTGATCGTGCGTCGCGCCGGCGACGTGATCCCGGAAGTGGTGCGCGTTGTCCCGGAACTGCGGCCGAAGGGCGCCCGGGCCTGGGCCATGCCCGCGCACTGCCCGATCTGCGGCTCCGACATCGTGCGCGAGGAGGGCGAAGTGGTCGCGCGCTGCAGCGGCGAGCTCGCCTGCGCCGCGCAACGCACGCAGACGGTGTTCCACTTCGCCAGCCGCCGCGCGATGGACGTCGACGGCCTGGGGGAGCGCTACATCGAGGCGCTGGGCGAATTCGGTTACCTGGATTCGGTCGCGGACCTCTACAAGCTGACGCTGGAAAACCTGCTGGAGATGAAGCGCCGCGCCGACCAGCGCGACGGCACGACGCCCGAGACCGTCAAGGCCGGCAAGGTGGCCACCCGATGGGCCGAGAACCTGATCGAGGCCATCGCCAACAGCCGCGATACCACGCTGGAGCGGTTCCTGTACGCGCTCGGTATCGAGCACGTCGGCGAGAGCACGGCCAAGGCATTGGCGGCGTGGTTCGGCGACCTCGCGCTCGTCCGCCACCTGCCGTGGCCGGTGCTGAAGCTGGTGCCGGACATCGGCGACGAAGTCGCCCGCGCGATCGACGCGTTCTTCGCGCAGCCGGGCAACCAGCGGGTGATCGACGACCTGCTCGCGCGCGGCGTGCGCATCACCGACACGCATCCGCCCACTGCCAGGCTGCGTGCCGCGCTCGCGACCGGCAACGTGCTGGCACAGATGGGCATCCCCAGGCTCACCCCCAGGCGCGCCGAGCAACTGGCATCGGCGTTCGATTCCATCGAGGCCGTCGCGGCGGCCGCCGCGGAAGCGTTGGTCGGTGCCGGCCTGCCGCCGGACACCGCCGACGCGGTGCACGCCTTCGTGCGTACGCGCGAGGGGCGGGCGCTGCTGCGTCGCACGACCGAGGCGCTGGCGGGCCTGCATGCGGCCGTAGCCCACGTCCAGGCCGCGAAGGCTGGTCCGCTCGATGGAAGGACGATCGTGCTGACCGGAACGCTGGCATCCCTGACCCGCGATGTCGCCAAGGACCGGCTGGAGGCGCTTGGTGCCAAGGTCTCCGGCAGCGTCTCGAAGAAGACCGACTTCGTGGTGGCCGGCGAGGCCGCCGGCAGCAAGCTGGCCAAGGCCGCGGAACTGGGCGTGGAGGTCTGGGACGAGGCGCGGTTGCTGGCGTTCCTCGCGGACAACGGTGCATGAGTGGCGCACGCATAAGCACGGCGCCTATGGCAGCGATCTTCCATGGCTGACTGGCGACCCACTGCGCCGCTGGAGGCGATCCGCCTGCGCGCGGCGCTGCATGCGCGCATTCGCGACTTCTTCGCCGCGCGTGGCGTGCTCGAGGTGGAGACGCCGGTCCTTTCGGTCGCCGGCAACACCGAGCCCAACATCGCCTCGTTCTCGCTGCAGTTCACCGGCCGCACCGATGGTGCGCCGCGCACGCGCTGGCTGCGGACTTCGCCGGAACATGCGCTCAAGCGCCTGCTGGCGGCCGGCGTCGGCGATTGCTACGAACTCGGCCGGGTGTTTCGCGATGGCGAGGCCGGCGGCCGCCACAATCCCGAGTTCACGATGCTGGAGTGGTACCGCGTCGGCTGGGACCACCAGCGGCTGCTGCAGGAAACCGCGGAGCTGGTGCAAGCCGCGCTGGCGCTGGCGGGGCGCGACGCCCGGTTGGAATCCATCGCGTATCGCGAGCTGTACCGGCAGCGACTGGGGCTGGATCCGTTCACCGCGGACGAGGCGGCATTGCGCGCAGCCCTCGGCGACGTCGCGATCGAACCGAGCGGACTCGGCCGCGACGACTGGCTCGACCTGCTGATGACCCATCGCCTGCAACCCGGTTTCCCGCCGCATCGCATGCTCGCCGTGTACGACTATCCGGCTTCGCAGTGCGCGCTCGCGCGTGTGCGGCGGGATGGCGATGCCCTGGTGGCCGAACGCTTCGAGCTGTACCTCGGCCCGCTGGAACTGGCGAACGGCTACCACGAACTCACCGATGCCGATGAGCAACGCGCGCGCTTCGAACGCGACCAGCAGCGACGCCAACACCGCGGCGCCGTCGTCCCGCCGATCGACCAGCGCCTGCTGGCCGCGATGCAGGCGGGACTGCCGCCGTGCGCCGGCGTCGCCCTGGGGCTGGACCGCCTGCTGATGGCGATGGCCGGCAGCGGGCGCATCGCCGACGTGCTGGCGTTCGACTTCGCCCGCGCCTGATCCTTACGCCGCGCCCGCAACCTCGACCCGGTTGCGGCCGTTGCGCTTGGCGCGGTAGAGCGCGGCATCGGCCATGCGCTTGAGTTCGTCGCCCGTGCCGGCATGCTGCGGGAACAGCGCGATCCCGATCGACACGGTGCTGCCGCCGATGGTGCGTTGCAGGTGCGGCACGGTCATCGCCTCGAGCGCGGTCCGGATCTCTTCGGCGCGGTGCGTCGCGGTGCGGAGGTCGGCTTCGGGCAGGATCAGGATGAACTCCTCGCCACCATAGCGACAGGGGATGTCCTCGCCGCGGCAACTGGCCAGCAACAGGCGGCCGAACCCCGCGAGCAGGGCGTCGCCCCCGTCGTGGCCGTGCGCGTCGTTGAAGGCCTTGAAGTGGTCGAGGTCGAGCATCAGCAGTGCCAGCGGCAGCTTTCGCCGTTCGCATCGGCTCAGCTCCCGCGGCAGCGACTCCTCCAGGTAGCGCCGGTTGTAGAGGCCGGTGAGCGCGTCGCGGATCGATTGCTGGCGCAGGGTTTCCTGCAACCGCAGGTTGCCGAGCGCCAGCGACAGTTGTTCGGCGGCGGCGCTGGCGATCTCCATGCGCGCGATCGGCCCCGGCCCCGGGGCGGATAGGTAGATGAAGCCCAGGCTGAGGTTCTGCGCGCTCAAGGGCAGGCAGGCGGTGGCGACGGCGACGCCGGCGGCGGGCTGGTCCAGGTGGCTGCAGGCATTGCCGCCGTGGACATCGTGGACGAAATGCGGCTGCACCCGGCGCAGCGCCCAGCACTCCTGCGGCAGCAACAGCGCGTGCGCCGGCGCCAGGTGCTCGCCCCAGCAGATCTCGGCCTCGGCGTAATCCTGCGAAGCCCGCAGCAGGTACACGGTGCCGGCCACGTCCGGCAGCAGCCTGCCCAGGGCGACGCGGGTGACCTCCAGTGCCTCGGGGACGTGGCGGCAGCCCTGCAGCAGCCCTGCGTAGTGGCCGATCTCGCGCAGGTCGCTGGTCGCGCGCTCCAGCCCGGACACGCTGCGGCCGAGGTCCTGGTTGAGGTCCTCGGCCTTGGCCTGGGCGGCCTCGCGCTCGCGGACTTCACGCGAGAGCTGGGCGTAGATCGCCCACATGATCAGCAGGCTCAGCGGGATGCCCAGCGCGCCCAGCACCATCAGGATGTTGGCGCTGCGGGCCGAATCGCGACTGCGTTGCGCGAGAAGGCGCTGCTCGTCGTCCTGCATCTGCGCCATCAGCTGCTGGATGCCCAACATCAATTCGTAGCCGCGGTTCCTGCCCAGGTAGCGCTGCGCGTCGACCAGGCCGGCATCGTCATAGACCCGCACGGCCTCGCTCGCCGAATCCAGGCGCTTGTCGATCAGGTCGCCCAGCCGGGATGCACGCTGCGACTGCGCCGGGTTGTCGGCCAACAGGGAAGCGAGCCTGGCGACTTCGGCGCGGATTTCCGGACGCACCGCCTGGTACTGGTCGCGATAGGCCTGGTTGCCTGTCAGCAGGTAGCTGCGCTGGGTGGAGATCCCGTCCAGCAGGGTGGCGCGGATCTGGGCCAGCCGCCCAATGACTTCCTGGCTGTGGGACACCCATTGGGTATCGGCGCGGAAGCGCTGCGTGGCGAGCATGATCGATGCCCCCACCAGCACCATGATCCCGGTGGCGAGGCCGAAACCCAGCAGATAGCGGGTGCGCATCGGGTGCGGCATGTCGATCAAGCCTAGGCAACAGGTGGGCAGGGCGCAACCTCAGGCCGCGCGGACATCCTTGCAGTGCACGGCTGGTGATGCGGGATTGCCCCGGAATGGCTTGGCAAATGCCCGCGACGGCATAATGCGCCGATGGCCGACGACATCGATTACGCCCGCTACGATCACGTGCGTCCGATCCGCTGGACAGGGACGGCGCTGGAATTGCTTGACCAGCGCAAGCTGCCGTTCGCGGTCGATTACCTGTCCTGCACCGGCAGCGACGAGGTCGCCGCGGCGATCCACTCGCTTGCGGTCCGCGGCGCGCCGGCGATCGGCATCGCCGCCGCATGGGGCGTGGTGCTGGCCGCCAACGCCATCGAATCGGCCGGCGCCGCCGAAGCCGCCACCGCGCTCGAACCCGCCCTGCAACGGCTCAATGCGGCGCGCCCCACGGCGGTCAACCTGTCCTGGGCGCTGGCGCGGATGCGCGCGGCGCTGGCACGAGTCGAAGGCGAAGGCTGGCGCGAGGCGCTCGAACGCGAAGCACGCGCGATCGCAAGCGAGGACCTCGCCGCCAACCGCCGCATGGGTGCGCTCGGCGCCAGCCTGATCGAGCCCGGCAGCGGCGTGCTGACCCACTGCAATACCGGTTCGCTGGCGACCGCCGGCTTCGGTACCGCGCTTGGCGTGATCCGCGCCGGGGTCGCGCAAAGGCGCATCGACGCGGTTTTCGCCGGCGAAACCCGGCCCTGGCTGCAGGGCGCGCGCCTGACCGTGTGGGAGCTGCAACAGGACGGTATCGACGCCACCCTGATCGCCGACTCCGCCGCCGCGCACCTGATGAAGAGCGGCCAGGTGCAATGGGTCGTGGTCGGCGCCGACCGCATCTGCGCCAATGGCGACGTCGCCAACAAGATCGGCACCTACCAGCTGGCGATCGCGGCAAGGCACCACGGCGTGAAGTTCATGGTGGTGGCACCGTCCTCGACCGTGGACATGGCGACCGCCAGCGGCGACCTGATCGAGATCGAGGAGCGCGATCCGGCGGAACTGCACGCCGTCGGCGGCAGCCGTACCGTGTCCGAGGGCGTCGCCGCCTGGAACCCGGTGTTCGATGTCACCCCGCATGCACTGATCGATGCGATCGTGACCGAACAGGGCACGATCGAGCATCCCGACGCGGCGTCGATGCAGGCGGCTTTCGGAACGCGTGCCGCGCCCTGAAGCGGACGCCCGTGCGCAGCCTCGGCAGCGTCCCGGAAAACGACTGTAAGTGGCTGTTTCCTGCGGGGAATCGGCCTGCAGGGAGGCGCGGTTCCGTGGTATGATTTGCCGTCGTTTCGCCAGCCCCGATCCACGCCACAGGGGGACTCGCCGCAGGGCCTGTCGCTCGCGTCGGCCGTGGCCCGGGCCGGCCTGAAACCCACCGCACAGCAACGGAATCCCGATGGCAGAACCCGCCAAGGAAATCATCCCGGTCAACCTCGAAGACGAGATGCGTCGCAGCTACCTGGATTACGCCATGAGCGTGATCGTGGGGCGCGCGCTGCCCGACGTCCGCGACGGCCTCAAGCCGGTGCACCGGCGCGTGCTGTACGCGATGAGCGAGCTGGGCGCGCACAGCAACAAGCCGCACTTCAAGTCCGCGCGCATCGTCGGCGACGTCATCGGCAAGTACCACCCGCACGGCGACCAGTCGGTGTACGACACCCTGGTGCGCATGGCGCAGCCGTTCTCGCTGCGCTACCTGCTGGTCGACGGGCAGGGCAACTTCGGCTCGGTCGACGGCGATTCCGCCGCGGCGATGCGCTACACCGAGTCGCGCATGTCGCGGCTCGCGCACGAGTTGATGGCGGACATCGACAAGGAAACCGTCGATTTCCAGCCCAATTACGACGAAAAGGAGCTGGAGCCGACGGTCATGCCGTCGCGCTTCCCGAACCTGCTGGTCAACGGCTCGGCCGGCATCGCGGTCGGCATGGCGACCAACATCCCGCCGCACAACCTGTCGGAAGTGGTCGACGCCACCATCGCCCTGATCGACGATCCCGCGATCGACATCGAAGGCCTGATGCAGTACATCCCCGGGCCGGACTTCCCGACCGCGGGCATCATCAACGGCGTGGGCGGCATCCACCTGGCGTACCGCACCGGCCGCGGCCGCGTGCGCATGCGCGCCCGTGCCGACATCGAGGTCGCCGACAACGGCCGCGAGGCGATCGCGGTCACCGAGATCCCCTACCAGGTCAACAAAGCCCGGCTGATAGAAAAAATCGCCGAGTTGGTGAAGGAGAAGAAGCTCGAGGGCATCAGCGAGTTGCGCGACGAGTCCGACAAGGACGGAATGCGCATCTACATCGAGGTCAAGCGCGGCGAGTCGGCCGAGGTGGTGCTCAACAACCTCTACCAGCAGACCCAGATGGAGTCGGTGTTCGGCATCAACATGGTGGCGCTGGTCGACGGCCGGCCGCAGCTGCTCGACCTCAAGCAGATGCTGGAGGCCTTCGTACGCCATCGCCGCGAGGTGGTGACGCGCAGGACGATCTTCGAGCTGCGCAAGGCCCGCGCCCGCGCGCACATCCTCGAGGGCCTGACTGTCGCGCTTGCCAACATCGACGCGATGATCGAGCTGATCAAGACCTCGGCGAACCCGAATGAAGCCCGCGAGCGCATGCTGGCCCGCACCTGGCCGCCGGGACTGGTCGGTGCCCTGCTGTCCGCCGCCGGCAGCGATGCTTCGCGGCCGGAAGACCTGCCGGCCGGCGTCGGCCTGGTGGACGGCAACTACCAGCTGACCGAGATCCAGGCCCAGCAGATCCTGGAGATGCGCCTGCACCGCCTGACTGGGCTGGAACAGGAAAAGCTGACCGAGGAATACAAGCTGTTGCTGGAAACGATCCGCGGCCTGATCGAGATCCTCGAGGATCCGGACGTGCTGCTCGAGGTCATCCGCACCGAGCTGCGCAACCTCAAGGAGGAGTTCGGCGACGCGCGCCGCAGCGAGATCCGCGCCAGCGAGGAAGACCTCGACATCCTCGACCTGATCGCCCCGGAAGACGTGGTGGTGACGCTCTCGCACTCGGGCTACGCCAAGCGCCAGCCGGTCAGCAGCTACCGCGCGCAGAAGCGCGGCGGCCGCGGCCGCAACGCCGCCACCACCAAGGACGAGGATTTCATCGACCAGCTGTGGCTGGTCAACACCCACGACACGCTGCTCACCTTCACCAGCGCCGGCCGGGTGTTCTGGTTGTCGGTGCACCAGCTGCCCGATGCCGGCCCGCACGCGCGCGGCCGCCCGATCATCAACTGGATCGCGCTGGAGGAAGGCGAGAAGGTGCAGGCGGTGCTGCCGGTGCGCGAGTACAGCGAAGACCTGTTCGTGTTCTTCGCCACCCGCAACGGCACCGTCAAGAAGACGCCGCTGACCGAATACGCCTACCGGCTGCAGCGCGGCAAGATCGCGATCAACCTGGTTGAAGGCGACGCGCTGGTCGGCGCGGAACTGTCCGACGGCACCCGCGACATCATGCTGTTCGCCAGCAACGGCAAGGCCGTGCGCTTCGCCGGCGAGACCGTGCGTCCGATGGGCCGCACCGCTACCGGCGTGCGCGGCATGAAGCTGGCCGATGGCGAGGAGGTCCGCAGCCTGATCGTGCTCGCCGGCGACGGCGACATCCTCACCGCCAGCGAGCGCGGTTACGGCAAGCGCACCCCGCAGGCCGACTATCCGCGCAAGGGTCGCGGCACCCAGGGCGTGATCGCGCTGCAGACCACCGCCCGCAACGGCAAGCTGGTCGGTGCGATCCAGCTCAGCGAACAGCACGAGGTGCTGCTGATCTCCGATGGCGGCACCCTGGTGCGCACGCGCGCCGCTGAAATCGCCCAGGTCGGCCGCAACACCCAGGGCGTGACCCTGATCCGGCTGGCCGCCGACGAGACCCTGCAGGCGATCGAGCGGGTGGACGCGTCGCTGGAGGACGAGGAAGCGGACGTGGTCGTCGCGGCTACGGAGCAGGAAGCGCCACCCCCACCCGCGGGCTGATCCTGGCTTCCAGGCAGTGGAAGGCCCGGCACTCGCGCCCGCGATGCCGGGTCTTCTTTTTCCTGCCGCCGGTTCCCGCAAAGCCACGCTTCGCCGATGCCTGGGAGCGGCGGGCCGGGCAGCGCCCGCAAGCGCTCCACGGACCACACGCCATCGCGGAAAGGCATGGCCGCCGCCTTATACTCCCGGCAAACGGGGGATGGACCTGATGCGCAAGCGCGACTTCGTGTTGGCCGCAGCCGTGGCCAGGTGGGCCTTCGTCGCACTGCTCGCGGTGGGCATGGCGGCCTGCCAGCGCGATCCGCACGGGCAACTTCCCGAACCCAGCGGCGAGCCGGTCAAGGCCGAACGCGCGAAGGTCACCGGTTTCGCGCTGCTGCGCGCCTATCCGGACCAGGGACGCGATGCCCTCGCCATCGCGCTGGAGTTCTCGCGGCCGCTGGTGGGTACCCAGGACTTCGATAGCCTGCTGACCTTCGCCGAGCCGATGGCCGAGAAGAGCAGTTGGTCCTTGGACAAGGACGGCAAGACGCTGCGCTTCCCGTTCGTGGAGCCCAACAGGCATTACACCTTGCGCATTTCCGGCGCGCTGACCGCCGCCGACGGCACCCGGCTCGGCCGGGATCTCGAGCAGAAGGTGTTCACCGGCGAACTCGACCCGGCGGTGGGCTTCGCGTCGCAGGGCAGCGTGCTGCCGGCCCGGGAGTCGCGCGGCCTGCCGGTGGTGTCGGTCAACGTCGAGGACGTCGACGTCGAGTTCCTGCGGGTGGAGGAGAAGTCGCTGCCCCGGTTCTTCAGCGAGTTCCAGCGCGGTGGTCGGCGCGGCAGTTGGGAACTGGAGCGGGACTACAACGAACAGGTGCCGCTGTCGAAGCTGGCGAAGTCGGTTTACGTGAACCGCTTCGTCCTCGACGGCAAGCGCAACGAGCGTGCGCTGACCTACCTGCCGGTGCAGGACATCCCGGAACTGCAGGAGCCCGGGCTGTATTTCGCGGTGATGAAGCGGGCAGGGCAGTTCCAGGACCAGTTCGAGACCACGTTCTTCACCGTCAGCGACCTCGGGCTGCACGCGCGTGCGTACAAGGACAAGCTGTACGTGCACGTGGCTTCGTTGCGCAGCGGCGGCGCGGCCGCTGGCGTCGAGCTGCGGATCCTCGGCCCGAAGGGCGGCACCTTCCTCAAGGGCGAAACCGACCGCAACGGCAATGCGCTGCTGAACTACACGCTGCAATCGGGACACGTGCTGGTGGCGCGGCAAGGCAGCGACGTGTCGCTGCTGCCGTTCAACCAGCCGGCGCTGGACCTCTCGGAGTTCGCCGTCGCCGGCCGCGAATCGGCGTGGTTCGACGTGTTCGCGTGGTCGGGGCGGGACCTGTACCGGCCGGGCGAGACGGTGCGGGTGTCGGCCCTGTTCCGCGACCAGGATGGCAAGCCGGTCGCCGCGAAGGGCAAGGGCGCGCAGCCGCTGTTCGTGCGGCTCAAGCAGCCCGACGGCAAGACCTTCCTCGACAGCCGCATCGAGCCCGGGGAACTGGGGTACTTCCGGTTCGAGAAGACGATTCCCGTCGACGCGCCGACCGGGCGCTGGCGGGTCGAGTTCCGCACCGATCCGGGCAGCGCGGAAGCGGTCGAAGGCATGACGCTGCGGATCGAGGAATTCCTGCCCGAGCGCATGAAGCTCGAACTGGCGACCGCCGATGCCGTGCTCGCACCCGGGCAGCCGTTCCGCCTGGAAGCCACCGGTGCCTACCTCTATGGCGCGCCGGCCGCGGGCAACCGCTTCAGCGCCAAGCTCGCGGTGGCGGTGGAGCAGCATCCGCTCGAGCAGCTGCCCGGCTACTTCTTCGGCGATCCCACCGTGGAACTGCCGCGGGAGGCGAAGGACGTCATCGACGCCAAGCTCGATGACGCCGGCAGGTTGGTGCAGGACATCCCGCTCCCGGATGAAGTCAAAGCGGCCACGCCGGTAGCGGTGGTCGTCTCCGGGAGCCTGTACGAAACCGGCGGCCGCAGCGTCAACCGCTCGTTGAAGCGGGTGATGTGGCCGACGCCGGCGCTGGTCGGCCTGCGTCCCCTGTTCGACGACGCGGAGGGCACCGACAGCAACGGCAACGCCGGCTTCGAACTGGTGCGCGTGGGCAACGACGGCAGGCCGCGCCCCGGAAAGGGCCTGAAGGTCACGCTGGTGCGCGAGCTCCGCGACTACCACTGGAACTACGACGAGGACGGCGGCTGGGACTACGACTTCACCCGCCGTTTCGAGAACGTGGAAACCAGGACGGTCGATTCCGCGGCCACCGCCACGCGCCTGGATTTTCTCGTGGAATGGGGCGAGTACCGCGTCGACGTGCTCGATCCGGCAACCGGGCTGACCATGCGTTACCCGTTCCGCGCCGGCTGGAGCTGGGACGACCAGAACCGTGGCCTCGACGCGCGGCCCGACAAGGTGAAGCTGTCGCTGGACCGGACCGGCTACAAGGCCGGCGATACCCTCAAGGCCACCGTCACGCCGCCGCACCCCGGCAAGGGCGTGCTGCTGGTCGAGAGCGACAAGCTGCTGTACGTGCAGGAGATTGACGTCGAGGCCGACGGCAGCACGTTCGAGATACCGGTCACCGGCGAGTGGGAGCGGCACGACGTCTATGTCACCGCGCTGGTGTTCCGCGGCGGGAGTGCGCCGAGCAAGGTGACGCCGGCGCGCGCGGTCGGCGTGGCCTGGGTGCCGATGGACCGCAAGGCGCGCCGGGTCGCGGTCGGGCTCGAGGCGCCGCCCATGATGCGTCCCGGGCAGCCGTTGCGGGTGACGGTCAGCGTGCCGCAACTCGCCGGGCAGCGCGCGTTCGCGACGGTATCCGCGGTCGACGTCGGCATCCTCAACATCACCCGTTTCCCGGTGCCCGATGCCAACAAGCACTTCTTCGCCCAGCGCCGGCTGGGGGTCGACGCCTACGACCTGTACGGGCGGGTGATCGAGAGCTTCGAGGGCGGCATGGCCAGGCTGCGCTTCGGCGGCGACATGGCGCTGGAAGCCCTGCCGCAGGCAAGGCGACCCACTTCGCGGGTGCAGACCGTGGACCTGTTCGCCGGGCCGGTGAAACTCGATGCCCGCGGCAATGCGCACGTCGAGCTGCCCGTGCCGGACTTCAACGGCACCTTGCGGGTCTCGGCGCTGGTGTACTCCGCGGATCGCTACGGCAATCGTGACGTGGAAACCGTGGTGCGCGCGCCGATCGTCGCCGAGGCCAGCCTGCCGCGCGTGCTGGCGCCGGGCGATCGCAGCACGGTGACGCTCGACCTCACCAACTTCACCGGCAAGGGCGGCGACTTCAAGGTGCGGGTGGACGGCATCGGCCCGGTCGCGATCGGCGACAGTGCCCGCAGCGCGAAGATCGCGGTCGAAGGCAAGTCGACCCTCAGTTTCCCGCTCACCGCGCAGTCCGGCTACGGCACCGCCAACGTCCGCGTGCGGGTCGAAGGCAACGGCTTCAAGGTCGATCGCCGTTACGACCTGCCGGTGCGCCCGGCTTGGCCCGGCGTGCTGCGCGCCCGGACCCGGGTGCTGGACGCGCCCGGCCCGATCCCGCTGGGCGCGGATTTTGCCGCCGGCCTGATGCCCGGTTCGGTCAACGCGCGGATGACGGTCAGCGCGATTCCGCCGATCCCCTTCGCCAGCGCCCTGCAGGGCGCGCTCGATTATCCCTACGGCTGCGCCGAGCAGACGACGAGCAAGGGCTATGCCGCGCTCCTGCTCGACCCGGCGACGGCAAAGATGCTGGGAGCCACCGGGCTCGACGCCGGCACGCGTCGCGCGCGGATGGAAGGCGCGTTCGGCCGGCTGGCGTCGATGCAGGTGGGCTCCGGCCATTTCTCGATGTGGGGCGACGACGACTACGTCAACCCGGGACTGACGCCCTACGTGGCCGAGTTCCTGCTCGATGCGCGCGAGGGCGGTTTCCAGGTTCCGGAGAACCTCCTGCAGAAGGCGCTGCAGCGGCTCAACGAGAGCCTGCTCGCCGGTGGCGACGAGTTCTACGGCCACGACCACCGTTCGCACCTGAAGTTCGCCTACCAGGCGCACGCCGGATACGTGCTGGCGCGCGTCAACCGCGCGCCGCTCGGCACGCTGCGCGCGCTGTACGACAACGAGCGCAGGAACACGCTGACCGGCTTGCCGCTGGTACAGCTCGGGCTCGCGCTGGCGATGCAGGGCGACAAGGCGCGCGGCGGGAAGGCGATCGCGGAGGGCTTTGCGTTCAAGGGCGACCGCCCGGGTTACCTCGGCGACTACGGCAGCCCGCTGCGCGACAGCGCGCTGATGATCGCGCTGACCCATGAGCGCGGCTACGCCAAGCCTGCGTACGACGCGCACGCGATCGAGCTGGGTCGCGAACTGGATGCGCGTCGCGACAGCGGCTGGCTTTACCTGAGCACGCAGGAACAGGTCGCGCTGGCGCGGCTGGGCAAGGCCTTGGCGGCCGGGCAGGACAAGCGCGTATCCGGCACCTGGCACGTCGGCGGCGCGGAAGATGCCACGGCGCCGGCGAAAATCGTCGGCCGCAGGTTCGATTACGACACCCTCGCCAGGGGCGTGCGCTTCGACGCGGAAGGCGCGCCGCCGCTGTACGCGAGCCAGGAGGTCGCCGGCGTTCCGCGCAGCGCGCCGGCGCCGGACTTCCGCGATCTCAAGGTCGAGCGCAAGTGGTACGGCATCGACGGAAAGGCATGGAAACCCGGGGCGCTGAAGGAGGGCGAAGCCTTGATCGTCGGCCTCAGCATCACTGCCGACCGCGACATGCCCGATGCGCTGCTCACCGACCTGTTGCCGGCGGGGCTGGAGGTCGAGAACTTCAACCTGGGGGATGCGAAACAGTGGGCCGACGTGGTGGTCGACGGCATCGACATCACCGACCGCGCCAACGCCGCCGAGGTGCTGCACGAGGAGTACCGCGACGACCGCTACGTGGCCGCGCTCAAGCTGCGGGCCGGGAACCGGGCGCGCGTGTTCTACCTGGTCCGCGCGGTGACGCCGGGCACCTACACCGCGCCGCCGCCGCTGGTCGAGGACATGTACCGTCCGCAGCTGCGCGGGGTAGGGCGCGCGGTGCCGGCGAGCATCACCGTGGTGCAGCCGTGACCCCGGAACCTGACTCCGGGATCCAGGGCAGCATCGCTCCGTTCGATCGCCCGTTCCGGGCGGGCGGGAACCTGGTCACTTGTCGCGCAAACGTCGGCCATTGCTGGAACCACTGAGGATTGTCGTTTCACGCCTGCGCGGAAGCGGCAACGCCGGGCGCCCGCGCGGCACCGTGGGACCCGGTACGGCCATGGGCGCCGCAAGGCACGCAGCACGCGAATCGTCCGGTCCCGCGCCACGCGGCTGGCGGCGCCTGTTGCCGTGGCTGCGCTGGGGCGCGGCCGCGGGCTTGCTCGCGCTCCTGGTACTGGACTTCGCCTTCCCGCTGCCGCTGCCGGAAACGCGGGATACCAGCACGCTGGTGGTGGCGGGCGATGGCACGCCGTTGCGCGCGTTCGCGGATGCCCAGGGCGTGTGGCGTTATCCGGTTACCCCGGACCAGGTCTCGCCACTGTACCTGCAGGTGCTGCTGGGCTACGAGGACCGCTGGTTCTGGCGGCACCCCGGCGTCAACCCGGTTTCGCTGCTGCGTGCCGGCGGGCAGTGGCTGCTGCGGGGCCACATCGTGTCGGGCGGATCGACGTTGACGATGCAGGTCGCGCGCATCCTCGAGCGGCCCGCCGGCGGCAGGCGCACGCCCTTGACCAAGTCCAGGCAGATCCTGCGCGCACTGCAGCTGGAAGCGCACCTGTCCAAGCGCGAGATCCTTGGCCTGTACCTGGAGCGCGCGCCCTTCGGTGGCACCATCGAAGGCGTGGAAACCGCAAGCCGCGCCTACCTCGGCAAGCCGGCGTCGCGCCTGTCGCACGCCGAGGCCGCGTTGCTGGCGGTGCTGCCGCAGGCGCCGAGTCGCTGGCGGCCCGACCGGCATCCGCAGGCCGCACGCGTGGCGCGCGACAAGGTGCTCGACCGCATGTCCGAACTCGGCATCTGGAGCCCGGCACAGGTGCGCGACGCCAAGGTCGAGGCGGTGGTGTCGCGCACGCTGCATGCCCCGCTTTCGGCGGCACTGCTGGCGCAGCGCCTGCACGGCGAACATCCGGGCTCGGCCCGGATCCGTTCGACGATCGATCCCGCGCTGCAGCGCACCCTGGAAGAGCGCGTCACCGCCTACTTCTCCGAGCTGCCGCCGCGCACGTCCGCGGCGCTGCTGGTGGTGGACAACGCGACCATGGAAGCCCGCGCCTACGTCGGCTCGGTCGCGTTCGGCGACAAGGCCAGGCTCGGCGACGTCGACATGGTGCGGGCCTGGCGTTCGCCGGGTTCCACGCTCAAGCCGTTCCTGTACGGCATGGCGCTGGACGACGGCCTGATCCACTCGGAGAGCCTGCTGGTGGATGCGCCGCAGTCCTTCGGCGGGTACCGGCCGGGCAACTTCGACGCGGCGTTCAACGGGCCGGTCGGCGCGGCGCAGGCGCTGCGGCTGTCGCTCAACATCCCGGCGGTCGACCTGCTAGACCGGGTCGGTCCGGCGCGGTTCTCGGCGCGCCTGGACAACGCCGGCATCGCGCTGAAATACCCGCGCGGCGCCAAGCCGAACCTGTCGCTGATCCTCGGCGGCAGCGGCGCGCGGCTGGAGGACCTGGTGGGCGCGTATGCCGCGCTGAACCGCGGGGGCGCCGCCGGGCGCGTGCGCTACACGCCTGCCGACCCGCGCATCGACCGCCGCGTGATGTCGCCGGGCGCGGCGTGGATCGTGCGCAGCGTGCTCGAGGCCAACCCGCGCCCCGGAGAACGCGAGGACACGTTCGACTCGCGTGGTCGACCGCGGGTCGCATGGAAGACCGGCACCAGCTATGGGTTCCGCGATGCATGGGCCATCGGCGGCACGCGGCGGCATACGGTGGGCGTCTGGGTCGGTCGACCGGACGGCACGCCGTTGCCGGGGCAGTACGGCGGGGTCACCGCATTGCCGCTGATGTTCGAAGTCATCGACAGCCTGCCGCGCCGCCGCGGCGACAACGTGCCGAGGCCGCCGCCGCGCAACGTGGCTGAAACCGAGATCTGCTGGCCGCTGGGCACGGCCGCCGAATCGCAGCCGCCAGCGCTTTGCCAGCGCAGGATGAAGGCGTGGACGCTGGACGGGGTCGTCCCGCCGACGTTCGCCGAGCGCGGCGCGCGGCTGTGGAATGCCGGTCGGGAGCGGTTCGAACTGGACGTGGCGACCGGGGAACGCGTGTCCGCGGCCTGCTCGCTGCCGCACGCGACGCGCCGCACCGAGATCGCGCGCTGGCCGGCGCTGGCGTCGCCATGGCTGTCGGCCGCCGAGCGACGCGCATCGCGGTTGCCGCCGCTGGCCGGGGACTGCATGGCCGACGGTCGCGCCGCCGTGCAGGAGCTGCGCATCGAGGGCATCAACGATCGCGCGACCCTGGCGCGGGCGCCGGGCAGCGAGCATGCGGTGCGCCTGTCGGTGCGCGCGCTGGGCACGGATTCGGCGGTGCAATGGCTGCTGGATGGTCGCCGGATCGGCCAGTCCGAGGGCGCCAGTCCCCTGGCGCATGACTTTGCGGAAGCCGGCGAGCACACCCTCACTGCGCTCGCGCAGAGCGGGGCATGGACGAGCGTACGGTTCCGGGTACTGCCCTAGGCCGGGCTGCGTACGGCCCGGGCCTTCAGCCGGGTGCGATGGCAGGTTTTCCCGCAGTTGCCATCATCCCCGGCGGGTCACGAACCGATCCAGCCGTCGAGCAGGTCCTTCATGTCGTCGGCGTGTTCTTCTTCCTGCGCCAGCACGTGCTCGAGGATGCGCTTGGTGGTGGTGTCGCGGTCGCCGACGTAGTTCACCATTTCGCGGTAGCTGTCGATCGCGATGCGCTCGGCCACCAGGTTTTCCTTGACCATGTCGCGCAGGTCCGTGCCGGGCTTGTACTCGGCGTGGGCGCGGCGCGTCAGCGTGTCCGGATTCAGGTCAGGCTCCCCGCCGAGCTGCACGATGCGCTCGGCGATCAGTTTGGCGTGCTCCTGTTCCTGCATCGCATGCTCCAGGAATTCGGCCCTGACCGCGTCGGCGAACATGCCCGAGGCCATGAAGTAGTGCCGGTAATACCGCAGCACGCAGACCCACTCAGTCGCCAGCGCCTCGTTCAGCAGCCTGATGACGGTGTTCCTGTCGGCGCTGTAGGTCTCGGTGATGGCGCCCTGGTCGATGTTCCGGCGCGCGTTGCGGCGCATCGTGGCGACGTCGGTCATGCCGGCGGGGCCTGCCGGGGCTGCGGTGCCCGGCTTGCCGGTGGCGGGCGTGGCCTTCTTGGCGGCGGGTGTCTTGGCCATGGATGGCATCCTTCGGGAACGGAATCAGGGGATCTGCGTCAGCATGTGCTCGGCGGAGGACACCCGGAATTCACCCGGCGCCTCGACCAGCACCTTCTTCGCCACGCCGTCCTCGGCGTAGATCGCGAAACGCTTGGAGCGGGTGCCCATGCCATAGGCGCTGGCGTCCATCTGCAGGCCGAGCGCGCGGGTGAAATCGCCATTGCCGTCCGACAGCATCAGCAGGCCGTCCGGAACGTGCTGGCTCTGCGCCCACGCCTGCATTACGAACGGGTCGTTCACCGCCAGGCAGGCCACGCCGACGCCCTTGTCGCGGAATGCATCGAAATGCTCCACGAAGCCCGGCAGGTGCTTTTCCGAACAGGTTGGGGTGAACGCGCCCGGCACCGCGAAGATCACCATCTTCCGGCCTTCGAACAGGTTGCCGGTATCGATGGTTTCGATGCCGTCGCGGATGCGTTGCAGCGGGACTTCTGGCAGGCGGTCGCCGGCTTGGATGGGCATTGGGGTTCTCCGTGGAATCGCGCCAGTCTAGCCGGGGCCGACGCTAACGCCGTGTCAACGCCGTCGCGGCGACGCTGCGATAATCCGGGCCTGGACATCGCGTACCGGCCCGCGCGCCGGGGAGTGCCATGCAATTCAAGGACTACTACGACATCCTCGGCGTCGAGCCGAGCGCGGGCGAAGCCGAGATCAAGACCGCCTACCGGCGGCTGGCCCGCAAGTACCATCCCGACGTCAGCAAGGAAGCCGGGGCGGAGGAGAAGTTCAAGGCGGTCAACGAAGCCTACGAGGCCTTGCGCGATCCGGCCAAACGCCATGCATACGACCAGTTGCGCGCCCGCGG
This sequence comes from Cognatiluteimonas sedimenti, assembly GCF_022808325.1. Lineage (GTDB taxonomy): Bacteria > Pseudomonadota > Gammaproteobacteria > Xanthomonadales > Xanthomonadaceae > Cognatiluteimonas > Cognatiluteimonas sedimenti. Next base: position 635,443 of record NZ_JALGCL010000001.1, on the reverse strand, counting down.
CTATCGCCCCGGCGACGAGGTGCAGCCGCCGCCGGGTGGATTCGGCCAGGGCGGGGCGCAGGGCGACTTCGATTTCGACGAGATCTTCGCCGGCGGCGGCGCAGGTGGCGGCTTCAGCGACTTCTTCGAGGAAATGTTCGGGCGGCGGCGTGGCGGGCGCGCGGCTCCCGGCTTCGGTGGCGCACGCGGGCCGCAGCCGCGCGGACCTGCGCCCGATCAAGTCCGGCGTGCGCGCCTGGCGGTGCCGCTGGAAGCGGTGTATCGGGGTGACAGCGTCCGCATCGGCATCAATGGCAAGACCCTGGACGTGCGCGTGCCCAAGGGCGTGAAGCCGGGGCAGGCGATCCGGCTCGCCGGGCAGGGCGGCCGCGGCGGCGACCTGCTGCTGGAGATCGAATACGCGGCGCATCCGCAGTTCGAGGTGGACGGCCGCAACATCATCCACGTGCTGCCGGTGGCGCCGTGGGAAGCGGCTCTCGGTGCGACGGTCAGCGTGCCGACGCTGGGCGGGCCGGTCGAGCTGAAGATCCCGGCCGACTCGGAAGCCGGGCGCAAGCTGCGCCTGCGCGGACGCGGCCTGCCGGGCGCACCCGCGGGCGACCAGATCGTGGAACTGGAAGTGCTGGCGCCCAAGGCCGATGCGGAGGCCCAGCGCGAAGCCTATGCCGCGCTGCGGGATGCGTTCGGGGATGATTGGCGCCGGGCGTGACCCGCCCGATTGCCCAAGCTGCGGGATCGACGCGAAGGCGTGGCCGCTGCGTCCGTCCCCGCCCACCAGTGCCGCGGGTTGCGCGGGCTCAGGCGGCTGCGGGGCCCGGTTCGCCGCCGCCAATGTTGGTGGAGATCACCTGCGACAGCTCATCCTCGCTGAAAGGCTTGGTCAGGTAAGCCCTGGCGCCCTGGCGCATGCCCCACATGCGGTCGGTGTCCTGGTCCTTGGTCGTCACCAGGATCACCGGGATGTGCTTGGTCGCCGGCTCGCGGGTGATCGAACGCGTGGCCTGGAAGCCATTGAGGTTCGGCATCACCACGTCCATCAGGATCAGGTCGGGCAGTTCGCGCTTGGCCGCCTCGACGCCGGCGGCGCCGTCCTCGGCGGTCAGGGCCTCGTGGCCGAGCTTCTCGACGATGCGGCGGATGCCCATCAGCTGCGACGGCGAATCGTCGACGATCAGGATACGGGCCATGCGGTGTTTCCCCGGAAGACGTGGCCGATTGTAGCCGCCGCGCCGGTTGCCGCAAACGGGTCCCGGCACGGGGCCCTCAAAGCCTGACCAGGGTTCGGCCCAGCGAGCCGCCGGCGAGCATGCCGGCGAACACGCCGGGCAGCTCCTCCAGCGTCGTTTCGCGGGTGCAGATGCGTTCCAGGTGGCGCGGCTTCCAGTCGCTGGCGAGGTGTTGCCAGACCGCGTCGCGGATGTCGCGCGCGGTACCGGCCGAGGCCACGCCCAGCAGCGAGACGCCGCGGATGATGCCCGGCATGACCGTGGTGTGCAGGTCCGCCGAGGCGGCGAGCCCGGCGCTGGCGACGTTGCCGTAGGGCGCGGTCTGCGCCAGCAGGCTGGCGAGCATCGGGCCGCCGACGTTGTCGAGGCCGCCGCCGAAGCGTGCCGACTCCAGCGGCCGCGTGGTCGCCAGCGCGTCGCGACCGTGGACCTGGCTGGCGCCGATCGCCTTGAGGTAGTCGTGCTGCGTGGCCTTGCCGCTGATCGCATGCACTTCGAAGCCGGCGCGGCTGAAGATGTCGAGCGCGAGCGAGCCGACGCCGCCGGTCGCGCCGGTGACGCACAACGGCCCGAGCTCGGGCGACTGGCGGTTGTCGAGCATGCGGTACAGGGCAAGCGCGGCGGTGAATCCGGCGGTGCCCAGGATCATGCTTTCGCGCAGCGAGAGACCGGCGGGCAGGGGAATCGTCCATTGCGCCTGCAGCCGCGCGTATTGGGCGTAGCCGCCATCGCGGGTCTCGCTCAAGCCGCAGCCGGTGACCAGCACGGCGTCGCCTTCGCGGAACCCCGGGTCGGCCGAGGCCACCACGTGCCCGGCGACGTCGATCCCGCCGACCAGCGGGAAGCGGCGCAGGATCCTGCCCTTGCCGGTGCCGGCGAGCGCGTCCTTGAAGTTGACCGACGAGTACGCGGCCCTGACCACGACTTCGCCCGCGGCGAGCTGGTCGAGCGTGACGTCCTCGATGCCGGCGTGGTAACCGCTGGCGTCATCGTGGATTCGGAAAGCGGGGAAACGGTCCGGGATCATGTCGTCCTCAACGCAGGTCGCCGCGGCGTTTTTCGTCCAGCCACTTGTCCGCCCGCGCCGGCCGGTAGTCGCGCATCCACGCGAGCAGGGCGTCGATGTCGTCGCCGTGCCACAGGTCGTTCCGCTGGTCGGCGTGCAGGAAGCGCTCGTCGACCATCCGGTCCAGCATCGCCACCAGCGGCGCGTAGAAGCCGTCGACGTCGAGGAAGGCGCAGGGCTTGTCGCCGAGGCCGAGCTGTCGCCAGGTCAGCATCTCGAACATTTCGTCGAGCGTGCCGAAGCCGCCCGGCAGTGCGACGAAGGCATCCGACAGGTCGAACATGCGGGCCTTGCGCTCGTGCATGTTGGCGACGATCTCGAGGCGGCTGACGCCGCGGTGGGCGACTTCCCAGTTGACCAGCTGCTCGGGGATGACGCCCACCACTTCGCCGCCCGCCGCCAGCGCGGCGTCGGCGACCACGCCCATCAGGCCGACGTTGCCGCCGCCGTACACGACGGCCAGGCCCTCGCGCGCCAGCCGGGTTCCCAACGCGGCTGCGCGCGCGGCATACGCCGGCCGCGAACCCGCGTTGGAGCCGCAGTAGACGCACACGGCCTTCATGGGCCGCGCGCCAGCAGCCATTGGGTGAGGGAAACTCCGGCGAATCCCGCCGCCCCCGCGAGCGCGAATGCCGGGCCGATGCGCCAGCCATGGCGCAAGGCGAGCGCGAGTGCGACGAAAAACGGCAGGCTGCCGAGCACGAACCAGAAGATGCCCATCGCCAGGTCGGCGACCTGCTTCGGGTCGCGCGTGTCGTGATAGAGCCAGGCCAGCACCAGCAGCGAGGTCAGCGGCAACGATGCGACCAGCGCGCCGAGCCAGCCTTGGCGACGGGCCAGCGCCGATGCCAGCAGCACCAGCGCGACCGTGATCGCGATCTTGAGCAGGAACTGGACGTTCACCGCCTGGTGCCCGTCAGTTGGCCTTGTGGATCGCCCGCTTGTGCACGGCCATCGCGGCATCGTGCACCGCCTCCGACAGCGACGGGTGCGCGTGGCAGATGCGTGCGAGGTCGTCGGCGCTGCCCTTGAACTCCATTGCCAGCACGCCTTCGTGGACCAGTTCGGAGACGTTGGCGCCGACCAGGTGCATGCCCAGGATGGTGTCGGTCTCGGCGTGCGCGAGCACCTTCACGAAACCTACCGGCTCGGCCATCGCCACCGCGCGGCCCACCGCCGCGAACGGGAAGCTGCCGGCCTTGTACGGGATGCCGTCGGCCTTGAGCTGCTCCTCGGTCTTGCCGACCCAGGCGATTTCCGGCTCGGTGTAGATCACCCACGGGATGGTGTCGAAGTTCACGTGGCCCGGCAGGCCCGCGATCAGCTCGGCCACCGCGATGCCTTCCTCGAAGCCCTTGTGCGCCAGCATCGGCCCGCGCACGCAGTCGCCGACCGCCCACACGCCGTCGACGCCGGTGTGGCAGTGCTCGTCGACCACCACCTGGCCGCGCTCGTTGAGCTGCACGCCGGTGCCCTCGGCCAGCAGGCCGCGGGTGGCGGCGCGGCGGCCCACGGCCACCAGCAGCTTGTCCACCACGATTTCCTGCGCGGCGCCCTTGTCGTCGGTGTAGGCGACGCTGACTTCAAACGACTTGCTGCCGGCCTTCTTCACCTCGGTGCCGGTCACCTTGCAGCCCAGCTTGATCTCCAGGCCCTGCTTCTTGAACTCGCGCGCGGCGACCTTCGCCACTTCCGCATCGGCGGCGGCGAGGAAGTTCGGCAGGCCTTCGAGGATGGTGACCTCGGCGCCCAGCCGCTTCCACACGCTGCCCAGTTCCAGCCCGATCACGCCGGCTCCGATCACGCCCAGGCGCTTCGGCACCTGCTCGAGGTCCAGGGCGCCGACGTTGTCGATGATGTGCTCGCCGAACTTGGCGAACGGCAGCTCGATCGAATCCGAGCCGGCGGCGATGACGACGTTGGTGCCGTGCAGTTCGACTTCGGAACCGTCGTGCTGCCTGACCTTCACCACGTTGCCCGGATGCAGCACGCCATGGCCGTAGTACGGCGTCACCTTGTTGGCCTTGAACAGCGCCGCGATGCCGCCGGTGAACTGCTTCACGATGCCGTCCTTGCGGGCGACCATCTTCTTCACGTCCATCGCCGGCTTCTCGAAGCTGATGCCATGCTGGTCGAAGAGGTGGCCCATGTTCCAGAACTGGCGGCTGGAATCGAGCAGCGCCTTGGACGGGATGCAGCCCACGCGCAGGCAGGTGCCGCCGAGGGCGGGCTTGCCGTCCTTGCCCAGCGCGGCGTCGATGCACGCGGTCTTCAGCCCGAGCTGGGCGGCGCGGATCGCGGCGTGGTAGCCGGCCGGGCCGGCACCGATGACGACGACGTCGAATTGTTCAGCCATTTCCGTTTCCTGTGTCTTCCCTTCGCCCCGCGCAGCGGGGAGAAGGTGGCCCGAAGGGCCGGATGAGGGGCGCTCTTGCCAGTGCGGGGATCACATCCCCAGCAGCATCCGATGCGGGTTCTCGAGCTGGTTCTTGATGTCGACCAGGAACAGCACCGCGTCCTTGCCGTCGATGATGCGGTGGTCGTAGGAGAGCGCGATGTACATCATCGGCGCGGCCACGACCTGTCCGTTCTCGACGATCGGGCGCTCCTTGATCGTGTGCATGCCCAGGATCGCCGACTGCGGCGGGTTCACGATCGGCGTGGACATCAGCGAGCCGAAGGTGCCGCCGTTGGTGATGGTGAAGGTGCCGCCCTGCAGGTCCTCCAGCTTGAGCCCGCCCTCGCGCGCAGCCTTCGCATAGCCGTCGATCGCCTTCTCGACATCGGCGAAGCCCATCCGCTCGACGTTGCGCAGCACCGGTGTCACCAGGCCACGGTCGGTCGAGACCGCGATCGAGATGTCGGCGTAGCCGTGGTAGATGATGTCGTCGCCGTCGACCGAGGCGTTGACCACAGGGTACTTCTGCAACGCATTGGCGGCGGCCTTGGCGAAGAAGCTCATGAAGCCGAGCTTGATGCCGTGGTCCTTCTGGAACTGTTCACCCAGCTCCTTGCGCATCGCCATGACCTTGCCGAGGTTGACCTCGTTGAACGACGTGAGCATGGCGATCGAATTCTTCGACTGCATCAGGCGCTCGGCGATGCGCTTGCGGATGCGGGTCATCGGCACGCGCTCTTCGGGGCGCGCGCCGCCGGACACGCCGGCGGTCCTGCCGCTGGCGTAGTTGACGATGTCTTCCTTGGTCACCGCGCCCTTGCGGCCGGTGCCTTCGACCTGCGCCGCATCCACCCCGGAGGTTTCGGCGGCGAAGCGCGCGCCCGGAGGCAGCTGGTCGTTGCCGCTGGCGGCCCTGGGCGGAGCGGGGGCGGCGGCCTTGGCCGGTGCGGCGGGCTTCGGTGCCTCGGCCTTGGGTGCCTCGGCCTTCGACGGCTCGGCCTTCGACGGCTCGGCCTTGGGCGCGGCCGCGGCGCCTTCCTCGATGATCGCCAGCACCTGCTGGCTGGTCACGGTGGCGCCGGCCTCGAAGCGGATTTCCTTGAGCACGCCATCGACCGGCGACGGCACCTCCAGCACGACCTTGTCGGTTTCCAGGTCGACCAGGTTCTCGTCGCGCGCGACCGCGTCGCCGGCCTTCTTGTTCCAGGTGGCGATGGTGGCGTCGGAAACGGATTCCGGAAGAACCGGGACTTTGACTTCGATGGCCATGGCGGGTGTCCTAAATGTCGTTCCGAACGGGATGGGAAGCTGGGGATGGAATCCGGGCAGCGGTTTCTTCGCCGCGCCCGGAATGGCGGTGGGGCATCATTCGGCGACGTGGTCGCCATCTAGCGGATTGACCAGCGCGTCGGCGACCAGTTGCGCCTGCTCGGCCACGTGCTCGTCCATGTGCCCGGCGGCGGGCGAGGGCGAACGCGCGCGACCGGCGTAGTCCAGCACCTGGCCCGGTTGCAGGCAGGCGCGCAGGTGGTGCTGGATCTGGTACCAGGCACCCTGGTTCTGCGGTTCTTCCTGGCACCACATCACTTCCTTGGCGGACGCGTGGCGCTTGAGTTCGGCGACCAGCTGCGTGCGCGGGAATGGATACAGTTGCTCGACGCGAACCAGGGCGACGTCCTTGATCCCCTGTTTCTGCGCTTCCTCCAGCAGGTCGTAATAGACCTTGCCGGCGCACACCACCACGCGCTTGACCTTCTTCGCGCTGGCCGTGGTGTCAGGGATCAGCTCCTGGAACGAACCCTTGGCCAGTTCGTCCAGGCTCGACACCGCCAGCTTGTGGCGCAGCAGCGACTTCGGCGTCATCACCACCAGCGGCTTGCGGGTCGCCATGCGCATCTGCCGGCGGATCATGTGGAAGTCCTGCGCCGGCGTGGTCGGTGCGCACACGATCATGTTGTCCAGCGCGCACAGTTGCAGGAAGCGTTCCAGGCGCGCCGAGCTGTGTTCGGGGCCCTGGCCTTCGTATCCGTGCGGCAGGAACAGGGCAAGGCCGCACAGGCGGTTCCACTTGGCCTCGCCCGACGACAGGAACTGGTCGATCACCACCTGGGCGCCGTTGGCGAAGTCGCCGAACTGCGCTTCCCAGATGTCCAGGGTCATCGGGTCGGCGGTGGCGTAGCCGTACTCGAAGCCCATCACCGCTTCCTCGCTGAGCAGCGAGTCGATGATGGTGACGTCGTCCGCTTTCCCCGGCAGCTGGCGCAGCGGTTCGTAGTACGCGTCGGTGGCCTGGTCGTGCAGGATCGCGTGGCGATGGAAGAAGGTGCCGCGCCCCGAGTCCTGTCCGACCAGGCGCAGCTTGTAACCGTCTTCCAGCAGGGTGGCGTAGGCCAGGTTCTCGGCGAAGCCCCAGTCGCCGGGCTGCACGCCAGCCGCCATCTTGCGGCGGTCGTCGTAGATCTTGGCCACGCGCGGGTGCAGCTTGATGTTGTCCGGTATCGCGTTGATCGCGGTGGCAAGCGCATCGAGCTTCTTGCGCGGCACCTTGGTGTCGACCGGATCGGAGATCTTGCCGGACAGGAACGGCGACCAGTCGATCGCCAGCGCGTCCGGGCCGGTGTCGGCGATGTCGGTGGTGACCACGCCGGCGTCGAGCTTGTCGCGGTAGGCGTCCATCATCGCCTTGACCGCGTCGGCGCCGAGCACGCCCTGCGCGACCAGTGCCTCGCCGTACAGGTCGCGGGTGGTCTTGTGGGCGCGGATCTTCTGGTACATCAACGGCTGGGTCGCGGCGGGCTCGTCCGCCTCGTTGTGGCCGTGGCGGCGGTAGCACACCAGGTCGACGACCACGTCCTTGCCGAAGCGCTGGCGGAAGTCGAACGCCAGTTCGGCGCAGAACACCACCGCCTCGGGATCGTCGCCGTTCACGTGCAGCACCGGGGCGCCGACCATCTTGGCCACGTCGGTGCAGTACAGGGTCGAGCGCGCGTCCTCCGCGGCGCTGGTGGTGAAGCCGACCTGGTTGTTGACCACGATGTGCACGGTGCCACCGACGCGGAACCCGCGCGCCTGCGACATCTGCAGCAGTTCCATCACCACGCCCTGGCCCGCGAACGCGGCGTCGCCGTGGATCAGCACCGGCAGCACCTGCTTGCGCCGGGTGTCGCCGCGGCGCTCCTGGCGCGAGCGCACGCTGCCGGCGACCACCGGGTCGACGATCTCCAGGTGCGAGGGATTGAACGCCAGCGCCAGGTGCATCGGCCCACCCGGCGTGGCGATGTTGGCGCTGAAACCCATGTGGTATTTGACGTCGCCGGTGTGGGCGCGATCGGCCGGGGGATGGTCGAACTTGCCCTCGAACTCGTCGAACAGCTTGCGCGGCGGCTTGCCCAGGGTATTGACCAGCACGTTGAGGCGGCCGCGATGGGCCATGCCGATCACGGTGTCCTTGACCCCGTCGCCACCCGCGCGGCGCAGGACCGCGTCCAGCAGCGGCACCAGGCTGTCGCCGCCTTCCAGCGAGAAGCGCTTCTGGCCCACGTACTTGGTGTGCAGGTAGCGTTCCAGGCCTTCGGCGGCGGTCAGGCGTTCGAGGATCCGCAGCTTGGCGTCCTTCGACAGGCGGTAGTTGCCGGCGGCGGCCTCGAGCTTTTCGTACATCCAGCGGCGCTGTTCGGCGTCGGCGATGTGCATGAACTCCGCGCCGATGGAACCGGTGTAGGTCGCCTTGAGCACGGCCAGCAGGTCGGCCAGCTTCATCCGCTCGCGGCCGGCGACGCCGCCGGTGAAGAACTCGCTGCCCAGGTCGCCCTCGGACAGCCGGTGGAAGCCCAGGGTCAGGTCGGGCGCGTCCGGCTTGGTGGCCATGCCCAGGGGATCGAGATCGGCGCCCAGGTGCCCGCGCGAGCGGTAGGCGGTCACGAGCTTGCCGACGGCGCGGTCGCGGTCGTCGCCGGTGCCGGCGGCAGGCGGGGCAGCGCCGTTCGCGGCGCGGCGCGCGGCCAGCGCGACGCCGTGGATCACGGCCGAGTGCGGTACGTCGCCGGCCTCGCGGCCCTTGAAACCGTCGAAATAGGCCTTCCACTTGGGCCCGACGCTGTCGGGCGACACCAGGTACTGCTCGTACAGGCCCTCGACGTAATCGGCGTTCGCGCCGAGTTGCGAGGACTGGGCAAACTGCTTCAGGAGACTGTCCACTATGGCGCCGGCAAGCTCGTTGGAAGGGGAGGTGGAGCCTTGCAAACTGGTTTCAAGCGACTGATCCTGCGGCCGTTTTGGCGGATCGGCGAAGACCGGCGCGCAAGACCTTGAATTATAGCCCCAGCCCCTTCGCGCTGCACTGCACCACGCCCGTTTGCCCGCATCGCGCCACAGTGCAGGGAACCGGGACATTTCCGGCACCAGTCACCGGCTGAAACAGTCCATTGCATGCCGGGGACCTGCCACCCAGGCCAATGGATCCGGGGGCCACGGCGAACGCGATGCCACCAGCCTCAGGCAGTTGCCCGGCGTTCGGAGATGGAGCCCACGAAGACCCGCAATCCCACGCTCCCTTCGTCGTCGTCCTGCGACCCGACCTGGAGACAGGATGTCGTCACGAGGGCGCAGCACCGCGAGCCCCGCAGGACGGCGACTCCAATTGAAGCCGATTCCACCAGGCTCATGCGCTGTCCCGCCTCGAGAACGGGTTGACGCCAGGAGGGCGCAGCACCCCCGGCCTGCCGGGCACCGGCTCGGTTCGGGGCGGATTTTCCCGATTCCGGCGCGGACCTCACGGGCGCGAGGTCGTCATCCGAGGCTGTTGCCGCCGCGGGAGCGTTTGGCTTTGCCCATCCCGCGAGTCCGATCAGATCCCCAGGGCGCGGTACTCGGCCACCGGGCGCGAGCGCTCCCAGATCCGATCGAACTCCGCGCGCAGCTGGCGCGCGCGGCCCGGGGCGTGCAGGTCGGCCTCGCCGTCGAAGCGATGGCCGAGGTTGCGGAAGTAGAAGCCGCCGGCGTCGTTGGCGATGAACGCCGACGGATACGAGCGATCGACCGGATCGTCGACCTCGCGGAACGCGAACACGCTGGGCAGGCGCTGCGCCAGCGACAGCAGCGGCGCGTGCGCCCGCTGCGGTGTCGCCGCGTCCTGCAGCACGAACCGCGCCTCGCCGCGCACGCCCGCGGCGGCGAAGCGGCGCAGGGCATCCAGCACCGGTGCCGCGTCGAACAGGCCGGGATCGAGGTCGCGGCTGTAGATGCACAGGCTGCGGCGCGCCGCCAGCACCAGCGCGGTGGTGGTGGCGATCGCGGCATCGCGATCCTCGATCGCGGTGGTGCCGGCCAAGGTGCGCTGCATCGCCTGGTGCTCGATCCCGGCTTCCATGAAACGCTCGCCGCGCGGCATGAAGTCGTGTCGCAGGTAGAAGTCGATCGCCGATACCTGCGCGTTGAGCGCGACCGTGTACCAGCCATGCCGGCGCGCCTGCAGCAACAGCGCGTGCAGCATCGCGTCGCCGACGCCCTTGCCGCGCCAGTCCGGCAGCACCGCCATGCGGCCGATCCGCGCCGGCGCCCCGGGGTGTTCGGGCGGCACCAGGCGCCCGGCGCCGATCGCGCTGCCGTCGAGCGCCCGCGCCAGCACGTGCAGGCAACGGGGATCGAGGGCGTCGCGTTCCAGTTCCGCGGGCACGTCCTGCTCGTGCACGAACACGGTTTCGCGCACGGCATGCAGTTCGGCCATGGCCTGCGCGTAATCGACCACCAGCACCCGGAACGGCTGGCTGCCGTCGTTGCCGTCGTCGCCGCTGTCGCCGATCTCCATGCCCATGGCTGCGTTCATTCCTCTTCGTCCGCCGGCAACTGGTAGTGGCCCTGGACATACAACGCCATTACCGCGTCGCGACCGGCCGGCGACAACGCGGCGTAAGCCTGCCCGTCGATCGTGGCCGCCGCCGCCAGCCGCCTGGCATCGCGCAATGGCATCGCCAACTCCTCGCCACTGGCGTACAGCCGCGCGCCACGTCCGGCCCGGCGCCAGGCCATGCGCGTGAACGGGTGCCGATGCAGGCTGGCACCGTGTTCCAGCTGCCATTCGGTCTCGATCCGTGCCGGGGTTGTCCCTGCAGCGGCGACTTCGCCGGGACTGCGATAGGTGGTGATGAAGCGCCCGAACCAGTCGCCAAGGCGCTCCGGGTCGTTCATCCGCAGCAGGTTCAGTGCCTCGACCACGCGCTGCATCGCGGCGGCATCGATTTCGTTGGGGTCCGCGGGCGGGACCAGGTCGGGGTCGCGGTAGCGCAAGGAATCGTCGGCTTCCCCAGCCAGCGTATCGACGAAATCGCCGAGCAGTTCCGCCGCGGCTGGCGCGCGCATGCCGATCGAAAACGTCAGGCAGGCATCTTCGGCGACGCCATGGTGGGGTACGCCCGGCGGCAGGTAGAGCATGTCGCCGGGGCCGAGCACCCAGTCGTGGGTGGGGGTGAAGCGCTGCAGCAGCCTGAGTTCGGTATCGAGCCGGAAATGCACCGGCGGCGCGCCCCTGCCCATCGACTCGGACGCATCGACCTGCCAGCGCCGATGGCCCTGCGCCTGCAGCAGGAACACATCGTACTGGTCAACGTGCGCGCCGACCGAGCCACCGGGCGCGGCGAACGACACCATCACGTCGTCGATCCGCCAGCGTGGCAGGAACCCGAACGCCGGAAGCAGGGCGGCGATGTCGGCATCCCACTTGTCCACGTCCTGCACCAGCAGGGTCCAGTCGTGGTCGGGCAGGGTCGGGAACATCTGCTCGGGGAACGGCCCGTGGCGCAGCAGCCAGCGGTCATGCTCGCGCTCGTGGGCGACGATGCGCGACAGCGCCGCCTCCTCGCAGGCGAGGCCGGCGAGGTCCTCGGGCGAGAGCGGCGAGACGAAACCGGGGAAGGCATTGCGGATCAGCAGCGGCCGCTTCTGCCAGTAGCCGCGCAGGAAATTCGCCGCAGGCATCCCCAGCGGAGGCTGCGCCGTGGCGTCGATTTCGAACGGCAAGGCCCGTGGCGCCGAGCCCGCCGGCTTGGCCGCCGGCTTGCGCTTGCGCGGCGTGCTCATGCCGTCGCGATCTCGTCGTAGCCGCGGCCGTGGAACTGCAGCAGGCACCAGCCGTGGCCGAACGGATCGGCAACCTGCACGATGCGGCCCCAGGCGGCTTCGCGGGTCACGCCTTCCTGCACCGCGCCCGCGGCGATCGCGCGCACCAGAGCGGCATCGAGGTCGTCGACCACCACGTCGCAGTGGATCGGGGTCCAGTGGCGCGCGTAGTCGCGCTCGGAATCGGCGGCGGCCGCGCTGCCCTGCGGCTTCCGCAGCAGGAACACCGGAGTCTGCATTCCGCCGAGTTCCACGCCGTCGTCGCCGAAGCGACGCACGGGCGCGAGCCCGAAGGCCGCGCCGTAGAAGCGCACGGCATCGGCGAGGTCGGCGACATCGATGTTCACCAGCAATTGCATCCAGGCTCCCGGTGGTCGGGGCGCAAGGCCCGCGGGGATCACGTGTCGCAGGTTCGTCCGCGGGGACTGTAGCGACGCCGTCCTGAAAACGGGATCAAGGCCGGCGCCGGCGCAGGCTCACGCGCGCCGCGCCAACTCCGCGGCCAGGCCGGTGTAGCTGCCCGGCGTCATCGCCAATAGCCGCTGCTTCGCGTCCTGCGGCAAATCAAGGCTGGCGATGAACTCGCGCATCGAGGCTTCGGTGATGCCGTGGCCGCGGGTCAGCGCCTTGAGCTGCTCGTAGGGGTTGGGCAGGCCATGGCGGCGCATCACGGTCTGCACGGCTTCGGCCAGTACCTCCCAGCTCGCATCGAGGTCCGCGGCGATCCGCTCCGGGTTGACCGAAAGCTTGCCGAGGCCGCGCTGCAACGCCTCCACGCCCACCAGCGCGTGGCCGAAGGCAGTGCCGAGCGCGCGCAACACCGTGGAATCGGTGAGGTCGCGCTGCCAGCGGCTGAGCGGCAGCTTGGCGGCGAAGTGCTCGAACAGCGCGTTGGCGATGCCGAAGTTGCCCTCGGCATTTTCGAAATCGATCGGATTGACCTTGTGCGGCATGGTCGAGCTGCCGACTTCGCCGGCCTTGACCGATTGCCTGAAGTATCCCAGCGAGATGTAGCCCCAGATGTCGCGGGCGAGGTCGATGCAGATGGTGTCGATGCGCTTCATCGCGTCGCACAGCTCGGCAATGCCGTCGTGCGGCTCGATCTGGGTGGTGTACCGCTGCCACGACAGGCCGAGGGATTCGACGAAAGCCTGCGAGAAGCCCGGCCAGTCGAGATCCGGATAGGCGGCGACATGCGCGTTGTAGTTTCCGACCGCGCCATTGACCTTGCCCGGCATCGGCAGGGCGGCGAACACCTCGCGCTGGCGTTGCAGGCGGGCCACGACATTCGCCAGCTCCTTGCCGACGGTGGTCGGCGAGGCGGTCTGGCCATGGGTGCGCGACAGCATCGGCAGCGCGGCATGCTCGTGCGCCATCGCCCTGAGCTTCGCGACCAGCGCGTCCAGCGCGGGCAGCAGCACCGCGTCGCGGGCCTGGCACAGCATCAGCGCGTAGGACAGGTTGTTGATGTCCTCGCTGGTGCAGGCGAAGTGCACGAACTCCAGCGCGGGGCCGAGCTGCGCATCGCCCTGCAGGCGTTCCTTGATGAAGTACTCGACTGCCTTGACGTCGTGGTTGGTGGTGCGCTCGATCTCCTTGACCCGGGCGGCGTCGGCAACCGTGAACTCCGCGGCCAGCGCGCGCAGGCGGTCGGCCGCACCGGCGGCGAACGGCGGCAGTTCGACGATGCCCGGCTCGGCGGCCAATGCCAGCAGCCATTCGACCTCGACCCGGACGCGCGCGTGGATCAGGCCATGTTCGGAGAAGACCGGCCGCAGCGCATCGACCTTGCCGGCGTAGCGGCCGTCGAGCGGGGACAGGGCGAGCAGCTGGGCGTCGGACATGGCGGGCGGGCGGCTGGGAGACGCGTCATTCTAAACGCTGGAGGGTTATCCTCCGGGCGTTGGCCATGCCTCGCTTACGGGAAGACGGGACTCCACTGGCTTTCCACGTCCGGGCCAACCTTGCCGTCGCCCGCAGCCAGCAGGACGGCGGATCGACGATTTCGCAATTCCGGGGGTTGCCATGGCCAATGCCGATACACGCTACCGCCTCGAGCACGACAGCATGGGCGAACTACGCGTGCCTGCCGACGCATTGTGGGGCGCGCAGACGCAGCGCGCGGTGGACAACTTCCCGATCTCGGGGCGGCCCCTTCCGCGCGCTTTCATCCGTGCGCTGGGGCTGGTCAAGGCCGCCGCGGCCGAGGTCAATGCCAGCCTCGGGCTGCTGCCGAAGTCGCGCGCGGCCGCGATCCGCAAGGCCGCGCTGGAAGTGGCGGCCGGCGCGCATGATGCGCATTTCCCGATCGACATCTACCAGACCGGCTCCGGTACCTCGAGCAACATGAATGCCAACGAGGTGGTGGCGACGCTGGCCTCGCGCGCGGGCAAGGCCGGCTCCAGGACCGGCAGGGTCCATCCCAACGACGACGTCAACCTCGGCCAGAGTTCCAACGACGTGATCCCGACCGCGATCCGGGTCAGCGCGCAACTGGCGACGGTCGAGGACCTGCTGCCGGCGCTCAGGCACCTGCGGGCCACGATCGAACGCCGCGCGCGCGCGCTCGGCAAGGCCAACAAGACCGGCCGCACCCACCTGATGGATGCGATGCCCCTGACCTTCGGCCAGGAATTCGGCGCTTGGGCGGCGCAGCTGTCGTCCGCGCAGGCGCGGATCGAGGACGCGCTCAAGCGCCTGCGGCGGCTGCCGATCGGCGGCACCGCGATCGGCACCGGCATCAATGCCGACCCGCGCTTCGGCAAGGCGATGGCGAAGGCGCTGTCGGCGCTGGCCGGCACGCGCTTCGAACCGGCCGCAAACAAGTTCGAAGGACTGGCGTCGCAGGACGATGCGGTCGAGCTGTCCGGCCAGCTCAACGCGCTGGCCGTGGCGCTGATGAAGATCGCCAACGACCTGCGCTGGATGAATTCCGGGCCGTTGGCCGGCCTCGGTGAAATCGAACTGCCGGCCTTGCAGCCGGGCTCGTCGATCATGCCCGGCAAGGTCAATCCGGTGATCCCGGAGGCCGCCTGCATGGTCTGCGCCCAGGTGATGGGACACCACGCGGCGATCACCGTCGCCGGCGCTTCCGGCAACTTCCAGCTCAACGTGATGCTGCCGCTGATCGCCGCCGACCTGCTCGACTCGATCGGCCTGCTGGCCAGCGCGATGCGGCTGCTGGCCGACAAGTCGATCGTCGGCCTGAAGGTGCGCGGCGACCACGTCGCCGTCGCGCTCGCGCGCAACCCGATCCTGGTGACCGCGCTCAACCCGATCATCGGCTACGAGAAGGCCGCGGCCATCGCCAAGCGTGCGTACAGGGAAGGCCGGCCGGTGTTCGAGGTGGCCTTGGAGGACAGCGGACTGCCGGCGGCGGAACTGGAGAAACTGCTGGATCCCGCAGCGTTGACCCGCGGCGGGATCCATGGCGGCTGACGAATCCTACCGGGTGGACCAGGCGCCCTTGCGGTCCATGTCCCTGGCGCAGTCGTCGACATCTTCCCGGGTCAGCGTTGCATAGGGCTTGAACTGCGGCAGCGACGCCGCGAGTTGCTGTTGCGTCTCCAGCATCGGCGGCAGTTGCCTGCACAGCAGCTTGGCTTCGGCCTCGATCTTGGCGGCTTCGGCTTCGACGCGTTTTTCGATCGCATCGGTGTCGCCGCTGAACAGCGCGCCCAGGCTTTCGCCAATGGCCTTGCCGGCGAGTTCGGCGCCCTTGCTGCCCAGGGTCATGCCGGCATCGGCGATGGCGATGATCTGTTCGCGGTACTGCAGCAGCATCGCGCGCTGTTGCGGGCTTACCGCCACAGCCTTGCCGTCGAGCAGCAGGTCACCCGCCGGCGTGATCTCCGCCTTCGGCCGGGTGTCGTCGTCGGTGCGTGCGTAATCGCGGCCGTTGATGGTGACGTCGTGGCCGTTGAGGCTGATGTTGCCGGTCGCCAGCTCCTTGCGGGCCTTGTCGATTTCCCTGGCGACGGTCTTGCCGATCATCGTCTGCGGCTTGCTGGTCTCGGGCCCGGCCGCTGTTGTCTCCTTGCCTGGGTCGGTCGCCGGCAGCGGCTGCCGGCCGCAGGCGGCCACCAGCGGCAGGCCGGCGAGTATCAGGACGAGGGTGCCGTTGCGGAGGATGTTCATGTCGTGGTCCGTTGCAATGCGGGGAGGGTGGAATCGGCGCGGTCTTGCGGCAACCCGCCCCGGCGGACCGGGGCGGTGTTGCGGCCGTGGATCAATCGGCCAGTTCGCGGCGGCGGCGCAACTGGATGGCGGCGAAGATCATCGCCGCGCCGGCGGCCGCGCCGATCCACAACTCCGGCGTCGCCAGCATCGACCAGGTCGTGGCCGGGCTGATGACCTGGGTGACGCGGTCGGCGCCATCGGCCGACAGGCGATCCAGGTCCACGTGCCCCATCCAGCTGCCGGGCACCACGCTGACCAGCAGTCGGGCGACGACGTTCTTCCAGAACCAGCCCGATTCCAGGTTGAACACGTTCATCAGGTCGAACCAGCTGACGAAGATCCCGCTGAAGACCGGCAGCATGATCGCCCACAGGAACGGCTTGCTCTTCGCCCATGCCGAGCACAGCAGCAGCCAGCCGGCGGTCGGCAGCGCCCACAGCGCATACACCGGGATGCCCGCCAGCAGGTTGCTGGCCATCGCGAACGGATTGCCCGTGCCCCAGACCAGGGTCAGCGGATTGCCGCCATGCAGCGCCACGACCACGCTGATGACCAGCAGGAACCCGAGCATCGTCGCCAGGCCCGCCGCGACCGCGAGCGCGGGCGCCACCAGCAGCGCACTTGCGGCCTTGGACAGCACGGTCTGTGCATCGGAGAGGGGCAGGGACTTCCAGAACAGCACGCTGCGGTCCTTGCGCTCGTCGTACAGCGCGCCGAGGCAATAGAAGAACACCACGAATGCCAGCACGATGAAGGGCCAGCCCGATGACATCAGCATGCTGATGTCGAGGCCGTTGCCGAGGTCGTGAAGCTGCCTGGCGTCGAGCTTGCTGGTCAGCGCGCCGATGTCCAGGCCGTTGATGCGGACGTCGCCGTCGACCTGGAACTTGCCGTCGGCCAGTGCCCTGCGTGCGGCGACTTCGCCGACCACGATCGCCATGATCGTGAGCAGCAGCGAAATGCCGCCGGCGACGAGCGGTGCCCACAGGAAGCCGCCCTTGTGCTCCCAGAACTCACGTCGCAGCAGCAGCTTGAACTTGTGGGTGGGGTGCGGCGTGGCAGCCGGCGCGCGCGCTGCAGGCGAGGTGGATTCGATGACTGCGTTCATGCGTAGGTTCCCTTCATCGTTGCGACGAACAGGTCGGCCAGGCCCGGGGTACGGGTCTCGCCGAAGCTCGCCAGTCGTGCCTGCGGCACGCCGTCGAACAGCATCACGGTCTTGCCGAACGGCAGCCCGCGCTCGTCGATGGGCTTGAGCGCCCGGGCGGCCTCGAGGCTGTCGGCGTTGACCAACACCTCGACGTAGCGCTCGCCGACCGCGTCCATGGCGGCCTCCAGCACCACCTTGCCGTCGCGGATGAACATCACGTCGGTGAGGATGTGTTCGACTTCCTCGACCTGGTGGGTGGTGATCAGGATGGTCTTGTCCTCGTCGAAGTAGTCCTCCAGCAGGCGCTGGTAGAACTGCTTGCGGTAGAGGATGTCCAGGCCCAGGGTCGGCTCGTCGAGTACCAGAAGCCTGGCGTCGATCGCCATCACCAGCGCCAGGTGCAGCTGCACGATCATGCCCTTGGACAGTTCGCGCACCCGCGACTCGGGCTTCAGCTGGGTATGGGCGAGGAAGCGTTCGCAGCGCGCGCGGTCGAAGCGCGGATGCACGCCGGCGACGAACTCGATCGCCTCGCGGACCTTGATCCAGCGCGGCAGCACCGCGACGTCGGCGATGAAGCAGACATCGTTCATCAGTTCGTCGCGCTGGGTGCGCGGATCGCGGCCGAGCACGCTCAGCTCGCCCTCGAACGGGATCAGGCCGAGGATCGCCTTGAGCGCAGTGGTCTTGCCGGCGCCGTTGGGACCGATCAGGCCGACGATGCGACCGGCCGGGATCTGGAAGCTGGCGCCGTCGAGCGCGAGCTTGTTCTTGTAGGCCTTGCGCAGGCCGCGCGCGCGGACGACGCTGGCGTTGTTGCTGGCGACGTTCATTGCGTGCCTCCCTGGGCGGACTTCAACAGCTCGTTGGCGCGCAGGCCCAGGCGCTGGATGCGCTCGAGCACCATCGGCCATTCCTCGGTCAAAAAGCGCTCGCGCTCGCTGGCGAGCAGTTTCTTCGCTGCTTCTTCGGTCACGTACATCCCCAGTCCCCTGCGTTTTTCGACGAGCGCCTCGTCCGCCAGTTCCTGGTAGGCGCGCGAGACGGTGATCGGGTTGAGCTGGTACTCGGCCGCCACTTGCCGCACCGAGGGCAGGGCGTCGCCGGGCTTGAGCACGCCATCGAGCATCATCGCGATGACGCGCTCCTTGAGCTGGCGGTAGATCGGAGCGCCGTCGCTCCACTGGATCGCGGTCATGGCTCAGCTCCCGAGGCGGCGCAGGCCCTGCGCGAAGGAGAAATAGGGCAGCGCGAGCGCGGCACGGGTGCGGCGCAGGTGGCTGCTGCGGCTGCTGCCGGCGGAATCGGCCGCGGCGTCGTCGGCGCTGGCATCGACCGGCGTGGCCTGGTCGCCGACCGCGACCCCGGTCGACAGCATCAGCAGTGCCGCCGGCTGCGCCGGGGCCACCGGCAGCGGCGGCCCGCCGGCCAGCAGCAGCATGGTGAAGACCGTTGCGGTGGCCGACAGCGCCGTCATGGTGTGTTGGAGCTTGCGGTTCATGGTGAACGTCCTGCTCTGGGTAACTGGTGTTGTATGCAACTATAACACCTAAACACGTCGCGTCAAGTTCCCCGGACCCAACTGATGGCATAGGCGGGGGCAGGGGCACTTGGCGGATCCGCCGGTCCGTCTCGCCAGGGCCTGTGTCCTCGAGCCGGGGCGCCGGGCCTGTCCGCACGCCCGATTTCCCGTCTGGCCGGAGAAGCCGGCGCCGCGTCATGCACCCCACGCGCGGACAAGGCATCGCCGCGCGCGGCATTGCCGGCATCGCGCGGCATCGCGACAATAGGTGTTGCCGCCATGCGGCGCATTTCCCCACGCTCGGGCTGCTGCCGGAGCGCATCACAGGAGTTTCCGGATGAAGGCATTGGTGCGCGGCTCCGCTGCGCTGCTGTGGGCTGCGGCCGCGGTGCTTGCGGTCGGGGCGGTTGCCAGCGCAATGGCGCAGGACAAGACGACCCTGGGCAGCGACCGCGACAAGGTCAGCTACATGGTCGGGATGGACGTGGGCAAGTCGATCGCGCCGGCCGGGCCGGATCTGGACATGGCGGCGTTCCAGCGCGCCGTGGGCAACGCCTTCGATGGCGGCGAGCCGCTGATCGCGGAAGAAAAGGTGCAGCCGCTTGCGCAAGCGCTGATGCAGCGCATCGCCGCGCGCAGCGGCAAGGCGCCGGCCGGCGGCAAGCCGCCGGAGGTGTCGAGGGAGCAGGTCGGCTACCTCGTCGGCGCCGACGTGGGCCGCTCGCTGGCGCCGATCAAGGACGAGATCGACCTCGCCGTGTTCGCGCAGGGCGTGCGCACCGTGCTCGCCAACGGCACGCCGCTTTTGCCCCAGGCCGAGGCCGATGCCCTGCGCAGCGCGTTCTCGCAACGCATCCAGGACAAGCTGCAGGCGCAGGCCGAGGCGCTGGCCGGGAAGAACAAGGCCGAGGGCGCCGCCTTCCTGGCGAAGAACAAGGCGGTCAAGGGCGTGTTCACGACCCCTTCGGGCCTGCAGTACATGGTGCTGCGCCAGGGCGCCGGCGAACGGCCGATGCCCAGCGATCGGGTGCGGGTCAATTACCACGGCACGCTGCTGGACGGCACCGTGTTCGACAGTTCCTACGAGCGCGGCCAGCCGGCCGAGTTCGCGCTCGACCAGGTCATCCCCGGCTGGACCGAGGGCGTGGCGCTGATGCCGGTCGGGGGCAAGTACCGGTTCTGGATCCCGGGCGAGCTGGCCTACGGCGCCAAGGGAACTCCGGGCGGTCCGATCGGGCCCAATGCCACCCTTGTCTTCGATGTCGAGCTGATGGCGGTACTGCGCTGAGCCCCCGGGCGGCGGACGCCCGCGGTTCAGCGCCGGACCCCCAGAGTGACGTGATCTTTCCCCCGAAGTAGCGCCGGCCATCGGCGCGCCCCATGGAGTGCTGCGAATGCGATCTTCCCTGCGTATCCCCCTGACCGTGCTCAGCCTGACCACGCTGGCGGTGTTCGCCGCCGGCTGCGACAAGCCCGGCGACAAGGCCGCCAAGGCCGATACCGCCGCCGAGGCCAAGCCTGGCGACAAGGCGGCCGAAACGATCCCCGGCTTGGCCACCGACAAGGAACAGGTCAGCTACATGATCGGCATGGCGCTGGGCAAGCAACTCGATCCGGTCAAGGACGAAGTCAATGTCGACGTCATTTCCAGGGCCATCAAGAGCTCGCTGGCCGGCGACAAGCTGCTGCTGACCGACGAGCAGGCGCAGAAGATCAGCCAGGCTTTCGGCGAGAAGATGCAGGCCAAGCAGATCGCCAAGATGCTTGCGGACGCCAAGCAGAACGCCGAGGCCGGGGACAAGTTCCTGGCCGAGAACGCCAAGAAGCCCGGGGTCAAGACCACCGATTCGGGCCTGCAGTACCAGGTGGTCAAGGCCGGCGAGGGTGCCAGGCCGAAGCCGACCGACACGGTCCGCGTCAACTACAAGGGTTCGCTGCTCGACGGCAAGGTGTTCGACGATTCGGCCACCCATGGCGGCCCGGCGGAGATCCCGCTGCAGCAGGTGGTGCCGGGCTGGCAGGAAGGCATTGCGCTGATGCTGGTCGGGAGCAAGTACACGTTCTGGATCCCGGCCAAGCTGGGTTACGGCGACAAGGGCACGCCGGGCGGCCCGATCCCGCCCAACGCCACGCTGGTGTTCGAGGTCGAGCTGCTCGACATCGTGAAGCCAGCGGCGAAGTAAACTTCGCGCGGGCATGGCGCCGGCGGCGTAGTGCCGCCGGCGTCGTCTTTTTTGCGGGATCGATTCGACGGACAAGGGATTCGGATGCGCGTCACCATCTTCGGTACCGGTTATGTCGGCCTGGTCACGGGTACTTGCCTGGCCGAAGTCGGGCACGACGTGGTCTGCGTCGACATCGACGCGGCCAAGGTCGATGGCCTCGCGCGCGGCGTGGTTCCGATCTACGAGCCGGGGCTGGCGCCGATGGTCAAGGCCAACCACGCCGCCGGCCGCCTGCATTTCACCACCGACGCCGCACGCGCGGTCGCGCATGGCGATGTCGTGTTCATCGCCGTGGGCACGCCACCGGACGATGACGGCAGCGCCGACCTGCAATACGTGCTGGCGGTGGCGCGCACCATCGGCCAGCACCTCGCGCGGCCGGTGGTGGTGGTCGACAAGTCGACCGTGCCGGTGGGCACCGCCGACAAGGTCCGCACCACGATCGCGACCACGCTCGCCGAACGCGGCGCCGACATCGCCTTCGACGTGGTCTCCAACCCGGAATTCCTCAAGGAAGGCGCCGCGGTCGAGGACTGCATGCGCCCGGACCGGATCGTGATCGGCGCCGACAATCCGGCCGCGGTGGAAAAACTCAGGCGCCTGTACGCGCCGTTCAACCGCAATCACGACCGTATCGTCGCGATGGACGTGCGTTCGGCCGAGCTGACCAAGTACGCGGCCAACGCGATGCTGGCGACGAAGATCAGCTTCATGAACGAGATCGCCAACATCGCGGAAAAGGTCGGTGCCGACATCGAGATGGTGCGCCACGGCATCGGCTCGGATCCGCGCATCGGCTGGCATTTCATCTACCCCGGCGCGGGTTACGGCGGATCCTGCTTCCCCAAGGACGTGCAGGCGCTGGCGAAGACCGCGCAGCAGCACGACTACGAAGCCAGGCTGCTCAACGCGGTGGAGGCGGTCAACGACGCGCAGAAGGGCCACCTGTTCGAACTGGTGCAGCGCCACTACGACGCCGGCGAGGACGAGGGCGTGCGTGGCAGGACATTCGCGGTCTGGGGGCTGGCATTCAAGCCGGATACCGACGACATGCGCGAAGCCTCCAGCCGGCGGCTGCTGCAGCAGTTGTGGGACGCCGGCGCCAGGGTGCGCGCGTACGACCCGGAGGCGCGCCACGAGGCCGCGCGCGTGTTCGGCGAGCGTCCCGACCTGGTGCTGTGCGATTCCGCCGGCGCCGCGCTGGAAGGCGCCGATGCGCTGATCGTGGTGACCGAATGGAAGCAGTTCCGCAGCCCGGATTTCGCCGCCCTGCATGCCGCGCTGGGCGATGCCGTGGTGTTCGACGGCCGCAACCTGTACGACCCGGCCGAGGTCGAGGCCGCGGGCCTGGCCTATTACGGCATCGGTCGCGGGCGCTCGATCCTGCCCGAAGGGAGCGCGGGGGGCTGATGGACGCAGCAACGCTGGAAGCCAGGCTCACCGAACTGGAAACGCGGCTCGCGTTCCAGGAGCATGCGCTGGCCGAACTCGGGGATGCGCTTGCCGCTTCGCGCATCGAGACCGCGCGCAACGCCGAGCTGTTGCGGCGCGCGCTCGACGACCTCAAGCAGTCGCGCGGCGATTTCTTCGCCGATCCGGCGAGCGAGCCGCCGCCGCCACATTACTGACCGAGCATGAGCGATTCCCTTCGAGACCAGTTGCTTGGCCTGGGCTTCAAGCCGCCGGCCAGGCCCGAGCGCAAGCCCGTCCAGGACCCTGCGCGCAAGTCCGCGAACAGGCCGCGGCCCGGCGCCGGCACGCGCGCGGCGGAACACCCGCGCAAACCCGCGCCGGGCGCGCCGCGCCGGCACGAAAAGCCACGTCCGCCCCACCATGGCAAGCGTGGAACGCGCGAGGACATCGACCTTGCCAAGGCCTATGCGATCCGTGCGCAGAAGGAAAAGGACGACCGCATCGAGGCCGAACGCCTGAAGCAGGAACAGGCGCGGCAGCGCCGCGAAGCCAAGGCCAGGCTCGCCGCGCTGCTCGATGGCAAGGCGCTGAACGACCCTGCCGCCGAGATCGCGCGCCACTTCGACTACGGTGGCAAGATCAAGCGGATCCATGTCAACGAGGCGCAACTGAAGGCGCTCAACGCGGGCGAGCTGGGCGTGGTCCAGCTCGACGGCCGCTACCTGCTGGTCGAAGCCGCGTTGCTGGCGCAGGCCGAGGCGATCTTCGCAGCGGCGGTCGCGCTCAAGGTCGACGCTGCCGCGCCAGTGCAGGACGATCCCTACGCCGATCCGCGGTTCCAGGTGCCCGACGACCTGGTCTGGTAGCTGGCCGCAGCAGCATCAGGCCCGCGTTTGACCTGACGGCGCGATCCGCGCCGTCGCGGTCGCCGACGAATGCAGCCAGGCCCCCATGGCGGCGCGCGGACCGGGCATGCGGCGCCCGCCACCGCGCTGGTGGTCGGCGTCACCAGCCATCGTGACCTCGCGCCCGCGCAGTTGCCCGCACTGCGGCGGCAACTGCGCGATGCCTTCGCCGGGCTGCGCGAGCGCTTCCCGGAGCTGCAGCCGGTCGTGCTGTCCCCGCTGGCCGAAGGCGGCGACCGCCTGGTCGCGGAGGCCGGACTCGAACAGGGCGCGCGCCTGGTCGTGCCATTGCCGTTGCCGGCGCGGATGTATGCGCAGGATTTCGCGACCGCGCAGTCGCGCGCGCAGTTCGAACGCCTGCTCGAGCAGGCCCAAGTGGTGGCGCTGCCGCTGCCCGAGGGAGCCGGCGGCATCGAGGCCTTGCACGTGCCGGGCGCGCTGCGCGACCGCCAATACCTGCTGGCGGGGTTGTACGTGGCCAGCCACTGCCACGTGCTGTTCGCACTGTGGGACGGCTCGGACGAGGGCGGCGTAGGCGGCACCGCGCAGATCGTGCGCTATTACCTGGGCGGCCCGCTGCCGGGCGCGCGCCGGGCCAGCGACAACCTGCGGCAGATGCTATCGGGCGACGACGACAGCCTTGTGCTGCACCTTCCGGTGCAGCGCGCGTCGCAGCACGCGCCGCCGGGATTGGATGGGCAGCCACGCTGGCTCACCAGTGCCGGCCAGCGGCCGCTGGCGGCGGGCATGCCGCCGGACTACCGCCGGATCTTCGAGCGCATGCAGGTGTTCGAGCGCGACCGCCTGAATCACGCCGCCGCGGGCGGCGATGCGATGCCGCCCGGCGACCCGGCGCAGGCCCAGGCGTTGCTGGTCGACGCGATGGCGGTGCGGTACCAGCGTCGCACCACCGCGGCGATGCGCGCGATCCACGGGCTCGCGGTGTTGATGGGCCTGGCGTTCCTGCTGTATTCCGACCTCGGCGCACCGGACTGGATGCTGTGGGTGTTCCTCGCATTCTTCGTCGTCGGCCTCGCAATCGCGTTGCTGGCCCGGCATCGCGACTGGCACCGCAAGTACATCGACTACCGCGCGCTGGCCGAAGGGCTGCGGGTGCAGGCGTTCTGGCGCCGGGCGGGCCTGTCGATGACGGGCGACCCCGAGTTCGCGCACGACAACTTCATGCAGAAGCAGGACGTGGAGCTGGGCTGGATCCGCAACGTCATGCGCCAGGTCGGGCTGCTGCCGTTGCCGCGCATCGACGACCCGCAGCGCGCGCTCGACGACGTGATCGAGGACTGGGTCGGGCGGCCCGGGCAATCGGGGCAACTGGCCTACTACGAGCGCAAGGCGGCATTGCGCGCGCGCCACCACCTGCGCACGCAGGCGCTCGGCGCGGCCTGCCTGTGGGCCGGTATCGGCATCAGCCTGTTCCTGGCGCTGTTCCATGGCGGCCTCGAGGATGCCGCGCGCAACCTGCTGGTGACCACGATGGGCGCACTGTCGCTGGTCGCCGCCGTGCGCGAAGCCTATGCCTATCGCAAGGCCGACAAGGAGCTGGTCAAGCAATACCGCTTCATGCACCGGATCTACCGCAACGCGCGCGCGGCACTGGACGCCGCCCCCGGGATGCGCGAGCGGCGCGAGATCCTGCGCGCGCTGGGCGAGGCCGCGCTGGAGGAACACGCCGAATGGGCATTGATGCATCGCGACCGGCCGATCGAGCACGGGCGGCCCTAGCGGCGCCGGGCGGCATCGCCAAATCTCCCTTCTGAAACGGAGCTTGTGGGAGCGGCTTCAGCCGCGAGCTTTTGCACTCGACACCAGGAGCTCGCGGCTGAAGCCGCTCCCACAACAAGTCGAGCTGGGGGCGCAGGGCTTGCGGCTCAGTCGCGCGGGATCACGTTGATCGCCTGGATCCTCCGCGCGTGGCGGGCGAGCAGGTAGTCGATGTAATCGCCGACGATCAGGTTGGGCCGGCCCTTGCCGCGCGTCACCACGCGGCTGATCAGCACGCTGGTGTTGGCGTCCCACTCCAGGTTGATCGCGCCGTGGCGGTCCGGGAGGGTGCTCTTCAACTTGGCCCAGCCGCGTGGGCGGCCGGGGCGCTTCTGCTGTACCACCTCGAGGTCGTGGCGGCCGATGCGGGCGTCGCTGGCGATCGCCTCGCGCAGGCTGCGGCCCTTGGTGCAGATTGCCTGGATCAGGATTTGCATGGCGTGCTCCGTGGTGCGCGCTTACTCCGGATCGTAATCGAGGTTGGAGGCCAGCAGTCGTTCGGCCTGTTGCAGCGCGATCCCCTTGCGCCTGGCGTAGTCGGCGACTTGATCCCTGGATACCCGGCCGACGACGAAGTACTGGCTGCCCGGGTGGCTGAAGTAGTAGCCGGACACCGACGCCGCCGGGTACATCGCGAAATGGTCGGTCAGGGTGATGCCGGTGCTGGCGGTGGCGTCGAGCAGCCGGAACAGGGTCTGTTTTTCGCTGTGTTCGGGGCAGGCCGGATAGCCCGGGGCCGGGCGGATGCCACGGTATTGCTCGGCGATCAGCGCGTCGGTCCCCAACGCCTCGTCGGCGGCAAACCCCCACAGTTCCTTGCGCACGCGCTGGTGGATGCGTTCGGCCAGGGTTTCGGCGAGGCGGTCGGCGAGCGTCTTGAGCAGGATCGCGTTGTAGTCGTCGTGGTCGGCCTGGAAACGGGCGATGTGCGGCTCGATCCCCAGGCCCGCGGTGACCGCGAAGCCGCCGATCCAGTCCTGCCGCCCGCTGTCGCGCGGCGCGATGAAGTCGGCGAGGCAGAAGTCGGGGCGCTCCGCCGGCTTGTCCGCCTGCTGCCGCAGGAAGTGCAGGGCGGTGCCGTCTTCCAGCAGCACGTCGTCGCCGACGCTGTTTGCCGGCCACAGGCCGACCACCGCGCGCGCGCGCAGCCACTTCCCGTCGACGATCCGCTGCAGCATGGCCCTGGCGTCGGCGAACAGTTCCCGGGCCTGCGCGCCGACCACCGCATCGTCGAGGATCGCGGGGTACCTGCCGGCCAGTTCCCAGGCATTGAAGAACGGGCCCCAGTCGATCAGCTCGACCAGGTCGGCCAGCGGGTAGTCGTCGAACACGGTGAGACCTGGCTGGCGCGGCGCGGGCGGTGCGTAGTTCGCCCAGTCGCCGTCGAAACGCTGGCCGCGGGCATGTTCCAGCGAGACCAGCCGCTTGCCGCCATCGCGCTTGCGATGGCGCTCGCGGATCTCGGCATAGTCGGATTCGTTGGCGGCGACGAAGGCATCGCGTTGCTCCGCCGAGATCAGCGACTGCGCCACGTTGACCGCGCGCGACGCATCCTTCACCCAGACCGTCGCCGACTTGTAGTGCGGGTCGATCTTCAGCGCGGTGTGCGCGCGCGAGGTGGTGGCGCCGCCGATCAGCAGCGGGATGGTGAAGCCCTGGCGCTGCATCTCCTTCGCGACGTGGCCCATCTCCTCCAGCGAGGGCGTGATCAGCCCGGAGACCCCGATCATGTCGGCGTTCTCGGCACGCGCGGTGTCGAGGATCACCTGCGCCGGTACCATCACCCCGAGGTCGATGACCTCGAAGTTGTTGCAGGCCAGCACCACGCCGACGATGTTCTTGCCGATGTCGTGGACGTCCCCCTTGACCGTGGCCATCACGATCTTGCCGTTGGACTTGCCGGCATCGCCCGTGCGCAGCTTCTCGGCCTCGATGTACGGCAACAGGTGGGCCACCGCCTTCTTCATCACCCGCGCCGACTTCACCACCTGCGGCAGGAACATCTTGCCGGCGCCGAACAGGTCGCCGACCACGTTCATGCCGTCCATCAGCGGCCCCTCGATCACGTCGAGCGGACGCTTGGCCATGCTGCGCGCTTCCTCGGTGTCCTCGACCACGTACTGGTCGATGCCGTGCACCAGCGAGTGGCTCAGGCGCTGGGCGACCGGCGCATCGCGCCAGGCCAGGTCCTCGACCTTCTTCTCGCCCTTTTTCCCCTTGTAGCGGTCGGCGATCTCCAGCAGGCGCTCGGTGCCGTCGGCGCGACGGTTGAGGACCACGTCCTCGACCCGCTCGCGCAGTTCGGGGTCGAGGTCGTCGTACAGCGGCAGGGCGCCGGCGTTGACGATGCCCATGTCCATGCCCGCCATGATCGCGTGGTACAGGAACACGACGTGGATCGCCTGCCGCACCGGCTCGTTGCCGCGGAAGGAGAACGACACGTTCGAAACGCCGCCGGAGATGTGGCAGAAGGGAAAACGCTTCCTCAGCTCCGCCGCGGCCTGGATGAAGTCGACCGCGTAGTTGTCGTGCTCCTCGATGCCGGTTGCGATCGCGAACACGTTCGGGTCGAAGATGATGTCCTCGGGCGGGAACCCGACATCGGTCAGCAGCCCGTAGGCGCGGGCGCAGATCCCGACCTTTCTCTGCGCGGTGTCGGCCTGGCCCTGTTCGTCGAAGGCCATGACCACCACCGCGGCGCCGTAGCGGCGCACCAGCCGCGCCTGGCGCAGGAATTCCTCCTCGCCTTCCTTCATCGAAATCGAGTTGACGATGCCCTTGCCCTGCAGGCACTTGAGTCCCGCCTCGATCACGCTGAACCTGGAGGAATCGACCATCACCGGAACGCGGGCGATGTCCGGTTCGGCGGCGATCAGGTGCAGGAACTCCACCATCGCCTTTTCCGAATCGAGCATGCCCTCGTCCATGTTGACGTCGAGCACCTGGGCACCGCTTTCGACCTGCTGCCGGGCCACCGCCACCGCCTCGTCGTAGCGGTTCTCCAGGATCAGCTTCTTGAACTGCCTGGAGCCGGTGACGTTGGTGCGTTCGCCGACGTTGACGAAGTTGGATTCGCGGGTGATCTGGAGCGGCTCCAGGCCGCTGAGCCGGGTCTGGCGCGCGAGCACCGGCGCTGCGGCATCGTTCATGCCGCGGCCTCCAGCCGTGGCAGCACGCGCGGCGGCAGGCCGCGCACGGCTTCGGTGATCGCGGCGATGTGTTCCGGCGTGGTCCCGCAGCAACCGCCGACGAGGTTCAGCAGGCCGGCTTCGGCGAATTCCCGGAGGTCGCGCGCCATGTCTTCCGGCGTCTCGTCGTAGCCGCCGAAGGCGTTGGGCAAGCCGGCGTTGGGATGGGCACTGACGTGGACGTCGGCGACCTGGGCGAGGACGTCGATGTGCGCGCGCAGGTCCTTAGCGCCCAGCGCGCAGTTGAGGCCGATCGACAATGGCCGCGCGTGCCGCAACGAATACCAGAACGCTTCGGCGGTCTGTCCCGAGAGCGTGCGCCCGGACGCATCGGTGATGGTGCCGGAGATCAGCACCGGCAGGTGCCCGCCGGCGGCCGCGAAGGCATCGTCGATAGCGAACAGCGCCGCCTTGGCGTTGAGGGTGTCGAAGATGGTTTCGACCATGATCACGTCGGCGCCGCCCTCGATCAGGCCGGCGGTCGCTTCGCGATAGGCCGCCGCGAGTTCGTCGAACGAGGTCGCGCGGAAACCCGGGCGGTTGACGTCCGGGCTCAGCGAGGCGGTGCGGCTGGTGGGGCCAAGCACGCCGACCACGAAACGCGGCCGGTCGGGCGTCCCTGTTTCGGCGGCGTCGCAGGCGGCGCGGGCGATCCTCGCGCCCTCGCGGTTCAGTTCGCGCACCAGGTGCTGCAGGTGGTAGTCGGCCAGCGAGATGCTGGTGGAATTGAAGGTGTTGGTCTCGACCAGGTCGGCCCCGGCGGCCAGGTAGGCGTCGTGGATGCCGCGGATGATGTCGGGCCGGGTCAGCGTCAGCAAATCGTTGTTGCCGCGCTGGTCGTGCGCCTGGCAGCCGCAGCCGGCACCGTGGGCATGGCCGTCGGCGGCCTGCGATGCGTCCAGGAACAGCGCGTCGTAACCCCCGGCGAAGCGCTCGCCGCGGTAATCGGCTTCCTGCAGCGCGTGGCGCTGGATCATGGTGCCCATGGCGCCATCGATCACCAGGATGCGCCGCGCCAGCGCGGCTTCGAGCGCGGCGACGCGCGCGGGCTGCAGCCAGGGCAGGTTGCCGGGCGGATTCACGGTTTCACTCCAATCAGCGAGATGACTTCGAAATGCGGCGGGCGCTTTTCGCGGGTGACGGTTTCGCAGCTCGTCACCTGCAGCCCGGCCCGGGTAACGAACCGCCGCAGCTCCTTGGCGCTGAAGCCGAGGTTGCTGTGGCCATAGGCTTCCACCGCCGCGCGGTGCTGGTGGCTGGCCAGGCTCGACAGCAGCAGCCGCCCGCCGGGCCGCAGCGTGCGCGCGGCTTCGGCGACCGCCTGCGCGGGCCGGGCCGCATAGGTCAGCGCGTGCATCAGCACCACCAGGTCGAAGCTGCCTTCGGCGTAGGGCAGGGCGTGCATGTCGCCTTCGCGCACTTCCACGTTGGTGAACCGGCGCAGGCGTTCCGCCGCCGCGGCCACCACCCGCGGGCTGGTGTCGATGCAGACATAGCGCTGCGCGTGCGGCGCCAGAAGTTCCGCCAGCACGCCATCGCCCGAGGCGATGTCGAGCACGTCGCCGGTTTCCAGCAACGGCAAGGCCGAGCGCGCCAGCGCTTCCCAGGTCCGGCCCGGCGAGTAGTGGCGCTCCATGTCGCCGGCGACCGAATCGGCCCAGTTCTGGTCGGCGGCGCGGGTGGTGAGCACGGCGGGCACGCGCTCGGCGTCCTGGCGCAGCAGCGGATCGTCGCTGCCGGTGCTGATCGACTGCCACAGGGCGCGCTGCGCGGGATCCAGCGCGGCGTCGTCGAAACGATAGTAGGCCGACACGCCGGCACGGCGGTCGCGCACCAGCCCGGCTTCCTTGAGCCGGGCCAGGTGCGTGGAGACCCGCGGCTGCGCCAGCAGGGTGATCGCGGACAGCTCGGCGACGGTGAGCTCCTCGCCCTGCAGCAGCGCCAGCAGGCGCACGCGGGTGGCATCGGCGAAGACCTTGAGCCGGTTCGACCAGCCTTCCAGATCCATCAATATCTTTCCATCGCGATCCAAGGATATATAAGTCTCTGCCCGATGCGCCGCGGGGTCAAGCACGCGGCGCGCCGCCGCGCCGCGGAACCCGGTTGCCGCAGCCGTTCCCCGCCGCCGCAGCGCCACCTGCCGGGCGCGCGCGGCCAGCGCGCATGGGTTCGGTTATTGCGCGCGCGCCGGTACAATTGCCGTTCCTGTCTCGCCCGAGGTGCGCCGCGTGGATTTCCGTTTCACCGAAGAGCAGTTGATGATCCAGGACGTGGCGCGCCGCATCGCGCAGGAAAAGGTCGGGCCCAGCGCCGAGCATTTCGACAGGTCCGGCGAGTTCCCGCTCGACAACATCCGCCTGCTCGGCGAGAACGGGCTCATGGGGATCGAGGTGCCGGCCGAATACGGCGGCGCCGGCATGGACCCGGTGGCCTACGTGCTGGCGATGGTCGAGATCGCCGCGGCCGACGCCGCGCATTCCACCATCATGTCGGTCAACAATTCGCTGTTCTGCAACGGCATCCTGACCCACGGCACCGAGGCGCAGAAGCAGAAGTACGTGCGCGAGATTGCCGAAGGCAAGGAAATCGGCGCCTTCGCGCTGACCGAGCCGCAGTCGGGATCCGATGCAACCGCCATGCGCTGCCGCGCCGTCAGGCAGGCCGACGGCGGCTTCGTGGTCAACGGCAAGAAGAGCTGGATCACCTCCGGCCCGGTCGCGAAGTACATCGTGTTGTTCGCGATGACCGATCCGGAAAAGGCCGCCCGCGGCATCACCGCGTTCCTGATCGACACCACCCGCGAAGGCTTCCATCGCGGCAAGACCGAGCCCAAGCTCGGTATCCGCGCGTCGGCCACGTGCGAAATCGAATTCGCCGACTACGTGGTGCAGCCCGACGAGGTGCTCGGCGAGGAAGGCCAGGGCTTCAAGATCGCCATGGGCGTGCTCGACGCCGGCCGCATCGGCATCGCCAGCCAGGCCATCGGCATCGCCCGTGCTGCCTACGAGGCGAGCCTGGAATACGTGCGCGAGCGCAAGGCCTTCGGCCAGCCGATCGGCGCGTTCCAGATGATCCAGGCCAAGATCGCCGACATGAAGTGCAAGCTCGACGCGTCGCTGCTGCTGACGCTGCGGGCGGCATGGCTCAAGGGCCAGGGCGAGAAGTTCACCACCGAGGCCGCGGTCGCCAAGCTGACGGCCTCCGAAGCGGCGATGTGGATCGCGCACCAGGCGGTGCAGATCCACGCCGGCATGGGTTACTCCAAGGAAATGCCGATCGAGCGGTATTTCCGCGACGCCAAGATCACCGAGATCTACGAGGGCACCAGCGAGATCCAGCGCCTGGTCATCGCCCGCCACGAGACCGGGCTGCGCTGAACCATGCACGCCCGGCTGCGTTCCCCGTTCCTGCGGAGGGTCGTCGCCTGCCATGCGCAGGGCGGCCGCGATCGCCGCGACGACATTCCCATTGCAAGCAAGATCGCCGCCCGCGCCGGCCGCAGCAGCACTGCGGATACCGTGCACGCGCGTCCACAAGAACCGATGCGCTGACTCCTGTATGGCCCGTGCGCTAGCGCGGGCCTCTCTCTATCTGGACATCACGTTTCCATGAGCACCCCAGCCAAACCCTCCGGCAAGTCCCCCATCGCCAAGACCTCCCGCGCCGCAGCGCACGGCAGCGGCGACGCCGCCGTCTCCCTGGATCCGATCCTCGCCGCGCTGCGCAAGCGCGCGCCCAAGGCGCGGCAGGCGCAGGCCGAGGCGTTCGCCCGTGCCTTCTACCGGCGCATGTCGGCCGATGAAATGTCCCAGCATGGCGCCGAAGGCTGGGCCCAACTGGCCGACGATTTCCTGGAACTGGCGCGCAAGCGCAAGCCGGGCAGCGCCGAGGTGCGGGTGTTCAACGCGAGCCTGGAGCAGCACGGCTGGGAATCGCCGCACACGGTGGTGCAGGTGGCCAACGACGACATGCCGTTCCTGGTCGATTCGGTGACCATGGCGCTGGCCGACCGCGGCATCGGCGTGCACGTGCTGGGGCATCCGGTGGTCGCGATCCAGCGCGACAAGGCCGGCAAGCTGGTGGCCGTCGGCGATGACGCGCTCGACAAGGGGCAGGGCGAGTCGCTGATGCACCTCGAGATCGACCGCCAGACCGCCAGGGAAATGCCCGGCATCGAAGCCACGATCCACGCCGTGCTCGACGACGTGCGCGCGATCGTCGCCGACTGGCGTGCGATGCGCGACAAGATGCTGCAGGTCGCCGACGACCTGGCGACCCGCCGCATGCCGGTGTCCGACGCCGGCCGCACCGAGGCGCAGGAGTTCCTGCGCTGGGCCGCAAGCGACCATTTCACCTTCCTCGGCTATCGCGAATACGACGTGGTCAAGAAGGGCGGCAGCGAACTGCTGTGCCCGCTCGAAGCCTCGGGGCTGGGCCTGCTGCGCGGCAAGGAAAAGGGCAAGGCCCGCGACCTCAAGACGCTGGCCGCGCACTACATGCCGCAGTCCGGTTCGGTGGACGCGCTGATCCTGACCAAGACCAATGCCCGCGCGACCGTGCACCGCCCGGGCTACATGGACTACATCGGCGTGCTCAAGTTCGACGCCAAGGGCATGCCGGTCGCGGAACAGCGCTTCCTGGGCCTGTACACCTCGAGCGCCTACAACCGCCGCCCGTGGGAGATCCCGCTGGTGCGCGAGCGCCACGAATACGTGATGCGCAAGTCCGGCCTGGCGCCCAGCGGCCACAGCGGCAAGGCCCTGCGCCACATCCTCGAGACGCTGCCGCGCGACGAGCTGTTCCAGTCCAACGAGGAGGAACTGCTGCGCACGGCCACCGGCATCCTCGGCCTGCAGGAGCGCGTGCGCAGCAAGCTTTTCCTGCGCCGCGACCGCTACGGCCGCTTCTGGTCGGCGCTGGTGTACATCCCGCGAGACCGCTTCAACACCGAGGTCCGGCACCGCATCGAGCGGATGCTCAAGCGCGCGTTGCACGGCGAGAACGTCGACACCACGGTGCAGGTCGGCGAATCGCCGCTGGCGCAATTGCACCTCATCATCCGCCCCAGGGCGGGGGAAGCGCCGCAGGTCGACATTCCGGCGCTGGAGGCCAGGCTGGCCGAGATCGTGCGCAACTGGCAGGACGACCTTCGCGACCAGCTGGTCAAGGCGCACGGCGAGGAGCGCGGGCTCAAGCTCGCCAACCGCTACGGCCGGGCGCTGCCGGCCGGCTACATCGAACAGGTCACGCCGGCGATCGCCGCCGCGGACGTCGAATGCCTGGCTTCGCTGTCGGGCCCGGACGACCTGCGCATCAGCCTGTACCGCACCCGTCACGGAGACGGCGGCCTGCGATTGAAGTTCTACCGCCTCGGCGACGACATCCCGCTGTCGGACGCCTTGCCGATGATGGAGAACATGGGCCTGCGGGTGATCACCGAACACCCGTACCGGATCGAACTGCCGGGCACGGATGGCGACGGCACGGCCTGGATCCAGGACTTCGAGGTCGAGGCCACGCGCGCGGACCTGGACGTCGACAGCATCGACGAATCCTTCGAGGAAGCATTCGCGCAGCTGTGGCGCGGCCAGGCCGAGAACGACGGCTTCAACCGCCTGATCCTCGGCGCCGGCCTCACCTGGCGCCAGGTGGCCATGCTGCGCGCCTACGGCAAGTACCTGCAGCAGGTCGGGGTGCCGTTCTCGCAGGCCTATGTCGAGGAGACGTTCAGCCGCTATCCGTTGCTGGCGCGCTTGCTGGTGGAACTGTTCGAGGCGCGCTTCGACCCGGCCACCGGCAATGAGGCCAAGGCCGCGATCAAGCAGGGCAAGCAGGCGCTGGAGCGCCAGTTCCAGGCGCTGGTCGGCGACGAGCCGGCGACACTGGCGGCCTTGCAGGTGGTGCTCGATGCCCGCGAGGGCAGCCGCGAGCGCCAGGTCGAGGCCACCCGCGCGACCCTGCTCGGGCTGATGGACCGGGTGTCGAGCCTCGACCAGGACCGCATCCTGCGCGGCTTCATCGGCTGCATCGACGCGACCCTGCGCACCAGCTACTACATCGACTACAAGGACGGCCTGCGCGCCGATGGCGGCCCGGCCGACTACATCAGCTTCAAGCTCGATTCCGCGCACGTGCCGGACCTGCCCAAGCCGCGGCCGTACCGCGAGATCTGGGTCTGCGGCCCGCGCGTGGAAGGCGTGCACCTGCGCTTCGGCCCGGTCGCGCGCGGCGGCCTGCGCTGGTCGGACCGGCGCGAGGACTTCCGCACCGAGGTCCTGGGCCTGGTCAAGGCACAGATGGTGAAGAACACCGTGATCGTGCCGGTCGGTTCCAAGGGCGGGTTCTTCTGCAAGCAGCTGCCCGATCCGGCGCAGAACCGCGACGCGTGGTTCGCCGAAGGCGTCGCCTGCTATAAGCGCTTCATCAACGCATTGCTGGACATCACCGACAACCTCGCCGACGGCAAGGTCGTGCACCCGGAAAACGTGGTGCGCCACGACGGCGACGATCCCTACCTGGTGGTCGCGGCCGACAAGGGCACCGCGACCTTCTCCGACATCGCCAACGGCATCGCCCAGGCGCACGGCTACTGGCTCGACGACGCGTTCGCCTCCGGCGGCTCCGTGGGTTACGACCACAAGGGCATGGGCATCACCGCGCGCGGCGCGTGGGAGTCGGTCAAGCGCCACTTCCGCGCGCTCGGGCGCAATTCGCAGAAGGAAGACTTCACCGCGGTCGGCGTCGGCGACATGTCCGGCGACGTGTTCGGCAACGGCATGCTGCTGTCGAAGCACATCCGCCTGGTGGCCGCGTTCGACCACCGCCACATCTTCCTGGATCCCGAACCGGACGCGGCGGCGAGCTTCAAGGAACGCCAGCGCCTGTTCAAGCTGCCGCGCTCCTCGTGGGCGGACTACGACGCCAAGCTGCTCAGCAAGGGCGGAGGGATCCACCCGCGCAGCGCCAAGTCGATCGCGCTGACGGCGCAGGTGAAGGCCGCGCTGGGCATCGACCCCGAGGTCGCCTCGATGACCCCGGCCGAACTGATGGCCGCGATCCTGAAGTCGCCGGTCGACCTGCTCTGGAACGGCGGCATCGGCACCTACGTCAAGGCCGCCAGCGAAAGCAACGCCGACGTCGGCGACCGCGCCAACAACGCGCTGCGCGTGAATGGCGGCGACCTGCGCTGCAAGGTGGTGGGCGAGGGCGGCAACCTGGGCATGACCCAGCTCGGCCGGATCGAGGCCGCGCTCAACGGCGTCCTGCTGAACACGGATTTCATCGACAACTCCGCCGGCGTGGACACTTCCGACCACGAAGTCAACATCAAGATCCTGCTCAACGGCCAGGTGCAGGCGAAGAAGCTCAAGCTCGACGACCGCAACAAGCTGCTGGCGTCAATGACCGACGAGGTCGGCGAACTCGTGCTGACCGACAACTACCGCCAGAACCAGGCGATCAGCCTGATGGAACGGATGAGCCTGACCCGGCTGGGCTCCAAGCAGCATTTCATCCGCACGCTGGAGTCGCAGGGCCTGCTCGACCGGCAGATCGAATTCCTGCCGTCGGATGCCGAGATCGCCGAGCGCAAGGCGCGCGGCCTGGGCCTGACCCGGCCGGAACTGGCGGTGCTGCTGTCGTACTCCAAGCTGGTCGCGTTCCAGCAGATGCTCGATTCCGACGTGCCCGAAGATCCGTACCTGTCGAAGGAACTGGTGCGCTACTTCCCGGAGCCGCTGCAGAAGAAGTATGCCAAGGCGATGGAGCAGCACCGGCTGAAGCGCGAGATCATCGCCACGGCGGTCACCAACTCGACCATCAATCGCATGGGCGCGACCTTCCTGCTGCGGATGCAGGAAGACAGCGGCCGCAGTCCGGGCGAGGTCGCCAAGGCCTTCACCATCACCCGCGAGACGCTGGAAGCACGCACGCTGTGGGCGCAGATCGACGCGCTCGACGGCAAGGTGCATGAATCGGCGCAGGTCGATGCGTTGCAGGTGATCTGGACGCTGCAGCGTTCCTTCACCCGCTGGCTGCTGTCGCGCCCCGGCGCGATCCCGGACATCACCACGGCGGTCGAGCGCTACCACGACGGCTTCAAGGACATCCGCGCCGGCGAGCACATCCTGCCGGACTCGCAGCGCCCGGCGTACGAAGCCAGCATCCGCGACTGGAAGGCCAAGGGCATGCCGGCCGACCTCGGTGGCCAGCTGGCGGCGCTGCCTTACCTGGAGCCGTGCTGCGACATCATCGAGCTGGCGCGCGAGCGCAGGCTGCGCCCGATCGAGGTCGCCAAGGTGCATTTCCGCCTCGGCGACGCGCTCAACCTGCCGTGGCTGCAACAGCAGATCGACGCGCTGGTCGTCGACGGCCGCTGGCATGCGGTGGCGCGTGGCGTACTGCGCGACGAACTGGCGGCGCAGCAGCGGGCGCTGGTCGCGCAGGTGCTGGCGATGCCCGGCGCCACCGCCGACGCCAAGGTCGCGCAGTGGCTGCAGCGCGACGATGCCTCGCTGCGTTTCACGCTGGCGATGCTCAACGAACTGGCGGCGCAGAAGTCGATGGATTACCCGACCGCTTCGGTCGCGGTGCAGCGGCTGTCGCAGCTGGCCTCGCGCGGCTGACCCGGCGGCGCATCGGCCCCTCGTCCGCCCCGGCACCTTCTCCCCGCAAGCGGGGAGAAGGAACGGGCATGGCCGCGCTCGCGCCGACAAGGGAACGAAATGAAACCCTCGCCCCGCTTGCGGGGAGAGGGACCGGTTCGCGCAGCGAACCAGGGCGGGGATGCGCCCTCGCGAAAGCGCGTCGCGCGGGCAAAAGGGCGCGTGACCGGGTCGCGCGGAATCCCGGGTTATCCTCGGCGAACCCGTGCCACCGAGCGCCCGCCTCCATGAGCCAGCCAGCGCAGAGCCTTCCCGCCCAGCCACGCATCGCCTTCCTCGCCAGCAATGCCGAGGGTGCCAAAGCCGCGCTGGAATCGCTGGAACGCGCGCACGGCCAGGCCACGCCCGAGGACGCCGACGTGCTCGTCGCGCTCGGCGGCGACGGTTTCATGCTGCAGACCCTGCATCGCCATGGCGCGCTCGGCAAGCCGGTGTACGGGATGAAGCTCGGCGCGGTCGGCTTCCTGATGAACCACTACCGCGAGGATGCTCTGCTCGAGCGCCTGCATGCCGCCGAGCCGGCCGTGCTGCGGCCGCTGGAAATGCTGGCGTTGACCGAATCGGGCACCAGCACCGGCTCGCTTGCCTACAACGAGGTGTCCTTGCTCCGGCAGACGCGCCAGGCCGCGCACCTGGCCATCGACCTCAACGACAAGCCGCGGCTCGACGAACTGGTCTGCGACGGGGTCATGGTCGCCACCCCGGCCGGCAGCACCGCCTACAACTACTCCGCGCACGGGCCGATCCTGCCGCTGGGTTCCAGCGTGATCGCGTTGACGCCGATCGCGGCGTTCCGGCCGCGGCGTTGGCGCGGCGCGCTGCTGAAGTCCGGCACCGAGGTGCGCTTCCGCGTGCTGGATCCGTACAAGCGCCCGG
This sequence comes from Cognatiluteimonas sedimenti, assembly GCF_022808325.1. Lineage (GTDB taxonomy): Bacteria > Pseudomonadota > Gammaproteobacteria > Xanthomonadales > Xanthomonadaceae > Cognatiluteimonas > Cognatiluteimonas sedimenti. The sequence continues at coordinate 597,740 of NZ_JALGCL010000001.1, read as the reverse complement.
TCAGCGCCACTGCCGATTCGCACGAGGTCCGCGACGTGGTCGAGGTCACCATCCGCGAATCCCGTGACCGGACCGTGACCCTGCTGTTCGATCCGGAGCACAACCTCGAGGAACGGATCCTCAGCGAACAGTTCGTGGCCTGATCGCGAGGCCGCGGTGGCCTGTCCCGGTGCGGCGCCGCTTTGCGTGTTAACGTCGGCAAGGCTGGAGCTCGGGGAGGGCTCTGTGGTTCGCATGGATACCAGTTCCCACGAGATGAGGATCAGCGTCCAGGGGCTTGCCCTGGGCATGTACGTCAGTCGCCTTGATCGGCCCTGGCTGGAAACGCCGTTCCCGTTGCACGGCGTTGCGATCGATTCCGATGATGCGATCGCCAGGCTGCGCCGCATCTGCAGCCACGTCTGGGTCGACACGCTTCGCGGCGTCGCCCCGGACCCGCGCTACCTCGTCTTCGAGGCCGACGGCCCGCGCGCGCCGGTCCAGGGCGAATTCGAGCAGTTGCGCAAGACCGACTGGACGATCCGCAGCGAGTTCAAGGCCGAACTGCAGGAAGCCGAGCACGTGCACGCGGTGCTTGAAGGCAGCATCTCCGAGGTCATGGAGGACATGCAGGCAGGCAGGCACCTGAACCTGGACAGGCTCAAGGACGGCGTCGATGCGATGATCGATTCGATCCTGCGCAATCCGACGGCCTTCGTCTGGCTCAAGGAGATGAAACGCCGCGACAACTACGCCTACCAGCACGCCCTGGGTTGCGCGATCTGGGCGGCCAGTTTCGGCCGCCACCTCGGGCTGGAGCGCGACGAACTGCAGGTTCTCAGCCTGGGTGGCCTGCTGTGCGACGTCGGCAGGGTACGGCTGGCCGGGGAACTGCTGTCCAGGCCGGGACCCCTGGCCGAAGGCGAAATGCAGCAGGTGCGCGCGCACGTCCGCCACGGCCTGGAGATCCTGGAAATGACCCCGGGGCTGCCGCCACGGATTGCCGAAATCGTCGCCACGCACCACGAGCGCCACGACGGCAGCGGCTACCCGGAGGGGTTGGTGGGCAACCAGATCCCGATCTTCGGCCGCATCGTCGGCGTGGTCGACAGCTACGACGCCATGACCAGCGTGCGCCCGTACGCGCAGAACCGCTCGCCGCACGAGGCCGTCAACGAGCTGTACCAGCAGCGCGGCAAGCTGTTCCAGGCGGAACTGGTGGAGCAGTTCATCCAGAACTGCGGGATCTATCCCACCGGCACCCTGGTGGAACTGTCCAATGGCCAGGTGGCGGTGATCACCGACGTCCACAGCCTCAAGCGCCTGCGGCCGCGGGTGATGATGTTGCTGGACGTGGACAAGTCACCGCTCAAGCAGTTCCACGAAGTGGACCTGGGCGAGGTAGAGTTCGACGAACACGGCTCGCCGCTGGTGGTGAAACGCGGGTTGCCGATCGGCGCGTACGGCCTGGACCCGGTCGAACTGTTCCTGGCCTAGGCGACGCCGCGTGCGCGCATGACGATCGAAGACGAACTGACCGGGCTGCATAATCGCCGCAGCTTCCTGTCGCTGCTGCGCCGGCACGTGGGATTCGCCAACGTCCGCCAGACGCAGGTCGCGCTGGTGGTGGTCGACATCGACGGTTTCGCCCGGCTCAATGGTGCCCACGGCTACGCCTTCGGCGACCAGGCGCTCAGGCACGTGGCCGCGCAGCTGCGTTTGGTGGCGCGGGAGCAGGACTACGTCGGCCGCATCGGCGACAACCGCTTCGCGCTGCTGCTCACCCGGATCATGAACCAGGGCCATGCCGAACTCGCGGTGCAGAAGCTGTTCCGGCAGCTGGAAGTGCCGTTCGAGGCCGGGCAGGGCAAGATGCGGCTGGCCTTGACCGCGGGCGCGGCGTTGAGCCCGCAGCACGCCAGCCAGGCCGAATTCCTGCTGCGCCAGGCCGAAAAGAGCCTGGAGCTGGCACGCGCGGCGGGGCTGCGCTGGCTGTTTCCGCCGGTGGTCGACGACAGCCAGCGTTTTTCGGAATTCTGGGACCTGGAGATCGAGCTCGATGGCGCCATCCAGCGCGGCGACCTGTTACTGGCCTACCAGCCCAAGCTGCGCATGGACGACCTGCGGCCGATCGGCGCGGAAGCGCTGATGCGCTGGCCGCACCCGGCTCGAGGCCTGGTGCCGACCGAGCAGTTCATCCGCATCGCCGAACAGACCGGGCAGATCCGCGCGATGACGATGTGGGCGCTGAACACCGCGATGCGCCATGCCAGCAACTGGAAGCACGGCGGTCCGCTGTCGGTGGCGGTCAACGTGCCGGCCGAGCTGGTCGCCCGCGACGACCTGCCCGACATGGTCGAGAACGCGCTGCAGTTGTGGGGCACGCCCGAAGTCGCGCTGGTGCTGGAGATCACCGAGCGCTCGCTGGTCACCGATCCCCGGCACAGCTTCGAGATCCTGTCGCGGATCCGCGACCTCGGGGTCAAGGTTTCGATCGACGACTTCGGCACCGGCTATTCCTGCCTGGCGTACTTCAAGGACATCCCGGCCGACGAGCTGAAGATCGACCAGTCCTTCGTCCGCGGCATGCTCACCGACACCGCCAGCGCCGACATCACCGCGTTGATCATCGACCTGGCGCACCGCTTCGGCCTGACCGTGGTGGCCGAAGGCGTGGAGGACGCGCAGACCTTCGCCCTGCTGCGCGCGCGCAACTGCGACGTGGTGCAGGGCCACCTGTTCGCGAAGGCCATGCCCCTGGATGCCTTCGTGCAGTGGCTGCGCCAGCCGGTGGCCGACCCGACGGGGGCGGCCGCCGCGAGCGTCGGCTAGCCGCGCCGGCGGGGGCGGTCTCATCCCCGGAGATGCCGATGGCCGATACTGCGCGCATGGAAGCCGTGCCCGAAGCGCCGCCCGCGCCCCTGATCGTCGCCATCTCCTCGCGGGCGCTGTTCGACCTGGAGGACAGCCACGGGCTGTTCGAGCGCGAGGGCATCGCCGCGTACAGCGCCTTCCAGCGTGCGCACGAGGACGACCTGCTGGCGCCCGGGATTGCCTTTCCGCTGGTGCGCAAGCTGCTGGCGCTCAACGAAGGCGCGCCCACGGGAGCGGACGGCCAGCTGGCGCCACGGGTCGAGGTGATCCTGCTGTCGCGCAACTCGTCGGACACCGGGCTGCGCATCTTCAATTCGATCCAGCACCACGGCCTGGACATCCGCCGCGCGACCTTCACCTCCGGCGCGCCGACCTGGCCCTACATCCGCCCGTTCGGGGCCGACCTGTTCCTGTCGGCCAACCCGGATTCGGTGCGGCGCGCACTGGAGAACGGCGTCGCCGCGGCGACCATCCTGCCGGCCAAGGCGCCCCGGCAGCGCAGCGACCAGCTGCGCATCGCCTTCGACGGCGACGCGGTGATCTTCGGCGACGAGAGCGAGCGCGTGTCGCGCGAACAGGGCGTGGAAGCCTTCGGCCGCCACGAGCGCGAACGCGCGCGCGAGCCGCTGTCCGGCGGGCCGTTCCGCGGCTTCCTCGATGCGTTGCACCGGCTGCAGGCCGCGTTCCCGCCAGGCGAGGCCTCGCCGATCCGCACAGCGCTGGTCACGGCGCGTTCGGCGCCGGCGCACGAGCGCGTGATCCGCACCCTGCGCGACTGGGACGTGCGCCTGGACGAGGCGTTGTTCCTCGGTGGCCGTCCCAAGGGACCGTTCCTGGATGCGTTCGGCGCCGACATCTTCTTCGACGATTCGCAGCACAACATCGACTCGGCGCGCGACCACGTCGCCGCCGGGCACGTACCGCACGGCGTCGCCAACCCCTGACCCCAGGCCTGGCCCGCCGCTACAGGGCGTGGACCGGCACCCTGCCGGCGTCGCGGCCTTCGGTGAAGGCCAGGACGTGCCCGCCGCTGCGCTGGAACACGAGGTCGACTTCGCGTTCTCCCACTTCCAGCCTGCGTATCGAAACCTGGTCCACGCCCAGGGGCAGGCTGGGACGCTGCACGCGGATCACCCCGTCATGGCCGTCGACCTCGACGCCCAGGCACGCCTGCAACAGCATGAATGCCGCGCCCGCCGCCCAGGCCTGCGGCAGGCACGCGACCGGGTAGGACACCGGTACGTTGCCATGCTTTCGCGCGAACCCGCAGAACAGTTCCGGCAGGCGCATGTCGAAGTGCGAGGCGGTCTCGAACATGGCGCGCAGCAGCCGCAGCGCGCCCTCGCGATCGCCGCAGCGGGCGATGCCGGCGGCGCACAGCGCGGTGTCGTGGGGCCAGACCGAACCGTTGTGGTAGGACATCGGGTTGTAGCGCGCCTCACCCTCGGCCAGCGTGCGCAGCCCCCAGCCGCTGGCGAAATCCGGTGCCAGGAGCTGCGCCGCCGCCTGCGCCGCGCGCGCCGGTTCCGGCAGGCCGACATAGAGCAGGTGCCCCGCGTTGCTGGCGCGCACGCGGCACAGCGCGCCTTCGCCGTCGAGGGCGATGCCGTAGTAGCCGCGTTCGGGCATCCAGAAATGCCGTTCCACCGCCGCCTGCAGCCTGCGCGCGCGCGCCTGCCAGTGCGCGGCGCGCTCTTCGTCGCCGCGGCGCCGCGCCAGTCCCGACATCGCCAGCAGCGCGGCGTAGGCGTAACCCTGCACCTCCACCAGCGCGATCGGCCCGGCCGGGATGCGGCCGTCGGCGTGGAACACCGAATCGCTGCTGTCCTTCCAGCCCTGGTTCGACAGCCCGCTGTCCGCTCCGCGCTCGTAGTCGAGCAGGCCGAACGGGCTGGCGTCGCAGGTGCGCTCGATCCAGTCGGTGGCGGCGCGCAGCGCGGGCCACAGCCGGTCGATGAAATCCAGGTCGCCGGTCCGCCTGGCGTGGGCCCCGGCCAGCATCACGAACAACGGCGTGGTGTCGACGCCGCCGTAATACAGGCCGAACGGCAGCTCCCGCAGCGTCGCCATCTCGCCCTTTCGGGTCTCGTGCATGATCTTGCCCGGCGCCGAATCGAGGAACGCGGAGGATTCGTGGGCCTGGTGTTGGGCGAGGAAGGAGAGCACGCCGCGCGCCATGCCCGGGTTGAGCCACAGCACCTGCAGCGAGGTGATCACCGCGTCGCGCCCGAACGGCGTCGAGAACCAGGGAATGCCCGCGTACGGGTACGGTCCGGTGGCGAGGTCGCTGGTCAGCAGCGCGAGGTCGGCGCGCGAGCGTTGCATCCAGTCGGCGAACAGCGGTCCGGTGCTGCGCACGCGCGCGCCACGGCGCAGGCGCGCGCGCATCCGGTGCCGCGCATGCGCCGCCGCGTTGCGGTAGCGCTGCAGCGATGGCGGGTCCTGCGCCACCAGCCCGACTTCGATGAACAGCTCGTCGTGGGCCCCGGACGGAAGTTCGAGGTCGAAGACCGCGCCACCAGCGTCGATCGACGCAGGGCACCGCGAGAACGCCACCACCGAGTGCCGCAGGCGACCGTCCAGCCCGCGGTAGGAAAATGCCAGCGAATCCTCCGCGACCGCGACCGGCAGCAGTTGCCCGCGCTCGGCGCGCACGCAGCCACGCACCTCGAACATGTCGCGGAAGTCGGCGGCGTAATCGAACCGCAGCGGCGCGCGCACGGGCTGCAGTCCGTAATTGTGGAAACGCAGGCGCTCGTACATCCGGTTGCCGCTGAGGAAGCGCGTGCGCGACACGTGCAGCAGCCCCGAAGCGACCGGGTCCACGCCCAACGGCGGCAATGGCCGGTTGGTGAGGTGGGCGACGAAGAACACGTTGTCGCGGGTGACGGCAGCGCTGAGCATCTCCGGGCGCGAGCCGGCGATGCGCAGGCGACTGACCGAGAGCAGGCGGGTGTCGTCGTGGAACAGGCCGTCGCTGTCGCCTTCGATGTCGCCGTAGGCATTGGCGACCAGGAAGCTGTCGCCGTCCTTGAGCACGTGCGTGGTGAACGAGGCAGCGGTCGCCGCCGGTTGCACGCTGGCCGCCTGCGCAGGGGGCGGGCCCTCAGGCACTGTGGCGGACGCGGACGTGGTTGCCGGGACTGTGCTGCCCATAGAGCGCCTCGTAGCCGCGTGCCATGGCGGTCGCCGAGAAGCGGCGTTCGTACGTGGCACGGATGCGCTGCCGGTCGTAGCCGGCGACTTCGTCGACCGCCGCGATGGCGGCCGCGAGCGAGTCGACCACGCGCCCGCTGATGCCGTCTTCCACCACCTCGGGTACCGAACCGCAGTTCCAGGCCACCACCGGGGTGCCGCAGGCCATCGCCTCGATCATCACCAGGCCGAACGGCTCCGGCCAGTCGATCGGGAACAGCAGCGCGATCGCGTCGCCGAGGAAGCGCGGCTTGTCCGCGTCGCCGATCTCGCCGATGAACTCCACCAGCGGGTCGTCCAGCAGCGGCTCGATCCTTTCGTGGAAGTAGGCGCGGTCCGCGGCGTCGACCTTCGCGGCGATCTTCAACTTCAGGCCGGTGGCACGCGCGATGGCGATGGCGCGGTCGGGGCGCTTTTCCGGCGAAATCCGGCCGAGGAACGCAAGGTAGCCGCCAGCCGCGCACGGCGAAAACGGATACAGGCGCTTCGGCATGCCGTGGTAGACCGTGCCGCGCCAGTTGACGAAGCGCAGCGGCCGGCGCTGGTGGTCGGAGATCGACACCAGCGGGAAGTGTGGCCAGCAGCGGTAGGCCTCGGCGAGATCCTTGAGGTCCAGCCGCCCGTGCAGGGTGGTCAGGGTGCGTTCGGGCTGGCCCTGGAAGAGGGGGAAATGCAGCAGGTCGACGTGGAAATGCAGTACGTCGAACTCGTCCGCGCGCCGGCGCACTTCATGCAGCATCGACAGATGCGCGGCCAGGTCGGACTTCAGCGGCGCGGGGTCGAGCCGGATCGCCTGGTCGCGGACCGGGACCAGGGTGGCGTGGGTGCGGGCGTCGGCCGACGAGAACAGGGTGACTTCGTGGCCGAGGTCGACCAGGGCGTCGCTGAGGTGGGCGACGATGCGCTCGGTCCCGCCATAGAGCCTGGGCGGAACGGCTTCATACAACGGCGCGATCTGCGCGATCTTCATCCGCGCGAGCCTAGGCCAGGCCGCGTGCATGCGATGTCGTGGGCGCGGGGGGCGCGCTAGGGCGGCAGGCGGATGTCGGTCAGGCGCCAGCGCAGCCCGTCGCGGGTCAGCACGAACACCAGCGGCCGCGCGTCCTCGTCCAGGATCGTGGCGGTGAAGCGCGACGGCGACTCGTAGCGGTATTTCGCGTCGTGCAATGGTTCGGGCGCCGGCGCGGCTGGATCGGGGGGGGCGAAGTCGTCGCCGACCTGCTTCCAGACCTTGCGGCCTTCCATCACCGCGGCCAACCCAAGCGGCGTGACCATGCCGTCGACGGCGGTGCTGATCACGCCGGTGGCGATCGTCAGGCCGAACGCCGCGATCGGGTTGGCCTGCGCTTCGGCGCCGACGCCACGGACCAGGCGATTGCCGAGCTGGTGCTTGAGGCTGGCGCGCAGCGCAGGGAAGTCGACTTGCCGCGACAGTGCCGTGGCGTCCTGCGTCTTGATCGCGCTGCGGATCCCGCGCACTGTCAGCCAGGGACCGGCGGCGACGTAGGCCGCCAGCACCAGCAACACGACCAGCAACAACGCGATCCACTTCTTCATGGCGATCCGGGCGACGTTCGACAAGCCTGCATTGTAGGTATGGCTTCCGCCGCGAGGCCTTCACGCAGTGGTCGCGGCACGCCAGCCAAACCGGTCCGGCGCGGGCGGCGCCGGCCCCCCGCGCTCAGAATTCCAGGTCCAGCGACGCGCACAGGTAATCGACGAACGGCGCCAGCGCCTGCAGGTCCTTTTCGAGGAGCTGGCGCAGCCGCGGGCCGGTCATGGTGGCATCGTCGACCGCGCGGAAGGCGGTGAAGTTGCGGCGCCGCAGGTCGTCGATGAAGGCGAAGTCGGATGGATAGCCGTGCGGCGTGCGCACCAGCATGTCGTCGCTGCCCAGGTCGTAGCGGCGGCGGAATGCGGGCGCATGCGCGGCGGCTTCCCAGCTGCCGGGGTTGTCGAAGATGAACTGGCGCACGCGGCGCTGGGTGTGGGTTTCCGGGTGCCAGAGCCCGGCGCCGACGAAGCAGCCGCCGGGTTCCAGGTGCAGGTAGAACGACGGCGCCGCGAGTTCACGGCGGCGCTCGTGGAACAGGCGCGCGCCCTGCCAGCCCTTGTACGGCGCCTTGTCGCCGGAAAAGCGGGTGTCGCGCTGGATCCGGAACAGCGAGCCGCCGACCGCTTTCGGGTCGGCGCGGTAATGCGGGCTGATCGCCGCAAGCGCCGGTTGCAGGTCGCCGAGCAGGCGCTGGAACGGCGCCTGCACGTGCGCCTCGTAGTCGGCCTTGCGCGCGTGGAACCATGCGCGCTCGTTATGGCGCGCGATCCCGCGCAGGAAGCGGAAGGACTTGTCGGAAAAGTAGCTGGCCATGGAGGCTATTGTAGGAGGGCGCGGCGACCGGGCCCGGCAACCCCCGCGTGCGACGCGCCGCCGCGCGCTGTGTCATCCGGTCGGCTGGCGTTGGCGCCCATGAGCTCGCGGCTGCAAGCCGCTCCTACGACTGCGGCTTCCTACGACTGCCGTTCCTGCGAAGGCCGCTCGCGCGGGAGCAGGTCGGCACGCCAGTCGTCCAGCGCCTGCAACAGTGCCAGCTTGCCGGGGTCGCCGGCGTGGAGTGCGCGCATCGCCGCCAGTTCGGCGTCGAATCCGCCCAGGTCGGGGTCGGCGAGTCCGGAGCCTGGCTGCAGCCGGGCCCGGCGCCAGTCGTCCCAGCGCTGCCGCTCGGAGGCGGACAGCAGTTGCGGCCAGTTGCGGGCGCGGTAACGGAACAGCAGCTCCGGCAGGCGCGTGTCGGCGAAGCCGAAGTCGCGGCTGGCGAGCGCCTGCGGTGGTGTCGCCCGCACGTCGGCGCAGCGGCGCTTGTCGCCGTCGTTGACGAAGCCGTCGTACAGCGAGGCATCCACGTCCGCGGGTCCGCCCGGTTCGCGCTCCACGGCGTACACGCGGCGGATCTTTTCGGCCAGTGCCGGGCCGGCGGCGCGCAGGCGCGCGGCGCGCGATTCGGCCAGTGCCGGGTCGATCGCCAGTCGTTCGAAATCCGCCCCGCGCAGGTGGCTCCACGCGACCAGCGCCGGGCAGCGGTTGAGGTGGACCTCCTTGAGCGGGATCCGGGGCTGGCCTTCAGGCAACTGGTCGGCGCGCAGGTACAGGCGCGCGGCGATCGTGTCGGCGTCGAGGTCGAGCACCGCCTCCGGCTCGCTGTCGAGGTCGAACACCACCACCCGGCTGTCGATCCGCGGATGCCGCGCCAGCGGTGCCACCGCGGCCGCGCACAGGCGCGAGGCCGGGTAGCGCTGCGATACGTGCAGCACGGGAGCCATCGCCACGCAGTCGAGCAGTTGCGCCGCCTGGCGCTTGTCGCGCAGGCACAGGGCGTACTCCCAGAGCCTGGGCTGGGATTCGCGCAGCCTGCGCGCCAGCCCGATCAGCGCGCGCACGTCCGACAGCGCCTCGTGCGCATCGCCGGTGCGCACGCCATTGGCGGTGGCGAGGTGCTCGAGCCTGAACGAGGTGGCGCCGTCCTCGCGCCGTGGCCATTCGATGCCATCGGGGCGCAGGGCATGCGCCAGCCGCATCACGTCGAGCAGGTCCCAGCGGCGGTTGCCCCCTTTCCATTCGCGCTCGTAGGCGTCGTGGAAGTTGCGGAACAGGCCGTTGCGCACGAATTCGTCGTCGAAGCGCAGGGAGTTGTAGCCCAGCGTGCAGGTCTGCGGCCGCGCCATTTCCTCGAAGATGCGGGCGAAGGCCGCGGCCTCGTTGACCCCGTCGCGCAGCGCCTGCTGCGGGGTGATGCCGGTGACCAGGGTGGCGCCGGGCGAGGGCAGCAGGTCCTCCGCCGGCTGCACGAAGAAGCTGATCGGGTCGTCGATCTCGCGCAGGGCCTCGTCGGTGCGGATCGCGGCGAACTGCGCGATGCGCGAACGCCGGGGGTCGCTGCCGAAGGTCTCCAGGTCGTAGAACAGGAAGCTGGGATTCATGCCGCAGCCACCCTGGCACCGGCGCGGCTCACCGGCTGCGACTCATGCGGCGTCGACCAGCGGGGCGAGCAGGCGCTCGACCTCGGCATCGACCGCCGCCCAGTCCACGCCATCGAGCGAGTCCAGGCCGCGGGTGGCGGCGACCAGGATGCCGCGCTGGACCTCGCTGCGTTCCAGTGCCAGCGAATACGGGATGCGCATGAAGGTCACCATCGCGTAGTGCGGCACGAAGCGGCCGGGGTGGCGTTCCTGCAAAGCCCGTTCCAGCGCGCGCTGGAGCAGGAAGGCGGGGTCGTCGACCAGGTCGCGCATCTCGATGTAGTTCTCCAGCGCCATCTGCTGGATGGCGGCGGCATCGGGCATGCGTTGCGCCGCGAACGCGGCGAAGGCGGCGGCCAGGTCGGGCGCCGCATCGACGTGCCGGGCCAGCGCCACGCAGTCCTCGAACGCGCAGTTCATGCCCTGGCCGTGGAACGGCACCATCGCATGCGCGGCGTCGCCCAGCAGCACGGCATCGCCACCCAGGTGCCAGCGTTCGAGCCGGAGGGTGGCCAGGCTGCCGGTCGGATTGGCTTCGTAGTCGTGCTCCAGCTCCGGGATCAGCGGCAGGGTGTCGGCGAACTCGCGTTCGAACAGTGCACGCGCCTGCGCACCGCTGGCGACCGAATCGAAATCCGGGTCGCCGCTGCCATCGGCGTGCAGCGCCATGAACAGGGTGACGGTGAACGTCTTCTCGTCGTTGGGCAGGGCGATGCACATGTAGCGGCCGCGTGGCCAGATGTGCAGTGCGTTCGGCTCGATCCGGAAGCCGCCGTCCCGCGCCGGGGGGATTTCCAGCTCCTTGTAGCCGTGCTCCAGCCAGTCCGTGCGCTCGCCGAGGTCGGCATGGCGCGCCATCTGCGCGCGCAGGGTGGACCCGGCGCCGTCGCAGCCGAGCAGGGCGGTGAACGGATGCGGTCGTGCGTCGCCGCGGAAACGGGCACTGTGGGCGGCGAAATCGACCGACTCCAGGCCGCGGTCGAAATGCAGCCGCGCACCGGCGGCTTCGGCGGCATCGATGAGGCTGACGTTGAGCTCGCCGCGGCTGACCGACCAGATCACTTCGCTGTCGTCGCGGCCGTAACGCTGCAGCTGCGGCTGCCCATGCAGCGGGTGCACCATGCGCCCGCGCATCATCACCGCGCGTTCCAGCACCGCGCCATCGGCGTCGGCCTGGCGCAGCGCATGCAGGCCGCGCTCTGCCAGCGCAAGGTTGATCGAGCGCCCGCCGGCGTAGCCGAACAGGCGCGGGTCGCCGCGGCGTTCGAACACGTCCACCTGCCAGCCACGGCGCGCCAGCAGGGTCGCCAGCAGCGCGCCCGCAAGCCCGGCGCCGACGATGGTGAGCGAGCCCTCCGGCTTCACCGGCTTTCCCCGCGCCAGGCCTCGACGCCGCGCACGAAGCGCAGGATGTCGGCGTGGCTGTTGTAGAGCGGGGCGGGCGAGATGCGGATCACGTCGGGTTCGCGCCAGTCGCCGACGATGCCGTTGGCTTCCAGGTGTTCGAACAGCGCGCGGCCGCGTTCGCGGCCGCCGGCCACGCGCAGCGAGAGCTGGGCGCCGCGTTGCGCGGGATCGCGCGGGGTGACGATGCGCAGGGTGTCGGCCAGGCGCTGGTCGATCAGCGCTTCCAGGTAGCCGGTGAGCCGCAGCGAGCGCTCGCGCAGCGCCTGCATGCCGCCCGCGCGCGCGAACAGGTCCAGCGACGCGCGCAGCGGCGCCAGCCCGAGGATCGGCGGGTTGCTGAGCTGCCAGCCGTCGGCGCCGGGCGTGGGCACGAAGTCCGGACCCATGCGGAAGCGCGAGGACTGGTCATGGCCCCACCAACCGGCGAAACGCGGACGGCCGGTGTTGGCATGGCGCGCATGCACGAAGCAGCCGCCGACCGCGCCGGGTCCGGAGTTCATGTACTTGTAGTGGCACCAGACCGCGAAGTCGGCATCGGCGTCGTGCAGGCGCAGCGGCAGGTTGCCGACGCCGTGGGCGAGGTCGAAGCCGACCACCGCGTCCGCGGCATGGCCCAGCCGCGCGATTTCGGCGAGGTCGAAGGCCTGCCCGGTGCGGTACTGCACGCCTGGCCACAGCACCAGCGCCAGCCGTGGACCGTGCACGGCGATCGCGCGCTCGATCGCCGTCATCGAAAAGGTGCCCTCGGCTGCATCCGGCTCGACCTCGATCAGGTCGGTCGCCGGGTCGAAGCCGTGGAAGCGCACCTGCGATTCCAGCGCGTAGCGGTCGGACGGGAACGCGCCGGCTTCCATCAGGATCGCCGGTCGCTCGCGCGTGGGCCGGTAGAAACCCACCATCATCAGATGCAGGTTGGCGGTCAGCGAGTTCATCGCCACCACCTCGGTTGGCTGCGCGCCGACCACCTGCGCGAGCCCGTCGCGGACGAGTTCGTGGTACGGCATCCACGGTGCCGGCTGCAGGAAATGCCCCTCGACCGCCTCGCGCGCCCACTTGTCCATCACCTCGTCGACCACCGCGCGCGCGCCCATGGGCTGCAGGCCGAGCGAATTGCCGCAGAAATAGGCTTGTTCGCCATCGCGATGGCGTGGAAGGTGGAACTGGCCGCGCAGCGCCGACAACGGATCGGCGGCGTCCTGGGCCAGTGCATATGCGTCGGTGGCAAGCTCGGTCATGGGTCTTGTTCTTGTAGGAGCGGCTTCAGCCGCGAGCTGTGTGTTGCCATTGCGGCGATGCGGAAGGCATTCGCGCCCGCACGCCTGTCGCGAACCTGTCGAAGGCGGCTACGACGCAAACCGCGACGCCGGCAGGCCCAGCCATTCCAGCGCGGTGCCGTGGTACAGCTGCTGCTGCCCGGCGGGATCGAGCCCGAGTGCGTCGATGCCGGCGCCGGGCACCTGTTCGCCGAGCGGGAACGGGTAGTCGGTGCCCAGCATCACCCGCTCGGCGCCGGCGACGTCGAGCAGGTAGCGCAGGGCGCGGTCGTCGGCCACCCAGGAATCGAAGTACATGCGCTTGAGGTAGTCGCGCGGGTTGCGGAAGTTGTCGGTGGCCACCAGGTCCGGGCGCATGTTGAAGCCGTGCTCGATGCGGCCGATGGTGTAGGGGAACGAACCGCCGCCATGCGCGAGGCAGACCTTGAGTTTCGGCAACCGCTCCAGCACGCCGCCGAACACCAGGCAACAGGCCGCGCGCGACTGTTCGGCCGGCATCCCGACCAGCCATGGCAGCCAGTACTTGGGCATGGTGTCGGTACCCATCATGTCCCAGGGGTGCACCAGGATCGCCGCCCCAAGTTCGGCGGCGGCCTCGAAGAACGGGAACAGCTCCGGCGCGTCCAGGTTCCAGTTGCCGCCGTCGGGCGTTTCCACGTGCGAACCGATCTGCACGCCCTGCAGCCCGAGCTGGTCGACGCAGCGCTCCAGCTCCTGCACCGCCAGCCGCGGCGACTGCAGCGGCACCGTACCGATGCCGGCATAGTGGCGCGGATAGGCGCGGCAGGTTTCGGCCATGTGGTCGTTGAGCGCGGTGTGCAACGCCAGCGCCTGGTTGGCCTTGGCCCAGTAGCTGAACATCACCGGCACCGTGCTGATCACCTGCACCTGCACGCCGAAGCGCGCGTAGTCGGCGATGCGCTCGTCCGGGTCCCAGGTCTTGGGCCAGATCTCGCGGAAGAACTTGCCATCCTTGTAGATCCGGTGGCGGCCGTCGTCGCCGTGGTGGATCACCGGGAAGCGGTTGTCGCCGTACTTGGCGGCGAGGTCGGGCCAGTCGCGCGGCAGGTAGTGGGCGTGGACGTCGATCTTGAGCATGGCCCCAGTTTAACCAGCAGGCGCCGGCGCGTCCGCGCGCAGCAGGTGCGCCAGGGTGTCGGTGCTGTCGGCGATGCGGTCCGCGGCGTCGGCGACGGCCAGCGCAACCGGATCACGGCCGGTGACGGCTTCGGCCAAGGCGAGCGCGAGACGGCGTTCCTGCGGACGCAGCGAGGGCACATCGGTGTGCCGGGGCTCGCGCAGCGCCGTGGCGATGGCGGCGAGGACCCGGTCGGCGCGGGCCGCGAACCCGGCGACAGCGTCGCGCTGGGGCAGGGTGGCGCCGTCGCGCAGCAGCGCTTCCAGCGCCACGCCGGCGCGCACCAGCCGGCTGGCGTTGGCGAGCAGGGCTTCGGCCTGGCGCAGTTGCTGCAGCGAGCGCCGGCGCGTGGGCTCGCCGCGCAGGCGGTCGAGCGAGGCCTGCGCATTGCTGCGCGCGCGACGCGCAGCGGCACGGGTATCGGCGAGGTCGCCCATGCGCCCGGCGAGCACCGCGTCCAGGTGGAGGCGGTAGGCGTCCACCAGGGCGGCCAGCATGGCCGGCAGGCGCCGGCCTTCCCAGGTAGGCCAAAGCGCATAGGCCGTGAGCGCAAGCGCGCTGCCGGCCAGGGTGGCGACCACGCGCGCGTGGATCGCATCGGCCGGAGCCATGCCTTCGAACGACAGCAGCACCACCACCAGGCCGGTGAGCAGGGCCACGCCGATGCCGTAGTGCACGGTCACCGTCAGCCGGAAGCCGATGCACAGCGCCGCCAGCAGGCCCAGCCGCAGCCACGCGTCGCCCATCGCCCAGTGGGCCAGCAGCGTGGCCAGCAGCAGGCCGGCGAGCGTGCCGGCCACGCGCAGCACCCCGAAGCGCAGGGTGCCGCCGAAATCGGGCTTGAGCACGATCGCGGCGGTCATCGGGATCCAGACCCCGTGCGGCAACCGCAGCAGGCGTTCGGCCGCGGCCGCGAGCGCGACGCAGGCGGCGCAGCGCAGCGCATGCCGGAACGCGACCGAGCCCAGCCCGAGATTGGCGCGCAGCGTCGGCAGCGCGGCGGCGCTGCGCAGCGCTGCTGGCAGCCTTGCCTCGGCGCGCTGGCTGCGGATCTCGCCGCGGCTGCTGGCGCTGGCGGCGTTGCGGCACAGCGCACGCAACTGGCCGCCCAGGCTGTCGGCGCGGGCCTGCGCGATGCGCAACAGGCGCGCGTCGTCGCCGCGGCTGCCCGCCGCAAGCGCCGGCAACGCCGCCGTCGTGGCGTCGAACGCGGCCAGCGCCGGCTCCGCGGCCGCGGGCGGTTGCGCGTGGTGCATGGCCTCGGCGCAGGCGTCCAGTACGCCCGCGGCCTCCCCCAGCAGGTCGGCGACCGTCGTGCGCAGGCCTGGCGCCTGCAGCCGCGCATGCAGGTCGCTGAGCGCCAGCAGGTCGATGCGGGCGCGCTCGCACACCTCGGCGATGACCCGGAACGCGCGCATCGCCTCGCCGCGCGAGCGATGGTCGCCGTGCAGCAGCACCAGCGCGTCCATCGCGGCCTGCGACACCGCCGGCAGCTGCGCGGCATCGGGGCGGGCGCGGGCAGTGGCGGCCAGTTGCCGCAGCACCTCGGCGATCGCGAAGCGCTCGGGCCGGTAGCGCTGGAGCGGCCAGGCCGCGATCGCCAGCAGCATCTGCAGCGCGCCACCGGCGAAGATCAGCGCGGCCACGCCGGGCGCGGCGCGCGGCGCGATCCCCATGCTCGCGCTCACCAGCATGACGATCACGCTGGTCAGGCCGACCCGTGCCGCCAGCGGCCCCAGCGCCACCAGCAGGCCGGCACCGAATGCGAGCAGCAATGCGCACAGCACGAACCATCCGAAGTGGCCGCCGATCAGGATGCCGAGCAGCGCGGCGGCACCGGCGGCCAGCGCCGCCAGCAGCATGCGCTGCAGCCGGAGCCGGTACGGCCCCGGCTGGTCGGTGAACATGGTGTTGAGCGCGCCGGTCGCGACCGCGAGCGCGGCGCCGACGTGCCCGCTGGCGATGCCGATCGCCAGGGGCGCGACGATCGCCAGGGTGTTGCGCAGGGCGACCCGCAGCGGGACGTCGCGCGGCTTCAGCGCCAGCAGCGAACGCCACATGCCCGGGGGCCTCAGGTATCCGGCATCGTGTACCGCGCCGGCGCCGGGTTGAGATGGCCGCAGGCCTTGCAGGTGCGGTGCTCGGGCGAGGAATAGAAGCGGTCGAACACCGGCGGGAAGTCGGTCTCGATGTCGTGCAGGTGGAAGTACTCCTCGTACACCCTGGCGTTGCAGCGCTCGCAGAACCACAGCAGGCCGTCGTCCTCGTGCGCAAGCCGCTTGCGCTCGATCACCAGTCCGACCGATTCCGGCATCCGCTGCGGCGAATGCGGCACCCGCGGCGGCAACAGGAAGGCTTCGCCGGCGCGGATCGGGATGTCGCGCACCGCGCCGTCCTCCTGGATGCGAAGCACCATCTCGCCCTCGAGCTGGTAGAACCACTCCGCGCCTTCGTCCCAGTGGTAGTCGGTGCGCTGGTTGGGACCGCCGACCACCATGATGATGAAATCACCGTCGTGCACGACCTTGTTGCCGACCGGCGGCTTGAGCAGGTGGCGGTGTTCCTCGATCCAGGCCTGGAGGTTGATCGGGGCTGGCAGCATGGTCAGTGGTCCAGGTTTGCGGCCGCGGCTTCTTCCCGCAGCGTCTCGAGGGTGGGCGCGGGATTCCGCACTGGCAAACCCATCTCGCTGGCCGCCGTGGCCAGGTGGGCAAGGGATTCGGCCAGCGTATGCCCGACCATCGCCGTGCGTTCGGCGTCGCTCACGGCATCGCTGGCGACGGGAAACAGGTACATGCCCCTGGCGTCCCCCTTGTACTGGGTGCCGTACCACTGCGGTTGCATTTGCCGCATCAGCAGGCGGTCCCAGCTTGCGCCGGCCAGCCAGCGGTAGTGCTCGTTGCCGGAATCCAGTTGCATGGCCAGCGTCGCGAGGGCATTGGCCAGGCGAAAGTCCGCCAGGGTGTCGCCGTGCTGGAACACCATCGCGGCGTGGTAGTAGTCGTTCGCGCTGCGCACGGTCCCGGCGGCAAGCATGGCCTGCACTTGTTCGCGGCGCGCGGCGTCAGCCTTCGACATCGCGGCCCAGTCGATGTCGGAGCCCGAGCGCGCCGCCTGGTCCTGTGCGAACAGTGTCGCAAGCTTCGCGTTTTCCACGAGCGGTGCGGCCACGGGCGCGTCGGTCGCCGCGAGCGCGCCAGCGAACAGCAGTAGTACGGCCGCAACCAGGATCCTCACCGGGCCTCCTTCAGCTGCGCGATGCACTTCAGCTCGATCGCGATCGGCGTCGGCAGCGCGGTGATGCCGACGGTGGTGCGGCAGGGCGCAGTCGCCGGGTCGGGGAACTGCTCGGCCCAGACTTCGTTGTACGGGCGGAAGTCGCGCAGCATGTCGGTGAGGTAGACGGTCACGTCCACCAGGTCCTCCCAGCGCGCGCCGCTGGCCTCCAGCACCGCGCGCACGTTGGCGAACACCGCGCGCGCCTGCGCCTGGATGTCGTAGCGTTGCACCCGGCCGTCGGCGAACTGCACGTTGCCGGGAATCTCGTTGCTGACCGGGTCGCGGGGGCCGATCCCGGACAGGAACAGCAGGTTGCCGACCCGGCGCGCGTGCGGATAGCTGCCGACTGCCTTCGGCGCCGCGGCTGCGTGGATCCCCTGGCTCATGCCGCGACCCCGTGCCGGGCGCGCACCTGCGACAGCGCCTGCGCGTACACCGCGTCCAGCGCCTCGGGCGAGTCCACGTCCATGGCCAGTTCGCGCACCACGCCGTCGGCCAGGCTGTAGACCCAGCCATGCACCACCAGTTGCTGGCCGCGCGCCCAGGCATCTCGGATCACCGTGGTCAGGCACACGTTCTCGGCCTGCTCGATGGCATTGAGCTCGCAGAGAGCATCGTGGCGCTGCCCGGGCGGGATCGAATCGAGCAGCGCCGCATGCTTCTGCGCGACGTCGCCGACATGGCGGATCCAGTTGTCGGCCAGGCCGACGCGGGTGCCGTGCAGCGCGGCGCCGACGCCGCCGCAGCCGTAGTGGCCGACCACCAGGATGTGCCGCACCTTGAGCACGTCCACGGCGAACTGGATCACCGACATGCAGTTGAGGTCGGTATGCACCATCACGTTGGCGATGTTGCGGTGGACGAACACCTCCCCCGGCGCCAGGCCCATGATCTGGTTGGCCGGCACGCGCGAGTCGGAGCAGCCGATCCACAGGTAGGCCGGCGCTTGCTGCTGGGAGAGCCGCTGGAAGAAGTCCGGGTCTTCGTGGCGGACCGCATCGGCCCATTCGCGGTTGTTGCGCAGCAGCGTTGCGAGTTCTTTCTTCATGCGAGGCTCATGGCGATGGGGGCAGGGCGATGCAGATGTTGCGCGGCTCGGTGAAGAAGCGCATGGCCTCGCTGCCGCCTTCGCGGCCGAGGCCGGACTGGCCCATGCCGCCGAATGGCGTGCGCAGGTCGCGCATCAGCCAGGCATTGATCCAGACGATGCCGGTGCGCAGGCGCGCGGCGAAGCGGTGGGCGCGGTCGAGGTCGCGGGTCCACAGCGAGGCGGCCAGGCCGTAGTCCCCGTCGTTGGCCAGCGCCAGCGCCTGGTCGTCGTTGTCGAAGGCCTGCAGCGTGGCCACCGGCCCGAAGATCTCTTCACGGTTGCTCGCGCAATCCGGGCCGAGGCCCTCGATCACGGTGGGGGCCACGAACCAGCCGGGGCGCTGCAGGGCGCTGCCGCCGCACAGGATCGTGCCGCCCTCATCGCGGGCGCGCGCGATCGCGGCCATGACCTTGTCGAAGTGCGCCTGCGACACCAGCGGCCCGAGGTCGTTGTCGCCGTCGATCGGGTCACCCACCCGCAGCGCGAGCGCGCGCTCGACGAAGGCGTCGCGGAATTCCGCGTAAATGGAACGTTCGACCAGGATGCGCGAGCCGCACAGGCAGATCTGCCCGGAATTCTGGAATGCCGAGCGCACGATCGTCGGCAACTGCGCGCGCCAGTCGCTGTCGGCGAACACCAGCGTGGGGTTCTTGCCGCCCAGTTCCAGCGACAGCTTCTTCAGTTGCGGCGCCGCAACGGCGGCGATGCGGCGGCCCACCGCGGTGCTGCCGGTGAACGAGATCGCCTTGACGTCCGGGTGCGACAGCAGCGGCTCGCCGGTTTCGGGCCCAAGCCCGTGGACGATGTTGAGCACGCCTTTCGGGAAGCCGATGCGCGCGGCCAGTGCGGCGAGCATGGTCGCGGTCTGCGGCGTGACCTCCGAGGGCTTGGCGACCACCGTGTTGCCCGCCGCCAGCGCCGGCGCGATCTTCCAGGTGAACAGGTACAGCGGCAGGTTCCACGGCGAGATCGTGGCCACCACCCCCAGCGGTTGCCGCAGGGTGTAGTTCAGTCCCGCCTGGCCATGGTGCGACTCGCTGGCGAACTGGGTTGCGGCGTGGGCGAAGAAGCGCAGGTTGCTGACCGCGCGCGGGATCTCGATCTCGCGCGCCAGGCGCAGCGGCTTGCCGCCGTCGCGAGACTCGGCGTGGGCAAAATCCTCCAGCCGCGACTCGAGCGCATCGGCGAGTTTTTCCAGCCAGCGCGCGCGTTCGAAGTTGGGCAGCGCCGACCATTCCGGGAAGGCGCGTTGCGCGGCCGCCACGGCGGCCTCGACATCGGCGTCGTCGCCACGCGCGACCTCGGCGAACGGCTTGCCGGTGGCCGGATCGAAGACTTCCAGCCAGCGGCCGCCGGCCGCTTCGCGTGCTTCGCCGTCGATCCAGTGCGTGAGGCGCATCGCACTAGCTTAACGCGGCGGCCCGGTTGAAGGCAGGGTGCAATCGTGCCGCGCCTGGCCGGCCGCGGGGACTCCAGCCCTCAGCAGCCCGGATTGCACGGTGGGATGGCCTGCGCCTCGTGGTACTCGATGCCGACGTGGCCCTCGGTGACCCGCGCCACGCGGCCGGGCACGATCACCGCGACGGGGTCGCCATCCTGGTGGAAGAACAGCCGCACCACTTCTTCTTCGCGCAGGTCGCAGCCCGGCGGCCGGAAGATGCCGCAGCCGCCGACCGACAGGTCGTGCAAACTTGCGAACCAGGCCTGTTCGCCGCGCACCACCAGCAGCCGCGCGGCGAACGGCACGCGTTCGGCATCGCGGGCCGGCGTGGTGGTGGCAGTTGCCAACGGCCCGCTCATATCGAATGCATCCGGCCGCCGTCCACCGCCAGCGAAACCCCGTTGACGTAGCCTGCCGCCGGCGAGCACAGGAAGGCGATCACGCCGCCGATCTCCTCCGGCTGCGCGAAGCGCCCGGCGGGCACGTGGGCGCGCATGCCGGCGAGTACCGCGTCCGCGGATTGCCCGGAGGCCTGGGTCCGGTCGCGGACGATCTGCGCGATGCGGCCGGTTTCGGTGTAGCCGGGCAGCACGTTGTTGACGGAGATCCCGTACGGCGCCAGTTCGCGCGACAGGGTCTTGGCCCAGCTGGCGACCGCGCCGCGGACGGTGTTGGAGACGCCGAGGTTGGCGATCGGTTCCTTCACCGAGGTGGAGATCACGTTGACGATGCGGCCCCAGCTGGCCGCGCGCATGCCGGGCAGCAGCGCCTGCACGAGGACCTGGTTGGCGACCAGGTGCTTGTTGAATGCATCGAGGAAGGCCTCGAGCGCGGCCGCATGCGCCAGCCCGCCGGGCGGGCCGCCGGTGTTGTTGACCAGGACATGCACCGGCTTGCCCGCGGCCAGCGCCTCGGCCTGCGCGCGCAGGGCCTGCGTCTGCGACACGTCGGCGGCGATCCAGCCGTGCTGCTGCTGCGCGCCGGCGCGGGGCAGGGCGGCCACGACCTCCTGCAGCGCCTCGGCGCGACGCGCGAGCACGGTGACGTCTGCGCCCAGCAGCGCGAGTTCGTGCGCGGCGGCGCGGCCGATGCCCTCGGACGCACCGCAAACCAGCGCGTGCCTGCCACTGAGGTTCAGGTCCATTCCAGGTCTCCGGCGAAAACGGGCGTCGCGGGCATGGGATTCAGGCGTTCTTCCCGAGGTCCCGGAACATCAATGGCCTGAGCGCTTCGTCGCTGTCTGCCCGCGGCGGTTGCACTTCATCCAGGCTGAAGCCACGGGCCAGCGCGTCGTCGGCATCGAGGCCGTCGAAGGCGACGAATTCCGCGTCCATCAATGCCGCCCGTGCCGTGTCCTCGCTGTCGTAGGCCAGGGTGTTGCCGTCGCTGTCGAAGATTTCCGCGGTACCGGCCTCGCGCACGCGCAGGCGCGCCCAGACCACGGTCCGCCCCAGCGTCGCCAGCCACCATTGCCCATCGGTGCGCTCGCCGCTCATGCGAGCACCAGCGAGAGCAGCCACAGCCCCCCGGCCATGGCCAGCCCGAACAGGATCACCGCCAGCGAGATCCGCGCCGGCGTCGCCAGGCCGCTCAACGAGCGGTCCGGCGTGGCGCGGTAACCGCCGCGCAGCAGCCACCACAGCGCGGAAGGCTTCAGGAATGCGCCGTCGCCCAGTTGCGCCTTGATCCCGGGATGGCGATCACGGATGTGCACCAGCGACAGCGGCCAGAAGATCACGAACGCGGTGGCGCCGGCGATCGCCGTCGCCACGAACAGCAGGGCCAGGAACAGCACGACGTCGGTGCTCATCGGTCCGCGCCCTCCTCAGAATTCCGCCTGCCCGGGCGCGCGCGGATACGGGATCGCGTCGCGGATGTTGGCCAGGCCGCAGACATAGACCACCAGCCGCTCGAAGCCCAGGCCGAAGCCGGCGTGCGGCACGGTGCCGTAGCGGCGGAAATCGCGGTACCACTGGTAGTGGTCGCGGTCCAGGCCGAACTGGTCCATGCGCTTGTCGAGCACGTCCAGCCGTTCCTCGCGCTGCGAACCGCCGATGATCTCGCCGATGCCCGGCGCCAGCACGTCCATCGCCGCGACGGTCCTGCCGTCGTCGTTGAGGCGCATGTAGAAGGCCTTGATGTGCTCGGGGTAGTCGGTGACCACGACCGGCCGGCCGACGTGCACTTCGGTGAGCCAGCGCTCGTGCTCGGTCTGCAGGTCCAGGCCCCATTCGACGGGGAAGTCGAACTTCTGGCCGGACTTCTGCAGCAGCGCCACCGCCTCGGTGTAGCTGATGCGCTCGAACGGCGCGTTGACGAAGGCCTCCAGCCGCGTGATCGCGTCCTTCTGCACGCGTTCGGTGATGAAGGCCATGTCGTCGCCGCGCTCGCGCAGCACCGCGCGGAACAGGTACTTGAGGAACTCCTCGGCCACGCGCGCGTCCTCGGCCAGGTCGGCGAAGGCGATCTCCGGCTCCACCATCCAGAATTCGGCGAGGTGGCGGGTGGTGTTGGAATTCTCGGCGCGGAAGGTCGGGCCGAAGGTGTAGACCTTGCTCAGCGCCAGGCAATAGGCCTCGACGTTGAGCTGGCCGGACACGGTGAGGAACGTTTCCTTGCCGAAGAAGTCGCGCGAGAAATCCACGGCGCCATCGTCGCCCAGCGGCAGGTTGGCGGCGTCCAGGGTCGAGACCCGGAACATCTGCCCGGCGCCCTCGGCGTCGGAGGTGGTGATGATCGGGGTGGTGATCCAGTAGTAGCCCTGCTCGTGGAAATAGCGGTGCACCGCCTTGGCCAGGCAGTCGCGGATGCGGGTCACCGCGCCGAACAGGTTGGTGCGCGGGCGCAGGTGCGCGACCTCGCGCAGGAACTCCAGCGAGTGCGCCTTGGGCTGGATCGGGTAGGTTTCCGGGTCGTCGACCCACCCGACCACCTCGATTCGATCGGCCTGGATTTCGAATGCCTGGCCCTGGCCCTGCGACGGCGCCAGGGTGCCGCTGGCGATCACGGCGCAGCCGGCCGTGAGCCGCTTCACTTCGGACTCGTAGTTGGCCAGCGATGCCGGCGCCACCACCTGGATCGGCGCGAAGCAGGAGCCGTCGCTCACGTTGACGAAGCTCAGCCCGGCCTTGGAGTCGCGCCGGGTGCGCACCCAGCCACGGACGGTGGCCTCTCCGCCCACCGGCAACTTGCCCGCAAGCGCGTGTTCGACGCTGACCGTTGTCATGCCCTGGATCCTGCCGTTGCCGTGCCTGCTACATGAACGCCGCAGTTTACCGGAGCGGCTGCGCCCACGCCTACGCCGCTATACTGGCGGCATGTCGATCCTGCTCGCTCCTGCCGCCCTGCAACGCGTCCGCGGTTACCTGGCCGAAGCGCCGGCCGCGCTCGGACTGCGCTTCGGGGTCAAGCGCACCGGCTGCTCGGGCTGGGGTTACCTCGCCGATCTCGCCCGCGAGCAACGCCCCGACGACACCGTGTTCGAACAGGACGGCGTGCGCATCTTCGTCGACGCCGACAGCCTGGCGCTGGTCGACGGCACCCGGATCGATTTCCTCAAGAACGGGCTCAACGAGCAGTTCGTGTTCGCCAACCCCAACGTCGCCGCCGAATGCGGCTGCGGCGAGAGCTTCACCACCGACGCCGATCGCGCCGCGTAGATATTCGCCCAAGCAAGTGGCCCGCTATCCACGGGACACGCCGCAAGGACGTCCCTGTAGGCTCATCGGCGACATCCATGTCGCCGAAGGTCCCGTGCATAGCGGGCCACCTGCTTCTGCACAGTCGCCCGGCGCTTGAAGAGCAAGAGCAGCCAAAACCCCGAACCTCCGAGCTCGCGAAGTCGCCGCCCGGCGGGCTGGGGTGCGGAGAGTGGACCATGGATGGCCCACGACCCGACTTGAAGACAGGATGTCGTCAGGAGGGCGAAGCACCCCAGCCCGCCGGACGGCGACTCGGCCGAAGCCCTTGGCAACGGGAGCTCATGCCCGGATCCGGTTGGGGCGACTTCTTCGGAGGCACCGTTTTCGCCGGCCTCCACCAGTTGCTTCCAAGTCCTTGATACTGCGATAATTGCCGGCTCCGCGGCGGATCCGTCCCCCGGGGAGACCCTTGCCCCACCGCGTCCGTTGCGGCCGACGGGGGGCTGCCGGGCCCGCATCCACGCGATGCCGGGCCGCATCCACAAGGAAAACACCATGCGTCATTACGAAATCGTGTTCCTGGTCCATCCGGACCAGAGCGAGCAGGTGCCGGCGATGATCGAGCGCTACAAGGGCTTGATCGAGGCCGGCGGCGGCAAGATCCACCGCCTTGAGGACTGGGGCCGCCGGCAGACGGCGTACCCGATCGAGAACCTCGTCAAGGCCCACTACGTGCTGTTCAACATCGAGGTCGACCAGGCCGTGCTCAACGAGCTGGTCGAGGGCTTCCGCTTCAACGATGCGGTCCTGCGCCACCTGGTGATGCGCCGCGACGAGGCGGTCACCGAGCAGTCCCTGATCATGAAGAACAAGGACGAGAAGGGCGACAAGCCCGAGCGTGGCGAGCGTCGCCGCCGTGACGAAGACGAAGGCGCGGCCGGCAACGCCACGACCGACACCGGCGACACCGCCGAAGCCGCCTGATCGCCCCTAGGAGCACACCCATGTCCAAGTTCTTCCGCCGCCGCAAGTTCTGCAAGTTCACCGCCGAAGGCGTGAAAGAGATCGATTACAAGGATCTCAACACCCTGCGCCAGAACCTCACCGAGACCGGCAAGATCGTGCCGAGCCGCATCACCGGCACCAAGTCGCGCTACCAGCGCCAGCTGGCGACCGCGGTCAAGCGCGCCCGCTTCCTGGCCCTGATCCCGTACACCGACAACCACAACGCCTGAGGGCGGTAAACGGTCAAGGGGCAGGTCGCCCGCCGCACGCGCTGCAGGGCAAGACGCTTGCCTGGCAGGGAGTGACGCTGTCGACTTCGCCCCTGGCCCTTCACCCATTCGGACAGCACACGTTGCGGCCAGCGCGCCGCTAACGAATCGGAGCAAAGAAATGGAACTGATCCTGCTGCAGAAAGTCACCAACCTCGGCAACCTGGGCGACAAGGTCAAGGTCAAGCCGGGTTACGGCCGCAACTTCCTGGTGCCGCAAGGCAAGGCCGTGCCGGCGACCGCCGCCAACACCGCCGAGTTCGAGGCGCGCCGCGCCGAGTACGAAGCCAAGGCCCAGGCCCAGCTGGGCGACGCCGAAGCGCGCCGCGCCAAGCTCGAAGGCGCCAGCGTCACCGTCTACGCCAACGCTTCCACCGAGGGCAAGCTGTACGGTTCGGTCGGCCCGCGCGAAGTCGCAGATGCGCTGACCAAGCTGGGCACCCCGGTCGAGAAGTCGGAAGTGGTGATGGGCGCGATCCGCCACGTCGGCGAATCCGAAGCCATCGTGCACCTGCACGCCGACGTCGAAGTGCCGGTGAAGGTCGTGGTCGAGGCCGAAGCCGCGTAAGTATTCTTCGCCACGCACTACCAGGACGGGCGCCTCGGGGCGCCCGTTCCTTTTTGGCGGTGCGCGGGTCTGAGGTCGCGCAGGACGACTCGATGGTTTCGCGATAAGTCGTTCATATCTGGAGTTGCGTAAGGCGGCTCGCGGGCTCCCCGACAAGTCGCTCCTCGTTATTCGCTTGGTTGTCGGGGAACCCACGAGCCGCTCCGCTATGACGCGGTGCGTCGTCCGGGCATGAGGCATCGCGTCTTTCGGGGGAGTAACCGCGCAACCTTCAGCAGCGGCGGGATGGCGCACCAACCAAGCGAATAACGAGGAGCGACTTGGGGCGCCATCCCGTCGCTGCCTTTCGCATGGTCGGGTCATGGCCAGACGAGCGGCGGTCTCAGTTCCTGCGATGCCCACCGGTTATCCACAGTGTTATCTGCAACGCTTCGCCGGCAGGACGACTAGGATGGCCAACGGGGTACAACAACAACAGGATCGCAGCGACGATCCGGACAGGGGAGTCACGCTACTGATGAGCGCGCGCCAGGGTTTCCGTGCCGATCCGTCGTTCCATGGCCAGGCGCGCGCCGACAGCCGGATCGAACAGCTGCGCGTGCCGCCGCAATCGGTCGAGGCCGAACAGGCGGTGCTCGGCGGCCTGATGCTGGCGCCCGACGCCTTCGACCGCATCGCCGATGTCCTGACCGACGAGGACTTCTACCGTCGCGACCACCAGCTGATCTATCGCGCGATCCGCGAGCTGGCGGAGAAGAGCCGCCCGTACGACGCCGTGACCCTGGGCGAGTGGTTCGAGTCGATGGGCCAGGCCGAGCAGGTCGCCGGCGGCGCCTACCTGATCGAACTGGCCAGCACCACGCCTTCGGCCGCCAACATCATGGCCTACGCCGAAATCGTGCGCGACAAGGCGGTGCTGCGGCAATTGATCGAAGTCGGCACCGGCATCGTCAACGACGGCTTCCAGCCCGATGGCCGCGACACCAGCGAGATCCTCGATGCCGCCGAGTCCAGCGTTCTGGCGATCGCCGAGCACAGCGCCAAGGGGCGGATGGATTACGTCTCCGTGCACACCGCGCTGGCCGAAGCCTTCGACGTGCTGCAGAAGCGCTACGAGAGCGGCGGCAGCGTCACCGGGCTGCCGACCGGCTACACCGAATTCGACGAGATGACCGCGGGCCTGCAGCCGACCGACCTGCTGATCCTGGCCGCGCGCCCGTCGATGGGCAAGACCACGCTGGCGCTGAACATGGCCGAGTACGCGGCGATGAAGTCCAAGCAGCCGGTGGTGATCTTCTCGATGGAAATGTCGGCCAGCCAGCTGGCGCTGCGCCTGATCTCCTCGGTGGGCCGCATCAACGCCACCCGCCTGCGCACCGGCCAGCTCGAGGACGAGGACTGGAGCCGCGTCACCAGCGCGATCCGCCTGCTGCGCGAGGCCAAGATCTTCATCGACGACGAGCCGGCGCTGTCGCCGGAGAAGCTGCGCGCCAAGGCCCGCCGGATCAAGAAGGAGCACGGCCTGGGCCTGATCGTCATCGACTACCTGCAGCTGATGGCGGTGCCGGGCAACAGCGAGAACCGGGCGACGGAGATCTCCGAGATCTCGCGCTCCCTGAAGGGCCTGGCCAAGGAACTCAACGTGCCGGTGATCGCGTTGTCGCAGCTCAATCGCTCGCTGGAAACGCGCACCGACAAGCGCCCGATGATGGCCGACCTGCGCGAGTCGGGCGCGATCGAGCAGGACGCCGACGTGATCGTCTTCATCTACCGCGACGAGTACTACAACAAGGAAAACTCGCCCGACAAGGGCCTGGCCGAGATCATCATCGGCAAGCAGCGAAACGGCCCGACCGGGGCAATCAAGCTCAAGTTCTTCGGCGAGTACACGCGCTTCGACAACCTGGCCCACGACTCGGTGGGCAGCTTCGAGTAGGCGGCCCGGGCGATCGCCCGTCCACCGACCCGCAGGCGCGCATGCCGGCCGGACTGCCGATCGCGGCGCGGCCCTACAATGGCGCGATGACCCAACGCCCGACCCGGATCCTGGTCGACCTCGACGCGATCGCGCACAACCTGCGCGCGATCCGCGCCCACGCGGGCGTGCCGGTGATGGCGATCGTCAAGGCCAACGCCTACGGCCACGGGCTGGTGCCGGTGGCGCTGCACCTGCAGGCGCAGGGTGTCGACCAGCTCGGCGTGGCCTTCCTGGAGGAGGGGATCACGCTGCGCGAAGCGGGCATCAAGGTCCCGATCCTGGTGCTGGGCGGCATCTTCGGCCCGCAGGCGGCGCAGTTCATCGCCCACGACCTCGAGATCACCGTGTCCTCGCTGGACAAGCTGCGCCAGGTCGAGGACGCCGCGCGCGGGCTCGGCCGCAAGGCCACGATCCACCTCAAGATCGACACCGGGATGGAACGGATCGGCGTGCACAGCTACTCGTGCGGGCCCTTCATCGAAGCGGCGGTGGCATCGCCGTGGTGCACGATCAAGGGCATCTACTCGCACCTGGCCTGCGCCGACGACCCCGGTTCGGAGATGACCGCGCTGCAGGTCGAGCGCTTCGGCGAGGCCTGCACCCATTTCGAGCGCCTCGGCGCACCGATGCCATTGCGGCACCTGGCCAATTCCGGCGGCGTGCTGCACTTCCCCGACACGTGGCTGGACATCGTGCGTCCCGGCATCCTGTTGTACGGCGTGCTGCCCGATCCGTTGTCGCAGGCCACCGTCGACGTGCGCGCGGCGCTGTCGCTGGTCTCGCAGGTGGTGTACTTCAAGGTGGTCAAGGCAGGGCACCCGGTGAGCTACGGCGCGACCTGGGCACCGGAGCACGACACGCGCGTGGTGACCGTCCCGATCGGCTATGGCGACGGCTGGCCGCGTGCCTTGTCCTCGCGCGGCGAGGTGCTGGTCCGCGGAAGGCGCCATCGCATCGTCGGGCGCATCTGCATGGACCAGTTCATGGTCGACATCGGCCAGGACAGCGCCTGGAACGAAGACGAAGTGGTGCTGGTCGGACGCCAGGGCGACGCCAGCATCACCGCCGAAGCCGTCGCGCAGGCGGCCGGTACCATCCCGTACGAAATCCTGACCGGCCTCAACCAGCGCATCCCGCGCGTCTACCGCGGCGGCTGATCCGGCAGCGTCCTGCGTGGTCGGCGTCGCGTTGACCGTCCGCGGCAGGGCGTGATTCACTCGCGCGACGGCCTGCTCCGGCAAGCCTGCACCGACCAACCGGGAATCGCATGCCCACCGCCGCGCCGCGCAAGCGCCCCGCCAATGCTCCGCGCAAGCCGCGGCGCGAGCCGATGTCGCGGGTCGACACCGCCTGGTTGCGGATGGAGCGGCCGACCAACCCGATGATGATCACTGGCGTGCTGGTGTTCGCCGAGCCGATGTCGCTGGCGCGGCTGAAGAAGGTGATCGAGCTGCGCTTCCTCGCCTACGCCCGCTTCCGGCAAAAGCCGGTGGATACCCCGGCAGGCGCGTCGTGGCAGGACGACGCGCATTTCGACCTCGACTGGCACGTGCGCGAAAGCGCGCTGCCCGGCCGCCCCCGCACCGCGGCCGCGGAGAAGCGCGCGCTGGAGCGTTTCGTCAGCCACCTCGCGTCCAGCCCGCTGGATCCGGGCCGGCCGCTGTGGCAGTTCCACCTGGTCGAGGATTACCAGGGCGGCACGGCGCTGGTCGCGCGCATCCACCACAGCTACGCCGACGGCATCGCGCTGGTGCAGGTGCTGCTGTCGCTGACCGACACCGCGCGCGATACGGGCAAGGGCCGCGACCTCGCGCGCGCCTGGCTCAAGCGCGACGGCGCCGACGTCGCGCGCCGGGTCGGCGCCGTCGACCGCTACATGAAGCTCGGCGGTGCGATGGTCGAGAAGGGCATGGCGATGTACCGCGACCCGACGCTGGCCGCGATGCTGGCGAAGGAGGGCGGCGAGATCGCGCGCGAACTGGTGGCCGCGCTGGTGCTGCCGGACGATCCGCCGTCGCTGTTGCGGGGGCGCCTGGGCGTCAGCAAGCGCGTGGCCTGGGCGCAACCGCTGGACCTGGAAGAGGTCAAGGCAGTCGGCCGCGCCTGCGACTGCACCGTCAACGACGTGCTGATGGCGACCGCGGCCGGCGCGCTGCGCGACTACATGCTCGAGCGCGGCGAGGCGGTGGACGGCGTCACCCTGCGCGCGACGGTGCCGGTCAACCTGCGACCGCTGGAACACGCGCGCAAGCTCGGCAACCACTTCGGCCTGGTGTTCCTCGACCTGCCGGTCGGCGAGCACAACCCGATCGCCCGCGTGCAGCGCGTTTCCAAGTGCATGGACGGCCTGAAGAACTCGCGGCAAGCCATTGTTGCATTTGGCCTTCTTGCCGCATTGGGCATGGCGCCATCGGCCCTCCAGGGCTTGGCGCTGGAGCTCTTCAGCCGCAAGGCGACGGCGGTGGCGACCAACGTGCCGGGGCCGCAGCAGCCGCTGTACATGGCCGGCTGCGCGCTACGGGAAATGATGTTCTGGGTACCGCAGACCGGGTCGATCGGCGTAGGCCTGTCGATCCTGAGCTACAACGGCCGCGTCCATTTCGGCCTGATCGCCGACGCGCGCCTGATCCCCGACCCGGACGCGGTCGCGCGCCGTTTCGGTGCCGAGTTCGACAAGCTGCTGTACCTGGCGCTGATGGGCGACTGGGAGCGCTCGCTGGATGCCGACGCCGCCGATGCGCTGTTGTCAGCGGGCGTCATCCCGACCGCCGGCTAAACGGAAAGCGCCCTCCGTCACCCGATGGTGACGCATCCATGATTACCTTGGCCGCGTATTCAGGTCTGCGGAAGTCCACTCCACAGGCCACCCCCACGACCAGGAGAAGCATGATGAGCAAGCTCACCAC
The DNA here is from genome assembly GCF_022808325.1 of Cognatiluteimonas sedimenti. Classification (GTDB taxonomy): domain Bacteria; phylum Pseudomonadota; class Gammaproteobacteria; order Xanthomonadales; family Xanthomonadaceae; genus Cognatiluteimonas; species Cognatiluteimonas sedimenti. The sequence continues at coordinate 567,682 of NZ_JALGCL010000001.1, read as the reverse complement.
GACCGGACTCTGCGCCGCACTTGCCGGTGCGATGCTGCTGACCAGCTGCGCCAGCTACACCGGCCAGACCAACGACCCCAACGATCCCAATCGCACCCGCACCGGTGCCCTGATCGGCGCCGGCATCGGCGCGGTCGCCGGGCTGCTCAGCGGCGGCGACGCAGTCGAGCGCCGCCAGCGCGCGATGGTCGGCGCCGGCGTCGGCGGGCTCGCGGGTGCCGGCATCGGCGCCTACCAGGATCGCCAGGAAGCCGCGCTGCGCCGCGACCTCGCCGGCACCGGCGTGGATGTCGTCCGCCAGGGCAACAACATCACCCTCAACATGCCGGGCAACATCACCTTCGCCTTCGACAGCAGCAACCTGCAGCCGCAGTTCTATCCGGTGCTCGACAACGTCGCCAGCACCCTCAACCAGTACAACCAGACCGTGATCGAGGTTGCCGGCCATACCGACAGCGTCGGTACCGACGCCTACAACATGACCCTGTCGCAGCAGCGCGCCAATTCCGTGGCCGCCTACCTGAGCGGCAAGGGCGTGATGCAGCAGCGCATGATCGTCACCGGCGCCGGCGAGACCCGCCCGATCGCCAGCAACGACACCGAAGCCGGCCGCGCGCAGAACCGCCGCGTCGAGATCACCATCGTGCCGGTGCAGTCGTAACGCCAAACCCTGCCGCGACCCGGCCAGGACGATGCACGACACGGGCCGCGATTGCGGCCCGTGTCATTGCCGGCCCCACGTTTGCAGCCGGCTCGTGGCCGGCGGATGGGCGCGACTCGCATCGGCGTGGCCTTAACCCGCGGTCTGATATGAATGGTGTAGGTCGTATCTGGCCCGCGCATGCGCGGCCGCACGCAAGGAGCGAGCGTTGAGCAATCCGCAGTCCGATGCCCTGGTGTTCTTCGGCGCGACCGGCGACCTCGCCTACAAGAAGATCTTCCCCGCGCTGCAGGCGCTGGTCCGCGACGGCGAGCTCGACATGCCGGTGATCGGGGTCGCCAGGGCCGGCTGGACCGTGGAGCAGCTGCGCGCGCGCGTGCGCGACAGCCTGGTGCACAGCGAGGGCGGCGTCGACGAGGCCGCGTACGCCAGGCTTTGCGCGCAGCTGCGCTACATCGACGGCGACTACAAGGATCCGGACACCTTCGCCAGGCTCAGGCGCGAACTCGACGGCCTGCAGCGGCCGCTGCATTACCTCGCCATCCCGCCGGCGCTGTTCGCCACCGTGGTGCAGGCGCTGGCGCAGTCGGGATGCGCCGACGACGCGCGCGTGGTGGTGGAGAAGCCTTTCGGCCGCGACCTGGCCTCGGCACGGGCGCTCAACCGCACCCTGCACGAAGTCTTCGACGAGGGCGCGATCTTCCGCATCGACCATTACCTGGGCAAGGAGGCGGTGCAGAACCTGCTGTATTTCCGCTTCGCCAATGCCTTCCTGGAACCGGTGTGGAACCGCAACTACGTCGACCACGTGCAGATCACCATGGCCGAACGCTTCGGCGTGCAGGGGCGCGGCAGCTTCTACGACGACGTCGGCGCGCTGCGCGACGTGGTCCAGAACCACCTGCTGCAGGTGGTGGCGCTGCTGGCGATGGACGCGCCCATCGGCGACGACGCCCAGGCCATCCACGCCGAGAAGCTGCGCCTGTTCCGGGCGATGAAGCCGCTGCAGCCCGGGCACGTGGTGCGCGGCCAGTTCCGCGGCTACCGCGACGAAGCCGGCGTCGATGCCGATTCCAACATCGAGACCTTCGCCGCGCTCAAGCTCGAGATCGATACCTGGCGCTGGGCCGGGGTGCCGTTCTACATCCGCGCCGGCAAGCGCATGCCGATCACCGCGACCGAGGTCGTGGTCGACCTCAAGCACCCGCCCATGACGATCTTCGACGACGACCACGGCAGCGCCAGGCCGGCGCATTCCAACTATTTCCGTTTCCGGCTCGGGCCGGAAGTGGTGATCGCCGCCGGCGCACGGGTCAAGCAGGCCGGCGACTTCATGCGCGGCGAGGACGTCGAGCTGGTCGCGCGCCACCAGCGCGCCGCGGCCGCGCCGCCCTACGAACGCCTGCTCGGCGACGCGCTGCGTGGCGACGCCGGCCTGTTCACCCGCGACGAGGCGGTGGAAGCGGCGTGGCGCGTGGTCGACCCGGTGCTCGACCTGCCGGATCCGGTCGAACCGTACGACTCGGGCAGCTGGGGCCCGGCCGCGGCGCGCGCTGTTCTTGGCGACGACCAAGGCTGGCACGATCCGCGGCCCGAGGGCAGCGCGCCATGCTGATGCACGCTTCCCCGGGCAGCGGACCGCAGGAGCTCGCGCGCCCCGGCGAGCTGGTGATCCTGTTCGACGTCGACAACACCCTGCTCGACAACGACCGCTTCTCCGCCGATCTCGACGCGCAGCTGGTGCAGGCGCTGGGCGAGGAAGGCCGCATGCGCTATCGCCAGCTCTACGAGCGCCTGCGCGACGGCCGCGGCTACGCCGACTACCTGGCGCCGCTGCAGCTGCTGCGGCGCGGCTTCGAGGACGATCCCGACCTGCTCGAGCTGTCCAGCTTCCTGCTCGACTATCCGTTCGGCGAGCGCGTGTTCCCGGAAGTGTGGCGGATGCTGGCCCAGGTGCAGCGGTTCGCCACCGTCGCGTTGCTGTCCGATGGCGACATGGTGTTCCAGCCGCGCAAGATCCGTCGTTCGGGCCTGTGGGACGCGGTGCGGGGCAGGGTGCTGGTCACGCTGCACAAGGAACGCGAGCTCGACAGCGTGCGCAGCCGCCTGCCGGCGCGGCACTACGTGCTGGTCGACGACAAGCCGCGGCTGCTGGACGCGGTCAAGGCCGAGCTCGGTGCGGGCGTCACCACGGTGTTCGTGCGCCAGGGCCATTACGCCAGCGACGCCGACGCCGATGCCGCCGCGCATCCACCGGACCTACGCCTGGACCGCGTCGGCGACCTGGCCGTGATCGCGCCGGAACTGCTGTTCCCGGCCGATTGGCCGGCCCGCGATCCGATGCCGGAACCGGTCTGAACCCACCAAGCAAGCATGAGGCGAGGTCACCAATGAACCAGAACCTGCAAGAGCTGCGCGCCACCGGCCAGAGCCTGTGGCTGGACAACATCACCCGCGCCATCCTCGACGACGGCAGCCTTGCGCGCTGGATCGGGGAATGGGGCCTGACCGGGCTGACCTCCAATCCGAGCATCTTCGACGAGGCGATCGGCGACGGCGACGCCTACGACGCCGCCATCGCCGACAAGCACGCCGCCGGCAAATCGGGCGAAGCGCTGTTCATCGAGTTGGCGCTGGAAGACCTGCGCCGTGCAGCGCGCCTGTTCGAGCCCGCGCACGCGGCGACCGACGGCGTGGATGGCTGGGTATCGATGGAGATCTCGCCGCTGCTGGCCGCCGATACCGCCGGCAGCGTCGCCGCGGCGCGCCGCATCCACGACCAGGCGCAGTGCCGCAACCTGTTCGTCAAGATCCCGGGTACGCCCGAGGGCGTGCCGGCGATCGAGCAATCGATCTACGACGGCGTACCGGTCAACGTCACCCTGTTGTTCTCCACCCGGCAATACCTGGCTGCGGCCGAGGCCTACCTGCGCGGGATCGAGCGCCGCATCGCCGACGGCCGCGACCCGGTGGTCGCGTCGGTGGCATCGCTGTTCGTCAGCCGCTGGGACAAGGCGATCGCCTCGAGCGCGCCGACGCAACTGCGCAACGGCCTCGGCATCGCCATCGGCAAGCAGGCCTATCGTGCCTACCGCGAGCTGCTCGAGTCGGAACGCTGGCGGCGGCTCGAGGCCGCCGGCGCACGGCCGCAGCGCCTGCTGTGGGCCAGCACCAGCACCAAGGACCCGGGCGCGCCCGACACCCTGTACGTCGCAGCCCTGGCCGCGCCGGATACGATCGACACGATCCCCGAGAAGACCCTGCGCGCCTTCGCCGACCACGGCCGCGTCGATGGGGTGATGGCCAGCGACGGCGGCGACGCTGAACAGCTGCTGCAGCGCTACGCCGATGCCGGCATCGACACCGAGGAGCTGGCCGAGCGCCTGCAAAAGGACGGCGCCGCGGCGTTCGTCAAATCCTGGAAGCAGCTGTTGCACCGGATCGAGGACAAGGCCGCGGCGTTGCAGCATTGACCCTGGCCGTCATTCCCGCGAAAGCGGGATTCCAGTATCGTGATTGCTTCGACTGCACGATGCCGGATCCGCGTTTTCGCAGCGAGGATGCAACGTCCGCACCTGCCAACGGCTTCCGGCCACCCGCCGCCAAGGACACGCATTGAAGGGCATGACCGACCGCAGCAGCGACCTTCCCGCCCAGCCCGCGCCCTCGCTGGTGGCGCGCCCGCAGTGGCAGGCGCTGCGGCAGCACGCGCAGGCACGGGCCGAGCGCACGCTGCAGGACCTGTTCGCGGCCGATCCGCAACGCGGCGAGCGACTGGTCGCCGAGGCCGCCGGCCTGTACCTGGATTATTCCAAGCAGCGCGTCGGCGACGACACCCTGCAGTTGCTGCTGCAACTGGCCGACGCCTGCGGCCTGCGCGCGCGGATCGACGCGATGTTCGCAGGCGCCCGGATCAACGCCACCGAAGACCGCGCCGTGCTGCATGTGGCCCTGCGCGCGCCCGAGGGCGAATGCATCGCCACCGGCGGCGACGACGTGGTGCCGGAGGTGCACGCGGTGCTCGAGCGCATGGCGGCCTTTGCCGGGCAGGTGCGCGACGGCCGCTGGACCGGCGCCACCGGCCAGCGCATCCGCAACGTCGTCAGCATCGGCATCGGCGGCTCCGACCTCGGCCCGGTGATGGCTTACGAAGCGCTGCGCCACTACAGCCGGCGCGAGCTGGCATTCCGCTTCGTCTCCAACGTCGATCCGACCGATTTCGTCGAAGCCACCCGCGGCCTCGATCCGGCCGAAACGCTGTTCATCGTCTGCTCCAAGACCTTCACCACCCAGGAAACCCTGGTCAACGCCCACGCCGCGCGCGACTGGTGCCTGGCGGCCCTGCACCACGAGGCCGCGGTGGCCAAGCACTTCGTCGCCGTGTCCACCAACGAGGCCGGCGTGCGCGATTTCGGCGTCGACCCGGCCAACATGTTCGGGTTCTGGGACTGGGTCGGCGGCCGCTACTCGATGGATTCGGCGATCGGGCTGTCGACCATGATCGCGATCGGCCCGGACCACTTCCGCGAGATGCTCGCCGGCTTCCACGCCATGGACGTGCATTTCCGCAGCGCGCCGTTCGAACGCAACCTGCCGGTGCTGATGGGCCTGCTGGGCATCTGGAACAACAACTTCCTCGGCGCGGCCACGGTCGCGGTGCTGCCGTACGCGCAGTACCTCAAGCGCTTCCCGGCCTACCTGCAGCAGCTGACGATGGAGAGCAACGGCAAGCACGTCGGCCTCGATGGCAAGCGCGTCGAAGTCCAGACCGGTCCCATCTACTGGGGCGAACCCGGCACCAACGGCCAGCATTCGTTCTACCAGCTGCTGCACCAGGGCACGCGGCTGGTGCCGTGCGACTTCATCGGCTTCTGCCAGCCGCTCAACCCGCCGGACGCGCAGCACGACCTGCTGATGGCCAACCTGTTCGCGCAGGGCGAGGCGCTGGCGTTCGGCAAGCGCGCCGCGCAGGTGCGCGCCGAGGGCACGCCCGAGGCGTTTGTGCCGCACCGCGTGTTCGACGGCAACCGGCCCAGCAGCACGATCCTCGCCGACCGGCTCACGCCCCGCAGCCTCGGCGCGCTGGTCGCGCTGTACGAGCACGCCGTGTTCGTGCAGGGCACGATCTGGAACATCGACAGCTTCGACCAGTGGGGCGTGGAACTCGGCAAGCAGCTGGCGAAGACCACCGAGGCCGAACTCGCTGCCGCCGCGCCCGCGCTGGCGCACGACAGCTCCACCAACGCGCTGATCCGGCGCTACCGCGAACGACGGGGACGCGACGCCAGCTGACGCCGCGCCACCCGGGCCACGAGGAGGCGACCATGCCCGACCAGATCGACCAGCGCTGCATCGACACCCTGCGGTTCCTCGCGGTGGACATGGTGCAGAAGGCGGACAGCGGGCATCCCGGCCTGCCCCTGGGTGCCGCCCCGATGGCCTACACGCTCTGGCAGCGCTTCCTCAAGCACAACCCGCGCAACCCCGGCTGGAGCGACCGCGACCGCTTCGTGCTCTCCGCCGGCCACGGCTCGGCCCTGCTGTACGCGCTGCTGCACATGGCCGGCTACGACCTGTCGCTGGACGACATCAAACAGTTCCGGCAATGGGGCAGCCGCACGCCCGGCCACCCCGAACGCGGCCACACGCCCGGCGTGGAAGTCACCACCGGGCCGCTGGGGCAGGGCATGGCCAACGCCGTCGGCCTGGCGATGGCCGAGGCGCAGCTGGCCGCGCGCTACAACCGCGACGGCTTCGACATCGTCGACCACCGCACCTGGGCGCTGGTCAGCGACGGCGACCTGATGGAAGGCGTCGCCGCCGAGGCCGCATCGCTGGCCGGGCACCTCAAGCTTGGCAAGCTCAACTGCCTGTACGACGACAACTACGTGACCCTGGCCGCCGGCACCGACATCACCTTCAGCGAGGATCGCGGCAAGCGCTTCGAGAGTTACGGCTGGCACGTGCAGCACGTCGCCGACGGCAACGACGTGGAGGCGATCGCCGCCGCGTTGCAGGCCGCGCGCGACGAAACCGGCAGGCCCTCGCTGGTGATCGTGCGCACCCACATTGGCTATGGATCGCCGGAGCAGGACAGCTACAAGGCGCACGGCTCGCCGCTGGGCGAGGAGGGCGTGCGCAAGACCAAGCAGGCGCTGGGCTGGCCGACCGAACCCGACTTCGTGGTGCCAGAAGACGCGCTCGCGCACATGCGCCAGGCGGTCGCCCGCGGCGCCGACATCGAGGACGACTGGAACACCCGCTTCGCCGCCTACGCGCACGCGCACCGCGATCTCGCCGCCGAGCTCGAGCGCAGCCTGCACGCTGCGCTGCCCGACGGCTGGGACGCCGCCCTCCCGGTGTTCCCCGCCGACGCCAAGGGCATGGCCACGCGCGAGGCCTCGGGCAAGGTGATGAACGCCATCGCCGCCAGGCTGCCGCAACTCACCGGCGGCTCCGCGGACCTCGACCCCTCGACCAAGACCGCGCTCAAGGGCCTGGGCGACTTCAACCCGCCGGCCACCGCCGCCACCGACACGCAGGGTTCCGAAGGCGGCGGCTGGAGCCTGGCCGGCCGCAACCTGCACTTCGGCGTGCGCGAGCACGCGATGGGCGCGATCGCCAACGGCATGGCCGCGCACGGCGGCTGCCTGCCGTACACCGCCACCTTCCTTGTCTTTTCCGACTACATGCGCCCGCCGATGCGCCTGGCCGCACTGTCGAAGCTGCACGTGGTGCATGTGTTCAGCCACGACTCCATCGCCCTGGGCGAGGACGGCCCCACGCACCAGCCGGTGGAGCAGCTCGCCGGCCTGCGCGCGATCCCCGGCCTCACCGTGATCCGCCCCTGCGACGCCAACGAAACCGCGGCCGCCTGGCGCGTGGCGATCGAGACCCGCAACGCGCCGGTGACCCTGGTGCTGACGCGGCAGGCGGTACCGACGCTGGACCGCACCCGCTTCAAGGCGGCCGACTGCCTGTGCTGCGGCGCCTACGTGCTCGACGACGACGACACCAGCCCCGCGCTGATCCTGATCGCGTCGGGCTCGGAAGTGCACCTGGTCGTCGAAGCCGCGCAACGCCTGCGCGCGCAGGAGATCGCCGTGCGCTGCGTATCGATGCCCAGCTGGGAACTGTTCGACGCGCAACCGCGCGAGTATCGCGACAAGATCCTGCCGCCGCGGGTGCGGGCGCGGCTGGCGGTGGAGGCGGGCGCCACCCAGGGCTGGTGGCGTTACGTCGGCGACGCCGGCGACGTGATCGGCGTCGACCGCTTCGGCGCCTCCGCCCCCGGCGACACCAACCTGCGCGAATACGGCTTCACCGTGGACAACGTCTGCAACCGCGCCCTGGCGTTGCTGCGCAGCAAACACCCCTCCTGAATCCAAGTCTTCCTGTAGGAGCGGCTTCAGCCGCGAGCTCTCCCTCCAATCAACCGCCATCCAAAAGATCGCGGCTGAAGCCGCTCCCACGGGCCGCTCCCACAGAGCCCTCCCACGGAATCCGCTTCCACAACAACTCCGGCAGCCGCCAAGAACGCCCCATGCCCCATGAATTCAAACCCGGCGACCACGTGCGCTGGAACTCCGAGGCCGGCCACGTCGGCGGCACCATCACCAAGGTCCACACCCGCGACTTCGACTGGCACGGCTACACCCGCCACTGCAGCGAAGAAGACCCGCAATACGAAATCAAGAGCGACAAGACCGACCACGTCGCGGTCCACAAGGGCAGCGCCCTGCACAAGGCCTGACCCAAGCCCCGTGCCCCTGCAGGAGCGGCTTCAGCCGCTACATCGGCACCGCAGGCGATCCGGTCGCGTCAGACCGCCAACTCGCCCCCTGTAGGAGCGGCTTCAGCCGCGACCCATGGTGCAGCGAACGATCCGGTCGCGGCTGAAGCCGCTCCTACATAGGCACGGACAACCGCAAGCGCCGCGCTACGCCTTCCTGATCGCGTGCCCGCCGAACTCGTTGCGCATCGCCGCCAGCAACTTGTCGGCGAACGAATCGTCGTCGCGCGAGCGCAGCCGCGCCATCAGCGACAGCGCGATCACCGGCGCCGGCACGTCCAGGTCGATCGCCTCGGCCACCGTCCAGCGGCCCTCGCCGGAATCGGCCACCCACGGCGCGATCCCGTCCAGCGTCGGGTTCTTGCCCAGCGCATCGGCGGTCAGGTCCAGCAGCCACGAACGCACCACGCTGCCGCTGCGCCAGATCTGCGCCACCTGGTGCAGGTCCAGCGCGAACTCCTGCTTGTGCCGCAGGATCGAGAAGCCTTCGGCATAGGCCTGCATCAGCCCGTACTCGATGCCGTTGTGGACCATCTTGGTGAAGTGGCCGCTGCCGACCGGGCCCACGTGGCCCCAGCCGGCGTCCTTCGCCGGCGCCAGCGTTTCGAACACCGGCCGCAGCCGCTCCACCACCGCCTGGTCGCCGCCGACCATCAGGCTGTAGCCCTCGGCCAGCCCCCACACGCCGCCGCTGGTGCCGCAATCGACGTAGCCGATGCGCTTGGCGGCCAGCGCCTGCGCGCGCCGCAGCGTGTCCTTGTAATTGGAATTGCCGCCGTCGATGACCACGTCGCCCGGCGCCAGCAGCCCGGCCAGCGCCTCGACGGTGCCGTCGGTGATCTTGCCGGCCGGCACCATCATCCACACCGCGCGCGGCGCGGGCAGGGCGGCGACCAGCGCCTGCAGCGAGTCCGCGGTGCCGCCGCCTTCGTCGGCCAGCGCCTTGCGCGCCGCGGCATCCGGGTCGAAGCCCACCACCGTGTGCCCGTCGCGCAACAGGCGCTGTGCCATGTTGCCGCCCATGCGGCCCAGCCCGACCATGCCCAGTTCCATGCCGACTCCTGCGGTTGCCAGGCGGCCATCATGCCTGCGGGCGCATGATCCGAACGTGGATGCGCACCACGCGGGCCGCGGCGCGCCGGCGCAACCGGCGTCAACCGACGTGCGCCGGCGTTCGCTGGCGTTTACAGGCGTCGGACGATGGCCCACGCCGATCGCGCGGCCGATCCCCGGCCCCGGCTGGATCGCTCCGGCAATCGGAGCCAAGATAGGCCGCCATGTGCTACTCCGCCCAGATCCGCCACGATTTCGCCCGCTTCACCCGCGAATACGGCGCGGTGATCGACCTCCAGGCCTTCGTGCGCCTGTACTGGGACCGCCACGAGGGCGCGAAGGCGAAGATCCCCAAGGCGATGGACGCCCTGTTCGCCCACCCGCAAAGCGACGACGAGCGCGCGATCAAGGCGATGATCGACGAACACGACCGCGCGCAGGCCGCGGCGCTGGAGCAGGAGCTGTTCAAGCAGCGCAAGCGCCTGGCCGATGCCGAGCGCACCCTGCGGACCAGGACCACCAAGGCGGCGACCGAGAGCCGCCGCATCGCCACCGCCAAGGTGGCGTGGGCGCTGGGCAAGCTCGCCGACCTGCGGCGGACCACGCTGGTGGATGCCGACGCGCGCATCTTCCCCGGCTGGTATGCGCCGGTGATCGCCAGCGACGGCGGCCGGCGCGTGCTGCGGCCGATGCGCTACCAGTGCCGCCCGGCCGGCAAGCCGGCGGGCAACGACACCCGCTACCCCGGCACCTACAACGCGCGCCGCGACAACCTCGAGGGCTTCTGGAAGGGCCTGTTCGGCGCCAGCCACGGCCTGCTGGTGATCAACGCCTTCTACGAGAACGTGGCGCGGCATGCGATGGAGCATCGCGCGCTCGCGCCCGGCGAGCAGGAGCAGAACGTGGTGCTCGAATTCCGCCCGCGCCCGACCCAGGACATGCTGGTGGCGTGCCTGTGGTCACACTGGCAGGGCGCGGATGCGCCCGACCTGCTGTCGTTCGCCGCCATCACCGATACCCCGCCGCCCGAAGTCGCCGCCGCCGGCCACGACCGCTGCGTGATCCCGATCAAGCCCGGCAACATCGATGCGTGGCTGAACCCGGATGCCGCCGACCTGGCGGCGCAGTACGCGATCCTGGATGACCGCGAGCGGCCGTATTTCGAGCATCGGTTGGCGGCGTAGGGGACTCCGGGGCTACGCACGGGCGCAAATCCGGCTGAAAAGCGCCGGAATCTCGCATCATGCGACCCGCACGGGCATCATGGAGGATGTCGTCGCTGGCAGGGGAGGCCGATGACCGTACTGACCGACCGCTTCACTCGTGGCGTGGACTACGCGGGCATAGCTCTTGCCGCCCAGGTGCGCAAAGACACCAATGCAGGACTCGCAGGGAGTGCCGCCGGTTAGGATGTCATCGCTGGGCGAAGGCGCCGGCAGGGGGGTGGGATGGACAAGAAGACGTTCAGTGAGCGCGATATCTGTACAAAGTTTATCGCCCCTGCCATCCAGCGGGCGGGTTGGGATATCCAGACCCAGGTCCGCGAAGAAGTCAGCTTCACCAAGGGCCGCATCATTGTTCGGGGCAAGCTGCACAGCCGTGGCAGGGCGCGGCGCGCGGATTTCATCCTCTACCACCAGCCCAATCTGCCTTTGGCCGTGATCGAGGCCAAGGACAACACGCATTCGGTCGGTGCCGGCATGCAACAGGCGCTGAATTACGCAGAAGCATTGGACGTCCCGTTCGTGTTCTCCAGCAATGGCGATGGCTTCCTGTTTCACGACCGCACCGGCACGGGTGAGAAAGTCGAAAGTGCCCTGAGCCTCGAAGAGTTCCCGGCGCCCGACGCATTGTGGCGCCGCTACTGCCAGTGGAAAGGCTTCGACGCCGTGGCGGAACAGAAGGTTGAAACGCCGTATTACGACGACGGCACTAGCCGTGCGCCGCGCTACTACCAGGTCACTGCCATCAATCGGACGCTGGAAGCGGTAGCGCGAGGACAGGATCGGATCCTGCTGGTCATGGCCACCGGAACCGGCAAGACCTACACCGCGTTCCAGATCATCTGGCGGCTTTGGAAGTCGCGGCAAAAGAAGCGGATCCTGTTCCTCGCGGATCGCAACATTCTGGTGGACCAGACCAAGAACAACGACTTCAAGCCGTTTGGCGCGGCGATGACAAAAATCAGCAAGCGCCAGATCGACACCTCATACGAGATCTACCTCTCCCTTTACCAGGCGGTGACGGGCAACGATGAGGAACGCAACATCTACAAGCAGTTCTCGCCCGACTTTTTCGATCTGGTGGTGATCGACGAGTGCCATCGTGGCAGCGCAGCGGAGAACTCGGCGTGGCGGGAGATCCTCGACTATTTCGCGGGCGCAACGCACATCGGCCTCACTGCGACGCCCAAGGAAACCAAGGACGTCTCCAGTACCCATTATTTCGGTGAACCGGTCTACACCTACAGTCTCAAGCAGGGCATCGAGGACGGATTCCTGGCGCCCTACAAGGTAGTCCGCATCGACTTCGACAAAGACCTGGAGGGCTGGCGGCCGCCCAAGGGGATGGTGGACAAGAGCGGTCAGTTGATCGAAGACCGCATCTACAACCAGCGCGACATGGATCGCGGCCTGGTGCTGGAGGCGCGTACTCAACTGGTGGCGCAGAAGATCACGGAATTTCTGGTGGCGTCGGATCCGTTCCAGAAAACGATTGTCTTTTGTGATGACATCGACCATGCCGAGCGAATGCGCCAGGCGCTGGTCAATCTCAACCCGGAGCGCGTGCGTGAGAACCGCAAATATGTCATGCGGATTACCGGCGACGAAGCCGAGGGCAAGGCCGAGCTGGACAACTTCATCAACCCGGAAGAGCGCTATCCGGTGATCGCTTGTACCAGCAAGCTGATGACGACGGGCGTGGATGCGCAGACCTGCAAGCTGATCGTGCTCGACCAGCACATCAAGTCGATGACCGAGTTCAAGCAGATCATCGGCCGCGGCACCCGCATCAACGAGGACTACGGCAAGTACTGGTTCACCATCCTCGATTTCAAGAAGGCGACCGAGCTGTTCGCCGATCCCGCGTTCGATGGGGAGCCGGTGCAGATCTACAAGCCCGGCCCCGGTCAATCGCCGGTTCCCCCTGAGATGCCCCCATCTACAGGTGATACTCAAGGCGGCAGCGGCGGCACGGTCGCGCCTGGCTGGACCACGGCCGGCCCCGGAGAAGGCGGGGCCGGCGTCAGTGAACCTCGCCCGCGCTACGTCGTAGACAACGTCGAGGTGCGCGTGGTGGCGGAACGCGTGCAGTACTACGGGCCGGACGGCAGGCTGATCACCGAGTCACTGAGGGACTTCACCCGCGATCGTGTCCGGCGCCAATTCACGTCGATGGATGATTTCCTGCGGCGCTGGGCCGACGCCGACCAGAAGAAGGCCATCATCGAGGAGCTCGCCAGTCACGGCGTGTTGTGGGATGAACTGACCGCGGAAGTCGAAAAAAAACTGGGCAAGGCGCTGGATCCTTTTGACCTGATCTGCCATGTCGCGTTCGACCAGCCGCCAATGTCCCGCCGCGAGCGCGCGGACAACGTGCGCAAGCGCAACTATTTTGCCAAATACCAGGGCACCGCCAGACTGGTGCTGGAAGGGTTGCTCGACAAGTACGCCGATACCGGCATCGCGCACATCGAAGACATCAGGATCCTGCAGCTCGACCCGTTCCGTCGATTGGGCGCGCCGATCGAACTGGTCAGGGCCTTTGGAAGCAAGGCGGGGTATGACTCGGCCTTGCATGAACTTGAAGATCAACTTTACGGGTAAGCGATGCTCAACAGTATTGAAGTGGAAGCCATTCTCAAGGAGCATGGTTTTTCGTTGGCGTCTGCGGATAGTAGGCGTTACGCACATGGATTCAGGCATGGAGGTCTGGGCGATCCGCTTTACGTGAAAGCGAAGACGGCCAAGACAGGTACGCCAGTTGCGGTGGGCCGTTATCCGCTCGTCGTTCACCCGTTGAACGCGCCACTGACCAGGCTTTCAGCCTTGCCTGGCGTGCACATGGCGCCCAGCCCGTACCACAACACCAATCTTGCGGATTTCCCGAAGCGGGACAATGGTGGCAAGAAGGAAATTGCCCATGGACGAGCGTTCCAGTTTGCCGACCGGGTCGCATTGGACGCCTTCGTTGATGCAGTGTTGAGCTGACGTCATGTCGATCACCAGCACCATCAAATCCATCCAGGACATCATGCGCAAGGACGTGGGTGTCGATGGCGACGCCCAACGCATCGGTCAGCTTGTCTGGATGCTGTTCCTCAAGATCCTCGATGACCGCGAACAGGAGTGGGAGCTGCTGGATGACAGCTACCGCTCGCCATTGCCGGAACGCTACCGTTGGCGCATGTGGGCGGCAGACCCGGAGGGCATGACCGGCGATGAACTGAAGGAATTCCTCGACAACGACCTGTTCCCGGGGTTGCAGGGCCTCAACCCGCGTCACAGCAAGCCGTTGGGCTACGTGGTGCGGGCGGTGTTCGAGGACGCCTACAACTACATGAAGTCCGGCCAGCTGATCAGGCAGGTGATCAACAGGATCCAGTCCGGTGTGGACTTCAACAAGGCGCAGGAACGGCACTCGTTCGGCGACGTGTACGAACAACTGCTGCGCGACCTGCAAAGCGCTGGCAACGCGGGCGAGTTCTATACGCCGCGTCCGGTCACCGAATTCATGGTGCGGATGGTCGATCCCAGGCTGGAGGAAACCGTGATGGATCCCGCCTGCGGCACCGGCGGCTTCCTGACCTGCACCATCGAGCACAAACGCAGGCACTACGTCAGAACCGCCGAGGACGAGCGCATCCTGCAGGCCAGCATTTCGGGGGTGGAGAAGAAGCCGCTGCCGCACCTGTTGGCCACCACCAACATGATCCTGCACGGGATCGAAGTGCCCAGCCAGATCCGCCACGACAACACCCTGGCCAAGCCGTTGATCAGCTGGGGGCCCAAGGACCGGGTGGATTGCATCGTCGCCAATCCCCCGTTCGGCGGGATGGAAGAGGACGGCATCGAGACCAACTTCCCGGCGGCCTTCCGCACCCGCGAAACCGCGGACCTGTTCCTGGTGCTGATCATGCACCTGCTGAAGCTGGGCGGTCGCGCGGCGGTCGTGTTGCCGGATGGCTTCCTGTTCGGCGAGGGCATCAAGAGCCGGATCAAGGAGAAGCTGCTGACCGAATGCAACCTGCACACCATCGTGCGGTTGCCGAACGGGGTCTTCAATCCGTACACGGGCATCAAGACCAACCTGCTGTTCTTCACCAAGGGCGTGCCGACCCGCGAGGTCTGGTTCTACGAGCACCAGTACCCGAAGGGGGTAAAGAGTTACAGCAAGACTAAGCCGATGCGGATCGAGGAATTCGAGGTCGAGCAGGCGTGGTGGGGTAGCGAGGCCGATGGGTTCGCTGCCCGCGTGGAGAACGAGTTCGCGTGGAAGGTCAGCATCGAGGAACTGCGCGCCCGCAGCTGGAACCTGGACTGCAAGAACCCGCACGTGGGGGAGCAGGTCAGCCACGATCCCGAGGAACTACTGCGCGATTACGCGCGATTGCAGGACGAAATCGCCGGCTTGCGTGACCAGTTGAAGACGGTGCTGGCCGAAGCGCTGGAGCGTGAGGCGTGACAGTGTTGACCGATCATCTGCCGCTGCTGACGGGTGCTCCAAGTGGGATCAAGAAGTTGCGAGAGCTGATCTTGGAGCTGGCGGTGCGTGGAAAGTTGGTGCCGCAGGATCCAAATGACGAGCCGGCGAGTGATTTGCTCGATCGAATCGCTGCAGAAAAGTCACGATTGTTGGCCGAAGGGGCGATCAGGAAAGAAAAGCAATCTTCTGAGGGCAGAGAGCAGGCGCCCCCATTCGAGCTGCCGAGCAGTTGGACTTGGGCTCGCCTTGGGGATGTTGCATTTTCGCAAGCGGGCTTCGCCTTCAAGTCAGGCGGTTTCAATCAGGCGGGGTTAGGCCTGCCTCTAATACGAATAAGGGATGTTGGACAACCATTCTCAGGGACCTTCTTCGATGGGGACTTTCGGCCTGAGTTTGTTGTACGGCATGGGGACTACCTCATTAGCATGGATGGAGAGTTTCGAGTTGCCCTGTGGACAGGGAGCGATTCACTCCTGAATCAGCGAGTGAGCCGACTTGTATTCTTCAGTAGTGAATTGGCGCGACGCTTTGTAGCCGAGGCTCTGCAAGCCCAACTGAGTCAGCTGCAGGGTGTCAAGGCGTACACGACAGTTGATCACCTTTCCGGTGCTCAAATCTCAAATTCACTTATCGGGCTTCCCCCGGTCAGAGAGCAACACCGAATCGTCGCCAAAGTCGATGAGCTGATGGCGTTGTGCGACGCACTCGAAGCCCAGCAGATCAATGCCGAAGGCGCTCACGCTCAGTTGGTGCAAGCCCTGCTCGACAGCCTGACCCAGGCCAGTGACGCCGAAGACTTCGCCGCCAGCTGGAAGCGCCTCTCCGAGCACTTCGACACCCTGTTCACCACTGAGGCCAGTATCGACGCGCTCAAGCAGACGTTGCTGCAATTGGCGGTGACCGGGAAGCTCGTGCCGCAGGTTGCGGATGATGCGCCAGCGAGTGAATTGTTAAAGCAGATTGCAGCGAAAAAGAAGATGCTGATTTCCGAGGGTGAAATTAGGGCCCCGAAGTCAGTGACGAAGATCGATAAAGAAGAAACACCAACTCGTGTTCCAAATACTTGGGAGTGGGTGAGGCTAGAATCTCTACTTAGAAGAATTGGTGCAGGAAGTACTCCACTTGGAGGCAAGAAGGCCTATGTTGAAAAGGGCATCAAGTTCCTCCGATCTCAAAACGTATGGAACAGCGGGCTTCGACTAAGTGACGTTGCTTTCATCCCTCCTGCAACACACAAGCGAATGCGCGGGACGCATGTTGAAGCAGGTGATTTGCTTTTCAATATCACGGGGGCTTCGATAGGACGTTGCGCGCTCGTCCCAGACGACTTCGACACTGGAAACGTAAGCCAGCACGTGACAGTGATGCGGCCAGTCCTGGCAGATATGCGCTCATTCTTGCATGTGGTTTTGATGTCTGAGCTTGTGCAGAAGGCAGTAATGGATGTTCAGGTGGGGGTTTCGCGCGAAGGGCTCAGCATTGGAAAGCTATCTCAGTTTCTTGTTCCCGTCCCCCCTATTGCCGAACAACACCGCATCGTTGCCAAAGTCGACGAACTCATGTCGCTTTGCGACCAACTGAAATCCCGCATCCGCGAAACCCGCGCCTTGAACGAGCAACTCGCCACCACCTGGGTCGAACGCGCCGTCGCCTGACCGGACCCTTGGCCGCCAACGATCTGCTTCAAGGAAGAACTGCACATGGATACCCAAGTCCGCACACCGCAAGCCATCTTCATGCAGCCGCAGCGACTGCTGGTGCCGTTGTTCCAACGCCCCTACGTGTGGAACGAGGAATTGCAGTGGGAGCCACTCTGGAAGGACCTGGAACGCGTTTCGACCCGTCTTTTGAACGAGCCACATATTAACCATGCCCCTCATTTTCTTGGTGCTGTCGTGTTGCAGCAGCTGGCCACCCCGACCAGCGACCTGCAGCAGCGGACGGTGATCGATGGACAGCAACGGTTGACCACGTTCCAGCTGTTGCTCGACGCCTTGCACGCCGAGATCGAACACGTGGGCGCAAAGATGCCGGCTGCGCGCCTTGAGCCGCTGATCGCCAACGGGGAAGCATTCCGACGCCACAAGGAAGACCGGTTCAAGGTGTGGCCGACCAATCGGGATCGCGCTGCGTTCTATGAGGTCATGGAAGCGCCGGCCCCCGTCGACTACCAGAAGCTCAAGCACCGCGGATCGCGCCTAGCAAAGGCACACGAGTATTTCGCGCTGCAATGCCGCGAATGGTTGAACGCTGAGGGCGTGGATAACGTGGCGGCACGTGCCGAGGCCATCGAGCGGTCTGCACGCGAGCTGATGCAGATCGTAGTGATCGATCTGGCGGCGCACGAGAACGCGCAGGAGATCTTCGAGACGCTGAATGCGCGTGGTGCCGTGCTGACGGCGGCCGATCTGATCAAGAATTTCGTCTTCCAGCGCCTGCTCGAGCAAGGCGCTGATGTTGAGAAGGCTTACGGCAAGTACTGGGACCAGTTCGAGACGGCGTTCTGGGAAGAGGAAGTGAATGTCGGCAGGATGAAACACCAGCGCTCGTCGGTCTTCCTGAATCACTGGCTGATCGCCAAGACGGGCGAAGAAGTTCTTGCGCGCGAGGTGTTTTCGGGGTTCAAGACGTACGCGGATTTCCACGCGGGTCGCCCGATGATCGAGTTGCTGGAGGAAATCCATCGCGCTGCGTCGATCTACCGCGACTTCACCCAGAAGGCCGAGATCCAGGACGGCCCGTTGGATCGGGTCGGGCTGTTTGCGTACCGCGCCAAGACGCTTGAAAGCGAAGTGGTCAAGCCTGTGTTGCTGGCGTTGCTGGATCATCCGGCGGGACCACTGCCTGCTGGCGACATCGATACAGCCTTGGACGCACTGGAAAGCTGGCTGGTGCGCCGCATGCTGGTGCGCGCTACGGCGAAGTCCTACAACAAGCTGATGGCGGATGTGGTGTCGGTTGTGAGGAACGGCAAGCCGTGGAATGTTGGCGGAGACGTACGGAACTTCCTCGCATCGCAACGCTCCGAAATTGGCTACTGGCCTGACGACGAGGAAGTGGGCGGGGAGCTCAAGCTCCTGCCGATCTACCGAAAGGTCAGCAGAGGCCGCCTGCGAATGGTGCTGGAGTCGATCGAGGATCACTGGCGCGGCTGGATCCAGGACCAGACCTCAGCGGCTGGCATGAGGATTCGCCGGAACACGTACGCGATCGAGCACGTGATGCCGCAATCATGGTTGAAGCATTGGCCGTTAACGTCCGGCGTCAGTGAAGCGGACCGAGACGCACGTATCCACCGGCTTGGGAATCTCACGCTGTTGACGAAGAAGCTCAACAGCACCGTCTCGAACGGGCCCTGGTCTGGTACCGCAGGCAAGGCCGCGCACCTGCAGGAAAAGGATGTGCTTCTCCTCAACAGCCGCTTGCTGAAGGATTACGACGGCTGTCAGTGGTGCGAGGCGGGGATCGATGAGCGGACCGACCGTGCCATCCAAACCATTCTGGCCGTATGGCCCGTGCCCACCGGACATAAGGTTCAGGTCAGTCGGGATCATGCGGCAAGCACAATCGTCGTGGAGATCGCGGATCTCCTTTCCGCCGGATTGCTGAGTGCGGGGCAGGCGCTGTACTCCCGGCCGGGCAAGTACGGGGGCGACACTGCGCGGATTCTGGGTGATGGCCGTATCGAGGTGCGCGGCGAAATCTGCAGTAGTCCTTCGCAGGCAGGTACTTTTGTTCGAAAGAAGGCGACCAATGGTTGGCACTTCTGGCGACTTGATGCCCAGGGAAAGCAATCGCTGGATGACGTCCGATCGGAATATCTGAAACTCACCTTCTCCGGTGAGGCCGAATAGGTCGCTTAGCGAGGGTAGAACCGGTGAACACAGGCCGCCGAGTGTTTCTTCACAAGCCCATCGTTGCCCAGAATGAACTTCCGCGCTCAAGTCGCCAGCAGATGCCAAGCCACAACCGCCTTCTCGATGCGCTCGACCTCCACGTGATCGGGATCGCGGTGATCCCGCTGCTGCTCGCCGCGCTGCTGCCGTTCCCATGGGTGCCGTGGCTGGTCGCGATCCTGCCGCTGGGGCGGCTGGCCACGCGGGCGTCGGACTGCGGCGTTCGGGGCGGTCACCGCTGCCGCACCTGCTGGTCAACGGTGTGGTGGTAGTGGTTGCTACGGTACTGGGCTTCGGGCTGTCGCCTGCGCCTGGCGCAGTTTGAGACACTGGAGTCTGCGCAGGCGATTCCATCCCCCGCGCGTACGCGCCTGAAGGACCAGCGACGGCGCACCGGGTCGCGGTAGCAGCCCTCGGGGAGTGTCTTTCGCAAATGGGGGGGCGGCAGATGCCGTCCCCCTTGCCGCAGCGACGACGAGACCGCTACGGCATCAACACCTTGTCGATCACGTGGATCACCCCGTTGCTCTGCATGACGTCGGCGGTGGTCACCATCGCCACGTTGCCCTGGCGGTCGGTGAGGGCGATGCCGCCATTCTTCGCCGAGGCGGACAGGATTTCACCCTGCACGGTGGTGAGCGTGGCGGTGCCGCCGCCGGCGGCGATCTGCGACGTCAGCGTGGCCGCGTCGAGCACGCCGGGCACCACGTGGTAGGTCAGCACCTTGGTCAGGTCGACTTTCATCTCCGGCTTCAGCAACGTGTCGACGGTGCCGGCGGGCAGGGCGGCGAACGCGGCGTTGGTCGGCGCGAACACGGTGAACGGGCCGGGGCCCTTGAGCGTGTCCACCAGGCCCGCGGCCTTGACCGCGGCGACCAACGTGGTGTGGTCGGCGGAATTGACGGCGTTGTCGATGATGTCCTTGTTGGCGTACATCGGCGCGCCGCCGACCATGGGGTTGGCGGGCATCGACATGGCGGCATCAGTGGAGGCCTGGCTGGGCATGGAGGCCATGCAGGCGCTCAGGGCCGCGGCGGACAGCAACGCCAGCGCGAGGGGTTTCAGGGTCATGGTGCAGCTCCGTGGGATTGAGGGCGGTCCCGCATTCGGGACAGCTTGGTTACGGGGCTTGCCACGGATTGGATGCAAGGTTTCTTTCGAACTACGGCAACGTCCGCACCTGCGGCTCCCGCGCCCACTGCCGCGTCATTGCCGCCTTGATGAACTTGCCGGTGTCGCCGGCATCCACCACGCCTGCGTCGGGTTCAATGCCCGCGGCCGCCAGCACCGCGCGCGCGCCTTCGTCGCAGGCGATCGCCTTGAGGTGGCCGAACGCGTCGCGCACCCAGTCGACGGCGGCGGCTTCCTGCGCGAGGTAGGCGCCGGCGTCGCGCGACAGCACCAGCGCGACCGCGTCGAACACCACCGAGGGCGTGCCGGCCAGCTGGCCGTCGGCGGGCAGCTTCCTGCGGCCCGACAACATGGCGCCGCCGATCTTCGGGGCGACGATCTTGACCATGGCGCCGGCGTCTTCGGCGGCCTTGCGCAACGCGTTGATGGTCGCGGCATTGGAGCCGTCGTCGACCAGGATGCCAACGGCGCGGCCCTCGAGGGTCTTCTTCATCTTGCCGATGATCTGCAGCGCGGGCGAGGGCGGCATGTCGATCACGGGCGCGGCGGCCTTGGGGGCCGGCGGCAGCGCGTCCAGGCCCAGGCCGTCGGCGACGCGGCGGGCGAGGTCGCCGTCGATGTGGCGCAGGTGGCCGACGATGGCCGCGCGCACATGCGCCGTTTCCACCTTCGACAGCTCGAACACCAGCGCAAAGGCGATGTGCGCCTGTTCGATTTCGGTCTGGCTGCGATAGAACAGCCGCGCCTGGCTGTAGTGGTCGGCAAAGCTTTCGGCGCGGATGCGGCCCTTCGCGCCGTCGCCGGCAGGCTCGGCGAAGCTGCGGAAGCCCTTGGCGGGGTCCTCGCGCCCGTCGGTGCGCTCGAGCGAACTCGGTTCGTAGTTCACGCGCCCCTTGGGCACGCGCATCTGCATGTGGCCGTCGCGCTGGTGGTTGGCGAACGGGCACTTGGGCGCGTTGATCGGCAGCTGGTGGAAGTTGGGCCCGCCCAGCCGGCTCAGCTGCGTGTCCAGGTAGGAGAACAGGCGGCCCTGCAGCAGCGGGTCGTTGCTGAAATCGATGCCGGGCACGACGTTGGCGGGGCAGAACGCCACCTGTTCGGTCTCGGCGAAGAAGTTGTCGGGCCAGCGGTCCAGCACCATGCGCCCGACGATGGTCAGCGGCACCGTTTCCTCGGGGATGATCTTGGTCGGGTCGAGGTGGTCGAAGGGGAACCCGGCGGCCTGTTCCTCGGTGAACAGTTGCAGGCCCAGGTCCCATTCGGGGAAGTTGCCCGCGGTGATCGCCTCGAACAGGTCGCGGCGATGGAAGTCGTTGTCGGCGCCTTGCAGCTTGACCGCCTCGTCCCACACCGTGGACTGCAGGCCCAGCCGCGGCCGCCAGTGGAACTTGCAGAAGGTCGAGCGGCCCTTGGCATCGAGCAGGCGGAAGCTGTGGATGCCGAAGCCCTCGATCATGCGCAGCGAGCGCGGGATCGCGCGGTCGCTCATCGCCCACATGATCATGTGCATCGATTCGGGCGTGAGCGAGATGAAGTCCCAGAAGGTGTCGTGCGCGCTGGCCGCCTGCGGGAAGGCGCGGTCCGGCTCCATCTTCACCGCATGCACGAAGTCGGGGAACTTGATCGCATCCTGGATGAAGAACACCGGGATGTTGTTGCCGACCAGGTCGAAGTTGCCTTCCTGCGTATAGAACTTGACCGCGAAGCCGCGCACGTCGCGCGGGGTGTCGACCGATCCGGCGCCCCCGGCAACGGTGGAAATGCGCGTGAACACCGGCGTGCGTGCGCCGACCTCGGTGAACAGCCGCGCGGTGGTGTACCTGGACAGCGACTTCGTCAGTTCGAAATAGCCATGCGCGCCGGAGCCACGTGCGTGCACGATGCGCTCGGGGATGCGCTCGTGGTCGAAGTGCGTGATCTTCTCGCGCAGGACGAAGTCTTCCAGCAACGTCGGCCCGCGCGGCGAGGCGCGCAACGAGTTCTGGTTGTCGGCGATCGCCACGCCCTGGTTGGTGGTCACGGTGGCATCGGCGCCGCCGGCGTGCTGGTGCAGCTCGCCGCCGTTGCCGCGGGCTTCGCGCGCGGCAGCAGGCCGCTTGCCGGGGCTGCGTTCGGCGGCATTGCCGCGCGTCGCCTTCTTGCCTCGCGTGGAAGTGGATTTGCGGGGCTGCTTGCGCACGGCCATGGCGGGTGCTCCGGAGCGGGGTAACCGATGCTCGCGGCGCCGGCGTTAATGCGGCGTGGTGGGGCGCCGCGTTTCGGACGCCCCCGGGAACCGAAGGCGATGGTCATTTCCGCGGTAAGTCTGCTGCACGCGTTGCCTTATGCGCAGGTAAGCAATGAGCGTGCCGATGGGGGCAATCGGATGGGCTGGGCTTGGCGGCCTTGCCTGTTGGAAGCAGTGGGCCGATCGACGATCGCGGCACGTGGCCGAATGGATGCGCCCGGGCTACAGCGCCAGCCTGCGCTGCCCGGGCGACCAGCGGCTGACGTCCAGTTGTGCGCTGCCGATGCCCAGGGCGCGCATCCATCTGGCGGCCGCGTCCAGCGTGCCCCAGGTCTTCGGCGTGCCCTTGCCGGTCTGCGCGATCACGGTGGCGTTGGCGGTGTCGGCCTCCATGTGGAAGCGGCAGCCGTCGGCAATGATGCGCACGCGGCGGATGGCACCGGCTTCGACCAGGGCACGCAGGGTCTTCTCATTCATCGCCCGGCTCCTTCGCGGCGAACAGTTCTTCCTGTTGCGGGATCTCGATGCCGTGGGCCTGGCAGTGGCGGCGCACCAGCAGCTCGATCAGGTTGGCGACGCTGCGGTGCTCGCGCAGCGCGGCGATGCGCGCGGCTTCCTTGATCGCGGGATCGATGCGCAGGTTGAGGGTTGCGGACTTGGTCGGGGGCATGGGGCGGGCTGGCAGGATGTACTCGCAATGTAACGCAGATTGCATGCATGGGGTGGGCGGCGGCGCCGTCATCGCGAGGGCCAGGAAGAAATCTGCCGCTTGCGGATCGATCGGCTTTACTTACAGGCCGGAAATTCCATCCACGTCGCCTTTACACATACCTCCATTGAGCGATCAGCACCTCGGGTGACGATGGCAGCGTGCTTCGCCACCCCGGAGGATTGCCATGAAACTGTTTGCACCGTCGACCGCACCCGACCTGGACCTGGTCGACATCCACGGCCAGCCAATCGCCATCGGCCGCGGCCGCCGCACCCTGCTGTCGTTCTTCCGCGATGCGGCGTGCCCGTTCTGCAACTTCCGCATCTACGAGCTGACCGCGCACCAGCAGAGCCTGGCGGCGCTGGGGCTGGACATCGTCGCGGTGTTCAGCTCATCGCGGGAGGAGGTGCTGCGGTTCGTCGCCCGGCACCCGCGCCCGTTCCGGCTGGCGGCCGACCCCACCGGGGCGTCGCATGCGCGTTACGGCATCGAGCGCTCGTTCTGGCGCAAGCTGCGGGCGATCGTGCTGCGGGTACCGACGCTGATCCGCGGCCTGCGCCTGGTCGGCTGGGCCGGGTTGAACACCAACAACCTGATGCCGGCCGATTTCCTGATCGACGAGCAGGGCCGCATCGTCGAGGCGTACTACGGCAGCGATGCCGGCGACCGCATCCCGCTGGAGCGGGTGGAACTGTTCCTGGCGCGCGGCCTGCTGCATCGGATGTTGGCGCGGCAGCGGGTGCCGCGCGCGGCGTGAGGATGTCGTTTCCTCTCCCCGCATGCGGGGCGAGGGTGCCGAAGTCGGGTGAGGGTCTGCGGCCGGAGCCGGCGACAGCCAGGCGGCCGCCGCATCGGCCTTCACCCTGCGGTACCGGCGGGCATGCTAACGCTCCGGGCATGTCCCCGATCGAACAGGTTGCGTTGGTTCTCGCCGAGGCCGGGCATTCGCCTGCCGACGTGGCCCATTGCGTGCGTCGGCTGCAGGAAATCCTGGCCATGCGCGGCTTCGCGCAGTTGCCCAAGATGGCGCTGACCACCCAGGAACGGGCGCGCGCCTACCTGCAGCTGCGTGAGGGCTATCCCGCCGAGGTGGTGGCTGCGACCTTGAAGCGGGCCTGATGGGCCCGGGCATGGCGTGGCTCGACCTGCTGCAATGGCCGGCGATGGTCGTGACCCTGGTGGCTGCGTGGATGGTCGGCTCCCGGCACATGCGGCGCCGGGAACTGGGGTTCTGGTGCTTCGTGGCCAGCAACGTGCTCTGGATCGCCTGGGCCTGGCATGACCGCGCCTGGGCGCTGATCGCGCTACAGGTGGGCTTGTTCGCGATGAACCTGCGCGGCGCGCACAAGAACGATCCGGATTGACCGGGCAAAGAAGGGTTCGAGCAAGCCGGAAGTGCTCCAGCTTTTTCGCAAGCTCGCGATTCGACGTCCCGGCATGGCCGCCAGCCCTTCGGGGCGAAATCAGGGAGGAGGCCGCAGGCCGGGGGACATTCGTCCCGAAGGGCTGGCGGCCGTGCCGGGATCCATCAGGTCGCGGCGAGGCATACGATCAACGATCAAGCCGCAGCCTTCCCCCGAGTGGGAGAAGAACCAGAAAAAGCGGCCGACCTGCGCGGGGCAAAAGAAAACGGGCCGCTTGCGCGGCCCGTTGTCCTGGGATGGTGGAGGTGGGGGGAATTGAACCCCCGTCCGAAGATGCTCCATGCCCGGCACTACATGCTTAGCTCGTTGTTCGATCTCGGATGGCGGCAACACAACGTGCGAGGCACACCGTCATCCACACCCGCTTTGGGTTCGGAACCGGTTGACGGGTCGCCGCCGGATCCTATCCCTTGATGATGACCCTACATCCACGAGCAAGGGCACAAGTGGGTTCGGGGCTTACGCCTTAAGCGGCGAGAGCGTAGACGTCGTCGTTGGCGTCTGGGTTTTTGCAGCTGGATTAACGAGGAAAGCTACCCCCTCGGCATGCGCCAGACGATTTCGCTACCCCCGTCGAAGCCAGTGCACCCCCGGGAATGTCGATGTCGCCGACCACACCAGTATAGGGGCGGGCAACCCGGGTGCAAGGCGCGGCGGGCCGCGGTGCAGGGGCGGTTCACGCGGCGGCGCCCGCGCCAGCGGCTATGCTTCGGCCAATGCGCCCTTCCACCACGCCGGCCGACGATACCGACGCGCGCGTCCCCCTCAGCGCCACCACCGGCTACGTGCTGGCGGTGCTGGTGCTGCTGGCGTCATTGGGCCTGGTGGCCCTGTACTGGCGCAACGCGCACGCACGCGAACTCAAGGCGGCCGAAGCCGACTTCATCGCCCGCAGCCAGGAGACGACCGCGCTGCTGGTGCAGCGCCTGGACGACTACGAACTGGTCACGCGCGGCGGGGTCTCGCTGTTCGCTTCGGTGGCGCGGCCCAGCCGCCGGCAATGGCAGGGCTATGTCGATGGCCTGAACATCCGCACGCGATTCCCCGCGCTGGCGGGACTGGGCTTTGCCACCTACGCCACGCCGGGGCAGATGTCGGACCTGCAGCGGCTGCTCCGCGACAGCGGCGAGGGGCTGTTCAGCGTCTGGCCGCACGGCATGCGCGAGTACTACGGCGCGATCCTGTACCTGGATCCGAAAACCCCGGACAACCTGGCCGCCATCGGCTACGACATGTATTCCGAACCGGTGCGGCATGCGGCGATGGAGGCCGCGCGCGATACCGGCGAGCCGCGGATGAGCGGCCGGGTCGAGCTGGTGCAGGACCAAGGCAAGCCGCTGTCGGCGGCCGTCCTGTTCCTGCCTGTCTATCGCTCCGGCGACCGTCCGTCCAGTATCGCGGCGCGGCGCGAATCGATGCAGGGCTGGGTCTACGTCCCGTTCCGGGTGCAGGCGTTCGTCGACACCGCGCAACGCAAGGCCGCGCACCCGCTGGCGCTTCGCATCGTCGACGTGACCGGCGGGATCGAGCAGCCGCTGTATCCCGACGTGGCGCCGGAGCAGGCGGACACGCCCGCCTTCACCAGCAACGCGACGCTGGAGGCCTATGGCCGCCGCTGGCGCCTGGAGTACCGATCCGCTTCGCAAGCCACGATCGAGGCGCGCATGACCGACCTGCGCACCACGCTGGCGGTGGGCGTGTTCGCGTCGCTGCTGCTGTTCGGCATCGCGCTGGTGCTGGCGCGCACGCAGTTGCGGGCCGAGCGGCTGGCGGCGCGCATGACCGAGTCCTATCGCCGCAGCGAGCTTCGCTTCCGTAGCGCGATGGAGTACTCCGCCATCGGCAAGGCGCTGCTCGACCACGACGGGCATATCGTCGATGCCAATCCCTCGCTCGCCAGGATCCTGGGCAAGCCGCGCGAACAGCTGCTCGGCACCTCGTTCGACGGCCACTTCCTCGACCACCCGGACGCCTCCGGCCGCGACCGCGAGCGCGACGTGCTGGCCACCGCAGGCGTCTACCGCAGCACCCGCACGTTGCTGCGCGAGGAGGGCGGGCTGCGCCACATGCAACTGACCTACGCGCCGGTGCCGGGCGACGTTGGCCAGGACATCACCCGGCTGGCGCAGGTGGAGGACGTCACCGACCGCCTGCGGGCCGAGGCCCAGGTGCTGGCGCTCAACCGCACCCTGGAGGCGCGCGTGGAGCAGCGCACCCGCGAGCTGACCATCGCCAACCAGGAACTGGAATCGTTCGCCTACAGCGTGTCGCACGACCTGCGCGCCCCATTGCGCGCCATCGACGGCTTCAGCCGCCTGCTCGAGGAACGCTACGGCGAGGTGCTCCAGGCCGAGGGTCGCGACTATCTGGCACGGGTGCGCAACGCCGCCGCCCGCATGGGCACGCTGATCGAATCGCTGTTGAAGATGGCGCGGCTCGGGCGCGCCGCGGTCAAGCCCGCGCCGTTGGACCTGAGCCGGATGGCCGCCGACATCGTCACCGAACTGCGGGCCGACGACCCCGGGCGCGAGGTTGTCGTGGAGATCGCGCCGATGCTGCAGGCCACCGGCGACCCGAGCCTCGTGCGCAACCTGTTGCAGAACCTGATCGGCAATGCCTGGAAGTTCACCCGCGACTGCGCCGTGGCGCGGGTGGAGGTGGGGCGCGACGCGGATGGTGCGTTCTTCGTGCGCGACAACGGCGCCGGGTTCGCGCCCGAATACGTGGACAAGCTGTTCCGGCCATTCCAGCGCCTGCACACCCAGGAGCAGTTCGCCGGGGACGGCATCGGGCTGGCGTCGGTCAAGCGCATCGTCGAGCGCCACGGCGGCACGATCCAGGCCGAAGGCGCGCCGGGGCAGGGCGCGACGTTCCGTTTCACGCTGCCGGAGACCGACGCGGCCTTGGCCGGCAAAGCCTGAGCCGGGAAAGCGCCACCCTCATCCGCCTTCGGCACCTTCTCCCCGCAAGCGGGGAGAAGGAACGGCACGACGACCGTGCAGCGGGGAGAGGACCGCTTCGCGCAGCGAAGCAGGGTGAGGGTGCGCCTGCGCCGCGCCTATGCGTCCTTGTTGTGCCGGCGCATGACCCGCTGCTTCTCGCGGTTCCAGTCGCGGTCCTTGTCGGCCTGGCGCTTGTCGTGGGTCTGCTTGCCCTTGGCCAGGGCCAGTTCCGCCTTGACCTTGTTGCCCTTCCAGTACAGCGCGGTCGGCACCAGGGTGTAGCCGTCGCGTTGCACGCGGCCGATCAGCTGGTCGATCTCGCGCTTGTGCAGCAGCAGCTTGCGGGTGCGGTGGGCGTCAGCGACGACGTGGCTGGAGGCGGAGATCAGCGGCGTCATCTGCGCGCCGAACAGGTACAGCTCGCCGTCGCGGATCACGGCGTAGGCCTCGGTGATGTTGGCGCGGCCGGCGCGGATCGACTTCAGCTCCCAGCCCTGCAGCGCCAGGCCGGCCTCGAAGCGCTCCTCGATGTGGTACTCGTGGCGCGCGCGCTTGTTCAGGGCGATGGTGCCGCCGCCGTTTGCCTTATCCTTGGACGCCTTCTTGTTCATCGTGCCCATTGTCCCCGAAAGGCGGACGTTCCGGACAGACCACGCCACCGATGCCGAAAATCCAACGCAGCGCCCTCGTCGAGCACTCCGCGGCGCGCATGTTCGCCTTGGTCAACGACATCGCCGCCTATCCCGGGCGCTTCGACTGGTGCGAGGCGGCGCAGGTGCTGGAGGCCGATGCCGACCACGTGGTGGCGCGCCTGGACCTGGGGCTGGGGGCGCTGCGGACCTGGTTCACCACCGAAAACGCGCTGTCGCCGCCGCACCACATCGACATGCAGCTGCGCGACGGGCCGTTCCGCAAGCTGTCGGGGCGCTGGCAGTTCCACGCGCTGGACGAATCGGCCTGCAAGGTCACGCTGACACTGGAGTTCGAGCCGCTGAGCCGGCTGCTGGCGCCGGCCCTGGCGCTGGGGTTCCAGGGCCTGGCCGACCGCATGGTCGACGATTTCGTGCGCGTGGCCGATGCCCGCGCAGCGGCGCATGATCCGGGTTGAAGTGATCCGCGCCTGGCCGCGGCGGCACGCATCCGTGGCGCTGCAACTGGCCGACGGCGCCTGCGTCGCCGACGCGCTGGCCGCGTGCGGCCTGCCGCAGGAAGGGATCAGCGGTTTCGCGGTCTTCGGCGAACGGGCAGGGCTGCAAACCGTGCTCCGCGATCGCGACCGCCTGGAACTGCTGCCGCCGCTGCAGGCGGACCCGAAGGAAGCGCGCCGGCGCCGCGCCAGCCGCGCCTGAAACGCGAAGCCCGGCGATGGCCGGGCTCTGGCGATGGGGATCGGCGTGCCCGGCTTGGGCCAGGAAAGGGCTAGCGGCCCTTCTTGTCGTCCTTGGACAGGTTGGGGCCGAAATCCTTGATGGTGCTGCGCACCAGCTCCTCGTCCTGCTCCGGGAAGTAGTCGCCTTCCCACCGGGTGACGGCGCCGTTTTCGAAGAACACGGTGAAATTCTTGATCTCCACGTGTCCGACGCGATCGGTGCGACGGGTGGCGGTGTAGTCCCAGCGGTCGTGGTGGAACGGATCGGCGATCGACGGCGAGCCCAACAGCGCCTGCACCTGCTGCATGCTCATGCCGGCCTGCAGCTGGTCGGCCGCGGCCTTGTCGATCAGGTTGCCCTGGTAGATCGGCTGCTTGTACAGGATGCCGCAGCCGGCCGTGGAGGCGGCGATGGCGACGACGAGCGTGGCGAGCAGGGGGAGCTTGCGCATTCGGGTTCGCGGAAGTGGGAAAACGGGCCGATAATACACGCAAGCCCCACCCCCGCGGCGGTGCCCGTGCCACTCCGGCCGCGGCGCCGGGCGAGAACACCGGAGCCACGATGGAATCGCAAGACCTGCGCAAGGCCGGACTCAAGGTGACCCATCCGCGAATGCGGATCCTGGCGCTGCTGGAGCAGATCAAGCCGCGGCACATGACCGCCGAGGACATCTACCGGCAGTTGCTCGACAAGGGCGACGAGATCGGGCTGGCGACGGTCTACCGCGTGCTGACGCAGTTCGAGGCCGCGGGCCTGGTGCTCAAGCACAACTTCGAGGGCGGGCACGCGGTGTACGAACTCGACCGCGGCGAGCACCACGACCACATGGTCGACATCGACACCGGCAAGGTGATCGAGTTCCAGAGCGACGAGATCGAGGAGCTGCAGCGGCGGATCGCGGCGCAGCACGGCTACCAGATCGAAGAGCACGCACTGGTGCTGTACGTGCGCAAGAAGCAGTAGCCACAAGTCTCCCGTCGCGGCCGGAGCGCCCCTCATCCGCCTTCGGCACCTTCTCCCCGCAAACGGGGAGAAGGAACGGCATTGAGCGCATACGGCTGCCGAAGCAGCGAACCCCCAGGCTCGGGCAGTCGCCGCCCGGCGGGCTGGGGGTGCGGAGAGCAGGCCATGGATGGCCTGCGACCCGACTTAGAGACAGGATGTCGTCAGGAGGGCGCAGCACCCCCAGCCCGCCGGGTGGCGACTCTCCCCGAAGCCGGGTCCGATGTCCGCTCAGACCGCGTCGCGCAGCAGCCGCCGCGCCGCGGCGCGCGCTTCCTTGCCGACCTCGACGCCGCCGAGCATGCGTGCCAGTTCCTCTTCGCGCTGCTTCTGGTCCAGCACCTGCACCGCGCTCTGGGTCATGCCCGAGCGCTCGGCCTTGCTGACCGCGTAATGCACGTGCCCCTGCGCCGCAACTTGCGGCAGGTGGGTCACGCACAGCGCCTGCCGGGTGGCGCCCAGCGCGCGCAGCTTCTGCCCGACGATCTGCGCGACCGCGCCGCCGATCCCGGAATCGACTTCGTCGAACACCATCGTCGGCACCGCGTCCAGGCCCAGGGCCGCCACCTCGATCGCCAGCGAGATCCGCGACAGTTCGCCGCCCGACGCCACCTTGCGCAGCGGCCGCGGCGGTTGCCCGGCGTTGGCGGCGACCAGGAATTCGGCGCGCTCCGCGCCCTGCGGGTCGGGCCGGGCCGCGTCGTTGCCCGCGTCCGCCACCGGCTCCAGCGCCACCTCGAAGCGGCCGCCGCCCATGCCCAGCTCGGCGATCAGCGCGGTGGTCGCCTGCGCCATCGCCTTCGCTGCGCTGGCGCGGACCCTGGTCAGGGCCTGCGCGGCCCGCCGCCAGTGCGCAGCCGCGGCCGTGATCTCGGCATCCAGCACGCGCAGGCGTTCGCCGGCGCCGCGCAGGGCTTCCAGCTCGGCATTGAGGAGGTCACGCTGCGCGGCCAGGCCCTCGGGCGCGACCCGGTGCTTGCGCGACAGGTCGTGCAGCCGGGCCAGGCGCCGGTCGAGCTCGTCGAAGGCGGCCGGGTCCAGGTCGAGGTCGGCGCGGACCTGTTCCAGCAGCGCCAGCGCTTCGTCGAGCTGGATCGCGGCCGAGTCGAGCATGGTGTCGACTTCGCCCAGCCGCGGTTCGTGTTCGAGCTGGCGCGCGAGCTCGCCGCGGACCTGCTGCAACTGCCGGCCCAAGGCCGGGCCCTCGTCCCCGCCCAGGCGCGCGAAGGCGCTGTCGCAGGCGGCGATCAGGGCCGCCGAGTGGGCGTGGCGACGATGCGCGATGGCCAGCTCGGCGATCGATTCGGGCTCCAGCGATTCGCGCTGCAGTTCGCCGAGCTGGTGCTCGAGCCAGCCGATGCGTTCGCCCGGGTCGCCCGTGCGCGAGAGCGTGTCGCGCTCCCGCAGCAGCGCCGACCATGCCTGGGCGGCGTCGCGCACGGCGGCGGCTTCGGCCTCGGTACGACCGTAGGCATCCAGCAGCGCCAATTGGCTGGCGCGCGACAGCAGCGCCTGGTGCTCGTTCTGGCCGTGGATCTCGACCAGGCATTCGGCCAGCGCGCCCAGTTGCGCCAGGGTCGCCGGGCGGCCGTTGATCCAGGCGCGCGAGCCGCCGTCGGCGCGCAGGGTGCGGCGCAGCTGGCAGTCGTCGCCATCGTCGAACTCGGCCTCCTGCAGCCAGGCACGCGCGGCCGGTGCGTCGGCCAGGTCGAAGGCGGCGGCCAGTTCGGCGCGCTCGGCGCCATGGCGGACGACGCCGCTGTCGGCGCGCAGGCCGGAGAGGAAGGTCAGGGCGTCGACCAGCAGCGACTTGCCGGCGCCGGTTTCGCCGGAAATCACGGTCAATCCGGGGCCGAACTCCAGTTCGGCGGAGGCGACGACGGCGAAGTCGCGGATGGCCAGGCGCGTAAGCATCGCAATAGCCTAAGAGATTGCGGTCGCAAACGCTGCGTCGGCGTGGCTTCCCGGCCGCCGGCTTGCGCCGGTGCGATGCCGGGCTTATATCCAGCGCATGGCCCGGATCTTCGCCGACGACAACACCCTCGACCCGCGCGCGCGGCAACTGCTGCGCACGCTGATCGGGCGTTATATCCGTGACGGCGAGCCGGTCGGTTCGCAGACCCTGGCCCGGCACGCCGGGCTGGACGTCAGCCCCGCGACGATCCGCAACATCCTTGCCGACCTGGAGGAGATCGGCCTGCTCAGCTCGCCGCACACCTCGGCCGGGCGGGTGCCGACCCCGCAGGGCTACCGGGTGTTCGTCGATTCGTTGCTGCAGTTGCGGCCGCTGCCCGAGGGCGAGATGGCGCGCCTGCGGCAGGAGCTGCCGGCGGGTGGCGGGACCCAGGCGCTACTGGGCAATGCCTCGGAGCTGTTGTCGGCGATGAGCCATTTCGTAGGCGTGGTCAGCGTGCCGCGGCGCGAGCAGTTCGCCTTCCGCCACATCGATTTCGTGCCGCTGGACGCGCAGCGGGTGCTGGCGATCGTGGTCTTCGCCGACAACGACGTGCAGAACCGCATCATCCGCACCCGCCGCGCCTACGACGGCGGCGAGCTGGAGCGGGTGTCCAACTACCTCAACCAGAACTTCGCCGGTCATCCGCTGGCCGACATCCGCAGCGCGCTGGTGCGCGAGCTCAATGCCGCCCGCAGCGAAATGGAAACGCTGCTGGCCCACAGCGTCGAGCTGGCCGGGCAGGCGCTGGCCGGCGACGAGGCCGGCCCCGACCAGGACGGGGCCGGCGAAGCCACGCTCAGCGAAGGCATGGTGCTGGCCGGGCAGACCCGGCTGATGGGAGTGCAGGAACTGGCGGACCTCGATCGCCTGCGCGAGCTGTTCGAAGCCTTCGCCCGCAAGCGCGAGATCCTGCAACTGCTCGAGCGCACCATCCGCGCCCCCGGGGTGCGGATCTTCATCGGCGAGGAAACCGGGCTGGCACCGCTGGAGGGGATGTCGCTGGTGACGGCGCCGTATACGTCCGGCGATCGCACCCTGGGCGTGCTCGGCGTGATCGGCCCTTCGCGGATGGCCTA
The DNA here is from genome assembly GCF_022808325.1 of Cognatiluteimonas sedimenti. Taxonomy (GTDB): domain Bacteria; phylum Pseudomonadota; class Gammaproteobacteria; order Xanthomonadales; family Xanthomonadaceae; genus Cognatiluteimonas; species Cognatiluteimonas sedimenti. The sequence continues at coordinate 534,733 of NZ_JALGCL010000001.1, read as the reverse complement.
CGACCGGGTGATCCCGGTGGTGCAGGCGGCGGCCGAGGTGCTGGGCGCCGCGCTCAAGGGCCAGCCCTGACCCTCACGGGTGCTTCCCCGCCGCGCGGGGCGGGGAGCGCCACGCCGCGCCCCGTCCCGCCTTGAAACCGCTGCGGCTGGCCCTAATACCAGTGCGCAGAGGGCGGCACGGTGCCGCGGATGGATGCTGGAGCATGACCAACACGCCGATGCAGGACGCTGAAACCTTCGACCCGGCCGAGGCCGGTGACGGCCCGTCGGTCTCCGAACTGGAGACCTTGCGCGGGGAAGTGGAGCAGTTGCGCGCCGAGTCGCTGCGCGAGCGCGCCGACCTCGACAACCAGCGCAAGCGCATGGCGCGCGAACTGGAGCAGGCGCGGCGGTTCGCCAACGAACGCCTGCTGAGCGAACTGCTGCCCCTGTTCGACAGCATGGAGGCCGGACTGGCCGCGGCGGCGCAGGCCGACCCCCTGCGCGAAGGCCTGGAGCTCACCCTGCGCCAGTTGCACCGCATCGCCGAAAGCAACGGCCTGACCGAAGTCGCGCCGGCGCCCGGCGACGGCTTCGACCCCGAGCGCCACCAGGCGATGAGCATGATCGCGGCCGAAGGCGTGCCGCCGGGCAGCGTCGCCCAGTTGTTCCAGAAGGGCTACGTGCTGAACGAACGCCTGCTGCGCCCGGCGCTCGTCGTGGTGGCGCAGCCCGATTGACACCCCCTTGTGGGAGCGGCTTCAGCCGCGAGCTCTTTCCTGCATACCGCAAAGCTCGCGGCTGAAGCCGCTCCCACAAAAGCCGAACGGGCTGCTTGAACTGATTCAGCTGGCCCCCAGATAACGCACATCGGCGCGCGGCGCCACACAGACAACGATTCGAGAGGGAGCGAAACCATGGGCAAGATCATCGGCATTGACCTGGGCACGACCAATTCGTGCGTGGCGATCATGGAAGGCGGCAAGGCACGGGTCATCGAGAACAGCGAGGGCGACCGCACCACGCCGTCGATCGTGGCCTGGACCAAGGACGGCGAAGTCCTGGTCGGCGCCTCGGCCAAGCGCCAGGCGGTCACCAACCCGAAGAACACCTTCTACGCGGTGAAGCGCCTGATCGGCCGCAAGTTCACCGACGCGGAAGTGCAGAAGGACCTCGGCCTGGTGCCGTACGCGATCGTCGAGCACGACAATGGCGACGCCTGGGTCGCGACCAGCGACGGCCGCAAGATGGCCGCGCAGGAAGTCTCGGCCAAGGTGCTGGAGAAGATGAAGAAGACCGCCGAGGCCTACCTCGGCGAGACCGTCACCGAGGCCGTGATCACGGTGCCGGCGTACTTCAACGATTCCCAGCGCCAGGCGACCAAGGACGCCGGCCGCATTGCCGGCCTCGACGTCAAGCGCATCATCAACGAGCCGACCGCGGCCGCGCTTGCCTACGGCATGGACAAGAAGGGCGGCGACCGCAAGATCGCGGTCTACGACCTCGGCGGCGGTACCTTCGACGTCTCGATCATCGAGATCGCCTCGGTGGACGGCGAGATGCAGGTGGAAGTGCTCGCGACCAACGGCGACACCTTCCTCGGCGGCGAGGACTTCGACAAGCGCGTCATCGACTACCTGGTCGAGGAATTCCAGAAGGACCAGGGCATCGACCTGCGCAAGGATCCGCTCGCGCTGCAGCGCCTGAAGGACGCGGCCGAGCGCGCCAAGATCGAGCTGTCCAGCTCGCAGCAGACCGAAGTCAACCTGCCGTACGTGACCGCCGACGCGAGCGGTCCCAAGCACCTCAACATCAAGCTCACCCGCGCCAAGCTCGAGGCGCTGGTCGACGACCTGATCAAGAAGACCATCGAGCCCTGCCGCGTCGCGCTCAACGACGCCGGCCTGCGCGCCAGCGACATCGGCGAGGTGATCCTGGTCGGCGGCCAGACCCGCATGCCCAAGGTGCAGGCGGCGGTGGGCGAGTTCTTCGGCAAGGAGCCGCGCAAGGACGTCAACCCGGACGAGGCTGTCGCCATCGGCGCCGCGATCCAGGGCGGCGTGCTGGCCGGCGACGTCAAGGACGTGCTGCTGCTCGACGTGACCCCGCTGTCGCTGGGCATCGAGACCCTGGGCGGCGTGTTCACCAAGATCATCGAGAAGAACACCACGGTGCCGACCAAGGCCTCGCAGACCTTCTCGACCGCCGAGGACAACCAGACCGCGGTCACCGTCCACGTGCTGCAGGGCGAGCGCGAGCAGGCCCGCTACAACAAGTCGCTGGCCAAGTTCGACCTCACCGGGATCGACTCGGCGCCGCGCGGCATGCCGCAGGTCGAGGTGTCGTTCGATATCGACGCCAACGGCATCGTCCACGTCACCGCCAAGGACAAGAAGACCGGCAAGGAGCAGAAGGTCGAGATCAAGGCCGGCTCGGGCCTGTCGGACGAAGAGATCCAGCGCATGGTGCAGGACGCCGAGTCGCACCGCGAAGAAGACAAGAAATTCCATGAGCTGGTGCAGGCGCGCAACCACGCCGATGCCCTGATCCACGCCACCCGCAGCGCGATCACCGAGAGCGGCGACAAGGTCGGCGGCGACGTCATCGGCCGTGCCGAAGGCGCGATCGCCGAACTGGAGACCGCGATGAAGGGCGACGACAAGGGCCAGATCGAAGCCAAGTCGAAGGCGCTGGAAGAGGCTGGCCAGGCGCTGTTCGCTGCGGCCGCCGCGGCCGCGCAGCCGGGCCCGGAGGCGGCCGCGGGCGAGGGCGCCCCGCGCAACGAGGACGTGGTCGACGCCGAGTTCACCGAGGTCAAGGACGACGACCAGAAGGCGTAAACGGTAAAGTGGAACGTCGCGAGCCGGGCATTGCCCGGCTCGCTGCCGATGGAGCCCCTGCGGGCAGCGCCGGTTCCTTGATCAGGGGCCGGCAAGCCCGCATCTCTCGTTCACGGGCGCAGAAGCCGCCCACTTCCCGGGCCGCGCAGCGGCCGACCTGACCGTGTACCCATGCAGAAACGCGATTACTACGAAATCCTGGGCGTGGCCCGCAATGCGTCCGACGAGGAGCTGAAGAAGGCCTATCGTCGCTGCGCGATGAAGTACCACCCGGATCGCAATCCGGGCGACGCCGCTGCGCTGGAAGCGTTCAAGGAGTGCAAGGAAGCCTACGAGGTGCTCTCCGAGCCGTCCAAGCGCCGCCTGTACGACGCCCATGGCCATGCCGCATTCGAGCAGGGCATGGGGGGCGGTGGCGGCCCCGGTGCCGGCTTCGGCGACATGGGCGACATCTTCGGCGACATCTTCGGCAACATTTTCGGTGGCGGCGGTCCCGGCCGCGGTCCGCGCCGTGGCGCCGACATCGGCTACGTCATGGAGCTCGACCTCGAGGATGCCGTGGCCGGCATCGAGAAGCGCATCGAGATCCCGACGCTCGCGCCCTGCGAGCCGTGCAAGGGCACGGGCTCGGAGGACGGCAAGCTCGAGACCTGCGCCACCTGCCACGGCCATGGCCAGGTGCGGATGCAGCGCGGCATCTTCACCATGCAGCAGCCGTGCCCGCATTGCGGCGGCCGCGGCCAGACCATCAGCACGCCGTGCGCGGCCTGCCATGGCAATGGCCGGGTCGAAGAGGAAAAGGTGTTGTCAGTGAAGATCCCCGCCGGCGTCGACAGCGGCGACCGCATCCGCCTGGCGGGCGAGGGCGAGGCCGGTCCCGCCGGCACCGCGCCGGGCGATCTCTATGTCGAAGTGCGGGTGCGCCCGCACGATATCTTCGTGCGCGATGGCGACGACCTGCATTGCGACGTGCCGATCCGCATTTCCCAGGCCGCGCTGGGCGATATCGTGCGCGTGCCCACGCTCGGCGGCGAAGCCGAGATCCGCATCCCGGCGGAGACCCAGACCGGCAAGGTGTTCCGGCTGCGGGACAAGGGCGTCAAGTCGGTGCGCAGCCGCCGCCCCGGCGACCTGTACTGCAAGGTGGTGGTCGAAACCCCGGTCAACCTCACCGCCGAGCAGCGCACCCTGCTGGAACAGTTCGAGGCGACCTTCGTCGGCGAGGGCGCGCGCAAGCATTCGCCCAAGTCCAGCACTTTCATCGATGGCGTCAAGGGCTTCTGGGACCGCATGGTGTCCTAGCGCGGCGAATGCCGCGCGCCACTGGGCCGGGCTCCTCGCGGCGAATGTCGCGCGCCACTGGGCCAGCCTCCTCGCGGCGAATGCCGCGCGTCGCCGGGGCGGATTCCCGGCGGCAAGTGTCGCGTGATCGCAGCGCGGCTTCTGCCCGCGCCAGTACGCCGCGGCTTGTGGCCGCGCCGCCGCATCGCTAGCCTGCCGCCATGAACGCACCCATCCGCTTGTTGATCCACGGCGCCACCGGGCGCATGGGCCAGGCCCTGCTGTGGCTTGCCGCGCAGGCGCCGGCGGACTTCACCGTGGTCGCCGCGGTATCGCGCAAGCCGAGCCAGCGGGTGGTCGATGGCGTGCCGCAGTTCGGCGCCAGCGAACTGGCCGGGGTGCCGGCGTTCGACGTGGCGATCGATTTCAGCCTGGCCGAAGCCTTCGACCGGATCCTCGCGTTGTGCGAAGGGCGCGGGGTTGCCCTGGTCACCGGCACGACCGGCCTGGACGACACCCAGCGCGACGCCCTGCGCGCCGCCTCGGCGCGGATCCCGGTGCTGTGGGCCTCCAACTTCAGCCTCGGCGTGGCGGTGCTGGCGGACCTGGTCGAGCGCGCGGCGCGCGCGCTGCCGGGCTGGGACTGCGACATCGTCGAGGCGCACCACGCCGGCAAGCGCGACGCCCCCTCGGGTACCGCGCTGTCGCTGGGCGCCGCCGCCGGGCAGGGCGGGGCAAGCCCGCGCTACGCCTCGCTGCGCGCGGGCGATATCGTCGGTGAGCACACGGTGCAGTTCACCACCGCCGGCGAGCGCATCGAACTGGTGCACCGCGCCGGCAATCGCGACATCTTCGCCCGCGGCGCCCTGCACGCGGCCTCGCGGTTGGGGACGCGCGCTCCCGGCCTGTATCGACTGGCCGACCTGCTCGACTGATTTCCTGGCTGAACGCCGCGCGGCGCTGGCGCCGGATCGTCGGCGCCGGTAGAATTCCCGCTCGCCCTGATTCCCCATCTGGCACGTCCCGCCAGCACGGACCGGTTGACCACCGCGTCCGCGCTTTGCTGCAACCTGCGCTTTCGCAGGCGCAGGCGGCGACGGCTCACCTCAGACTAGGCGACGCCCGTGACCCAGCCCGCAATCCTCGCACTCGAAGACGGCACCGTGTTCGAGGGCGATTCCGTCGGCGCACCCGGACTGGCGGTCGGCGAGGTGGTGTTCAACACCGCCATGACCGGGTACCAGGAAATCCTGACCGACCCGTCCTACGCCCGCCAGCTGGTCACGCTGACCTATCCGCACATCGGCAACACCGGCTGCAATGCCGCCGACGACGAATCCACCCGTGCCTGGGCCGCCGGCCTGATCGTGCGCGACGTGCCGCGGCGACCATCGAACTGGCGCAACGAGGTCGCGCTGCCGCAGTGGCTGCAGGCGCGCGGCGTGGTCGCGATCAGCGGCATCGACACCCGCAGGCTGACCCGCCTGCTGCGCGACCGCGGCGCCCAGAACGGCGCGTTGATGGCCGGCAGCGATGCCAATGGTAGCGGGATCGACGCCGAGGCCGCGATCGAGGCCGCGCGCAAGTTCCCCGGGCTCAAGGGCATGGACCTGGCGAAGGAAACCTGCACCCGCGAGGCGTACCGGTGGAACGCGGGCGAACTCGACCTGGACCGCAACGCCTTCGTCGAAGGCGGCCGCCGCTTCAAGGTCGTCGCCTACGACTTCGGCACCAAGCTCAACATCCTGCGCATGCTCGCCAGCCGCGGTTGCGACCTCACGGTGGTGCCGGCGCAGACGCCCGCGTCCGAGGTGCTGGCGATGCAGCCCGACGGCGTGTTCCTGTCCAACGGCCCGGGCGACCCGGCGGCCTGCGACTACGCGATTGCCGCCACGCGCGAGCTGGTGGCGGCCAGGATCCCGCTGTACGGCATCTGCCTGGGCCACCAGCTGCTCGGCCTGGCGCTCGGCGCGAAGACGCTGAAGATGAAGTTCGGCCACCACGGCGCCAACCACCCGGTCATCGACGTCGACAGCGGCCGCGTGCTGATCACCAGCCAGAACCACGGCTTCGCGGTCGACGAGGCGACCTTGCCCGCGAATGCGCGGGTCACGCATCGCTCGCTGTTCGACGGATCCAACCAGGGCATCGCCCTGTCCGATGCACCGGCGTTCTCGTTCCAGGGCCACCCCGAGGCCAGTCCCGGGCCGCACGACGTGGCCTACCTGTTCGATCGATTCGTTGCGTCGATGGAGGCGCGCTGACATGCCCAAGCGCACCGACATCAAGACCGTGCTGATCATCGGCGCCGGGCCGATCGTGATCGGCCAGGCCTGCGAGTTCGACTACTCCGGCGCGCAGGCGTGCAAGGCGCTGCGCGACGAGGGCTACCGGGTGGTGCTGGTCAACAGCAACCCGGCCACGATCATGACCGATCCGGACATGGCCGACGCGGTCTACATCGAGCCGATCAACTGGCAGACGGTCGAGAAGATCATCGCCAAGGAAAAGCCCGACGCGCTGCTGCCGACGATGGGCGGGCAGACCGCGCTCAACTGCGCGCTGGACCTGGCCGACCACGGCGTGCTGGAGCAGCACGGGGTCGAACTGATCGGCGCCTCGCGCGACGCCATCCGCATGGCCGAGGACCGCGAGCTGTTCCGGGTGGCGATGGGCGAGATCGGGCTGGAATGCCCGAAGGCCGAGGTCGCGCGGTCGCTGGAACAGGCGCTGGAGATCCAGGCGCGCGTCGGTTACCCGACCATCATCCGCCCCAGCTTCACCCTCGGCGGCACCGGCGGCGGCATCGCCTACAACCGCGAGGAGCTGGTCGAGATCGTCGGCCGCGGGCTGGAGCTGTCGCCGACCAGCGAGGTGCTGGTCGAGGAATCGGTGCTCGGCTGGAAGGAATTCGAGATGGAGGTGGTCCGCGACACCGCGGACAATTGCATCATCGTCTGCTCGATCGAGAACCTCGACCCGATGGGCGTGCACACCGGTGATTCGATCACCGTCGCGCCGGCGCAGACGTTGACCGACAAGGAATACCAGCGCCTGCGCGACGCCTCGATCGCGGTGCTGCGCAAGATCGGCGTCGATACCGGCGGCAGCAACGTGCAGTTCGGCATCAACGCGCAGACCGGGCGCGTGGTGGTGATCGAGATGAATCCGCGGGTGTCGCGGTCCTCGGCTCTGGCGTCCAAGGCCACCGGCTTCCCGATCGCCAAGGTCGCGGCCAAGCTCGCGGTCGGCTACACGCTCGACGAACTGAAGAACGAGATCACGGGCGGCCTGACCCCGGCCTCGTTCGAGCCGAGCATCGATTACGTCGTCACCAAGATCCCGCGCTTCGCGTTCGAGAAGTTCCCGGCCGCGGACGCGCGCCTGACCACGCAGATGAAGTCGGTCGGCGAGGTGATGGCGATCGGCCGCAGCTTCCAGGAGTCGCTGCAGAAGGCGCTGCGCGGCCTGGAAACCGGCAAGGTCGGGCTCGACCCGACCGGCCTGGACCTGGCCGACGAGGGCGACCTGGCGACGCTGCGCCGCGAGGTCAAGGAAGCCGGCCCGGAGCGCGTTTTCTACCTCGGCGACGCCTTCCGCGCCGGGATGAGCGTCGAAGAGGTGCATGCGCTGTCGTTCGTCGACCCGTGGTTCCTCGACCAGATCGAGGAACTGGTCGCGATCGAGGCCGAAGTGGCGGGCGCCGGACTGGATGCGCTCGATGCACGCCGCCTGCGCGCGCTCAAGCGCAAGGGCTTCTCCGACGCGCGGCTGGCACAACTGGCCGGCACCAGCGAGTCGGCGGTGCGCGCCCTGCGCCGCGCTTTCGGCGTGCGCCCGGTGTACAAGCGCGTGGATTCCTGCGCCGCCGAATTCGCCACCACCACCGCCTACCTGTACTCGACCTACGAGGACGAGTGCGAGGCCGCGCCCACCGACCGCAGGAAGATCATCGTGCTCGGCGGCGGCCCCAACCGCATCGGCCAGGGCATCGAGTTCGACTACTGCTGCGTGCACGCCGCGCTGGCGCTGCGCGAGGACGGGTTCGAGACCATCATGGTCAACTGCAACCCGGAAACCGTTTCGACCGACTACGACACCTCCGACCGCCTGTATTTCGAGCCGCTGACGCTCGAGGACGTGCTGGAGATCGTCGAGTTGGAGAAGCCGTACGGGCTCATCGTCCAGTACGGCGGCCAGACGCCATTGAAGCTGGCGCAGGCGCTGCAGGACAACGGCGTGCCGGTGATCGGCACCTCCCCGGACTCGATCGACCTGGCCGAGGACCGCGAGCGCTTCCAGCAGTTGGTCGAGAAGCTCGGCCTGAAGCAGCCGCCCAACCGCACCGCGCGCAATCCCGACGAGGCGCTCGCGCTCGCGCGCGAGATCGGCTACCCGCTGGTGGTGCGACCGAGCTACGTGCTCGGCGGCCGCGCCATGGAAGTGGTGCATTCGGACGCCGACCTGTCGCGCTACATCCGCGACGCGGTCAAGGTGTCCAACGATTCGCCGGTGCTGCTGGACCGCTTCCTCGACAACGCGGTCGAGGTCGACGTCGACGTGATCGCCGACAGGGACGGCAACGTCCTGATCGGCGGCGTCATGGAACACATCGAGGAGGCCGGCGTGCATTCGGGCGATTCCTCGTGCTCGCTGCCGCCGTACTCGCTGCCGCAATCGGTGCAGGCGCGGCTGCGTGAGCAGGTGGTCGCGCTGGCGCGTGCGCTGGACGTGGTCGGCTTGATGAACACCCAGTTCGCGGTGCAGACCGATGGCGAGGGCGAAGCGACGATCTTCCTGCTGGAAGTGAACCCGCGCGCCTCGCGCACGGTGCCGTTCGTGTCCAAGGCCACCGGCGTGGCGCTGGCCAAGATCGCCGCGCGCTGCATGGCCGGGACGACCCTGGCCGAGCAGGGCGCCACGGTCGAGGTGGTGCCGGATTATTTCTCGGTCAAGGAAGCGATCTTCCCGTTCGCCAAGTTCCAGGGCGTGGATCCGATCCTCGGCCCGGAAATGCGCTCCACCGGCGAGGTGATGGGCGTGGGCCGCAGCTTCGGCGCCGCGTTCGCGCGCGCCGAGGAAGCCGCCGGCATCCGCGCGCCGGGCATGGGCAAGGTGTTCGTCTCGGTGCGCGATCCCGACAAGGCGCGGGTGCTGCCGGTGGCGCACGACCTGGTGCGTCGCGGCTACGCGCTGGTGGCCACGCGCGGCACCGCCGCGTTCCTGCGCGACAACGGCATCGACTGCGAGCAGATCAACAAGGTGATCGAGGGCCGGCCGCACATCGTCGACCTGATCAAGAACGGCGAGATCGTGTACATCGTCAATACCACCGAGGGCCGGCAGGCGATCGCCGACTCGTTCTCGATCCGGCGCGAGGCCCTGCAGCAGCGGGTGACCTATTCGACCACCATCGCCGGGGCCAAGGCGCTGCTGCATTCGCTGGACTACCGCGACAGCGGGCCGGTATGGTCGCTGCAGGAACTCCACCGGGAACTGGAAGCACAGCCATGAGGGCACCACTGACATCGAAGGGCGCGCTGCGGCTGCGCGCGGAACTCGAAGAGCTCAAGTCGGTGAAGCGGCCGGCGGTGATCGCCGCGATCGCCGAGGCACGCGCGCACGGCGACCTCAAGGAAAACGCCGAGTACCACGCCGCGCGCGAGCAGCAGGGCTTCATCGAGGGCCGCATCAAGCAGCTCGAAGCCGAGCTGTCGCATGCGCAGGTGATCGACGTGTCCACGCTCAACGCCGGTTCGCGCGTGGTGTTCGGCGCGATCGTGGTGCTGGCCGATACCGAGACCGACGAGGAAAAGACCTACCAGATCGTCGGCGACCTCGAAGCCGACATCAAGCAGGGCATGATCGCGATCTCCTCGCCGGTGGCGCGCGCCTTGATCGGCAAGCACGAAGGCGACGCCGTCACCATCGACGCGCCGGCCGGGCAACGCGAGTACGAGATCGTCGGCGTCCGCTACGAGGGCTGAGCCCGGATGGCCATGGCGACGCTGCTGCTGCCCGAACGCAGGCGCTTCGCCGGGCGCGGCCTGCCCGACGCGCTGGCACGCGCGCTCGGTCGCGCCGACCCCGTCGCCGGTGGCGAAGCTGGCGAGCGCGCGCAGTTGCTGCGCCATTTCACCTTGCTGCCGCGCACCTGGCCTGCCGCCGCCTTGACCCGGCAGCTCGATGCCGGCGATGCCGCCGCGTCGCAATGGCTGCGCGCGGACCCGGCCTGGGTGCGCCCGGAACTCAATGGCGCGCGCCTGCTCGCCTGCGGCGAGGGACTGCAGCTGGAGCAGGAGGACGTCGATGCCTTGTTGCCGGCGCTGCGCCCGCTGTTCGGCGACGCCGGATTCCCGATCGATGCGCCGCGGCCGTCGCGCTGGTACCTCCGCTTGCCGCAGGGCGCGAGCGTGCCGGACTTCGTCGAGCCCGATGACGCCCTGGGCGCGGACCTGTTCGATTCCCTGGTCGGCACCGAGACCGCGACCAGTGCCGGGAATCGGCGCTGGCGCGCGCTGCTCAGCGAGGCCCAGGTGGTGCTGCACAACCATCCCTGGAACGCGCGCAGGGCGGCCGCCGGCAAGTCGCCGGTGAATTCGTTGTGGTTCTGGGGCGGCGGCAAGGCACCCGACCACGTCGCCACTGCGCACGCGCAGGTGCATGGCGGCGACGCGATGCTGCAGGCGCTGGCCAGGGGCGCGGGCGTTCCGTGGTCGGCGCGCGGGCCGCGGTTCCAGGTCCAGGACGCGAACGCCCTGTGGGACCTGCGCGGACTGCGCGATCCATCGCGGCTGTTCGACGACTGGCTGTCGCCGGCGGTCGCGGCGATCCGGGATGGGGGCTTGCAGCGCCTGCGGCTGGATTTCGGCGATGGCGACGGCTACGTGCTGGCGCGGACGCAGCGCTGGCGCCTGTGGCGGCGGCCGTTGCGCGAACTGGCGCCGGTGCAGCCACGCCGGCCGGCCGCGTGATCCCGGCCCGCAGCATCCGCCGCCGTCCGCTGGCGGCCGCCAGTGGCGACTGGGGCGCGATGCCGCCGCTGCTGCAGCGCCTGCATGCGGCCCGCGGCGCCGCCGATCCAGCGCAGGCGCAACCCCGGCTGGCGCAATTGTTGTCGCCCGACAGCCTCGGCGGTCTCGATGCCGCGGTGGCGCTGCTGGCCCGGGCGATCGCGGAGGACCGGCACATCCTGGTCGTCGGCGATTTCGACTGCGATGGCGCCACCGCGTGCGCGGTCGGCGTGCGCGGGTTGCGCATGCTCGGCGCGCGCCGGGTATCGCACGCGGTGCCCAACCGGATGGTGCACGGCTACGGCCTGTCGCCGGGGCTGGTCGAGGACCTGGCCGGACTGCAACCGGACCTGCTGGTGACCGTCGACCACGGCATCGCCTGCCACGCCGGCATCGCCGCAGCCAAGGCACGCGGCTGGCAGGTGCTGGTGACCGACCACCACCTGCCGGGGGACGCCTTGCCGCCGGCCGATGCCATCGTCAACCCGAACCTGCGCGGCGACGCCTTCCCCAGCAAGATGCTGGCCGGGGTCGGGGTGATGTTCTATGTGCTGCTGGCGCTGCGACGCCATCTTTTCGAGCTTCCGGGTCGCGAACGCGAGGATCAGGCTGCAGCCACCGATGGCGGCAGTGGTCATCGGCAGCCGCCTGACCTCAGGTCGTTGCTGGACCTGGTCGCCGTCGGCACGGTTGCCGACCTGGTGCCGCTGGATGCCAACAATCGTGCCCTGGTGGCCGCCGGCCTGCGGCGGCTGCGTGCAGGGCAGGGCTGCGCCGGGCTGCGTGCATTGATCGAGGTCGCCGGGCGCGATCCGGGCGCCCTGACAGCCGCCGACATCGGGTTTGCGCTGGCGCCGCGCCTCAATGCCGCCGGGCGGCTGGAGGACATGGCGCTGGGGATCGAGTGCCTGCTCAGCGACGATCCGTGCAAGGCGCGCGGGATCGCCGCGACCCTGGACGGCATCAACGCCGAGCGCCGTGCGCTGCAGCAGCAGATGACCGACGAGGCCGAAGCCGCGCTCGCCCGGGTCACGCTGGAAGGCGTGCTGCCACCGGCCTTGTGCCTGTTCGATCCGCACTGGCACCCCGGCGTGGTCGGGCTGGTGGCATCCAGGCTCAAGGAGCGCACCCACCGGCCAGTCTTCGCCTTCGCGCCCTCGGAACCGGGCGGGGCGAGCCTGCGCGGCTCGGCGCGTTCGATTCCCGGCTTGCACATCCGCGACCTGCTGGCCGCGGTGGACAGCGCACACCCCGGCCTTGTCGAGCGCTTCGGCGGCCATGCGATGGCCGCGGGGCTGAGCCTGGCGCGCGATGCGCTGCCGCGGTTCGAGCAGGCATTGCAGGCGCAGGTCGCGCGCGTGCTCGATCCGGCTTCGCTGCAGGCCGAAGTGGTCAGCGACGGCGAGCTGCAGCCGCACGAATTCGATGCGCTCCACGCGCGCCTGCTGCGCGACGGCGGGCCGTGGGGGCAGGGCTATCCCGAGCCGTTGTTCGACGGGTGCTTCGCGGTGCTTGGCTGGCGGATCGTCGGCGAGCGCCACCTCAAGCTGGAGCTGGGCAGCGGCCGGCAGCGCCTCAATGCGATCGAGTTCGGCGGCTGGGACGGTCAGGCGCCCCCCGCCAGCGTGCGCGTCGCCTACCGGCTGGAACCGGACGCGTATCGCGGCGGCGATGCGATCCAGCTGGTCGTGGTGCATCGCGAACCGGCCTGAGCGCGGCAGCCAGCCGCCAACTGGTAAGATTTGCGGCCGTTCCACAGCATCCGCCAGCACATGATCGAGCTCAATCCCGTCCGCCAGCGCATCGCCGACCTCCGTGGCCGGCTGGATGCGCTGAGGGGGTATCTTTGACTACGAGGCCAAGGTCGAGCGCCTCGAGGAAGTCAACCGCGAACTGGAAAACCCGGACATCTGGAACGATTCCGAGCGCGCCCAGGCATTGGGCCGCGAGCGTTCGCTGCTGGACAAGACCGTCACCGGCATCCGCGGACTGAGCGAGGGCCTGGTCGGCGCCGACGAGCTGCTGGAACTGGTCGAAGCCGAAGACGACGAGGACACGGCCAGGGCCATCGTCGCCGACGTCGAGCGCTACGCGCGCGGCGTCGACCAGCTCGAGTTCCAGCGCATGTTCTCCGGCAAGATGGACGCCAACGCCGCGTTCGTGGACATCCAGGCCGGCGCCGGCGGTACCGAGGCGCAGGACTGGGCGGAGATGCTGCTGCGCATGTACCTGCGCTGGGCCGAATCGCGCGGCTGGAAGACCGAACTGCTGGAGGTCAGCGGCGGCGACGTCGCCGGGATCAAGTCGGCGACCTTCCGGGTCGACGGCGACTACGCCTACGGCTGGCTGAAGACCGAGATCGGCGTGCACCGCCTGGTGCGCAAGTCGCCGTTCGATTCCGACAACCGGCGCCACACCAGTTTCACCTCGGTGTTCGTGTCCCCGGAAGTCGACGACAGCATCGAGATCGACATCAATCCGGCCGACCTCAGGACCGATGTCTACCGCTCCTCCGGCGCCGGCGGCCAGCACGTCAACAAGACCGAATCCGCGGTGCGCATCACCCACGTCCCGACCAATACCGTCGTCGCCTGCCAGACCGAGCGCAGCCAGCACGCCAACCGCGACCGCGCGATGAAGATGCTGGCGGCCAAGCTCTATGAGCTCGAAGTGCAGAAGCGCAATGCCGAGAAGGATGCGCTGGAAGCGACCAAGTCCGACATCGGCTGGGGCAGCCAGATCCGCAACTACGTGCTCGACCAGTCGCGGATCAAGGACCTGCGCACCGGCGTGGAACGCAGCGACACCCAGAAGGTGCTGGACGGCGACCTGGACGAATTCATCGAGGCCAGCCTCAAGTCCGGCCTGGAAGCTGGATCCAGGCGCAGCGATGCCGCCTGATGCCGTCGGCCCGGCGCAGCCCGGGAGCCGGCGACTTTGATTCCCGCCGCAAACCACCAGACACTGGATTCCTGCTTTCGCAGGAATGACGAGCGTACGCAATGACCCACGAAGCCACGACGCCCCCTGTCGACGAAAACCACCTGGTCGCCGAGCGCCGCGCCAAGCTGGCGGCCCTGCGCGCGCAGGGCATCGCGTTCCCCAACGATTTCCGTCGCGCCGATCTTGCCGGAGACCTGCAGCAGCAGTACGCCGATGCGGAGCGGTGGACCGGCGAGGCCCTGGAAGGCGAGGGCAGGCGGGTGGCGCTGGCCGGGCGCCTGCTCGCCAAGCGGGTGATGGGCAAGGCCGCGTTCGCACAGGTCCAGGACATGACTGGCCGGATCCAGCTGTTCCTGCAGTCCACCGCGCTGGGCGACGCCTACGAGGCATTCAAGGGCTGGGACGTGGGCGACATCGTCGCTGCCACCGGCAGCCTGATGCGCACCAGGACCGGCGAACTCTCGATCAAGGCCGACACCCTGCGGCTGCTGGTGAAGTCGCTGCGGCCGCTGCCGGAGAAGTGGCACGGCCTCAGCGACGTCGAGCAACGCTATCGCCAGCGCCATGTCGACCTGATCGTGAATCCCGAGGTGCGCGAGGTCTTCGTCAAGCGCTCGCAGGTCATCGCCGCGATGCGTCGCTGGCTCGATGCAAGGCGCTTCCTCGAGGTCGAGACGCCGATGATGCATTACCTCGCCGGCGGCGCCACGGCACGACCGTTCACCACCCACCACAACGCGCTCGACCTGGAGCTGTTCCTGCGGGTGGCCCCGGAGCTCTACCTCAAGCGCCTGGTGGTCGGCGGCTTCGAGCGGGTGTACGAGATCAACCGCAACTTCCGCAACGAAGGCGTCAGCACCCGGCACAACCCCGAGTTCACCATGCTCGAGCTGTACGAGGCCTACGCCAGCTACGACGAGGTCATGGACCTGACCGAGTCGCTGATCCGGGATGTCGCGCTGGAAGCGATCGGCCACACCGGGCTGGAATGGGAAGGCAACGCGATCGATCTCGGGCCGCGCTTCCGCCGCTGGAAGCTGGAAGAAGCGGTGCGCGAGCTCAATCCGCAGATCAGCGTCGCCGACTGCCGCGATCGCGAGGCGCTGGCCTCGCACTGCGCGCGCCTGGGCATCCACGTCAAGCCCGGGTACGGTTGGGGCAAGCTGTTGCTGGAGATCTTCGAGAAGACGGTCGAGCCGGGGCTGGTCCAGCCGACCTTCATCACCCATTACCCGGTCGAGGTTTCGCCGCTTGCGCGCGAGTCCGACACCGAGCCGGGCATCACCGACCGCTTCGAACTGTTCATCGGTGGCAAGGAGATGGCCAATGGCTTCTCCGAGCTCAACGATCCGGAGGACCAGGCCGCGCGCTTCCGCGCGCAGGCCGAAGCCAAGGCCGGTGGCGACGACGAAGCGATGCATTTCGACGCCGACTACATCCGCGCGCTCGAGGTCGGGTTGCCGCCCACCGGCGGCCTGGGCGTCGGCATCGACCGGCTGGTGATGCTGCTCACCGATTCGGCGTCGATCCGCGACGTGCTGCTGTTCCCGTACATGCGCCCCGAGGTCGGTGGCTGAGGCCTGTCCCGGGGCTGGCGGTTTCATCGTATAAGGGGATGGCCGCCATCGATGGCCCGTCGCCAGCGTGGAAGGGGGCACTTGCCCAAGCCGGAGCCCACGGCGAGGATGTCGACATGGCCGTGCACGGACGCCACGCACTCCAGACCCGGGACGACTCCTTGAACATCGTCATTGTCGACGACCAAAGCTCGATGCGATCGATGCTGCGCCACATCCTCGAGGACATCAGTCCCGAGCTGCAGGTGCTCGACTTCGATTCCCCGAACGCCGCGCTGGGCTGGTGCGAGGACAACCGCCCGGACCTGCTGCTGCTCGACTACCGCATGCCGGAGATGGACGGGCTCGAGTTCGCCCGGCGCTTCCGGCGGCCGCTGGTGCATCGCGACGTCCCGATCGTGCTGGTCACCGTGGTCGGCGACGAGCCGGTGCGGCAGGCGGCGCTGGATGCGGGCGTCATCGACTTCCTGGTCAAGCCGATCCGGCCGCGCGAACTGCGCGCCCGTTGCCGCAACCTGCTGCAGCTGCGGCAGCAGTCCGAGTCGGTCAAGCAGCGCGCGCTGTCGCTGGAGCAGCGGCTGCTGTCGAGCATGAACGAGGTCGAGGAGCGCGAGCGCGAGACCCTGTCGCGGCTGGCCCGGGCGATCGAGTACCGCGATACCGGCACCAGCGCGTACCTGGAGCGCATGGCGCATTTCGCCGGCTTGCTGGCCGAGGAACTCGGCATGTTCGAGGACGAGGTCCGGCTGATCGAGATGGCCGCGCCCTTGCACGACATCGGCAAGATCGCCATTCCCGACGCGATCCTGATGAAGCCCGGCCCCCTCGGCGAGGACGAGGTGCAGATGATGCGCCGGCATCCGCAGATCGGGCACGAACTGCTGAGCGGCAGCCAGAACCGCTTCATCCAGATGGGCGCGGTGATCGCGTTGCGCCACCACGAGCGCTACGACGGCAGCGGTTATCCGGGCGGACTGGCCGGCGACCTGATCCCGATCGAGGCGCGCATCGTCTCGGTCGCCGACGTGCTCGATGCGCTGCTGTCGCCACGCCCGTACAAGCGCGCGTGGCCGCTTGAAGAGGCCCTTGGCTGGTTGCGCGGGCAAAGCGGGATCCTGTTCGACCCGCAATGCATCCAGGCGTTGACGCACAGCCGCACGCGCTTGCTGGACATCTGCGAGCGTTATTCCGCGGTACGGGTGAAGCCGGAACTGGACGCATGATCCGATCGCTGCCGACGCTGGCAAGGCAACGCTTCGCCGGGCGTCCGGACAGCGAACATGGCCAGGCGCTGGTGCGGCTGGCGGTGCTGTCGGTGGTGCTGGGCTACCTGTTGCTGCACGGGCCGCAGGGCTCCGATGCCCAGTACCGCGTCGTGATGATGATGGTGGCGGCAGGATTCACCGTCGGGATCGGGCTGGTGCTGGGGATCATGGTCCGGCCCGGGGTATCGCACCTGCGCCGCGGCATCGGGATGCTCTCGGACTATGGGCTGATGGCCGCGGCGATGATCCGCTTCGGCGAGCCGCTGGCCTGGGTCTACGTGATCCTGATGTGGGTGACCGTCGGCAACGGCCTGCGCTACGGCAACCGCTACCTGTTCGCCGCGGTGGCGATGGCAAGCCTCAGCTTCGGCAGCGTGCTGGCGGGGAACGACTATTGGGCCGCGAACCGCACGCTCGGCTTCGGCCTGCTGGCGGGGCTTGTCGCAGTGCCGCTGTACCTGTCCGGCCTGCTGCGCGCCCTGACCCGGGCCACGGCCGAGGCAAGGCGCGCGAACGAGGCCAAGACCCGGTTCCTGGCCAACATGAGCCACGAATTCCGCACCCCGTTGAATGGCCTGGCGGGGATGTCCGAACTGCTTGCAGCGACGCGCCTGGACAGCGAACAACGCGAATGCGTCGACACGATCCAGGCTTCGGCCCGGTCGTTGCTGGCGCTGGTCCAGGACGTCCTCGACATTTCCGCGATCGAGGCCGGCAAGTTCAAGCTCGACCAGGTCGATTTCTCGCTTGGCGAGCTGCTGCAGTCGGTCGGGCTGATCCTGCAGCCCTCGGCGCGGGCCAAGGGGATCGGGTACCAGGCCTCGGTCGATCGCGACGTGCCCGACCTGCTGCGCGGCGATGCCGCCCACCTGCAGCAGGTATTGCTGAACCTGGCTGGCAATGCGGTCAAGTTCACCGATGCCGGTTCGGTGGCGCTGCAGGTCGCCCGCGTGGCCGCCGCCGACGGTGCGCTGCGGCTGCGTTTCACCATCGTCGATACCGGCATCGGCATCCCGCCATCCGCGCGGGCCCGGTTGTTCGAAGCGTTCGAGCAGGCCGACGCCAGCCTGTCGCGGCGCCACGGCGGAACCGGCCTGGGGACCACGATCGCCAAGGGCCTGACCGAGGCCATGGGCGGCAGCATTGGTTTCGAGAGCACCGAGAACCGCGGCAGCCGCTTCTGGGTGGAACTGCCCTTCGCATCCGTTGCGCCGGCAATGCCGGCGCCGATGGCGCGCGAACAGGTCGCCGCCGCGGGCGGGCCCGAAAACGTGATCGCGTTCAGCGATCCGTTCCTGCGCCATCGCGCCCGCACCCGCAGCCTGAACCTGCTCGTCGCCGACGACCACGCGGCCAACCGCATGGTCGTGCAGCGACTGCTGCAGAAGGCGGGCCACCGCGTGGTCTGCGTGGACGGTGGCGACGACGTGCTCGAGGCATTGGCGGTGAGCGACTACGACGCAGTCGTCGCCGACCTGCACATGCCCGGGCTCAGCGGCCTGGACCTGCTGCGGCAACTGCGGATCATGCAGGCCGGGGGCGGCGAGCGGACGCCGGTGATCATGCTCAGCGCCGATGTCACTCCCGATGCGATCCAGCAATGCCGCCAGGCCGGGGCGCATGCCTTCCTGCCAAAGCCGGTCGTGGCCGCACGCCTGCTGGACCTGATCTCCGACATCGCCGGTGGTGGCGCCGCGCCGCCGGCAACGCCGCCGCAGTCACGCCCGGCAACCCGGGCCGACGCACTGCTGGAGGGTGCGCTGGATCCCGGAGCGCTGGACGAGCTCGCCGCAATGGGCATGGGCGCGGCCTTCGAGAAGGAATTCATCGTGCAGTGCCTGCGCGACGCCGAGGCCTGCCTGCAGGGGCTGGAACAGAGCGGCAAGCGGGCCGACTGGGCGGCCGCGCACGAACACGCGCACGCGCTCAAGGGCGTTGCCGGCAACCTGGGCCTGGTGAAGCTGGCCGAGGCCAGCGGCGAGGTCTTGCTGATGGCCGAATGGCAACTGTCGCGCGACTGGCGCCAGTGCCTGGCGATGCTGCGCGAATGCATGGGGCAGGGCCGGGCAGCGCTGGACGCGCGCAGCCGCGCCCGTGGCGTGCAGGACAGCGAAAGCAGCTGACGGGCCCTGCGGCCCGCCTGCTCAGGCCGCCGAAGCGATTCCCGCCCTCCGGTTCTGCGCGCGCACGATCCGCTCCATGGTGCGCAACGAGCGCTCGCCGAGCGCCAGCGCGGTATCCACCCAGACTTCGGTGATGCCCATCAGTTCGTCGTACCCGACCGGCTGCGCGATCCCCCGCACTGCGTTGAGCGCGACATGCGCATGCGGCGCACGCTGCTGCGCACGGATCAGCTCCTGCACCGCGGCTTCGCCTTCGCCCTTGGGCACCAGCACGTCGACGATGCCCATGCGGTGCAGCTCGGCGCTGGAATGGGTGTTGCCTTCAAGGATCAGCTTCTCGGCGAGCTGCGGGGTTACCCGCTTGCACAGGAACGAATACGCACCCATGCCCGGGAACAGCCCGAACAACACCTCCGGCAGGCCCATCTCCACGCCTTCCTCGGCCACGATGGTCTGGCAGGCGAGCGCGAGCTCCATGCCGCCGCCGAGGGCATCGCCCTGCACCAGCGCGATGCTGCGCACGTCGCCGCCGAGCGAGGCATGCAGTGCGTGCACGCCTTCGACGCAGCGACGGGCGTAGGCCAGCAGCCGTTCGCGGTCGCCGGTGCGGATCAGGCGCGAGAACAGGTCCAGGTCGCCGCCGAGGTTGAAGGCATCGGCATCTGATGCGAGCACGACATGGCGCAACTGGCCCGGCTTGCGCTGCGACTCGCGCAGGGTGATGGAGGTCAGGAAACTCCACATGTCGTCCATCAACGCGGTGCGGAAGCAGGGGCGCACCCCGCTGCCGGCGTCGGCGTGCATGTAGAGCCAATGCGCGTTGCCGTCTGGGGTCGATTCGACCCGCATGGTCGGGAACGCCTGGGTGCGCTGCAGTTTCTCAATGGTGTTCATGGCAATCCCCCGCAATTCCGCCACCGGACTGGGGTGGACCGCGGGCGGAAACGGTTCCACGGCGCGATGCTACACCCCCGCGGGTGCGGGGCAGGCGACGTCGCCCGGACGGGCCGGGACCGCCGCCCCGGCCTTATTGCGGGCCGGCCTCTTCGCGCAGTTCGCGGCGCAGGATCTTGCCGACGTTGGTCTTGGGCAATTCGCTGCGGAACTCGACGTACTTGGGGTGCTTGTAGCCGGTGAGGTTCTCGCGCGCGTGCGCCTTGACCTGCTCCACCGTCAGCGCCGGGTCCTTTTTCACGATCACGACCTTGACCGCCTCGCCCGACTTGTCGTCCGGCACTCCGACGGCCGCGACCTCGAGAACGCCCGGCATCAGCGCGATCACGTCCTCGATCTCGTTGGGATACACGTTGAACCCCGATACCAGGATCATGTCCTTCTTGCGGTCGACGATGTAGAAGAAACCGTTCTCGTCCATCCTCGCCATGTCGCCGGTATGCAGCCAGCCTTCGGCGTCGATCACGTTGGCGGTTTCGTCGGGGCGGTTCCAGTAGCCCTTCATCACCTGCGGGCCCTTGATGCACAACTCGCCGATCTCGCCGACCGCCAGCTGGCGGCCTTCCTCGTCCTTGACGCAGGCATCGGTGGACGGCACCGGCAGGCCGATCGAACCGTTGTACTCGGCGATGTCCATCGGGTTGATGCAGGCGGCGGGCGAGGTTTCGGTCAGGCCGTAGGCCTCGACCAGGGTGCAGCCGGTGACCTGCTTCCAGCGTTCGGCCACCGCGCGCTGTACCGCCATGCCGCCGCCCAGCGTCAGGTGCAGGTGCGAGAAATCGACCTTCTCGATGCCTGGGGTGTGGAGCAGGCCGTTGAACAGCGTGTTGACGCCCGTGATCGCGGTGAACGGGAGCTTCGACAACTCCTTGACGAAACCGGGCATGTCACGCGGATTGGTGATCAGGTAGTTGAGCCCGCCGAACTTGGTGAACACCAGTCCGTTGGCCGTCAGCGAGAAGATGTGGTACAGCGGCAGCGCGGTGACGATGATCTCCTCGCCCGGGCGCACGGCGACGCCCACCCAGGCCGCGGCCTGCTGCATGTTGGCGACCAGGTTGCGGTGGGTGAGCATCGCGCCCTTGGCCACGCCGGTGGTCCCGCCGGTGTATTGCAGGAAGGCGATGTCGCCGGGATCGATCGACACCTGCGCCGGCTTCTGCAATTGCCCCAGCACCAGCGCGTCGCGGAAGCGGATCGCGCCGGGCAGATCGTAGTCCGGCACCATCTTCTTCACGTGGCGCAGCACGAAATTGACGATCGCGCCCTTGGGGAAGCCCAGCATGTCGCCCAGCCCGGTCGTGACCACCTGCCTGACCTGGGTGCCGGCGAGCGCCTCCTGCACGGTGTGGCCGAAGTTGTCGAGCACCACGATCACGCTCGCACCCGAATCCTCCAGCTGGTGCCTGAGCTCGCGCGGGGTGTACATCGGGTTGACGTTCACCACCGTGAGGCCGGCGCGCAGGATCCCGAAGGTGGAGATCGGGTACTGCAGGCAATTGGGCATCATGATGGCGACGCGATCGCCCTTCTTGAGCTGGAGTTCGCCGAGCAGGTAGGCGGCGAATTGCGCGCTGAGGCGATCGACGTCGCCGTAGCTCAGGACCTTGCCGAGGTTGGCGAAGGCAGGGCGCTCGCGGAACCGGGTAATCGCGCTGTCCAGGACCGAGACGATGGATGGGTATTCGTCGACATCGATTTCAGCGGGTACGCCTGCGGGGTACTGGTCCAGCCATGGCCGTTCGGAACTCATCGCGATCCCCTCCTGCGCGCATGCTTTCGCCGCGACTTTCGACATGAACCGATCGCCAGGCAGCCCGAATGCGCCCCCGTACGGTGTCCAATGGATTGGAGCATAGGCCCATGGGGCTGGCAAGGCGACGACAGGCCGGTGCCGCGTCGTACGCTTGCATTCCAACCGCGGGTCGTCCGCCGGCGGCCAACGGGAGGTAACCAATGAACGTACGTTGGTGGATCGCCGTAGCGCTGGTGCTGGTGGCGCTTTGCGCATGCACGCGCACGACGCCGGAACAGCAGCTGCGGGCCACGATCGCTTCGTTGCAGGCCGGGATAGAGGCGCGGGACGCGGGCGCGATCCGCGATGTCCTGGCCGATGACTTCGTCGGCCCGGAAGGGCTGGATCGCGAGGGCGCGGTGCGGATGGCGCAGGCCCTGTTCCTGCGCCACCGCGGCATCGGGGTCACCATTGCCGGCCCGTTGCAGGTCCGGATGCAGCCGGGCCATGCCGGCGTCGGATTCGACGTCGGGCTGACCGGCGGCTCGGGCAGGGTGCTGCCGGAAGCGGCCAGGCTCTACGGCGTCGAGACCGGCTGGCGGCTGCAGGATGGCGAATGGCGCCTGACCAGCGCCACCTGGACGCCGCGGCTGTAACGCCACTGTCCCCGATACGGACAAGGCGGCCGAAGCCGCCTTGTCGTTGCTTTGCCGCGAGCGGCCGGACTGCCCGGCGCGCTGCGCCGGGCCGGGCTTCCGCCCGTCCGCAGCCGTTATGCGGCCGTCTTCGCCGCCAGTTGTCGCAGCACGTAATGCAGGATGCCGCCATTGCGGAAGTACTCCACTTCCTTGGGCGTCAGCAGCAGCACCCGCACCTCGAACCGCTTCTCGCTGCCGTCGGCCTTGCGGACGACGACGGTGGCGGTCTTCGCCGCGCCATCGTCGAGGCCGGTGATGTCGATCGTCTCGCTGCCGTCGAGTCCGAGCACGCGGGCGTTCTCGCCTTCCTTGAACTGCAGCGGGAGCACGCCCATGCCGACCAGGTTGGAGCGGTGGATGCGCTCGAAGCTCTCGGCCACCACCGCCTTGACTCCCAGCAGGATGGTGCCCTTCGCCGCCCAGTCGCGCGAGGAGCCGGTGCCGTATTCCTTGCCGGCGAACACCACCAGCGGCGTGCCGGCGGCCTTGTACTGCATGGCCGCGTCGTAGATCGACAGCTTCTTGCCGGCGTCGGCGCCGCTGCCGTGGAAGAGAGTGTTGCCACCTTCCTCGCCGCCAAGCATCAGGTTCTTGATGCGGATGTTGGCGAAGGTGCCGCGCACCATCACGTCGTCGTTTCCGCGGCGCGAACCGTAGCTGTTGAAGTCGGCCGGCTGCACGCCGCGCGACTGCAGGAAGCGTCCCGCCGGCGAATCCTTCTTGATGTTGCCGGCCGGCGAGATGTGGTCGGTGGTGATCGAGTCGCCGAACAGGCCGAGCACGCGCGCGCCGTGGATGTCGTCGATCGAGCCGACCTGCATGGTCATGCCGTCGAAGTAGGGCGGGTTCTTGATGTAGGTCGATTCGGCGCTCCAGGCGTAGCTCTCGCCGTCCGGGGAGGCGATCTTCGCCCAGCGGCTGTCGCCCTTGAACACGTCGGCGTAGTTGTGCGCGAACATCTCCGGGCCGACGGTGGCGGCGATCATGTCGCCGATTTCCTTGTTGGTCGGCCAGATGTCGCGCAGGTACACGTCGTTGCCGTCGCTGCCCTTGCCCAGCGGCTGGGTGCTCAGGTCGATGTCGACGGTGCCGGCGATCGCGTACGCCACCACCAGCGGCGGCGAGGCGAGGTAGTTCATCTTCACCTCGGGATGCACGCGGCCTTCGAAGTTGCGGTTGCCGGACAGCACCGAGGCGACCACCAGGTCGTTTTCGGCGATGCCGCGCGAAACCTCGTCCGGCAGCGGGCCGGAGTTGCCGATGCAGGTGGTGCAGCCATAGCCGACCACGTAGAAGCCGAGCTTCTCCAGGTCGGCGAGCACACCGGCCTTCTTCAGGTAGTCCGTGACCACCAGCGACCCCGGCCCGAGCGAGGTCTTGACCCAGGGCGCGGCTTTCAGGCCGCGGGCGGCGGCATTGCGCGCCAGCAGGCCGGCGCCCAGCATCACCGCCGGGTTGGAGGTGTTGGTGCAGGAGGTGATCGCGGCGATCACGACCGAGCCGTCCTTGAGGTAATGGTCCTGGTCGGCGATGCGGATCAGGGACTGCGGCGAGGCCGCAAGGTGCTCGGCCTGCGGCTGGTCTCCGCCTTCCTCGTCCATGCGCTTGACTTCGGTCTTCCGCGGCGCGCGGTTGGCGATCAGGCCCTGGAGGTTGCTGCGGTAGTTCTCGCCCAGCTTCTCCAGCAGCACGCGGTCCTGCGGACGCTTGGGGCCGGCCAGCGACGGCTTGACGTCGGCCAGGTCGAGCTCGAGCGTGGCGCTGTACTGCGCGTGCGGCGAATCCGGCGCGTGCCACAGGCCCTGCGCCTTCGCGTAGGCCTCCACCAGCGCGATCTGGTCCTCGCTGCGGCCGGACAGGCGCAGGTAGCGCACGGCTTCGGCATCGATCGGGAAGATGCCGCAGGTGGCGCCGTATTCCGGCGCCATGTTCGCGATCGTGGCGCGGTCGGCCAGCGGCAGGTGCTGCAGTCCGTCGCCGTAGAACTCGACGAACTTGCCGACCACGCCCAGCGCACGCAGCATCTGGGTGACGGTCAGCACCAGGTCGGTGCCGGTGGCGCCTTCCGGCAGCTTGCCGGTGAGGCGGAAGCCGACCACCTGCGGGATCAGCATCGACGACGGCTGGCCGAGCATCGCGGCCTCGGCCTCGATCCCGCCCACGCCCCAGCCGAGCACGCCGATGCCGTTGATCATGGTGGTGTGCGAGTCGGTGCCGAACACGGTGTCCGGGAACGCCATCAGTTCGCCGTCCACCTCGCGCTCCATCACCACCCGCGCCAGGTGCTCCAGGTTCACCTGGTGGACGATGCCGGTGTTGGGTGGCACCACCTTGAAGTTCTGCAACGCCTTCTGGCCCCAGCGCAGGAAGCTGTAGCGCTCCTGGTTGCGCTGGAACTCGATCTGGCCGTTGATGTCGAGCGCGTCGGCGCGGCCGAACACGTCGACCTGCACCGAGTGGTCGATCACCAGTTCGGACGGGATCTGCGGGTTGATCTGGCCGGGCCTGCCGCCCAGGCGCGCAACCGCGTCGCGCATCGCCGCCAGGTCGACCACGCAGGGCACGCCGGTGAAGTCCTGCAGCAGCACCCGCGCAGGCATGAACGCGATCTCGGTCTCGGGCTCGTCCTTCGGATCCCACTTGGCCACGGCTTCGATGTGCGCCGGCAGCACGGTCACGCCGTCCTCGTGGCGCAGGAGGTTCTCCAGCAGGATCTTCATCGAATAGGGCAGCTTCGCAAGGTCGAAGCGCTTGCCGAGTTCGGGCAGGCTGGAATAGGCGTAGGACTTGCCGTTGACGTCGAGGCGTGCGCGGGTGGCGAAGGAGTCAGCCATGTGGGGCTCCGGGCTAGAGGGGGGAGAGGCGGGGGGAAAACACCGCATTCAGCCCCGTAATTATGCCGGAAACGCAGCGCTGCCGCACGGTTGCGGGCGCAACGCGCCGTTGCGGCAGGCTACTCCAGCGCCGCGTCGATGGCGGCGACCATGTCCCGCCGCCGCAGCAGGAAATCCCACAGGCTGCCGCCGAGTTGCCGCCACAGCACCGCCGACCGCAACGCCGCCAGCAGCACTGCGCGGATCTCCGCGACGACCGCCGCCTGGCCGAGGTAATGCGGGTTGCCCTGGACCATCACCCGCGGCCGCAACTGGCTGACGGTGTCGGCATAGAGGCTGCCGAGCGCGGCCAGCACGTCCGGATGGGTGCTGCCCAGCCGTTGCGCGCTCGGCGCCAGCGCGAGGAGGCCGTCGTGCACGCGCTCCGCCATCGGGTCGCGGGCGAAGCGGCGCTCGAGCTGCAGCACCGCCAGGGCCAGGCGCGGCAGCAGTTCGTCGCGCGTTTCGTTGCGGAAATAGCTGCGCAGCAGCAGCAGGCCGGGGCGCAACGCGGCTTCGCCGCCGTAGACCGCGGCCGGGGAAGCGGCATCGATGCGGAAAACACTGTCCAGCGCGGTGGCGAGGATGGCGGCGTCGGCCTGGCCGGTGTCGGCGATCCGCCGCACCTGGGCCAGCGCCTGCACCTGGCCGGCGAGCGCCAGCATGCGACTGTCCAGCGCGGGGCTGTCGAAAATGCTCATCGCTGCCCTGCAGATCGGCGCGGAACCTCGGCGGGCGGCCGGATGGCCTGCGTCGGGGATTCCGGACGTTGCGCTTCGAGCGGCGCGTCGGTCGCCGCGATCACTGCACCACCCAGGCAATCATCGCCGTCGTACAGCACCAGCGACTGCCCCGGCGTGACCGCGCGCTGCTGGCGTGCGAAACGGACCGCGAGGCCGCCATCGTCCAGCACCTGCACCTCGCAGTGCTCGGCCTGCTGGCGATAGCGCACCTGGGCCGTGCAGTCGAAGCGGCTGGCGGGCGCGCTGCCGGCAATCCAGTGCGCAGGTTCCGACAGCAGTCGCGAAGACTGCAGCCACGGGCTGTCGTGGCCCTGGTCGACGTACAGCACGTTGCGCGCGACATCCTTCCCCACGACGTACCAGGGGGCCGGTTCGCGCCCGCGGACCCCGCCCAGTTGCAGGCCTTCGCGCTGGCCGAGGGTGAAGTAGAAGACGCCCGGATGCTCGCCCAGCACCTCGCCGCGCGGGTCCTGGATCTCGCCGGGCCTGGCCGGCAGGTAGCGGCCGAGGAATTCGCGGAAGTCACGCTCACCGATGAAGCAGATGCCGGTGGAATCCTTCTTGGCCGCGGTCGGCAGGCCGGCCTCGGCCGCGATCCGGCGCACCTGCGCCTTGGGCAGTTCGCCGAGCGGGAAACGCGTCGCCGCCAGTTGCGCCTGGCCGAGTTGGTGCAGGAAGTAGCTCTGGTCCTTGCCGTGATCGGCTGCGCGCAGCAGCCGCCAGCGATCGCCCACGCGGGCGATGCGCGCGTAGTGCCCCGTGGCGATGCCTTCGGCGCCCAGTTCGCGGGCGGCGTCGAGGAAATGCTTGAACTTGACCTCGCGGTTGCACAGCACGTCGGGGTTCGGCGTGCGCCCGGCGGCGTACTCGGCGATGAAGTGCGCGAACACGCCATCCCAGTACTGCCGCGAGAAATCGCGGAAATGGATCGCGATGCCGAGCCGTCCGCAGACCGCGACGGCGTCGCGGCGATCATCCTGCGCGCGGCAATCGCCGCTGCCGTCATCGGCCCAGTTGTCCATGAACAGGCCGGCGATATCCTCGCCGTCGCGCTGCAGCAGCAGCGCCGCGACCGAGGAATCGACCCCGCCGGACATGCCGACGATGGTGCGCCGCCCGTCGTGCGCCGAGGCGGTCATGTCACCTGCCGCAGCAGCGACAGCGGTTGCCGGCTTCCGGCCAGGCAATCGGCGACGACCTGCCAGACCAGCGGGCTGCGATGGCGGTCGCGGGCATCCAGCAGTTCCGAGGGCGTCAGCCACAGCGCGCGCACGATGCCCTCGTCGAGCGTGCGCTGGGGATCGTGGCGCAGCGGCTCGGCGGCAAAGGCGAAGCGCAGGTAGTGGCGGCCGGTCTCCGGCGCCTTCCACTGGTAGGCGCCGATGAAGGCGGTCAGGCGCACGTCCCAGCCGGTTTCCTCGCGGGTCTCGCGCAGGGCGGCGTCCTGCAGGCTTTCGTCGGGTTCCAGGTGGCCGGCCGGCTGGTTGATGACCAGGCTGCGGCCCTTGGCGCCGTTCCCGTTGGAGTGCTCCTCGACGCACAGCAGGCGGCCGTCGCGCACCACCACGGTGGCCACGGTCACGTCCGGCTGCCAGAAGCGTCCTTCGCGATAGCTCATGGCGGCCATTGTCCGCCGGCGGCCGCCGCTGCGTCCACGCCCCGTTCGTATAATCGGGCCATGGCGAACAAACCGGGCAACGAACGCGACCACGGCGTGATGGTCGAAACCAGCAAGCCGGAGGTGGCGCGGCCACCCCTGTATTCGGTGCTGCTGCTGAACGACGACTACACCCCGATGGACTTCGTGGTCGACGTGCTGGTGCGTTTCTTCGGCATGAACATCGAAAAGGCGACCCAGGTCATGCTCCACGTCCACACCCGCGGCCGCGGCGTCTGCGGGGTCTTCACCCGCGAAGTGGCGGAATCCAAGGTGGCGCAGGTGAACGAATACTCAAGGCTCAACCAGCACCCGTTGCTGTGCACGATGGAGAAGGCGTAGAAGGACTTGCAGGAGGCGGGCGCCCGCCCCACATAGTCGGCAGTGATGTCGCTAGGCTTCCGGAGGCTTCCGCCCCATGTTCAGCAAGGATCTCGAATACAGCATCGGCCAGTGCTACAAGCGCGCCCGCGAGGCGCGCCACGAGTACATGACGGTCGAACACCTGCTGCTTGCGCTGCTAGACAACCCCTCGGCCGAGGCCGTGCTCAAGGCCAGCGGGGCGGATTTCGCGCAGCTGCGGGCGGAGCTGGAGCAGGCCATCGAGAAGTCCGTGGTCAAGCTCGACGCCGACGACGGCCGCGACACCCAGCCCACGCTCGGCTTCCAGCGGGTGCTGCAGCGCGCGGTCTACCACGTCCAGTCATCCGGCAAGAAGGAGGTCACCGGCGCCAACGTGCTGGTGGCGATCTTCGGCGAGAAGGACTCGCACGCGGTGTACTACCTCAACCAGCAGGACGTGACCCGGCTGGACGCGGTCAACTACCTGTCGCACGGCATCGCCAAGCAGGGTGGGGAAGAACATCGCCCGGGCGAGGACGGCGCGCACGCCGAGGCGGGCGAAGGCGAGGCCAAGGGCGACGCCCTCGCCGAGTTCGCCAGCAACCTCAACGAGCTGGCCCTGGCCGGCAAGATCGACCCGCTGGTGGGTCGTGCCGACGAGGTCGAACGCACCATCCAGGTGCTGTGCCGCCGCCGCAAGAACAATCCGCTGTACGTCGGCGAGGCCGGCGTCGGCAAAACCGCGCTGGCCGAAGGGCTGGCCAAGCGCATCGTCGAGGGCAGCGTCCCCGAAGTCCTGGCCGACGCCACGATCTACGCGCTCGACCTGGGCGCGCTGGTCGCCGGCACCAAGTACCGGGGCGATTTCGAGAAGCGCCTCAAGGGCGTGCTGGCGGCGCTGAAGAAGCTCCCGGGCGCGATCCTGTTCATCGACGAGATCCACACCATCATCGGCGCCGGCTCGGCGTCCGGCGGCACCATGGACGCCTCCAACCTGATCAAGCCGATGCTGGCCTCGGGCGAGCTGCGTTGCATCGGCTCGACGACGTTCCAGGAATACCGCGGCATCTTCGAGAAGGACCGCGCGCTGGCGCGGCGCTTCCAGAAGATCGACATCGTCGAGCCGACCGTGGGCGAAACCGTCGAGATCCTGCAGGGCCTGAAGCCGCGCTACGAATCGCACCACGGCGTCACCTACGCCGACGAGGCGCTGCAGGCGGCGGTCGACCTGTCGGTCAAGCACATCGGCGACCGGCTGTTGCCGGACAAGGCGATCGACGTGATCGACGAGGCCGGCGCGCGCCAGCGGCTGCTGGCGCCGGAGGCGCGCAAGAGCCTGATCGACGTCGAGGAGATCGAAGTGATCGTGGCCAAGATGGCGCGGATCCCGACCAAGCAGGTCAGCGCCTCGGACAAGGACGTGCTCGAGCACCTGGAGCGCAACCTGAAGATGGTGATCTTCGGCCAGGATCCGGCGATCGAGACGCTCACCAGTGCGATCAAGCTGGCTCGCTCCGGGCTCGGCAACCCGGAGAAGCCGATCGGCAACTTCCTGTTCGCCGGCCCCACCGGTGTCGGCAAGACCGAGGTCACCAAGCAGCTGGCGCTGCAGCTGGGGATCGAGCTGGTGCGCTTCGACATGAGCGAATACATGGAATCGCACTCGGTGTCGCGCCTGATCGGCGCGCCCCCGGGCTATGTCGGCTTCGACCAGGGCGGCCTGCTGACCGAGAAGATCGTCAAGACCCCCCATTGCGTGCTGCTGCTGGACGAGGTCGAGAAGGCGCACCCGGACATCTTCAACATCCTGTTGCAGGTGATGGACCGCGGCGTGCTGACCGACACCAACGGGCGCGAGGCGAACTTCAAGAACGTGATCCTGGTGATGACCACCAACGCCGGCGCGGCACAGGCCGCGCGGCGCTCGATCGGCTTCACCCAGCAGGACCATTCGACCGACGCGATGGAGGTGATCCGCCGCGGCTTCAGCCCGGAGTTCCGCAACCGGCTGGATGCGGTGGTGCAGTTCCAGGCCCTGGGGCTGGAGCACATCCTGCGCGTGGTCGACAAGTTCCTGATCGAGCTGGAAGCGCAGCTGCACGAGAAGAACGTCACCCTGACGGCGACCCCGGAGGCGCGCGACTGGCTGGCGCAGCATGGCTTCGACCCGTTGATGGGCGCGCGGCCGATGGCGCGGGTGATCCAGGACAAGGTCAAGCGCCCGCTGGCCGACGAGCTGCTGTTCGGCAAGCTGGCCAACGGTGGCCGGGTGGGCATCGACGTCAGGGACGGCGAGCTGGTGGTCGACGCCCAGGCCGAACCGGAGAAGCTGCTGCCCGCCGTGGTGGAATGAATCGGACGTGGACCTCGGTCGATCTGGCCCGGGTCGCCGTGCAGGGTCGGCGGAACCCCGCCCGATACCACGTCCGCCCCGGGGCAAATTCCAGGCGTCGCCCCGGGAGGGCGGCGGCCAGGGGGCGCAAGCGGCCGGCAAAAACGCAGAAAGGCGGCCAATGGCCGCCTTTCCCGTCTGGCCGCATCGTGCGCTTACTTCATGCGGTAGGTGATGCGGCCCTTGCTCAGGTCGTAAGGGGTCATTTCGACCTTGACCTTGTCGCCGGTGAGGATGCGGATGTAATTCTTCCGCATCCGCCCCGAAATGTGGGCAATGATCTCGTGGCCGTTCTCCAGCTTGACCCGGAACATGGTGTTCGGGAGGGTCTCGGAGATCGTGCCTTCGAATTCGATGACGTCGTCTTTCGCCATGTGTTTCCTGGATGCTCCGGCGTTTGCCGGAATGCCCGGCAGGCAAGCCTGCAGGGCGGTGGTGGGCGGATTGGCGCCCGAAAGTCGGACATTCTGACACGCACGGGGAAGCCGCGCAAAACCGCCCCTAAACGGCGAGGTCGGCGGCGGCCATCCTGCCGAAACGCCGTGGCCACGACGCCGGCCCCGTGTCCTCCGCCACCAGCGTGGCGAGCTGCCGCAGGAACTCCGTCCGCGGCCAGGGCCGTGCACCCATGGCGACCAGGTGCGGGTTCTCGACCTGGGCATCGATCAGCGGCCACTGCCATTCGTGCAGGCGCCGGGCGAGGCCGGCCAGCGCCACCTTCGAACCGCCCGTTCGCGCGCTGAACATGCTCTCGGCGAAGAACATCCGGCCGATGGCGACGCCGTACAGGCCCCCGACCAGCTCGTCGCCGTCGCGCACCTCGATCGAGTGCGCATGCCCGAGCCGGTGCAGGGCGCCATACGCCGCCCGCATGTCGTCCGTGATCCAGGTGCCGCGCTGGCCGGGGCGGCGCACCAGCGCGCAGGCGGCGACCACCGCGCCGAAGTCGCCGTCGGCGCGCAGCGTCCACGGCGACCGGCGCAATGAGCGCCGGAACCGGGAAGACAGGCGCACGCCATCGCTGCGGAACACCATGCGCGGGTCCGGCGTCCACCACAGCAAGGGCTGGCCCTGCGAATACCAGGGAAAGATGCCGTGGCGATAGGCGTTGAGCAGGCGGGCAGGGGAGAGGTCGCCGCCCGCGGCGAGCAATCCGTCCGGGTCGCGCAAGGCCTGCTCCGCCGGCGGAAACGGCGCCAGTGGATCGGCAGGGAGCCAGGGCAGCGACATCCTGCCATTGTGGCGCGATCGCATCGGATGCGCTGGCGGAAAGGCGCATTCCTGCCGGTGCGATGCCCGGGAGACATCGGGCGATCCCGATCGCGCGAGCCGGGTCCGTCCTCGTGTTATCCGGAACCCTGCTGCACGGCGCGGTACGGCGAATGCGCCGCGAGCGCACTTGCGTACTGCCGCACCGACCGCGCCTCCTGCGCGCACCAGGGCGCGAGCGCCGCGGCGAAGGCCGGGTCCGCGATCCAGTGGCGACTGCGGACCAGGCTGGGCAGGAAGCCCCGCGCCAGCTTGTGCTCGCCCTGCGCACCGGGCTCGAATTTCGCCAGGCCTTCGCGCAGGCAGTACTCGATGCCCTGGTAGTAGCAGGTTTCGAAATGCAGGCCCGCAATGCGGCCCTCCCCGGCGTTGGCGCCCCAGTAGCGTCCGTACAGGGTGTCGCCGCCTCGCAGGCACAGCGCGCCGGCGATGTCGCGGCCGTTCCGCTGCGCCAGGAACAGCACCAGTTGCCGCGGCATCGCCCGGGCGAGGTGGTGCAGGAATTCCAGGGTCAATGCCGGCGTGTTGCCGTACTCGGCGAACGTCGCAAGGTAGAAGCCGTGCATCGCGGCCAGCTCGGAATCGGTGGCGTCGTCGCCGTGGACGACGCGGAAGCCGACCCCTGCGCGCACGACCTTGGCCCGCTCCTGGCGGATGTTCTTGCGGTGTTTGTGGTCCATCGCCGCAAGGAAGTCGTCGAAGCCGCTCCATCCGGCCGCGTTGCGCCAGTGGTACTGGATGTCGACCCGCGGCAGCCAGTCCTCGCCGAAGGCGGGGTCCTCGGACTGCGGGTGGAAGTTGACGTGCGCCGAGGACAGCCCGGCGTCGCGCGTCGAGGCAACCATCGCCCGCAGCAGCGCGCGCCGTCCTGCATCGTCGCGCGCAAGCAGCCGCGGGCCGGCCACCGGCGTGTACGGCACCGCGCACAAGGATTTGGGGAAGTAGTCCTGCCCGTATCGCGCGTAGGCGTGCGCCCAGGCGTGGTCGAACACGAACTCGCCGTGCGAATTGTCCTTGAGGTAACCGGGCGCCGCGGCCACCAGGGCGCGGCCTTCCCACAACGCCAGGTGCCGTGGCGTCCAGCCATAGGCTTCGCGCAGCACGCCGTACCGCTCCATGCCGGCAAGGAAGGCGTGCGCGATGAACGGATTGCGCCCGTCGTGCAGCGCATCCCATTGCGCCGCGGGGATGTCCGACAGCGCGCCGTGGACGCGCGCCGTCGCCATCAGTCGTTCTTGTCGAGGAACCGCTCGGCGTCCAGCGCGGCCATGCAGCCGAAGCCGGCCGAAGTGATCGCCTGGCGGTAGTGCTGGTCGGCGACGTCGCCGGCCGCGAACACGCCCTTGACCGAGGTTTCGGTGGCGCCGCCGGACAGGCCCGAGCGGATCTCGATGTAACCGTTGTTCATCGCCAGCTGGCCTTCGAACAGCGAGGTGTTCGGGGTATGGCCGATGGCGACGAACAGGCCGTGGATGTCCAGTTCGCGGGTCGTGTCGTCCAGCGTCGACCTGACCCGCAGGCCGGTGACGCCGGCGTCGTTGCCGAGCACCTCGTCGACGACGTGGTGCCACACCGGTTCGATCTTGCCGGCCTGGATCCTGGCCTGGAGCTTGTCCTGCATGATCTTCTCGGCGCGCAGCGTGTCGCGGCGGTGCACCAGGTAGACCTTGCGGCAGATGTTGGACAGGTACAGCGCTTCCTCGACGGCGGTATTGCCGCCGCCGATCACCGCCACGTCCATGTCCTTGAAGAAAAAGCCGTCGCAGGTGGCGCAGGCGGACACGCCGCGGCCCTTGAACTTCTCCTCCGACGGCAGCCCCAGGTACTTGGCGGTGGCCCCGGTGGCGATGATGAGCGCGTCGGCGGTGTATTCGCCGTTGTCGCCCTTGAGCCGGAACGGACGCTGCGACAGGTCGGTGCTGTGGATGTGGTCGAAGATCGTCTCGGTCTCGAACCGCTCCGCGTGCGCCTGCATCCGCTCCATCAGCGCCGGCCCCATCAGGCCGTGCGCGTCGCCGGGCCAGTTGTCGACCTCCGTGGTGGTCATCAGTTGCCCGCCCATCTGCAGGCCGGTGACCACCACCGGCTTGAGGTTGGCGCGCGCGGCATAGACGGCGGCGGTCCAGCCGGCGGGGCCGGAGCCCAGGATCAGCAGGTTGCAGTGCTTGGCGGAACTTATCGAGGCTGGGGTCATGGGTATAATCGCCGGCAGGAATCGCGTCGTCGAAAGCCGACGCCGAGGCTGCATAGAGTGGCGGCCCGGCAACGGCAAAACAAGGCGGCCGGCGCGGCCGCGACGCGGCATCCACACCGACACCCGGCTTGCGCGGCCGGAATTCTCATCCTGCTGAGGCTAACGAAATGCGGATCGGCGTTCCCAAGGAAACCAAGACCCTCGAAGGGCGCG
Source organism: Cognatiluteimonas sedimenti (assembly GCF_022808325.1). GTDB lineage: Bacteria > Pseudomonadota > Gammaproteobacteria > Xanthomonadales > Xanthomonadaceae > Cognatiluteimonas > Cognatiluteimonas sedimenti. The sequence continues at coordinate 500,642 of NZ_JALGCL010000001.1, read as the reverse complement.
TCGCGCTCGTTCCGGCCGCGGCCGGCGACCTGGTCAAGCGCGGCCACGAGGTCTGGATCGAGAAGGACGCCGGCACCAAGTCCGGTTTCAAGGATGCCGACTACGGTGCGCTGGGCGTCAGGATCGCGCCCGACGCCGCCGCTCTGTACGAGAAGGGCGAACTGATCGTCAAGGTCAAGGAACCGATCGCGGGCGACTTGGCGCACCTGCGCCGCGACCATCTGCTGTTCTGCTACCTGCACCTTGCCGCCGAGCCCGCGCTGACGAAGCAGCTGCTGGACATCGGCCTGACCGGCGTCGCCTTCGAGACCGTCGAGCTTCCCAACGGCGACCTGCCGCTGTTGGCGCCGATGTCGGTGATTGCCGGCAAGATCGGCGTGCAGGTCGGCACCCACCTGCTGCACCAGCCCGAAGGTGGCAAGGGCAAGCTGCTCGGCGGGCTGCCGTCGACCGAGCGCGGCAATGTCGTCGTGTTCGGCGCCGGCAAGGCGGGCGGTGCGTCGGCCGCGCTGGCCGCGGCCGCGGGCGCCAACGTCACCGTGTTCGAGATGCGGCAGGACCGCATGGACGAAATGATGCGGCTCGGCAACAACGTCACCGCGCTGTATCCCTACCACGACGTGGTCGCGCGCGCGGTGGCGTCCGCCGACCTGGTGGTGGGCGCGGTGCTGGTCACCGGCGCCAAGGCGCCGCACGTGATGACCCGCGAGATGCTGCGGGGGATGGAGGACGGCAGCGTGGTGGTCGACATCGCCATCGACCAGGGCGGCTGCTTCGAGACCTCGCGCCCCACCACCTGGAAGGAACCCACTTACGTGGAGGAAGGCGTGACCCACTTCTGCGTCACCAACATGCCCGGCGCGGTGCCGCAGACGTCCTCGCAGGCGATCTGCGCGGCAATCCTTCCCTGGGTCAACAAGCTGGCCTCCGGCGACGACTGGCGCAACAACGCCGCACTGGTCCGCGGCATCAATGTCGAAGGCGGCAAGCTGGTGCATCCGGCGCTGCTGGACATGAAGCTCTGAGCCCTGCTGTCCATTCCGGCGCTGGTGACTGACCCTGATGGCTTGTACTATCAAGCCATTAGGGGAATATCTTAAGGTCTGACCGCACGGTGGCACGCCCGCTCTCCGAACGCAGCAAAGGCAGCCGCGCCAAGGCCAGGAAACCGGCCACCGCGCCGAATCCGCGCCGCCAGCGGCTGTGGCGCGACATCGCGCTGATCCTGGTCGCGCCGCTGCTGGTGTACCTGCTGGCAAGCCTGTTCACGTTTTCGCCGCAGGACCCGGGCTGGTCGCACTCGGGCAGCATCACCGCGCCGCTGCACAACGTCGGCGGCCGTGTCGGCGCCTGGCTGGCGGACGTGCTGCTTTACCTGACCGGCTACGTCGCCTTCCTGCTGCCGCTGGTGCTGGGGCTGGTTGCCTGGATCGCCCTGTTCGGCATGGACAGCGATGGCGATGGCGACGCCGACCTGGGGCCGGCTCTGCGCCTGGTCGGCATCGTCGGCTTCCTGGTCTCGGCCACCGGCCTGCTGTACCTGCGCATCGGCCCGGCCGCGGACTTCTCTGCCGGCAGCGGCGGCATCCTCGGGCAACTGGTCGGCCGCTCGCTGTACCGCGGCTTCGGCCCGGTCGGCGGCAACCTGTTCCTGCTCGCATTGTTGCTGGTGTCGATCACGCTGGCGACCGGACTGTCGTGGCTCGGCGTCATGGACCGCATCGGGCGCGCGGTGCTGGCGCTGGGGCCGCTGTTCCGCCGCGGCACGCAGCAGGCCAGCGATTGGCAGCAGGCGCGGGCGATGCGCGAGGAGCGCGAGGAAGTGCGCAAGTTCGACAGCGAACTGCGCGCGAAGCGACCGCCGGTCAGGATCGAGCCGCCGGCCCCGGCGCTGGTGGAAAAGAGCGACCGCGCCAAGCGCGAGCAGCAGATCCCGCTGTTCCACGTCGGCGACGGCTCCGGCATACCACCGCTGGCGCTGCTGGACGATCCCAAGCCGCAGCAGAAGGGCTACAGCGAGGAAACGCTGGAAACCCTGTCGCGGCAGATCGAGTTCAAGCTCAAGGATTTCCGCATCGACGCGCAGGTGGTCGGCGCCTATCCCGGGCCGGTGATCACGCGTTTCGAAATCGAGCCGGCACCGGGGATCAAGGTCAGCCAGATCTCCTCGCTGGACAAGGACATTGCCCGCGGCCTCAGCGTCAAGGCAGTGCGCGTGGTCGACGTGATCCCGGGCAAGTCGGTGGTCGGCCTGGAGATCCCCAACTCGCACCGTGAAATGATCTTCCTCAGCGAACTGCTGCGCTCGAAGGAATACGACAAGTCCGGCAGCCCGCTGACGCTGGCGCTGGGCAAGGACATCGCCGGCCGCCCGACGGTGGCCGACCTGTCGCGCATGCCGCACCTGCTGGTGGCCGGCACCACCGGTTCGGGCAAGTCGGTCGCGGTCAACGCGATGGTGCTGTCGCTGCTGTACAAGGCATCTCCGCAGGACGTGCGGATGCTGATGATCGACCCGAAGATGCTGGAGCTGTCCGTCTACCAGGGCATCCCGCACCTGCTGGCGCCGGTGGTCACCGACATGAAGGAGGCCGCCAACGGCCTGCGCTGGTGCGTGGCCGAGATGGAGCGCCGCTACAAGCTGATGAGCGCGGTAGGCGTGCGCAACCTCGGCGGCTTCAACAAGAAGGTCAAGGACGCGATCGACGCCGGGCAGCCGATGATGGACCCGCTGTTCAAGCCCAACGCCGAGTTGAACGAAGCACCGCGGCCGCTGGAGACCCTGCCGTTCATCGTCATCTTCATCGACGAATTCGCCGACATGATGATGATCGTCGGCAAGAAGGTCGAGGAACTGATCGCGCGGCTGGCGCAGAAGTCCCGCGCCGCCGGCATCCACCTGATCCTGGCCACGCAGCGACCATCGGTGGACGTGATCACCGGCCTGATCAAGGCCAACATCCCGACCCGGATCGCGTTCCAGGTCTCGAGCAAGATCGACTCGCGCACCATCCTCGACCAGAGCGGCGCGGAAACGCTGCTCGGCCACGGCGACATGCTGTACCTGCCACCGGGCACGGCAATGCCCGAGCGCATCCACGGCGCCTTCGTCAGCGACGACGAGGTGCACCGTGTCGTCGAACACCTCAAGCAGAGCAGTGACGGCCCGCAGTACATGGAAGGCGTGCTCGAGGAAGTGCAGTCGCTTGGCGACGGCATCGTGGTCGGCGCCACCGGGTTGCCCGAAAGCGGCGGCGGGGCGGGGGACGAGTCCGACCCGCTGTACGACGAGGCCGTGCGCATCGTCACCGAGACCCGGCGCGCGTCGATCTCCGGCGTGCAAAGGCGCCTGAAGATCGGATACAACCGCGCCGCGCGCCTGATCGAGGCGATGGAGGCGGCCGGGATCGTGACCCCGCCGGAGCACAACGGCGACCGCAGCGTGCTCGCGCCGCCGCCGCCCAAGTGAAGCCTCGCGCCAGCCACCCACGGCGCTGAACCGGGGCTCGCGGGCCGCGGTTCGTGAGGTCGTATTCAGCTAGTTCGCCGCAGACTCCTCGGCAACCGATTCCGGAGATCGCACATGCGCAACCCCCGTCCGTCCCGGCGTGCCGCCGGGCTGCTGGTCGCCACCCTCGCCACCGCGGTCGCAGCCACCAGCGCCATCGCTGGCGCGCGCGACGACCTGTCGGCGTTCACCAAGGGCCTCAAGGGGCTCGATGGCCAGTTCTCGCAGCAGGTGTACGACGCCAACGGCAAGCTCAAGGAAACCTCGAGCGGCCGCGTGGCGCTGGCCGCGCCGCGGTTGTTCCGCTGGGAATACGCCAAGCCCTACGAACAGTTGATCGTCGCCGACGGCAAGCGCGTCTGGGTCTATGACCCCGACCTGGAGCAGGTCACGCGGCGCCCGCAGGGCGCGGAGGAGCAGAACAGTCCGCTGGCGGCACTGATCGATCCGTCGCGGCTGGATCGCGATTACCTCATCACCGAGGACGGCAGCGCCGACGGCCTGGAATGGCTCGCGCTGAAGCCGCGGAAGGGCGACGAGGCGGGCTTCCAGTCCGCGCGCCTGGGCTTCGGTCAACAGGGACTGGCGACGATGCAGGTCGTCGATGCGCTCGGGCAGAAGACCCGGATCACGTTCACTGGCTGGCAGCGCAACCCGGCGTTCTCCGCTACGACCTTCAAGTTCACGCCGCCCAAGGGCGTGGACGTGGTCGGAGAGGGATGATCGCACCAGCCGCCCGGAACGGGCGGCCCGCGTATCCAGGAAAAACGGCAGGCCCGCGCCTGCCGTTTTTTGTGCCGGCGACGGCTCGGTTGCGCTCCTGTTCATGCAGCCGTCCTTCGCCTCACGACCTCTCCACGGTTGCGCGGGCAAGGTGACGTCCACGCGCCACCCTCGAGCCTGGCGCCGAGGAAGATCGCATGCGTCGCACCGTGTTCCTGTCGCTGGTCCTGCTTGCCGGCGCCGCCCTGGTCGCCACTGCGGCGCCGTCGCCCGGACAGGCGCAGCAGGCGATCGCCGCCAAGGCGCTGGACGCCACGCCGCAGTCGCGCATGGAAGGCGAACGGGCCATCGATGCCGCGATCGCAGCGTCGCTGATCGGCGCGGTCTCAAGTGAATTCGACATGGCCGGAGTCGAGGTGAAGCTCGACAAGGTTGAAGTCGCGCCCGCCGGCCTGGTGCAGCGCGATGTCCGCGGCAACGGCCGCTTGCTGATCGGCGAGGATGCGGAGTGGATCCCCTTCCGCTTCGCCGCGCTGTACGACACCCAATCGTCGAGCGTCGACTATCCGTCGCTGGTGCTGGGCACGAGCGAGCCCGGGCAATCCCTGGCCACCGATGCACGCGTGGCGCGACAGCTGGAAAACGAAGTCGACCGGCGCCTGGACCGCGAGTTCGCCGGGCAAGCGGTGCGGTTTGCGCTGGATGATGTACAGGTGTCGCCCGCCGGCGGCCACTACCAGCAGTTGCAGGCGAACGGGGTCGCGGATTTCGGTGCCGAAGGTCGCGCTGCGGCCGGGGTGCAGGCACTGTACGACCCGCGCAGCGGCCAGTGGCTGCACGTGCGTTACGAGCTTGGCGCCAGCGCCAACCGCGAGGCCACCCTCGACCGGGCCGTCGCCCGCCGCTGACCAAAGCGCGCCGTGCGGGCGCGCTCTTGCTATCGTGTCGCCGCATCCGCAAGGGATCCCCATGCCGTGGCACGGCGCAGCAACCCGCCCCCGGTCGAATCCGACCTGCTGAGTGTCGACAACGATGCGCTGCGGCCGCTGGCCGAGCGCATGCGTCCGCGCACGCTGGACGAAATGGTCGGCCAACGCCGGCTGTTGGCGCCCGGCTCGGCGTTGCGGCGCGCGATCGAATCCGGCCGCGTGCATTCGATGGTCCTGTGGGGGCCGCCTGGCTGCGGCAAGACCACGCTGGCGCTGCTGCTGGCGAAATACTCCGACGCCGAGTTCCGCGCCATTTCCGCGGTCCTGTCGGGGCTGCCGGAGGTCCGCCAGGTGCTGGCCGAAGCCGGCGCACGCTTCGCGCAGGGTCGCCGCACGGTGCTGTTCGTCGACGAGGTGCATCGCTTCAACAAGGCGCAGCAGGACGCCTTCCTGCCGCACATCGAGCACGGCAGCATCCTGTTCGTCGGCGCGACCACCGAGAATCCGTCGTTCGAGCTCAATTCCGCGCTGCTGTCGCGTTGCCGCGTGCACGTGATGGAGGCGCTGTCGGTGGACGACATCGTGCTCGCGCTGCGGCAGGCCCTGGATGACGACGAACGCGGCCTGGGTGGCCGCGGATTGCAGGTCGGGGGCGCGCAGCTCGCGCTGATCGCGCAGGCCGCCGACGGCGACGTGCGCCGCGGCCTGACCCTGCTGGAGATCGCGGCCGGGCTGGTCGAAGACGGAGCAGGGGAGGGCGGCACGCGCCGCGGCGGCACGATCACCGACGCGACGCTGGCGCAGGTCCTGGCCGACCGCAGCCGCCGCTTCGACAAGGGAGGCGAGCAGTTCTACGACCAGATCTCGGCCTTGCACAAGTCGATCCGCAGCTCCAATCCCGACGCGGCGCTGTACTGGTTCGCGCGCATGCTCGATGGCGGCGTGGATCCGGTCTACCTGGCGCGGCGACTGACGCGGATGGCGGTCGAGGACATCGGCCTGGCAGATCCGCGCGCGCTGCAGATGGCAACCGAAGCCTGGGATGCCTACGATCGCCTCGGCAGCCCCGAAGGCGACCTGGCGCTGGCGCAGGTGGTGATCTACCTGGCCAGCACGGCCAAGTCCAATGCCGCCTACAGGGCCTTCAACGCCGCCCGCGCCGACGTCGGGGAGCACGGTACCCAGGAGGTACCGCTGCACCTGCGCAATGCCCCGACGCGGCTGATGAAACAGCTGGGTTATGGCAGCAACTACCGCTACGACCACGACGCCGAAGGCGGGATCGCGCTGGCGCAGACCGGATTCCCGGAAGCGCTCGGCGAGCGCGTCTACTACCGACCGGTCGAGCGCGGCCTGGAGCTGAAGCTCAAGCAGAAGCTGGACGCGCTGCGCGCGGCGCGCGAGCAGGCGCGGGGCGCGACTGGCGGCGACGGCACCCAGGAGTGATGATTGCCGGATGAACGGGAATGCAGACATGGGCGGTTTCGTCGCCGTCGGCGCTGGCGCCGCGATCGGCGCCTGGGCGCGCTGGGGCCTGGGCCACTGGCTCAATGCAACGCTGCCGCAACTGCCGCTCGGCACGCTCGTGGCCAACCTTGTCGGCGGCTACCTGATCGGGCTGGCGCTGGGCTGGTTCGCGCTCAACGAGGGCGTGCCGCCCGAGCTGCGGTTGCTGATCGTGACCGGCTTGCTCGGTGGCCTGACCACGTTCTCCACGTTCTCGGCGGAGGCCGTGGGCCTGCTGGCGCGCCAGCAATACGCCTGGGCGATGGCGCACATCGGCCTGCACCTGGGTGGATCGCTGCTGGCCACGGTGCTCGGGTTCGCCACCTTGCGACTGCTGAGGGCGTAACCATGGACGACGGCGTCTACTTGAAGTTCTTCGTGCTCGAAACCCAGCAGCATGCCGGGCAACCCCTTTATCAGTGGCTGCTGCGGGAAGCATCGCGGCTCGGCATGCCGGGAGGTTCGGCGTTCCGCGCGGTTGCCGGGTTTGGCCGCCACCACAGGCTGCACGAAGCGCATTTCTACGAGCTCGCGGGCGAATTGCCGATGGAGGTCGTGTTCGTGGCTCCGAAGGGCGAGGCCGAACGGTTGCTCGCCGCGGTCGCGACGGCCAACCTGTCGCTGGTGTACTGGATGCTGCCGGTGCAGTCCGGTGTGACCGGCACCCGTTGAGGCAGCAGGATTGCAGCCGGGGAGGGATCGCACGTCCATGAAACTGCAAATCCATGGCCAGAGCATGAGGCTGCGCATCGACGAAGCGGAACTCGCGCGCCTGCTGGCGGGCGAAACGATTCTCAATTCCACCATGTTCGCGCCGGAGCGGATTTTCGCGCAGTCTCTTGCCCTGCATCCGGCACCGCTCCCGCTGCTTGGCCCCGTGGCGGATGGCTGGGCGCTGCGCCTGCCGCGGGCGGCCGTGGCCGACTATGTGCTGCGACTGCCTTGCCGGGAGGCGCTGGCGTTCGAATTGCCGTTGCCTGGCGATGCCAGCCTGTCGCTGCGCTTCGAGGTGGACGTGCGCGACAGCCTGCAGGCGCGCGGCCCGCGCCGCCGGGCATTACCGGCCGGCTGAGCGGGCGCAGGCTCCCGAGGACCATCGCCCGGGATTGACGCAGGTCAACGCCTGCCGCGGCGATCGCGCCTATTCTGTGACGATGGTCCGCCTGGCCATGCCAGCGCCGGTTCGCGTTCTTCCAGGATTGCACGGAGATGCGGCATGACGGTCACGACCGGGCCACGGCCCCCAGGCAGTCCGCGCATCCTCGACGACTGGCGCCCCGAGGATCCCGGGTTCTGGGAGCAACACGGGCGCAGGATCGCCAACCGCAACCTCGCCATTTCGATCCCGGCCCTGTTGCTGGCATTCGCGATCTGGATGGTGTTCTCGGCCGTCATCGTGAGCCTGCCCAAGGTCGGCTTCGGCTTCACCACCGACCAGTTGTTCTGGCTGGCCGCGTTGCCGGGGCTATCGGGTGCAACCCTGCGCATCTTCTATTCGTTCATGGTCCCGATCTTCGGCGGGCGCCGCTGGACCGCGATCTCGACCGCCCTGCTACTGGTGCCGGCGCTGTGGCTCGGGTTGGCGGTGCAGGACCCTGCCACGCCGTTCTGGCAGTTCGCGATGATCGCGTTCCTGTGCGGGTTGGGAGGCGGCAACTTCGCCTCGTCCATGTCCAACATCTCGTTCTTCTTCCCCAAGTCGCGTCAGGGTTATGCGCTGGGCATGAACGCGGGACTGGGCAACCTCGGCGTGTCCGCGGCGCAGTTCGTGATCCCGCTGGCGATCACCGTCGGCATTTTCGGCGCGATCGCCGGCGCGCCGCAGCAGATGGTCGATGGCGGCGTGCTGTACCTGCAGAACGCGGGATTCGTCTGGGTTCCGTTCCTGGTCGCATGCGCCATCGCCGCCTGGTTCGGCATGCACGATATCGCCAGTGCGCGCTCGAGCTTCGCCGAACAGTCGGTGATCTTCCGGCGCAAGCACAACTGGCTCATGTGCTGGCTATACACCGGCACGTTTGGCAGCTTCATCGGCTACTCGGCCGGATTCCCGATGCTGATCAAGACCCAGTTCCCGGCGGTGGATGCGCTGGGCTATGCCTTCCTCGGGCCATTGGTGGGCGCGCTGGCGCGGCCGTTGGGTGGCTGGCTGGCCGACAAGGCGGGTGGCGCGATGCTCACGTTCTGGGTGTTCGTGCTGATGGTGGCGGCCGTGTTCGGAGTCCTGCATTTCCTGCCAGGTAGCGGGTCGGAAGGCAGCTTCATCGGCTTCCTGGCGATGTTCATGCTGCTGTTCGTGCTCACCGGGATCGGCAATGCGTCGACTTTCCGGATGATCCCGGTCATCTTCCGCACCATGCGCGAGCGCGAGTTGGGGCCGGACGCGGGCGAAGCGCAACGGGCTGCGAGCGCGCGCCAGGCCGGCATCGAATCGGCGGCGGTGATCGGTTTCTCCTCCGCGGTGGCGGCCTATGGCGGCTTCTTCATCCCCAAGAGCTACGGCTCGTCGATTGCGCTGACCGGCGGCCCGGAGATGGCGCTGTACGGCTTCGTCGCGTTCTACGCGACCTGCATCGCAATCACGTGGTGGTGGTATTACAGGCGTGGCGCGGAGGCGCCATCCTGACGTTTGCTATGGTTGGACCTGCTGTGGTTTCCGCGAACCCGGCATCGCCAGTGCCTGTTCGCCTCGTAGCTTCCATGAGGACGTCCAGATGAGCTATTTCCTCGACCGGCTGCAGTTCTTCAAGCGCGAAAGGACGACTTTCGCCGACGGCCACGGCACCACCCGCAGCGAGGACCGGCGCTGGGAAGACGGCTACCGTGCGCGCTGGCAATACGACAAGATCGTTCGCTCCACGCACGGCGTGAACTGCACCGGCTCGTGCAGCTGGAAGATCTACGTCAAGAATGGCCTGGTCACCTGGGAAACGCAGCAGACCGACTACCCGCGCACGCGCCCGGACCTGCCCAACCATGAGCCGCGCGGCTGTCCGCGCGGCGCCAGCTATTCCTGGTACCTGTACAGCGCCAACCGCCTGAAGTACCCGCTGGTCCGGGGTGCGCTGCTGCGGATGTGGCGGCAGGCACGCAAGAGCATGTCCCCGGTCGAGGCCTGGGCCAGCATCGTCGAGGACCCGGACAAGGCGCGCGAGTACAAGACCCGGCGCGGCATGGGCGGCTTCGCCCGCGTGCGCTGGGACGAGGCCAACGAGATCATCGCCGCGTCCAACCTGTACACGGTCAAGCAGTACGGCCCGGACCGGGTGATCGGCTTCTCGCCGATCCCGGCGATGTCGATGATTTCCTACGCCGCAGGCGCGCGCTACCTGTCGCTGCTCGGCGGCGCCTGCCTGTCGTTCTACGACTGGTACTGCGACCTGCCGCCGTCGTCGCCGCAGGTCTGGGGCGAACAGACCGACGTGCCCGAATCGGCGGACTGGTACAACAGCCGTTACATCATCGCGTGGGGTTCCAACGTCCCGCAGACGCGCACGCCCGACGCGCATTTCTTCACCGAAGCGCGCTACAACGGCACCAAGACCGTGGGTATCTGCCCGGACTACTCCGAGTTGGCCAAGCACACCGATCACTGGCTGCATCCCAAACAGGGCACGGACGCGGCGCTGGCGTTCGCCTTCGGCCATGTGATCCTGAAGGAATTCCATGTCGACCGGCCGTCGCAGTACTTCACCGACTACTGCCGGCAATACTCCGACATGCCGCTGCTGGTGCGGCTGGACCGGCGCGCCGATGGCCGCCTGGTGCCGGAGCGGTTCCTGCGTGCCAGCGACCTCGGCGGCCTCGGCGAGGACAACAACCCGGAGTGGAAGACGCTCGCCTACGACGAGAACAGCGGCGGGCTCGTCGTTCCCGGCGGCTCGGTAGGGTTTCGCTGGGGCGAGAAGGGCAAGTGGAACATCGAGGAAAAGGACAGCGCCGGCCGCGACACCCGCCTGCGCCTGAGCTTAGAGGGCTTCAACGAAGGCGTCGAAGCGGTCAGCTTCCCGTACTTCGGCGGCATCGAGCACGAGCATTGGACCGCCTCCCGGTTCGACGAGGTGCTCGAGCGCAATGTCCCGGTGCGCAGGCTCACCCTGGCCGACGGCAGGGAGTGGGCGGTCGCGACCGTCTATGACCTGCTGCTGGCGCAGTACGGCGTGGACCGCGGCTTCGGCGGCGGCAACGTCGCCGCCAGCTTCGACGACAACATTCCGGGCACGCCGGCCTGGCAGGAAACGATCACCGGGGTGCCGCGCGAGGACGTGATCGAGATCGCCCGCGAATTCGCGCGCACCGCCGACAAGACCCATGGCCGCAGCATGATCATAGTCGGCGCCGGCATGAACCACTGGTTCCACAACGACATGAACTACCGCGGCCTGATCAACATGCTGGTCATGTGCGGCTGCGTCGGCCAGACCGGAGGCGGCTGGGCGCATTACGTCGGCCAGGAGAAACTGCGCCCGCAGACTGGCTGGATCCCGCTGACCTTCGCGCTCGACTGGAGCCGCCCGCCGCGGCAGATGAACGGCACCTCGTACTACTACTTCAACACCGACCAGTGGCGCTACGAGAAGCTCAAGGTCGAGGAACTGCTGTCGCCGCTGGCCGACCCGAAGAAGTACTCCGGTTCCATCGCCGACCTCAACCTGCGCGCGGTGCGCATGGGCTGGCTGCCGTGCGCGCCGCAGCTCGACCGCAATCCGCTGCAGGTGGCGCGCGATGCCGCGCAATCCGGCCAGGCGCCCGCGGACTACGTGGTCGACAAGTTGAAGTCGGGCGAGCTGGATTTCGCTTTCGCCGATCCGGACTCCCCGCAGAACTTCCCGCGCGCGATGTTCGTGTGGCGCTCCAACCTTCTCGGATCCTCGGGCAAGGGCCACGAGTACATGATGCGGCACATGCTCGGCACCCGGCACGGCCTGCAGGGCAAGGACCTGGGCGAGATGGGCGAAGTCAAGCCCGAGGAGATCAAATGGCGCGAGCAGGCGCCGGAAGGCAAGCTCGACCTGCTGGTCACCCTCGACTTCCGCATGTGCACCACCGCGCTGTATTCGGACGTGGTGCTGCCGACCGCGACCTGGTACGAGAAGAACGACCTCAACACCTCGGACATGCATCCGTTCATCCACCCGCTGACCAAGGCGGTGGACCCGGCCTGGGAGTCGCGCAGCGACTGGGACATCTTCAAGGGCATCGCGCACGCGGTCAGCGAGATGGCGCCCGGCGTGCTGGGCGTGGAGCAGGACGTCGTGCTGGTGCCGACGCTGCACGACACCCCGGGCGAACTGGCGATGCCGTTCGACGTGCGCGACTGGAAGAAGGGCGAGTGCGAACCGATCCCGGGCAGGACCATGCCGTCGATCGCCGTGGTCGAGCGCGACTACCCGAACCTCTACAAGAAGTTCACCTCGCTGGGACCGCTGCTCGAGAAGCTCGGCAACGGCGGCAAGGGCATGCAGTGGGATACCCGGGAGGAAGTCGAGTTCCTGGGCAAGCTCAACCACGCGGTGCGCGACGAGGGGATCAGCAAGGGGCGTCCGCAGGTGGAATCGGCGATCGATGCCTGCGAGGTGGTGCTGCACCTGGCGCCGGAGACCAATGGCCACGTCGCGGTCAAGGCCTGGCAATCCCTGGGTGGTTTCACCGGCCGCGACCACACCCACCTGGCCAAGGGCAAGGAGCACGAGGCGATCCGCTTCCGCGACATCGTCGCGCAGCCGCGCAAGATCATCTCGTCGCCGATATGGTCGGGGCTGGAAGACGACCACGTCAGCTACAACGCCGGCTACACCAACGTCCACGAGTTGATCCCGTGGCGCACGCTGACCGGGCGCCAGCAGTTCTACCAGGACCACGAGTGGATGGTGGCCTTCGGCGAAGGCTTCATGGGCTACCGGCCGCCCGTCGATACCAAGACCGTCAAGCCGCTGCTCGCCCAGCGCGGCAACGGAAACAAGGAGATCGTGCTCAACTGGATCACCCCGCACCAGAAGTGGGGCATCCACAGTACCTACAGCGACAACCTGATCATGCAGACGCTGTCGCGCGGTGGCCCGATCGTGTGGATCAGCGAGGACGACGCGCGGGCGGCGGACATCGTCGACAACGACTGGATCGAGCTGTTCAACGTCAACGGCGCGATCACCGCGCGTGCGGTGGTCAGCCAGCGGGTGATGCCGGGGATGGCGATGATGTACCACGCCCAGGAACGCATCATCAACATCCCGGGCTCGGAAATCACGGGCACGCGCGGTGGCATCCACAACTCGGTCACCCGCGTGGTACTCAAGCCGACGCACATGATCGGTGGCTACGCGCAACTGTCCTACGGCTTCAACTACTACGGCACCTGCGGCACCAACCGCGACGAGTTCGTGATCGTGCGGAAGATGAAGATGATCGACTGGCTCGACGGCGAAGCGCCGGCCATGGCCGCCGAGGAGATCGGGTGATGAAAGTACGCGCGCAAATCGCGATGGTCCTGAACCTGGACAAGTGCATCGGCTGCCACACCTGCTCGATCACCTGCAAGAACGTGTGGACCTCGCGCGAGGGCGTCGAGTACGCATGGTTCAACAACGTCGAGACCAAGCCGGGTATCGGCTACCCCAAGGAATGGGAGAACCAGGACAAGTGGAACGGTGGCTGGGTACGCACGCGTGGCGGCAAGCTGGTGCCGCGCGCGGGCGGGCGCTGGCGGATGCTGGCCAAGATCTTCGCCAACCCCGACCTGCCGCAGATCGACGACTACTACGAGCCGTTCGACTACGACTACCAGCACCTGCACGAGGCGCCCGACGTCAAGCACCAGCCGACCGCCAGGCCGCGCTCGCGCATCACCGGCCAGCGGATGCAGAAGATCCACTGGGGCCCGAACTGGGAGGAGATCCTCGGCAGCGAGTTCGAGAAGCGTTCCCGGGACGTCAACTTCAACGGCGTGCAGAAGGAGATCTACGGCGCGTTCGAGAAGACCTTCATGATGTACCTGCCGCGCCTGTGCGAGCACTGCCTGAACCCCGCGTGCGTTTCGGCGTGCCCCTCCGGCGCCATCTACAAGCGCGAGGAGGACGGCATCGTCCTGATCGACCAGGACAAATGCCGCGGCTGGCGCATGTGCGTGTCGGCGTGCCCGTACAAGAAGATCTACTACAACTGGAAGAGCGGCAAGTCGGAGAAGTGCATCTTCTGCTACCCGCGCATCGAGATGGGCGAGCCCACCGTGTGCTCGGAAACCTGCGTCGGGCGCATCCGCTACCTCGGCGTGATGCTGTACGACGCCGACCGCATCCAGCACGCGGCGTCGGTCCCGGCCGAGAAGGACCTGTACCAGGCCCACCTGGACATCTTCCTGGACCCGTTCGACCCCGCGGTGATCGAGGCCGCGCGCAAGGAGGGCATCCCCGACAACTGGCTGGAAGCGGCCAGGGCGTCGCCGGTGTACAAGCTGGCGATCGACTGGAAGCTGGCGCTGCCGTTGCATCCGGAATACCGCACCCTGCCGATGGTCTGGTACGTGCCGCCACTGTCGCCGATCCAGTCGGCGGCCGAACGCGGCCACGTCGGCATGTCCGGGGAACTGCCGGATATCGCCTCGCTGCGCATCCCGGTGCGCTACCTGGCCAACATGCTGACCGCCGGCGACGAGGCGCCGGTGGTGCGCGCGCTGGAGCGGATGATGGCGATGCGCGCCTGGCGCCGGGCCAGGAACGTCGACGGCGTCGAGGACACGAAGGTGCTCGAACAGGCCGGCCTGACACCCGCCCAGGCCGAGGACATGTACCGCTACCTTGCCATCGCCAACTACGAGGATCGCTTCGTCATCCCGACCGCGCACCGCGAATATGCCAACGATGCCTACGGCGAGCGCGGCGGCTGCGGCTTCACCTTCGGCAACGGCTGCAGCGGCGACAGCCCTGCGGACCTGTTCGGTGCGCGTCGCATCACCAGCTATGCCGTGCCGCCCCCGCGGCAGGAGAAGGAACACGAAGAGGTCGTGCCGTGAGCCTGCTCAAGCTGCTCGGCGTGCTGCTCGATTACCCGCGCGACGAGATCTGGGAGCATGGCGACGAACTGCTGGCCGCCGCCGACGACCCCGGGCTTCCGCCGCCGCGTCGGCGCGCGCTGGTCGAGTTCGTGCAGCGGCTGCTCGACACGGACCCGCTCGTGGCCCAGGACGGATGGCTCAGCCTGTTCGACCGCGGTCGCTCGATGAGCATGCTGCTGTTCGAGCACATCCACGGCGAGTCGCGCGACCGCGGCCAGGCGATGGTCGACCTGATCGAGGCCTACCGCAAGCACGGTTTCGAGCTGGCGGCCCGCGAGTTGCCGGACTACCTGCCATTGTTGCTCGAGTACCTTTCGCAGCGGCCCCAGGCCGAGGCCCGCGACTGGTTGCACCATGTCAGCCACATCGTGGGACTGCTGGCGGCTCGCGCCGCCGAACGCGGCAGTCCGCATGCGCTGCTGTTCGAACTGCTGGTCGAGCATGCGGAGGGCGAGCTCGAACTGGGCGCGCTGCGCCGCCGCGCGAGCGAGGAGCCGCGGGACGACACCGCCGAGGCGATCGATGCGCTGTGGGAAGAGGAGGCGGTGCGCTTCGGCAACCAGGCACCGGATGAGAACTGTTCGCCGAAGGGCCCGCAGCATGCGCGCCCCGGTGACATTCGCGAGGCACGGTCATGAACCATTCCTTCAACCTGTTCGCCTTCCAGGTCTATCCGTATGTCGCGCTGGCGGTGCTGTTCACCGGCAGCTGGCTGCGTTACGACCGCGCCATGTACACCTGGCGCACGGGCTCGAGCCAGCTGCTGTCCAGCCGCGGCATGCGCATTGCCAGCAACCTGTTCCACGTCGGCATCCTGGCGATCCTGGGCGGCCACCTTGTCGGCCTGCTGACGCCACACTCGGTCTACAGCGCCCTCATCACCGCGCCGCAGAAGCAGTTGCTCGCGATGTGGGCGGGCGGGGTGTTCGGCGGCGTCTGCCTGGTGGGGCTGGTGATGCTGCTGTGGAGGCGTCTGTTCAACCCGCGCGTGCGTGCCACCGGCACCCCGGCCGATACCGTGGTGCTGGTGCTGCTGCTGGCTCAGCTGCTGCTTGGCTTCTACACGATCGTGCAGTCCACCAACCACCTGGATGGCAGCGTGATGATGCTGCTGGGCAGCTGGGCGCAGCACATCGTCACCTTCCGCGGCGGCGCGGCGGAGTTCATCGCCGGCGTGCACTGGGTCTACAAGGCGCACGTGCTGCTGGGCCTGACCCTCATCCTGGTCGCACCGTTCACGCGGCTGGTGCACATCTGGAGCATTCCGATCAGCTACCTCTGGCGTCCGTACCAGGTGGTGCGCAGGCGCCAGCCGCCGCTGCGCTACGGTCCCAGGAGCTAGGCGATGGCTGCGCAGACGCAACGGGTGCTGCCGATCACGGTGATCGACTCCGACAAACCGGTCCCCGAGGACGCCCACCACCACCACGGCAGCGACGGTGACGGCCCGCGCAGCCTCGGCCAGCCGGCGCCCTGCATGCTTTTCGTCGCCGACACCGCGATCAGCGAAGCCGACATCGCGCGCGAGATGCAGCACCATCGCGCGTCCAGGCCCGAGCGGTCCCGCGCCGACGCCGCTCGGGCGCTGGTGGTGCGCGAGTTGCTCCGGCGCGAAGTCGAGCGCCTGGGGCTGGCCGGAACTGCCGCTCCGATCGGTCGCGAGACAGCCGAAGAGGCGGCGATCCGCATCCTGCTGGAACGCGAGCTCGAGCGCCGCGTCCCCACCGAGGAAGACTGCCGACGTTACTTCGAACAGAACCGCGAGCGCTTCCGCTCGCCGGACCGCGTCCGCGCGAGCCACATCCTGCTTGCCGCGCCGGCCGACGACGTCGATGGCCGCTTCAAGGCGCGCAGCGAGTGCGAACGCATGATCGCGGAACTGCAGGCAAACCCGGCGTTGTTCGCCGACTTCGCCATGCGCCATTCGCACTGCCCGTCGAGAGAGCAGGGCGGCGAGCTCGGCTGGCTCGAGCGCGGGCAGACCACGCCGGAATTCGAGCGGCAGGTCTTCCGCCTGCGCGTCGGGTTGGCGGCGTACCCGGTCGAATCGCGCTGGGGCTACCACGTGGTGGAGGTCAAGGAAGCCGCATCCGGCGAGGCGCAGGACTTCGGCGCCGTGCGCGAGCGGATTTCCGACTACCTGGAGTTGCAGGTACAGCAGCGCGAGCTGCAGCACTACCTGCTGGAACTGCAGCAGCGCCACGGCGTGCGCGGGCTGGAGGAAATCGAGGCCGCTGCGGGCTGACGACGGCCGCGCGCGACGAAGGCGGCCCGCGCCGACGCCGGGCCATCCGCGACCCCACGAGCGAAGCGAAGACCATGCAGGATTCCGACATTGCCTCGCCGGCGCAGCAACAGCGCGCGTTGTGGCTCAGCACCTTCGCCTTCACCGTGTGCTTCGCGGTGTGGACGATATTTTCGATCATCGGCATCCAGGTCAAGCAGGACCTTGGCCTCAACGAGACCGCGTTCGGACTGCTGATCGCCACGCCGATCCTGACCGGGTCATTGACGCGCCTGTTCCTGGGCATCTGGGCGGAGCAATACGGCGGTCGCCGCGTGCTCACCCTCGTGATGCTGGCTGCCGCCGTGGCAACGTGGGCGCTGACCTGGGCCCATACCTATCGGCAGTTCATGCTTGCTGCGCTGTTCGTCGGCCTGGCGGGCGGCTCGTTTTCGGTCGGCGTGGCCTATGTCTCGAAATGGTTCCCGCCGGGCCGGCAAGGCACCGCGCTGGGAATCTTCGGCGCCGGCAACGTCGGCGCCGCGGTAACCAAGCTGCTGGCGCCGATGGTGATGGTGGCGGCGGGCTGGGCGATGGTGGCCAAGGTCTGGGCGGTCGGGCTGGCGGTCGTCGCGGTGCTGTTCTACCTGCTCGGCCAGGACGATCCGTCGCTGGCGCAGCGGCGCAGGACCGGCGCCAGGCCGATGTCGTTCCGCGAACAGATGCAACCGCTGAAGAACATCCAGGTCTGGCGCTTCTCGCTGTACTACTTCTTCGTGTTCGGCGGGTTCGTGTCGCTGGCACTGTGGCTGCCGCACTACCTCACCGGCGCCTACGGGCTGGACGTCAGGACGGCGGGCCTGGTCGCCGCCGCCTACTCGATCCCCGCGAGCCTGTTCCGCATCGTCGGCGGCTGGCTCTCCGACCGATTCGGCGCCCGCGTGGTGATGTACTGGACGTTCGGCGTTTCGAGCCTGTGCACGTTCCTGCTGTCCTATCCGGATACGCACTACGTGGTCAGGGGCATCGACGGCGACATCGGCTTCGACCTGGCGATCGGACTGGTTCCCTTCACCGTGCTGGTGTTCGTGCTGGGCTTCTTCATGTCGCTGGGCAAGGCTGCCGTGTACAAGCACATCCCGGTCTATTACCCGGCGCACGTGGGCGCGGTGGGCGGCGTGGTCGGAATGATCGGGGGGCTGGGTGGCTTCCTGCTGCCGATCGCATTCGGCGCCATGAACGACCTGACCGGGGTCTGGACCAGCTGCTTCATGCTGCTTTTCGTCGTGGTGGCCGCGGCGCTGGCGTGGATGCACTACGCGATCCGTCGCATGGAGCGCGCGCACTTTCCGCAGATCGGCCGCGAGACCGACCTGCCGGAGATCATCGATGCGGCCGTGGCCGCGCAGGTGCCGGTCGGCACGCGGCGCTGAGCCTCACGGGCGTGCATCCGACCGGTCGTTCGGCCTGGCGAAAGGGGCAGGGCAGGAGGCCGCCGCGCATCGGCTGGCCCCGTGCGGACATGACTTGGCCGCCGTCTCTCCCGCGTGCCGGGCACGGCTGTCATCGACCAGGCAAGGCTGGTCCGGTGGCCTCATCCGGGCGAAGGTTGGCGAACGGCGGAAAGCGCCCGCGATGCCGCGCGCAACATGCCGACGAACGCACCCATCCACGCGCCGAGGCCCAGCACCAGGAACACCCACGGCAGCCACCCCAGGAACGCGAATCCCAGCGCCCCCAACATCGCGTGCGTCGCGGCCGCATACATGCCCAGCGGGAACACCGCACCCCAGTACAGCGGGTCGTAGCGCAACGGGAACCGCCGGTACACGTGCCGCCACAGCGCCAGCACCAGCAGCATCGGGATCCACCAGGTACCCGTGGCCCAATAGAACACCGTGAAGCCCTTTATGAACGGCTGCAGCGATTGCAGGAACGGCGCGTGCGCGACGTTTGCGATCAGCAGGGCCCCTGCCAGCGCCGAGATCGCCATGGCGCCCATGTTGATCCAGTACGGCGGCGACAGGTCGCCGGGCTCGAAGGTAAAGAAGGCGTAGCGATAGAAGATGAGCGACATCATCCAGATGTAGAGCATCCCGCCCCACAGCCACATCGACAGCGCGAAGAAGTTCATTTCCAGCTTCCACGGCTGGCCGACGTGCGCGGCCAGCAGCGCGCCCAGCACCGCGACCGACTGCGTCGCCACAACCGCCAGCAGCCAGCCGCCGTTGATGCCGCGTTCCAGCGGAGGCTTGCTGCGCTTGACGGTGAGGATGGTGAAGATCGCGTACGTCAGGCCAGTCCACAGCACGATTGCCAGGCCCCACAGCACCAGCGCCAGCCCCAGGTTGCGGCCGAGCAGCAGCACCTGGCTGCCAAGCACGCTGGTGGCGACGACCACGGTGAAGAATCCCGGGCCACGCAGGTGGTCGGCGATATCGCTCATCATCGCGCGCGGAAACCACAGCAGGCGCAGCGCGAACAAGGTCCACAGCACGACGTAGAACGCGATGTTGAGCGCGAACAGCGCGTGCGCGACGGCCGCCATCCCGAGCCGGAACGAGGCCACGGAAAGGATGCCGGTCGACATCACCAGCGCGAAGTAGGCCGGGGAAAGTTCCTCCAGGCCGGGCAGCAGCCGCGCCAGTCGCCCGTCCGGATGCCGGAGGCCTTTCACGTCTTGCACCACGGATGCGAGGCGTCCGGCACGGATTCAGAAGGGCAGGATGACCTTGCCCAGGTGCCCGAGGAACAGGAATATCGACACCATGACCGCGTTGAGCGCCCACGCCACGGTCAACCAGCGCGCAAGGTAGCCCCACATGTCGTTCCTGACGTTGAGGGCATCCACCCAGATGGTGCGCATGATCCATGCCGTGTACAGCAGGAAGGCCCCCAGCATCAGCGCCAGCACCATGGCATCGACCCGCCGGTAGAAATACAGGATCGCACCGAAGAAAACCTGGCTGACCAACACGCCGTAGATCCAGAAGGCCACCCACAGGCGGGTACGGCCGCGCGGCTCGAGGGGTAGCGACTGCGTGTTCATGGCTGGCTCCACTGCAGGGAAGGGCGGTCGTGGGGAAGGCGGGCGCGGGTCAGGTGGCGGCGGCTCATTGGCGTTCCAGCTGCACCAGCTCACCGTGGCGGTCGACCGCGAGGAACTCGCCGATCCTGCCGCCCTTGATCGCCTCGACCATCAGTTGCAGCGGCTGCGCTGCTTCGTCGCTGCTGGGCGGATGGCCGCCGCGTCCCGACATCGCCGCGACGAACAGGATGTCCCAGTCGATTCCGGTGAGCAGCGACTCCTCGGCCAGCGCGGCGAAGTCGCGGATCTCGTCGGGCGACTTGTCGACGCACAGGGCCGGCGCCAGGGCGCCACCTTCGCCACGTTCGAATCGAAGCCGTTCCTCGGCCGTCGCGTCGGCCGGCAACTCCGCCGATGCGAACACCAGCAGCAGGCGTTGCGGCTCGGCTTGCGTGCGCGCCGCCTGCAACAGGCCGGAAAAGTCGTGCAGCGACATGGACGCAACCTCCGGTACCGGAACGTGAGCACGGGAACCTCCGGCCATTGTCCCCGATCCTCAGGATCGTGGGCCTGTCCGCGGCCCATGGCATTGATCCAGGTCATTCCCGGGCCGCGCTTCGGCGTCGAGGGAACGAGATGTCTGCCGCGCATCCGTCATCCGCGCCCGCCGGTAAAGTCGACATGTTCAGTCCGGAGGGCGCCTGGCACCTGCAGGGGTTCCCGCCAGCTGTCGGGGCCCCTTTGAATTTGGCGCGCCCCGCAATCGACTGATAAGCCCATGATTTTTTGGGCCATTTTTGCCGCTCGACCAAGTCGCGCTGACCTATGCCCTGCAAGGGCGCGCCACTTTCAGAGGGGCATTTGTCGGGAAACGACAGGTTCTGAGGGGCAAGCCGACCCACCCACGGACCACGTCGGCCAAGACCACGACGAGGCGGCATAGCTCCATCTCCGAACCTGGTTCTTGGGGCCGTCAGGGGGTCGCAATCGCTGCGACGGTGCCAGCCAACCCTGACCGAACCGCACGTAGAGGACCAGCCGATGACCATGCCAGACGAACGTTCCAGGGCCCTGGTCTGGGCGGGCGGCTTCCTGATTGAGCTAGCGCGGGACAAGTCGCTTCCTCTTCAGACCAGGCGACGCGCAGTCGGCATCGCGCGACATTTTCCGACCATCGAGCAGTTGGACTCGATGGCGATCTCGGATCCGGCCTGTGGGCTCGAGCCCCCATCCAGGCACCCCTCGTGGGTTGAGCAGTGCAGATTCGGTCCCCTCCGGTACAGCACCGGGTTTACCTGGCCCGACGAATAGGGAAGTAGCCGGGTCCTGACGGGGAGCCTCCGTTGGAGGAGCCATCGGACGGAAATGACCGCTGCGACGGCGGGTTCCCTCCATGAAGGTCGTGTGGTTTTATCCATGGGCGAGGTGGCCAAACAGGTCCCCGGTGTGCATGTCTCTCGGCATTCGAAGCCGATCGGGCACCCGGAACGCGTTTTCGTCTTCGGTTTGGTCGCCCTTGAGGTTGACCCCGCCTGATCGTGGAAGGATTCGAAGAACGGGCCCCGTTACGCACCATCCGGCAGCTTCCTGGACATCGAGCACATGAGCGCCTTGCTGCAGGAGATCTCGCGCCTTGCCCAGGCGCATCGAGGAGGGGCTATAGGCGTGTAGATGCTGCCCTTCCATGAACCGCCGAAACGCGTGTTTCCATCTTGCGGAAGTCCATGCGCCTCCTCCCTTTGCGCGAAAGAGTGGGCCGCCTTCGCCTGGCCAAAGGAGGATCGAACGTTCGAGCCACGCCATGGTCGCCTGCGACAGATGCACGCTGCGTTTGCCCTTGCCTCTGGAGTCGGGCTGAAGATGAATCATGCCCCCCTTGCGTAGCCGGCACAGGTCATTTCGGCTTGCTGGAGGAACGATCCACTTTCCTTCAAATTTGAAGCCGAAGATCTGATCGTTCCGAGCCATCGTTTCATAGCAGAGCAACAGCGCCGCGAGTGTTCTGACCTCTTCAGCTGAATATTGGTTGGTCAGCGAAATAGTTCCTTGAATCTGCTGCCAACCCAGCGGAGTAACCAGGCGCGGTTGGAGCTTGCGCGTTTCGTTTGCATACCCGGATGCTCGCCGAACGCGCCGCACCACGGGCTCGGCCGCCGGGTCCGGCCAAGACAAAACCCCGAGCACGCGCCCGATGGCCCAAACGCGGGGCCCCACCAAGGCAGGGAGAGTCCCTTCCTTATCCTGATGGGCGATGTACGCCTCAATCGCGGCGGGCGTTCCCGCCAAGCCACTGCGCTTCTGGGCGTGCCACCAACCCATCCAGTGCCGAAGGTATGTCGCCAGGCTCCGGCGGGTTCGCAGCCCGAGGCCCCGGCAAAGCTCCTGCTGGAGCGAGGCAGACAATTCGTCGGGCAACGTCTGGCCGGTGCAACGCTGATACGCCAGCGCGAAGACTGCGCCCAGTCGATCGGATAAAGATTCCATGTGCCCTCGTTGCGCGTAGCTGGGCATCAACGGAACCATGGATTTGGGCACGACAAAGTTAGACGCGCTCGTTTGCGCCGCATCGCCGTTGACAGTTCCCGCGAAAAATAGGCGTAGATTCGCGGCCGCCAGCCGCCCCTCAGGCCGCTGCCGGGCCCCGCGCTCCGGATCTCGGGCCTCATCCATGACCCGGCGTGCCTCCGCAAAGGCATGCGTTTTCTCGACCGCGTCTAACTTGCCCGCCGCTTTGGATGGGCCAGGGTGGCTGTCCCTCGACGCCGCCGCGGCAAGCAGATTCACGCGCTTGCCGGAGACCTTCGTCGAGTAGCTCAAGGCTGAGCGATCCGCGGCGGATAGGCCGCGCGGAATCCGACATGGACGCCTCTTCAGGAAGGGGAACACCCATGCACATCTAACCGATGGTCAATCTCGGCCCGATTTCGATCGGCTCAATTCCTTTGTCTGAGAAATCATCATGAATCATCAATCGAAAGCTGCGGCGTCCAGCACGGACCCCCGCATTACCTGGTGCGCCCGCAAGATCCCGCTCTCGCACGCACGTCATCTCTGCGGTCGCGTGCCGTGGCGCCCCCCGAGTCAGTCCATCGATGTCGAGAGCGGCCTTGAGGCTCGGGCCACGAGGTTGCTGACGCGTACGCCTGGCCTGATCGCTTTGCACAGCCAGCCGTTCACGCTGACCTACTGGGACGAGGAAAAAGGCCTGCGGCGCCGTTACACCCCGGACCTGCTTGCGGTGTTCGTGGACCAGCCGTCCTGGCTGGTCCGCCTTGGATTCGATCGCTGGACGGTGATCGAAGTCAAACCCGAGTCCAAGCTGGACGACGTCGCTGCGGACCTCGCCCGGCACCACCGCGCGATCCGGGAGCAGCTCGGCTTCGCCACAGTCATCCTCACCGAGTATTGATCCTCGCAGGAGGTTCCCTTTTCACCGCGGCTGTAATGGGGCGGCCGGCTTTGCAATGTCATCAGGCATGGAATGATGCCTTCATGGCGCTCGCGGACTCGCCGGACATGACGCCCAGCGACCGGGAACAATTGCTCGAGGCGCCGAAAAATTCCGTCGCGTGTCAGAAGACCGAAAGTTTCGCCCATCTCCTGGGGTACTAGGGCGAGGAGGCTTGCTAGAACAAGTCCGAAATGTTCTTGCCATCCTCAAAGACGTAGTCCCTGGTCATTTCAATGCTTCGCCGTTCTCCAGTACTTAGCACGACAGTGACAGCGAAACCGCCGGATACAAGCCGGTTTCTGACCTCTTGGAGGATCAGGTAATAAGCGGCAACATTGCCGGCCCTGGATGCTGTTATCAGCCCTGGAAATTGTTTGAACTCCAGACCGAGCCTTCGAACTTCCGGTGCGCCGTTAAGTTCCTTCAGATCATCGATCTGCGTGTTCCAGCCTTCAAAGTCTATTCGCCCCATGTTTTCATCCCAAGCACCTCGAGAGGGTGCGCAACCTGTGCAAATACTCGTTTCCTTGGGCCTGTTACCGACGCTCCAAACTAGACGTTGCCGGCATCGTCGGCCCAAACCCTTGAGGTCATCCAGACTTCATCCGGCCTGTACCCTCCAGGGCGAGACGTGGGATAGAGTAAGCCGATGAAAGCTTGGCCGACCTTGCTGCGTGTGCTTGTCAGCATCGCCCTTATCCTGAATGGGGTAGGGGGCGCGGTGGCGGCCACCCGCATGCATGTTGATCAGGTATCCACGGCGGAGCACGCAGCGTCGCCCAAAGTGGCGAGCACCGGAATGCCGTGTCACGAGCATCAGGTCGCTCAAACGGCCGCCGACACCCAGCACGTTCCCAGTGGCCCTCTTCCGTCAGGAAAGGCCCCTGTTCCGGACTGCTGTAAATCCGGCGCTTGCACCTGCGCGTGCGCGCACGTCGCTGCCGTGGCGCTCCCCTCGCTTCAGCGAGCTGCGCCCGTTCCGAATCGCAATCTCGCGATCCGGCGGCTGCCGATGTCCCATGCAGCCCCCGCGCTGCCGCATCTGATCCGACCTCCCATCGGCTAAGCGTCCCTTCGGCGTCCCTTGGCGCCTGATCATCCCTGTCCGCTCGCGGTATCGCCGTGCGGGCGGGGATCCCCGTAAGGCTCGTCCAGAGCCTGATGCTTTCCGCGGAGTTTCCATGTCATCCGACTTCTCCGGCCGCAAGGCCAATGGTCCCTCTGGGGTTTCCAGGCGCCGTTTCGTCCAGGGCCTGGCGGCCGGCGGGGCAATCGCCGGTCTCGGACTCTGGCCCAAGGCCATCTGGGCGATGAAATCGCCCGGCCAGCTCACTGTCCTCGCTGGCACCGAGTTCGATCTGGCTATCGGCGAGACGCCGGTGAACTTCACCGGGCGCACCCGCCCGGCCATCACGGTAAACGGTTCGTTGCCAGCGCCGCTGCTGCGCTGGCGCGAGGGCACGACGGTCAACCTGCGGGTCTCCAATGCGCTGCCGCCAAACTCGATCCACGGCCACGAAACCTCGATCCACTGGCATGGGATCCTGCTGCCGGCAAACATGGATGGGGTCCCCGGCCTCAGCTTCGCCGGCATCCATCCGGGCGAGACCTATCACTACCGCTTCCAGGTCCGGCAGGCCGGCACCTACTGGTACCACAGCCATTCGGCGTTCCAGGAGCAGGCGGGCCTTTACGGACCATTGGTGATCGATCCGATCGATCCGGAGCCGTTCGCCTTCGACCGCGATTACGTGGTGATGCTGACCGACTGGACGGACCTGGATCCCACCGCGCTGTTCTCGCGCCTGAAGAAAATGTCGGATTACGACAATTACGCCAAGCGCACTGTCGGCGACTTCTTCGACGATACGCAGCGCGACGGGCTGGCCGCTACCGTTGCTGATCGCCGGATGTGGGGTTCGATGCGGATGACGCCGACCGACCTGTCGGACGTCAACGGCAACACCTATACCTACCTGATGAACGGCACGACCTCGCTGGGCAACTGGACCGGCCTGTTCCGTTCCGGCGAGAAGATCCGCCTGCGCTTCATCAACGGCTCGTCGATGACCCACTTCGACGTGCGCATCCCCGGATTGAAGATGACCGTGGTCGCCGCCGACGGCCAGTATGTGCATCCGGTGACGGTCGACGAGTTCCGGATCGCGACCGCCGAAACCTTCGATGTGATCGTCGAACCGTCAGGCCAGGATGCCTTCACCATTTTCGCCCAGGACATGGGCCGCACCGGCTACGTCAGCGGCACCCTGGCCGTGCGCGAGGGACTGCGGGCGCCGATCCCGGCGGTCGACCCACGGCCGATCCTGAGCATGGGCGACATGGGGATGGGTGGCATGGACCATGGCGGCATGTCCGGCATGAGCGAGGGGCACGACATGGCCTCGATGCCGGGCATGACGCATGCCATGCCGTCGATGCCCGGGATGGCCGTGGGCGCCATGGCGATGCAGCAACACCCGGCCAGTGAAACCGGCAATCCCCTGGTCGACATGCAGACGATGGCGCCGACCCCGAAGCTCGAGGATCCCGGCATCGGCCTGCGCGACAACGGCCGCACGGTCCTGAGCTACGCCATGCTGCGCAGCGCGTTCGAGGATCCCGACGGCCGGGACCCTGGCCGCGAGGTCGAGCTGCACCTGACCGGGCACATGGAGAAGTTCGCCTGGGGGTTCGACGGCAAGAAGTTCTCCGATGCCGAACCGTTGCGTTTCAACTATGGCGAGCGCCTGCGGATCGTGCTGGTCAACGATTCGATGATGACCCACCCGATCCACCTGCACGGCATGTGGAGCGACCTGGAGGACGAAGGCGGCAATTTCCACCTGCGCAAGCACACCATCGACATGCCGCCAGGCAGCAAGCGAAGCTACCGCGTGCGCGCCGACGCCCTGGGCAGCTGGGCCTACCACTGCCATCTGCTCTACCACATGGAAGCCGGAATGATGCGGCAGGTACGGGTGGAGGAATGAACACCATGCGCGACTTCAAACCGTCCGGATGCCACTACGCGTTGGCCGCCGTCCTGGGTGCGTTGCTGGTGCCGCTCCCCGCGCTGGCACAGCACGCCGGCCATGCCGGCATGCAGATGCCCATGCCTGCGCCAGCACCTTCCCCGGACAAGCGGTCCGTAGACCAGAAGAAGAAACCGACGGCGTCAGTGCCTGTGACGCAGGCACCGGTCGAGCAGGCAACGCCGCCGGCCGCGTCGACGCAGGACATGCCCATGGACCACAGCGCCATGGGGCACGACATGGGCACGATGGACACGGGTGGCATGACGATGCCGATGGATCACGGCGCCATGAACATGTCGGCGCCCACGCAACCGCGTACGCCGATCCCCGCGCTCACCGATGCCGATCGAGCCGCCGCGGAGCCACCGCCTGCCGACCATCCTGTCCACGACAACACGGTCCAGTCCTACGTCCTGTTTGATCGCCTGGAAGGTTGGTCGGCCGACCCGGGCACGGGCCTCGCATGGGAAGGCCAAGCCTGGTTCGGCACCGACCTCAATCGCCTGTGGCTGCGTAGCGAAGGCGAGCAGGTCGATGGCCGCCTGGAATCGGCCGATCTCGAGGTGCTGTATGGCCACAGTTTCAGTCCCTGGTGGGATGTGGTCACTGGCGTGCGCCACGATTTCAAACCCGGCGGCGCCCAGGATTTTGCCGCCATTGGCGTCATGGGACTGGCGCCGTACAAGTTCGAGGTCGCCGCGACCGCCTATCTGGGGCAGGGCGGGCAGACGGCTGCCCGACTGGAGGCCGAGTACGAAACCCTGTTCACCAATCGTCTGATCCTGCAGGAGCGGGTCGAAGCGAACCTCTACGGGAAGGACGATCCGCGCCGCGGCATTGGCTCCGGGCTGAGCACGTTCGAAGCCGGCTTGCGCCTGCGTTACGAGTTCACGCGCCGGTTTGCGCCCTACATCGGCATCGTCCATGAGCGTGCGTTCGGCGGCACGGCCGACCTGCGCCGCGCAGAGCACGAGTCGACCGAAGACACCCGCATCGTCGCAGGCTTGCGCCTGTGGTTTTGACACGACACTTTCAATGGGGATCATTGCCATGAAGAACCATCAGCGTCACCTACTGGCTGCCGGCATCGCTATCGGCGTGCTCGCCATCGGCATTGGCGGCTTCGTCTGGTCCGGCCTATACAACATCGGTGCGGACGATCCGCACTGGGCACCGACCCGCATGTTGATCGACAACCTGCGCGAACACTCCATCGGCGCGCGGATGGTGGATGTCGCCGTACCCAACCTCGAGGATCCGCAACGTATTCGACTCGGCGCCGTGAACTACAGCGCCATGTGCACCGGTTGCCACCTGGCACCCGGCGTGGAGGACACCGAGATCCGGCCCGGGCTCTATCCGATGCCGCCGAATCTGACGACGCTCGCAAACCAGGACCCGAAACGCAGCTTCTGGATCATCAAGCACGGCATCAAGATGTCGGCCATGCCGGCGTGGGGGAAGACCCATACCGACGATCAGATCTGGGACATGGTCGCCTTCCTCCAGAAGCTGCCCGGCATGACCCCTACGCAGTACGCGGCGCTCGGCGGCAAGCCGCCGGCGGAGGACGAGGACCACATGCATGCCGGCATGGAGGACGAACACGCTGGCGGCGGCGAATCCCATGGCGAAAGCGAACAAGACGGTCATGCGCACGAAGCAGGCGACGCCGGCCATGAGGCATCGGACCCGGCCGCGTCGACCATTTCCATGGCTGGATTGGCGGCGAACGCCGTGCCGGCCGCCGAATCGGCCGCCAAAGCGTTCCACGAGGCGCTCAAGCGCGGCGATCGCCAGGTTGTCCTGGCGCTACTCGCACCCGAGGTAGTCATCCATGAAGGCGGCGAGACCCAGTCGCGAGAGGCCTACGCCGCCAGTCACCTCAATCACGACATCGCCTTCCTGAAGGATGCCGATATCCGGCCCGTCGACATTGGCTCCATGGCCATGGGCGACACCGCAATGGTCGGCAGCCGGAGTCAGGTGCGAACCACGCACCACGGCGAACCGGTGGCCGTGCTCAGCAGCGAAATGCTCACCCTTAAAAAAGCGCCGAATGGTTGGCTCATCACACAAGTGGACTGGGTTTCCCAGCCGCTCCAGCCATGAGGGAGATGGACATGCAACGACGATTTCTCCTCACCGCCGTCGCGCTTGTCATTACGGCGAGCACCGCGTGCACGCGATCGCCGCAATCGCCGGGCCCCGCAACAAACCAACGGTCGCTGCTCGGGGCTGTTCCGGTGCCCGCCGTGCAGGGGCAGTGGCCAGTGATGGTGGTCACCAAGAACGCCAGTTGCGGCTGCTGCGGCGCTTGGGTCGAGCGCATGCGTGCAAACGGGTTCCGCGTCGAGGTCCACGATGTGGATAACCTGGACCTGATCAAGACGCGGCTGGGCATCCCGGCGGGCAAGGGCTCCTGCCACACCGCCGAAATCGGCGGCTATTTCGTCGAGGGCCACGTGCCGGCGGCGGATATCAAGCGATTGCTGGCGGAACGACCAGCCGCCAAAGGACTGGTGCTGCCCGGTATGCCGTTGGGATCACCCGGCATGGAGGTTCCTGACGGAAGCGCGCAGCCCTACACGGTGGAACTCATCGGCCAACAGGGGGAGGCCACCACCTTTGCACAGCATTGAGTGGCCAGTTGTACCGGGGACGGTGACGCGAGCGCGCCGCATTACGCCCGTTTTCGACATGAAAGGAAAACAACATGACGCACCATTCCGCAGAACACCGGCCCCAAGCCATGAACGACTGCATCGACAACTGCACGCAGTGCCATGCGATCTGCCTGGAGACGATCAATTACTGCCTCGAAAAGGGAGGTAAACACGCGGCGCCAGAGCACATCGCATTGCTGACAAGTTGCGCCGATATCTGTGCCACCAGCGCTTCGGCGATGCTGCGTGGGTCCGCGGTACATCCCGTGATCTGCGGGGCCTGCGCGCAGGTGTGCGATCAGTGTGCCGCCGACTGCGAAGCCATGGCCGATCCCGAGATGACGCACTGCGCGGAGATCTGCCGACGTTGCGCCCAGAGCTGCGCGGCCATGGCAGCACAATAGTCGTGAATCGCCTCGTGGTCGGACTTCCGCTACGAGGCGCCTTTGCCTATTTTTTGTGCGGAGCCATTTCGATGATTTCCTTCTGCTGCGCCTGCTTCATGTGCTGCGCCAGCGCCCTGAGTTCGGCGTCATCGCCATGCTGCAGGTAAACATCGATCATGGCGATCGCCTGGCGGTGATGCATGGTCATCATGGTCGCGAAGTCCTTGTCGACATCTCCGGTCATCGGCATCGACATCGACTGGCCTTGCATCATGGCCTTGCGCATCTCCATCGACGCCGCGTTGGACTGGCTCGACAAGGGCGGCGATGCCTTGGTCTGCTGCTGGGCACAGGCAAATGTCCCGAATACGGTCGCGATCAGCAGCACCGCGGCGACGAGGTTGGTCCTAGTGGTCATGGTGTCGGCTCCTTCAGTGGGAAAACATCTCTTCTCACGCAGGACTTGGAGACCGAATGAATCTCTGGCAGCCAGGGCTTGACTCTGGACCATGGTCCAGACTACAGACTACTGGCCTCACCACTGCCAAGGCCCTGAGGTCCACATGAAAATCGGCGAGCTCGCGCAACGCGCCGGCGTCAGCATCGACACCGTGCGGTATTACGAACGCCAGGGATTGTTGCCTGAGCCTGCACGTCAGGCATCGGGTTACCGGAGCTATGTGTCGGGCGACGTGGGGCGTCTTCAGTTTGTGCGCCGCGCCAAGGCGCTGGGATTCACGCTGGAGGAGATCCGCGATCTCCTGGCGCTCTCCGGGCGCCGCGATGACGACATGGGCGGCCTGAAGACGGCAGCGACCGAGAAGCTGGCCGATGTCGAGACCAAGCTTACCGAACTGACGCGTATTCGCGACGGCCTGCAAACGCTGATCACAGCCTGCCCGGGGCATGGCGCCCTGGAACGTTGCCCGATCCTGCACGCCCTGGTGGAGGAACAGCCGTGAACGCTTCGAACCACACCAGCCACGACCACGAGCACGCGGGCCACAGTTGCTGTGCAACAAAGCAGCAAGCGTCGGCAGACATTCCAAAGGTGACCGATCCGGTCTGCGGCATGCAGGTCGATCCGGCCACGACGCCGCACCATGCCGAGCACGTCGGTAGCGAGTACCACTTCTGCTCGGCGCGTTGTCGTGAGAAGTTCATCGCAGATCCGGAGAAATACCTCTCGCCGTCCAAGGAGCCGGCCGCCGCTGCGCCGGCCACGGCGGGCACGATCTACACCTGCCCGATGCACCCAGAGATCCGCCAGGAAGGTCCCGGAACCTGCCCGATCTGCGGCATGGCGCTCGAACCCGAGATGCCGAGCCTGGAGGATGAAGAGAATCCGGAGCTGCGCGATTTCGGCCGCCGCTTCTGGTGGACGTTGCCGCTGAGCGCCACCGTGCTGTTGCTCGCCATGTTCGGCCATTACGTTCCGGCACTGACGACGCCTGCACGGACGTGGCTTGAGTTCGCCCTGAGTGCGCCAGTGGTCCTCTGGGCCGGCTGGCCATTCTTCGAGCGCTGCGTGCAGTCGATCCGCAACCGCAGCCCCAACATGTTCACCCTGATCGGCATCGGCGTGGCCGCGGCGTTCGGTTACAGCGTGGTCGCCACGATCGCGCCGGACCTGTTCCCGGCCTCGTTCCGCGAGCACGGCCGGGTCGGTGTCTACTTCGAAGCTGCCGCGGTGATTGTGTCGCTGACCCTGCTGGGACAACTCCTGGAGCTGCGTGCGCGCTCGAAAACCTCGGCCGCGATCAAGGCGTTGCTCGGACTCGCGCCGAAGACCGCGCGCCGCCTCAATGCCAACGGCACCGAAGACGACATTCCGCTCGAGCATGTACACGTGGGCGACCGCCTGCGCGTCCGCCCGGGCGAGAAAGTGCCGGTGGATGGCGTGGTGGAAGAGGGCAGGTCGAGCATCGATGAATCGATGCTCACCGGCGAGCCCATCCCAGTCGAGAAGACCGCGGGCGACAAGGCGATCGGCGCGACCATCAATGGCACCGGTAGCCTGGTCATCCGCGCCGAGAAGGTCGGTTCGGACACGGTGCTGGCGCAGATCGTGCAGCTGGTCGCACAGGCACAGCGTTCGCGGGCGCCGATGCAGCGCATGGCCGACAAGGTGTCGTTCTGGTTCGTGCTCGCGGTGCTCGCCGCGGCGGTGGCCACCTTCTTGGGCTGGGGCCTGTTCGGACCGGAGCCTTCCTGGACGTACGCGGTACTCAATGCGGTCTCGGTGCTGATCATCGCCTGTCCGTGCGCGCTGGGCCTGGCCACGCCGATGTCGATCATGGTGGCGACCGGCCGTGCAGCGCATGCCGGCGTGCTGTTCCGCGATGCCGAAGCGATCGAGCGGCTGCGGACGATCGACACGCTCGTGGTCGACAAGACCGGCACCCTGACGGAGGGACGGCCGGCCTTCCGTGAAGCGGTTGCCAGCGCAGGATTCGACGAGACGGAAGTGCTGCGCCTGGCCGCCAGCCTGGAACAGGGGAGCGAGCATCCGCTGGCCGCGGCGATCGTCGCCGAGGCCCGACGCCGCGGGCTGCCGTTGTCTTCGGCTGAAGCGTTCGACTCCGTCACCGGCATGGGTGTGCGCGGCGACGTTGAAGGCCGGGCCCTGGCCTTGGGCAATGCCGCCCTGATGGCAGAGGCCGGCGCCAATCCCGCTCCGCTGCAGGACGATGCGGATCGGCTGCGCGGGCAGGGCGCCAGTGTCATGTTCCTGGCGGTCGACGGGCACCTGGCCGGAACCATCGCGGTCGCCGACCCGGTCAAGGCGTCGACCTTGCCGGCACTTAATGCACTGCGTGCCGAGGGGTTGCGCATCGTCATGGCCTCCGGCGACGCCGAGGCGACAGCCCAGGCCGTCGGACGTACGCTCGGCATCGACGAGGTGCACGGCGGCGTCCGCCCCCAGGACAAGGTCGCCCTCATCCAGCGCCTGAAGGCTGAAGGCCGGCGCGTGGCGATGGCTGGCGACGGCATCAACGACGCGCCCGCGCTTGCGGCCGCCGACGTCGGTATTGCCATGGGCAGCGGCACGGACGTCGCCATGTCCAGCGCCCAGGTGACTCTGGTCAAGGGCGATCTGCGGCGCATCCTGCAGGCGAGAGAGATCTCCGAGCAGACCGTGGCGAACATGAAACAGAACCTTGGCTTCGCCTTCCTCTACAACGCGATCGGGGTGCCGGTGGCCGCCGGCGTGCTGTACCCCGCGTTCGGCCTGCTGCTGAGTCCGATGATTGCCGCGCTGGCGATGAGCTTGAGCTCGGTCTCGGTCGTGACCAACGCCTTGCGTTTGGGCCGTGTCCACGCATCTTCCCCGCAAAGTTCTGCGCGCCCCGAACCGGCACGCAGCGGCTCCTGTCACTAGGTTCGCTTTCCCCCAATGGAGTTCATCGATGAAACAGGTTTCACTTTTGCTGCTGACCATGGTGTTTTCCACCGGAAACGCCATCGCATCCCCGCAATCGCACGCCCATGCGCATGCAGCCCCGACGGGGAATATCGCGGCGCCGACCCCCACAGGGTCCGACGACATTGCCAAGGCGTTCGATGCGCTCGACACGAACAAGGACGGCCAGCTGTCCAAGGAAGAGTTGGTCAAGCATCCGATGGCCGCTCATGCGTCCATGGTTGATGCCGACAGGAACGGCAGCCTGAGCCGCGAGGAGTTCACGGCTTTGCAGAAGATGTAGGTCGAGCGGGGCGGTGATCCTTCGGGATTGCCGCCACGCTATTACTTCAACGACACAGGAGGTGGGTCATGCAGCAGCACATGCACGAAGAAATGCAGGGCAAGCAAGGGCACTATGGGCGTTTGATCGCGATGGTGTTGTTGTCGTTCATCGCCATGTACATCCTCATGTACGCGATGGTGAATCGCTTCGAGAACGTCTTCAACAGCGTCAACCAGGCCTACATGGCGGGGCTGATGGCCGCGCCGATGCTGCTCATCGAATTGGCGCTGATGGCGCGGATGTATCCGAACAAGCGTCGCAATGCCTTGCTGGCTGGGGGCGCCGTGGTCCTCATGGTCGGGTGCTGGTTCGGCATCCGGCAGCAGGCCGGTGTCACCGACCGCCAGTTCCTGCGATCGATGATCCCGCACCACGCAGGCGCTATCCTGATGTGCGAGCAGGCCAGGTCGAGCGACCCGGAGATCCTGCGGCTGTGCCAGGAGATCGTCATCTCGCAACGGGCCGAGATCGCGCAGATGAAGGCAATGCTGGCGAAGGGGCAGTAGGCCGATGGCCCGAGCGCAGTAGCAGAGTGCGTCGACTGCGGGACAGTACTGCGCCCGCTGACGGTTGACTGCTGTGTGTTCTGCTCGTTCGGAACAGTGCCATGTCCGCCGATCCAGCAGCACAATTCATGTTGTGGTTGACCGGACCCCGATAATGACTGCACAGGCAGGCTGCGATCTCGACTGCGCCACCTTGGTGGGTGCGCTGCTCAACCAGCGGTGCGCATGCGAAGTGGTCGACATCCTTGGTCTGCACGAGTCGATTCGGGGTGTGTTTCCTGCGTTCACGACAGATCCAAAAGTGCACGCGAACCTGTTTTCACCCTACGCCCTGTTCGTTGACCGCGCGGCGTTGGACGCCATGGGGCGAGTCGCGGCGGCGGTCTTCGACGCCGCCGCCACTCCGCGATACCGCCAGCACGTCCTGCAATGGGCCCCCGAAGTCGCAATACACGATCCGGGCTCAACGGGTGGTGTCCTGGGGCTGGACTTTCACTTGACCGCCGACGGTCCGCGGCTTATCGAGATCAACACCAATCCGGGCGGGTTGCTCCTCAATGCAGTGCTGCTCAATGGCGTGCGGTCTTGCGCGCCGGCTGCGTGGACCACCTGGACAACGACGGCGAAGGCCCGCAACGCGGCTGTCGCCGCCTGGCTGGACGATGCCCGGCAGCAGTTCGGCCGCGCGCCTGCGCGTCAGGCGATCGTGGACAGCGCCCCGCGGGAGCAGTTCCTTTACCCGGAGTTCGAGTTGTACGCGGACGCATTCCAGGAGCATGGGGTGGACTGCGTGATACGCGCACCCGAGGAACTGAGCCTTGGCCCGGACGGGCTTGCAGATGCCCATGGCCGGATCGACATGGTCTACAACCGGTTGACCGATTTCGCGCTCGAGGAAGCTTCGCATGCAAACCTTCGTCAGGCTTACCTGGCGGGGAACGTCGCATTCACCCCGCATCCACGTGCGCACGCGTTGTTCGCCGACAAGCGCAACCTTGCGGTGCTTGGAGACCCGACCTTGATCGGCGGGTTCGGGGTGGATGCGGGCTCGGCGGACCTGCTGGCCCAGGTGATCCCGCCCACGGTTGAAGTGGTGCCCGGAAACCGGGATGCGCTGTGGGTAGCGCGCAACGGCTACTTCTTCAAGCCTGCAGCAGGGTTCGGCAGTCGCGGGAGTTATCGGGGCGACAAGCTCACCCGGCGGACGTGGGAGTCGATGGCGTCGGCGACCTACATCGCACAGGCCTTCTCGCCACCGAGCATGCGGATCGTGCATGGGGGCCAGTCCCTCAAGGCGGATGTGCGCTGCTTCGCGTCCGAGGCGGGTGTGCTGCTGTTCGCGGCCAGGTTGTATCAGGGCCAGACCACGAACATGCGTACCCCCGGCGGTGGATTCGCAGCAGTGCTGACGACGCCACTGATCGGCGAGTGATCGTCGCCTGAGCGGGCGCTGGGATTGTGCCGGGGCTAGAACCAGGCCAGCGCGGATTCAGCCAGTTCGCGCTCCTCATCGATCGCGACGTTCCATATCACCGGTCCGATCCCGCTGTGGATCCTCACGGCTCCAACCTCATTGTCGGCAGGAGCCAGCGCCAGGCCGAGCCAGCTCAAGCGCGCGACGATGCGAGCCCGCAGAACCGGCGCGCGATGGCCGATGCCGCCGGAAAAGACGACATGGTCGAGTCCGCCGATTCCCGTGGCCATGGCCGCGATCGACTGCGCAATCCGGACTGCAAACAGCTCCACGGCAAGCTGGGCCTGCGGGCTGGGATCGGCGAGCAGCACGCGCATGTCGCCATGCCCGGCGATTCCGGCAAGACCTGCAGTGCGGGAAAGGCGATCTTCAATGGCCTGCGCATCCAGACGCGCGTGCCGCAGCAGGTACAGCAACACACCCGGATCGAGATCCCCGGAGCGGGTAGGGCTCGGGATTCCACCCAACGGCGTAAGCGCCATGGTGGTGTCGCGGCTCTGGCCGTCCTGGACGGCGCAGACGCTGCAGCCGCCCCCCAGATGGACGAAGACGGCGCGGCTCGTCAGGATTCCGGCGTCGTGGCTGGCTACGATTCGCAGCGCGGAGGCAAAGGCGAGTCCGTGAAAACCGTAGCGGCGGATGCCGAGCCCATCCCATGTTTCCGGGATGGGCAGGCGCCGACTCCAGGGTGCGAGTGAAGCGTGGAAGTCGGTGTCGAAGGCCACGCCTTGGCGGGCTCGAGGCCATTGCAGACGCGCGGCACGTGCGAACGCAAGGGCTACGGGTTGGTGCAGGGGTGCGAACGGCACCAATGCATCCAGTTTCGCGAGCACGTCTTCGTCGAGTTCGCGCGCCTCGTGCAAGTCACCGCCATGTACGATCCGATGGACCACCACGTCGGGGCCGAGTGCGGGCTCAGACAATGTCTCGAGCAAGGTGGCAAGGCGCTCCTGCGCATCCATGCCGACTGGGATCTCGGCCCGGGAGCGCTCGACCAGACGAGACTGCGCGCCGGTTCCCTCGGCGTTGAACAGATAGGACGCGCCCTTGAGGGTGGACGAGCCCACGTTGAGCGCAAGAAGCCGACGCGTGGTCACAGATGTCGCCAAGTCATGTTCATCGGGACGGCACGGCCCGGCGCAAGAGCTGCGCATTGATCGCCACGACAATGGTACTCAGCGACATGAGCACCGCCCCGAGCGCGGGTTGCAGCAGGATCCCCCATGGGGCGAGAACGCCAGCCGCCAACGGAATGGCGACAACGTTGTAACCGGCAGCCCACCACAGGTTCTGGATCATCTTGCGATAGGTCGCCTTGCTCAATTCGATGATCGCCGGCACGTCGCGCGGGTCGCTGCGCACGAGTACGACGTCGCCGGCCTCGACCGCGACGTCCGTCCCTGTGCCGATGGCGATGCCGACGTCGGACGTGAGCAGCGCCGGCGCGTCATTGACGCCGTCACCCACCATGGCAACGCGCTTGCCCTGCGCCTGCAGCTCCTCGATCTTCGCCACCTTGTCCTCGGGCAATACCTCCGCAAAGACGGTGTCGATATTGAGCTCTTTCCCGACCGCGTTGCCGACTGCCGTGGAATCACCAGTCAGCAGGACAACCTCGAGTCCGCCGTCGTGCAGACGCTTGACGGCCTCGAAGGATTCGGGACGGATGGCATCAGCGATCGCAAACACGGCGAGCACCCGGTCACCTTCCACCAGATAGGTTGCAGACTGACCATCGGCCGCCGCGGCTTCGGCGGCCCGTCGCAGTGTCTCCGGCGGTTCGACGGCGAGCATCCTCAAGAGCCCCGGTCCGCCAACGTGCAGCGGACGCCCCTCGACGACTGCGCGCACGCCGCGTCCCGGCATGGACTCGAAACCTTGCGACATCGGAATGTCGATGCCGTGTTCCTTTGCACTGGTCATCAGCGCCTGCGCGATCGGATGTTCGGCGTCGCGCTGGACGGACGCGGCCACGCGAAGCACCTCGTCGTCGGTGAGGCCATCGGTGGCAGTGGTCTTCACGACGCGGTGCGACCCGAGGGTGAGCGTACCGGTCTTGTCGAATACCACCGTGTCCAGGAGACGAGCCTCTTCGAGGCCGCGTCGATCGCGCACGAGCAGGCCGTTGCGTGCGCCAATCGTGGTCGAGATGGCGGTCACCAGCGGGATGGCCAGGCCCAGCGCATGGGGGCAGGCGATCACGAGCACGGTCACGACGCGCTCGATCGTGAAGCTCCACGGCCGACCGAGGAGTGGCCAGGCGATGGCGGTGATGGCGGCGGAGACGATGGCGATGATCGTGAGGTAGAACGCCGCCCGGTCCGCCAGGGCCTGGGCGCGCGAGCGAGACGTTTGCGCCTGCTCGACGAGGCGCATGATGCCCGCGAGCGCGGTCTCGTCGCCGGTTCCCGTTACCTCGATACGCAGCGAGCCCTGTCCGTTGACGGTGCCGGCGATCACCTGGTCGCCGGCAGACTTGTCCATCGGCTTGGACTCACCGGTGATCATGGCTTCGTTGACGGCACTGGTCCCTTCCTTCACTACGCCGTCGGCAGGAACACTCGCGCCGGGCCTGATGAGCAGCAGGTCGCCGCGTTTCAGGTCTGCGACAGGGACCTCCTTCGTGTTGCCGGCCTCATCCAACCGAACCGCCATGTCAGGCAGCAGCTTTGCTAGCTCCTTGAGAGCGCCCTGTGCCTGGTTGATCGAACGCATCTCGATCCAGTGGCCAAGCAACATGATCGCCACCAGCGTCGCCAGCTCCCACCACAGGTCCAATCCCTCGACAACGCCGAGCGTGACCAACGCGCTGTAGAGGAAGGCGACGGTGATCGCCAGCGAGATCAGCGTCATCATTCCGGGCAGGCGATTTCTCAGCTCGTGGTATCCGCCGCGGAGGAACGGCGAGCCGCCGTAGAAGTACACGATCGTGCCGAATATCGCCGGGATGTACACCGACCCCGGGAACCGTGGTGCGGTGTAGTCGAACCAGTGCTGGATCATTCCGCTCCAGATCACAGTGGGAATGGTCAGCAGCAGCGTGAGCCAGAACTTGTCGCGGAAACTCGCCACGCTGTGGCCGGCATGCTTGTCGTGCCCGGCATGGACGTCGCCATCAGCACCCCTGCGGGAATGCGGCGGTTGCTCGCCACGCGTCTGATGATCTTGATGATGATTGTGTTGCGTCATGGGTCTGCCTTCCTGGATGCACTGATGCAGTGGGCATCAGCGGGGAGTTAGATCAGTGGTTCTATAACAGGCTGCCGGGAGGTCGGGCCATTCCCGATGTTCCGTGCTACGGCTGGTCACAGATGCCCCGATCTGGCGATGGCCGCGACCAGCCGCAGCGAGAGCAACCCTGCCGCGGTGAAGGCCACGACCGCCAGGAAAGGCATGTGGCCGAATACCTGCGGGCCGTCGGAATGCAGGCTCAACAGCGCGCCGCTCACGTAGAGGCCCAGGGTGATCAGTGCCAGCGCGAGCCGGTTGCCGGTGCGCGCGAGTGCCTCCTGCGTGGAGGTCAAGCCATGATGGTGCACGGAAAAAGCGGGCCTTCCGTCGCTCAGCTGCGCCTGCCGCAATAGGTCGGTGGCGATCTGTGGAAGCTGGCGCGCAGTGCGGGCCAGCCGCATGGCGAGCGGCCTGTTGCCGCCGGGGCGGCTGGCATCGGCGATGTCGGCGATCCCGGCAGCCTGTGCCGACAGCGTCCCCAGCAGGTCCAGATCCGGATCCAGTGCCCGCAGCGTGTTCTCGACCAGGAACAACGTCCGGATCAGGGACAGCAGGTGGGCCGGAAGCCGGAAGCCGGCACCTTGCCCAATGCGTGCCACGCGCCAGATCGCCTCGGCAATGGACCACTCCGCCAGCGGGCGGCTGGCCATTTCGGACAGGATCAGATGGATCTCGCGCACATGCGAGCGTCGCTCGACCTGCGGGGGGAAGAAGCCAAGCGCGATCGCCGCATCCAGCACGCCTTCGGCGTCGTCGGCGGCGATGGCCTCGACCATGCTGCCAAGCGCGAGCCGGGATGCCGGGTCGAGCACGCCGATCGAGCCAAAGTCATGCAGGCACAGGCGACCGTCGCCGAAGAAGAACAGGTTCCCCGGATGCGGATCGGCATGGAATACGCCGGCGCCGAAGAGCTGATGCACGTAGGCATCGAGCAGCGCCCTTGCCAGCGCGGGCGCGGCCGCCGTGCCGTACGCGGCCTTCAGGCGGGTGCCGTGGCTTCGATCCTGGACCAACACGTCGCGGCTGGCGTATGGCTCGACGACATGCGGCTGGGTGATGCCGGGCAGGGTATCAAGCACCCTGGCCATGCGCCGCATGTTCTGCGCCTCGTGGCGCATGTCGATCTCGTCGCGCAGGAATGCGCCCAATTCGTCCACGAGTTCGAGCGGGCGGTGTCGCTTCAGTGGCGGCCAGAGCCATTGGGCGACGCGCATCGTGCGCCGCAGGAGCCGCAGATCGGCCTGCACCTGGGCATGAATGCCAGGGCGGGTGATCTTGACGACGACGTCCCGACCGTCATGCATGCGCGCAGGGTGGATCTGGGCCACCGACGCCGCGGCCAAGGGCCTGTCATCGAAGCTGGCGAAGAGCGCGTCGACCGGTGCACCAAACGCCTGTTCGACCATGTGTCTGGCCTGGTCCGCAGGAAATGCCGGCACGTCGCTGTGCAACTGCGACAGCGCATTGCGATAAAGTGCCGGCAGCAGGTCCCAGCGCAGGCTCAAACCCTGGCCCAGTTTGACGAAGGTGGTACCCAGCCCCACCAGGGTGGCGCTGACGTAGGCGGGAAGCCGGTCAGGTGCGCGTCGGCGCAGGCGCAGCACGGCGACTCCGAGCTTGAGTCCGGCCCAGGCGATCTGCCCTCCGCGTCGCACGGTGCCCGCCATCAGCGCGAGGCCCTGGCCGGCCGGCTCACGATGCCGGACCCATTGCAGGGCGCAGGATGGTGGCCGGATCGCCCCGACCATCCACTGCCGCCAGCTCCGCTTCGGTCAACAGGCTGCCACGGGACTTGCCGAGTACGCCTGCGGCCGCGTCGACCACGTGCGCCCAGGTACTGCGGTTGGCGAACAGCAGCCCCGGCACGTCCAGCGTGCCGCCGCGGTTGACGAAGCCCAACGCCGCGGTGGTGGCCGGGCCGGTGTCAAGCCGGCGCAGCGCACCGAGGAAGGGCTCGGGGCGGGTGTGGGTGACGAATACGCGCGGCCGTTCCGCCGGGAACAGCGCCTGGACCGCGCTGTCGGAGTGCACGTACCGCGCCTCCTCCGGATCGCGTGGCGTGCGGAACCGGCCGGGCTCGCCGAGATAGAGGATCGCTGCCGGCACACTGCGTTCGGCCAGACGCACCTGCGCGCGGTGCACTTCCTGCAGCTGATACGCGCCGGTGGCAACCAGCAGGATCGCCGCCGTCGCCGGATCGCCGGCCAGGCACGTCGCTCCGGTATCGGCCAACGCCTTGGCCTGCTGTGGTGTCAACTCATGGGGCACAGGCCGCTTCGGGACCACCAGGGCGGTGACCGTGCCCCGCTGAGCGTAGGCGCGGGCGAGGGCTGCAGCGGCGCCGTTGGCGTCCGGGGGAAACACCACGCGCGAGATGTCGGCCATTTCGCCCAGGAGCGCCTCGGCCATGGTCGGATCCTGGTGGGACTGTTCGTTTTTTGCGTTCTCCCAGGTGTGGGAAGTCAGCACCAGCGGGACGCCCAGCCAGCCGGGCGGTCGCCCCGCCTGGGCCTGATGACGGGCGAAGATCAGTTCCTGGCGCACGGCGCCGAGCATCTTCGGCGCGAACGCCTCGTAGGTCACCACCAGGTTCAGCCCGCCCTTGTTGCCGAGCGCCGCGCAGACGACGGCTTCCTCGTTGAGCGCGGTGATGACCGCGCCGGTCGGCGATTCGGCGACGCCGGGTTCCGGTTCGTGCACCCGGTGCTTCATCGTGTCCAAGGTGCGGTCGAGCTTGTTGCTGCGCAGCTCGTCGGGATTGCCCACGCGCACGCGCAGCCCCGGGTTCGCTTCGGCGATGGCGACGAACTGCTCGTCGAGCGCGATCATTGGCGAGCTCTCACCGCCGACGGTGCGGTCGGCAATCGCCGGAACGCGGGGCGGGTCCACCTGACGATCGGCCAGCGCATGGTCGCGTTCGCGCACGCGCTGCTGGAGATCGTGGCTGTTGAGTGCGGCCACAGCCTCCCCGAGCTCGGACGCGGCCACGAACAGTGCCGCAGCGCCTTCATTGAAGAGTGCGCGTGCCCCGGCATCAATCGCCGGATTCCCGGGCAGCGGCAGGTTGTGCGAGGCGTTTGTGCCTGCGCCGGGGAAGCCGAAGCCCTTCATGGTCTCGGCGATGCCATAGGGTAGCCGCACGTCGGCATCGGGGACGGCGCCCGCCTGCAGGCGCGACTCCATCACGTGGATGCCCCACGCGATGCTGGCCGGATCGCGCCCGTCCAGCGCGATCGGATCAAAGCCGTTCAGTCGCAGGTGCCGGTCCAACCAGCGCTCGCCGCCCTGCTGCGTGATCTGGCTGCGCTGTTCGATGCGCCGCCCGTTGAGGATGATGATGGGGCTGACCAGTCCACTGTCCTCGGCACGCCACCAGCGCGGCGCCCAGTCGCTGCCACGCTGTTCCTCGAACGCACCATCGCTGAGGAACGCCACCAGGCGTTCGTCCTTCAGCGGCGCATGCACGTACTGCAGCTCGGCAAAGCCGAGATAGCCGCCTTCCATCACGCCCCCGGCGGTGTGCGCATTGACGTGGGATCCCAGGGGCGACGCCGGCGTTCCGTCCGGATTGAGGGCGTAGGCGTAGAAGTCGCCGACAAACCGGCTCAGCCCCGCGTCGGACCGGTCGTAACGTTCGGCGTGCCGGTCAGTCATGTTGCCAACCAGCAGGTTCAGCGCGTCGATAGCGGCCACGCAGTGCCCCTGGCCCATTATCCACGCGCGGGTGACGCCATCCAGAGCGTCCATCAACAGGTAGCCGGCATAGGCGGGCACCATGTTGAGGGACCCGCCGGTGTGGCCTTCGGGCGTGGGCTTGAAGTCATCGGCCTCGAGGGCCGCACCGTCGGTACGGACGCGCTGGCTGTAGGTCATGTGCGCCACCAGCCACATGCCGGCGCTGGTGACACGGTCGGCCGCGGCAAGCCGCTGCCATGCGGTGCCGGGATCGGGCGTGCGGCCCAGGACGACCAGCTCGTGCACCATCTGGCGGACGCGCAGCTGGGTAAGCGGGTCATGTCGGATCACCCCGTAGCCGGCCGCCCAGTGAGCGAACTGCGGATCGGCCTGCCGGTGGGCGTCGGCGAGTTCAAGGATCCGCTGGCGCTCGGCGGCCGACAGCTGGTCGGCGGTGCAGCAGTTGAGATGCAGGTTCATGGGTCCTCCGGGGAATCGGTCGAAGCAGTCATCAGGCTCGATGCCGCGGCGGCGAGGTCCGCACCCAGCGCGATCGCGTTTGACGGGTGGGCAATGGTGTCGGTGCTCACGATGCGGGCCAGGCCCGCTTCCTGCAGACGGGTATAGGCATCGCCCGCGAACACCGGATGGATGGCGACCAGCAACGGCGGCGGCAGCGACAATCGACGCAGGTGCGCGAGGGTTTCCAGGATCGTGTTGCCGGACGACACGATGTCGTCGATCAGGACCGGGGTACGGCCGGCCACCGCCTGCGGGTCGGGCAGGCTCACGCGCACGTCGTAGTCGCCATAGCGTTCCTTGGCCAGCACCTGCCAGGGCATGCCGGAGCGGGCGGCGATGTCCTCGACCCATTGCTCGCTCTCGCTGTCGGGGCCGATCAGCACCGCGTCGGGGACCGTCTCTGCGATCCAGCGGGCCACGGCCGGCGTCGCCGACACGTGGGCCGTCGGAATCCGGTACAGCAACTGCAGGCGCTCGACGCGATGCAGGTGCGGGTCCACGGTCACCAGCCAGTCGAAGGCCTCTTCGAGGAACTGCGCGAACAGTGGCGTACTGACCGCCTCGCCGGGATGGAAGCGGGTGTCCTGGCGCATATAGCCCAGATAGGGTGCGATCAAGCCGACCGAGCGCGCCCCGAACTCGCGCGCCGTCCTGGCGGCGAAGCGCAACGGGAGGGCCTGGGCATCTGCGTGGCGCAGGCTGGCCAGGATCGCCACATCGGCGCCGCCCAGCGCGTCGTCCAAGGCGACCAGCGACTCGCCATCGGGGAAATGCCGCCAGGCCACTGGTGAAACCCGCGCGTGCAAGGGCGTGGCGAAGGTACCCGCCAACGCCGCATCGGCCGGGAACGGCATCAGTACACGGTTCATGGGATCTCCGCGAGGGCAAAGGGTTGCAATGTCGGAGCGTGCTCAAGGGCGTAAGCCAGTTCTCCCGGAGACTCCGCATGCAATGTCATCAGGGGCTGTCCGCGCTCGACCATATCGCCGACGCGCAGACCGGTCTCGAGGCCGGCCGTGGGGGAAGTCGGTGCGCCAGCCAGTTTGGCCAGCTTGGCCAGGCTACGGTTGTCGATCGCCGCGATCCGGCCCGATGCGGTTGCCGGAACGTCGGCGGTGAATGCTGCGCGTTGCGGTTCGCGGAAGCCCCCCTGGGCCTCGCAGATCGCCAGGAATTTGGCCAGCGCCGCCCCGGAATCCAGCACGCTGCGCGCGCGCTCCAGTCCGGTGGCGGCGTTGCTGCCCGGTGCCATGTCCAGCAGCGCCGCGGACAGCGCAAGTGCGCGTTCGC
Organism: Cognatiluteimonas sedimenti; assembly: GCF_022808325.1. Taxonomy (GTDB): domain Bacteria; phylum Pseudomonadota; class Gammaproteobacteria; order Xanthomonadales; family Xanthomonadaceae; genus Cognatiluteimonas; species Cognatiluteimonas sedimenti. The sequence continues at coordinate 456,689 of NZ_JALGCL010000001.1, read as the reverse complement.
GGAGGTCTGCGGGGGCATCGGCGGCGTTGCGCAGCACCTTGAGCACATCGTGCGCTTCAAGCGCCGGACCGATTCCCCGACCCACCGGCTGGGTACCGTCTGAGCGATGGATGCCCATGTGCAATCCAAGCGCGTCCGCGGTGTGTGCAAGCCGTGCGCCAAGGCTGTGCGCCGCGGCCTCACCACGCACCTTGGCGGTCGGCCCTACCGGCATGTCGATCAGCACGTGAGTTGAGCCCGCGGCGATCTTCTTCGACAGTACGCTGGCAACCAGCTGGCCGTCGCTGTCGAAGTCCAGCGGCCGCTGGACCCTGATCAGGATGTCGTCGGCCGGGCTCAGGCGCACGTTGCCGCCCCAGACGATGCAGCCGCCCTCGCGCTCCACCACCCGCTGCATCGCAGCCAGGTCGAGCGCCACCGGCGCCATCACTTCCATCGTGTCGGCGGTGCCCGCGGGCGAGGTGATTGCGCGCGAGGACGTTTTTGGAATGCGGTAGCCCAGCGCAGCCACGATGGCCACCACGATCGGGGTGGTGCGATTGCCCGGCAAGCCGCCCACGCAGTGCTTGTCCAGCACCGGGCCTTCGCCCCAGTCCAGGCGTTGGCCGACAGCGATCATCGCCCGCGTCAGCGCCGTGGTTTCCGCGTGGTCCAGGCGGTCACCCGCACTGGCCGTGACGAACGCGGCAAGCTCCAGGTCCGACAACCGGCTTTCCATCACGTCCTGCACCAAGGCGAGGTACTGCGTGTCATCCAACCGCGCCCCGAACACTTTGGCACGGAGCGCGCCTACCGACGACGCGGGTTCCGCATGCCGCACCGAGGCGAGGGCATCGGACACGGGATCGAGCAGCGTCCACGCGGCCTCCGACAGGGCCACCTCGTCCAGACCAAGCCGGGCGTCGACGACCACGTTCAGCGTCGCCACCAGCGTGCGCGTACCGACGGCCAGCCTCACGCGCGTCATCGCGACAAATCCTTCCGAACGGCAGACTTCGCAGTCGCGGTGCATATAGACCACCGGCTGCTGGTAGGTGTCGATGCCGGCACGGGTGACGCGCAGGCGGGTGTGGCCCGGCGTCGTCACCGCACATCCTCCAGGCCAACCTGCTCCAGGTGCTCCGGCACGCGCGCGCGCCAGCCCAGCTCGCGCTGCACGCGCCCGCGCAGCGTGTCGGCTGCGTCGGGCTCGCCGTGGGTGAGGTAGACGACGCGCGGCGCGGACGGCGCGGTGCGCATCCAGTCGAGGAGTTCCCCGGCGTCGGCGTGGCCGGAAAAGCCCTCCAGCTGCACCACCTCGGCACGAATCGGGATCTCGCGGCCGAACATGCGCAAGGTGCGCTTTCCCGCCGCCAGTGCGGCACCGCGTGTTCCGCCGGCCTGGTAGCCCGCCAGCAGGATCGCGTTGCGGTCATCCTGGCCGAATGCCTCGATGTGGTGCAGCACGCGCCCGCCGGTGATCATGCCGCTGGCCGAGATGATGATCATCGGCCCGCGCTGGCGGTTGAGTGCCTTCGACTCATCCACCGTGTTGACGAAAGTGGCCACGTCGAACATCCGCTGGCAGTCCTCTTCGGACACGTGGTGGTCGGAATGATGGGCGTGGTAGTGCCGGGTCGCGTTGATCGCCATCGGGCTGTTGAGGTAGACCGGCACGCGCGGGATCTCCTTGCGCTCACGCAACCGGGCGATATGCAGCATGAGCGCCTGGGCGCGTCCGATGGCAAAGGCGGGGATGACGATCACACCCCCGCGGGCTGCGACGCGGCGGATGATGGGAGCCAGCTCCGCCTCCTGGTCGATCGGAACGTGTTCGCGATTGCCGTATGTGGACTCGCAGACCAGGACGTCACAGGCGGGCAGGGGCGTTGGCGGATTCATCAGCGACTCCTGCTGTCGCCCCAGGTCGCCACTGAAGTGCAGGCGCTGGCCCTGGACGTCCAGGCTGACGTGGGCAGCGCCCAGGATGTGGCCGGCAGGATGGAAGCGGACCGAGACGCCTGATGCGATCTCGATGTCGCGACCATAATCATGTCCAGTGAGCTGCTTCAGGCTGCGGCGTGCGTCATCCTCGGTGTAAAGCGGTCGTGGTTCCTTGTGCTTGGAGTAGCCCTTGCGGGCCGCATACTTGGCCTCTTCTTCGAGCAGGTGTCCGCTGTCGGGAAGCAGCAGGCCGCAGAGGGCCACGCTACCCTGGGTGCAGTGGATCCGGCCGCGGAACCCCTGCTTGACCAACGCTGGGAGGTAGCCCGAATGATCCAGGTGCGCGTGGGTAAGGACCACCGCATCGATTGACGCCGGATCGACCGGAAACGGGGCCCAGTTGCGCTCGCGCAGCTGCTTGTAGCCTTGGAACAGGCCGCAGTCCACCAGCACGCGCTGGCCGTTGGCCTCGACCAGGTAGCGCGAGCCTGTGACGGTGCCCGCGGCACCGAGGAACTGGAGGGTGGGGTTGGTTTCGTTGTTCATGGACTACTCCTGTGGATTGGTGGCGTCCTGGCCAGTTGCCGCTGTTTGATCAGCGAGTACAGCGCCGGGATCACCACCAGCGTCAGAACCGTAGACGAGACCATGCCGCCCACCATCGGCGCGGCGATGCGACGCATGACCTCGGAGCCTGTGCCGCTGCTCCACATGATCGGCAGCAGGCCGGCCATGATCGCGACCACGGTCATCATCTTCGGGCGCACGCGGTCGACCGCGCCTTCGATGATCGCCTCGCGGAGGTCGCGTGCATCCAGAGAGCGGCCTTCGGCCCGACGCTGCGCGGCACGCGCCTCGAGCGCGTGGTCAAGGTAGATCAGCATCACCACGCCGGTTTCCGCGGCGACGCCGGCCAGCGCGATGAAGCCCACGATCACCGCGACGCTGACGTTGTAGTCGAGCAGCCACATCAGCCACACGCCGCCGACGAGTGCGAACGGTACCGACAGCATCACGATCAGCGACTCGGTGACGCGGCGGAAGTTGAGGTACAGCAGCAAGAAGATCAACGCCAGCGTCACCGGGACGACGACGCGCATCTTTTCGGCGGCGCGCTGCATGTACTCGTACTGCCCGCTCCAGGTCACGTAGTAGCCGGGTGGGAACTGCACCTGTTCGGCGACCGCATTCTGCGCAGCCTGCACGTAACGACCCAGGTCGCTTTCGCGCGTATCGACGTAGATGTAGGCCGCCAGCATCGCGTTTTCGGTGCGGATGCTCGGCGCCCCTTTCGTGACCTCGATTCGCGCCAGCTCGCCGAGGGGCACCTGCGCGCCGCCGGGCACGGGCACCAGGACTTGGCTGCCGATACGGTGCGGGTCGTCGCGCAGCTCGCGCGGATAGCGCACGATTGCGCTGAAGCGCTCACGGCCCTGGAGGATGGTGGTGACGATCTCGCCGCCCAGCGCGGCTGCCACCACGTCCTGGACCTCGCCCAGGGTCACGCCGTACTGGGCCAGGCTGTGCAGGTTGGGGGTGATGTCGAGGTAGTAGGCGCCGGTCAGGCGTTCGGCGAATGCGCTGGTCGTCCCCGGCACCTCGCGCACGACCGCTTCGATCTCGGTCGCCAGGGCATCGAGCTGCTCGAGGTCGGTGCCGAAGAGCTTGATCCCGACCGGCGTGCGGATGCCGGTGGCCAGCATGTCGGTGCGCGCCTTGATCGGCATCGTCCACGAGTTGGCGACCCCCGGGAACTTCAGCGCCTCATCCATCTCGGCGATGAGCTTGTCGGTGGTCATTCCGTCGCGCCATTCGCCCTCGGGCTTGAGGTTGATGGTTGTCTCGAACATCTCCAGGGGCGCGGGGTCGGTCGCTGTCAGGGCGCGCCCGGCCTTGCCGAAGACGGATTCCACTTCCGGGAAGCCCTTGATGATCCGGTCCTGCTGCTGCAGCAGCTCCGATGCTTTGGTCACCGACATGCCTGGGAGCGATGCCGGCATGTACAGGAGCGTGCCCTCGTTGAGCGTGGGCATGAACTCGCTGCCCAGGCGCGACGCGGGCCACAGGCTGGCGAACAGGGCGACCAGCGCGATCGCGATCGTGGCCATCCGGTGCCTGAGTACGACATTGATCACCGGGCGGTAGAGCGCGACCAGGAACCGGTTCACTGGATTCTTCTGCTCGGGCACGATCTTGCCGCGCACGAACAACAACATGAGCACGGGGACGAGCGTCACCGACAGCAGGGCTCCACCCGCCATGGCAAACGTCTTGGTGAAAGCCAGAGGCTTGAACAGGCGGCCTTCCTGCGCCTCCAGGGCGAACACCGGAAGGAAGGAGACGGTGATGATCATCAGGCTGAAGAACAGCGCCGGCCCGACCTCGCGGCAGGCGTCGATGATCACCTGGGCCCGGCTGCGGGAGCCGTCGGAGCGTTCGATGTGCTTGTGCGCGTTTTCGATCATCACGATCGCCGCGTCCACCATCACGCCGATCGAGATCGCGATGCCGCCCAGGCTCATGATGTTGGAGTTCATGCCCAGCGCACGCATCGCGATCACCGCGATCAGCACGCCGACCGGCAGCATGACGATCGCGACCAGCGCGCTGCGCGCATGGAACAGGAACAGCAGGCACACCAGCGCGACGATCAGACTCTCCTCGAACAGTGTCGTGCGCAGCGTCTTGATCGCACGCACGATGAGGTCGGAGCGGTCGTAGACCGCCTGGACGCTGACGCCTTCGGGCAATCCTCGTGCAAGTTCCGCGATCTTGTCCTTCACCCCACCGATCACGGCCAGGGCGTTCTCGCCGAATCGCGCAATGACAATCCCGGCCACGACATCGCCGTCGCCGTTCAGGTCGGCGATGCCACGGCGCTCGTCGGGCACCAGTTCGACCCGGGCGACGTCGCCGATCAGCACCGGTGCGCCTCCTTCGGCGCGCAGCACCAGGCTCTCGATGTCCTTGATGCCGCGCAGGTAGCCACGGCCCCGCACCATGTACTCGGTCTCGGCCATCTCGATCACGCGGCCGCCGACGTCGCGGTTGCTCTCGGCGATCACCTCGGACACCCGTGAAATCGGGATGTCGAACTCGCGCAGCCGGACCGGATCAACGGTGATCGAGTACTGGCGCACGAAGCCGCCGACGCTGGCGACCTCGGCCACGCCGGGCGCGGTAGTGAGCTGGTAGCGCAGGTACCAGTCCTGCATGGCGCGCAACTCGTCCAGCGAGTGGCGGTCGCTCTTGAGGACGTACTGGTAGACCCAGCCTACGCCTGTGGCGTCGGGGCCCAGTGCGGGTGCCACGCCGGCCGGCAAGTTCTTCGAGGCGACGTTCAGGTTCTCGAGCACGCGCGAGCGCGCCCAGTAGAGATCCGTCCCTTCCTCGAAGATGACGTAGATGAACGAGGCACCGAAGAACGAGAAGCCGCGGACGTCCTTCGACTTGGGCACCGAGAGCAGGGCGCTGGTCAGCGGGTAGGTGATCTGGTCCTCGACCACCTGGGGCGCTTGTCCCGGATACTCGGTGAACACGATCACCTGGACATCCGACAGGTCCGGTTGCGCGTCCAGCGGGGTCTGCATCAGCGCGTAGATGCCGCCGGCCACGATCGCCAGCGTCATCACCAGCACCAGGAAGACGTTGCGGACCGACCATTCGATGAGACGGGCCAGCATGTCAGTGCCCCTCGTGGCCGGTGGGGGAGCGCGGAGTCTCCTCCTGGGTGGCCGGCATGGAATGACCTGCGTGCGGATCGGAGACGCCATCGCCGGACTCGGGTTGTGAATCCTCGCTGGTGCCCGAGGGCGTGCCATGTCCTGCATGACCGCCAAGACCCTCCAGCGCCGACTGCAGGTTGCTTTCGGCGTCGATCAGGAAGTTCGCGGAGACCACGACCTGCTCGCCCTCGGCCAGTCCGTCGAGGATCTCGATCCGATCGCCACCGCGGCGACCCAGGGTGACATCTCGCGGTGCGAAGCGGCCAGGACCGGTTTCGATCAGCACCACCTGGCGCGTGCCGCTGTCGAGCACGGCGGAGCGCGGGACGGTCAGGACCGGCCCCGCCCCCGGCTCCTCAAGCAGCACCGTTCCGTAGAGCCCGGGACGCAGGTCGCCGTCGGGGTTGGGCAGGGCAATGCGCACATCCACGGTGCGCGTCTGCGCATCGATGACGGGCTGCACGAAGGTGACTTCGCCCTCGGCCACCTGGCCGGGCAGGGCCACGGTTTCAAACCGGGCCGCCTGGCCGGGCTTGATGCCCGCGGCCTGCGCTGCCGGGACCTTGGCGATCACCCACACCGTCGACAGGTCGGCCAGGCGCAGGATGGTCTCGCCGGGCTCGAAGCGCGCGCCCTGGACCACCGGCTTCTCGATCACGACCGCGTCCGCCGGTGCGGTGAGCACCAGTCCCGTCTTGCCGAGCTGCGCGTCGCTGATTTCCCAGTTTCGCAGACGGGTGCGGGCGGCGGCGCGCAGCCGGACCATCGAGGCCGCGCTCGCGGGGTCGGATGCCGCCAGCCTGCGGGCGGTCTCGTCGGCCAGCCGATATTCCTGCTGCGCCGCGGCCAGCTGCGGGCTGTAAACGGACAGCAGCGGTTGCCCCGCGTGGACCCGCATGCCGGTCTGGTTCGCGTACAGCCGTTCGACCCAACCTTCGAAGCGCGGCGCGATCGCGTACTGCCGGGTCTCGTCGACCTCGACGGTGCCGCTGGTGCGCACGGTCGCAGCCAAGACTGCGTGCCGGACCGCTTCGGTACGCACGCCCAGCGCCTGCACCTTGTCGGGTGGCATCACCACCGTTCCCGGCGTCGCGGCAGGCGCGTCGCCGGCGTAGACCGGGACGTAGTCCATGCCCATCGGGTCCTTCTTCGGCACCGGTGAGGTGTCGGGGAGGCCCATGGGATTGCGGTAATAGAGCACTTTGCGTTCCGCGGCCGGCGCCTCGGCGGACGTGGCTGCGGTCGGGGAATCGTTCGTCGCGCGGCCGGCCATCCAGCCGACGACGAGGGCGGCGAGTGCGACGCCGATGGCGAGCGACAGGGTCTGGACACGGGTCATCGGATATCTCCTTCGATGGCGCGCACGGCGGCGGCGCCCAACAATTCGTCACGCAATGCATCGACCCGTGCGAGGTCGGCGCCCTGCCATTCATTGAGTGCTTCGAGCAGCGTCCCGAAGTCGACTTCGCCGACTTGGTAGCTGGCCAGTGCGGACTGCCAGGTGGCGTCGGCCTGCGGCAGCAGCGTGTTCTCGATCAGCCCGCGGCGCTCGCGTGCGCTGGTCCACTGCGCCCAAGCGGAGGCACCGCGTTCTTCGACGGCGCGCAACGTGGCATCCCTGCGGGCCAGGGCCGCTTCTTCGAGCAGGCGCGATTCGCGCTCGCGTTCGCGGCGTGCACGCTGCTGGAACGGGATCTCGACCTCCAGCATCAGCTCGGTGCTTTCGAGGCCGTTGCCGAGTTGCATTGCGCCCACGCCCACGGTGATGTCGGGAAAGCGGTTGCGACGCTGCAGCACCACGTTCGTGTGCGCGGATTCGGCGCGGGCCTGCTGCGAGCGCACAGCGGGGTGCGCATCGGCGCCATCCAGTGCCGCGGCGAGCGAGGCGCTGTGGACGACGAGGCGCGGCGCCTCATCGGGAGTCGCCAGCGGTGCATCGGACCGGCGCCCCAACACCGCGTTCAAGGTGGCAGCCGCCTCCTGCTTGGTCGCGAGGCGTTCGATCCGCTCGCGCTGGAGGCTGGTCTGCTCGACCTGGGCGCGGATGGCATCTTGCTGCGCCGCGCGGCCCAGGGCGTAGCGCACGCCGGCCATCTCTTCGACCTGGCGGAGCAGGGCGATGCGGCGATCGAGTACAGCCACGGCCTGATCGGCATGCCAGTAGCGTGCGTAGGCCGTCTCGGCGTCGGCCAGCAGGTCGCGCGCAGTTGTGAGGCGATCGAGCCCGATCGCGACCGCGTCCTGGCTGGCCGCGGTGCGTGCCAGGCCGCGCTTGCCCCAGAGGGGGAAACGCTGGCGTACCGCGTAGTCGACCTGGCGCTCGGCACCGGCGGTGCGCCAGGGCTTGTCTGGATCCAGGCCGCGGAATCCAACGGAGGCCATCGGGTCGGGCAGGGCGCCCGCCGGCAGAATCCGTGCTTCGGCGGCTTGGGCCTCGAAGTCCAGTGCCCGCAGCTCGGGGTTGTGTTCGAGGACCCAGGCGCGGATCGACTCGAGACTGTGCCCTGGGACGGGTTCGGTTGCGGTAACGGGCAGCGCCAGCGTCCACAAGGCGCCGGCGAGCACGCAGGGAAGCAGGTGCCGGAGCGGTGGCCGGCGGCGGAACAGCGGGCGAGGGTGCAGGCGCCCGGCCTGCAGTCGATCGAACGGGGATGCCATATCAGTGTCCTTTGGCCGGCGCGACGCAGGTCGCTCGGACGAGGGCAGGAACACATGCCGTGATGCAGCCACGGCGCGAACGCACAGGACTGCGCCGCACGGACGTGCGGAGCAGTCAGCGTCCCGGGCATCAGATCAGCAGGAGCGCCGCTGGATGGGCGGTAGGTCGGTGCCAGGCGGGTCTGGGCGGCGAATCCACCCATGTAGCCGTGACACTTGGCGCAGCATCCGCAATCGCGGCGATTGCAAGCCAGGAGAACCAGGCTTCGGCGAGCAGCGGCGGAATCAAAGGGATGCGTCCACTGTCCGCCGAGAGGTCACCCTCGGTGCAGTGCGCGTCGCACAGTGCCTTGCTCGCCGAGGGGAGCTCGGCATCGCAGCCGTGGCCATGGTCGTGCTGGGTGTCGGTGGCGGCAGCCACAAACGCCGCCGGCGTGCCTGGGAGATCCAGGCACTCGCCGTGGCCTGCAAGCACGAACTGGGACCAGAGCAGCGCCGCCATCGCGAGGAGGGCGGTGCGCTGGAACCAGTTCCGATGGCGGATGCGGACCATGGCGTGAGCTTACCTCTTACCAGAACCGATGCAATTGATCCAAGTCAGTCCTTGGCCAGGCGCAGGGGCCGGCGCGGCACAGATGTGGTCGGCGAGGACGGTACGGCGGTCGACTTGAAGGCGAAGTGCATTGGCCACCACCGATACCGAGCTCAGGCTCATGGCCAGCGCCGCAACCATCGGGCTCAGTAGCAGGCCGAACACTGGGTAAAGAACGCCGGCGGCGATCGGCACTCCGACGGCGTTGTAGGCGAATGCAAACCCGAGGTTCTGTTTCATGTTTCCAACCGGGCGACTGGCGTCATCGACACGATCTCGCACGAAGGTCGGCGATCGAATCACGTTCGAGTTTTCCGCCTCGGGAATGACCGCCCGTCTTACCCAACTTCGACGCGAATGAAGTCAGGCAGGCACGCCGCCCCAAGCCACGGAGTGCCGCCGGAAATTGGGCAAGGGACGCGCCACGTTCAAGGGATTCTTTCGGGCAGCGAAAACGGAAGGCGCCATGTTCACGGGTGCAATCCGACCACAAAGGACGCGCCACGATTACGGGACGCGACACAATCAAGGGAGGGGCGCCAACATGTCCTGGCACCATCTGTTCCACCAGGTATCCGCAACTCGTTGATCTAACCGGGGGCGGGTGTAAGGACGCGCCAGCAACTGGGGTCACGACACGATCAAGCGGGCAGCGCCATCAATGAGGGGACGCCGACACGGCCAAGATCGGACGATCTGTTATCATGCTTTACATAATAGGCATTATGCGAAGTTTCATCAGCCCCCGATCAGGCATGGCAAGTGGTCCGCCAGCAGGAACCGCCGCCCCCGCCGTTCGCGCGGCGGCGAGCTCGGTCCAGGCCTCAGGCGTCAACCCGAGGCCCCGACGCATCCCGCCCCAGGCGCAAGGCATTGGCCACCACCGAGACCGAACTGAGGCTCATCGCCAGCGCCGCGATCATCGGGCTGAGCAGCACGCCGAACGCCGGGTACAGGACGCCTGCGGCGAGCGGCACGCCGATCGCGTTGTAAAGGAAGGCAAAGCCCAGGTTCTGCTTCATGTTGCCCACGGTGTCACGGGAAATCCGGCGCGCGGTGACGATCCGCCGCAGGTCGCCCTTGACCAGGGTCACCTGCGCGGTCGACATCGCCACGTCGGTACCGGTGCCCATGGCGATGCCGACATCGGCCGCCGCGAGCGCCGGCGCGTCGTTGATGCCGTCGCCGGCCATCGCCACGCGCCGGCCCTGCGCCTGCAGTCGCCTGACCAGGGCGACCTTGTCGCCGGGACGGACTTCGCCATGCACCTCGTCGATGCCGAGCGCGTCGGCGACAGCAGCCGCGGTGCCCTGCGCATCGCCCGTCGCCATCACGATGCGTATGCCGTCGGCGCGCAACGCGGCCAGTGCCGCCGGAGTGCTCTTCTTGACCGGGTCGGCCACCGCGACCACGCCCCGGGCGCGGCCATCGGCGGCAAGGAACATGACGCTTGCGCCCGCGCGCCGTAGCGCTTCCGCGCGTGCGCTCAACTCCGCGACATCGATCCCCGCGTCCCGCATCAGGCTGCCGTTGCCCAGCAGCAATGCCTGCCCCGACACCCGGCCGCGTACTCCCTGCCCGGTGACCGAATCGAACTCGTCCACCGGCGACAGCGCCATGCCGCGATCCCGCGCGGCGGCGACGATCGCTTCGGCCAACGGATGTTCGCTGCCCTGGTCCAGGCTGGCGGCCAGGCGCAGCACATCGTCCGCATCGATGCCCGGTGCCGGCAGCACTTCGCGGAAGGCAGCGCGGCCTTCGGTCAGGGTTCCGGTCTTGTCGACCACCAGCGTATCGATTGCCCGCAAGCGCTCGATCGCCTCGGCGTCGCGGAACAGCACGCCGCCGTGCGCGGCGCGGCCACTGGCCACCATGATCGACATCGGCGTGGCCAGTCCGAGCGCACAGGGACAGGCGATGATCAGCACCGAGACCGCGTTGAGCACGGCATAGGTCCACGATGGATCCGGGCCGAACAGGCCCCATGCCACGAACGTCGCCAGCGCGACCGCGAACACGGCCAGCACGAACCAGTATGCGACCTTGTCGGCCATGCGCTGCATCGGCGCGCGCGAGCGCTGGGCCTGCGCCACCATCTGCACGATCTGCGCCAGCACCGTGGCCGAACCGACCTGCTCGGCGCGCATCACCAGCGCGCCGGTGCCGTTGAGGGTGGCGCCGATGAGCTGGTCGCCCTCCCCCTTCCCCACCGGGATCGGTTCGCCGGTGAGCATGGATTCGTCGATGCTGGAGCGGCCTTCGAGCACGGTGCCGTCGACCGGCACCTTTTCGCCGGGACGTACGCGCAGCCGGTCGCCGACGTGCACGTGCTCGAGCGGGATGTCGGTTTCGCTGCCGTCGGCTTCGATGCGCCGCGCGGTCTTGGGCGCCAGCCCAAGCAACGCCTTGATCGCGGCCGATGTCTTCGAGCGCGCGCGCAGTTCCAGCAACTGCCCCAGCAGGGTCAGCGACACGATCACCGCAGCGGCCTCGAAGTAGACGCCCACGCGCCCGTGCTCGTGGAACGAGGCCGGGAACAGGCCCGGCGCCACGGTTGCGACCACGCTGTAGCCGTAGGCGGCGCCGACGCCGGTGCCGATCAGGGTCCACATGTTGGGGCTGCGGTTGCGGATCGATTGCCACCAGCGCTCGAAGAACGGCCGGCCAGCCCACAGCACCACCGGCGTGGCCAGTGCGAACTCCAGCCAGGTGCGCGCGGCGGCGTCCAGCGCCGGGAAGTGCTGCCCGAACATCGCCAGCACCAGCACGATGGCGCTCAGCGGCAGCGTCCACCAGAAGCGGCGACCGAAGTCCCGCAGTTCCGGGTTCTCGCCGTCGTCCAGGCTCGGCATCTCCGGTTCCAGCGCCATGCCGCAGATCGGGCACGTGCCCGGACCCGGCTGCCGGATTTCCGGGTGCATCGGGCAGGTGTAGGTGGTGCCGGCCGGCGCGGCCTCCACAGGTTGCGAATCCCGCGGAGCCAGGTATTTGCCGGGCTCGGCAACGAACTTCTCGCGGCAACGCGGATTGCAGAAGTGGTATTCCAGGCCTTCGTGGGTCGCGTGGTGCGGCGTCTTCGCCGGATCCACGGCCATGCCGCACACCGGATCGATCGTGGTGGCGTGCTCGTGGCCATGGCCATGATGGTGGTGGGCGTGCGGGTCACTCATGTCGTTCTCCGGCGGGCCGGTCACCGGCCAGCGCATCCAGGATCGGGCAGTGTTCGAGCGCGCCGTGTCCCGGGCAGGACGCCACCAGCGCCTCCAGCCCGGCACGCACGCGTTGCAGTTCGGAAAGTTTTTCGTCGATCCCGGCGAGCTTCTGGATCGCGGCCGCCTTCATGCCGGCCATGTCCACGTCGCGGCGGCCGGAAAGGTCCAGCAGTTCGCGGATCTCCTCGAGGGTGAACCCCAGCCCCTTGGAGCGGCGAATGAAACGCAGCCGCGCGACGTCGTCCTTCCCGTGCTGGCGATATCCGGACGCACTGCGCTGCGGCGGCGGCAGCAGTCCCTGCCGCTCGTAGTAGCGCACCGTGTCGATGGCGACCCCGGCTTCCCGGGCCAACGTTCCGATCTTCATGCGTGCAGTCTGCACCCTTGACCATGGTCCAGAGTCAAGCCCTGCGCACCCGGTCGCTTCAGTGCCGGGAAAACGCCGATGTGCCGCCATCGAAACCGACCAGTTCGACCGTGTACGGCTGGCTGCGGCCGTCCGGCGATTCCATGCCCGGCGATCCGATCGGCATGCCCGGCAGGACCAGGCCCCTGGCTGCGGGGCGTTCGGCGAGCAGTCGCTTGATGTCCGCTGCCGGTACATGGCCTTCGACGAAATAGCCGTCAACCTCGGCGGTGTGGCAGGAGCCCTTGCCGAGCGGCACGCCGACCCGCTCCTTGATCGGGTTCAGGTTGACCTCGTTGCGCACCTGTACCCGGAAGCCGGCCGCGCGCACGTGCTCGATCCAGTCGTTGCAGCATCCGCAGGATGCGTTCTTGTGGACCACCACCAGCGGGAGTTTTGCGGCGGCGGTGACGGGCCGCGCGTCGTCGCTAGTGCTGCCCGGCGCGGCGGAGGTTGGCGTACAACTCGCCAGGGCCAGGGCGAGGCCGAGCAACGCGGGTGCAAGCGCGAGGCTTTTCATGTCAGTGATCTCCATTGTTCGTCCCGATATCGCCGGGTGTCAGAACCAGATGCGCACGCCCGCTACAAGGCGGGTATCGTCGGCGCTTTCGCCTTCCGCGCGGCGCAGGTCGGCGGTGCGCCCAAACGCGCGTTCGTGGACCAGCCCGACGTACGGGGCGAAGCGGCGGGTGAATTCGTAACGCAGCCGCAGCTCCGCTTCGACCGTTCCAAGCCCGGAGCCGATACCGCGCCGCGCGTCGTCCTTGCCGAAGACATTGACCTCGACCAGCGGCTGCAGGATCAATCGGTTGGTGAGCAATGACTCGTATTCGACTTCGATCCGGGCCTCCGATTGCCCGGCCTGGCCGATATAGGCGGTCGCCGACACTTCGAACTTGTAAGGCGACAATCCCATCACGCCGACCGCCAGGAAATCCTGCGCAGAACCCGGCTTGAAGTCGTGGCGGATGCCGGCGACGAAGTCCCACCAGGGACTGATGGCGTGTCCATACAGCGCCTCCAGGTCAGCCGAGTGCAGGCGCCCATGGACCTGCTCGCCTTCGCTGCGCAACCACAGCCGGTTGAGGTCGGTGCCAATCCAGCCCTGCCCTTCCCACGCCAGCCCGCTTCCGGGATCGGCATCCCAGGTTTCGAGCCGGTTGAACAGCAGATAGCTGTAGATGCCGTTGTCGTGCACCGGATGGTCGGCGGGTGGAGGTACGGCGGCGGCGCGATCGGCGTCGGTGACCTGCGGGATGGGCGTTATCGGCCTGGTCTGTGCGATGGCGGGCATGGCATCCATGTCGTGCCCCATGGCCGCGTGGTCCATGGTGGCGTGGTCTGGCACGGCCGTTGCGGCCTGGTCCTTTGCCGCATCGTCCGCTGCAGCATGCTCCATTGCTGCATGATCCATCGTGGCATGGTCGGGCACCGGTGCGGGTTGCGTGACTGGCGTCACCTGCGGCGCAGCCTGCGGCGGCGTCGGCATGGACATGGTGGCGTGATCGACCTGCGCCATCGCCGTGAATGGCAGCAGGGCCAGGAGCGCGGCGCCCGGCATTGCCGCCCGGCTTGTCTTTGCGGATGCGTCCATGGCGTTCATTCCTCCACCGACACCTGCCGCATCATGCCGGCTTCCATGTGGTACAGCAGGTGGCAGTGGTAGGCCCATTGCCCGAGCGCATCGGCACGCACGCGATAGCTGCGCCTGCTGCCCGGCGGCATGTCGATGGTGTGCTTGCGCACGTGGAAGTTGCCGCCTTCGTCCTCCAGGTCGCTCCACATGCCGTGCAGGTGGATCGGATGGGTCATCATGGTGTCGTTCACCAGCACGATCCGCAGGCGCTCGCCGTAGTTGAACCGCAGCGGTTCGACGTCGGAGAACTTCCGGCCATCGAAGCCCCAGGCGAACTTTTCCATGTGGCCGGTGAGGTGCAGCTCGATCTCGCGACCTGGCTCGCGGCCATCGGGATCGTCGAAAGCGCTGCGCAGCATCGCGTAGTTCAGTACCGTGCGGCCGTTGTCGCGCAGGCCGATCCCCGGGTCCTCGAGTTTGGGCACCGGCGCCATCGTCTGCATGTCGACCAGCGGGTTGCCGGCCTCGCTCGCCGGGTGCTGCTGCATCGTGGCCATCGCGTGGCCGGCGTGGTCCATGCCCGCCATGTCGTGGCCGCCCTGCCCCATCCCGCCATGGCCCATGTCCGACATGCGCAGGATCGGGCGTGCATCCAGCGCCGGCACCGGCGCGCGCAACCCCTCGCGCACCGCCAGGGTGCCGCTGACATGGCCGGTGCGACCCATGTCCTGGGCAAAAATGGTGAAGGCGTCCTGCCCGGAAGGCTCGACGATCACGTCGTAGGTCTCCGCCGTGGCGATGCGGAATTCGTCCACCGTCACCGGGTGCACGTACTGGCCGTCTGCGGCGACCACGGTCATCTTCAGGCCGGGGATGCGCACGTCGAAGTGGGTCATCGACGAGCCGTTGATGAAGCGCAGGCGGACCTTCTCGCCGCTGCGGAACAGGCCGGTCCAGTTGCCGAGCGCGGTCGTTCCGTTCATCAGGTAGGTGTAGGTGTTGCCGTTGACGTCCGACAGGTCGGTCGGCGTCATCCGCATCCGCCCCCACATGCCGCGGTCGGCCAGCGTTGCCCGCAACCCCTCCTTCGAGGCGTCGCGGACGAAATCGCCGACGGTGCGCTTGTAGTAGTTGTCGTAGTCCGACATCTTCTTCAGCCGCGCGAACAACGCGGTGGGATCCAGGTCGGTCCAGTCCGTGAGCATCACCACGTAGTCGCGATCGAACGCGAACGGTTCCGGTTCGACCGGATCGATCACCAGCGGGCCATAAAGCCCCGCCTGTTCCTGGAACGCGGAATGGCTGTGGTACCAGTAGGTTCCCGCCTGTTTCACGGTGAAGCGGTAGTGGTAGGTCTCGCCGCGGCCGATGCCCGCGAAACTCAGCCCCGGCACGCCGTCCATGTTGGCCGGCAACAGGATGCCGTGCCAATGGATCGAGGTCTCGTGGCCGTGGATCGAACCGGCGGGCAACGCGTTGGAGACGCGCAGGTTGACAGTCGTGCCTTCGCGCCAGCGCAACAGCGGCGCCGGCAGCGAGCCATTGACGGTGACTGCCGCGCGCGTCCGCCCGGTGAAGTTCATCGGGGTTTCGCCGATGACCAGGTCGAACTCGGTGCCGGACAACACGCCGGGCTGGCCGCGCGTGCCGAGTGCCCATGCGGGGCCGGGCCACAGGCCGAGGCTGGCGACGGCACCGCCGGCGGCGATGCCTTGCACGAAGCGGCGTCGCGACGGCAGGCGCGGCCCGTCGTGACTCAACAGGGTGGATGACATGGGAACTCCGTTACAGCATCGGGGTGTCGATCTGCGCGCAGCGACGGCAACCATCGCGGATGCGCGCAGGCGGATGAGCGCCGGTCGGCGCTGCACCATACCTAGGCAATCGGAGGCCGGATCGGGTGGCGCAACGCGGGAGCGCCGTGGGCCAGTGGCAACGCGCCGCTGGCCAATCGAGGGCGGACCCGCTCCAGCGTCATCGCAAGCGCCGGCAGCGCGGCCTGGCCGGGATGCACGCAGGCGCAAGCGCAGGGGCCCGGCGCGCAGCTGTCCGGAGCAGGTTGCGTCGTGTCGTCGGGCGCCGGCATGGCCGCCGACGGGGCAGCCGCGCTCGCGACAGTTGCGTGCCGTTGCTGGTGGCATGGCATGCGCGCCGCCGCCCCATCGCCATGGGCCGCGACGGTCGCTGGCTGTACCCGTGCCATCGGCACGCTGGTCGACGCCGCAACCGGCGCCACCGCGTTCACGACGAGGGCGAGGCTGAGCAGCACGCGCGACAGGAACGGCCAGGGCGACATGCCGCCACTCTAACCGCGGGCCCGGCGCGTCGCTACGTGGACCCGGGCCCAGCCTTCAGCGCGAACTTCCGCGCACGCCGAGGGCCGTCGCCTCGCCTTCCTCGCGCGCCACCCGTGCCGCGCCGCTGTCGTCTGAGGTGTCCACGCCCATGAGCCCGCGGGCGAAGCGGAAGCTGGCAGTCTGGTAGTAGCGCACGGCCTGCCCGGCAAGTTCTGGATCGATTGCGACCGGCGGCTGCTCCCTGTCGTCGACGTAGTCCGGCCGCACCTCGCGCACGCTCTGGTTGGGGCCCAGTTCGACCAGGCGGTCGTGGCTGAGATAGCCCAGTTGCTGGTAGTTGCCGATGAAGGCACGCTCGCGCCCCGGCTCCAGCGCGAACACGTCCTGGCCGTAGAAGCGGGTGGTGTAGTCGAAGCCGAGCAGCCCGAGGATCGTCGGCGGGATGTCGATCTGGCTCAGCATCCGCTCCACCCGTCGCGGCGCGATATGCGCGGGCGAATAGATCCACAAGGGGATGTGGTAGCGGAAGGTCGGCAGCGTTGCGATGCCGCCGCTGGAAGCGCAGTGGTCGGCGGTGATCACGAACACCGTGTCCGCGAACCAGGGCTTGCTGCGCGCGCGCTCGATGAAATCGCCGAGCGCCCAGTCGGTGTAGGCCACTGCGCTGTCGCGCTTGCCCTGCGGGTAATCCACCCTGCCCTGCGGGAACGTGTACGGGCGGTGGTTGGAGGTGGTCATGACGTGGGCGAAGAACGGGGTGCCGCCGGCATGCAGGCGATCGAACTCGCCCAGCGCCATGGTGTAGAGGTCTTCGTCGGCCACGCCCCAGATGTTGGCGTGGTGGATGCTCTTGGCGGGGATGCTCTCGCGGTCGCGGATCAGGTAGCCGTTGTGGGCGAAGAAATAGTTCATGTTGTCGAAGGCGCCGTAGCCGCCATACAGGAATTCGGACACGTAGCCCTTGCGGTTGAACACGCTGGCCAGGCTGAACAACCCTTCGTTGTGCGGGCGCTTGACGATCGATTCGCCCGGGGTCGGCGGCACCGACAACGACAGCGCTTCCAGCCCGCGCACGGTGCGGGTGCCGGTTGCGTACAGGTTGTCGAACACCAGGCTTTGCCTGCCCAGTGCGTCAAGCTGCGGGGTCAGGTCGAGGTTGCCTCCGAAATCCTTCGAAAAGCTCGCCGACAGGCTTTCGACGCTGACCAGCACCACGTTGAGCCGTCGTTGCGGGCGCCGGGCATGGATGCGGCGGGTGATGTCGTAGGGATTGGCGCTGGTGAAACTGCTGTCCGGGGACCTGAGCTGCGCGCGCAGGCCCTCGAACGCCTCCCGGTCGGGTTGGCTGCTGTAGAACTTCGCGTAGTCGATGCTGGCGCTGCGGTAGGCGGCGAAGAACTGGTAGATGCCGTTGCCGGCGAGCGCGTTGACGTACTCGTTGCCGGAACGGTTCTTCATGTCGGCGTCGACCAGCCAGGTGCCGAGCAGGGTGGCCGCCAGCCACGCCAGCGTCACCAGCGTGCGGCGGCCCAGGCGCATGCCGTCCCCGGGCCGCGGCAGCAGCCAGGCCCGACCCCACCAGCACAGCGCGCAGGTCGCCACGAACAGCACCGCCAGGATCGCCGGCACGGGGTAGGACTCGCGGATGTTGCCGATCACCTCGGTGGTGTAGACGAGGTAGTCGACGGCGATGAAATTGAAGCGGGTCTGGAATTCCTCCCAGAACGTCCACTCCGCGACCGCGATGAACAGGCAGGCGGCGACCAGCAGCCAGCCCAGCGCGGCCACCGACCAGCGTCCGGGGCGCGCGCCGTACCAGCGCCGCGGCAGCAGCCACAGCAGCAGCACCAGCGGCCACGCGAAGTAGACGAAGGTCAGCAGGTCGTATCCCAGGCCGATCCCGAACACCGACAACCAGTGGGCCGCACTCGGCGCCACGCCCGCCCCGGTCCGGACCAGCAACACCAGCCGGGTCAGGGTCGAGGCCAGCAGGAACACGCCCAGCAGCCAGGCGAGCGGGCGGTAGCGCGTGGCAAGCGAACGCGCGAAAAACAGGCGCAGCGGCATCGGGCAGGTCCGGGTGGGCGGCGCGTGCGGTGACGCGGCTTCCCGCAGCTTGGCGACTGCGCGGTAAGCTGTTCTCAGGCGAATCTCAGCCGCGCGTTAACCCGCATCGCGACGCCACTGCATCCTTTCCCGCCGACCGCCAGTCTTCCTACATGCCGTCAACCGCAAGCGCGCCGATCGGGCGTGTCCTGGTCGTCGAGGACCAGCACGACATCGCCGCAAACATCTGGGACTTCCTCGAGCGCCGCGGCTACGAGGTCGACCATGCCGCCGACGGTGCTTCGGGGCTGCTGCATGCGATGCGCGGCACCTTCGACGTGATCGTGCTCGACCTTGGCCTGCCGAGGCTGGACGGCCTGGACCTGTGCCGGCGCTTGCGCGAAGCCGGGCGCGGCACGCCGGTGCTGATGCTGACCGCGCGCGACACCCTGGACGACAAGCTCAAGGGTTTTGCCGAGGGCGCCGATGACTACATGGTCAAGCCGTTCGAGCTGAAGGAACTGGAAGCGCGCATCGGCGCCCTGCTCCGTCGCGCCCGCCCACCCGCCGACGCGGCGATGATGGTCGGCGGGCTGCGCTTCGACCCGGCGTCGATGATCGCCACGCGCGGCGGCCGTTCGATCCCGCTGACGCGGGCGCAGGCGGCGATCCTGGAACTGCTGCTGCGCCGCTCGCCCGGCGTGGTCTCGCAACGCGCGCTGATGGAGCAGGTCTGGCCACGGCACGACGGCGACGCGCGCGCGCTGCACACGCACATCTACGAACTGCGTGCGCTGGTGGACAAGCCGTTCGACGGCGCCCTGATCCAGACCGTGCACGGCATCGGTTACCGGCTGGTGGGCGACCATGCTTAGGCGCGCGCTGGCCCTGCCCCTGCGGATGCGGGTCACCCTGCTGTTCATCGTGCTGGGGCTGCTGATGAGCGTGCTGTTCGCGGCGATGGTGTCGTTCATCGCCGAACGCTACGAGCTCCTGCTGATCGAGGAAATGCTCGGCAGCCAGGCGGAGGACTACGCCGCGCGCCTGCGCGGCGAGCCCGACGCGATCCTGCCGCGCAGCAGTCGCCTCAATGGCTACGTGCGCCACAAGGACGGTAGCGGTCAGGTGCCCGACGCGCTGGCGGCATTGCCGCCGGGCGTGCACGAATCGCTGCACGAGGACCAGGATGGCCTGCACATGGGGGTCTTCGATACCGATGTCGGGCGGCTTTACTTCGTCATCAACATCTCCGACATCGAGCGGCTGGAGCGCTACATCGAGGCGGTACTGGGCGCGATCGTGGTGCTCGGCACGCTTGTCGGTGCGTGGCTGGGCTGGCTGTTGTCGGGAGCCGTGGTCGGACCGGTGCGCCGGCTCGCGGACGTGGTCGAAGGATTGCCGACCGCACCGGCGCGCACCGACCTGGCCGCCGGGCTGCCGCGCGACGAACTCGGGCGCCTGGCCAGGGCCATCGACGATTACCAGGCCCGGCTGGTGGATGCGCGCGATGCCGAGCACAGCTTCTTCGCCGACGCCAGCCACGAATTGCGCACCCCGGTCGCGGTGGTGCGCGGTGCCACCGAGCTGCTGGTCGAGGACGCAGCCGGGATGCCGGCGTTGCGGCCGCGGTTGCAGCGGCTGGATCGCGGGGTACGGCAACTGTCGGAGCTGCTCGACGCGTTGCTCGGCCTGGCGCGGCGCCGAGTCGGCGCCAGCGAAACCGTGGCCCTGCGCGACTGGGTGCGCGATCGCCTTGCGGCCGCCGACGCGACCCGCGACGGCCACCTGCATCCGCAGGTCGATGGCCAGGGCGAACCGGTCGTGAGCCTGCCGCCGCGCGAAGCCTCGCTCGTGCTGAACGGGATCGTGCGGCGACTGGTGCCCCCGGGCGTCCCGGGGCACCTCCTCGCCCATGTCGACGCTGCCGCGATCACGCTGGAATTCGTGGCCGGGGATGCCGATGTCGCGCTATCCCCGGAAGTGTCGGGTGATGGCGATCGCGGCCTCGGCATGACCCTGGTCGGCAGGCTCGCGACGCAGATCGGTTGGCGGCTGGAAGAGGACCCGACGCGGAGGTTGCTGCGGATACACCTGCCGGTCGACCCGGCCGCCACCGATCCGGGTGCGTACGCGGCTTGACGCTGGCCGAGGCGGCCGGATAGACTTTCCCGCTTTCCAGCGCGTGGGGCCATAGCTCAGCTGGGAGAGCGCTACAATGGCATTGTAGAGGTCGCCGGTTCGATCCCGGCTGGCTCCACCAATACTGTGAAACCCGTTGCAACGACCCGGCTACGGCCGGGTTTTTGAACTCAACGATCGATGCATCAGGTCCCCATCGTCTAGAGGCCTAGGACACTGCCCTTTCACGGCGGCGACAGGGGTTCGAATCCCCTTGGGGACGCCATCTGCGACATCGACGGGCCCGCTTCGGCGGGCCCGTTTTTTTTGCGCCGTCGTGCGACAGGGACAGGCTCAGGCCGCGCTGAGCGTGCCGATGCGCTGCAGTGTTGCGACACCGTGGCCGCGTTCACCCAGGTAATGCAGCCACTTGCCCAGGAACGTATTCATCCGCATGCGATGGTCGAGCACCGCCGCGGGCGGCGGGTACATGCCGATCACGTCCTGCCAGCGCCGCCCCAGGTAGCAATGGGTGGCCTCGACCTGGCGCGCATCGCGGTACAGGCGCAAAAACGCCGAAGGATCCGCCTCCCCGGTGACCGGGTCTCGCAATGCATAGGTCATCCGCAGCTCGGTGGTGTAGGCGTGTTGCGCCACCAGTTCCAGCCGAAGGTCCAGCCCGTCGCCGATGCTGGACAGGTAGCTGCCGGCCGCCAGGTCCGCCGGTTCGAACAGTCGCGTCAGCAGGGTGAAGTTCTCCGCGTACAGCCCCATCAACCAGCCGAAACGGCTGATCGTGGGGATGCGTGCGACGCGGGAAAGTACCTGGGCCATGGCCCGATCCTACACGCGAAAAAGCGGCTCCGGCAGCATTGACGGATCACGTGCGCGGGCCTAACGTGGCGTTCTATGGCGGTGCAATGCCGCGACTGGCCACGGCACGCAAACGCGGCTCCCCGTCAGTACATCTCGCGGTTGATTCCCAGCACTTCCAGCACCCGGCTCGATATTTCCTCGATCGAGGCATGCGTGGTGCTGAGTGTCTGTATGCCCTCGGTACGCAACAGCGCCTCTGCCTGGGCGACCTCGCGCTTGCACGTATCCAGTTGCGCGTAGCGCGAATTCGGCCGGCGCTCCTGGCGGATCTGCTGCAGCCGCACCGGGTCGATGGTCAGTCCGAAGATCTTGTTGCGGAACGGCCGCAGCCTGGCCGGCAGGCGGTCCGAATCCAGGTCTTCCTCGGTCAGCGGATAGTTCGCCGCGCGCACGCCGTGGTGCAGCGCCAGGTACACGCAGGTGGGGGTCTTGCCGGCGCGAGACACCCCGACCAGGATCAGGTCGGCCTCGCTGTAGTCCATGCTGACGCCGTCGTCGTGCGCCAGCGCGTAGTTCATGGCGTTGATGCGGCGGTGGTAGCTCTCGAAATCGACCATGCCGTGCGCGCGCCCCACCTGCGACTGCCGCTGCATGCCCAGTTCGCGCTCCAGCGGCTCGATGAAGGGCGCGAACACGTCCAGCATCAGCGCACCGCTTTCGGCGAGCACGGCATTGAGCGCCGGGTCCACGCAGGAATTCACCACCACCGGGCGCCATCCGGCCTGCGCCCCGGCCTCGCGGATCTTCGCGGCCGCGGCCTGCGCCTTGTCCAGCGTGTCCACGAACGGGATGCGATCGGTCGCGAAACGGACGTTGGCGAACTGGGTCAGCAGGCTGTGGCCGATGGTCTCGGCCGTGATGCCGGTGCCGTCGGAGACGTAGAACACCGGGCGCAGGTCGGACATGTGGACTCCAGGGGTGGTGCGGCGAGCGCCGCGGCGGGCCGGGTTGCTAAAATAGCGGCTTGGCCGGCGCCTGTCCGGCCTTTCCGCCGCAGCATCCCCGCCTCGACCCCTGGAGTTACGCCTTGAGCGCCCCCGCTTCGAGCAACAACATCCGCTGGCTGCACGACCTGCGCCTGACCGACCTCGCCCAGGTGGGCGGCAAGAATTCCTCGCTCGGCGAGATGATCGGCGAACTCGCCGGGCTTGGGGTTTCGGTGCCCGGCGGGTTCGCGACCACCGCCGACGCCTTCAAGGCCTTCATCGCCCACAACGACCTGCACCAGCGGATCTTCGATCGGCTCGCGTCGCTGGACGTCGAGGACGTGCCCGCGTTGACCGCGGCCGGTGGCGAGATCCGCGGCTGGGTGATTGATGCGCCGCTGCAGCCGGAACTGGACCGCGACATCCGCGACGCCTATGCACGGCTGTGCGCGGACAACGGTGGCGGCGAGGTCGCGGTCGCGGTGCGTTCCTCGGCCACTGCCGAAGACCTGCCCGATGCCTCGTTCGCCGGCCAGCAGGAAACCTTCCTCAACGTCACCGGCGCCGACGACGTCGTGCGCAAGGT
Organism: Cognatiluteimonas sedimenti; assembly: GCF_022808325.1. Taxonomy (GTDB): domain Bacteria; phylum Pseudomonadota; class Gammaproteobacteria; order Xanthomonadales; family Xanthomonadaceae; genus Cognatiluteimonas; species Cognatiluteimonas sedimenti. The sequence continues at coordinate 433,748 of NZ_JALGCL010000001.1, read as the reverse complement.
CAAGGAAGTCTTCGCCAGCCTCTACAACGACCGCGCCATCGCCTATCGCGTGCACCACGGCTTCAAGCACGAGGACGTGTTCCTCTCGGCCGGCGTGCAGCTGATGGTGCGTTCGGACGTCGGCGCGTCCGGCGTGCTGTTCACCCTGGACACCGAATCCGGCTTCCGCGACGTGGTGTTCATCACCGCCAGCTACGGCCTGGGCGAGATGGTCGTGCAGGGCGCCGTCAATCCCGACGAGTTCTACGTCTACAAGCCGACCCTGCGCCAGGGAAAGCCCGCGATCCTGCGCCGCTCGATCGGCGCCAAGCAACTGCGGATGGTGTATTCGGACCAACCCGGCGAGCGCGTGCGCACCGAGGAGACACCGGCGGACCTGCGCGGCAGCTTCTCGATCAGCGACGCCGACGTGCACGAACTGGCCAGGCAGGCGCTGGTGATCGAGCAGCATTACGACCGCCCGATGGACATCGAATGGGGCAAGGACGGCGTCAGCGGCAAGCTCTACATCCTGCAGGCGCGCCCCGAGACCGTGAAGTCGCGCGGCCACGCCAACCAGATCGAGCGCTACACGTTGCAGCAGCGCGGCGAAGTCGTCGCCGAGGGCCGCGCCATCGGCCAGAAGATCGGCAGCGGCGTCGCCCGCGTGGTGCGCTCGCTGGAGGACATGAACCACGTCCAGCCCGGCGACGTCCTGGTCGCCGACATGACCGACCCGGACTGGGAGCCGGTGATGAAGCGCGCCGCCGCCATCGTCACCAACCGCGGCGGCCGCACCTGCCACGCGGCGATCATCGCCCGCGAGCTCGGGGTGCCGGCGGTCGTCGGCACCGGTGACGCGCTCGAGCGGATGACGGACGGCGCCACGGTCACGGTCAGCTGCGCCGAGGGCGACACCGGCTACATCTATGCCGGCGCCCTGCCCTTCGAGCGCACCACCACCGACCTCGGCAACATGCCGCCGGCGCCGTTGAAGATCATGATGAACGTGGCAAACCCGGACCGCGCCTTCGACTTCGGCATGCTGCCCAACGCAGGCATCGGCCTGGCACGCCTGGAGATGATCATCGCAAGCCACATCGGCGTGCATCCAAAGGCGCTGCTGGAATACGACCAGCAGGACGCGGCCATGCGGCAGAAGATCGACGCGAAGATCGCAGGCTACGCCAGCCCCGTGGACTTCTACGTCGACCGCCTCGCCGAGGGCATCGCCACCATCACCGCATCGGTCGCGCCCAAGCCGGTGATCGTGCGCCTGTCGGATTTCAAGTCCAACGAATACGCCAACCTGCTCGGCGGCGCGAAATACGAGCCGCACGAGGAAAACCCGATGATCGGCTTCCGCGGCGCAAGCCGCTACGTCGACCCGTCGTTCAAGGACGCCTTCGCGCTGGAATGCCGCGCGGTGCTCAAGGTCCGCAACGAGATGGGGCTCGACAACCTGTGGGTGATGATCCCGTTCGTGCGCACGCTCGACGAGGGCCGCAGGGTGATCGAGGTGCTGGCCGAGAACGGCCTGCGCCAGGGCGAAGCCGGACTGAAGATCATCATGATGTGCGAGGTGCCGTCCAATGCGCTGCTGGCGGACGAGTTCCTCGATATCTTCGATGGTTTCTCGATCGGCTCCAACGACCTGACCCAGTTGACGCTGGGCCTGGACCGCGATTCGGCGATCGTCGCCGGGTTGTTCGACGAACGCGACCCGGCGGTGAAGAAGCTGCTGTCGATGGCGATTTCCACCGCGCGCGCGCGTGGCAAGTACGTCGGCATCTGCGGCCAGGGTCCGAGCGACCATCCGGACCTGGCGCAATGGCTGATGGATCAGGGCATCGAATCGGTGTCGTTGAATCCCGACACCGTGGTCGATACGTGGCTGGCGCTGGCGAAGTCCAAGGCAGCGCGATGACGCCAGCGCCGCAAGCATCGCGCTGACCCGGCGCGATCGACCAGCGCCCCGCCCCGCGGGGCGCTGCAGCATACGAACGAGGAGCACGACTTGGAGAGCTGGCTGGATTCCGTGCAACCGGGCAACTGGCACACCCTCGCGATGGGCTGGGGCGTGCGCGCCCTGCTTGCCTTGCTGCTGTTGCTGGTGGGGATGCGCGTGGCGCGCTGGATCGCCGGGATCGCGGAGAAAGGCCTGGCCCGGGCCGAGGTGGAGCCAACCGCGGTGCTGTTCCTGCGCAAGGTCGCCTACGTGGTCCTGCTGGTGGTGCTGGTGCTGGCGTCGCTGCAGGTGATCGGGGTGCCGATGACCTCGATGATCGCGGTGCTCGGCGCAGCCGGCCTGGCGATAGGCTTGGCGCTGAAGGATTCGCTGTCCAACATCGCCTCGGGCGTGATGCTGGTGTCGCTCAAGCCATTTCGTGTTGGCGACATCGTCACCATCGCCGGCGCGACCGGCAAGGTCGAGCAGGTCAGCATCTTCCAGACCCGGCTGCGTGGCGCCGACAACCAGGCCATCGTGCTGCCCAACAGCCTCATTACCGCCGACTCGATCGTCAACCTGACGCCAGACACGATGCGCCGGATCGAACTGGTGGTCGGCATCGGCTACCAGGACGATATCGAGGCCGCGCGCGCCGCGGCGCTGGCGGTGATGCGCGGCGACCCGCGGGTGCTGCCCCGGCCGGAGCCCGACGTCCTGGTCTACGCGCTGGGCGACAGCAGCGTGCAACTGGGCATCCGCTGCCATGTCAGCAACGACGACCATTTCGTCACCAGGTGCGAGCTGACCGAGCGGATCAAGCACGCCTTCGACGATGCCGGCATCAGCATCCCGTTCCCGCAACGCGACGTGCACATGTTCCACCACGCTGCCCCCGACGCGGCCGGCGGCGGCCAACCTCGGCTGTTGCGCGGCGACCGCGCCGAGCGCACCGGGCTCGACAGCCCGCAACACCGCCCGGCTGCCGACCCGGAGTAGGCCCGGGCGCAGACGCGGCTACGGCCCCGCGAAGGCCCCCATCGCGGCGCGGTAATGGCGCAGCTCGTCGATCGAATCGTGCACGTCGCTCAGTGCCGTGTGCGCGGCTTCCTTCTTCACGCCCGCCAGCACCTGCGGCGCCCAGCGCCGTGCCAGCTCCTTGATCGTGCTGACGTCGAGGTTGCGATAATGGAAGAAGCGCTCCAGCGCCGGCATCTGCCGGTGCAGGAAGCGGCGGTCCTGGCAGATCGAGTTGCCGCACATCGGCGAGGCATTGGCCGGCACCCATTGCGCGAGGAACGCCAGCGTGCGCGACTCGGCGTCGGCCATCGCAACACCCTCCTCCAGCACCCGCCGCCACAGCCCGGACTTGCCGTGCTGCCTGCGGTTCCAGTCGTCCATCGCTTCCAGCGCCGCCAAGGGATGGGCGATCGCCAGTTCCGGCCCTTCGGCCAGCACGTTGAGCTGGGAGTCGGTGACCACGGTGGCGATTTCCAGGATCGAATCGCGGTCGGTATCGAGCCCGGTCATCTCCAGGTCGATCCAGACCAGGCGTCCTTCGTGGCTGCTTCCGTTCGGTGTCTGCATGGGCTCGCGGTCGGTGTCCCGGGTCGCGGCATCATACCGCTGCCTCCATGCGCGGCTGCCGCGACTCACGCTCCAGGCTTGGCGCGCTTGCGGCGGAAGTAGCCACTCAGGCGCGTGCCCGCTTCCTTCGCCAGCACCCCGCCCCGTACCTGCACCCGATGGTTGTGGCGCGGGTCCGCGAGCAGGTCGAAGACGCTGCCCGCGGCACCGGTCTTCGGGTCGGGCGCGCCAAACACCACGCGCGCGAGCCGCGCATGCACCATCGCCATCGCGCACATCGCGCATGGCTCCAGGGTCACGTACAGCGTGCACTCGAGCAGGCGATGGTTGCCCAGGCGCAAGCCGGCCTGGCGCAGTGCGACGATCTCGGCGTGCGCGCTGGGGTCGTGCTCGGAGATGTTGCGGTTCCAGCCCTCGCCCAGCACGGCGCCGTCGGGCCCGACCAGCACGGCGCCCACCGGGATCTCGTCGTCCTCGTGCTCGGCGCGATCGGCCAGCGCCAATGCCTGCCGCATCCAGTGCTCGTCGTCGGCCACCAGCGCGCCTACTCCCACTCGATCGTGGCCGGCGGCTTGCCGCTTATGTCATAAACAACGCGAGATATACCACGCAACTCATTGATAATCCTGTTGGAGACCCGGCCCAGGAACTCATACGGCAGGTGCGCCCAGTGCGCTGTCATGAAATCGACCGTCTCCACCGCCCGCAACGCGATCACCCATTCGTAGGCACGCGCATCGCCGACCACGCCGACCGATTTCACCGGCAGGAAGACGGCGAACGCCTGGCTGGTGCTGTCGTACAGGTCGGCCTTGCGCAATTCGTCGATGAAGATGGCGTCGGCCTTCGCCAGCAGCTCGGCGTATTCGGGTTTCACTTCGCCGAGGATGCGCACGCCCAGGCCCGGGCCCGGGAACGGGTGCCGGTAGACCATCTCGCGCGGAAGGCCGAGTTCCACGCCCAGGCGGCGCACCTCGTCCTTGAACAACTCGCGCAGCGGTTCCACCAGGCCCAGCTTCATGTCCGCCGGCAGGCCGCCAACGTTGTGGTGGCTCTTGATGACGTGGGCCTTGCCGGTCCTGCTTCCGGCCGACTCGATCACGTCGGGGTAGATCGTGCCCTGTGCCAGCCACCTGGCATTGGCCAGCTTCGATGATTCCTCGTCGAAGATCTCCACGAACAGGTTGCCGATGATCTTGCGCTTGGATTCCGGGTCGGAAACGCCCTTCAGCTTCTCGAAATAGCGGTCGGCGGCGTTGACGCGCACGACCTTGATGCCCATGCCGCCCTTGTCGGCTTCGTTGGCGAACATCGCCATCACCTGGTCGCCCTCCTGCCAGCGCAGCAGGCCGGTGTCGACGAACACGCAGGTCAGCTGGTCGCCGATCGCCTTGTGCAGCAGCGCGGCGACCACCGAGGAATCGACGCCGCCCGACAGGCCCAGGACCACCTCGTCGTCGCCGACCTTCTCGCGTACCCGCGCGATCTGGTCCTCGATGATGTGCTCGGCGGTCCACAGCGTGGCGCAGCCGCAGATGTCGACCACGAAGCGGCGCAGCAGCGCCTGCCCCGAGCGGGTGTGGGTCACCTCGGGATGGAACTGCACGCCGTACCAGCGTTTCGCCTCGTTCGCCATCGCGGCGACGGGGATGCGTTCGGTGCGCGCGGTGACGATGAACCCCGGCGGTGCCACGGAAACGTGGTCGCCATGGCTCATCCACACGTCCAGCCGCGGTGGCGAGCCCGGCTGGTCCTTGAGGCCCTCCAGCAGCGAATCCTGTGCGACCAGTTCCACCTGCGCGTGGCCGAACTCGCGCTGGTCGGCGGCCTCGGTGGCGCCGCCGAGCTGCGCCGCCAGCGTCTGCATGCCGTAGCAGATGCCCAGGATCGGCAGGCCGGCGTCGAACACCTGCTGTGGCGCCCGCGGCGCGCCCTGCTCCGTGGTGGACTCCGGGCCGCCCGACAGGATGATGCCCTTGGCACCGAACGCCGCGATCTCGGCGGGGTCATGGTCCCAGGCCCAGATCTCGCAATACACGCCGATCTCGCGGATTCGCCGCGCGATCAGTTGCGTGTACTGCGCACCGAAATCGAGGATCAGGATCTTGTCGCTGTGCAGGTCGGTCATGGACGCCTTGGGAGCGGCTTCCGCCGCGAACTCTCGTTGCGATGGTGGTGTCGGGAACGGCTCGCGGCTGGCGCCGCCCCGCACGGACGTGCCGGCCTCAGCTGGCGCGATAGTTCGGTGGTTCCTTGGTGATCTGCACGTCGTGCACGTGGCTCTCGCGGGTGCCGGCCGCGGTGACCTTCACGAACACCGGCTTGCTGCGCATGTCGTCGATGGTGGCGCAGCCGACATAGCCCATGGTCGCGCGGAGGCCGCCGGCAAGCTGGTGGACCACGCCGCTGAGCGGCCCGCGGTACGGGACGCGGCCTTCGATGCCCTCGGGTACCAGCTTGTCGGCATCGCTGGCATCCTGGAAATAGCGATCCTTGCTGCCCTTCTCCATCGCCCCCAGCGACCCCATGCCACGGTAGCTCTTGTAGCTGCGGCCCTGGAACAGCTCGGTTTCGCCCGGCGATTCCTCGGTGCCGGCGAACAGGCCGCCGACCATCACCGTCGACGCGCCGGCGGCGATTGCCTTGCCGATGTCGCCCGAATAGCGGATGCCGCCGTCGGCGATCAGCGGGATGCGGTCCTGCAACGCGGAGGCGACCATGTCGATGGCGGTCACCTGCGGCACGCCGACGCCGGCGACGATGCGGGTGGTGCAGATCGAACCGGGGCCCACCCCGACCTTGACCGCGTCCGCGCCCGCGTCCATCAGCGCCAGTGCGGCATCGCCGGTGACGATGTTGCCGCCGACCACCTGCAGCTGGCTGAAACGCTTCTTTGCCCAGGCCACGCGGTCGATCACGCCCTGCGAATGGCCATGCGCGGTGTCGACGATGATCACGTCCACGCCCGCGGCGACCAGCGCTTCGATCCGTCGCTCGGTGTCGCCGCCCACCGCGACCGCGGCGCCGACCAGCAGGCGTTCGCTGCTGTCGTAGGCGGCGTTGGGATTGTCCTGCTTCTTCTGGATGTCCTTGACCGTGATCAGGCCGCGCAGCTCGAAGCCGTCGTTGACGACCAGCACCTTCTCGATCCGGTGCTTGTGCAGGAGGCCCAGCACTTCGTCGTCGGAGGCGCCCTCCTTCACCGTGACCAGCTTGTCGCGCTTGGTCATGATGTGGCGCACCGGATCGTCGAGCTTCTTCTCGAAGCGCATGTCGCGGCCGGTGACGATGCCCACCAGGTGGCCGTCGCCGTCGACCACCGGCACGCCGGAGATGTTGCGCGCGCGGGTGAGCTTGAGCACCTCGCCGATGGTGGTCTCGGGGCCGACGGTGAACGGGTCCTTGATCACCCCGGCCTCGAAGCCCTTGACCCGCGCGACCTCCGCGGCCTGGCGCTCGACCGGCATGTTCTTGTGCAGGATGCCGATGCCGCCCAGCTGGGCCATGGCGATCGCCAGGCGTGCTTCGGTCACCGTGTCCATCGCCGCGGACACGATCGGCAGGTTCAGGCGCAGGTTGCGGGTCAGGCGCGTGGCGAGCGAGACGTCCCTGGGCAGGACGACCGAATGCGCGGGAACGAGGGACACGTCGTCGTAGGTGAGCGCTTCAGCCTGGATGCGGAGCATGGCCGGTCCGGAGTGGATGAAGCGCGTCATTGTAGCGCTTCGCGGGCAGGCCGGCGCGCATCGCCGGCGTTGCCCGCGCCCGCAAGGAGGACCTAGTTGCCGTCCCAGGCCTCGGCGGCTTCCAGCGTGTTCTGCATCAGCGTGGCCACGGTCATCGGCCCGACCCCGCCCGGGACCGGCGTGATCCAGCTCGCCCGCCGGGCTGCGGCGTCGAAACCGACATCGCCGACCAGGCGCCCATCGTCGAGGCGGTTGATGCCGACATCGATCACCACCCCGCCGGGCTTGACCCATTCGCCCGGGATCAACGCCGGGCGCCCCACCGCGACCACCAGGATGTCGGCGCCGCGCACCGCGGCCTCGAGCACCGCCGGCGGAGTGAACTTGTGGCAACTGGTGGTAGTGCAGCCGGCGATCAGCAATTCCAGCGCCATCGGCCGCCCGACGTGGTTGCTCACGCCCACGATCGTGGCGCTCTGCCCGCGCACCGGCCGGTCGGTGTACGCCAGCAGCGTGGTGATCCCGCGCGGGGTGCACGGGCGCAGGCCGAACTGGCGCAACGCCAGGTGGCCGACGTTCTCCGGATGGAAGCCGTCGACATCCTTGCGCGGGTCGATGCGATGGATCAGGCGAGTCGCATCGCGATGCCCGGGCAAGGGCAGTTGCACCAGGATGCCGTGCACCTGCGGGTCGGCATTGAGCTTGTCGACCAGCGCGAGCAGTTCGGCGTCGCCGGTGTCGGCCGGCAGGTCGAAGTCGATGGCGCGGATCCCGACCTTCTCCGCCGCTCGGCGCTTGTTGCGCACGTACACCGCCGAAGCCGGGTCGTTGCCCACCAGCACCACGGCGAGGCCGGGCCGCGGCTTGCCGGACGCGATCCTGGCGTCGACCTGCGCCTTGAGGGTGTCGAGCAGGTCCTCGGCGATGCGCTTGCCGTCGAGGATGCGGGCCATGTGCTCGGGAACCATCATGCGGTCGGGCATCGCCGGAAGCCTGGATAGGGCATTATCGCCCATACGCATACGCGTGCTACACGACGCCCCGCATGGGCAGGCGGCCAGCATGACCCAGATCGATCACGAGACCACGCAGGTCGAGGCGGCCGCCTTCCGCCGCCTGCTGCGGCACCTGCTGCACGAGCGCGCGGACGTGCAGAACATCGACCTGATGATCCACGCCGGCTTCTGCCGCAACTGCCTGGCGGACTGGTATCGCGAGGCGGCGCAGGCGCGCGGCATCGAGATGACCCGGGACGAGGCACGCGAAGCGGTCTACGGCGAACCGTTCGTGCAATGGAAGCAGCGCCACCAGAAGGACGCGACCCCGGAACAGCTGGCGGCATTCGAGGCCGCCAGGCAGCGGCAGTGAAACGACACGAGGGGGAACAGGCATGTCGATCGCGGGACTGTGCCCGAAGTGCGGGCAGCGGGTATTGCATGTCGACGTCGAGAGCGTCGTCGGGCTGGTAGGCGGGGAAAGCAAGGCCCGCTGCCTGAGTTACAGCTGCATCCATTGCCACGCGGTGCTGGGCGTGGAGATCGATCCGCGCGCCAAGCCGCGGCCGCGGCGTCGGCCGACGACTTCAGCGCCCGGGTAGCAGGCTGCGGCCGGCGCCCTGCGCAGGGCAGCGCGGCACCCCGGAACCGACCACGCAGTTCACGCAGCATTGCGTCGTCGGCGGCTGCGGAAGCGGCGCGCTGCGCAACGGCTGCAGCGGCTTGAGCTTGAGCAGCACCGCCCAGTTCTGGCGGTTGAAGCTGCAGCTTGCTTCGCTGCCGGGCGCGCACCCGAGGTTGCTGCCGCGCGGCAACGCCCAGAACAGGCCGTTGCGATTGAGCGGCAGGGTACGCAGGGTGACGCCCTGCAGCACGTTGCCGCCGACCAGGTAGAGCTTGTCCCGCGCCGGGCTGGCGGCGACGGCGATGTCGCAATGCATCGCCAGCCCCCCATTCGGATCGGCACCGAGGAAGGCCGTCAGGCCGGCGTATCCGGCCACCGTGCTGCTCCCGCGCACGTAGCACAGCAGGTCGCCGATTGCGGGCGCGGTCGTATCCGGGTCGGCGAACGTGTACGGGCTGCTGTCCGGATGCACGTAGGCATCGCGAACGTAATCGACGTGGCTGGCCGAGGGCCGGAATCCCGGGACTCCGGCCTGCACCATCACGTACGAGACGAATGCCGCCGACCACGGCTTGTCGACCAGGAACGCACGGCAGGCCGGCGACGGATAGCCGTCGTTGGTGGCGTAGCCGCATTCCGATGCGCCGGCCGAATTACCCATGCCCCAGAGCAGTCCGCTGCCACGCCAGTAGTCGGCGACCCGCTTCCAGGCGGGGGTGGCGCCGTCGTCCAGGCGCGCGGTCTCGGCTTCGGACACGGTCATGCTGGCCATGCGGCCCTGCGCGTCGATGAAGGGGCTGAACCAGAGGGTGTTCTCCCGGCAGGCGATCGCGGCGATGCGCGCGGCCAGGCTGTCCGGCGTTGCCGGCGCCTGCGTGCACACGCCTGCGGCGGTGGCCTTGCCCGCCGCCAGTGACAGCATCGCCAGCAGCAGCAAGGCTGGAAGAATGCGATGCACGCGGAGCATTTCCATGCGATCTCCTCCCTGAGACGGGTGCGTGGGCAGATTCCCGGCGCACCGATTGGTCACTGCCCGGAACAGAACCTCGCGTAATCAATATAGCCGGGGAACGGCCTGCCGGCCGCGCAGACCGGGCAATCGGGATCCGGCGCCAGCCGCGTTTCCCGGAAACGCATCGCCAGGGCATCGAAATGCAGCAGGCGCCCGGCCAGTGATTCGCCCAGCCCCAGCGCCAGCTTGAGCGCCTCGGTCGCCTGAAGCATGCCGATCACGCCGGGCAGGACGCCGAGCACCCCGGCTTCGCTGCAGTTGGGCGCGGCCTCCGGTGGCGGCGGGTCCGGGAACAGGCAGCGATAGCACGGCGCCCTTCCGCGCTGGCGGCCGGCGTCGAACACGCTGACTTGGCCTTCGAAGCGATGCACTGCACCGTGCACCAGCGGCTTGCCCAGCTTCACGCAGGCATCGTTGAGCAAGTAACGCACCGCGAAATTGTCGCCGCCGTCGAGCACCACGTCGACGCCGTCGAGCACGCGCTCGACGTTGTCGCTGCTGACGCGCTCGGCGAGCGGCTCGACCCGGGTCCGTGGATTGAGCGCCGACAGCGCGGCGGCGGCGGATTCGACCTTGGCCACGCCGATCCGCGCCTCGGTGTGCAGGATCTGGCGCTGCAGGTTGCTGCGATCGACCACGTCGTCGTCGACAATTCGCAGCGTGCCGACCCCCGCGGCCGCCAGGTAGAACGCGGCCGGAGAGCCCAGGCCACCGGCGCCGAGCAGCAGCATCCGCGTCGCCTCCAGCCGCTGCTGGCCCTGCAGGCCCACCTCCGGCAGGCGCAGGTGGCGCGAATAACGTTCGCCGAAATCGGCATCGATCCCGGGGCGCAGCATCGGCAAGTCCGCGGTTTCCCAGGCCGCGGTGCCACCGGCAACCGAGCACAGGTTGCGGTACCCGCGGGCCGCCAGGGCTTGGGCGGCGAGCTGCGAGCGGCGACCGCCCTGGCAGATCAACACGATCTCCGCATCCGGGTCGGGCAGGTACTGCCCGGGCGCGGCTTCCAGTTCTTCGCGGGCGATGCCGCGGGCGCCCGCGGCCATGCCCAGCGCGCGTTCGTGCCCGGCGCGCACGTCGACCAGCAGGGCACCGGCGTGCAAGCGTGCCAGCGCCTGGGCGGGGCTGAGTTCGCGGATCTCCATGCCGGCATTATCCGCCGTTCGGCGCAGGCGTGGCCGCCGTCAGTACGGCAGCACTTCCACCAGTTCGCCGGCGACGAACGCGTGCTCTCCTTCCGGCAGCACGATCAGCGCGTCGGACTGCGCCGCGGCAGCGAGCCGATGCGAACCATCGGCGGGATTGGGCGCCACCTGCAGCGTGCCGTCCGCGCCCGGAAGCAGGCGCCCGCGCAGGAACTCACGCCGCGCGTGGCGCTTGTCGAACGCACTCGCCAGTCGCGCGTGCCAATGCGGGCGCGGTTCCAGCCTGCCCTGCAACCCGTCCAGCAGGGCGCGGCCGAACGTCAGGTACGTCGCCAGTACCGATACCGGGTTGCCCGGCAGGCAGAGCAATTGCGCGCGCTCGAGCTGTGCGAACAGCAGCGGCATGCCGGGCTTCATCCGTACCTTCCAGAAATGCATGCGCCCCCGCCCGGCCGCGGCCTGGTGTTGCAGCAGGGCCGGGATGTGATCCTTCTCGCCGGCCGAAACCGCGCCACAGGTGATCACGACATCGAAGCTCGACGCGGCATCCTGCAGCATCGAGGCCACGCGCGCGGGATCATCCGCCAGGCTCGGCCAGGCGGTCGGCTCCAGTCCGTCCCCACGCAACAGTCCCATCAGCAGTTCGCGGTTGGAGTTGTAGATCTGGCCGGGTTGCAGCGCCATGCCCGGTTCGACCAGCTCATCGCCGGTGGTGAACACCGCGACCGTCGGCCGCCGCGCAACCTCGAGCTGCCCGATGCCCAGCGACGCGGCCAGCGCGATCCGCGCCGGGCTCATCACCCAGCCGGCCTCCAGGACGCGGTCGCCGGCACGCACGTCTTCGCCAGTGCGGCGGACATGCGCGCCAGGGCGGACACTGCCGGCGGGGACGACGACCCGGTTCCCGTCGACGCACGCGCTCTCCTTGATCGCGATGGCATCGGCGCCAGCCGGCAAGGGCGCGCCGGTGGTGATCCGCAGGCATTGGCGCCGGCCGATCGCAAGGCCGAGCGAATGGCCCGCGAACTGTTCGCCCACCAGTTGCAGCGCGCTGTCCGCGTCGGTGGCGAGGTCCGCGTGGCGCACCGCGAAACCATCCATTGCACTGTTGTCGAACGACGGCAATGCCATCGGCGCGACCACGTCCTGCGCCAGCACGTGGCCGTGCGCGCGGGCCAACGCCAGCGTTTGCGAGGGCAGCCGCTGCGCGGCGGCGACCGCGGCCACGATCGCGCGGGCCTGCTCGAACGGCAGGCCGCTGGGGAAGTCAGGGACGATGCTTGGATTCATGGCAGGGGGATGCCCGCTGCGCGCAGGTCATCGGGCGTGTTGAGGTTGCCGAAGCGTACGCCGGCGAAGCGGACGCAGGCCATGCCGAGGCCAGCCTGCAAGCGATGGACCGCCCACTGCCCGGCTTCCAGCGCCTGTCCTGCGGCATCGCGCAGCGCCTGTGTCCGCCACAGTGCCACCAGCGGCTGCAGGCCATCGTCGTCCTGCGCGAACGCACCGTTCCCGCCGGCGCCCGCATGCAGGCTCTGCAAGAGGCATTCGTTGACGCCGACAAGGTCCACAGGCAGGGTCAACAGCCACGGCGTCGTGCACGCGTGCGCCAGCGCGTCGAGCCCCGCAAGCGGGCCACCTTCGCCCGCACGATCGGCTACGACCCGCAGGTCCTGCGCCGCGTAGGCCGCCGGACCGGCATTGGCGCTGGCCAGCACTTCATGGACCTGCGCTGAGAAATGGCGTTGCCAGCGCACGACCTGCGGCACGCCGTCCCGTTGCAGCCACGCCTTGTCGCGGCCACCGAGGCGAGTGGCCCGGCCGCCGGCAAGAATGCCCAGGGTGACCGCGTGCGGCGCCAGCGCCGCCTGGCCGGGCGCGCTCATTTCCCGCGCTTGGCGTGCCGGATCAGGCGTTGCTTCTTCGCCACCTGGCGTTCGCTCAGCACGTTCTTCCGGTCCTTGTAAGGGTTGTCGCCCTCCTTGAACACGAACCGCACCGGCGTCCCCACCAGCTTGAAACGCTTGCGGAAGAAGTTTTCCAGGTACCTGCGATAGCTCTCCGACAGCGTGCGCAGGCGGGTGCCGTGGACGATGAACGTCGGCGGATTCTCGCCGCCCGGATGCGCGAAGCGCAGTTTGGCGACATGCCCGCGCACCACCGGCGGGGGATTGGTTTCGTAGGCGATCTCCAGCGCCTTGGTGACGTCGGCGGTGCTGAACTTGCGCGTCGCCGAGGCGTGGGCGCGATGGATCGCCTTGAACAGCTCGCGCAGGCCGGAGCCGTGCAGCGCGGAAATCCGCACGGCCTCGGCCCAGTCGACGAACGCGAGCTTGCGCGCCAGCAATGCTTCGGTCTGCTGCCGCGTGTAGTCGCTCTGACCGTCCCACTTGTTGACCGCGACCACCAGCGCGCGCCCGGCATCGAGCACTGCGCCGAGCACGGTCGCGTCCTGGTCGGTCACGCCTTCGCCGGCATCGAGCATGATCACCGCGACCTGGCACTGCTCGATCGCCTGCAGCGTCTTGAACACCGAGAACTTCTCGACCGCCTCCTCGACCTTGCCGCGGCGGCGCAGGCCGGCGGTGTCGATCAGCCGGTACTTGCGGCCGTCGCGTTCCAGGTCCACCGCGATCGAATCGCGCGTGGTGCCCGGGACGTCGGAGGCGATCATCCGCTCCTCGCCGAGGATGCGGTTCACCAGCGTGGACTTGCCGACATTGGGGCGCCCGACGAAGGCCACGCGTATCCGTTCGGGATCGTCGTCGAGGATTTCCGCGTCGCCATCGGCCGGCAGTTGCGCCAGCACCTTCGCCAGCAGCGCATCGAGACCCTGCTTGTGCGCCGACGACACGGCCAGCACGTCCTTGATCCCGTAGCGCGCGAATTCCGCGAGCGCGGCCGGGACATCGATGCCGTCGGTCTTGTTGACGACCAGGAAGGTAGGCTTGGCCACCTTGCGCAGCCACGCGAGGATGTCGTCGTCGATGGTCGAAGCGCCTTCGCGGCCATCGACGATGAACAGGATGAGGTCGGCTTCCTCGGCCGCCGCGCGCGACTGGCGTGCGGTGGCCCCCTGCAGGCCCTCGTCGACGCCGGCGATGCCGCCGGTGTCCACCAGCGCGAAGGGCCGCGATTCGTCCAGCCGGCAAACGCCGTAGTTGCGGTCGCGGGTCACGCCCGGGGCGTCGTGCACCAGCGCGTCGCGCGTGCGCGTCAACGCGTTGAACAACGTCGACTTGCCGACGTTCGGGCGTCCGACCAGGGCGACCAGGGGCAACATGACAGGGGTGCGTTCCGGAAAGTGTGGGACGAGAACGATGCGGTTGAAACGCGCGACCCCGGGCGGCAACGGCGCCCGGGGTCGCGATAGACCAGCCTGGGGCGGTTACTGCCCGAGGCGCCAGGCGCTGAGTTCGCCGCCTGTGCTCTGCACGACCAGGATGCCGTCGACCACGACCGGGTTGGCGCGGATGGCGTCGCCTGCGGCGTCCACGCGCGCGGCGAACGCACCATCGGCGAGCCTGAGCCAGTGCAGGTAGCCGTCGTAGTCGCCGACCACGGCGTAATCGCCCTGGATCGCCGGCCCGGTGACGTTGCGGCGCGCGAGCGCGGCCTGTTGCCACAGCGCCGCGCCGCTGGCCTTGTCCAGGCCCCAGACCGTGCCGTCGCGATCGGAAACCACCACGCGATCCGGGGAGACCGCGGCGCGCCCCGAACCGCCGGCGTCATGCGCCCAGACCGGCTGCCCGCTGGGGCCGTCGATTGCCATCGTCTGCTTCTTGTAGCTGGTGGCGTACAGGGTGGTGCCGTCGAGCACCGGGGTGCCGTCGACATCGGCCATGCGGTCCAGTTCGCTGCGGCCTTCGTCGGCGGCCACCGTCTGTTCCCAAAGCATCCGGCCGTCGACCAGCGCCAATGCCGACAGCGTGCCGTCGTCGTTGCCGACGAAAACCAGGCCCGGGCCAAACAGCGGCGCGTCGTTGCCGCGGACGCTCAGGGTCGGGGTCTCCTTTTCCCAGAACCAGCGACGCTCGCCGCTGGCCTCGTCGAAGGCGGTGACGCGTCCATCGTTGGAGCGCACCAGCACCACGCCCTGCCCCACGGCCGGCGCGGCGACCACTTCGCTGCCGACCTTGGCCGTCCACTTCTGCGTGCCGGTCGCGGCATCGAGCGCGACCACGTCGCCCTCCAGGCTGCCAACCACGACCACGCCGTCGCCCACGCCGGGGCCACCGGACAGCGGCAGCTCGCTTTCGTAATGCCACAGGGCCTGCCCTGTCTGCAGGTCGAAGGCGCGCACTCCACCGTGCACGGCGGCGGCATAGACATGCCCATCGGCAATCGCCGGGCCCTGGCGTGCGCCGAGCAGGCCTTCGCCCTCGCCGGCGCTGGCGGACCACAGCTTCCCGACGGTCAGCGTCGGCGTGAACTCCGTAAGCTTGGCGGGCTTCAGCGCATCGCTGCTCTTGCCGCCGAACCAGCCCTTTACCGTGCTGCAGCCACCCAGCGCTACCACGCCGGCGAGCAGCAGCGCGAGGCCCATCCTGGAACCGGAGAACTGCGGGTGCGATGTGGAATGCGTGTCTGCGGGCTTCATCAACTGCGGGCCTCGGGCTTGGCCGGCATGCCGCCGACCTCGGAAAGTTTGAGTTCGACCACGTTGCGTTGCGGCGAGCCGACTTCCAGCCCGGTCAGGGCCTGGGCGTAGGCGGCCTGCGCCTGCAACTGCTGGCCAAGCGCGCTGTAGGCGTCGCCACGGACCTGCAGGGTTTCCGGATCTCGGCTGTCGGCGGGCAACATTGCCAGTGCGTCCTTGGCCTTGCCGGCATCGATCAGGAGCCGCGCCAGGCGCTGGCTGATGATCGCCGCCATGCCCGGATCCTTCGCCTTGGCCGCGCGCAGCGTGGCAATGGCGTCGTCGCGCTTGCCCGCGGCCAGTTGCGCCTTCGCCAGCGCCATCGCCGCCAGCGTGCGGTAGGTGCCTTCGGGCAATGCCGCGACCTGTGGCTGCGCCTTCGCCAGGTTGCCTGCCTTGAGGGTGTCGATCGCGGCCTGGTACTGCACGCCGGCCTGCATGCGCTGGTGCTCGCGCTGCTGCTGCCACCACTGCCAGCCCCAGATCAGCGCCAGCCCCAGGGCCACGCCGCCGATCAGGCCGGCGCCGTTGTCGCGCAGCCAGCCGCGTACGCGCTCGCCCTGTTCGTGTTCGTCGAGAAGATCGTCGATTGCCATGCGGCTGCCATGCTGCCTGTTGGCCGGCGCAGGCGGCTGCTGCCGGGGGTGGACTGGACTCGCGGCCGTGGGCCGCGACGGACTCAGTCGGCGGCGGGCGCGAGGGAACCGTCAGAGGATACCGTAAAGCGCGCAACGTTCGCGCGCAGGTACGGCGCCAGGTCCGCCTTGTGGCCCTGGTTGCGGACCTCCACCGCGGCGGCATCGCCCAACACGATGCGGGCGACTTCGCCGGCGTCGTAATTGCGCTGCTCGCCGGCGCGCAGCAGCCCCTGCTCCAGCACGCGCCCGTCGCGGGCGGTGACTTCCACCCAGCTGTCTCCACCCAGGCGCAGCGACAGCGTCGGCGCGGTCGCCTCCCGGGCCGGCAGCGGCGCCAGCGACGCCACCAGCGGATGCGGATCGTCCGCGACTGCACCGCGGTCGCCGGGTTCGGTGACGGCGCCGAGCGCCGGTACGTCGAGTGGCGCGGCATCGTGCGACACCACCGCCAGGTGCGGGCGCGTCGCCAGCCACACCGGGATCGCGATCGCGATCGTCATCACGATGTAGACGAAGCGGCGCGCGGCCTGCTCGGCGAAGCGTTGCAGCGGGCGCGTGTAGGTGCGCGGGGTGAGCGTTGGTGGCTCCACCGGTGCCACGCCGGACGCCTCGAACATGGGCGAGGTGGTCAGGCCAAGCAGTCGCGCGTAACTGCGCAA
This sequence comes from Cognatiluteimonas sedimenti, assembly GCF_022808325.1. Classification (GTDB taxonomy): domain Bacteria; phylum Pseudomonadota; class Gammaproteobacteria; order Xanthomonadales; family Xanthomonadaceae; genus Cognatiluteimonas; species Cognatiluteimonas sedimenti. The sequence goes on along the minus strand of NZ_JALGCL010000001.1, from coordinate 416,838 downwards.
CTGCCCGCGCACGAACACCGGCGCGCCGAGGCGGCTCCAGTCCTCGATCTCGAGCGAGTCCACGACCCGCAGTGGCATCTTCAGCCGCGCAGCGACTTCGGCCTGGCTGAGGCCGGCGGCTTCGCGGGCCTTGCGCAGGCGCGCACCGCAGCCGCGGTCCCCCTCTGGCACCCTGTCATCCGGCCGGAATTCTCCGGGCTGGCTCGGATTTTCCTGGCTCATCTATTGCCCCAGATCCCCTGACGGCGTCCGCGCTTGCGGAAACTCCGTCCTGATTCGCTGAACATAACGAGCGGCCGCGGTCGTGTCGCCGAGTTTCTGCTCGATTTGTGACGCAAGTTGCAACACCTGCGGCGTGGCTGGTGCAGCGGCGAGCCTGCGCTCGGAGAAGGCGCGCGCCTGCAGGTAGTCCCCGGCGCGGTACTGGAGCAACGCCAGCGCCGCCAGCGCGGTCGGACTCTCGGGGTCGTACTGCAAGGCGCGGCGCAGGTCCCGCTCGGCACGCGCGCCCTGCCCCGCCGTCAACGCGCAGGAACCGGCATTGGCCAGCGCCGCGCCGGGCGTGCGGTAGCCGGGGTCGGCAAGGGCGCGGTCGAACAGCGCCAGCGATTCGCCGGCACGGCCGTTGCCGCAGAGCCATGCCCCGTAATTGTTGAGGACCGTACCGCTTGCCGGGGCCAGGTCCCTGGCCTTGGCGTAATGGGCTCCGGCGTCGACGGCGTTGCCACGCTGCTCGGCGATCATCGCCAGCAGCGTGTGGGCATCGGCCGATGCCGGGTCGGCCCTGAGCGCGGCATTGGCTGCGGCTTCCGCCTGCTCGAGCTGGCCATTGCGCAGGTGGAGTTCGGCCATCGCCACCTGGTCCATCGCCGCCACCCGCTTCTGCTCCCCCGGAGCGGCCCGCACGGTGTACTCCGGTGCCACTCGGGTGTACTCGCCGCGCTCGAGCTTGGGCCTGACGAAGGTCAGTCGCGAGCAGCCGGAAACGACAATCCCGACCAGCACCAGGCAGGCCAGCAGCCTATGCAGCCGCATCACGACCTGCTCCGTCCGGATCGATGCCCTGGGCGGCGAGCTTGTTGCGGAATTCGGCCTGGCGGCGGGTGCGGTCCATGACCTGCCCCTTGAGCTGCCCGCAGGCGGCGTCGATGTCGTCGCCACGGGTGCGGCGCACCATGGTGAGCACCTGCGCGTCGAGCAACAGCTTCTGGAACGCGCGGATGTCGCTTTCCGGTGATCGCTCGAAGCGTGTGCCGGGGAACGGATTGAACGGGATCAGGTTGACCTTTGCCGCGTCCTTCATCTGTACGGCATTGTCGAACTGGCGCATCAGCCTTGCCAGTTGCCGCGCGTGCGCCGGCTGGTCGTTGACGCCCTTCATCAGGGTGTATTCGAAGGTGATCGACGAGCGCGGCTTGCGCTGCACGTAGCGCTGGCAGGCGGCCATCAGTTCGGCGATCGGGTACTTCCTGTTGAGCGGCACGAGTTCGCTGCGCAACTCGTCGTTGGCTGCGTGCAGCGAGACCGCCAGCGAGACGTCGCTCTCCTCGCCGAGCCGGTCGATCATCGGCACCATGCCGGCGGTCGACAGCGTCACCCGCTTGTTGGCCAGGCCGTAGCCGAGGTCATCGCGCATGATGCTCATCGCGCGAACGACGTTGTCGAAGTTCATCAACGGCTCGCCCATGCCCATCATCACCACGTTGGTGAGCTTGCGCTGCAGGTGCGGGACGTTGCCCAGGTGGCGCGCGGCGACCCAGACCTGGCCGATGACCTCGGCGGTGGTGAGGTTGCGGTTGAATCCCTGGGTGGCGGTCGAGCAGAACTGGCAGTTGAGCGCGCAGCCGACCTGGCTGGACACGCACAGCGTGCCGCGCCCCTTGTCGGGGATGAACACCGCTTCGATCGCGTTCCGGGGGTCCATGCCCAGTAGCCATTTATGGGTGCCGTCGGCCGATGGCTTGTCCAGAAGAACCATCGGCGCGCGCACTTCGGCATGCCGTTCGAGCTTGGCGCGCAGCGCCTTGCCCAGGTCGGTCATGTCATCGAACTGCGTGACGTGGCGGTGGTGGATCCACTTCATGACCTGGTGGGCGCGATAGCGCTTCTCGCCCAGCGTCTGCTCGAAGAAGTCCTCCAGCGAAACGCGGTCGAGGTCGAACAGGTTGGTCCGGGCGCCGGCCGGAGCCGGCACCGGGTTGTTGCTGGCCGAATCCGCCAGGCCGTTTCCGGCCTGGTCGAGCACGCGCGCAGGCGACTGCTTCGCCTCGTCGGCGAAGGCAGCGGCTGCCGGGATGTCGCGCGTGGTGGTCATGCCCTCTCGTAACGTGGTCAGCGTGCGTAGACGGCGGTGGCCGGGAAGAAGTATGCGATCTCGATCGCGGCGTTCTCCAGCGAATCGGAACCGTGCACCGCATTGGCGTCGATGCTGTCGGCGAAGTCGGCGCGGATCGTGCCTGGCGCGGCATCCTTGGGGTTGGTGGCGCCCATCAGGTCACGATGCTTGAGCACGGCGTTCTCGCCTTCCAGCGCCTGGATCATTACCGGGCCGGAGCTCATGAAGTTCACCAGCGCGCTGAAGAACGGGCGCTCGCGATGCACCGCATAGAAGCCTTCTGCTTCCTGCCTGGAAAGATGCTTCATCTTCGCGGCGACGACCTTGAGGCCGGCCTTTTCGAAACGCGAATAGATTTCGCCGATGACGTTCTTGGCGACGGCATCGGGCTTGATGATCGAGAGGGTGCGCTCCAGCGCCATGGGGAATTTCTCCGGGCAGGCGGGCCGCGGACAGGCCCCTGCAATCCTGGCAGAGACGTCCGCAACCCAGAGGATAACAGAAAAACCCGCGTCGAAACGCGGGTTTAGCCGACATGGCTGCGGTAATTGTAACGGATGCAACACGCGTCCTGCACGTGTTTTCGACAACGACGATTGACTGGCCCGGGCCCCGGGACTAGCATCAAACAAGCGTTTGATTCAGGATGCCACGATGTCCGCCACCGCCCAGTTCTCGACCAAGGACCGCATCCTCGGCGCCGCCGAGGAACTATTCGCCCAGCATGGCTTCGCCGGGACTTCGCTGCGCCAGGTCACTACCCGCGCCGACGTCAACATCGCCGCCGTCAATTACCACTTCGGCAGCAAGGAGAACCTGGTCAACGAGGTCTTCCGCCGGCGCATGGACGAGATGAGCGGGCGTCGCCTGGCCCAGCTCAAGGCGGCGCTGCAGCAGCACCCGGGCGAACTGGAGCCGGTGCTGGCCGCGTTCGTGGAGCCGGCGCTGGCAATGGCCCAGGACCGCCACGGCGGTGGTGCCTTCATCCGCGTGATCGCCCGCGCCTACGCCGAGAAGAACGACAGCCTGCGCAAGTTCCTGTCCGACCAGTACGGCCATGTGCTGCGCGATTTCGCCAAGGCGATCGCCGGCTGCGTGCCCGCACTGGGCAAGGAGCAGCTGTACTGGCGGCTGGATTTCCTGTCGGGCGCGCTGACCTACGCGATGGCCGATTTCGGCCTGATCAAGCGGCCGGCCGGCTTGCCGGAAGCGGCACACCGCGCGCGCGCCGCACGGGAGCTCATCCGGTTCGCTGCCGCCGGCCTCCAGGCCGACACGACTGATTCACATTCAAAGGCTTGAAGCACATGTCGAAGAATTTGCTTGTACGCAAGGCCGCGGTCCTCGGGGCCGGGGTCATGGGCGCGCAGATCGCGGCCCACCTGACCAATGCCGGCGTGGACACGGTCCTGTTCGACCTCCCGGCCAAGGACGGCGACCCCGACGGCATCGTGCTCAAGGCGATCGCCAACCTGGGCAAGCTCAGCCCGGCACCGCTGGCCAGCAAGGCGGTGGCCGCAGCGATCACGCCGGCCAACTATGCCGACGGGCTCGAATTGCTGCGCGGCTGCGACCTGATCGTCGAAGCGATCGCCGAACGCATGGACTGGAAGCAGGACCTGTACCGGAAGATCGCGCCGTTCGTGCCGGCCCATGCGGTGCTGGCCAGCAATACCTCGGGCCTGGGCATCAACGCGCTGGCCGACGTGCTGCCGGAGCAGTTGCGCCCCCGTTTCTGCGGCGTGCACTTCTTCAACCCGCCGCGCTACATGCACCTGGCCGAGCTGATCCCGGCGCGCACCACCGACGCGGCCGTGCTCGAGGGCCTGGAAAGCTTCCTCACCACCACCCTGGGCAAGGGCGTCGTCTACGCGCGCGATACGCCCAACTTCATAGGCAACCGCATCGGCGTGTTCTCGATACTGGCGACGATGCACCATACCCAGGCTTTCGGGCTGGGCTTCGACACCGTCGATGCATTGACCGGCCCGGCGATCGGCCGGCCCAAGTCCGCGACTTTCCGCACCGCCGACGTGGTCGGCCTGGACACGATGGCGCACGTCATCAAGACCATGGCCGACACGCTGCCCGCGGATCCCTGGCACGCCCATTTCAGGTCGCCGATATGGCTGGAGGGGCTGGTCGCGAAGGGCGCGCTCGGGCAGAAGACCGGCACCGGCATCTACACCCGGCGTGGCAAGGACATCCTCGTACTCGACCTCGAGGCCCAGGACTACCGCGCCAGCGCGGGTGAGATCGCGCCGGAGGTCGGCGCGATGCTGAAGGAAAAGGATCCCGCGAAGAAATTCGCCGCGCTGCGGGCCAGCACGGACACGCAGGCGCAGTTCCTGTGGGCGGTATTCCGCGACCTGTTCCACTACAGCGCCTTCCACCTCAGCGACATCGCCGAGACCGCCCGCGATGTCGACCTCGCCATCCGCTGGGGTTACGGCTGGTCGCTCGGCCCGTTCGAGACCTGGCAAGCCGCCGGCTGGAAACAGGTGGCCGAATGGATCGCCGAGGACATCGTCGCCGGCAAGGCGATGAGCGACGCCCCGTTGCCGGACTGGGTGTTCGACGGCCGCGACGGCGTGCATGGCGCCGAAGGCAGCTACAGCCCGGCCAGGAACGCCAAGCTGCCGCGCTCCGCGCTGCCGGCGTACAGGCGCCAGCGCTTCCCCGATCCGCTGCTGGGCGAGCGCGCGGACCCCGGCGAGACGGTGTTCGAAAACGACGGCATCCGCCTGTGGCACGACGGCGACGGCATCGCCGTGGCCTCGTTCAAGACCAAGCTGCACACGGTCAACGACCATGTGCTCGATGGCCTGCAGCACGCCATCGGCATCGCCGAACGCGACTTCCGCGGCATGGTGCTGTGGCAGCCGAAGGAACCGTTCTCCGCGGGCGCCGACCTCGCCGGCGCGCTCGGCCTGCTGCAGGCCGGCAACCTCGCCGGCTTCGAGGCGATGGTCGCGAACTTCCAGGCCACCAGCCAGCGCATCAAGTATTCGCTGGTGCCGGTGGTGTCCGCGGTGCGCGGGCTGGCGCTGGGCGGCGGTTGCGAATTCCAGATGCACGGCGCGCGCACGGTGGCGCACCTGGAAAGCCACGTCGGCCTGGTCGAAGCCGGCGTTGGCCTGTTGCCGGCCGGCGGCGGGCTGAAGGAACTGGCCGTGCGTGCCTCGCAGGCCGCCGGTCCGGGCGGCGATGTATTCGCACAACTGAAGCGGGTGTTCGAGACCGTGGCGATGGCCAAGGTCGCCACTTCCGCCGTGGAAGCGCAGGAGTTCGGCCTGCTGCGCGATGGCGATGTGGTCGTGTTCAACGCGTTCGAGTTGCTGCACGTCGCCAGGCAGCAGGCGCTGGCACTGGCGGAAACCGGTTACCGCCCGCCGCTGCCGGCGAGGCGGATCCAGGTCGCCGGCGACGTCGGCATCGCCACGTTCAAGATGCTGCTGGTGAACATGCTCGAAGGCCGCTTCATCAGCGAATACGACTTCGAAATCGCCACGCGCATCGCCACCGTGTGGTGCGGCGGCGAGGTCGATCGCGGTTCGCTCGTGGACGAAGACTGGTTGCTGCAACTGGAACGCACCCATTTCATCGAACTCGCGCAGCAGGAGAAGACCCAGTCGCGGATCGCCCACATGCTCAAGACCGGCAAGCCGTTGAGGAACTAGGAAACAGCCGGAGCGGCTTCGGCCGCGAGTCTTTCCACGCGTGCCTGCGCCCAAACGGCGCAAGGCGCAAACCGTTCCCACCGAAGCCGTGGCCTGAATTCCAGAGAGAAGCGCAATGAGCAGACAAGTCCAGGACGCCTACATCGTCGCCGCCACCCGCACCCCGGTCGGCAAGGCCCCGAAGGGCGTGTTCCGCAATTCCCGCCCCGACGACATGCTGGCGCACGTGCTGCGCAGCGTGGTCGCCCAGGCGCCGGGCATCGACCTGGGCCGAATCGACGATGCGATCATCGGTTGCGCGATGCCCGAGGCCGAGCAAGGCATGAACGTGGCACGTATCGGCGTGCTCCTGGCCGGCTTGCCCGACACCATCGCCGCCCAGACCATCAACCGCTTCTGCTCTTCCGGCCTGCAGGCGGTGGCATTGGCGGCCGACCAGATCCGGCTGGGCAACAGCGACCTGGTACTGGCCGGCGGCACCGAATCGATGTCGATGGTGCCGATGATGGGCAACAAGGTCGCGCTCTCGCCTTCGGTGTTCAAGGACGACCACGTGGCCATCGCCTACGGCATGGGCATCACCGCCGAGAAGGTCGCGGAGGAATGGAAGGTGTCGCGCGAAGACCAGGATGCGTTCGCCCTGGGGTCCCACCAGAAGGCGATCGCGGCAATCCAGGCTGGCGAGTTCCGCGACGAGATCAGCCCGTACCAGGTCGTTTCGCATCTCCCCGACCTGGCCGGCAACACCGTCAGGCTGCAGCGACGCCTGGTCGATACCGACGAGGGCCCGCGTCCGGACTCGACCATCGAAGGGTTGGCGAAGCTGAAGCCGGTATTCCGCAATGGACAGTTCGGCGGCACAGTCACCGCCGGCAACAGTTCGCAGATGTCCGATGGTGCCGGCGCGGTGCTGCTGGCCTCGGCACAGGCGATCAAGGACTACGGCCTGGTGCCGTTGGCGCGCTTCGTGAGTTTCTCCGTCGCCGGCGTGCGCCCGGAAGTGATGGGCATCGGCCCGATCGCGGCAATCCCCAAGGCCTTGAAGCAGGCGGGCCTCGGCAAGGACCAGATCGACTGGATCGAGCTCAACGAAGCATTTGCCGCCCAGGCGCTGGCGGTGATCCGCGACAGCGGGTTGGACCCCGCCAGGGTCAACCCGCTCGGCGGTGCGATCGCGCTCGGCCATCCGCTCGGCGCCACCGGCGCCGTGCGCACCGCAACCATCGTCCACGGGCTGCGCCGGCGCCAGCAGAAGTACGGCATGGTGACGATGTGCATCGGCACCGGCATGGGCGCGGCCGGAGTCTTCGAGGCGCTGTAACGGGCCGGAGGGGCGGCGGACGGCAGCACTCGGATTGCAGACCGGCGATCTGTACAACATGGCGCATGCCGCGCCTGATGCGAGCATGGAAATCCACCGCGCCGATCCGTCCTGCCGCAACCGGACGCTGTTGTTGCTGGCGCTGACGGTCTTGCTGTGCGCGGTATTGTTGCTGCTGCTCGATGCCTGGCTGGGGCGCGTCAGTGGCGGATTGGGCAAGAGTGATCCCGACACCTTGAGGAGCTGGCTGCGTGGCTTGCTGGCCGGCGTCGGGATTGCGTTGGCGGTGCCCGCTGCGTTGCTGGGGAGCGGCCTCCGGCGATTGGGCCTGGCGTCGCGGATCGAAGGTCGCTTTCCGCCCCAGGCCTGGAAAACCCTTCGCGATGTCCGCGTGCTGCGCGATGCAGCGGCATCACGCTGGGCGCGCCGCACCGAGCTCGCGGGGCTGGTCGCGATTGCCTTTGCGACGCTGTTGCTGCCCTGGTCGGGCTGGGTTTGGTGGCGATTCGCGTGACCAAACGCAGCTGCAACGGCCAAGCCGGTTATTCCTGATCCACCACGCCCATTTCGCCCAGCGCGCTCTGCATCATCTGCCGCGCCGCGTCGCTGAGCACCTCGTGGTCAAGTGCGTAGCGGATGGTCGCTTCCACCAGGCCGATATGGGTGCCGCAATCGAAGCGGGTACCCTGGAAACGATAGGCCAGAACGGGCTGTTCGCGCAGCAGCGCGGAGATCGCATCGGTGAGCTGGATCTCGCCGCCCGCTCCCGGCGCGGTCGCTTCCAGCAGGTCGAATATCCGCGGGGACAACACATAGCGACCGACCACGGCGAGCGTGCTCGGCGCACTCGCGGGATCGGGCTTCTCCACCATCGCCGTGATCCGTCCCTGGCGCCCGCGGAAATCGTCGGTGGCGACGATGCCATAGCTGCCGGTCTGCGCGCGCGGCACGTCCTGGGTTGCGATCACGCTGGCGCCCGAAGCCTGCGCGGCATCGGCCATCTGCTTCAAGGCGCCCGGGCCGCGATTCCAGATCAGGTCGTCGGGCAGCAGCACCGCGAACGGCTCGTCGCCGATCACGGGGCGGGCGCACAGCACGGCATGCCCCAGCCCCAGTGCCTCGGCCTGGGTGACGAAGACCGCGCGCACGCCTTCGGGCAAGACATGGCGTACCAGTTCGAGCTGCTCGGTCTTGCCTGCGCGTTCGAGCTTTTGTTCCAGCTCGTAGGCCTTGTCGAAATAGTCCGCGACCGCATGCTTGTAGCGGTTGGTCACGAACACGAGGGTGTCGCACCCTGCCTCGATGGCTTCGTCGACCGCGTACTGGATCAGCGGCCGGTCGATGATCGGCAGCATTTCCTTGGGCACCGTCTTGGTCGCCGGCAGGAACCGGGTGCCGAGGCCCGCCACGGGAAACACCGCCTTGCGGATGCGGCGGCCGGCTGGGGGTGCCTCAGCCATCAGGTCTTCCTGGCATTGCGCGCCGGAAATGCAACCACGGTCGCCGAATCCTGTTCGGCGGCGGCATTGTCAACCGGCGCGAACTCGGGCACGGCCTCGCGCAACAACGACGCGAGCTCTTCCAGGTCATAGCGCGCGACCGCGTCGCGCATGCGCAAGCTGGCCGACGCCACCCGCTCGGCGGCGATGCTGCGGGCTTCGGCCTGGAGGATCTTGGTGTGCATCGTGGGGCGATAGCGCTCGTCGGCATGGAACAGGTTCTCATGCAGCTTCTCACCAGGACGCAAGCCGGTGTACACGATGGCGATGTCGCGCTCGGGCTGCTTGCCCGCGAGCCGGATCATCTGTTCGGCGAGCAGCTTGATCGCGACCGGCTCGCCCATGTCCAGGGTGTAGACCGCGTGCTGCGAACCCATCGCGGCAGCCTGCAGGATCAGCTGGCAGGCCTCGGGGATCGTCATGAAGTAACGCGTCACTTCCGCATCGGTGACCGTCACCGGACCGCCGTTGCGGATCTGTTCGCGGAACAGCGGGACCACGCTGCCGGCCGAATCCAGCACGTTGCCGAAACGGACCGTCACCGATCGCGTGGCATGCGGTTCGGCCAAGGCCTGGCACACCATTTCGGCCAGGCGCTTGGTCGCGCCCAGCACGTTGACTGGATCCACTGCCTTGTCGGTGGAAATCAGGACGAAACTGCCGACCCCGGCGCGCTGGCTTTCGCGGGCCACGACTTCGGTCGCAAGCACGTTGTTGCGCACCGCTTCGCGAAGTTGCGTCTGCAGCAGGGGGACCTGCTTGTAGGCGGCGGCGTGGAAGACCGCTTCGGGGGACGAGCACTCGAGCGCATGCCGCATCACCGCGGGGTCTCCGCAATCGCCCAGCACCGGGACGCAACGGACCTGCGGGAAGTCGCGCCGCAATTCCGACTCCATGGTGCTCAGCGCCAGCTCGTCTATTTCCACCAGGGTGATCTGGCGGGCGCCGTGCCGCGCGCATTGGCGACACAGTTCGGATCCGATCGAGCCGCCGGCGCCGGTCACCAGGATGCTGCGCCCGCCCAGCCATCCGTGGATCGCCTTCCAGTCGGGCGTGACCGGCTGCCTGCCGAGTAGGTCTTCGATCGCGACTTCCCGCAGTTCGCCCGGTAGGGACCGTCCTTCGAGCAGGTCGTCCAGCCTGGGAACGCGGCGGAAAGGCAAACCCGTGCGCTCGCATGCCGCCACGATCCGCCGCATCGACGCCGCATCCAGCGAAGGCATGGCGATGACCAGCAATTGCGCGGCGGTCTCCGGCGCGATGCGCTCGATATCCTCGATCCGTCCCAGGACCGGGATGCCCTGCAGGTGGCTTCCGCGCAGTTTCGTGGCATCGTCGAGGAAACCGACCGGTTGGTACGCACCCGCGCGATGCAAGTCACGCACCAGGGCTTCGCCGGCCTGCCCCGCGCCCAGGATGAGTACCCGCAGCACCGCCTGGTCCGAATACGACAACTGGTGGTCCTTCCACGCGCGGTACAGCAGCCGGGGCATGCCCAGCAGCGCCGTCAACAGGACGGGGTAAAGCAACAGGACCGTCCGGGGCACCTGCTCCAGGCGGTTGTAGAGGAACAATCCGATGACGATGGCGAGCAGGCCGAAAACGCAGGCCTTGAGGATGTTGACCAGGTCGGGAACGCTGGCGAAGCGCCAGATGCCGCGATACAGGCCCACGCGCCAGAACACCAGGCCCTGGGCCAGCAGCACCAGGGCGACTTCCGCGGACCAGGGGGACAGGGGCGAGGGCTCGGAGCGCATCGCGTAGCGGAACAGGTGCAGGCCGGTCCATGCCAGCCACACCATGCAAAGGTCGTGCACGACGACCGCCGCGCGAGGCAACCCGATGCCGATGCGATCCTTCCAGCCTGTCATTCCCTGCTTCCCTCCGTGCTGCCAGCCATCCCTTGCAGCTTCCACCACGCCACGGCGGAAAGCAGGTATCCGACTCCGACGGTCGCCATTATAGCCACGGGCGACCAATGCCTCGCGACGAGCATGGCTGCCACGGTGATCGCGGTCCATGCGAAATAGGCGCTCGCAGCGGTGCCATGGCTGCCGATCCTCCGTGTCCAGCGCTGGTAGGCATGTTGCGCATGGGGCGTCCACCAGCGTTCCCCGCGCACCATGCGAGCCCCCAATGTCAACGTCGCGTCAACGGTGAACGCGCCAAGGGGAAGCAGGAGGACAGGCGCGTGAAGCCAGTCCAGCTCGAGCGCAAGCATCGAAAACAGCGCGGCCAATGCAAATCCAAGCGCCCCGCTGCCGACATCCCCAAGAAAGATGCGTGCCTTGGGCAGGTTGAACGGCAGGAAGCCCGCGCACGCGGCGAGCAGTGCCGACCCCATCCATGCCACCGCGCCGTTGCCCGAGAACGCGGCATATCCGAACGCCACCAGGCCCGCCTGGCTGGCCGCCAGGCCATCGATGCCATCCATGAAATTCCAGATGTTCACCAGCACCACGGCCAGGACGAAGGCCATGGCAGCGGTCGCCAGCCCTGCCCCGGCGGCAATCACACCCCAGGCGAGGATCGCTGCCGCGACCGCATGCGTGGCGAGCCGCAGCCACGGCGACAACGGTCGATGGTCATCGATCCAGCCGATCCCGGCGACCAGCACGAGGCCGATGCCGATGGCGACATGCAAGGGCGCCGGCCCCGCGTCGGACAGCGCCAGCCAGGCGAGCGCGAGCAGCAACGACGCGACAATCGCGATCCCGCCGCCACGCGGCGTCGGCGTGTCGTGGCTGCGACGTTCGCCGGGCTGGTCGATCAGCGCATGCCGCATCGCATAGCCCCGCGCCAGCCACGTGCCGGCCAGTCCGATCGCGAAATGCAGTGCGAGCCACCCCGCCATGCCGGGCTCGGGCACTTTCACACCACCGCGTAGTTCAGCAGCGGCTTGACCGTGCCCCATTCCTTGCAGCTCGGGCACTGCCAATGGTGGCTGCGCGCACCGAAGCCGCATCGACCGCAGCGATAGCTCGGATTGCGCACCAGCAACTGGTCGGTGATGTGCTTGAGGTCGTGCAGGGTCGCGACCGGATCGGCGTTTTCGACCAGGGTCAGGTCGATCAGCGCCGCTTCACCGCGCACCGAAGGCCGGTCCTTGAGTTGCTGCGCCAGGTAGGCGCGCGCGGCCCCGACGCCCTCCTCGCCCTCGACCAGCCGGGTCAATGCCAGCACTGGCGAGACGCCGCGATAGTGTTCGGCCATCTCGGCCAGGAATGCACGCGCGCCGGTGGTATCGCCCACGCGCGCGTAGCTGGCCAGCAGGGCCGGCAACAGTTCCGGCAGGTAGTCGGGGTCATGGCGGGCGGCGCGCTCGAAGGCACGTATCGCGGCGGCATCATTGCCGGCCTCCACCTCGATCCGTCCCTCGAGCATGCCGGCGCGCACGGACGTCGAATCGGCGGCGTAGGCGCGCGCGATCGCGGCGCGTGCCGCTTCGATCTCGCCCGCCGCGCGGTGGCGATCGGCCAACTCGCACTCGAACTGCGCGATCAGCTTGCCCATGGGTTCGCCGGTCGCGGCCTCGAAGCGGCTCGCGTTCTCGATCGCCTTCGGCCAGTCGCGTTCGGACTGGTAGATGCCGATCAGGTGCTTCAGTGCCTGCGGCGCGCGCTGGTCGATCCTGGCCAGGTCCGTGAACACCGTCTCGGCGCGATCCAGCAGGCCGGAGCGCATGTAATCCTCGCCCAGCGCGAGCAGCGCCTGCACCTTCTGCGCATCGCTGAGGTCGTGGCGCTGGACCAGCGACTGGTGCAGGCGGATGGCGCGATCGACCTCGCCACGGCGGCGGAACAGGTGGCCGAGCGCGACCTGGGTCTCGAAGGTGTCCTTGTCCAGTTCCGCGATGTGCAGGAACAGTTCGATCGCCTTGTCCGGCTGTTCGTTGAGCAGGTAGTTCAGGCCGCGGAAATAGGTGGTGGAGAGCTTGCTGACCTGGCTGTCGCTGTGGCGCTCGCCGCCACGGCGGCCGATGACCCAGCCGCTGAGTGCTGCCAGCGGCAGCAGCAGGACATACCAGATCCACTGGTCGAGGAAGGCCATGTTCAGCGCTCCGTCCTTGCGTCCGCGGCCGCGAGGGCCTTGCGCAGGCGCTGCCGCAACGGCAGCACGACGCTGGCACTCAGCACCAGGCCGCCCACGACGACCCCGGCCAGCAAGGCCACGAGCACGCTGACGCCCAAGGTCGAACGCCAGGCGGCGAAACCCAGGTCCAGCACGACCGGTTGCGGGTTGAGCCCGCCGACCGCCAAGCCCACGGCAAGGAAAAGGATGGCGAGCAACAGGCGGATCAGGCGCATCGTTCGGCTCCGGGTGCTGCGCTAGCTTAGCCGACGTGCCCCGCGATATTCAGCCGGCGGCCGCTGGCGGCCCGGATCGGGCGCCGATCGACTCAGTCGTCGACGGCCAGGGGCATCGCGCCACTGACGCGTTCGCGCAGTTCCTTGCCCGGCTTGAAATGCGGGACATGCTTGCCGGGCAGCGCGACGGCGTCGCCGGTCTTGGGATTGCGCCCCGTGCGAGGCGGCCGGTAATGCAGGGAAAAACTGCCGAAGCCGCGGATCTCGATGCGTTCGCCATGGGCAAGCGCACCGCCCATCATCTCCAGCAGCGACTTGACCGCCAGATCGACGTCGTCCGCCTTCAGGTGGCCCTGGCGTAGCGTGAGGAGCTCGATCAGTTCGGACTTGGTCATGGGTTCGAAGGCCTTGGCGCGAATGGCTCGCGGTGCAGCAGTGGCCCGGCGACGGATCGCCGGGCCGCTGCAGGTTGCCTTGGTGCTTACTCGGACTTGCTCTCGAGTTGCTCGCGCAGCAGAGCACCGAGCTTGGTGGTGCCGCTCGACGCATCGGCCGCCGACTTGTTGTACTCGGCCAGCGCTTCCTGGGTCTCGGCTTCGTCCTTGGCCTTGATCGAGAGCTGCATCAGGCGGCTCTTGCGGTCGGTGCCGACGATCTTGGCCTCGACTTCATCGCCGACCTTGAGCTTCTGGCTGGCGTCCTCGACCCGCTCGTGGGCGATGTCGCGCGCGGCCAGGTAACCCTCGACGCCGTCGCCCAGGTCGATGGTGGCGCCACGCGCGTCGACTTCCTTGACCGTGCCCTTGACGATCGAGCCGCGGGTGTTGTTCGCCTGGAACTGGCCCATCGGGTCCTGCTCCAGCTGCTTGACGCCCAGCGAGATGCGCTCGCGCTCCGGATCGACCGCCAGCACCACGGCTTCCAGGGTGTCGCCCTTCTTGTAGTTGCGGGCGATGTCCTCGCCGGTGGAGTTCCAGCTGATGTCGGACAGGTGGATCAGGCCGTCGATGCCGCCGTCCAGGCCGATGAAGATGCCGAAGTCGGTGATCGACTTGATCTGGCCCTCGACCTTGTCGCCCTTCTTGTGGATCGCGGCGAAGGTCTCCCACGGGTTGCTGGTGACCTGCTTGATGCCCAGCGAGATGCGGCGACGCTCCTCGTCCACGTCCAGCACCATCACCTGGACCTCGTCGCCGACCTGCACGACCTTGGACGGGTTGACGTTCTTGTTGGTCCAGTCCATCTCGGACACGTGCACCAGGCCTTCGACGCCCGGCTCGATCTCTACGAACGCGCCGTAGTCGGTGACGTTGCTGACCTTGCCGAACACGCGGGTATTGGACGGGTAGCGGCGCGCGATGTTGTCCCAGGGATCCTCGCCCAGCTGCTTCAGGCCGAGGCTGACGCGGTTGCGCTCCTTGTCGTACTTGAGCACGCGGATATCGAGCTCCGCGCCCACTTCCACGACTTCGGACGGATGGCGCACGCGCTTCCAGGCCATGTCGGTGATGTGCAGCAGGCCGTCGATGCCGCCGAGATCGACGAACGCGCCGTAGTCGGTGAGGTTCTTGACCACGCCCTTGAGCACGGCGCCCTCGACCAGCTTCTCGAGCAGCTGCTCGCGCTCTTCCGAATGCTCGCTCTCGACCACCGCGCGGCGGGAGACGACCACGTTGTTGCGCTTGCGGTCGAGCTTGATGAGCTTGAACTCGAGCTCCTTGCCTTCCAGGTACACCGGGTCCCGGACCGGGCGCACGTCGACCAGCGAACCGGGCAGGAACGCGCGCACGTCCTTGATGTCGACGGTGAAACCGCCCTTGACCTTGCCGCTGATGCGGCCGGTGATGGTCTCGTTCTTCTCGAGGGCTTCCTCGAGCTCGTCCCACACCATGGCGCGCTTGGCCTTCTCGCGCGACAGCACGGTTTCGCCGAAGCCGTTCTCGAGCGAGTCCAGCGCCACCTTGACGGTGTCGCCGATGCCCACGTCGATTTCGCCGGCGTCGTTGCGGAACTGCTCGATCGGGACGATGCCCTCGGACTTGAGGCCGGCGTTGATGACGACCACGTCGGAGCGCACGTCGACCACGGTGCCGGTGACGATGGCGCCCGGCTTGAGCTTGGAGAGGAACGCCTGGCTCTGTTCGAACAGTTCTGCGAAGGATTCGGTTGCTACGGCTGTCATGTTGGTTCTCTGGTGGATACACGGGCCGGGGCCGCCGTCGTTGGCGGAGCGTCCGACCCACCTTGGGTCTGGCGTGGCGCTTGCCCGGGAAAACCCGCGCGAAGCTGGCGCCATGTGTGGTGGTGTTGACCCGGCCGCGGGATTGCGGACGGGACGTGCCTGCTGCGCGGACGCTAGCGCCGGGTTGCCGGCAACAATGCCAGCACGCGTTCGACGACCGTGGCGATCGGCAGGCCGGTGGTGTCGATGCGGACGGCGTCTTCGGCCGGCCGCAAGGGCGCCACCGCGCGGCTGGCGTCGCGGGCGTCGCGGGCGAGAATCTCCCGCAGCAGACCCGCCAATGTAACGGAAACCCCTTTGTCCTTCAACTGCTTATAGCGTCTTTCGGCCCGTTCCTCGGCGCTGGCGGTGAGGAAGACCTTGAACGGGGCATCGGCGAAGATCACCGTCCCCATGTCGCGGCCGTCCGCGACCAGGCCCGGTGGCTGGCGGAAGGCGCGTTGCCGGTCCCGGAGCGCGGCGCGCACCTCAGGGATGGCGGCGATGGCCGAGGCCGCCGCGCCGGCGGTTTCGGTGCGCAGTTCATCGGTGGCATCGTGGCCGTTGAGCAGCACCCGCAGCTCGCCGTCGCCGGCCTCGCGGAAGGCGATCTGCGTATCGAAGGCGCAGCGCACCAGGGCGCCGGCATCATCCAGGTCCAGCCCGGCCCAGCCGGCTGCGACGCCCACTGCGCGGTAAAGCGCACCCGAGTCCAGGTAGTGCCAGCCCAGGTGCTGCGCCACGAGCCGGCTGATGGTGCCCTTGCCCGAGCCCGAAGGGCCATCGATGGTGAGGACGGGGGCGGCGGTGTCGGTCATGGCGTCTCCAGCGGGGTCCCGGCGATTGTAGCCGGCCTGCCGTGGGCGAAGCCTCGCAAGCACTTGAACGGACGAGGAAATCCCACGTACAATGCGCGGCTGGCGTTTTTGCGCCCGAATCCTGTCCCCAATCCAACCGTTGCCGAGGTTCCCCATGAAGGTCCTGTCCTCCCTGAAGTCGGCGAAGGCCCGTCACCGCGACTGCAAGGTGGTCCGCCGTCGTGGCAAGGTCTTCGTGATCTGCAAGTCCAACCCGCGCTTCAAGGCGCGCCAGCGCTGAGCCAGCGCCGGGCGACCAGGCCGCAGGCCTGGCGTGCGGGATCCGGGAGGCCGCAGCGATGCGGCCTTTCGCGTTTGTCGGGCATGCGCACTGGCCGCAGGCTGGTGACGCCGTCGATACCCGTCCCGGCGTAGCCTGCTGCCGATCCGATCTGCTACAACGCACCGTCCACCGCCCGAGGAGCCGCGCCATGAACCGCCTTCGCATCGCATCGCTGCTGGCCCTGCTCACGCTCGCCGGCGCAGCGTCGGCCGAAACCCTGCTGATCGACCGGGTACAGCAGGAGAACAAGGCCGCGTTACCCACGCGCGGCATGACCATGGCCCAGGTCCAGGCCCGCTTCGGCGCCCCGGCCGACCGCCTGGACCCGCGCGGCGGCCAGAAACAGCAGTGGCCGACCATCAACCGCTGGAGCTATCCCGGCTTCACCGTGTATTTCGAGAAGGACAAGGTGGTCGACGCCGTCGCCAACAAGGCCGACGAGACCGAAATCGGCCCCAAGCCGGCGATCCGCTGACGAGACGATGAGCCAGCCTGCATTGCGCTTCCCCGCGGAGTGGGAACCCCAGTCCGCGGTCCTGCTCGCGTGGCCGCATGCCGGCACCGACTGGGCCGAGCGGCTCGGGGAGGTCGAGGACACCTACATCGCGCTGGTCGCGGCGATCACGCGCTTCGAGCCGGCGCTGGTGTGCGTGGCCGACGACGACGTGGAGGCGTACGCCCGCGCCCGCCTGTCCTCGGCACGCATCGACATGGCGCGCGTGACCTTCGTGCACGCACCCTACGACGACACCTGGCTGCGCGACAGCGGCCCCATCACCCTGGTCGCCGAAGGCGGCCCGCAAGCCCCCGTCGCCCCGCTCCGCCGGGAGAAGGCGCCCGCGCAGCGGGCGGATGAGGGGCGGCGGGCATTCCGCCTGCTCGATTTCCGCTTCACGGGATGGGGCGGCAAGTTCGAGGCGAGCCGCGACGACCTGCTGGTGGAGCGCCTGGAGCAGGCCGGAATCTTCCTCGACAGTGAACGCCAGGCGATCGATTTCGCGCTGGAGGGCGGCGCGATCGAAACCGACGGCGACGGCGCCCTGCTGACCACCTGGCAGTGCCTGCACGAACGCCATCCAGGCGCATCGCGCGAGGAGCTGTCGCGCAGGCTGGCTGGCTGGCTGCGACAGGACCGGGTGCTGTGGCTCGACCACGGCTACCTCGAAGGCGACGACACCGACGCCCATATCGACACCCTCGCCCGCTTCGCCGCGCCGGACGCGATCGTGTTCCAGGCCTGCGACGACCCGGCCGACTCGCATCATCCGGAACTGCAGGCGATGGCCGCCGAACTCGCCGCGCTGCGCACCCGCGACGGCCGGCCCTACCGCCTGTTCCCGCTGCCATGGCCGCGGCCGCTAATGGATGGCGGACGCCGGCTGGCCGCCAGCTACGCCAACTTCCTGGTCGTCAACGGCGCGGTGCTGATGCCGGCGTACGGCGACGACGCCGATGCGATGGCCGCAGCGGTGCTTGAAAATGCCTTTCCCGGCCGCGAGATCGTGCAGGTCCCGTGCCGTCCGCTGATCTGGCAGAACGGCAGCCTGCACTGCCTCACCATGCAACTGCCCGAAGGACTGGTGTGATGTCCAAGCCCAAGACGCTTCCTGTTGCCCTGGTCCAGGAACGCAACCATGGCGATGCCGACGCCAACCTCGCCGTCATCGAGCAGCGAGTGGCCGAGGCCGCGGCGCAGGGCGCCAGGCTCGTGCTGCTGCAGGAACTGCACAACAGCGCCTACTTCTGCCAGCACGAGTCGGTGGATGAGTTCGACCTCGCCGAACCCATCCCGGGCCCAAGCACGCAGCGCCTCGGGGCGCTGGCGAAACAGCACGGCGTGGTGCTGGTCAGTTCGCTGTTCGAGAAGCGCGCAACCGGCCTGTACCACAACACCGCGGTGGTCTTCGATGCCGACGGTTCGACCGCCGGCAAGTACCGCAAGATGCACATCCCCGACGATCCGGGCTTCCAGGAGAAGTTCTACTTCACCCCCGGCGACCTCGGCTTCACCCCGATCGACACCAGCGTCGGCCGGCTCGGCGTGCTGGTGTGCTGGGACCAGTGGTATCCGGAGGCGGCGCGGCTGATGGCGCTGGCGGGCGCGGAGCTGCTGCTGTACCCGACCGCGATCGGCTGGGATCCCGGCGACGGGCAGGCCGAGAAGGATCGCCAGCGCAACGCCTGGATCCTCAGCCACCGCGGCCACGCGGTCGCCAACGGGCTGCCGGTGCTGTCGTGCAACCGCGTCGGCCACGAACGTTCGCCGCTCGGCGCGGCGGGCATCGATTTCTGGGGCAACAGCCACGTGCTCGGGCCGCAGGGCGAATTCATCGCCGAGGCTGGCGGCGAGCCGCAACTGCTGCTGGCCGAGGTCGACATGCAGCGCAGCGAACACGTACGCCGCATCTGGCCGTTCCTGCGCGACCGTCGCATCGATGCCTACGGCGACCTCACGAAGCGCTACCGTGACTGACGCTGACGACGCGGCCACGCCCGCGGCCACGACCATCGATTGGCGCTCGCAACCGCACGCGGTCGTCGAGCGCGATGGCGTGCGCTACACGCTGCTCGGCACCGCCCACGTCTCCAGCAGCAGCGTCGAGGCCGTACGCGCGGCGATCGACGGCGGCGGCTTCGACACCATTGCGGTCGAGCTGGACCCGCAGCGGCTGCAGTCGCTGACCGACCCCGGCGCCCTGGCCAAGCTCGACCTGGTGCAGGTGATACGGTCCGGCAAGACCTCGCTGTTCGCCGCCAACCTCGGGCTGGCGGCCTACCAGCGCAGGCTCGCCGAACAACTGGGCATCGAGCCCGGCGCCGAGCTCAAGGCCGCCGCGGTGGACGCGCGCGCGCGCGGGCTTGCACTGCACCTGATCGACCGCGACGTGGGCATCACCTTCAAGCGCGCCTCGCAGCGGCTGGGCTGGTGGGGCCGGGCGAACCTGATGGGCGGGCTGATCGCGGCCCTGTTCGGCGACGAGGACGTAGGCGACGACGAGATCGAAAAGCTGAAGCACGGCGACATGCTGGAAGCCAGTTTCGGCGAATTCGCCGCCGGCAACCCGGCGCTGTACGAAGCCGTGATCGCCGAACGCGACCGCTACATGGCCGCGCGCCTGCGCGAGTCGGCCACCGCCGCCAGCGGCGCGCGGGAAGTGCTGGCGGTGGTCGGTGCCGGGCATCTGCGCGGCCTGGCGCAGCACCTGCCCGAAGGCCACGAGGAACCGACCGCGGCCCGCGTCGAGCTGGAAACGGTGAAGGAAAAATCCTCGATCCCGTGGTTCTCGGTCATGCTGGCGACGTTCGTGCTCGGGGGCTTCGCCTGGGGCTTCTGGCGCGGCGGCATCGATGTCGGCGCCGACCTGCTGCTGTACTGGGTGCTGCTGACCGGAACGCTCGGCGCGATCGGCTGCGCGGTCGCCGGCGGCCACCCATTGAGCATCCTCGCCGCCTTCCTTGCCTCGCCGATCACGCCCCTGCACCCCGCCCTGGCATCGGGCACGATCAGCGCGCTGGTCGAGGCCTGGGTGCGCAAGCCGACGCATGCCGATTTCATGGCACTGCGCAACGACGTCGCCACCATCCGCGGCTGGTGGCGCAACCGGGTGGCGCGCGTGTTGCTGAATTTCTTCCTCACCAGCCTGGGCACCGCGATCGGCGTCTGGCTCGGCGGCGCCAGGATGCTGGGCAAGCTGCTCGGCTGACCAGGCCCGGTCACGACGGCAGGCGGCATTGCCCCGGGCCGGCTGCCGCACGGCCGCACTCCGGGAACCGGGCGGGCACGAGGCCCGCCCATCGCATCATCCAACCGTGTCGGCCGCGACGACACCAGCCGGAACGGCCGCATGCATGCCGCGCGCCTTGCGCAGCAGTCGCGCGCTGCCGTGGCGCAGGTCGTCCAGGATCGCGTAGATGGTCGGCAGGAACAGCAGGCTGACCACGGTCGAAAACGCCAGTCCACCGGCGATCGCGCGCGCCATCGGGTAGTACGCCGGCCCGTCGCCGGCCATCTGGGTGTTGCCGATCGCGATCGGCACCATCGCCAGGATCGCCGTGCCCATGGTCATCAGGATCGGCCGCAAGCGCTCGCGCCCGCCGTTGACCAGGGCCTCGGTCCGGTCCATGCCGCGCCGGCGAAGGTTGTTGATGTGCTCGACCAGCACGATGCCGTTGTTCACCACCACGCCCATCAGTACCAGGATGCCGATGAAGGCCATGATGTTGAACTCGGTCCCGGTCAGCCAGAACAGCCAGTACACGCCGAACACCGAGAACAGCACGCCGCTCATGATCGCCGACGGGAACAGCAACGATTCGAACACCGCCGCCATCACCACGTAGATCATCACCAGCGCGATGGCGAGGTTGAACATCATCTGCTTCATCGCCTCGGCGTCGTCCTGGAAGCCGCCGCCCTCGAAGCTGTAGCCGTAGCCGGCCGGGAACGCCACCGCCTTCAGCGTCTCCTCCATCGCCTTGCGCGCATCTGGCATGGTCACGTCCTTGCCCAGGCCCGCCTGGATCGTGAGCGTGGTCTGGCGATCGTTGCGCTCGATCTCGGTCGCCGACGGCTGCACCGCCACGTCGACCATCGCCAGCAACGGGACGCTGCGGCCGTCCGAGGCACGGACGGTGAAGTCCTGCAGGTCGGCGGCGCCGAAGTGGTCGGCGCCGGCGAAGCGCACCGTCACCGGCAGTTCGTTCTCGCCCTCGCGGAACTCCCGCAACGGCGCGCCGCGCAGCGCCAGGCCGACGAACTGCGCCACTTCCTGCGCGCTGAAACCGAACGCCGCCGCGCGTTCGCGATCCACCCGCACGGTGAGCTCGCTGTTGCTGTCGCCGCTGTCGACCCGAACGTCGCGCAGCTCCTTGCGCCGCGACAGGATCGGCACGACCTCTTCGGCCAGCTCCTGCAGGGTCTGGGTGGAATCGCCCACCAGCCGTACCTCGACCTCCTTGCCCGGGCCGCCGCCGGCGCCGGGCCCGCCCTGGTCGCCGATGCCGATGTTGGCGCGCGCGGACTTGGGCATGCCCTTGCGCAGGGCCTCCGTCACCGCCGTGGCCTGGGCGCGGTCCTTGCTGTCGAGCTTGAGCTGGGTCCGCGCCCAGCCCTGCTCGCTGTAGCGCGAATACACCTGGGTGACGTGGAAGCGCTCGCGATTGGCGTTGACGTAGGCTTCCACGCGCCCGACTTCCTCGCCCATCTGTTCCTTGGAATAGGAACCGTTCCACTGGTAGAAGATGTCGATCTCGCCGGCGTCGTCGCCGCCGAACATGTTGGTCTTGGTCATGGTCATCGGCACCACGCTCACGGCCACGATCAGCAGGATGCCCAGCACGCTCCAGCCGCGATGCTCCAGGGTCCAGCGCAGGAAGCGTGCGTATCGCTGCTGCATGCGCGGGATCAACCCGTTCTCGTTGCGCACCGCGGGCGGGGTCTTCAGCCGCGCCGACAGCATCGGGATCAGGCTGACGGCCACCAGCCAGGACGCCAGCAGGGACACGGAAATGGTGATAGCGATCTGCGACAGGTAGATGCTGATGAAGTTGCGCTCGCCGAACAGCGTCGGCAGGAACACGATGCAGTGGCACAGGGTGCCCGCGGAAAGCGCGATCGCCACGTGCCGGGTGCCGACGATCGAGGCCAGCCGCGGCTGCCCCGGCATCCGTTCCCGTTCCTGGTAGATGCTCTCCACCACCACCACCGCGTTGTCGACCAGCATGCCGATGGCCAGCAGCAGGCCCATCATCGACAGGATGTTGAGGGTCACGCCGAAGAAATACATGAAGCCCAGGGTGATCACGAAACAGATCGGGATCGCCAGCGTCACCATCAGGGTCGAGGCCCAGTGGCGCAGGAAGAAGAACAGTACCGCGATCGACAGC
Source organism: Cognatiluteimonas sedimenti (assembly GCF_022808325.1). Lineage (GTDB taxonomy): Bacteria > Pseudomonadota > Gammaproteobacteria > Xanthomonadales > Xanthomonadaceae > Cognatiluteimonas > Cognatiluteimonas sedimenti. The sequence continues at coordinate 394,449 of NZ_JALGCL010000001.1, read as the reverse complement.
AGCAGGCCGATCGCGCCGGCTTCCGCCAGCTCCAGCAACGAGCTGGTGACCGCCTCGCCCTGGTTGTCGGTGACTTCGACGTCGATCCCGGCGACCGACGGCTCCGCCTTGATCCTCTCGACCTCGTCGAGCACGCCGCGCGCCATCGACACCAGGTTCGCGCTGCGCTCCTTGTAGATGTCCAGGCCCACCGACGGACGGCCGTCGACGAGCCGCGCGTACGTCAGCCGCTCCGGCTTCAGGTCGATCGCGGCGATGTCGCCCAGCCGCGTGCCCTTGCCGTCGATCACCAGGTCACGCAGTTGCTGCAGGTCGGTCAGCTCGCCGACCGGCTGCACCCGCAGGCGCCGCCCCGCATCGGTGATGCGCCCGGCGGACACCGAGAAATTCTGGCTCTGCAGGCGCGCGGTCAGGGTATTGAGGCCGATCCCGTGCGCGGTCAGGCGGTCGGGGTCGATGGCGATCTCGACTTCGTTTTCCGGCACGCCCTCGACCTCGACCCGGGCCACGCCTGGCAGCCGCTCCAGGCGGCGCTTGAATTCGCGCTCGATCAGGTCGTGTTGCGCCACCATGTCCGCGCCGGTCAGCCGCAACTCCACCGCCGCCTGGTCGTTGGTCGACCACTTGAACACGTCGTAGCGGCGCAGGTCGTCGGGCAGTTCGCCGAGGATCGCGTCGATGCGTTCGCGCGCCTCGGACGCGGCGATCGCGCTGTCGCGTTCCCAGTCGGTGAAGGTGATGAAGATGCCGGCGCCATCGGACCGGGCGCTCGATTCCATCGCCTTGATGCCGCTCATCGTCGCCAGCGCATCCTCCACCGGGCGCAGCAGGCTGCGTTCGACTTCCTTCGGGGTCGAGCCCGCGTACGGCAACGACACGTAGATGAACGGCGGCGTGACCTCCGGGAACAGTTCCAGCGGCAGCCGCACCGCCGCGATCAATCCGATCACGAACAGCGACACGAACAGCATCACCGTCGTCACCGGGCGACGGATGCTGCGTTCTGCGATCGTGGTCATGCCGGCTCCGCCCCGCCGCCGTGCAGCCCGCCCTGGCCTTCGTCGAGCGGGTCCTGGTCGTGGCTGAGCCGCTCCGCGGTAGCCGCCGCGTCGACGCGGGCGCGCCGGGCGCGTTCGCTGTAGTAGCCGTCGGGCTTGCGATCGAGCAGGTCGTACACCACCGGGATCACCACCAGCGTCAGCAGGGTCGACACCAGCAGCCCGCCGATCACGGTCACGGCCATCGGCGAGCGCACCTCAGCGCCCTCGCCCAGCGCAAGGGCCAGCGGCAGGAAGCCGAACAGGGTGCAGGTGGTGGTCATGATGATCGGGCGCAACCTGGAGCGCGCGCCTTCGACCAGCGATTCGCGCTTGGGCATGCCCGCCTCGCGCAACTGGTTGACCTTGTCGATCAGGATGATCGCGTTCTTCACCACCAGGCCCACCAGCAGGATCAACCCGATGAACACCACGACCGACACCGGCGAGCGGGTCAGCAGCAGCGCGAGCACCGCGCCGACCAGCGCCAGCGGGATGGTGAACAGGATCACGAACGGATGCAGCAGCGACTCGAACTGCGAAGCCATCACCAGGTACACCAGGAAGATCGCCAGCCCGAACGCGAACACCAGCGAGCGCAGCGATTCGCCGAGTTCCTCGCCCTGGCCGCCGATGTGCATGCCCACGCCGGCGGCGAGCGGATCGCGCGCGACCATGTCGCGCACTTCCTGCACCGCCCCGCCGAGGTCGATGTCGCGCAGGTTGGCCGAGACGATCGCCACGCGCACCTGGTCGGCGCGATGGATCTCGCTGGGGCCGGTGGTGGCGACGATGTCGGCGACCGACTCCAGCCGCACCGGACTGGCGCTGCCGGGATTGACGATCAGCTGGCGGATGTCCTGCAGCGAGGCGCGGTCGGTTTCGCGTGCGCGCACCAGCACGTCGATCTTGCGGTCGCGGAAACTGTAACGGGTGGCGACGTTGCCCTTGACCTTGTTGACCACGACGTCGGCGATCTGCCGCGTCGTCAGCCCGAGCGCGCCCGCGCGGACCTGGTCGAAGCGGATCTGGATCTCCGGGAAGCCCTGCTCCACCGTCGACTTGACGTCGGCGTAGTGCGGGTTTCCGCGCAGCAGCGTCGCCATCTTCTGGCCGGCCACCCGCAGCGTCTCCAGGTCCTGGCCGCGCAGCTCGATTTCCAGCGGCGTCGACAGGCTGACCAGTTGCGGGCGGCTGAAGTCGACCTGCACGCCGGCGCGGTCGCGCATCGAGGCGCGCAGCTTGTCGGTTTCGCTGGCCTCGAGTTCCTCGCTGCCGCCATCGGCCATCACCACCGTCAGCTTGCCGATGTTCTCGCCGCTTTCGGTCGGGTTGGCGTCCAGCCGGGTGCCGCTGCCGCTGACGCCGTACAGCGCGCGGATGCCGGGATCGCCGGCGTGCCGCGCCTGCAACTGGCGTACCAGCGCGTCGGTCTGTTCCAGCGGCGTCCCGGGGGGCAGTTTGACCGTCATTTCGAAGCGGTCCTGCGCCAGCTGCGGGATCAGGTCCGCACCCAGCAGCGGCACCGCCAGCACCGTCAGCGCAAACGCCGCGGCCGCCGAACCGAGCACCAGCCAGGGCCGCTTCAGGGCCGCCGGAAGCAGGCGAAGGTAGCCGCGCTCGGCTCGGCCGTAGGGCGCCATCGCCAGGTCGCTGGCCTTGCGCATGACCGGCCCCACGACAGCGACCAGGGCCCGCCACGCGCGCACCACCAGCCAGGCGATGCCGAAGAAGGCGCCGCGGATCACCGCGCCGACCCCGCGGCCAGCGTAAGCGGCGGGCTTCTGCCAGCGCGCGCCCGGCCGCCAGCTCGGATGCGGCGGCTCTTCGGGGAAACCCATCGGCGGGCGGCCCTTGAGCGCACTCAACATCGGGATCAGGGTCATCGCCACCGCCAGCGAGACGCCGATCGCGATCGCCACGGTCAGCGCCTGGTCGCGGAACAACTCGCCGGCGATGCCCTGGACGAACACCAGCGGCAGGAACACCGCCACCGTCGTCAGGGTCGAGGCCACCACCGCCATGCTGACTTCGCGGGTGCCGGTGATCGCCGCCTCGAGGATCCCGAGCCCGCGCTCGCGCGCCTTGGCGATGGACTCGAGCACGACGATCGAATCGTCGACCACCAGGCCGGTGGCCAGCGCGAGGCCGCCGAGCGACATCACGTTGAGGCTGAGCCCGAGCTGGTCCATGAAGAAGAACGTGGTGATGATCGAGACCGGCAGCGACAGGCCGATCACGAACGTGCTCCAGCCGTCGCGCAGGAACAGGAAGATGATCAGCACCGCAAGCAGGCCGCCGATCACGGCGTCGAGCTTGACGTCGGAGATGGCATGGCGGATGAACTGGGACTGGTCGTCGATCGTGGTCAGCTGCGCGTCCGGAGGGACCTCGGCCCTGATCTGTTCGAGCCGCTTCTCGATGGCGTCGGCGGTGGCGACGGTATTGGCATCGCCCTCCTTGTAGATCGCCAGCTCGACCGCTTCCTTCCCGCCCAGGCGGATGATCGCTTCGCGCTCCTTGAAGCCCTGGCGCACGCTGGCGACATCCTTCAGCCGCACCGGCACGCCGCCGGCCGCGGCGGCGCTGTCCGACGAGGACGCGCTCTGCACCGAAGCGGCCGCCGCCATCGCGCTGGCGTCGCCGGTCGCGGCCGCGACCCGCGCCATCTGTGCGGCCGCGCTCGCGGCGGCGCCGCCGCCGGCCGACTGCGTCGTCACCAGCATGTTGCGGATCTCGTCCACGCTGGCGAACTGGTTGACCGTTCGCACCAGGTAACGCTGCGATCCTTCCTCCAGGTTGCCGCCGGAGATGTTGATGTTCTCCTGCTTCAGGCGGTTGATCACGGTGTCGATCGGGAGGTTCAGTTGCGCCAGCTTCTGCTGGTCGATGTCGACCTGGATCTCGTCCTCCAGGCCGCCGCCGACCTTGACCGCGGCCACGCCGGGCACCGGTTCGAGCTTCTTCTTGAGGTCGTCTTCGGCGTAGCGGCGCAGTTCGATCAGGCGGCGCCGGGCATCGGCCTCGCTGCCCTGCGCGCCCTTGTCCGACAGCACCAGGCGCAGGATCGGCTCGGTGGACGGGTTGAAGCGCAGCAGCACCGGCGCCTTGGCCTCGAGCGGCAACTGCAGCGCCTCCATCTTGTCGCGCACCTCCAGGCTCGCCTGGTCCATGTCGGTGCCCCACGCGAACTCGAGCACCACGTCGCTCTGGCCCGGGCGCGACACCGACTTCAGCTTGCGCAGGTTCTTGACCACGCCGACCGCTTCCTCGACCGGCTGGGTGATCAGGGTCTCGATCTCCGACGGCGCCGCACCGGTGTATTCGGTGCGCACGGTCAGGGTCGGATAGCTCAGGTCGGGAAGCAGGTTGACCTTGAGTCCGCCCAGCGCGATCAGGCCGAACAGCACGAAGGTCAGCGTCACCATCGCCACCGTCACCCGGCGGCGCGTGGCGAACTCGACCAGGTTGAACCCGGGTGGCGCGGTGCCCGGCATGCCCGCAGCGGGCGAACTCACTGCTTGGTGTCCTTGCCCGCCGCCGTCGCCGGCGTCGCCGCGGGGGCGCCGTGCGTGATCACCTGCACCGGGCTGCCCTCGCGCAACGCGACCTTGCCGGCAGTGACCACCGGGTCGCCCAGCTTGAGGCCGCTGCGCACTTCGACCCATTCGCCGTCGACGTAGCCCAGCGTCACCGGCGCGCGCGCGGCCTTGCCGTCGCGCACGGTGTACACCGCCGGCTGCGATTCGTCGTCGAGCAGGGCGTTGCGCGGGATCACCAGCGCATCGGCGCGCTGGTCGTAGTTGATCTGCAGTCGCCCGAACATGCCCGGCTGCAGCACGCCGCCGCTGTCGAAGGCGCAGATCACGCGGAAGGTGCCGCTACCGGAATCGACCACCGGTGCGACCCGGTCCACGGTCCCGGCGAAGTCGCGCCCGGGCAACGCGTCCACCCGCAACGTCACCGGCAAGCCCGCCTTCAGCGTCGCCAGCTCGCGCTCGGGCACGTTGAGGGTCGCCTCCAGCTTGTCGGTGTCGACGATGCGGAAGATCGGCGTGTTGATCTGCACGAAGTTGCCCGTCTTGATCGAACGCGTGGCCACGATGCCGGAGATCGGCGCGGTGACGTTGGCGTAGGACAACTCGAGGTTCGCGAGGCGATTGGCGGCGCGGGCATTCTCGAGGTCGTAACGGATCTGGTCGATGTCGTTGGCGCTGATCAGCTTCTGCTCGGAAAGCTGGCGCGAGCGGGCGTAGTTGGCCTCCAGCTTGCGCATCTGCGCCGCGGTCTGCGCGGCCTGCAGGGCGGCCCTGGCCGAATCCAGCCGCACCAGCACCTGGCCCGCGCGCACGCGTTGGCCTTCCTCGGCCAGGACGCCCAGCGCAACGCCCGAGGTCTTGGCCACGACCTGCGATTCGGCGCGCGCCTCCAGGGGTGCGGTGCCGGCGTAGCTGGCGGCGATCGCGCGCCGACCGACCTTGGTGACCTCGACAGGGACCGCCTCGGGCCCCTTGTCGGCCTCGCCATCGGCAGCCTTGGCGCCGTCGCCGCCGCGCTTGCAGGCGCCCAGGGCGAGCAACCCGGGCAGCAATGCGCACAACAGCAATGGCACCAGCAGGCGCGATCGGCCACTCGTGGGGTCGGTCGTACGGGTCATGGGAGGGGCTCGTAGTGGGGTGTTGTATGTAGGTATATCACCCAAGCCGGAATCGCCCATCCGCCAGAGGTCATGGTCACGTTTTCCTTTCGCCCGGTTCGAACCCGTCGCGTCCGCGCGTGCGGCGCCGGGGCCAGCACCCAACGGATACGGCGTACCGCGATTGGGTTGCGCGCGCGACGTCGCTATACTGATGCGATTGTGCGTTGCAGCGCCTGCACGCCAGCGCATCTCTCGATTCGTCTTCCGATTACGGACAAGCCCATGATCCGATCGTTGTTGATTGCCTCCTGCCTGACCCTGGCCACCACCGGTGCGCTGGCGCAGGACACCGCCGCCACGCCAGCCGCGACGGCAACTCCCGCGACTGAAGCCGCGGCCGGCGAAGCCGCGCCGGCCGTCGACGCACCCGCCGCCGCGCCTGCGGTCGCCGCGGTTGCGGTGCCAGCCGCGCCGGTCGGCGATGCCGCCAGGGGCAAGCAGCTGACCTACACGTGCCAGGGTTGCCATGGCGTCACCGGTTACAAGAACGCCTATCCCAACTACCACGTGCCGAAGATCGGCGGGCAGTCGCCGCAGTACCTGGTCAACGCCTTGAACGAATACCAGCAGGGCAAGCGCAAGCACCCGACGATGCAGGCCCAGGCCGAGAGCTTCTCGGCGCAGGACATCGCCGACATCGCCGCCTTCCTGTCCGGCCTGAAGTGAGCAGACCTCCCATGACGAAAACCACCCTCGCCATCGCCCTGCTTGCCGCAACGGCTGCCCTGGTCGCCTGCTCGCCCGCGGGCCGGACCCCGGCCGAGCACTCCTCCGCCGATCGCAACGCGGGCCATACCACTTCGTCGGCCGGTCTCCCCGCAGGCCATGCCGCCGCCGGCGAAACACTCGCCGGCACCAAGAACGCCAAGACCGGCCAGGCCTGCGTCGATTGCCATGGTGCCGGCGGCAACGCGCCGATCGACCCGACCTATCCCAAGCTCGGTGGCCAGTACCACGACTACATCGCGCACTCGCTGCAGATGTACCGCGACGGCGAGCGCGCCGGCAGCCCGACCAGCGACCTGATGGCCGGGCAAGCACGCGACCTCAGTGACCAGCAGATCGCCGACCTTGCCGCCTACTTCGGTTCCCAGCCGGCGCAACTGCGCGACCTGCACGGCATCCACTGACGCGGGCAATCGCGCAGGAAATCGCGCCAAGACGGTTGACGAAGAACCCGGCCCTGGCCGGGTTTTTCCTTCCCTGCCCCCCGCACCCCCAGCCCGTCGGGCGGCGACTACGCGAGCCTGTAGGCGCGAGCTTCGGCTGCTCTTGATCCTTGGGCACCGGGCAAGGTCGCGACATGTTTCGCCCGGCTTGCGCTACGGCGAATCGGTCGGCTGGCGCAGCGCGTCCTGGTCTTCCTGCAGTTCTGGCTTGAACGGAATGTCCGGCGGCGGGCGCGCGACGGCTTCCTGGTCCTGCATGTTCGGATCCTCGATGCCGCAGCCGCCGCCCAGCTGCAGCAGGGAGACCACGCAACGCAGCTTCTTCGAGCTTCCGGGAATCGGAATCGCGATTTCGCGGATGTTGCGACGCACCCAGTTTTCCAGCAGCGTCTCGCTGGGCACCCAGAACTTGTCGAAACGGGTGGGCGTGTAGTTGATCGGCGGCCGCTTGAGCCAGGTGCCCGCGTGATCCAGGTCGGCGATGTTTTCCTCGACCATGCCCGGCGGCAGCCCCCCACCGGCTTCCGCCCGATTGCCGGGCGGCAGGCGCGGCCGGCCGTTTTCGTCGAACAGGCCGGGCTTGCCGGACTGCCCACCGGGGCGGTTGCGATCCGAAAGCCCCCAGTCGTCGCCCGCCTGCGCGGTGGGCCACGCGCCAGGCCTGGCAGCCGGCTTGGGGCCGGCGCCGGCGCCTGCCGGGTTGGCCTGGGCACCGCTGCCGGTCGAGGGCGGTCCGCCGGCTTGCGCCGCCGTCGCGCCGGGTGTGTTCCCAGGAGTTGGCGCCTTGCCGCTGGTCGCGGCTGGTGCGCGCCCGGCATCTTCTGCCTGTGCACTGCTGGTGCCCGCCGGCGACGAGGCTGGCGATGGCAGCGACGCGACGGTCGCCTGCAGGCCAGGCACCCGTACCTGCGCCTGCGGCAGTTGCGGCTGGCGCGCGCTGGCGTCGGGCAAGGGCGGCAGCGGCGACGGCAACGTTTCAGCCTGGGCCTGCAATTCGGGAACCACGACCCGGGCGCCCGGCAGCCGTGGGCGGATCTGCTGTACAGGCGCAGGCATGGGCGCCGGCACTTCAACGACTTCGATCGCGCGAGGGGATTCCCGCAGCTCCGGCACCAGGACCTGCTGCCGCGGGATGCTGATCGCACGCGGTACCGGTGCCGGCAATACGAAGCTGCTGTCGGGTTGCGGTGTCTGCGTCACCTGCAGCGGTTGCGCGGGCGGCACGTTCCGGCTCGCCGGCGTCGGCTCGATCGCGGGGCGGGCCGCCTGGGCGGTGGCGGGCACGGCGGACGAAGGGGTTGCCGGAGTCTCCGGCGCGTGCGCGGCGCGGCGCGCGGCCCGTGCCGGCGCGGCCAGCGCCGGCTTCGCCACGGGTGTCGAAGGTGCACCACCGCCCTGCTCCAGCGGCGTGCCCTGGCCGATGAACTCCACCTGCACCACGTCCTCGCCCCGCGGCATCGGTTCGCCGCCGTAGCGGGCATAGGCCAGCCACAGCACGAACAGCGAAAACAGCAGCTGCACCACCAGCGTGATCGCCAACGCCATGATGCGCTGGCGCCGATCCTCGGGTTCGGGCGGTTGCCATTGCTGGCGCCACAGCGTGGCGAAAGCCTGCCAGCGGTTGAGTTCGCCGCTGCGCCGCGGCGCCGGCAACGGCTCGCGCTGCAGCAGGATCGCGACGATCGCATCGCTGCTGGCGCCGGTGATCGCGCCGATGCGCTCGCGCAGCAACGCGAACCAGTCGCGCCACCCCGGCGGGAATTCGCCCGGCGGCCGCTCCGGGCGCAGCGACTTGCGCGTGCGCCGGCGCAGGGCCTCGATCAGTTCAGCGGAGGAGAATGCCGTCACGGGGCCGCTTCTCGCCGCGGCCCGCTTATGCCGTATCGCGCGCGATGTAGGGCGCCTGCCCGGACGCGTGGTCCGTGGCATCGCGCACCGCGGTCACGCCGGGAACCTTGGCCAGCAGCGTCTTCTCGATCCCCTGCTTGAGGGTGACATCGACCATGCCGCAACCATGGCAGCCACCGCCGAAGCGCAGCACGACCACGCCATCCGCGGTGACCTCCTGCAGCGCCACATGGCCGCGATGCTGCGCCAGTTGCGGGTTGATTTCGTGCTCGATGAGCCAGGCAACGCGTTCGACCAGGGACGCTGATTCGGCCGGCACCTCGCCCTTGATCTTCGGCGCGCGGATCTGCAGCTGCCCGCCGGTGGCCTGTTGCGCGTAATCGATTTCCGCGCCGTCCAGGAAGGGCACGCTGGCCGCATCCACCCACACCGTGAAGCCTTCGCAGTCCACCGCCCATTCGTCGCCGCTGAGGTCGCCCGGTTCGGCGAACTCCAGGCGCACGTCGGCCTGCATCGTTCCCGGCTGCCGCGCCGCCAGGCGCACGCCGAGGCCAGGCAGGTCCTCGCGCGCGATCAGCTTGCGGAAATGGGCCTGGGCGGATTCGGAGATCTGGATCATCGGGCTATTCTAGCGGCCTGCGCGCGAGCGGTCGCCGCAGCTCCACCCGCCGCCAACGCCGGATGTGTTTTCGTTCATCGGCGCGCCGCATCCAGCAGGAACCCATGCCATGAACGACCTCGTCCCCCTCGCCCAGGCCCATTGCATCGCCCGCCGCGGCAGCGAACATCGATTGCCCGAGGCCCGGATCCGCGAGTTGCTCCCCGACGTGCCGGGCTGGGAACTGGCCGAGGAAGGCAAGGCGCTGGTGCGTAGCTTCGCCTTCAAGGACTACTACCGCACGATGTCGTTCGTGAACGCGCTGGCGCACATGGCCAACCGCGAGGACCACCATCCCGACCTGTCGGTGCATTACGACCGCTGCGTGGTGCGCTATTCCACCCACGACGTCGGCGGCCTGAGCGAAAACGACTTCATCTGCGCCGCCCGGGCCTCGGCGCTCGCGGGCTGAGTCGCCGGCTGCGCGTGGCGGGAAACCGGCCAGCGCCGGACTTCACCGCAGGCGATCGAGCGCGTCGAGCAGTTCCGGCGGCAACGGCGCGGACAACAGGTACGGCGTGCGGCCGGCGTCCAGTGCGAATTCCAGCGAAGCGGCATGCAGGAACAGGCGCTTGAGCCCGATCTGCTCGCGCAGGCGACGGTTGACGTCGGGATCGCCGTATTTTTCGTCGCCGGCCACGGGGTGGCCGATGTGGCGGGCGTGCACCCGGATCTGGTGGGTGCGGCCGGTGTCGATCCGCACCTCGCAGTAGGAGTGCCCGCCGCGGCGCTCCAGGACCCTGAAATGACTCAGCGAGGGCTTGCCCTCGGGCCGGACCTGGACGTGGCGTTCGCCGCCCTGGCGCAGGCCCACGTGCAGCGGCGCATCGACGCTCATGGTGCCGTCCGGCATGCGCCCGGCCAGCAGCGCGAGGTAGCGCTTGCCGATGCCCGAACGTCGTCCGGCGCCATCCTCTTCGCGCAGCAGCGCCTGCAGTTCGGCCAGCGCCGAGCGCTTCCGGGCCACCAGTAGCAGGCCGGAGGTGTCGCGGTCCAGCCGGTGCACGAGCTCCAGGGTCTCCCGCGGCCGCAGCGCGCGCAGGGTCTCGATCGCGCCGAATGAAATTCCGCTGCCGCCGTGGCTGGCCACGCCCGAAGGCTTGTTCAGCGCCAGCAGGCGCTCGTCCTCGTACACGATGGCGGCCTGGATGGCGTCCAGGAACCCCTGCGGCGGGCTGCCCTTGTCGCCGGGTTCGTCGATCCGGACCGGGGGAATCCGGACCATGTCGCCGGCTTCCAGCTTGCGCTCGGCCTTGACCCGGCCGCCATTGACCCGGACCTGGCCGGAGCGCAGCAGCTTGTAGACCAGGCTGCGCGGCGCGCCCTTCAGGTAGCCCAGCAGGAAGTTGTCGATCCGCTGGCCATCGCGGTCCTCGGCGATACGCACGTTGCGGGCCGCATTGGCCGGGCGTTCGGGCGAGTCTGAATGGGTCACGGGCATCCTTGATCTGCTACACTCGCCGGGCGAGATAAGGGTTTGATTTCGCAGGGAGTTGTTTCCGGCCGCCGTGGCGACCGGATTCGAGGCAAACGGGCCGAAAGCCCGCCTCCCGCGCGATATCCGGATGCAGCGCGCGACCACCGCCCCCGGGGCGGCCATGTTAGCGGCTCGCCGGCAGGCCCGGCCATCGCCCGGTGCGTCAGACATCGGCGCTGAACATGACCCGCGTGTCGCGCTTGCCAGCGCGACGCCGGCCCGCAACACACAGAACGAGACAAGCGCTCCCGCGGCCCGCCGTGGTGTCGTAGCGCTGGAAAACTTGAAGCCCGCCGCGCGAGTCGATCCGCGCAGCAGGCTTCGCGGTATCCAGAGGCGAAACGCCCACGGCGTCGTCGCGTGCCCAAGCGCGCGAGGAACGCCAACATGAAACGCATGCTGATCAATGCGACGCAGGCAGAAGAACTGCGCGTCGCCATCGTCGATGGCCAGGCCCTGTACGACATCGACATCGAGCAACCCTCGAAAGAGCAGAAGAAGTCCAACATCTACAAGGGCCGCATCACCCGGCTCGAGCCTTCGCTGGAAGCGGCCTTCGTCGAATATGGCGGACAGCGCCACGGCTTCCTGCCGCTGAAGGAAATCTCCCGCGACTACTTCCAGGCCGGGGTCGACCACAACAAGGCGGGCCTCAAGGAACTGCTGCGCGAAGGCCAGGAAGTGGTCGTGCAGGTGGACAAGGAGGAACGCGGCAACAAGGGCGCCGCCCTGACCACGTTCATCTCGCTGGCCGGCCGCTACATGGTGCTGATGCCCAACTCGCCCACTGCCGGCGGGGTCTCCCGCCGGATCGAGGGCGACGACCGGGCCGAGCTGAAGAAGGCGATGGACGCGCTCGCCATCCCCGACGACATGGGCGTGATCATCCGCACCGCGGGCGTCGGCCGCGACGCCGAAGAGCTGCAGTGGGACCTGGATTACCTGCTGAGCGTCTGGAAGGCGGTGGCCGAGGCCGCGCTGAGCAAGCCGGCGCCGTTCCTGATCTACCAGGAATCGCGGCTGATCATCCGTGCCCTGCGCGACTACATGCGCCCGGACATCGGCGAGATCCTAGTCGACACGCCGGAGATGTACGAGGAGGCGCGCGAGTTCGTGCAGCAGGTCATGCCGCACAACCTGCGCAAGCTCAAGCACTACACCGACGACGTGCCGCTGTTCAACCGCTTCCAGATCGAATCGCAGATCGAAGGCGCCTACGAGCGCGAGGTGCGGCTGCCCTCCGGCGGCGCGCTGGTGATCGACCAGACCGAGGCGCTGACCGCGGTCGACGTCAACTCGGCACGCGCCACCAAGGGCGGCGACATCGAGGAGACCGCGTTCAACACCAACCTGGAAGCCGCGGAGGAAGTCGCGCGCCAGATGCGGCTGCGCGACCTGGGCGGCCTGGTGGTGATCGACTTCATCGACATGGATTCCAGCAAGCACCAGCGCGAGGTCGAGCACCGCCTGCAACACGCGCTCAAGTCCGACCGCGCGCGCGTGCAGCTGGGCCGCATCTCCAAGTTCGGCCTGCTGGAAATGTCGCGCCAGCGCCTGCGCCCGTCGCTGGGCGAGTCCAGCCAGCTGGTCTGCCCGCGCTGCGAAGGCCACGGCCGGATGCGCAGCATCGAGTCGCTGTCGCTGTCGATCGTCCGCGTCGCCGAGGAGCACGCGATGAAGGACAACACCGGCCAGGTGCTGGTACAGGCGCCGGTGGAGATCGCCAACTACCTGCTCAATGAGAAGCGCCGCGCGCTGGCGGAGATCGAGCAGCGCCACGACGCGCCGATCGTGATCGTCGCCGACGACCAGTTGCAGACCCCGCACTACGAGGTCACCCGCATCCGCGAGAACGAGCTCGGCGAGGAAACCGGCCGCCCCAGCTACCAGCGCGGGACCCCGCGCAAGCTGGCGACGATCGCGCTGAGCAAGGCCAACCTCAACGTGCCGGCAGCGCCGGCCGTGACCAACGTGCGCCCGGCACAACCGGCACCGATCCGGGAGCCGCGCGAGGAGCCGCCGGTGGTGGCGCCTGCGGCGGTCGCACCCGCGACGGTGCAGTCGCCCGGCCTGGTGGAACGCATGATGCGCTTCTTCCGCGGTACCGACGCCGCGCCGGCCACGCCGGCGCGCCAGCAACCGGCGCGACCGCAGGACGGCCGTGCCCGTGGCGAACGCAACGAGCGCAACGAGCGTGGCGAACGCAACGGCCAGCGCCGGGACGGCCGCGATGGCCGTGGTGGCAAGAACCGCGACGGCCAGCGCCGCAACCCGCCCCAGGGCAAGTCGCAGGACAAGCCGGCGCAGGACAAGGCGCGCAACGAGCAGTCGCAGAAGCAGCGCCAGAACCCGCCGAAGCAGGCCCGCGCCCAGGACGACGCCCGGCAGGCCAGCCCGCAGCAACAGCAGCCGCAACAACAGCCCAGGCCGCCGCGGCCGCCGCGCAACGAGCCCGCCGAAGCCAACGGCAAGCCGCAGGTCGCCGTCGTCGATGCCGACAAGCCGATCGGCGCGACGCCGGTGGCGGTCGCAGCACCGATGGTCGATACCGATGCCGGCACGCGCGCCGCGCCACTGCCCGAGGTGGCCGCGGTGGCCAATGGCGCTACCCCGGCACACGGGGACGGCGAAGCGGGCGCCGAAGGTTCCGGCGAAGCCGGTGGCCGCCGCCGCCGTGGTCGCCGTGGTGGCCGCCGTCGCCGTCGCGGTGGCGCCGAAGCCGGAACCGCCAGCGAAGGTGGGCAGGACGAAGGCGTGGAGCACGACGATGCCCTGTCCGGCGAAGTCGCGGCTGCACGGCGCTCGCAGCCAGAGTTCGATTTCGAGGACGATGAAGCGGGGGCGGTGACGCCGCCGTCCGCACCGCCCCCCGCAGCGGACACGAAGCCCTCCGCTGCCTACCTCGCGCCTGCCGCAATGGCCGCCGCCAGCATCCCGGATGCGGTCACCCCTGCGCCCCGGGGCACGACTGCGACTGCCGACGCGCCAATGGAGCCCGCGGCCACCCCGATCCCGGCCGCAGGCGCTGCCGCGCCGGACGAATCGGTGTCCGAGGCTGGCGAGGTCCGTTCCGTGGACGTGCAGGCGGGCGTGGCCCGAACCGAAGCCGCGCAGCCAGCCGACGATGTGGCTGCGTCCTCAGCCTTGGCGGCAGCCGCTCCGGTGGCGCCTGGGTTCGATGCCGGCGTCGCGGACGCCCTCCCCGGCCTCGCCAGGGTCGGCGCCCCGGACACGGCACCGGCGCCTGCGGCACCTGGCTTGTTCGATGCCCTGCCGGATGCGGCGCAGGCCGTCGTCGGCGACAGCCCGGCCGAAGCCGCGGCCGATGCCAGGGCGCGGATCGCGTTGGCGCAGGACGTGCCTGCCGAGGATGCCGTCGAGGTTTCGGTCGACGACCAGGACGCAGGAATCGCCGGCACCAGCCACGTCGACGAGCACGGGCGCGAGCGCACGCACGACGCCTGATGGCCGGGGCATCACCCGCGCACGCGGTTCACAGCGCGTGCGCGGGATCCGCCAGTCCGTATTGCCCGGCAAGACGCGCCAGCGCGATGCTGTCCTGGATGCGCAGCTTCTCGAACAGCCGCGTCTTGTGGGTGTTGACCGTCTTCGCGCTCAGGCTCAGGCGCCTGGCGATGTCTTCCTGGCGCAGCCCCTGGGTCAGCAATAGCGCCACCTCCAGCTCGCGCGGCGACAGCATGTCGAAGGGCGAAGCGTCGCCGCCGATCCCGGACAACGCGAGGTTCTGCGCGATGTTGCTGGCGAGGTAACGCTTGCCGCGCGCGACGTCGCGCACCGCCCGCAGCAGTTCGCCGGAATCGCCGCCCTTGCCCACGTAACCCGATGCGCCGGCTTCGATCAGGCGCTTGGGCATCGGCCCGTCCTCGAGTACCGAGACAACGATGACGCGCGTGCCGTGGTCGCCGCGCACCACGCGCTCGGTGACCTCCAGGCCGCTGACGCCCGGCAGGTGCAGGTCGCACAGCACCACGTCGGGCTTGAGCCGGCGGATCTGCGGCAAGGCCTCCTCGCCGGAATCGGCCTCGCCGACCACCTCGATATCGGTCTCTCCCGCGAGGATCATGCGCATGCCCGCGCGCACCAGCGCGTGGTCGTCGACCAGGAAAACGCGGATCGTCATGCGGCCGTCCCCTGCCCGCTCCCCCGAGCGGTTGTCGCCAGCCTAAGCGGGCCCGATCACGCGGACAAGCGCGCGGATCCCGCGTCTCCGTGTCGGTAAATTCCGATCCCGCGCCGGAAACGGTTCCAGTCGCCCTCGGCTAGAATGCAGCGTCCGCGGCGGCATCCCGTGGAGAGGTGGCCGAGTGGTTTAAGGCAGCGGTCTTGAAAACCGCCGTGGTAGAGATACCACCGTGGGTTCGAATCCCACCCTCTCCGCCACACGCAAGGTGTCCGCGGTGGCGTTGCGATCGCACGCTGCACGTTCGCCACGCAGCACGTGACCGGCGTGGCTGCTCGACCGCGCCTCCTGCGTCGGGGCCCTGATCGGTTTCGCGGATCCCCGGGAAGTGCCCGAAGAGTGCCTTCGCGCCCATTGACCAGCCCGCGCGAGCGCCACCGAAATCGCGAGCCACCGGCACCGATGGCGCCAGTGCCGCTTTGGCCAACGGTGTGCATTGACCAGGCGGGCCCGCACCAGGAAACGCCGCAGTGATGGCGCCGGACTTCTCACGTGGCCCACACGACATCCCCTGCAGGCTACCGTGAATCGATGAAGGGACGGATATGAAGAACCTGCTGGTTGCGCTGACCTTCGCCACGACGATCGCGGGAAACACGGCAGTTGCCCAGGTGCAGACCGTTGCCGCGGTCGACCTGGAATCGTACATGGGAACCTGGTACGAGCAGGCCCGCCTGCCGATGTATTTCCAGAGGAAATGCGACAGGAACACCACTGCGAATTACAGCTTGCGTCCCGATGGCCACGTCGACGTCCTGAACAGTTGCGAGGCCGATGATGGAAGGAAAATCGTCGCCCAAGGCGTCGCCAGGAAAGTCGGAAACAGCACCTCCAGGCTGGAGGTCCGTTTTGCACCGGCGTTCCTCTCGTTCCTCCCCTTCGTGTGGGGGGACTACTGGATCATCGGGCTGGATGAGGGCTATCGCTGGTCTGTCGTGGGCTCGCCGGATCGCAAGTACCTGTGGATCCTCTCGCGCGAGAAGCAGCTTCCCGACGAAACCTATCGCCAGCTTGTCGACCTCGCCAAGGCACAGGGGTTCGATACATCCAGGCTCGTCCGCACCAGGCAACTCTGACCTCCCTGCGTTCTCCCCGGCGCGCAGGTACCCGCTACGCGCCGGGGCATCTGCAACCGGAAAATGCGCACGGACGATCCGGGCCGGCTCAGCCCGACACCGATTTCAGGCGGGCCAGCGCCGCCGCGCGACCTGCGGCGAGATCGACCATGGGGCGTGGGGGGTATCCACGGGGGACATGTCCTGCCTCCCACGGTGCATGGATCGCGACGTCGTCCAGCAGCGCAAGTTCGGGCAACCATCGCCGCAGGTACAGGCCCCGGGGGTCGAACCTGCGTGATTGGGTAACGGGGTTGAATATGCGGAAGTACGGCGCCGCGTCGACACCGGTTCCCGCGACCCATTGCCATCCCAGCGCATTGTTCGCGATGTCGGCATCGACCAGGGTTCGCATGAACCATGCGGCCCCGTCGCGCCAATGGTGGCCCATGTGCTTGGTCAGCCACGATGCCACCACCATGCGGACGCGGTTGTGCATCCATCCCTCGTGCCAGAGCTGGCGCATTCCAGCATCGACCAATGGCACGCCGGTGCGCCCGCGCTGCCAGGCATCCAGGGCGGCCGGATCGTGACGCCAGGCCAGGCCGTCGAATCGGCGGTTGTGGTTTTCCTCAACGCTGTCCGGCCAATGGTGCAGGACGTAGTAGGCGAATTCGCGCCACCCCAGTTCCGCGATGAACTTGTCGGCGCCGTTGCCACCGTGCGCGCGCGCCGCATCCAGTGCGCGCCCCACGCTGATTTCGCCGAAGTGCAGGTGCGGAGACAGCCGTGAAGTGCCATCGATCGCCGGAACGTCACGCTCGGCGGGATAGGCATCCAGTCGTTCCGTGAACGTGTCCAGGCGCCTTCGCGCTCCCGTTTCGCCAGGCGTCCAGGCCTGCCAGAACCCCCGGTCCCACCCCGGCTGCGGAGCGGCAATGGGACTGAGCGCGCCGGCAAGCGAAGCGGGCAGTTCGAGGCAGCGGAAGCGCCCGGGTGCGACGCGCGATCGATGGCGCCAGGCGGGTCGTGCTGCCTTGAAGAATGGGGTGAATACCCGGTAGGGGGCGTCGTCCCGGGTCCGCACGAGGTCCGGATCGGTCAGCAGGCGCCCCCCTGCGCGACGCAGGGCCACGTTATCGCGCGCCAGCATCGCGGCGAGCCTGGCATCGCGTGCGTCCGCGTCGGGTTCCTGCATCGCCGAGACGTGTACCGCTTCGGCGCCACTGGCCGCGGCGAGCCTGGGCAGGAGACTGTCCGGGTTGCCGGCCAGGACGTGCAGCGTTCCACCGCGTTCGCCGATATCCGCCGCCAGGGATTGCAGCGACCTCGCCAGCCATGCACGCCGGGCGTCGTAGGGTTGCTTGCGGTCGTCGTCGATGTAGACCAGCAACAGCTTCTCGTGCGAAGCGCAGGCACGATCAAGCGCCGGGTTGTCCGCCAACCGGAGGTCGCGCCGGAACCAGAAGATGCCCGGACTCATCCACTGCCCCGCGCGTCGCGCGCGATCACCTGGCGCCCGACTGCGGGACCATGCGCAGCTTCGAAGTGTCGTATCCCAGTTCACGGATCCGGGCGATCGCGGCGTCCAGTTCCGATCCGGGCAGTTGCGGCGTGCGCGCCATCAACCAGACGTAATCACGCTTGCTGCGGCCGACGATGGTGCGGGAATACCGCCGATCCAGGTCCACGATGACGAATTCGGCCTTGATCGGCCACACGAATTGCATGCCCCACACCGCGTTGTTGGTGCCGGGCACGACGGTTCCGACCGGCTCCATTGTCTCCAGCGGTGCATCGAAGGCGCCCTTGCGGAAGCGGAACGTGGTGCGGATGCGGCCGTCTTCTCCGAGCCGGTAGGACTCCACGGCATCGTAGGCGTCGCGTTCCCGGAACGACGGGATATGCGCGATCACGTACCAGTCGCCCATGTAACGCGGCAGGTCGACTTCGGCCACGGGTGGTATGGACGGGTTGGTGGCGCAGGCGGACAGGACTCCCACGGCAAGCACGGCGAGCAAGCGCGTCATGAAGCCCCCTTCGCGAAGCGATAGTGGCCCACCATCCACTCGCGCCCGTCCTGGTAGCCGAACAGTTCGGCGCAGGCCATCCAGAACATCCTCCAGCGCTGGAACCACAAGGACGCCGCGTCGCCATAGACCGGGCGCAGGATCGCCATGACCTCTTCCCCGTGGGCATCCTGGTTGGCCAGCCAGTGGTTGGCCGTGCGCTGGTAATGGGTACCATCGACCAGCCAGCGGTCCTCGATCCGCAGCGAGCCCTGGAACCACAGCAGGGTGTCGGCCGCCGGCATCAAGCCTCCGGTGAAGAAGTGCCGGCCCATCCAGTTGTCCTCGCCCTCGGTCTCGAACGGGTACGCCAGCGTGCGATGGCAGAAGATGTGGACGAACAGCTTGCCTTCGTCGCGCAACCAGCCGCCGATGCGATCGAGCAGGATCGCATAGTTGCGCATGTGCTCGAACATCTCGATCGAGACGCACCGGTCGAAGGATCCGGCCGGCAGTTCGAGCCGGTTGACGTCGCAGGTGAGCACGCGCACGTTCGCAAGGCCTTGTTCGCGGCATCGCGCTTCGATGAATTCCCGCTGCGACGCCGAGTTGGAAACCGCGGTGATGTGCGCATACGGATACTGGCGCGCCATCCAGAGCGTCAGCGAACCCCAGCCACATCCAAGCTCCAGGATGTCCTGGCCATTTGCCAGCTGCGCCCGTTCGCAGTAGAGGGCCAGCATTGCTTCCTCGGCCTGTGCCAGCGTCTCGTTGCCGGTGGGGTAGTAGCAGCCGGAGTATTTCAGTCGCGGGCCGAGGCAGAGCGCGAAGAAGCCGGGTGGCAATTCGTAGTGCTGGCTGTTGGCGACGTCGGCATGGATGGCGAGCGGACTTCGCCGCAGGTCGGCAATCAACCCGGCGGTGCGACGCGCTGCGGCGTCGGGGTGGCTCGCGTGCTCTTGCTGCAGGCGCTGCGTGCACAGGCGCCGCATGCCGGCGCGCAGCAGGATGTCCGGCAGCCATCCGCGTTCGGCCAGGCCCAGGACGCCAGCGGCTGGCCGGTCGCGGGCTGGCTCGATGGCTTCGGCGGTAGCGTTCATCGGTCCTCCTTGGGGAACCATGGGAACAGCATGGGAGTGGTGCGCTGGTAGCGCGCGTAGTCATCGCCCCGACTGCGCAGCGCCTGTTGCTCGGCCCAGGGGACGCCGCTGATCCAGCGCAGGAACACGTACATGACCAGCGGCCCCGTCCACGCCAGCCACCACAGGGGTGAGTGGGCGGCCAGCAGCACGTAGGCGAACCAATGCAGCCATTCGAAGAAGTAGTTCGGGTGCCGCGAATAGCGCCAGAGCCCGGCGCGACAGGTCTTGCCTGCGTTGGCGGGATCGTGGCGGAAGCGGGCGAGTTGGCGATCGGCGACGGCCTCGCCCGTGACGCTGGCGATCCAGATGCCGATGCCAGCGATGAAAAAGGCGTTCCAGTGGCCCACCGGATTGGCGGCAACCGACAGGAACGGCAGCGAGAACACGGCGATCAGCAGCGCCTGGAACTGGAACATGGCGAGCCACGTGAGCGGTGCATCGCCCCAACGAAGGCGCAACTGCGCGTAGCGTCCGTCCTCCGCCTCGCGGCGGACCCGCCGCCACAGATGCAGGCCCAGGCGCAGACCCCATGCGCCGCCCAGCATCGCAAGCAACAGGCGCGGCAGCGTGGCGCCCGCGCCGGTGGCGGCAACCAGCGCCGCCGCGCCCGCCAGGCCCAGCGCCCACGCCACGTCGACGATGCCTGCATTGCGGGTGCGCTGCTGCCGTGCCCAGGCCACGCCCTGCAGGATTGCGGCCAGCGTCCACACCAGCAGGAGTTGCTGCCAGGGCGTCATGTCCGGGCCCTGGGGGCGAGGGGCTCGGCAACACGGCGGTCGGTGGCCACGCGCAGCAACCACGGCAGTGCGATCTCCCATGCGACGGCAAGGCAGGCCAGGCCGCGCCAGGCGGGCGTGGCGAAGGTTACGGCGCCGAAGCCGCGTGCGGCGCCGATGTAGGCCAGTGGGCCACCGAGGGCACCCAATCCCGCCGCGACGAGGCGATGCGACGCGAACCACGGCATCGAATGGTTCATCGTCATCGCGAACGCCGCCCACAGGAACAGGATCCATTCCGGCGCGGGCAAGGCGTGGCCCGGCGAGGCGTAGACCAGCAGGCCGCTGGCCGCGAGCGAGCCGTCGACCACCAGCCCACAGGCGGCTGCCGCCAGCAGCGCGCGGCCATCGGCAGAGCGCGTGCGCGACAGCAACCCCTGCATGGCGATGAACAAGACGGAGGCGGCCATGCCCACCCAGGCGCGCCCCTGCCCTGCGCTCCAGACCACCGCCAGCCACGTGGCCTGGTACCCCAGCAGGTTCGACCAGGGCCGCACCTCAGGCCTCCAGCAGGCCGGGGAGATAGGGTTCGCCGCGATAGCCCGGCTTCGCCAACAGCAGGTGAGCCACGCCAATCGAGCGTTCCAGGAATCCGCCCTCGCAGTACGCAAGGTAGAACTCCCACATCCGCAGGAAGCGCTCGTCATGGCCCTGTTCGCGGATGGCATCGCGATTGCCCAGGAAACGCCTGCGCCACTCATTCAGGGTGCGCGCGTACGACGACCCGAAGTCTTCGAGGTGAAGCAGGGCCAGGTCGGTGCTGCGCGTCTTGGCGTCGAGCATTGCGGTGATGGACGGGATGAAGGAACCGGGGAAGACGTGGCGCTTGATGAAGTCGACGCTGCGCAGCGCCTGCCGGTAGCGGTGGTCCTCGATGGTGATCGCCTGCACCAGGGCCAGGCCGTCGGGCTTGAGCAGCCGGCCCATGGTCGCGAAATAGGTCTCCAGGTATTGCGCCCCGATCGCCTCGATCATTTCGATCGAGACCAGCTTGTCGTACCGGCCCTGCAGGTCGCGGTAATCGGACAGCAGCACGGTGACCCGTTCCTGCAGGCCAGCCTCTGCCACGCGCTGCTGCGCAAGTGCGTGCTGCTCGCGCGAGATGGTGGTGGTGGTGACCCTGCAGCCACGGGAGCGCGCGGCATGCACGGCGAACCCTCCCCAGCCCGTTCCGATCTCCACCACATGGTCGTCGGCGGTCAGCTGCAGCTTCTCGCAGATGCGGTCCAGCTTGCGCGTGGAAGCGGCTTCGAGCGTATCGTCCGCTCCCGCGTAGATGGCGGACGAATACATCAGGTCTTCGGAGAGGAACAGGCGGAAGAACGGATTGCCGAGATCGTAGTGGGCGGCGATGTTGCGACGCGCCCCGGCGCGGGTGTTGCGTCGCATCGCATTCCAGCCACGCAGGGCCAGGCCGCCCAGTCGTGCCGGCCCGCGTTCCATGGCGTCGAGCAGGTTGCGGTTCCGCACCAGCAGGCGCACCAGCCCGACCAGGTCGCTGCAGTCCCATTCGCCGTCCATGAAGGCCTCGGCCGCGCCGATGCTGCCGTTGCCGGCCAGCGCTCGGTAAAAGCCCGCACCATGGACTTGCAGGCGGATCGCCACGGCGGCGCCGGCCTCGCCCACGCGCACGGTGCCAAGCGCGTCGGTCAACTCCAGCTCGCCGCCACGCAACTTGGCGAGCCGGCCCAACAGGCGACCACGCAGGAAGCGGTCCATCGCGCCCGGTGCCGCCTCCGCAGTGGACGCGACTGGGCGGACGATGCTGGTCATGCGGCTCTCTCCTGCCTTGAGGGGTGGTCGTGGACGGGCGTGCCCTTGAGCCACAGGCGCAGCGCCTGCCAGTGGATCGCGGCGATCACCTGGGTGGTCATCAGCGGGTACCGCCACAGCACGCGCGCCATGGCGTGTCGGTCCAGTGGCTTGCGCTGCAGCGACAGGCTGGCATCGAACTCGCGCGTGCCGCCCCCAAGAACATCCATGTGCACGCGCAGGTCGTCGCCCGGCACCGTGAAGGACCATTCATAGCGGCGTTCCATCGGCAGGAACGGAGAGACGTGGAAGGCCTTGTCGAAGCGCCAGTGCAGCGCCCGCCCGCGCTGCGTGGCATTGGCCAGCGGGAGCACGTAGGCGTGTCGCTGCTTCCAGGGCGTGTTCGTGATCTCGGCAACGATGCTGTGCAGCGCGCCCGTGCCGTCGTGGCAGTAATAGAAGCTGACGGGGTTGAAGCTGTAGCCGCCATAGCGCAGGTGGGCCAGCAGCCGCACCGGACCGGCGGGTCGCTCCCCCGTCGCAGCCTCGACGCGGGCGCGGACGGCATCGCCCAGCGGTTGCCCGGGGTCCCCGAGGAAGTCGGCGCGCCGGAACGACGCGACGTTGGGACGCTCCAGCGACCACAGCCAGCGGTCGCGGAACACCGACTCGATTTCATCCAGGTCCAGGTACAGCTGCGCGAGCCGGTACGAGAACGCATGCGCATGCGGCAGGTGGCGGCGGTGGCGCACCGTGCCTTCGTACAGGGCACTGGCCATCGCGCTCACGCCGCCACGCTCAGCGATCGTTCGCATCGCGCCGATGCGACCGCCGCCGCCCCCGGCCAGGCTACGCCAAGCGCGCCGGCGACTTCCACGCCGCTTCGCATGCCGTCCTCGTGGAAGCCCCAGCCCCAGTACGCGCCCGCGAACCAGGTTCGATCCATGCCCTGGATTTCGTGCTTGCGCGCTTGTGCGGCCACCATGGCGTGGGTGTAGACGGGGTGGCGGTAGGACCTGCGCACCAGCATCGTGGCGGGGTCGATGTCGTCCGTGCGGTTGAGGGTGACCACGAGCGGTTTGGCCGCTTCCAGCCCCTGCAGCAGGTTCATGCAGTAGCTGACCGTGCAGCCTTGGGCGGGATCCGCCGGGACGTGGGCATTCCAGGCCGCCCACGCCTTGCGATTGCGTGGCAGCAGCGCCGCGTCGGTGTGCAGCACGGTGTCGTTGGCCTGGAAGGCGAAGGCGCCGAGGATTTCACGCTCGCCCTGGCCTGGATCATCTAGCAGGGCCAACGCCTCATCCGCATGGCAGGCCAGTACCACCTGGTCGTATCGCTCCACGCCGTGGTCGCAGCGCACCCTCACCCCATGCGCATCGCGCGCGATCCCGCGCACCGGTCTGCGCAGGCGCACCTGTACCCGCCAATCCGAGGCCATCGCCTCCACATAACTGCGCGAGCCGCCCTCGACCACCCGCCATGCCGGTCTTCCCGTCAGTTGCAGCATGTGGTGGTTGGCCATGAACCGGACGAGGTACTTCGCAGGGAAACGCATGATCGCCGCCGCGGGCGAGGACCAGAGCGCGCTCGCCATCGGCACCAGGTGCAGGTCGCGGAAGGCCGCGCCATAGCCGTTTTCATCCAGGTAATCACCCAGCGACGGGCCGCCGCCGGCATGGTCGAGGAGGCCGGGCGCCGCGCGGTAGAAGCGCCGCAGGTCGCGCAGCATCCCCCAGAAACGCGGCGACACGAGGTTTCGCCGCTGGCAGAACAGCGTGTCCAGCGACGTGGCGTTGTACTCGAGCCGGCTGCACGCATCCTGCACCGAGAAGCTCATGGTGGTCGCCTTGCTGGCCACGCCAAGCTCGTCGAACATGCGGCTGAGCAACGGGTAATGGACCGGGTTGTGGACGATGAAACCGGTGTCCACGCGCACCACGCGCCCGTCGACCGCGACCGCATGGGTGTCGGTATGGCCCCCGAGGTAATCGCTGGCCTCGTACAGGACCACGTCGTGCCGGCGCGACAGCAGCCAGGCCGCAGAGAGCCCTCCGATCCCGCTGCCGACGACGGCGATACGCATCAGCGTCCAACCTCGTGGGCACCGCGCGTTGCCAGTACCCACGCGGGCACCGGCTTGAGCGCGCGGACCAGGCCGAGCGCCTGCATCATGCGCAGGCCGTACCAGGTCAGGTCGATCTCCCACCAGCGGAAGCCCTGGCGCGCGCTGCCCGGGAAGAAGTGGTGGTTGTTGTGCCAGCCCTCGCCGAAGGTCAGCAGGGCCAGCCACCAGT
Organism: Cognatiluteimonas sedimenti; assembly: GCF_022808325.1. Classification (GTDB taxonomy): domain Bacteria; phylum Pseudomonadota; class Gammaproteobacteria; order Xanthomonadales; family Xanthomonadaceae; genus Cognatiluteimonas; species Cognatiluteimonas sedimenti. The sequence goes on along the minus strand of NZ_JALGCL010000001.1, from coordinate 370,332 downwards.
TGTTGCGGCTGTCGTCCCGGGTTGCATAACGACGGCTTCCCAGGCGATGCGCCAGTGAGTTGATCGTCACGGTGGCGTGGAACAGCACCACCGTCGACACGAAGAAGCCCCAGACCAGCAATTGCACGCCGTTCGTGCCCAGTCCCGGCGCCCGCCGCGCCAACGCTTCGCCGACGGCGAACAGCAGCACCGCAAGGGCGACCGGAACGGCAGTGTCGTAGCGATCGAGCCAACGCAATTCCGGGAACTTCAGCAGGTCGCCGATCCGCGAGGTGTCCGTGCGGAATCCGGCACGGGTCAGGAACCAGCCGGCATGGCTGCGCCAGAACCCGTTGCGCGGGCTGTGCGGATCGGCCTGCGTGTCCGCATGCACGTGGTGGTGGCGATGGTGCGCCGCCCACCACAACGGCCCGCGCTGTACCGCCGACGCGCCAAGCACCGCGAAGGCGAACTGGACCGGGCGCGAGGTCCGGAACGTCCGGTGCGAGAAATAGCGGTGGTAGAAGCCGGTGATGGCGAACATGCGCGCCGCATACAGCCCGAGCGCAACCCAGAGCGCCGTGGCGGAGACCCCGGCCCAGAACACGCCCAGGCATGCGAGGTGCATCCCCGCGAACGGCAGCGCCCGCAACCAGTCGACGCGCTCGTCCAGCGCCGGGTCGACGTCGGCGGACGACGCACTGGTATCGAACCAGCGCATCACGGCGGCGATACCGCGTGCTGGCGATGGCTGCCGCTGCGGTGCGACCTCACTCTGCATTGCATCCTCCCGTAGGCTGCGACTCCTACGTGCGGAGCATTGGATTGGATGCAGGGCGGGCCGGCCTCGATGGGTCGCATGGACGCCGCGGCCCCGCCGGCCGAACGAACTGGCGAGCGATCGCCCTCGCGGCCAGTTCCATCGTCGGCCGGCCAGGGGGCGCAGGAGCGGGTGCGCTCAGATCCCGAAGGCGGGTTGCAGGGTGCGCGCCAGCCAGCCGGGAAAGCGCAGTGGCGCATCCAGCGCGGACACGCAGATGCAGGAGGAGCCGGCAGACGTCACCGGCTGGTGCTCGGTCTCGGCATCGAGGTCGGCGACATCACCGGCAGCGAAATGGCCAAGGTCGTCGTCGTATGCGCCACGCAGGATCTGCGTGAGCTCGCTGCCCTGGTGGCCGTGAACGGGCATGCGCTTGCCGGGGGCGATGCGCAGCATCAGCATGGTTCCCCCGGTCGGGCCGACCGTGCGAATGAAATGCATCCCCGGCCCCATCCAGCGCCATTTCAAGGCGCGATACGAGGTGCCGAAGTAAGGCTGCAACGGCGTCGGCAGGCGGTCCGGATCGATCGGTGCGTCCGGCGGTGCGTGTGCGGGCGGCAGCGGCGCCGCCGCTTCCAGGCGTTCCAGCATCGCCGCGCGCAACAGCGAGTGGCGCGGTGTCGCTTGTGGTTGCTGCTGCCCCAGGAGCGCGCCGCCGATGCCGTCGGCCCGGGCCACGGCGCGTCGGCATTCGACGCAGCCTGCCAGGTGGGTGGCGACGATGGCCGACATTTCCGGCGAGAGGGCGCCGGCGGCATGGCTGACCACGGTGGCGGGATCGAGGTGATGGCGAGGGGTCATGGCGTCGCTCCCAACTCTTCCTGCAACCGCAGGAACGCACGGCGCAGGTGGGACTTCACGGTGCCCAGGGGCATGCCAAGCTCGCCGGCGATCTCCTGGTGGCTCTTGGCTTCGAAGTAGGACATGCGTATCAGGCGTGCCTGGACCGAGGAGAGCGAGTCGATGCGACGCTGCAGCTCGACGTGGTCGGCGAATTCCTCGGCGGTGCAGGCAGCCCGGTCCGGTTCGGCGTCGATCTCGTCGACCGGGGCGGACGACCAGCCGGATTCGCGCCGCAGGCGGTCGATGTGCAGGTTTCGCGCGATCCGGAACAACCATGTGCTCAAGGCGCTGCGTCCGGGACTGTAGCCGGCCGCGTTCTGCCACAGGCGCAGCATCGCTTCCTGCGACAGCTCTTCAGCCATGCTTTCCGGCGTTCCCATGCCGCGCAGGTACAGGCACAGGCGCGGCATGAAATAGTCGTAGATGCGCAGGAAGCTTTCGCGATCCGCGCGGCTCGCAACCGCAGCCATTTCCGCCGACCAGTCACCCGCATTCCCGATGAGCCTGCCAGCGCTGGACATTCGGCTGGACGCCTTGGCGGGCGGCCTTGGTCCCCGGATCGAAGTGATGGGCATCGTACACGCTTGCTGTGGTTTTCCAGCCGGCTATACGCCCGTCCGGGGCAATTGGATGCAGGCCTGGATCAAGCGACCCTGGCCGCCAGCACGCGCCGGGCATCGCCCAGCGACGCTCCCCGCGCGCGCAGCAGCACGGCCAGGTGGTAAAGCAGGTCGGCGGCTTCGCCCAGCAGCGCGTCCTCGCCCTGGGCGACCGCCGCCAGCGCGGTCTCCACGCCCTCCTCGCCCACCTTCTGCGCGATACGGCGGACGCCATCCTCGAACAGTCGCGTGGTGTAGCTGCCCTGCGGGCGCTCGCGTTCACGCTGCGCGACCAGGGCATCGAGCTCCACAAGCCGGTCGGCGGGCGCGGACGGGAAGCAACTGGCGCGCAGCAGGTGGCAGGTCGGGCCGCGCGGATGCGCCTGCAGCAGCAGGGCGTCGTCGTCGCAGTCCGTCTCCACGGACACGAGTTCGAGCGTATGGCCGGAGCATTCCCCCTTCGTCCAGAGCCGACCCTTGCTGCGGCTGTAGAACGTGACCTTGCCGCTGGCCAGCGTGGCGACGAGCGCTGCGCGGTCCATGTAGCCCAGCATCAGCACGCGCAATGTGCAGGCATCCTGCACGATGGCGGGCAGCAGGCCGTCCTGCTTGCCCCAGGCCAGGGTGTCGATGTCGATCCCGGGGCTCAAGGCCGCACCTCGATTGCCTGCCCACGCAGGTATTGCTTGAGCTGCGGGATCGCGATGGCACCGGAATGGAACACGCCGGCCGCCAGCGCGGCGTCCACGTCCGCCTCGATGAAGGCGTCGGCGAAATGCGCCATCGCGCCCGCGCCGCCGGATGCCACGAGCGGCACCGCGCAAAGCGGGCGCACGGCCTGCAGCTGCTCGAGGTCATAGCCGCCGCGCACGCCGTCGCTGCCCATGCAGTTGAGCACGATCTCGCCGGCGCCCAGCCGCTGTGCCTCGACCAGCCAGTCCAGCGTGCGCCTGCCGGGTGCGCGCATCGCGTTCGCGTTGCCGGTATGGCTGCGCACCCGCCACTGGCCGTCGTCGTCGCGCACCGAGTCGATGCCCACCACCACGCACTGCACCCCCAGGGCATCGGCCAGCTCGGAGACCAGCGCGGGGCGTTCCAGCGCCGGGGTATTGATCGAAATCTTGTCGGCGCCGGCGCGCAACACGGCGCGCGCATCCTCGACGCTGCGGATGCCGCCGGCCACGCAGAACGGGATGTCGATCAGCCGCGCCACGCGCTCCACCCAGTCGCGCGCCACGCTGCGCCCCTCCGGACTGGCGGTGATGTCGTAGAACACCAGTTCGTCGGCGCCGGCATCCCGATAGCGCAGCGCCAGTTCCTCGATGTTGCCCATGTCGACGTGGTCGCGGAAGCGCATGCCCTTGACCACGCGGCCATCGCGCACGTCCAGGCAGGGAATGATGCGGCGGCTCAGCATGCCAGCGCCTCGCGCAGGTCGATGCGGCCTTCCAGCAGCGCCCTGCCGAGCACCGCGCCGGAACACCCGGCCGTGCGCGAGGCGTGGAGGTCGGCCATGTCGCGCACGCCGCCGCTGGCCTGCACCCGCAGGCCGGGGTGGCGCTCGCACAGGCGGCGATACAGCTCGAGATTCGGCCCGGCCAGCATGCCGTCGCGGGCGACATCGGTGCACAGCAGATGGACCAGGCCAGCGTCGGCATGGCGCGCCAACACTTCCTCGAGGGTCTCGTCCGCGACCCGCGTCCAGCCGTGCACCGGCAAGCGCCACGTGCCGGCGGCGTCCTGCCGCGCATCGAGCGCGACGGTGATGCGATCGCGGCCAAAACGCGCGAGCCATTGCGCCACGGTATCGGGTTCGCGCACCGCCAGCGAGCCGACCACCACCCGCGCCGCGCCGGCGGCGAGCAGCGCCGCCACGTCCTCGCGCGAACGCACGCCGCCGCCGGTCTGCACCTGCAGCCCGGTGTGCGCGACGATCGCGTCCAGCAGCGGCAGCAACGTGTAGCCGCCCGCCCTCGCCGCGTCCAGGTCGACCAGGTGCAGCCAGCTCGCGCCGGCCTGCGCATGGCGCACGGCAAACGCCAGCGGATCGTCGCCATAGCGCGTCTCGGCGCCGTAGTCGCCCTGGCGCAGTCGCACCACGCGGCCGTCCCGCACGTCGATGGCGGGATAGAGGGTGAAGCTCATGACGGCTTCCATTGCAGGAAGTTGCGCAGCAGCCGTGCGCCGGAGACGGAGGAGCGCTCCGGGTGGAACTGGGCGCCGGCAATGCGTCCACGCGCAACCACCGCCGCGAAGCGTTGGCCGTGCGTGCAGGCGGCGACGCAATCGCCGGTCACCGGCGCGGCGTAGCCGTGCACGAAATAGGCATGTTCACCACTTCCGATGCCCTCCGCCAGCGGCGATGCCGCGACCTGCTCCAGGGTGTTCCAGCCGATGTGCGGGACGCGCAGGGCCGGCCCGCCGACGAGTTTGCGCACCCGCCCGGGCAGCAGGCCAAGGCACGCCACGTCGCCTTCCTCGGAAGAATCGAACAGCAGCTGCATGCCCAGGCAGATACCCAGCAGCGGCTTCCGCAATGCCGGCAGCACCTCGGCGAAACCGCGCTCGCGCAGCAGCGTCATCGCCGGGCCGGCCGCACCCACCCCGGGCAGCAACACGCGCGGCGCATCGGCGAGGCCATCGGCATCGCGCACGATGCGCGGACGGGCGCCGTGGCGTTCCAGCGCGTAACAGACCGAGCCGAAATTGGCGCCGCCCGCATCGATGACGGCGACGTCCGTCACAGCATGCCCTTGGTGGACGGCAACTCCGCCCCTTCGCGCCGCATCGCCTGGCGCAGCGCCCGCGCCAGGGCCTTGAAGCAGGCCTCGATCTGGTGGTGGTCGTTCCCGCCCCGCGCCTCCAGGTGGAGGTTCAGGCCCGCGGCATCGCAGAGCGATCGGAAGAAGTGCGGCACCAGTTCAGTGGGCAGGTCGCCCACGCGCTCGCGGCGCAGCGCGCCGTCGAACACGAAGTACGGCCGTCCGCTGAAATCCAGCGCGGCGCTGGCCAGGCATTCGTCCATCGGCAGGGTGAAGCCGTAGCGCCCGATCCCGCGCTTGTCGCCCAGTGCTTCGCGCAGCGCCTGGCCCAGCGCCAGCGCGGTGTCTTCGACGGTGTGGTGCTCGTCGATGTGCAGGTCGCCGTCGCAGCGGATGCGCAGGCCGAAGCCGCCGTGCTTGCCGAGTTGTTCGAGCATGTGGTCGAAGAACGCCAGCCCGGTGGAGACCTCCGGATCGGCCACGCCGTCCAGGTCCACCTCGACGCGGATGCTCGTCTCTTTCGTGTCGCGAACCACCACCGCGCAACGCGGCGCGTCGGCCAGCGCATGGGCGATGCCGGCCCATTCCCAGTGGCCGCCGAACTGCGCGGTGGCGAGCTGGAAGCCGCGTATCCGCAGGTTTTCGGCGAACTGGAGATCCGTCGTGCGGTCGCCGACCATCGCGCTGCGCGCCCAGTCGACGCTGCGGTCCTGCAGCCAGGCCGTCATCATGCCGAGGCCCGGTTTGCGGTTCGGGCTGTTGTCCGCCGGCAAGCTGCAGTCGATCAGTTCGTCGCGGAACACGATGCCCTGGCTTTCGAACACCTGCCGCATCAACGCGTGCGGGCCGTCGAACGCGGTGCGCGGGTAGCCATCGCTGCCCAGCCCGTCCTGGTTGCTGACGATCACGAACTGGTAGCCGGCGTCGCGCAGCTTCAGCAGCGCGGGGATCACGCCCTTGACGAAGCGCAGCTTCTCGAACGTGTCGATCTGGAAATCGGCGGGCTCCTCGACCAGGGTGCCGTCGCGGTCGACGAACAGGATCGGTTGCAGGCTCATGGCGCCTCGGCCCGCGATGTTTCAAGCGCGGCCAGCACGCGCCGGCAATCTTCGGCGGAGCCGACGGTGATGCGCAGCGCATCGCCCAGCTGCGGCATCGCACGCATGTCGCGCACGACCACCCCGGCCGCAAGCAGTGCGGCGAAGGCCGCGGTCGCGTCGAAGAACCGTACCAGCAGGAAGTTCCCGAGCGAAGCATGGACCCGGCGCACCTGCCGCAGCGCGCGCAGGCCGTCGGCCAGCCGCGCGCGCGCGTCCCGCACCGCCGCCATGCGGCTGCAGGTCAGCGCCAGCGCCCGTGGTGACAGCGCCCCCAGCGCCGCTTCGACCACCGGCTGCGGCAGCGGATACGGGGCCTGCACGCGGCGCAGCGCCGTGATCAGCGACGGAGCGCCCAGCACGCAACCCACCCGTGCCGCGGCCAGCGCATGCGCCTTGGACAACGTGCGCAACACGGCGATGTTGTCGCGGTCGGCGAGCAACGCGATGGCCGAGGGCGCGTCGGCATACTCGATGTAGGCTTCGTCCACGATCACCAGGCAACGCCCGCGCAGGCGTTGCGCAAGTTGCGCGATGGCGCCCAGCTCCAGCAGCTCGCCGGACGGGTTGCCGGGCGAGCACAGGAACAGGAGCGAGGCGCTGCCTGCCAGCGCGGCGTCGCCCATCGCCGGCAGATCCGCACGCAGCCCGGCCGCGGCGTCGCGCAGCGGCACTTCGATGACCTCGGTACCGTGCAGGCGCGCGCACACCGCGTACATGCCGAACACCGGCGGCGCGATGACAACCGCACCGCGACCGGGCATGCAGAACGCACGCAGCAGCAGGTCGATGCCCTCGTCGCTGCCGCGCCCGACCAGCAGTTGCGGCGGAGCCACGCCGTACAGCGCCGCCAGCCTCGCGCACAGCGCCTCAGGCTGCGGCTGCGGGTAGCGGCGCAGGCGGCCCTCACTGTCGCTTCCGTTCGCCCAGGCCGATTCGTTGGCATTGAGCCAGACCGAGCCGTCCAGCACCTCGCTGCGCGCGGACCTGTAGCCACCGAAATCGCGCAGGTCCTCGCGCAGCAGGAGATCCACCGTGGCGCTCATGCCGCCTGCTCCAGCCGCAGCTCCACCGCCCGCGCATGCGCCTGCAGGCCTTCGGCATGCGCCAGCGTGGCGGCGCAGGGGCCGGCATTGACGATACCGGCGCGGGTGGCTTCCTGCACCGTGATCGCCTTCTGGAAACTGGCCACCGACAGCCCGCTCCACGCCCGCGCCGCGCCGCCGGTGGGCAGCACGTGGTTGCTGCCGCTGCAGTAATCCCCCAGCGCTTCCGGAGTCCAGTCGCCCAGGAAGATGCTGCCGGCGTCATGGATGCGCCCCAGCCAGGCGCGCGGCTCGCGCAGCGCAAGGATCAGGTGTTCCGGCGCGTAGGCATCGCTGATGGCGATGGCCTGCCCGATGTCGCGCACCAGCACCAAGCGCGAGGCCTCCAGCGCACGGCGGGCGATGTCGACGCGCGGCAGCCGCGCCAGCTGCGCATCGACCTCCGCCGCCACCGCTTCCAGCAGCGCTGCGCTGTCGGTCAGCAGCAGTACCTGCGAGTCCGGGCCGTGCTCGGCCTGTGACAGCAGGTCGGCGGCGACGAAGGCGGGATTGGCGCCGGCGTCGGCGATCACCAGCACTTCGGAGGGACCGGCGGGCATGTCGATGGCGGGTCCGCCCGGGCGCAGCGCAGCCTGCCGCTTGGCCTCGTCCACCCATGCATTGCCGGGCCCGAACAGCTTGTCGCAGCGCGGGACGCTCGCCGTGCCCAGCGCCATCGCCGCGATGGCCTGGGCGCCGCCGAGCTTGAACACCCGCACGCCGGGCGCCTGCCGCGCCGCCAGCAGCACGGCGGGGTCGGCGCTGCCGTCCGCGCGCGGCGGCGTGCACAGGATGATCTCGGCACAGCCGGCCAGCCGCGCCGGGATGCACAACATCAGCGCGGTCGAAGGCAGCGGCGCACTGCCCGCCGGCACGTACAGCCCGACCCTGCGGATCGCCCGCTGCACGCGCTGGCAAGCCAGGCCCGGCGCGGTCTCCACTTCATACGGTTGCGCGATGCCGGCGCGGTGGAAGGCTTCGATGCGCACTGCCGCCTCCAGGATCGCGGCCTGCACCTCCGTCGGCACGCGAACGGCGGCGGCTTCGGACTCGTCCGCGCCCACCCCGAACCCGGCAAGCGTCACCCCATCGAACTTCGCGGTGAAGTCGCGCAGCGCGTCATCGCCACGGGCGGCCACCGCCTCGAAGATCGCATGCACACCCGCGCGCAATGTTTCCGACACCGCCTGCGCCGGCCGTCGCAGTACCGCGGCGCGTCCATCCTCGCCGAGCGCGTTCCAGTCGATCCGCTTCATGCCAGCATCCGCTCCACCGGCAACACCATCAGGCCCCGCGCGCCCGCGCGCTTGAGGTCTTCCAGCCGCTGCCAGGTCATCGCACCGTGGCACAGCGCCTGCAGCGCCAGCGTCTCGCTTCCATCGACCACGCACATCGTCGGCGGCTCGGCATCCGGCAGCAGCTGCATCACCCGCTCCAGCGCATCGCGTGCCGTGTGGAACAGCAGCAACTTGCTGTCGCGGATGCGCAGCACGCCGTCGATGCGTCGCAGCAGCAGGTCGGCCAGCTCGGCGCGGGCGTCGCCGATCGGCTGCACCGGTCCGGCCAGCACCGCCTCGCTGTACAGGATGTCGACCACCGGCTTGAGCTGGTTCGCGGCGAGCGTGGCGCCGCTGGACACCAGGTCGCAGATCAGGTCGGCCTGGCCCAGTCGCGGCGCGATTTCGACCGAGCCGCTGAGCACCACGACATCGGCCTGGACGTCCTGCGCGCGCAGCCAGGCGCGCAGCTGGTTGGGATAGGTCGTGGCGATGCGCTTGCCGGCCAGCTGCGCCGTACCCTGCCAATCCCAGGCCTCCGGCACCGCCAGCGAAAGCCGGCAGCCGCCGAAGCCCAGCGCGCGCCACTCGCGCGAGCTGGCGGGCCTGCGGGCTTCCTCGCGCTCGCCGGCCTGCTCCAGCAGGACGTTGCGACCGACGATGCCCAGGTCGCAGACGCCGTCGGCGATCAGGCCGGGAATGTCGTCATCGCGCACCAGCAGGAGGTCCACGGGCAGCGACTCGCCGTGGCAAAACAGCTTGTCGCGGCTCTCGCACCAGGCCAGGCCTGCGGAGGCGAGCAGCGCGCGTGCCGGCTCGCCGAGGCGGCCGTTCTTCTGGATGGCGATGCGCAGGCGATCGCGCCCGCGGGCAGTGCTTGCAAGGGTCATCGACGGACTCAGGTAGAGGTGTGAACGAAGCCCATCCGCCGCGCGGCAAGCCGGTATCCGCCCGCCCCGCGCTCGAGGCAGCGCGCCACCCGGCCGACGGTGGTGACGCTGACCTTGGTGCGCTCGTGGATTTCGCGATACGGGATGCCCTGCAGCAGTGGCGGCACCACCCGCCAGCGGTCGGCCATGGCTTCGAGCTCCGCCGGCGTGCACAGGTCATCCAGGAAGGCCCGGATTTCACCTGCGCTCTTCAGCCTGGCGAGCGCTTCCGTCAGCGCGCCGATCGCACTGGCGGCATCGCGCGCCGGCAGCGGCTCGGGACGATGTTTCATGACTACCTCCGGGGCCATTGCGGGTATCGATTCGCCCGCCTGGCTGGTTGTTAATGTATTAGCGCGTTAATACATTAAAGCACGCAGGACACACCGTCAATCCCGGGCATGCAGGACAATCCTCGAGATAGACGAGAAATCACCGAATGAGGCGAAAGAACGCGCAGTGGCCGGGATCGGGATCGACGCTTCCCAGGTGCGTGCGCTTCATCCCCCGCAACTCCCGGCTCGGGACGAAGGATTCATTCGCGGAAAGCCCGCTGGGCTGGAAGCTGCTGCCACCACAAGCGCGGACACTCGCGCCAGCCGCTCGGCAAGTTCCGCAAGCGCCGCATCCAGGCCACGCATGGCCCCTACTTGCGCTTCACCCGCACACCGCCCTTTCCCGTGCAGTCCACGCAATCCAGCTGCGCGGCCTGCAGCAACGGTGGCAGCTTCTCGGCAAGGAAGTCGATGAACACCCGCACTGCCGGCAGCAGCCCGCGGCGTGACGCGAACACGGCATGGCAGATGCCCTGCGGCAGCCGCCATTGCGGCAGGACGACCTCCAGCGCGCCTTCGCGCACCAGGTCGGCGCACAGCGTTTCCGGCAACAGGGTGATGCCGACGCCCTGCTGCGCCAGCGAACGCAGCATCGGGAAATCGAAGCCCGCCACGCGCGGCTTGAGCTCCACCCGCCGCACGACGCCATCGGGCCCATGCAGCTCCCAGCGCTGTCGTGCTTCGTCCTCGCCCATGCTCAGGGTGACATGGGCAGCGAGATCGTCCGGATCCCCCGGGCGGCCCATCCCGTCCAGGTATTTCGGGCTGGCCACCAGCAATTCCTGGATCTGGCCGAAGCTGCGCATCACCAGGCTGCCGTCGTCATCGAGTTTCGAGCGCACGCGCAGGGCGACGTCGAAGCCCTCGTTGATCAGGTCGACGCGGCGATTGCTGACGTGCAGCTGCAGCCTCACTTCCGGATAGCGGGCGAGGAACTCGGGCAGCAGCGCCGGCAGTTGCTGCTGCGCGAGGCTGACCGGCAGGCTCACCCGCACCACGCCGCGCGGCTGCGCGCTGAGCCGGTCGACCACGTCGCGCGCGGCCTGGGCCTCGGCCAGCATCGTCTGGGCGTGCCGGTAGACGCTGTTGCCGACGTCGGTCACCGCGAAGCGGCGCGTGGAGCGCTGCAGCAGGCGCACGCCGAGATCGGCCTCGAGCTGGGTGATGCGGCGGCTCAGGCGCGACTTGGGGATGCCGAGCGCGCGCTCGGCGGCGGCAAACCCGCCGTGATCCACGACCATCGCGAAGTAATACAGATCATTGAGGTCCTGCATGGGCGTTCCCGGAGGCGGTTCCATATTCGGAACACTGAGGGGTATTTGAAGCTCTTTATCCCAAACAGGCAACACCCAACCTTGATCCGGGTCGCGGCGCATCGCCGCATCCGGGGCATCCCATGAAACTCCTGCACGTCGATTCAAGCATCCTGGGCCAGAACTCGGCCAGCCGCGAACTCAGCGCCGCGATCGTGGGCCGCTGGCGGGACGCGGTGCCCGGCCTGGAAGTGGCCTATCTCGACCTCGACGCGACGCCGCTGCCGCACCTGTCCGGCGCGTCGCTGGCCGCCGCCGACCCGGCCGAAGCCGAGGCCGCGGCGCAGGCATTGCAGGAGTTCCTCGACGCCGGGATCGTGGTGGTGGGTGCGCCGATGTACAACTTCGGCATTCCCTCGACGCTCAAGGCCTGGATCGACCGCCTGGCGGTCGCCGGCAAGACCTTCCATTACACCGAGCAGGGCGCCAGGGGCCTGGCCGGCGGCAAGCGGGTGATCGTCGCCAGCAGCCGGGGTGGCTTCCACGCCGGCGCGGCGTCGGACTTCCAGGAACCGTACCTGCGTTTCATGTTCGGCTTTTTCGGCATCGTCGATGTCGAGTTCGTGCGCGCCGAGGGCCTGGCGGTTTCGCCGCAGCATCGCAGCGAAGGCCTCGCCGCCGCGCATGCATCCATCTCCGCACCGCTTGCCCAAGCCGCCTGACGACACCACGCGGCCCGGTGGCCTGCCGCCGGCACGGACGCCGGCGCGCCGTGCAGTATTCCGGCCAGGGCGGACGGCGGTCTGCAGCCGTGCCTTGCCACAGCGCGCGACCACCTGCGTGGTTGACCGGGGTCAAGGCGTCCACGCAATCGGATCCGCACACTGCGGCCCATGATCGCCAATCCCCGCTTCGATGCCGAGCTGCTGCGCCGCTACGACCGGCCGGGGCCGCGCTATACCTCCTACCCCACGGCACCGCAGTTCCGCGCCGACTTCGGCGAGGAAGCATTGCGTGCTGCGGCCGCGGCCAGCAACGGCGATCCGATCCCGCGCCGGCTGTCGCTGTACGTGCACGTGCCCTTCTGCATGAGCCCGTGCTTCTACTGCGGCTGCAACCGCATCATCACCCGCGACCTCGCCCGTGGCGAAACCTACCTGGTGCGCCTGTACCGCGAGATCGCGCTCGCGGCCGAGCTGTTCGACCGCGACCGCGAAGTAATCCAGCTGCACCTGGGCGGCGGCACGCCGAACTTCCTGTCGCCCGCGCAGCTGCGCGACCTTGTCGACACGCTGCGCAGCCATTTCCGGTTTTCCGACTCGCCACACCGCGACCTGTCGATCGAGCTCGACCCGCGCTTCACCAATGCCGCCGACGTGCTCGCGCTCGGTGCCATCGGCTTCAACCGCGCCAGCTTCGGCGTGCAGGACTTCGACCCCGAGGTGCAGCAGGCGGTCAACCGCATCCAGTCGGTGGAGGAGACGCGCGCGGTGGTGGATGCCTGCCGCGAAGGCGGCTTCCGCTCGGTCAACATCGACCTCATCTACGGCCTGCCGAAGCAGAATGCCGCGGGCTTCTCGCAAACCCTCGATACCGTGCTGGAAATGCGCCCCGACCGCCTCGCGGTCTACAGCTACGCGCACCTGCCGGAATTGTTCAAGGCGCAGAAACACATCAACGCCGAGGACCTGCCCGACGCCGCGACCAAACTGTCGCTGCTGCAACTGGCGATCGAGAAGCTCACCGCCGCGGGCTACGTGTACATCGGCATGGACCACTTCGCGCTGCCGGACGACGACCTCGCCCAGGCCCAGCAGCGCGGCAGCCTGCACCGCAACTTCATGGGTTACACCACCCACGCCGACAGCGACCTGCTCGGCCTGGGCGTGAGCGCCATCAGCCATATCGGCGACAGCTTCAGCCAGAACCCCCGCGACCTGCCGTCCTGGCAGATCGCGCTGGACCAGGGCCGCCTGCCGGTATGCCGCGGAATGCGCCTGGAGGAGGACGACGTGCTGCGCGCCGACCTGATCCAGCAACTGATGTGCCAGGGCGAGATCCAGGTGGCCGCGCTGGAACGGCGTTACGACATCGATTTCGCGGAGTACTTCGCCGGTTCGCTGGAGCGGCTGCACCCCTTGCTGGACGACGGCCTGGTCCGGGTCGAGCCCGACCGGATCCTCGCCACTACGCAAGGCCGGCTGTTGTTGCGTAATATTGCCATGTGCTTCGACCGATACCTCGACCAGCCGGCGGACGACAACCGGGCCGCAACGCGGTTCTCGCGGGCGATCTGACCCGTCGTTTCCTCCAGCCGGGGAGCCGGGCATGAGCGGCGTCGCCTTCCCGCGGCTGGACCGCAGCGTCCTGGCCGACGACGGCGACGCGCTGACCTTCTGTTCCACCTGCGCCTTCTCCCAGGTCTGCCTGTCGCAGGGCATGGACAAGTCGTCGCTGCAGGACCTGCACATGCTGGTCGAGCACGTCGGCCCGCTGCACGCCGGCGAGCACGTGTTCCGCGAAGGCGACCCGTTCGAGGCGATCGCCGCGGTCCGCGCCGGTACCGTCAAGACCTACTCCGTCGACCGCGACGGCCGCGAGCACGTGCTCGGCTTCCACCTGCCGGGCGAAGTGATCGGCCTCAACGCCATCGACGGCGACCACTACCCGTGCAACGCGGTGGCGCTGGACACGGTGATGCTCTGCCGGTTCTCGTTTCCGAAGATCTCGGTGCTGGCCGCGCGCCTGCCGGGGCTGCAGCAGACCCTGTTCCGCCTGCTCAGCCGCGACATCGGCAATGCCTCGCTGCTGGCCGGCGACTGGTCGGCCGACGAGCGCATGGCCGCGTTCCTGATCGGGCTGTCGCGGCGGCTGGCCGCGCGCGGCTTTTCGCCCGACCGTTTCCAGCTCACCATGGCCCGCACCGACATCGCCAATTACCTGCGGCTGGCGCCGGAAACCGTGAGCCGCGTGCTCAAGCGTTTCCAGGACGAAGGCATGGTCCGGGTCGATCGACGCGAACTGGAGATCACCGCACGCGCGCGCCTCGAGGGCCTGGCCGGCGCGATCCTGAGGGGCTGAACGTCGCGCGACGCACGGGGTGCACGGGACTTGATTCAGGTCAGGGCCGCGGATGACGCGATCGCGCAGCATGCCGACCAAACTCCAAGGGGAATGCCGAATGGACACCACGCGAAAGCTCTGGCTCGGACTCGCCGCATTGATGATCGCCGGCTTCAGCGTGTTGCTGGGGATGGGGTGGGACATCCACCAGCAGGCGCCGCCGATGCCCGAACGGGTCGTCACGCAAAGCGGCCACGTGGTGTACACGCGCGCCGAGATCGAGCAGGGTCGCCAGGTCTGGCAGAGCATCGGCGGACAGCAACTGGGGTCCATCTGGGGCCATGGCGCGCTGGTGGCGCCCGACTGGTCGGCCGACTGGCTGCACCGCGAAGCCGAAACCATGCTCGAACTCGGCGCGCGCGCCGAAACCGGCGCGGCCTACGCCCAGCTGGACCCGGGGGAACAGGCCGGCCTGCAGGCCAGGCTGAAGCCGCTGATGCGCGGCAACACCTGGGACCACGCGCGCAAGGACATCGTCGTCAGCGATCGCCGGGCGCTGGCGATCTCGCAGGTGGCCGCGCATTACGACAGCCTGTTCTCCAACGACCCGGCGACCGCGAAGCTGCGCGAAGGCTACGCGATGCGCGAGGACACCATCCCCGACGCCGGGCACCGCCACGCGTTGACGGCTTTCTTCTTCTGGACCTCCTGGGCGGCGACCACGCAGCGGCCGAACGACAGCAAGACCTACACCAACAACTGGCCGTACGAGCCCCTGGTCGGCAATGCGCCGACTTCAAGCACCTTCATGTGGACGATGTTCAGCATCCTCTTCATGATCGCCGGCATCGGCCTGCTGGCCTGGCACTACGCGGTCTGGCACCGCAACGAAGAACACGTCCCGCCGCCGCTGCGCGACCCGCTCGCGTCGATCGTGATCACGCCGTCCATGCGCGCCACCGCCAAGTACTTCTGGCTGGTGCTGGCGTTGTTCCTGGTGCAGATCCTGCTCGGCGCGACCACCGCGCACTACCAGGTGGAGGGCCAGCAGGCCTACGGTTTCGCGATCTCCGAATACCTGCCCTACTCGCTCACGCGCAGCTGGCATACGCAGCTGGCGGTGCTCTGGATCGCGACTGCATGGCTGGCCACCGGCCTCTACATCGGCCCGGCGGTATCGGGGCATGAGCCGAAGTTCCAGCGCCTGGGCGTCAACTTCCTGTTCGGCTGCCTGATCGTGATCGTGGTCGGCGCCTTTGCCGGGCAATGGTTCGCGGTGATGCAGAAGATGGGCCTGCAGTACAACTTCTGGTTCGGCCACCAGGGCTGGGAATACACCGACATCGGTCGCTTCTGGCAGATCTTCCTCTTCATCGGGCTGCTGTTGTGGCTGCTGCTGATGGGTCGCGCACTGTGGCCGGCGCTGCGGCGCAAGGACGAGATGTCCTCGATCGTCGGCCTGCTGTTCCTGTCCACGGTCGCCATCGCGCTGCTCTACGCGGCCGGCCTGATGTGGGGCGAGAAGACCTCGCTGTCGATCGTCGAATACTGGCGCTGGTGGGTGGTGCACCTGTGGGTCGAGGGCTTCTTCGAGGTCTTCGCGGTCGCGGTGATCAGCTTCCTGTTCGTGAAGCTGGGGCTGGTACGCGGCAAGACGGCGACCATCAACGTGCTGTTCGCCACCATCGTGTTCATGGCCGGCGGCATCTTGGGTACCTTCCACCACCTGTATTTCGCCGGCACCACCACCGCCGTGATCGCCCTGGGCGCGAGCATCTCGGCGCTGGAGGTCGTGCCGCTGGCGCTGATCGGCATGGAGGCCTACGAGACCTGGCGCCACAGCCGCGCCACGCCGTGGATGGAACGCTACCGCTGGCCGATCATGTTCTTCCTCGCGGTCAGCTTCTGGAACCTGGTCGGTGCGGGCCTGTTCGGATTCCTGATCAACACGCCGCTGGCGCTGTACTACATGCAGGGCCTGAACCTCACCGCGCTGCACGGGCACACCGCGTTGTTCGGCGTCTACGGCATGCTCGGCATCGGCCTGATGCTGTTCTGCCTGCGCGGCCTGCGGCCGGACAAGGTCTGGCTGGAAGGCCCGCTGCGCGGCGCGTTCTGGTCGCTCAACATCGGCCTGACGCTGATGGCGGTGCTGACCCTGCTGCCGATGGGCGTGCTGCAACTGCAGGCGGCGCTGGAACACGGCTACTGGTATGCGCGTTCGGCGGAGTTCATGGGCCAGCCGCTGATCCACATGCTGGTGTGGATGCGGGTACCGGGGGACACGCTGTTCGCGATCGGTGCGTTCCTGGTGACGCTGTTCGTGGCGTCGCTGTGGATGGGCAAGCGGTCGTTGCAGTCGCGCGGCAAGGCGCTGCAGGCCGAAGCCGACTGACGGGCTTAACGGGGAGGGACGCGGGGCGGATGGCGCAAGCCATCCGCCCCGTTTCTTTCTTGCGACCCGTTCGCATCGGCGATGCTGACCTGGATCAAGGCGAGGCGGCGGCCCGGCGCCGACAATGCCATCATGGACAACATGCAGGCAGGCAACGTGCTCTCCCCGAAGCTGCTGGCGGCCGCGCCGCACCGGTTGCTGTTCTTCGTCGGCGCAGCCAACGTGCTGCTGGCGATGGCATGGTGGACGCTGTGGCTGGTCGACATCCGCTGGCACGCGATCGGCCTGTCGCAGCCGCAGGTCTATGGCGGCTGGCTGCATGCGATCGTGATGCAGTACCAGGTGCTGGCACCCTTCATGTTCGGCTTCCTGCTGACCACGTTTCCGCGCTGGATGGGGCAGCCCGACCTCACCCGCTGGCACTACGTCCCGGTGGGCCTGGGGCTGTTCGGCGGCCAGTTGCTGACACTCGCCGGCGCATTCGGCCCGGCGCACCTGCTGCACATCGGCGCGGTGATGACGCTCGCCGGCTGGACCACCGGGCTGGTGTTCCTGCTGCGGCTGGTGTGGCGCGATGCCGGCAAGACCTGGCATGCGGTGTCCTGCGCGGCCGCGCTGCTGCTGGGGCTGGTGGGTTTCGCGCTGTACGCGGCGTTCCTGCACGTGTCCGATGCGCGGCTGATGTTCGCGGCGATCAAGTTCGGCGGGTTCGGCTTGCTGCTGCCGGTGTATTTCACCGTCGCCCACCGGATGTTCCCTTTCTTCGCGGGCAACGTCGTGCCGGGCTATCGCGCATGGCGGCCCCTGTGGGTGCTGGGCGCATTCTGGCCGCTGGTGCTGCTGCACCTGGGGCTGGAACTGGCGCATGGCTACGCCTGGCTGTGGCTGGCCGACCTGCCGTTGCTGGCGCTGGCGTCGACCTGGCTGTGGCGCAACTGGCCGCGCGGCCCGGCGCCGTTGCTCCTGCGGGTCCTGTTCATGGGCTACGCATGGCTGCCGGTGGCGATGGTGCTCTACTCCGTGCAGAGCCTGATGTACGCGGCCAGCGGCGATTTCATGCTTGGGCGCGCGCCGGCGCACGCGCTGTTCATCGGTTTCTTCGGCAGCCTGCTGGTGGCGATGGTGACGCGGGTGACGCAGGGACATGCAGGGCGCCCGCTGGTCTTTGGCGGCGTCGCAACTTTCGCCTTCGTCGTGATCCAGGCCACCTGCGTCACTCGCATCGTGGCCGAGCTGGTGCCCGACCAGATGGCATGGCAGGCGGTCGCGGGAGTCGGCTGGTTGCTGGCATTCGCGCCCTGGGTGCTGCGCTCGTTGCGGATCTACCTCGTGCCGCGCGCCGACGGCAAGCCGGGCTGAGCCGCAGCCGGGCCCGGGACACCGATGATCGAGTTCTATCCGCAGATCCGCTTCGTCCACATCCTCGCCATCTCGCTGAGCGGCAGCCTGTTCGCGTTGCGCGGCATCGGCGTCCTGGCCGGCGCGCGTTGGCCGCAGGCGGCGCTCGTGCGCTACCTCAGCTACACCATCGACACGGTCCTGCTGACGGCGGCGCTGATGCTGGTGACGATCCTGCCCTCCGCGATGTTCGCCAACCACTGGCTGACGGTGAAGCTGGTGCTGGTCGTCGCGTACGTGGCGCTGGGCGTGTTCGCGCTGCGGCGCGGCCGCAGCCGCGGGACCCGCGCCGCCTGTTTTGCCGCTGCGTTGCTGGTGTTCATCGCGATCATCGGCATCGCCCGCATGCACCATCCGCTGGGCTGGTTGCTGCCCTGGGCTTGACCCAAATCAGGGCGAAGGGGTAACGCGAAGCACAGAATTTCCTCCGACGAAAACCCACTGTCGGAGTCCTTGATGAAAGCCCTGCTGCAACGCAATCCGCTGGTTGTTTCCATCGTGGTCGTGGCGCTCGTTGCGCTCGCCGCCACCGGCTATGCCATGGCCGTCGACATGGGCAGCCACGCCGTCACCGTGCAGGCGCAGCCGCCGTTGATGATGCCGTTCTGACTGCATGGAGTTCCACATCCAGATCACCGGTCCCGCGCCCGACCCAGGGGCCATCGAGGACGCCATACGGGACCTGGATCCCGCGGCGCTGGTCGACATCGACCCGTCCGCTCCCACGCTGCGCATCGCCACTTCGGTCGGTGCGCAGCAACTGGTCGCGCTGATCGCGCAGGCCGGCTATCCGGTGGACCCGACGCAGGTCCGGCAACTTCCGTCCATCTGTTGCGGCGGCTGCAGCGGATAACCACATGATGAATGCCCCCGACCGCTCCGTGTCCGACCACGGCATGATCGACGCCTGCTTCCTCGGCCCTTATGCCGAGAACGACAACCTGCTCGAGAAGCTCGTGGTCGAGTTCCTGCGCGACCACGTCTACTGGCGCCGCAATTTCCATCCCGCCGATCCCCCGGCCATCCCGACCCATGCCGCCAGCGGCATCGGCTACCAGCGGTTCGAGTCGCGCATGCGCCACGAACTGCACCAGCTGTCGGCGGCGCTGAAGCAGTCGGTGCCGTTCCACAGCCCGCGTTACCTCGGCCACATGGTCTCGGACCTGCTGCTGCCGGGCCTGGCCGCGCAGATCCTCGCCCTGCCCTACAACCCCAACAACGTCAGCGAGGATGCCGCGCCGATCACCGTCGACCTTGAAATCCAGGTCGGCCTGCAGCTGGCGCGCATGCTCGGCTACCGGAACGACCCGCGGCAGTCGGACTGCGCGTTCGGCCACCTCACCTCGGGCGGTACCGTCGCCAACTTCCAGGCGCTGCGGCTCGCGCTCGCGCTGAAGGCATTCCCGGTGGCATTGCGCGCGGCGCGCGTGCCGGGCCTCGAGTCCGGCCACGACGATCGCGAGGCGTTCAACCTCACGCCGAAGGCGTCGATCGCGCTGTTGCGGCAATGGCAGCAGTGGCTGGCCACGCTGCCGCCCGGCGAACGCACGCAATGGCAGGCGCGGGTGGAGGCACAACGGCTGGAGCAACTGGGCCTGGGCGCTTTCATGGCCCGGCACCCGCTGTTGCGCACGCCGGTGGTGCTGGCGCCCGCCAGCGCGCACTACTCCTGGAGCAAGGGGATGAAGCTGCTGGGCCTGGGCCGCGCGCAGCTGCTGCCGTTGCGCCAGCGCGGCATGCGCACCGACCCGGAGGCGCTGGAGGCGCAGGTGCGCGCGTGCGAGCGCGACCAGCAACCTGTGCTGGCACTGGTCGCGGTACTGGGCACCACCGAATACGGCAGCATCGACCCGGTGGACGCGTTCTGCGACGTGCGCGACGCCGCCGCTTCCCGCGGACTGGGGACCTGCGTGCACGTGGACGCGGCATGGGGCGGCTACCTGGCGACCCTGTTCCGCAATCCCGACGGCAGCCTGCGCGGCCGCGACGAAGTGGGCGGGGACTTCAAGCGCTTCCCGGCGCCGGAAGTCCATGCCGCGGTCGCCGCCCTGGGCCGCACCGATTCGATCACGGTCGATCCGCACAAGCTCGGTTACCTGCCCTATGGCGCCGGCGCGTTCGTCTGCCGCGACCACAATGCGATGGCGTTGCTGTCCGAAGGCGCCGACTACGTCTTCCATGGCGGCGAAACCGGGGACTACCTCGCGCGCTTCCGCAGCCTGGGCCGCTACACGCTGGAGGGGTCGCGCCCGGGCGCGATGGCCGCGGCCGCCCACGTCGTCCACAAGGTACTGCCGCTGGACCACCGCAACTTCGGCCTGCTGCCGCGCGAATCGATCCGCAACGCCGAGGCGTTCCACGACGCGGCCCTGCGCTTCGCCGCGGAGATCTCCGGCATGGCGCACGCCTGCGTCCCGTTCCCGCCGGACAGCAACCTGGTCTGCCTGGCGATCAACCCGTGCGGCAACAGCGATATCGGCAAGGCCAGCGCGTTCGTGCGCGAGCTGCACGACGAGCTGCGCTGCGATCCCCAACGCCCGTTGCAGACGCGCGAGTTCTTCGGCTCGGCGACGGTGCTGCAGCTCGATGCGCTGGACGGCGAGGACGCCGCGCGCCTGCTGGCCGCGCTGTCGCTGCAGCCGCCGGCAGCCGGCAGCGATGCCGGACTGGTGATCCTGCGCCACACGTTGATGAACCCCTACCTGGTCGACCATGAGAATGGCATCAGTTACATCGAGCTCTACTTCCAGCACCTCGCCCGTCGAATCGGCGCTCTGCGCGGTTGACGGCGGCCGGGCCTGGAGCGTCGAGGCGCTCGCGTGCCTGCGGCGCGAAGCCGCGCGTTCGGCCGATACCCACCTGCTGCAGTTGCGCTTCCCGGCGTACCCGGGAATCGACTTCTACTTCAAGGACGAGGCCGCGCATCCCAGCGGCAGCCTCAAGCATCGGCTTGCGCGCTCGCTGTTCCTGTACGCGCTGTGCAACGGACGCCTGCAGGCCGGGCAGACGGTGGTCGACGCTTCTTCGGGCAGCACCGCGATCTCCGAGGCGTGGTTCGCGCGACTGCTGGGGCTGCCGTTCGTGGCGGTGATGCCGGCGTGCACCGCGCCGCCCAAGATCGAGGCGGTGCGCGCGCTCGGCGGTCGTTGCGAGCTGACCGATCCCGGTACCTGCCCGCAGCAACGGGCCCGGGAAATCGCGGCCGATGGCGCCTGCTTCCTCGACCAGTTCGGGCTGGCCGAACGCGCCACCGACTGGCGCGGCAACAACAACATCGCCGAGTCGATCCTCGGACAGATGGCGCAGGAGCCGCATCCGGCGCCGGCCTGGGTGGTATGTGGCGCGGGCACCGGCGGGACCTCGGCCACGATCGGCCGCTACCTGCGTTACCGCGGCCTGCAGACGCAGTTGTGCGTCGCCGACCCTGCCGGCGCCGCATTCGCGCGCGGCTGGAGCACGCGCGACCGCGGCGCCTGCGCGAGCCAGCCGACCCTGGTCGAAGGCATCGGCCGGCCGCGGGTGGAGCCGTGCTTCCTGTTCGAGATCGTGGACGAGGTGGTCGAAGTCGCCGATGCAGAATCCATCGCCGCGACCTGGCTGCTGCAGGACCTGCTCGGGCGACGCTACGGCGGATCCTCCGGCACCAACCTCGTCGCCTGCCTGCAACTGGCCTCGCGCATGCGCGAGCATGGCGCACGCGGCAGCATCGTCAGCCTGCTGTGCGACCGCGGCGAGCGCTACCACGACACCCTGTTCGATCCCGGGTGGCTCACGCGGCACGGCATCGATATCCAGGGGCCGCTGGCCACGCTCCGCGACTCGCTGCACCGCTGAACGGGCTCCTGGCCTCGCAGGGAATGCGGGTGGTAGCGGGACCGTCGGGAAGTCGACGGCAAGGCCCGCTCCATCACGTCGATGGAACGGGCCCGCCGGTCAGAGGCGCACTCAGCTGCCGATGCCCGGATCGTCGAACTGCGTGGCGTACGTGTCGAGCGCCGCGCGCAGCGCCGCCACCGCGCCCGCCGCCTTCGGATCGGACTTGAGCTTGTCCGCGTTCAGCGCCAGCGAACCGATGATGCCGTGCAGCGCGGCATCGGCGTCGGCCGGCAGCTTGCACTCGGCGACAATGTTGCCGATGTCGCCCTGGATGCCGGTGGCCAGGGTCGCCACCTGGGTGGCGTCCAGGTGCCCGTGTTCGCCGTGCTCCAGCGCCGCCACCCTTGTGCGGATGGATTGCATGTACTTGCGCAATGGCGCGTCGGTGGCAAAGCGCTGCGCCGGCGTGGCGGCCGCTGCCGTGGCGGCGGGCGCGGGATGGTGTTCGTGTTGGGCGAACGCCAGCGGTGCGGACAGCACCAGCACGGCGGCAAGGGTGATGGCGGAAATCCTGGGCATGGCAAACCTCGTTGAATGGCCGGAATGGCCGTGGTGGGGGAAACGATGGAGCGAACTTCATCATGGCGGCAGCACCGCGGGAAGGCGCAGCACCACCCGCGCGCCACCGGACGCCGCGCGCGCGAGGACGATGTCGCCGCCGTGGAGGGCCGCGATCGCCTGCGCGATCGACAGGCCGAGGCCGCTGCCGCTGCCCGACCCGCGCAGGAAGCGCTCGCCAAGGCGCGCAGCCTGGTCGTCGGCGATGCCGGGGCCGTCGTCCTCCACCGCAAGTTCGACCCAGGCGCCGTTGCGCGAAACATCGATGGCGACCTGTCCGTGCCGCTTGCCGTGTGCGATCGCGTTGTCCACCAGGTTGCCGAGCGCGATTTCCAGCAAGCCGGCGCTGCCGCGCACGCGCAGGGCATCGTCGGCCTGCAGCGAAAGCACGACCCCTCGCGGGGCTGCGCGCTCGCCGGCGCCTGCCAGCACCTCGCGCGCCAAGCGTCCGGGGGAGAGCGCGGCGGTGTCGTCCAGGTGATCGAGCGATTCCACCCGCGCCAGCGTCAGCAACTGCGCGACCAGCCGCTCCATCCGCTGCAGGCCGTCGCGCGCGCGCTGCAGGTGCGCGCGCGCGCCGTCGCCATCGGCGGTACCGGCCAGGTCCAGCTCGAGTCGCAACACCGACAGCGGGTGGCGCAGCTCGTGCGCGGCGTCGGCCGTGAAGCGGCGTTCGCGGGCGAGCGCGGAATCGAGGTTGGCGACCAGCGCGTCGAGCGCGCGGGTCAGCTGCAGCAGTTCCGACGGCACGTCGTCGCGGGTCAGCACCGGCGGCCGCGCGGGCTGCGCGGCGATCGCGCGCGACAGCGCGCGCAGCGGCGCCAGCCCCCGGCGCAGCCCGAGCCAGGTCGCCAGCGGCAGCAACAGCAGCAGCCCTGCCAGCGGCACCAGCAAAGCACGGATGTGCGCGGCCAGCAGCTGGTCGCGATCGTGCAGCGGCGCGGCGACCTGGATCCAGAGGCGATCGCCTGCATCCCGGCGCTGGAACACGCGCCAGCGATCGCCCTCGTGCACGATCGTGTGGAAATGCGGCGCATCCGGACCCGCGGGCAGCGGCGGCAACACCGATGCATCCAGCAGCAGCCGGCCGCCGCGATCGCGGACGACGATCTCGCCGCGCGGGCCTTCGTCGTCGTGGATATCGTCCAGCTCCGCCTCCCGCAGCGAGGCCACGGGGACCGACGCCAGCACCACGAGCACGCTGGCCGCGGTGCGCTCGAGTTCGCGGTCGAACATCTCCCCGGTCTCGTGCGCTGTGCGCTGGCCGAGCCAGAGGCCGGCGGCCAGCCACAGCCCCGCCACCGGCAGCCCGACCAGCCACGACATGCGCCGCTGCAGCGAAGGCGCGCTCATGGCGCCATGTCGTCCGGTGGCGGGTACAACGCGTAGCCGACGCCGCGCAGGGTGCGGATCCAGTCGGCGCCGAGCTTGCGCCGGAGGTGGTGCACGTGCACCTCGATGGCGTTGCTGGCGACTTCCTCGCCCCAGCCGTATACCGATTCCTCCAGCTGGCTGCGCGACAGCGCGTGGCCCGGGCGCGCGGCCAGCGCCTCCAGCAGTGCGTACTCGCGCGGCGACAGGTCCAGCGGCACTTCGCCCAGGCTTGCGCTGCGGCTGCTCGGATCGATCGCCAGCGCCCCGACCTGCTGCAGCGGCACCGGATTGCCCTCCGCACGCCGCAGCAACGCGCGCACCCGGGCGGCCAGCTCTTCCAGGTGCACGGGCTTGACCACGTAGTCGTCGGCACCACTGTCCAGCCCCTGCACGCGATCGTCGAGTGCGTCGCGCGCGGTCAGCAGCAGCACCGGCGTGCGGTCGCCGCGACGGCGCAGGCCGGCGATCACCTCGATGCCGCTCATGCGCGGCAGGTTCCAGTCGATGATCGCCGCGGCATAGTGGGTATCGGCCAGCGCATGCGCGGCGTGTCGGCCGTCCTGGACCCAGTCGACCGCCTGGCCGAGGTGGCGCAGGCCGTCGACCAGGGCGCGGCCCAACGCACGGTCATCCTCGGCGAGCAGCAGGCGCATGGGTCCAGCCTGGACGCAACCCGCGGCCGTCGCCTTGACTTGGGGCAACCCCGCGGCTGGCAGTCATGGCCGGGCCATGCATGCGCCCGCGGAGGGCGGCGATCACGGCTGCCCCGGGGACTTGCCCGCGACGTCCGCAGGCAGTGCGCGCTTGCGGCCGTGGACCATGGCCGCGATGAGGTTCTCGCGGTAATGCATGCTCTCCACGAACGCTGCCACCACGTGTGCTCCGATGAAGGCGAGCAGCCCGTAGGCCAGCGCCTCGTGCAGTTCTTCCAGCCGATCGGCGCCCCGGAAAGCGTCCCAGGTCTGCATCCAGCCGGTGAACCCGACCGCGGCGACGCCCGCCAGCAACACCAGCACCATGACCGCGCCGGCGGGGTTGTGGCCGAGCCTGCGCTGCGAGGTGCCGGCCAGGCGTTCGCGCAGGTAGCGGCCGACGGCGCGCGGACCGCGCACGAAGTCGGAGAAGCGTGCGTGGCGGCTGCCGACCACGCCCCACAGCAGCCGGAACGCCACCAGCCCCAGCGCCGTGTAACCCAGCAGCCGGTGCGCCGTATCGCCTTCCTCGACCAGGAAGGCGCCAAGGATGCAGGCCGCCAGCGACCAGTGGAACAAGCGCACCAGCGGATCCCAGACCTTGACCATGGGTGCTTCGCGGCCGGCCTCCGCGCCGGCCGCGGGGCGGAGGTTCGCCCGGTTCGGATAAACGCTCATGCGCGCCTCCTCAGTCGTCGTTGCCGCGGCGCTTGACGATGCTCCCGTCGGTCGGGTCGAAATAGATCTCGACATCGTTGCCCTTGCTGTCCCGGCCGTAGATCTCGTAGCACTGGCCGGACACCTTGAACTTGTCGATCTTGTAGCCGTCCTCGAGGATGCGGTCCTTCATCTGCTGCTGCGGCATCCACTTGCTGCGCGGCGCGTCGGTGCACCTGGGGCCGGCAAAGGCGCCGAAGGACACGAGCGCGGCGGTGCCGGCCAGGGCCAGGGTGGCGAGGGTCTTCATGGGGTGTCTCCAATGCGGGGCGGATTGCCCACGGCCCGCATTGCAGCGCCGCCGCCTTATGCGCCGCTTAAGGGGGATCCCCGGCGACGCTCGCCCAAGCCTGCCCGCCGACAAGCCCGGGGACGGACCACCGCATGTCGCGGTTCGCCGCGGCTGCGGATCAAGGCGCAGGCGGCGTCGATGCGTCCGTGACGCCGGATCGCACCCCAACGCTTCCTGGCCAGGCGAGGGCCGCGGGCCAGGCGCCGCCTCCGCCCAGGCGCTGACGGCGCTACAGCTTCCGGAACACCAGGGTGCCGTTGGTGCCGCCGAAGCCGAAGCTGTTGGACATCACCGTGCGCAGCGCGGCATCACGGCTCTCGCGCAGGATCGGGAAGCCTTCCGTCTTCGGGTCGAGCTCGGTGATGTTGGCCGAGCCGGCCATGAAGCCGCCCTGCAGCATAAGCAGGCAATAGATCGCCTCGTGCACGCTGGCCGCGCCGAGCGAATGCCCGGACAGCGCCTTGGTCGAGGACAGCGGCGGGATCGCGGCGCCGAACGCCTCGCGTACCGCTTCCAGCTCGATGATGTCGCCCAGCGGGGTCGAGGTGCCATGGGTGTTGAGGTAGTCGACCGGCGTATCGACGCCTTCCATCGCCATGCGCATGCAGCGCACGGCCCCCTCGCCCGATGGCGCGACCATGTCGACGCCATCGCTGGTCACGCCGTAGCCGACCAGTTCGGCATGGATGCGCGCGCCGCGCGCCTTCGCATGCTCGTAGTCCTCCAGCACCAGCATGCCGCCACCGCCGGCGATGACGAAGCCGTCGCGACCGGTGTCGTATGGCCGCGAGGCGGTTTCCGGGGTGTCGTTGTGGTGGGTGGACAACGCGCCCATGGCATCGAACTGGGCGGTCATGCCCCAGTGCACTTCCTCGCCGCCCCCGGCGAACATCATGTCCTTGGCGCCATGGCGGATCATGTCGGCTGCCGCGCCGATGCAATGGGCCGAGGTCGCGCAGGCGGCCGAAATCGAGTAGCTGATGCCACGGATCCCGAACGCCGTCGACAGCGCCGCGGATACGGTCGAACCCATCGTGCGCGGGACCATGTACGGCCCGACCTTGCGGATGCCGCGGTTGCGCAGCAGGTCGCCGGTCTCGATCTGCCACTGCGGCGAACCGCCACCGGAACCGGCGATCAGCCCGGTGCGTGCGCCGTGCAGCAGTTCGTCCGGCACGCCGGCGTCGGCGATCGCATCGCGCATGGCGACGTAGCTGTAGGCGGCCGCGTCGCCCATGAAGCGCTTGAGCTTGCGGTCGATCTGCGCGTCCAGGTCGATCTGCGGCACGCCCGCCACCTGGCTGCGCAGGCCCAGTTCCGCGTACTCGGGGATGAAACGGATGCCGGGGCGCAGCTCGCGCAGGGACGAACCGACCGCCGCGGCATCGTTGCCCAGGCAGGACACGATGCCCATGCCGGTGACGACGACGCGCTTTCCTTCCTTCATGTCAAAACGCCTCCGTGGACCCAAACAGCCCGACCCGCAGGTTCTCCGCGACGTAGATCTCGCGCCCGTCGACGAAGGTGCGGCCATCGGCGATCACCATCCGCAGCTTGCCGCGCAGGACCCGGTGGATGTCGATCTCGTAGCTCACCAGTTTCGCGTCCGGCAGGACCTGGCCACTGAACTTGACCTGGCCGACGCCCAGCGCGCGCCCGCGCCCCGGCTCGCCCAGCCACGGCAAGTAGAACCCGGCCAGCTGCCACATGGCGTCAACGCCCAGGCAGCCGGGCATCACCGGGTCGCCCTCGAAATGGCAGGCGAAGAACCAGAGGTCCGGGTGGATGTCCAGCTCGGCCCGGATCACGCCCTTGCCGAAACGACCGCCCTCGGTGGAAATCTCGGTGATGCGGTCGAACATCAGCATCGGCGGTGCCGGCAGGCGCGCGTTGCCCGGGCCGAACATCTCGCCCCGGGCGCAGGCGAGCAGCTGCTCGCGGTCGAGCGAGGAAGGTCGTGTCATTGGGTCGGTTCGTGTTTGCGAAAGCGGCAAGTTTGCCCGAGTTGGGGTGCCGGTGTCGCCAACCCGCGGCGCAGCGCGGGCGTCGACTGGCGGCACCGGCCCGCGACGGGCCAATCCGGGCGGCGATGGCACGGCCGCCTGTCAATGCCGTCGGGGCCCGGCCGGGCCGCAGGATGCCAAGCGCGGCGCGCGGACGCGTTGCGCCTTCCGTTCCGGCAGCCGGCCAAGGCCCGCACCACGCGCATTGACGCGGATCAAGACCCGGCGCTGCGGACAGGATTCAAACACTCAATTGATCCATGTCACCATGCCGGCACAAGAGCTGCTGCATCCTGTGTACATTCGAAGCGCATACCAACGAGGGGAACCTGCAATGAGGTCAAGCATCCATGTCCTGTGCGCGGCGGCGATCGCCCTGCTCGCGCTGTCGGGCTGCCGCGCCGACAAGGCGGAGACCGCAGCCGCCGAAGCCGCCAAGGCTGCGGCGACCAACGGGACCGGCGGTTCGCTCAAGGGCGACTTCGGCCCGCCGCAGGGGCAGCCGGTCAACGCGATCCTGACCAGTCCGCCGCACGTGCCGCCGCCGACCGGGCGCACCAAGCCGGCCAAGGTGATCGTCGAGCTGAACGTGGTCGAAAAGGAGATGCAGATCGCCGAAGGCGTCAGCTACACCTTCTGGACCTTCGGCGGCACGGTGCCCGGCAGCTTCATCCGCGTTCGCCAGGGCGACACGGTGCAGTTCCACCTTCGCAACATGCCCGACAGCAAGATGCCCCACAACATCGACCTGCACGGCGTCACCGGGCCCGGCGGCGGCGCGGCGTCGAGCTTCACCGCGCCCGGCCACGTCACCCGCTTCACCTTCAAGGCGCTCAATGCCGGCCTGTTCGTGTACCACTGCGCGACCGCGCCGGTGGGCATGCACATCGCCAACGGCATGTACGGCCTGATCCTGGTCGAGCCGCCGGAAGGCATGCCGCCGGTGGACCGCGAGTACTACGTGATGCAGGGCGACTTCTACACCACGGGCAAGTACCGCGAGAAGGGCCACCAGAACTTCGACATGCAGAAGGGCATCGACGAGAACCCGACCTACGTGCTGTTCAACGGCGCCGAGGGCGCGCTCACCGGCGACAACGCGCTCAAGGCCAACACCGGCGAGAACGTGCGCCTGTACGTCGGCAACGGCGGCCCGAACCTGGTGTCCAGCTTCCACGTGATCGGCGAGATCTTCGACAAGGTCTGGTTCGAAGGCGGCACCCGCTTCAACGAGAACGTGCAGACCACGCTGATCCCGTCCGGCGGCGCGGCGATCATGGACTTCCACCTCGAGGTGCCGGGCAGCTACGTGCTGGTCGACCACTCGATCTTCCGCGCCTTCAACAAGGGCGCGCTGGCGATCCTCAAGGCCGATGGCGCCGAGCGTCCCGACATCTACTCGGGCAAGGAAGTCGACGCGATGTACATCGGCGACCAGGCCAATCCCAACCTGGCCGCGGTCGGCGCGGCGGCGAAGGCCGCATCGACTGGCGACCTGACCGTCGAGGACCAGATCAAGGCCGGCGAGGCGTTGTTCGCGGGTACCTGCTCCACCTGCCACCAGGCCAACGGTGAAGGCATGCCGGGGGTGTTCCCGCCGCTGGCCAAGTCCGACTTCATCGCCGCCGATCCCAAGCGCGTGGCCACGATCATCACCCACGGCCTGCAGGGCCCGGTGACGGTCAACGGCAAGGACTACAACTCGGTGATGCCGCCGATGGCGCAGCTCACCGACGATGAAGTCGCCAACATCAGCACCTACGTGCTCAACAGCTGGGGCAACCCGGGCGGCCACGTCACCAAGGAGGAGGCCGCCGAGATCCGCAAGGGCCCGGGCATCGGCACCGGCGGCGGCGAGGGCCACTGAGCCGCCATGCGCCTGAAAGCCGCCAGCGCCCTGCTGTTCGCCCTGCCCGTCGCCGCCGCGCTCGCGGCCGGCGGCGCGGCATGGGTGAAGCTGCCCGGAGCCAGTTTCCGCTCGGCGCTCAAGTACGAGGACGCGCCGACGGTGAAGGTGGCGCCGTTCGAACTGCAGAAGCGCCCGGTGACCAACGCCGAGTTCCTCGCCTTCGTCCAGGAGCACCCGCAGTGGCGGCGCGACAAGGTCGCCCGGGTGCTCGCCGAACCGCGTTACCTGCAGCATTGGGCCGGCCCTGCTGCCCTGGGCGCCAAGGCGCAGGCGCAGCAGCCGGTGGTCAACGTCAGCTGGTTCGCCGCGCAGGCCTACTGCGAAGCGCAGGATGCGCGACTCCCTACCTGGAGCGAGTGGGAATACGCCGCGGCCGCCGACGAAACCCGGCGCGACGCACGCAAGGACCCGGCGTGGCGCGAACGCATCCTTGGCTGGTACTCGCGCCCGTCCAGCGGACCGCTGCCGCGTGCCGGCCTGCAGGTGCCCAACGCCTACGGCGTGCAGGACGTGCATGGCCTGGTGTGGGAGTGGACCGACGATTTTTCCTCGTTGCTGGTCGATCCGGAAAGCCGCAACCAGGGTGACCCGGACAAGAGCAAGTTCTGCGGCGCCGGCGCGCTGTCGATGGACGATCGCGACAACTACGCGGTGCTGATGCGGGTTGCGATGCTGTCCTCGCTGCAGGCCCGCGACACCACCCCCAACCTCGGCTTCCGTTGCGCCAGGACTCCAGGCAAATGAAACCCGTGACCTTCCTCGCCTCCCTGCTGCTGGCCGTCGCCGGCAGCCTCGCCGCCGCGCCGGCCAAGGCGCCGCCACTGCCGGCCGACTCGGTCTACCAGCTGCCGCTCAGGCTCACCGACCAGCACGGCAAGACCTGGGACTGGGGCCGCAAGCGCGGCCAGCCGCAGCTGGTGTCGATGTTCTACAGCTCCTGCCAGTACATCTGCCCGTTGATCGTGGAGAGCGGCAAGGCGGTCGAACGAGCCTTGACGCCCGCGCAGCGCGCCAGGCTCGGGGTGATGTTGATCAGCATGGACCCGGCGCGCGATACGCCGGACACGCTGGCCAGGACGGTCCGGCAGCGCCACATCGACGACAAGCGCTGGTCGCTGGCCAGCCCAAGGGCCGATGCCGTGCGCAGCGTCGCCGGCGTGCTCGACGTGCGCTATCGGCAACTGTCCGACGGCGAGTTCAACCACACCAGCGTGTTGATCCTGCTCGACGCCGACGGCCGCATCCTCGCGCGCACGGAGAAGATCGGCAGCGACATCGACCCGGCGTTCGTCGCCAAGGTCAAGGCCGCGCTCTGACCGGCGCGCCGCAGGCCGCACGAGCGGCTCGCATGCAGCGGTGGTGTGGGAGATGGCGTCAGGCGATGACGTCGAGGCCGCCCATGTAGGGGCGCAACGCCGCGGGTACGGCGATCGAGCCATCGGCCTGCTGGCAGTTCTCCATCACCGCGATCAGCGCCCGGCCGACGGCGACGCCGGAACCGTTGAGGGTGTGCACCAGTTCCGGCTTGCCGCTGTCCGGGTTGCGCCAGCGCGCCTGCATGCGCCGGGCCTGGAAATCGCCGCAGTTCGAGCACGACGAGATCTCGCGGAACGCCTGCTGCGACGGCAGCCAGACTTCCAGGTCGAAGGTCTTGCGTGCGGAGAAACCCATGTCGCCGCTGCACAGCAGCATGCGCCGGTACGGCAGGCCCAGCTTCTCCAGCACCACTTCGGCGCAGCGGGTCATGCGCTCGTGCTCGGCGTCGCTGTCCTGCGGGCGCGTGATCGACACCAGCTCGACCTTCTCGAACTGGTGCTGGCGGATCATGCCGCGGGTGTCGCGGCCGTAGGCGCCGGCCTCGGCGCGGAAACATGGCGAATGCGCGGTCATGCGCAGCGGCAGGCGCTGCGCCTCGACGATCTGGTCGCGCACGGTATTGGTCAGCGGCACTTCGGAGGTGGGGATCAGGTACCGCCTGCTCGCCGCCTCGCCTTCGCCGACCACGGTCGCGAACAGGTCGTCCTCGAACTTCGGCAGCTGCCCGGTGCCGCGCATCGATTCGGCGTTGACCAGCAGCGGCACGTTGGTTTCCTCGTAGCCGTGCTCGCCGGTATGCAGGTCGAGCATGAACTGCGCCAGCGCGCGATGCAGCCGCGCCAGCTGCCCGCGCAGCACGGTGAAGCGTGCGCCGGACAGCCTGGCCGCGGTGTCGCCGTCGAGCCAGCCGTTGCGGGCACCGAGTTCGACGTGGTCGCGGACCTCGAACTCGAACGTGCGCGGCGTGCCCCAGCGGCACTGCTCGACGTTGCCCGCCTCGTCCGCGCCCGCCGGCACCGACTCGTCCGGCAGGTTCGGGATGCCGAGCGCGATAGCCTCGATCTGCGCGCGCAGCGCGTCCAGCCGCGACTCCCCCGCCTTCAGCTCGTCGCCGAAGCCGGCGACCTCGGCCAGCAGCGCCGCCACGTCCTCGCCCTTCGCCTTGGCCTGGCCGATCGCCTTGCTGCGGGTGTTGCGCAGGTTCTGCAGCTCCTGGGTGCGGACCTGCAGCGCCTTGCGCTGGCCTTCCAGGGACTCGAGCGCGGCGACGTCGAGGGTGAAACCGCGGCTCTCGCGCAGGCGTGCGGCGGTCTCAGTGGGCTGGGTACGGAGCAGGACGGGATCGAGCATGGGACGGCCGACAGCTTGTGGAAGCTGAATTATCGCGTGTTTGTGCGACGCGGTG
This sequence comes from Cognatiluteimonas sedimenti, assembly GCF_022808325.1. Classification (GTDB taxonomy): domain Bacteria; phylum Pseudomonadota; class Gammaproteobacteria; order Xanthomonadales; family Xanthomonadaceae; genus Cognatiluteimonas; species Cognatiluteimonas sedimenti. The sequence goes on along the minus strand of NZ_JALGCL010000001.1, from coordinate 338,354 downwards.
CCGCGGGCCCGCGCCGGCCCCGTGCCAGAATGCGGGTTCCCCGAGCTGGAAGCGCCGATGTCCGCCCCTTCCCCCGAGACCGATCCTTCGCTGCGACCCGCGCGCCAGGGTGCCGAACCCCGCCCCGGCTGGTGGCCCTCGCGCAAGGCGCTGCTGGTGGCAGCCATCGCGTTCGCCGCCGGCCTGCTGCTGTTCCTGCTGCTGTGGCTGGACCAGCGCAACAACAACAATTTCTATCGCGCCGACGGCATCCCGAGCAGCGCCGAAGGCCAGCGGTTCGAGCCGTTGCCGGCGCCGCTGCCGGCCGCCGAAGGCCGCGACAACGCCAGCGGCATGGGCGATGCCGGCCCCGACCCGGTGGACGGTGAGCCGCCGCGCATGGTCGAGGCACCCCAGGCCCCGGTCGCGCCCGCCGCGCCGCCTCCGCCGCCGGCACCCGCCGCCACGATCGCGGACAGGACCGTGCCGCAGCCGCTGAGCTCGCCCGCGCCACGTTATCCGCGCGACGCCCAGCGCCGCGGCGAAACGGGCACGGTGCTGTTGCGCGTCCACGTGGGCCCGGATGGCAAGCCCTACTCGGTCGACCTGGTCCAGGGCAGCGGTTCGCGCGCGCTCGACCGGGCGGCCAGCGATGCAGTGCGGCGCTGGCGCTTCCGGCCGGCGGTCCGCAACGGCGAGGCGGTCGCGGGCGCGGTGCAGGTACCGATCACCTTCAACCTGCAGCGCTGACGGCTGCCTTCAGGCGTTGCGCAGGCCGAAACCGGCCTGCCGCGCCAGCGCGTCGAAACCCGGGAACGACGTCGCCACATTGGCGACATCGCCGATCCGCACTTCGCCATCGGCGGCCTGCGCGGCAACCGCGAACGCCATCGCGATGCGGTGGTCGCCGCGGCTCTCGATGCTGCCGCCGTGCAGGCGGCCGCCGTGGATCACCGCGCCATCGGGCAGTTCCTCGACCGTGACGCCCAGCGCGCGCAATCCCGCGACCATCGTCGCGATGCGGTCGGATTCCTTGACCCGCAGTTCCGCGGCGCCGCGGATCGTGGTGGTGCCCTGCGCGCAGGCCGCGGCGGCGCACAGCACCGGGAACTCGTCGATCATGTCGGCGACGTGGGTGACCGCCACCTCGATTCCGCGCAGCGGCGCATGGCGCACGCGCAGGTCGGCGACCAGCTCCCCGCCCTCGCCCTGCGCATCGATCGATTCGATGTCCGCGCCCATCGCCCGCAGCACGCGCAGCAGCCCGGTGCGCCGTGGATGGATGCCGATCCGGCGCAGGCACAGGTCGGAATCCGGGACCAGGCTTGCGGCCACGAGGAAGAACGAGGCCGAAGAGAAGTCTGCCGGCACCGCCACGTCCGTCGCCCGCAGCCGATGGCCGCCTTGCAGCCGCGCTTCGCCTTCACGGCAGGCCAGCGGATAGCCGAAGGCCTGCAGCATGCGCTCCGTGTAGTCGCGGGTCGCCTGCGCCTCCCGCACCACGGTTTCGCCGCGCGCGTACAGCCCGGCCAGCAGCAACGCCGACTTCACCTGGGCGCTGGCGACCGCAGGCGCGTGTTCGATGGCGTGCAATGGCTGGGCGCCGTGGATCCGCAACGGCGCGTGGCCATCGTCGGCGTCGATGCGCGCGCCCATGGCCGCAAGCGGTTCGGTGACCCGCCGCATCGGCCGCCCCGACAGCGAGGCGTCGCCCACCAGCACGCTGTCGAAGCGCTGGCCCGCCAGCAACCCCGCCAGCAGGCGCATCGCGGTGCCGGCGTTGCCACAGTCCAGCGGGCCCGCGGGCGCGTGCAAGCCATCGATGCCCACGCCATGGACGATGCGCACCCCGGGCTCCGGGGTTTCGATGCGCACCCCCAGCTGGCCGAAGATCGCCGCCGTCGCGCGCGTGTCCGCGCCTTCGAGGAATCCGTCGATCCGCGACACGCCGTCGGCCAGCGCCGCCAGCATGATCGCGCGGTGCGAAACCGATTTGTCGCCGGGAATCGCGAGCTCGCCGCGCAACGCGTCGCCGCGCATCGCGATCCAGTCGCGCCGCGGCGTCACCCGTGCCGCGTCCTGAAATCGCCCATGAAATCGACCAGCGCCTGCACCCCCGCTTCGGGCATGGCGTTGTAGATCGAGGCGCGCATGCCACCGAGGGCGCGATGGCCCTTCAGCCCGATCAGGCCCGCAGCCCGGGCTTCCTCCAGGAAGGCCTTGTCGAGCGCGGCATCGTGGAGGAAGAACGGCACGTTCATGCGCGAACGCACCGCCGGCGACACCTCGTTGCGGTAATAGCCGTCGGATCCGTCGATGGCCGCGTACAGCGCCGCCGCCTTGCGCGCGTTGCGGCGGGCGAATTCGGCCACGCCGCCTTCGTCGAGCATCCACTTCACCGTCAGCCCGAGCAGGTACCAGTTCCAGGTCGGCGGGGTGTTGAGCATCGATTCCTTGGCGGCGTGGGCGCGGTAATCCAGGATCTCGGCGCGCGGCTGGCCTTGGCGCCCCAGCAGGTCGCGGCGCACGATCGCGAAGCTGATCCCGACCGGACCGAGGTTCTTCTGCGCGCCGCCATAGACCACGCCGAAACGGGAGATATCCAGCGGCTCCGAGGCGATCGAGGAACTGAAGTCGGCGAACAGCGGCACGCCGCCGACATCCGGGACCTCGCGGAACTCGACGCCGTGGATGGTTTCGTTGGCGGTGATGTGCACGTACGCGGCGCCGTCGGACAACTGCCACGCGTCGCGCGCCGGGAGATCGCGGAAGCCGCCGGCTTCGCTGCTGGCGGCTATGTTGGCGGCCACGCAAGGCCTGGCCTGCTTGATCGCGGTCTTGCCCCAGTGGCCGCTGAGCACGTAGTCCGCGGCCTGGCCGGGCGCGGCGAAGTTCAGCGGCAACAGCGCCTGCAGCATGGTCGCGCCGCCGGACAGGAACAGCACCGCGTAGTCGGACGGGATCGACAGCAACGTCCGCAGGTCGGCCTCGGCCTGGGCCGCGACCTGGAGGAATTCCGGGCCGCGATGGCTGAGCTCGACGATCGAGGCGCCGGCCCCATGCCACTCGAGCATTTCCTGCTGCGCCTGGCGCAGGACCGGTTCGGGCAGGGTCGCCGGACCCGCGCTGAAGTTGTGGGCACGCGACATCGACGGCATCCGCAAGGTGGGGAATCCCAGTATGCCGCAGCGCGATTGGAGCGTGGGCTCAGCCCGCCACGCCGAACAGCAGCAACGCGCTCAGCGCGGCGGCCAGCAGCAGCGCGGCCAGGAGCAACCATGGCAGCCGCCGCGCCGAATGGCTGAGCGCCTGCCGCGCCTCGCGCGCGTGTGCGACGTGCTCGTCGGCCTCGTCGTCGTCGAACACCGGCATCGACTCATCACGCTGCGACGCGCGCGCCGGCGCCTCGATCACGAAGCGGTGGTGGGCATCGAACACGATCTGGTCGCCGGGCTGCAGCACCGCGTCGCGCAGGGTTTCGCCGTTGACCACGCTGCCGTCCACCGAACCCAGGTCGCGCAACACCACCAGCCCGCCCTGCAGCCCGATCCGGGCATGGCGCTCGGCGAAGGCCGGATCCTCGATGCGAACGTCGGCATCGGCTGCGCTGCCGACCACCCGCGGCCGGTCCAGGGTGAAACTGCGGCCGTGGTAGCGGCCACCGACGCCGCGCAGGACCATGCGCGGATCATCCGCGCCGGTCTCCGGGAACGGCTCGGCTGGCGGCGGCGCCGGCGGCGTCCGGCTCGCGGCCAGCACGATCTCGTTGCCGTCGAAGAACACCGTGTCGCCCATGCGCAACATCGCCATGCGCCGCACCGGGCGGCCGTTGACGTGCACGCCGCGGGCATCCTCGGCCACCGTCAGCCACACCCCGCGGCGATCCGCGCAGAAGCGCATGCTGGCCCCGGCCGCATCGCCGAGCACGCGCAGCGCGCCGCCGATGGTGCGGCCGATGCCCTGCACGCCGTTGCCCAGCGGCAGCGGTGCGATGTCGGTCCCGGGGAATCGGAGGGTGATCTCGTCCACGCGGCGCAATCTAGCAGATGCGTGCGCCGGCGAAGCGCGGCGGTTGGCGGGCGCCGCCACTGGCCGCACAATGGGCCGTGTCACCGCAACGGGAACCGGCATGTCCACGATCGATATCCGCCACGCGCATTCGCTGCCGCTGGCCCAGGCACGCAAGGCGGTCGAGGGCGTGGCGACCAAGCTGGGCGACAAGTTCGGCATGGACTACCGCTGGGAGGGCGACGTGCTGCACTTCGTCCGCTCCGGCGTGGACGGGCACATCGCGCTGACGCCGCAACAGGTGCAGGTGACAGCGAAACTGGGCTTCCTGCTGTCGGCGATGAAGGGCCCGATCGAAAGCGAGATCCGGCGCGTGCTGGACGAGCGCTTCTAGGCGCCGGGACGCCGGGCTGGACGCATTCGGGCGCTAGCCGGGCGGCGCAGGCCGGAACGGGTCGGGATCGCCCGCGAACACGCGCCGCATGACATCGCGCTCGCCGCGCTCGATGTCGGCCAGGAACGCATCCACGTTGCCAAGCCTGGCGAATGCGTCGAAGCCGTGCTCCAGGAACAGCTGCAGTTCCGCCAGCCCGGCCGCACGCGCCGGCCCGCGCGCCAGCTTCAGCAACATGCGGATGCCCGGCTTGCGCACCGCCGCGCCCAGCCCCGCGCCGACCTTGCCGATCAGCACGATCTGGCGCAGGCGCAGTCGCGGCAGCCCGACCGCGCGATACGCCTGCGCGTACAGGGCCGCGTCCACCCGTCTGCGCCGCGGCGCGATCCGCTGCAGCGCTTCGGCCATGCGCAGGTCGAAGGCCTGGGTCAGCACCCCCAGTTCGATGCCGTCGGCGACCGTGTCCAGCAACGCTGCCGGCAACAGCCCCTGCATGGTCGGCAGCACGCGGGCGATGTCGGCGTCGCGGCGGCTGAAATCGTGGTCGCCATAGACATCGGTCAGGAAGAAGCGCGCCGCCGGGCGGCGTTGCGGGTCGTCCAGGAAGCGCCGGAAACTGGCCTCAAGCCGCGCCGCCTGCCAGTGCCGCAGCGCCGGCAGCCAGTGCAGGCGGTTGCGCGGTTCCCGCTGCGGATCATGCAGCGCCTGGTGGCAGGCCAGGCGCCGCTGCAGGCGGCTGGACGCGGGCGGACGACGCGGCATCGCCGCATCATCGGGACTGCATCACGCCCCCGCAACCCGCAACGGCGGCTCGGCTACACTCGCGATACCCCCGTCGCGCGGCCCGCCATGCTGTCCCTCCATTCCGCCCGGAGCCGGGCCAGCCATCCCGGTCGCGACCCGCGCATCGGCCTGGCCATCGCCGGTGGCGGCCCGATCGGCGCCATGTACGAGCTGGGTGCGTTGCGTGCGCTGGACGAGGCCTGCGACGGACTCGACCTCACCCGCATGGATTGCTACGTCGGCGTCAGCTCCGGCGCGTTCCTCGCCGCCGGGCTCGCCAACCGCATGGATACGGCGCAGCTGTGCCGCGTGTTCATCACCGGCGACAGCACCGACGTGCGCTTCCGCCCGGAAACCTTCCTGCGCCCGGCGCTGACGGAATATCTGCGCCGGCTCGGTGCCGCGCCGCGGCTGGCGGGCGGGCTGGCGCGCGACCTGCTGCTGGGGCGCGGCGACTCGCGCTGGTCGGACCTGCTTACCCGCATCGGCGGGCTGGTGCCGACCGGCCTGTTCGACAACGCCGAGGTCGAGCACTTCCTGCGCGACGTGTTCAGCCGTCGCGGCCGCAGCAACGACTTCCGCAAGCTCGAGCGCCCGCTGTACGTGATCGCGGTCGACCTGGACAGCGGCGAGGCGGTGCGTTTCGGCGGCGAGGGCTGGGACGACGTGCCGATCTCGCGCGCCGTGCAGGCCAGTGCCGCGCTGCCGGGGCTGTATCCGCCGGTGGCGCTGCGCGGGCGCCAGTTCGTCGATGGCGCCCTGCGGCGGACGATGCACGCCTCGGTGGTGCTGGACCGCGATGTCGACCTGATGATCGGCATCAATCCGCTGGTGCCGTTCAATGCCGGGGGGCGCCGCCGCGCCGGCCGCGGCCAGGCCGGGCGCCGGATCGCCGACGGCGGCCTGCCGGTGGTGCTGTCGCAGACGTTCCGCACGCTGCTGCAGTCGCGCATGCAGGTGGGCCTGGCACGCTATGCGCAGCAGTACCCGGGCATCGACCAGCTGGTGTTCGAGCCCAATCCCAGCGACGGCGAACTGTTCTACACCAACGTCTTCAGCTTCGCCGCACGCCGCCGCGTCTGCGACCTCGCCTACCGCAACACCCTGGCCGACCTGCGCACGCGCGCCGGTGAGCTGCGCCCGTTGCTGGCCGCGCATGGCATCGAACTGCGCGACGAGCTCATCGCCGACGAAGGCCGCTCGATCCTCGATGGGCTGCTGCCGGCGCCGCGCCACAGCGACACTACCGCACGCCTGCAACGCGCGCTGGACGACGTCGAACGCCACATCACCCGGCGGCAACACCACGCCGGCCATCCTTGAACGGCCGTTGTGCGCTGCCGGCGTTCCGGCGTGCGCGCGGTCGCCGCCGGGGACCGCGCGCTTGTGTGAATGCTCTAGTCCGCCGCGCAATGCTGACCCGCAATCCACCCCCCGCCGGGAGACCCGCATGGCCAAGTTCAAGAAAGCCGCAGGCAGCACCAGCGCCCGCAAGCGCACCACTGCCAACGCCGGCGTGCAGGACCAGGCCGAACGCCTGTCCCGGACCCTGAGCGAATCCGCGCAACAGATCTGGCTTGCCGGCGTCGGCGCGTTCGGCCGCGCCCAGGCCGAAGGCAACAAGCTGTTCGAGGCGCTGGTCAAGGAAGGCCTGAACCTGGAGCAGAGCGCGCGCAGGTTCGCCGGCGGCCGCGCCGATGAAGTCCGCGGTGCCGTCGAGAGCCGCGTTGGCCAGGCGCGCGAACGCGCCGCCGATACCTGGGACCGCCTCGAGAAGGTGTTCGAGGACCGCGTCCAGCGTGCGCTGGTGAAGCTGGGGGTTCCCGGCCGCGGCGATCTCAGCGACCTCAGCCGCCGGGTGGAGGGCCTGACCGCCGAACTGCGGCGCCAGAACGGCGCAACCGCCCGCAAGCCCCGCAGCACGCCCGTGCGCAAGACCGGCAAGGCTGGGACGAGCCGGGCCACGGCACGCAAGGCAACCGGCCCCGCCGCCACCAAGCCTGCCGTCGCGAAGCGCGCGCGCAAGGCCGCCAAAGCCACCAAGGCCGCGAAGACCACGAGCTGACCCGAGCCACCGCAGCCACGCTTCAACGCCCGCCAGTCCGTATCCCCACCGTATGCTCCCCTCCCCTTACGGTTCCGGACTGGCGGGCATCTTCTTTCACACGCCCCCACGGGCGCCGAACCGGCGCGCCCGCCTTCTTCATCCGACGGCGCCGGCGGCTTGCACGCCGCGCGGTTGACCGCGGCGCATCGGCTTTCGTCTATCCTGCGCGGGTTGATCCATGACAGGGAGCGGCGGCATGGCAGGGGGCAGTTTGCTGGTCGCGGTCCTGGCATTCGTGCTGGTCGGCGGCGCGACCACGTTGTACCTGCGCACCATCCGCCTGCCGCGCGAGGAAACCGTGGCCGGGATCGCCGCGCTCGCCGGCATGCGCTGGCGCGATTTCATCCACCTGGTACTCGACGCGTTGCACAAGCGCGGCTACGAACGCGTGTTCGATACCGAAGCCACCAGCGACGAAAGCGACTACATGCTCGAACGCAACGGCCAGCGCTGGCTGCTGTCGTCCAAGCACGGCGCGGCCTACGTGCTGGGATCGACCGCGATCGCCGAGTTCGCCAACAACATCCGCATGCGCGGCGCCGATGGCGGGCTGCTGGTAACGCCGGGGCAGTTCGCTCCAGAAGCGGCCAGGCTGGCCGCGGCGCAGCGCATCGAACTGCTCGATGGCACCCGGCTGTGGCCGGAGCTGCGCCCGCTGCTGCCCGAGGCACAGCGCGTCGCGGTGTCGCAGCCCGCGCTGGCCAACATGAAACGCTTCTTCGCCCTGGCCTGGGTTGGCGCGCTGGCGTTCGCGGTGGTGCTGTACGCGCTGTCCGCGCACGATGCGCCGGCACCGGCGGCCTCGGCGCCGACCACGGCCGCGACCCCGGCCACGCCCGCAACGCCGGCCGACGTCGCAGGCGCCCCGGGCGCCGCCCCAGCCGCGCCTGCCACCAGGGATGGCGTGGCGGTGCTACCGGCCCCGACCGATCCGGCGCAGCTGGAGCAACGCCGCCAGGAAGCCACCCGCGCGATCTCCACGCTGGCGCACGTCGACCGCGCGCTATGGTCCACCCAATCGACCTTGCTGGTGTACCTGGCCGACCCGGACGGCGACCCGATGGCCGATATCTGCCCGCTGCTGGAGCACTACGACGAGCTGCGCGCGTCCCGCATCCAGCTGCAACCGCCGCCGGGCAGCACCCGCCCGGTGCGCTTCCTGCAGTGCCGGTCGTACTGAGCGCCCGCGTCGCCGCCCCCTGCAAACGCCGACCGCAGGAGCGGCTTACAGCCGCGAGCTTTCCACCGCTGCCAGCGCCGCGTCGCATCCAGCCCATGCGGCCAATCGACGCACGACGCAGCCGCGCCTACCAGTGCACGCCGCGCATCAGCGAGGCGAAGGCGATCTGCTCGTTGCTCGGTTGCGTCTCACCCTTGAGCGCCTGCCGGTCGCCCTTGGCCGCGGCGGAGTCCGGGAACAGCTCGAACGCGGTGCTCATGATCACCTCGTAGGCCTTGGGCGCGATCGCATTGATCAGCGCCGAGAAGATGCCCAGGCGCGTTGCGATCCGGCCCGGGCGCTCGATGATCCCCTGCACCACCAGGTCGGCGGCTTCCTCCGGCGTCAGCGTCGGCACGCTGTCGTACATCCGCGTCGGCGCGATCATCGGCGTTTTCACCAGCGGCATGTTGATGGTGGTGAAGGCGATGCCCTTGCCCGACAGCTCGCCCTGCGCGCAGCGGCTCCACGCGTCCAGCGCCGCCTTGGAGGCGACGTAGGCCGAGAACCGCGGCGAATTGGCCAGCACGCCGATCGAGCTGATGTTGATGACGTGGCCCTTGCGGCGATGGGTCATGGCCGGCAGGAAACCCATGATCAGGCGCAGCGAGCCGAAGTAGTTGAGCTGCATCGTGCGCTCGAAGTCGTGGAAACGGTCGTAGCTCAGCTCGATCGAGCGCCGGATCGAGCGCCCGGCGTTGTTGACCAGCACGTCGACGTGGCCGTGCTCGTCCAGCACCGCCTTGACCAGCCGGTCGCAGTCCGCCATGTCCGACAGGTCGGCGGTGTAGGCGAACACCTTGCCGCCCTCGGCCTTCATCGCGTCTCGCGCCTTGAACAGCTCCTCCTCGCCGCGCGCGACGATGATGGTGACGGCGCCGGCCGCGGCGACCTTCTGCGCCGTCGCCAGGCCGATGCCCGACGAGCCGCCGGTGATCACCACCACCTTGTTGCGGACCTTGCCCTTGAGCGTGTGGTCGATGAACAGGTCCGGGTCCAGGTGCCGCTCCCAGTAGTCCCACAGCCGCCAGGCGTAGTCGTCCAGCCGCGGTACCCTGATGTCGCTGCCCTTGAGCGCGCGCTCGGTTTCGCGGTTGTCGAAGCGCGTGGGATAAGTGATGAACTTCAGCGTCGATTTCGGGATGCGGAAATCGCGCAGCAGCATGCCGACGAAGCGCCGCACCGGCGGCAGGTTGCCGACCGCCATGCGGATGCCGCCGGGGACGAAGGCGAACATGCGCGCGTCGATCCGCATCGTCATCTCCGGCGCGTGGCCGGCGCGGGCGAAGGTGTTGAGCACCTCGCCCACGCGCTGCGGCTCCGGGTCGGTGAGGTGGAAGGTGTGGCCGTCCAGGCGCGGCTTGTGCGCGATGTGGTCGAGCGCGTCGGCGACGAAATCCACCGGCACGATGTTGATGCGGCCGCCCTCGATGCCCAGCGTCGGCATCCATGGCGGCAGCATCTGCCGCAGCTTCTTGAGGAAGGTGAAGAAGTAGTACGGGCCGTCGATCTTGTCCATTTCGCCGGTGCGCGAATGGCCCACCACCATGCCGGGGCGGTACACCCGCCATTTGATCCGCTTCTCGCCGCGCACCAGCCCTTCGGAGTCGTGCTTGGTGCGCAGGTAGGGGTCGTCCAGTCCCTCGGCTTCCTCGAACATGTCCTCGCGGAAGATCCCCGGGTACAGGCCCGCGGCGGCGATCGAGCTGACGTGGTGGAAGCAGCCGGCCTCGATCGCCGCGGCCAGGTCGAGCGCATGCTGCGTGCCGTCGACGTTGGCGATGCGCTGCGATTCGGCACTGGCCGCCATGTCGTAGATGGCGGCGAGGTGGAAGAAATGCTTCACCTTGCCCTTGAGCTGGCGCACCTGCGCGGCGGTCAAACCGCAGCGCGGCTGGGTCATGTCGCCGACCACCGGCACGATCCGCTTCATGTCCCAGCCCATGCGCTTGCCGATGGCGTCGAGCTTCTTCGCCGAGTCCTTGCGCACCAGCACGTGGATGGTGCCCTTGCGCTCGAGCAGGTTGGCGACCAGGAAGCGGCCGATGAAACCGGTGGCGCCGGTGACGAAGTAGCTCATGGGGCGGGCTCCGATGGCTGTCGGCGCCGCAAGCGGGCGCCGTTCACGCGGCCTACGGTGCCAGAGCCCGCGGGGCGCGACAATTCCCCACCGTATTGACCACCCCGGGAGCGCGTGCTGTCATGGCCGCAACCTACCGGAGACGCCGCCATGTCCGACCTGCAAAGCCGTTTCGAACAGGCCACCAGGGATATCCAGGCCCTGCCCGAGCGCCCGGACAACGACACCCTGCTGCGCCTGTACGCGCTGTACAAGCAGGGCGCCGAGGGCGACGTCAGCGGCGACAAGCCGGGCTTCTTCGACTTCGTCGGCACCGCCAAGTACGAGGCCTGGAGCAAGCTCAAGGGCACGGCACAGGACGAGGCCAAGCAGAAATACGTCGAGCTGGTGCAGAAGCTGACGGCCTGAGCCGCACCGATGGCGCGGCAGACCCGGCAGCGCATCCTCGACTGCTCGCTTGCGATGTTCAACGCGCAGGGCGAGCCCAACGTCACCACCAACCACATCGCCGACGAGCTGGAGATCAGCCCCGGCAACTTGTACTACCACTTCCGCAACAAGGACGACATCATCGAGCACCTCTTCGGCCGCTACGAAGAGCGCATCGATGCCGCGCTGGCGGCGCCCGCCGGGCGCCTGCCGGGGCTGGAGGACGTGTGGCTGCAGCTGCACCTGGTGTTCGAGTGCATCTGGGACTACCGCTTCCTGTACCGCGACCTGGTCGACATCCTCAGCCGCAACCGCAGGCTGCGGTTGCGCTTCGCCCGCATCCTCAAGCGCGGGGACGCGCAGGCGCACACGGTGATGCGCGGGCTGTCGCAGGCCGGGGTGATGCGCGCCTCGCGCGACGAACTCGACGCCGCCGCCACCAACGTGCTGGTGATCTCCACCTTCTGGATGAACTACGCCGCCGCCCGTGGCGACAAGGACGAGCAGCGCTCGATCCGCGACGGCATCGTGCAGGTAATGATGCTGCTGGCGCCGTTCCTGCGCGACGCCGAGCGCGTCCACCTCAACACCCTGACCCGCGCCTACCTCGATTGAGCATGCCAGCCGGACGTGCGCGCGCCCACCAGGCTGCGCCACCGGGCCAGCACAGCAATCAACGCCCATTCCACCAACGGATCCCGATGATGGCCACCAAACCCCGCTGGGCCCCCTTTCCGCACGACGCCAAGGCCTACGCCCATGCCGGCGACGCACTCAGGAAGGCCTGGCCGAAGCTGCACGCCGGCGACTGCGAACCCTACCCCGACGCCAAACGCGCCGCCGCCCTGCTCAAGGCCGCCGGCAAGGCCGCGCCCAAGCTCGATGCCGACGCCCTCGCGGCGGCGCTGCAGGACGCCTGGCGCGCCTTCCACCGTGGCGATTTCCAGGCCGCGTTCGAGTCCGGTGAAGCGCTCGGCCCGGTCGGCGCTTCGGTCGCGACCAAGGCGCTCGGGATCCACGCGACATACCTGGTCAAAAGCGACGCCGACAGGCTCAAGCGTTTCGAACAGGCCGCCGCGCTGGCCGAAGCCGCGATCGCGGCCCTGCCCGCCGACGCCAACAGCCATTACCGCCACGCCTTCGCGCTGGGCCGCTACAGCCAGGGCCTGAGCATCGCCAAGGCGCTCAAGCAGGGCATCGCCGGCAAGGTGCGCGCCTCGCTCGACGCCGCGCTGGCGCTGGCGCCCAAGCACGCCGAGGCGCACACCGCGCTGGCCCTGTACCACGCCGAGATCATCGGCAAGATCGGCGCCATGATCGGCGGCCTCACCTACGGCGCCAGGGCGAGCGACGCCGAGGCGCACATCAAGAGCGCGCTCAAGCTGACCCCGGACTCCCCGATCGCCCACATCGAGCACGGCAACGTGCTGATGCTGCTGGACGCCCGCCGCAACGAGGACGCCGCCGCGGCCGCCTACGAAAAAGCCGCCAAGACCAAGCCGCACGACGCGATGGAAGCGCTGGACGCCGCCTACGCCCGCGAGCAGCTCGAGTAATCCGAGATCTTCCCCGGGCAAGGGGGGAGAAGGAATGACATCCTCTGCGTCCATTGGCGGGTAGAACGTGCATGCAGGCAAGCCTGGCATCGCTGCCTCCCTGCCCCTGCTCCGCCACCCCGGGGAGCGACGGGCGCGCGCGGCAATCACGGAAAAAAGGGGCCCGGGACGTCCGCCCCGCCCGGGATGTTGGCGAATCGCCCGGCAGTCCCGCTATAATCCGCGGCCGACCCGGGCGGTTAGCTCAGCGGTAGAGCATTGCCTTCACACGGCAAGGGTCGCAGGTTCGAACCCTGCACCGCCCACCAGGTATCCCGCGAAGGCCGGCGCAAGCCGGCCTTCGTCTTTTCGCGGCGACGCGATCCCGGAGAGGGTGATGGCCGACATGCAGTACTTCCACAATGCCCGCTGTTCCAAGTCGCGGGGCGCGCTGGAACTGCTGCGCGAGCGCGGCATCGAGCCGCACGTCGTGGCCTACCTGGAACAGCCCCCGTCGGCCGCGCAGTTGCGCGAACTGCTGCGCAAGCTCGGCATCGATGCCCGCGGCCTGTTGCGGACGGGCGAGCCGCAATACGCGGCACTGGGCCTGGCCGACCCGACGCTCGACGACGAGGCGCTGATCGCGGCCATGGTCGCGCATCCGGTGCTGATCGAACGGCCGATCCTCGTGCGCGGCGAGCGCGCGGTGATCGGACGGCCGCCGGAGCGGGTGCTGGAACTGCTGGCGTAAAAACGCCCACCCGGCTTTTGTGGGAGCGGCTTTTGTGGGAGCGGCTTCAGCCGCGAGCTTTTTGCGACTCAGGTAATACCGTCGAAGGAAGAGCTCGCGTCTGAAGCCGCTCCTACAACGCCTTCTCGCCACGCAGCGCCTGGACGCGCGCCGGCGGCGCGAACGAATCGCTGCGCGCCCCCGCCCAGAAGTTGCGGAATACCGCGTGTTCCGGCACCCGCTCCAGCAGCTCACCGGGCTCGAGGAAGCGGTACAGCGCCGCCAGCGAACGCACCTCCACCGCCGAGACCCGCCGCAGGATGTGTTCGGGCCCGAGCTGGTCGGGGTGCTGCAGCCCGCTCGCGCACAGCAGGTCGCGCAGCGCATGCAGGGTGTTCTGCTGGAACATGAACACCCGCGTCGCCTTGTCGGCAACGTCCAGGTGCTTCCAGCGCTGCGGATCCTGGGTGGCGATGCCGGTCGGGCAGCGGTCGGTATGGCAGCTCTGCGACTGGATGCAGCCGAGCGCGAACATGAAACCGCGCGCGGCGTTGCACCAGTCCGCCCCCAGCGCCAGCGTGCGCGCGATGTCGAACGCACTGGTGATCTTGCCTGCGGCGCCGACCTTGACCTTGTCGCGCAGGTCCAGCCCGACAAGGGTGTTGTGCACCAGCATCAGGCCTTCGTGCATCGGCACGCCGACGTGCTCGATGAATTCCGCGGGCGCCGCACCGGTGCCGCCCTCGGCACCGTCGACGACGATGAAATCCGGCAGGATGCCGGTCTCGTGCATCGCCTTCGCGATCCCGAACCATTCCCACGGATGCCCGATCGCCAGCTTGAACCCGGCCGGCTTGCCGCCCGACAGTTCCCGCAGGCAGGCGACGAATTCCAGCAGCCCGGCCGGCGTCGAGAATTCGGAATGCCCTGCCGGCGAGATGCAATCCACGCCTTGCACCACGCCGCGCGTGAGCGCGATCTCCGGGCTCACCTTGGCCGCCGGCAGCATGCCGCCGTGGCCGGGTTTGGCGCCCTGCGACAACTTGACCTCCACCATCCGCACCTGCGGCGTGCGCGCGCTGTCGGCGAAGCGCTCCTCGCTGAAGCGACCCTCGGCGTCGCGGCAGCCGAAGTAGCCCGAGCCGATCTCCCACACCAGGTCGCCACCATGCTCGCGGTGGTACGGGGAGATCGAGCCTTCCCCGGTATCGTGGTAGAAGCCGCCGCGCTTGGCCCCGGCGTTGAGGGCGCGGATCGCGTTGGCCGACAGCGAACCGAAGCTCATCGCCGAGATGTTGAACACGCTGGCGTCGTAGGGCAGCGCGGCCTGGGCACCGACGCGGATGCGGAAGTCGTGCGACTCGATGAAGGACGGCACGATCGAATGGTTGATCCATTCATAGTCGACGTCATAGACATCATGTTCGGTGCCGAACGGCACCACGTCCATCACGCTCTTGGAGCGCTGGTACACCAGCGCGCGCTGCTGGCGCGAGAACGGCACTTCCTGGGTATCGGCCTCGATGAAGTACTGGCGGATCTCCGGGCCGATCGACTCCAGCCCGTAGCGCAGGTGCGCGAGCAGCGGGTAATTGCGGCGCAGGGTGCTCTTGCGCTGCAGCAGGTCCCAGGCTCCCAGCAGCGCCAGCGCGCCGAAGACGGCCAGGCCCCAGCGCCAGTCCGGGAAATCACGCATCCGCCAGGCGGAAAACAGCGCGAGCACCAGGCTCGCGGCATAGGCGGAATAGCGCAGCATCGGCCGCTCCATGATGGCAACGGCACGAGGATACCGTGCGCGCCGCCGCACGCCAGCGCGGCTACAGGCGGCCGTCCACCTTGTCCTTCGGGAACAGGCCCTTGATGTCGTACACGACCGCGCCTTCGCGGCCGAGGCGGCGGACCGCGTCGATGCCGAGGTCGCGGTATTCGTCGTGGGCCACGGCCAGCACGATCGCGTCGTAGTTGTCGCTTTCGGGCAGCCTGGGCAACAGCTCCAGGCCGTACTCGCGGCGGGTCGCTTCCGGGTCGGCCCAGCTGTCGTGGATGTCCACGTGCGCGCCGTAATCGCGGAACTGCTCGGCCAGTTCCACCACCCGCGTGTTGCGCAGGTCCGGGCAGTTTTCCTTGAAGGTCAGGCCGAGGATCAGGATCCGGGCATCGGCGACGTTGGACTTGCGCCGGATCATCTCCTTGATCACCGCCGCGGCCACGTGCCGGCCCATCGACTCGTTGATCCGGCGCGAGGCCAGCAGGATATCCGGGTAGTAGCCGGCGGACTGCGACTTCTGGATCAGGTAATACGGGTCGACGCCGATGCAGTGGCCGCCGACCAGGCCCGGCTTGAACGGCAGGAAGTTCCACTTGGTGCCGGCGGCGTCGAGCACGTCGTGGGTGTCGATGCCCAGGCGCTGGAAGATCAGCGCCAGCTGGTTGACCAGGGCGATGTTGACGTCGCGCTGGGTGTTCTCTATCACCTTGGCGGCCTCGGCGACCCGCAGGCTCGGCGCCTTGTGGGTGCCGGCGGGGATGATGCTGCGGTACAGGGCGTCGACGAAGTCGGCCGTTTCCGGGGTCGATCCGGAGGTCACCTTGGGGATGTCGGGCAGCCGCCGCTGGCGGTCGCCCGGGTTGATGCGTTCCGGGCTGTAGCCGACGAAGAAATCGCTGTTGAAGCGCAGGCCCGACGCGCGCTCGAGCTCCGGCACGCAGATCTCCTCGGTCGCACCCGGGTACACGGTGGACTCGTAGACCACCACGTCGCCGCGCTTCAGGGTGCCGCCTATGGCGCCGCTGGCCTGGATCAGCGGGGTGAAGTCAGGGTGCTTGTGCTCGTTGATCGGGGTCGGCACGGTGACCACGTAGACATCGCGGTCGCGCAGGTCGTCGAGCGATGCGCTCAGCCGCAGGCGCGTGGCCGCCGCCAGTTCGGCATCGTCGACTTCCCGGTTGCTGTCGCTGCCACTGCGCAGGGCCGCGACGCGGGCGGCATCGATGTCGAAGCCCAGGGTGTCGTGCTCCCGGCCGAAGGCCAACGCCAGCGGCAGCCCTACATAGCCCAATCCGATGACCCCGATGCGCGCGTCGTCCGGATTTCGCATGTGTTCCCCTGGATGTACCACAGTTGGAAAATTGCTGAAGCGGCCGGATGGACGCCCGGTCTGGGCCGTGTCCTGCTGGTGCCCGGGGTGGGGGTCGAACCCACATACCCTTTCAGGTGAGGGATTTTAAGTCCCTTGCGTCTACCGGTTTCGCCACCCGGGCCCGCGGCCATGGTACGAAAAAGCCCCGCCTGTAAGCGGGGCTTTCGTTCGATCTGGAGGCCGAGGTCGGAATTGAACCGGCGTACGCGGATTTGCAGTCCGCTGCATAACCACTCTGCCACCCGGCCGGTGACGTTCTGGATTGTTCCATATCGCGGCGCGATCGCGCGACCGGCACGAACAAACCATGAAAAAACAAACCCCGGCGGGGCCGGGGTTCGTGGAACCTGGAGCGGGAAACGAGACTCGAACTCGCGACCCCGACCTTGGCAAGGTCGTGCTCTACCAACTGAGCTATTCCCGCGCTGAGCCGGCAATTTTACTGCCCGCGGCGGGGCTGTCAACTACCGGCAGCTCGCCATCGCGCAATGCCGGCCAGGCCGCGCGCAGGTATTCGAAGCCGGACCACAGGGTCAGCAGCGCCGCAGCGGCCAGCAGCCAGTCGCCGACATGGAAGACCAGTTCGCCCATCCACGGCATCGGGTGCGGCGGCCTGGCCGGGGAAACCGAATACAGCAGGCAGGTCAGCGCGACCATCTGCGCGATCGTCTTGATCTTGCCGACCGTGGCCACCGCCACCCGCTTGCGCTGGCCGAGGATGGCCATCCACTCCCGCAGCGCCGAGACGGCGATCTCGCGGCCGACGATCACCGCCGCCCACAGCGCCATCCACGCGCTCGGGTGCCCCTGCACGATCAGGAACAGGGCCGTGGAGACCATCAGCTTGTCGGCGACCGGGTCGAGGAAGGCGCCGAACGCCGAGTACTGGTTGAAGCGCCGGGCGATCCAGCCGTCCAGCCAGTCGGTGGCCGAGGCCAGCGCGAACACCGCCGCGGCGGCGAAATTGGTCCAGTTCTGCGGCAGGTAGAAGACGGCCGCCAGCACCGGGATCATCGCGATCCGCAGCAGGGTCAGCATCGTTGGAACCGTCAGCTTCATTCCCCGTTCCCTTGCGTGGTCGTCCCTGCCCCGGGCAGCCCGTGCAGGCTGGCCCAGATCCGTTCGGCAAGCGCGGCATTGATGCCCTCGACCCGGGCGATCTCTTCCGCGCCGGCGGCCTTGAGCCCGCCCAGGCCGCCGAAATGCCGCAACAGGTTAGCGCGTCGGCGCGGGCCGATGCCGGGAATGTCCTCCAGCCGGCTGGTGTTGCGGGCCTTCTGGCGGCGCCCACGGTGGCCGGTGATGGCGAATCGGTGCGATTCGTCGCGCACCTGCTGCACCAGCTGCAGGCCGGGGGAGTCCGGGCCCGGGCGCAGCTCGCGACCCGGCTTTCCGTCAACGCCAGGCAGCAGCAAGGCCTCGTGCCCTGCGCGCCGCCCCTCGCCCTTGGCGACGCCGACCAGGACAATGCCGTCGATGCCCAGGTCGGCGAGCACGCTGCGTGCCTGCGCCACCTGCCCGGCGCCGCCATCGATCAGCAGCACGTCCGGCAGCACCCCGCCCTCCTCCGCGGCGCGGCGGAAGCGGCGCTCCAGCGCCTGGTGCATGGCGGCATAGTCGTCGCCGGGTTCAATCCCGGAGATGTTGTAGCGCCGGTACTGGCCGCGGACCGGACCGTTGCGGTCGAACACGACCTGCGAGGCCACCGTGGCCTCGCCCATGGTGTGGCTGATGTCGAAGCACTCGATCCGCTGCGGCGCCTCGGCCAGGCCGAGCAGTTCCCGCAGCGAGTCCTGCCGCGCCTGCTGCGTGGCCTGGCTGCCGAGGTCGGCCGCCAGCGCAAGTTCGGCGTTGCGCCGGGCCAGGTCGAGGTAGCCGGCGCGCTCGCCGCGCACGCTGGCCTTGAGCAGCACCCGCTTGCCGCTGGCAGCCGACAGGGCCTGCTGCAGCAGTTCGCGGTCATCGATCTCGCGGTCGAGCACGATCTCGCCGGGCGCCTGCTGCTCGGCGTAGTGCTGGGACACGAACGCCGCCAGCACCTCGGCGGGGTTGTCTGCGCCGTTGGTCCGCGGGAAGAAGGCGCGGGTGCCGAGGTTGCGGCCGTCGCGGAACGCCAGCAGCAGCACGCAGGCATGGCTGCCGTGCATCGCGCAGGCGAGCACGTCCAGGTCCGCGGCGCGGCCGTCGACGTACTGCCGCGCCTGCAGCTTGCGGATCGCGGCGATCAGGTCGCGCACGCGCGCGGCCTCCTCGAAGTCCAGGCGCGCACTGGCGGCCGCCATCGCCTGCTGCAGGTCGTCGCTGAGCTCGTCGCTGCGCCCGTCCAGGAACATCTCGGCGCGGCGCACCGATTCGGCGTACGCCAGCGCATCGATCAGGCCCACGCACGGCGCGCTGCAGCGCCCGATCTGGTACTGCAGGCAGGGCCGCGTGCGATTGCGGAACACGCTGTCCTCGCAGCTGCGCAGCTTGAACAGCTTGTGCATCAGGTTGAGCGTCTCCCGCACCGCGCCGACGCTGGCGTAGGGGCCGAAGTAGCGGCCCGGGATCGAACGCGGACCGCGGTGCATCGTCAGCCGCGGCCAGGCCTCCTGGGTCAGCAACACGTACGGGTAGCTCTTGTCGTCGCGCAGCAGCACGTTGTAGCGCGGCTTGAGCGACTTGATCAGCTGGTTCTCCAGCAGCAACGCCTCGGTCTCGGTGCGGGTGACCGTGACCTCCATGCGCGCGACCTGCGCCAGCATCGCCATCGTCCGTGCGCTCTTGGGCGTGGCGCTGAAATAGCTGGCCACGCGCTTCTTCAGCGCGCCGGCCTTGCCGACGTAGAGCACGCCGTCGTCGGCCGCGTACATCCGATAGACGCCGGGCGAGGTGCTGAGCCGGGCCACGTAGGCCTTGCCGTCGAAGGCGGGCTTTGTGCCGGCGCTGGGTGCCGGGTTTTGCGGCGCTTCCGTCATTCGCCGATCGGGACGTGGTGCAGTGCGCCGCTGTGCGGGTCCAGGCGCAGCACCGCATGGGCGTCGGTATCCGCGATCCAGACCACGCCGCGGTCCACCGCCAGCCCGCACGGGTTGTGCAGGCGCTGCGGCAGCGCGTAGGTGCTGAGCTCGCCACCGCCCAGGCGCAGGCTGCGCAACTGGTCGTTGCCGCGGTCGGCGATCCATAGCAGCGGCGCATCCGGATCGAGCGCGATCGCCTGCGGATCCTGCAGCCGGGCATCGCTGCGGGCGCCGTCGGTGCGGCCGTAGTTCCAGGGATCCTCCCCGACCAGGGTGGTCACCTTGCGACTGCGCACGTTGAGCGTGCGGATCGCCGACCCGGCGCCGTCGCACACATAGACGCGCTGCTGCACCGTCGCCAGCGCGACCGGCTCGGCGAACGCGGCCTCGGTACCCGTGCCGTCCACCACCGCGAGCGCACCGGAACCCGCCACCAGCGACAGGTCATGCCTTCCCAGGTCGTACTTCCAGATGCGGTTGTCGCCGCAGCAGGCGACCAGCAGCGCGTCGCCGGCCAGCGCGACCGCGCGTGGCTGGTCCAGCGTGACCGCGCGCGGATCGGCGATCGGTCCTTCGACCGGGGCACCGGGGCGGCCCGCGCCGCACAACGTGCCAACGTCGCCGCTGCGCAGGTCGATGCGGCGCACGGCATGGTTGCCACTGTCGACGACATACAGGGTGCCGCGTTCCAGGCACAGCCCGTGCGGACGGCTGAACGCGGCCAGTTCCGGCGGGCCATCGATGAAGCCGGCGCCGCCACTGCCGAACTGGCGCAGCACGCGGCCGGCCTGGTCGCATTCCAGCACCCGATGATGGCCACTGTCGGCGACGTACAGGTATTGCCCGTCGATCGCCAGCCCGCCCGGGAAACGCAGCGGCATTGCCGGCTCGTTGTGCCGCCGCACCTGGAGTTCGGTGTTGCCGCCGGGCGCCATGCCCTGCTCCGCGCACAGGCTCGCGGCGCGGGCATCGAGTTCGCGCAACGGCCCATCGCCGACGATGCGGTCGCGGATCCGGCCCTTGCCGTCGATCAGCACCACCGTCGGCCACGCCTCGATGCCGAACTGCTGCCACAGCGTCCAGTCCGGATCGTGCGCGACCGGGAACTCGATGCCCTGGCGGCTGAGGTGCTTGGCGATGCGGCGACCGTCGCGCTCGTGGTCGAAACGGGGCACGTGCACCGCCAGCACCTGCATGCGCTCGCCATGGCGTGCCTGCAACTGCGCCAGGTCGCGCATGCGCTGCAGCGACCAGGCCGAGCCGGCATTGACGAACGCCAGCGCGCAGACGCGGCCACCGAGCCCGGCCATGCGCAGCGGCGACGGCAGGTTGAGCCATTCCATGGTCGGCGGGAATTCCGGGGCGAGCGTGGTGTCCATGCGCGGAGCCAGTCAGCCGGGTCGGCCCCGATTATGCGTCACCCGGGCGCTGCTGCAGCATCGCCACGATCGCGGCCGCCGCGGCATCCACCAGCGACCATGCGCGTTCGAAGTCCGCCGTGCTCCCGGCGTAGGGATCCGGGACTTCATCGCCTGCGTCGCCGGTCCCGCTCCAGGCCAGCAGCAGCGCGCTGCGGGCGCGCGCGTCGGTCGGCGCCGCGGCGCGCACCGCATGCAGCACCTGGGCATCGGCGCACAGCAGCAGGTCGAAGTCGTGGTGGTCGGCATCGCGCAGGCGGCGCGCGCGTTGCCCGCCGATGTCGACGCCATGG
This sequence comes from Cognatiluteimonas sedimenti, assembly GCF_022808325.1. Classification (GTDB taxonomy): domain Bacteria; phylum Pseudomonadota; class Gammaproteobacteria; order Xanthomonadales; family Xanthomonadaceae; genus Cognatiluteimonas; species Cognatiluteimonas sedimenti. The sequence continues at coordinate 317,240 of NZ_JALGCL010000001.1, read as the reverse complement.
CGCGCGGCGCAGGCGATGGCGCGGGCGTCGGGCGGTCGCCCGGCATGCCAGTCGCCGAGGCCCGCGGAGTCGACTTCCACGGCCGTGGCCAGGCCCGCCGCGTGCAGGCGCGCGCGCAACGCACCCTCGGCCATCGGCGAGCGGCAGATGTTGCCCAGGCACACCATCAACAGGCGCTGCGCCGCGGCCACGCGCGCTCAGCCCGCGAAGCTCGCCAGCTGGCTTTCGGCGCGCGCCAGGTCCTCCGGGGTATCCACCCCGGGCGGGAACGGCGCCGGCGTGATCCCGACGGCGATCCGGAAACCCGCTTCCAGCGCGCGCAACTGTTCCAGCGCCTCGATCCGTTCCAGCCGGCCCTGCGGCAATGCAGCGAAACGCTTCAGGAACCCGGCGCGGTAGCCGTAGATGCCGATGTGGCGCAGCCAGGCCTCGCCGGCCGGCAACTGCGTGCGGTCGGTGGCGAATGCATCGCGCGGCCACGGCACCGGCGCACGGCTGAAATACAGCGCATCGCCGTTGCCTGCGCGCACCAGCTTGACCGCGTTCGGGTCGAACAGGGTCGCGGCGTCGGTGATCAGCGCCGCCAGCGTGCTCATCTCGGCGCCCGACGCGAGCAGGGTTTCGGCCACCGCGCGGATCCCGGCAGCGGGTGCGAACGGTTCGTCGCCCTGCAGGTTGACCACCACGGTGGCGTCGTCCCAGCCGGCCATGGTGGCGCATTCGGCGAGCCGATCGCTGCCCGACGCGTGCGACGGCGAGGTCATCGCGATGCGGACGCCGCTGCCGGCCAGCGCCGCGGCGATGCGTTCGTCGTCGGCCGCGACCCAGACCTCGCGTGCGCCGGCCGCCAGTGCGCGCCGTGCCACGTGCAGCACCAGCGGTTCACCGCCGAGCAGACGCAGCGGCTTGCCCGGCAGGCGCGATGCGGCATGGCGCGCGGGGATCGCCACGACGAAATCGCTCATGCCGGTGCTCCCGGCCGATGCGGCAGGCGATCCAGCAGCGCAATCCAGAACGCCTCCGGCAGTTCAGCGCGGATCGGCACGCTGTAGTGGCGGTCGCCGACGAATGCCGTGCACTTGACCGCATCCTTTTCGGTCATCAGCACCGGCAGGTCGCTGCCGAACTGGAAGTCATCTGCCTCGAAGCGATGGTGGTCGGCGAAAGCGTGCGGCACCACCGCGATCCCGAGCCCGCGCAGCATCGCGAAGAATCGCTCCGGATCGCCGATCCCGGCGACCGCGTGGACGCGTTGCCCGGCAAACGACGAGAGCGGTTGCGGGCGCCCACCGAGCAGCGGCAGCGCATGCCCGGACAACAGCCGCATCGGCCATTCGCCGAAGCCCACGTTGGCATCGCCGTCGCCGGCATTGGCCACGTGGAAATCGCAGGCCGCTGCGCGTTCGACCGGTTCGCGCAGCGGCCCGGCCGGCAACAGCCGGCGATTGCCATGGCGACGGTGCGCGTCGAGCACCTCGATCTCGAGGTCGCGCGCCAGCCGGTAGTGCTGCAGGCCGTCGTCGCAGACGACGATGTCGCAGCCTTCCGCGACCAGCGCGCGGGCCGCGGCGAGGCGGTCGCGGTCGGCGCGCACCGGGGCGCCGGTGCGGCGCGCGATCAGCACCGGCTCGTCGCCACCGCGGACGGGGTCGGTCTGTGCGTCCACCCACAACGGCGTCGCGCTGTCGTCGCGGCCGTAGCCGCGAGTCGCCACGCCGGGCGTCCAGCCGGCCGCGCGCAGGCGCTCGACCAGCGCGATGACCAACGGCGTCTTGCCGCTGCCGCCGGCGACCAGGTTGCCGACCACCAGCACCGGCACGCCTGCCCGCCGCCGGCGCAGCAGTCCGCCGCGGTACAGCGCCAGCCGCGTCCTGATCGCTGCGCCGTAGATCGCGGACAATAGGCGCGCCACGAAAGGCGGCTCGCGACCGGCGTCGTACCACCACGGCGGTGGCGCGCGGTGCGCGCTCATGCGTCCGCGGGCTCGCGGAACTGCATCCGGTGCAGGTGCGCGTAAAGGCCGCCACGCGCCAGCAGTTCGGCGTGGGTGCCCTGCTCCACCAGCCGGCCATGGTCGAGTACCAGCACCTGGTCGGCATGCTCGATGGTCGACAGCCGGTGCGCGATCACCAGCGTGGTGCGGTCGGGCATCAGCCGGTTGAGCGCGTCCTGCACCAGGCGCTCGGATTCGGTGTCCAGCGCGGCGGTGGCTTCGTCGAGGATCAGGATGGGCGCGTCCTTGAGCATGGCGCGCGCGATCGCCAGGCGCTGGCGCTGGCCGCCGGACAGCAACGAACCGTTCTCGCCGATCGGCGTATCCAGCTGTCCTGGCAGGCGCTCGATGAATTCCCAGGCGTTGGCGGCCTCGGCCACCGCGCGCAGCTGCGCCGGCGTCGCCTCGCTGGCGTAGGCGATGTTGGCCGCGACGCTGTCGTCGAACAGCATCACCCGCTGCCCGACCAGGGCGATCTGCCGGCGCAGGTCGCCAAGGCAGTAATCGCGCAGCGCCACGCCATCGAGGCTGATGCGGCCGGCACTCGGCTCGTAGAAGCGCGGCACCAGTCGCACCAGGCTGGTCTTGCCGCTGCCGGAACGGCCGACGATCGCGGTCACGGTGCCCGGCCTGGCGCTGAAGCTGATGCCCTCCAGCGCCAGGCGCGAGGCATCGCGCTCGTAGCGCAGGCTGACGTCGTCGAACACCAGCTCGCCGCGCGCGCGTTCGATCGAGATGTTGCCCTCGTCGGCTTCCTCTTCGCGGTCGATGATGGCGAACAGCCGTTCGGCCGCCGCCACGCCGCGCCCGATCACGCTCTGCACGTTGGTGATCCGGCGCAGTGACGGGATGATGCCCATCATCGCGGTCATCAACTGGACGAATTCACCGGCGTCCAGCCGCGACTGCAGCGCCTCGCGCGTGGCCACCCAGACGATCGCCGCCAGCGCCAGCGCCGCCAGCATCTGCACCAGCGCCGAGCTGCCGGCACGGGTGCTCTCGACCTTCATGTTCAGCCGCAGCATGCGGTTGACGAGGCCGGAATAACGCGCCTGCTCGAACGCCTGGGCGCCGTACACCTTGACGTCCTGCTGCGCCGCCAGCGACTGTTCCGCCGACTGCGCCAGCTGGCCCATGCCGTCCTGGATGCCGCGGCTGATCCGGCGGTAGCGTTTGCCCACGTACCAGACCAGCACCCCGATCAGCGGCGTGATCAGCACCATCGCCAGCGTCACCTTGGCGCTGACCCAGAGCATGATCGCCAGCAGGTAGATGATGGTCAGGCCGTCGGTGACGATGGTCTTGACCGCATCGGTGCCGGCCTGGGTCACCTGTTCGGTGTCGAAGTTGAGGCGGCTGACCATCGCCGGCACCGATTCGACGTCGAAATGCGAACTCGGGAGGCGCAGGTACTTGCCCAGGATCTGTTCGCGCAGGTCGCGCACCACGCTGCGGCCGGCGCGGGCCATGCCGTAATCGGTGACGAAGGTGGCGATGCCGCGCAGCACGAACAGGCCGACGATCGCCAGCGGCAGCAGCACCGCCATCTCCGGCTTGGGGTCGACGAAGCCGTCGTTGACCAGCGGCTTCATCAGTTGCACGAAGGCGCCGCCAGCCAGCGCCTCGACCACCATGCCGACCGATGCCGCCGTCAGCAGCGGCCAGTAGCGCCCCGCATAGCCGAGCAGGCGCCGGTAGATCGGCCATGCCGCCGCGTGCTGGCCCTCGCTGCGGTTGCCGGCGGCTGCGGGTTCGCTCATCGCGCCGGTTCCGCGGCGCGCGGCTCGGGCGCCGTGGCGATGGCGATGTTGCGGAATCCGAGCTGGCCGAGGGCATCGAGCGCGGTCACCACCGCCTGGTGCGGGGTACGGGCATCGGCGCGCAGCAGCACGCCACGGCCGCGGTCGTCGCCCGCGACCTCGGCGATCGTGCGCTTGAGCGAATCGACGTCCGTGCGCAGCGCCTCGCGGTCGCCGACGAAATAGCGGCCGTCGGCGTTGACCAGCACGCTCAGCGCCTTTTCCTGGGCCTGCGTCGGCTCGCCCTCGGCACGCGGCAGTTCCAGCTTCAGCACCGAACGCGATTCAAAGGTGGTGGTGATCACGAAGAAGATGATCAGGCACAGCACCACGTCGATCAGCGGGATCAGGTTGATCTCCGGCTCGTCGTCGGCGCGGTGGTCGCGGATGCGCATCGCCCGGCCTCAGCTCGCATCGAGCGGCGGCGTGATGCCGTGCGCGCCCGGCGCGACCTGTGCCGAGGCGGGGCGCAGGCCGGGACCGCGGGCGTCGAGGGTGTCGAGCAGCTGGATCGCCTCGTGCTCCATGTCGACGATGTAGCCGGCGATGCGGCCGCGGAAATAGCGATGGAACATCAACGCCGGGATCGCGACGATCATGCCGGTGGCGGTGCACACCAGCGCCTTGCCGATGCCGCCGGCCAGCTGGTTCACGTCGCCGACGCCGTGGTCGAGAATGCCGAGGAACATCTGGATCATGCCGACAACGGTGCCGAACAGGCCCAGCAGCGGCCCGGCCGCGGCGATCGTGCCAAGGCTGTTGAGGTAGCGCTCCATGCGGTGCACGAGGTGGCGGCCGACGTCCTCGATGCGTTCGCGCACCTGGTCGCGCGGGCGCTGGCGCACATCCAGCGCCGCGGCCAGCAACGCGCCAAGTGGCGAGGTGCCGCGCAGCGATTCGATGTGCGCCGGATCGAGCTTGCCGCGTGCGGCCCAGGCCCGCACCTCGCCGCCGAGGCCGGGAGGCAGCACGGCCTTGCGCCGCAGCGTCCAGAAGCGCTCGACGACGATCGCCAGCCCCACCGCCGACAGCAGCAGCAGCGGGATCATCGGCCAGCCGCCAGCCTTCACCAGTTCCAGCACGCGCGATCCTCCGGCCTTGCGGCCACCTTCGTTCCGGTCGATAGGATAGCCGCGCGGCGGCGATCTCACACACCCGGTGGAATCGGGCCCCGTCACGCGCCGTGGGAGCAGTCACGCGTGCTTACGGAACGATCGCCTTGACGATCAGGACGGGGCCGCGGGGCATGGCCTGCCTGGAAGTCAGGCGCGTAACTGCCCCCGGGTCGACGATCGCTTATCCGGACGTTTCCGGCCCTTTCCGGGCCGGGCCGTCGCGGCGTGCGGCGGCATCCCACAGGTGGGGATGCGTGGCGCGCTCGCCGCCGAACGTGATCCCGGTCGGATCCAGGCGCACGCGCTGTGCACCGCTGTCCAGGGTGGCGCGTACCTGCGCACCGGCATTGCGCCAGCGCGCGACGGCATCGGGGGCGGGATGGTGGAATCGGTTCCCATAGCCCGCCGACACCAGCGCCCAGCGCGCGCCGGTCGCGGCGACGAAGTCGCGGTCCGAGGATCCGTGGCTGCCATGGTGCGCGACCAGGACCACCTGCGTGCGCACGCCCGCGCGGTCGCGTCGCAACAGGTCGCGCTCGATCACCTCGCCGATGTCGCCGGCCAGCAACACCGCGCCGTGCGCGCCCTCGACCCGCAGCACGCAGCTGGATTCGTTGTCCAGGTAGGGGAAATCGCGCACCGGATGCAGGAACCGGAACTCGACCCCGTCCCAGCGCCAGTGCGTGCCCGCGATGCAGGCATGTCCCTGCGGCAAGGGCGGCGCGCCGGCCGGCGTCAGCGACAGCCGCGGCGGGAAGACGCGTGCAACCGCGCGAAAACCGCCTGCATGATCGTTGTCGCCGTGGCTCACCACGACTGCATCGAGCTGGCGCACGCCCAGCGCATGCAGGGCCGGAACCACCACCTGCTCGCCGGCATCGAAGCCTTCCGGCTGCGCCGGCCCGGTGTCGTACAACAGCGCATGCCGCGCCGTGCGCACGAGGACCGACAGGCCCTGGCCGACATCGACGACGACGACCTCCACCCCGCCTTCTTCGGGAAGGCCGCGTTGCGGCCACAGCAGCGGCAGCCACAGCAGCAGCGCCAGCGGCTTGCCCGGCAGCCCGCGCGGCAGCAGCAGCCAGAATCCGCCGGCCAGCGCCAACGGCAGCGCGAACCACGCCGGTTGCGGGAGCCACCACAACGCCAGCGGGCTGTGCGCCAGGCGCTCGAACCATGGCCAGGACAGGTCGAAGGCGGAGGCCGACAGCCGCCACGCCCAGCTGCCGGCGCCCGCATGCAGCGCTTCCAGCGCGGTGCCGCACAGCGCCAGCGGCACCACTACCAGGCTCCACCACGGGATCGCGGCCAGGTTCGCCAGCGGCCCGGCCAGCGAGGCTTGCCCGAACAGCACCACCGTCAGCGGCAGCAGGCCGACCGTCGCCACCGCCTGCGCGCCGAGGAATTCGCGCAGCCTCGCGCGCCACGTGCGTCCCGCGGCCTGCGGCAGGCACCACAGCAGCCAGGCGACGCCGGCGAAGCTCAACCAGAACCCCGGCGCCAGGACCGACAACGGATCCACCGCCAGCACGGCGATCGCGGCCAGCGCCAGCGCATCGACCGCGCGCTGCGCGCGCCGCAGCAGGCGCGCGGCCACCACCACGCCGATCATCAGCAGCGTGCGCACGGTCGGCAGCGCGAAACCCGCGATCGCCGCATAGCCCATCGCGCCTGCCAGCGCAGCGAGTGCGGCGGCATGGGCGCGCGGCAGGCGCCGCCCCAGCGACGGCAGCCACCACCACCCCGCGGTCGCCAGCAATGCGAAGAAGCCGGCGACCAGGCCGACGTGGAAGCCGGAGATCGCGATCAGGTGGGTCAGGCCGATTGCGCGCAGCGATTCCCAGTCGGCATCGTCGAGCGCGCGGGTGTCGCCCAGCGCCAGCGCGCGCACGAACCGCGAGGATGGCGACGGCACCGCGCGCGCGATCCGCGCCGACATGCGGCCGCGCCAGGCGTCCAGGCCGCGCCCGCGTTGAAGCTGCCGGGCGGCATCGGGATCGCGGACGTATCCGGTGGCGGTGATGCGGTCGGCCAGTGCCCGCTTTTCGCTGTCGATGGTGCCAGGGTTGCGCAGGCCTCGCGGCGCGCGCAACCGCAACGGCAACCGCCAGTGGCTGCCAGGCTGCAGTTGCAGCCGCGGGCCGGCGATGTGCAGGGCCGCGGCATCGCGATCGTCGTACCACGACAACTGCAACAGGCGAGCGCGCAACGCCGCGGGTTGCGAGGCGTCGCCATCGACGCGAAACAGGAATCGCGTGCGCCGCGGTTCGTGGCGCGGCAGTTCGACGATCCTGCCGCTGACCGCGAAGTCGTGTCCCTCCAGCGTCGCGGGCAACTGCAAAGCCAGCGCCACGGCGGCATGCAGCCCGGCCAGCGCGACCCCGCACAGCAGCGCACCGGCGATGCGCGTTCCCGCTCGCGGCGGACGCAACCACGTGGCGAACCCGACCACGAATGCAAGTGCCAGCCACGGCCAAGCCGGCAGCGCCGGCAGCCAGAGGCACACGACCACGCCCGCCAGCAGGGCCGCCGCCACCGACGGGCCCAATGGCGGGGTCGCCAGCGGGCCAGCTTCGGCCTGCGGGGAGAGATCCGGCGGCGTCCTTGCCGCGTTGTCCATTGCTACACCTCGTCTGGCGGCAATTCCCTGAGCCGGCCTTCGTGCAGTTCCAGCACGCGGTCGAGCCGTCGCGCCAGCCTGCGGTCGTGGGTCACCAGCACCAGGCTGGTGCGCTGCGCGCGATTGAGCTCGAGCATCTGCTCGAACACGGTCGCCGCGGTCTTCTCGTCGAGGTTGCCGGTGGGTTCGTCGCCGAGCACGCAGGCCGGCCTGTTGACCAGCGCCCGCGCCACCGCGGCGCGCTGGCGCTCGCCACCGGACAGTTCCCCGGGCTTGTGCTGCAGGCGATGGCCGAGGCCGACCGATTCCAGCAGCGCCTGCGCGCGCGCAGAGGCGTCGGCCACCGCGGTGCCGCTGAGCAGCACCGGCAGCATCACGTTCTCCAGCGCGGTGAACTCCGGCAGCAGGTGGTGGAACTGGTAGACGAATCCGAGTGCGCGGTTGCGCAGGCGGCCCCGCTCGGCATCCGACAACGCGCTCATCTTCTGCCCGGAAACGTAGACCTCGCCCGCGGTGGGCGTGTCGAGCCCGCCGAGCAGGTGCAGCAGCGTGCTCTTGCCGGCGCCGGAGGCGCCGAGGATGGCGACGGTCTCCCCGGCGCGCACGCTGAAGTCCAGGCCATTGAACACCGGCGTGTGCAACGTGCCCTCGGCATAGGTCTTGGCGAGCTTCTCCGCGCGCACCACCTCGCCCGCATGCACGTGCTCCGGACCCTCCAGGCCAGCCATGGTCGATCGCGGATCAGGGCTACTCATAGCGCAAGGCCTCCGCCGGTGCGGTCCGCGCCGCGCGCCAGGCCGGGTAGATGGTCGCCAGGAACGCCATGGCCAGCGCCACGATGGCGATGATGGTCACGTCGCTGGCTTCCAGCTGGGTCGGCAGGCCGGTGATGTAGTACACGTCCTCGGGCATCAGTTGCACCGCGAGCACGCGTTCGATCGCGCGCAGGATGTGCTCCAGGTTCAGGGTCAGGACGATGCCGCCGACCACGCCCAGCACGGTGCCGATCACGCCGATCATCGAGCCCTGCACCATGAACACCTGCATCACCCCGCGCGGCGACAGCCCCAGCGTGCGCAGGATCGCGATGTCGGCCTGCTTGTCGGTCACCAGCATGACCTGGGAGGACACCAGGTTGAACGCGCCCATGGCGATGATCAGCGACAGCAGGATCGCCATCATCGTCTTCTCCAGCTTGAGCGCGCGGAACATGTTGGCGTTTTCCTGCTGCCAGTCGGTCACGCGATAGACCTGGTCCAGGCCCAGGCCACGGAGCCGCAGCGCCAGGTCGCGGGCGACGTCGAAGGCCATGTCCATGTCGTGCATGCGCAGGCGCACGCCAGTGACGCCATCGCCCATGCGCGTGAGCCGCTGCAGGTCGCGCATGCTGACCACGGCCAGGCCGCGGTCGTATTCCTGGTAGCCGGCCTCGAACAGTCCGCTGACGGTGAAGCGCTTGAGCTGCGGGATCGCGCCCATCGGCGTGGACTGGAAGTCGGTGGTGACGACCACGCTGTCGCCGACGCCGACGCCGAGCCAGGTGGCCAGTTCGCGCCCGAGCACGATGTTGTAGCTGCCGGGGACCAGTTGCTCGAGCTTGCCCTGCACCATCTTCTGCGCCAGCACCGAAACCTTGCCTTCGTCGGCGGGGACCACGCCGCGAACGATCGCCGGCTGCCGGCGCGGGCCGGCGAGCAGGGCCTGGGTTTCGACGTACGGCGCGGCACCGGCGACGCGCTTGTCGCTGCCTGCCGTGGCGACCGCCTGCTGCCAGTGCTGCATCGCGTCGCCGTCGGCGGTCACGGTGGCATGGGCGGCCATTTCCAGCATGCGGTCGCGGATTTCGCGCTGGAACCCGCTCATCACCGCCAGCGTGGTGATCAGCGCGGCGACTCCGATCGCGATGCCGAGGATCGAGGCCATCGAAATGAAGGAAATGAAACCGTTGCGGCGCTTGGCGCGGAGATAGCGCAGGCCGATGGCGACGGGGATGGGCTTGAACATGGGCTCGGTTCGACGAGGCAGCGGCTATGGTGCCATTGATGCCGCTGGCCGCGCAGCCGTGCGCGCCCGCGCGGCCAGCCGCAGTTCACGCCGCCGCGCCGAGGGCAGCGTGTCCGGCCACCAGTCCAGGCGGCCAACCCGGCCATCGGGGCCACGCCAGCGCAGGAACGCGAGCGGACCGCGCCAGTGCAGCTCGGCCAACTGCAATGGCTGCCCGTCCAGAAGGACCGGTGCGTCGCCCGGAGGCCAGGAGAGTTGCCGCGCCGCCTTGCCGGCCTCGCGCCGTGCCACCCATGCGCCGCAGGCGCAGGCGATCCCCGCCAGCGGCCAAGCCGCCACGCGCGGCATTTCGCTGCCGAGCACGGCCCATGGCGCCAGTACCGCCAGCAGACATTGCGCGCCGATCACCCAGCGCGAAGGGCGCCACTCAAGGCGGCAGGGTGCGGATGTACTGGACCAGTGCATCGAGTGCGGCATCGGGAGCGGTTTCATGGCCGAGGAACCAGCGCCAGAGCCTATCGTCCTCGCAGTCCAGCAGGCGTAGGAAAACGCCGCGCCCTTCTTCGGAAGCCGACGCCCACTCGCGCTCCAGCCATCGCACCAGCAGGTCGTCGAGTTCGCGCATGCCGCGGCGGCAGCGCCAGCGCAGGCGCCGCAGCTCGATCGCGTCTTCGGCCTGGCTCATGCGCGCAGAAGGCCGACGGCCAGCACGGCCCACAACAACCACAAGGCGATGCCGCCGGCCAGGTATGCCAGGAAGCGGTGCATGACCTTGTTGTAGCCGCAGTGGATCGCGCTGTGGACGACGCGCAGGGCCACGAACAGCCATGCCAGCACCAGCACCGGGACGCTTGCCTGCGCGGTCAGCGCGGCCACCACCAGCGCCAGGTAGAACAGCACCGGCAGCTCGAACAGGTTGCGGAAATTGTCGGCGGCGCGGGTGTCGTGCAGGCGCGCGGCCATCTGTGCCGAAGTCGCCACCGCCTGCGGATGGACGCGTTCGCGCTTCATCTCGCCGATGCGCGAAAAATACATCCGCAGCCAGACGACGAACGTCAGGGCGACGAGCGCCACCGCTGGAAGGAAGATGGCGTGGGTCATCCGGGAACGCTCCTGGTCCGCCCGCGGGGGGCGCCTGCTCCCCGGTGGATCGGGGAGCGCATTGCAGCCGCGGCGATCAGCCGCGGCGCTCGAGCATGAGCTGCTTGATGCCCGCGATCGCCTTGGCCGGGTTCAGGCCCTTCGGGCAGGTGCGCGTGCAGTTCAGGATGGTGTGGCAGCGATACAGCTTGAACGGATCCTCGAGGTCGTCCAGGCGCGCGCCGGTGTCCTCGTCGCGGCTGTCGACGATCCAGCGATAGGCCTGCAGCAGCACCGCGGGACCCAGGTAGCGGTCGCCGTTCCACCAGTGGCTGGGGCAGCCGGCGGTGCAGCACCCGCACAGGATGCATTCGTACAGCCCGTCGAGCCTGGCGCGGTCCTCCTTGGACTGCAGCCGCTCGCGGTCCGGCGGCGGCGCGCTCTGGGTGCGGATCCACGGTTTGATCGACGCGTACTGCGCGTAGAAGTGGGTCATGTCCGGGACCAGGTCCTTGACCACCCGCATCGCCGGCAACGGATAGATCGCCACCGCGCCCTTGCCCTTGACCGCCGGCCTCTGCGGCAAAGGATCGAGCGCGCCCTGCGGTTCGCCGGCCTCCTCGATCGCGCAGATACAGGCCAGCGTGTTGGTGCCGTCGATGTTCATCGCGCACGAGCCGCAGATGCCTTCGCGACAGGAACGGCGGAAGGTCAGCGTCGGGTCGACCTCGTTCTTGATCTTGATCAGCGCGTCCAGGACCATCGGCCCGCACTTGTCGAGGTCGATCTCGTAGGTGTCCAGGCGCGGGTTCTCGCCGTCGTCCGGACTCCAGCGATAGATCTTGAATTCGCGCGTGCGGGTGGCGCCGTCCGGCGCGGCGTAGCGCCGCCCCGGCGTGACCTGCGAATTCTTCGGGAGCTTGAATTGGGCCATGGGGATTCCGTGATCCGTCAATGGTGGTGGCTGGTCGCCGGAAGCGGGGTCGCGGTGCAACGGATCTTCATGCGAATCGTCGAAGGCGGGCCGGCAACCACGGAAATCAATACACGCGCGGCTTGGGCGGCACCACCCCGACATCGTCGTCGAGGGTGTAGAGATGGACCGGGCGGTACTCGATGCTGGTGCTGCCGTCCTCGCCCACCCGGCACAGGCTGTGCTTCATCCACTCCCCGTCGTTGCGCTCCGGGAAGTCCTCGCGCGCATGCGCGCCGCGCGACTCGGTGCGGTTGGCGGCCGAGGTGATCGTCGCCAGCGCCTGGCCAAGCAGGTTCTGCAGCTCGAAGGTTTCGACCAGGTCGGAGTTCCACACCAGCGAGCGGTCGCTGACGCGCACGTCTGCGAACGAGGCATGGATGTCGCGGATCTTCGACACGCCCTCGGCCAGGGTCTCGCCGGTGCGGAACACCGCGGCGTCGGCCTGCATCGTGCGCTGCATCCGGTCGCGGATCACCGCGGTCGGGGTGCTGCCGTTCGCGTTGCGAACCTTGTCCAGGTTGGCCAGCGAACGGTCGCAGGCGTCGCCGGCGAGGCGGCCGTGTTGCTGGCTGGGCTTGATCGTCTCGGCGCAGCGGTTGGCAACCGCGCGGCCGAACACCACCAGGTCGAGCAGCGAATTGGAGCCCAGGCGGTTGGCGCCGTGCACCGAGACGCAGGCGGCCTCGCCGATCGCGTACAGGCCCGGCACCACCGCGTCAGGATCGCCGCCGCGCAGCTGCACCACTTCGCCGTGGTAGTTGGTGGGGATGCCGCCCATGTTGTAGTGCACGGTCGGGATCACCGGGATCGGCTGCTTCTCGACGTCGACGCCTGCGAAGATCCGCGCGCTCTCGGCGATGCCGGGCAGCTTTTCGTGGATGTCGGCCGGGTTGAGGTGGGTCAGGTCGAGGTGGATGTGGTCCTTGTGCTCGCCGACGCCGCGGCCTTCGCGGATTTCCAGGGTCATCGCGCGGCTGACCACGTCGCGCGAGGCCAGGTCCTTGGCGTTGGGCGCGTAACGCTCCATGAAGCGCTCGCCACTGGCGTTGCGCAGGATGCCGCCTTCGCCGCGCACGCCCTCGGTGATCAGGCAGCCGGCGCCGTAGATGCCGGTGGGATGGAACTGCACGAACTCCATGTCCTGCAGGCCAAGGCCGGCGCGCAGCGCCATGCCGCCGCCGTCGCCGGTGCAGGTGTGCGCCGAGGTGCAGCTGAAGTAGGCGCGGCCGTAGCCGCCGGTGGCCAGCACCGTGCCGTGGGCGCGGAACAGGTGCAGCGTGCCCTCGCTCATGTCCAGCGCCAGCACGCCCTTGCAGGCGCCGTGCTCGTCCATGATCAGGTCGAGCGCGAAGTACTCGACGAAGAAGCGCGCGTCGTGCTTGAGCGACTGCTGGTACAGCGTGTGCAGGATCGCGTGGCCGGTGCGGTCGGCGGCGGCGCAGGTGCGTTGCGCGGTGCCCTTGCCGTAGTCGGTGGTCATGCCGCCGAACGGGCGCTGGTAGATCCGGCCGTCCTCGGTGCGCGAGAACGGCACGCCCTGGTGCTCGAGCTCGATGATCGCCGGGATCGCCTCGCGGCACATGTACTCGATCGCGTCCTGGTCGCCGAGCCAGTCCGAGCCCTTGATCGTGTCGTAGAAATGGAAGCGCCAGTCGTCCGGGCCCATGTTGCCCAGCGCCGCGGAGATGCCGCCCTGGGCGGCCACCGTGTGCGAGCGGGTCGGGAACACCTTGGTGATGCACGCCGTCTGCAGGCCCTTCTGCGCCAGCCCGAAGGTGGCGCGCAGGCCGGCGCCGCCGGCGCCGACCACGACCATGTCGTACTTGTGTTCGGTGATCTTGTATGCGGTTGTCATGTCGTCTCAGGCCAGCAATGCGATACGGCCGATCGCGTACAGCGACGCGAGCGCGCCGAGCACGCAGGCCAGGGTAACGACCAGCTGCAGCGCGATCTCGGCGGCGCGCGCGTGCACGTAGTCCTCGATCACCACCTGCAGGCCGAGCTTGGCGTGCCAGAACAGCAGGATCGCGAACAGCGACAGCGCGATCGCGTTCCAGGGGCGGGCGATCGCCACCTGCACCGTGGCCAGGTCGGCGCCGACGAACGACACCAGCAGGCCCAGCAGCCAGGCCACCAGCGGCACCAGGAAGATCGCGGTGACGCGCTGCCACCAGAAATGGCCGGTGCCGGTCTTGCCGGACCCCAGCCCGCGCGCGCGCTGCAGCGGATTGCGGAAGTCGTCGTGGCGCGCGTTCATGCCGCACCTCCCTGCAGGGCAGCGAACCAGATCGCCGCGGTCAGGATCACGGTCAGCACCGCCACGGTCCAGCCGGAGCGGTAGAACTCGGGGATCTCGAAGCCCATTCCCGCGTCCCACAACAGGTGGCGGATGCCGTTGAGCAGGTGGTAGACCAGCGCCAGCGAGAACCCGAACAGCAGCAGCATGCCCAGCGGCGACGCCAGCAGGTCGGCCGCGCGCAGGTAGCTTTCGCCGCCGGCGGCGACCGCAAGCAGCCAGCAGGCCAGGGCGAATGCGCCGACGCAGAGGATCACGCCGCTGGCGCGGTGCAGGATCGACATGGCCATCGTGATCTGCCAGCGATACACCTGCAGATGCGGTGACAGGGGGCGTTCGCGGGTCGCCATGCGCGGCTCGTCCTTGCGTTGGGGCGGCGCGGGCGCCGCGGACAATCGGAACAGCGTTCTCGAAAAGCTCAGAAATCGATGCAGCGGCCGTTCTTTTCCCAGTCGCCGTAACGGACCGGATCCAGGCCGCCTCGGCCGCCGATTTCCTCTGCCACTGGCGTGTCCGGGACGGCGATCGCGGCAGGGTCGCCGGGCGCGACGGCGGAATCGACCGCATCGGGCTCGGTGGGGGTTTGGCCTATCATGATCGTGTTCACAGCCCCGCAAGTCTAAGTCCCGCCCCCATGTCCGACAACCCGCAGCCTGCCCGGGACGCCTTCCGGCCCCTGCCCGGCCATCGTGTCCTGGCGTTGTCCGGCCGGGATTCGGCCGCGTTCGCGCAGGCGCAATGGATGAATGACGTTGCCGGCCTGGCGCCCGGGCACTGGCAATGGAACGGCTGGCTGACGCCGAAAGGGCGGCTGCTGGCGCTGTTCGCGCTGCTCAAGCTCGACGAGCAGACCTTGTGGCTGCTGCTGCCCGATGCCGACCCGGTAGCCCTGGCCGCGCAACTGCAGCGCTACGTCTTCCGCAGCAAGGTCGCGTTTGCCGTACGCGACGACCTGTGCGTCGCGGGTGCGTTCGCCGCGCCGGTGCGCGCGTCGCAGTCAGGCATCGATGGTGGCGCCGAACACGGGCTGGAACTGGATTTCGGCGGCGAAGGCGGCCCGCGCACGCTGCGCATCGACACGCACGTAGCGAACGCCGACGATGCGGACTTCGCCACCCGCTGGACCGCCTTCGACCTCGAGCACGGGTTGCCGCGACTGGGCGACACCCAGGCCGGGCAATGGACGCCGCAACAGTTGTCGCTGGACCGGCTGCAGGCCTACAGCGTCAAGAAGGGCTGCTACCCGGGCCAGGAAATCGTCGCGCGCACGCATTTCCTTGGCCAGGCCAAGCGTGGGCTGGCGCTGCTGGATGCCGACGGCCCATTGCTCGTGGGCAGCGAGGTGGGCGACGGCGAACGCGCGCTCGGCACGATCGTGAGCAGCGTCGGCGGACTTGCGCTGGCGGTGCTGCCGCTGGAACGCAATCCGGCTGCCACGCTCGCGGTCGCCGGCGTGGCCGTGCGCGAACGCGCGCTGCGCGACGGGCTGGCGCGCGCCTAGCCCGCCGCGATCATGCCGCCAGGCTGTCGGCCGCGGCGATGATCTGTTCGTCCGACGGGATCACCAGGAACGCTGCGCCGGCCAGCGGCGTGAACGTGTCGGCGCCGACCACGCGCCGGAACGGCCGCGCACCGTAGCCGCCCTCGACGATGGCGGTGATGATGCCCTCGCCGACCCCGGCGCTGCGGCGGCCTTCGTCGACGATTAGGATGCGCCTGGCGCTGGCCGCTTGCTCGCGGATGAAGGCCTCGTTGAGCGGCACCAGCCAGCGCAGGTCGACCACGCGCACCTTCCACTGGTGTTTCGCTTCGATGGCACGGGCCGCACGCAGGCTCATAGGCACGCCGTTGCCGAAGGTGAAGATCACCAGGTCGTCGTCGCCGCGCCGCTTGGACGAAGACGGATAGACCCTGCCCTCGCCCAGCGGCATCGCCTGGTCGGGCGCCGGGTACTCGGTAAGCCAGCCGCCGTCGCCCGGCGCGTACAGGTCCTTGGCCATGTACAGCGCGATCGGCTCGAGGAACGCGCACACGCGCCCGTCGACCTTGGCGAGCGCCGCCAGCGTACGCAGCATGGTCGCGGCGTCGTCGCCGCGCGACGGGCAGCCGACCACGAGGCCGGGGATGTCGCGCAGCGCGGTGATCGAGTTGTCGTTGTGGAAATGCCCGCCGAAGCCGCGCTGGTAACCGAGCGATGCGATCCGCACCACCATCGGATTGCGGTACTGGTCGTTGCTGAAGAACTGCAGGCTCGCGGCCTCGCCGCGGATCTGGTCGGCGGCGTTGTGGAAATAGGCCAGGTACTGGATCTCCGGCAGCGGCAGCATGCCCATGTTGGCGAAGCCCTGCGCCAGGCCGAGGATCACGGTTTCGTCGAGCAGCGTGTTGAATACGCGCCGACCCGAGAAGGCCTTCTGCAGCCCCTTGGTGACCGTGTACACGCCGCCCTTCTGGGCAACGTCCTCGCCGAACAGCAATGCTTCGGGGTACTTGGCGAACAGGTCGTGCAGGGCCTGGTTGATCTGGATGGCGAGGTGCCTGGCCGGCTGCTTTTCCGGCAGCTTCGCTTCTCCGCCGAAAGCCTTGATCCGTGCCTCGCGCGCGGGCACGCGCCCGGCCTCGGCCTTGACCGCGTCCGGGGTGTACGGCGCCAGCGGCGCCATCACCTCTTCCAGCGAGGACAGTCGCGGACGCCGATCGGCCTCCTCGGCGGCGGCGAAGCACTTCCTGCGCGTGTCCTCGTACAGTGCCAGGACTTCGTCCTTCGACATCAGGCCCGACTCGAGCGCGATCGCCGCGCTGCGCAACAGGGGGTCGGTCGCCTCGACCGCGCACAACTCCTCGATCGAACGCCATTCGATCTCGAAGTCGGTGCCGGCGTGGCCCATGATCCGGGTCGTGCGCAGGTGCAGGAAGGTCGGGCGGCGGGTGCGGCGGCAGTGCTCGACCGCGCGCTCCACGTCGCCGTAGCCCGCGGCAAGGTCGAGGCCGTCGGCGGCGAAGTAGTCCAGGTCCGCGCGCTGCGCGAAATTGCGCGCCACCCAGCCGTCCGGGGTCTTCACCGAAATGCCGATGCCGTTGTCCTCGCACACGAACAGCACCGGCGCCGGCAGCTTCTGGTACGCGGTCCATGCGGCGGCGTTGAACGCGGTCTGCGCGGTGGCGTGGTTGCTGGACGCATCGCCGAAGGAGCAGATCGCAATGCTGTCGTCGGGGATCGGCAGCTGGTGGCCGATGCGGCGCGCCTGCTCGATCGCGATCGCGGTGCCGAAGGCCTTGGGCAGGTGCGAGGCGATGGTGGACGTCTGCGGCAGGACCCATAGCGGCTTGCTGCCCCAGACCTTGTGGCGGCCGCCGCTGGCCGGGTCATCCTTCGATGCCGCGAACGACAGCGCCGAATCCATCACCGGATCCATGCCCGGCAGCTTGCGGAAGCGCTCGGCCATGAAGCCGCCGGAGCGGTAGTGCAGGAACGCCGGATCGGTGTGGCGCGTGAGCCGCGCGACCATCGCGTTGCCCTCGTGGCCGCTGGAACCGATGGTGTAGAAGACCTTGTTCTGCACCCGCAGCACCCGCGCCATCAAGTCGAGGTGGCGGCTGACCAGTTGCGACTCGAACAGTTCGCGAAAGCCGCGCGCGTCCAGTGCGCTGCCATGGAGGATGGCTTCGCCGGCCGCGGGCCGGGTGCCAGGCCCGCCCATGCCGTCATGGGGCCGCCAGTCGCGCACGAATTCCTGGAAGTTGACGTCGCAGATCTCGGCGCGGTTGAGGCCGCGCATGCGGGCGGGGATGGGCTTGGAGGTGGCGGACATCGGGGGCTCCGCGCTGCCTGCCGGCAACGCTCAGGGAAATCGGATCAATCGGTGCTTGCGATGCGGGCCGCGGCCTCGGCCGACGGCGGCGGCATCGGCACGAACCCTGGCGTCGCCCGGACCCGCGCCAGCCAGTCGCGGATCGCCGGGTACGGCGCCAGGTCGAAGCCGCCCTCCCCGGCCACGTCGGTGTAGGCGAACAGCGCGATGTCGGCGATGCCGTAGTCCACGCCGGTGAACCAGGGCGCGGACAGCAGGTGCCGCTCCATCACCGCCAGCGCCTGGTGGCCGCGTTCGCGCAGGTTCGGCAACTCGGCGCGGCGCGGCGAACCGGCCGGCGTCCAGCCGCGGATGAAGCGCGCCACCGCGATGCAGGGCTCATGGCTGTACTGCTCGAAGAACATCCAGCTCAGCGCCTGGGCGCGCTGCCAGGCATCGCCGGTGAAGTACGGCGTCCCTTCGGCGAGCCAGCACAGGATCGCGTTGGATTCGGCCATCCGGCGACCATCGTCCAGTTCGATCAGCGGCACCCGCCCATTGGGATTCTTCGCCAGGAACGCCGGGGTGCGGGTTTCGCCGCGGCTGCTGTCGATCTCGATCCAGCGGTAATCCTTGTCGAGCCTGCGACCAAGCTGTGCCAGCAGCAATTTCAGCTTGTGGCAGTTGCCGGACGAGGAGAAGCCGTAGACCGTGATCATGCCGCCGCCCCGACTCGGCGCGCGCGCCACTCGTCGCGGCCCTGCCCCCAGATCTCGTTGGGCGAATCCTCGTAGGGCGCCGGCAACCGCGCCGGCCCCAGGTTGCGCGAACCGAAACGCATCGCCAGCTGCTGCGAGGCACGGTTGTCGGGATGGATGCAATGGATGATGTCGTCCCAACCGAGGTTGTCGAACGCCCAACCGATCGCGGCCGCGCCGGCTTCGGTGGCATAACCCCTACCCCAGGCATCGGGATGGAACGACCAGCCGACCTCGTTGCCCGGCCAGCCTTCGGGTTTCCACGGGCCGATCTGACCGAGCCAGCGACCGCTCGCCTTGTCCACCACCGAGAACATGCCGAAGCCCTGCAGCGACCATGCGCCCGGCATCTGCAGGAAGCGGCGCCAGGCCGCGGCGCGCGACAGCTGGCCGCCGATGTAGCGGGCGGCCTGCGCGTCGCCCAGCAGTTCGGCGTAGCGCTCGAAGTCGCCGATCCGCGGTTGCCGCAGGATCAGGCGTTCGGTTTCGAGTTGGATGCTTTCGGCCAAGGGAACCCCCTCATCCGCCCGTCTGGCACTTTCGCCCACGGGCGGAAGCAGGCATTCAGAACGCGTTGATGCCGGTCAGCTCGCGGCCGATCACCAGCTGGTGCACGGTCTCGGTGCCCTCGTAGGTGATCACCGATTCCAGGTTCAGCGCATGCCGGATCGCGGCGTGCTCGGTGGTGATGCCGGCGCCGCCGAGCAGGTCGCGGCACTGGCGCGCGATGTCGATGGCCATGCGGCAGTTGTTCCACTTCGCCAGCGACACCTGCGACGGCTGCATCGTGCCGGCGTCCTTGAGGCGGCCGAGTTGCAGCACCAGCAGCTGCGCCAGGGTGATGCGGCGGGCCATGTCGGCGAGCTTGAGCTGCGCGGACTGGGTCGCGGCCACCGGGCGGTCGAACAGGATCCGCTCCTTGGAGTAATTCAGTGCCTCATCGAGGCAGGCGACGGCGGCGCCGATCGGGCCCCAGGTGATGCCGTAGCGCGCCTGCGTCAGGCAGCCCAGCGGGCCCTTCAGGCCTTTCACGTTGGGCAGGCGATTGCCCTCGGGCACGCGCACGTTGTCGAAGAACAGCGCGCTGGTCACCGACGCGCGCAGGCTCATCTTGTGCTTGATCTCCTGGGCGTTGAATCCGGCCATGCCCTTCTCGACCACGAAGCCCTGGATGCCGTCCTCCGTCTGCGCCCAGACGATGGCGATGTCGGCCAGGTTGCCGTTGGTGATCCACATCTTGGAACCGTTGAGCACCCAGTCGCCGCCATCCTTCCTGGCATTGGTCTTCATGTTGGCCGGGTCCGAGCCGCCCTGCGGCTCGGTCAGGCCGAAGCAGCCGATGACCTTGCCCGCGGCCATCCCGGGGAGCCAGCGCATGCGCTGTTCCTCGGTGCCGTAGGCGTAGATCGGGTACATGCACAGCGAGCTCTGCACCGAGACGAAGCTGCGGATGCCGCTGTCGCCGCGTTCCAGTTCCTGGCAGATCAGGCCGTAGCTGACGCCGTTGAGCCCGCCGCCGCCGTATTGCTCGGGCAGCGAGGAACCGAGCAGGCCCAGTTCGGCGATCTCCGGCACCAGTTCCTTCGGGAAGCGGCCCTGGTCGAAGGCATCGCCGATGATCGGCAGCACCCGTTCGTCGGTGAAGCGGGCCACGGTGTCCTGCACCGCGCGCTCCTCCTCCGAAAGCAGGGAGCGGACGTCGAACAGGTCGTAGGGGTGGAGGGCCATGGCGGTGACGGGCCTTTCTTCGGGCGGCGGGAAACCGCCATTGTATCGGCCGGCGCCGGCGGCGACACCCTGCCCCGGCGTGGTCCCGGAACGCCCGGGGATGGCCCGGCGGAAACGACAACGGCCCGATGCGGAGCGCGAAATCAACAAGGGGCCCGGCATTGCCGGGCGCCCAAACGACAAGGGCCCGGCAATGCCGGGCCCCGGGGGTCACGAACGCCGCTGTTACTGGCGCGACGTGTCGCTGCTGCCGTCGACCGCGGCGACCTGGGTCACCACCTGGCCGTCGATCACCGGCAGGCGCTCGCCCGGCTTGTCTTCCATGCGCACGGTGCGGTCCTGGCCGTCGTAGCGGTAGGTCACGTCGTAGGCAACCGGCACGTCCTCGCTGCCCAGCGCGATGCGGCTGCCCGGCTTGCTGCCGGTACGCATGGTGCCGGTGGTGCCGTCGGGATTGCGGTAGGTCACGTTGTACGCAACGGTACGCGAGGACTGCGACGTCGAGGTCTCGGTATGGCACTGGCGCTGGGTGGTGTTGACCACCTGGCCGCCGACATGGCGGCGATCGATCTCGCGCCCGGCGAACCCGCCGCCGACTGCGCCGGCAACCGTCGCCAGCTTGCGGCCGTTGCCGCCGCCGACCTGGTTGCCGATCAGGCCACCGATCACGGCGCCGGCCACGGTGCCGCCGACGTTGCCGTCCCTCTCGGGCAGGCGTTCCTGCACCGCCACGTCGTTGCAGACTTCGCGCGGGGTCGAGGTGGTGCTGGTCTCGCGGACCGGCTCGGTCCCGATCACCTGCGCGTACAGCTGCTGCTTCTCGGTGACCGGATCGACCTTGATGACCTGCGCGTACTCGACGCGTCCGCCATCGGGGATCCCGTTGTCCATGGCCGCGACATCGCCAGCCGCCAGGCTGCTGTCGGCCGCGGTATCGAGGCTGGTGCCGCGGTTGTTCTGGAATGCGGCCACGGCCACACCGCCGACCAGCAATGCAGCCAGCGCGATCGCAAGGGTATTGTTCTTCATGTCGCCTCCTGGGGCGGTTGACCCGCACTTTCATGTGGACGGCGGCGATTGCAACATCGTCTACCTGAACGCGGCCCACATCGGCCGCGGCGGCGCGTGCGCACCGTGAACCCCGCCCGTACCGCCCCTGCTAGCGTGTGCCCTGCGCCTTGCATCGCCGGAGAACCTCGATGGCCAATCCCCTGCTTGCCCCCTTGCTGCGCTGGCTCGGCCGCTTGAGCTACCCCCGCCTCTTCCTGCTGGCGGCGGTCCTGTTCGTGGCCGATGTCGCCGTCCCGGACTTCATCCCCTTCGCCGACGAACTGTTGCTCGGCCTGGGCACCCTGCTGCTGGCGAACTGGAAGAACCGCAAGGCCGGCGCGCAGGAGGGACCCATCGAAGGCGACCTTCCGCGGCGCTAGCCATGCTGGTCGACAGCCACTGCCACCTGGATGCCGGCGAATTCGACGCCGACCGCGCCGCGGTCGTCGCGCGCGCGCGCGCGGCAGGCGTGGCGCGGCAAGTGGTGCCGGCGGTCGATGCCGCCGGCTGGCCGAAGCTGCGCGCGGTATGCGCGGCCTCGCCTGGCCTGTTTCCCGCGTACGGCCTGCATCCGGTGTTCCTGCCCGAGCACCGGCCGGCGCACCTGGAGGCGTTGCGCGACTGGATCGAACGCGAACGCCCGCTGGCGATCGGCGAATGCGGACTCGACTATTTCGTCGATCGCCTCGACCCCGACGCGCAGCAACCGTATTTCGAAGGCCAGCTGGCACTGGCCCATGAATTCGGCCTGCCGGTGATCGTGCACGCGCGGCGCGCGGTCGATGCGGTGATCGCGGCGATCCGGCGCGTCAACGCCGACCGGGGTGTCAGCCAGCGCCTGCGCGGCGTCGTCCACAGTTTCTCGGGCAGCCGCGAGCAAGCCGGGCAGTTGTGGAAACTCGGATTCCTGGTCGGGCTCGGCGGCCCGGTCACCTACGAACGCGCCCAGCGCCTGCGCAGGCTGGCCGCGGCCCTGCCGATCGAACAGTTGCTGCTGGAAACCGACGCCCCCGACCAACCGGATGCCGGCATCCGCGGGCAGCGCAACGAACCGGCGCGGTTGCCGCAAGTGCTGCAGACCATCGCGCAACTGCGCGGCGAGGACCCGGGAACCGTCGCATTAGCGACCACGCGCAATGCGGAACGCCTGTTCGGCTTGCCAGCCACTCCCATCGCTCCGGCTTTGTAGGAGCGGCCAATAGCCGCGAGCGCTTTCCGACATGGCATCGCCATCGCAAAAGGTCGCGGCTATAAGCCGCTCCTACGCTGCCTTGGGTCTGAGCAGCATCTCCAGCGCCTTGCCGACCGCGGCGAAGGCGAAAGCACCGGTGACGTGCGTGGCCGCGCCAAGCCCGGCGCCGCAATCCAGCTTCAGCGCCGCATCCTTCCCCAGTTGCGGGCGGATGCCGCAAACGCTGCCGTCGGCCTGTGGGTACCTGACATTCTCCAGCGAATACACCGCGGGCACGCCGAAATAGCGGTCGGCATTCTTCGGGAAACCGAATTCGCCGCGCAGTTTCTTGCGGATGAGGGAGAGCATCGCATCGTGCTCCGTACGCGAGAGGTCGCGCACCCGCACCTGGGCCGGATCGGTGCGGCCGCCCGCCGAGCCCACCGTTACCAGCGGGAGCTTGCGGCGCCGGCACCAGGCGATCATCTCGACCTTGGCGCGGAAGCTGTCGCAGGCGTCCAGCACCAGGTCGAAGCCGCCACCCAGCATCGGCTCCAGGTTGGACGGGGTCACGAAGGCCTCGACCGCCGCAACGTCCAGCGCCGGATTGATTGCCAGCGCGCGTTCGGCCATCGCGCGAGCCTTGTTGCGGCCGTACTGGCCGGCCACGGCCGGCAGCTGGCGATTGGTGTTGGACAGGCACAGGTCGTCGGCATCGATCAGCGACAGGTGGCCGACCGCGCTGCGTGCCAGCGCTTCGACCACCCACGAACCGACGCCGCCGAGCCCGACCACCGCGACCCGCGACTGCGCCAGCCGCATCACGGCGCCAGCGCCGTACAGGCGGTCGATGCCGGCGAAGCGTTCGTGCAGGTCCTTTCTCATCGGCGGATTGTAACGGGGGCCCGCCGAGGCAGCGGGCGCCGGCGCCGCGGCGACGGCGTGCTAACGTGCGGCCCAATCCACCAGGGGTCTTGCCGATGAATACCTCCGCAGCGAAGGCCGGCAATGCGGCCGCGCGTTATTTCTTCCTGTTCCTGATCGGCCTGGCCGTGGGCATCGTCGCCACGGTGATGGCGCTGCGCGCGCTGGACGCGCGCAAGGACCATTACCCGGAGAGCGTGATGCACGTGATGGACGCCCATGCCGGCGCCCTCAAGGCCAACATCGAGCAGAGCCGCTGCGCGGCCACCGACACCCTGCCGCACCTGCAGGCGCTGCGCACGATGGCCAACGACATCGAACCGGCATTCGGGGACCTGCGCGAGGACGCGCGCTTCGCCAAGCATGTCAGCGACCTGCGCGCGAGCCTGGACGGCACCTTGTCGAGCCCGCCGCTCAACTGCGCCGGGGTCGACGCGGCGCTCAAGGACATCGGCGGAAACTGCAAGGCCTGCCACCAGGATTTCCGCAACTAGCCAAGCGCCCGGCTTCGCCGACCGTTGCTGTCGTCCCGGCCGCTGCGAAGCGCCTGCACCAAGCGGCGAACAGACCGATCCCTTGCTGAAGACGGCAGCCGCGCAGCCGGCTGCACGCGCGCGTGCGGATGCCGTCCGTGGATGCGCGCGAGCCGAGCTGGTGCATGAACCGAAAGCCAATGCCATGCACGCACGCTGCGCGCGCGCTGCGCGATTGACTGCCTGTTCACGGTTCCGCGCCCACGATGGGCCTCGGCCACGGAGCATGCGCTCCCGCCCCCATGCTCATTTCCAGGAGAGTCGCATGAAGATTCGCCCGAACATCCGCCTGCTCGGCGCCACCGCGCTGGCTGCCAGCCTCGCCGCCGCCGGTTGCGCCACCACATCGCCGGGTTACGGCAATACCGGTTACGGCGCACCGCCTCCGTCCAGTAGCACCGCTTGCTACGACTGCGGCACCGTGACCCGCATCGAAGTCGCCGCCACCGGCACCAGCAGCGTGCCCAATGCCACCGGCGCCGTGCTCGGCGGCGTGGTCGGTGCCGCTGCGGGGCGCGAACTGGCCAAGAGCAACACCGACAGCAAGGGCCGCCAGAACACCGCCACGGTCGTTGGCGCGGCTGCCGGCGCCGTGATCGGCAATGCGATCCAGAACAACGCGCAGGCCAACAACGGCAGCTACAACGTGTACGTGCGCATGAACGACGGACGCACCACGGTCGTCACCCAGAACGACCTCGGCGGCATCCGCGAGGGCTCCTACGTGCGCGTCTACAACGGTCGCGCCTGGGCGCAGTAAGCACTGGCGTCGTTCCACGCCGGAAGCAGGAAGGCCCGCGCAAGCGGGCCTTCCTCGCATCCGGGCAGCACCGGCAAACGTGTAACCGCTTCCAGCGGCCGAGATGATGCAATGCAAGGTGCGCAAGGGGAAATCCGCAGGGTAAGGTCGCGTGTCCGCTGCCGCGGACGCCATCACTCCCGGCAGGAGATCCCCGATGAAAGCTCCGTTCGTGCAAGCCATCGCCGGCAGCGTCGTCATCGCCGGTGCCGTCGCAGCCGCCGTGGCTGCCGCGCCGCAGGCCACCAGCAATCCGCTGCGGGTCAGCATGTATGCCGCCGCCAACGGCGCGGTCGAGGTCACGATCACCAATACCGGGCGCCGTGCGGCGCGGGTGCCGTCCTGGCAGCTCCCTGGTAACGACCCCACCGCGAAGCTCTTCCAGGTCAGCCGTGACGGCGAACCGGTCGCCTACCAGGGCAAGCTCGCCAAGCGCGGTCTGCCGGGGCCGGGGGACTTCGTGGTGCTGCCACCCGGCCAGAGCCATCGCACGCTGGTCGACCTCTCGGCTTCCTACGACATGGGCAAGCGCGGCCAGTACCTGGTCACCCTCGCCTCGCCGCTGCAATACGCCTCGCTGTCCGACGGCAGCATGCTCAAGACCAGCCGCGGCCTGCCGATGCTGCTGCGCAGCGCGCCGATCAATGTCTGGAGCGACGGTGCGGCCGCCAAGGGCGGAGCCAGCAACAAGGGCAAGCCCTGCAATCCCAACAAGGAGGATTGCGGCGGCGGTGGCGGCGGCGGCAATATCAGTTTCGTTGGCTGCTCGGCGACGCAGAGCGCGACCGCGACCGACGCGGTCAACCAGGCCCGCGCCTATTCGGAGAACGCCAAGGGCTACCTCGCCACCGGCACGGTTGGACCGCGCTACGCCACCTGGTTCGGCGCCTATACCTCGTCGCGCTACGGCACCGCCAGCCAGCATTTCGCCGCCATCGACAGCGCCATGGACCAGAACAACGGCGAGATCAAGATCAATTGCGGCTGCAACCAGAATTACTACGCCTACGTCTATCCGTCCCGTCCCTACGAGATCTTCGTCTGCCGGGCCTTCTGGAGCGCGCCGCTGGCCGGTACCGACTCCAAGGGCGGCACCCTGATCCACGAGATGAGCCATTTCAATGTCGTTGCCGGTACCGACGACATCGTCTACGGCCAGACCGGGGCCAGGAATCTCGCAGCGAGCGATCCCGCCGGTGCGCTCAACAACGCCGACAACCACGAGTACTTCGCCGAGAACAAGCCGGCGCAGAACTGACCGGCGCAAGCCCCGACGCAACGGCCCGCTTCGGCGGGCCGTTGTGTTTTCCGGCAACCGTGGCGAACAATCCGCGCACCGCGCCATGCGCTTGCCGCATCCCATGGAGTTGCCAATGACCCTGCTCTACGTGCTTGCCGCCATCCTCGTCGTCATCGGCCTGGCCGGCGTGGTGCTGCCGGCCCTGCCCGGCCTGCCGCTGGTGTTCCTGGGCATGCTGCTGGCGGCGTGGGCTGGCGGCTTCGCCAAGATCGGCGTCGGCACCCTGGTGGCGCTCGGGGTGTTGACCCTGCTGTCGATGGCGGTCGACTTCTGGGCCGCGGCGATGGGCGCCAAGCGCGTGGGCGCAAGCCGCCTGGCGTTGGCTGGCGCAGTGCTGGGTACGTTCGCCGGGCTGTTCCTCGGCCCGGTGGGGCTGTTCGTGGGGCCGTTCGTGGGGGCTTTGGCCGGGGAGTTGTTGCACGGCCGGCGGCTGGACCAGCCTGGCATCGGCCAGGCCACCAAGGTCGGATTCGGCACCTGGATGGGGATCGTGTTCGGCATCGCGCTGAAGCTGATGCTGGCGCTGGCGATGCTCGGCCTGTTCGCGTGGTCGTGGTGGAATTGAACCGACGACAACGCCGCGCACGCCATTGAACCCCGCCGGTTGCATCGCGGCGCGAAGCCGCGACACCGGCTTCACGCATCGCTGAATGGCCCCCTGCGATCATGCCGGCACCCTGTCTGCGGCCGCGCAGGCATCGCCCCATCCCGTAATCCGGAGTTCCCGTGCTGCCACGCTGGAGCCGCAAACGCATGATCTGGACCATCGTCATCACCGCCCTGTTGACGACGCTCGTGGTCGTCATCTCGCTCAACTTCGCCACCCCGACCAAGCAGCTCGAGCGCAAGATCGAGCATCGTTACGCGGTGTCCGACCCGCAATTCCGGCGCGAGATGGGGGTGATGCTCGGCCCGTCGATCCTGCCGGGCAACCACGTCACGGACCTGGAGAACGGTGACGAGATCTTCCCGGCGATGCTGGATGCGATCCATGGCGCGCAGCATACGATCACCTTCGAGACCTACATCTACTGGTCCGGCCGCGTCGGCAAGCAGTTCGCCGATGCGTTGAGCGATCGCGCCCGCCATGGGGTCAAGGTCAACGTCACCATCGACTGGGTCGGCAGCGTCAGCATGGACGAGGCGCAACTCAAGGAGATGGAGGACGCTGGCGTCCACGTGGAGCGCTACCGCCCGCTGCACTGGTACAACCTGGCGCGGATGAACAACCGCACCCACCGCAAGCTGCTCGTGGTGGACGGCACGGTCGGCTTTACCGGGGGCGTGGGCATCGGCGATCCCTGGCAGGGCCGCGCCCAGGATCCGGACCATTGGCGCGACATGCACTTCCGCATCGAAGGCCCCGTGGTGGCGCAGATGCAGGCCGCCTTCAACGACAACTGGATCAAGACCACCGGCCGCATCCTCAACGGCGCAGAGTACTTCCCGCCGTTGCAGCGCACCGGCGACATGGACGCGCACCTGTTCATCAGCTCGCCGGCCGGCGGCGCCGAGAGCATGCACTTGATGTACCTGATGTCGATCGCCGCCGCGCAGCACAGCATCGACCTCGACGCCGCCTACTTCATCCCCGACGAACTGATCACCAAGGCGCTGGTCGCCGCGCGCCATCGTGGCGTGCGCATCCGCGTCGTCACCCCGGGCAAGAACACCGATTCCGACGCCGCGCGGATGGCCTCCAAGGCCGGCTGGGGGCCGCTGTTGCTGGCCGGCGTGGAAATCTACGAATACGAACCAACCATGTTCCACAACAAGTTGTTGATCGTGGACCGGGAACTGGTGTCGGTCGGCTCGACCAACTTCGACCTGCGCTCGTTCCGGCTCAACGACGAAGCCAGCCTCAACGTCTACGACCACGCCTTCGCCGAACGCATGACCAAGGTGTTCGAGGACGACCTGATACCCACGAAGCGCTACACCTACGAAACCTGGAAGAAGCGCCCGCTGAAGGAAAAGCTGTTCGAGAAGTTCATCCTGCCGATCAAGTCGCAGCTCTAGGGATGTCGGACGTCGGCTTGCGATAGTTGGGCCGCCAATTCGTAGTCACTTCGGTGTCGGGCTTCGGCCGGAGTCGCCGCCCGGCGGGCTGGGGGTGCTGCGCCCTCCTGACGACATCCTGTCTTTAAGTCGGGTCGCAGGCCATCCTTGGCCTGCTCTCCGCACCCCCAGCCCGCCGGCCGGCGACTGGCGAGTTTGGAGGTTCGGGGTTTCGGCTGCTCTTGCTCTTCAAGCGCCGACCTGGCTTGGAGAAGCAGGTGGCCCTCTGTTCGCGGGACCTTCGGCGACATGGATGTCGCCGATGAGCCTTCATGGACGTACTTGCGGCGTGTCCCGCGAACAGAGGGCCACCTGCTTCGCCACGGAAGTGTCCGCACCCAAAGATGTTTCCTGGTCTCATCCCAGGCCTGGTCCTGCCTGCGAAATTTCCTGGATCCGGGAGCGGATTCCCGTCGCGGCCGTGCACTGGTGCATCCTGTACGGGTCCCACGCCCGATTCCGCACATGACCCGCACCAGCGCCTTCCTGATCCTCGTTCCGCCCTTGTATTTCGTCGCGCCGGCGCATGCGCAGGAAACGGGAGCCCGCGCCGCGATCGACGCCTGCATCGCGATCGAGATCGACGCCGCCCGCCTGGCCTGCTACGACCAGGCCGCCGGCCGCCAGTCGCGCACCCCGCAACAGGCCGATGCCGCGGCAGCCAGCGCCCGCCAGTACCGCAAGGCGGTCGCGGCCCCGGCCGAATCCACCCCGCTGCCCAGGACCGAGCGCGCCCGGCGCGCCCTCAGCGACCTGTTCGACCAGGACTCGGATCCCGTCGATGCCGCGATCGCCAACGCCGGCAAGGGCTCGCTGCTGGACAGCCGCTGGGAACTGGCGCGCGACTCCAAGCTCGGCACCTTCAACTTCCGCGCCTACAAGCCGGTGTACCTGTTCCCGGCGTTCTGGAGCAGCAAGCCGAACGCAATGCCGCGATCGCCGAATCCCGACAACACGGTCGCCGCGCCGCAGGCGCTGGACGACGTCGAAGCGAAGTTCCAGATCAGCTTCAAGACCAAGGCCGTCGAGAACCTCTTCGGCGACAACGGCGACCTGTGGATGGCCTACACCCAGAGTTCGCGCTGGCAGGTCTACAACGGCGAGGCCTCGCGCCCGTTCCGCGAAACCAACTACGAACCCGAAGTGCTGCTCGCCTTCCGCACGGGCTACAGCCTGCTCGGCTGGAAGGGAAGGATGGCCGCGGTCGGCATCAACCACCAGTCCAACGGCCGCGCCGATCCCCTGTCGCGCAGCTGGAACCGGGTGATGTTCAACATCGGGCTGGACCGCGAAGGCTGGGCGTTGACGCTGCGGCCGTGGGTCCGCATCGCCGATGGCAACGACGACGACAATCCCGACATCTCCGATTACATGGGCCGCGGCGACGCCACCCTGGTGCGGGTGCTGCCCGACGGCCAGCAGTTCTCGCTGATGCTGCGGCACTCGCTGCGCGGCGGCGACCGCGCGCATGGCGCCGCGCAGCTGGACTGGGGCTTCCCGCTGCACGGCGGCTTCCGCGGGCACCTGCAGCTGTCGGACGGCTACGGCGAAAGCCTGATCGACTACAACCACCGCGCGACCTGGATCGGGCTGGGCGTGTCGCTCATGGAGTGGTACTGAACGCGCGCGCCGCCGGACTCAATCCACGCCGTACAGCAGCCAGCGCCGGGCCGCGTCCTCGTTGCTGAACACCATCACCCGGATGCCGTGGTCTGCGGCCAGGATCTCCGCGTGCTCGTTGCCGCTCACGTCGTCGCGCAATTCGACGAACGCGATGCGGATGCCCGCGAAGCCGAATCCGGCCATCGCGCGCACGATGCTGTCGATTTCGGCAAGCTCCACCGTGTCGGCCAGGTCCTCCAGCACCAGCAGCCGCCCGGCGCGGAAGAGCCGGCATTGCTCGCCCAGCAGCTTCCACATCGCGATCGAGACCTGCAGCGAATCGGTGCCGTCGAAGACATGCGCGCGCAGGTACCCCGCTTGCGGCTCGACCTGGACCTTGAACCCCTCGCCCTGCAGCAACTGCGCCGCCATCAGGCGACCACGACCGGGATCGCGCCGATCCGCGCCTGCCATTCGCGCGGCCCGGTCTGGTGCACCGACTCGCCGCTGCTGTCGACCGCCACGGTGACCGGCATGTCCTGCACCGTGAACTCGTAGATCGCCTCCATGCCCAGGTCCTCGAAGGCGACCACGCGCGCGGCCTTGATCGCCTTGGACACGAGGTAGGCCGCGCCGCCGACCGCCATCAGGTAGGCCGACCCGTGCTTGCGGATCGCGTCGATGGCGACCGGACCGCGCTCGGCCTTGCCGACCATGCCCAGCAGGCCGGTCTGGTCGAGTACCTGTTCGGTGAACTTGTCCATGCGCGTGGCGGTGGTCGGGCCGGCCGGGCCGACGACCTCGTCGCGCACCGGGTCGACCGGGCCGACGTAATAGATGAAGCGGCCGCGCAGGTCCACGGGCAACGGCTCGCCCTTGTCGAGCATGCCGACGATGCGCTTGTGCGCGGCATCGCGTCCGGTGAGCAACCTGCCGTTGAGCAGCAGGGTCTCGCCCGGCTTCCACGAGGCCACGTCTTCCCGGGTGACCGTGTCCAGGTCGACCCGGCGCGCGTTCTGCGGGCTGTAGGTCAACTTCGGCCAATCCTCCAGCGACGGCGGTTCCAGCATCACGGGGCCGCTGCCGTCGAGGGTGAAATGCGCGTGCCGTGTCGCCGCGCAGTTGGGGATCATCGCCACCGGCAGGTTGGCGGCGTGGGTCGGATAATCCTTGACCTTGACGTCGAGCACCGTGGTCAGGCCGCCCAGGCCCTGCGCGCCGATGCCCAGCGCGTTGACCTTGTCGAACAGCTCCAGCCGCAGTTCCTCCGCGCGACTGGATGGCCCGCGTGCCTGCAGTTCGGTGATGTCGATCGCCTCCATCAGCGATTCCTTGGCCAGCAGCATCGCCTTCTCGGCGGTGCCGCCGATGCCGATGCCGAGCATCCCCGGCGGGCACCAGCCCGCACCCATGGTCGGTACCGTCTTCAGGACCCAGTCGACGATGGAATCGGACGGGTTGAGCATCGCGAACTTCGATTTCGCCTCCGAGCCGCCGCCCTTGGCCGCGACGATCACGTCCAGCGTGTTGCCCGGCACCACCTTGACGTTGACGACGCCCGGCGTGTTGTCCTTCGTGTTGATGCGCTTGCCCGCCGGATCGGCCAGCACCGACGCGCGCAGCTTGTTGTCCGGATGGTTGTAGGCGCGGCGCACGCCTTCGTGGACCATCTCCTCCACGCCCATGGTCGCGTCGTCCCAGCGCACGTCCATGCCGATCTCGAGGAACACGGTGACGATGCCGGTGTCCTGGCAGATCGGCCGATGGCCTTCTGCGCACATGCGCGAGTTGATCAGGATCTGCGCGATCGCATCGCGCGCGGCGGGCGACTGTTCGCGCTCATGGGCCGCGGCCAGCGACCTGATGTAATCGACCGGGTGGTAGTAGCTGATGTACTGCAGTGCGTCGGCGATGGACTGGATCAGGTCTTCCTGGCGGATCGACACGGGCTTGGAAGCGATAGGCGGGTTGGCGGTCACGGCAGGCCTGGCAGGCGAAAACGCCATTTTACCTGCAGCGGCGTCCCGCCCCGGGTGCGGACCCGCGGGTCGCGCCTGGCGCCGTATTCCTGGGCCGTAAATTTCGCCGGCCTCGCCGCCGCGGGTCCCGC
This sequence comes from Cognatiluteimonas sedimenti, assembly GCF_022808325.1. Taxonomy (GTDB): domain Bacteria; phylum Pseudomonadota; class Gammaproteobacteria; order Xanthomonadales; family Xanthomonadaceae; genus Cognatiluteimonas; species Cognatiluteimonas sedimenti. The sequence goes on along the minus strand of NZ_JALGCL010000001.1, from coordinate 285,533 downwards.
GGATGGCGTTACACGCGGCGCTCACCGCAGCCGCGGGAGGATCCAAGTTCCTTTCCCGGAAGCCGACATGGACGCGATCACGATGTTGCGGGCCGCCGTCGCCCTGTTCGCCATCGCCGCCCTGGGCGGCCTGCTGATGGCGGGAATCCGCATGTTCGCCAGCCGCAATCCCCCGGCCTGGCTCGCGATGCTGCACGGACTGCTGGCCGGAGCGGGCGTTACGCTGCTTGCGTATGCGGCACTCGCCGTCGGCGTGCCTTCGCCCGCCGGTTGGGCGTTGCTGCTGTTCGTGGCTGCAGCGGCGGGCGGCGCGGCGATGAACCTCCTGTGGCAATGGCGGCAGCGGCCCCTGCCGGTCGGATTGATGTTGGGGCACGCCATGATCGCGGTCGTGGCTTTCCTGCTGCTGTGCGTGGCGGCGTTCTGACACCGGCCTGGATCGTGGATCCGGATCCACACCTCGCAGGTTTGTTGTGGTCCCTCCTCGGCGGCGTGATCCTGCCGTTGTGGCTGCTCGCCGGGGTCGCCGACTACGTCGTCCACGCACGCACCGGCATTGCCTATACGTCCGGCGTCCACGAATCGGCGCTGCACCTGTTGCAGACCGCCGAGATCGGAGTGCCCATGCTGGCCCTGCTGTTCCTGGAGGCGACGGCCCCGGTGCTGCTGCTCGCGCTCGCGGGTGTCGCCGCGCATACGCTCACCGCGTACCGCGACTTGCGCTGGGCGGCGCCGCGGCGCCGGATCACGGTGTTCGAGCAATTCGTGCACGCGTTCCTGGTGGTCTTGCCGCTGGCCGCGTTCGCCCTGGTGGTGTTGCTGCACTGGACGGCGTGGCGGGCCTTGTTCCCGCCCTACGGTGGCGGGCTTGGCGACTGGGGGTTGCGCTGGCGGCAGCCGCAGTTCCCGCTCGCGACGCTGGCGGCGATCCTCTCCGCGTCGATGCTGCTGGGCGTGGTGCCAGGCGTGGCCGAGTTCGGCCGTACGCTGTCGGCACGGCGTCGCGGCGATGCGCCGCCAGCGGGTTGACGCTCCCGCCATCGCGTGAACCGGCACAATGGGCGCATGCCCAGTCCCACCGCTGATTCGCCCCGCGAGCCGCAACGCCCGAGCCTGCGCGAACGCGTCGGCGCGCTGCGCAACATCCCGCCGTTCCTGCGCGAGATCTGGGCCACCAGCAAGGGGCTGACCGTGGCCAGCCTCGGCTTGCGCCTGGTGCGCGCGCTGATGCCGATCGTCACCCTCTACATCGGCAAGCTGATCATCGACGAGGCGGTACGGCTGGTCGGCAGCGGGATCGGTTTCACCGACCTGGCCGGCGCCTGGCGCGATGGCGCCCTCGACCACCTGGCGCTGCTGCTCGGCGCCGAATTCGCGCTGGCGATCGCCTCGGACCTGTTCGGGCGGATGGTGAGCTATTGCGACGGGCTGCTGTCGGAGCTGTTCACCAACGCCACCAGCATCCGCCTGATGGAGCATGCGGCGACGCTGGACCTGGAGGACTTCGAGGATCCGGACCTGCAGGACAAGCTGGACCGCGCCCGGCGCCAGACCATGGGCCGCATGAACCTGATGAGCCAGTTGTTCGGACAGGCGCAGGACGCGGTCACCGTGGTCGGCTTCGCCGCCGGCCTGCTGGTCTATGCGCCGTGGCTGATCCTGCTGCTGGCGATCGCGCTAATCCCCGCGTTCGTCGGCGAAGCGCACTTCAACGCGCTCAACTACACCCTCAACTTCGCGTGGACGCCGGAGCGACGGCAACTCGAGTACCTGCGGCAGATGGGTGCCAGCGTCGAGACCGCGAAAGAGGTCAAGATCTTCAACCTCAACCGCTTCTTCATCGCCCGCTTCCGGCAGTTGTCGGACCGCTTCTACCTCGCCAACAAAGCGCTGGCGGGGAAGCGCGCGTTCTGGGGCACCCTGCTGGCGGGGCTGGGCACGCTCGGCTACTACGTCGCCTACGCCTACATCGCGTGGCGCACGGTGCGCGGCGATTTCACCATCGGCGACCTGACCTTCCTGGCCGGCAGCTTCCGCCGCCTGCGGCAATTGCTGGAAGGCCTGCTGGTCGGCTTTTCCCAGGTCGCGGGACAGGCGCTGTACCTGGACGACCTGTACTCGTTCTTCGAGATCGTGCCGGAGATCGCGTCGCGGCCGGGCGCGATCGCGGTGCCGCAGCCGATCGCGCGCGGCTTCGTGTTCGAGAACGTCGGCTTCCGCTACCCGGATGCCGCGCGCTGGGCGCTGCGCGGGCTGGACTTCGAATTGCGGGCCGGCGAAGTGCTGGCGCTGGTGGGCGAGAACGGCGCCGGCAAGACCACGCTGGTGAAGCTGCTGGCGCGGCTGTACGACCCGGACGAAGGCCGCATCCTGCTCGACGGCCGCGACCTGCGCGAGTACGACCTCGACGACCTGCGCGCTAACATCGGCGTGATCTTCCAGGACTTCGTGCGCTACCACCTGACCGTCGGCGAGAACATCGGCGTCGGCCAGATCGACGCCATGGACGATCGCCCCCGGATCGAATCCGCGGCGCGGCGCGCAGCCGCCGACGAGGTCGTGGCCTCGCTGCCGCTGGGTTACGACCAGGTGGTCGGCCGCCGCTTCAAGACCGGCGTCGACCTGTCGGGCGGGCAATGGCAGAAGATCGCGATCGCACGCGCCTACATGCGCGATGCGCAGGTGATGATCCTCGACGAGCCCACCGCGGCGCTGGACGCGCGCAGCGAGTTCGAGGTGTTCGAGCGCTTCAAGGAGCTCTCCGACGATCGCACCGCGGTGCTGATCTCCCACCGTTTCTCCAGCGTGCGCATGGCCGACCGCATCCTGGTGCTGGCCGAAGGCCGGCTGGAAGCCTCCGGCACCCACGAGCAACTGCTGGCGCAGAGTGGGCGCTATGCGGAGTTGTTCGAACTGCAGGCGGCGGGGTATCGCTGACCTGGCCGCCGTCGGCTTCGCCGGGTTCCCGGGAAGCGGCATCAGTCGCGAGCCTGCCCGGGCACTTCAAGTCTTGCCGGATACCGAGGCCGACGCCGCTTCCGCAACGACTCCGTAACGTCGCAGGCACGATGATCCCGGTTCCAGCACGACGCATCCGGGACCTGCCACCATGCGCCAGTTCGCCACCCTCGCCTTCCTCGCCCTCGTGCTCCCGGCCTGCAGTGCGCAGCCGCCTGGCGATGCCGCCGCACCCGCGCGCCAGCAGCAAGCGGCCGCCGCCCACGACGGCATCCGCGTCACCACGATCGCCTCGGGGCTGGAACATCCCTGGGCGGTGGCATTGCTGCCCGATGGCGGCTTCCTGGTCAGCGAACGCCCGGGGCGCCTGCGCCGCATTTCCGCGGACGGCAAGGTGTCGGCCCCGCTTGCCGGCGTGCCCGAAGTCTGGGCGCAAGGCCAGGGCGGACTGCTCGACGTGGTGCTTGCGCCGGATTTCGCGCGCAGCCGACGCATCTGGTTGAGCTATGCCGAACCCGGGCCGGAAGGCAGCGCCGGCACCGCCGCCGCCTACGCGACGCTGGGCGACGACGGCCTCGCCGACGTCCACGTGGTCTATCGGCAGCTGCCCAAGCTGGTCGGCCCCAACCATTTTGGTTCGCGCATCGCCTTCGACGGCCACGGCCACGTCTTCATCAGCCAGGGCGAACGCAACCAGAAGGCGCTGGCGCAGGACCTGGAAGTCCTGCAGGGCAAACTGGTGCGGATGAACGTGGACGGCAGCCTGCCGGCAGACAATCCCTTCGCCGCAAGCCCGGGCGTGCGCCGCGCGATCTGGAGTTACGGCCACCGCAACATGCAGGGCCTGGCGGTCGATCCGCGCACCGGCACGCTGTGGGAATCCGAGCACGGCCCGCGCGGCGGCGACGAGCTCAACCTGCCCCGGGCGGGCGGGAACTACGGCTGGCCGACCATCAGCAACGGCATGGACTACGGCAGCAACAAGCCATACCCGGAAACCATCGGCACCCGCGCCCCGGGGATGGAATCGCCGCACCACGCGTGGCCGAAGTCCCCGGGGCTGAGCGGCATGGCGTTCTACACCGGCCACCCGGCCTCCCCCTGGAACGGCAGCCTGTTCCTCGGCGCGCTCGCCGACCGCAACCTGATCCGGCTCAGCCTCGACGGCAATCGCATCGTCGCCGAGGAGCGCCTGCTCGACGACCTGGGCGCCCGCATCCGCGACGTGCGCGCTGGCGCCGACGGCAACATCTACGTGCTCACCGACGAAGCCGACGGCAAGCTGCTGCGGCTGCAGCCGCCCACGCGCTAGGCGCGGCATCCGGGTATCGTTGCCGACATCCCCGCACGACGCCCCGGAGACACCAGGATGGCTTCCAGCCCCGACCGCGAAGATCGCCTTGCGATCCTGATCGATGCCGACAACAGCAACCCGGCGCGCCTGCCGCAACTGCTGGCCGAGATCGCCAAGTTCGGCAACGCCAGCGTGCGCCGCGCCTACGGCAACTGGACCTCGGGCCACCTGGGTGGCTGGAAAAGCGGGCTGCTGACGCATTCGATCCAGCCGATCCAGCAGTTCAACTACACCACCGGCAAGAACGCCACCGACAGTGCGCTGATCATCGACGCGATGGACCTGCTCTACAGCGGCCATCTCGATGGCTTCTGCATCGTCTCCAGCGACAGCGATTTCACCCGCCTGGCCGCGCGCATCCGCGAGCAGGGGCTGACCGTGTACGGCTTCGGCGAACGCAAGACGCCGCAGGCCTTCGTCGCCGCCTGCGACAAGTTCATCTACACCGAGAACCTGGGCGTGGAGGACGACATCGAAGAGGGCGGCACCGGCAAGTCCGGCAAGCCGCAGCCGCGCAAGCCGGTCCAGCTCAAGCGCGACCGCAAGCTGGATGCGCTGCTGCACGAGGCGGTCGATGCCGCCGCCGACGACAGCGGGTGGGCGCACCTGGGCGCGGTCGGCAGCAACCTGGTGCGGCTGGCTTCGGACTTCGACCCGCGCAGCTACGGCTTCCGCAAGCTCAAGGACCTGGTGGCCGCACACCCGGGTTACCTGGTCGAGGAACGCGCCAGCGCGGACGGCAAGACCGGCACGATCTACCTGCGCTCGAAGAAGTAACCTTCTCGGAGTTCGCCGGCCACGACTGCGCAGCCGTGGCGCCGAATCGCCTCAGAACAGTGCACGCTGGCCGTCGCCCGCGGCCGGATAGCGCAATACGCCATCGACCATCCGCGCATCGGGGTTGGGCGGATGCGGTTGCGTCTTGCCCGGCGCCAGCAGGTGCAGCACTTCCCAGCCGCGCGCGCTGAAGTCGTCGGCGATCAGACGCCGGTGGCAGCGCCACCACACGGCTTCGGCGCACATCACCGCGCAATGGCGCTGTCGCCCCAGCGACATGAGGCGTTCGCGCGCCAACGCGAATTCCGCCGTCGCCATGTAGTCGGCGTAACCGCGGAAGGCGGCGACCCGCCAGGCGCCATTGCCGGAGTCGGGCCGCGGTGCGCGACGACCGCCGAACTCCGGCATCGGCAGGTAGTCGATGCCGGCGGCCTGCAACGCCGGCGCCATCGCCAGCGGCGAATACTGTGGATTGCGACGCGAGCCGGCGAAGCGGCGCACGTCCACCAGGCACTCGATCGCGGGCGGGCGCAGCAGCGCGAGGAACTGGTCCCATTCGCGGGTGGAATGCCCGATCGTCCACAGCGTGCCGTGGTACGGCCCGCCTCCCGCGCGCTCGCCTGCGTGCACTTGCATCCGGCCATGATGCCGCCGCGGCGATGAAGCCGCCTTGACGCGCGCGTCGCTACGCTGCACAGGCCATGCCATCCATGCCCCGGGACGCCCCCATGACCGACCAAGCCAGCGGCCTCGCCCGCACCGCGCAGATCCTGAGTTTCCTGTTCAAGTACCGGCGCGCAGGTGTGTTCACCGGCCTGGACCTGGACGCCGCCAACCTGGATCCGGCCGCGATGCCGGAGACCGAGGGCAAGCCCGAGGAATTCGTCGACGACCTCGAGGCGCTGGGGCCGACCTTCGTCAAGGTCGGGCAGGCGCTGTCGACGCGACCCGACATGGTGCCTGCGCCTTACATCGCGGCGCTGGAACGGATGCAGGACGATGTCGCCCCGGTGCCGTTCGAGCAGATCCGCGCGGTGGTCGAGGATGCGCTGGGCGTGCGCCTGGGCAGCGCCTTCGCCCAGTTCGAGGAGCAACCGCTGGGCAGCGCGTCGCTTGCGCAAGTGCACCGCGCCACCTTGCGCGACGGGCGCATGGTCGCGGTCAAGGTGCAGCGTCCCGGCGTCGTCGAGGTCGTGCGCGCGGACCTGGACACGCTCGCCGCGCTGGCCGGCAAGGCCGACCGCATGACCGATCTAGGCCGCCGCCTGCGCTTTTCCGACTGGGTGCACGAATTCCGCCGCACCCTGCTGGCGGAGCTGGACTACCGCGCCGAAGCCGAGAACCTGGAACGCTTCGGCGAGCACCTCCGCGGCTACCCCGAGCTGGTCGTGCCCGCGCCGCTGTGGGACCTGACCGCTGCCCGGGTCCTGACGATGGAACTGGTCGCCGGCACCAAGGTCACCGAGATTTCGGGCCTGCGCAGGACCGAACAGTCGATGGTGGACCTGGCCTCGGCGCTGATGCGCGGCTACCTCGACCAGGTGTTCGTGCACGGCGAGATCCATGCCGATCCGCATCCCGGCAACCTGCTGGTCACCGACGACGGCCGCCTGGCGCTGTTCGACCTGGGCATGGTCGCGCACGTGCCGCCGAAGCTGCGCGAGCGCCTGCTCAAGCTGCTGTTCGCGGCGGTCGACGGCCGCGGCGAGGAAGTGGTGAACGAGGCGATCGCCATGGGCACGCGGCTGGAGGACTTCGACGAGGAGCGCTTCGTGCGCGAGGCCGGGCAGCTGGTTTCGCGTTACGCGGCGCATGCCGGATCGCAGTCGCTGTCCGAGGGCCGGTTGATGCTGGAGCTGGTCGGGCTGTCCACCGCCTGCGGCCTGCGCACGCCACCGGAACTCAGCCTGCTGGGCAAGACCCTGCTCAACCTGGAGCAGGTCGCCAATGCGCTCGACCCGGCGCTGGACGTCAAGGCCGTGGTCGAAACCCACCTCGAACACGTCATGCGCCAGCGACTCAAGAAGTCGCTGTCCCCCTCCAACATCGCCAGCGAGATGATCGAAGTGCAGGCGCTGCTGCGCGAAGCCCCGCGCAAGGTCTCCGACCTGCTGTCGCTGCTGGCCGAAAACCGGATGCAGGTGCGCATGACCGGCCTGGAGGAATCGCACTTGCTCGAAAGCCTGCACAAGATCGCCAACCGGATCAGTGCCGGGCTGGTGACTGCGGCGCTGATCGTCGCCTCGGCGATGATGATGCGGGTACAGACCGACACCCGGCTGCTGGGCTATCCGGCGATCGCGCTGGTGCTGTTCCTGCTCGCCGCCGGCCTCGGGGTGGCGATCGTGCTCAGCGCGATGCTGCGCGACCGCAAGCCGCGGCCGCGCGAGGAACGCGGACCGCGCTGAGGCGGCATCCGCCCGTGGTTCAGTGCGAGAACAGCACCGGCACGGTCGCCTGTTCGAACAATCCGCGGGTCACGCCGCCGAACACCTGCTGGCGGATTCGCGAATGGCCATAGCCCCCCGCCACGATCAGGTGCGCGTCGACCTGGGTGGCATGGCGCAGGATGGCGGTCGTGGTGCTGGCGCCTTCGCGTGGCAGCGAGACCACGTTGACGTTGAGTCCGTGGCGGCTGAGGTGCGTGGCGATGTCCACCCCAGGCAACTCGCCGTGCGCCGTTTCGCCGACTTTCGGGTCGACCACCACCACGTCGACGCTGCGGGCGCTGCGCAGCAAGGGCAGCGCATCGTGCAGCGCGCGGCTCGCTTCCGGAGACGGCCGCCAGGCGACCACCACCTTCTCCGGCTGCGCCACCCAGCGCGCGTTCCGCGGCACCACCATGACCGGCCGCCCGGACGCCAGCAGCAGCGAGGAAAACACCGAGCGCTCGGCCTCGGCGGCGGCGTTGGCGGTGCGTCCGTAGACCACCAGGTCGGCGTAATGGGCGTGCAGCGTGGCCACTTCCGGCGCGGTCAGCCAGATCGAATCCGACACCCGGGACTCGCTGCTGGCCGCGTGCCTGGCCAGGCAGGCGTCGACCTGCGCGCGCAGGCGCTGCGATGCCTCGCGGGCCGCCGCGGCGAGGCTCTCGTAAACGGCCTCGGGGAAATAGTTCATGGCCTCGACCATGGGCGTGATGACGCTGATGCTGACCAGGCCGGTGACGTGACCGCCCTCCCCGCCGGCCATGCCGCAGGCCAGGTCGAACGCCTCCGGGCTGACCTCGCCCAGCACCACCGGAACCAACAGATCCTTGAACATCGCGATGCCCTCCGTCGGACCATGCCACCCTAGGTGCCCCGCATTGGCGCCGCATTGACCTGCATCAATGCGGTGCCCGGTAAACGGCCGATAGTCCGTTCCCGGAAGTACCCACCGCCCGAATGGAGAAACGGCCATGCGCCCTACCCCCGGACACGCCTACGTGGGTCCCGCCAACCCGCGCTGGACCGAAACCCTGCGAGACCGTCGCCAGGTGCTGCTGCGCCCGATCGAACGCCAGGATGCCCAGGCCGAGCGCGACTTCATCCAGGCGCTCTCGCCGGAGTCGCGGCGGGCGCGATTCCTGTACCAGATGAATTCCCCGAGCCAGGCCCTGATCGACTCGCTCACGGACATCGACTACATCAACGATGTCGCGTTCATTGCCGTGGTCCACGACGACGGCCGCGACCGCATGGTCGGTGCGTGCCGCTATGCCGTGGGCTCGGATCCCGAGCAGTGCGAAGTCGCCGTGGCCGTGCTCGACGACTGGCAGGAACAAGGCCTGGGGACGGCGATGATGCGGCACCTCATCGATGTCGCCCGCGACCGCGGCATCAAGCGGATGGTGTCGGTCGACGACGCCGGGAACCTGGAAATGCGCGACCTGGCGCGCTACCTGGGCTTCCACACCAAGTCATCGGACGACGATCCGTCGCAGGTCGTGCATACGCTCGCGCTCTGAAGCCTGGCCCATCAGCCATCGGGGATCGCCATGGAACGACTCAAGGACAAGGTCTGCATCATCACCGGAGCGGCGCTTGGAATCGGCCGCGCCTGTGCGCTGCGGCTGGCCGGCGAAGGCGCGCGCGTCGCCCTGTTCGACGTCCTCGACGACGATGCCCGGGCGTTGCGCGACGAGCTGCGCGCAGCCGGGCACGATGCCGACTGCTGGCATGTCGATGTCGCCGACGAGGCCCAGGTCCGCTCCGCGATCGACGCTGTCGCCGCCTGCCAGGGCCGCATCGACGTACTGGTCAACAACGCCGGCATCGCCGGCGCCAACAAGCCGACCGACCAGATCACCGAGGCCGAATGGGACAGGGTGCAGGCGATCAACGTCAAGGGCGTGTTCTTCTGCGTCAAGCACGCGATCCCGCACATGCGTCGCGCCGGCGGCGGCAGCATCATCAACCTGTCGTCGATCTATGGCCTCGTCGGCGCCGCGGATTCGCCGCCCTACCATGCCTCCAAGGGCGCGGTGCGGTTGATGAGCAAGACCGATGCGATGCTGTACGCGGGCGAAGGGATCCGGGTCAACTCGGTGCACCCCGGCTTCATCTGGACGCCGATGGTGCAGCACCACCTGGAAGCCGGCGGCGGCGACGTCGAGGCCCTGCGCGCGCAGGTCGCGGCGCTGCACCCGCTGGGCCACCTCGGCGAGGCCGATGACATTGCCTGGGGCGTGGTCTATCTTGCCAGCGACGAATCCAAATTCGTCACCGGCAGCGAGCTGGTGATCGATGGCGGATACACCGCGCGTTGAGTCGTTTCCACGCGCCTGGCACCCAGGGAGTTCGCGATGAAGGTCCTGTTGGCGGTTGACGGCAGCAAGAACAGCGAAGCCGCTGCAAGACACGTGGTCGCGCTCGCCAGGCAGCTCGCCTCGCCGCCCGCGTTGCTGCTGGTCAACGTCGACGTGCCGCTGATGCAGGCCGCGGCGGTCAAGATGGGCGCCAGGGCCGTTGCCAGGTATCACGCAGAAAACGGGGAGTATGCGACCACCGGCGCCCGGCGCATCCTCAACCGCGCCAAGCTGGCGTTCGACACCCAGCTGCTGGTCGGCGACGCCGCCGAACAGATCGCCGCGGCCGCGACCAGGCAGCGCGTCGACCTGATCGTCATGGGCTCGCGGGGCCTGACTGCATTCAAGGGCCTGCTGCTGGGCTCGGTCGCCAGCAAGGTGCTGGCCGCCTCGTCGCTGCCGGTGACGCTGGTCCGCTGAAGCGCGGATCAGCGCAGCCACAGCCCCAGCACGAACGCCACCACCATCGCGGCCACCCCGGTAAGCACCCGCAGGCCGTAGCCGCTACCGCCGCGCAGGAACGCGAACAGCAGCTTGAGCGACGAATTGGTCACCAGCGCCGCCACCAGGGGCCAGCGCGCGGCAGCCACGTCGACCTGGCCCACCCCGACGAGTTGCGCCAGCGACGCCGCGGCTGCGTGCACGTCCGCCAGACCCGCTGCGCCCGCCGCCCAGACCAGCCCCGCATCCCCGCGCCAGGCATGCAGCACCGCCGACAGCAGCAAGGCCGCGGCGACGATCGCAACGAAGGCGAGTGCGTGCAGCGGTTCGAACGGGCGCCCGAGCCGCCCCGGCTCCATGGCCGCCGGCGTCGCCAGCGCGCGCCAGCTCCACGCCGCTGCGGCAATGATGGCGACCACGCCGCTGGCCACCAGCGGCCAGGCGATCGACTGCAGCAAGGCCGGCGAAAACGCGCCGACCACGACCGCCAACTGCAGCACAGTGCCGACATTGGACAGCAACGCCGCGCTTGCGCAGGCCGGCGCCAGGGCCGGCGTCCCACGCGATCGCTCGCCCATCGCCGCGATGGTCGCGGTGCTGGACACGAAGCCGCCCGCCAGCCCGGCCAGCGCCAGTCCGGCACGGGCGCCGAGCGCGCGCAGGGCCACGTAGCCCATCGCCTGGATGCCCATCACCAGCACCACCAGCCACCACAACCGGCGCGGATTCAACGCCTGCCACGGATCGATGGTGCGGTTGGGCAGCAGCGGCAGCACGATCGCCGCGGCCGCAGCCAGCAGCAGGATGTCGTGCAACTCCTGCGTGGTCAGCACCTGGCGGGTGAACCGATGCAGGCGCGGCTTGCTTGCCAGCACCACCGCGACCGCCACCCCAAGCCCGGCGGCCAGCACCATCCGCTGCATCGCCAGCACCCCGAGCAGGTACACCAGCAGCATCGCCGCTTCGGTCGTCAGGCCAGGGTCCTGGTCGCGGCTGTAGCGGTAGCTCGCCAGCGCGGCCAGGGCGACGAAGGCGCCCCCCACGGCTACCGCCAGCGGCCCGAGCAGCTGCGCGACCGCGCCGGTCAGTGCCAGCAGCAGGAAGGTGCGCACGCCCGCGGCCGCGCGCGTCGCGCCGTCGCCCTTGCTGCGCTCGCGCTCGATGCCGACCAGCAGGCCAATGCCGGCGGCGACCGCGATCCCGGCCAGCTCGGTGGATGGTGCAGGCATGGCGCAAGCGTGCACCGCGGCCACCTGTACTGGCAAGGCGGGTCGCAGGCCGCCGTTCGCTACAATGGCCGCCCCCTCGCGTCACCGCTGCCCGCATGTCCTCTGCCTTCGGCGCCCAAACCGTGCTGGACGTCCGTCACTGGACCGACGACTACTTCAGTTTCACCACCACCCGCGATCCCGGCCTGCGCTTCGACAGCGGGCAGTTCGTGATGCTCGGGCTTCAGGTGCCGCAGCCGGACGGTTCGCAAAAGCCGCTGTTGCGCGCCTATTCGATCGCCAGCGGCAACTGGGAAGAGCACCTCGAGTTCTTCAGCATCAAGGTGCCGGGCGGGCCGTTGACCTCGCGCCTGCAGCACATCCGACCGGGCGACGAGGTGCTGGTGGGGCGCAAGCCGACCGGGACGTTGCTGATCCACGACCTGCATCCCGGCCGCAACCTGTACCTGCTGGGTACCGGCACCGGTTTCGCGCCGTGGCTGTCGATCATCAAGGACCCCGGAACCTACGAGCGTTTCGAGACCGTGGTGCTGTGCCACGGCGTGCGCCACGAACGCGACCTGTGCTATCGCGACGACATCCTGCAACTGCTGCCACGGCACGAATACCTCGGCGACCTGGTGCGCGGGCGGCTGCGTTATTACCCCGCGGTCACGCGCGAGGACTTCATCCACGAGGGCCGTCGACACCGCGGCCGCCTTACCGACCTCATGGCCAGCGGCCAACTCGCCGCCGACCTCGGCCTGGCGCCGCTCGATCCGGCCCACGACCGGGCGATGCTGTGCGGCAGCCCGGGGATGCTGGCCGATTTCCGGGCGCTGCTGGACGGCCGCGGCTTCACCGCCGCGCCGCGGATCGGGGTGCCCGGGCACTACGTGTTCGAACGCGCCTTCGTCGAGAAGTAGCGGCAGTCGGCAAGAGCGTCCATTCGCGCGCGTCGCCGCGGTGGACAGCAGCCTGGGCCTCACCTGTTCGAACGAGCGTTTTTCGCGAGGTCGCGGCCGCGCTTCAATCGGTGCCGTGGCGCAGCCACAGCAGCGCCGAGGCCTCGTCAGGGAACACGCGCGCATCCGCGCCCTGTTCCATCGCCAGCAAGGTCCCGAGTTCATCGATGCGATGGCGCTCATGGCGTGTCTGCACCAGGGCGACGCGCAGGCCGTGCAGGTCGAGGCGGCCAAGCTGCATCACGAGCTCGCCCAGCTCTTCCTCGCTGATCACGGGGCCCTGCAGGTCGCGGATCACCAGCAGGCGCTCCAGCCCTGCCGTACGCGCGCGCAGGATGTGGTGGCGCCAGCGGCGCAGCGCGGCACCGGCGTCGCCGCCGCGTCCATGCACGCGGACCCGCAGCACGCCGGGGATCTCGCGGTCGGCCTCCATCGTGACCGGGCCGAAGTCGTCATCGCGCACGGCGGCACCGATGCCTGGGCCTGCCACGATCGCGTCGATCCTGCGGCATCATGCGCCGCCGTAACGCAACCACAGGCGTGCGTTGGTCTCGTTGTCGAACACCCGGGCCTCCAGGCCGACCTCCCGGGCGTAGATCTCGCAGTGTTCGACGCTCTGCAAGCCGAGCGGCTTGACGTGGGCGATCCGCACCGTCTCCAGGCCCTGCTGCCGGGTTCCGTCCACCAGCGACTGCCACTCCCCGGCCGTGAGCGCCGGCCCCTGCAACTCATCGACCAGCAGCAGTCCGCCGGGCTTGCGCGCCTGCACCTCGGCCAGGATCTGCCGCCAGTAGTCGACGGTCGCGGCGTACGACCCGGCGCCGGTCACGCGGACGCGCAACAGCGGGCCGCTGGACTCGAATTCGATCCTGTATCCAGCGCAATCCCCGGGGTCGCCTGCCTTCATGCGAGGGCGGCCTCGATGTCCCGGGCCATGGATTCGGGCTTGTCGGTCGGCGCATAGCGCTTGAGCACGCGGCCATCGCGGCCGACCAGGAACTTGGTGAAGTTCCACTTGATGGCATCAATGCCCAGCAGCCCGCCCTTCTCGTCCTTGAGCCATTGCCAAAGAGGATGCGCGCCGGCGCCATTGACCTCGATCTTGGCGAACATCGGGAAGTCGACATCGTAGGTCAGCGAACAGAAGTTCTTGATCTCGGCGGCATCGCCCGGCTCCTGGTGGCCGAACTGGTCGCAGGGGAAGCCAAGCACCACCAGGCCGCGCCCGCGATAGTCGCGCCACAGCCGTTCCAGCCCCGCGTACTGGGGGGTAAACCCGCACCTGGACGCGACGTTGACGATCAGCAGGACCTTGCCCTGGTACTGCGACAGCGCCTGCGGCTGGCCGTCGATGTCGGTGGCGCTGAAGTCGTAGGCAGTGGTCATGGGCTCTCCGTGGCATCGCGGTTGCCGCCGGATTATGCCCCGGCGGCGGAAGCACGTGCCATGGAAAACGCCGCCATCCGGGACGGCGTTTTCGCGATGCACCGGCGCCCGACATCGCCGCTGCGACGCTGCTCCAGCGTCGTGCGGCCCGCCCGGCGGATCAGTTCGGCCTGGACACCTGCTTGACGACCTCGGCGGTCTTCTCGTCGCGGCCACTCAAGGCCACGTCGGCCTGCGACACGATGCCGCAGAGGCGACCCTGCGCATCGACCACCGGCACCCGCCGCACCTGACCGGCCTCCATCGCCGCGCAGCAATCGGCCAGCGTGCTGTCCGCGGCAACCGACTTCACCGGCGTGCTCATGCAATCACCGGCACTGCAGCTTGCCGGGTCCTTGCCGCCGGCGACGGCACGGGTGGCGATGTCGCGATCTGTGACCACGCCCAGCAACTGCCGCTGGTCGTCGACCACCGGGATCAGGCCGCAATCGTTGTCCAGCATCATCTTCGCCACTTCCCGCAACGGCGTGTCGCGGCTGCAGCACGCGGGATTGGCGGTCATCACGGTGTTCAACTCCATGGTCTGCTCCTGGCGTGGGGGGAAGCCCAGCCTGCCCCGCGCGCGGTTCTGGCGGCGTGAACCCAACCCGCCGACCCCTGGCCGCCGCGTTGGCAGTACCTTCGCCATGGGCTCGATGCCGCGACATCGGCTAGGCTGGCGGCTTGCCTCCGAGGGATTGCCCGCATGAACCATCCGCTTGCCCTGGCCGTGGCCCTGGCCCTGGCCGCCGCCGCGCCGGCCCACGCCGCCGCTTCCTCCCCCGCACCGGACCAGCCCGTGTCCAGCACCCCGCAATCGTCCAACCCGTTCTTCGCCGAGAGCCCGCTGCCGCTGCAGTACCCGCAGTTCGACAAGATCCAGGCCAGCGATTTCGGCCCCGCATTCGATCGCGGCATGGCCGAGCAGCGGCAGGAATTCGACGCCATCGCCGCCAGCGACGCCGCGCCGACCTTCGATAACACGATCCTGGCGATGGAACGTTCCGGCCAGGTGCTGTCGCGCGCACGCTACGTGTTCGGCAACCTCACCAGCGCCGACACCAGCGACACGCTGGACAAGCTCGACGCCCAATACTCGCCCAGGTTCGCGGCGCACCGCGACGCCCTGTACCTCAACCCGAAGCTGTTCGCGCGGGTCAAGGCGCTGTACGACAGCCGCGGCACCCTCGGCCTCGACGCCCAGGACGCGCGCCTGGTTGAGCGCTACTACACCGATTTCGTCCGCGCCGGCGCCAACCTGACGCCGCAACAGCAGGAACGGGTCAAGGCGATCAATGCCGAACTGGCGACGCTGACGACGAAGTTCAGCCAGGACGTGCTCGCCGAGCGCAATGATTCCGCGATCGTGGTCGACAGCCGCGACGAACTGTCCGGCATGACCGACGACCAGGTCAACGCCGCCGCCGAAGCCGCCAAGGCCAAGGGCCTGGACGGCAAGTTCCTGATCCCGTTGCTCAACACCACCGGCCAGCCCACCGAGGCGCAGCTCGACAATCGCGCCCTGCGCGAGCGCATCCATCGCGCCTCGGTCGCGCGCGGCAGCCGCGGCAACCAGTGGGACACGCGCGCGGCGGTGTCGCAGGTGACCAGGCTGCGCGCCGAGCGCGCGAAGATCATGGGTTACCCGAACTACGCCGCGTTCGCGGTCGCCGAGGAAACCGCGAAGACGCCGGAAGCCATCAACGCCATGCTCGAAAAGCTGGCGCCAATCGCCGTCGCCAACGCGCGCCGCGAAGGCTCGGTGCTGCAGGCGATGATCGACAGCGAGCAGAAGGCCAAGGGCCAGCCGAGCTTCCAGCTGCAGCCGTGGGACTGGGCCTACTACACCGAAAAGGTGCGCAAGGCGCAGTACGACTACGACGAGTCGCAGATCAAGCCCTACCTCGAACTGGACAACGTCCTGGAGAACGGCGTGTTCTTCGCCGCCGGCAAGCTGTACGGCCTGAAGTTCAAGCGTCGCACGGACCTGCCGGTGTACCAGCCCGACGTGCGCGTCTACGACGTGTCCAACGAGGATGGTTCGCAGCTCGCGCTGGTGCTGGTGGACCCGTACGCGCGCCCGACCAAGCAGGGCGGCGCGTGGATGAGCTCCTACGTCGACCAGTCCGACCTGATGGGCACCAAGCCGGTCGTCGCGCTGCACCTCAACGTCACCAAGCCGGCGGCAGGCAAGCCCGCGCTGATGACCTGGGACGACGCCAACACCGCCTTCCACGAATTCGGCCACGTCCTGCACGGCATGTTCTCGGACGTGAAGTACCCCTACTTCTCCGGCACCAACGTGCCGCGCGACTTCGTCGAGTTCCCCTCGCAGGTCAACGAGATGTGGATGGACGACCCGGTGGTGCTGGCCAATTACGCCAGGCACTGGCAGACCGGCGAGCCGATGCCCAAGGCGCTGCTGGACAAGGTGATGGCGGCCTCCAAGTTCAACGAAGGTTTTGCCACCACCGAGTACCTGGGCGCGGCGATGCTCGACCAGAAGTGGCACCAGGTCGCCGCCGACCAGCTGCCCGACGCCGCCGGGGTGATGGATTACGAAGCCGCCGCGCTCAAGTCCGTCGGCCTGGACTACGCCCCGGTGCCGCCGCGCTACCGCACCCCGTATTTCAGCCACATCATGGGCGGTTACGCGGCCGGCTACTACGCCTACATCTGGTCGGAGGTGCTGGATGCCGACACCGCGAAGTGGATCCGCGAGCACGGCGGCCTGACGCGGGAGAACGGCAACCGCTTCCGCGACATGATCCTGTCACGCGGCGGCAGCCAGGATGCGCTGGAACTGTTCAAGGCCTTCTATGGCGCCGACCCGGAGATCGCGCCGCTGCTGGAGCGCCGTGGCCTGGTTGCGGAAGGCGGCGACGACGCGGCCAAGCCCGACACAGGCCCGGTTCCGCCGAAGCCGTAAGCCACGGGATACGCCCCAAGCGAGCCGCCCGGAGCGATCCGGGCGGCTTTTTCTCCGGTCGACGACCAAACCCGTCCAGCGCCGGCGCATCAATCCAGCGCGACCAGCTCCTGCTGCGTGGCCTGCGCCCAGCCATCCCAGGGATCCTTGCGCAGGCTCGCGGCGCGGCGTTGCGCGCGTGGCAGCGGATAGTCGGCGCCGGATTTCGTGCGTCCCAATTCGGACCAGGCCAGCGGCATCGCCACGCCTGCCTCCTTGCGCGCGCGCAGCGACCAGCTGGCGACGCTGGTGGCGCCGCGGCCGTTGCGCAACCAGTCGATGAAGATCACACCGCGGCGCTTGGCCTTGCTTGCGGTGGCGACGTACTTGTCCGGCGCCTGGGTGGCCATCGCATCGGCGAAGGCTTCGCAGAAGGCCTTGGCCGTCCCCCAGTCCGGGCCCGGCGCGATCGGCACCACCACGTGCAGGCCCTTGCCCCCGGACAGGCGCACGAAGCTCTGCATCCCGATCTCCTGCAGCCGCGCGCGCACGTCGCGGGCGGCCGCGACGATCGCCTTCCAGTCCACCCCTTCACCGGGATCCAGGTCGAACACCAGGCGGTCGGGGTGTTCGACATCCCCGATCCGCGCGCCCCAGGGATGCAGCTCCAGCGTGTTCATCTGTACCAGGTCGAGCACGCCCTCGATGTCGTCGACGTAGAGGTAGTCGTCGCTGCCGCCATTCTTTTCGCGGATCGGCACTGCATGCACGGCCGCACCGAGGGTCCCGGCGTGGTGCTTCTGGAAGAAGCACTGGCCCTTGAGCCCGTCCGGGCAACGCAGCAGCGACAACGGGCGTCGCACCAGCTCCGGCAGCAGCCAGGGCGTCACCGCGCGGTAGTAGTCGGCGACCTGCTGCTTGCTGAGGCCGAGTTCCGGATACACCACCTTGCCGGGGCTGGTCAGCCGCTGCGCCGGGGCACTCTGGTCGCCGATGTCGTCCATGGTCTTGTCCTCCCGCAATCGCTGGAAACTCGCCTGCCGCAGCAGCCCTTCCTTGCCCCAGCCGCGGAACGCCAGCTCGGCGACCAGGCGTGGCTCGACCCAGGTCACGTCGCGCGGCCTGAAGGGCACGTGGGCCGGCAATGTCACCGTCGGCGGCGTGCGCGCCAGCGGCTGCAATCGCGCCAGCAACGAACGCAGTTGCGCATCATCGAAGCCGGTGCCGACGCGGCCGACGTATTTCAGCGCGCCGTGCTCGCGGGTCGCCATCAGCAGCGAGCCGAAGCCG
Source organism: Cognatiluteimonas sedimenti (assembly GCF_022808325.1). GTDB lineage: Bacteria > Pseudomonadota > Gammaproteobacteria > Xanthomonadales > Xanthomonadaceae > Cognatiluteimonas > Cognatiluteimonas sedimenti. Next base: position 267,418 of record NZ_JALGCL010000001.1, on the reverse strand, counting down.
GTACGCGAGCGCTTGGGCGCGGTGAAGCCGACGATCACGAATTCGTCGGACTGCGCGTGCTTGGTCTTGAGCCAGGTCGCCGACCTTCCGGGCGTGTAGTGCGCGCCCAGCGCCTTGCTGATGATGCCTTCCATGCCCTGCGTGGCACTGGCGGCGAACACTTTCGGTCCGTGGCCGACGATGTGCCTACTGTAGGCCAGCACCGGATCGGCCCCTTCCAGCAGGCTCTCCAGCAGCGCCTTGCGCTCGTCCAGCGGGACCGCCATCAGGTCGCTGCCGGCCAGGGACGGGAGGTCGAACAGCATGTAGCGCAGCACGCCGCGGGCACTGCCCTGGATGGTCCGCTGCAACAAGGCGAAGTCGTCGCCGCCTTTGGGATCGAGCGCGATCAGCTCCCCGTCGAAGCTGCCTTCGGCCACCCCCAGCCGCTCCAGCGCGACCACGATCTCCGGATAGTCCGCGGTCCAGTCGAGCCCATTGCGGGAAAGCAAACGCGCCTTGCCGGCGACGACTTCCGCCAGCAAGCGGTAGCCATCCCACTTGAGTTCATGGAGCCAGTCGTCTCCTTGCGGCGGGGCCTGGCGCAAGGTCGCCAGCTGAGGCGCCGGCGCCTTCCAGTTGCGGTTCCTGGCACGGGCGCCGGGCAATGCCGCGGCCCGCCCGGCCCAGTCCGGGCGCGATGCCCGCGAGCGCCTCGCCGGGGCAGCGCCGGCATGCTTGCCGGGCTTGGCCCTGGGCGGCCGGGGAGTCGCGGCAGTTCCATTGCCGCCCTTGGCGCCGGCAGCCCCGGGGGCGCCGACACCGGCTACCAGGTCGTCGGCCTCGGCATCGCGTGCCCATGCATCATCGCGCTTGAGCAGCAACCATTGCGGCTTGCCGCTGCGCCGCTGTTGCGTGCGCACCAGCTTCCAGGCGCCGTGCAGCTTGTCGCCATGCAGTTCGAAATCGATCTTGCCGGCCGCCAGCCCCGCCAGCGGGTCGCCTTCCGCGTTCCATACGCCACGGTCGAAGATGTCGACGTGGCCGGCGCCGTAATGGCCCTTGGGAATGTCGCCCGAAAATCCCGCATAACCCAGCGGATGGTCCTCGACCTCGACCGCCAGGCGCTTCTCGCCCGCGCGCAGCGAAGGCCCCTTGGGCACCGCCCAGCTCTTCAGCGTGCCGTCCATCTCCAGGCGGAAGTCGTAATGCCGCGCGCGTGCGTGGTGCAGCTGCACGACGAAGATCGGGCGTCGCCCGCGCTTGCCGGGACGCGTGTCGTCGAATGGTTCCGGCGTTTCCCCGGCGCGGCGCTTGCGTGCGTACTCGCGAAGGCTCATCGCCACCGCCCGTCAGGCGCGCTTGCGCGAGGCGGACCTGGCAGCCCCCTTGGCCGCGGCCTTCTTCGCTGCCTTCTTCGCGGTTTTCCGGGGCGCCTTCTTCGCCGGCGCAGTCTTGGAGGCCGCCTTCCGGGCCGGGGTGCGCTTGTTGCGGTCGATGCTCTGCTGCAACAGCGCCATGAAGTCGACCACGTTGGTGGTCGCGCCCTCGCCCACTTCCGGTTCCTCCTCCTCGCGCTTGACCACGCCATCCGCCTTCATCCGCTGCTGGATCACCTTGTGCAGGCGTTCGCGGAACTCGTCACGGTACTGGTCCGGCTCCCATTTCGTGGACATGGTTTCGATCAACTGCTCGGAGAATTCCTGTTCCTTCGCGGTGATCCGGTAGTCCCCGCGGGCGCCCTCCGGGATGTTGTATTCGTCGACGTCCACCAGTTCCTGCGGGTAGCGCATCATCAGCAGGACCAGCGCGTACCCCTGCGGCATCACCGCGCACAGGTGCTCGCGGGTCCGGATCACCACCCGCGCGATCCCGATCTTGCCGGTGCCCTGCAGCGCCTCGCGCAGCAGCACGTAACCCTTTTCCGCCTTCTTCGCCGGCACCAGCACGTAAGGCTTCTCGAAATACTGCGGCCCGATCGCGCCGGCATCGACGAAGCCCTCGACCTCGATCGCGTCGTGGCTCTCCGGCGCCGCCGACTTGATGTCCTCGGGCTCCAGCACGACATAGCTGCCCTTGTCGTATTCGAAGGCCTTGACGATGTCCTTCCACGGCACTTCGTCGCCGGTCTCGGCGTTGACGCGCTCGTAACGCACCGGCGCGTTGTTGCGGGAATCGAGCATGCGGAAGGAGATGTCGGTACGGCGCTCGCCGGCCATCAGCGAGACCGGGATGTTGAGCAGCCCGAACGAAAGCGTACCGGTCCAGACGGGGCGTGCCATGGTGGCCTCCTGGGGCGGGGCACGCCGGCGCGCGATGCCGGCATGCGGCGCACGAGTATTGGCGGCGGGGCGTGATGCGGTTGTCGACCGCCGGGCGCGGAGCGGGTGGCAGGAAAGCAAAACGCCGCCTTGCGGCGGCGTCGATCCTGATGAGCCTGCGGGGGCGCTCAGAACACCGGGGCGTCGTCTCGCAGGTGGTCCTCGCGCTCCAGCTTGGCGCACTGCCAGGCCGCATGGGCGTGGCCGCGCACGTCCGCCCAGGCCAGCGGCGAATTGCCACGCACCGCGCGCCAGTCGCCCGCCATGTGCGGTTCCACCTCGCCCCAGGGCTGGCCCGGGTACAGGTCGGTCGCTTCCTCGCCGAAGATGCGCGCACGGGTGCGGCCTTCGTCGTGGTCGACTTCGGGGGCGTGGTGCAGGTGGACGAGCATCGCGTCTTCTCCGGTGATGGCGCCGCCATTAGCGCAGGCACCGCGTTCGCGCCCGGTGAAGGGGATGTTCAACGGCCGTGACGCGGTCGCCGTCGACGCGCATTCAGCGCGGCGCGTCGTACCCGCCAGGGACGCCGTGCGGCGACATCACCAGCTGCCACAACTGCGCGCGGCGTGCGCGGAAGGTCGCCATCGACGCGGCCAGGTAGAACCGCCACATGCGGCGGAAGCGCTCGTCGTAGCGCGGCGGCAGCCTGTCCCAGGCGGCTTCGATGTTGTCGCGCCAGGCCTGCAGGGTGCGGTCGTAGTCGGTACCGAAGCCGTGCCAGTCCTCGGTCACGAACAGGCCTTCGCTGGCGCTGGCGATCTGCGCAGCCGACGGCAGCATCGAGTTGGGGAAGATGTGGCGGGCGATCCATGGGTCGGTGTGCCGCAACGAGACGTTGCTGCCGATGCAGTGCAGCAGGAACAGGCCGCCGCCGGTGGCCTCGTCGTTGCGCAGGCAGCGGCGCGCGACTTCGAAGTACGCGCGGTAGTTCTTCGCGCCGACGTGCTCGAACATGCCGATCGAAAAGATGCGGTCGAAGCTGCTGTCGGCGGTGTCGCCCGCGAGCGCACGGTAATCCTGCAGGCGGATGTCCACCGGCAGGCCGGCACACAGCTTGCGGGCGTAATCGGCCTGTTCGCGCGAAATGGTGACGCCGACGCCCTCCACGCCATGGTGCTGCGCCGCGTACTTGAGCGCCTCGCCCCAGCCGCAACCGATGTCGAGAACGCGCATGCCCGGGCGCAGGCCGAGCTTGCGGCAGACAAGGTCGAGCTTGGCTTCCTGCGCGTCGTCGAGGCCGTCGGCCTGGCGCCAGTAGCCGCAACTGTAAACCAGGCGCTTGCCCAGCATCGCCTCGAACAGCTCGTTGCCGAGGTCGTAATGGCGCTCGCCCACGGCCAGCGCGCGGCGCCCGGCCTGCAGGTTGAGCAGCCAGGCGCGGAGATCGTCCAGGCGCGAGCGCAGGCCGTGAACGCGCTCGTCGACGCCATGGCGCAGCAGCCGGTACAACATTCCATCCAGCGAGCCGACCTGCCACCAGCCGTCCATGTACGAGTCGCCGAGGCCGAGGGAGCCTTCGCGCAGCACGCGCCCGTAGAAGTGGTCGTCCAGGATCCGCGGGTCGCACTCGCCCGGGCCGTCGGGTTGCACGCCCGCTGCCTGCATCAGCCCGGTCACGCGCTGCCGCAAGGGATGGATCGCCATCGTCGCCCCCTCCACGCCGCCGCGGGCACGGCCCGCCGTTCAACCCCCTTCGAACAGACCGCGGTATCTGGCCGCCACCTTGGGCAGCAGCACCGCGGCCGGGACCTCGACCGTCTGCACGCCGTCCGCGTATGGGCCGACCTGGTAGGGCGGGAACACGAACCGCAGCCCCACTATCTTGCCACCAGCGCCCAACACCGGCTCGAACTGGGCGAAGTTGGCCGGATCCGGCGTGGTCCCCTCGTCGATCATCTGCGAGGCGTTCTTGACGATCTGCGCACGCTCGGCCGGCGGCGGCGCGTCCGCGTCCACCCGTTGCGACAGCGCGGACAGCAGCTGCTCGCGGACGTAACCGGCGATGTCGCGCCAGGCTTGCGGGTCGGGAATCAGTTCCGTGGCGGTAAGTTGCCGGTCCTGCTGCGGCAACCATACGAAGCGCGCCAGCAGCGGGTTGCCGTGGGCGCCGCCGGTGTAACTGCTGCCATCCGCAGCGATCGCGACCAGTTGCGGGGTGACGACCAGTTCGCTGAAGGCCAGCGACAGGTCGTAGGGGGCGGTCGGCTTCTGGGAACCCAGGCCCGCGACCGCCTGCATCAGTTCGCCCCGGGCCGCGTCGGCATAGGCCTTCAGCGCCGCCGCCAGCCCCGGATACCGCTTGGCGACGGGCGGGTAACTGATGCCGATGAGGTAGCTCGGGTCGCGCTCGACCACGTCCTGCAGCGGCGGCGCCGCGACCGCGGGCGTGGCGGCCGCATCCGCGGAAGCGGCGGGTGTCGTCGACGCGGGCGCCGCATCACGCTGGCAGGCGGGCAGCGCCAGAAGCAACAGGCAGGACAGGCAGGCGATGCGAAACATGGCGGGCTCCTTTCCCGGCACGGACCGCGATCACGATAGGGACGATGGCGTGATGCCTGAATGCACGCCAGAGCTGCTGCCCGCGCAAAAGAAAAACCCGGCCGGAGCCGGGTTTCTCGTTACAGCAATGTGGCGGCTGTGATTACAGCGCCTGGACTTCGTCCGCCTGCAGGCCCTTCTGGCCCTGCACGACCTTGAACGAGACCTTCTGGCCTTCCTGCAGCGACTTGAAGCCGGTGCCCTGGATGGAACGGAAGTGCACGAACAGGTCCGCACCCGACTCCGGGGTGATGAAGCCGAAGCCCTTGGCGTCGTTGAACCACTTGACGGTACCGGTCTGACGATCCGACATGTCTAACTCCTTGAAACGTTGTGTTGATTTGGCACGGAACGCGACACGCGGACCGAGACTGTCGAGCAAGGGGTATAGACGCGACGATGTAGCGGATCGTTTGGATCAACCGCATCGGGCCACGATGTACCGTGATCCCGCTTTGAACAGTGGGCGCACCTTAACCTACTTTTGGCCAAAAGTGTGAATGGGCGGCGTACGGCCCCCGGCCCCGCCCTGGACCGGCTACCAGTCGCTGCGCTGCGGCAAAAGCCCATGCAATTCGGCATCGGTCAGGTTGCGCCAGCGGCCAGGCTTGAGGTGGCCCAGCCGGACGTTGCCGATCCGCACCCGGACCAGCTGCTTCACCCGGTGGCCGAAGTGCGCCGCCATCAGTCGGATCTGCCGGTTCAGCCCCTGCACCAGCACGATCCTGAAGCCGTAGGGGCCGAGCTTGCCGGTCTTGCACGGCAGGGTCGCCTTCTCGTGCACCGGGATCCCGCCGCGGGCCATGGCGCGCAGGAACGGCTCGTCGACCGGGTGGTTGATCGCCACCAGGTATTCCTTCTCCAGCTTGTTCTCGGCGCGCAGGATCTCGTTGACGATGTCGCCGTTGCTGGTCAGCAGGATCAGGCCTTCGGACTCCTTGTCCAGGCGGCCGATCGGGAAGATCCGCTGCTCGTGGCCGACGAGGTCGACGATGTTGCCCCGCACCGCGGCTTCCGTGGTGCAGGTGATCCCCACCGGCTTGTTGAGCGCGATGTAGACATGGCGGCGCTGGCCCTTGGCCGCGCTGCGCGGCCGCAGCGCCTGGCCGTCGATCCGGACCTCGTCGCCCTCGCCCACTTCGGCCCCGACCCGGGCACGCTGGCCGTTGACGGTGACCCGGCCTTCGGCGACCAGCCGGTCGGCCTCGCGCCGCGAACAGTGGCCGCTGTCGCTGATGTGCTTGTTGAGGCGCATGTGCCGGGAACCGACGGTCAGGGCGCGCAATTCTACGCGGCCGGCGAAGGGTCCCCCGGCTCAGGTCCACGGACTCGATCGCGCTCCCGGTCCGCCCCGTGCATCGCCTCTGGAGTGGCAGCACCCGGCGCGCGGGTCGCCCGCTGCTCAGGCACGCAGGTCGTCGTACTCGGGATGGCGACCCATCCAGGCCTCGGCATAGGAACACGCCGGCCGCACCCGCAATCGCCCCGCGCGCGCGTATTCCAGCGCGGTACGCACGAGTTCCCCGGCGATGCCGCGGCCGCCGATCGCCTCGGGGACGATGGTGTGGGTGATGGCAAGGACATCCCCGGCCACGGTGTAATCGAGCCGGGCTTCGTGTCCGTCGCGCCGGGCCACGAATCGTTTCCGGGCCTCATCGTGGGCGACCGGGGAAGGGATGGAGGAATCGGCAGGCATGGCAGTCCCCCGCATCAGCGCTGGTCGCGCTTGCCCTGGTCATGGCGGTCCCGGGTGCTGATGGCGCCCTGGATCGCCTCCATCCGGCTTTCGCCGGCGTGCAACTCCCCGGCCCGATCCTGGGCTTCGGCGGACTGGAAACCGGCCGCATGCGGCAACTGGTCGGGCTGGCGGTCGAGCGCCTGCCATGCCGGCGGCTGGCGATCGTGCGCCTGCTTGGCTTCCAGCAGCTTGCGGGTGTTGGCCAGCGCCTGCTTCGGGGTGATCTTGCGCGGCGCGGCGGTGGTCTTCGATCCCGAGGACTTGCCGGCGGACCTGGCTGCCGGCGGTTGCGGAGGGGTTTTCGCCGCAACGGTTTTTTTCGCAGGCGCTTTCCTGGCAGGTGCTTTCCTTGCCGGCACGGCCGCGCGCGATGCCGATTCCTGCACCGCCTTCCCTGCGGCGGACTTGGCGACGGATTTTTTCGCCTTCGAAGGCGCTGCGGTTTTGCCGACAGCCGGCCGCACGGACCTTGCCGCCGTCGTCCTTGCGTCCTTGGTTGTTCTGTTCGCCGGCTTCACGGCCTTGCCGGCCCTGGAATTCGCGGCCACCTGCGTTGCGGCGGACTTCGCGGCGGGCTTCGACGCGCTCTTGCTGGCGGCGGTCTTCCGGGTTGCCGTCTTGGCCGTCCCGCCACCCTTCAATGGAATCCGTGCGCTTGCCATGCCGCCTCCACCACCGCGCGGCCCAGGCCGCAATGACGGTCTGGATAGCACACCCGATCTTCAGGCCGGGTGAGCATCGGCGGCGACCGCGCCGCAGCTCAGCCGAACGACGGATGCAGCAACCGATCCACGAAGGCCGCGCCCACGCGCGGCTCCATCAGCAACGTGAACGCGATGCCATAGGCCGCGCCCCAGAGGTGGGCGCTGTGGTTGACGTTGTCCTGGCCGTGCTTGTCCATCCACACGGAGTAACCGACATAGAGCGCGCCGTACACGATCGCCGGCACCGGCACGAAGAACACGAAGATCAGCGACCACGGCTGCACCAGGATGAAGGTGAACAGCACCGCCGAGACCGCACCGGAAGCGCCGAGGCTGCGGTAGCGCGTATCGCCCACGTGGCGCAGGTAGGTGGGCAGGATCGCAATCACTATCGCCGACAGGTAGAACAGCACGAACCCGACCCGGCCGATGTAGGGCACGAACCACTGCTCCACCAGTCGCCCGAAGAAGTACAGCGTGATCATGTTGAACAGCAGGTGCTGGAAATCGGCGTGGATGAAGCCGTGCGTGACCAACCGGTCGTACTGGTGCTGGCGCGCGATCGCCGGTGGCCACAGGACCAGGCGGTCGAGCAGGCGCGGGTTGTTGAACGCCAGCCACGACACCAGCACGGTGGCGGCGATGATCAGCACGGTCAGCGACAGCGACATCCGTCAGCCTCCGGCCGCCTTCAGCCGCAGGCCTATGGCTTCCGCCCGCAGCGCGGCGGTTTCCGCGTTGCGTGCCTTGAGCGCGGAAGCGACGTCGGCGGGCAGGCCTGCGTAGGGATCGCCGATCTGTGCCCTCAGCGCACTGCTGTTGCCTTCCATCTTGCGGAAGCCTTCCAGCAGGTCGGCCTTGGACTGGATTTCGTCGATGCGGTCCTTGACGAATCCATAGCGCGCCGGCGATAGCCGGGAGGCCTGCACGCCGGCTTCGTCGATGCCCTCGGCGGTCATCGCGAACAGTGCCTGGATTTCGGCGTCGCTGTCGTTGGCGGCGCGCGCCTGCTCGATCTTTCGATACTCCGCCTTCAGCATTTCGACCTCGCTGCCCATGCCGCGGACGTAGGCGTCGATGTCGGCGACCTGCAACGGCGCGTCGGTCGCGGCCGCGGGCGCGGCTTCCGGCGCGGCTTTTGCCGCGGGCGCCGATGCGGCGCCTGGCCGTGGCTTGGCGGCCGCGTCCGCCGCCTCGGTTCCGGCGGTGTCGGCGGGCTGGCCGCCACAGGCCGCCAGCCCCAGCACGGCGGCGGCAAGGATCCAGTACTTCATCGTCGTTCTCCCCATTCTGGCCGTCGCGGGTCGTCAGCCCGCCGGCCGGTAATTGTCCTGCATCGGATAGCGCCGCGCATAAAGCGCGAACGCCAGCGCTGCGGCGAACGCGAACGCGGCGAAGAAGAACATCAGGAAGGCGTTCTCGCTCCAGCCCGTGGTGGCGATGCGCGCAGTCACCGCGTCGTTGCGCACTGCGACATTCGTCAGCAGCACCCACAGGCTGCCGAAGGTGCTGGCCAGGTACCAGAAGGCCATGATCACGCCCTTCATGGAACCCTTGGCCTGGCTGTAGGCGAACTCCAGCGCGGTCGCCGAGACCAGGACCTCGCCGAAGGTCAGCAGCGTGTACGGCAGCGCCTGCCACGCCAGCGAGGTCACCGCGCCGCTGTCGATCTGCAGCTGGATCAGCCCGGCCACGATCCAGGCGATGCCCGAGAACGCGATGCCCCAACCCATCCGCCGCAGCGCGGTCGGCTCGTAGCCCAGCCGGCGCAGCGCCGGGTACAGCACCATGTTGTTGAAGGGGATCAACAGCATCACCAGCAACGGGTTCAGCGCCTGCATCTGCGCCGCCTCGCGCACCAGCCAGCTCGGCCACCACCAGCTGTGGTGCGGCACCGCCATGTCGCGGCCCTGGATCACCCAGGTACTGGCCTTCTGGTCGAAGAGCGACCAGAACGGCGTGGTCAGCGCGAACACGATGATGATGCGCAGCACCGCACGCACGCTGTCGACGGCGGCGGCATCGTGGCGGCCGCGGGCGCGCTCGAGCTGCATCGACACGCCAATGCCGCCGCAGGCGATCAGCGCGCCCAGCACCAGGCACGCGGTAATCACGAAATGGAAGCCCGCGGGCCAGAACGGCACCGCGAGGCCCGCCCACGCATGCAGGCCCCAGGCCAGCAGCATCGCCGCGGCCAGGACCACCCCGGCGACGGCCACGACCAGCCCCGGCCGCCCCTGCCCCGGCGCGTGCGACAGCAGCGCGGTGCGCGCGACGTTGTAGAACGAATCGGGATCCTCGCCGCGGCTCGGCGGCACCCGCACGTACTGCCTGCGGCCCATCCAGAAGACCAAGGTGGCGATGAACATGAGCACGCCGGGAATGCCGAAGGCGATCGAGGGGCCCAGTTCGCGCAGGAACAGCGGCATCAGCAGCGACGCGAAGAAGCTGCCGAAATTAATCGTCCAGTAGAAGAAGTCGAAGACGACCTTGGCCAGCGACTTGTTGGCCTGGGTGAACTGGTCGCCGACGAAGGACACCACCAGCGGCTTGATCCCGCCCGACCCCAGCGCGATCAGGAACAGGCCGGTGTAGAAGCCCTGGCGGTTGTCCTCGAACAGCGCCAGGCAGGCATGGCCGGCGCAATAGACCAGGGAGAACCACAGCACCGTGTCGTACTTGCCGAAGAACCGGTCCGACAGCCAGCCGCCGAGCAACGGGAAGAAGTACACGCCGATGACGAAGCTGTGGAAGATGTCCTTGGCCGCGCCCTCGCGATCGGCTTCCGGGATGTAGGCCAAGATCACGCTGCTGATCAGGAACTGCACCAGGATGTTGCGCATCCCGTAGAAGCTGAAGCGCTCGCAGGCCTCGTTGCCGATGATGTAGGGCACCTGGCGCGGCAGGCGCGCGAGCGTGGCGGCGCTCAATTCCAGGCCTCCAGGCCCTCGGACGCGCACAGCGCGGCGTACGACGGCCGCGCCTTCATCCGCTGCGCCAGCGCGGCCAGGTGCGGCCACTGCGTCGCCGGCTTCGGCATGTTGCGCGACCAGCGCATCAACATCGCCAGGTAGAAGTCGGCGGCGCTCACGGCATCGCCCAGCAGGAACGGTCCGCCCGCCGCGAGCCGCGCATCGATGCGCTGCCATGCCGCCTCGATCCGGGGCGCCACGTGCGCGCGCACGCCGTCGGAGAACTCGGCGCCGGCCGGTTCGTGCGGATACCACCAGATCCGGAACAGCGGCTGCACCGCATTGGCCAGGTGGAACATCCACTGCACGTACCGCGCCCGGCTCGGATCGTCGAATTCCGGCGCCAGGCCAGCCTGCGGATGGCGGTCGGCCAGGGTCATCGCCAGCGCCGCGGCCTCGGCCATCGGCTCGCCATCGAGCACCAGCGTCGGCACCACGCCGTCCGGATTGAGCGCGAGGTAGTCGGGGTGCTTCTGGGCACCGGTCGCGGTATCGACCAGCTGCAACTCGTGCGGGTGCCCGCATTCGATCAGCAGCCAGTGCACGAGCATGCTCGCGGCGCCGGGCGCGTAGTACAACCGGTCGATGGATTGTTCCAAGATGGCTTGCTCCGACATGGCTTCCAGCGCGGACTATGCCAGCCGCGGGCATTCGCTACCATGCGGCGGTCGTTCTCCCGGAAGCCATCGCATGCCACGCCCCGTCCATCTCGCCGCCGCACTCGCCGCCCTGCTCACCGCGGCGGCCCCCATGGCCATGGCCACGGCGGCGCCTGCCAGCCCCTCCGCCTTGACGACGGTCGCCGAGCGTTCCGGATTCACCAGGACCGGCCGCTACGACGAGGTGATCGCACTCTGCGACGCCTTCGCGCGCGCCTACCCGGATGCGGTGCGCTGCAGCGAGTTCGGCACCACCCCGGAAGGCCGGCCGATGAAGCTGCTGGTCGCGACCCGCAGCGGTGCGTTCACCCCGGAAGCCGCGAAGGCCGCTGGCGTACCTGTGCTGCTGGTGCAGGGTGGCATCCACGCCGGCGAGATCGACGGCAAGGACGCTGGCTTCCTCGCGCTGCGCCAGGCCCTGGACGGCGAAGCCGCCGCCGGCGACCTGGCCAGGCAGGTGCTGCTGTTCGTGCCGGTGTTCAACGTCGACGGCCACGAGCGCTTCGGCGCATGGAACCGCCCCAACCAGCGCGGCCCCGAGCAGATGGGCTGGCGCACCACCGCGCAGAACTACAACCTCAACCGCGACTACGTGAAGGCCGACGCGCCGGAAATGCATGCGATGCTGGCGCTGGTCGAAGCCTGGGATCCGCTTGCCTACGTGGACCTGCACGTCACCGACGGCGCCAAGTTCCAGCACGACGTCTCGGTGCAGGTCGAACCGCTGCACGCCGGCGACGAGGCGTTGCGCAAGGCCGGCACCGCGCTGCGCGACGGCGTGATCGAGCGCCTGGACGCGCAGGGCTCGATGGCGCTGCCCTTCTACCCCTCGTTCGTGGAATTCGACAACCCGGCGTCCGGCTTCGAGGATGGCGTGTCGACGCCGCGCTTCTCCAACGGCTACTTCCAGCTGCGCAACCGCTTCGGGATGCTGGTCGAGACGCATTCGTGGAAAGGCTATCCGACCCGGGTGCGCATCACCCGCAACGCGATCATCGCCCTGCTCGACCTGGTGGCGGCCAACGGCAGCCACTGGCTCGCCCTCGCCCACGACGCCGACGCACGTGCGCGGCAGCTGGGCGGCACGCCGGTTCCGCTGGACTGGAAGGTCGCCGGCACCGCACGCGCCATCGATTTCCAGGGCTATGCATACACGCGGACGCCATCGGACGTGTCCGGCGCGCTGATGACGCGCTACGACGAGACCAAGCCGGTAACCTGGCAGGTGCCGCTGCGCGACCATATCGTTCCGGACCACGTCGTCGTCGCACCGCGCGCCGGCTACCTCGTGCCGGCCGCGCACGCGGACTGGGTCGGCAGGAAGCTGCGACAGCACGGCATCGCCTTCCGCCGCCTCGACCACGGGCTTGCCGATGCCGCGCTGCAGGCGTTCCGGCCCGACCGCACCGAGTTCGGCAAGCAGTCGTTCGAGGGCCACCAGCGGCTGACGGTTGCGGGCGACTGGAAGCCCGAGGCACGGGACGTCGCCGCCGGCGCGCTGTTCGTGCCGATCGCGCAACCCAGGGCCCGGCTGGTGATGGCACTGCTGGAACCGCAGGCCCCGGACTCGCTGCTGGGCTGGGGCGAGTTCAACAACGCCTTCGAGCAGAAGGAATACATGGAGCCCTATGTCGCCGAGGAAATCGCGCGCGACATGCTGGCGAAGGATCCAAAGCTGAAGGCCGCGTTCGAGCAGCGGCTGAAGGGCGATCCCGCGTTCGCGGCCGATCCGCGGGCACGCCTGGACTTCTTCTATCGGCGGCACTCGTCCTACGACGACCGCTACAACCTGTACCCGGTACTGCGTACCGATACCGTGCCGGAGTGACGACCGGCAGCCGCCGCTCTTCGGCTGCAACCCGCCCTCACGCCGCGTTGAAGCCGCGTTCCTATGCTCGGGGCCCTTCCCGGGGAACACCGCCATGCGCATCGCCAGGATCCTGCCGTATCTGGTCGCCGTAACGCTCGCTGCATGCCAGCCCGGGGCGCCTGCCGGCGCGGGCGCTGCGGTCCCGCCAGCGCAGGCCCCAACGGACGGGATGCGGGCGCCTCGCCACGCCGACCAGGGGCCGCCCCCCGCCAGTCCGTCGCCGCAGCCGCAGCCCACCACGGCCGGCGCCACGATGCACTGGCAGTGCGGCGAACTGCTGGTCGATGCGGACGCCGAGGGCGATGCCGTGCGCCTGCATTTTTCCGGCCGCGAACTGCGGCTGCCGCACGTGGAATCACTGACCGGCACGCGCCACGCCGACGCCGCCGGAAACGAGTTCATGCGCCAGGGCGATGGCGCCATCCTGATCCTGGCGGGCGAAGAACAGCGCGACTGCAGCCCCGGCGATCGCGCTTCGCCGTGGACCGACGCGGCCGCGCGCGGCATCGCCTACCGCGCGGTCGGCAGCGAGCCGGGCTGGCTGGTGGAGGTCGGAGGTGGCGACGCTCCGCGCCTGCATGCCGTGCTCGATTACGGCGAACGCACGCTGGACATCCCCCGCGCCACCGGCATCAGCAGCACGCCCGGCTATGGTGGCAAGCTGTCCGACGGCACCGACGTCGTCCTGCGCACCAGGCGCGAACCCTGCCGCGACGGCATGAGCGGCGAGGCGTTCGAAACCGGCGCCGAGCTGACCGTCGGCGACAAGGTGTATCGCGGCTGCGGGGCATACCTGGGCGATTGACGCCGGCGACGCCTCTATCGACCCGCCCAGGCCGGTCGTGCGGTTGCGCCGCCGCACCGCTCAGTGGTGCTTGAAGTACTGCACTTCGCGTTCGTGCTTCTCGGCTTTCTCGCGGGTTGGGAAGGTACCGAGATTGCGGCGCTTGCCGGTCCGGGGATCGGGTTTGCGTGAGTACAGGCGGTATCCGCCCGATGGCAGCTTGCGGATCATCGCGGTCTCCATCCAGTGGGGCGCCGCCATGCCAGCACGGGGGCGATGAAGGACGTGGCAAGCGCGATGTGCGGGGGCGTTCAGCAGTTCTCGTATTTCCAGTTGCGACGCTTGCCCTCTGCCAGCCATTCGACCGCCTGGGCCAGCCGTTTCGCGCGGGTGTCCTCGCGCTTGGCCCCCACCAGCCAGTCGATGTATTCGCGTTGCTGGCCCGGCGGGAAGGCCTTGAACGTGGCGGCGGCGGCCTTGTTCTTCCGCAACGCCGCGGCAAGGTCGTCGGGGGCGGCCGGCGGCGGCCTGGGGCTGGTGGCCTTGCGCGCGCCTGGCGTCTTCACCCCTTGCTCGTTGAGTGCCATCGCCTTGCCGATCAATGCGAGCAGTTCCTTCTTCGCCGGCAGGTCCTTGACCGAGGCCATCCTGCCGAAGCTGCCCATGCCGTCGCGCTCGACGCCCTCGCCCATCACCAGCGCATGCTTCCAGAAGCCGAAGGACACGTGCTGCTTGAACGCCGCCATGCTGCACAGGATGCCGCCAGCGTGCATGAAGCACGGCATGCTCCATTTGATCGTTTCTTCGGCGCCCGGGCAGGCTTCGTGGACGATGGCGCGCAGCTTCCCCAGGATCGGCTGCGCGAAAGGGGCGGCGCCGGCGATGTAGGCATCGATGCGCGGATCCTGGCTGGGCATGGCAGGCACTCCGTTCTGGCCGCTGCCGCGTTGTAGCGCGCAATGGGCGCGGCGTGAAGTGCCGTTGCTACCCTGGTGGCGCTCGGTAGCGTCGCGGGTCAGCCATCCAGTTCCGCCCAGCGCGCATAGGCCGCGTCCAGTTCGGCCTGCAGGTCGGCGATGGCGGCATTGTGGGCCAGGATCGCGGCGCTTTCGCGCTGGTAGAACGCGGGGTCGTTCATCTGGCCTGCCATGTCCGCCAGGCGGGCCTCCAGGGCCTCGATCCGCGCCGGAAGCTGTTCCAGTTCGCGCGCGTCCTTGTAGCCGAGCTTGCGCTTTGCCGGTGCAGCCGCAGGTTCCGGCTTCGCTGCCAGCGGAGCCTTCGGTGCGGCGGCGGCGGCGGCGGCCGGGTGCGGCCGTTGCCGCAGCCAGTCGCTGTAGCCGCCGACGTATTCGCCGACCGTGCCATCGCCTTCCATCACCAGGGTGGACGTCACCACGTTGTCAAGGAAATCGCGGTCGTGGCTGACCAGCAGCAGGGTGCCCGGGTAATCGGCCAGCAGTTCCTCCAGCAGCTCCAGCGTTTCCACGTCGAGGTCGTTGGTCGGCTCGTCCATCACCAGCAGGTTGGATGGCTGCGCGAACAGTCGCGCCAGCAGCAGCCGGTTGCGCTCGCCACCCGAGAGCCGCGTGATCGGCGCGCGCGCGCGCTCGGGCGTGAACAGGAAGTCCTGCAGGTAACCGACGACGTGCTTCTGGCGGCCATTGATGGTGACGGATTCGCGGCCTTCGGCGACATTCTCGATCGCGTTCCAGTCCTCGCGCAGGGTCGCGCGGTACTGGTCGAAATACGCCGCCTGCAGGTTGCTGCCGAGCTTCACTTCGCCTGATGTGGGCGCCATTTCGCCCAGCAGCAGCTTGAGCAGCGTGGTCTTGCCGCTGCCGT
Source organism: Cognatiluteimonas sedimenti (assembly GCF_022808325.1). GTDB lineage: Bacteria > Pseudomonadota > Gammaproteobacteria > Xanthomonadales > Xanthomonadaceae > Cognatiluteimonas > Cognatiluteimonas sedimenti. Next base: position 252,011 of record NZ_JALGCL010000001.1, on the reverse strand, counting down.
TGGCGCCCACCAGGCCGATGCGGTCGCCGCGCAGGATGGTGGTGGAGAAATCGCGGATCACCGGTACGGTCCCGTAGCCGAAGGATACGTTCTTCGCTTCGATGACCTTCTTTCCCGATGCTTCGCCCTGCGCCACTTCCATGCGCACGTTGCCGGCCAGCTCGCGGCGCTGGCCGCGCTCGTTGCGCATCGCTTCCAGTCGCCGCACGCGGCCTTCGTCGCGGGTGCGTCGCGCCTTGATGCCCTGCCGGATCCAGGCTTCCTCCTGCGCCAGGACCTTGTCGAAGCGCGCGTTCTCCTGCGCCTGCGCGTTGAGCCGCTCCTCGCGGCGACGCTCGTAGTTGGCCCAGTCGCCCGGCCAGCTGCTGACCTGGCCGCGGTCGATCTCGACGATGCGGGTGGCCAGCGCGCGCAGGAAGCGGCGGTCGTGGGTGACGAACACCAGTGCGCCCGCCCAGCCCTTGAGGAAGCCTTCGAGCCAGTCGATCGCGGCGATGTCGAGGTGGTTGGTGGGCTCGTCGAGCAGCAATAGGTCCGGCGCCGATACCAACGCGCGCGCCAGCAATACGCGGCGCTTGAGGCCGCCGGAGAGGCCGGAAAACGTTGCGTCGCCGTCCAGGCCCAGGCGGGTCAGGGTTTCGGTGACGCGCTGCTCCAGCGACCAGCCGTGGCCGGCCTCGATCCTGGCCTGCACTTTCGCCAGCGCGGCAACGTCGACCTGGTCGGCGTGGCTGAGGTGGTGGAACTCGGCCAGCCAGGTCCCGAGTTCGCCCAGGCCACCGGCGACCACGTCGAATACGTCGCCCTGCGCGCCGGCCGGGACTTCCTGCTCCAGCCGCGCGATGCGGATGCCGCCTTCGACCCGGACCTCGCCATCGTCGGGTTTCAGTTCCCCGGCCAGCAGCTTGAGCAAGGTCGACTTGCCCGCACCGTTGCGGCCGATCAGGGCGATGCGCTCGCCGGGCTCGATTGCCAGGGTGACGCCTTCCAGCAACAACGGGCCGCCGACGCTGTAGTCGACGTCTTGCAGGGTGATCAGGGGCATGCGCCATTGTAGACGGCCCACGCGCCAACCCCTTGCCTGCGGCCACGCGCGGCGCATAATCCGGGACGGGCCAGGATGCATCACCCGGCAACCCGCCACCCAGACAGGAGACCGCCATGAGCAAGGGCATGGACCAGAAGAAGACCGAGAAGAAGAAACCGGAAAAGACGCTGAAGGAAAAACGCGCAGCGAAGAAGGAAAAGAAAGCCGGCAAATGAGCCGGCTTTTTTTTGCGGGGGCCGCGTCAGTAGCGCGAGCGGACGTCGACCTCGACCCGGATGTACTCCGCCAGCCAGGCGTTGCCCCACGGTCGCGCCTGGATGCTGACCACATCGCCCGGGTCGAGCTGTTCCGGGCGTAGCCACTGGCCGCGGTACTCGACCCGGGTGTTGCGGTCGTAGCGCACCTGCTCGCGGCCGCCGCTGTAGCCGCCGCGGGTGATCACGATGGTCTGCGCGCGCGGATCGACGAAGCTGACCGCCCCGCGCAAATCGCCCCCGTAGTAGCTGCCGCCATGGGCGTTGCGCACGTCCTGCACCAGCTCGATCCGGCGCGCCCACAGGCGCCCGCCCGATTGCACCGCGTCGACGCTGACGCGGTCGCCACGCTCCAGGCCGGCTACCGATTGCAGGCGGCCCTGGTAAACCAGCTGGGTGTTGCGGTCGAAGTACAGCTCGACCCGCGACTGCCCCCCGTAGTAGCCGCGGTTGTCGACGCTGACCAGCAGGCGCCCGTAGTTCGCGTCCACGCCCTGAACCGTCGCCAGCAGGCGCTGGCTGCCGTAACCGCCCGGGTACGCGCCTCCGCCCGGATAGGTGCTGCCACCGGGATAGCTTCCGTAACCGGTGGCGCAACCGCCAAGCAGCAGCGCCGCCAGCAATGCCAGCGCAATGTGCCAGCGCCGGGCGTGGCCGGCTTGGGGTCGATCCGAATGCGTGTGCATGGCGATACCTCCTGGACGGGCAGGATCGCGCGCGAATCGTGAATGCGCGGTTATCGCCGCCGACGCCGCGGGCGTCGATTCAGGAACTGCAGGACAGCATCGAGCAACCCGGCCGGTCGCGGGCCCACTCCGGCCGTCGCGCCGCGAATGCCTCGCGACCGGGCTGCTCGTCATAGGGATGGCGCATCACCTCGAGCAATTCCGCGATGCCGGCATGGTCGCCGGTCTCCGCGCGATCGATGGCCTGTTGCGCCAGGTAGTTGCGCAGCACGTATTTCGGGTTGGCGGCCTGCATCCGTGCGCGCCGCGCCGCCGTATCGAGCGGGTCGTCCCCCAGGCGCACGCAATAGCGCGACAGCCACGCGTCGAAGGCCGGCCGTGCCGCCGCGCGCTTGCCGTCGTCGTAGAACGCCCCGGCGAAATGCGCCAGGCTCGGCGCCAACGGATCGACGTCGGCCAGCGCACGGAAGAACAGGGTCATGTCCACTTCGGCCGATTGCAGCAGGCCGTGCAGCTCACGCATCAGTCCGACGTCGTCTTCGCGGCATTCCGCCAGCCCGAGCTTGCGCGCGATGTTGTCGTGATCGGCGGCGGCGTACGCCGCGGCGTAGCGATCCAGCCCGCCCTGCAACGCCGCGGCATCGGGGAACAGCGGCGACAGCGCCTGCGCCAGCCGCGACAGGTTCCAGTGCGCGATCCTGGGCTGCCAGCCGAAACGGTAGCGGCGGCCGCCGGCGTCGGTGGTGTTGGGGGTCCAGTCCGGGTCGTAGTCGTCGATCCAGCCGTAGGGGCCGTAATCGATGGTCAGGCCGAGGATCGACATGTTGTCGGTGTTCATCACCCCGTGCACGAAGCCGACCCGCATCCACTGCGCCACGGTCACCGCCGTGCGCTCGCAGACCTCGCCGAACCAGTCCGCGTACAGGGCCTCGCCCTTGCCGCGCAGGTGCGGGAAGTCGCGCCCGATGCAGAAATCGACCAGCCGGCGCAGCAGCTCGATGTCGCCGCGCGAGTACGGCAGCTCGAAGTTGCCGAAGCGGATGAACGAAGGCGCCACGCGGCACACGATCGCGCCGGGTTCGGGGCGCGGGTGGCCGTCGTAGAACATGTCGCGCACCACCGCCTCGCCGGTGCCGATCAGGCTCAGCGCGCGCGTGGTCGGCACCCCGAGGTGGTGCATCGCCTCGCTGCAAAGGAATTCGCGGATCGAGGAACGCAGCACCGCGCGGCCGTCGGCGCTGCGCGAGTATGGCGTCGCCCCGGCGCCCTTCAGCTGCAGTTCCCAGCGCTCGCCGGCGGCGTTGACGCTTTCCCCCAGCGTGATCGCGCGGCCGTCGCCGAGCTGCCCGGCCCAGTGCCCGAACTGGTGGCCGCCGTAATTGGCGGCGAACGGCTGCATCCCCGGCAGCAGCACGTTGCCGGCGAAGACCCGGGCGAACCCCGCGGACGCAACCGCTTCCTCGCTCAACCCAAGCCGCGCCGCCATCTCGCGCGAATGCGCCAGCAGCCGCGGCGCGGCGACCGGGGTCGGCGCGACGGCCGACCACAATGCGCCCTCGACCTGGCGCAGGCGCGGCCCGCTTTCCGGATCGCCGGGCAGTTCGCGCACGAAGGCGTTGTCGAAGCGCAGCGGTTCGGCGCTGCGCAGGCTGGCGGCATCCATGCAGCCATTGAAGCACCTTGCGCGGACGCCGGGCGCGACAAGCTGCGATCATGGCGGCATGACCGAACCCACTCCCGACTCCGCCGCCCTGGAGGCCAGCGCCGTCGAATTCACCGACCTGGCGCTGGATGCGGCGTTGTTCCAGGGCCTGGACGCCTTCGGCCACGTGCGCATGACGCCGATCCAGGCGCGCAGCCTGCCGGCCCTGCTCGCGGGCTGCGACGTGATCGCGCAGGCGCCGACCGGCAGCGGCAAGACCGCGGCGTTCGGCCTCGGCCTCCTGCACCGGCTCGACGCCTCGCAGACCCGGTTGCAGGCGCTGGTGCTGTGTCCGACCCGCGAGCTCGCCGACCAGGTCGGCAAGCACGTGCGCAGGCTCGCCACCGGCATCGCCAACCTCAAGCTGATGACGCTGACCGGCGGTACCGCGCTGGGGCCGCAACTGGCGTCGCTGGCGCAGCACCCGCCGCACGTCGTCGTCGGCACGCCCGGGCGGGTGCAGGAGCTGCTGCGCAAGCGCGCACTGGACCTGCGCGGGCTGCGCACGCTGGTGCTGGACGAAGCCGACCGCATGCTGGACATGGGCTTCGAGGAGCAGATCCGCGAGATCCTCAAGGCCACGCCGAAGGCGCGCCAGACGCTGCTGTTCTCGGCGACCTGGCCCGACGCGATCCGCGAGCTTGCGCGGAAATCGATGCGCGACCCGCTGGAAGTGTCGGTCGCGGAGGCCGCAGGCCAGGCGCCGATCGAGCAGCATTTCTTCGAGGTCGAGCCGGCGCAGAAGCTGGCCGCGCTGGCCGGCCTGCTGCTCCAGCACAACCCGGAATCGGCGGTGGTGTTCTGCAACATGCGCCGCGACGCCGACGAAGTCGCCGCCTCGCTGGCGCACCTGGGCTTCTCCGCGGCGGCGCTGCACGGCGACATGGAGCAACGCGACCGCGACGAGGTGCTGGTGCGCTTCGGCAACCGCAGTTGCAACGTGCTGGTCGCCAGCGACGTCGCCGCGCGCGGCCTCGACATCCACGACCTTGGTGCGGTGGTCAACTACGAGCTGCCGAGCGACGCGGACAGCTACCTGCACCGCATCGGCCGCACCGGGCGCGCCGGCCGCGCCGGCCTCGCCCTGAGCCTGGTGGCGCCGCGCGAGATGCCGCGCGCCCTGCAACTGGAACAGCAACAGGGCACGACTCTGCGCTGGGGCCGTGCCCCGCTGGCCAACCTGCGCGCCTGCCAGGCCCCGGCGGCGGCGATGGCGACCCTGCGCATCGACGCCGGGCGCAGCGACAAGCTGCGCCCCGGCGACATCGTCGGCGCGTTGACCGGCGAAGCCGGCCTCAAGGCCGACGCGATCGGCAAGATCGACGTCTTCGCCACCCGCAGCTACGTCGCCATCGCCCGTGGCCAGCTCGAGCGGGCGCTGTCGCGGCTGCAGGCGGGCCGGATCAAAGGGCGCAATTTCCGCGTCAGGCGGCTCTGAACAACGGCTTGCGCCTCGCAGGAGGCGCTCCGCGCCGCTTCCGGCGGTGCCGCCGGCCGGCTTGGCCTAGACTGTGGCCATTCCACAGGAGAAATGCCGATGGCAAAGCCCAATTACTCGTTCGAGAAGCGACAACGCGAGATCGCCAAGAAGAAGAAGCAGGACGAAAAACTGGCGAAGAAGCAGGCCGCCAAGGCCGCCGCCAACCCGCCGCCGCCCGGGCAGGACGGGCCTGCCGGCCAACAGGGCGAGTGATCCCGTCCCGCGACGCGGATACCTTCGCCGCCCCGGCGGACGCCGCGCCCGCACCGGCGCCCCCGCGGATCTGGGTCGATGCCGACGCCTGCCCCGGCGTCATCAAGGACATCCTGTTCCGCGCCGCCGAGCGCGCACGGGTCGAAGTCACCCTCGTCGCCAACCAATGGCTGCGCACGCCGCCGTCGCGGTTCATCCGCGCGCTGCAGGTACCCGGAGGGCTGGACGTGGCCGACGGCGCCATCGTCGAGCGCGTCAGCCCCGGCGACCTGGTCGTCACCCAGGACATCCCGCTGGCGGCGCTGGTGCTGGCCAAGGGCGGCATTGCCCTGGATCCACGCGGCGAGCTCCATACCGCCGACAACATGGCCGAGCGCCTGTCGATGCGCAATTTCATGGACGAACTGCGCGGCACCGGGGTGCAGACTGGCGGCCCGGCGGCGTTCCATGCCCGCGACCGCCAGGCCTTCGCCAACCAGTTGGACCGCTGGCTGGCCAGGCGCGCCTCCGGCACGTGAGCGGTTGCTCCAGCCCCGCCGCGTAAACTGTGCGCTTGTGCCCGGCCCCACCGGCGCCGCGAGATCGCCATGAGCGCCGAGACAGCCCCCGCCACCACCATCCGGTTCACCGATCTCGGCCTGCCCGAGCAGCTGCTGCGCGCACTGGCCGATGTCGGATACGAATCGCCCTCGCCGATCCAGGCCGCGACCATCCCGCCGCTGCTGGCCGGCCGCGACGTGCTCGGCCAGGCCCAGACCGGCACTGGCAAGACCGCCGCCTTCGCGCTGCCGATCCTTGCACGCATCGATCCGGCCCAATCGACGCCGCAGGCGCTGGTGCTGGCGCCGACCCGGGAGCTGGCGATCCAGGTCGCGGAGGCGTTCCAGAAGTACGCCAGCCACCTGCCCGGGTTCCACGTGCTGCCGATCTACGGCGGCCAGAGCTACTACCCGCAGCTGCAGGCGCTCAAGCGCGGCGTGCAGGTCGTGGTTGGCACCCCCGGCCGGGTGATCGACCACCTCGAGCGCGGCTCGCTGGACCTGTCGCAGCTGCGCTGCCTGGTCCTGGACGAAGCCGACGAAATGCTGCGCATGGGCTTCATCGACGACGTCGAGACGGTGCTGAAGAAGGTGCCGGAGCAGCGCCAGGTCGCCCTGTTCTCCGCGACCATGCCGGCGCAGATCAAGCGCATCGCCCAGACCTACCTGAAGGACCCGGTCGAGATCGCGATCAGGTCGGCGACCAGCACCGCGACCAACATCCGCCAGCGCTACTGGATGGTCAGCGGCGTCAACAAGCTCGATGCGCTGACCCGGATCCTGGAAGCCGAATCCTTCGACGGCATGCTGATCTTCGCCCGCACCAAGCTCGGCACCCAGGAGCTGGCCGAGAAGCTCGCCGCTCGCGGCCTCTCGGCCGCGGCGATCCACGGCGACGTCGAGCAGAAGCAGCGCGAGAAGATGGTGCAGTCGCTCAAGGACGGCCGCATCGACATCCTGGTCGCCACCGACGTCGCCGCGCGCGGGCTGGACGTGGAACGCATCAGCCACGTGCTGAACTACGACATCCCCTACGACACCGAGAGCTACGTCCACCGCATCGGCCGCACCGGCCGCGCCGGGCGCAGTGGCGAGGCGATCCTGTTCGTGGCGCCGCGCGAGCGCGGCATGCTCGGCGCGATCGAGCGCGCGACCCGGCAGAAGCTCGAGCCGATGCAACTGCCCAGCGTCGAGGCGGTGAACGAGCAACGCGTGGCCAAGTTCCTCGGCAAGATCGGCGCGGCGCTGGAAAGCGCCGACCTGTCCATGTTCCGCGAACTGGTCGAACGCTACGAGCGTGAACACAATGTGCCCGCGGTGGAGATAGCGGCGGCGCTCGCGCAGCTGGTGCAGGGCAAGACCCCGCTGCTGCTGCAGGCGCCGCCGGAACGTCCCCGTTTCGAACGCCCCGGAGGCACCACGCAAGTTCGTTCGCGCGACCAGCGCCCCGCCGCACCGGCCCGTCCCTCGCGCCACGGCGAACGCCCGTTCACGCCACCCCAAAGCGGCCATGCCACGCAGGCCAATGCCGGCGAGGCACTGTTCGGCGACGACCGGCCGGCGGCGCGCCCGCGGCGCGAGGCCCCGGAAGTCGGCATGGAGACCTTCCGCATCGAAGTCGGCCACAACCACGGGGTGCAGCCCGGCAACATCGTCGGCGCAATCGCGAACGAGGCCGACCTGGAAAGCAGGTACATCGGCCGCATCGACATCCGCGACGACTACAGCCTGGTGGACCTGCCCGAGGGCATGCCGCGCGAGCTGATGGAACACCTGAAGAAGGTCCGCGTCGGTGGGCAGATGCTGCGCATCCAGCGAGCCGGTCCCGGCGATGGCGACGGCGGCCCGGCACGCGGCCAGCGCCCCCACCCGGGGGCGCGCGGACCCCGCCCGCCCGGCAAGCCGCACGCCGGCGGCCCGCGCAAGCCCGGCGGATTCGCCAGGCGCGACAAGCCGCGCGGCTGACATGGCGCTCAAGGCCACCGTGTTCCGGGCCGAGTTGCAGGTCAGCGACATGGACCGCAACTATTACGCCACCCATGCGCTCACCCTGGCGCGGCATCCGTCGGAGACCGACGATCGCCTGATGGTGAGGCTGCTGGCGTTCGCGCTGCATGCGGACGAACGCCTGGAGTTCGGCCGCGGCCTCTCCAGCGTCGACGAACCCGACCTGTGGCTGAAATCCCGCACCGGCGAGATCGAACTTTGGATCGACCTGGGCCAGCCCGACGCTGCGCGCATCCGCAAGGCCTGCGGCCGCGCGCAACAGGTCGTGGTCCTCAACTACCACGGCCGCAGTGCCGACATCTGGTGGGAGAAGGTCGCCGGCCCGCTGGCGCGCTGCGACAACCTGACCGTGATCGACCTCGCCGCCGATACCGTGGCGGCGCTGGCCGCGCTCGCCGACCGCGGCATGCGCCTGCAATGCATGATCCAGGACGGCCAGGCCGAAATCTACGGCGAAGGCGGCAGCATCACCGTCGGGCAGGCGCTGCGCATGGCCCCCGCCGCACGGGCCTGAACGCGTGGGCGGCACGTTCGACGCGCTGGTCATCGGTGGCGGCGCGGCCGGGCTGATGTGCGCGCTCACCGCCGGCCAGCGCGGCAAGCGGGTGCTGGTGGTCGAACACGCCAACCGCGTCGGCAAGAAGATCCTCATGTCCGGCGGCGGGCGCTGCAACTTCACCAACCTCGGCGCGGCGCCGGCCAACTACCTGTCCGCCAACCCGCACTTCTGCAAGTCGGCGCTGGCGCGCTACACGCCGCGGGATTTCATCGAACTGGTGGAGCGCCACGGCATCGCGTACCACGAGAAGGAGCCTGGACAGCTGTTCTGCGACGTCTCGTCGAAGCTGATCGTGAAGATGCTCCTCGACGAGTGCGCGACGGCCGGCGTGCGCATCGAAACCTCATGCAGCATCGAGCGCGTCGGCCACGGCGACGCCGGTTTCCACCTGCGCACGGCGCGCGGCACGTACTCCGCGCCGGCGCTGGTGGTGGCCTGCGGCGGGCTGTCGATCCCGAGCATGGGCGCCAGCGGTTTCGGCTACGCGCTGGCGCAGCAGTTCGGGCACGCGGTGCTGCCCACGCGCGCGGGCCTGGTGCCGCTGACGCTCACCGGCAAGCACCAGGAACGGCTCGCGGACCTCAGCGGCGTCGCGTTCCCGGTGACGGCGCGCTGCAACGGCGCGCAATTCAGCAACTTCATGCTGCTCACCCATCGCGGCGTCAGCGGGCCCGCCATCCTGCAGGTTTCCTCGTACTGGCAGCCCGGCGACGACCTGCGGCTGGACCTGCTGCCCGGGCAGGACGCACTGGCGAGCCTGCAGCGGCTGCGGGCCGCGCGCCCGGCGGCGGAGCTCAGGACGGTGCTCGGCGAACTGCTGCCCAGGCGCTTCGCGCAGCGCCTGTGCGAAGCATGGCTGCACGCCCTGCACCCGGCGCGGCCGATGCGCCAGTTCAACGACCCGCAGCTGCGCGAAGTCGCCGCGCTGCTCGGCGACTGGCCGCTGGTCGCCAGCGGCACCGAGGGCTACCGCACGGCCGAGGTCACGCTCGGCGGGGTCGACACCGACGGGCTGTCGTCGTCGACGATGCAGTCGCGGCACATCCCGGGCCTGTACTTCATCGGCGAGGTCGTGGATGTCACCGGCTGGCTCGGCGGCTACAACTTCCAGTGGGCATGGGCTTCCGGGCATGCCGCCGGCATGGCGCTGTAACCCGCGCATTGCCTCGCGTGCATCCGCAGGAGCGCCTTGCAGGCGCGAGCTCTTCGCCAGATGTGCCGCAGGACCGGGGAACAGCTCGCGCCTGCAAGCGCTCCTGCCTACCCGCCCGTTGGCAGGAACACGATCATGGCGACACGGGGCCCGGGGGCTAACCGTCCTTGTGGCCATCCGGCTTCACGGGCGCCAGCCGCAGGTCCTGGAAGTCGAAGCTGAAGTCGGTCAGTTCCGAGGCGGGCACCATCCGCGCCTCGCGGATGCCGCCGTCGGGGTCGAGCGAGAACGTCAGGAACGCGTCCGCATTGAGCCAGCGCTGGTCCCAGCGGACCAGGAAGGTGTCGTGCTGCCAGTGCGAAAGGGTGCCGACCAGCTCGGCGGTATGCGCGAAGCGGATGCGCAACCTGTCGCCCTGCCGCGTGACCGCCACGTCGCCGTACCACGGGTCCCGATAGCTGCCGGCGTACGCCGACAGCGGCAGCGACGGCTTCGAGTTCGCATCGCGCGCCTTGAGGTGCTTCTGCCAGCTTTCGTCGGCCTTGCCTTCCTGCCTGGCGCGCGCCTTTGCGTAGGCATCGGTCCAGTCGTACGCCGGCAATCCGAGCATCGCGTCCAGCGCGCGCATCGTCACCGCGTTGAAGGCGGCGCCGGATTCGGCGTTGGTCAGCACGACCACGCCGACCTGCTGGTCGGGCAGCATCGTCACCCGCGAGACCATGCCCGGCCAACCGCCGGTGTGCCAGACCAGCTTGCGGCCACGGTAATCGCCGAGGAACCAGCCCTCGCCGTAGCCCATGAAGTTGGGCACGGCCGGCGCCAGTTCCGGGACCGACGGCTTGGCGACCGGGATCGGGGTCAGCATCGACCACATCTCGCGCTGGCGCTTCTCGGTGAACAGGCGCCGGGCGTTGTCGCCCTCGCCCGCGTACACGCCGCCGGCCAGCTGCGCGCGCACCCACTTCGACAGGTCGTGGGCGCTGGAATAGATGCCACCGGCGCCGCCGACGTTGGCCCATGTCATGCGCGGCGCCGGCACCAGGTCCTTGAAGTCGGCCTTGGCGTAGCCCATGGCCACGTTGTCCATGCCCTGCAGGTGGTCGCTGTTATAGCGGGTCTCGTCCATGCCCAGCGGCGCGAAGATGCGCTGCTGCAGGAATCGGTCGTACGGCATGCCCCCCGCGGCTTCGACCACCAGCTGCGCGACGCCGAACAGGATGTTGTCGTAGGCGTACTGGCCGCGGAACTGGCCGGTGATCGGCACGTCCTTCAACCGCCTGGCGACCTCGGCGTTGTCGTAGTCGGTGGTCGGCCAGTACAGCAGGTCGCCGGCGCCCAGGCTGAGGCCGCTGCGGTGGGCGAGCAGGTCGCGGACGCGCATTTCCTGGGTGATGTACGGATCGGACATGCGGAACCACGGCAGGTGCTCGATCACGCGGTCGTCCATCTCCAGCTTGCCGTCCTCGGCCAGCATCTGCAGCGAGGCGGCGGTGAAGGCCTTGGTGTTGGAGGCGATCGCGAACAGCGTGTGCGCATCGACCGGCGCGTTGGCTTCGCGGTCGCGCAAGCCGTAGCCGCGCTCCAGCACCACCTTTCCGTCCTTGACGATCGCCACGGCGATGCCGGGAACGTCGAACGTCTTGCGCACGTTCTCGACGTAGGCGTCGAAGTCCTGCAGTTGCGCCGGCAATGCCACGGCATCGGCCCCTGCCGAAGGGGCGGCTTGCGCCTGCGGTTGCGCCGCGAACGCGAATCCGGCGCAAAGCGCCACGCCGAGGCCCGCCAGGACCACTCGCACCCGCTTCCAGTCCAGCCGCAGTCCGTCCGCTCGCATCGGTGTCGCTCCCCGGAATCGATTCCCGACTATCGAAGATAACGCATCCACCGCGCAGGCCCGAAAGTCAGGGGCGGCATAATGGCGGCCACGACGCCCGCCGATGACCAGCGCTTGCCCGCCATGCCCGCAGCAGACGACGCGATTCCCGGCCTGGTGGTCATCGGCGGCGGCCCGGCCGGGCTGATGGCGGCCGAATGCGCACGCGCCGCGGGGCTGGCCGTGGACCTGTTCGAGGCCAAGGGCTCGATCGGGCGCAAGTTCCTGATCGCCGGCAAGGGCGGGCTCAACCTCACCCATTCCGAAGCACGGCCGGCGTTCGATGCTCGCTATCGCCAACGCGCCCCGTGGGTTGGCCGCTGGCTCGACGACTTCGACGCCGACGCCCTGCGCGACTGGGCACGCGTCCATGGCGTCGAGACCTACGTCGGCAGTTCCGGGCGCGTGTTCCCGCGGGACCGCAAGGCCGCGCCGCTGCTGCGCGGCTGGGTGCGACGGCTGCGCGAGGATGGGGTGCGCTTCCATGCCCAGCATCGCTGGCTCGGCTGGGATGCCGACGGCGCATTGCGTTTCGCGAGCGGCGACGGCGAGCGCCGCATCCATGCCGGCGCGACCGTGCTGGCGCTGGGAGGCGGCAGCTGGCCGCAACTGGGCTCCGACGGTGCCTGGCAGGAGGTGTTGCGCGGGCGCGGCGTCGACGTCGCGCCACTGCAACCGGCCAACTGCGGCTTCGACATCGGCTGGAGCGATCATTTCGCGTCCCGCCATGCAGGCGCCCCGCTCAAGCCGGTGGTCGCGCACTGGCGCGACGACGACGGCGAACACGCGCTGCAGGGCGAATGCGTCGCCACCGCCACCGGCATCGAAGGCAGCCTGGTGTATGCGCTGTCGGCGACATTGCGCGAAACCATCGCGCGCGACGGCGTGGCCATGCTCGAACTCGACCTCGTCCCGGGCCGCGACCTCGCGCGGCTGCAACGCGACCTTGCCAGGCCGCGCAATGGACGCAGCCTGGCCGAGCACCTGCGCCGCAATGCCGGGATCTCCGGCGCCAAGGCCGCGCTGTTGCAAGAAGTGCTCGACAGGGCGCGCCTGGGCGACAGCGAGCTGCTGGCGCGCACGCTCAAGCGCCTGCCGCTGCGCCTGCTGCGCGCGCGCCCGCTGGCCGAGGCGATCAGCAGCGCCGGCGGCGTGCGCCTGGAGGCACTGGACGATGCGCTGATGATCCGGGCGCTGCCCGGCGTCTTCTGCGCCGGCGAAATGCTCGACTGGGAAGCGCCGACCGGCGGCTACCTGCTCACCGCGTGCTTCGCCAGCGGCCGTCGCTCAGGGCTCAGTGCAGTGGACTGGTTGCGCACGCAACCGGCCATGCCCGCGCCCGCGAGCCGGCTGCCCGGTCAGAACGGCAACGACAGCCCCAGCAACGGCGCCGCGAACAGGTAGGCGCCAACCAGCACCAGGATCCACATCAGCAGCTTCAGGACCGTGCCGGCAACCTTCAGCGCCAGGTACAGCCCGACCAGCATCATGGCGATGCCCAACCAGTGCATGCGCGTGCCTCCGGAGGGTGTTGGCGTAGCTTATGCCAAGGCCACCAGGGCCATCGTCACGGCCGCGCCGATCCTTCAGGCATCGAACACGAGGCTGCAGCAGGTCACCGCGCCTTCGGCCTTCTGCAGCTCGGACACGTCGACGCAGGTGACTGCGACCCCGGCCTCCTGCAGCCGCTGCCGCGTGCGCGGGAAGCAATCCGGATACACCACGCCGGAGCCGATGCGCAGCGCGTTGGCGGCGTGCTCCTCGGCCGGATCGACCTCGACCACGCGGTAGCCGGCGAAGACTCCCGGATCGACCCAGGCCGGCTGCACCAGCAGGGTGTCGTCGGCCACCAGCGTCGCCGCCGATTTCAGGTGCAGGCATCCTCGGGTCGGCACCCCGTGCACGCGATAGCCATGGCCGTCCAGCAATGCGCGCAGTTGCGCGATGCCCTGGGCGTTGCTGCGCGCGGATTCGCCGACGAAGATGTCGCGGCCGATGCGCAGCACGTCGCCGCCGTCGAGCGTGCCGGGCGCGAGGATCCGCAGCAGCGGGCGGTAGCCGGCCAGCACCTGCGCGACCGATTCCACTTCTCCCCGCCGCGCTTCGGCGCCGGGCCGCGTCGCCACCGCGACCTCGTCCAGCACCAGCGCCACGTCCTCGACGAAAACCGCATCGGGCAACGTCTCCTGCGCGGGCAGCGCGACCACCCGACAACCCAGCGCCGACAACGCCTGTCGATAACCCTCGTGCTGGGCGATCGCGCGCCCGACATCGATCGTGCTGCGCTGGACGAACGACAAGACGCAATCGCCGAGGCTCGCGCTCACCTCGCGGGTGATGGCGACCAGCGTCATCTCAACCGGCCTCGGGCTTGCGCGCCGACGCCACCGGCACTTGCCAGGCGGCATAGCACGGCGGTGTCTCGATCGCGGCGATCATGCGCTCGAAATCGGCGCGCACCGCCGCGGCATCGCGTCCGCTTGCTGCCGACAGCGGTTCGACGTAACCGTCGCGCCAGGCCTTGAGGATGCCGGCGAAGGTGGCCCGCGGCACCCGCAGCGTATCGACCGTCAGGTAGTCCATGGCAATGTCGGCGTAGCCCGCCTGCGCCAGCAGCGCCGGCGTGTGCCGGCCGATGCGGCCGTCGCAACCGATGCCCTGCAGGAAGCCGAGCACGTCGCCGGTCCAGAAGCGGTCCGGGTCGAACGCCTGCGGATCCGGCGCCGGGAAATGCAGCATCGCGTAATCCTCCGACAGCAGGTGCAGCCAGCCCCCGGGCTTCAGCACGCGGGTGATCTCGGCCAGCACCAGCGGGAAGTCCGGCACCGCCTGCGACATGTGCCTGCAGGCGACCAGGTCGAATTCGCCATCGCCGCATTCCAGCGCGAAGGCGTCGCCCTGCGCGTAGCGGACGCGGCCCGCCAACGCTTCGCTGTCGCGGCGCGCGCGCGCGAGGTTGCCCTCGAGGATGTCGACGCCGAGCAACATCGCCCGCGGATAGCGTTGCGCCAGCCGCCGTGTGATCTCGCCGGTGCCGCAGCCCAGGTCGAGGATGCGCGGCGCCCCTGGCAAGGCATAGCGATCGAACAGGCGCTGCTCCTGTGGCCAGATTGCCTGCGCCTGGTGCGCGAGGTTGCGGGCCATGGACTCGTCGCCCATCTGCTCGGCCTGCGGGTTGCGGTCGTGCGCCATGCCTAGTCCCCGCGCCTTGGCGCAGGCTGCTGGGCGGCTTCGGCGGCGGCCTTCAACCGCGCCGCAAGGTCGGCCTGGTAGGCATCGATATGGGGCAAGGCACGCAGTACACGCGCGTGCGGGTCGATGGTGTAAAGCGCGTGGGGCGGCAGGTCGACGTGGCCGCGGCCCGCGGCCATCGGCAGCTCGACGTCGCGGCCGTCGACGCGAACCTGCACCGGCATCGGGAATGGCTTCCCTCCCGGCGCCTTCCATTGCAGCGACAGCCCCGAGGCATCGCGCCTGGCGACCAGCTCCGGCAATGCCGCCGAATAGGCATAGACGTCGAAGAACCAGCCGTAGTCGCGACCGGTGGCCTGGTTCACCGCATCGATGAAATCGCGGGTGGTGGCGTAGCGCGGCTTGAAGTTGCCCGGCCTGGGATCCGTGGTCCCGTACACCAGTTGCCGCGTGGCAGCGAAGAATGCCTGGTCGCCGATGAGATTGCGCAGCGTGTGCAGCAGCAGCGAGCCCTTGTAGTAGATGTCGTTGCCCGGACCGGTCTCGTCGTTGTAGACGGCATCCTCGACCATGCTCCGGCCGGAGACGATCGGCACCCTGTTCACCAGGAACTTGCGCTGGAACAGCAGCCAGGCGTCGGACTCCCTGTCGCCGCGCAGCCATTGCAGGTACAGGGGTTGCATGTAGCTGCCGAAGCCCTCGTGCAGCCACATGTCGTCCCAGTCGGCGTTGGTCACCTGGTTGCCGAACCACTCGTGCGCGAACTCGTGCTGCAGCAGCCAGTCATAGCCGTACTCGGTGAGCTTGTAGTCGTTGCCGTAGGCATTGATGGTCTGGTGCTCCATGCCCAGGTACGGCGTCTCGACCACGCCCATCTTCTCGTCGCCGAACGGATACGGGCCGATCGTGGCCTCGAAGAACTCAAGCATCTTCGGGAACTGCTCGAACAGCGCGCGAGCCCGGGCC
The DNA here is from genome assembly GCF_022808325.1 of Cognatiluteimonas sedimenti. Taxonomy (GTDB): domain Bacteria; phylum Pseudomonadota; class Gammaproteobacteria; order Xanthomonadales; family Xanthomonadaceae; genus Cognatiluteimonas; species Cognatiluteimonas sedimenti. The sequence continues at coordinate 236,339 of NZ_JALGCL010000001.1, read as the reverse complement.
TCGTTGCCCTTCAGGTGCCAGAAGCGCAACGGGATGAGGTTGCCGTAACGGCTGGCGTAGTCCGCCGACAGCAGTTCGTACGGGCCGACGTTGATCGCGATGGCATAGGTATCCGGGCTCTTCGCGCGCCACTTCCAGGTACGCCAGCCATCGTGCTCCTCCATGCCCATCGCGATGCCGTTGCCGGCCGCGACCAGCGGCGCCGGCACGGTGATCGCCTCGTCCACCAGCAGCGGCTCGCCCTGCGGGTGGTCGATGCACGGCCACAGCAGGTCGCAGCCCTCGCCTTCGATCGCGCTGGCGACCCACGGTTCGCCACCCGGGGCCTGGCTCCAGACGAAGCCGCCGTCCCAGGGTGCCCGGCTGGCGACATGCGGATGGCCGCCGTAACGGATCCTCAGTGTCGTGCGGGCGCCGGCGGCAAGCGGTCTTGGCAGGGCCACGGCCATCCTGCCTTCCGGATTCGACCAGGCAGCGGCGGGCAACGCCTGCCCATCGATCTCGACTGCCTCGATCGCGTAACTGGGATCGAGGTCGACGACCAGGCGCGACAGCGGTTGCAGGGCGCGGAAGGTAAGGCCGGCATCGCCGTCGAGACGGCGTTGCGCCGGGTCGATCCGGAAGCGGAGGTCGGCGTGCTCGAACACCACGACGGCCTGCTCGGGCGCGCGCGCGACGCCGGACTTTGCCGTGAGCGCCGTCAGCGCCGGTTGTCCGCGCGCCTGTTGAGCAAGGGCCGGCGCGGAAAGGGTCGTGGCGAGCAGGCAGAGCCCGGCCGCGGAAAGGCGCTTGCGCAGAAGCATCATGGAAATCCCCAGGACCAAGGCCTGCGAGTCTTACGTCCGGCCGGCGGCCGGCGCAAGTGCGACAGGTGGCATGCGGCGTTGAGCGGGCTTCCATGAACGCAAGCCGACAGCAGCTGAATGCGTCCGGCGGCGCTCAGATTTAGTTAAGTGGTTTTCACTTGTAGTGCATGCCATGCAAGCAAATGGCTTGCGACCTGCCCGACGGGCAGCACGATGAGGGACGCCATGAACATCATTTCCCAACGCAGCCTGCTGGCCATTGCCCTGGGTACCTTGCTGGCCGCCGGCTTCAATGCCCCGGCGGACGCGCGCCAGGACCCGCGCGAGCAGGACAAGCAGCAACACGACAAGCAGGCCAAGCACAAGGCCGGCGCGGACAAGGCCGGCAAGCAGGCACCGCAGCGGCAGCAGCACGTTCCCGCCGCGCAGGCCAATGCGCGTGCGGTCGAAGCCCGCCAGGACGCCATCGCCCGCCAGCGCAATGCGGAAATGGAAAGCCAGCGAGCCGCGCAGCAGCGCTCGGCACATGCCCAGCGGCAGGCACAGCAGCGCCAGGCGCAAGCAGCCGAACGCCGCCAGCAGGCGGCCGCGCAGCAGCAGGCTGCACGGCAGCAAGCGCAACGCCGGCAGCAGGCCGAACGACAGTCCGCCGAGCAGCATCGCCTGGCCGCGAAACGCGCCGCCGAGAGGCAGCGCGCGACGGTCGCGCATCGCGATCTCGACCAGCAGCGGCTGGAACGGCAGCGCAGCGAACGGCGTCTCGCGCAGCAGCGCCAGGCCGCGGAGCGCCGGGAGCATGATGCGCGCGCCGCGCAGGAACATGCCCGCCAGGAGCAGGCCCGCAAGCAGTCGCTGGTTTCGCACCGGATCGAGCAGCAGCGCGATCGCATTTCCCGCCAGGAACAGCAGCGCCGGATCGACCAGCAACGCCAGCGCGCCGAAGACTATCGCCGCTACGTCGCCACCCGGCAGGCACTCGAGCGCCAGCGGGCCATGCAGCTGCAGCAGCAGCGACGGATGGCGCAGTACCGCTACCAGCAGGAGTACTACCGCCGCGTGCACCTGCAGCAGCAGCGCTTGGCCGCGCAACGCTACGACTACCACAGCAATCCGTACTTCTACACTCCGGTGAACTATCGCTACGGCTACGGCGGCAACTACTACACCACCAACCGCTATGGCGCCGACATGCTGCGCCAGGCCGTCAACTACGGCTACCAGGAGGGCCTGCGTGCCGGCCGCGCCGATCGTTACGATCGCTGGAACAGCAACTACCGCGATTCCTATGCCTATCGTGACGCCAGCTACGGCTACGACAACTACTACGTCAGCCGCAGCGACTACAACTATTACTTCCGCCAGGGCTTCCAGCGCGGTTACCAGGACGGTTACGGCGACCGTTACCAGTACGGTCGCTATGACCAGGGCAACGCCTCGATCCTGCAGGCGGTCCTGGCGCTGATCCTGAACCTGCAATACCTCGGCTAGGCCGTCGTGCCAATCCGTCCGAAAACGCCCGGGGATCCGGGCGTTTTCCTTTCCGCTGCCGGCGTCCGCGTCAGCGCTTCGCGGTCACTGCCCGGCGCAGGTTGTTGCGGGCGCGCGCATCCAGGCGGGCGTGGAAATAATCGCTGAGGAAGATACGCTTGCGCGCCAGCAGCGCCTTGAGGAATGCCCGCCGCCTCAACCGGAACAGCCATGCCGGCAGCGTTCCGCGGTACTCGGCGGCGATGCCGCGGTCATAGGCGTCGAAGACCTCCGGTTCGGCACCGAGGATCGCCATGTCGCAGTCCAGGAACCGGCGGGCGTCGTCGGGGGCCGGATCGTCGTCGAAATCCGACGGCTCAAACCCGCCGTGGCGCGCCGTCAATCCGATCAGGTACGCGACGCGTTGCATGTCGATGCCGGCTTGGGGCTGCCAGCGCGCCATCTGCTCCAGCGCGAAACGTGCCGACCTTGCTTCGTTGTCGCTGCGCCCCGGGTCGTGGATGGCGTCGTGGTAAAGCACCGCCAGCGCCACTTCGCGCGGCTGCTTCCATCCCGGCCCCGCCATGACCTCGGCATAGTGCCGCAGCACTTCGAGGACATGGCGAAAGTCGTGGTAGGCCCGCGCCGGTGTCGCATAGGCGGCCTCCAGCGCGCTGCGTTGCGCATCGCCCAGGTCGAACGGCAGGCTCGCGAGGGACAAACGTCAATCCCTCCGGTGCTGCGCCACCGGCAGCTGCCAGCCGTAGCGGATCGCCATGAAGCGCAGGCCGAAGCACAGCAGGGCTCCCGCCAGCAGCACCGGTGGCCCTGGCAGCTGCAACCAATGCCCGGCAACGACGACGGCGGCACCGGCCAGGGCGGCGACTGCATACAGGTCGGACTGCAACACCACCGGCACGCGCGCCACCAGGATGTCGCGCGCCATGCCGCCGCCGATCCCGGTCAGCATGCCCAGGAGGATCGCGCCCATCGGGCCCAGCCCCGCGGCCAGGGCCTTGGTCGCGCCGGTGACCGCAAACAGCGCGAGCCCGATCGCGTCGAACACCTGCACCGGATTTCGCAGCCGCTCGACATCGTCGCAACGGTAGAAGGTGACCAGGCCCGCCGCGCAACTCACCCCGAGGTAATGCCACTGCGCCAATGCGACCGGCGGCGTCGCCCCGATCAGCAGGTCGCGCGCGATGCCGCCCGAGACCGCCGCCGCGAACGACAGCACGAGCACCCCGAACAGGTCCAGTTGCTTGCGCACGCCGAGGGTTGCGCCGCTGATCGCGAACACGAAGGTTCCGACCAGGTCGAGCACCATCAGGAAATCGTGCATGGGAGAAGTGGGCATGGCCGCTTCGGCGGGGGGGTTCCGTGCGACAGGATGACAGGCATGGCGGCCGCCGGGCCAGTGCTCGGCACCGCGCGCGGCAGCGTTCGCGGGCTGAACACGATCCTGCTGGTGGCGGCCGCACCCGGCCGGTCGTGCCCATACCGCGTAGAATCGCGCTGCAACGGCTGCAACCGTTGCATTCGCGCGTTTCGCCGGGCCTCGCGGCCTTACGTCTCGCTCCCTTCCCGCGTCATCTTCCCGCCACCAGGCGGAATGACGCCCCCACGGGAGCGCCCATGCCGGGCTACACCACTCGCCTGCTGACCGTTCGCCTCGGCGGGCGCGATTACCGCGTGCGCGCGCTCAGCGACCTGCAGCAGTTCGCCGATCGCAATGGCGCGGCCGAACGCGCGGGCATTTCCTCCGCCCTGTGGAGCCTGTTCGGGCAGGTATGGCCGTCGAGCCGCGTGCTGGCCGAGGCGATGGCCACGTTCGAGGTCGCCGGCAAGCGCATCCTCGAATTGGGCTGCGGGCTCGGCCTGTCCAGCCTTGTCCTGCAACAGCGCGGGGCCGACGTCACCGCCAGTGACCACCACCCGCTGGCCGAATCCTTCCTCGCCCACAACGCCGCGCTCAACGCGCTGCCCCCGATCGCGTATCGCAACCTGCCCTGGGCGGTACCGGACGCGACCCTGGGCCGCTTCGACCTGATCATCGGCAGCGACATCCTCTACGAGCGCGAACATGCCGCGCTGCTCGCACAGATGATGCTGCGCCACGCATCCGTAGACGCGGAGATCCTGATCACCGATCCCGGACGCGGCAACAGCGCCGCGTTCACGCGTTCGCTCGCCGGCCAGGGGTATGCCGTCAGCGAACGGCGCAGCCGCTTCAACGACAGCGACGTCGCGCCCTTCCGCGGCCGCCTGCTGAGCTACCGGAGATGATCATGGAACCGGACAAATTCGGCACCAGCTCGTTCGAGATCCTGGACGACGACGACCGCATCGATCCGTCGATCTCGTGCAGCCGCTGCGATGCAGTGTGCTGTCGCCTCACCGTGCTGGTGATGCCGGAGGACGACGTCCCGCGCCACCTGGTCGAGCGCGACGCGCATGGCCTGGAGGTAATGGCGCGCGGCGAGGACGGCTGGTGCGTGGCGCTGGACCCCCTGCACATGCGTTGCGGCATCTACGACCAGCGCCCCGGCATCTGCCGCCGATTCCAGATGGGCGGCGGCTATTGCCGCGCGACGCGCAAGGAATATCTCGAGCGCGGCGCCGCGCCGGAATGACGCCGGTCCGCGCGACCGCGGCGCCGCGCCCCGCCGCTTACGCCTCGACCAACATCTTGAAGCCACAAAAGAACATGCGCTTGGCATCGGCGCCGTCGCGTGAGTCCGCGCCAGCGCCCCGGCAGCGCCGCACGCCGGTCACGAACATTCGACGAGCGCCGGTGCGCAGGAGCGACATCAGGGGCCGCCCTGCCGCCGGGATCAGCCCGCCTGTTCCACCCGGTTGCGCCCGGCCGCCTTGGCCGCGTACATCGCGGCGTCCGCGCGCTTGATCAGGGACGGCAGGTCCTCGCCCGGCCCGAGCGTCGCCACGCCGATGCTGACCGTGGGCGTCGCACCCGCGGGATCCTGCATCGCGCGGGCATCCAGGCGCGCGCGGATGCGCTCGGCGGCCTGCAATGCGTGCGCGCCATCGACGCCGGGCAGCGCAACCACGAACTCCTCGCCGCCGTAACGCCCCACTTGGTCCTGCTCGCGCAACTCGGCGCGCATCGCCACGGCCATCGCCCGCAACGCGGCATCGCCGGCCTCGTGGCCCAGGCGGTCGTTGAGTTGCTTGAAGCGGTCCAGGTCGAGGAACAGCAACGACAGGGGCTGCCCCTGGCGGCGCACCGTGGCGTCCAGCGCCAGCAGCCGCTCGCTCCAGGCGCGGCGATTGTGCAGGCCGGTCAACGGATCGATGTCGGCCAGGCGGCGCGCCTGGTCGCGGTCGCGGCGCAGCGCCAGGCTGCGGTCGGCCAGGCCGAGCGACAGCACCAGCGCCTCCAGCGCACCGGCGGCGAGGGCGGCATCGCCGGCCCAGGTCCAGCCCGACAGCAGGCCATAGGGCTGCAGCCCGCCAATGACCGTCACCACCAGCAACGGCGTCCAGCCCAGGAGGAAATAGGCCGCGTAGCGCGAACCGCGCACGGTCGCAAACACGCTGGCGATCAACAGCCATGGTCCGCCCAGCACCAGCAGCGGATTGATCAGCGCCCGCGCCAGCGCATCCAGCCCCGGCACGATGCCGATCGCCGCGAGCAGCGTGATCGCTCCTGCGTAGCCGAGCAGCGGCCTGCGACCCGTTGGCAGGTATCGCCGCAGGTTGGCGAACCGGTCGGCGAACAGGACCGCGAACACCACCGACGCCGCGGTCGCGATCCGACCCAGCGTGCGCAGCCAGTCCGACAGCCAGCCCCAGCCCAGCGGTTCGAATACATAGCCGGTCTGCAGGCCCAGGATCAGCGCGTAAGCCAAAACGAAACCCGCGTAATACACGAACGTGCGATCGCGCAGGCGCAGCGCGAACAACAGCGCCATCAGCGCCATCGCCGCCATCATCGCCAGGCAAGCGCTGGCGAATGCGAGCCAGCGCGCATCCGCGCGCAGGTAGGCCGCCACCGGCTGCAACGCGAAGGTCATCGGCGCCGCGATCACGCCGGCCGCATCCACGTGCAGGCGCAATGCCTGCCCGGGCGCGGGCGCGACGTCGACGACGAACGCCAGGCGGCCATGGCCGGGCCAGGCCTGCGGATCGATCCGCGAGGCACGCGCGCTGCGCGCAGAAGCCGCTCCCGGCACCTGCAACGCCAGCGTCTGCAGCCCCGCGCCCTTGGCCTCGAGGACGAACGGCGGCGCAGGCCATGCATCCCGAGACGGCCACAACAGGACCCAGTTGCCGGCGGTCCCTGTGCCGAAAGCCTGCAGCCGCGCCGGATCGAAGGTGCGCAGGCGCGGATCGCCGCGCCGCACCGCGGCAGCCTCCTCACCGGCGACGGCCGGGCGCCACGCGCCCCGCAACGGCACGTCCGCGGCGGCTCCGGGCAACGGCGCCAGCGCAACCAGCGCGAAAGCCAGTGCCAGCATGCGGCACGGCCAAGCGCGCGCACGCGTGCCCCTGCGGCAAGCGAAGCGAGGCGTGGAAGCAGTCACGCCGCCAAGGGTAACGGACGACGGCGCCCGCCGGCATCGGTCTTTGGTGCAGGGCGCCGCAGGGGAGCGCGCTGGGGTCTTCGCCTGCGCCGACGAAACGTCGGCCATGGCCCGCTCGAATCGGCAACGACAGCGCGCCAATTGCCACACGGTCGGGCGCGATCGCGCCTTCAGTGCCGCATCAACAGCACCGGTATCAGCGCCACCAGCCCCAGCATTCCCAGGATCGCAAGCACCGTCAGCGCCACGCGCAGCGGCTCGCGGCGCAGCACGGTGGCGAAAGTGTCGGCAGTGCCGTCGCGCACCGCGGCGGCGTGCTCGGCGCGCGCGCGCGCCTGGCGCTCGGCCTGGTACTCCGCCATCAGGCGCTTGGCCGTGGCGATATCCCCGTCATCGGTGACCCAGATCCCGCCATGGGAAATGCCCCAGCGGCTCGGCAGCGTTTCGTAGAACTCGATCCGGTTGGCCTCGAGCATCGCCCGCACATCGGCGATCTCGTCGTCCGGCACGTGGCGCAGGTTGAGCAGCAACTTCGACATGCCCGGATCATAGCCGTTGGGGGCGGGACTCGGCTCACCCGCTCCCCGGTTCCGCCCCTCCATGGCGCTTGCGCCACGCCGCGAGCGCCATTTCGTAGCGTGCGATGGCGTCGTCGTACAGGTCGTAGACGCAACGCACGCAACCGCCGCCGCAGCAGTCGGCGGGGTCGGGTTCGGCCGGCCGGCGGGGCCGCGGATCGGCCGGGGTCGGAGCAGGATCGTTCATGTCTGCCAGCGTGTCCTTCCCTGCCTTCAGCTTGGGATGGTGGCATCCGAAGCGGACGCATGCGCGGCCAGTTCGAACGAGCGTACGCGCGCGGCGTGGTCGAAGATGTTGGCGGTCAGCAGCAGTTCGTCCGGGCAATGGCGCTCGACGAAGGCGGCGATGCCGGCGCGCACGGTATCGGGTGCACCGACCACCGCGCAGGCCAGCGCGCGATCGACCCCGGCCTTTTCCGCCGGCGTGCAGAACCCATCGATGTCCGCGGCAGAGGCGAGCGGTGGCGGCACCAGGCCGGCGCGGCCCCGGCGCAGGTTGACGAAGGCCTGCTGTTGCGTGGTGAACAACCGCTGCGCCTCCGCATCGGTATCGGCGACGACCACGTTCAGCGCCAGCATGACGTGCGGCCGCGCCAGCCGCGGCGATGGCCGGAAGTCGCGCCGGTACAGCGCCAGCGCATCCTCCAGGGCATCCGGCGCGAAGTGCGAGGCGAACGCGTACGGCAAGCCCAGCGCCGCCGCCAGTTGCGCGCCGAACAGGCTCGACCCCAGGATCCAGACCTGGACGTCGACCCCGGCGCCGGGCACGGCGCGCACCGCTTGCCCCTCCTGCGCCGGCTCGAAGTAGCGCAGGAGTTCGACCACGTCGGCGGGAAACTCGTCGGCGTTCTGGTAGTAGCGGCGCAACGCGCGTGCGGCCGCCTGGTCGGTGCCCGGCGCGCGGCCCAGCCCAAGGTCGATCCGGCCCGGATGCAGCGACGCCAGCGTGCCGAACTGTTCGGCCACCTGCAGCGGCGCGTGGTTGGGCAGCATGATGCCGCCGGCGCCGACGCGGATGGTCGTGGTGCCGCCGGCGACATGGCCGATCAGCACCGCGGTCGCGGCGCTGGCGATCCCGGGCATGTTGTGGTGTTCGGCCAGCCAGTAGCGGCGGTAGCCCAGGCGCTCGGCACGCCGCGCCAGGTCCAGGGTATTGGCGAACGCCTGCGCCGCGTCGCCGCCTTCGGTGATCGGCGCCAGGTCGAGGATGGAGAACGGGATCATCGGCAATCCTGCGGGTCCGGTTCCTCCAGGATGGGGGCGCGGGCCGCGAATTCCACGTCCGCCGGGCATCTTCCGGCCGCCGGCCCGGCATCCCGCTAGACTGTGCGCGGGAAGGCACGAAGGATGGCCATGCACGGCGAATACAAGGTTCCCGGCGGCAAGCTGGTGGTCGTCGACCTGGCGGTCGTCGATGGGCACCTGGCGCAGGTCCGGGTGAGTGGCGACTTCTTCCTCGAGCCCGACAGCGCGCTGGACGCGATCGATTCCGCGCTGCACGGTTTGCCCGCGGACGCCAACGAGGCGCTGCTGGCAGCGGCGGTGCGGGTCGCGCTCGGCCCGGGGGCGAGGCTGTTCGGGATCACGCCCGAGGGAGTCGCCGTCGCCGCCCGCCGCGCGATCGATGCCGTGGGGCAAACCGCGTGAGCCGCAGCAGCTGGCACGACCATGCTTGGCAACTGGTGCATGAGGCCCCGCAGGCTCCAACCCTGCACATGGCCCTGGACGACGTCCTGCTCGACGAAGTGTCGGCCGGTCGGCGCGCGCCGACCCTGCGGATCTGGGAATGGGCCAGCGCGGCGGTGGTGATGGGCCGCTTCCAGTCGCTGCGCAATGAGGTCGATGCCGACGGCGCGCGGCGCCACGGCATCGAGGTGGTGCGCCGCATCAGCGGCGGCGGGGCGATGTTCATCGAGCCCGGAAACACCATCACCTATTCGATCGTCGCACCGGTCTCGATGGTCGAGGGCATGAGTTTCGAGCAGGCCTACGCGCTGATGGACGCCTGGGTGATCGCGGCGCTCGGCGATCTCGGGATCCAGGCCTGGTACCAGCCGCTGAACGACATCACCTCGCCCGCCGGCAAGATCGCTGGCGCCGCGCAGGCGCGTCGTGGCAAGGCCGTGCTGCACCACGTCACCATGGCCTACGACATCGATGCGGCCAAGATGCTGGAAGTTCTGCGCATCGGCCGTGAAAAGCTGTCGGACAAGGGCACGACCAGCGCGCAGAAGCGGGTCGACCCGCTGCGCAGCCAGACCGGGCTGGCGCGCGAAGCGGTGATCGCGCGCCTGGTCGAGAGTTTCCGCCAGCGCCATGGCGGCCTGGAATCCGGCGCGCTCGGCCACGAGGAACTGGCGCGCGCGCAGGCGCTTGCGCGCGACAAGTTCGCAACGCCGGGATGGACCGGGATCGTGCCGTAGGCAGGCGACGCTGCTAGTCCGCGGACGCTGCCGCCTCCCGCCCCTGCTGGCGAATCAGTGCTTCCTCGCGCGCATCGTTGATCGCGTGGCGCACCGCGTCCAGGTCGATGTTCGAATCGTCGTGCGCGAACACGCCGGTCAGCTCGCTGTCCGGCCGCAACCGGCCGGCCTCGTAGAGCGCCCACATCTCCTCGCCATACCAGGTGTCCAGCAGCTCCGGCGCCCAGCGGCCGAGGCTGGCGGTGAGGTTGTTGACGTCGCGCAGCAGCATCGTGCGCGCGGCGTTGTTGCCGGCGGCGCTGACCACTTGCGGCAGGTCGATGATCACCGGGCCATCGGGAGCCACCAGCACGTTGTATTCCGACAGGTCGCCGTGGATCAGGCCGACGCACAGCATCTTCACCACCTGCCGCACCAGGAATCGATGGAAGCCCCGCGCCTGGCCTGGCGACAGCTCGACTTCGCCCAGTCGTGGCGCCGAATGTCCGTCGGCATCGACCACCAGCTCCATCACCAGCACGCCATGGTGGTAGCCATGCGGTTTCGGCACGCGCACGCCGGCGTCGCGCAACTGGTACAGCGCCTCGACCTCGGTGTTCTTCCAGGCGGTCTCCTGCTGCTTGCGCCCGTACTTGCTGGCCTTGGCGATCGCGCGCGCGTCGCGGCTGCCACGCACCTTGCGACCTTCCTGGTACTGCACGCGTTGCTGGAAACTGCGCTGCCCCAGGTCCTTGTACACCTTGGCGCAGCGCACGTCGTCGCCCGAGCGGACCACGTACACCGAAGCTTCCTTGCCGCTCTTGAGCGGGCGCATGACCTGGTCGATCACGCCGTCATCGATCAGCGGCTGCAGGCCGTCAGGGGCTTTCATCGTTGTCCGGGACCAGCCGCGAATAGCCGACCATTATGGAGCATCGCCGATCGGCGTCCGCTGCGCACCGGCGCGGCAGCGGCGCCCAGCCTCCGCCGCCTCGCGCGCCGGTCTCACGCCTTTCGCAGGAAACAGGTCTTCAGCACCAGGCCCTTGATCTTCTCGGAATGCCCTTCGATGTGCTCGGGATCGCCGTCGACCAGGCGGATGTTGCGGATCACGCTGCCCTGCTTCAGCGCGATCGAGGAACCCTTTACCTTCAGGTCCTTGATCACGACCACGGTGTCGCCGGCGGCCAGCGGGTTGCCATTGGCATCCCTGGCGACCACGTCGGTTTCGGCGATCGCGGCGGAAAGCGACCACTCATGCCCGCAGTCGGCGCAGACGGGGTTGCCGCCGTCGAGATAGGTGTTTTCCATGCCGCATTGCGGGCAGGCGGGGATCGTGGGCATGGCTTCTGCTTGTTGCGTGGAACCACGGATTATAGGCAATGGGTGGAAACTCCCGGCCACTCCATGGTCACGGCCCGCCTGCGATGCTCCGCTCCGGAACCCCACTGCGGACGCCCCGATGAAACGACAGCTCATCCTCGCCCTGGTCATCGCTACTGCCGGTTGCAGCGCGCCACCCGCGCCCTCCGCCCCCCCCGCGCCGGCCGATACCGCGGCCGACACGCCGTCGCCGCCGGCGGGAACGGATGTTCCCGCGACCACGCACCCTGCACCCACGCCGGTTGTCGACGACGTGGCGGCGAACGGCACCACCGTTCCGGTCCGGTTCCGGGGCGAATGGGCGGCCGACGTCGCCGCCTGCACCAGCCCGGGACATGAATCGCAGTTGCGCATCGACGGCGACCGCATCGCCTTCCACGAAAGCAGCGGCGAGATCCTGTCGGTTGCCGGCAGCGGTTCCGGACTCACCATCGTCGCGAAGCTGACCGGCGAAGGCGAAACCCGTGAGGCGACCTATCGTTTTCGCCTGTCCGAAGACGGCAAGACGCTGACCGATACCAGCAGCGGCATGGGCATGGTGCGCCGGCGTTGCGAATGACGCCGCGGCGGCGCGGGGCAACGCAGCCCGGCGCCTCAGTAGACGCGGAATTCCGCGCGGCAGCCGCCTGTCACCCAGATCCCGCCCCGATCCCAGCGCCAGTTCTGCCCCTGCACGCAACGCGTCCGCGACAGCTGCTTGCTGAGGTCGGCCCGTTGGCGGATCGGCACCCGGCAATACCGTTCGTGGCCGTCGTTGGACTCGCAGCGCACGACCTGGCCGGCGCCCGGGCCGGGCTGGCCGTAGCCGGGCCGATAGCCACCGGTGCCGGTGATGAATTCGGCCCTGCACCCGCCGGAGACCCAGATCCCGCGATTGTCGTAACCCCAGTTGCGGCCCTGGATGCAGTCGGTGCGCGACAGTTGCCGTGTCAGGCGCACGCCCCCGCGCACGTCCGCGGGGCAATAGCGGGTGCGGCCGTCATTGGATTCGCAGCGCACGTCTGCGCCGTAGGCGCCATCGGGGTACGGTGCGCCGGTTCCGGGCGGGTAGTAGCCGCCTCCGGGATAGCCGCCCCCGGGTGGATAGCCACCGTAGCCCGGTCCGGAGCCGGGGTAGCCGTATCCCACGCAGCCGGCCAATGCCAGGCTGCCAACGAAGATCGCGCAGGTCCGCAGGGTGCCGCCCATGATCCACCTCCGTGCCGGCCGACATGGCCGGAATTGCCAGTGCAATCGCGGGCACCGGCCAGGCATGGCCTGGTCGTGCCATGGCCTCAGCGCAACTGGCTGTCCTTGCTGCCGCGTCGGTTGTAACCGGCAGCAGCGCCCTGTTCGCGATCAAGCGCTTCCTGGCAGGAAACGCAAAGGCGTACGCCCGGCATCGCCTTGCGCCGCGCCTCGGGAATCGATGCGCCGCACTCTTCGCAATGCGTCAGTCCCGGCCCTTGCGGCAGTTGGCTGCGGGCGCGCTTGATCGCGTCCTCCACGGTCGCGTCGATCTGGTCCTGCACGGCGTTGTCGCCTGCCCAGCCGGTTGCCATCACCGTCTCCTGCCCGTTCTTCCAATCGCGGCAAGCATAAGCCCGCAAAGGTGAATTGCCGCCATCACGGCGGGAGCTGGTTTTCCGTCGACAGGGCAGCCATGCTCGACTGTGCCAAGCTAGGGGACTGCGCCCTGCTGGAAGACTTGCGCCTCAACGCTCCGAGACGGATTTGTGCGTGAGCAATACGGAACCGGCTTCGCCACGCTGGCACCGCGCGATGTTGTCGATCCGCCGCTGGCCCGTTCGTCGACCCGGACATACGCCAGGAACTGCCATGACCACGCCCCTGCCCCGCCTCTACGCCCACCCCTTCTCCTCCTACTGCCAAAAGGCGCTGGTCGCGCTGTACGAGCTCGGCACGCCATTCGAGTACCGAATGCTCGAGGATCCCGGCGCCGCGGAGGAGTTGGAGGCGCTGTGGCCGATGAAGCGCTTCCCGGTCCTTGTCGATGGCGGCCGCACGGTGCTGGAGGCCAGTTGCATCATCGAGTACCTGGACGTGCACCATCCCGGCCCTGCCCGCCTCATCCCCAAGGACGCCGACGCCGCGCTGGAAGTGCGCATGCTCGACAGGTTCTTCGACAACTACGTGTCCACGCCGCAGCAGAAGGTGGTGTTCGACCGCCTCCAGCCGGAGGCGGCGCGCGATCCGCACGGCGTCGGCCTGGCGCGGGCGATGCTCGACACGTCGTATGCCTGGCTCGACCGGCACATGGCCGGCCGCGAGTGGGCCGCGAGCGGGGAATTCAGCCTCGCCGACTGCGCGGCGGCGCCATTCCTCTTCTACGCCGACTGGACCCATCGCATCGACGCGTCGTTCGCACACGTCATCGCCTATCGGCAGCGATTGCTTGCGCGCCCGTCGTTCGCGCGCGCGGTCGACGAGGCGCGGCCGTTCCGCGGATATTTCCCGCTCGGTGCACCGGATCGGGATTGATGCGCGCCTGGTTGGCGACCGCGATGGCGGTCAGCCGACGATCTTCTTCAACTCCCCCGCCATCGCCTCGAACACGGCCGCCCAGTCGCCCTGCTCCGGTTGCCGGAACAGGCGCAGCGTCGGGTACCACGGACTATCCGCTCGGTCGAGCATCCAGCGCCATTCCGGGGCGTACTTGATCCCCACCCAGGTGGGCCGCCCGAGCGCGCCGGCCAGGTGCGCGAGCGAAGTGTCGGAGGTCACCACCAGGTCCAGCGCCTGCATCAATCCGGCGGTGTCGATGAAGGCATCGGCCCCGGCATCGAAGTCCGGTCCGGGGTTGCGCACTTCCATGCCCCGCGGAAGGCCAGCCAACTGGTCCAGGCCGAAGTTCTTCTGCAGGCTGACCAGTCGAACGCCGGGAACGCGCGCCAGCGGGTGGAACGAGGCGAGCGGGATCGAACGCCCGGCGTCGATCTTGCGCCCGGGATTGCCCTGCCAGCAGACGCCGACGTTGAAATGTCCCGTGCCGAGCCACTGCGACCAGCGGGCCGCCGCCCCGGCATCGGCAGCCAGGTATGGAATGCCGCCAGGGATGTCGTCGAGCCCGGTCCGAAGCAGGCGCGGCAGGCTCCACAGCTCGCAACGGTAGTCGAACAGCTCGCCCGCCGGCCGCTCCGACAGCAGCCGCACCGGCCACGGGCTGCTGCGCAACAACCGGAACATGCGCTCGAGCCCGAGGAAACTGATCCGTGCGCCCATCGCGTCGAGCAGCGGCAGGAAGCGCCAGAACTGGATCGTGTCGCCGAGGCCATTGGGTTCCGACAGCAGGATCGACTTGCCGCGCAGCGGTTCCCCGGCCCAGTACGGTATGTCGCGCAGCGGGCCATCGGCGTGGCGGCGCGCGTGCAACAGGCTGGTTTCGTAGTCCTCCCAGCCGCGACCGTAGTCGCCCTGCAGCAGATGCAGGGTCGCGCGCCGCTTGTAGGCTTCCGCATAGGCCGGCCGGAGCGCGATGGCGGCGTCGTAGGCTTCAAGCGCCTGCTCGAAGCGCCGGGTGTCCTGCAGGACCAGGCCGCGGTTGCTGTACGCCTCCGGAAACGCCGGCATCAGTTCGATCGCCGCCTGCAATTCCAGCAGCGCTTCCTCCATCCGGCCGAGGTCGTAGAGGACGTTGCCGAGGTTGTTGTGCGCATGCGCGAAGCCCGGATCCAGCGCGATCGCCTGGCGATAGGCGAGCACCGCCTCCTCGTAACGGCCCATGTCGTTGAGGACGATGCCGCGGCCATCGAACGCCTGCGCCGAACCTGGCTGCAGGGCGATGGCCTGGTCGCAGTCGCGCAACGCCAGCTCGAAACGCCTCAGCCGGCGCTGCGCCATGGCGCGCCGGATCCAGGCCGTGGCGAACCCGGGATTGCGCGCGATCGCGGCATCGTGGCTGGCCACGGCCTCCTCGAAACGGCCAAGCTCCTGCAGCGCGAGCCCCTGGTTGTCGTGCGGTTCCGCGAGTCCCGGGGCAGCATCGATTGCCTGGCGAAAGGCCGCCAGCGCCTCTTCGTGGCGGCCCATTTCGAACAGCGCGCGGCCGCGGTTGTTGAGCGCGCCGGCGTGCGCCGGCGCCAGTTCGACGGCGCGGTCGAAACTCGCCAGCGCCTGGATCGGGTCGCCCAGCGCGAGCAGCGCTTCACCCAGCTTGTCGTGCGCGTCGCGCAGGTCCGGCCGCAGCGCGAGCGCGGCCTGCAGGCTGGCAACGGCAGCCTCCGCGCGCCCCAGCGCGACCAACGCGGCGCCGCGGTTGCACAGCGCCTCGGCCATGTCCGGCTTCAGGCGCAATGCCTGGTCATAGCTGGCGATCGACTCGCCGGCACGGTCGGTCGCCAGCAAGGCGTTGCCATGGTTGTACCAGGCGCCCGGCACGCCGGGATTGACCCTGACCGCGTGCGCGATCTGCTGCTCGGCCAACGCCGGTTCGCCGCGCAGCATCAGCAGGATGCCCAGCAGGTGGTGGGCGCCAAAGTCATCCGGCCGTACCAGCAGCAGCTGCCGGCAGATCCGTTCCGCAGGCCCGGGCTGGCCCGCGCGCAACAGCGACAAGGCTTGCTCCAGGGTCTCGGCAGTCGTCACGATGCATGCCCCCGCGGCCGCACGCCGGTGCCGGCTGCAGGCGCGTACGGGGCATGGTATTCGGCGATCGTGCAGGAACCGGTGCGGCGGACCGGCAGGGAAGTGGTCGGGTGCATTCGGGACGGGCAGTGAATAGCGCCCGTCGAGGATACATCCGCCGTTGCGGCAATCGGAGCCGGCCACCACGATGGTCGATGCGCTCGACGCAGCCCTTCCCGACGTGACGGCGCGTGCGACAGGCGGCATTCGATCCCAAGGCGCCGGAGGATCGGCAAGCAGCGGGTTGTGGCATGCCGGGATCCGCGGGCGACGGCGCGGGTGTATAACACCATCACCTCTCCCGGGAGCGCCCGATGGCACGCGAACTTCCCCATCTCGCCGTCCTTGCCGCCGCCGGCGCGCTTGCGCTTGCATTGCCGGCGTTCGCAGCATTGAAGGTCGGCGCGCCGGCGCCCGATTTCAGCGCCCCGGCCTACCTCGCCGGCGAGCCGTTCACCTTCAGGCTCGCCGATGCCCTGGAGCAGGGCCCTGTGGTGCTCTATTTCTTCCCGGCCGCGCACACCCCCGGCTGCAACCTGGAAGCGCACCTGTTCTCCGAGGCGATCGACAAGTTCAAGGCGCAGCACGCCACCGTGATCGGAATCACCGCCGGCAATGTCGACCAGCTCGCCGCGTTTTCGAAGGAAACCGAACACTGCGGCGGCAAGTTCCCGGTCGCCGCCGACCCCGGCGCGAAGATCGCAAGGCAATACGACGCGCTGCTGAAGCTCAAGCCCGGGTGGTCGGACCGCACTTCCTACGTGATCTCGCCTTCCAGCACGATCGCCGCCGCACATTCGGACCTCAATCCGAACCTGCACGTGAAGGCCATGCTGGATGCGGTGACCGCGCTCGAAAAGTAGGGCCCGTCCGAACGCGGAAAACCCCGCGAGCGGAGTGCGGCCCGCCTACGTGGCTTGCGCGACCGCGCCACCGTAGGCGTCCGCCTGCACCTCGTGGCGTCGCCGCCAGAACCACAACGCCACCGCCGCCATCACCAGCGGCAGCACGAAGCCGAACTCGTCGATGGCGTAGGGAGTGATCGCGCCGCTCGGCGCCGTCATCGGCGTAAAGAAGCCCTGGATGAAGAGATTGTGGCTGGCATGCATCAGCGCGGCGGTCCACAGGCTGCCCGAGCGCAGTCGCAGCCAGGTCATGATCACGCTGCTCGACAGCACCAGCACCAGGAAGCAGGCGAACGCGAACCACCACTGCGTGCCGGCGTTGTAGTCGGCAAACAGCAGACCCGGCAGGTGCCACGCCCCCCAGATCGCGCCGGTCACCAGCGCGCCACCGGTGAAGCCGAGTCGTTCCACCAGCGCCGGCGCCAGGAACCCGCGCCAGCCAATCTCCTCGCCCAGCGCATTGGCCATGCTGCGCGCCAGCCCGACGCTGCCAAGCAGCAGGAAATAGGCGGACGCGTTGACCCAGCCGGGCGCGCCGCTCCAACCCAGCATCGGGCCGAGGCCAGCGACGAATTCCGGGTTGCCGAAGCCGCCAAGACCCGTGCTCCATACGATGGCGTAGGCGGCGGCCGCGTACCCCAGTGGCAACAGGTATGCCAGCCACTGCCAGCGCCACGCGCCCCAGCGCCAACCCAGGCGCGCCGCGGATTCACCACGCAGGTAACAGGTCAGCAGCGCCGCGATCCCGGGGCACCACATCACCCCGCCGACGTACATGCCCTTGCCCGCCGCGAGGTGCCCGGTGCCGATGATCGGCAGGTAGAACACGCAGCTCAGCAGCAGGGTCAGCAGCAGGAACAGGCCGATGCCGGAGGACGGGGCGCGTGCCATCGAAATCCTCAAAGGGGCAGCCAGGAGAGGGCGCATCCGACGACGACGCGTTCAATCCGCGCCCCCTTGCCGACCGGAATCACGGCTGCGATCAAGGCGTGCGCGCCGGGACCTGCGCCAGCGCGAAATCGATCCCGGCGCGCACCGCCGCCACCTGCGCGGCGTTGCACTGTTCGGGCGTCGCGCGCGGGCTGTCGGGATACACCTCGGTGGTGGTCGTGAAGCGGGCGCCAGTGATGCCCGCGCAAAGGCCGAGTTCCTCCAGCGCATAACGAATGACCCCAGGCGCGACCACCGGCGAGCCGATGATCTCGCCGTTGCCGTCGGCCGGGGCGATGTGGGTCACTTCCGCCACCGCGTCGATGATCGCCTGCTGGAACGCGGGCTGGGGGTTCCGGGTGTCGTCGACCAGGTAGAAGCCGTCGGGGATTTCGCCCGGTTCGAACGGTTTGCCGTCCCGCGCGGCCAACGCCGGTCGGAATTCGGATTCGTCGCTGTCGGTGGTCTCGTGCAGGTCGATGTGCATCAGCACGCGCCCGCGCAGCGGCGCCACCAGGCGCAACAGCCCCGCCGACTCCCTCGCCGGGCTGTCGGCATGGAACGAGCGGTTCGGGTCGAGGGCGTCGGGATTCCAGCGATGGATGCGTTCGTAGCCCCAGGGACTGACGCAGGGCGCCACCAGCAGGTTGGCCCGGCCCGCGTAATCGCCGCCATGTCGCTGGATGAAGCGCAACGCGCCATGCACGCCGCTGGTCTCGTAGCCATGGACGCCGCCCGTGACCAGTAACACCGGCAACGCGTCGTCCCAGTCGCGGCTGCGGATCGCCAGCAGCGGGTAGCGGTCATCCCCATAATCGAGTTGCCCGTACTGCTGGACGTCGTAGCGAACGCGCAGTCGATCGACGGCTGCCACGACCTCTTCGGCGTAACTGCGCTTGCGCATCTGGCCGTCGCGCCACTGGACGCGCTCCTCGACGCCCCAGGGAACACCGGGCGTGCCGATCGGGTAGGTGTCGGTGGTCATGCCCCTGCCCCGCCCTCGTGCCTGATGAGCGGCGCGAGGAAACCCAGGTAGTCGGCCTTGCCGAGCGGCGCGCCGAGCAGCCTAAGGATCGCGTATGCCGTGGTGACGTGGAAATACAGGTTGGGCAAAAGGTAATCGGCGACGTATTGGTGCCCCGGCAGTTCGCAATAGCGTCCGGGCCCCAGGCCAATGCGCTTGGCCTCATCGAGCTTGGCGTCGTCGATCGCGATGCCTGCGACCAGCTCCTGCGTCTGCGCGATCGCTGCGCGCGCCTCGGGAAGCGAACGGATGTCGTCCGGCCTCAGGTTCTCGATGGGCTCCCCGGCGCACCACTGCGAGAATCCGCGCGGGGCGTTGCAGGCGAAGGCGACCTGGGCCGAGAACGGCAACATGTCCGCGGCAAGCCGCTTGCCGAGGAAGACATCGGGGTCCGCAAAGTGCTGTTCGCCAACGTCGAGCAAATGCCCGAGCACGGCCAGTCGCGAGGCGAAGACGCGCTGGAGTTCGATGATCTTCTGGTTTGCCATGGTCTTGGAGGGCAGCGGGGGGTCGGAACTAGGATAGGCCGTCGGCGAGGGCCAGGGCGATCCTGTCCGGTCAGGGCCGCCGATGGTGCGCGCCGCGACGTCGATGTGGTTGCAGCGGTTGATGCCGACCACCGGCAGGGTCCGGTGGACCAGTTCGGTTACCTCGAACACCCGCCGCGCCTGCTGCTACAGCCCATCGGGTCCCGCTTCCGACGAGGCCGCTTCGGTCGATTCCCACGCCGCTCCGGAAGGCAGGGGGCCCGGTGTGCCCGGCTCCCGCACGTCCAGGCACGCGGGCCGCGCTCCACGATAGACTCCGACCAGCACCTGGGGGCAGCATGAATCAACGGTCGCGCATCGTCGTCTCCTTCGTCGTCCTGTTCGTGCTGTACCAGTCCGCCGAGGGCGTGGGCGCGCGCCTGCTGCACAGCTTTCCGATCCAGGCCGGGCTGATGACGGCCTGCGTGCTGGCCGCCTGGCCGCTGTCGCACTGGCTCGGGTTCCGGGGTTACGGTGCGTGGGCGCTGGGTCGCGCGCGGCGCGGGTGGTCCTGGCTGGCAGGCGGCCTGTTGCTCGCCATCGCCGCGAAGGCGGCGGCAGCGTGGCTCGGACTGCGCAGCGGCATTCTGGTCCCCAGCCCCGCGGGCTCCGCGATGCCGTCGCCGGTGTTGCTGGCCGCGCTGCCGATGATGCTGCTTTCGACCTTCGTCCCGTCGCTGGCCGAGGACATCCTGACCCGTGGCTTCTGGTATCGCGCCGCAGGCATCGCGTGGCGCCGAGGTGCGGCATTCGTGGGCTTTTCCGCAACGATGTACGTGCTCAACCACGTCTACCGGATCGGCAACGGCCCGCTGGAGTGGCTGTCACTCGCCAGCATGGGCATCGCCTGCGCCACGGCCCTGTGGCGCACAGGCTCTCTTTGGGCGGCGGTCGGCCTGCACTGGGGATGGAACCTCGCCAATGGCCTGGTCGATGCACTGGTCCCGATGGACATCGCGCTGCCGGCGCATGCACCGCTGCTGTCGATCGCGGCGAACCTGGCATTGACGGTGGTGGTACTGGCCCTGGGGCGTGGGCGCGACCTGCCGGAGCCCCGCGCACCCAACGCCTGATCGCCCGCGCTGCCCCGCGCGGACTTATCGTTCCGTGGGGCGGGTCCAGCCTTTTGCCTGCATGCAGGCCTCGAAGGCGGCCGTCCTGGCGTCGCCATCCGTTGCCTGCGCCGCGGCCTGGTCATCGCACTGCGCTTTCGCCGCATCGAACGGCTCGGCATCGCGCCCCTGCCAACCGGCATCCGACATCGAGGCGCAGCCACCCAGGCCCACCGCCAGTACCAGTATCGTTGCCTTGTGCATGCAGCAGTTCCCGGAACCGGTACCAGGCCGGTTGCGATGCCCATGGTAGCGCGGGTTCCGGCCGCCGGGGATGAGCCGGGCCCTTTCACGCAGTGCTGCGATAATGAAGGTGGATGTGCCCACCGAGTCGGGCGCGCAATGGAAGCGATGACCCCGAAGCTGCCCCCGCTCGCCACCGTGCTGGACCTGCTGCCCGATGCGGTCTGCGTGGTCGATGCCGACGGCCGTTTCCTGTTCGCCAGCGCCAGTTTCGAACGTATCTTCGGCTATGCGCCTGCCGAGGTGATCGGCCGGCCCATCTTCGAGCTGGTCCACCCCGACGACCGCGCCCAGACCGCGCGGCAGGCGGAACAGGTGATGCGCGGCGAAGTCCAGCGCCACTTCCGAAACCGCTACGTCCACAAGAATGGACACAGCATCGACATCCAGTGGTCGGCGCAGTGGCTGCCCGAGTTGGGCGTGCGCATCGGCGTGGCCCGCGAGGTGACCGAGTTGCGCCGCATCGAGCTGGAACTCGAGCACCGCGCCAGCCACGATCCGCTGACGGGCCTGCCCAACCGCCATCGCCTGCAGCACGAACTGCAACGCGCGATCGCGAATGCCGCCGACGGCGACGGCGGCCTGGCCCTGCTCTATGTTGACCTCGACGGCTTCAAGGCGGTCAACGATCGCGGCGGCCACGACGCTGGCGACCGGATCCTGCAGGAAGTCGCGCAGCGACTGCAGCAGGGTTTGCGCCACGGCGATCTGGTGGCCCGCGTGGGTGGCGACGAGTTCGTGGTGCTGTTGCCGGGCTGCAACGATGAAGGCGCCGCGCGCGCGATCGCGCGTGAACTTCGCGCTCGCCTGCAGGCGCCCTGCGTATCGGCAGGCGAGCCGGTGCACGTGGATGCCAGCATCGGCATCGCCTGTTTCCCGGCTGATGGCGACGATCCCGAATCCCTGCTTGCCCACGCCGACCGCGCGATGTATGCGGCGCGGCGGCAGGCACCGCGGCGCGGGAGCGCGGTCGCGGTGTAGGCCTGCCACGGGCGGTCGCCCCAATCGGGCGAGCCGCGCGCCACTTCAGATCCGCTTCACGCCGCCGCCATCGCCGCCTCGCACCACTGCGGCATCGTTGCGGCCATGCGATCGAACGGAAGCGACACCCACGACGCGACGACGTCCAGCGGCTTCGACCTGGTCGTGGTCGGCGCCAGCTTCGCCGGCGCCGCGTGCGCCATTGCCGCCGCGCAGCGCGGGCTGCGCGTGTGCGTGCTGGAACGAAAGCGCGACCCTGGCGACAAGCTGCGCACCACCGGCATCATCGTCAAGGAAGCCGCCGAACGCACCCTGCTCAACCAGGTCCCCGCGCCACTGACGCGGCGGATCGAGCAGGTGCGCCTGTACGCGCCCAGCCTCAGGCAGGTGGCGCTGGCCGCGCCGGGCTACTATTTCCTCGCCACGGACACGCCGGCGGTGATGCGCTGGCTCGCCGGACAGCTGCGTGCGCATGGCGTCGACCTGCGCCTGGGATGCGCCTTCACCGATGCCCAACGCTGCGACCATGGCTGGCAGGTGCAGGGGGCCGGCCACGCGCGGTACCTGGTGGGCGCCGACGGCGCGCGCTCTCGCGTCGCGCGCCGCTGCGGCCTCGGCGAGGTGCGCCAGTTCCTTTACGGCATCGAATACGAATTCCCCGGCGCGCAACTGGCCAGTCCCGACGCCCTGCACTGCTTCATCAGCAAGCGCTACGCGCCCGGCTACATCGGCTGGCTGGCGCAGAACCCCACCGGCGTGCAGGCCGGACTGGCACTGCGCCACGACCCGGCCAACGCACGCGTGCCCGACATCGACGGCTTCCTGCTGCGCGTTGGCATCGCGGGTGGGCTTCCGCGCTACCTGAAACCCGGCCACACCCGCGCCGGGCTGATCCCGTGCAGCGGCCCGGTGTTCGACATGGCGCGCGACCGCGCCATCCTCACCGGCGACGCCGCCGGCATCGTCTCGCCGGTGACCGCCGGCGGCATCCATGCGGCCTGGGAACACGGCTGGGCGGTGGGCCGCGCAGTCGCGGCGCACCTGCGCGACGGCGACGCAGCGCCGGAACAGGTCGCGATTGCCGCGGCGCCGCGATTCCGTGCCAAGCGCGCGCTGCGCTGGGCCTACGACCGCCTGCAGTTCGACTGGCCGTTCGACCTGCTGCTGCACTCGCCGCCACTGCGCTGGGCGGCCGAACAGGTGTACTTCCACAAGCGCAGGAATTGAGGCCGGAAGCCAGCAGCCAAAGCTGGCGCCGGGATCACGACGCAGGGGTCCCGTCGGCACAAAGCGAGGCAGGGGGACGGAAGGGCCAATCCAGGGTTGCCGGGCCACATCCGCCCCCGGCAACGGCCGCGCCTGCCGGTCGCGACCCCGGGGAACGTCTCTCCAGTTCTAGCTGCAGTGCCCGCAACAGGTGCTGCCGCCGCTGATGTGGACTTCCTTCTCCAGCGGCGTCGCCGGGCAGCCGATTCCGTCCAGAACGCCCAGCACCTGTGCAGCGGTGGCCACGGAAATCACCTCGAGGCGGCCGCGCCCGGCATCGAAGACGACGCGCGCATCGGGATCCAGCGGTCGCAGTGCGGCAGCGAGTTTCGCGGCATCGAGGTTGGGGGTGGACAGTTCGAACTGCATTGCGATTTCTCCATGGGAAACCGGGGTTTCCCGGCCGCGCAATGATGGAAGAGCCGGAATGCGGCGACCTTGATCGGGGTCAACCCGACGACAGTCGATCACGCATCACGCAGGGAAAGGCGCGCGGTCGCTGAACGCAAGCGCAAGGGCTGGACAAGCCTCGGATACTGGAGAACAGCCCTTCCACTGGCGTCGAATGCCGTTTCGCGACGCCGTCGGGCAGCGGCATTCCGCCGATTCCTACACGCATCGGCCACACAGCATCGGCAATCGTATCGCCATGACCGCAGCCCGCCCCGCTCCGCCGCCCTGGTGGATCGTCCAGTGCGGCGACGACCCAGTCATCGCCACCGCGATCCATGATGGACACGACCTCGACGCAAGCACCTGCGCCGCGATGGTGCTGCCCGAGGACGCGCGCCTGCGCGAGGAAGATCCCCATACCGGCCAGGCGATCATGGACGTGCCCAACCATGTGGTCGCGCTGCGATCGCGATTCGAAGCCGACCTCAACCGCGGCCTTGGCGACGCGATCTACCTGGATCCCGCGCAATGCTGGGGACTGCAGGTCTGGCGCGCGCCGCCCTCCGGCGCGCTGTTGCGGCGACTGCAGGATTACCACCGCGGCTTTTACCACATGCTCGCCGCGCTGCTCGACGGCATCGTGGCGCGGCACGGCCGCTTCGTGCTGCTCGACGTGCACAGCTACAACCACCGGCGCAAGGGTGCCGACGCCGCGCCGATGCCGCAGGCGTCCGCCCCCGACATCAACATCGGCACGTTTTCGATGCCGCGCGAACACTGGGCTTTCCTGCTCGATCCGCTGATGGAGGCGATGCGCGCATTCGACTTCAACGGCCGCCGGCTGGACGTGCGCGAGAACGTGGCCTTCCAGGGCAAGGGCGAGCTGGCGCGGTTCGTGCACGAACGCTATCCCCGGACCGGCTGCGCGATCGCGCTGGAGTTCAAGAAGTTCTACATGGACGAGTGGACCGGAACCCCCGACCCGGGGGAGCTTGCGGCGATGCGGTATTTCATCCGCCACGTCGCCGCGCAGGCACGAGTCCTGCTGGGCCAACCGGCGTGAGCGCAGGGGCGCCTGCCCGGAAGCCGCCAGCACCGCACCTGGACGGCGAGCATGCCTATCGCCGCCGCCTGCCCGATGGCGGTCGCGTGTACCTGGACCGACCGTTGCCGTTCCTGCTGCTGGCCCGCTACCCCGACGCGCCGTTCAGCCTCGCGCGGCGGATTGCCTCGATCGGCGCGGCCAGCGTGATCTGGCCCGAGGCCGGCGACGAGCCGGCCGATGCATCGGCCGGCATCCAGGTCGGGGGGTTGCTGGACCAGCTGCAAGCCGATTACCCGCGTTTCCTGCTGGTCGACCTGCACGACCTGCCGCGCGACGCCAGCGTGCAAGAGCAGAGCCCGCGCCTGGAGCCGTTCGACTTCGTTCTGGGCGCCAGCGACGACCCGGCCGCACGGGAAGTGGCGAAGGCCCTGGAGCGGGCCTTGGCGGACATCGAGATCGACCTGCGAAAACCCGAAGTCCGCAGATCCGGCCTGCTGCCCGCATCGCCCGGGATCCAGGCTGCCCTCGAGGGCCGCGAGGGGATTTCGCGGCTGTCGCTCGGCATCCCGCAGATCCATCGCATCCCGGGTGATGGGCGGCGCATCTACCCGCAGATCTACCACCAGCTGGAAGTCGCCGTTTCCGACGCGTTGCTGCAGGCGGTGGCCCACTTCGTCGAACGGGTCGCCGCCGGCGATCGCGACCGCGACCGCGGCGGACGCCCGCAGCATCGTTCCTTCGGGCGTCGGCGCTTCGTCCAGGCCGCCACCCGCGCCGACCGCGCGCTCGCCCGGATCAGCGCCTCGTTCGATTTCCTCCTGGGCGTGTCCCCGATCAACACCTTGCAGGCCTGGGAGGAGTTCGAAGCCGGCAAGCGACGCCGGCCGCCGGAATTCCGCTACCGCCCGCTGCCGATCAACCCGGATGCCGCCAAGCGCCGTCTCTATGCCATCGACCTGCGCGCGGTCGAGGACCCGGTGCTGGAGCAGCTGTTCGGCGAAAAGCGAATCGAGCTGGACCAGCAGCTGATGATGCTGCAGCGACGAAATACCAGCGCCTTCCGCTACGTGTCCCTGCTGCAATACGGCGCAGTGGAACGCTCGCTGCTCGAACTGGCGCGCGTGATCCTGGAGGCGTTCCCGCCCGGGACCCGGGGCACCGCGCCGCGCGTGGATGCCTCCGTGGTCCAGGCCGAAGCGCAGCGCATGCTTGGGCGCTATGCGCAACGCGCCCCCGCTTTCGCCATCGCGGAGACCTGCCTGCGCGCGGACATCGGGCCGGGGCTGATGGTGTCGGGCCGCTCGCTGTTGATTTCCACCGCCACCAGCGTGCCCAAGCCACGCCTGGACCCGCTGCTGCAGCACGAGATCAGCGTGCACGTCCTCACCTTCGTCAACGGCAACCAGCAAGGGCTTGGCATCTTTGGCGCCGGCCTGGCCGGCTATGAAGGCCTGCAGGAAGGGCTGGGCGTCCTGGCCGAATTCCTGGTCGGGGGCCTGACGGTGGCACGCTTGCGCCTGCTGGCTGCGCGCGTGCTCGTGGTCGAGGCGATGCTGGACGGGGCCGACTTCATCGCCTGCCACCGCCTGCTGCACCGCGAGCACGGCTTTTCCGCCCATGGGGCATTCAACATCGTGACCCGGGTTTTCCGATCCGGCGGCCTGACCAAGGATGCGATCTACCTGCGTGGCTTCCAGCAGGCACTGCGCTGGGTCGCCGAAGGCCGCCCGCTCGATCCGTTCTGGTACGGCAAGATCGCCGAGCGCCACGTGCCGGTGGTGGAAGAGCTGGAGTCGCGCGGCATGCTGCGGGCACCGGTGGCCACGCCTGAATTCCTCGAACGCCCCGGCGCGCGCGCGATGCTGTCGCGTCTGCGCCAGGGCCAATCCTTCATCGACATGCTCAGGGAAGACCCGCCATGGTGATCGCCTTCTTCGTCAACTCGATCGACTCCGAATACCCGCGCTACACCACGACGGTGCTCGCGCACGAAGCCTCGCGCCGGGGCCACGACGTGTGCTACCTCACCCCGGGCGATTTCGTCCTGAGCCCCGACGACACCCTGCAGGTGCACGCACGCATGATCCCCCCCGGCAAGGGCAGGTCGCGCAGCCGCGACGAGTTCTTCAAGGCGCTGAAGAACGCCGGCAGGAAGAGCAGGTTGATCGACGTGGAGGAACTGGATGTCCTGATGCTGCGCAGCGATCCGTCCCGCGAGGCGAGCGAGCGGCCCTGGGCGGAGACCATCGGCATCCAGTTCGGGCGCCGGGCCGCCGATGCGGGCGTCCTGGTACTCAACGACCCGGAATCACTCTCGCTGGCGATCAACAAGCTGTACTTCCAGTCGTTCCCTCGCGAGGTGCGCGCCAAGACGCTGATCACCCGCAACACCAGCGACATCAAGGCCTTCGCCAAGGCCAATGGCGGCAAGGTCGTGCTCAAGCCGTTGCAGGGCTCCGGCGGACAGGGCGTGTTCGTGGTGAACTCGAAATCTTCGGGCAACCTCAACCAGATGGCGGAGGCGATCTCGCGCGACGGCTACATCATCGCCCAGGCCGTGGTCCCGGGCGCCGACAAGGGCGACATCCGCCTGTTCATGATGAACGGCGTCCCGTTGCAGGTGGACGGCAAGTTCGCGGCGATGCGCCGGGTAGGCGCCGAGGACGACGTTCGCAGCAACATCCATGCCGGTGGTACTGCAAAGCCGGTGAAGATCACGGAGCGCGAACTTCGCCTGGCGGAACTGATCCGGCCCAAGCTGCAGGCCGACGGCATGTTTCTGGTGGGCATCGACATCATCGGCGACACCATCCTGGAAGTGAACGTGTTCACCCCGGGCAACCTGTTCACCTGCAGCGAAATGGCCGGGGTCAACTTCGCCTCGCACATCATCGCCTCGATCGAGCGCAAGCTGCAGATCCGAGACGAATACCCCGGCCACTTCGTCAACTCCGCGCTGGCGGTCATGTAGGCGCGGAGGAAGCACGGTCCCGGTAACGTCCAGCCGGGCCGGGGCCCGCGGGCCGCCGGCTCGGGCGCGGCCAGCGGGGGGCGGTCGGCCACGAAGCACCACCGTCCGCTGACTCCACGCCCGGGATGGGGCTTGCGGTCCTTTGTGCTGCCAGGCCGGGGCTGCTAGGCCTCGCGCAGGCTGCGGAACACGCGCAGCATCGCATCGGCGCTGACGGCGACGTCGTCCTCGCTCGTCGCCCAGTTGGAGACCGAGATGCGCATGGCCGCGAGGCCGTGCCAGGTGGTGCCGCTGGCCCAGCAGGTGCCGTCTGCCTGGATCCCCGCGACCACCGCACGCGTGAGCTCGTCGTCGTCGCCGAAACGCACCAGCACCTGGTTGAGGACGACGTCAGCCAGGATGGTGACGCCTGCTTCGGCAGACAGCAGTCCGGCGAACTGGCGGGCACGCGCACAGCAGCGGTCGACGAGGTCGGCGACGCCATCGCGACCGAGGGCGCGCAACGCCGCGTACACCGGGATGCCGCGCGCGCGGCGCGAGAACTCGGGGACCCAATCGACGGCGTCGCGCTCGGCGCCCCCGGTCTGGATCAGGTAGGCGGCGCTGGAGGTCATCGCATCGCGGTGGTCGCCGGCGTCGCGCACGATCGCCACGCCGCTGTCGTAGGGCACGTTGAGCCACTTGTGCGCGTCGGTGGCCCAGGAATCGGCGAGCTCGATGCCGTCGGCAAGCCCGCGCACGGCTTCCTCGCCGCTGGCGCGCGCCCACAGGCCGAAGGCGCCATCGACATGCAGCCACGCGCCATGCGCATGCGCGGCGGCGGCGATCCCGCGCAGCCGATCGAAGGCGCCGGTGTTCACGTTGCCCGCCTGGGCGCAGACGATGACCGGGCCCTGCAGGGTCGGAAGCAGCTCGCGCAGGCGCTGGTCCTGCATCCGCCCCTGGTCGTCGGACTCCACCTGCACCAGCGCGCGCATGCCAAGGCCCAGGTAGCGCAGCGCGACCTCGACGGTGACATGCGCCTCGCGCGAGGCCACGACGTGGATGCGCGGCGCGCCATTGAGGCCATCGGCCTCCACGTCCCACCCTGCCCTGCGCAGCACGCCATGGCGCGCTGCGGCTAGGCAGGTGAAGTGCGCCATCTGGCAGCCGGTGACGAAGCCGACGCCGCTTTCGCGCGGCAGGTCGAACAGCTCCAGCAGCCAGCGCGCCGCGATTTCCTCCAGCGCGGCGGCGAGCGGCGAGATGACGTGGATCCCGGCGTTCTGGTCCCAGGTCGACACCAGCCAGTCCGCCGCCAGCGCAACCGGCAGCGACCCGCCGATGACGAAGCCGAAATAGCGCGGCGCGGCGCAACCCGAAGCGCCACGCCCGCTCTGCACGGCGAGGAGGTCGAGCACCGCCGCAGGATCCTCGCCCTGCTGCGGCAATGGCGCGTCCAGCGCCGCCATCATTTCCCCACGCCCGGCGCGTGCGCCGACGAAACGTTGCGGCAGATCGTCGAGGAAGGCACTGGCGTGCCGGTGGGCGCGGTCGAGGAGTGGATCGAACGGGCTGCTCATGCGATGTTCCCGGCTGCGGTGGCGCGGGTATCGTAGCCCCGCGGGCTTGCAGGAGCAGGCCGTGCCACCCCGCACTCCTGGCGCCTGGATCGGGCGAGCCGCCATCGCTTGCCGCAGGTCAAGGCCGCTGGCGTACGCCGCAGCCACTATCCATCCAGGAGGAAAAGCATGCGCCCGAACAACCACACGTCCACGGTGCCGCCCCTGCTGGCCGACACCGCCGCGATCGACGCCTACCTGCACGGTTATCCGGACGTGTTCGCGGCGGCGCGCCAGCCTCCCGTCGACCTCGCCGCGTGGCAGGCGCTGGGCGAGGATGCAGGCGAACCCGCCTACGCCACGGCGCAGCGGCTCGGCCTGCCGCTGGTCCGGCTGGATGGCGTGGAAATTGCGCCGGAGGCCATCGATCTGGTGCCCTCGCAGATGGCGCGGCGCCTGCGCGCGGTGCCCCTGCGCATCGTCGGTGGACTGGTGGCGGTGGCGATGGAGGACCCCGGCATGCCCGACGCCCAGGTCCTGCTCAATTTCCTGAGCCGCGAGCGGGTCGTGCCGCTGGTGGCTTCGCCGATGCAGATCCGCGACGCGATCGCGCGCCGTTACGACCAGGCCGAGGACCAGGCGATGGCGCGCCAGCTCGGCATCGACCCCAAGGGCGGCACCGATGCCCCGGACGAGCGCGAAGCGCATCGCCTGGCACTGGAAAAGCCCGTCGTGCATATGGTCCACGCCCTGATTGCCGATGCGGTCGCGCGACGCGCCTCGGACATCCACCTGCGCCCGGGCGAGGATGCCGCGGACGTGCTGTACCGCATCGACGACGAGCTGCTGCCGGTGCGCCGGCTGTCGCGCGCGCTGCTGCCGGCGGTGGTCAGCCGCATCAAGGTGCTGGCCTCCATGAACCTGGCCGAGCACCGGCGTCCCCAGGACGGCCGCGCGACGTTCCAGGTCGACGACACGCGCGACGTGGACCTGCGCATTTCGGTGCTCCCGGCGGTGTTCGGCGAAAGCGTCGTCGTGCGCCTGCTCGATACCGCCGAGGGCTTGTGGAGCCTGGACCAGCTCGGCCTCACGGATGCCGACCGCCAGCGCCTGGACGACGCGATGGCGCGCAGCCATGGCATGTTCCTGGCCACCGGCCCGACCGGTTGCGGCAAGTCGACCACCCTGTACGCGATGCTGCTGGAGCTGCGCAAGCAGCGCATCAACGTCCTCACGATCGAGGACCCGGTCGAGTTCCACATCGCCGACATCCAGCAGATGCAGGTGAACCGCGCCGCCGGCTTCACCTTCGCCACCGCGATGCGCAACTTCCTGCGCCACGATCCCGACGTGATCATGGTCGGCGAGATCCGCGACCGCGAGACCGCCGACATCGCTTTGGAAAGCGCACTCACCGGCCACCTGCTGCTGAGCACGCTGCACACCAACACCGCGGCAACGACGGTCACGCGGCTGCTCGACCTCGGCGTGGAGCCCTACCTGCTGCGGGCATCGCTGCTGGCGGTGATGTCGCAGCGGCTGGTGCGGCTGACCTGCCCGCAATGCCGCGTGGTCGAGCCGGTCGACGCGCACGTGCGCGAAACCCTCGAGGTAGGGACGGACGAGGTCTTCCACGTCGGCCAGGGCTGCCACCAGTGCGAAGGCCTGGGCGTATTCCGACGCCAGGCCGTGTATGAACTGATGGTCGTCAGCCCGCGCATCCGCCGCCTGATCGTGGCCGATGCCGATGCCGACGCGCTGCATTCGGCGGCGATCGACGAAGGCATGGTGCCGATCACCCAGGCGGCGATCGCGATGGCGCGCAGCGGCACGATCTCGCTGGCCGAAGCCTGGCGGGTACGCGCCGAATAGGCGGCTGTCGCTCGGACGACGGAAGCCGCCCGCGGGCTGGACGCGCGGAAGCGAGCGCGCGTCGTCCCCGCGCGCTGGCCGCGCGCCTGGATGACCCAGGTCAGGGCAGGAGACGTTCCCGTGCGGGAAGCTGGGATTCCACGCCAAGGGAACTGCGCCATGGGCAAGCCCATTCCGGTCGAACTCAACCCGGCCCACCAGATCGAGATCGATGGCGCGCTGGTGGCGGAGGCCCTGGGGCTGGAAGTCGCCAGGTTCCGGCAGTTGCTGGAAGACCGCAAGATCACCGTGCTGTGCGAGCGCGGACTCGACGAGGATGCCGGTCAATATCGCGCCAGCTTCTACCATGAAGGCAGGCGCGCGCGGCTGGTGGTCGACGAGGCAGGCCGGATTCTCGGCGAAATCGAGCAGCAGCCCGCGTCCGCCCGGTAACGCCGTGGTTCGACGGCACCGGGGCTTGCCGATTCGCCGCCGCTGGCATCCGCTCGTCCCGGCGAAAGCCGCCTGCGGCACCGGCACGGCTCGCGTTGGCGGATGCCGTTGCGGCAGGCCACGTGGTCCAATGCAGGCAGAGCGATCCGCACCGGACACCTAACGATGCCGGCCACAGCCAGGACGGGACTGAGCACTGACGAAGCCGCCGCCCGCCTCCGGCGCGACGGCGCCAACGTGCTCCCGGAACCGCCGCGCAAGCGCGGATGGACGCTCGTTGCCGAAGTGCTGCGCGAGCCCATGTTGCTGCTGCTCGTTGCGGCCGCCGCGATCTACATGCTGTTGGGCGACCCGCGCGAAGCGTCCCTGCTGCTGGCCTCGGTGCTGCTGGTGATCGGCCTGACGCTGTACCAGGAATACAAGTCCGAGCGTGCGCTGCAGGCGCTCCGCGACCTCAGCAGCCCGCGCGCGCGGGTCCTGCGCGACGGCGCGGCCACGGTGGTGCCGGCGCGCGAAGTGGTGGTCGGCGACGTGCTGCTGGTCGGTGAGGGCGATCGCATCCCCGCCGATGCGCGGGTGCTGGAGGGCGCCGACCTGCATGTCGACGAATCCCTGTTGACCGGCGAGTCGGTTGCGGTCGCCCGCGCCGCCGGTGGCGTCGGCGACGACCAGCTACTGCACGCCAGCACCCTGGTGGTGCGGGGGCGCGGCAGCGCGGAGGTCGTCGCGACCGGCGCCGCCACGGCGGTCGGCAGGATCGGCGACACGCTGGCGTCCATCGACGTCGAGCGCACGCCGTTGCAGCGCGAAATGCGGCGGACGGTGGCCCTGTTCGCCACCCTGGGCATCGCCACCTGCGTGGCGATGGTGCTGCTCTACCGTTGGCTGCGTGGCGGCTGGCTGGACGCGGTCCTGGCGGGCATCACCCTGGCGATGTCCAACATCCCGGAGGAGTTCCCGGTGGTGCTGACGGTGTTCCTGGCGCTGGGTGCGTGGCGCATGGCCCGGCACAACGTGCTGGTGCGGCATGCGCCGGCGATCGAAGCGCTGGGCTCGATCACGGTGCTGTGCACCGACAAGACCGGCACCCTGACCGAGAACCGCATGGCGGTCGCCGAGCTCGATGGCCACGATACCGGCGAACTGATCGCGATGGCCAGGCTCGCGTGCCCGCCGCTGTCGCACGATCCGATGGACCGCGCCGTGGTGGAGGCCGCCGCGGGCACCGGCCTGGCCCCCGAACCGGAGGGCTGGCAACGCCTGCGCGAATACCCGCTCTCGAGCCGGTTGCCGGCGCACGTCGAGGTCTGGCGCAGCGACGATGGCCAGCTGCGCGTCGCCGCCAAGGGCGCGCCGGAAACGATCCTCGCGCTGTGCGGGCTGCCGGAGGACGAGCGCGCGGCACTGCTCGCGCGGGTGGAGGCGATGACGCAACGCGGGTTGCGCGTGCTCGGCGCCGGCGCCGGCAACCTGCCCGCCGCGATGGGGTCGGCACTGCCCGACGATGTCGCCGCGTTCCAGCTGCAATGGCTGGGCCTGATCGGCTTCGCCGACCCGCTGCGGCCGGCAGTACCCGAAGCCGTCGCCGACGCTCGCGCTGCGGGCGTGCGCGTGCTGATGATGACCGGCGACCACGCGGGCACCGCGCGTGCGATCGCCACGCAGGCCGGTATCGCGATCGGCGCCGGCGTGGTGGGCGGCACGGACGTGGAAGGCTGGGACGAGGCGACGCTGGCACGGCAAATCGAGTCCGCCAGCGTCTTCGCCCGCGTGCGCCCGGAGCACAAGCTGCGGCTGGTGCAGGCGCTGAAGCGACGCGGCGAAATCGTGGCCATGACCGGCGACGGGGTCAACGACGCCCCCGCCCTGGTCGCTTCGCACGTCGGCATCGCGATGGGTGGCCGTGGCACCGACGTGGCACGCGAGGCCGCGTCCATCGTCCTGCTCGACGACAACTTCGTCAGCGTGGTGCGCGCCATCCGCCTCGGGCGCGGCATCTACGAGAACATCGCCAAGGCGGTGCGCTACATCCTCGCCGTGCACGTGCCGATCACCGGGCTGGCGCTGCTGCCGCTGCTGGTGGGCACGCCGCCGGTGCTGCTGCCGCTGCACGTGGTGTTCCTGGAACTCATCATCGATCCGGCGTGTTCGATCGTGCTCGAACGCGAACCGCCGCCCGCCGACATCATGCGCCGGCCGCCCCGCGCGCCCGGACGAAGACTGCTGGATCGCTGGACCATGCTGGGTGCGCTCGGGCAAGGCGCGGTGATGTTCGCCACCGTGGCCCTGACCTTCGCGATCGCGCTGCGCACGGGCCTGCCGCACGCGCAACTGTCGGCGCTGGCCTTCGTCGCGATCGTCGCCGGCAACCTGTTCCTGATCCTGCTGCACCGCTCGGGCGATTCGCTGTGGCAGGCGCTGCGCACGCCAAATCCAGCGTTCTGGACCGTCACCATCGTCGCCAGCGCGGTGCTGGCGCTGGCGGTCCTGCATCCCGCCGTCGCCAGCCTGTTCGGATTCGCGCCCCCGCCGACGGCGCTGCTGGTCTGGGCGATCGGGTTGCCGTTGGCCGCGGTCGTCGTCCTCGATACCTGGCAGCGGCTTCGCGCCCGGCGGCGCGCGGGATGAACGGGTGCGGCAACCCGCAGCTCTCGTACGCGGCGCCGCGTCAGGCGCGCATGCTGCCGGTATTCAGGTAGCGCTGGTGCCACGACAGCGCTTCGGGCAGCAGGTGCGGGGTGTGCTTGCCGAAGCTGTCGCGGCAGGCGCGCTCGAAGTAGTCGGCCAGCATCGGCCGGTAATCCGGATGCACGCAGTGGGCAATGATGGCGCGCGCACGCTGCTTCGGCGACAACCCGCGCAGGTCGGCCAGCCCCTGCTCGGTGACCACCACGGCGACGTCGTGCTCGGTATGGTCGACGTGGCTGACCATCGGCACGATCGCCGAGATTGCGCCGCCCTTGGCGGTGCTCGGGGTCATGAAGCACGACAGGAAACCGTTGCGGGCGAAGTCGCCGCTGCCGCCGATGCCGTTGATGATGCTGCTGCCCGCGACGTGGGTGGAGTTCACGTTGCCGTACAGGTCGGCCTCGACCATGCCGTTCATCGCGATGCAGCCCAGGCGCCGGATCAGCTCGCCGTGGTTGGACATCTCCTGCGGCCGCAGCACGATGCGGTTGCGGTAGCGTTCGATGTTGCGCACGAACTCGTCCACGCCTTCCGGGCTGAGCGAGAACGACGTCGCCGAGGCCATTTCCAGGGTGCCGTCGGCGAGCAGGTCGAGCATGCCGTCCTGGATCACCTCGGTGAACGCGTTCAGGCCACGGAAGCCGCCCTCGCGCAGGCCGGCCAGCACGGCGTTGGCGATATTGCCGACGCCCGACTGCAGCGGCAGCAGGCGCTCGGACAGGCGGCCGACCCTGATCTCGTGGCGGAAGAATTCCACCAGGTGCGCCGCGATCCGCTTCGACACGTCGTCCGGCGGACTGAAACGGCCGATGCGGTCGGGCGCGTCGGTTTCCACCACCGCGACGATCTTGGCCGGATCCACGCGCAGGTAGGGTTCGCCGATGCGGTCGCCCGGATGCAGCAGCGGGATCGGCTTGCGGTCGGGCGGCATCGCCGTGCCGTAGTAGATGTCGTGCATGCCGTCCAGGCCCAGCGGCTGGCGCTGGTTGACCTCGACGATGACCTTGTCGGCCAGGTCCAGCCAGGTCTTGTTGTTGCCTATCGAAGTGGACGGCAACAGGCGGCCGTCGGCCAGGATCGCGGTGGCCTCGATGATCGCCACGTCGATCCTGCCGAGGAAACCGAACAGCGCGTACTGCGCGACGTGGCCCAGGTGGAGGTCCATGTACTCGATCTCGCCGCGGTTGATGCGCGCGCGAAGTTCCGGATCGGACTGGTAGGGCAAGCGGAAATCGATGCCGCCCGCCCGCGCCAGCGCACCGTCGAGCTCCGGCGCGGTGGAGGCGCCGGTCAGCACCCGCAGGCGGAAGGGCTCGCCACGCTCGTGCGCATCGCTGATGCGGGTGGCCAGCGCCAGCGGCACGGCCTTCGGATAGCCGGCGCCGGTGAATCCACTCATGCCCACGGTCATGCCGGGCGCGATCAACGCCGCGGCATGGTCCGCATCCATCCGCAATGCCGCCAGCCCGGCATGGGCGATACGCCCGCTCATCGGCGTTCTCCGGCTTACCCGCCCCGCACCCAGACCAACGCTTCCTCGCGCTGCCCTGGCATGAAGACGCGGTAGCTGACGAACGGAAGCAATGCGCTCTCGATCCGGGTCCCGGCCCTGACCCACGCCTGGTCGGAGACCACCGCCACCCGCCCGAAGTGCCTGAGCTTGCCCAGCATCGGCAGCGCCCGTGCGATATGCGACCCGAGGCCGGAGACCTCGATCGCGTCCAGCGATCGCGTCTCCACGAACACGTGGATCACCTCGTGCGTGGCCATGGCCTGCTCGATGCGATCCATCATCGCCGCAAGATCGACCCCGGTGAGCCGGTCGGACACGGTCACCGCGATGACGTCGTCGGCACCGTCGATGAACTCATGCATGGTGGTCGCCCTCCGCGCGCATCGCCTCCTCCCGGGTCGCATGCACGGTGCCGGGCGCGTGGTGGGGCGGCGAGTAGATCGTTACCAGCCGCAGGCGTTTGGCGCCGGTGTTGCGGATGTTGTGGCGCATCCCGGCGGGCACCAGCAGCAGCGCGCCCTTGTCCAGGACCTGGCTCACTCCGTCCAGCACCGCTTCGCCACCGCCCTTGGCCACGAGGAAGATCTGGTCGGTGTCGTGGTGGACCTCGTCGCCGATCTCCTCGCCTTGGCGCAGGCACATCAGCAGCACCTGCGAATGGCTGCCGGTGGCGACCTCGCGCCGGAAATCCTTGTTGCCCTTGGCCAGCTTGCGGATTGAGCCATTGAATGCCGTCATGGAGCATCTCCTGTCGGGAACATGGACACCATGGCACAACGGGAACGGGCCGCATTGACCGGTATCAAGCCGCCCGCCCGCGGATTGCCGCGGCCGCGCCGGGACAGCCCGTTCCGCGGCCGTGGCGGCCAGCCGCCGGGGCTTCCACGATCGAGGCCTACCCGGGGGCGTGAGGCATGGCAAAGGGGCGCCGGACAAGGTTGGCATCATCGATGACCGGCGGATGCGACGGCATCGGCAGCGAGGTCGCGGCGGTGCGAAGTACCGCATCGGTGGCATCGATCGCGGTGAACCCGGCGCTTCGCCGCGCGCCCGGCCCGGGGCCACCGTGCCCTACAACGTGGAGGTCACGTCGCCGCCGCGCGCACGCAGCAGCTCGGCGGCCTGCCCGCGCTGTTCGGCGGAGAACGCGTGCACCACGACCGTGGTCCTGCCGCTGGCCATGGCCTCGCGCGTGGCTTCGACGTAACGGTCGTGGTCCGGCCGCAGCGAAACCAGCCCGCCCAGCATCAACCCGCCAACCGTGCCGAAGAACAACAGCACCAGGCCAGCCGCCAACGGCGAGCTGACGACCGGATGCAGCCCCAGCGCGTACAACGCGGCGAACACCAGCACTCCCAGCACCGCACCGGCGATGCCCAGCCGGACGTGGGCGACGACGATCGTGCGCCAGATGCCGCGGCTCTCGGGCTCCAGTTTGCGGCCCGGATGCGGGTCGTCCGGCGCGATCACCTGTACCTGCGACGCGCCCAGCGCCAGTTCCGTGGCGACGGCCTTCGCCGCCTCGCGCGCGGCCGCTTCGCCCGCGAACACGGCAGCGACCTTGCTGTTCGACAATTCGGCGGTGATCGGCGTGGTCGCGGTGGTCATGCAGCTGTCCCTCATGCCAATGGCGCCAGCGTTGCAGAAGGGCGGTCACCGGGACGTGAGAAGGCACGCGTCGGGGGCAACCGCGTTCAACCAGGTTCGTCGCTGCGCACCTGGGCGTGGCTGATGAGGGCGAAGATCACGCTGCCGCCGACCACGTTGCCGGCCAGCGTCGGCAGCAGGAACGCCACGAACCCGGCGCCGCCGGTACCGTCTTCGAACACCAGGTAGAGCGCTTCGATCGAACCGACGACCACGTGCGCGAAGCCGCCGATGCCGACCAGCCAGGTCAGCAGGACGATCACCAGCGCCCTGGAATGGTCCGCCGCGGCAAGCAGCCAGACCATGGTGGCGATCAGCCAGCCAGCCACGATGCCCTTGCTGAACAGGACCCAGGGCGCCTGCCGCAGCATCTCCGTGGCCGTACCGTGCAGCGCGGCCGCGGTGGCCGTATCGATGATCGGCATGTGGACGACGGCGAATGCGAATACCGCGCCACCGACGATGTTTCCGAGCAGTACGATGCCCCACAGCCGCAGCAGCCGCAGCAACGGACGCAGGCCGGGCTTCGTCATCAGCGGCAGCACCGCGGTGGTCGTGTTCTCGGTGAACAGCTGCTGCCGCGCCAGGATCACGATCAGGAAGCCCACGGTATAGCCCGCCGCCACCACCAGTTGCCATGCCGGTGCATGCGGCAGCCGTGCCTGCAGCAGCGCAGGCACCAGCATCGAGAATCCCATCGACAGCCCCGCGGCCAGCGACGACCACGCAAGCGCCGACGCGCTGCGCGCCATTTCCATCTCGCCCTGGATCCGCACCGCTTCGTGCAGCACCTGCACGCTGGGCGGCAGCTTGCCTTCGACCTCGCGTTCTTCGGACGGCGACAGCGTGACGCCCTCCCCGCGTCCGTTTCCCGAGCGCACGGCTTCCTGGTTGTCCTGGCGGACTTCGCCCACGTGCGATGCCATGCGTTTTCCTGCGGAACCACGAGCCTAGGCGCGCGCCCGCGATGGCCCCGTCACGATGCGAACGTCTCGTGCACCGCGTCTTCACGCATGCTGAGTGTTCGAGGGACAATCATGCGCAGGCCTTTTCCCAACCGGAGATCCGAGGATGAACGCACAGACCCGCATTTCCCTGCTTGTGGCCGCATGCCTGTTCGGCCTGGCGGCCTGCAACCAGCCACCTGCGACCGATACCGCGGCCACGCCGGCAGCCACGCCCGCCACGGAAACACCGCCGGTCGAAACGACAGCGCCGGCAACGGAAGCCCCGGCTGCGACTGCGCCCGCAGCCACGACGCCCGCCGCCGGCGACAAGCCCGCCGCCGTGGTGACCGACTGCAAGACCGAGATCGAAGGCAGCGACGCGATGCAGTACAACGTCGGTTCGATCACGGTGCCGGCGTCGTGCACGAGCTTCACCATCACCCTGAAGCACACCGGGACCATGCCGGCGGCGGCAATGGGCCACAACGTCGTGATCAGCAAGGCGGCGGACATGCAGGCGGTGGCCGCCGACGGCATGGGCGCCGGTGCCGCGGCGATGTACGTCAAGCCGGGCGATACCCGCGTCATCGCCCACTCCGATGTCGTCGGCGGTGGCCAGAGCACGTCGGTGAGCTTCGACGTCGCCAGGATCAAGGACGGCGGCCCGTACGAATTCTTCTGCAGCTTCCCGGGCCACTCCGCGATCATGAAGGGCACCATCGCGGTCGGGTGAGCCGAAACCCCGGCGGCCCGCAGCTTTCGTGGCGGGCCGCCGGGCATCCGGGCACCGGGCCCGCCAGCAGGAGCAGCCCAGCGGGATCAGCCCCGCGGGATCAGCGCTTGCGAGCACGTGCGCGCGCCTTGGCCCGCTCGTCCACCACCGCCGTGAGCAGCGCGCCGGCGAATACGATCAGCGCCGCGTAATAGATCCACACCAGCGCCAGCACGATCGTGCCCATCGAGCCGTAGGCCGAGCCGGGATCGGCGCGCCCCAGGTACCAGCCGATCGCCGCGCGCCCGAGCAGGAACAGCAGCGCGGTCGCGGCCCCGCCGCCCAGCGCCCGCCGCCAGCCGACCGAGCGGTCGGGCAGGTAGTGGTACATCAGCGCGAAGCCCAGCGCATAGACCAGCCACGAGGCCGCGATCGCGACCAGCGGCAGCATCCACTCCACCCGCTCGAACAGCAGCTGCAGCACCGTGTTCAAGGTCATCGACACCACCAGCAGGAAGCCCAGCGCGAACACCAGCCCCAGCGAAAACACGCGCTTGCGCAGCCACGCCAGCAGCCCTGGCAGCGCGGTCGCATCGGTGCGGAAGATCTTGTTGAGCACGTCCTGCAGTTGCGCGAACACCGCGGTGGCGCCGACGAACAGCAACGCCAGGCTCCACCATCCGGCGATGGAATCGGTGTCCGGCCGCTGGCGAGCGTTGCTGACGATGGTGCGGGCCACATGCTCGGCCTCGGTGCCTGCAAGCAGGGCGATCTGCTGCATCAGCGCCTCCTGCGCGCCCGGCACGATCGCATTGGTCAGCCACACCAGGATCAGCAGCAACGGCGCCAGCGACAGCAATGCGTACAGCGCGAGCGCCGCAGCCTGGGCCAGGAGGTCGACGTCGATGACGCGGCGCAAGAGCGCGGCCGGCAGGCTGCCGCGCGCGCTGCGGACCAGCGCTTCGATCGCCGGCCGCCGCGTCGACTTCCCGCTCTGCGCGCGCGAGGCGGTCGGCTTGGTCGGGTCCAGCTTCGCCGCGGCCTTGGCGACCGCCTGCCCCGCCGACTTGCCGGCGCGGCCGGCTGCCGGCTTTGCGGTCCGCGCGGCGGCGCTCACGGCGGGTTTGCGGGAAGACGGACGCTTGGCCATCGGCTCGGTGTGATGGAAGGCCACGCACCAATACCCCGCGATGCGTGAAGCCGGCATCGCCAAACACACCGCGGGTCAAGCCGGTTCATCCCGGATGCCTTGTTACACGCTTCCATTCCACGCAGGCGGCGCCGCCGCGGCGCCAATCGCCTGCGCATTGCGGACTTTGACCCGGAACACGATGTGCGGGGGCGCGAAAGCTGGAGCCCTGCCCCCGACCCGTCGATGCGATAGTGCCCATGGCCGCGCGGTGCGCGCGCAAAGGAGAAGACAGATGATTCGCGCCGTCATGTGTGCCGCGCTGACATGCATCCCTTTTGCGGCCCTGTCGGCAGCCGAGTCCGTTCCCGGCGTTCGACTTCCGGCCTGGGCCGTGCCGCTCGGCTATCGGCTGGACCTGCGCGTGGATCCCGCTGCAACCGGGTTCGGAGGCCACGCCGAAATCACCATGCGGCTGGAACGGGCCGCCGACCATGTCTGGCTCAACGCACAAGGGCTGCAGGCGCAGCGGATCATCGTCACCGATGCCGCGGGCCAGGCCTCAACCGGAACGCTTGGCTTCGTCGACGACGAGCGAGGCATTGCCCGCCTCGACTTCGGCCGCATGCTGGCGCCCCAACGACTGGTTGTGGCCATCGACTATCGCGCGCAATACAGCGATGGTGATGGCGCCTACCGCATCCAGATGGACGGCCGCAGGTACATCGCAACGGCGACGCAACCACTGGGAGCCCGCAGGATGTTCCCCGGCTTCGACGAGCCTGGCCACAAGACGCCGTTCAAGCTCAGCCTGACCGTTCCGGACGACCTGGTCGCGCTGGCCAATTCCGCGGCGACGACCGAGGCTCTCGATGGCAAGGGCTGGAAGACCGTGTCGTTCGCGCCAACTCAACCGCTCCCGACCTACCTGGTCGCGTTCGCGGTCGGCCCCTGGGGCATGCGCGCGGCACCCACCCTGCCATCGCGCCACGGCCGCGATCGGCCGGTGCCGCTGCGCGCGATCGCGCTGGCCGCCCGCGCGGGAGACATGCAGTGGGTGCTCGCGCAGGCTCCCGCGATCGTCGAGGCCCTCGAGGACTACTACGACCAGCCCTACCCGTGGGCCAAGCTCGACCTGCTGGACGTCGACGGCGGCATGGAAAACCCGGGCCTGGTCGCCCTCGGCAGCCTCGGCTCCGCCGCGCCCGACGCGCCGCTTGGCGCCCTGCAGGGCGCGTTCGACCTGGCGGCGCATGAACTCGCGCACCAGTGGACCGGCAACATCGTGACCATGGCCTGGTGGGACGATCTCTGGCTGAGCGAGGCATTGACGATCTGGATGCAGCACAAGCTGTCGCTGCGGTTGCATCCCGAATACCGGGCGGACCTGCAGCAGGTGCGCGAAGCGCAGCGGGCAATGGCTGCCGACGCACTGGCAAGCGCCAGGCAGGTACGTCAACCAGTGGTGTCGCACGCGGACATCGACGGTGTGTTCGACGGCGTGAGCTACGGCAAGGGCGCCGCGGTGGTCGCCATGTTCGAGCAATACGTGGGCGCGGCGGCTTTCCGCCGCGGACTGCGCGACTACGTGCACGCGCACGCCATGGAGTCGGCCAGCGCGACGGACCTGGTGGAGGCAGTCGCGCACGCCGCGGGGGACGACGGCCGCCTGCGCGCGGCCTTCCGGAGCTACATCGAACAGCCTGGCGTGCCTTACCTGCGCATCACCGTACAGCCGGCGGCGCAAGGCCTGGCCCTGCACCTGCACCAGGACCGCTATCGTCCCATTGGTAGCAGCGCGCAGCCGGCGCTGCGCTGGGGCATTCCGGCGTGCGTGCGCTACGCCGGGAGGGACGGCCGCGCACGTTCGCGCTGCACCCTGATGGACCAGGCGGACGCACGCATGGACCTGCTCGATGCCGCGCCCGACGCATGGGTCATGCCGAACGCGGGCGCGCGTGGCTACTACCGTTTCGGCCTGGATGGCGTCGCAATGGCCAGGCTGGGCCGCCATCTGGACGCACTCGACGACGCAGAACGGCTCGCCTACGCCGATGCAGTGGACGCAAGCTTCCGCATGGGCGACATCGATGCCGGCGACCTGCTTGCCGCACTGCAGCCCCTGGCCGCCTTCGGCGGCAAGGACCTGGCGGTCGCGACGCTCGACCAGGCCAGTTGGCTCTGGCGTCATGCCGCAACCGGCGATCGGGCCCGCGCGCGCCTGGTGGCGTGGGCGCGCGCCGCCTGGTCGCCGCGGCTGGAGTCACTCGGAATCCGCGCACGCGCGGGCGAACCCGAAGCTGATCGCGGCCTGCGCGCGTTGCTGGCCGAAGCCCTGGCACTGACCTACCGCCTGCCGGAGGTCCGCGCGGCGTTGCTGCCGCAGGGGGATGCCGCGCTCTCGGCGCTGGCCGCGGGGCGCAACCCCGGCTTCGTGCCGGGGGCCAGCGACCTCCTGCCCGCGGTCCTGGGCGTCGCCGTCCAGGAACGTGGCGCGCCGGCGGTGCAGGTCCTGGCAGGCGCGCTGGCGGCCACGAACGACGTGGCGCTGCGGCGCGCCATCGTCGCCGCGCTGGGCTACGCCGACGATCCGGGCCTGGGCACGCGCATACGCGACCTTGCGCTGGATCCACGCATCGCGGGCGGCGAACGCATCGCCCTCGCGCTCGGCCGGCGAGATACCCCCGCGGCGCGCGACGCGTCCTGGGCCTGGCTTGCCCGCCCCCATGCAAGGTTGCTCGAGCACATCCCGCCCAGCCGCGTCGCGACCTTGCCCGTGCTGCTGGGCGCGGAGGGTTGCTCGGTGGCCGAGGTTGATCGCCTGCAGGCGTTTTTCGGACCGCTGCTTGCGCAACGCCCGGAACTGGCGCCCAGCCTCCTGCAGGCCCGGGAGGCGATCCAGCAGTGCGCGGCGTTGAAGCAGGCGCAGGATCGGGCGACCCTCGTCGACGGGGGAACCCGGGATCGGGGATGAGCGTGCGCGCGGATCGGTGGATCCGGTGAAAAACGCCGACGCCGGCCACCGTTCCCCGCGTCAGGCGACACTGTCCGGGACGACCCCGGCCTGGCGCGCGGCCAGCCAGGCTTCCAGTGCATCCGGCGGCAATGGCCGCGAATAATGGAAACCCTGGGCCAGGTCGCAGCCTTCGGCGCGCAGGAAACTGGCCTCGTGCGAGTGTTCGACGCCCTCGGCCACGGTCTGCAGATGCAGGTTGCGCGCCAGGGCGATGACCGTGCGGCAGATTTCCTCGTCGTTGGCGTCGTTGCCGATGCCGCTGACGAAGCTGCGGTCGATCTTCAGGCGCGTGACCGGGCAATGCTTGAGGTAGGCCAGGCTGGAATGCCCGGTGCCGAAGTCGTCGATCGACAGGCATACGCCCTGCGCCTTCAGCGCCGCGAGCACGGCGATCGCGCGCTCCGGGTCGCGCATCAGCATCGACTCGGTGATCTCCAACTCGAGCCGCTCGGCGGCGACGCCGGTGGCCGCCAGCACCGCGGCGACCTGCGCCGGCAGGCGGTCGGCGTCGAGCTGCTGCACCGAGCAGTTCACGGCCACGCCGGGGATGCGCAGGCCCTGGGCATCCCACGCGTGCAGCTGGCGGCAGGCTTCCATCAGCACCCACAGGCCGATTTCGTCGATCAACCCGGTTTCCTCGGCGATCGGGATGAACTGGCCGGGCGGCACCAGGCCCCACTCGGGATGCTGCCAGCGCACCAGCGCCTCGACGCCGATCAGGCTGCCGTCGCGCAGGTCCAGCTGCGGCTGGTAATGCAGGCGGAACTGTCGCTGCGCCATCGCCACGCGCAGGCCGCTTTCCACCGCAAGGCGCTGCGCGGCGTCGGCCGACAATGCCGACTCGAACACCTGGCGCCGGCCGGGACCCTTGCGCTTGGCTTCGTACAGCGCAAGTTCCGCGTGCTTGA
This sequence comes from Cognatiluteimonas sedimenti, assembly GCF_022808325.1. Classification (GTDB taxonomy): domain Bacteria; phylum Pseudomonadota; class Gammaproteobacteria; order Xanthomonadales; family Xanthomonadaceae; genus Cognatiluteimonas; species Cognatiluteimonas sedimenti. The sequence continues at coordinate 192,734 of NZ_JALGCL010000001.1, read as the reverse complement.
GCAGGGCGTCGGCGTCGGCGCCATCGCGCGGGAACAAGGCGATGCCGACGCTGGCGGTGATCACCGCCGGATGCTCGGGCCCCAGCAATGGCCGGGCGAAGGCATCCAGGACCTCCTGCGCCAGGGCATCGATCGCGGCGCCGTGCGCCGTCCCCCGCAGCACCATCGTGAACTCGTCGCCGCCGAGCCGTGCCAGGAAGTTGCCGGCGGGGAGCACGCTCTGCAGGCGCTGGGCCGCGGCCCGCAAGGCCTGGTCGCCGACCGTGTGGCCGAGGGTGTCGTTGATGCCGCGCAGGCGATCCAGGTCCACCACCAGCACCGCGGCAGGTGCTCCTGCTGCGACCACGTCGCCCAGGTACATCTGCAACAGGCGCCGGTTGGGCAGACCGGTCAGGGCATCATGGTGGGCAACGAACGTCAGCTCGGCCGCGTGCGCCCTGGCTTCGGACAGGTCGGACCACGTGACGATCGCGCGCAACGGTTCGCCTGCCGCTCCCGGGATGGCGTTCACTTCCTCGTGGATGTAACGGGTCGTGCCGCGACCATCGACCAGCCGGTACTCGCGCGTGAGCGAAGCGTGGTGGCGCAGGTGGTTGGCCGCCGGCTCCAGCGTCGGCAGGTCGTCGGGATGCACGCGGCTGGCCCACCAACCCGGCTGCATCATGTCCCGCGCCTGGAACCCGTACAGCCGCTCGGTGTTGGAACTCACCCACTGGGCCACCAGGCGCTCGCCCTGTTGCTGCGCCAGGAACAGGACGACCGGACTGGCATCCAGCACCTGCTCCAGGCGCGCGCGCGCGCCTTCCGCCTCCGATGACGCCAGTCGCACGCGCCAGCGCAGCGCGATCGCGAATCCGATCAACGCCAGGAACAGCCCGGCGACAGCGACCAGCGCCGGCCCGAGCCATTGCGGCACGACGGTCGTGGGGATCGGTGCCAGCGCGCGACCCATCGCCTTGAAGTAGACCGAGCGTGAATCGTCGTGCCAGCGTGCGATCCAGGCATCGATCCGCGCCAGTTCGCGCGCGTGCGTGCCCTTGGGCGTGGCGTAGTAGAGCGTCGCCGGACTGAACACCACCGGCGTCTCCACCAGCCCGTAGGCCCGCGCCGAACGCCGTCCGAAGAAGCTGTTGGCGACCGCGACATCCGCCTTGCCGGTGCGTACCGCGTCGAACGCGGCCGCGTAGGTGGCGGTTTCCACCGGCGTCCACGGCACCTGCAGTCCGGCGAGCACGTCGTGGAGTTCTTGCTCCTGCACGCTGCCTTGCAGGAGCGCCACGCGCAGCCGCGACAGGTCCGCCATCCCCTGCAGCTCTATGCCGCTGTGCGCGAACACCTGCGACCACGAATAGGTGACGGGGATGGCATGGAAATCGAATTGCCGGCTGCGCTCGGCCGAGTACGCCACGTCCGGCATCAGGTCCAGCTGCCCCGCCTGCAGCTGGTGCAGGCAGTCGTTCCACTCGCATTGCCGGTACGCGAGCTGCCAGCCCTCTTCGCGGGCTATCGCGTCGAGCAGTTCGACGAACAGGCCCGCGGGCCGGCCTTGCCCATCGGTGTAGATCTTGGGCGGGTTCTCGTATACGCCGACCCGCAGCACCGGTCCGTGGCCGGCCCGCGCCGCATCGTTGCCGCAGCCCGGCAGGGCCGCGGCCGCCGTGGCCAGCAGCGCCGCGAGGGCGGTGATCCAGACTGCTTGCGCCCGCATCAACGGCTCCGAAAGGTTTCATTGCGGATGGCGATGAACCGCCGCCCCGCGCCGGAGCATGGCACAAGCGCGGCACGCTGGCTCACCGGGCGCTCACCGGCCCGGCGCTAGAACAAGGTTCCGAATCAACTGCGCCACTGCCATGCCCAACCGCGAGGACCTCGAAGCCCGGTTCTGGAAGCACCTCAACGATGACCGCACCCTGTTGCTGGGAGCCGCGGGAGTCGTTCCGCGGCCGATGACGGCCATCGCCGAGGACGATCACGCGCCGCTCTGGTTCTTCACCGCCGCGGACACCGACGTTGGCGAAGTACTCGAAGGGTCACACGCGCCGCTGGACGCAGTGGCCACCTTTGCGGCAAGGGACCATGCGCTGTTCGCCACGATCACCGGCGCGCTCGTGGCCGACAAGGACCGCGCGGCCGTCGACCGCCTTTGGAATCCATTCATCGCCGCCTGGTTCGAGGGCAAGGACGATCCCAAGCTGCGCCTGTTGCGCATGGATGTCGCCGACGCGCACGTCTGGCTCAATGAGAACAGCATGCTTGCCGGCATCAAGCTGCTGCTCGGTCGCGACCCCAAGGAAAGCCATCGGGACAAGGCTGGCGAAGTGGATCTGGGCTGAACCCTTCATCCGCCGTTGACATGCAAGCGCTCGCAAGTCCGGCGTATACGGAACGACCCGGCTGCCTCGTGTAAATTGACCGCTCATGGGATACCTGGCAGACAGCCACTGATGGGGACGCCCGCTTCGGGCCGGGAGCCGCCATCCCTCCGCGCCACGCCACTGCGGGACTGTTGTGCAGCCGGTCTCCGCAGCGTCGCTTGCGCCTCGTGCACTGGCTCATCGCCGGCCTGGTGTACCTGGGCATCGCCCTGCTGCTGCTGGCTGGCGCCCGCCAGGGGTGGATCAGCGCGAGCGCAGTCGCCGCATGGTCGGGCTTCGTCGGACTGGTCGTGGTCGCCGGCTACTGTGCGTTGCGCAGCGGGTGGAGCGAGCGTTTCACCGATCCCGCCATGACCATGTGGCAGCTGTCGATGGGCGTGATCGCGGTGAACTGGGGCTATGTGATCTGCGGCCCCATGCGCACCTCGGCACTGTTCCCGCTGATGGTGATCTTCGCCTTCGCGGCCTACTCGATGCGGTACAGGCAGATCGCCTGGCTCACGCTGTTCGCCGTGGCTTGCCTGGTGGGAGCGGTCGCCATCCGCCAGGTCTTTCCGCACTGGCTCCCGGTCGCGGAGGCCGTCAGGCCGTTGCAAGTGGACATCAACAACCTGCTGATGATCCTGGTCGTGCTGCCGGCACTGGCACTGGTTGCGGCGCGCCTTTCCGAACTGCGCTCCAAACTGCGGGACCAGCGCGCCGCGCTCGCGAAGGTCCTTGCGGACGTCGAACGGATGGCGGTGCGCGATGAACTGACCGGTCTCCCCAATCGTCGCGCGATGATGGACACCCTGGCCCGCAGCGCGATCCACGCGCGGCGCGGGATGCTGCCGTTCTGCGTGGCGATGGTGGACCTGGAGCATTTCAAGCAGGTCAACGACACCCAGGGGCACGCCGCCGGGGACGCGGTCCTGCAGCGCTTCGCGGAGGTGGCGTCACGCACCCTGCGCGAAGGCGACGTGTTGGGGCGCTGGGGCGGTGAGGAATTCCTGCTTGTGTTGCCTGGCGCCACGCTCGCCTCGGCGAAGCCGGTGCTTTCGCGCATGCAGTCCGCCATTCGCGAAGCCCTGCTGCCCGGCCTCACGATCACCTTCTCGGCCGGACTGGCCGCATATCGCGACGCCGAGCCGGTCGAAGCGCTGCTCGCGCGCGCCGACGACAGCCTGTACCTGGCCAAGCATGCCGGGCGCGACCGGATCGAATCGTCGCTGGATCGCACGCCAGCCTGACCCCGGCATCCGGATGCACTGGGTTGCCGCGTTGGACTCCTGCAGGCAGATGCCCGACCGTCCGGCCGGCTGCGAGCGTCGTGCTGCAGAGTACCCGGGACAATTCTTCGCCGACCCCAGCCTGCTGGTTCCGCAACTGGTGGCCGCGACCGCGCTGGCGCTGGGCATGATCCACCACTTCCAGGGCGATGCCCGCAGCGTGCTGCTGCTGTTCGTGGCGATCTTCTTCGGCCTGCTCGGGCTCGACACCCGCCGCTACCTGGCCCTGACCATCTGCATCGCGGCGGGCTACGCCGCGCTGGTGACGTGGGAGTTGGCCGACAGCGGCGCCACCCGGCACGCCTGGCTGATGGAAGCACTGCGGTTCCCAGCGCTGGTCGTGATCTGGATGAGCTTCATCGGCGGCTACTTCGCGTCGATCCGCAACCCGCTCGCCGTGCAGCGCAACGCGGGGGCGACCGCAGGCAGGCTACGGTCATGCACCGCAAGCCGCGAGGGACCACGCCCGCGGCAACGGCAGGCAACCGCGGCTGAGGCCAGAACTGGGGAATGCCGGTTCATCATCCGCCGAGCCGGCGAACCGCTCAGCCAGGCGGAGGATGGAGGCCGCCGGTTGTCGAGCTTCCGCCCCGATGTTCGTCGCGGAAGAATGGGACGCACCCCGCCCGCCCGACCCTGACCTGTAAAGGAGACAACAGATGATCCCGAAGAACACGATCTGCCTGTGGTACGACCACGACGCGCTCGAGGCCGCGACCTTCTACGCCAGCATCTTCCCGGACACCACGGTCGGAGCCGTCCACCGCGCGCCCGGCGATTTCCCCGGGGGCAAGCAGGGCGACGTGCTGACCGTCGAGTTCACCGTGATGGGCATTCCCTGCATCGGCCTGAACGGCGGTCCGGTGTTCAAGCAGGATGAAGCATTCTCGTTCCAGGTCGCGACCGACGACCAGGCCGAAACCGACCGTTACTGGAACGCGATCGTCGGCAACGGCGGCCAGGAAAGCGACTGTGGCTGGTGCAAGGACAGGTGGGGCGTGTCCTGGCAGATCACGCCGCGCGTGCTCACCGAGGCATTCACCGGCAAGGACCGCGCCGCGGCCAGGCGCGCATTCGAGGCCATGCTGACGATGCAGAAGATCGACGTCGGCGCGATCGAAGCCGCGGTCCGCGGTTGAGGGCATGCGGCCGGAACCCCGCGCACCTCACGTCACGCGTTCCCCGGCCGCCATGCTGGCGGCAATCGCATCCCCGGCCGCGGGACGGATGGCCAGGCGCAGGCGCCCGCGATGCCGGCGCAGGCGCAGCTCCCGATGCCTGACCAGGTAGGCGACCGCCACCGCGGCGGCCGCCAGGCCGGAGAGCGCACCCACCCCAAGTGCCCAGCGCGCGCCGAAGCGGTCGACCACCCAGCCCACCAGCGGCGCGCCAATCGGCGTGCCGCCCATCACCACCGCGATGCGCAACGCCAGCACCCGGCCGCGCATGCCGCGCTCGGTGGTGAGCTGCATCATCGAGTTGCTGGCGGTCATGAAGGTCAGCGCGGCCAGGCCGACGACGAACAGCGCCGCCGCGAACGACCACGGGGTCGGCATCACCGCTGCCACGGCCAGGCTGATGCCGAAGGCCGCCGCTGCGCCACCCATCAGGACCATTCCGGGGAACGGCCGGCGCGCCGACAGCAGCGCCCCGCTCATCGTGCCCACCGCCATCGCCGAGGTCAGCAGCCCGTACTGGCTGGCGTCGCCGTCGAACACGGTGACCGACATCGTCGAGATGAAAATCGCGAAGTTGAAACCGAACGTGCCGATCAGCGCCAGCATCACCAGCACCGCCATCAGGTCCGGACGGTCCCACGCGTAGCGGAACCCGGCCAGCAGGCTGCCGCGGGCACGTTCGGGTGGCGCTTCCGTGTGCAACTCGCCCAATCGCAGGCACAGCAACGAGGCCAGTACCGCGGCGTACGACCCGGCGTTGACCAGGAACAGCCAGCCCTCGCCGATCGCCGCAATCAACGCGCCCGCCACCGCGGGGCCGAGCATGCGCGCGGCGTTGAAGGAGGTCGAGTTGAGGGCGACCGCATTGGCAAGGCTGGCGTCATCGACTAGGTCCGACACGAACGCCTGCCGTGCCGGCGCGTCGAACGCGGTCACGCAGCCCAGCAACAACGCGAAGCCGTGCACGTGCCAGAGCTGCACCGAGCCGCTGACGGTAAGCAGGCCCAGCCCCAGCGCCAGCAGCCCGGCGGCACCCTGCGTGCACAACAGCAGCTTGCGGCGGTCCAGGTGGTCGGCGGCGAAGCCGGTCAAGGGCAGCAACAGCAGCGGCGGCCCGAACTGCAGCGCCATCACCGTCCCCACCGCGGTGGCGTTGTGGTCGGTGAGCACCGTCAACACCAGCCAGTCCTGGCCGATGCGCTGCATCCAGGTGCCGACGTTGGACACCAGCGCGCCGCCGGCCCACAAGCGGTAGTTGTAGCTCCGGAGGGAATGGAACACGCCGCTCATGCGCGAGCGGCGCCGGGCAAAGGCGTGGACTTCATCGACCAAGCCTACGACAAGTCGATCTGGTGGCTTCATCACGACACGCCACCGCTGCAATGCGCCGATCCGGATGTCCTGCGCGCGCCTGGGATCACCGAGGCGATGCCGGCAGATCGCGCCGCAAGCCGAGCCCACGCCGGCGTGCGCGGATGTGCAATCCTGCGCCTCGAACGAGCCCGCCAGCCGACGCAGCGTCCCGCTCGCCTAGTCGGCGGCAGGCGGCGGATCGTCGGAGGGATGGTCGACGATGTACAGCCACTTGCCGTCGATCAGTTTCTGCACGTCGACGTAGCGTCCGCGTTCCGTCGTCTCGGCCTGCGTGTCCGGGTCGACCATGGTGAACGCGTAGGTGCCCCAGGTCGTCCGGGTGTCGCCGGCGGCCGTCTGGCCGAGCTGCGTGAGGACGCCGTCCTTGACTGTCGCGTGGGCGAAAAAGCCGGCGAACCCGTCGCGGATCGCCTCGCGGCCCTGGGCCATCGGTCCGCCCGGAAACCAGATGATCCCGTCTTCGGCATAGCACGCTGCCACGGCGTCGGCATCGCTGGCCTTGAATGCCGCCAGGAAGCAGTCGCCGGCCGACTGCGGCTCCGCCGCACCCGCCACCCCGCCGGCCAGGGCAAGTACGGCCAGCAACACTCCCGCAGCCAATCGGTTTTGCACGTGCATGCCGGATTCTCCCAGGGTGGCGCGCCAGCGGCGGCCTTCGCAGGGCCAACGCCGATCCCGAACGGTTGCGGTCATCGGGGCCGGGGCTTGCCCAAGCTGGTTGCGTCATGCCGGTTGCGCCATGCCGGTTGGCCCGTGACGCGATTCGGCGCCTGCCCATAGAATCGGCGGCCATTGTCCGAAGCCCGTCCGGAAACCCCATGCCATCCCGCCTGCGTTTCCCGCTTGCCCTTGCCCTTGCCCTTTGCTGCGCGCGTGCGTTCGCGGCCCAGGACGACGTGCAATCCCTGGCGCAGCAAGCCACGGCCGCCTACCAGGCCAAGGACTACGCGGCCAGCGCCGATGCGTTCGTCGCCGCCATCGCGGCCGGAGGCGACGACCCCGCGCTGTACTACAACGCCGCCTGCGCCTCCGCCCTGGCCGGGCGCAAGGAGGCCGCGTTCGACCTGCTCGCCAAGGCCGCCGCCGCCGGCTACACCAGGGTGGATGCGATCCGTGCGGACACCGACCTGGCCTCCCTGCGCGCGGATCCGCGCTTCGAGGCGTTGCTGGCGCGGACCGAAAAAGCCGAGCAGCGCCGCCAGCGGATGTGGAACAGCCCCGCGTTCGATACGCCCTACCAGCCCCAACTCGGCGAGGACCAGCGCGTCGCCGGGCTGTCGCGACTGTGGTCGGAGGCCCGGTTCAACTTCGCCAGTTTCGACCTGGTGCCCGAACTGGACTGGGACGCGCTGTACCTTGCGACCCTGCCCGACGTGCGCGCCGCCGCCAGCACCGCCGACTACTACCAGGTGCTGCGCCGCTTCGTCGCGCAGTTGCGCGATGGCCACAGCAGCGTGCGCCCGCCGGTGGAAGTCGCCAACCAGCTCGACTCGCAGCCCGGCGTGCGCACGGCGCTGGTGGAAGGCCGCGTGTTCATCGTCGAGCTGCTGGATCCGAAGCTGGCCGAATCAGGCGCGGCGCCGGGCCTGGAGATCACCGCGATCGAAGGCCAGCCCGTGCAGGCCTGGGCGCAGGCGCACATCGCGCCTACCAGCCGGCTTCCACGCCGCAGGACCTGGCCGCGCGCACCTACGAGCGGGCGCTGCTGTCCGGTCCACTCGGGCAGCCGGCGCGGCTGACCGTGCGCGACGCCGCCGGCCGGTCGCGCGAGCTGTCGCTGCCGCGCATGCCGGCGCGCGACTTCGAGGCCGCGGTCTGGGCTGGTCCCGTGTTCCAGTGGCGGATGCTGCCGGGCAATATCGCCTACGCGCGCGTGCTGCATTTCGGCGACGACAGCGCCGCGGCCGGCTTCCGCGAACACTTCGACGAGATCGCGAAGGCCGACGGGCTGGTCATCGACGTGCGCGAGAACGGCGGCGGCGACAGCAGCAACGGCTACAAGTTGCTGGCGATGCTCACCGACAAGCCATTCGCCGGCTCCAGCTGGCAGACCCGCGAATACGTGCCCGCCTGGCGCGCCTGGGGGCGTCCGGAAGGCACCATCGCGGAAGCGGCCTCGCGGATGCAGCCCGATGGAGAACGTCATTACGCCGGCCCGGTGCTGGTGCTGACGAGCGCCCGCACCTATTCGGCCGCGGAAGATTTCGTCGTCGCCTTCGACGCCATGCAGCGCGGCCGCATCGTCGGCGAACCCACCGGCGGCAGCACCGGCCAGCCGCTGTTGTTCGACTTGCCGGGCGGCGGCAACGCCCGCATCTGCACCAAGCGCGACCGTTACCCGGACGGCCGCGAGTTCGTCGGCGTGGGCGTGCAGCCGCAGGTGGTGGTGGCACCGAAAGCCGCCGACTTCCTCGCCGGGCGCGATACGGTGCTGGATGCGGCGGTGGCGTTGCTGCGCTAGGTCCCGGCTGCCAGCCACGCCGCAACCGGGGGCCCCGCGAAGAGCTGCACGCGGCTCGCGCGTCAGTCCTTGCGGGCGCTCAGTCCCTGCATGATCGATTGCACCAGCGCCTCTGCGTTCCACGGCTTGGCCAGGAAGTGGTGCAGCCCTGCCTCGCGCCGGGCACGATCCACCGCTGCGGTCTCGGCCTGTCCCGAAAGCATGATCTTGACCACCGTCGGGAAGCGTTCGTGGGCCTTGATCAGGAACTCGTCGCCCTTCATGCCCGGCATCAGCCAGTCCGACACGATGACCAGGAGCTTGTGGCCCTCCTGCGCCAGTTCGTCCAGCAACTCCAGCGCTTCCTCCGCGCTTTCGGCCACGTCGATGTGGAAGTCGCTGCCGAACGCGCGCCGCAACTGGTCCTTCAAGGCCGTCAACACGATGATCTCGTCGTCGACGCACAACAACACGCCCTTTTCCATCATCCGGCTCCTGCGATTGGCAAACTGACGGTGAACGTGCTGCCGCGGCCGACCTCGCTCTCCACGACGATCGTGCCGCGATGCTTCTCGATGATCTTGCGGACGATGTCCAGCCCCAGGCCGGTGCCTTCGCCGGCCGGCTTGGTGGTGAAGAAGGGATCGAAGATCCGTTCGCGCACCTCCGGCGCCATGCCGCAGCCGCTGTCGGTGATCGACACCAGCGCATTGTCGCCGTCCCGGCGTAGACCAACGGTCAGGCTGCCCTTGTAATCCATCGCCTGCAGAGCGTTGTGCACCAGGTTGGTCCAGACCTGGTTGATCTCGTCGGGCAGGCACCGCACCGGCGGCAGGTCTTCGAACTGCCGCACCAGCTCGATGCCGTGCTTGATCTGGTTCTGGTAGATCGTGAGCACCGTCTCCAGCCCTTCGCGCAGGTCGGACTCCATCCATACCTGCACGCCGCCGAAGCGCGAGAACGACTTCAGCGCGAAGATGATCTTGGCGACCCGGTCGACCGCGGTATTGATGTTGTCGGCGTTGGTGGTGATGGTGGCGATGCCGTGCGCGGTGTCCAGGATGCGATCCGCGGCCGGATGGCGCAGCAGCGGCAGCACCGCGTCCAGGTCCGCGTGCGACTGCAGCTGCACCAGCAGGCCGGCGCGATGGCGCGCCTGCTCCAGCCCAAGCTGCTCGAGCTGCTCGGTGACCTCGCGCACGATGCGTCGTTCCTCGCGCGTGCTCAACACCACCGAAGGCTGGCTCGCGCGCCTGAGCAGGTCGCTGAAAAGCACGCGATGCCCGGCGTCGAGCTCGTGGAGCAGGCCCGGCAGGTCCAGCAGGGCGCTGTCGAGCGCCTCGGAAATATTGCGGCCGCTGGACTTGATCGCACCGATGGGGGTGTTGATCTCGTGCGCCACGCCGGCGATCAACTGCCCGAGCGCGGCCATCTTCTCCGAGTGCACCAGGTGTGCTTCGGCCTGGTGCAGGTCCTCGAGCGCCTGCGCGGCATCGCGCCGCGCCGCCTCCGCCACGGCGTACGCATCGGCGTTGGCCAGCGCGATCGCCGCGTAGGCCGTCGCCGAGCGGAACACCTCCAGTTCGCGTTCGCCGTAGGCGTCGGCCTGGTGGCTTTGCACCGTGACCACGCCGATGCGGCGTCCGTTGGCGATCAGCGGGCGGAACACGGCCGAAAGGATCGGCGCGGACTCCTGGATGTCGGTCGCGCTGGGCGCGTTGTCCAGCTGGGTATCGTTGAACAAGGTCAGCTCGCGGTCTTCGCGGAAGGTCAGCACCGCCAGCGACGTGGGGTGGTCGAGTGGATACGAGGTGGTCGAATCCACCACGCCGTCCTCGATGTAATAGACGTAGTCCAGCGAGTCGCCGGCGGGCGACAGCAGCGCGACGCCGAACGCATCCATCGGCAGCAGCTCGGCGATGTGGCTTTCCATCGTGCGGCAGATCGCCAGCGTGTCCAGGGACGCGGTGAGGTCCTTGCCGATGTCGCCCAGCAGGCGCAGCGTCTCCGCCGACGCGGCGAGTTCATCGTTGGCCCGCTTCAGGGCGCTGTTCGACTGCCAGCGCGCGACGATGGTCGCCACGTGGCTGGCGACGTAGTTCAGCAGTTCGAGGTCGGACTGGGTGTAGGTCACGTCCGCGCTGTAGCTCTGCACGATGATCAGGCCGTGGACCTTGTCCTGCGCGACCAGCGGCGCGCCCATCCAGCTGTTGAAATCCACCAGGCCGCGCGGCGCTCGGATCTCGCCGGCGGCCACCAGCGACTGGAACGTCGGGTCGTCGAGCAGCCACGGCAGGCGGGTACGGATCACCAGCGACGAAATGCCCTCCCCGAAGGGGAAGCTTTCCGGCACTTCGTTCGGGTCCTCGTCCACCAGGTACTGCTGGCGGATCATGCCTTCCTGGGCATCGTAGGAGGCGATGATGAAGTTCTTCGCGTACATCAGCCGGCCGACGATCTCGTGCAGCTGCACGTAGTGCTCGCGCTCGGGGCTGTCGGCCGTGGACAGCGCGGCGATCTCGTAGAGGGCCCGCTGCAGTTCCTCCGCGCGCCGGCGTTCGGCCAGCTCGGCCTCGAGCCGCTCGATGCGCTGCGCCATCAGCACGGCGTCATCAGCCATCCTCGGCCTCCACCCGGTTGCGGCCGGCGTGCTTGGCCCGGTACAGCGCCGCGTCGGCGCGCGCCAGCAGGGTGTCGGCGGTGTCGTCGGGGCGCAGGGAAGCCACGCCAAGGCTCGATGTCACCGAACCGATGCCGCGGAAATGGTACGCGGCGATCGCCTCGCGCAGTGCCGTTGCCAGCACCAGGCACTCTTCGGCGCTGGTGTGCGGGCACACCACCAGGAATTCCTCGCCGCCCAGCCGCCCCAGCGCGTCGGTATCGCGCGTGTGCTCGCGCAGCAGGTCCGCCACCGAGACCAGGACCGCATCGCCGGCGCCATGGCCGAAGTTGTCGTTCACCTGCTTGAAGTGGTCGATGTCGAGCATGATGATCGAGAGGTCGAACTCGTAGCGCCGCGCCCGCGCCACTTCCTCCTCCAGCGCTTCGTCGAGCTTGCGCCGGTTGAACAGCCCGGTCAGCTTGTCGGTCACCGCCAGCACTTCCAGCAACCGGTTCTTTTCCACCAGTTCCTCGGTGCGGGCCGCCACGATGTCCTCGAGCTCGGCGTTGATCCGCCGCAGCGCTTCGTTCTGGCGGACCAGGTCGCGGTCCTGCCAGTAGGCGCGGATGGCCGCGCGCACGGTCAGCAGGATGTCCTCGTTGAGGAACGGTTTCTCGAGGAAGCGGTAGAGGTTGGCCTCGTTGATGGCGCGCTTCACGCCGGACATGTCGCTCTGACCGGTCAGCAGTATCTTGACGGTACTCGGCGATTTCTCGTGCAGCTGGACCAGCAGCTCGTCGCCGCGCAGGCCGGGCATCATGAAATCCGACAGCACCAGGCTCAGCTCGATGCCCTGCGCGCGCAGCTCGGCTTCGATCTCCAACGCCTCGTCGCCGCTTTCGGCGAATTCCAACTGCACCTCCGGCCCGAAATGATTCGTCATCAGGGTGCGCAGCGCGTTCAATACCGTGGAATCATCGTCCACGCACAGGATGATGCTGTTATTTTCCAAGGGTCACCGGGCGCGTGCTGTCGGTTTCTGTGCCAAGGGAACCGCCTGTTTCCGGCCCGGGCGCAGCCGGGGGCCACGCATGCGCACAGGCCGTCGCCGCGGCCATCCCCATGCGGTGCGCCGGCTTGCGACAAGGTCGTTGCGCCCGGCTGGAAGCTCGCCCGTCCCGTTGCCGATGGCTGGCTGGTCGAGGCGTTCCACGGGGTTCATGGGACGGATGATGCCACGGGCCGGGGAATGGGGTCAGGTTCACGGTTCGAGGCACGCTGCCATCATTGAACCGGGCACGGCCGGGTCACGCGACGCGCCGCAGCGGCGCGGGAAAGCAGCCCCCCTCGGGTAACGGGTCGCGGACCCTACGCGCGTTCCCCGAGCGCCCGGGCGGCGGTCACCGCGGCCTGCAACACGCGGGCATAGGCCTCGCGCGCCTGCCCTGCCTCGCGCGCGGCGGTTTCCAGCCACTGGATGTAGGACGCGATCAGGTCACCGGCGTTGTACTGGAGGCCGAGTTCGCCGATGGTCCTGGCCACGGCATCGCGCACGTGCCAGTCGACGATCGCGCCCTTCTCGGCCTGCGCGGCGAGATCGGCGATCGCCAGCACGTGCGGTGTAATGAGACCGGCGACGGTAGCCTTCATGGGATCGACCTGGTGTCCACGAGCCGGGAGCATAGCGTGGGGACGATTGGGATCGTCATCCTTTTGCAGCAGGCGGCGCTCCGGCGGCGCGGAATGCACGCGGCCTGGTTCCCCTGTTTCCGCGCAGGCATGGCAAGCTGCGCCGGTCGTCGCCCGGAACCCTCGCCATGCCCAGTCGTGCGGCCTTGCTGCTCCTGCCGGTGCTCGCCGCTGGCGCGCTCACCTCGTGCGTACATGCCCCCGCGCCGGCGCCAGCGCCGCAGGGCGCCGTGGATCCGCCCGAAGTGCTGCTGCTGGGTGAAGTGCACGACAGCGCGCCGGGCCACGCGGCGCGGCTGGAACGACTGCAGGCGCGCCTGGCGGCGGACTGGCGGCCGGCGATCGCGATGGAGCAGTTCGACCGCGAGCAGCAGGGCGCGCTGGACGCGGCCATGCGCGATTGCGCCGACGCCGCCTGCGTCATCGCGCGCGTGGCGCCCGGCAAGTCCGGCTGGCACTGGGACCATTACGCGCCGGTGATCGCGCTGGCGCTCGACTACGACCTGCCGCTGTACGCCGCCAATCTCTCCCGCGCCGACGCCGCCAAGGTCGTGCGGGACGGCTTCGGGGCGGCGCTGTCGCCCGCGATGATCGCCCGATACCACCTCGACACCCTGCCCCCGGCGCTGGTCGCCGCGCAGGAAACCGAAGTGCGCGACAGCCATTGCGGGCAGTTGCCCGAAACGATGGTCGGGCCGATGGCGCGGGCGCAGATCGCGCGCGACGTGGTCATGGCGCAGGCGCTTGCCGAGCATGCGTCGACGGGCGCCGTGCTGCTCGCCGGCAACGGCCACGTGCGTCGCGACATCGGCGTGCCCTACTGGTTGCGCCAGGCCGGCCTGGCGCCGTTCGCGGTGGGCTTCCTCGAGCCCGGCGGCTCCGCCGAGGCTTTCGACGAAGTGGTGTCCATTCCCGAGGTCGAGCGGCCGGATCCCTGTGCCGCATTCGGCAAGACGACCTCAAGCGGATCGCCCGCCGGCACCTGAAGCACTTTGCCACCGCGGCCACGCACCCGACGCGTTCCGTCGCGCCCCTTCCGTGCCCCTCCAACGAAAGAGGCCCCGCGGTGCGGGGCCTCCATCGACAACTCATCGGCGCGGAAAGGTCATTCGACCCGCTCGCCGTCGCGCCACTGGCCCTCGTAGGAAAGGGTCCCGTCGGCTTCATAGTAGCGCCCGTAGCCGTGCATCTTGCTGGCGCGCAGTTCGCCGATGTAGACCTTGCCGTTGCGGAACCGGTAGTTGCCCTGCCCCTGCATCTGGTCGTCGAACCAGTCGCCCTCGTATCGCGCGCCACTGGTCCAGCTGTAGATGCCGCGGCCCTGCATCTTGCCGTCGACGAAACCACCCTCGTAGCGGTCACCATTCTCGTAGAGCGCGATCCCCGTGCCGTGCGGCTTGCCGTCGCGCTCCGGGCCGGTGTACTGGTACGGATCACCGGCGCTATCGAAGAAGGTCTTCGGCCCGGTGGCCGTCGCCCGGGGAGTCTCCTGCACCAGGACCGCCAGCGCAGTGGTGCCGGCATTGCACGCCCAGGCGCGGTTGTCGGCCAGGCGGCCGTTGCTGCGCTCTGACAACTCGCGGTCGGCGACAGCCTCCGCCTCGGCGCGGGTTCCGGACACGCCCCAGCCGTAGGCGAAGCCGTTGCTGGTCACCGAGCGGTACGCGCCACAGCCGGTCCCCGCCCACGACAGCACCACGCGGCAGCCCTGGCCGCCGTGCGACGCGCACTCGTCCATCGCGCGCTTCTCGGCGGTGGCTTGTCCCGGATGATCGTGCGCGAACCCGAAGCTGTAGCCCTGCGCCTCGTCCACGGCCAAAGCCGCGTGCGGCGTTTCCTGCGCCGACACCTGCGGCGCCAGGCCGACCATCGCCAGCAACAGCAACGCACGCATGCAATGCAAATCCATCATTCCCCTTCCCCTGTTGGTTGGACAGCATGCGGGTTATAGCATTCCGGCTGGCCGCCGCAACGCGACCCTGGCCGCACCGTGCAACCCCGCGAATTCGGACGAAATGCAAGGCCGTGCGGATCCCTCCCCGCAGCAACGGCCGGTGGGTAAAGCGGCCGGAGCACCTGGATGTACCGGCGAGGAACTCATGTCCGCCGCCTCTTTTTTTTGCGACCGAGCGTCAGGGGTGCATGGTCGATCCGGATTACCCTTGTTCGTCGCACCATCGAGACCCGGCCAACCAGGCTGGTGACGAAAGGGAGTGACCCACGATGAACCGGAAACCAGCAAAAACAGCCGCAACGCATGCCGCCACGGCCACGCCATTGCCGGAGTCCATGACCACGGGCAAGGCCAGCCCGGCCAGGGCCGCCGTCGGCGACAAGCCGGTCTTCGCCTACATCGCCAGCCTGCCGCAACCGCAGCGCCGCATCGCCGAACGCATCGACCGGCTGGCGGCGGACGCCCTGCCCGGCCTGCAGCGCAGTGTGAAGTGGGGCATGGCGTACTACGGCGTCGGCGATGGCTGGTGCTTCTCCTCCGGCGCCTTCGCCAGCCACGTCAAATTGATGTTCATCAACGGCACCGCGCTGGCTCCGGTGCCGCCGGTGACGCCCGTCGCCATGGGCAAGTCGACGCGCGGCGTCGAGATCGCCTCCCTGGACGAGATCGACGAAACCCAGGTCGTGGCGTGGATGAAACAGGTTGCCGCGTTGCCGGGCGCGGGGAAGCGACCAACGAAGAAGTAGACCGCCTGCGGGAACATCCACGAAGCGCGGCCAATTGAACCTAACCCCGTCGTGCCCCGTTGTGGCGATGGCGCTATCCTCGACGTGCCACCCCGGACGGGCTGCCGATGAAGCAAGGCGTCCATTACGTATCCACGGCGGACGACGTCAGCCTGGCGTGGGCCTCGCTCGGGCGGGGCGTGCCGCTGGTCAAGGCCGCGACCTGGCTCACGCACCTGCAATACGATCTGGAGAGCCCCGTCTGGTCGCACTGGGTGCGGTTCCTGGGCGAACACTTCCGCTACATCCGCTACGACGAACGTGGCTGCGGCATGTCGGACCGCGTGGTGCGCGACCTGGATCTGCCCCAGTGGGTGGACGACCTGGAAACGGTCATCGAGGCGGCCCGGGTCACGCAGCCCGTGGTCCTGCTGGGCATCAGCCAGGGCGCGGCGACGGCCATCCGCTACGCGATCCGCCACCCGGAGCGCGTGTCGCACCTGATCCTCTACGGCGGCTACGCCGTGGGCGGACTGCGCTCGGGGGATCCGCAACGGCTCGCGCTCTACAAGGCGGTGATGGACGTCGTGCGGCTTGGCTGGGGCAGCGACAACCCGGCATTCCGGCAACTGTTCACGTCGCGCTTCGTGCCACGCGGCACGCAGGCGCAACTGGACTGGTTCAACGAACTCTGCCGGCGCACGACCTCGGTGGACAATGCCGGCGCCCTGATGCAGGCGCGAGGCAACGTCGATGTCCGCGACTGCCTGGCGCAGGTCACCACGCCGACGCTGGTGCTGCATGCCAGCCGCGACCAGATCGCACCGCCGTCGCAGGGACGCTACCTGGCCAGCCATATCCCCGGGGCGACCTTCGTCCAGCTCAACTCGGACAACCACGTGCTGCTGGAAGACGAGCCGGCCTGGCTGCTGTTCCAGCAGGCAGTGCTGGAGTTCACCGGCATGTCGACGGGTGCGCAGCCCGCCGAGCCGTCGCAGTCGCGTTTGACCGCGCGCGAACGCGCCGCACTAGGGCTGCTGTGCGAGGGCCGCAGCAACGCGCAGATCGCCTGGGAACTGGGCGTGTCCGAAAAGACCGTGCGCAACCACCTGTCCAACCTCTACCGCAAGCTCGGCGTGCGCAGCCGCGCTGAAGCGATGGTCCGCGCGCAACGCCCAACGTCCTGATCGGGACATTTGTCCCGGGATCCGCCGGCCCGGCCCGGCGACCGGGACAACCTTCCCATGTCTCCCGCGCGCGCGGACGCGCACGATCTCCCTCTGCCGATCGGCGCCCGTGGAGGTCACGACCATGTCCCGCTTGCTTGCACTGATGTATGGCGCGGCCGCGTATGCGGTCTTCCTGGCGACCTTCCTGTACGCCATCGCATTCGTCGCCGGTGTCGGCGTCCCCCGGCATGTCGACAACGGGCCGCTC
This sequence comes from Cognatiluteimonas sedimenti, assembly GCF_022808325.1. Lineage (GTDB taxonomy): Bacteria > Pseudomonadota > Gammaproteobacteria > Xanthomonadales > Xanthomonadaceae > Cognatiluteimonas > Cognatiluteimonas sedimenti. The sequence continues at coordinate 175,692 of NZ_JALGCL010000001.1, read as the reverse complement.
GTCGCCTGGCCGGTCGCGCTCGCCATCGACCTCGCGCTGCTCAGCCTGTTCGCGATGCAGCACAGCGGCATGGCGCGACCGGCCTTCAAGCGCTGGTGGACGCGGATCGTCCCGCCCGCGATCGAACGCAGCACCTACGTGCTCGTCAGCAGCCTCGTCCTGGTGCTGCTGTACTGGCAGTGGCGACCGTTGCCAACGGTGGTCTGGGACGTGCACGGGCCCGGCTACTGGGCGCTGATCGCGATCTCGGCGCTGGGCTGGCTGCTGGTGCTGGCCAGCACCTTCCTGATCAACCACTTCGACCTGTTCGGCCTGCGCCAGGTGTGGGCCTACGCGCGCGAATGCACGCTGGCCGACCAGCCCTTCGTCGCCCGCGCCTTCTACCGCATGGTGCGCCACCCGTTGATGCTGGGATTCCTGATCGCGTTCTGGGCGACGCCGCACATGACCGTCGGGCACCTGCTGTTCGCCGCGGTCACCACGGCGTACATCCTGGTGGCGGTGAAATTCCTCGAGGAGCGCGACCTGCTGGCGCAGCATGGCGACGCGTACCGGGCCTACCAGCGCGAGGTTCCGATGATCGTGCCGCGGCCTTGGCATCGCCGTCGCGGAGCGCCGGCCGGTCCCGTCATCGGCCAGCGCAGGCCCACGGCCTAGGCGCCGTCGTCGCAGGTTCGCTTGCGCTCGTGGAACCGCTTTGCTGCTTCAGCGCCCCGACCAGGCCCCGATTGATGCGCCGATGATCACCAGCGCAAGCGCTGGCACGGCAACGCCACCGGAAATCGTCCCTGCGCAATGGTCCCTGACACCTTTTCCCGATACGCGGCTACGGGGATGGTGGCAGGCGCTCGGCCACCCAGTGGCTGCGCCGCCCGTCCGCGTGCTCCAGGAAGAGCTGCTCCGGGTAGCTTTCGGCAATGCGCCATGCCGACGCCCCCTGCAACAGCCCCGCCACCGCGCTATCCGCGTCCATCAGCGCCTTGTTGGCGCACGCCATGAGGGTGGACTGGAGCTCCGACACCACCAGCCGGCCCTGCGCGTCCATGGTGTAGCGACCGCCCATCTGGTTGCAGCCGCCCCGGATCGCGAGCGAGCCATCGTTGAAGGCGATGCCGTGCTTCGGCGTGCCGTCGGGCAGCACGGCTGCAATGGGCTGGCCCTGGCTGTCCGTGGCGCCCTGCAATTTCCAGCGGCCCACAGCGGAAAGGGCGTCTGGAACGGCCGGCGCATCGGCCTGGGTCGCCGTCGGTGCGCAAGCGCTGCCGAACGCGACCAGCACCAGCAACGACAGGGTCATCCGGATCGTCATGAGGGGCAGCCTAGCGGGTCGCACCGCAATGCGGGGTCAAGGCCGGCGTACCATGCCCTGTCCCCGCCCGAGGATCGCCCTGCGCAGGACTGACGCCATGCATCGCGCCCTGACCCCGTGGATGCTCCTGCTGTCGCTGCTGCTGCCCATCGCGGGGCACGCGCAGGCTCCGCCTGCCGAACCCGACGTCCGCGTCGTCCTGCTGGGCACCGCCGGCGGCCCGGTCGTCCGCCCCGACCGCGTGGGCATCGGCACCCTGGTGCTTGCCGGCGACCAGGTGCTGCTGTTCGATGTCGGCAGGGGCGTGCCGACCGCGCTGCGCGCCATGCCGGAGGATCCCGGCATCGTCACCGCGACCTTCCTCACCCACCTGCATTCCGACCACCTGGTCGGCCTGCCGGAGCTCTACCTGTTCCCGTGGGCATCGCAAGGGCGCCGCACGCCGTTCCGCATCCTGGGCCCGGCGGGCACCCGCGCCATGATGGCGCATCTGCAGGCGGCCTTCGCTTTCGACATCCACGTGCGTCGCGACATCGACGAGCACTTTCCGGGCGAAGGCATTGCCGTGGACGCCACGGACATCCAGCCCGGCGTGGTCTACGACACCAACGGCGTCAAGGTGACGGCCTTCCTGGTGGACCATGCACCCGTCGAGCCGGCGTACGGGTTCCGCGTCGACTACCGCGGCCGTTCCGTCGTGCTCTCCGGCGACACGCGGCCTTCGCCCAACCTCGCCGCGTTCGCCAAGGGCGCGGACCTCCTCATCCATGAAGTCGGGCGCTGGAAGGGCGATCCCGCCCTTGCGGGCGATCCGGCCGCACCGATGCCCAACGCGCTGACGCGCGGGCAGATGCGGGGGATCGCCGAGCACCACACCGACCCGGTGGAAGCGGGCGTGATCTTCGCGGAGGCACGGCCGAAGCTCGCGGTGTTTTCGCACTACGCCAGGGCCGGCGACGACCTCCTGCCGCTGGTCCGGCGGCATTACCCGGGCCGGGTGGAAGTCGGCCGGGACGGGATGGTGATCGAGATCGGGGAGCAGGTCCGGATACGGGCGGACTGAAATGGGGTCAGGGACAATTTGAGGGTCGCGGCGGCCTCCGGGCGGGCGCGCCGTTGCAAAGCGGGGCGCATTTGCACCCGGAAATGGTCCCCGAAACCTTTTCCCCAAGCGGGCTGCGGGCGGCGTGGAGCATCTCGCTTGCTTATTGTTTTTCGATATGTTTAATATCGTTAAACGATAAAGCGGAGTGCACCCATGGCGACCCCGGCCCCCTCGCCCGTCCCGTCTACCGCCTTGGCCTGGTCGCGCCCCTTGATCCGCTGGTTGGTGGTGCTCAACCTGCTGTACCTCGCGGGCATCGGGCTGCTGTTCGTCGCCAGCCTGCTGGCGGGAGATGCGCTGTTCGATGCCTTGGGGGTACGCCAGGGTCCGCATCGGCCGCAGATGGTGTTGGGCATGCGCACGATGATGGTGGTCGGCATGCTGGCCGCCGGCGTGGCCGACCGGGTTCTGCGGCAGTTGCTGGCCATCGTCGACACCGTCCGCGCCGGCGATCCCTTTGTCGGCGACAACGCGCGTCGCCTGGAGATCATCGCCTGGTGGGTGCTTGCCGGTGAGGTCCTGCGGCTTGCGATCGGCGCGATCGCCTGGGCCGCGAGCAGTCCGGCGCAGTCGCTGGACGTGGACATCGGCTTCTCGCTCGCGCCCTGGCTGGCGGTGCTGCTGCTGTTCGTGCTCGCGCGCGTATTCGCCGAGGGCACGCGCATGCGCAGCGACCTGGAAGGGACGGTCTGATGGCTATCGCCGTCCAGCTCGACGAGATGCTCCACCAGCGGCGCATGACCCTGACCGAGTTGTCCGCGCGCATCGGCATCACCGTCGCCAACCTGTCGATCCTCAAGACCGGCAAGGCCCGGGCGATCCGCTTCTCCACGCTCGAGGCGATCTGCGCGGTGCTCGAGTGCCAACCCGGCGACCTGCTCGCCTACGACCCGTCCGCGCCTTCCGAGGACTGACCATGAACGCCAGTGCCGCTTTACGCCGCTTTTTCGCACAAGACCGGGAACGGTACGAAGGCGTCCGCCCCGTGCAGGTCTGGGGCCTGCGCCTGTTCTACCTGCTGATGGCGCTGATGGTGGCGACCGAGGCCTGGGGCGTGCTCCTGCGCCACCAGGGACCGTGGGACCACACCCGCGCCGTTGCATGGTGCGTCTGGGCCACCTACCCCACCCTCGCCATCTTCGGCCTGCTGCGGCCGCTGCGCTGGCTGCCGCTGATGGTGTTCACCATCGGCTACAAGTCCCTCTGGTGGCTCTTCGTGGCATGGCCGCTGTGGCGCGCGGGCACCCTGGCCGGCTCGGACGCGGAGCAGATGGCCCATGTGTTCGGGTTCACGCCAGTGCTGGCGCTGGTGGTGCCGTGGGGGTATGTGTGGCGCGAGTTCGTGGCGCCGCCTCGCGGGAGGTAGCGCGGACCCTGCGCTAGGTCGGGATCGAGGGTGTCCTGCGGTGCGACACCCCGAGCAGGACCAGCGCAACGGGCAAGGCGAGGAGATGCCAGCGCAGGGTCGTCGCCGGCGTGGCGAGGACGTAAGAGATGGCGCCGTGCTGCAGGCCCGCGTAGGCCACCGCCAGCCCCAGCAGTTCGAACAGCCGGCCATTGCGCGCCAGCGCGCCGACGGCCATGCCCCATAGCGCAAATGACGCGCCCACGGCCAGCGCCGCAGCCGCGGCCGTGGGCTGCGACGAGGCCAGACGCAGCACGGCAGGCAGCGCCAGCGCCCATGCGAGGCCGACGGAAACCAGCACACGCGCGACGGCCAGTCGCCGTCGTGCCGCCGGCGCGGTGAACACCAGCGCGCCGGTGCCGGTCTCCTGCTCGCGCAGCACCAGCCGCGCGAACACGTCCAGCAGCAGCACCCAGGCCAGGAGGATGCAGATCGCCACCACCGCCGGTTCCGCGAACGCCTGCATGCCCAGCAGCACCAGCAGGGCCAGCCACCACCACCAGCGGCGCTGGCGCAGCACCAGCCGCAGTTCGGCCGCCACCAGCGCACCGGACGGCCCGCGCTCCAGCGGCCGCAGGATGAAGTCGAGCCAGCGCAGGCGCGCGCCCGCCCGGGCCGCGCGCCCCGCCTTACAGACGTGCGCGGCGCAGCGATCGAGCAGCGGCACCGCCAGCGCCAGCAGCACGAACGCCCAGGCCAGCCAGAACCCGCGGGCGCGCAGGGTGGCGGCGTCGATGTCCCAGTGCGTCCAGTCCACGAGCACGGCCGACTCGCCCTCCTTCAGCACCTGCACGCCGACGTTCAGCCCGCGCTCCACGCCCGGCGTCGGCGGGACCGGCCAGTCGCGGCCGAGGTCGTGCTCGGCCAGCAGCACGCCGTGGGGATCGCCGGGGAACGGCGTCGGCATGTCCGCGATGCGCGAGGCCTGCGACGTCCCCACGCTCAGCAACGTCACCCACAGCACGAAGAACAGCACGTTGCCGACGCTGCGCCGCAGCCACGGCACCATGTCGAACCACACCGCCACCGCGGCGGTCAGCGCCAGCGTCGGCAGCGTGAGCAGCACGGTCGGCTTGAGCAACTCGACCAGGTCGATGTGCCGGTCCTCCGCGCGCAGCCACTGCAGGAACAGGCCGACTACCATCCCTGCCGCCACCACCAGCCCGAACAGCAGCATGTGGCTCAGCCACTTCGCGAACAGGTAGGCGCCGCGGCGCATGGTGGTGGCGACCAGCAGCTGCCAGGCGCGCGTCTCGAAATCGCGCACCAGCGTGCCGCGCACCAGGAAGAAGCCGAACAGCGACAGCATCGAACTGTAGATCAGCGCCTCGATCATGCCGATCCAGGCGCTGGAGTAGCGCCCGCGCATGCCGTCGATGGAGACGGTGAGGTACTGCGCCTCCGTCGCCGGGAAGCACCACCACATCAGCGCGCCCAGGCCGACGATCACCACCCAGGTGCGCGGCGCACGCAGGCGCTGGCGCAGGTCCGCCACCAGCACGGCCGCGACCGAGCGCCACAGGCCCGCGGATGCAAGGCTCATGCGTCGACCGCCTCGCCACTGCGATGCAGCAGCCACAGGTAGCCGTCCTCAAGGTCGGGCGCCACGCGCACCGCGTCGTCCGAGGGCTGCTCGCCCACCACGCGCACTTCCACGCCATGCGCGCGCCGCTGCGCGCGGCTGATCTTCAGCCGCGTGCGCGCTTCCGCCAGTTGGTCGGCCGGCAGCGTCCACTGCCACACCTGTCCCTCGGCCGCGGCCATCAGCGCCTCGGGGGCGCCGTGGAAGCGCAGCTTGCCGCGCGCCATCACCGCCAGGGTGGCGGCGCTGGCCTCGATGTCGGACACGATGTGCGTGGACAGGATCACCAGCCGTTCGCCGGCCAGTTCCGCCAGCAGGTGGCGGAAGCGCACGCGCTCCTCGGGATCCAGTCCGACCGTCGGCTCGTCCACGATCAGCAGCTTCGGGTCGTTGAGCAACGCCTGGGCGATGCCGACGCGCTGGCGCATGCCGCCCGAATAGCCGCCCAGGCGCTGGTCGGCGACGTCGTCGAGGCCCACCATCGCCAGGCATGCGTCCACGCGCGCCGCGACCGAGCGCGCCGGCAGGCCTTTCACCGCCGCGAGAAAAGCGAGGAACTCGCGCGCCGACAGCGCCTCGTACACGCCGAAGTCCTGCGGCAGGTAGCCCAGCTCACGGCGTAGCGCGTCGGGCTTGCGGGCGATGTCCTCGCCGCGCCAGGTCACCCGGCCGGCGGTGGCCTTCGCCAAGGTGGACAGGACCCGCATCAGCGTGGACTTTCCGGCCCCGTTCGGCCCCAGAAGCCCGACGATGCCCGGCGTTAGCGCCAGATCGACGCCGGCGACCGCCTCATGGCCACTGCGGTAGCGGTAACCGACTGATTCCAGTGCCAATTCGAGAGCCATTCCGTCCGCCGCGCCTGCCTAGATGGGTTGGTAGTGTAGTGATGTATAACACCAAAACAATAGGCCATCCGGCAGGGTCGGCGGCGCCGCGCCGAGGGCCGCAGTGGCAAGGACTTATCATTCCGGGCATGGACAGCCCGGCTCCGCTCGACCCCACCACGACCCCGTCGGACGCCAGCGAGCTCAAGCGTCTGGAACAGCGCCTGCGGCGCCTCGAGCAGCTCATGGTGGACACCCAGGGCGTGGCGCACCTGGGCACCTGGGAGTGGGACATCAGCGAGCCGACGGCCACCTGGTCGGCCGAGCTCTACCGCATCTACGGCCTGAGCCCCGACAGCTATACGCCCAGTTACGAGAACTACCTGGCGATGGTCCATCCCGAGGACCGCCAGCGCGTGATGGACGCCACCAACCGCGTCTTCCACGAGCACGTGCCCTACTCGCACGACGAGCGCATCCTGCTGCCGGACGGCTCGCTGCGTTACCTGCACACCTGGGCGCAACCGGTGCTGGACGACGACGGCAAGCTGGTACGGCTGCTCGGCGTGTGCCAGGACATCACCGAGCAGAAGCGCGCCGAAGCGCAGGTGCTGGAGCTCAACCGCGAACTCGAGCGCCGCGTCGCCGAGCGCACGCGCACCATCGAGAACACGCTGCGCGACGTCGAAGCGTTCAACGCGATGGTCAGCCACGACCTGCGCGCGCCCCTGCAGGTGATCGCCATGACCTGCCAGGTGATGGCGATGGACAAGAGCGCGCCTCTGCCGCCGCAGTTCAGCGGGCACCTGGAACGCCTGCAGCGCTCCGTCGGCCACATGACGGAGCTGGTCAACGACCTGCTCGCGCTCGCCCACGTCGGCGGCGCCGCGCTCGAGCGCACCGAGGTGGACCTGTCCGCGATGGCGGCGGAGATCATGGCCGACCTGCGCCGCCTGGCGCCCGAACGCGAGGCCACGGTGGACATCGCCCCCGGCCTGGCCTGCCGCGCCGATCGCGGGCTGCTGCGCTCGGTGCTGGAGAACCTGCTGGGCAACGCGTGGAAATACTCCTCGCGCGTTGCGCACGCGCGGATCGAGGTCGGCGCCAACACGGTGGATGGCCGCACGCGCTTCTTCGTGCGCGACAACGGCGCCGGCTTCGAGTCCGCCGACGCCAGCCGCCTGTTCCGCCCGTTCGAGCGCCTGCACAAGGCGTCCGAGTTCACCGGCACCGGCGTCGGCCTGGCGGTGGTGCAGCGGATCATCGAGCGGCACGGCGGGCAGATCGAGGCGGAAGGCGAACCTGGCCGGGGCGCGGTGTTCACGTTCGACGTCGGCTGTTGAAGTCGCAACGGGAATGCGGACCTTCGTACTGAGAGCGCGCGCCGCGCCCACCGACAGCCAGAAGCTGCTGGCGGCCATCGGCCAGGAGGCCCATCCGGAGATCCTGGCGCACACGCTGATGAACGCGATCTTCGTCGCGCAGTCGCACCGGCCGGACGTGGTCGTGTACCTGGTGCTCGAAAGCACCCAGGACTACTCGCGCACCCTCCGCTTCGAGGCCAACGCCATGCACGACATCGGCGGCTTCGACGAGCGCGCCCTGCTCGGCAAGGTCGCCCGCGCGCTCGACGCCTCCCGCGGCATGGGCAAGGAAGAGGCGCGGCCGGTGGAACCTGGCGTCACCGTGCGCACCATCGCCTTCGAGCGCCTGGTGCAGGAGCTCGCCGCCGACCACCCGCTGTTCGTCATGGACCGCAAGGGCACGCCGATCCGCGAGCAGGCTTTCGCCGGCAACCCCTGCTTCCTGCTGACCGACCACATCCCGATGCCGAAGAAGACCTTCGGCAGCCTCGAGCGGCTGGGGGCGAAGAAGGTTTCGCTGGGGCGGACGATGCTGTTTGCTTCGCAGTGCGTGCTGTTGATCCACCATGTGCTGGACGAAGCCGCGGGCGCAGTGGACTGAGCCCCGCGGAAGAACCCGACCCCTGGCACCGCGACTTCACCGGCGAAAAATGGGGTCAGGTTCATTTCTGACCCAAACCCCGTTGTTTGCCTGATTCCATCGGGCGAACACACCCCACATGCTGGCGCGCCCCAATCCGGAGCACCCCGCATGGCCCGCTTGCCCCGACTCGACCTGGCCGGCGTGGCCCAGCACGTGGTCCAGCGCGGCAACGACCGGCAGGCCTGCTTCGCGGACGACGGCGATTACCTCCACTACCGCCAGGAGCTCGGCGAAGCGGCCCTGAAGCATGATTGCGCCGTGCACGCCTACGTACTCATGACCAACCATGTGCATTTGCTCGTGACGCCGCAGGCCATGGGCGCGGTCTCGCGGATGATGCAAGCCATTGGCCGGCGCTACGTCGGCTGCTTCAACGCCCGATATCACCGCACGGGTACGCTGTGGGAAGGCCGGTTCAAGGCCGCGGTGGTCGACAGCGACACCTACGTCATGCGTTGCCATCGTTACATCGAGTGCAATCCCGTGCGGGCGGGCATGGTCGCCACGGCGGGCGACTACCGTTGGTCCAGCCACCAGCACAACGCCCACGGCTCCCACGAACCCAGGCTCATCCCGCATCCGACTTACCTCGCCCTGGGTGCCACCGAAGACGAACGCCGGGCGGCCTACCTTGCCCTGTTTGCCGAAGACCTGGCCAAGGACGAGGTCGACACCTTGCGGCTCAACACGCGCCAGCAGAAAGCGTGGGGCTCGGAGCGGTTCCGGGCGCAGATCGAAGCCCTGACGCAACGCGCCGCAGCCGTCAGGCCGAGAGGGCGACCGCCAACCTCACGGGATAAATGAACCTGACCCCTTTTCCTTCTCTAACCTGACCCCTTTTCCCCAACCTGACCCCTTTTCCTTCTTGTCACGCGCGAGGCGTGAAGCCTCCGGGGCCAAGCCGAACTCAGCGGGCACGTGCGCCTGGGGACTGCAGCTGATCATCCTCGCTCCCATCGCTTGCGCAAACGCGGTTGCCGCCCAGTTCCTTCGCGCGGTACAGCGCCCGATCGACGCGCCGCAGCGCGGTCTCGAGGGTGTCGCCGGGGTGCAACACGGCCGTGCCCAGTGAGGCCGTCACCTGCGCGACCGGTGCCACCGGCACGGCCGCGATCGCCACGCGCAGGCGATCGGCGATGCCATGCAGGGCCGCCGCATTGACGTCCGGCAGGATCACGAGGAACTCCTCGCCGCCCCAGCGCGCGATGCACTCACTCGCCCTCAGCAGGCGCTCGCAGCTCGCGGCCACGGTCTGCAGCACGCCGTCGCCGGCCGGATGACCGTAGGTGTCGTTGATGGCCTTGAAGCGATCGAGGTCGAGCATGACCAGCCCGGCCGTGCCGCCACGCGCCGCCACGTCGCGAAGCACGCGCTCGCCGAACAGGCGGCTGTGCACCCCGGTGAGCGGGTCGCGGTGCAACTGCACCTCGATGCCGTCGCGCTCGGAGGCCAGCCTCCGGATCTTCCCCGTGAGGCCGCGCTGCACGGGCAGCAGCACCACCAGCATGAGGCTGGCGGGCCCGAACGCCATGGCGAGGTCCACGCCGCGCGGCGTCCCCAGTTCCCCGGGGTGGGTCAGCAGGTAGACCAGCACCGGGGACGCCACCAGCAGCCAGCCGACCGCGGCGGCGACGTACGCGCGCCGCCCCGGCACGAAGATCATGAGCATCGCCATGAAGACGGCGAACAGCGACGATATCGGCGGCAGCGTGTCGATCAGCCGCAGCTCCGGCGACAGGCTTGCCTGCACCGTGTAGAGCCACGCGGGCGCCATCAGCGCAAGGGCCGACAGGCACAGCGCGATGCGCGTGATGACGCCCACCCATGCGGGCCGCAGCCACAGCGCGCAGAGGAGACCGGCAAACAGCGCGCTTGCCACGGGCGGAAGCACCCGATCCATTGGGCGATGGACCGGGCCGAGCCAGTGGATCGCCGTCGCACAAACGCCCGCCAGCAAGGCCAGCGAGAGCATCACCATCATGGCGACGCGGAGGTACTGATCGTCTGGATCCTGCACGGGCATTCGGGGCTACTTGGGAGTCGGCGCCCGTGCCGGCGCGTCGGCAGGCAAGGCGTCGACATTATGGGGGAACGGGGTCAGGTTCACTTCCGACGCGCGTACGACCCGAACCCCGACGCCCCGCGCCAGCCTCGCCTATTCCGATGGTGCAAGGCGCCGTCGATGCTGGCGCCATGGCCAGCCAACCGCGACTCGACCTGCCCGGCATCCCGCAACACATCGTGCAGCGTGGCAACAACCGCCTGCCTTGCTTCCTGGATGACACGGACCGCGCCTGCAATCGCCAGCTGCTGCGCGAGGCACTGCTCGCCACCGGCTGCCGGCTGCACGCCTACGTGTTGATGGACAACCACGTCCAACTGCTCGCGACACCACCTGAAGCGGGCACGACCGGGCGGATGATGCAACTGCTGGGTCGCCACTACGTCAAGCCGACGCATCGGCCGGCCAAATCATCGGCTACGGATAACTGAACCTGACCCGGTTTTGTTCCGCGCCGCAGCCGTCAGGCCGAGAGGACGGCCGCCAACCTCGCGGGATAAATGAACCTGACCCTTTTTCTCAGACGGGGACCACGGCCTCCGCGCCCGCGCCTGCGGCGTCCGGTGCCGCGCCTGCGACATCGGCGGCCTCCATGCGATCGCCGCCACAGCCGCCCAAGGCGACCACCACCGCCAGCACGAGGAAATATGGACGCATGTTCGAACGGCTCGACCAAAGGATCCAGAAATACTACAGGCAGCGCATCCAGATCCCCGGCCGCGCGCATGCTGCCCGGTGAAATGGTGTCAGGGAGAATTTGAGGGCTGCGACGACCGACCCGGGGGGCGCCTCGGCCGGGGAGATCAGCTACTACAAATGGATAAGTGAACCTGACCCCGTTTTAGGGGGAATTGGTACTCCGTAAAAGGGGCCAGAGTAAATTTCTGTTTGAAACGAAAATTTACTTCGGCCCCTTTTTAGACAGGAGTCCTATTTCAAGGAATTTGTACTCCGACCCCAGTCTTCACCGCTTCCCCGCCTACGCCCGCCTTTGCGCCAGCACGATGTGCCACGTCCCACGACGTCCATCGATGGTGTGTTCCCGTGCCACTGTGAACCCTGCCTGCGCGAGTTGCGCATCGAACGCAGGCGGCACCCATCGCATTGCACGTCGATGCCCAACGCCTCGAGGGCATCGGCCGGTTCAGTCGATCCGGCAGCATTCCCACGTATCCTCAGGGTATTTGAAAGACGACCTTGATCAGCGGGATTTCTTGTTGCAGGAACCCGGTGGTGTGCACATAGGTGATGTACTGCACCTGGCCGTTGCCGGTCGAAAATTCCGGATGCGCGAACGCGGCGTAGTCGTTGGTGCCGTTCCAGCCCGGTTCGCCGGTGAAGAGCAGTGCGGCATCGGACCACGGCCCCCACGGGGTGTTCGCCACACGGTACATGATGTCGTCGGTGAAGAGCTGCGCGTAGATCGCCATGTACGCGCCGAGGTAGGCGTTGTAGAAGACGCTGTTGCCCGCGGCGCCGCCCTGGAACACCGTGACGGCATCGGCTTCGTCAGCGCTCCAGCTGCCATCAGCCGCGTAGTACCGCCATTCCGACTTGACCAGCGCATCCGCCAGTGGCACGCGCCCGACGTTGCAGTCCATCACCACCCAATTGGGAACGCACTGGTAGGAATAAAGCATGTCCGCTACCACGATCGAACCCCAGATGTAGCCGCCCTCGGCATCGTCCCAGAGCAATTGCGGCATGGGCGAACCCGGGTTCTGGATGGGGCGCGTGACCTTCCCGTCTGGCGTCATGACGGCGATGCCGGCGCCCAGGTTCGTCCAGTCAGGCTGGCCGGCGACGCGATGGATTGCGATGTAGAACAGCAGCAATCGGTTGCGCGCTTCGTCCGGCACCACCTGCTGGGCCCACAATGCGACCTCCGCACCGCACGGCTGCGCCCTGCAGTGCGCGTTGTCGTGCACGTAGTTGTACATCGCCTCGGCTGCCGTGAGCGGCAGGAATTCGCGCGGCGCTCCGGCCGAGTCGACGAGATCGCGTTCGAGCGCGATACCGCCGGAGGCGTCGAGGTTGGTGGTCCAGGAAAGCGAGTTGTCGTCCCAGAACTTGTTTCGCGTTCCGGGCACCGACATCGAGGTATCGCCGAAGGTCCAGATGGATTTGCCCCTGAACAACGCACTCTGGGCATTGTCGCGCGCGTTGATCACCGGGTTCTGCTGCACGAGGCCGAGCGGCGTCACCGACTGCACCATCGGGAGCGGCGGCGGCGCTTCGTTCGCGTTGTCCGCAGCGAATGCAGGCGCCGCTGCCAAGGCGATGATGGCCAGCGCAGCCGACGACCTTGGAACGTTTCGTGGAGCGGTCATGCGATCTCTCCTTGTCGTGCAAGCAAATGGAATCGTTCGTATTTTTGTGCGTAACAGTGCCCGGTTCACTTTCCGTCAGGCCCGGCAGATGAGTGAACCTGACACCGTTCCTGGGCCGAATTCTTGCGGCCCAGGGAATGGGTACTCTGACCCCGTTTCATTCAACGCGGTTCGATACCGGCCGCGGCCGCGGCCCGGGAAACTGCCCTGGCCCTGTCTTGCTCCCTGACGGGCTTTGCGGGTCCTCACTGCGCCAACGCCTTGACCAGGTCGAACAGATAGTCGCGGCCGACATAGACCGAGCGGACCTCGAGCCGTTCGTCCAGCCCGTGCGCGCCGTTGCCGTCCGGATCGCCCCAGGCACCGGGCACGCCGTAGGTCGGGATGTCGACCGCCGACAGGTGCAGCCCGTCGGTCGCGCCGGTCGACATCGCCGGGATCACCGGAACGCCCGGGAAGTATTTCGCGCTGAGTGCCTCCATCGGGCCGATGAGGGCCGGGTCCAGCGGCGGCATCTTCGCCACGGGCTTGCCCTTCTGCTTCTGCTCGATCGCGATGGCCGGGAGCAAAAGGGGACGGGGGTAGTTAAATGAGCCAATTAACTACCTCCGTCCCCTTTATTCGGTGGAAAAGGAAAAATGAGCTTGGAACATCTTCAGCAGCGGATGCTGCCCACGTCCAGCGCTGGCCGGCTTCCGCGATGCCGTTGCACGCGTAACGCTTTCCCCGCCAGCGACGAACCCAGCATGTACTCCGTCTGCCTGCAGATTGTCGCAGCCGCTTCGGTCAATTCCGCCTGTTCAAGCTGGACGATCGCGGTTGGGCCATTCGCGCCTGGAATCGTTCCGACAACGCGCACACTGGCGATTCGCGCCTGTTGAGTGGCTGCCCGTTGACGCGCCGCCTGCGCCATCGATTGCCGGCGGAGCTGTGCGTTCGAGGCTTCGATCTGCCGGCCGATTACCTCGCCCGCTGCTTGCAGGTCGCTGGCCAACAACCGCGCATTGACCCAATACGAGTACCAGGGGTACGCGAGCGCAACCAAGAGAAAGATCAACAAGCCGATCCAGAACCTGGCATCTGCATTGTCGTCTGGAGAACCTGCGCCGCCGCCGGCTCCAAGGCGTCGAAAACGGACATTGCCCCAATCCTCCGCGGCCGCCTCCGACTGATCTTCCCGATTGAGTACTGGCTCGTGTCGCTCCATTCCGTCCCCCGATCCCCTCCCGTGTGGGCAGAATCATGCATCAATCGGATCTGGCGGGGCGACTCCGCATTACTTACGCGCCCTGCCCAGCCTCGCTGTTCCCGTGCGTGCGATACACGCGAGCGTGCCGGTAAGCAAATTAATGCGCCTACCCCATTCCTGCCGAAAGCGCCTCTCATGGCGTGTCGCCACCCTGTCATTAGAGATGCAAAGTGTCCTGTTTATGGCCCCCTATCCCGTAATATCGACCAGGGGGCGACGGAAAAGGGGATTCCGACGTGTTGATCAAGCAGGCCGATGACCAGTCGTGGATCATCGAGAAATTGGAGAGGCTAGCCCGAACCAGCTCGGGCGTTGAAGCCAAACGGGCTTCCGAGGAACTACGACGGCGCAAAGCCGGACTGAAGGGCGAATCGGAGTCGGCCTATCTCATCGACTTCGACTACGCCAAGTCGCCCAACTGGGCGGTAGTTCATGACCTTCGAATCGAGCATGACGGCCGCACCGCACAGATCGACCACCTCCTCCTCAACCGCTGGATGGAGATCTATGTCCTGGAGTCGAGGCACTTTCATGCGGGCGTCAAAATTACCGAGGACGGGGAGTTCATGCGCTGGAACGCCTTCCGCAAGACCTTCGAAGGCATGGCCTCGCCGTTGCAACAGAACGATAGGCACATTGCCGTCCTCCGCGATGCAATGGCGGAGGTGGAACTGCCTACCCGGCTGGGCGTCCGGCTCGCGCCCACGTTCTATTCCTTTGTCCTGATTGCGCCCAGCGCACGCATCGACCGTCCAAAGCGATTCGACACCTCGCGCGTAATCAAGGCCGATCAGCTGCGGAAGAACATCTGGAAGGACATCGACAACGACAACGCGCTGGTACTGCTGGCCAAAACGGCCAAGCTGGTATCCGGCGAAACCGTGGCGCACGTAGCACAGCAGCTGGCTTCTCGGCACAAGCCGCTTGTACGCAACGTTGATGTAGTGGCGCCCGAACAGCCCAGGTCCGTCGCGGCCATCCGGTCGACGCCTCTGTCGAGCAAGTCAGCCCAAACCGCAAAGACCAGTTCAGGGCCAAGCTGCAAGCAATGCAGCCAAGGCCTTGGATCGATCCTGTACGGGAAGTACGGCTACTACTTCAAGTGCTTCGGCTGTGACGCCAACACCGCCATCAGGTTCACATGCCAACCCGGCCACAATCCGCGATTGAGGAAGGACAAGGATCTGTTCTTCCGGGAATGCGCCGAATGCGGAACCAGCGCTCTATTCCATCGAAACCAAGCTGGTGACCCATGATCGTGACCATCCCTGTCCTCCTGTACCAACTCGTGTTCGTCCTGATCCTGTATGTCGCCAGCAGGTTCGGCCGCACGCCGCTAACCATCACGCTGATCTGCTGTTTGCTGTGGACGGCAACCCATGTCTTCTTCCCGCCGCTGATGGCCCTTCAGGCAATCGTGATTCTTTCCAGCTACTTCTGGTTTCAGCGTCGAAAAGGCAACGACTTGGAAGGGGCGGAGTAAATGAACCTGACCCCTTTTCGCTTGAGAGGACGGCCGCCAACCTCACGGGATAAATGAACCTGACCCCTTTTTCTCCGACCCCTTTTTCTCCAATACACCCGAAATTTTCCCTGACACCTTTTTTCGTATCTGGTTCTGCAGCACGTCTAGCGCGGGCACGTCGAGGGCAGCAACCCTGTTGCACGCTGCAATGCGCGATCCGCTGGCGCGTTGGCCAGGTCTGCGGCCGACACGGGCGTCGGGCTGGCTCGCAGGTCCATTGCCTCCCGCCAGCGCGCGAGGTCCTCGCCCTCGAGCGCGATTTCCTCGCCGGGGTCGGGTGACACGCCGGCGTTGTCGTTGGCAGGCGGTGGATCGTGGCGGTCCGCGGCCACGCCGGAGGGGCGGACGTGGCGGGCGGTGCTGAGGATCAGGCCACCACCTGCGGCGAGCGGGAACATCTCCTGGACCATGCCCTTGCCGAACGTGCGCTGCCCGACGAATGGCGCGCGGCCATGATCCCGCAATGCGGCCGCGAGGAACTCCGCGGAGGAAGCGGTCTCGGCGTCGATCAGCACGACCATCGGACCGGCCCACGCAACGTCCGCATCCGCATGATGGAGCTCGCGGCCCTTGCGGCCCTCGGAACCTGCGATCAGGCCTTCGGAAAGGAACAGGTCGGCAATCCCGATCCCCGCCGACATGTAGCCGCCCACGCTTCCGCGCAGGTCGAGCACCAGGCCGCAGGCGTGTTCCCGGCGCAGCGTCGCCAGTGCGGCTTCCACTTCGCCGACCGAATCGCTGGCGAGGCGCGCGACGCGCACATAGCCGATGCCGCGCTGCGCGTCCAGGAGGTACGCGGCAGTGCCGTCCTCGGCGCGATGCACACCATGGACGCTCGGCAGGGGGTGCAGCTTGCGCGTCACCGCGATCGTGCGCGGCGCATCGTCGCCGGTCCGCACCGTGAGCCGGACAACGCTGCCCGGCGCCCCGAGCAACCGGGGGATGAAGGCATCGTAGGACTGGCCGTGCGTGTCATGGCCGTCGATGGCGTCCAGCCAGTCGCCGGCACGCACGCCGGCGCCGCCGGCCGCCGACCCGATCATCAGGCGCTCGACGCGCGGCCGGCTGCTGGCCTCGTCGATCGCCAGGGTCACGCCGACACCGGCGAGCCCGGCGTCCAGTCCACTGCGCATCTCCGCCCATTCCGCGGGATCGAGCACCTTGCCGTACGGGTCGATGTCCGCGACGAGCGCGCGCAGCGCCCGCCGTTCCAATTCCTCGCGCGAATACGCCTGCACGTGATCACTGACGATGCGGTCGACCACCTCGTCCATCTGCGTCTGGCGCACAGGCTCGGCGGCCATCGCCATGCCTGCGCACAGCAGTGACACGATGACCGCCCCTGGAAACCCCGATCCCATGGCGCTGAAGATAGGCCATTTCCGGTTCCCCGGGGGAAGCTCGGCCTGACGGCTGTTTTGAGCCCGAATTACATCTCCGGGACGTGATCCTTGATCACGTTGATGGCTTCGTCGGCCTTGCGCTGCGACTCGCGGATTTCGGCTTCGGTGGGCGGACGATATGGCTTTAGCGACGAAACGTCCGGCCTGTGGGCTGCATCCGGCAAAGGCATGGTGGTCACTGCTCGGTTGCTGGCCGGCGCTGGAACGAGCATGGGTGCCGCCGACGAGGTCGCTGCCGGGCGCTGCCCGACCCGTGTCACCGCATTCCAAAAGTTGTTCAACACGAACAAGGCGGCAAACAACATGAAGCCGGCGAACAACAGCGCTGCAAGGGTCTTGAAAAGCAGGAAGTTGGCAACCGGCCGCACCACGTTTCCACCGCGAATCCTGGCTTCGGCGGCGGAGAGCAGACGTTCGCCGGCACCGGCCACGGCTGCGGCGTAAAAGGGGCCAGAGTAAATTTCTGTTTGAAACTGAAATTTACTCTGGCCTCTTTTTTCCGACGCCTACTTGAACTTCGGATTGGAGCTATAGATCGAATCCACGAGACGACTGCAGCTGGATGTTAATCGGGCCAAGACTCTGATCTGGTCTCGACACGTAGTTACCTTTGTCTCTGTCGGATAATTCATCGAGTGGTCGACTTCACCCCAGAGCTCCTCCGCTAGCGTCCTCACCTGAATCTCGCATGTGCGCTTCGTCACGATGTTCGGAGAAATCACATAGTGGACACTTGTGTACATCTTCGGACTTTCAACTGTTGCTATACCCACAGACTCGTAGAAGGCCCTGTACTCATCGTCCCAAGTTCGCGCCTTTGCATCTTCAATAACGTCATACTTATATTCTGCCAATAGTTTCTTCAATTCCACATCAATTGCAGTGATCTGCGTAGTATGAAGATGCAGAATGCGCAGTCCGGCCAAGTCGTTGATTGTTTCAAACACATTACTAACTGAGATGCCGAACTCTGCCCCTTCCATCTTCGCCTTCAGCATCTTTCGAGCTATCTTATCCTTTAGATGTTCCGGATCTTTAACTCGCCAACGAAGCGAATGCACAAGCGCCATTAGTTTAGAGGAGCTCTGCACCGCAGTAGCTAGCTGCGACAGCATTGTCTCAACCAGTTCCCTCTCGGAAACATACTTCGCAACAATTTCCTTTGCCAGCGCCTTTTGCTCGCTATCCAACTGCTGAAAGGAAGTCATAGCTACGACCCCCCAACAGTGCGCGCCAGCACCCTGGAGGCTAGTTCTTGGAATGCGCGCCGCGCTTGATCCTTCTGATACTGTGAGCCGCCCTTGACATTAAAAATCGCAGCACCCTGCTCTTGCGCAAGCTGCGTGAGCGTCGAGAAGTCCTTAATTTGACCCAAAGCAAACTGACTCGGCGTACCTTCAGCTAGCAATGGATCAACCGATCGCAGCACAGAGACAATATCGCTAAAACTGTGGCGCTGAAGTTGCGCTGCGTATGAGCGGCTCCCGCTCGTTAATTCACCGCCGTACATTCGAAACTTCTGAAGCACATACCCTAAATATCGCGGAGTGCCGGGAAGTGAAGGCACATCTCGGGGGGCAAGTTGTGTAACGATCTGCCAATCCTGGACCCAACTAGCGACGGTGTGTCCAAGTGTCTTGAGCGCTCGCGTCGAGAAGTGGTCGCACGCTGCTGGAACTATAAAATAGTCGACGCCTAGAATCACTGCTCTGTTCAAAGGGCCGATATTCGGACCTACGTCATATATCACTACGTCAGCATTTATCTTTTTTGCGCAATTCTGGCTGATCCTCGATAACGCCGTTAATTCGACGAAGCCGCGGACCTTTCGCTGCAAGCAATCCAACCAGGACTGCCCGAGCGCGAGTTCGAATTCGCTGAGCCTGATGTCTCCTGGAACCAAATAAACCCCAGGCGCTCTTTCGAACGGCTCAATTTCCGCCACTTCTTTACCGCTAGTCACCATCGGATACAGTGCCGACCAGATCGTGGAACCCCGAGTGGTTTCTGATTCATCCAGGAACTTGTCCACCACCTCCGAATCAACCAGATATGACGTTAGGTTGCACTGAGGATCAGCGTCGACAAGAAGAACGGACTTTCCCAGGTCCGCAAGCGCGAAGGCAAGATTGACGCCTAAGGTCGTTTTCCCTACGCCACCCTTGTGGTTGAAGAGTGTTATCGAGATTGACATACGCCGCCCCTTACCGCTTAGCCCGGCGCTTGGTTTTAGCGCTCTTAAGGATCGATTTGGCTGCGTCCCGATTCGGGAGTTCCTCGACGTATCGTTCCCCTAGAGCACTCAGTTGTTTGTTTCCCCCAACAGAGGGCACAAGCAACCCCGACGCGCGTGCGTTTTCTACGGCATACGCGGCATTAGAAAATTTCGGCTGAGCGGCTTCTATATTCAGTGCGCTGATGTCTACGGTTCGAAAGTGCGGCGCATTTCGGTAGTGACTCAAGTAGTACGCCAGACAAGCAACTCGCTCAACGTCCGTTCTGGGATCCTTGTCGTGAAGAAACTCTTTTGCAGAGATCGTGCGATCTTGCGAGAAGCTTGGTTGGACATGAATCTGCGAGTCGGCTACCGGGCGCTCCGGCATAGCCCGAGACGAGGGCACGTCAAGAAGAGCATGGACAGACGCCAGCACCCTCTTTTGGGATTCCTTGTCGAGACTACGAAGCAGATCAACGATCTTGACGAACGCTTCCGCGTGCTCCATTCCCACACTCCCAATTAAAAAACTGCGGAGATATGCATCGCCGTTCTTCGGCAGTGCTAGCTGTGATTCTTGATCAGTGCAGCGGCAGCGTTGAGCCCGGGAGACGTTAGCTTCCAGCCCGCGTCCTTCGATCCAGTCAACTTATTCCCAAGCGTCTTTAAGATCCGCACATGGTTAGGAGAATCAAAGCAGCCGAACTGCACACATAAGCTTCTTGCCTCACTATCAGAAAATTTACCGTCGCCGCCTGATAGTGCCGCGGCCAAACCGGCAAGCAAATACGTATTCTTTGTCTGCTCGCGCTTTGATTGGGCATTGCCCGGCAACCCGATAGGAGTTGCGTCACCATTCTCGAAGTGCAGATAGTTCTCCAACTGCTCGACAGAAAGGCCTAGCCTCCGCATGCGAAGATCTGGCTCTGCCGCCGCTGGGCGATCGCTTGAGCTTGTTGAGCCGTGAGCAGGCGATCCCAAGTTACTGGCGCCTGAGCTGACATCCCCCAGCAGAGTTAGCGCTGCGCGGATCACTCGAGCCCGCTCATCCACAGCGAGTGGCTCAAGTACGCGCATTACGTTTGTCGCCGCTAGAGCTAGTTCGTTCTCACTCATAACCCCTCCAATTGGCAACCCACTACTGTGAATTGTCGACCATCAGCTACATATTCCGCCGATACTCCCCACCCACCTCATAAAGCGCATGGCTGATCTGCCCCAGCGAATGCGTCTTCACTGCTTCCATCAACGCGGCGAACACGTTCCGGCGGTCGCGGGCGGTTTTCTGGAGGTAGGCCAGGCCGGGGGTGGGGGAAGAGCTCGCGGCTGAAGCCGCTCCCACAGACGCCGCTCCCACAGAAGCCGCTCCCACCGGAGCCGTTCCCGCAATTTGATTGCGTAGCGCCTGGTAGCGGGCGACGTTGTCGATCTGCTGACCCTTCTCGCTTTCCGTGCTACGGATCAGTTCGATCTCGGTGACGATGTCACCGGCGTGTTCCTTGGGCAGGAAGGTGTTGACGCCGACCAGCGGCAGGCTGCCGTCGTGCTTCTTGTGCTCGTAGTACAGGCTTTCTTCCTGGATCTTGCCGCGCTGGTACATGGTGTCCATCGCGCCGAGCACGCCGCCGCGCTCGCTGATCGCCTCGAACTCCTTGTAGACCGCTTCCTCGACCATGTCGGTGAGGTAGTCGACGGCGAAGCTGCCCTGCCAGGGGTTCTCGTTGAAGTTGAGCCCCAGCTCCTTGTTGATGATCATCTGGATGGCGACGGCGCGGCGCACGCTTTCCTCGGTCGGCGTGGTGATCGCTTCGTCGTAGGCGTTGGTGTGCAGGCTGTTGCAGTTGTCGAACAATGCATACAGCGCCTGCAGCGTGGTGCGGATGTCGTTGAACTGGATCTCCTGCGCGTGCAGGGAGCGGCCGCTGGTCTGGATGTGGTACTTCATCATCTGGCTGCGGGCGTCGCCTTGGTAGCGCTCGCGCATGGCGCGGGCCCAGATGCGGCGGGCGACGCGGCCGATGACGGTGTACTCCGGGTCCATGCCGTTGGAGAAGAAGAACGACAGGTTGGGCGCGAAGTCGTCGATCTTCATCCCGCGCGCGAGGTAGTACTCGACGATGGTGAAGCCGTTGGAGAGGGTGAAGGCAAGCTGGCTGATCGGGTTGGCCCCGGCTTCGGCGATGTGGTAGCCGGAGATCGACACCGAGTAGAAGTTGCGGACCTTGTTGTCGACGAAGTACTGCTGGATGTCGCCCATCATCCGTAGCGCGAACTCGGTGCTGAAGATGCAGGTGTTCTGCGCCTGGTCTTCCTTGAGGATGTCGGCCTGCACGGTGCCGCGCACGGTGGACAGGGTCTCGGCCTTGATCCGGGCGTAGGTGTCGGCGTCGAGCAGCTGGTCGCCGGTGATGCCGAGCAGCGCCAACCCCAGGCCGTCGTTGCCTTCGGGCAGCGGGCCGGCGTATTGCGGGCGTTCGCGCCCCTTGAAGAAGGCTTCGATCTTGTCGTGGGCGGCCTCCC
Source organism: Cognatiluteimonas sedimenti (assembly GCF_022808325.1). GTDB lineage: Bacteria > Pseudomonadota > Gammaproteobacteria > Xanthomonadales > Xanthomonadaceae > Cognatiluteimonas > Cognatiluteimonas sedimenti. Next base: position 154,156 of record NZ_JALGCL010000001.1, on the reverse strand, counting down.
AGCGGGCCTGGTCGGCGCGCAGGTATTTCTCCACCTGCTGGTCGATGGCGGTGTTCATGAACATCGCCAGGATCATCGGCGCGGGGCCGTTGATGGTCATCGACACCGAGGTGGTCGGCGCGCACAGGTCGAAGCCGGAGTAGAGCTTCTTCATGTCGTCGAGCGTGGGGATGTTGACGCCGGAGTTGCCGATCTTGCCGTAGATGTCGGGGCGCGGCGCCGGGTCTTCGCCGTAGAGGGTGACGCTGTCGAAGGCGGTGGACAGGCGCGCGGCCGGCTGGCCGACGCTGAGGTAATGGAAGCGGCGGTTGGTGCGCTCCGGCGTGCCTTCGCCGGCGAACATGCGGATCGGGTCCTCGCCGGTGCGGCGGTACGGGTACACGCCGCCGGTGTAGGGGTAGTAACCGGGCAGGTTTTCCTTCTGCAGGAAGGTCAGCAGCTCGCCCCAGGATTTGTAGGTGGGCGCGGCGATCTTCGGGATCTTCTGGTGCGACAGCGACTCGCGGTAGTTCTCGACCTTGATGGCCTTGCCGCGGACCTCGTATTCGGTGACCTCGTCGGTGATCGACTTCAGCCGCGCCGGCCACTCGCGCAGCAGCCTGAGGGCCTCGGCGTCGAGCGACTGCACGGCGTCGTTGTAGCGCTGGCGCAGGGTGCGCAGCGAGTTGTCGGCCTCCTTGTCGAGCAGCGCATCGGCCGGATACAGGTCCAGCTGCGGCGGCAGCGCCGCGTCGCCCAGCGCCACCAGCGCCTGCCAGTAGGACTGGGCGTTGTCGGCGATGTCGGCCATGTGTTCGATCTTCGCGTTCAGGGTCCTGCCCTGCTCGGCGATCTCGGCGAGGTAGCGCACGCGGTTGCCGGGGATCAGCACGGTGGCGCGCGGTTCCTTGAGCGCGGTGTCGATCCGCGGCGTCCACTTTTCCGCCGGCAGCGCCAGCTTCTCGCGCAGCAGGCGGCACAGGTTGGCGAACATCCAGCTGATGCCGGGGTCGTTGAACTGGCTGGCGATGGTGGGATAGACCGGGACGTCCTCGTCCTTGACGTTGAAGGCGACGTGGTTGCGCTTCCACTGCTTGCGCACGTCGCGCAGCGCGTCCTCGGCGCCGCGCTTGTCGTACTTGTTGAGCACGACGAGCTCGGCGAAGTCGAGCATGTCGATCTTTTCCAGCTGGCTTGGCGCGCCGAAGTCGCTGGTCATCACGTACATCGGGAAGTCGACGAGGTCCACGATCTCCGAATCGGACTGGCCGATGCCCGCGGTCTCCACGATCACCAGGTCGTAGCCCAGCGACTTGAGGAAGGCGATGCAGTCCTTGAGCACGACGTTGGTCGCCGCGTGCTGGCGGCGGGTGGCCATCGAGCGCATGAACACGCGCGGGCTGCGCAGCGAGTTCATGCGGATGCGGTCGCCCAGCAGCGCGCCGCCGGTGCGGCGACGCGTCGGGTCGACCGAGACCACGGCGATGCGCATTTCCGGGAAGCTGGCGAGGAAGCGGTTGAGCAGCTCGTCGGTGACCGAGGACTTGCCGGCGCCGCCGGTGCCGGTGATGCCGACCACCGGGGTCTTGCCGCCGGCCAGCTGCCACTGCTTGCGCAGGTGCGCGAGTTCGGCCTCGTCCAGTGCGCCTTCCTCGATCGCCGAGAGCATGCGGCCGATCGCGATCTCGTCCTCGAACGCCACCTTGTGCGGCGTCTCCACCGGCTGCCGCGCTTCGGCGGCGCGGCGGACGACGTCCTCGATCATCGCCACCAGCCCCATGTGCATGCCGTCGTTGGGGTGGTAGATGCGCTCCACGCCGTAGGCCTCGAGTTCCTTGATCTCTTCCGGGGTGATCGTGCCGCCGCCCCCGGCGAACACCCGGATGTGGCCGGCGTCGCGCTCGCGCAGCATGTCGACCATGTACTTGAGGTACTCGACGTGGCCGCCCTGGTAGGACGACAGCGCGATGCCGTCGGCGTCTTCCTGCAGCGCGGCGCGGACCACGTCCTCGACGCTGCGGTTGTGGCCCAGGTGCACGACCTCGGCGCCCTGCGACTGGATCAGCCGGCGCATGATGTTGATCGCGGCGTCGTGGCCGTCGAACAGGCTGGCGGCGGTGACGAAGCGCAGCGGGCTGGCGGCCTCGGACTGGGCGGTGGGCTGGCTTGCGGACAGGCTGGCGGCAGGCGTGCTCATGGCGCACTCGATACGGAAACGGTCATTTCCGGATTGTAGCGCGGGGCCCGCCAGGGGCCCTTCCCGTTGGGCCGGCGTGTCAGTAGGCGAGTGCGCCCAGGCGTTCGCGCAACGGGCCCAGGTGGGCTTCGTAGCGGCGCCACTGCTCGAGGAAGCGGCCGTGGATCGGCTCGCGGACCTGCATCGCGCTGGCGGTGGCGACGCTGTCGCTACGCTGCTCGATCACCGACAGCCCCGCCTGCCACGGCAGCCCGCAGAACTCCAGCACCTCGCGTGCCACGCGCTCGGGGTCGGCCACCAGCTCGTCGTAGCGCACGTCCAGGATCCGGTCCGGGTACTGCGCGCGCCATTGCGCCATCAGCGTGCGGTAGCGGCGGTAGTGGTCCGCCATCTCCAGCTGGTCGTAGCTGTGCGGATAGGCGCCGGCGAACCATTCCTTGAGGTTGGAGAAGCAGGTGTCCATCGGCCCGCGCACCATGTGCAGGATCCGCGCCTGCGGCAGCGCGCGGGCGATGTAGGACACGTTGAGGAAGTTGGCCGGCATCTTGTCGGTGTAGACGGCGCGGCCCTGCGCGCGCCATTGCGTGTGCGCCAGGTAGCGGCGGCCGAGCTCGGCGAAGTCGATGGACTCGGCGCGCCTGGCCAGCGCCAGGTCGAGTTGCGACGGGCCGCCGAGGTCGCACATCCAGCGCAGCTGGCGCACCAGGTCGCGCAGCTCGCCGGCGTCGGTCACGTCCGGATGGTTGCCGAGTACGCGCTCCAGCAGGGTGGTGCCGGAGCGCGGCATGCCGACGATGAACACCGGCCGCGGGCCATCATCGGGCGCGCCCGCGACCGGCTGCGGGCGCAGGCTCGCCATGTGGTCGAACAGCGCCTGTTCGGCGGCGGTGTCGTGGCGCATCTGCGCGCGGCGCAGGCGCATGCCTTCGGCCAGGGCCTGCCACGCCGGCTCGATCTCGTCGCGGCGGTCCAGTTCGGCGAACAGGCTGTAGTGCAGCAGCGCCAGTTCCGAATCCGGGTCGGCCGTTTCGCGCTTCGCGATCGCCCTGCGCAGGCCATCGATCCGGCCTTGCGCGCCGTGCTCCAGGCGCAGCTTGCCCAGGCCCCACAGCGCCAGCGGCATGTCCGGCTCGGTCTTCAGGCACGCCAGCAGTTCGCGCTCGGCCGCTTCGGCATCGCCGGTGTACATCAGGCACAGGGCGATCAGGTGGCCCAGCACGGGGGTGTCGAGGCCGAGCTTGCGTGCACGCTGCAGCAACGGCAGGGCCTGGCCGGGGAAGGACGCGTCGGACAGCAGCTTGCCGAGTTCGGCGAGGGTCTGGATCGAGGTCGCCTGCTGCACCGCCTGGTCGCCGGTGCACGCGAGCATGGCCTGCGACTCGCCGAACGTGGACAGGCGCTTGGCGATCATCTCCAGCAGGTCCGCATCGGACACGCGCGCGTCGAATGCGGCCATCGCGGCGTCGACCGCATCGCGATAGTGGCGCTGCGCCGTCGCGATCAGCGACAGCCGCAGCTGCGCCAACGGGCCGAACTGGGCATCGCCGACCAGCTGGCGGTACGCCGTGCTTGCGGCCGCGAGGTCGCGGGCGCCGAGGTGGCGTTCGGCGGCCTGCCAGAGGTGCAGGAGTTCGGGGGATTGCATCGGTCAACTGCTCCCGTCGCGCCCGGCGGCGCGATGCGGTGTGTGGTGGGTGGGATCCCGCGGAAGGCGCAGCGGTTCCGGGCCAAGGATAAACCGATCGCCCGCGCGCCGGCGGCGGCCCCCGCCGCGGGGCCGGGCGCCGACGGGGCCGGCCTGCAGCATTGCCATGACGGGCTTTTGCCGGCGCAGACGCGTAAAATACGGCGCCTGCGTAGGGGCAAGAACACCCCTGCTGCCGCAGAACCCCGATTAATCAAAGACTTACCAAACATTGTTGGCGTCGCTCGCGATACGCGATCCGGCCGCCAGCGCTCTGGAGCACGCGATGATTTTCGAAACCCTCGACACCTTCGGCCATGAGCAGGTCGTCTTCTGCCACAACAAGGATGCCGGCCTGAAGGCCATCATCGCGATCCACAACACCGTGCTCGGCCCGGCGCTGGGCGGCACCCGCATGTGGCCGTACAAGACCGAGGCCGACGCGCTCAACGACGTGCTGCGGCTGTCGCGCGGCATGACCTACAAGAACGCGGTCGCCGGCCTCGACATCGGCGGCGGCAAGGCCGTGATCATCGGCGACCCGGCCACCGACAAGTCCGAGGCGCTGTTCCGCGCGTTCGGCCAGTTCGTGGAGTCGCTGGGCGGGCGCTACATCACCGCCGAGGACGTCGGCATCGACGTCAACGACATGGAATACGTGTTCCGCGAGACCGAGTTCGTCACCGGCGTGCACCAGGTGCATGGCGGTTCCGGCGACCCCTCGCCGTTCACCGCCTACGGCGCGCTGCAGGGCCTGATGGCCACGCTGCAGAAGAAGTTCGGCGACGAGGAAGTGGGCAAGTACAGCTACGCCGTGCAGGGCCTGGGCCACGTCGGCATGGAGTACGTCAAGCTGCTGCGCGAGCGCGGCGCCAAGATCTTCGTCACCGACATCAACCAGGGCCTGGTCGACAAGGCCGTGTCCGAGTACGGCGCCGAGGCCGTGGGCCTGGACGAGATCTACGACGTGGCGGCCGACGTGTACTCGCCGTGCGCGCTGGGCGGCACCGTCAACGAGCAGACCCTGCCGCGGCTCAAGGCCAAGGTCATCTGCGGCGCGGCCAACAACCAGCTGGCCAGCAACGCGATCGGCGACGAGGTGCAGAAGCGCGGCATCCTCTACGCGCCGGACTACGCGGTCAACGCCGGCGGCGTGATGAACGTGGCGCTGGAGATCACCGGCTACAACCGCGAGCGCGCGATGCGGATGATGCGCACGATCTACCACAACCTCAGCCGCATCTACGAAATCGCCGAGCGCGACGGCATCCCGACCTACAAGGCCGCCGACCGCATGGCCGAGGAGCGGATCGCGGTGATGGGCAAGCTGAAACTGCCGCTGGGCCGCGCCAAGCCGCGCTTCCAGGGACGCATCCGCGGTCATTGATGACCGATGGGCGATAATGGACGGGGCCTGCGGGCCCCGTTCTCGTTGTGGCACCACCAGCACCTGCGGAGTACCCATGCGTCCATTTCCCCTCGGTGAAGAGATCGATGCGCTGCGCGAGGCGGTGCGTCGCTTCGCCGACAGCGAGATCGCGCCGCGCGCGGCCGCCATCGACCACGACAACGCCTTCCCGCAGGACCTGTGGCCCAAGCTCGGCGAGATGGGCCTGCTGGGGCTGACCGTGGCCGAGGAACATGGCGGCAGCGGCATGGGCTACCTGGCCCACCTGGTGGCGATGGAGGAAATCTCGCGCGCCTCCGGCTCGGTCGGCCTGAGCTACGGCGCGCACTCCAACCTGTGCGTCAACAACCTCTACGCCAACGGCAACGACGCGCAGCGCGCCAGGTACCTGCCGAAGCTGTGCAGCGGGCAATGGAAAGGCGCGCTGGCGATGAGCGAACCCGGCGCCGGCTCGGACGTGGTCGGTTCGATGGCCTGCCGCGCGCAACAACGCGCGGACGGAACGTGGATCGCGAACGGCAACAAGATGTGGATCACCAACGGCCCCGAGGCCGACGTGCTGGTGGTCTACATGCGCACCGCGGGCAGGGATGCCGGCAGCAAGTGCATGACCGCCTTCATCGTCGAGAAGGGCATGCAGGGGTTCTCGACCGCGCAGAAGCTCGACAAGCTCGGCATGCGCGGCTCCAACACCTGCGAGCTGGTGTTCGAGGACTGCGCCATCCCGGCGGAGAACGTGCTCGGCGAGGTCAACGGCGGGGTCAAGGTACTGATGTCGGGGCTCAACACCGAGCGCCTGGTGTTGTCCGGCGGCCCGATCGGCCTGATGCAGGCGGCGCTCGACATCGCCCTGCCCTACGTGCGCGAGCGCCGGCAGTTCGACCAGCCGATCGGCTGCTTCGAGCTGATGCAGGCCAAGATCGCCGACATGTACACCGCGCTGCAGTCCTCGCGCGCGTTCGCCTACCAGGTGGCGCGCGACTACGACGCCGGCCACAAGTCGCGCGTGGACGCGGCCGCCTGCCTGCTGCACGCCAGCGAAGCCGCGGTGCAGGTGGCGCTGGAAGCGATCCAGGCGCTCGGCGGCAACGGCTACATCAACGAGTTCGATACCGGCCGCCTGCTGCGCGACGCCAAGCTGTACGCGATCGGCGCCGGCACCAACGAGATCCGGCGGATGCTGATCGGCCGCGAGCTGTTCGACGGCAAGGCCTGACCACGCCTTGCAGGAGCGGCTGATAGCCCCGAGCTTTGCGCGGCGACTGCCCGAACAAGGCAAGTGCTCGCGGTTATCAGCCGCTCCTGCAATCCAGCGGGCAAGCATGGGCCTGCGGGCGGGCCTGCGCCAGCGGTTTGCCGCACTGCAGCAAACAGCGCCATAATCGGGCGATCCCGGCCCCGGCGCCGGCCCCACCTAGGGACGGCATGTCCCCGGAGTCCGCATGTCCACTTCCAGTACAGATGTCGTCATCGTCGGTGCCAGGCGCACCGCGATCGGTTCCTTCCTCGGCCAGTTCACCGGCGTGCCGACCACGCAGCTGGGCACCACCGCGATCCAGGGCGCGCTTGCGCATGCGGGCCTGGCGCCCGACCAGGTCGACGAGGTGATCATGGGCTGCGTGCTGCCGGCGGGCCTGGGCCAGGCGCCGGCACGTCAGGCTTCGCTGGGCGCGGACATCCCGGCGTCGGCCGGTTGCACCACCATCAACAAGGTGTGCGGCTCGGGCATGAAGGCGGTGATGCTGGCGCACGACATCATCAAGGCCGGCTCGGCCAGCGTCGTCGTCGCCGGCGGCATGGAGTCGATGACCAATGCCCCGCACCTGCTCAACGGTTCGCGCACCGGCATCCGCTACGGCAGCGCCGAGATGCTCGACCACATGGCCTGGGACGGGCTGACCAATCCCTACGACGGCAAGGCGATGGGCGTGTTCGGCGACATGGCCTGCAGCAAGTACGGCTACGACCGCGAAGCGCTGGACGCGTACTCGACCGAAAGCGTCAAGCGCGCACAGGCGGCGCAGGCGTCGGGCGCGTTCGACGCGGAAATCGTCCCGGTCACCGTCAAGGGCCGCAAGGGCGACGTCGTGGTCGACAAGGACGAGGAGCCCGGCAAGATCGACGTCGCCAGGATCCCCGGCCTGCGCGCCGCCTTCGGCAAGGACGGCGTGCTGACCGCCGCCTCGTCCTCGAAGATTTCCGATGGCGCCGCCGCCACCGTGCTGATGTCCGCCGACGAAGCGGCCCGCCGCGGGCTCAAGCCGCTGGCGCGGATCGTGGCCCATGCCACCCATTCGCAGGCGCCGGAATGGTTCACCACCGCGCCGGTGTCGGCGATCGGCAACGTGCTGGCGAAGGCCGGCTGGACGGTCGCCGACGTCGACCTGTTCGAGATCAACGAGGCCTTCTCCTGCGTGGCGATGGCGCCGATGACCGACCTCGGCATCGCCCACGACAAGCTCAACGTCAACGGCGGCGCGGTCGCCCTGGGCCATCCGATCGGCGCCAGCGGCGCGCGCCTGCTGGTGACCCTGCTGCATGCCTTGCAGGCGCGCGGCGGCAAGCGCGGCGTGGCGTCCCTGTGCATTGGCGGCGGGGAAGCCACCGCAGTCGCCGTCGAGATGGCGTGAACGATCCGGGCCGTTTGGTTAAAACGGCTTTACAAAAAAAACACGGCCTACCGCTTGACAGGCGACACGGGCTTGTCATCATGTTATAGGCGCGCAGTTGCGCGTTGCCTAACTCAACGACGAGGAAGAACCACATGATCATCAACAAGGCGCTGCTCGCCCTGGCCATGGGCCTGGCCCTGGCCGCTTGCACCAACCAGCAGCAGGCCGAGGACTCGGCCGCCGAAGCCGCCACTGCCGCCAACGAGGCGCAGCAGGCTGCCGACAATGCCGCCGCTACCGGCGACACCATGGCTGCCGACGCTGCCCAGGCTTCGGCCGACGCCGCGGCTGCCGCCGCTGACGCCGCCGGCACCTCCGCCGACGCCGCCGCCGGCGCCGGCAACATGGGCGATGCCGACGACGCCGCCGACGCTGCCGAGAACGCAGCCGACTCGGCCGAGCAGGCCCAGGACGCCGCCGAGGAAGCCGCTGCTTCCGCCGACGCGCCGACCAACAACGACGGCCAGTAATACCGCCCGAGTGTTGTGAGAAAATGGAAAAGCCGCCGGTACGCCGGCGGCTTTTTCCTTGACGGACCGTGTCGCTTGCGACACCCGCCGGCGGATGCCGGACCCGCAGCGCGCAAAGGCGTTGCCTGACACGTGATACCCAACCTTCAGACAACTCCTCCGGAGACCACCATGAACACCAAGCTTTTCGTCATCGCCGCCGCCGCCGTGCTCGCCCTGTCGGCCTGCAAGAACGAGACCCCGGAAGCGCAGCAGCAGGCCGCCGAGGCCGCCGCTGCCGCCGACCAGGCCGGTGCCACCGCCGCCGACGCCATGTCCGCCACCGGTGAAGCCGCGCAGCAGGGCGTGGAAGCCGCCGCCGCCGCCACCGGCGAAGCCGCGGGCGAAGTCGCCGCCAACACCCAGGAAGCCGCCGACGCCGCCGCTGCCGCCGCCAGCGAAGCCGCCGCCGGTGCCGCCCAGGCCACCGCCGAGGCTGCGCAGAACACCGCCGACGCCGCGCAGAACGTTGCCGACAAGGCCGACGCTGCCGCCGAAGAAGCCAAGAAGTAAGCATCCGCATCCGCTGCATGGAAAAGGCCCGCCTCGGCGGGCCTTTTCTTTTTCCCCGGGCCGCTCGCCGAACGCGGCATGGCGCCGCGCCGGGAGCCGGTGCCTGAATCTGTATCCTTGCCGTTCCGCTGCAACCCGCCGCCCGCATGCCCGCCATCGCCTCGCAACTGGATCCGCGTTCCCCCGAGTTCCGCGACAACGCCGCCTGGCACCGCGCCCTGGTCGAGGAACTCGATCGCCGGCTGGCGCGCGCCGCCGACGGCGGCGGGCAGAAGGCGCGCGAGCGGCACGTCGAGCGCGGCAAGCTGCTGGTGCGCGAGCGCATCGTCGCCCTGCTCGACCCCGGTTCGCCGTTCCTGGAGATCGCGCCGCTCGCCGCCGAAGAGATGTACGACGGTGCGGCGCCGGCCGCCGGCATGGTCTGCGGCATCGGCCGGGTCATGGGCCAGGAAGTGGTGGTGGTCGCCAACGACGCCACGGTCAAGGGCGGCACCTACTTCCCGATCACGGTAAAGAAGCACCTGCGCGCGCAGGAGATCGCGCGCGAGAACCGGCTGCCGTGCGTGTACCTGGTCGACTCCGGGGGTGCCTTCCTGCCGCTGCAGGACGAAGTGTTCCCGGACAAGGAGCACTTCGGCCGCATCTTCTACAACCAGGCGCGGCTGAGCGCGGACAACATCCCGCAGGTCGCGGTGGTGATGGGCAGTTGCACCGCCGGCGGCGCCTACGTGCCGGCGATGAGCGACGAATCGGTCATCGTCAAGGAACAGGGCACGATCTTCCTTGGCGGCCCGCCGCTGGTGAAGGCCGCCACCGGCGAGATCGTCGACGCCGAGACCCTCGGCGGCGCCGACGTCCATACCTCGATCTCCGGCGTCGCCGACCACTTCGCCGAGGACGACCGCCATGCGCTGCAGATCGCGCGCGACATCGTCGCCAACCTCAACCGGCGCAAGCTGCTGCCGCTGGCGGTGCGCGAAGCGCGCGAGCCGCTGTACGCGAGCGAGGAGCTGTACGGGATCGTACCGAAGGATGCGCGCCGCCCGTTCGACATCCGCGAGGTGATCGCGCGCATCGTCGACGGCAGCGAGCTGCAGGAGTTCAAGGCGCGCTACGGCAAGACCCTGGTCACCGGTTTCGCCCACCTGCACGGCTACCCGGTGGGCATCGTCGCCAACAACGGCATCCTGTTCTCGGAGTCGGCGCTCAAGGGCGCGCATTTCATCGAGCTGTGCAACCAGCGCGGCATCCCGCTGGTGTTCCTGCAGAACATCACCGGCTTCATGGTCGGCCGCAAGTACGAGCAGGCCGGCATCGCCAAGGACGGCGCCAAGATGGTGACGGCGGTGGCGTGCTCGCACGTGCCGAAGTTCACCGTGGTGATCGGCGGCAGCTTCGGCGCCGGCAACTACGCGATGTGCGGCCGCGCCTACGGGGCGAGGTTCCTGTGGATGTGGCCGAACGCGCGCATCAGCGTGATGGGCGGCGAGCAGGCGGCGAGCGTGCTGGCGACGGTCAAGCGCGATGGCATCGAGGCGCGCGGCGGGCAGTGGCCGGTTGCGGAGGAAGAGGCATTCAAGGCGCCGATCCGCGAGCAGTACGAATCCCAGGGCAGCCCGTGGTACGCCACCGCGCGCTTGTGGGACGACGGCATCATCGACCCGGCCGACACCCGCCGGGTGCTCGGGCTGGGGATCTCGGCGTCGCTGAACGCGCCGATCGAAAGCGGCCCCGGACGCGACGGCACCCGCTTCGGCGTATTCCGCATGTAGCGACGCCCGGCTTGCGCCAGCCAGCGTGCGCAAGCCGGGCGCGGCGTCACAGCGCCGGTGCCATGCAGCCGTGCTAGTCTCGATGGTCCAGGGGGATCATCCGTACATACGTTCGCAGAGGACCCATCGCAATGGCGATTTTCAACCCGCAAAGCACGGCCAAAAAGGACGCGGCCCCGTTCACTCCCGATCCGCCGCCCTTCCGTGAAACGCCGGCCGCCACCAGCGCTGGTCCGGGCGCGATCCCGGAGTCGTCGCCCGCGCCGCGCCGCGATGCGGTCGCCGCGAAGGAATCCCTGATCGCCGCCGACCTCACCATCGAAGGCAAGATCGAAGGCTCCGGCCACGTCCGCATCGCCGGCAAGTTCAAGGGCGACGTCAACGTGCAGGGCGACCTGACGATCGAACCCGGCGCCAAGCTCACCGGCGGCGTGCGCGCCAAGCGCGTGGTCATCGCCGGTGAACTGGAAGGCAACATCGAGGGCGCCGCCCAGGTCGAACTGCAGCAGGGCGGCGTGCTGGTCGGCGACGTCAAGGCCGGCTCGCTCACCGTTGCCGCCGGGTCGCGCATGCGCGGCCAGGCCGACTTCGGCTGGGAAGACAAGGCCTCCAAGCCGAACGGCAACGGGGAAAGCAGCACCCTGTCATGAGCAGCGCGCGCGCGGGCACCGCGGGCAGCACCCGCGTCTGCCCGCATTGCAAGACCACGATCCTGGACAGCGCGGCGGTGTGCCCGTCGTGCAAGCACCACCTGCGTTTCGAACCTTCCTCGGCACGCACCCTGGAATCGTCCTCGGCGCTGCGGGTGGAAGGCACGATCCGGCATCCGCCGGACGGCGAGCCGTGGGAATACTCGGTGGTGCTGACGATCCGCAACGATCGCGGCGAGGAAGTCGCGCGCCAGGTGGTCGGCGTCGGCGCGTTGCGCGGCAACGAGCAGCGCACGTTTACCCTGGACGTGGAGATGTTCACGCCGGCCGGGGTCAAGCTGCCGGGCGGCGGCATCCGGCACTAGCAGGCGACTGCCCTGCCCCGGGCCCATGCCGACAACGGCGTGGGCCTTGCCTGGTACGGGACGCCACGCGCTTGCCCCGATCGCGAACGACGCGAGGCGGTGGTTGCCGCGCTACGGCCCGGTGCGCGCCACTGGCCGGTTGCGGCCGCTGCGCATGTTGAGCACGAAGCCTGCGACCGCCACCGCCAGCACGCCCAGCTGCGCCAGCATCGACTGCATCGACGGATACATCCCCAGCAGCGGGATCCGCGGCGCACGCAGGGTGTGCACCGACAGCCAGCCGGCTTCCTGCAGCGCCGCCACGCCCTTGCCCGCGAGCACCACCGCGAGCACCGTGATCAGCACCGAACTCCAGGTAAAGAACTTGCCGATCGGCAAGCGGCGACTGTAGCGCAGCATCAGCACCGCGATCAGCGCCAGCGTGCCGGCGCCGGCCAGCAGGCCGAGCAGCAGCGCGCCGTTGTGGCCCTGGTTCCACAGCGCGATGTAGAACAGGATCGTCTCGAACACCTCGCGGTACACCGCGATGAACGCCAGCCCGAACAGCAGCCACGCCGAACGCCCGGTGAGCGCGGCCGACAGCTGGCTCTGCAGGTAATGCTGCCAGTGGCCGGCGACGCTCTTCTGGTGCATCCAGATGCCAACGCTGAGCAGCACCGCGGCCGCGAACAGCGCGCTCAGCCCTTCGGTCAGCTCGCGGCTGGCGCCGCTGATCTCGACGAAGTAGGTCGCCGCGAACCAGGTACCGACGCCCGCCACCAACGCCACGATCCAGCCGGCGTGGACGTAGGTCAGCGCGTCGCGACGCTCGGCCTTGCGCAGGAACGCGATCATCGCGATCAGGATCAGCAGCGCCTCCAGGCCTTCGCGCACCAGGATCGTGTAGCTGCCGAAGAACGCCACGCTGGCGTCGCCGCTGGTCTGTTCCATCGTCGCCGCCGAGGAGTCGAGCAGGCCATGCAGGACCTGCGCCTGCGCGGCCACTTCCGCCTGTGGTGCCCCCGCGGCCAGGCGCGAGCGGTATTCGCCCATGGCCGCCTCGACCTGCGCCATCAGCTTGGGATCGCGGGCGGCGAGCGTGGGCTCGACCATCTCGAAGCCGTCCAGGTACGCCGACAGCGCCAGCGTGCGCGCGCCGGCGGCGTCGCCGCGACCGTAGGCGGCGACGCTCTGGTCGAGCTTCTCGCGCGCGATCGCGAGCCCGGCGCCGCCGCCGGGGCCGCTGGCGCCGGCGACGGCCGCGACGGCGTTGGCGGAATCGACGAGCTGTTGCGGATGGCTGCGCAGGTAGGCCATCAGCGCGCGCGCGACTGCGGCATTGCTGCCTGCGGCCAGGTCGGCTTCCGTCAGCCGCGCGAGCGCGTCCAGGTCGGGCACCTGCGCGCTCGGCGGCGCGCCGGTGGTCCACAGCGCCTGTCCGGCCGCGCGCACGCGGTCGTCGTAGGACAAGCCGGCCACGTGGAACGCCAGCGCCCAGCGGTCCGCCTCCGGCAATCCGGCGAAGCTGGCCATCGAGGTGCCGGCAACGCCCTGGGTGATGACCTGGTAGAGGCCGAACACGCTGCGTTCGCGCGCGCGCGCAGCGTCGGTGAAGGCGATCGCCGGGGGATCCAGGCGTGCCGCCGCCGGACCGTCCGCGTTGCCCTGCGCGCCATGGCAGCTCGCGCACTGGCCCTGGTACAGGGTCGCGCCGCGGGCGAGGTCCGGGACCTGCCGCGGCCCGGTTTCGATGCCGTAGCCGACCACCACCTGGTCGGCCAGCCCGCGCGCCAGCCTGGCCACCTCGGCCGGGTCGGCCTTGCGCGCCACCGCCTGCACCAGCGCCGCGGAGCCGTCCACCAGTTGCGCATGGCCGGGGCCCGCGGGCAGGCGGGCGATGCTGCGTTGCGCGGTGGCGGCGAACTCGACCATCTCGGCGTACTCGCCGGCCTTGACGACCTTGCCATCGGCGACCGCGCCGGCGTAGTCGACCGCGACGTAGTCCAGCAACTGCCACAACTGCCGGGCGTCGGCGCCGGTGGTGTTCGGGGCAGCCACGCACAGGCCGGCGACGGCCAGCAGCACGGTGGTCAACAGCAGGCGCAAATGGCTCATGGGGCGGTGGCCGGCTCGGAACGGGGTCGCATCGGCGCGCCACCGTCGGGATGGGAATGGTTCTCATTCTATACCAGCCAGCGGGGCCGCGGGAGGCCTCCCGCGGCAGCGGCTATCATCCGGAAGTTTCCCCATCGAATCGGATCCGATGAGCGACTCCCTGACCCTGCACCGCGACGGCGCGGTGGCGCGGCTGCGGCTGGAGCGGCCGCAACTGCACAACGCCTTCGACGCCGCCCTGGTCGCCGCCCTCACCGACGCGCTGGCCCGGCTCGGCGAGGATCCGCAGGTCCGGGTCGTGGTGCTGGAGGGTGCCGGCGCCTCGTTTTCCGCGGGCGCCGACCTCAACTGGATGCGCGGCATGGCCGCCGCCAGCGAGGCGGAGAACCGCGACGATGCGCTCGCCCTCGCCCGCCTGCTGCGCACCCTCGACGGCTTGCCGAAACCGACCATCGCGCGGGTGCATGGCGCCGCGTTCGGCGGTGGCGTGGGCCTGGTTGCCGCCTGCGACATCGCCATCGGCGTGCCGGAGGCCAGGTTCGGGCTCACCGAAAGCCGGCTCGGCTTGCTGCCCGCGGTGATTTCGCCCTATGTCATCGCGGCGATCGGCAGCCGCCATGCGCGCCGCTATTTCGCCACCGCGGAAATCTTCGACGCCGCCGAAGCCAGGCGCATCGGCCTGCTGCACGAAGTGGCCGACGCGAGCGCGCTCGACGACGCGGTGCAGCGGCAGGTCGACCTGCTGCTAAAGGCCGGTCCGGTGGCCGCGGCATCGGCCAAACTGCTGGTGCGCAATGCCTCCGCCGGCGGCGACGCCGAGGCGATCGACCAGGCCAACGCCGCGCTGATCGCGCGCCTGCGGGTCTCGGCCGAAGGCCAGGAAGGCATCGGCGCGTTCCTGGAAAAACGCAAGCCCGCATGGACCCAAGCCTGATGCCCGGCACGCCCCTGTTCGACAAGATCCTGGTCGCCAACCGCGGCGAGATCGCCTGCCGCGTCATCCGCAGCGCACGCCGGCTCGGCATCCGCACGGTCGCGGTGTATTCGCAGGCCGACGCCGACGCCCAGCACGTGCGCCAGGCCGACGAAGCCTGGCCGATCGGCGGCCCGCGCCCGCAGGAGTCCTACCTGCGCGGCGACGCGATCATCGAAGCGGCCCTGCAATCGGGCGCGCGGGCGATCCATCCCGGCTTCGGCTTCCTCAGCGAGAACGCCGACTTCGCCGACGCGGTCGCGGCCGCGGGCGTGGTCTTCATCGGCCCGTCGGGATCGTCGATGCGCAGGATGGGCAGCAAGGCCGGCGCCAAGGAACTGATGCAGGCCGCTGGCGTGCCGGTGGTGCCGGGCTACACCGGCGAGGACCAGTCGCCGCAGTTGCTGGCACGCGAAGCGGAACGGATCGGCTTCCCGCTGATGATCAAGGCCGCGCACGGCGGTGGCGGCAAGGGCATGCGCGTGGTGCACGGGCCCGGGGAGTTCCTGCCGAACCTGGAAAGCTGCCAGCGCGAAGCCGCCGGCGCCTTCGGCCGCGATCGCGTGCTGCTGGAGCGCTACGTGCGTTCGCCGCGCCACATCGAGATCCAGGTGTTCGGCGACAGCCACGGCAACGTGATCCACCTCAACGAGCGCGAATGCTCGGCGCAGCGCCGCTACCAGAAGGTGCTGGAGGAATCGCCATCGCCGTTCCTGACCCCGGAACTGCGCGCGGCGATGGGCGCGGCCGCGGTGCAGGCGGCACGCGCGATCGACTATGCCAATGCCGGGACGGTGGAGTTCATCGTCGCCCCCGATGGCGCCTTCTATTTCATGGAGATCAACACCCGGCTGCAGGTCGAGCACCCGGTCACCGAAATGGTGACCGGCCTGGACCTGGTCGAATGGCAGCTGCGCGTGGCCGCCGGCGAGCCGCTGCCGCTTGCCCAGGAGCAGGTGCCGCAGCGTGGCCATGCGATCGAGGTGCGGTTGTACGCCGAGGATCCCGAGGCCGGCTTCCTGCCCGGCTCCGGCAAGCTCGAGCAACTGCGCCTGCCGGCGCCGTCGGCGCACGTGCGCGTCGATTCCGGCGTGGTCGAAGGCGACACCGTCAGCATCTTCTACGACCCGATGATCGCCAAGCTGATCGTGCACGACGAAGATCGCGCGTCCGCGCTGGCACGGATGCGCGAAGCGCTGGCGCAATGCGACATCGCCGGGCCGAAATCCAACATCGCCTTCCTCGAGCGGCTGGTGCGGCACCCGGCGATCGTCGACGCCAGCATCGACACCGGCTACCTGGACCGCCACCTCGACGAGTTCGTGCCGGCCGCCGACGACGCCATCGACCCGCTGCACCTGCTCGCCGCTGCCACCGCGCAGCTGCTGCTGCAGGAACGCGCGCAGGCCGCGGGCGCCGCCGCGTCCGCCGACCCGGGATCGCCCTGGGCGCTGGCCGACGGCTGGCGCCTGGGACACGCCGGCAAGCGCCACCTCGCGTTCCTGCATCGCGGCCGGCGCGTGCTGCTGGCCGCGCACGGCAGTGGCGGGGAATACCGGATCGAAGTCGACGGGCACGGCAGCGTCGTTTCCGGCGCGCGGCTGGCCGATGGCGTGCTCAGCGCCCGTTTCGACGACCTGGCGCACCGGTTCCTGGTCCGCGCCGGATCGCGGCGGCTGCTGCTGCACGACGGGCAGCGACGCCTGCAACTGGAACCGGTCGAGGTGTATCTTCGCGAAGGCGGCACGCAGGCCGCGCAGGACGACCGCTTGCGCGCGCCGATGCCGGGCCGCGTGGTGGTGGTCCGGGCCGGCCCGGGGGAGAGCGTCGTGGCGGGGCAGGAGTTGCTGGTGGTCGAGGCGATGAAGATGGAGCTCGCGCTGAAGGCGCCGCGCGATGGCGTGGTCGCGTCGCTCGGCGCGGCGGCCGGCGATTTCGTCGAGGCCGATGCCGTGCTGCTCACGCTGGAGCCCTGAGGTGGCCGCGCCCGCGCCCCGGCTGCCCGGCCATGTGCGCATCGTCGAAGTCGGCGCGCGCGACGGCCTGCAGAACGAGAAGAAGATCGTCGCGACCGCGGCCAAGATCGAGCTGGTCGACCGGCTGTCGGCGACGGGGCTGCAGAGCATCGAGGCGACCAGCTTCGTCAGCCCGAAATGGATTCCGCAACTGGCCGACGCCGCGGAGGTATTCGCGGGCATCACCCGCCTGCCCGGGGTGCATTACCCGGTGCTGGTGCCGAACCTGCAGGGCTACGAGCGCGCGCGTGCCGTCGGCGCCGAAGAGATCGCGATCTTCACCGCGGCTTCGGAAGCCTTCAACCAGCGGAACATCAACGCCGGCATCGACGAGTCGCTGGCGCGCTTCGCGCCGGTGATGGAACGCGCCTGCGCCGAAGGCGTGCGCGTGCGCGGCTACGTCTCCACCGTGCTCGGCTGCCCCTACCAGGGCGCGGTGCCGTTGGCCGACGTGGTGCGGGTGGCGCGCGCGCTGCACGCGATGGGCTGCTACGAGGTCTCGCTGGGCGACACCATCGGCGTCGGCACCCCGGGCAAGGCACGGGCGATGCTGCGCGCGGTCGCGGCGGAAGTGCCGATGGCGGCGCTCGCGGTGCATTTCCACGACACCTACGGCCAGGCATTGTCGAACATCCTCGCGTGCCTGGAGGAAGGCGTGGCGGTGGTCGATTCCTCGGTCTCCGGCACCGGCGGCTGTCCCTACGCGAAGGGCGCCAGCGGCAACGTCGCCAGCGAGGACGTGGTCTACATGCTGCATGGCCTGGGCATCGAGACCGGCATCGACCTCGGCCGCCTGGTCGAGACCGGGCGCTGGCTCGCCGCCCTGCTCGGCCGCGACAGCGGCAGCAAGGTCACCCGGGCGCTGGCCGCCGCGTGAACGCCGACGCGCCCATGCCGCCGGTACCGCCTCCCGGGCCCGACGCGGCCGCGCCAGCTGCCAGCGGCATGCCCGACACCGATGCCCTGCTGGCCGCGCTGAAGCGCGCCGCGGAAAATCCGACGCTGCCGCATGGCCTGCAATCGCTGCTGTTCGAAACGCGCAACGTGCTGCAGGCCGCCGTCGCCGACAGCGCCGCCGAGCGCAGCCGCTATCGCGCGCTGTTCGACGCCGTGCCCGACCCGGTCAGCGTGATCGCGTGGGACGGCACCGTCCTCGACCTCAACAAGGCCGGCATCGCCGCCTACCGGCGCCGGCCCGAGGAAATCATCGGCAAACCCATCCACGTGCTCAACCCGGACCTGCCGCGCGACCACATGGGCCCGGTCTGGGACGCGCTCACCCGCGGCGACAGCTACGTGGTGGAAGTCACCAACATGCGCGCCGACGGAACCCGCTTCCCGGTGGAGGTGCATTCGGCCAACTTCGAGTACGACGGGCGTCCCTGCGTGGTGGCGGTGGCGCGCGACCTCAGCGACCGGATCGAGGCGGACCTGCGCTACCGCGAGCTGATGGCGGTCATCGACAAGGGCATCATGGTGCGCGACGCGCAGGGCCGCATCACCTACGCCAACGCCGCCGCGTTCCGCATGCTCGACGTCGAGGACGGCCTCAGCCTGGACGAGGAGCTGCGGCCCGGGCGCTGGCGCGTGGTCGACGAGGACGGCAACGAATTGCAGGAGCAGGACCTGCCCGCGTTCCGCGCCCTGCGCACCGGGCGCATGGAAGACAGCACCGTGCTCGGCTTCTACAACGAGCGCCTGCGGCAGCTGACCTGGCTGGCGGTGGCCTCGGTGCCGCAGTTCGCGCCCGGCGCCGACAAGCCGCACCAGGTGCTGTCGCTGTTCAGCGACGTCACCGAACTCAAGCGCGACAGCGCGCTGTTCGACCGCGTGCAGGCGCTGGCGCACATCGGCGGCTGGCAGTGGGATGCCGGCCGCGGCCTGCTCTACCTCAGCGACGAAGCGCAGCGCATCCTGGGCTTCGACAACGCGCCGACGACGATGGAACAGATGCTGGCCACGCTCGCCGAAGGCGACCGCATCCGCCTGCGCGAGGTGCTCGAGCGCACGTTGGCCGGCAGCGGTGGCTTCGACCTGGAACTGCAGGGCCGGCGCGCGGACGGCCGGCTGTTCCACGTGCGCGCGATCGGCGAGCCCGAGGGCGAACAGCCCCTGTCGCTGCACGTCACCGGCACCCTGCAGGACATCACCGAGCGCAAGCGCACGGAGGAAACCCTGCGGGTGCAGGCGCGCACCGACCCGTTGACCGGCCTGTTCAACCGCGACGCGGTGCTCGGCGAGCTGCAGGCGCGCCTGGCCGACCAGGCGATGGCCGGGATCGCGGTGCTGTACATCGACCTGGACCGGTTCAAGGTGGTCAACGACGTGCTCGGCCACGCCGCCGGCGACGACCTGCTGGTGTCCGCCGCCCACCGCATCACCCACGCCGTCGGTACCGAGGGCCTGATCGCGCGCTTCGGCGGCGACGAATTCCTGGTCGTGTGCAACGTCGGCGACGACCCGGCACGCCCGGAACGCCTCGCCGACACCATCCTCGGCGCCTTCGGCGACAGTTTCCGCTTCGACAGCGAGGAATTCACCATCACCGCCAGCGTCGGCATCGCCCGCGCCCCCGACGACGGCCAAACCCCGCAGGCCCTGATCCAGAATGCCGACGCCGCGATGTACGACACCAAGCGCCGCGTGCGCAACGGCTGGCAGGCGTTCACCCCGGCGCTGGCGCAATCGCAGCAGGAGCGTTTGCGGCTGGAGACGCACCTGCGCCGCGCCACCGAGAACAACGAGTTCCACCTGGTCTACCAGCCGCAGGTCGACCTGCACGGCGGCGGCATCGTCGCCGCCGAGGCGCTGATCCGCTGGCGCAACCAGCACCTGGGCGAAATGCGCCCGGACCGCTTCATCGCCCACGCCGAAACCACCGGCGACATCATCCGCATCGGCAGCTGGGTGCTGCGCGAGGCCTGTCGCCAGGTGCGGCAGTGGCGCGATGCCGGGCTCGGGGTGGTCCGGGTCGCGGTCAACGTTTCCTACCGCCAGTTCCTCGGCGACGACCTGGCGGTCATCGTGCGCGACACCCTGCGCGAGTTCGACCTGCCCGGCTCGGCGCTGGAGCTGGAGTTCACCGAGCGCGTGCTGATCGAGGACGCGCCCGACACCCTGCGCACCTTCGCCGAACTGCGCGCGCTGGGCGTGATGCTCACGATCGACGATTTCGGCGAGGGCTACAGCGCGCTCAACTACCTGCGGCGCTTGCCCATCCACGGCCTCAAGCTGAGCCAGCTGTTCGTCGAAGGCGTGCCCGGCAACAAGTCCGACGTCGCCGTCTGCCAGGCGGTGTCCGGCATCGCCCGCAGCCTCGGGCTGGGGCTGGTGGCCGAGGGCGTGGAGTCCGCGGCCCAGCGCGAGTTCCTGCTGCAGCTCGGGGTGCCGGTCGGACAGGGCTTCCTGTTCGCACCGGGCCTGCCCCCGGGGGAATTCGCGCGCCGGCTCGGGCAGGCCGCGCCGTGACCGCGGCGAACTGGTCGATCCGGCCGATCATCGCCGACGACGATGCCGCCATCGCCGCGATCATCCGCGCGGTGATGCCCGAGTTCGGCGCGGTCGGCGACGGTTTCGCCATCAACGACCCCGAGGTCGACTGGATGAGCCGCGCCTACAGCGCGCCGCGCAGCGCCTATTTCGTGGTCGAAGCCGACGGCGTCGTGCTTGGCGGCGGCGGCGTGGCGCCGCTGGAAGGCGGCCCCGGCGATACCTGCGAACTGCGCAAGATGTACTTCCTGCCCGGCGCGCGCGGGCTCGGCGCAGGCGCTGCGATGATGGCGCGCTGCCTCGACGCCGCGCGCGGCTTCGGCTTCGCGCGCTGCTACCTGGAAACCCTGGGCGGAATGGATGCGGCGATGAAACTGTACGAGCGCAGCGGCTTCCGCCGCATCGACGCGCCGTTGGGCGCCACCGGCCACGGCGGCTGCAACGCCTTCTACCTGCGCGACCTGTAGTCCGGGCCCCCGGCCGGCAACCCGGCGCAGCCGTCCCCGCCGCGCGCGGCGGACGGGGGAATGTCCCCACCGGAATCCGAAACCACTAAAATTCCCGGTTTCCGCCACAAGGATGCCCCCATGCAGCTTTCCGCCACCCGCGCCGTCGTCACCGGCGGCGTCTCCGGCCTCGGCCTGGCCGTCGCCCGGCACCTCGTCGCCAACGGCGGCAAGGTCGCGCTGTTGGACGTCAACGACGACAAGGGCGCGGCCGCGGTCGCCGAACTGGGCGCCGGCAACGCACGCTACTTGCGCACCGACGTCACCGACGAGGCCGGCGTCGCCGCCAACGTCGCCGACGCGCGCGAATTCCTCGGCGGGCTCAACGTCGCGGTCAATTGCGCCGGCATCCTCGGCGCCGGCCGGGTGCTCGGCAAGGAAGGCGCGATGCCGCTGAAGAATTTCGCCGGCACCGTGATGGTCAACCTGGTCGGCAGCTTCAACGTCGCCAAGGCCGCGGCCGAACTGATGCAGCACAACGAAGCCGGTGCCGATGGCGAGCGCGGCGTGATCGTCAACACCGCCTCCGTCGCCGCCTACGAAGGCCAGATCGGCCAGGCCGCGTATTCGGCATCCAAGGGCGGCGTGGTCGGCATGACCCTGCCGATGGCGCGGGAACTGGCACGTTTCGGCATCCGCGTGATGACCGTCGCCCCGGGCATCTTCTGGACGCCGATGGTCGACGGCATGCCGGAGAACGTGCAGCAGTCGCTGGCGGCGTCGATCCCGTTCCCCTCGCGCCTGGGCAAGCCGGAGGAATACGCCGACCTGGTCGGCTTCATCCTCGGCAACACCTACCTCAACGGCGAGACCATCCGCCTGGACGGCGCCACGCGCCTGGCCTCCAAATAACCCATTCCGGATGTAGCGGCTTCAGCCGCGACCCCGCATCCCGGTCGCGGCTGAAGCCGCTCCTACACACAAATGCACGAGACAGGAATCGGATGAAGGCTTACGACATCAAGAAGGGCAACGTGGTCGAGCACAACGGCACCGTGTACCAGGTGCGCGACATCGAACGCAGCTCGCCGCAGGGTCGCGGCGGCAACGTCAAGTTCCGCTTCACCCTGTACAGCGTGCCCGGCGGCACCAAGTTCGACCTCAGCCTCGGCGGCGACGACGAGCTGAAGGAAGTCGAGCTGTCGCGGCGGCAGGCGACCTACTCGTACCGCGACGGCGACGCCTTCGTGTTCCTCGACGACGAGGACTACACCCCGTACACGCTCGACGCCGACGTGGTCGGCGATGCCGCCGGCTACATCGTCGACGATCTCAAGGGCTGCTACGTGCAGGTCATCGACGACCAGCCCGTCGCCCTGCAACTGCCACAGAGCGTGGCGATGGAAGTGATCGAGACGCCGCCGGAACTCAAGGGCGGCACCGCGACCAAGCGCCCGAAGCCGGCGAAGCTGTCGACCGGGATCGAGATCCAGGTCCCCGAGTACATCGCCAGCGGCGAAAGGGTCTGGGTCAACACGACCACCGGCGAATTCGGCGGCCGCGCGGACTGACGGCCGCCTGGCGGCGCCCGCCCCACTGCCCCCCTGTGGGAGCGGCTTCAGCCGCGAGCTTTTGCAGTGGCGCCGCTTGCGATGCGACTGGGGAAGAGCTCGCGGCTGAAGCCGCTCCCACAATTGCGCACGCGGGTCAGTTCGACGCCGCTCGCGCCAGCCATTTGCCCGCCATCCGCCGCACCGACGGATCGGCGCTGGCCTCGCCCGCCAGTTCGGCGATGCTGCGCCAAGCGAGGGCATGGGATTCGTCGCTGACCACGAAGGCTTCGCCGGCACCGGCGCGCACCACGTAGCGCACGTCGTAATGCCAGTGCGCGGGCACGCCCTTGTGCTCCGGAATCCAGTGTCGGTCGAGATCGAAGATCTCGTCCTCGATCTCCAGGCCCGCCAGCCCGGATTCCTCGTGCGATTCCTTCAACGCGGCGCGGACCAGGTGGCGGTCGCCGTCGGCGTGGCCGCCCAGCTGCAGCCACAGGCCGAGCTTGCGGTGGTGGGTCAGCAACGCGCGCGCGCCATCGGCGGCGACCAGCCACGCCGACGCGGTGAAGTGCCCCGCCAGGCGCTCGCGCACGAACGGGTCGGCCGGGTCGTCCAGCAGTTCGAGGAAGCGGTCGACGGTCCCGCCCTCGCCTGGCCAGCGGCTGCGGTAGGCCCGCAGCGCCTCGGCAAGCCGCGCGGCGCCGTCTTCTCCTTTCCATCCATCCATGTCGCCGCAGTCCACCGATCGTCGAGGCCGTCGATTATCGCCCCGGCCCCGTTCATGTGCCCCACGGCGCTTGTGTGCATGCCGGGTGACCGGTAAGGTCGGCGACTTGCCGTTCCAGCACGGGTCCACCGTGCCCACCGCAACGTACTGGGGAGAACACGATGCTTTTTTGGCGCGTCAAGCCGCTCGACAAGATCCTGGAAACCGCCGGCAAGAAGGCGCTGACCCGGCAACTGGGTGCGTTCCAGCTGACGATGCTCGGCATCGGCGCGGTCATCGGCACCGGCATCTTCGTGCTGACCGCCGAAGCGGGCCAGAAGGCCGGCCCGGCGATGATGATCGCGTTCGTGATCGCCGCCGTTGTCTGCGCGCTGGCCGCGCTTGCGTACGCCGAGCTGGCATCGATGGTGCCGGTCTCCGGCTCCGCCTACACCTACACCTACGGCGTGCTGGGCGAGGCCCTGGCCTGGGTCGTCGGCTGGGCGCTGGTCCTTGAATACGCGGTCGCGGCAGGCGCGGTCTCGGTCGGCTGGTCGGGTTACATGAACGGCCTGCTGATGCATACCGACCTGTTCGGCCTGGTCGAGAAAGGTTCGCTGGCGCTGCCGCTGGCACTGCGCACCGGCCCGTACGACGGCGGCATGTTCAACCTGCTGGCGTGTGCCATCGCCCTGGTGGTGACCTGGCTTCTGGTGATCGGCACGTCCAAGTCGGCCAAGGTCAACGCGGTGCTGGTGTCGATCAAGGTGGCGGCGCTGATCGCCTTCATCGTGATCTCGCTGCCGGCGGTGCAGAGCGAGAACTTCGAACCGTTCTTCCCGACCGGCTGGGGCAGCCCGATGGGGGGCATCGGCGTGCTCGGCGCGGCGGCCTCGATCTTCTTCGCCTACGTCGGTTTCGATGCGGTCTCGACCGCGTCGGAAGAAACCAAGAACCCGAACCGCAACATCCCGATCGGCCTGATCGGCTCGTTGCTGATCTGCACCATCTTCTACCTGCTGGTGGGATACGGCGCGGTGGGCGCGGCCGGGTCCACCCCGATGGTCGGCGCCGACGGCGTGGTGCTGCAGCCCGGCACCCCGGAGATGGCGGCGGCGTGCCTCAACCACGCCGAGGCGCTGGTCTGCAGCAAGGAGCCGCTGGCGCACGTGATGCGCATGATCGGCTTCGGCGGCATCGGCAACCTGATCGGCCTGGCCGCGGCGCTGGCGCTGCCGTCGGTGGTGCTGATGATGATCTACGGCCAGACCCGCATCTTCTTCACCATGTCGCGCGACGGCCTGCTGCCGGAGGTGCTGTCCAGGGTGCACCCGAAGTACCACACCCCGCACGTGATCACGGTCATCACCGGCGTGTTCGTGGCGCTGTTCGGCGCGATGTTCCCGGTCGGCATCCTCGCCGACATTTCCAACTCGGGCACGCTGTTCGCCTTCATCATGGTCGCGATCGGCGTCATGATCCTGCGCAAGCAGCAGCCGAACCGGCATCGCCCGTTCCGCACCCCGCTGGTGTGGGTGGTGTGCCCGCTTGCGGTCGCCGGCTGCCTGCTGCTGTTCTTCAACCTGTCGCTGTACACGATCGGCCTGTTCTTCGGCTGGGCGATCATCGGCCTGGTGGTCTACCGGTTCTACGGCTACAAGCACAGCGACCTGGGTCGCGGCCTCACCGGGCCGGAAGGCGGCGAAGTACCGCCCCCGGAACCCGTGTTCCACGAGGGTCCGGAAGCCTGACGGCGGTAGGAACCGACCGCTAAGAACGGCGCCGGTGGCGCCGTTCTTTTTTGCCCGCGCTAAACTGCGGCCATGAGCGCTCCCCTGCCCTACGACACACAGCAACTGCGGCACACGGCCGGCGAGATCATCACCAACGTGCGCGAGCTGTCGCATGCCGGGTGGACACCGGCGACCAGCAGCAACTTCTCGCGCCGGCTGGACCCCAGGCATGCCGCGATCACCGTCTCCGGGCGCGACAAGGGCCGCCTGACCGAGGACGACATCATGGTCGTCGACCTCGACGGCCGGGCGGTCGGCAGCGACCACCGCCCCTCGGCGGAAACCCTGCTGCACACGCAGCTGTACCGGCGCTTCCCGGACATCGGCTGCGTGCTGCACACCCATTCGCAGGTGCAGACCATCGCCTCGCGGCTGTACGCCGGCGTCGGGCGCGTGCACCTGGAAGGCTACGAACTGCTCAAGGCCTTCGCCGGCAACACCACCCACGAAGCCGCGATCGACGTCCCCGTGTTCGCCAACACCCAGGACATGCCGACCCTCGCCGCGCAGGTCGACGCCCTGCTCGACCGCCAGCGTCTCTGGGGCTACCTGATCGACGGCCACGGCCTGTACGCCTGGGGCGCCGACATGGCCGAGGCACGCCGCCACCTGGAAGCGTTCGAATTCCTGCTGGGCTGCGAACTGGAACTGAGGAAACTGGGATGCCCGCAATGAGCCGCCTGCGCATCTTCGCCGAGGAGCATCCCGACGAGGCCCTGCTCGCGACCACCGATCGCGACGCCATGGCCGCCGAACTGGCGAAGATCGGCGTGGCCTTCGAGCAATGGCAGGCCACGCAACCGGTCGCGCCCGGCGCCGCGCCCGAGCAGGTCATGGCCGCCTATCGCGCCGACATCGACCGCCTGGTCGCGCAGCGCGGCTTCCGCAGCGTCGACGTGGTCAGCATCGCGCCGGACAATCCGCAGCGCGAGGCGATGCGCGCCAAGTTCCTCGACGAGCACTTCCACAAGGAAGACGAAGTGCGCTTCTTCGTCGCCGGCTCCGGCCTGTTCACGTTGCACGTGGACGGCCGGGTCTACGAAGTGCTGTGCACCCGGGGCGACCTGATCGCGGTGCCGGATTCCACGAAGCACTGGTTCGACATGGGCCCGGAGCCGAGCTTCGTCGCGATCCGCTTCTTCACCGAGCCCGACGGCTGGGTCGGGCATTTCACCGGCACCGACATCGCGCAACGGTTCCCGCGCCTCGAGCCCGGGCAAGGCGACCGATGAAGCCCGTCATCCTCACCGACATCGAAGGCACGACGAGCGCCATCTCGTTCGTCAAGGACGTGCTGTTCCCGTACGCGCGCCGAGAGCTGCCGCGTTTCGTGCGCGAGCACGGCCATGACCCCGAAGTGCGGCGCTGGCTGGACCGGGTCGCGGTCGAGAACGGCGCCGTCTGCAGCGACGAGGTCATCGTCGAGACCCTGCAGGGCTGGATCGACCAGGACCGCAAGCACACCGCGCTGAAGGCGTTGCAGGGCCTGATGTGGCGCGAAGGCTACGAACGCGGCGACTACCGGGGCCACGTCTATCCCGACGCCGCCGCATCGCTGCGCCGCTGGCACGAGGGCGGCCATCGCCTGGCAGTGTTCTCCTCCGGCTCGGTCGCCGCGCAGAAGCTGCTGTTCGGCCATTCCGAAGCCGGCGACCTCGCGCCGCTGTTCTGCGCCTTCTTCGACACCGAGGTCGGGCACAAGCGCGACGCCGATAGCTACCGGCTGATCGCCGACCAGCTCGACCGCAGCCCCGAAGACATGCTGTTTCTGTCCGACGTGGTCGCCGAACTCGACGCCGCGCGCGACGCCGGCATGCGCACGGTGTTGCTGGACCGGCGCGAGGACTACCCGCAGCCGCGCGACGCCAACGCCGGCAACGGCCATCCCCGCGTCGAATCCTTCGACGAAGTCGACGCGCTGCTGCAGGCCTAGCTACGGCGCGGGTTCGTCGAGCCGGTAATCGGTGGCAGCCCGCTGCTCGCCACGCCAGGGATCGAAGTAGCGGACCTCGACGCGATGGCTGCCGGCGGCCAGGTCGGTCGCCAGCACGCCACGCCACAGGTGCGTCGACGGCGTGGCCTCCGGGGAGCGGTCGTAACCGCGCAGCGCGTCGGCCTCGTCGTCGCGCGCGTTTTCGGCCAGCAACCGCGGATCGGGCGCCAGCACCTTCGCCATCGGCTTCCAGTCGCCCTCGTCGATGCGGTATTCGACGCGGCCGCCGTCGAAGCCCATGTACACGTTGGCGTACACGCCGAACGCCGGGTACGCGCCGCGGCGCAACACCTTCGGCGCGTGCAGGCCGATCTGGCTGTCGGCGGCGTCGCGGGCGTTGTGCCAGGCCAGCCGGTAGTCGCCGTGCCCTGCGACCGCCAGCACGGCGTATCCGTTCGGGGTGCCGTCGCCCATGGTGCTGTCGGGCACGCCCTGCGCATCCTCGACGCCCGACCAGTACGCACCGCAGGCGGCGCCTACGTTGTACTGGTGCAACGGCGTCGCGCCGTGCCACCCATTCGCAGCCTGGTGGAAGACGTGCATCTGGTTGTGGGTGTGGCCACTGAGCAGCAGCACGTGCGGGAAATCGCGCAGCAACGCGAACAGGCGTTCGCGGTCGGCGGCGCGGAAGGTCGGCGGCACCCCCGCCGGCGCGGTATCGAAGAACGGGATGTGCGCGGCGACCACCAGCAGCCTGTCCTTGCGCACCGTCGGCAGGTAGGCCTCGAGGAAGGCGAACTGGTCTTCGCGCAGGCCACCGACGTAGGCCGGGCGCTGGCCGGGCATGGCGATGACGTCATCGAGGCCGATGAAGGTCGCCTGCGCTTCTTCCCACGCGACCGTATCGGGGCCGTAGCGGGCATGGAACGTCCGCAAGTTGTCCGCATCGCTGGCCGCGCCGGCATCGATGTCATGGTTGCCGGCGACGTGCAGCCAGGGCACGCCCAGTGACGCGGTGACGGCGTTGAGCGCCGGATAGAGGTCGGGCGCGTCGTCGACCAGGTCGCCCAGGGTCATGCCGAGGGCGGCGCTCGTGCCGGCCAGCGGGGCGACGATGTCCGTGTAGTAGTAATCGACGTCGACCAGCGATGCCACCTGCGGATCGCTGAACAGCAGGACCTGCATCGGTCCGCGCACGTTTCGGCGGCGCGAAAGCGCGACATCGAATGGAGGGCCGGCAGCGTTGCCCGCGCCGGACCCGGCGCCATGCGCGGCCTGCGTGCCCACGCGCCAGAATGCAGGCAGCCCGTCCGCACGCATGCCGAAGCGGCGGTCGGCCGGCTTGATCGCGAACACGACATCGTCGGCGCGCGCAGCGATCGCGTAGCTGCCATCGGTCGCGCTGCGCACGATGTCGCGACCGTTGGACAGGGCCACGCCGGCGATCCCCGGTTCCCCGGCATCGCGCCTGCCGTTGCCGTTGGCGTCCTCGAAGACCGTGCCGCCCAACTGCGCCGCTGCCACGGCACCCGCAGGCGCCAGCAGGGCGAGCGCCAGCAGCGGGCCGAAACGGGCCGCCGTCACTCCGCCGCCCGCGCCGCCGCCAACACGCTGCCGTCCTCGACCATGCCGATCGCGGCACGCACGTCGCCGTCCAGCGCACGGTCGCGTTCGAGGAAGCCGATGCGTTCGCGGATCGCCGCATGCGCCGCGGCGACCACGCGCCCGGGGCGGAACGCGCCGGCCCCGCGCAGGTCCGCCCGCAGTTCGTCGACCTGCGCCAGGAACGATGCGCGCGCCTCGCCGTCGCCGACCGGGCCGCCCTGCACCTTCGCCGCGAACGCCGCGGCATCGGCGGCCAGCTCCTGTGCCGTCCGCAGCATGCGCAGGCGCACGTCCAGCGCCTGCGCGGCGGTGAACAGCTCCAGTGCCAGCACCTTGCCGAGATCGGCGGCCATCGCCAGCACGTGGCGCGCCTCGTTGGCGCCCATCGACACGTGGTCCTCGGCGTTGGCCGACGTCGGGATCGAGTACACCGACGCCGGCATCGCCCGGCTGGCGAGGTCGTTGACGATCGCCGCGGCGGTGTACTGCACGATCATGTGCCCGGATTCGGTGCCGTCCTCGTTGCCGACCAGGAACGCCGGCAGGCCATCGTTGGTCGCCGGGTCGACGAGCTTGTTGAGGCGGCGCTCGGAAATAGATGCCAGCACCGGGATCGCGGCCTTGGCGTAGCTCATCGCCAGCGCCAGCGGCATGCCGTGGAAGTGGCCGGCGGAAACCACCGCGCGATCGGCCTCGGCGTCGGGGAACACCAGCGGGTTGTCGGTGACCGCGTTGAGTTCGATCTCCAGCACGCGCGCGGCCTGCGCGACCGCGTCGCGCACCGCGCCGTGCACCTGCGGCACGCAGCGCAGCGAGTAGCTGTCCTGCGGCTGCACCTTCTTGCCGCCGCGGAACGGCGGCTTCGCATCCGGCGCCCATTGCCAGGCGATGTCGAACGCGCATTCACCCGGGTGGAATTTCGGCACCAGGTGGTAGTCGATGCCGGCCAGGGTCGAGCCCTCGAGCAGCGCGCGCAGGCGCGCGGCCACGTGTACCTGGCCCGGGTGCGGGCGCAGCGCGTGCACCTCCGGCGCGAACGCGCCGAGGCGGCCGGCGAAGGCATCGACGGTCATCGCCGCGGCGAGGTCGGCGGTGTCGAGCAGGTCTTCAAGCCGGGCCAGCGCCAGCACGCCGGTGGCCAGCATCTGCGCGGTGCCGTTGTTGAGCGCGAGGCCCTCCTTCAGGCCGAGCGTGACCGGTGCAAGCCCCGCCCGTTGCAGCGCCTCGCCGCCGGGCAGGCGCTCGCCGCCAAAAAGCGCCTCGCCGCCGCCCAGCAGCACGATCGCCAGGTGCGAAAGCGGCGCCAGGTCGCCGGAGGCGCCGACCGACCCGAGCTGCGGCACCACCGGCACCACGCCGGCGTTGAGCATCGCCGCCAGCGCCTGCAGGGTGGACACGCGGATGCCCGAGTGCCCGCGCAGCAGCGTGTTGATGCGGATGCACAGCATCGCCCGCACCACGTCGGCGGCGAACGGTTCGCCCACGCACACCGCATGGGTGATGACCAGGTTGCGTTGCAGCTGCTCGCGCAGGCAGCCGTCGGCGGGCAGCAGCTTGTCGGCGTTGCTGCCGAAGCCTGTGGAGATGCCGTAGATCGGCTCACCGCGCTCGACCTGCGCGGCGAGGAAACCGGCCGCGCGCGCCACCGCCTGCAAGGCGCCGGGGTCGAGTTCGACCGGGGCGCCGTTGGCCACCGCGAGCAACTGCGCGCGCGTCAGCGACACGCCATCCAGCATCACCGCGGTCATGCGCGCGCCCCCCGCAAGGCGTCGGCAAGGCCGGAGTCCGCGACCTCGAACTGTTCGCCGCGACGCAGGTCCTTGACCGCGACCACGCCGCGCGCGGCCTCGTCGTCGCCGCGGATCACCGCGAAGCGGATCCCGGCGCGGTCGGCGTACTGCAGCTGCTTGGCCAGCTTGCGCGGTTCCAGCTGGGTCTCGACGTTGAAACCGGCGGCGCGCAACTGCTGCGACAGCGACAGCGCATCGGCCAGCCGCGCCTCGTCCATCAGCGCGACCAGCACCTCCACCGAGCTCTCGGCGGTGGGCACGATGCCCGCCTCCTGCAACTGGAAGAACAGGCGCGTCAGCCCGATCGAGATGCCCACGCCCGGCAGTTTCGACTTGCTGTAGTGGCTGGCGAGGTTGTCGTAGCGCCCGCCGGAGCAGATCGAGCCGATCTCCGGGTGCGCGTCCAGCGTGGTCTCGTAGACGATGCCGGTGTAGTAGTCCAGGCCGCGCGCGATCGACAGGTTGAGCGCATAGCGCGACTCCGGCACGCCGAGCGCCTTGAGTTGCGCCAGCACCTGGCGCAGCTCGTCGCGGCCTTCCTCGAACAGCGGCGTCCCGGCGCCCAGCGCATCCAGCCGGGCCATGGCGTCGTCGTGGCCATTGGAACGCACCCGCGAGAACGCCATCAGCCGCGCCACGACGTCGCCGGCCAGGCCGAAGCCCTCCCCCGCCAGCGTCGCCGCCACCGCATCCGCACCGCGCTTGTCGAGCTTGTCCAGCTCGCGCAGCACCAGCAACTGCCGCTCGCCCTCGATGCCCTGGCCTTCGAAGAAGCCGCGCAGCAGCTTGCGGTGGTTGAACTGGATGGTGAACTCGCCGATCGCCAGCCGCTCGAAGGTGGCGTTGATCACCGCCGGGATCTCGGCGTCGAAGCGGATCGACAGGCTGTCCTTGCCGATCACGTCGATGTCGCACTGGTAGAACTCGCGGAACCTGCCGCGCTGCGCGCGCTCGCCGCGGTACACGCGCTGCATCTGGTAGCGGCGGAACGGGAATGCGAGGTCGTGCTCGTGCTCGGCGACGTAGCGCGCCAGTGGCACGGTCAGGTCGAAGCGCAATGCCAGCTCCGGCCGTCCTTCGCCGCCCTTCTCCAAGGCCCCGGTGGACTGCACGAAATACACCTGGCGCTCCGTCTCGCCGCCGGATTTGGTCAGCAGCACGTCGGTCAGCTCGAACACCGGCGTCTCCACCGGCAGGAAGCCGTAGGCCTCGAAGGTGGCGCGGATCGCGTCGAGCATGCGCTGGAACGCGACCTGCTCGCGCGGCAGCAGCTCCATGACGCCGGGCGGGGTGCGGGGCTTGATCAAGCGGGAAACTCCGGGCACTGGCTCAGCTGACCAGTGTAGCCGGCGGCCGCCGATCCGCCGATGGCAGGCCGGAGGGCCTTGCCCGCCCCCGGGCCCAGTCCTTACAATGCCGGGCTCACCTGTCGGGGTGTAGCTCAGCCTGGTAGAGCGCTACGTTCGGGACGTAGAAGTCGCAGGTTCAAATCCTGTCTCCCCGACCAATCGAATCAAGGTGTTAACGGAGAGCCGGCCATGCGCCGGTTTTCTTTTGCCCGCGCGTCGCGCGGGCGGCGGGCCGGGGACTAGCCGAGCGTATCCAGGCGCGCGCGCAGCGAGGCCAGCCGCGGCTCTCCGGCCGCGCCGGGCGATGTCCGCGCCTGCAGGCTGGCTTCCGGATCACGCGCCCGCCAGCGTGCGGGATCGGCCGCCTGCCGATAGGCGTCGCGGAACGGGACGCCCTGCTTCGCCAGCTCCACCGCCAGGTCGGTGGCATACAACGACGGATCGAGTGCCGCGCGCATCGCTTCGGGCTGCCACTGCAGGTCGCGCAGCAGTCCCGGCAGCAACGCCAGCGCCTGCAGGCCCTTGCCGAACCCGTGGAACAGCGCGCCCTTGGACACCTGAAGGTCGCGATGGTATCCGGACGGCAGCGACAGCAGCTGTTCGATCTCGGTGCGCGCCGCGGCGACGCTGGCATAGGTGCCGCGCATCAGCTCGACCACGTCCGGGTTGCGCTTGTTGGGCATGATCGAACTGCCGGTGGTGTACTGCGGCGGCAGGGCGACGAAGCCGAACTCGGCGCTGGTGAACAGGCTCAGGTCCCAGGCCAGCCGGCGCAGGTCGAGCATCGCGCTGCCGAGCGCCTCCAGCGCCGCCAGTTCGAATTTTCCGCGTGACAGTTGCGCGTACGTCGGCGCGACCTGCAGCCGAGCGAAACCGAGCGCGGTGGTGGCATGGTCGCGATCCAGCGCCAGGTTGATGCCGTAGCCGGCGGCGGTGCCGAGCGGATTGGCGTCGATCCATGCGCGGGTCGCCGCGGCGCGCTCGGCGTCGTCGATGAAGGCCTCAGCCCAACCCGCCCACCACATGCCCGCCGAGGACACCACCGCGCGTTGCAGGTGGGTGTAGCCGGGCAGCGGCAGCAGCATCTCGGCTTCGGCACGGTCCAGCGCGATCGCCGCCGCCTCGCGCGCCAGCGCTTGCAACTGCGTGAGCCGGTCCTTCAGCCACAGGCGGTTGGCGACCAGTACCTGGTCGTTGCGGCTGCGCCCGGCATGGATGCGCTTGCCGGCGTCGCCCAGGCGCTCGACCAGGCGCGCCTCGATCGCGGAGTGGCCATCCTCGTGGCGCGCGTCGAGGGCGAAGGCGCCGCTGCGGAAATCGACGGCAAGCGCGTCGAGTTCGCGCAGCAATCCAGCCAGCTCGTCCGCGGACAGCATGCCGATGCGATGCAGCCCTTGCGCGTGCACGCGGCTGGCGGCGATGTCGTGCAGGAAGAACTCGCGATCGAGCACCACGTCGTCGCCGGCGAGGAACGCCTGGATGCGGGCATCGATGGCGATGCCGGGTTTTTGCCAGAGCAGGTCGGACATTGGCTTGATTCCTGTGCTGCGTGTGCTTCGGTCGCTGCGTGTTTTTGTGGGAGCGGCTTCAGCCGCGAGCTCTTGCACTTGGCGATGCGCGCGAAAAGCTCGCGGCTGAAACCGCTCCCACGGAGCCGCGTTTACATGGGGATACCGGTGGATTCGGGGAGGCCGAAGGCCAGGTTGAGGTTCTGCAGTGCCTGCGTCGCCGCGCCCTTGAGCAGGTTGTCCACGGTGGCGACGACCACCAGCCGGTGGCCGTCCGCGGACAGGGTGACGCCGCCGATCTCGACATGCTGCGCGCCGGCGATGCGACTGACCCACGGCGCCTCGCCTGCGAGCACGCGCACCAGCGGTTCGCCGCCATAGCGCTGGCGGTAGCGCGCCAGCACCTCGTCGGCCGCACACGCGCGCGCCAGGTGCAGGTTGGCGGTCAGCATGATGCCGCGGAAATGCGGGGCCACGTGCGGCATGAACTCGACCGCATGGCCGAGGTGGCGCGTGGCTTCGCGTTCGTGGACGTGGCCGGTGAGCGCGTACGGCATCAGGTTGTCGCGCAGCTTTTCCGGGTCGTTGCGGTCCGATGGCGTGGTGCCGGCGCCCGAATGCCCCGACACGCCGAAGCACTGCACCGGGCCGTCGAGCACGTCCAGCATCGGCGCGATCGCCAGCTGCATCGCCGTGGCGTAACAGCCGGGATTGCTGATCCGCCGCTGGCCGCGATACGCGCCGCGGGTCAGTTCGGGCAGGCCGTAGTACCAGCTGTCGTCGAAGCGATAGTCGGCGGACAGGTCGACGATCACCGGTTCCGCACCGGCGGCGTCGAACGCCGCGACGCAGGCAGCCGCCTTGCCGTTGGGCAGCGCCAGCACCACCGCATCGGCGCCGATCCCCGGCAATGCCTCGTGTTCCGGCGCGCTGTAGCGCAGGTCGCCGTGCCAGGCCGGGACGTGGTCGGCGACACGCTGGCCGGCGCGCTCGCGCGAGGTGACGAAGGCCAGCTCGAAGCGCGGGTGCCCCGCCACCAGGCCGATCAGTTCGGCGCCGGTATGCCCGCGCGCGCCGACGATGCCGAGCGTGATCGCGGGCTCAGCCATTGGCGTGGCGCTCCAGCTTCTGCAGCAGGCCGGCCTTCACCGCCGGCCATTCGCTGCCGAGGATCGAGAAGTTGACGGTATCGCGCAGGCTGCCGTCGCGATGGCGCAGGTGATGGCGCAGGATGCCCTCCTGGGTGGCGCCCAGGCGCGCGATCGCGGCGCGCGACGCGGCGTTGCGGGTGCTGGTCTGCAGCCCGACCGAGGCGCAGCCCAGCGCCTCGAACGCGTGCCCGAGCAGCAGCAGCTTGGCCTCCGTGTTCAGGCCGGTGCGCTGCACCGAGCGCGCGTACCAGGTGTAGCCGATCTGCAACCGCGGCGTCTGCGGCAGCAGGTCGTAATAACGGGTGGTGCCAACGATGCGGCCGCCGGCATCGCGCACGGTGAATGCGAGCGCCGCGCCCGCGGCCTGCATCGCCAGCGCGGCCTCGATCCACGCCTCGACCTCGCCCGGCATCGGCACGTTGGTGTACGCCAGTTCCCAGAGGCTGCCGTCCGCGGCCGCGGCGCGCAGGCCGTCGGCATGCGCCGGCTGCAGCGGTTCCAGCGCGACATGGCGGCCGTGCAGGTGCGGCGGCCGCGTCCAGTCGGCGGTGGTGGCCGTGGTGGTCATGCCGGTTCCTCCAGCGTTGGCGGCCGCGTGCGGCAATGCTCGACGCAGCGGGCGATGTCGTCGAGCGCGTCGAAACCGTACCAGAACACCTTCCAGCGCGGCTGCTTGATGCAGCCGTCGCACTCGGCGAAATAGAACGGGTTGACCGGGTTGCCGCGGCGCGAGCGCCAGAACAGGCGTGGCGTGCGTTCGCGCATCTCCTGCCACACGGCGCGCCCCAGGCCCTCGCCCTGGGCGTCGTCCAGCACCGCGAACTTGTCGAGATAGCACGTGCTCGTTCCAGGCCGGCCGCCCTCGTCGGTCAGGATGACCGCGGCGCGATAGTTCTCGCTGACGTAGGCACGATGCAACGCGGTGCGCTCGAAGTAGTCGGCGGCCAGCCGGCGCCCGAACGCGGATTCGATCAGTCCGCGCAGCCGTGGCAGGTCGAGCTCGGCCCACGACGCCGCCTGCAGCACGCGCTCGCCGCGCCGCACCAGCGTGCCCGAACCCTTGTGGGTGAACAGCTCCTTGGCCAGTTCCGCAGGCCTGGTGATCGATACCGACGAGGCCGGCGGCAGGCCATCGAGCAGCTGCTTGACCTGTTCCAGCTTGACCCGCATGCCGCCGTCGATCCACGGCTGCGCCATCAGGTGCGCGTATTCGCTCGACAGGTTGATCGAATCGATCACCCGGCCCTGCGCGTCGAGCAGGCCGCCGCTGCCGGTGAGGAACACGATCTTGTACGGCTGCAGCACCTGCACCAGCGCATTGGCGGCGAAATCGGCATTGATGTTGAGGATCTGGCCGCCGACGGTCTCGCCGAGGCTGGCGATCACCGGGATCGAACCGGCCTGCAGGCTGGCCTGGATCGGCGCGGTGCCCACCCGCTGCACCGCCCCGACCAGGCCGAGGCCGTCGCGGTCGACGTAATCGGCCTCGAACACGCCCGAGACGATCGAAGTCGCGCGCGCGTCCTGGGCCTGCAGCGCTTCGACCAGCTTCAGGTTCTGCGCCTGGAACACGCGCCGCACCACCGCGAGCGCTTCCGGCGAGGTCACGCGCAGGCCATCGACGGTGCGCTTGCCGATGCCGGCGGCGGCCAGCTCCGCGTCGAGTTGCGGTCCAGCGCCGTGGACCACGATCGGGGTCAGGCCGACATCCTGCAGGAACGCCAGCGACGAGGTCAGCGCCTCGAGGTCGTCGCGAAGCACCGCGCCGCCGACCTTGACCACGGCGAAGCGCGCCGCGTCCAGTTGCGAGAAGCGCCGCAGGTACTGCGAGATCTCCTTGGCGCTGCCCATGCTGGAAAGCAGGCGGACGATGGTCTGGCGGGTTTGCGGGTCGTGGACGGGGCTGATCATGGCCAATAGTCTTGTAGGAGCGGCGTCTGTGGGAGCGGCTTTAGCCGCGAGCTTTTTTGGGTGAGGAAAAACTCGCGGCTAAAGCCGCTCCCACAAGGTCAGTGCACGGCTCCAAGGATGCGGACGATGGATTCGGCATACCGCTGCAGTTGCTCCAGCGCCACCCATTCGTCGGCGGCGTGCGCCTGGGCGATGTCGCCGGGGCCGTAGACGATCGCGGTCATGCCGGCGCGGGAGAACAGCGAAGCCTCGGTCCAGAAATCGACTGCGTTGCCGATCGGCAGGCCCAGCTCGTCGGCGAGGTCGCGCGCCAGCAGCCGCTGCTCCTCCGCCGCCGCCACGTCGCCCGCCGGCAACGCCGGGCCACGGAAGGTTTCCCGGTAACTCTCCAGCGCACCGGGCGCGGCGCAGGCGCCCAGGCGCAGGTGCAGCTCGTCGATGTCCTGCGACGGCAGCGGCCGGAAGCCGAAGCGCACCTCGGCAGCGGGCGCGA
The DNA here is from genome assembly GCF_022808325.1 of Cognatiluteimonas sedimenti. Classification (GTDB taxonomy): domain Bacteria; phylum Pseudomonadota; class Gammaproteobacteria; order Xanthomonadales; family Xanthomonadaceae; genus Cognatiluteimonas; species Cognatiluteimonas sedimenti. The sequence continues at coordinate 117,598 of NZ_JALGCL010000001.1, read as the reverse complement.
TGACGTTCGCCTTGATCCCGCCTTCCACCCGGCCGATGTTGAATCGCAGCCCGGTGAGGCCGCCGAAGCGCAGGTGCGATTGCGATTCGACCAGCTCCAGCGCATTCGCGCCCCAGCGCATCGCCCGGTGCAGCGCACTGGCATCCAGCGCCTTCGCGCCGGACGCATGCCCCGCCTCGCCCTTGAACTGCAGCAGCACCGAACTGATGCCGCGATGCGCCAGAACCGCTTCGCAACCGGTCGGCTCGGCGACGATCGCTTCCCGGAAGCCGTGGCCACTGCCGAGGAAGGCCTCGATGCAGCGCGCGTCGTTGGCTTCCTCGTCGCTGCCGAACAGGAAGGCCGCATCGCCCGACGTCTCGTTCGCCGCCGCGATCAGGCCCGCGGCCGCGCCCTTGATGTCGCAAGCGCCCAGGCCGATCGCGCGATCGGCGTCGACCCGCAGCCGCAGCGGATCGGCGGACCACCGCGGCGACGACGGCACCGTGTCCAGGTGCACGTTGAACACCCGCGCCGGATGGCCGCGCAGCGCCAGCAGCGACACCGCGCCGTCGCCATGGTCGCTGACGGTGCAGCGGAACCCCGGCAGTTGCGCGCGGATGTAGTCGAAGATGCCGCCCACGCCGATCCGGCGCGGCGGATTGCGGGTATCGAACGACACCAGCGCTTCGAGGTGTTCAAGGACCGCGTCGAGCATTCGGATCGATTCCGGCTGGTTGTGGGAGCGGCTTCAGCCGCGAGCTTTTCCCACATGGACAAGGCAGGAGCTCGCGGCTGAAGCCGCTCCTACAGGTTGTTGATTTTCGCCCACAGCGTGCTGCTCATGCCGAACAGCTTGATGAAGCCCTCGGCCTCCTGCACGCCCCAGTCGGCGCTCTGCGCGTAGGTCGCGCCCGCGGCCGCGAGCAGATGCGGCGAGCGCACCGCGACCGCGTCGACCCGGCCGCCGCGCGTCTCCAGCACGACCTCGCCGCTGACCATGCGCTGCGACGACGCCAGGAACGCCTCCAGGTCGGTCTTCAGCGGATCATGGAAGAAACCCTCGTACACGATCTCCACCCACTTGCGCGCGACCTCCGGCTTGAACCGGTTCTGCTGCTTGGTCAGCACCGCCTCTTCCAGCGCGCGATGCGCGGCCAGCAACGCGGCCAGGCCCGGCGCCTCGTACACGATCCGGCCCTTGAGCCCGATGGTGGTGTCGCCGGTGTACAGGCCGCGGCCGACGCCGTACTGCGCGAACATGGTGTTGAGCTGCGCCAGCAGTTGCGCGCCGGGCAGTTCCTTGCCGTCCAGCGCCACCGCCTCGCCGGCGACGAAACGCAGCGCCACCTGCAGCGGCTCGGCCGGCCATTGCTCGCGCCGCGCGCACCAGCCGCGCGCGCCCTCGCCCGGCGCTTCCCAGCGATCGATCTCGCCGCCGGACATCGTCAGGCCCAGCAGGTTCTCGTTGATGGTGTAGGCCTTCTGCCTGGCCTGCACGCCGAAGCCGCGCTGCTCCAGGTAGGCCTGCTCGTAGGCGCGCGTCTGCGTGTGCTGCTTCTGGATTTCGCGGATCGGCGCGACGATGCGGTAGTCGCCGGACGCCTTCACCGCCAGGTCGAAGCGCACCTGGTCGTTGCCCATGCCGGTGCAACCATGCGCGACGGCGTCGGTGCCCAGGTCGCGCGCGCGTGCCAGCGCCGCATCGACGATCAGGTAGCGATCCGACACCAGCAGCGGGTACTGGCCCTGGTAGCCCTCGCCCGCCCAGACGAACGGCTTGGCGAAGCCGTCCCACAGCGCCTGCCCGCCATCGACGGTGACGTGCGAGGCGACCCCGAGTTCGGCGGCGCGCTGTTCGATCGCCTCGCGCCCGGCCGCATCGACGCCGCCGGTATCGGCGAACACGGTATGCACGCTCCAGCCCTGCTCCTGCAGCCAGGGCACGCAGAAGCTGGTGTCGAGGCCGCCGGAGAACGCGAGCACGATGTCCGTCGAACCGGGGCCCGGGACCGGCAATAGGTGACTCGAGGAGGGGGATTGCGATGACATGGGAGTGATTCCTGGAAACGTGTGATGGAACGCCGCGGGCGCTGGGCCCTATGCGCGCTGCGCGACCAGCCGGGCCATCACCGCCTTCTGCACGTGCAGGCGGTTCTCGGCCTCGTCGATGGCGATGCAGCGCGGCGAATCCATCACCGCGTCGGTGGCCTTGACGTTGCGGCGCAACGGCAGGCAATGCGAGAACACGCCGTCGTTGGTGAGCGCCATCTTCGCCTCGTCGACGATGAAATGCCGGTAACGGTCGCGAATGGGTTTTTCGGCCTCCCAGTTGCCGAAGTACGGCAGCGCGCCCCAGCTCTTGGCATAGACCACGTCGGCGCCGGCGTAGGCGGATTCGATGTCGTGGCTGACCCGCAGCGAGCCGCCGTTCTCGGCCACGTTCTGCGCAGCCCACCCCATGTAGCGCTCGTCGAGCACGTAGTCCGGCGTCGGGCACAGCAGGGTCACGTCCATGCCCATGCGGGTGGCGATGGTCAAGGCCGAATTGGCGACGGCGGTGTTGAGCGGCTTCGGGTGGTACGTCCAGGTCAGCACGTACTTCTTCCCCCGCAGGACCCGTTCCGGATCCGATCCGGGCTCGCTGCCGCCGAAGTGTTCCTGCAGCGCCATCGCGTGCGCCAGTTCCTGGCAGGGGTGGGTGATCGTCTCCATGTTGATCACCGGCACCGTGGCATGGCGCGCGAAACCCCGCAGCACCCGGTCCTCGCGATCCTGCGACCAGTCGACGAACTTCGGGAACGCGCGCACCCCGATCAGGTCGACGTAGCGGCTGAGCACCCGCGCCACTTCGGCGATGTGCTCCTCGGCCTCGCCATCCATCACCGTGCCCAGCTCGAATTCGATCGGCCAGGCGTCCTTGCCCGGTTGCAGCACCACCGCGTGGCCGCCCAGCTGGAACGCACCCAGCTCGAAGCTGGCGCGGGTACGCAGCGAAGCGTTGAAGAACAGCAGCGCGATGGACTTGCCCTTGAGCGCGTCGCCGGCGCGGTGGCGCTTGTAGCGGGCGGCTTCGGCCAGCAGCGCGTCCAGCCCGGCGCGCGAAAGGTCCTGGGTGTTGAGGAAGTGCTGTATGGGGGCGGGCTGCATCGGGGCGGGTTGCATCGGACTGGCTCGTGGTTCGTGGGGCGGAAAAGCGGAAGCGCGAAAGCAAAAAAGCCCAGCGCGGGGCTGGGCTTTTTCTGGATGCGGCGATGCGTCCGGAGTTACCCAGCAGGAGGGAATTCCGGTCGGCGCGCGCGCGAGGTCATGCCCGCCGCCAGGTAGGCGGAAGTCTGGACAACGGCGTCGGCGCGGGTCTGGGTCATCGGGCGCGCATCCTCGCACGCAGCCACCGGGCTTGCAAGGCCGGTGCCGCGCGGGCGGCACACGGAGGGCTCAGCGCCCGCTGTCGGGCACGAACGGGGTCACCGATACCCGCACCCGCAGCCGGTTGCCGGGGTCGTAGGGCAGCCGCGAGCGGTACTTCATGCCCTTGTAGACGTAATCCACGTCATAGGCGATCGGGCGCCGGAATTCGCGCTGGACCGGCACCAGCTCGCAGTCGGCGGGCGCGGGGGCGGCTTCTTCGACGGATTCTCCATCGGCACTGGGCGTGAGCGCATCCTTGACCGCGCCGACGATCCGCGAGAGCCCGCGCGGCGGGTCGTTCGGCGGCACCACCTTGCCGTTGCACTGCTGCTCCATGCGGGTGGCGGTCAGGGTCTGGAACACCGGTTCCACCCGCAGCACCTGGGCATAGCCGGTGCGGATGTTCTGCCTGGGGATCACCGTTTCCTGCGCCAGCGCCGGCGCCGCGGACGCGGCCAGCAGCAACGCCGGCAACAGCAGCCTGCGCATGGCGGGCCATGCTCCCGATCGGGACGTTCGCAGCGCTGGCGGGGATCGGTGGCTCACGGGGCAAGCAGTGTATGCGCTGGGCGGCCGCAGGGTATGAATCGCCGCTGTCATCGGCCGGCTGTCGTCGCCCGCGCGCGACCGCTAGAATTGGCTTCCTTCCCGTTTCCACCCGCGGATGAGCCTGCACCTGCACAACAGCCTGACGCGGCGGCTGGAGCCGTTCGCGCCGCTGGACCCGGCCTGCCCGACCATGTACCTGTGCGGGCCCACGGTCTACAACTACGTGCACATCGGCAACGCGCGCGGGCCGGTCGTGTTCGGCGTGCTGGCCGCGCTGCTGCGGCGGCGTTACGGCAACCTGCGCTACGCCCGCAACATCACCGACGTCGACGACAAGATCAACGCCGCGGCACGCGAGCTCGGGGTCCCGATCGCGACCATCACCGACAGGTACGCCGCCGCCTACCGCGCCGACATGGCCGCGCTGGGCATCGCCGCCCCGGACCTGGAGCCGGCCGCGACCGCGCACATCCCGCAGATCGTGGCGATGATCGAGCGCCTGGTCGCCAGCGGCCACGCCTATGCGGCCGAAGGCCACGTGCTGTTTTCCGTGGGCAGCTTCGCCGGCTACGGCAAGCTTTCGCGCCGCGATCCCGAGGACATGCTCGCCGGCGCGCGCGTGGAAGTGGCCCCGTACAAGCGCGACCCTGGCGATTTCGTGCTGTGGAAACCCTCCGGCGACGACCTGCCCGGCTGGGACTCGCCCTGGGGCCGCGGCCGCCCGGGCTGGCACATCGAATGCTCGGCGATGGCCGCCGACCACCTGGGCCGGACCATCGACATCCACGCCGGCGGCGTCGACCTGCAGTTCCCCCACCACGAGAACGAGATCGCGCAAAGCGAATGCGCGCACGGCGGCGAGGTGTTCGCGCGCTTCTGGCTGCACAACGGCATGCTCAACTTCGGCGGCGCCAAGATGTCGAAGTCGCTGGGCAACATCGAGAAGGTCCACGACCTGCTGCAGGCGCACCCGCCCGAGGCGCTGCGGCTGGCGCTGCTGTCGGCGCACTACCGGCAGCCGCTGGACTGGTCGGATGCGCTGATCGAGCAGTCGGTGCGCACGCTCGACCGCCTGTACGGCACGCTGCGCGACCTGGCCGGCGTGGATGCCGACGCCACGATACCCGCGAGCGTCGAGGCCGCGCTCGACGACGACCTCAACACCCCGAAGGCGCTGTCGCTGCTGGCGCAACTGGCGTCCGAAGCGCGCGCGCTGCGCAGCACCCTGGGCGATGGCGGCGATGATGCCGGCGCCGACGGCGCGCGCGCACGACTGGCGACACTGAAGGGCGAACTGCTGGGCGCGGGGTTGGCGCTCGGGCTGCTGCAGCAGGATCCGGCGGCATGGTTCGCGCGCGGCGCCTCCGGCGACGACGACGCCCGCATCCAGGCGCTGATCGACGAACGCAACGCGGCCAGGCAAGCCCGCGACTTCGCCCGCTCCGATGCCATCCGCGACCAGCTCGCCGCCGAAGGCATCGCGCTGGAAGACACGCCGCAGGGCGTGCGCTGGAAGCGCGCATGACCGGCATGCATGAAATGTAGGAGCGGCTTCAGCCGCGACCCAGGCGGCAGGAAGTCGCGGCTGAAGCCGCTCCTACGAGAAACGGCAACAACGAGGCAGCCTTGAACGACACCCCCTTCCCGCTCGAAGCCACCGCCGCCGAAGCGCAGGCCGCGATCGCCGACGAGTTCGCGTTCTTCGGCGACTGGTCGGAGCGCTACCAGTACCTGATCGACCTCGGCCGCAAGCTGCCGGAATTCCCGGAGGCGTGGAAGACCGACGAGCACCGCCTGCAGGGCTGCCAGTCGATGGTCTGGATCGTGCCTTCGGGCGACGCATCGCGGCTGGACTTCGCCGCGATCAGCGACTCGGCGATCGTCTCGGGCCTGGTGTACCTGGCGCTGCGCGTGTATTCGGGGCGGCCGGCCGCCGAGATCCTCGCCACGCAGCCCGACTACATCGCCGCCATCGGGCTCGCCAGCCACCTCTCGCCGACCCGCAGCAACGGCCTCGCCGCGCTGCTGGCCTTCATCCGCGACCGCGCGCGCGAAGCCGCCGCATGAGCAGCGGCGCCGACGCCGGCACCGCGGCCGCCGCGCCCGCCAGTTCGCCGCTGCACAACCGCGCCTTCCTCGCCCTGCTGCTGTACCGCATCTGCGCCGGCCTGTCGTACCAGATCGTCGCGGTCACGGTCGGCTGGCACATCTACACCATCACCCGCGATCCGTTCGCGCTCGGCCTGGTCGGCCTGGCCGAGATCGTGCCCTACTTCTGCGTCGCGCCGTTTGCCGGCTACCTGGTCGACCACCTGCGCCGGCGCACGCTCGGCGCGCTCGCGGGCCTGGGGCTGATGGTCACCGCGCTGGCGCTGGCGGCGATCGCGCACACCGCGCTCGGCGAGAGCGCCACCTGGCCGATCTACGCGGCGATCGCCCTCACCGGCATGGTCCGCGCGTTCCTGACGCCGGTGTACAACGCGCTGTTCGCGCGGGTGCTGCCGCGCGAACAGTTCGTGCGCGGCGCAAGCTTCGGCAGCGTGGTGTTCCAGGCCAGCCTGGTGATCGGCCCGGCGCTGGGCGGCGTGCTGGTCGGCTGGGCCGGCGTCGCCGAGGCCTATGCGGTCGCCGGCGCGTTCGGCGCGGCCGCCGCGGTCGCGGTGTACCGGCTGCGCGTCACCGAGCCGCCGCTGCTGCTGCAGCGCGCGCCGGTGTTCGCCAGCATCCACGAAGGCCTGCGTTTCGTGTTCGGCAACCAGATCATGCTGGGCGCGATGGCGCTGGACATGTTCTCGGTGCTGCTGGGCGGCGCGGTGTCGATGCTGCCGGCCTTCATCCGCGAGATCCTGCACTGGGGCCCGGAAGGCCTGGGCATCCTGCGCGCGATGCCGGCGGCGGGTTCGATCTGCGTCGCGCTGTGGCTGGCGCGGCATCCGCTGGAAAAGCACGCCGGCCGGGTGCTGATGTTCGCGGTCGCCGGCTTCGGGTTGTGCACGATCGCGTTCGGCCTGTCGCGGCACTTCTGGCTGTCGGCGGCGATCCTGGTGCTGTACGGCATGTGCGACGGGGTGTCGGTGGTGATGCGTTCGACCATCCTGCAGCTGGCCACGCCGGACGACATGCGCGGGCGGGTGTCGTCGATCAACGGCATCTTCATCGGTTCGTCGAACGAACTCGGCGCCTTCTACGACGGCACCATGGCGCGGCTGCTGGGACTGGTGCCGGCGGTGGTGCTGGGCGGCTGCGTGACCCTGGGCGTGGTGGCGATCACCGCCGTGCGCGCACCGCGCCTGCGGCGCCTGGACCTGCGCGAACTGCAGTGACACGGCCCCGTTGCGGGCGAGCGCTTCGTCCGCGCGACTGATCCGGCCAGCATGCGCCAAAGCCGGCCTGCAGGGCGCTTGACACACCCATTTCGTGTGCCCGGCCGGCCCCGGCATAGACTGCGGGCTGTCGCAGGACAACCGCAGGAGTCGCGCCATGGCCCATTCCGACACCCCGCCGCCGGGCCCCGATTTCAGCCAGGGCGTGCCGCTGTCCAGCATTCCCGCCGAGGGCGTGCTCGCCGGCCACGTCGATGGCGAGCCGGTGCTGCTGGCGCGGCTGGACGACGGCATCCACGCCGTCGGCGGCAGCTGCACGCACTACGGCGCGCCGCTGTCCGAAGGCCTGGTGGTCGATGGCGAAGTGCGCTGCCCGTGGCACCACGCCTGCTTCAGCCTGCGCACCGGCGTGGCGTTGCGCGCGCCGGCGTTCGCGCCGCTGGCCACGTGGCGGACCGACATCGTCGGCGACCGCGTGTTCGTGCGCGGCCAGGACGACGCACCACGCCCGGCACCGAAGGTGCCTGAAGATGCGCCGCGACGCATCGTCATCGTCGGCGGTGGCGCCGCCGGCTACGCGGCCGCGATCCGGCTGCGCGAACTCGGCCACGACGGCAGCATCACCCTGCTCAGCGCCGACGCGGCCGCGCCGGTCGACCGCCCCAACCTGTCCAAGGACTACCTCGCCGGAACCGCGCAGGAAGACTGGGTCCCGCTGCAGGGCGACGACTTCTATGCCAAGCACGGCATCGACCTGCACCTGGGCTGCGACGTCGCCGCGATCGACACCGGCGCCCACGAAGTCGTGGCGGCCGGCGGCGAACGCTTCGGCTACGACGCGCTGCTGCTGGCCACCGGCGCCGAACCGCGGACCCTGCCCACGCCCGGCTTCGACCGCCCCAACGTCTTCAGCCTGCGCACGCTGGCCGATGCCCGCGCGATCATCGCCGCCGCCGAGGGCGCGGGCAGCGTCGCCTTCATCGGCGCCGGCTTCATCGGCCTGGAAGCCGCGGCCGCGCTGCGCACGCGCGGGCTCGCCGTGCACGTGGTGGCGCCGGAAGCGATCCCGATGGAACGCGTGCTCGGGCCCGAACTCGGCGCGTTCCTCACCGAGCTGCACCGCGCGCACGGCGTGGCCTTCCACCTGGGCGCCAAGGCCACGGGGTTCGACGGCAAGGCACTTACGCTCGAGGATGGAACCCGCGTGCCCGCCGACCTGCTGGTGGTCGGCGCCGGCGTCACGCCGCGCACCGCGCTCGCCGCCGCGGCCGGGATGGAGGTCGACAACGGCATCCTGGTCGACGCGCAACTGCAGGCGTCGCTCCCCGGCCACTACGCCGCAGGCGACGTCGCCCGTTACCCGCAACGCGACGGCGAACGCGCGCGCGTCGAACACTGGGTGCACGCGCAACGCCAGGGCCAGCTCGCCGCCGCGAACATGCTCGGCGCCGCCGACGCCTTCCTCGACGTGCCGTTCTTCTGGACCCACCAGTACGACCTGGAACTGCGCTTCACCGGCAACGCCCAGGGCTGGGACGACGTGCGGATCGACGGCGACCTCGCAGCACGTGACTTCACCGCGCGCTACCTGCGCGGCGGCAGGCTGGTCGCCGCGGCCTCGGTTGGGCGCGACCTGGAAAACCTCCGGATCGAGGCGCAGCTGCGCGGCTGATCGCGGCGTGCCGGACTGCGCGCGCTGCAGGTCGAACACGCCGGAAGCGAAGCAGCAGCGTTACCGGCTCCGCGACTCCGCCAGCAGGAGCCCACGGGCCGCCAGCACCCTGGCCGCTTCCTTGTCGCTGGCCACGCGATGCTGCAGCGACTGGCAGCGCTCGATCCCCGCCAGGGTGAGGCGCATGCCGTCGTCGTAGCGATCGACCAACCCCGCCTCCACCAGGCGCTGGACCATCCCTCCGGAACGGGGGTCGAGCGCCTGCCCGGTATCGATCCGGACCAGGCATTCGAGCAGGTCGATTTCCGGCTGGCCGATGTTGCCGACGTGCATGGAATAGCGTGCTTGCTCTCCCATCCCTCCGCTCCAGGGGCATGGACCGGAGCGGGAATCTAGCGCCAACGGCGTGAAGACGCCAAGCATCCGCGGCGGCTTTCGCGCGGCCGCCGGACGTGCATTCAGGATCCGTTTTCCGGCGGCTGGACCGACACGCCCCCGCCCGGCCTCCCGCGCCGAACCCCCCGGTCGGCCGGCCCGGTGGCCGCCTGCTTGACAGCCATTAGTTAGTTGCTTACCTTAGTATTGTCCGGTGCCGGTTCCCGCCCGGACCGTCCATCCCGCGCCCCATCGGAGTTGCCTGCCATGGCCCCATCCGCAGCCACCGACGACGTCTTCCACGCCCTGTCCAACGGCACCCGGCGCGACGTGCTGGCGCGGCTGTCGGCCGGCCCCGCCAGCGTCGGCGAGCTGGCCGCGGGCTTCGACATGAAGCTGCCCTCGTTCGTGCAGCACCTCTCGGTGCTCGAACGCAGCCGGCTGGTGAAATCGAACAAGCGCGGCCGCGTGCGCACCTACGAGCTCGCGCCCGAGCGCCTGCAGGTCGCCGAGGACTGGCTGGCGGCACGACGCAAAACCTGGGAACAACGGCTCGACCAGTTCGACCAGTACGTCCACCAACTCAAGGCGAAGGAATCCGGCACATGAGCAACCCGTTCAAGTTCGACCCCAAACTCGATTTCTCCATCGAACGCGTCATCGACGCACCCGTGCGCCTGGCCTGGGAAGCACTCACCCGGCCCGAGCACCTCAAGCAGTGGTACATGCCCAGGCAATGGGGCCGCGTGACCAACGCCGAGCTGGACCTGCGGCCCGGCGGCATCGTCAGCATCGACATCGCCACCGCGGACGGCAAGTCGTTCCCCAACGTCGGCTGCATCCTGGAAGCGATCCCGATGCAGCGCCTGGTCTGGACCTCGATGCTGTTCCCCGGCTACCGCCCCGCCGTCTTCGACGACGTCCCGATCACCGCGATCATGGCGATGGAGAGCCAGGGCGACGGCACGCGCTACGTGTTCACCGCGCTGCACCGCGACGCGGCGGACTTCGAGAAGGACATGGCGTCCGGCTGGGCGGAAGGCACGACGATCGCCGTCGACCAGTTCGTCGAGCATGTGCTGGCGATGAAGTAGCCGCGCCGGCCGCGGCGGGCGCCAGCAGGACGGCACCGCCCGCCAGGACACACCGGCTTCGCGGGAAGGCATCGAAGCCCCGCGACCGGGCCGGGGCCCAAGGCCGCAGCGCGGCCCGGCCTCATTGCTTCATGAAGGTCGGCGGACACCGGGCGCCGATGCCCACGGCGTGCTGCAGGCCAGAAACCCGAAGTGCGCCGAGTCCAGAAGCGGCTTCGGCCGGGATCACGTGTCAGCCGCGCGCACGCCGATAGTGCATGGCGACCGCGCCATCGCGCAGCGCGGTCGCCGAGATCAACTCGAGCCGTCGCGTGCCGGGCAGCCCACCCTGGTACAGGGTCGGGCCGTGACCGGCGATCCTGGGGTGGACGAGGAACCTGTACTCGTCGATCAGGTCAAGCCGGTCCAGCGCGTTCGCGAGCTTGCCACTGCCCAGGAGGACGCCGGATGGCGTTGCGTCCTTGAGCTTCTGCACGCCCGTGCGCAGGTCACCGGCGATGTGCTGGCTGTTGGCCCAAGGGAAGTCGGTCCGCGTAGAGGACACCACGTACTTCGGCTTGGCCTCCAGCTTGACCGCCCACTCGCGCATGGCCGCCGGTACCTCCGTGTCGCCGCGGGCAACCGCTGGCCAGTAGGCCTCCATCAGCTCATAGGTGACGCGGCCCCACAGCATCGCCCCGCTCGCGTCCATGAGCCCGGTGAAGAAGGCGTGCGTCTCGTCGTCGACGATGCCTTCCCGGTGGTCGACGCAGCCGTCCAGGGTGAGGTTGATGCTGAAGGTCAGAAGGCCCATGGGGACAAGCTCAAGACAGGTTTGGCGGCGTCATCAAATGAACGATTGGATTTCAATAGCCGGCAGCTGGAAGCCTTATGCCGTAGCTTTACCATCCAGCACGTACCAGCAATTCCTTGTTAGCGCCGATTGCTTATCAATGTGCGCATCTGTGAGCGGCACAGCCAGACGAAATGTCAGGCGGCACCTGACAGTGGTTGGTAGAACTGGAGTGAGTTTTGCCCAGGATCACGCAGGTGGAACTCACGCGTACCCCAAGGCGTCTCTGCGGGAGACGACCACGGGCTGCCCTGGCCAGTCGTTGCGTTGATGCTGCCGCCTGCGAGGAACTCCTGATAGATCGCATCCACGTCCGTAACGCGGAATCGATACGCAGGACGATCAGTTGGATACGCCCACTGCGTCGCGTCTGCCCACTGAATGTGCAGCTCAACGCCGTCACGGACGATGCCCGCGTATCGCGGTGCCTCCGGTCGGTCTGCAAATGCCAGCGAGAATCCAAGCGTGCGATAGAACTGCACAGACTCCGCCACATCCTTGGCCATGAGTACAGGATGGGCGGCCAACAAGCTTGCTTTCATGGGCGCTCCTAGATGCACCAAGTGCCGCCTAACACCTGAATC
>NZ_JALGCL010000001.1:104263-105735 GCF_022808325.1 Cognatiluteimonas sedimenti | reverse complement strand
CTTGCTGCAGCTAATTGCACCACTGCCGCTCGCAAGGAACTCCATCATTGTTACCGTCCATCTTGGTGTTAGGGCAATGCTTGATGAAGTAGGTTGCCTCAGCGCAAGAAGTCATTTGCGGACACATCGTGCGTCCGTCACACCTGAATGGCGAGTCGGCCTCCGGTTCACCTGCTTGCGCCGCAGATGCGTATTGGCCAGGCGTAGCAATCGCGTCGCCGGTGACCGAGTGAGTGGAGTTCTTGAACTTGCCGTATCCGAACCAGGCAAGGCTGGCCAGAACGATAATGACGATGATGTTTTTCACAGTTGCCGACTCCCCTCGGGCAAGGTCTAACGCTCAAGTTAAGCCGAATTGCAGCGCGTAGCTGGCAACATGGAAAGCTCTTTCTGCCATGTTGACGGCGTAGCGATGCAATTTCGGCTTGAACGCAATGTTAGGGCGCGGATCGGTATCCGGCCCACGTGACGAATAGCCATCCCGCGATTGCTCCTGGTATGCCACCCCAGATGATGCCCTCGGTGATGCGATGTCCGGTGAGCTGAGCGGCGACTGCCCCCAGGAGCGCCCCAGCCAACACGAACCACGCCACTTTGCGACGTTTTGCGAGGCTCTTCGCCTCGGCAAGACGCTTACGGCGTACCTGCTCTTGAGCCTTCGTGTCGGGCTCCAGCATGGCAGTGGCGATGGCTTCTGCTTGCGACTTGTCCACTGTGCGTCCTTGTTTAGCGGCCTAACGCCTTATGTCTTGAGTTTCCCCTAGCCTAAGAGCCGAGAGCCCGGCGTGCGCGCCCGATAACGCCTCGGTGTCAGCACCACCGTAATTCAGCAGGGGCCGCACGCCGGATCTCGCGCCTTGCGCCCGAACAGTTGGACGAGGTTTCCCTCGAACCGATAAGCGTGGGCCACGGGCGCGATGCTCTCGACCACTCAACTGTAGCCGAGAATGGGGATGACGGCAGTGGGGCTCGATGTGGGCAAGGCAGCCCTGAATCTGGCGGTGGACGGCCAGCCGGGTGTCGTGCGGTTCGCCAATACCGAGGCGGGCATGGGGAAGCTGCTTCGGCACCTGGGCAGGCTGGAGTCGCCTCGGGTGGTGCTTGAAGCGACGGGCGGCTACGAAGAGCCGCTGCTTGAAGCCTGTGGCGACGCTGGCTTCTGGGTGGCCCGGGTCAACCCGCGGCAGGCACGCAAATTCGCCCGTGCCACGGGCGAACTGGCCAAGACCGATGCGATCGATGCCCGTGCGCCGGTGCGCGCGGCGCTGTACATGGCCACGCTATCGGCCGTACGTTGGGATCCGACGATGCGCGACCACTACCAGCAACTGCGCGCTCGCGGAAAGCTGGGCTAGGTGGCGCTTGTCGCATGCATGCGCAAGCTGCTGGGAATCGTCAATGCGAGGCGCCGCGAAGAGCTGCGGGCGGAGGGTCTATTGGCTGCCTGACAGGCCCAACTACAAGACAGTTGC
>NZ_JALGCL010000001.1:102803-104215 GCF_022808325.1 Cognatiluteimonas sedimenti | reverse complement strand
CCTTCACCCGCTACAAGGTCGATCTTTGATGCAACAGACTTCACGTTTGAGTAAATTCTGTTGAATCGCTTCTCTCTAGCAACGTGCGCAATTACCTCAGCGCGACGTCTAGCGTCTGGAGCCAGGGACTCGTCTTGGGATTGCTGCACGAACTTGTTGTACAAATCGTCCTGCTCGTGGTGAGGTGTCTGTGCACCAATCAACTCAGCCTCCAAGACGTATCCATAATTGGACTGAACAAACTCTGCGCTTTCTGGTTGAGCTGAGAAGTACTCCATTACTTCCTTGGCGCCGGCGCGGCCCGATATGAAGTTCTTGTAGAGCCTCGTGTTCTTGATCTTGAGAAGAATCAAGCAACCAAGCATTAGCGGATGCAAGTACTGATTTTGTGCGGTTGCGCGAATTGCCAGGCTCAACAGCGTGAACGCTCGTTCTCGTTCTCTAAACGACAGATCTAACGCGCTAAACAAGTGCTTGAACATGCTCTCAAGCCGATCCTTGTCGTATCTGGTCTCTTCATGACGCATGCGGTTGGCAAAGAAGTCATCGAGTCCAAACCTGGCGAATTGCGCACGCAAGAACTCATCGGTACTTGGGTTTGGCAAGTTCAGCTCAAGGTCGAAGAACCTTTTCAGGTATCCATCGACGTCCATGCCTTGACCATACAGCGTTCTTACAGAATGACCGAGTTGATCTGGGTCGAGTGCGACAACGAAGGCGACGCGGTCAATTGAGAAGAAGTGCTTAACAATCTCGAGCAGGCGAACTGCGTGAGTAGGCCGGCACCGATCAAGCTCATCAATGATAAAGACTAACGGGAGTTGTGATTCTTGACCGTACAGCGATTGAGCTATTTCATGAACTTCTTTTCGGAACGAAGTGATCGATTTTTTTGCTTCAGAATAGGCGTTGATCTGCTCTTGAGTTAACTTTTCTGCAGCGTCCGAAATTGCGGCCTCTGTCAGCCCATCTAGGTTGATGACTCCTGCAGTACCAATTCGTACTGCTGCAGGTATGGCTGCCTTAATGATCTTGCCGCCGTACTTCTTGGCTTTCTCAATCTTGGTTTGGAGTGCGCGATTCCTGCCACTTCTAAGAGCATTAAGCTGTTCTTCCGTGTCTCCTAGGAGTGCAACAAAAGGATCATCAATATAGTCACTTTCCCACGCATTGAAATAAACGAGTTTAAATCCCTGCTCGGTTAAATGAGCTTGTAGCATTCGAAGAAAGGTTGATTTTCCGTATCCCCAAGGGGCACTGATCGAAACGACGAGCGGCTCAGTCGTGCTCTTTAGGATGTTGGTTAGAGCTTCGACGGCTGGCCTGCGTCCGAGCTTGTCGTTCTCGAATGGGCTTTCCGGCGAAACGTCAACTGCGGGAGCTCGAAGTCGCATGAATGATTCCCGTGAAGG
>NZ_JALGCL010000001.1:101707-102747 GCF_022808325.1 Cognatiluteimonas sedimenti | reverse complement strand
GCCTATGCCTTGAACCCAACCAATCGAGTGAGCCCATCCCAATTATCGATAACAGATGGGAACGATCTAGGATCTTCAAGCTCCACCTCATCGAGTGTCCAATGACCTTTCCCAAATTGGCACGGACCGCAGGCCGTTACAAGATTTGTCAGATCGTTGGTGCCGCCACGCCGGAATGGAAGGACGTGATCAATTGATGCGCTGAGCGTGGCCAGCCCAAAATGATTGTCGTTGTTTGTGCGACCTTTGCGAGCCTCAAGCGGAAGATACTTTCTGAATATATCTCTGGCTTCTTTTGCCACAACACGGCTTTCGCAGTACCGACACCTCCAACCATCTCTCGCGAACACTTCGCGTGTAACCAACCTGGTTGGCATCCTTGACCCGATTGTCTTATAGCTTAGATCAATGCGTGGATTCCTTGTCTGCCGATGAATCTCGTAACTGATTGGCCCGCAAACTTTGTATGCAAATTCTCGCAACGGTTTCAAATCAGAGTCAATTAGTAAAGCCGCGGATGCTTCAATATTGCCACTCATAAGAGCTTCGGCCGCACGATCAAGCAAATCCGCTGCGATCTCATGCTCTTTAATAGGAGAAAGTAGCGATCTTCTATAAGTCATTTGCCCCTCCCGGCCTATTGCAGGTGATGCAGTCTCTCGAGAATGGCAGGCAAATAACCATTTTCAAAAATGGTTTCCCATGCGCCGTCGCAGAACCGTTCTGATCGAACACAGAGTGTGAGCATGGATTTTATTTGATCAATCGACGCAGCCGCTATGAGGCTCGGGTCGTCAAGCATGGCTCTCGCTCCGCTATTCGTGTACCCAACGTCGCTCCAGCAGATCTGAGACGCCTCATGCATAAAGGCCAGGACTATTTCGTCATACCTGGGATGCGGTATTGATATGACGCCAGGCTCAATCTCATCGCCGCCGAGCCACTCAATCACAGGTACGAAGTCCGGGTGCTGAAACTTAGGCAGATATTCGACCAATCGACGAATTTGCTCTGGGGTGGGATTGATGTCTGTCATAGGC
>NZ_JALGCL010000001.1:0-101650 GCF_022808325.1 Cognatiluteimonas sedimenti | reverse complement strand
GCCCATCACTTGATAAGCCCGGATGTGACTGCTTGCCTGGCTAGAGCGCGATCGAACATCCATGGCAGAACAAAATCTCTCAACTTGAGCAAGGCGAGTGGAAGAGCACCAGCAACCATTGCGAAAAGAAACGCTCGATGGACGAGTGTTGGATGAACGCCAGGAATGTAGTACGCAATGTACGAAGCAGCGCCAAGAAGGACTAGAACAGTTGCGAGGTTTAAGGCGTGAACCTCAGTTTTGTACTGACTCGTTGCCACCGCTAAATCAGAGAGATTCTTGAAGGTGGCATCGTCCAAAGAGTCAAGGATGCGATGCAGTGCTTCTTTGTCCATCCGTCAACTCTCCAATGGGCTCTAACTACCTAATAGACCTCAAAAGAGGCGGTATGCAACGAGTCTGCTCCTGAACGTCAAACCGGGTCAAACCCGGCACGTTCAATGGGTTGCACGGCACCGGACCTGCATATCCGCACAACCAAAGCGGTAACGGGTTTGGAGCCGCAAAAAAAAGCCCCGCAATCGCGGGGCTTTTCATTACCGATGATCCGGCCTCGGCTCAATCGCCAATCTGCTTCTGCAAGTGCTCCCAGCGCTCCTGCTCGTCGATCGTGCGCTCGGCGGTGAGGCGGGCTTCCAGGCGGTCCAGGCCGATCTCTTCGCCCGAGTCCACGCTGTAGCCGTACTCGCCGGCGTCCACGCGCTTGAGCGTGCTGTCGATCTTGCCGATCAGCTTGCGGTAGCGGTCGCGGGTGCGCAGCTCCAGCGAGTTCTCGGTTTCGCGGGTGGCGCGCTCGGCTTCGTCGCCGACGTCGCGCACTTCGTCCTTGAGGTTCTCGATGGTCTGCTTGGATTCCTCGACCAGGTCCGCGCGCCACGACAGCAGGCGCTGGCGGAAGTACTCGGTCATCAGCGGGCCCATGTACTCCTCGTCCGGGCCCGGGCGGTAGCCGTGGGGCAGGATCGGGCGGCCGGCGTCGTCGGTCTTGTACGGGATCACCTTGACCTTGCCGCGCGGCGCGGGCGCGGCCGGCTTGGCGGCCACGGCCACGGCGACCTTGCCCAGCGGGCGCGCGCGGGTCACCGGGCTGGCGGGGTTGCCGGCCAGCGCGGTCTTGACGCCGGCGGCGGTGGGCTTGGGATCGACCGGGGACTTCTTCTCCGGCCGGGCCACGGCCTTGGCGATCGGGCGCGACGGCGCCTTGGCCGCGGCCTTGGCGGCCGGGGCGGCGGCCCTGGCGACGACGGCGGGCTTGGCCGGCTTGCTGGCCGCGGCCGCCTTGGCGGGTGCGGGCTTCTTCGCCGGGGCGGCCTTCTTCGCTGCCGGCTTGCTGGCCGGGGCCTTGCTGGCGGCGGCCTTCTTCACCGGCGCCTTCTTGGCGGCGGCCTTGGGCGCGGCCTTCTTCGGCGCGGGCTTCTTCGCCACCGGCTTCTTGGCGGCGACGACCTTCTTGGCGGGTGCTTTCTTCGCCGCCGGCTTGCTGGCGGCCGGCTTTTTCGCGCTCGGCTTCTTGGCGGCGGCCTTGCTGGCAGCGGGTCTGGTGGTCTTCTTCGCGGCCTTGGCGGCCTTCTTCACTGGTTTCTTCGCTGCCACGAGCAGGTGTTCCTCTTGTTCCCTTGAGGCGGGAAAGCGCGCTGTTATACCCTGACCGGACTACAGCGGCAACCGCGCAAGCCTGCGCCTGCCCGCATTCACGCATCGTGATCGATCGCTTCCTCATCCTCTGCCTGCGCGGTTACAAACGCTGGCTCAGCCCGCTGCTGGGGCCGCGCTGTCGTTTCGTGCCCACGTGCTCGGAATACGCGATGACGGCGATCGCGCGCTTCGGTGCGCTCAGGGGCGGCTGGCTGGCGCTGCGGCGCATCGGCCGCTGCCACCCCTTCCATCCCGGCGGGCACGATCCGGTGCCCGGCGAGGATCCGGTCCCCTCCAGACAAGGAAACCCCGAATGTCCGAGACATTGATCGTCAACGCGCGACTGGTGAACGAGGGCCGCGAGTTCGACGGCGACCTGCGCATCCGCGACGGCCGCATCGCCGAGATCGGCAGTGGCCTGTCGGCGCGCGAGGGCGCGACGGTGGTGGACGCCGCCGGCCGCCGCCTGCTGCCGGGGATGATCGACGACCAGGTGCACTTCCGCGAGCCGGGGCTGG
The DNA here is from genome assembly GCF_022808325.1 of Cognatiluteimonas sedimenti. GTDB lineage: Bacteria > Pseudomonadota > Gammaproteobacteria > Xanthomonadales > Xanthomonadaceae > Cognatiluteimonas > Cognatiluteimonas sedimenti. The sequence continues at coordinate 99,497 of NZ_JALGCL010000001.1, read as the reverse complement.
AATACAAGGCCGACATGGCCACCGAATCGGCGGCCGCGGTGGCCGGCGGCCTGACCAGCTTCATGGACATGCCCAACACCACGCCGCCGACGCTGGACGCGGCCGCGCTGCAGGACAAGTACGACCGCGCCGCCGGCCGCGTGTGGGGCAACTACGGCTTCTACATGGGGGCGAGCAACGACAACCTGGCCGCGGTGCAGGCGATCGATCCGCTGGCCACGCCGGGGCTGAAGGTGTTCATGGGCGCGTCCACCGGCAACATGCTGGTCGACAACCCGGAGACGCTGGACGCGATCTTCCGCGACGCGCCGGTGCCGATCATCACCCACTGCGAAGACACGCCCACGATCAACGCCAATCTCACCCGCTACCAGGCGCAGTACGGCGAGGACATCCCGGTGGCATGCCATCCGGACATCCGCTCGCGCGAGGCCTGCATCAAGTCGACGCGGCTGGCGCTGGAGCTGGCGCGCCGCCACGACACCCGCCTGCACGTGCTGCACATCTCCACCGCCGACGAGCTGGCGCTGTTCGAGCAGGGCCCGCTGGTCCGCGCCGACGGCTCGCGCAAGCGCATCACCGCCGAAACCTGCGTGCACTTCCTGCGCTTCGACCGCGGCGACTACGCGAAGCTCGGCAACCTGATCAAGTGCAACCCGGCGATCAAGGACGCCAGCGACCGCGAGGCGCTGGTGCGCGCGCTGGCCGAGGACCGCATCGACGTGCTCGCCACCGACCATGCCCCGCACACGCTGGAAGAGAAGTCGCGGCCCTACGCGCAGGCGCCCAGCGGGCTGCCGCTGGTGCAGTACGCGCTGCTGGCGGCGCTGGAACTGGTGCACGAAGGCCACCTCAGCAACGCCCAGGTGGTGCAGAAGTTCGCGCACGCAGCGGCGCAGCTGTTCGACGTGCGCGAGCGCGGCTACCTGCGCGAGGGTTACGCCGCCGACCTGGTGCTGGTGGAAGACGCGCCGCTGACGGTGCGGCGCGAGGACGTGCTGTCCAAGTGCGGCTGGTCGCCATTCGAGGGCATGACCTTCCATTCGCGGATCGCCTCGACCTGGGTCAACGGCGTGCAGGTGTGGGATGGCACGCGCCTGCTCGGCACGCCGCAGGGGCGGCGTCTGGAATTCTCGCGGTGAAGGGCGGGCGTGCGGTTTTCCGCGCTGGAAGCAGGTCCTTCACTGCGCCCGGGACGACAGTGGGGATTCGCGCATGCACTTGTTGAGTAAGCGCGTCACCTGGCTGCCGGGTGATCGCAATGCACCCCACGTTTGTGTCGTTCCGAGCCGCGGGCGCGGAACCTGCCTGCGCATCGCGCTGATGGCGGCCGCCCTCGCCTGCTGCGGCAACGCGTTCGCGCAGCAGGCCTCTGCGCTGGACGACTACCTGGCGGCATCGCAACCGGCGCCCCGCGTCGGCGACGGCGTCGCGCCCGTGCGCGCCACGCTGTTGCCGGCGAGCGCCTCGCAGGGGGCGCTGGTGATCGGCCGCGCCGATCCGGCGGCGACGGTCACGGTCGACGGCCGCGCGGTGCGGGTGTCGGACGATGGCGGCTTCGTGTTCGGCATCGGCCGCGACGCCACGGACGAGATCGTGGTCGTGGTGCGACCGCCCGGCACCGACGCCGTCGAGCATCGCGTCGCGGTGACGCCGCGCGACTGGCCGGTGGAGCGCATCGACGGCGTGCCGCCGAAGACCGTCAACCCGCCGCCGGCGATCGCCGCGCGGATCGCGCGCGAGCAGGCGCGCGTGGTCGCGCAGCGCGCCCGTGACGATGCCCGCGACGATTACGAGCAGGCGTTCACCTGGCCGGTGCGTGGCCGCATCAGCGGCCGCTTCGGCAACGCGCGCGTGTACAACGGCGTGCCCAAGGCAGGGCATTCGGGCATGGACATCGCCGCGCCCGCCGGCACGCCGGTGCAGGCGCCGGCCGCGGGCGTGGTGACCTTCGCCGACCCGGACCTCTACCTCACCGGCGGCACCGTGCTGCTGGACCACGGCCACGGCGTGAGCAGCAATTTCCTGCACCTGTCGCGGATCGACGTCAAGGTCGGCGAGCGGGTCGAACAGGGCCAGGTGATCGGCGCCGTCGGCGCCACGGGCCGCGCGACCGGGCCGCATTTGCATTGGGGGATGAACTGGTTCGACACCCGCGTAGATCCATTGCTGGTGCTGGAGCGCCCACGCTGAAACATCCGCGGCCGCTTGCCCGGCGTCGCGCGCGGCGGCGCGTTCATCACCATCCCAGCTTCATTTCCGCCTGGCGCGGTTCGACGTGCGCGTCGATCCGCTGCTGGTGCTGGAAGCTTCGGGCGCGCAATAGCGTTCCGAAGCCGGGAATTGTAGGAGCGGCTTCAGCCGCGACCCACGCAGCGGGTAGACCCCGTCTTTGGACGATCCGATCCCGGCCTGGTCGCGGCTGAAGCCGCTCCTACAGGTCTTCGCAGCCGCTTGGGGTGTCGATCAGCCGGCGTTGTGGCCGCTGACCCGCGCCACCGCATCGTGCGGGTGCAGGCTTTCGAAGTGGGCGACGCTGGCGTCGAAGCGCTCGATCCGCGGGTCGTCCGACAAGGTCGCGGCGACGCGGCGTGCGGCGTCCTCGCAGAACATCAGGTTGGCGGCGTTGAGTTCGGCGAAGGCCTGCTCGTCCTCGCGCTTGACCGCCGTCTGCACCGGGGTGCCGAGCGCGGCTTCCAGCGCGTCGACCAGCGCCGCCACCGGCAGTTCGTCGAACGCGTGCCGCAGTTCCACCCGCACTTCGGCGCGGCTGCGCTGGGCGTGCGGGGTCGCGGCCAGGCCGCGTTCGGACGCCAGCCATTCGCGCACGACCTCGGTGGACAACGGCCGCGCGGCGGCGAAGTCGTCGGCGAAGCGTTCGGCGTTGATCTGCCGCGACAGCGCGGCCGACGCCGGGCAGGTGCTGGAATATTCGACCGACAACGACAGCGCCAGGCGCAGGTGCCCGCCCTGCAGGGTCGCCTCGATCGTCACCGGGTAGCGCTTCCAGCCGCTGTGGGCGCTGGCCAGGGCGGCGCGCTGCAGCAGGTGGTCGTAGCGCAGCACCAGCTTCGCGGACGTCGACAGCCCCTGCTGCGATTCGACGAAGCCCTGCAGCACCCGGCGCAGGCCGGCCGGGGTGATGGTCTCGCTGGCGAACGCTTCCTGCAGGCGCAGGTACAGCCGCGACATGTGGATGCCGCGCGCCTGCGCATCGTGCAGGTCGACGGCGACGTCGACCGAGGCGGCCACCTGCATCGGCGCGCCATCGGCACCGGCGATCCGCACCGGCAGCGCGATCCGCTCCATCCCGACCCAGTCCAGCGGCCGCGCCAGCGCGGCGGCGTCGTGGGCGACGTCGGGCAGCGGCGAGGGCGAGGTCGGGGACATGGCCACGATGGCAGGGGCGTGATGCGAGGGGGCGACCATTGTAGCGGCTGGGCCGCGGGCGGCCGTCATGGGCCTGCAACGCTGCGTCGCGGCGCCAACACCTTTCGTTGCTGAAGCAGCGTCTGTGGGAGCAGCGTCTGTGGGAGCGGCGTCTGTGGGAGCGGCGTCTGTGGGAGCGGCTTCAGCCGCGAGCTCTTCCCAAATTATCGCGCCGGCCCAAGAGCTCGCGGCTGAAGCCGCTCCCACAACGGTGCCGGGTGCCGCTCCGCCGCGCCGCCCAGGAGCTCGCGGCTGAAGCCGCTCCCACAACGGCGGCGGTGCCGCTCCGCTCAGCCGCGGGCGGCCCGCCATGCGGTGGCCAGCGCCCGCCAGCGTGGCAGCGGCTGCGCCATCGGCGCGCCGGCGGCGCAGCGGCGCAGGCGTTCGCGCAGCAGCGCGGCGTGGATGCGGCCGGCGCGCGCGCCGTGGTGCGGCGGCGGCCAGCGCTGCAGCAGTTCCCGCGCCCACGCGCGTGCGGCGTCGTGCACGCTGGCGTCGGCGCCGACGCGCGCGCGCACCTGCAGCGGCACCGCGCCCTCGTCCAGCAGCAGGCGCTCGGCGAGCAGGCCGACGATCGCGCCGGTCGCCGGCGCCGGGGTGTCGCTGTCGTACAGGGTCGCCGCGATCCCGGCCACGCCTTCGGCGAAGGGTTCCAGCACCGCGATCGCCTCGTCGATGCCGGCCGCGGGTTCGCGGCTGGCCTGCAGCGCCGGCAGGCAGGCGGCGAGCAGCGTCCACGGCAACTCGAGGCGTTGCAGCACGATGCCGAGCGGGTGCCGGCGACGGCCCTGCGCCCAGCCCTGCAGTTCCTCGGCCCACCAGCCGAGCTTGGCTTCGCCCGGGCGCGGATCGGTGCCGCCCCAGGCGGCGTCGGTCAGTTCCTGGCGCAGCGCGAACCAGGCCAGCGCACGCTCGCGTTCGGCCCGCGGCACGAACACTTCGGCCACGCGCCACTCGGGCCAGCGCGCGCGCCACTTGTCGAGGAAGCTGGCGAGTTCCTCGCTGGCGCTCATCGCGAGTCCAGGGCCGGGATGGGTACTCATCGCGGCCGCGGCCATGCCGCCGGGTCAATGAGGGCGTGCGCGGAGGCCACCAGCGCGTCGCCCTGCCAGGTGGCCGGATCGTCGTGTTCGGGGCGATAGCCCCACAGCGCCACCACCGACGGCATCCCGGCGGCGCGCGCGGCGATGATGTCGCGTTCGTCGTCGCCGACGTAGGCGCAGTCGCCCGGCGCCACGCCGAGCGCCTGCGCCGCGTGCAGCAGCGGCAAAGGATCGGGCTTGCGCAGCGCCAGCGTGTCGCCGCCGACCAGCACCGCGCACCGCGCCTGCCAGCCCAGCAGCGGCAGCAGCGCGCGCGCCAGCGCCTCGGGCTTGTTGGTGACGATGCCCCAGCGGCTGCCGGAGCCCTCGATCGCGGCCAGCAGCGCTTCGACGCCTTCGAACGGCGCGCCGTGGCGCGCGAGCTGCTCGCGGTAGATCGCCAGGAACGGCGGCACCAGCGCTTCGCGCGCCGCCTGGTCGAGCCGAGGGAACGCCGCCGCCAGCATCGCCCGTGCGCCGCGCGAGACGTGCGGGCGCAGCTGGTCGGCGGCGATGGGCGCCTCGCCGCGTTGCGCGCGCAACACGTCGATGGTGGCGACGAAGTCCGGCGCGCTGTCGAGCAGGGTGCCGTCGAGGTCGAACAGCACCAGCGCCGGGAAGCCCGTCGCGCTCATGCCGGTTTCAGGGCGCAGGCGAGGTAGTTCACGTCGGTGCGCTTGCCCACCCGCGCCGCATTGCGCCACGGCTCGTACACCAGGCCGCTGACGTCCTCCAGCTCCAGCCCGGCGGCGCGCAGCCACGCGCCCAGTTCCGAGGGCTTGATGAAGTCGCGGTACTGGTGGGTGCCGGTCGGCAGCAGCCGGGCGATGTATTCGGCGCCGACGATCGCCAGCGCGAATGCCGCCGGGGTGCGGTTGAGCGTGGACACGAACAGGCGCCCGCCGGGCTTCAGCAGCGTGCCGCAGGCGGCGAGCACCGAGGCAGGATCGGGCACGTGCTCGAGCATTTCCATGCAGGTGATCGCGTCGTAGTGGCCGGGTTGCTGCGCCGCCAGGGCCTCGACCGAGCTCAGCCGGTAATCGACTTCGAGCCCGGATTCGAGCTTGTGCAGCCTGGCGATCTTCAGCAGGTCCGGGGCGAGGTCGATCGCGGTGACGCGGGCGCCCTCCCCCGCCAGCGCCTCGCTGAGCAGGCCGCCGCCGCAACCCACGTCGAGCACCGCGGCGTCGCGCAACGCCACGCGCGCGGCGACGTAGCCCAGCCGCGCCGGGTTGAGCGCATGCAACGCCTTCTGCGGGCCCTGGGGGTCCCACCAGCGGTGCGCGAGCTCGTTGAACTTGTCGAGTTCGGACTGGCTGAAATTGTCGTCGGCGGCGGATGGCTGGTTCATCGGATGTTCCGGTGGTCGTCCAGGACGCAGGGATGGACCTGTTTTCCTGGGGGCAAGCGCTCGCGGCTGAAGCCGCTCCCACAGGAGCCGCTCCCACAGGTGCCGCTCCCACAGGAGCCGCCCCCACGGAAGCCGCGCCTGCCATGAGCCGGCGCAAGGCGGCAACGGAGTCCTCGCTGCACTCGGTAAGACATGCTAGTACCCGGTCGCCGCGATCCGCGCCTGCCACTGGCGCGCGTTGGCGACCAGCGCCGCGGCGTCCATGTCCACCAGCGCGCGTTCGCGCAGCTTCGGTTTGCCGGCGATCCACACGTCGGTCACCTGCGGGCGGCCGGTGGCGTAGACCAGCTGCGAGACCACGTGGTGCAGCGGCTGGGTCTCGATCTGCGCCAGGTCGATGCAGGCCAGGTCGGCCTGCTTGCCGGGCTCGATCGAACCGACCAGGTGCTCGAAGCCCAGCGCCTTTGCGCCGCCCAGGGTGGCGGCGCGCAAGGCGCTGGCGGCATCCAGCGCGGACGCGTCGTTGGCCACGGCCTTGGCCAGCAGCGCGGCGGTGCGGGTCTCGCCGAACATGTCGAGGTCGTTGTTGCTGGCCGCGCCGTCGGTGCCGATGGCGAGGTTGACGCCGGCGCGCTGCAGGTCGGCGGCGCGGCAGAAGCCGGAGGCCAGCTTGAGGTTGGACTCCGGGCAGTGCACGACGCTGACGCCGCGCTGCGCGCACAGCGCGATCTCGGCGTCGGTGAGCTGGGTCATGTGCACCGCGATCAGGCGGTCGTTGACCAGGCCGAGCCGGTCCAGCCGCGCCAGCGGGCGCTGGCCATGCTCCTGCTGCGACTCGGCGACTTCGTGCGCGGTCTCATGCACGTGGCAATGCACCGGGATGTCGAGCTGGTCGGACAGCATCCGGATGCGCTCGAAGCTGGCGTCGGACACGGTGTACGGCGCGTGCGGCGCGAACGCGGTCGCGACCAGGCGGTCGCCGCGCCACTGGTCGTGGACTTCGGTGGCGCGGTCGAAATACTCGTCGTCGGTGCGCGCCCAGGCCGAGGGGAAATCGATGATCGGCAGCCCGACCCGCGCGCGGAATCCGTGGCGCTGGTAGGTCGCCGCCTGTACGTCGGGGAAGAAATAGTTCTCGTTGCAGCAGGTGGTGCCGCCGCGCAGCATCTCGGCGATCGCCAGGGTGATGCCGTCGGCGACGAAATCCGGCGCGATCAGCTGCGCCTCCAGCGGCCAGATGTGGCCCTGCAGCCACTCCATCAGCGGCAGGTCGTCGGCGACGCCGCGCAGCAGCGTCATCGGGTTGTGGACGTGGGCGTTGACCAGGCCGGGGATCAGCACGCCGTCGGGGCGCGACACGGTCTCGCCCGCGACGAACCGCGCGCGCGCCTCGGCGACCGGCAGCAGCGCGAGGATGGCCCCATCGCGGACCGCGACGGCATGGTCTTCCAGCACCACCCCGTGCGGCTCGACCGGGACGACCCAGCCCGCCTCGATCAGCAGGTCGCAGGCTTCCGCGCCGCGGGCTTCCGTCGTGCCGGGCGTCATCGCGTTACTTGACGCGCGAGACGTACTCGCCGGAACGGGTATCGACCTTGATCACCTCGTCCTGGGCGACGAACAGCGGCACCCGCACCACCGCGCCGGTTTCCAGCGTGGCCGGCTTGCCGCCGGTGCCGGCGGTATCGCCCTTCACGCCTGGATCGGTCTCGACGATCTTCAGCTCGACGAAGTTCGGCGGCGTCACCATGATCGGGGAACCGTTGAACAAGGTCACCACGCACTCCTCCTCGCCCTTGAGCCACTTCTCGGCGCCGCCCATGCCGGCCTTGTCGGCCTGGAACTGCTCGAAGGACTCCTGGTTCATGAAGTGCCAGTGCTCGCCGTCGGCGTACAGGTACTGCATGTCGGTATCGACCACGTCGGCCGACTCGAGCGAGTCGGTCGCCTTCATGGTGACTTCCTGCACCCGGCCCGAGCGGATCTGGCGGTACTTGACCCGGGTGAACGCCTGGCCCTTGCCCGGCTTGACGTATTCGGTGTCGGTGATGATCGCCGGCTCGTTGTTGACCAGGATCTTCTGTCCGTTCTTGACGTCGTTCATGCCCAGCGTGGCCATGGGAACTCCTGCAGGGCCGCCCCGCGAGGCGGCTAAAATGGTGGGGATCGGGGTCCGGATGCGCCTGGGCACCCCCGGAAAATGAAGCCGACATGATACCCGCTGCCTCCCCCACCCTGCAGCCAGCCTCGCAGGACACCGCCCCGCCGCCGCTCGACTGGCGGCGTGCGTGGCGCGAAGCCGTGCGCGATCCGCGCGAGCTGCTGGCGCTGCTCGGGCTGGATGCGCTGGCCGGGCGCGTGTCCGAAGCCGCGGCCGCGCAGTTCCCGCTGCGGGTGCCGCGCGGCTTCGTGGCGCGCATGCGCCATGGCGATCCGCAGGATCCCTTGCTGCGCCAGGTGCTGCCGCTGGACGACGAGGACCGCATCGTCCCCGGCTTCACCCTGGACGCGGTCGGCGATGCCGACGCCCGCGCCGGCCAGGGCGTGATCCGCAAGTACCGCGGCCGCGCGCTGCTGGTGGCGACCGGCTCGTGCGCGATCCACTGCCGCTACTGCTTCCGCCGCCACTTCCCCTACGCCGAGGAGACCGCGGCAGCGGGCCACTGGCAGGACGCGGTGGCCGCGATCGCGGCGGACCCGGGCATCGAGGAAGTGATCCTGTCCGGCGGCGATCCGCTGTCGCTGGCCACCCCCAAGCTGGCCGAACTCACCGATGCGCTGGCCGGCATCGGCCACCTCCGGCGCCTGCGCATCCACAGCCGCCTGCCGGTGGTGCTGCCCGAGCGCATCGACGCGCCGCTGCTGGCGTGGCTGCGCGGGTTGCCATGGCCGCTGGCCTTCGTCATCCACGCCAACCACGGCAACGAGTTCGACGCGGGCGTGGATGCCGCGCTGGCGCGGCTGCGCTCGGCCGGCACCGCGCGCGGCGGCATCGCGCTGCTCAACCAGGCGGTGCTGCTGCGCGGGGTCAACGATTCGGTCGAGGCGCTGGCGCAGCTCGGCGAGCGCAGCTTCCAGGCCGGCGCCCTGCCCTATTACCTGCACCAGCTGGACCGCGTCGCCGGCAGCGCCCATTTCGAGGTCAGTGATGATCGCGCCCGCGCCCTGCATGCGGCGCTTGCCGCGCGGCTGTCGGGCTACCTGGTGCCGCGACTGGTGCGCGAGGTCGCCGGCGACCCGGGAAAGCGCCCGCTGTAGCACGGCGGGCGGCGATTGGACGCGCTGCCGGGCATCGTGTAGAAAACGGTGATACGGAGACCCGAATGGCGAATGGAACCGACAGCGCACTACGCCTGATGATCGTCGACGACAGCGTCGAGGACGCCGAGGCCATCGTCAGCGCGTTGCGCAATGCCGGCATCGCGGTACGGCCGCTGCGCCCGTCCTCCATCGACGAGCTCAAGTCCATGCTCGGCGCCCAGCCCATCGACCTGGTGCTGGCCGCGCAGCATTCCAGCGGCGTGCCCCTGGACGAGGTGCTGCAGCTGGTGAAGGCCAGCGGCAAGGACCTGCCGGTGGTGGCGGTGGCCGACCGCGTCGACGACGCCAGCCTGAGCCATGCGCTGGCCGCCGGGGTGCGCGGCATCGCCCTGCGGCACAAGCCGCAGCAACTGCTGCAGTCGGTGCGCGCCGAATGGGCCGACCTGGAGGCCCGGCGCGCGCTGCGCCGGCTCGAGGCGCAGGTGCGCGAAACCGAACGCCGCTGCGACGCATTGATCCAGTCCTCGCGCGACCCGATCGCCTACGTCCACGAGGGCATGCACATCCGCGCCAATTCGGCGTACCTGGAAATGTTCGGCTACGACGACTTCGACGACATCGAGGGCATGTCGCTGCTGGACCTGGTCGCGCCGCAGCACGTCGAAGGCTTCAAGGCCCTGCTGAAGGGGCTGAGCAAGGGCGAGCCGCCGCCGCCCCGGTACGAATTGCTGGCCCACGACATCGACGGCAACAGCTTCCCCGCGGTGATGGAATTCACCTCGGCGCTGTACGAGGGCGAACCCTGCCTGCAGGTGGTGTTCCGGCGCCAGGAGCTGGACCCGGAGCTGGCGCGCGAGGTCGAGGAACTGCGCCAGCGCGACCAGGCCACCGGCCTGCTCAACCGCCCGACCTTCCTGCACGCGCTGGAAGGCGCGGTCGCGGATGCGGCGCAGCACCAGGGCCAGCACGGGCTGCTGCTGCTCGAACCCGACCACTACCAGCGCCTGCTGCACGAGATCGGCCTGGATTCGGCCGATGCGCTGCTGCAGGCGATCGCCGAGCGGCTGCGTGGGGTGATCGATGACCAGGCTGTTGCCGCCCGCTTCAGCGAGCACACGCTGGCGGTGCTGGTGCGCGGCGACCACGTCGCCACCATCGGCCTGGCCGAGCGCATCCGCGAGGCCTTCGCCTCGCACGTGTTCGAGGTCGGCCCGCGTTCGGCCGCGATCACCGCCAGCATCGGCGGCGTGCAGATAGGGGAGAAGATCGCCAGCGTCACCCAGGTGCTGGCCAAGGCCAACCAGGGGGTGCAGTCCTCGATCGGGGTCGGCGGCAACCGCGCGGAGATCTTCGACCCCAGCGCGGTCGATCGCGCCGAGGAGGAGCGCGTGCAGGCCTGGGTCGCGCGGCTGCGCGAAGCGCTCGACAACGATCGCTTCCTGTTCCACTACCAGCCGGTGATCAACCTGCAGGGCGAGCCCGGGGCGATGTACGAAACCTACATCCGCCTGGATGCCGGCGCCGGCGAGACGGTGCCGCCGATGAGCTTCCTGCAGATCGCGGAAGAACACGGGCTGTTGTGGGAGATCGACCGCTGGGTCGTCGGCCACGCCATCGACGTGGCGGCCACGCAACAGCGCGCCGGGCAGCCGGTGACGCTGCTGGTCAAGGTGACCCAGGCCTCGCTGTCGGACGACAGCCTGGCCAGGTATGTCGGCGAGCGCCTGGTCGCGGCCGGCATCAACGGCGAGCACCTGGTGCTGCAATTGCCGGAAGCGAAGGTGTTCACGCACTTGCGCGCGGCGCAGGAATTCGCCGCCGCGGTGGCCAAGCACGGTTGCCGGGTGGGGCTCGAGCAGTTCGGCGCCGGCCTGGATTCGTTCCAGTTGCTGTCGCACTTCGATCCGGCCTTCATCAAGCTCGACCGCAGCTTCACCGAGGACCTGCCGAAAAACGCCGACAACCAGCAGCGTGTCCGCGAAATCGCGCAAAAGGCGCAGAAGCTCGGCATCCGCAGCATCGCCGAGTTCGTGCAGGACGCGGCCAGCATGACGATCCTGTTCTCAAGCGGCGTCGATTACGTCGAAGGCTATTTCCTCGCCCCGGCCGGGCCGGAAATGAACTACGAGTTCGAGTAGGCCATTCCCCGCAAAAAAAAAGCCCGCCGGAAGGCGGGCTTTTCGTGACCCGTGCGATGGCGCCGTCAGACCACGACGCCCTGCCGCACCTGGCTGCCGTCGAGCTGCGCGTTGCGCAGCGCGGCGATGCGCTCGTCCAGCGGCGGATGGCTCATCAGCAGGCGGCGCAGGCCGCCGCCGTTGCCGCCGCTGATGCCGAATGCGGCGACCTGCTTGGGCAGCGTGCTCTGGCCGTGGTTCTGGGCCAGCCGCTCTAGCGCGGCGATCATCTTGTTGCGGCCCGCCAGGGTGGCGCCGCCGGCGTCGGCGCGGAACTCGCGATGCCGCGAGAACCACATCGCGATCATGCTCGCGAACAGCCCGAACACCATGTCCAGCACGAACACGATGGCGTAGTAGCCCAGGCCCGGGCCATCGCGGCCACCGTTGAGGTAACCGTCGACCACCCGGCCGACCACGCGCGCCAGCACGATCACGAAGGTGTTGAGCACGCCCTGCAGCAGCGCCATCGTCACCATGTCGCCGTTGGCGACGTGGCTGACCTCGTGGCCGAGCACGGCTTCGGCCTCGTCGCGCTCCATCGCCCGCAGCAGGCCGGTGGAGACCGCCACCAGCGCCTTGTTGCGGTTGGCGCCGGTGGCGAAGGCGTTGATCTCCGGCGCATCGTAGATCGCGACTTCGGGTATGCCGATGCCGGCCTGCTGCGCCTGCCGGCGCACGGTTGCCAGCAACCACTGCTCGGCCTCGTTGCGCGGGGTGTCGATCACGTGCGCGCCGGTGGCGCGCTTGGCCATCCACTTGGAGACCAGCAGGGAGATGATTGAACCGCCGAATCCGAACAGCGCCGCCATCACCAGCAAGCCGCCGAACTGGTTGGCGTTGACGCCCAGGATCGACATCACCACGCTGACCAGTGCCAGCACGGCCAGGTTGGTGGCCAGGAACAGTGCGACTCGCTTGAACATGCTCTATCTTCCGCGGGGCCGCGCGACGGGCGCGACTTTCGACCAAAGTGTGGCAGGCGCGGGTTAAATTCAAGTCCGATGAACGACCCTGCCCCCGTGCCGACGCCGCCGTACCGCGGCCGCTTCGCGCCCTCGCCGACCGGCCCGCTGCACCTGGGCTCGCTGCTGGCCGCGCTGGGCAGCTGGCTGCTGGCGCGCCAGGCCGGCGGCCAGTGGCTGGTTCGGATCGAGGACCTCGACCCGCCCCGCGAAATCGCCGGCGCGGCGGCGGCGCAATTGCGCACGCTGGCGGCGTTCGGGATGCAATCGGACGAGCCGGTCTGGTGGCAAGACACGCGTGGCGATGCCTACCGGGCCGCTCTGGAACGCCTGTTCGCCAGCGGCGACGCCTTCTGGTGCCATTGCAGCCGCAGCGACCTGGCCGCCGATGCCGGCGTCCATCGCCGCTGCGTGGCGATGCGGCATCGCCCGGATCCGGCGGCCCGCTTCCGGGTGCCGCCGTTCACCACACTGGCGTTCGACGACGCGATCCAGGGCCGCGTCGCCCAGGATGTCGCCACCGAAGTCGGCGATTTCGTGCTCCGGCGCGCCGACGGCTGGTGGGCCTACCAGTTGGCGGTGGTGGTCGATGACGCCGCGCAGGGCATCACCGATGTGGTCCGCGGCGCCGACCTGCTCGATTCCACGCCGCGACAGATCCTGTTGCAGCGCGCGCTGGGGCTGCCGACACCGCGTTACGCGCACCTGCCGCTGGTGGTCGATGGCGCTGGCCGCAAGCTGTCGAAGTCGCTGGCGGCATTGCCGGTCGACCCCGACGATCCACTGCCGGCCTTGCGCGCGGCGTGGGCGGCGCTGGGACAGGAGCCGCGGGCCCTGCCCGCGACCGGCTCGATCGCGAACGTGCTCCAGGGGGCGCTACGCGCGTTCGTGCCGGGGGCCATTCCGCGCCTGCCGCAGGCGCCACTCGCCGCAGTGCACAACACGGAAGTCATCGGCCGTGCCTAGAATCCACCACGACAAGACATCGACAACGCAGGCCGCGACGGCGGCGACAGGGAGAAGGCAATGAGCGCACGCGTCGCACTGGTGACCGGGGGAACGGGTGGGATCGGGACGGCGATCTGCAGGCGGCTGGCCGATCTTGGCCACAAGGTCGCCACCAATTACCGCAACGAGGACAAGGCCGGCGACTGGCAACGCCGGATGCAGGCCGACGGCTACGACATCACGATGGTCAAGGGCGACGTCGGCTCGCCCGAGGAAGCCGAGGCCCTGGTGCGCGGCGTCGAGGAAAAGCTCGGCCCGGTCGACATCCTGGTCAATAACGCCGGCATCACCCGGGACACCACCTTCCACAAGATGATGCCGCAGCAATGGAGCGAGGTCATCAACACCAACCTCAACTCGGTCTACAACATGACCCGTCCGGTCATCGAGGGCATGCGCGCGCGCAAGTGGGGCCGGGTGATCCAGATCTCATCGATCAACGGCCAGAAGGGCCAGTACGGACAGGCCAACTACGCCGCGGCCAAGGCCGGCATGCACGGCTTCACCATTTCGCTGGCGCAGGAAAACGCCAGGTTCGGCATCACCGTGAATACGGTCTCGCCCGGCTACATCGGCACCGACATGGTGATGGCGGTGCCCGAGGACGTGCGCGCCAAGATCGTCGCGCAGATCCCGACCGGGCGGCTGGGAATGCCGGAGGAAATCGCCTATGCGGTCGCCTTCTTCATCCCCGACGAAGCCAGCTGGATCACCGGCGCCAACCTGTCGGTCAACGGCGGCCAGTACATGGGTTGGTAGTTCGCGCGTTCATGTGGCGCCCTATCGGCGCCACATGCGCGGACTGCCAGGTGAGGCAAGGATGCCGAACGGTCGTTGGCCATGGATGGCAACGCGGAAGCTCCGCAGCACCGCTATCGAGTGCTGGCGGGGGACAGGTACGGCAACACGGTGCCGCTTGGCGCCAGCTGCAGTGGGCTGCCGCTCCCGTGACTTGCAGCACTCGACGGCCGTGGTTGCAACCGCTGCTGCACTGCGCCATGCTCGGGATTCCACCGGGGGGTTGCAGCGCATGGCCGTTCGCGTCATCAAGAAATATCCCAACCGTCGCCTCTACGACACCGAGATCTCCAGCTACATCACGATCGAGGATGTGCGCCAGTTGATCGTCGAGGGCGAGGACTTCGAGGTCCGCGACGCCAAGAGCGGCGACGACCTGACCCGGCAGGTGCTGCTGCAGATCATCGCCGAGCACGAGCAGGACGGCGAGCCGATGCTGTCCACGCAGCTGCTCAGCCAGATCATCCGCTTCTACGGCGATTCCCTGCAGGGCTTCATGGGCAATTACCTCGAGCGCTCGATGCAGATGTTCATGGACCAGCAGCAGCAATTCCGCCAGCAGATGGGCGGGATGCTCGGGCAGACGCCATGGACGATGATGAACCAGCTGACCGAACGCAACCTGGAGGTCTGGAAGGAATTCCAGCAGAACCTGGTCGGCGGCATGGGCCGCAGCGCCGGCGCCGGCGGGCGCACGCGCGACAAGGATAGCGCCAACAAGCCGCGCGGCAGCTGAGCGTGCCGGCGCAGGCGACCCCCAACCCCGCTTCGCTGCGGGGCGCGCGCTAGATGACGCCGGCAATACCCCGCACGGCCGTCGTCAGCGGCGGCATTGGTGGCCTGGGCACCGCGATCTGCATCGCGCTGGCACGCGCCGGTTGCCGGGTCGTCGCCGCGGACCTCGACGGCCATGGCGGTCGCATCGATGCCTTCGCTCGTGAAACCGGTGGCCTGGACATCGGCTTCGCCGCGCTGGATGTCACCGACTTCGCCGCCTGCGGCGCGCTGGTGCGCGAGGTCGAGGCCGCGCACGGCGCGCTCGACATCCTGGTCAATGCCGCCGGGATCACCCGCGACACCACCCTGCGCAAGATGGAACCGGCGCAGTGGGACGCGGTGCTCGGGGTCAACCTGGGCGGTGTGTTCAACCTCTGCCGGCACGCCGTGGATGGCATGGCCTCGCGCGGTTTCGGCCGCATCGTCAACATCAGTTCGGTCAATGGTCAGACCGGCCAGTTCGGGCAGACGAATTATTCGGCGGCCAAGGCCGGGATGCACGGTTTCACCATGGCGTTGGCGCGCGAAGTCGCGCGCAAGGGCGTGACCGTCAATTCGATCTCGCCGGGTTACTGCGAGACGGCGATGGTGCTGGCGATGCCGCAGGAGATCCGCGACGGGATCGTCGACAAGGTGCCGGTCGGCCGCCTCGGCAAGCCGGAGGAGATCGCACGCACTGTGGCCTTCCTCGCCGCCGACGACGCCAGCTTCATCACGGGCGCCAACATCCCGGTGAACGGCGGGCTGTTCATGAGTTTCTGATTGGGAAGCCGCGATCGCTTGGTCGCTTGATCGCATGCCTCACACTTCGAAACAACGCCGCGGGAAATGCGGAGCCGTCTGCCCGATCGCTTGATTGCATGCCTCGGGGCGACCTGACGGGCCCCGGCGTGACCGCCAGCCCTTGGGGGCGAATGTCCCCCGGCATCCGCCTGCGGCGAAAGCCTCCTCCTTGATTTCGCCCCCAAGGGCTGGCGGCCACACCAGAACGTCGGATCACAGGCTTGCAGAGGAGCAATCTCCCCTTTGCCTTGGCCCCCTTCCGCTCAATTGCTTCTGCAACCGCTCCGCAACCGTAACGCCGGGTGCGGATGCCCTTGGGTGCGAAATCAAGGAGGAGGCGTCGGCCGAAGGCCGGCGCCGGGGGACATTCGCACCCAAGGGCGTCCGCATGCGGCGCCCGACGAATGCCCAAACTGGCCGCCCTACGAGTGCCCGCCCGGGCGCCGAGCTGACGAGGTATCGCGGAATCCGCTATCAGCTCAATCCGCGCCGACCGCTGTCCCCGAGGCGTTGCAGAATTTGGCGCGGTACTGCATGGCCTTCGGCATCCAGGCCTGCAGGTTTTC
This sequence comes from Cognatiluteimonas sedimenti, assembly GCF_022808325.1. Lineage (GTDB taxonomy): Bacteria > Pseudomonadota > Gammaproteobacteria > Xanthomonadales > Xanthomonadaceae > Cognatiluteimonas > Cognatiluteimonas sedimenti. The sequence goes on along the minus strand of NZ_JALGCL010000001.1, from coordinate 83,300 downwards.
GATGCGGGTGCCGGGATTGGGGTGGGTGGAGGCGTATTCGGGCTGTCCGCTGCCGCCGCCGGCCTGCTCCATGCGCTGCCACAACGGCACCGCTTCTTCCGGGTTGAAGCATGCCGCCGCGGCCAGCATCAGCCCCATTTCGTCGGCCTGGGTTTCCTGCTTGCGCGCATACGGCAGGGCGCGGCCATAGCCGTAGATCGCCATCACCGCCTGCATCTGCTGCTGGTCCATGCCGCTCATCGCGCCGGCCATCTGGCCGATCTGCGCCAGCTTCTGCTCGCTCATGCGCTGGGCACCATGGCGGAGCAGCGCGTGCGAGATTTCGTGGCCCATCACCACCGCCATCGCATCGGCGTTCTGCGCCACCGGCACCAGCCCGGTGTAGACCGCGATCTTGCCGCCGGGCAGGCAGAACGCGTTGACCTGGTCGGACTGGATCACGTTGACGTCCCAGTCGAAGGCCTTTTCCACGTGCGGCGCCTGCATGTTGTTCTCGGCGGCGAGCGCGTCCTCGACTTCGGGCACCTTCGCGATCAGCCGCTGCGCGATCTCGCGCACCTGCTGCGAAATCTGCGAGTTGCGATCCAGCGCCGGCTCCTGCGCCAGGATCTCCTGGTAGGCCTGCAGGCCGAGCGCCTTCTCGTCCTCCGGGGTGATGCTCTTGTCGATCAGCACGGTTTCGCCGGTGTAGGGATCGGTGCTGCGGTTGGAGAACCAGTAGAACACCGCGTAGCCGGCGAACAGCAACAGCACCCACAGGCGCAGTCCGCCGAATCCGCGCCGACGCGGCGTGCCCTGCCCCTGGTTGCCGAACGGGTCCTGCCTCATCTGCATCACTCCTTGTGCGATCACGGCCGCGACGGTTGCTACAACTCGCGCACTACCCGGAAACCGATCCGGGCGTTGGTCGTCTCCACGCCAGCCGGCGCGCGCCAGGCCGAACGCGTCTGCCCCGGCGCGCTGGCCCAGGCGCCGCCGCGCATCACCCGCGTGCGGCACCCGGGATTGAACCAGGCGACGCCTTCGTCCGGTGCGCGGCGATAGCTGTCGTGCCAGCAGTCGGCGACCCACTCGCCGACATTGCCGGCGAGGTCGTGAAGGCCGTATGCATTCGCCGAAAAACGGCCCACCGGCGCCGGCCCCCAGTAGCCGTCGCCATAGCCGGCGAACGCATTGCGCCAGGCGCGGCCGCTCGGGGATCGATCCCTGGCACCGGTGAAGTTGCCGGCACCGGCCGGCGGCCCGCCCCCGCCCCACGGGAAGCGCGTGTCGCTGCCGGCGCGCAACGCGTATTCGAATTCGGCCTCGCTGGCCAGGCGGTAGCGCTGGCCGCTCTGCGCGCTGAGCCATTCCGCGTACGCGTCGGCATCACGGGCGCTGACGTGCAGCACCGGGAGCTCGTCGCCGGCCCTGTCGCCGTCGTAGGTCGAGCGCCAGTCAATGCCGCTGCGGCGCACGAAGTTGCCGTTGCGCTCCTCGTACACCATCGAATAGCCGCGCCGGGTCGCCGTGGGCCGGTAGCCGCTGGCGGCGACGAAGCGGCGGAAATCCCCGACGGTGACCTCGGTGCGCGACATCGCGAAACCGCGGTCGAAGCGCACGTAGTGCGCGGGCCGTTCGCTGTCGCTGGCTTCGGCCTCCTCGGGCGCCGCGCCCATGCGGAAAGCACCATGCGGCACCACCACCATTTCCGGGCCGCGGGCGCCTTGCTTCAGGCCATCGGTGAATGCCTGGCCGGGATGGAACAGGCCGTAATGGGTGACCAGGTCGATGCGCTGGCGCAGCTCCGCCGCCGCGGCATCGCCCGGCTCGGCGATCCGCAGGATCTCCGCCAGCTTGCCGCGCGCCAGCGCGATGTCCTTGTCGCCGTCGCGTTGCAGCAGCGCCATCATGCCCTGGTCGCGCAGTCCCGCGATCCGCGCGCGCCGCATCCCGGCAATGCGCGCGCGGGCATCGGCGATCGTGTCGCTGCCCGGGCGCACCGTCGCCGCCAGCGCGATCCAGCGCTCGGCATTGTCGAAGTCGCCACGGGCGCCCGCCTCCTCGCCACGGCGGATCAGGCCGCTTTCCACCGCCGCCAGGCCCTGCAGCGCACGCGCCTGCCCGGGACGGATGCGCAAGGCCGCGCGCAGCCTGGGCAGCGCGCCGCTCCCGGATTCACCGAGCTTGCCGGCACGCAGATCGCGCTCGGCCTGGCGATTGAGCTCCCACAGGCGATCGGCCTCGTCCACGCGCCCCAGGAAGGCCTGCACGGCCTCGTCCCGGACCGCGATCGCGCGCGCCACCGAGGCGACGGCATGTGCCTGCCGCAGCGCGTCGAGATCGTCGTCGGCGGCCGCCAGCGCCTGGTCGCCGGTCGCCAGCAGCGCCTCGAGCGCGCGCTGCAGGCCAGCCTTGGCCGCGGCGTCGTCGGGCACCTGCTTCAGGATCGCAAGGTACAGCGGAATCGCGGCTTCGCCGTCGGCGTACAGGCGGCCCTCGGCCAGCGCCTTGGCCGCGCGCCTGTGCGCATCGGGCAGGTCGTCGGCGGCCAGCACCACCTCGGGTGCCTGCCAGGTCAGGCTTGCGGCGATGCGGTCGTCACCCTCGACACTGACCTGCCCCGGCGCCTCGTTGGCGAGGCCAGCCGCGGCACGGGCGGTCGTATCCGCTTCCTTGCGGCCACAGCCGGCCAGCACGAGCGCCAGCGCGATCGCTGCTGCAGCTGTTGCTGGCTTGCCGACGCGCAATCGCTTCTCCCGTCCGTTCAACCCGCCGATCCGTGGTTCGGACGGACCGGTTCCGGCAACTTAGGGCATTGTCGCCGCTGGCGGCAACCGCGCGCATGGCGAAACGCGAATCGATGTTTGACAGCCCCACCACCCACGCAGTTAGGCTCGTCGACCCCCTAAGGAGACCTGCCCGCCCGTGACCGTCTGGATCCGCGACCCCGCCGAGCTCACCGCCCGCCTTGCCGACGCGCCGCCGCGGGTCGGCCTGGACACCGAATTCGTGCGCGAGCGCACCTGGTGGCCGCAGCTGGCGCTGGTACAGATCGCGCTCGACGACGCCCAGGGCAGCATCCTGCTGGCCGATCCGCTGGCCCCCGGGATCACCGATGCGCTTGCGTCGATGCTCGCCGACCCGTCGGTGGTCAAGGTGATGCACAGCGCCAGCGAGGACCTGGTCGCACTCAAGCGCCATTGCGGCGTGGTGCCTTCAGTGCTGTTCGACACCCAGGTGGCGGCGGCGCTGGCCGGGGTCGGCGCCGGCGTCGGCTACCAGCGCCTGGTGCAGGACACGCTGGGCGTCACCCTGCCCAAGGGCGAAACCCGTTCCGACTGGCTGCGGCGGCCATTGTCGCCGGCGCAGCTGGAATACGCCGCCGACGACGTCCGCCACCTGTTCGCGCTGCACGACGACCTCGACGCGCGCCTGCGCACGCTCGGCCGCGAGGCGTGGCTGGCCGAGGATTGCGCGCGGATGCTGGCCAATGCGCGCAGCGTCGAACTCGAGCGCTGGCCGCACCTGTCGCTGCGCGCCGCGCAATTCCTCGACGAACCGTCCCAGCAGCGTCTGCTGCGGCTGCTGCGCTGGCGCGACGCGTATGCGCGCGAGGCCGACCGCCCGCGCAGCTGGATCCTGGACAACGAACTGGCCACTGGCCTGGCCCGCAATCCGCCCATCGACCGCGCCGGCCTGCAACGCCAGCTCGAAGCCACGCCGAAAGCGCCGCGCAGCCTCGGCGATGCGCTGTGGCAGGCCTTGCAGACGCCGCTGCCGGACGAAGCCCAGGCCCCGGCCGCGCGCGCCGACGACCGCGACAAGGCCGCATTGCGCAAGCTGCAGGACGCCGTGGCCGCGCTCAGCGCCGAACTCGGCCTGCCCGACGGCGTGCTCGCCTCGCGGCGCTGGCTGCAGTCCCTGCTCGACCTGCGCGCCGACGGCCATGGCGACGACTGGCCCGGTCCGCTCGCCGGCTGGCGCCGGACCCTGCTGGAACCGCGCCTGGCCCCGCTGCTGCCGATCGCCGGCGATGCCGCACCCGCCGGGCGCATGGCTGGCGGCGCGCGGGGCGCATCCGTATAATCCGCAACCTCCGGCGAGTCCGGAACGGGGCGGTAGCTCAGCTGGGAGAGCGTCGCGTTCGCAATGCGAAGGTCGGGAGTTCGATCCTCCTCCGCTCCACCAATTCATCCCGCGTCAGCGTCATCGAAGACCCCGCGCCCGCGGGGTTTTCTGTCTTTTCCGCCCTGCCGCAGCCGGCTTTTCAGTGATCGAGGAACAGTTCCCCGATCGCCAGCGCCGTGCGGTACGGCTCCGGCTCGTTGCGGTTGCTGAGCAGGACCACGGTCAGGCGGCGCTGCGGCCAGCGCACGATCACGTTGCGGAAGCCGATCGTCTCGCCCGAATGCCAGAGGGTGTCGCCGGTGATGCGCCAGCCGAAGCCGTAGCCGGCCTGCCAGGGCTCGCCGGTGACCTCGACCTGCGCGCTGAAGGCGCTTGCGCGCGAGGCATCGTCGAGCAGGCGGTCGTCGTACAGCGCGGCATCCCATCGCGCCAGGTCCCCGATCGAGGAATAGATGCCGCCATCGCCAAGCACGGCACTGGTGGGGCTCTGGTCGGTGCGGGTCCACCGGCCGCCGGTGGCATCGCTGGCGGCCGCGTCGGCCGGGCTGTAGCCCCAGGCACGATGCGGCACCTCCGGCCCCCCGCTGGCGTAGGCCAGGGTGTCGTGCATGCCCAGCGGCTCGAAGATCCGCCGGCGCAGGAACTGCGGGAACGTTTCACCGGACGCTTTTTCCACCACCAGCGCCAGTAGCGCGTAGCCGCTGTTGCTGTAGCGGTACGCGCTGCCGGGCGTGAAGTAGGTGCGGCCCTCGCGCTCCAGCAGCTGCAACACGCCGGCATCGCGGATCTGGCCGGGATGGTCGGGTGCCATGAGGTCTTCGTAGTCGACCAGGCCCGACGTATGGGTGAGCAGGTGGCGCAGGGTGATCGCGTCGGCGGCAGGCGGCAGCGTTGGCAGCCACTCGCGCACCGGATCGTCGATGCCGAGCCTGCCATCCTGCGCCAGCAGCAGGATCGCCGCGGCGGTGAATTGCTTGGTCAGCGAGGCCAGCCGGTAGTTGGTCGCCGGGCCGGCTTCGATGCCCGCCTCGCAATCGGAAAGGCCGTAGCCGCGCTGCACCACGGCTTCGCCGTCACGGACCACCAGCAGCGATGCGCCCGGGACGGCGCCGTCGTAGCGCTGCATCAGCTGGTCGATCCTGTCGCCGGTCGTGTCGTCGGTGGCGGGTGGTCGCATCGGATTCTCTGTGGTGGGGCAGCCTGCGAGCAGGCAGGTCGTCGCCAGGGAAATGGCGAGCAGGGCTTTGGGGGATCGCATCCGGCCGACCTCCATGTTCGCGACAACGGTGGAAAGGCCGGAGGCCCGGCCTACTGGATGGGCACGTCGTACAGCATCGGCGGCGCGGGTTCCGGGGCGAGCGTGTAATGCCACCACTCCAGCGGATAGTTGCGGAATCCCTGCGCCGCCATCGCCTCGCGCAGGCGCAGCCGATTGGCGCGCTGGGCGGGGGTGGTGTCCGGCGATTCCGTGTGCGCGCGCGGGTCGAAGAAGTCGAAGTCCGTGCCCATGTCCAGCGGCCGGCAATCGCCGCCGCCGGCGCCGCACTGCATCAGCGTCAGGTCCAGGGTCGCGCCGCGGCTGTGGCCCGACACCGGCGCGATGTAGTCCCCGAGCAGCTCCCGCTTGTCCAGGTTGGGGTAATAGCGCGGCTTGCTGCGCTGGTCGGACAGGTCGCCGGCCCAGCGCACGAACTCCGCGACGGCGCGCGCCGGGCGGTAGCAATCGAACAGCTTCAGCCGCAACTGGCGCTCTCGCAGCGACATTTCCACGCGCTGCAGCGCCTGCGCCGCCGGGCCCAGCAGCAGGCACTTCGGGGCGCGATAGCCGTCGACCGGGCCGCCGGTGAAGTTGTCGTTGCCGGCGTAGCGGATTTCCAGCGCCATGTCGGGCACCAGGGTCGTGACATCGACCAGGCCGGCGGCGGCCGCAGTGCTCGCGGCCGCGGGCGTGGGTGCCGCGGGGCCAGGTGCCGTCCCCGCCAGGCCTGCGCACGCACCCAACGACGGCACTGCGATCGCAGCCACCCACGCCTGCCAGCGCTTATTCACAGCCGCGCACCCAGGTGAACGCAAGATCCTCGTAATCGGAGCTGAAATCGCCATCCGGATCGACCTTGGCCATGCGCAAGGTGCGGGCGTTGCCCTCCCCGGCGAAGTCGAGCCACGCATCGACATCGGCCCTGGCCTCGTCCCAGTGCACCAGGTAGCGGTCGCCGAGCCGCGACACCGGCGCCTCCATCGACGGCGACTTGGCCGCCTGGAACTCGACGCCGTCGCCGGCGGGGCAGATCGCCACCTCGCCGAACCAGGGATCGCGCCAGACGCCCAGCCACCGCGCCATTTCCCTGGCGGCCACCGGCCGGCGCCCGGAGATGTCCGGCGCACGCGAACGCGAGGGCGCGGCGGCGTCGCGGGCCAGTTCGTCGGCGTACGAATCGATGTCGCGCCCCTGCCCCGGCGCGGTGAAATGCTTGAGCAGCACTTCGGCCAGCACCGTACGTGCGGCATCGCCGTCGCCATTGATCATGATCACGAAGCCGGACCTGCGGTCGGGCAGCAGCATCATCGCCGAGTACATGCCGCCTAGGGTGCCGGTGTGCGACACGGTCCACTGTCCGTCGACATCGGCCAGCCGGAAGCCGAAGGCGTAGGCGTAGTAATGGGTGTTGTCCCAGTCGCGGCGGCGCTGCGGGATCGGCATCGGCGTGCGTGCGGTCCACAGTGCGCGGCGCTGCCCGGTTCCCAGCCATTGCAGCTGTTGCGGCGTCGGGTCCAGCCAGTTGCGTGCCCAGGCGAGCATGTCGTCGAGGCTGCAGCGGATACCCCCCGCCGCGGCCATGGTGATCGCCGGCACCACCGCTTCGTCCCGGCGGATGACGACATTGCCGTCGCCCTTGCGCATGTGCGGCTGCGCGACGCTGCCGGCCTGGTCGAGGTGGAACTCGCCGACCCGGCAGCGCGACAGGCCCAGCGGCTGGAACAGCTCGCGCCGCACCAGTTCCTCGTACGGCGCACCGCCCGCCGCCGCCGCGACTTCGCCGGCGACCACGTACAGCAGGTTGTCGTAGGCGTAGCCGGCGCGGAAGCCGTAGGCCGGCTTGATGTGACGCAGCCCTCCCAGGATGTCGGCGCGGGTGAACAGGTTGGGCTCCGGCCACAGCATCAGGTCGCCGCCGCCTTCGGGCAGGCCGCTGTTGTGCACCAGCAGGTCGCGCACCAGCATGTGCCGCGTCACCCACGGATCGTGCATGGCGAAATCGGGCAGGTATCGGACCACCGGTGCGTCCCAGTCCAGCCTGCCGGCCTGCACCAGGCGCGCCAGCACGCTCGCGGTCATCGCCTTGCTGTTGGAAGCGATCTTGAACAGCGTGTCGCGGGTGACGGGGTCGCCGGAACCGGCAACGGTTTCGCCGACGGTGCGCGTGTAGACGACCTGGCCGTCCTCGATCACGCCGACCGCGATCCCCGGCAGCCGGTAGCGCGCGACGGTGGCGTCGACCATTGCATCGAACGCGGCCCTGTCGGCGGCTTGTGCATCCCGTACCGGCCCCACGGGCGTCGAAGCCTGCGCCGAAAGGCCCAGCAGCATGCCGCCCAGCAGCGCGGCCGCGCGCAACAGCCACACCCCCATGTGCGGGCGCCGGCTCATGGTGCCGCCGCACCCTCGCGCGCGGCCTCGTCGATCGCGGCCTGCCACACCCGCAGCAGGTTGCCGCCCCAGAGCTTGGCGATGTCGGCCTCGCCGAAGCCGCGCTGGCGCAGGGCCGCGGTGACGTTGCCGGTCTGCGACGCGTCCATCCAGCCGGTGATGCCGCCGCCGCCGTCGAAGTCCGAGGCGATGCCAACGTGGTCGATGCCGGCGATGCGGACCATGTACTGGATGTGGTCCATGTACTGGTCCAGGCTGGCCAGCGGATGCTCCTCCTCGATTCGCGCCATGCCTTCGGCCATCGCCGGCAGGTAGTCGTGCTTGTCGCTGTCGTACTCGGCGTCGCCGGCCTGGCGCGCGACCTCCTCCTGCAGCGCCTTCTCCGCCGCCGCGCGGGCGGGATCGCTCTTCAGGAATTCCTTGTAGGCCACGGCCTGGACCACCCCGCCGTCCTGCGCGATGGCGCGCAGCAGGTCGTCCGGCAGGTTGCGCGGCACGCCTACCAGCGCGCGCGCCGAGGAGTGCGAGGCGATCACCGGCGCCTTCGACGCCGCGATGGCGTCGCGCACGCATTGGTCGGAGGCGTGCGAGACGTCGACCATGATCCCGAGCGCGTTGGCGCGCGCGACCGCGGCGCGGCCGAAATCGCTCATGCCGGCGTCGCCGGGACCGTTGTGCGCCGGCTCGCCGCGTTCGACATCGGGATTGGCACTGCTGCACAGGTCGTTGTTGCCGACGTGCACCAGGCCGAGGTAGCGCGCGCCGTGGGCGTAGGCGGCGTCGATGCGCCCGAGGTCGTGCCCGAGCGAATAACCGTTCTCGACCCCGATCATCGCCGAAAGCAGGCCGTGGGCGTGGTTGTCGCGCACCTGCCGCGGCGTGGTCGCGGCGCGGATGCGATCCGGGTAACGCTCCAGCATCAAGGCGATCGCCGAATACTTGCGATCGGCCTGGGCCGCGGCATCCGCATAGCCTTCGGGCGTCAACGGCCCCTGCCCGACATAGATCACGAAGAACGCCGCATCCAGCCCGCCACGGCGCATCTTGTCCAGGTCCACCAGCAGCACGCTGTCGCCGCCGACATCGAACTTCGGGTCGCGCATGTAGTCCAGCGGGATGTCGACATGGGTATCGATGGTGAGCGGGCGCGGCGGGATGCCCTCGCCTGGCGCGTCGGGAACCGTTGCACAAGCGGCCAGCAGCGTCGCCAGCGCCGTCGTGGCAAGGCCTGCCGCGAGCCTGCGGATGTCGAATGCCCCGTTCATGCCGTCTCCCAGTGCGTCGCCGCCTGTTCGCCGGCGAGCATCTCGTCCAGCGTCTGCCGCCGCCGAACCACGGCGTAGCGACCATGCTCGACCAGCACTTCGGCCGCCAGCGGACGCGAGTTGTAGGTGGAGGCCATCGACGCACCATAGGCGCCGGTGGCGAGGATCGCCAGCAGGTCTCCGGCCTCGCAACGCGGCAATCCGCGCGCCACGGCGAAGGTGTCGCCGGTTTCGCACACCGGGCCCACGACGTCGTAAGTGGTCGTGGTGCGCCCGTTGTCGTCTCCGACCCGGACGATGTCGTGCCAGGCGTCGTACAGGCTGGGCCGCAGCAGGTCGTTCATGGCGGCGTCGACCACCAGGAAGGTGCGTTCGCTGCCCTGCTTGGCGTGCAGCACGCGCGCCAGCAGCAGGCCCGCCTCGGCCACGAGGTAACGCCCGGGCTCGAGCACGATGCGGCCGTCGAAGCCGGCGAGCGCATCGCGGATCGCGGCCACGTAGTCGGCGGCATCGATCGCGCGCTCGCCCTGGCGGTAGCGCACGCCCAGGCCGCCACCCACGTCGATGCTCGCGATCGCATGGCCGGCCAGCGCCAGCTCGCGCCAGAAACGGGCCAGCCGCTGCAATGCGCGCCGGATCGGCTCCAGTTCCAGGATCTGCGACCCGATGTGCATGTGCAGCCCGTCCAGGCGCACGGCCGGCCATTGCGCCTGCGCGGTGAACCATTGCCGCGCCTCCGCGACGGCAACGCCGAACTTGTTCTCCGATTTTCCCGTGGAGATCTTCGCGTGCGTACCGGCATCGACGTCCGGGTTGATCCGCACCGCGGCATGGGCCACCACGCCGCGCGCATGCGCAAGCCGCTGCAGCAGGTCCAGCTCGGCGCGCGACTCGACGTTGAAACGGGCGATCCCGGCTTCCAGGGCCTGCGCGATCTCGTCCTCGCGCTTGCCGACGCCGGAGAACACGATCTTCGACGGCGCAATGCCCGCGCGCAGCGCGCGCCTCAGTTCGCCAGCCGAGACTATGTCGGCGCCGACGCCGGACTTCGCCATCAATTGCAGGATGGCGTGGTTGCCGTTGGCCTTGACCGCGTAGCAGATCGTCGCATCGACGCCCTGCAGCGCCGATTGCAGGCCGTCGATGCGCTGCCGGATCGCGGTGGCCGAATACAGGTGCAGCGGCGTGCCTTCGCGGGCCGCCACCGACGCGAGATCGACACCGTCAAGGGCCAGGAGGTCTTGCATGCCTTCCGGAGCGGCGCCGTGGCCGCCCCGGGCTTGTTCGCCAGGACTCATCGGGTGCAGGTTCATAGCCTCGCGACGGTGCGGGCCGGGCCTGCGCATCCGCCGGCCCCGGCAACACGGGAGCGGCACGCCGGCCACGTACCCGGGGAAATGGCGGCCCGCCGCGAGGGCGGGCCGCCGACGCGCGTCAGAATTCCAGCGACAGGGTCAGCTGGCCGTAGCGTGGCGACTGCAGGTAGCGCTCCTGGCCGAAGAACTCGTCGCGGTCGCCCACGCCCGGCTCCAGGTCCTGGTAGACCCAGGTCGCCTTCTGATTGTTGAGCAGGTTGTAGACCGCCAGCTTCGCCCTGAAATTCGCCGCGCCGAACGAACGTTCGTACTCCAGGCTGGTACCCAGGTCGATGATCCACGGCATCCGGCCCGCGCCGCCGCGACGCGACAACTCGAACACGCGGTCGCTGGTGCTCCAGGTGTCGCCTTCGACCGCATTCTCCGGCAGCGTGCAGTTTTCCACGCAGATGTAGTAGCTGTGGTAGGAATCCCAGTCGAACGGGCTGCCGACACCGAACGCGGTGATCGGGCCGCCCGAGCGCGCATCCAGGGTGGCGCCCACGCGCCAGTTCTCGGCGAACGCGTAACTGCCGCGCAGCTTGATCTGGTGGCGATGGTCGTTGGCCAGCGGGCCGTAGCCATTGAGGTTCACGAACGGGTCGTCGAAGTTCTCGGTGCGACCCGTATCGCCGAAGTTGGTGTCGGTGTTGACCGGGCCCTCGGCGTTGCCTTCGCTCCAGGAAAGGGTGTACGAGGCGTTGAATGCCCACTTGTCGTCCCAGGCGCGGTCGACCTGGAACTCCAGCGCCTTGTAGGTGCGCTTGGGCTTCTCCCAGCCGACCTGCCCGTTCGGGGTGGAGTTGACGTACTCCCACTCGCCGCCGGTGAACTCGTAATGGTCGGTCTCCGTCCAGTACCCCTCCTTGGAGGTGTCGATGGTGACGTAGCCGTCGTCCTCGCCGTCGCAATCGGTGTCGCCCCAGAACGTGACGTCCTCGCCCGGGTTGGCCATGACCCACTGGGTGGAAATGCGACCGCAAGGCGTCGCGGTGATGCCCATGTCGTCGATTGCGTTGTGCAGCTTGCGGTAGACGCCGCGCACGCCCCAGGACCAGGTGGCGTCGATCTGCTGCTGGAAGCCCAGGATCAGTTCGTCCTGGTAGACCGGGTCCATGTCCGCGTCCACTTCCGAGCGCAGGTCGCCGAGCGTGCCGTCGCCCTGGCCGTTGTAGTAGCCGAACTGCTCGCCCAGGATCGGGGACGCGTAGTCCACGCCGTTGTACTGGAGGATTTCCCAGCCGTCGAAGGCGTAATAGGTGCGCTCGTCCAGCAGCGCGCCGCCCTGTTTGATGTTGATGACGTTGGCCACCGGCAGGAAGTAGCGGCCGACGTTGCCGAACACCTTGGTGCTGCCGTCGCCCTTCATGTCCCAGGAGAAGCCCAGGCGCGGCGCCCACATGTCGTCCATCTTGATGTAGCTGCGGCCGAGCTCGTCCTTGTTGTCGAAGCCCTCGTTGCGGATGCCCAGGTTGAGCACCAGGTTATCGCTCACCGACCAGTTGTCCTCCAGGTACCAGGCGCTGTTGGTGGTCTCGAAATTGCCGTTGAGCTCGTAGCGGCGCGCGCGCACGTAGGCGTAGTAGCCGTCCGGCACGATGCCGCCGCCGGAACTGCTGATGAAGGTTCCCGGCTCGGTCGAATAGACGTTGTACTGGTACTGGCCCGGGCCCGGGTAATGCTGGTCCAGCACCGAGGTGTTCTTTTCGCGGTCCAGGCCGAAGCGCAGCAGGTGGTCGCCCAGTGCCCACTCGAAATCCGCCCGCCATTGCTCGCGCTCGTCGGCGCGGTCGTAGACGGAGCTGTTGAAGTTGCAGCCGATCGCAACGCCCGGGTTCGGGACCCCCGAGCCCCTGGTGACGTAGTTGCACTCCGGGTCCGCAGGCGAGCGGCCGACGTCGTTGCGCTTGTTGTCGCCGGCCATCAGCTTCATCGACAGGTCGTCGGTGAGGTACGAGGTCCAGGTCAGGGCCCAGTTGCTGCCGCCGCTCTCCGAGAAGACGTCGCCGATCTTGGCGCCGCGCGTGCCGTTCTCCGGGTCGAAGTCGAACACCTCCGATGCCGTCGAGTTGTCGTTGGAGAACGCCATCAGGCTCAGCAGGTTGTTGTCGGTGACCTGCCAGTCAAGCGTGGTGCCCCAGAACCCATCGTCCGACTTGCCGTCGTAGAAGGGCTCGCCTTCGTCGTCGGTGCGCTGCGGGCGGATGTCGCGCCCTTCGTACATCGCGAAGAAGAACAGCTTGTCCTTCACGATCGGGCCGGACGCCCAGACGTTCAGGCGCTTGGAATCGGTCGAGTCGTAGCTGCGGGTGATGTAGCGCTCGCCCTCGAAATAGCTGTCGCGGCCCTCGGACTCCCAGTCGCGCGGCCCCCAGACGAACTTGCCGCCGTAATGGAACTCGTTGGTACCGGACTTGGCCACGGCATTGACCACGCCGCCGGTGGTGCGCCCGAACTCCACCGAGTAACCGCCGGTCTTGACCTGGAATTCGCGGTAGAAGTCGAACGGCGCTTCGGCGAAGCCGATGCGGTTGTAGAAATCGGTGACGTTGAGGCCATTGATGTAGAACGCGTTCTCGGCGACCGAGGATCCGCCGAAGGAGATGCCGCCGAAGCCGGCGCTGCCGCGGGCGACGCCCGGCGCCAGCAGCGCCACCGAGGAGACGTTGCGCTCGACCGGCATGCGCGCGATTTCCTGGGCGGTGATGTTCGTCGCCGACTCGGTGGAGCTCACGTCGATCGGCGTGACCACGCGCGAACCCACCACCTGCACCGCCGCGAGGTTGGTCGCGCCCGCGCCGACATCGACATTGGTGGCATTGCCCAGCGTCACCGCGATCGGAACCGGCTCGCTGCCTGGCGCCTCGACGTTGTAGTTGCCCACCGGGACGAAGGGGAAGCGGTAGTTGCCGTCCGCGTCCGCCGTCACGCTGCGGCTGAAACCGGTATCGGGGTTGGTGATGGTCACCTCCGAACCCGCTGCCGCATGGCCGGTGACCGAACCGGTGGCGCTCTGCGCCAGCGCCGGGACGACGGCCATGGACGAAAGGCACAGGCCCATCGCGATGCAGAGTACGGACTTGCGCAAATTCCGGGTGCTGCTCATAACCTCTCCCCAATCGGTGCTGGATCTGTGTGGATGGAAACTGCCGTCAATGCCCTTCCGCCCCCGCCGGCAGCAACTGCCAGGCGAAGTCGTAGTCCCACTGGTCGAAATAGAGGTTGCCGCCGCTCCATTCGGCTTCCCCGCGCTGCAGGTCCACCGTTTCGGAACGGAAATGCCGTTTGCGCGGCACCAACGGCCGGCTGTAGTCGTCGTTGAAGGCGATGCGGTAACCGTCGAGGCCGCCGAGGTAGAAGCCCGCGACCGCCGGATCCGGATCGTCGAGGCGGCCGAAGGTGACGTCCATCGGGACCCAGCCATAGGGCGCGATGTACAACTGGCCCCAATCGTGCAGGTTCCAGTAGGCGTCATCGGCCTGCGCGTCGTGGCCGGCGAACATCATCCCCGACTGCCAGCGCGCCGGGATGCCGTTGAGCCGCAGCAGCGTCATCAGCAGCAGGGTCTGCTGGCCGCAGTCGGCATGGCCGGCGTGCAGGGCGTAATCGCTGATGTTGCCGATCGTGGAGTACTCGCGCGCGCCGGCCCAGGGGATGCGGTCGACCGCGGCGTAGAGCTTCTGCGCGATCCGCCACGGATTGGTTTCGTCGCCCACGGCCTTGCGCGAGAACGCGCGCAGGTCGTCGCTGAAGACCACGTGCGGCGCGCGCTGCGCCACGAACGGCGCCAGCTCCGGGCTGATCTCAGCGGCCACGACCCTGGCCGGGTCGATGTCGAAATGGCGCGCGCTGATGGTGACGTCGTAGGTCACCGAAAACGTGGTCTTGCTGCCGGCGACCGCGGGCTGCTCGAAATACACGGTGCGCTGCAGCGTCGATTCCGGGGCGATCTCGTGCGCCGCCGGCACGCTGGAGACGAAGCGGATGTCCGCCTGCTGCCCCGCGATCGCCCGCGGGTACGGGATCCACGCCCGCACGGTCTCGCCCGCCGGCACCGCATCGGCGTCCACCACCAGCGACTGGGTGAAGCGCAGCCGGCGCGGCAGCACGCTGTCGGCATTCGCGGCACGCGCGGCGGCGACCACCGCGCGATGGTGCGGATGCGCCGATTCCAGCGGGCTTTCGACGAATGGCCTGGGATCGGCACGCTGTGCCCTGGCCTCCGCGCTGATCCGGAACAGGTTCGACCCGGTCCGGTTGAAATACAGGCGCCGGCCGTCGATGTCCATGCGCTCGAACAGCCCCTGCGCGTCCCAGCGCGCGAACCCGGCGTCGGTGAGATCCGGGATGTCGCGACGCACCCGCGCCTTGACCTGCTCCGCGGTCTGGTCGAAATCGAGCAGGATCCGGCGCATGCGCTCGCGCTGGTAAAGCAAGGCGTCCCGCGTGCCGGCCGATGTCGCTGGCGTCGCCAGGGCCTGGGCGATCGCCGCTTCGGCGCCCTTGAAGTCACCGGAATCGATCCTGGCGATCACGGCCAGCACGCCGGCGTCGCTCGCCACCTGCGCACCTGCCGCGACCTCGTCCGTGCCCGTATCCGTCAGGTGTTGCGCCGGCACGGCGAGGCCGCGGCCCGTCAGTGCGAGCAGCAACAGCGGCACGCACAGGCACCACCGGCGCTGCCGCGCCGTCGACGCCATGAGAGGGGCTGGAACCACATCCACTCGCCCGTTTTCCCCAGTGAAATCGCCAAGTGAAGGCTGTGTAACATGGCCCGGAGTGCTGGTCAATAATTTATTCTTTTCGTGTATGTTATGAGAATCACCTATTCCGCACTGCACAAAAAGTGGTGCGGCCGACGGGCGCTCGAGGGGACGCGATGATCCACACGGTCTGGCCCTACCTGGCTGTGATGCTGCTGGCCGCCGGCATCTTTTCGATGCTGGAACGGCGCACCGGGTGGAAGCTGTTTTCGGTGTTCCCGCCGATCGTGCTGGTGTACCTGTCGGTCACCGCGCTGGCGGTGGTCGGCCTGTGGCGGGTCACGCCCGCGATCCAGGCCGCGCAGACGCTGCTGATCGCGCAACTGATCCCGGCGCTGCTGTTCCTGCTGATGGTCAATTGCGACCTGCGCGCGATCTTCGCGCTGGGCCCGCGGGTGCTGGCGGTGTTCGCCTGCACCACGATCAGCCTGTCCACCGGCTTCGTCGTCACCTACTTCGTGTTCCGGCACTGGCTGCCGGCCGGCGACGGCTGGCAGCCGCTGGCGGCGCTCAGTGGCAGCTGGGTCGGCGGCACGGCCAACCTGGTCGCGGTCAAGCAGGCGATCGGCATGAGCGACAACAACCTCGCCCTGGCGCTGCTGACCGACGCGATCTGCTATTCGATGTGGGTGGCGATCCTGTTCTCGACGGCGCGGCTGGCGCCGGCCTTCAACCGCTTCACCCGCGCGCGCTCGAGCGCCGACCTCGTCGTCGCGCAACCGCCCGCGACCGGTCCGGTGACGGCGGACACGGTGCTGCTGTGGCTGGGCATGGCGTTGCTGGCCGCGGCGGGGTCGGCGTGGCTGGCGGCCTTGCTGCCGACCTCGGACATGGTCAGCGCCACGACCTGGAAGATCATCATCGCCACCATCGCCGGGCTGGCGGTCGCGCACACTCCGCTGGCGCGGTTTCCCGGCGCCAGCCGCATCTCCGGCGCGCTGCTGATCTTCGTGGTCGCGGTGATGGCCTCGCAGAGCAACTTCAGCGGCATTGCGACGGCGCCGCTGTACCTGCTGTGCGGCGCGTGCATCATCGCCATCCATGCACTGATCATGCTGCTGGCCGCGCGCCTGTTCCATTTCGACCTGTACCTGTGCGGGATCTCCTCGCTGGCGCACATCGGCGGTGTCGCGGCTTCGCCGATCCTTGCAGCGACCTACTCGCCGCTGCTGGTGCCGGTCGCGGTCCTGCTCGCGCTGCTCGGCTATATCCTTGGCACCGGCCTGGGCCTGTTGATGGCCACGGTGCTGTCGTCCATGGCTCCCGCCTGAGGCCAATCGAATGATCCCGATGCGATTCCCTTTGTCGACCGTCTCCGCCGCGCTGGCAATGACGCTGCTGGCCGCGGCGCCGGCGTGGGCGCGCGAACCGGTGGTGCCGATGCAGGTGCCGGCCAGCGGCGTGATCGGCGTCGAAGAGGCCTACCTGTCGCCGGAATTCTGGGTGTCGCGGCTGGCCCAGGGCGATGCGAACGCACCCGACCGCGTGCTGATGGACCGCGCCGCGATCGATGCGCAGAACGCGAAGCTGCTGCGCACGGACGATTCCATGCACGACCTGCGCGCGCTGCCCGCGACCCTGGACCGCGCGACGGTCGCCGGCTGGATCGAAGGCCTGGCATCGGCACCATCGAAGCCGCTGTACGACGAAGGCGGCAAGCCGGTGCCGCAGCCCACGCTCGACGCCATCGTCGCCGGCCGCGCCCTCGACGCGATCCCCGCCACCCAGGCCACCCGGTTCGGCATGGCGGTGCGGCGCGCCGCGCTGCGCGCCTTCCCCACCGACCTGCGCGTGTTCAGCAGCGACGACGACACCGACATCGACCGCTTCCAGGAAAGCGCACTGTTCCCGGGCACGCCGGTGGCGATCGTGCACCGCAGCGGCGATGGCGGCTGGTTGTTCGTGGTGAGCCCGCGCTACGCGGCGTGGGTCGAGGCGGGAGCCATCGCCGAAGGCAGCCGCGAGGCCGTGTTCGCGCATGCCGACAAGGCGCCCTACCGCGTCGTCACCGGCGCCAAGGTGCGCACTGTCTACAGCCACGAGCAGCCGCAACTGTCGGAGCTGCAACTGGACATGGGCGTGCGCGCCCCGCTCGCCGACGTGGCGCCGGACCGGCCGGTGAACGGTCAGCATCCCTACACCTCATGGGTGCTGGAGCTGCCGCTGCGCCACGACGACGGCAGCCTGGGTTTTGCGCCGGCGCTGCTGCAAAGGAACACCGACAGCGCCGGCGACTATTTGCCCCTGACCCCCGCCAACATCATCCGCCAGGGCTTCCGGTTCCTCGGCGAGCGCTACGGCTGGGGGCATTCCTACAACGGGCGCGACTGCAGCGGCTTCGTCTCCGAGGTCTACCGCAGCATGGGCGTGCAGCTGCCCCGCAACACCAGCGACCAGTCCGTCAGCCCGGCGCTGGATCGCACCCGATTCGAACCGGCCGATGGCCGCGACAGGCGCGTGGCCGCGGTGGCGGCGCTGCAGGTCGGCGACCTCGTCTACATCCCCGGCCACGTGATGATGGTGATCGGCCGCATCGGCGACGTGCCCTACGTGATCCACGACACCAACGGCGGCAGCTACCTCGGCGCCGACGGCCAGCTGCGGTCGATGCACCTCAACGCTGTTTCGGTGACGCCGCTGACGCCGCTGATGTTCAACGCCGCGCAGGATTACATCGACCGCATCACCAACATCGTCCGGGTGGCGCCCCGCCCATGAACGCCGCAACGGAAGGCCATGCCCGCATGTACATCCGCGAACTCCGCCGCCACGGCGGGCGCACGAAGGACCTGCCATGAAGATCAGCGACATCCAGTTCGGCATGCTGCGGGTGCCGCTGAAGACGCCGTTCAAGACCGCGCTTCGCACCGTCGAGCAGGTCGAGGACATCGTGGTGATGGTGCGCACCGACGACGGCCACGTCGGCTACGGCAGCGCCCCGGCCACCGCGGTGATCACCGGCGACACCCATGGCTCGATCATGGACGCGGTGCGCCATTACATCTCGCCGCGGCTGATCGGGCAGGACATCGCCAACCTCAACCGCGTCACCCACCTCGTGCAGGGGGCGATGGAGAAGAACTCCAGCGCCAAGGCCGCGGTCGAGATCGCGGTCTACGACCTCTGGGGCCAACTCTACGGCGCGCCGCTGTACAAGCTGCTGGGCGGCGGCGACCCGGTGGTGACCACCGACATCACCATCAGCGTGGATTACATCGACAAGATGGTGGCCGACTCGATCGATGCGGTGGAACGCGGCTTCGAATCGCTGAAGATCAAGGTCGGCAAGGACATCGGCGTCGACATCGAGCGCACCCGGGCGATCCACGCCGCGGTGGAGGGCCGCGCCCTGCTGCGCCTGGACGCCAACCAGGGCTGGACCGCCAAGCAGGCGGTCTACGCGCTGCAGACGCTGGAGGACGCGGGAGTCAAGCTGGAGCTGGTCGAACAGCCGGTCAAGGCCTACGACCTGGAAGGCCTGCGCTACGTCACCGAGCGCGTGCACACGCCGGTGATGGCCGACGAGAGCGTGTTCGGGCCGATGGAGGTGATCGAGCTGATCCGGATGCGCGCCGCCGACATCGTCAACATCAAGCTGATGAAGACCGGCGGCATCTCCAACGCCGTCCGCATTGCCGACATCTGCGGCATGCACGGGATCGAATGCATGATCGGCTGCATGCTGGAATCCAGCATCGGCGTCGCCGCCGCGGTGCACCTGGCGGTGGCCAAGGCCGACGTGATCACCAAGGTCGACCTGGACGGACCGTCGCTTTGCCAGTACGACCCGGTCACCGGCGGGGTGATCTTCAACGAATCGGAGATCACCGTCACCGATGCGCCCGGGCTCGGGATCCGCGAGATCCGCGGCCTGGTCGCGGTGGCCGACGACAAGGCCGCCTGAGGGCATGGCGATGTCGGCGCTGGTCAAGATCCGCTCCGAGCGCGACCAGATGTCGGCGATCGAGCGCCGCATCGCCGACTTCGTGCTCGAGAACGCGCAGCTGCTGCGCGACTACTCGTCGCAGCAGCTGGCCAACGCCGTGGGCATCAGCCAGTCGAGCGTGGTCAAGTTCTGCCAGAAGCTCGGATTCAAGGGCTATCCCGACCTCAAGCTGTCGATCAGCGAGGCGCTGGTGCGCGCCGACAGCGGCAACGCCGCGGTCCCGGCCGAAGCCGCGCCGCAGGACCGAAAGTCGACCCTGGCCTCGAGCCTGTGGCGGCGCAAGTCCGAAGCCGAGGAAGCCACCCGCCTGATCAACCCGCCCGATGCGATCGAAGCCGCCGCCAGGGCGATCGCCGCCGCGGGCAAGGTGTTCATCATCGGCCTGGGCGAGGACGACATCCACGCCCGCGCGTTCTCGCTGAAACTGTCGCTGCTCGGGATCCTGAGCGTGCACAACTTCGATACCGCGCACATGACCGCCAGCATGTCGGCGGCGGGCCCGGGCGACGTGCTGCTGGTGTTCTCCGAGCACGGCAAGCAGCCGGCGCTGTGCCAGATCTGCCGCTACTTCCGCGAGCAGCGCGGGCGCGTCATCACCGTCACCCGCCACACCTCCAACGCGTTGCGCGCGCATGCCGACATCGCCCTGTTGGTCTCAGCGCACGACGAGCGCGCGCACATCGAGCCGCTGCTCTACCATTCGGCGCTGCAGCACCTGCTCGACGGCCTGTTCGTGAACCTGTGCGAAGCCGACGGCGAGCGCCACGCCAGCCTGCTGGCCAACCTCGAGCGGATCCAGCCGCTGCTGGAACCCTGACGCGAAAGCCGGGCATTCCCGGCGCCATCCGAGACTGCCGATGCTCCGATCCTTGCTTGCCGCCGCCACGCTCGCCCTCGCCGCCTGCGCACACGCGCCCGTCGCTGGCGACGGCGACAGCGGCGCGCGCTGGCAACACGCGCGACAGATGGTCGTCGTCACCACCGACGGCTGGGACGACATCCACGGCCGATTGCGCACCTTCGAACGCGACCACGGCGGCACCTGGCGCGAAACCGCTGCCGCCCGGCCGGTGGTGATCGGGCGCAGCGGCGCGGCCTGGGGCATCGGCCTGCACGACATTCCCCCCGACGACGGCCGCGCCGGCGACAGCGGCCCGGTCAAGCGCGAGGGCGACGGCCGCAGCCCCGCGGGCGTGTTCGCCATCGGCCAAGCCTTCGGCTACGCCGCGAGCGGCGCAACCGCATTGCCCTACGCCGCGATGGACGCATCGGACTACTGCATCGACGTGAGCGGTTCGCCGCTCTACAACCGCATCGTCGACGCCGATGACGTCGGCGCCGACGCGGTCCGCGGATCCACCGAGCCGATGCGCCGCGACCTGCATGCCGACGGCGACCAGCGCTATCGCCTCGGCTTCGTGATCGAACACAACCCGCGGGCCCGCCCGATGGCCGGAAGCTGCATCTTCGCCCACCTGTGGAAATCGCCCGATACCGCCACCGCCGGCTGCACCGCGATGCAGGACGCAACGATGCAGGCGCTGCTGGCATGGCTGGATCCGGCGCTGCAACCGGTCTTCGTGCTGCTGCCACGGGCCGAGTACGACCGCTTGCGGGTGCCGTGGGGCCTGCCCCGGTAGCGGCCGCGACGCCCGGACTTGATCCAGACCTTTCCTGCCGACGACGGAACCCCGCGCATGTCGATGACCGCCCGCATCCTCACCGGACTGGCCTCCGGCGCCCTGATCGGCCTGCTGCTGGCCTGGCTGGACCCCGCGCTGGGCACGCGCGTGGCTGACATCGTGCAGCCGTTCGGCAAGCTCTGGCTCAACGCGCTGCAGATGACGGTGGTGCCGCTGGTGCTGGCGCTGGTGATCGTGGGTGTCAACACCGCCAGCGACGCCGCCAGCTCCGGCCGCGTGGCGCGGCGCGCGATCCTGGTGTTCCTGGCGATCCTGTCCGGCGCCGCCGCGTTCGCGGCGATCGCCGCGCCGGCCCTGCTGTCGCTGTTCACCCCGGATCCGGACCTGGCCGCCGCCCTGCACCACGCGTCGGGCGGCGCGGGCGCCACCGCGGCGGTCGCGCCGTCGAGCTGGGCCGACTCGCTCACCGCCATGGTGCCGAGCAACGCGATTGCCGCCGCCGCGGCCAGCGCGATGCTGCCGCTGGTGGTGTTCGCGCTGTTCTTCGGCTTCGCCCTGACCCGGATCGGGCCGGACCATCGCAACAAGATGGTGGATTTCTTCCAGGCCATCGCCGACGCCATGATCGTCATCGTGCGCTGGGTGCTGTGGGCCGCCCCGGCCGGCGTATTCGCGCTGATCCTGGCGGTCTGCGCGCGCTCTGGCCTGGGCATGATCAGCGCCCTTGGCATCTACATCGCCCTCGAGTGCGTGCTGTACCTGGCCGCGACCGTGCTGATGCTCCCGGTGGCGGTGCTGTGGGGCGGCGAACGCCTGCGCCGCTTCGCGACGGCGCTGCTGCCGCCGCAGGCGGTCGCCGCGAGCACCCAGTCCTCGCTGGCCTCGCTGCCGGCGATGCTGCAGAGCGTGGACCGCAACCTGGGCTATCCGCGCGAGGTCGCTTCGCTGGTGCTGCCGATGGCGGTGTCGCTGTTCCGCATCACCAGCCCGATCCAGTACATGGCCACGGCCTGTTTCATCGCCTGGGCGTTCGGCATGGACCTCACCGCAACGCAACTGGCCACCGGCGCCGCACTGTCGGTGCTGATCAGCATGGGTTCGGTGGGGCTGCCCGGCCAGGTCAGCTTCATGGCCACCAACCTGCCGGTGACCACGGCGATGGGCCTGCCGCCGGGCCCGCTGGGCCTGCTGCTGGCGGTGGACACGATCCCGGACGTGTTTGCCACGGTCGGCAACGTCAGCGCGGACATGGCCGCCACCAGCGTGGTGGTGGGGCGGACGCGCGCCGGCTACCCGGTCGTGGACGATGGCAGCGGACCACCGGCCTGACCGTGCCGGGCGGTGGATTGGCCCGCGCAGGGAGGCTCGTGCGAAAATCGCCGGGTTGTGGCCCCGTAGCTCAGCTGGATAGAGCGTCCCCCTCCTAAGGGGAAGGTCGTGCGTTCGAATCGCGCCGGGGCCGCCAGATGCATGCAGGTCCTTCTGCAAGAGCCCGCACATCCATGTGCGGGGGTTCAAATGAAACGCCCGCACGGGCAGGCATCCGTCAGTACTGGCGGTCCTGCGCGAGCGGCATCACCGGAGTTTCGACATGACCCACCCCGTCCTCACCGCCCTCGGCCTCGGCGACAACGAGTCCGGTACCTACCTCGGCAACGGCGAATGGTCGAAGACCCGCGACGCCGGCGTGCTGGAGCCGGTCAACCCGACCGACGGCCAGGTGCTGGCGCGGGTGCAGGCGTCTTCGCAGGACGATTACGACACCATCGTCGAGCGCGCCCAGGCCGCGTTCAAGGTCTGGCGCACGACCCCGGCGCCGCGCCGCGGCGAGGCGGTCCGGCTGTGCGCGGACGCGCTGCGCGCGCACAAGGACGCGCTGGGTTCGCTGGTCGCGCTGGAGATGGGCAAGTCCAAGCCCGAAGGCGACGGCGAGGTGCAGGAGATGATCGACATCGGCGACTTCGCCGTCGGCCTCTCGCGCCAGCTGTACGGCCTGACCATGCATTCCGAGCGCCCGGGCCACCGCATGTACGAGCAGTGGCAGCCGCTGGGGCTGGTGGGCATCATCTCGGCCTTCAATTTCCCGGTCGCGGTCTGGGCCTGGAATTCGTTCGTGGCCGCCGTATGCGGCGACATCTCGATCTGGAAGCCTTCGCCCAAGGTGCCGCTGTCGGCGATCGCCTCGATGCGCATCTGCAACGAGGCGCTGAAGAAGGGCGGTTTCCCCGACCTGTTCTTCCTGTTCAACGACGGCGGCACCGAGCTGGCGTCGAACTTCGTCGACGACAGGCGCATCGCGCTGGTCTCGTTCACCGGCTCGACCAAGGTCGGCCGCATGGTCGGCGAGCGCGTCGCCCGCCGCATGGGTCGCTCGCTGCTGGAGCTGGGCGGCAACAACGCGATCATCCTCGACGAAACCGCGGACCTGAAGCTGGCGATCCCGGGCATCGTGTTCGGCGCGGTCGGCACCGCCGGCCAGCGTTGCACCACCACCCGCCGCCTGTTCGTGCACGAGTCGATATACGCGGACGTACTCGGCAAGCTGGTCGCGGCGTACAAGCAGGTCGAAGGCAAGATCGGCGACCCGACCGACCCGAGGAACCTGATGGGCCCGCTCAACAGCCAGGACGCCGTACAGGCCTACCTCGACGCGATCGCCAAGGCGAAGGCGTCCGGCGGCAAGGTCGAGACCGGCGGCGCCGCGATCGAGCGTGCGGGCAACTTCGTGCTGCCGGCGATCGTCACCGGCCTGGGCAACGACGCCGAAGTGGTGCAGACCGAGACCTTCGCGCCGATCCTGTACGTGATGAAGTACAAGGACCTCGACGACGCGATCGCGATGCAGAACGACGTGCCGCAGGGCCTGTCGTCGTCGATCTTCACCAACAACCTGAAGGCGGCGGAGAAGTTCCTGTCGGCGGCCGGCTCGGATTGCGGCATCGCCAACGTCAACATCGGCACCTCGGGCGCGGAGATCGGCGGCGCATTCGGCGGCGAGAAGGAGACCGGCGGCGGTCGCGAGTCGGGTTCCGACGCGTGGCGTGCCTACATGCGCCGCCAGACCAACACCATCAACTATTCGGACTCGCTTCCGCTGGCGCAGGGCATCAAGTTCGACCTGTAAGGGCGCGGTCGTGCCTGTGCCTGCAGGCATCCGGCGTCCCTTGCGTGCAACCCAGGGCTTGAGCGACAAAGGTTTCCCGCCCCCGCGGGAATGACGACGAGGCTGCGACGAACCAACGATGTATTCCCTCGCCCGCCCGTTCCTGTTCGGCCTGGATCCCGAGCGCGCGCACGCGCTCGGGCTTTCCGCACTGGAGAGCGCGTACCGCTGCGGGCTCAATCCGCTGCTCGCGGCCCGCCCCAACCCGTTGCCGACCAAGGTACTTGGGCTGGTGTTCCCCAACCCGGTCGGCCTCGCCGCCGGGCTCGACAAGAACGGCGCCCACGTCGATGCGCTGCTCTCGCTGGGTTTCGGCTTCGTCGAGGTCGGAACGGTGACGCCGCGGCCGCAGCCGGGCAACCCGAAGCCGCGCATGTTCCGGCTGCCGCTGCACCGCGCCATCATCAACCGCCTGGGTTTCAACAACGACGGCGTCGACGCGCTGGTGCGCAACGTCGAACGCGCCAAGCGCAAGGACGGCCTGCTCGGGATCAACATCGGCAGGAACAAGGACACGCCGAACGAATCGGCGGAGTCGGATTACCTGTTCTGCCTGGAGCGGGTGTACCCGCTGGCCGACTACATCACCGTCAACATCTCCTCGCCCAATACCGCCGGCCTGCGCGAACTGCAGGAGGAGCAGGCGCTGCGGCGGCTGGTCGGTACCCTGCGCGAGGCGCAGGAGCGGCTCGGCGCGCAGCACGGCAAGCGCGTGCCGATGCTGGTCAAGGTCGCGCCGGACCTGTCCGACGACGACATCGACGCCGCCGGGCGCGTGCTCGGCGACCTGCAGGTCGATGGCGTCATCGCCACCAACACCACCGTGTCGCGGATCGCGGTGCAGGACCATCCGCTCGCGCGCACGGCCGGCGGCCTGTCCGGCGCGCCGCTGATGGACAAGTCGACCGCGGTGCTGCGGATGCTGCGCACCCGGCTTCCCGAGTCGATCCCGCTGGTCGGGGTCGGCGGCATCATGACCGGCGCCGACGCGGCCAAGAAGATGGCTGCCGGCGCGTCGCTGGTGCAGGTCTACACCGGGCTGGTCTACCGCGGCCCGGCGCTGATCGGCGAGTGCGTCGAGGCGATGCGCCGGCGCAAGGAAGCCCCCAGCCGCGGCAACCTGCCGCCGCATGACTGAACCCGCCTCCATGGCGAAATACCGGTTGATCGAGAACGCGCGCCTGGACGCGCGCAACACCTTCGGCGTGCCCGCGCGTGCGCCGTTGCTGGTGGAAGTGGCCGATGCCGCCGCGCTGCCGGAGCTGTTCGGTTACCCGATGCTGCGCGAGGGCCCGGTACTGGTGCTCGGCGGCGGCAGCAACCTGCTGTTCGCGGGCGACCCGCCGGGCGCGGTGCTGGCATTGGGCGGGCAACAGATCGGGATCGTCTCGGATGACAACGGCGTTGCGATCGTCCGCGCCGACGCCGGCGTGGAATGGCACGCGCTGGTGCTGTGGACCCTGGGCCATGGCCTGGCCGGGTTGGAGAACCTGGCCCTGATCCCGGGGACCGTCGGCGCCGCGCCGATCCAGAACATCGGCGCCTACGGCGTGGAAGTGCGCGAGCACGTACACGCGGTCGAGGCCTTCGAGCGCGCCACCGCGACGCCACGCCGGCTGTCGGCACGGGATTGCGCGTTCGGTTACCGCGACAGCTTGTTCAAGCGCGAACCGGAACGCTTCGTGGTGACTGCGGTCGAGTTCGCGTTGTCGCGCTCGCCGGTATTGCGGCTGGAGTACGCCGGCCTTGGCGACGAACTCGCGGCGATGGGCATCGACGCCTGCGCCACCGACACAGTGCGCCCGTCGCAGGTGGCCGAAGCGGTGTGCCGCATCCGCCGCCGCAAGTTGCCCGACCCGGCCGTGCTCGGCAATGCCGGCAGCTTCTTCAAGAACCCGATCGTCGCGCTCGCGCAGGCCGAGGCGCTGCACGCCGCGCACCCCGCGCTGCCGATGTTCCGCGGCTACGACGATGCCACCCGCAAGCTGTCGGCGGCGTGGATGATCGACGCCTGCGGCTGGAAGGGCCACCGCGATGGCGACGCCGGCGTCGCTGCCAGCCACGCGCTGGTGCTGGTCAACCACGGCCACGCCAGCGGCGCGCAGCTGCTGGGGCTGGCGCGGCGGATCGCGGCCTCGGTGCATGAGCGCTTCGGCGTGGCGCTGGAGCCGGAGCCGCGGATCGTCGGCGCGCCATGGTGAGCCCCCCCGTGCCGGCGGCCCCGCAACCGGCGCCGTTCGTGCGCGCCGCCGCGCTGATGCTGGCCAGCACGCTGTTCTTCGGCCTGATGGCGGTCACCATCCGCCTGGCCTCGGCGACGCTGTCCACCTTCGAGATCGCGTTCTTCCGCAACCTGTTCGGGCTGGCCGCGCTGATGCCGTTCTTGCACCGGGGCGGTGCCGCGGTGTTCCGCACCCGCCAGTTGCCCCGCTATTTCGTGCGCAGCGCGATCGGCATCGGCTCGATGCTGTGCGGCTTCTGGGCGATCGGCCACCTGCCGATGGCGCAGGCGATCTCGCTGTCCTACTCGACCCCGCTGTTCGTGACCATCGCCGCGGTGTTCTGGCTCGGCGAGGTCGTGCGCCGCCGCCGCTGGACCGCGGTGATCCTGGGCTTCATCGGCGTGCTGGTGATCGTGCGCCCGGGCACCGAGGGCTTCAGCGCGGGCTCGCTGGTGGCGGTCGCCGCGGCGGTGCTCAGCAGCATCGTGGCGATCCAGATCAAGCAGCTGTCGCGGGTCGATCCGCCGGACACGATCGTGTTCTACACCTACGTGTTCTGGGTGCCGTTGTCGCTGCTGCCGGCGTTGTTCGCGTGGACCTGGCCGCAGGGAATCGACTGGTTGTGGCTGCTGGCGATCGGCGTGTTCGGCACCGGCGGGCAGTTGTTCTGGACCCGGGCGCTGAAGCTGGGCGAAGTCTCGGCGCTGACCCCGATCAGCTTCATGCAACTGCCGCTGGTGACCGGGCTGGCGTGGCTGCTGTTCGACGAAACCATCAGCCACTGGACCATCGCCGGCGCGGCGATCATCTTCGGCGCCAATCTCTACATCGCGCACCGCGAGGCGCAACTTTCGTTGCGCGCGCAGACCACGGCGCCGGTGGAGGCCGCCAAGCCCGGGGAGTAGCCGCCGCCCGGGCTTCCCGAATCGCCCCCAACGGGCGCACTTGACCCATGCACGGCCGGGGTGTATCTGCACATCCGAAGCCCGAACGCGGCAGCGGCCCGTGCACCACCGACGGGCCGCGCCCATGCCGCGTCGACTCGACAAGGACAAGCCCATGGCCAGGCAACGCCGTCCCGTCGCAACCGCCGTCGCCCTCGCCGCCGTCGCCGCCGCGGTCTCGCTGGCATTGCATGCCGAGGCAGGCGACTACGGCTACTGGCAAACCCTGCAGAACCTGGTCAATCCGCCACCCGCGGACAGCCCGGTGACGCCCGAACAGCGCCAGGGCCCGTATCCGCTGCTGTCCAATCCCGCCGGTTTCGACGACGGCTTCGTGCCGGGCGACTACGGCGAGTGGCAGACGGTGCAGCTCGCGCCGGAAACCGGCGCCACCTGCGGCAACGGCTCGCCGTACAAGTTCTTCGTCAACCGCGTGCCCGGCACGCGCAACACCCTGGTGTACATGGAAGGCGGTGGCGCCTGCTGGGACTACGCCAGCTGCAGCGGCCGGGACGGCGTTCGCGGCGCACGCAATCCCGACGGCATACCCGACGACTACATGAGCATCGCCAATCCGGCGGCGCGGATGGTCACCCCCTTCATCACCCGCGTCACCCCGTTCGATGCGGTCAAGACGCAGCAATGGAACCTGGTGTACGTTCCCTATTGCACGGGCGACATCTACAGCGGCGACCGCGTCTCGGTGTACGACGACCCGGACGACGCGGAAGAACCCCTGGTCTGGCACCACAACGGCCTGCGCAACAACCGCGCGGTGGTGGCCTGGCTCAAGGACAACCTGCCACGGCCCACCCAGATGTTGTCCGCCGGTTGCAGCGCCGGCGGCGCCGGCAGCCTGACCAACTATGCCGTGCTGCGCCGCGACCTGGCTCCGAGCTACGGCTACCTGCTGGACGATTCCGGCCCGATTTTCGAAGCCCCGCGCGGCAGCGACCCGGAGCAATACCCGCAACTGCCCTTGCAGGAGCACATCCGCGTGGTCTGGGGCCTGGACGCGCCCTCCGGCCCGTTGCAGACGCTGGCGGCGGAAATGCCCGGGTTCGACCTCGACCAGCTGGGCTCGATCTATCCGGCGCTGTCGGCGCGGTTCCCGCGCGACCGCATGGGCCATGCCCACTTCTGGCAGGACCTCAACTACTCCGCCTATTCCTACGAGCGCTTCTTCCCGGAGATCGAAAACGCGCCCGACCAGGCGACGAGGGAAGCGCTGCTCCATGCCAAATGGGCGCAGGACACCACGCGCCTGACCGCCCTGCTCGACGGGCTTGGCAATGTAGGTGGCTACTTCCCGCAGTACCGCTCGCTCAACGAGAGCCATTGCACCACCATCGTCGATTTCCAGAACGGCGACGTGCAGGCGCAGGCACTGGAACTTTCGGATTTCATCGACAGCGTCCTCGACGGCCATGGCGACGTGCTCGACGCCAGCGAGGACAGCGACGCGCAGGACCGCGACAAGCCCTTCAACCTGCTGTACTGGCTGGTCGACCACGTGCTGGGCTGAGGCATGGCCTGCGCCTGCCCGGATCGCCATCGCCGCAGCGCAACCGCCATCGCGCTCGCGGCCGGCATGTTGCTGCTCGCCGCTGGCTGCGGCGGCCGGCACGAAGACGCCGACGTCCCGGACGCAAGCGCCGGCGCGCCGCCCGCGGCGCCCGACCGCGCGCGGGCCCGGCTGCTGCAGTCGCCGCAGGTGCGCCACTGGCAGGAACAGCAACGCTTCTCGCGGGAAGCGCGCGAATTCCTGCGCACCGCCGCGGCGCTCCCGGCGTTCGAACGCGCGCAGCGCGCGGACGTGCTGGAAACGCAGATCACCGAACGCGAACGCACGCGCGAGCTGTCCGCCGGCGAGGCGATGCTGTTGCGCGTGGCCATGGTGCAGGCAATGCCTGGCAGCGATGCGGACCAGGCGCGCCGCCTGGCCACGCTGGCCGAGGCTTACCGCAAGGACGCCGAGCGCCGGGAAGCGGCCTGGGCGGCCCGGCAGCGCGCCGATCCGCGCATGCAGCGGTACAAGGCGCGCGAACGCATCGTGGTGGCCGAGGTGCTGGCGATGGAGACGATCCCCGGCGGCCTGACCCGCGACCAGTACCTGCGCCAGCGCCTGCAGCAGGAACGCGAGCGCGCCTGGGGCAACGGCGGTTGAGGCACGGGCACGGCAACCTGGCGTCGCCCGCAGTCGATATCGCCCTGTCCCGCGCCGTGGGCGAACTGCGCAAGCGCGACGTCGGCGACCGCTGCGGCCAGGGTTTCCTCAGGCCGGACGCCAAGGCCGCGCGCCGGCGCGGAACACCAACAGGTAGACACCGACCGTCCAGGTCGACGCCGCCGCCCAGCCGGCGAGGACGTCGGACGGGTAATGCACGCCCAGGTAGACCCGCGACAACCCGACCAGTCCCGTGAACACGACGGCGGCGCCCGTCGCCGGCCAGCGCCAGCGCGTATGCCAGCACAGCAGCACCACGACCCACGCCAGCGTGATCGAGCCCATGGCGTGGCCGCTGGGGAAGCTGTAGGTGGACTCCGGCGCGATCGACGTCCACAGGTCCGGGCGCGCGCGCGCAAACACGTGCTTGGCGGTGACGTTGAGCAGCAGCGAACCGACGATGGCGATGCCCGCGAACAGGCCTTCGCGGAAGCGCCGCCGCCACGCCAGCGCCAGCACCAGCAACACGTCCACGGGCACCACGCCCCAGGCGTAGCCCAGGGCCGACATCGCCACGAACGCGTGGTCGAAGCCCGCGCTGGCCATGTCGTGGGAAAACCGCAGGATCGGCTCGTCGAAGAAGAACGCTTCGCCTTCGTGCAGGTCCTCGACCAGTGCGCCGAAAGCCCACAGGGGCAGCGCCAGGCCAACGAACACCAGCAGCAGGCGCCAGCCATGCACGCGCAGGAAGGCCGCGCCGAAGCGCGCCTCTTGGCGGATGGCCTGCCTGGCCTCAGCCGGCGTGCGTGGTGGCGTCGGCCTGCCCGTACCTGCGTTCGACATAGTCATCGATGATCGAGACGAAATCCGCCGCGATGCTATCGCCACGCAGGGTGACGGTCTTTTCACCATCGACGAACACCGGCGCCGCCGGCGCCTCGCCGGTGCCGGGCAGCGAAATGCCGATGTTGGCGTGGCGCGATTCGCCGGGGCCGTTGACCACGCAGCCCATCACCGCCAGGGTCAGGTTTTCAGCGCCGGGATGGCTGATCTTCCATTCCGGCATCTTCGCGCGCACGTGTTCCTGCACGCGTTGCGCGAGTTCCTGGAAGAACTCGGAGGTGGTGCGGCCGCAGCCCGGGCAGGCCGTCACCATCGGCGTGAACGCGCGCAGGCCCATGGTCTGCAGCAGTTCCTGCGCGACCACCACTTCCTGCGTGCGCGGCGCGCCGGGCTCCGGCGTCAGCGAGATGCGGATGGTGTCGCCGATGCCCTCCTGCAGCAGTATCGCCAGCGCCGCGCTGGAAGCGACGATGCCCTTGCTGCCGATGCCGGCTTCGGTCAGGCCAAGGTGCAGCGCGAAGTCCGAACGCCGCGCCAGGTCGCGGTAGACCGCGATCAGTTCCTGCACGCCGCTGACCTTGCACGACAGCACGATGCGGTGGGCCGGCAGCCCGAGTTCGACCGCGCGCTGCGCCGAATCCAGCGCCGAGCGGATCAGCGCCTCGCGCAGCACCCGCGCCGCCTCCCAGGGCTCGGCGCGCTGGTGGTTCTCGTCCATCAACCGCGCCGCCAGCGCCTGGTCGAGCGAGCCCCAGTTGACGCCGATCCGCACCGGCTTGGCATGGCGGACCGCGAATTCGATCATCTGCGCGAACTGCGTGTCGCGCTTCCTGCCGAAGCCGACGTTGCCGGGATTGATCCGGTACTTGGCCAGCGCCTCGGCGCAGGCCGGCTCGTTGGCCAGCAGCTGGTGGCCGTTGTAATGGAAGTCGCCGACCACCGGCACGTCCACGCCCATCATCAGCAGGCGGTCGACGATCCTGGGGACCGCGGCCGCGGCCTCCGGGGTGTTGACCGTCACCCGCACCAGTTCGGAACCGGCGCGCCACAACTCGCCGACCTGCTTCACGGTGGAAACGATGTCGGCGGTGTCGGTGTTGGTCATCGACTGCACCACCACCGGCGCGTCGCCGCCGACGCGCACGTGGCCGATGCGCACCTGGCGCGTGCGCCGCCGCGGCGCCGGGCCGAAGGCCCATTCGGTGAGGCTGCGGACGCGGTCGGGATCGTGCGGGTTGTCGGGCGCGATGCTCATGCCGATATTGTAGGGGGCCTGCGACCGGCGCTGCAGGCGCGGCGTCGCGATGCGACCATGGGTTGCCGCGGCCGGATCCAGGGCGATCGGGCCCCGGGCTGCACTGCCGGCGCCCCGTGCATTGCGCGACGGTGCAACCGGCGGGTCTCGTCGCGCCCTGCGCTATCCTGCCTCGATGAACGTGGCACCTACCGGGGAAATCCTCACCCCCAGCCAGCTCAACACCCTCGCCCGCGACCTGCTGGAAGGGGCATTCCCGCTGGTCTGGGTCGAGGGCGAGCTCGGCAACCTGTCGCGGCCGTCGTCCGGGCATCTGTACTTCACCCTCAAGGACGCGCGCGCGCAGGTCCGCTGCGCGATGTTCAAGTCCAGGAGCGGCTGGCTGAAGTTCGCGCCGCGCGAAGGCCTGCGGGTACTGGCGCGCGGCCGGCTGACGCTGTACGAGGCGCGCGGCGACTACCAGCTGGTGCTCGACCACATGGAGGAGGCTGGCGAAGGGGCGTTGCGGCGCGCATTCGAGGAACTGAAGGCGCGGCTTTCGGCCGAAGGCCTGTTCGACGCGGGACGCAAGCGCGCCCTGCCCGCCTACGTGCGCCGGCTCGGGGTCATCACCTCACCGTCCGGCGCCGCGGTGCGCGACGTGCTGAGCGTGCTGGCGCGACGTTTCCCCCTGCTCGAAGTCGAGATCCTGCCGGTCCCGGTGCAGGGCGCCGCGGCGGCGGCACAAATCACGGCCCTGCTGCGCCGGGCCGCGGCCAGCGGCCGCTTCGACGTGCTGCTGCTGACCCGTGGCGGCGGCTCGCTCGAGGACCTGTGGGCGTTCAACGACGAGCAACTGGCCCGCGCGATCGCCGCATCCGGCGTGCCGGTGGTGTCCGCCGTCGGCCACGAGACGGACTTCAGCCTTGCCGACTTCGCCGCCGACCTGCGCGCGCCGACGCCCTCGGCGGCGGCCGAACTGCTGGTCCCCAACGCCGAGGACCTCGGCCGGCGCCTGCGCAACCTCGAGGCGCGCCTGGCTGACTTGCAGCGGCAACGCCTGCGCCAGGCGATGCAGCGCGCCGATCGCGCCGCGTTGCGGCTGCATGCCTTGCGTCCGCAGGCGCGACTGCAACTGCTGCGCCAGCGCCAGGGCGAGGTGCTGCGGCGGTTGCGCGCGGCCTGGCAGCGCCGCGGCGAGCGCGACGCCGCGCGCCTGCGCCACGCCGATGCGGTGCTGCGCGCAGTGCATCCAAAGCGCCGCCTGGCGAGGCTGCACGAGCGCCTGGACGCGCTCGCGCCACGGCCGCGCGCGGCGCTCGCGCGCAAGCTCGCCAGCGACGCATTGCGCCTGCGCGGGCTGGCGCGCTCGCTGGCTGCGGTCAGCCCGCTGGCGACGGTCGCCCGCGGCTACGCGATCCTGCAACACGCGGACGGCCGCATCGTGCGCAGCGCGGCGGACGCGACCGTGGGCGACGCGCTGGATGCGCGGGTATCGGACGGGCGACTGCGGCTGCGGGTGGAAGGAGCGACCCGGGAACCGTAGGCGCGGCGCGAACCGGGTTTTCCGCGTGCCACGGTGCGTTCGCGGGCCGCGCAGCCGTTGCCGCATCGACGTGGCCGCGACCGCGGGACCGACGACCCGGCGTTAACCCGCCAACCGCAATGCTGGCGCCAAGGAGTCCGACAATGCCGAAAGCGCAGGTGCTGCAGAAGTCCTATCCGTACTACCTGGCCAACCGGCCGGTCGCGGCCAACACCGACCTGGACGTACTGGACAAGTATTCCGGCAAGCGCGCCACCCGCGTCGCCTTCGCCGATGCCGCCACCGTCCGCAAGGCGATCGTCGCCGCGCACAGGGCGCGCGGGGCGATGGCGAAGTTCCCACCCGACGCGCGCCGCGACGTGCTGGAGCATTGTGTCCGCCGCTTCGACCAGCGCCGCGAGGAGCTGGCGCTGGCGTTGTGCATCGAGGCCGGCAAGCCGATCAGCGACGCGCGCGGCGAAGTCGCCCGCCTGGTCGATACCTTCCGCATCGCCGCGGGCGGAGCCACGCGCATCGACGGCGAGGTGATCGAGCTGCAGGTCTCCGAACGCAGCCGCGGCTACCGCGGCATGGTCAAGCGGGTGCCGATCGGCGCATGCGCTTTCATCACCCCGTTCAACTTCCCGCTCAACCTGGTCGCCCACAAGGTCGCGCCGGCGATCGCGGCCGGTTGCCCGTTCGTGCTCAAACCCGCTGCGAAGACACCGGTCGGCGCCTTGATCATCGCCGAGGTGCTGGCGGAGACGGTACTGCCGAAAGGTGCGTTCTCGGTATTGCCCTGCTCCAACGAGGACGCCGGGCTGCTGGTCGAGGACGAGCGCATCGCCTTGCTGAGCTTCACCGGCGGGCTGGTCGGCTGGGAGCTCAAGGCCCGCGCCGGGCGCAAGAAGGTCGTGCTGGAACTGGGCGGCAACGCCGCCTGCATCGTCGACGCCGATCCCGGCCGGCCGCTCGACGAGGTCGTGGCGCGACTGGTTTCCGGCGCCTACTACCAGTCCGGCCAGAGTTGCATCGGCGTGCAACGCATCTACGTGCACGCCAGCCAGTACGACAGGCTGAAGAAGAAGCTCAAGGCCGCGGTCGGCAAGCTGCGCATGGGCGATCCGCGCGACGAGGACGTGTTCATCGGGCCGATGATCGACGAGGCGGCGGCAGAGCGCGTCGCGGGATGGATCGCCGCGGCGGTGAAAGGCGGCGCGAAGCTGCTTGCCGGCGGCAGCCGCCAGGGCAACCTGTTGCCGGCGACACTGCTGGAAAAGGTCGCGCACGACAGCGATCTGTATCGCCGCGAAGCCTTCGGCCCGGTCGCCTGCCTTGAACCTTTCAGCGACTTCGACGATGCCCTGGATCGCGTCAACGACAGCGACTTCGGCCTGCAGGCCGGCGTGTTCACCGGCGACCTCGCGCACGCCATGCGGGCATGGGACCGGCTCGAGGTTGGTGGCGTGATCGTCGGCGACATCCCCAGCTTCCGCGTCGACAACATGCCTTACGGCGGGGTCAAGGGATCGGGGATCGGTCGCGAAGGGGTGCGCTACGCGATCGCGGACATGACCGAACCGCGGCTGCTGGTGTTGCGCGATCCCTAGGCCTGCGCCGGCTGCGTGGTGCCCGCCGGGGGGACGACCGGGGCCGGATGCCCGTACAGGTAGCCCTGGCCGAACGGACAGCCCAGTTCGACCAGGATGTCGCGCTGCGCGGGCGTCTCGATGCCTTCGCCGATGGTGTCGATGCCCAGCGTCCCGGCCAGCGCAAGGATCGCGCGCACCAGCGCCAGGCTTTCGGCGCGGGTCTCGCCATCCAGGCCGGAGACGAAGCTGCGGTCGATCTTCAACGACTGGATCGGGAACCGGTGCAGGTACGACAGCGCCGAGAAGCCGGTCCCGAAATCGTCCAGCAAGGCCAGCACGCCGCGCCCGCGCAGGGTGTTGAGCATGCGCAGCGCGCGCGGCGCGTCGTCCAGCAGCGCGACTTCGGTGATCTCGATGCGCAGGCGGTGGGGGTCGGCGCCGGCCGCATCGAGCATCCGCAGCAGGCGCTCGGCGAAGTCGTCGGAACGGAAATGCCGCGGCGAGACGTTGATCGACACGTAGCCGTCGCGCTGGTCGCGCAGCCACGCGATCACGCGCTCGTAGATCAACCAGTCGACCTGCTCGATCAGGCCGCTGTCCTCGCCCACGCCGATGAATTCGCCCGGGGGCAGCGCGCCGTGCAGGTCGTGGTTCCAGCGCAGCAGCGCCTCGTGCCCGACCACCACGCCATCGGCCAGGCGCACGATCGGCTGGAAGTGGGGCACGAAGGCATCGCCCATGATCGCGCGCCGCAGGTCCGCCTCCAGGTCCAGCAGCCGGATCGCGTGCGCGCGCATCGCCTCGTCGAACAATGCGCTGCGGTCCCTTCCCTCGGCCTTGGCGCGGTACATCGCCGCGTCGGCGTCGCGCAGCAGTTCCTCGCCCAGGCGGTAGCGCGGCTGCCATTGCGCGATGCCGATGCTTGCGGACGGGAACAGCTCGCGCCCGCCCAGCCACAGCGGCTTGCCCAGCGCCTCGAGGATCCGCGTCGCCAGCGCGATGCTGGCCGGCCCGTCGGCGACGCCTTCGGCCAGGATCGCGAATTCGTCGCCGCCGAAGCGCGCCACGACGCCGTCGTCGCCAAGCACGCCGGCGATGCGGCGGCCGATCTCGACCAGCATCTCGTCGCCGGCGGCGTGGCCGATGCTGTCGTTGATCAGCTTGAAGCGGTCGAGGTCGAGGAACAGCACCGCGAACGCGCCCGACGCGCTGCCGCGCGCCCGCTCGATCGCCGCGTCCAGCCGCTCCAGCAGCTGCGGGCGGTTCGGCAGCCCGGTCAGGGCATCGTGCCGGGCCTGGTGGGTCAACCGCTGCTCGGCGCGCACGCGCTCGCCGATCTGCGCGCGCAGTTCGCGGTTGGCGCCGGCCAGTTCCTGGGTGCGCGCCTCGACCCGGAATTCCAGTTCCGAGTGCGCGGCCTTGAGGTGCTCCTGCGCGCGCTTGCGCCCCAGGCCGCCGCCGATGTGGTGGGCCACGAAGGTCAGCAATTCCTGGTCGCTCGGGGTGAAGGCGATGTCGGACGTATAGCTCTGCACCGCGATCGCGCCGACCACCGTGTTCTCGCGCGACAACGGCACGCCGAGCCAGCAATGCGCCAGCGCGCCGTGGCTGCGCACGTCGCCGACCGCTTCCAGTTCGGCGATGCGGGCGCGATCGGCGAGCAGGGCCACGCCATGCGTGATCACGTACTCGGTCAGGCCCTTGCCTATCTTGCGGGTGACGCGGGTGGAATCGCGCTCGTCGACCGAATACGGGAACTCGATCTGCTCGCCGTCCGGCGTCAGCAACGCGATGTAGAAGTTGCGCGCGTACAGCAGCTCGCCGACCACCTCGTGCACGTCGGCGTAGAAGTGCTCCAGGCTGCCGGCGGTCACCGAAAGCTCGGTGATCCGGTACAGCGCGCGCTGCAGCTTTTCCGCGCGCTGGCGCTCGACGATCTCGGCCTGCAGCACCAGGTTGGCCTGCTGCAGCTCCAGCGTGCGCTCGTCGACGCGGCGCTCGAGCTCGACCTGGGCGTGCTTGCGGTCGAGCGCGGTGAGGATGTGCTGGGCCACGTATTCCAGCAGTGCCCG
Organism: Cognatiluteimonas sedimenti; assembly: GCF_022808325.1. GTDB lineage: Bacteria > Pseudomonadota > Gammaproteobacteria > Xanthomonadales > Xanthomonadaceae > Cognatiluteimonas > Cognatiluteimonas sedimenti. Next base: position 46,807 of record NZ_JALGCL010000001.1, on the reverse strand, counting down.
GTCCTCGTCGCTGTAGCTGGCCGGATGGTCGTAGCTCTGCACCACGATCGCGCCGCTGACGCGGTCGTCGCGGCGCATCGGCACCCCCAGCCAGTCGGCGCTGTCGGGGCCGTGCTCGATGTCCAGGTGCACGCCCATCTCGTGCCGCAGCCGCGCCGACGGCCCCAGCAGCGGATGGCCGTGGCGCAACAGCGCGGCGGTCAGGCTGTTGGGCATCTCGTCGAGCGAGATCGCGACCTCCGGCTCGGCCACGTAGGGGTCGAGGCGATCGGCGAAGTACAGGAAGCGAACGCTCTCGCGGACGTCGTCGTAGAGCACGATGTAGAAATTCTCGGCATACATCAACCCGCCGACCACGGCGTGGATGCGCCCGAGCATTTCCTGCATCTCCAGCCCCGAGCCGGCGAGGTCGGCGATCTCGTAGAGCGCCTGCTGCAGGCGCTGGGATTTCTGCAGCGACTCGATCCGCGCCTGGGCATGCTCCGACGCCAGGGTCGCGGCGACCGTGCGCCGTGCCAGCGCCACCCAGGCCGCGCGCGAAGCCGGTGGCAGCGCTTCCGCCAGCCGCGCGGCCAGCGCGATCCGGGTGCCGCGTTCGTCCCATGACTCGTTGATCTCGGTCGCCGACAGCGGCGGGCGGCGGCCATCCAGGATCGCCTCGGCATGCGCGCGCAACCGCATCGATGCACCCGCCGCCGCCGATACCCCGTCTCCATCCGCGCCCTGCCAGCGCACGACCACGAACGACCCCGTCGGCAGGGTGTCGGTCAATGCCCCGGCGAGGCTGTCCAGCGTCGGCGCCGCGGCCGCCGTGCCAGCCACCTCCACGACGTCCGCGCTGCTATTCCCCCTGCTCATGGCCGCAGGATAACGCCACGAATGGCCGCCGCAGCAACCCCACCGGCCTGTCCTGGACGTTCGTGCGTGGCATGTGGCCGGTTTCCGGCCGGAAATGGCAGTCCGAGACGATGCAGGTGCGATGCGGCGCTTCCCCCCCGGCAACCGTCACCGCCAACCCTGGCGGCCGGCGCGGGCATGGGGCGGGCGGGCGCCCCCGGGGGTTCTCGCGGCCCCGCGCAGCGCTTACCCTGCCGGCAATGGACGGACCCCGTGCGGACGAGAGCATCGACGCCAGCGACGAGGCATTGATGCTGGGCTATGCCGGTGGCGACGTGGCCGCATTCGAACAGCTCTATGCGCGTCATCGCGGGCGCCTGTACCGGTTCCTGCTGCGTCAGCTGCGCGAGCCGGCGCTGGCCGACGAGCTGTTCCAGGACGTGTGGCAGCGGGTGGTGTCGGCGCGCGCCGGATGGCGACCGGATGCCCCGTTCGGCACCTGGCTCTACCGCATCGCCCACAACCGCCTGGCCGACCACTGGCGCGCACTGCAGCATCGCCCGCCGGCACCGGTCGACGGCGACCAGCGCACTGCCCGCATACCCGACCACGACACGCCCGAGCGCACCCTTTCGGAATTCGAGCAGCGACGCCGCCTGCAACTGGCGCTGGACGAGTTGCCGCCGGAGCAGCGCGAGGTGCTGCTGTTGCGGCTGGAGCAGGAGCTCACCCTGGAGGAGATCGGCGAAATCACCGGCGTGGGGCGCGAAACGGTGAAATCGCGGTTGCGCTATGCCATGGACAAGCTGCGCGCGCGGCTGCCGGAATGACGTTGACCCAATCGAACCAGGATCGATGACCCCACAAGACCCGACATCGCTGGATCCCCAGGAACACGCGCTGGCGCAACGCCTGTCGCGCGTGGGGCCCCATGGCGAGCCGTCGCCGGCCCTGGATTCGCGCATCCTCGCCACCGCGCATGCCGCGGTGACCGGGCATCGCGATGCCGGCCCGCGGCGGTCGCGGCGCTGGCCCCTGGGCCTCGGCGTGGCGGCGTCGCTGGCGCTGGCCCTGGGACTGGCATGGCAACTGCGGCCGCTGCCGCAGGTCGCCCCGGCCTATCGCTCCGAAGCCGACTCCGCGTTGCGCAACGCGCCAGCGGCGGCCAGTCCCGGTGGCGCCGCCACCGATGCGGCCCCGCCGCCAGCGGCGATCGCGAGTGCCGAACGCGTGCAGGGCGAAACCGCGGCAGCGGCCTTGCCGCCCCCGGCCAGCGCCGGCAAGCCCGGCACGGCCGCGGCGAAATCCGCGCGTCCGCCGGCACCGCCTCCGCCACCCGCACCCGCACCCGCGGCGCCGCCGCAGGAGGCTCCGATCGTGTTCGATGCACCCGCTTCCATGCAGGCACGGCCGGCGCCGGAGCCGGCGAACACAGCGAAGGCAGCCGCAACCGCGCAATCCCGGGCTGCGGACACCAGCGCCGCGTCCCCGTCCGCAGCCGCGCCGCAGGCGTTCGGGACCGCCCGTACCGCCGCCGAAGCCCAGGGCAGCGCAGCCGACACCGTGGCCATGCCCACCGAACCCGCGCGCCAGCAACAGCCAGCGGCAGCCGTCGTCCGCGAGGACATGCCGCTGGAGGATGTCCCGCCGGCCACGGTGGCCTCGCCCGAGGTGCGCGACGCCTGGCTGGCGCGCATCCGCGAACTGGTGGCCGGCGGCAAGCTCGAGGACGCCCGCGCCAGCCTGCGCGAATTCCAGCATCGCTATCCGGACTATCCGTTGCCGGAAGACCTGCGCACGCTGCTGCCATGAGCGACACGCTGGCCGCGCCGGCAACGTACGCGCTCGAAGCCAGGCACAGCCGCTTCCTCGCCCGCGCCGCGGCGGTCGAAAGCGCCGAAGCCGCAATTGCCTTCCTCGCGGAAGTCGCCGATCCGGCGGCCACCCACAATTGCTGGGCCTGGCGGATCGGCCCGGCCTACCGATCCAGCGACGACGGCGAACCCGCCGGCACCGCCGGGCGCCCGATCCTGGCGGCGATCGATGGCCAGGACTGCGATCGGGTGATGGTCGTGGTGACGCGCTGGTTCGGCGGCACCAAGCTCGGCGCCGGCGGCCTGGTGCGCGCCTACGGCGGCGCCGCCGCCGAGTGCCTGCGCACCGCATCGCGCGTGCCACTGGTCGCCATGCGCACGCTGCAGCTGCAAGCCGGCTTCGACGACACCGGTGCGGTGCATGCCGCGCTCACCGCCTTCGGTGCGGAGAAACTCGAGGAAGCGTTCTCCCCCGACGGCCTGCGCCTGTGGCTGACGTTGCCCGCCGATCGCGCCGAGGCACTGCAGGCGCACCTGCGCGACGCCACGCGCGACCGGGTGCGCTTCGCGCCCGCGTAGGCGTGGTGGTCGCGCCAGGCACGGCAAACCCTCATCATGGCCGCATGACCGGAACGACTCCCGCCAAGGCCCCGATCGGCACCCTGCGCGCGCTGTGGCCGTTCGTCAGGGCGCATCGCGGGCTGTTCGCCGCCTGGCTGGCGGCACTGGCCTGCTCCTCGACCGCCACCCTGAGCCTGCCGGTGGCGTTCCGTCGCATGATCGACCAGGGCTTTTCCAGCGGTGCCAACATCGACCGCGCGTTCGTATTCTTGTTCCTGGTCGCGCTGGCGCTGGCGCTGGCGACCGCGGCGCGCTTCTACTTCGTCACCCTGCTCGGCGAACGCGTGGTCGCGGACATGCGCAATCGCCTGTACGCGCACCTGCTCGGGCTGGACGCCGGCTTCTTCGATCGCAACCGCAGCGGCGAGCTGGTTTCGCGCCTGACGGCCGACGCCGAACTGCTGCGCAGCGTGGTCGGTTCGAGCATGTCGGTGGCGCTGCGCAGCCTGGTGACGGTGGTCGGTTCGATCGCGATGCTGTTCGTCACCAGCCCCCACCTCGCAAGCTACGCCCTGTTCGGGATCCCGCTGGCGGTGCTGCCGATCGTGGTCGGTGGGCGCCGGCTGCAGAAGATGTCGCGCGCCAGCCAGGATCGCGTCGCCGACGCCAACATGCTCGCCACCGAGACCCTGGGCGCGGTGCGCACGGTGCAGGCGCACGCGCGCGAGCCCTACGAGCGCGGCCGCTTCGGCAACGCGCTCGCGGTCGCGGTCGAGACCGCGCGCAGGCGCATCCGCGCGCAGGCGGTGGTGACGGCGGTGGCGATCGTGCTGATCTTCGGCGCGATCACGCTGGTGCTGTGGTCGGGCGCGCACGACGTAGTCGGCGGGCGCATGAGCGCGGGCACCCTCGGCCAGTTCGTGCTGTACGCGCTGATCGGCGGCGGCTCGGTCGGCGCGCTGGCGGAGGTGTGGAATGAACTGCAGCGCGCGGCCGGCGGCATGGGGCGCATTTCCGAACTGTTGCAGGAAACCGCAGGCATTTCCGCGCCGGCGCAGCCACGGCCGATGCCGCAACCGGTGCGCGGCGCGATCGCCTTCGACGCCGTCACCTTCCACTACCCGATGCGCCCCGACCTGCCGGCGCTGGAGGCCTTCGACCTGCACGTGCGGCCGGGCGAGACCGTGGCCCTGGTCGGCCCGTCGGGCGCCGGCAAGAGCACCGTGTTCACGCTGCTGCTGCGCTTCCACGATCCCGACAGTGGCGGCATCGCGCTCGACGGCATCGACGTGCGCACGCTCGACCCTGCCGCGCTGCGCGACGCCATCGCACTGGTGCCGCAGTCGCCCACGATCTTTGCCGCCAGCGCCGCCGACAACATCCGCTACGGCCGGCTCGAGGCGACCGATGCCGAGGTCCGCGCCGCCGCCGCCTCGGCCGAGGCCGACGAATTCCTCGACGCCCTGCCGGAGGGCTTCGCCAGCGAACTGGGCGAACGCGGCGCGCGCCTGTCCGGTGGCCAGCAGCAACGCATCGTCATCGCCCGCGCCCTGCTCAAGGACGCGCCGGTGCTGCTGCTCGACGAAGCCACCAGCGCGCTCGACGCGCAGAGCGAACGCGCGGTGCAGCACGCGCTGGAAAACCTGATGGCCGGTCGCACCACGCTGGTGATCGCGCACCGCCTGGCGACCGTGCTCAAGGCCGACCGGATCGTGGTCATGGACCGCGGCCGGATCGTCGCCGAGGGCACGCACGATGCGCTGATGGCGCAGGGTGGCCTGTACTCGGAGCTGGCGAAGCTGCAGTTCCTGGACTGACCCGTGCCAACCCGCCTACCCACCGCGCAATGCGCGCGCGGAAGCCGCGCGCCTCAATCCGCGGGCAGGACGCGCTCGAGCACGCCCTCGAAACGCGTGCCCGCCGGCAGGGTGCCGAACGCGAGCCCGCGGCAGCGATCCAGGCGACTGCGACAGAACGCGTCGGCGAGTGGATTCCCGGCGCGCAGCAGCACCGCCGCCTGCAACGCCAGCGCCAGCCGCTCCACCAGCGTGCGCGCATCCGACTCGTCCACGCCGGGTTCCGCCATCCTCTTGCCCAGCGACGCGATCGTCGCATCGAAGGCCGGGTGCAGGCCGCGGGCCACGTCGAGCCCGGCCATGAGCGCGACGCCAGTCGCGGGGTCGCGCAACGCGCGCAGCACGTCCAGGCACTGGATGTTCGCGGCCCCTTCCCAGATCGAATTGAGCGGGGCCTGGCGGTACAGCCGCGGCAACAGCGATTCCTCGATGTAGCCATTGCCCCCGAGGCATTCCTGCGCCTCGGCGACGAACGCCGTCGCGCGCTTGCACACCCAGTACTTGCCGATGGCAGTGGCGACCCGCGCGAACGCGGCTTCGCGCGGATCCTGCCGCGCCGCGTCCACCGCCCGCGCCACCCGAAGCGACAGGGCAAGCGCGGCCTCGGCTTCGATGGCCAGGTCGGTGAGCACGTTGCGCATCAGCGGCTTTTCGATCAGCCGCTTGCCGAAGGCGCGGCGATGCCGGCAATGGTGGACCGCGCACGCCAGCGCCATCCGCATCAGGCCGGCGGAGCCGAGCATGCAGTCCAGCCGGGTCAGCATCACCATCTCCAGGATGGTGGCGATGCCGTGGCCTTCCTTGCCGACGCGCCAGCCGCGGGCGCCGTTGAACTCGACCTCCGAGGAGGCGTTGGACCAGTCGCCGAGCTTGTCCTTGAGCCGTAGGAGGCGGAAGGCGTTGCGCTCGCCATCGGGCAGGCGCCGCGGCACCAGCAGGCAGGTCAGGCCGCCCGGCGCCTGCGCCAACACCAGGAAGGCGTCGGACATCGGCGCGGACAGGAACCATTTGTGCCCGGCCAGCGCGTACTCCGGGTCGCCACCGCGCAGCGGCGTCGCGGTGGTGGTGTTGCTGCGCACGTCGCTGCCGCCCTGCTTTTCCGTCATCCCCATGCCGAGCGTGACGCCGGCCTTGGCGGCGATCGGCAGTTCGCGCGGGTCGTAATGGGGTGCGGCGGCCTTGTCGGCCCATTCGCGCAAGCCGGGTTCCCGCCGCAACACCGGCACTGCGGCGTGGGTCATGGTCAGCGGGCAGCTGCTGCCGGGTTCGGCCTGGTAATGCAGGTAGCCCAGCGCCGCGCGGGCCACGTGCGCACCGGGTTGCGGTTCCCGCCAGGAGAGGCCGGCAACGCCGTGTTCGATCGCCGCCTGCATCACGGCGTGGTAGGCGGGATGGAATTCGACGCGATCGATACGCTGTCCGGCAGCGTCGAAACGCCGCAATCGGGGGCGGTCGCGGTGGGCATCGGCCGCGAGCGCCAGCAGGCGATCGCCGGCGAGCGCGCCATAGGCGGCGATCCGCGGCGCGAATCCCGCCGCGCCTTCGCGCTCGACCGCTTCGCGCAGGGCAAGGTCGTCGCGCCACAGGTCGCGCGGCGCGAACTCCGGCGGCTGGTTGTCGCCGGCAGGGCTCCTGGTCGCATGCGCCATCGGCATTGCTCCGTGCAGGCCAATCGTGATTGTGCTCCCGCGCCACAAAAAAAGCCCCGCCGGAGCGGGGCCTGCAAAGCGCGGTTTCGGGCTGCGCTCAGGCGACCGGCTGCACGCCGGCGGCTTGCGCGCCCTTCGGGCCCTGGGTGACCTCGTAGCTGACCCGCTGGCCTTCCTGCAGGCTCTTGAAGCCGTTGCTGCTGATCGCCGAATAGTGCACGAACACGTCGGCGCTGCCGTCCTCGGGTGCGATGAAACCAAAACCCTTGGCGTCGTTGAACCACTTCACGGTGCCGTACTGCATATCGCTGGTGACCTCGTCTGGATGCGGTGTGCGTGCGTCGGCGCGTGGGGCGGCCTGGCGCACCGCGCGAGTATGCTAAGCGGCCGCGCGGCTTGCAATCACCCCGCCAGCAACGCCGCCAGCAGGCGCGACACGCCGGCGCTGGCCGCGGCGACGTTGGCAAGCACCTCGTCGAGGGTGATGACCTCGTCCGGATCCGGGCCGGCACCGGCGGCCCAGTTGGCGACGATCGCCAGGCACGCGTACTCGAGCCCCAGTTCGCGCGCCAGGCCCGCTTCGGGCATGCCGGTCATGCCGACCAGGTCGCAACCATCGCGGCGCATGCGCAATATTTCGGCCTTCGTTTCCAGCCGCGGCCCCTGGGTCGCGCCGTAGCAGCCACCGTCGACCAGCGCCACCCCTGCCCCGCGTGCGGCAGCCAGCAGTTGCGCACGCAGCGACGGCGTGTACGGATCGCCGAAATCCACGTGCAGCACCGCATTGCCGCCGCCATCATCGACATCGCCTTCGCACAGCGTGGAGACGCGCCCCCAGGTGTAGTCGATCAGCTGGTCCGGGCAGCCGAGCGCACGCGGCGCGTAGGCGGCGTCGATGCCACCGACGGTGTTGAGGGCAAGCACGCGCGCGGCGCCGGCCTGTTGCAGCGCGGCCAGGTTGGCGCGGTAGTTGATGCGGTGCGGCGGCACGCTGTGTCCCTCGCCATGGCGGGCGAGGAAGGCGACGCGGTGGCCAGCCAGGGTGCCGATGCGGATGGGCCCGGACGGGGCGCCGTAGCGGGTCGCAGTGGCCACGGTTTCGACGTCGGCGAGTTCGGCCAACGCATAGACGCCGGTACCGCCGATCACGGCGAGGTCGATGGCGGGATGCGTCGGGCTCACGTCGGCTCCATTCCGGCCAATGGCCGGCTGCACGGGCTTATTCCGGAAGGGCATAGATCACGGGCAGGTTGCGGCCCTGCTCGTGGTAGTCCATGCCGTAACCGAAGACATAACGGTCGGGGACGTCGAGGCCGGCGTAGTCGGCACGCAGGCCGGGCACGCAACGGTCGTGTCGTTTCACCGCCAGCGCCGCGATGCGCACGTCGCGCGCGCCCTGCCCCAGGCACCAGGCACGCACGGCGGCGAGCGTATGCCCCTCGTCGACGATATCGTCGACCAGCAGCACGCGGCGGCCGCGCAACGGCGTTTCCGGAAGGTGCTTCCAGGCGAGCTGGCCGCCGGTGGTCGCGCCTCGATAGCGGGTGGCGTGCAGGTAGTCGAACTCCAGGTCCAGGCCGCGCGCGCCGATCTCCAGCGCCAGTTGCGCCGCGAACGGCAAGCCACCATGCATGACCGTCAGGAACACTGGCCTGGAGCTCACGCTATCGCTTGAAGCCGGCACGCTGCAGGCGTAGTCGTTGCGGATGCGCACGGCCATCCGCGCGATCGCGCGCTCGATGGTCGCGCGGTCGTGCACGACTTCGGCACGGGCCAGCGCAGTCGCGAGATCGGGAACCACGCTCATGCGATGCCCCCCGAAAGCCGCGACTGCGCATTCCCGTGGCGCGTCCCGGCCAGCAGTCCGTCCCAACCCATCGCACCCCGGCCGATGAGTCCGACCAGCGCCGCGGTGTTGAGTTTGCGGCCGGCGACGGCGGCGAGCGACTCCTCGACCAGTTCCGGATGGCACACCAGCACGACGTCGCAACCGGCATCCAGGTGCGCGTCGATGCGCGATTTCACCCCGCCGGCCGAGAACGCGGCGGCCATGCCGATGTCGTCGCTGAAGACCACGCCGCGGAACCCCATCTCCCGGCGCAGGATGTCCTCGATCCAGCGCCTCGAATAGCCGGCCGGCTCCGGCGCCACCTGCGGGTAGACCACGTGCGCCATCATCACCGCGTCGGCCCTGGCCTCGATCCCGGCGACAAATGGCACCAGGTCGAGCGCGCGGATCTGCTCGAGCGTGCGTTCGTCGACGGCATCGTCGAAGTGGGTGTCTTCCAGCACCGAGCCGTGCCCGGGGAAATGCTTCAGCGTAGCCGCCATGCCGGCCGCGTGCATGCCGCGCACGTAGGCCCTGGTGAACTCGGCGACCACCTGCGGATCGGCGGAAAACGCGCGATCGCCGATCGCGCGATTGCCGCGCCCCAGGTCGACCACCGGCGCGAAGCTCAGGTCGACGCCGCTGGCGCGGATCTCGCTGGCCATCAGCCAGGCGTGTTCCTCGGCGAGTTGCAGGGCCGCGGCCGGATACGCGGCATGCAGGCGGCCGAAACCCTCCAGCGACGGCAACGCGCTGAAGCCGTCGCGGAAGCGCTGCACCCGGCCGCCTTCCTGGTCGACGCAGACCAGTTGCGGCCTCGGCGCTGCCTCGCGGATCGCCTGCGACAGCTCGGCGACCTGCGCCCTGGACGCGAAGTTGCGGGTGAACAGGATCACTCCGGCACAGGCGTCATGCTGCAGCCAGTCGCGCTCCTGCGCGGTGAGTTCGGTACCGGCAACGCCGATCACGAGCATGCGGACAATCTCCAGTCGGTCTGAACGGGGGCGTGAACCAGGTGGCGTGAACCGGGCGACCCATTGTCGCGCACTTGCCTGCCTGGCGGCGGGCGGCAGTCGCCAATCGCCGATCCGCGCGCCGGTGGCGGTGCGCAATCCCGTGCTAGACGCTGCAGCCCTCGGGCCCGCGGGCATCGGCCGCAGGCGATGCCTGCCCCACGCGCGCCCCGGCCTGCGCGAACGCCTGCAGGAAGGCTGCCGGCGATTGCGCGCCCTGCACCAGCACGCAGCCATCGATCACGAAACTGGGCACGGCGCGGATGCCCAGTTGCCGCGCCTGGGCGAGTTGCGCCTGCACCTCGGCGCTGCCTTCGTCGCCGGCGAACAAGGCGCGCACGCGATCTTCGCCGAGCCCGCCGGCAACACCGGCATCGACCAGCGTCTGCAGGTCGGCGAGGTTGCGGCCTTCGGCGAAGTGGACGCGGAACAGCGCCTCGCCGACCGCATCGGCATCGCCTTCGCGGCCGGCCAGCCACAGCAACCGGTGGGCCTTGAACGTGCCGACGCGTACCTGGTCGCGATCGAAGTCGAACGGCAGGCCCTCGGCGCGGCCAGTGTCCTGGGTCTGGCGCAGGATCTGTTGGGTGCGCTCGGGGCCGCCGAACTTGCGTGCGTAGGCCTCGCGCAGCGGGACCGGCGCATCGCCCGCTTCCGGGTCGAGCTGGAACGCGTGCCAGTGGACCTCGGCGTCGCGGCCGGCGACGCCGGCCTGCGCCAGCGCGGCGCGCAGTCGATGCTTGCCGATCCAGCACCAGGGGCAGACCACGTCGGACCAGATATCGATGCGCATGCGTACCACATGGGGATGCGGCGAGGCCGGCTCAAGCATCGGCGTCACAGTGCGATGTGGATCGCGACGGCTTCTCCGGGCATTGACGCCGCCGGGCAACGCTCCCTGCGGCGCTGCTACGCTGCCGTTCCGCGCTCTACCGCGGTCCACTGCGCATACGGGCGCGTCGCGAGCGCGAGGTTGTAGTAGCGCACCGACTGGGTGACTTCGTCGCCCAGCCAGTCGGGACGGGCGAATGCTTCGTCCGCGGCCTGCAATTCGATTTCCGCCACCACCAGGCCGGCGTTGTCGCCGAGGAATTCGTCGACTTCCCACAGGTGGCCACCATGCTCGACGTGATGCCGGCGCTTCTCCACCAGGCCACCCACGCACATCGCCAGCAGCGCGCGCGCATCGGCGACCGGGATCGGATAGTCGAATTCCTGCCGGGTATGCCCCAGCTGGAGCGACTTGAGGTTGAGGTAGGCCGCTTCACCGGCGATGCGCACGCGCACGGAGGCACGCATCGCCCCACTGTCCATCGTCGCCAGGTCGTTGAGGTAGCCCTGCGCCATGGGCACGACCTTGCGCGCCGCCGCGCGCCAGGCGTCACTGGTGACCAGGAACTTGCGTTCGATTTCGATGGCCATGTTTGGCTTGCTCGATTCCTTGTCGCCGATACGGCATCCGTCGCCTTCCGGCACCGCAAGCGAGTATCGCAGCGCGCGGCGGCGCGTTGTGATCCATCAGAAGCGCGTTCAGTCCTTGCGCGGTTCGAACATCGCGATCGACTCGACGTGCGCGGTGTGCGGGAACATGTCCATCACCCCGGCGGCCCGCAGTTTCCAGCCGCGCTCGTTGACGAGGTAACCGGCATCGCGCGCCAGCGAGCCCGGATGGCAGCTGACGTACACGATCCGCTTCAGGCCTTTCAACGGCAGCTGCTTCAAGGCCGCGTCGGCGCCGGAGCGCGGCGGGTCGAGCAGCAAGCGATCGAATCCGGCGCGCATCCAGGTGTGCCCGCCCAGGTCCTTGGCAAGGTCGGCGGCGTGGAATTCCGCGTTGGCGATGCCGTTGTGTCGGGCATTGTCGCGCGCGCGCAGCACCAGCCCGGCATCGCCTTCCACGCCCACCACCTCGCGCACGCCGCGCGCCAACGGCAGGGTGAAGTTGCCGAGGCCACAGAACAGGTCGAGCACGCGCTCGTCGGGTTGGGCGTCCAGCAGTTCCAGCGCCCGCACGATCATCTTCTGGTTGAGGCCGGCGTTGACCTGGATGAAATCGAGCGGGCGGAACTGCAGTTCGACATCCCATTGCGGCAGGCGGAAGGCCAACTTGGGGTCCTGGGGCCACAGCGGGTGCACGGAATCGATGCCACCGGGTTGCAGGAAGATCGCGAAGCCGTGCGCCTGCGCGAAAGCCAGCAGCGCTGCGCGGTCGCCCTCGGCCAACGGCTGCAGGTGGCGGAACACCAACGCAACCGTGTCATCGCCGGCGATGAATTCGATCTGCGGGATCTCACGACGCGCCTGCAGGCCATCGACCAGCGCAGCCAGCGCATCGACCTTGAAGCCGATCTGCGGGATCACCGTGTGGCATACCGACAGGTCGGCGACGAAACGCGGATCCTGTTCGCGGAAGCCGACCAGGGTCTTGTCCTTCTTCTCCACCCTGCGCACCGAGAAGCGGCCCTTGCGGCGGTAGCCCCAGGCGGCGTCGGTCAGCGGCGGCAGCACCGCCTCCGGCGCCACGTGGCCGATGCGTTCCAGGTTCTCCAGCAGCACGCGTTGCTTGGCGTGGATCTGCCGCGATTCTTCCAGGTGCTGCAGTGCGCAGCCGCCGCAGGTGCCGAAGTGCGGGCAGCGCGGCTCGACACGGTCGGCGGAAGGCCGCAGGACCTGCAGCGTCCTGGCCTCGTCGAAGCTGCGCTGGCGGCCGGTCTGCTGCGCCAGCACGCGCTCTCCCGGCAATGCGCCGGAAACGAATACTGCCTTGCCGGGGTTGGCCTGGCCTTCGGCGCGGCGGGCGACGCCGCGGCCGTCGTGGCTCAGGTCGAGGATGTCGATCTCGAAGGGCGTCTGGTCGATGCGGGCCAACTTGGGTCACGGGGTTGCGCTGGGGGCGCGTATTGTCGCGCATGGCATCTCCCGCGGCGTGCCTGCCACCGCGTGGTGTCGGCGGAAGCCGAAACGACGACGGCCCGCCAGGGCGGGCCGTCGTCGCGGAAACCGCGCCGCCTACTTCTGCTTCCAGGCGCCGCCGGACTGGTACCACCAGCCGCTGCGGGCGCTGGCGATCCATTGCTTGGCGAACACCCCGCGGATCTGCGCTTCCCATTCCGGATGGCCGTTGGCCACCGCGACCTCGCGGTAGACCGCCTTGCGGTCGCGGTTGTCGTCGGCCACCGCCTGGTTGACGGCGACGCGATCCTTGAGGCCGAGCTTGCCGGCGTCGCGCACCACCACCAGGCCGTCGCTGGTGAATCCCAGCGCACCGGAATCGAAGCCGGCGCGCAGGCTGGCATCGAAGCGCGATTCCATCCGCGCCTGGATCGCCTGGATCGCGGGCGTCTTGATGGTGATGTCGGGCTTGCCCTGGGCGTACGCCGGGGCAATGCCGATCAGCATCAGCGGATCGAAGCGGAGCGCGGGCAACGCGCTTGCCATGCCGCCACTGTCGTTGCCGTCGTCGTTCTGGTCCGACGCCCGCGGCTGCGCCTCGTCGCCGATCACCTTCTCGACGAACTGCTTGGCCGCTTCCTTGGCCTCGGCGGCCGGGAAGTAGACGTTGATCGTCACGCACGCGGTCAGCACCAGCGCGGCGACCGGCATTCCCATCCAGCGTTTCATCTGCATTTCTCCTGTGCGGACCATGGCGGCTCGTGGATCGCGATCATTGCACGACCGGCTTGACGTCGCCCTTGCCGGCGGCCGCCAGCCGCTCCAGCAAGGTCGGCCAGTCGACCTGGCGGTTGAAGCCGACCACCGTGAGGCGCGGCAGCGATGCGCCTTCGACGATAGTAAAACCACCCGTCTCTGAACCGGGATTATCGGCGGGATCCAGGCCACCCATCTGGCAGACCTCGTTGGCGAGGCGACAGGAAATGCCGATCCGGCGATAGCCGAAGTCGTCGAACAGGCCGATCAACTGCCCCTGCAGGCTGCTGACGAAGGAACTATCGCCGACGCTGGAGATGTTCTGCACCGCACGCTGGCTGATGCGCTGGCGCACGTTGGCGGCGCGGGCGGCCGCGCGGTCGGTATGCAGCTCGGCATCGAAGGCGGTCGCGCCCCAATCGACCAGGCGCAGGCCGGAGATGCGGCCATCGAGTTTTCCGCTGATGCTGCCGAAATCGAACACCCCGGTCAGCGCCATCAGGTCGAGGTCGTCGAGCGCCAGGTCGGCGGTCAGCGACGGCGCCACCCCGAACGGCCGCTCCAGTGACAGCTTCGACACCTGCACCTGGCCGCCGAACAGCTGCACGGTCAGGCCGCCATCGAACTCCAGGCGCTCATCGGCGTAGCGCGCGGTCGGGATGCGCCCGCTGAGCTCGCCCTGGAACGCGGGCCATCCGAGCGACTGCGCCAGCTTGCCGATGTCGAGCTGGTCGAGCGCGAGGCCGAACTGCATGCGCATGCCGGCGCCGGCCGCCGGCGGCCGCAATACCAGGTCGTCGAAGCGCAGGCTGCCGCCGAAGGCGGGGACGGTGACGCTGTCGCGCAGCCGCAGTTCGCCGTCGCGGCTGTCCAGCGGCAAGGTGGCGGCGGCGAAGTCGAGCCCGTACAGCTCGCCACCGCGCCAGCGCAGCTCACCCGCCACCGGCGCCTTGGCGGAAAAGCGTGGCGTGCCATCGAGACCCTCGAAGCGGAAACGACCCTTGGCGTCGACCAGGTCGATGTCGTGCAGGTCGGCGCTGGCCGATTGCAGCCGGCCGTCGGCAACCCGCAGCTGCGCGTCGAACGCGCCGCGCATGTCGAGCTCGCCGAGCCCGGCCAGGCCGAGCCAGCCGGACAGGTAGCGATCGCGCAGCGGCGCGACGTCCCGGCTGTGCAGTTGCAGGTCCAGCGCACGCAGGCTGGCGTCGCTGGCGAAGGCGGCGCTGCCATCGGCCTGCAGTACGTTGCCGTCCCGCCAGGCGATCGTCGGCAGCTGCCAGCCGGCATCGCCGGCCTGGCGTCCGGCCAGGCGAACGCCAACCGGGGTGTCGGGCAGCGCGACATAGGCGTTGCCGGCGAGGATTTCACCGCCGTGGAGGCTGCCGTCGATCGACACCGTCGCCAGCTGCGGCGTCTTGCGCCAATCGATGGCAAAGCGGCCGTCGAGGCCCTGCCCGGCGACGCTGGCGTCCGGCGTGTCGAAGCCGGCGCCGGCGATCGCCAGCGTCCCGGCGACCTGCAGCGGCGCGGCGGTGGGCGCGTGCACGCGCAACTTGCCATCCAGGGTACCGGCCTTGATCTGCCCGGCAGGCCAGGCGCGCGCCAGCAGGGCCTGCGCCCAGGCCAGCGGAACGCGGGTGAGGTCGATGCCGGTGTCGTCGGGCGCCGCGGCCAGCCGGTGCAAGGCCAGGGTCGAGCGGCCGCGCGAAAGGACCGCGTCGGTGCTGGCGGCTCCAAGGTCGACAGACAGCCGCAATGGCGCCCCACGGGCACCGGCGGCCAGTACGCCGTCGCAGCGCCAACCCCCGTTGCCGTCGCGCTGCAACGGGCAGCGCCAGCGCAGGTCGCGGTAGCGGTAGCCCAAGTCCGGGGCATCGACGCGCCCGGCGCTGAGCGTCAGTTCGCCGTGCCCTGCACGGGCCGGCCAGTCCAGGCGCACGCGCACGTCATCGAGGGTCGCGACGGCCGTGGTCACGCGCGCGATCCGCACCTCCATCGTGCGCGCGTGCGCAGGTGCCAGCGCGAGCAGGCAGGCGGTGCACGACAGCAGCGTTACCATCAGGCGCGACATGGGCCAGAGCATAACCACCAGGGATGGACGTGCGATGAAACCGACAACGATGCCGCGCATCCTGCTGGTCGAAGACGATCCGGCCAGCCGCGCCTTCCTCACCGCCGCTGCCCAAGCGCTGCCGTCCGTGGTCGACGCCGCCAGCGATTGCGCGCATGCGCGGCACCTTGCGGCACGTTCGGGCGCCCACGACCTGTGGCTGTTCGATGCCAACCTGCCTGACGGGACCGGCGCCCAGTTGCTGGCGTCATTGCGTGCGGCTGCGCCGCGGGTGCCGGCGCTCGCACATACCGCGAGCCATGAACGCGCCGACCTCGACCCGCTGCTCGCTGCCGGCTTCCTGGAGGTCCTGGTGAAACCGATCACGGCGCCGGCCTTGCAGGGCACGCTGCGACGCGTGCTCGCCCAGGCGCTCGCGGCCACCACCATCGATGCCGCCCGGACGGATGCCGACACGGCCGATGCCGCCTGGCCCACCTGCGGAAAATTGCCGAACTGGGACGACGCCGCAGCGCTAGCGGCACTCGGAGGCGAGCAGGCGCACGTCGACGCCCTGCGGCGCCTGTTCCTCGACGAGCTGCCTGGCCAACGCCGCGCCGTCGCGGTTGCGGTGGTGGCAGGCGACGTCGAGGGCGCCGGGCGCGAGTTGCACCGGCTGGGCGCCAGTTGCGGATTCGTCGGCGCGGCCAGGCTTGCTGCAGCGGTCCGCTGGCTTCAGGCACAGCCGCGTTCGGCCGACGCGCTGCAGCGCTTCGACGCGGCCGCGGGCGACCTGCTCGCCCCGGCCTGAGCGCATTCAACCGCGCGGAGCCAGCCGGCCCAGTTCGCCGAGCAGGTCCCAGGACTTGAGTCCTCGCCCGCCCAGGTGGTGTTTCAGTACCGGGCGCAATGCGCGGCGCAGTCCGGCGAGATCGTCGGCGTCCAGCTTCGGGCTCGACGACGGGTCATCCTCCGCAGCCAGTGCCAGCAGCGCGCGGCCGGTCGCGGCATCGCTGCGGTCGCCATGGCCGCGATCGCTCAGCAGGCGCCGCGGGCCGTGCTCGGGGTCGATGCGGTAGCGCGCGGCCGGGTCGATCGCCACGCCATCGCCATCGACGGCGCAGTCGAACCCGAAGCCGAGCGCATCGAGCAGCTCGTGCTCGAAGCGCCGCAGGCTCCAGCCCAGCGGCTCGCCCGCGCCCAGCCGCGCGCGGGTACGGGCATAGGCGGCGAACAGGTCCGGCTGCGGATCGCCGCGTGGCGCGAGGCGCAGGACGAGTTCATTGACGTAGAACGCCGCCAGCGTGGCCTCGCCGGCAAGTTGCGGCGCGGCATCCAGGGCCTCGGCCGCGCGCAGCTGCGCCAGCTCGCCACGTTGCACCGCATCCAGGCGGATGTACTGCAATGGCTGCAGGGCAGCCCGCAGGACGTGCCGCTTCGGCCCCTGCACGCCGCGCGCCAGCAGGCCGATGCGGCCGTGGCTGGCGCCGAGCACTTCCACCAGCAGGCTGCTTTCGCGCCAGACGCGCGCGTGCAGCACGAAGGCCGGTTCGTCGTCGATCCGGATCACGGCAGCGGCGCGACCACGCGGCAGGCGCCCGGATCAGTCGTGGTAGCCGAGGGTGCGCAGCGCGCTTTCATCGTCCGACCAGCCGGCGCGCACGCGCACCCAGGTTTCCAGGAACACCTTGCAGCCGAACAGGCGCTCCATCTGTTCGCGGGCCCGCGTGCCGATCTCGCGCAGGCGCGCGCCGCCCTTGCCGATCACGATCGCCTTCTGCCCGTCGCGCTCGACCCAGATTACCGCGCCGATGCGCAGCAACGGGCCGGACTTGCCGGTGTCGTCCTCGACGAAGCTTTCGATCTCGACCGTGGTCGCGTACGGCAGTTCGGCACCCAGCTGCCGCATCAGCTGCTCGCGCACCAGTTCCCCGGCGAGGAAGCGCTGGCTCTTGTCGGTGATCTCGTCCTCGCCGTACAGCGGCGGTTGTTCGGGCATCAGCGCGACCAGCGAATCGACCAGCGCGTCCAGGCCCTTGCGCTTGAGCGCCGACACCGGGTGCACCGCGGCGAATTCGCGGCCGGCATTGACCTCGCCCAGGAACGGCAGCAGCGTCGCCTTGTCCTTGATCCGGTCGACCTGGTTGACCACCAGCAACACCGGCACCCCCGCCGAGGCGAGCGCGTCGTAGGCCAGCGCATCCTCCTCGTCCCAGCGCCCGGCCTCGATCACCAGCAGCGCGGCATCGACGCCTTCCAGCGCGCCGCGCGCCGCGCGGTTCATCCAGCGGTGCATCGCCGACGACGAGGCCTTGCCCTGTTCGCGATGGATGCCGGGGGTATCGACCAGCAGCAGTTGCCCGTGCGGGAAGGTGGCGATCCCGAGCAGGCGATGGCGCGTGGTCTGCGGCCGGTTGGAGACGATGCTGACCTTGGCGCCGACCAGGGCATTGACAAGGGTCGACTTGCCGACGTTGGGGCGGCCGATGACGGCCACGTGGCCGGCGCGATGGGGGGCTGGATTCATGCCGGCATTGTAGGGGTGGCGTTGTCGTGGGAGCGCCTTCAGCCGCGCGACCTTCTTCCGGTGCCGGGAAAAGCCAGGTTCACGCCGGCAACCGCTGCCACAAGGCAGGACGCCCCATCGAACTGCGGACGGCTACGTACCCTGCAGGCCCGCCAGCACCGCCTCGGCCGCGGCCTGCTCCGCGGCGCGGCGGGAGCTGCCGCTGCCTTCGCTGGCCGCCGCGGGTTCGGCCAGGGTGCAGCCGACGCGGAAGGTCTTGTCGTGGTCGTCGCCGGTCTCGCCGAGCAATGCATACACCGGCAGCGGCAACTGCCGTGCCTGCAGCCATTCCTGCAGGCGGGTCTTGGCATCCTTGCCGACCCGGTGCAGCGGTGGCAGCGCCGCGAGCAACGGTTCGAACCACGGCAGCACCGCCTGCCGGCATGCATCGAAACCGCCATCCAGGTACAGCGCCGCGATCACCGCTTCCAGGGCATCGGCGAGGATGGAGTCGCGGCGGTGGCCACCCGACTTCATCTCGCCGGGCCCAAGCGTGAGTCGCGCGCCCAGGTCGAGGCCGCGGGCGACGCCGGCCAGCGCGGATTCGCGCACCAACTCGGCGCGGGCGCGGGTCATCGCACCCTCGTCGGCCTTGGGCCAGCGCGCGTAGAGCTGTTCGGCGACGATCAGGTTGAGCAGCGAGTCGCCGAGGAATTCCAGCCGCTCGTAATGCGGGCTGCCGGCGCTGCGATGGGTCAGGGCCTGCGCCAGCAGGCGCGGCTCGGCGAAGGCATGGCCGCCGAAAGACGCGCCGGCCATGTCGATGCGCGACGGCTGGCTACTCGCCACCCGCGCCCTGGTTGAGCAGGTTCTCGGAAGCCGAGAACTTCCCGACAACGTCGAGGTTGCCGATGATCGGCTTGCGGACTTCATAGTCGACGTCCATCTGCCAGCCGCGGTCGATGCGCTTGATCTTGACGTTTTCCGGCTTCACGTTCTCGGCATAGCTGATGTACAGCCGGCGGAAGAACAGGTCCTGGATCTTGCCCGGATCGCGATTGGCGATCCCGGGTTCGGCCTGCAGTCCCTTCAGCGCCTGCTTGACCGAGTAGTACTCCGAATACATCGGGATCAGTTTCATGCCGACGTAGGCGAACAGGCCGACCACGCCCAGGACGATGATGAACGCGATCAGGGTCATGCCGCTTTGCGTACGCTTCATTGCCTTTCCCCTTGGTGGTCGAATATCGGTGGCCCGGGGCCGAGTCTACGAAATCACGGAACCCGCCTACGGAACCCGGCTGCCGATCCGCTTGAAATCCACCCCGCCCGCGCTGCGGTCCCAGTGCATCCAGATCAGGAATGCCTTGCCACGCAGGTCCGCCTCGGGCAGGAAACCCCAGAAACGGCTGTCCTCGCTATTATCACGATTGTCGCCCATGACGAAATAGTGGCCGGCCGGGACCGTCCACTCGCCTTCGCCCTGGATGAAGAACGGCAGGTCGTCCCGCTCAAGCACCGCATGCGGGCGGCCGGGCAACTGCTCCACCAGCAGCCGTGCGCCGCTGGCGTCCGCGCCCTGCCCCTTGCCCACGTAGCGGCCACGGCTGTCATAGCGCAGCGGCTGCCCGTTCAGGTAGACCGTGTCGTCGCGGTAGGCGACGGTGTCGCCGGGCAGCCCGACCACGCGCTTGATCCAGTCCTGGTCCGGGTGCTGCGGCGGGTGGAATACCACCACGTCGCCGCGCGCCGGCTCGCCGGTGGCGATGACCTTCTGGTTGCTGATCGGCAGGCGCAGGCCGTAGGCGAACTTGTTGACCAGGATGAAATCGCCGATCAGCAAGGTCGGCATCATCGAGCTGGACGGGATCCGGAACGGTTCGGCGACGAAACTGCGCAGGCACAGCACCACCGCCAGCACCGGGAAGAAGGCACGCGAATAGTCGATGACCAGCGGCTCCTTCGCCTCCAGCAGCCCGGCATGCGCCTCGCGCCGCTTGCGCAGCCACAGCTTGTCCAGCAACCAGACGGCGCCGGTGAACAGCGTGAGCCCGACCAGGGCGATCTCGAACCAGCGCATGCACGTTTCCCTTGTTGCGCCGGAACCCGGCGTTGACTGCCAACCTGGCCACCATCATCCCCGGCGCGGCGGACGAGCGGCGAACACCCGCCTACTTGTTGTCCACCTGGAGCACCGCGAGGAAGGCCTCCTGCGGGATCTGCACCGAGCCGACCTGCTTCATCCGCTTCTTGCCTTCCTTCTGCTTCTCCAGCAGCTTCTTCTTGCGCGAGGCGTCGCCACCGTAGCACTTGGCCAGCACGTTCTTGCGCAGCGCCTTGACCGTGGAGCGGGCGATGATCTGCGCGCCGATCGCGGCCTGGATGGCGACGTCGAACATCTGTCGCGGGATCAGCTCGCGCATCTTCTCGACCAGGTCGCGGCCACGGCGGTCGGCATGGGCGCGGTGGGTGATCAGCGACAGCGCATCGACGCGGTCGCCGTTGATCAGCACGTCGACCCGCACGAACGGCCCGGGCTGGAAGCGCACGAAGTGGTAGTCGAGCGAGGCATACCCGCGCGACACCGATTTCAGCCGGTCGAAGAAGTCCATCACCACCTCGGCCATCGGCAGCTCGTAGCTGATCTGCACCTGGCTGCCCAGGTACTGGATGCCGACCTGGCTGCCGCGCTTTTCCTCGCACAGGGTAATCACGTTGCCGACGTAATCGGGCGGCGTGAGGATGTTGGCGCGGATGATCGGTTCGCGGATCTCGTCGATGAAGTTGGCCTGCGGCAACTTGGCGGGATTGTCCAGCGGCAGCACCGTGCCGTCGGTCTTGAGCACCTCGTAGATCACGGTCGGCGCGGTGGTGATCAGGTTGAGGTCGTACTCGCGCTCCAGCCGCTCCTGCACGATCTCCATGTGCAGCATGCCCAGGAAGCCGCAGCGGAAGCCGAAGCCCATCGCTTCGGAGCTCTCCGGCTCGAAACGCATCGCGGCATCGTTGAGGCGCAGCTTCTCCAGCGCCTCGCGCAACGCCGGGTAGTCGTCGGCATCGACCGGGAACAGGCCGGCGAACACCCGCGGCTGCATCTCCTGGAAGCCGGGCAGCGGTTTCGACGCGGGATCCGACGCCAGCGTCAGGGTGTCGCCGACCGGGGCGCCGTGCACGTCCTTGATCGAAGCATTGATCCAGCCGACCTCGCCGGCGCCGAGCTTCTTAAGCTCCTTGCGCTTGGGCGTGAACACGCCGACGTTGTCGACCTGGTGGGTACGCCCGGTCGACATCACCAGGATCTTGCTGCCGGGCACGATTTCGCCCTGCATCACCCGCACCAGCGAGACCACGCCGAGGTAGTTGTCGAACCAGGAGTCGATAATCAACGCCTGCAGCTTGTCGGTGTCGCGCGGCTGCGGCGGCGGGATCCGCTCGACGATCGCCTCGAGCACGGCCTCGACGTTGAAGCCGGTCTTGGCGCTGATCGCGACCGCGTCGGTGGCGTCGATGCCGATCACCGCCTCGATTTCCGCCTTGACCTTGTCGACGTCGGCGGTCGGCAGGTCGATCTTGTTGAGCACCGGCACCACTTCCAGCCCCTGCTCGACCGCGGTGTAGCAGTTGGCGACCGACTGCGCCTCGACGCCCTGCGCCGCGTCGACCACCAGCAGCGCGCCCTCGCAGGCAGCCAGCGAGCGGCTGACCTCGTAGCTGAAGTCGACGTGGCCGGGAGTGTCGATGAAGTTGAGGTGGTAGACCTGCCCGTCCTTCGCCGTATACGGCAGGGACACGGATTGCGCCTTGATGGTGATGCCGCGCTCGCGCTCGATCGGGTTGTTGTCGAGTACCTGCGCTTCCATTTCGCGCGCGGTCAGGCCGCCGCACAGCTGGATGATGCGGTCGGCGAGGGTCGACTTGCCGTGGTCGACGTGGGCGATGATCGAGAAGTTGCGAATGTTCCGCATCGGACCGGACTGGATGCTCGCGCGCCTGGCCGGCGCGTACTGGGAGGGAGCGGGCCACGCTGAGCGCGGCCGCAGGAATCCCGGGCGCGTGCCGCGTCGTTGCCGACGCGCCCTGCGGACCGGGGTAAACGTTGCATTATCGCACGCCGGCCGCGGCAGCCGGGCGGCCGGCGCCGATCGCACGGGCCCGCCGGGAGGGGCGGCGCGAGGCTCCGGTGCCGTCGCGCCGCGCATGCGCCTACCGCGCTTCGTCCGCGCGTGGCGTCACCGCCACGAATTGGCTGCTGCCCTTGCGGCTGATCAGCAGCATGATGGTCTGCCCAGGCTTGGCGTCGCGCAGCGCGCGATCGAGCGCGGCGGGGCTGCCCACCGCTTCGCGGCCAACCTTTAGCACCACGTCGCCGGCGCGGACGCCGGCACTGCGGGCAGCCAGGCCTTCGACCCGGGCGATGCCCACGCCTTCGCCCGGCTGCAGGCCCAGTTGCCTGCGGTCATCGGCATCGATTGCCTCGCCGACGAGGCCAAGCGGGTTGGAGGACGCGCGCGCGGGCGACGCCGGTGCGGCGTCCGGGCCCCCGCCATCGTTGCCGGCCAGCAGGCCTTCGTCCAGCGGCGCCAACACCACGTCGACATCGCGCAGCCTGCCGTCGCGCAGGATGCCGAGGCGGACACTGGTCCCGGGCGCCATCGCGCCGATGATCGGCGGCAGGTCGCTGGACTGGTCGACGGCACGGCCGTCGGCGCTGCGGATGACGTCGCCGGTCTGCAACCCGGCCTTCTCGCCGGGGCTGCCGGCGCTGACCTCGCGGATCAGCGCGCCGCGCGTATCCGGCAGGCCCATGCCGCGCGCGGTATCGGCATCGATCGCCTGCAGGCCGACGCCGATCATCCCGCGCTGCACCTTGCCGGTGGCCTTGAGCTGCTTGACCGCGCCCATCGCCAGGTCGATCGGGATCGCGAAGCTCACGCCCATGTAGCCGCCGGAGTTGCTGAAGATCTGCGAATTGATGCCAACCACCTCGCCGCGGGTGTTGAGCAGCGGGCCGCCGGAATTGCCCCGGTTGATCGCCACGTCGGTCTGGATGAAGGGCACGTACTGCTGCCCGGCGTAGGGATTGCTGCGGCCGACCGCGCTGACGATGCCGGCGGTGACCGAATGGTCGAGCCCGAACGGCGAACCGATCGCCACCACCCACTGCCCGGGCTTGAGCTGGTTGGAGTCGCCCAGGCGCAGCGCCGGCAGGCCGCTGGCATCGATCTTGAGCAGGGCCACGTCGGACTGCTCGTCGCTGCCCACCACCGTGGCGGTGAACTCGCGGCGATCCGACAGCTTCACCTTCACCGAATCGGCACCGTCGACCACGTGGTGGTTGGTGAGCACGTAGCCATCGCCGGAAATGATGAAACCGGTGCCTTGCGAAACCCCGCGCGGACCAGCCCCACGCGGATCCTGCGGCATCCCCGGGAACGGCATCCCGGGGCCGAAGAAGCGGCGGAAGATCTCCGGCATCTGGTCCTCGTCCGGCAACCGATCCGGCCCACGCGCCTGCGGCCGGCCGCGGCTGCCGCCCATGGTGGCCTCGACATTGACCACGCCCGGGCCGACCTGCTCGACCAGGTGGGTGAAGTCGGGCAACCCGACCACCATCTGCGGCGCCGGCGCCTGCGATTGCGCGGTGGCGACGGGCAGCACCACGGCCGTGGTGGCGGCGGAAACGGCGGCGACCAGCGCCAGCGCGCCAACGCGCGTGCGTAGCGGTGTGTTCATCGGGGATGACCTCGGGAGGAAGGAACGAAAACCGGTGGCGTACCGCCCGGCGACGCGACGTATCGCCCGCCTCGGCTCAACGCGGGGTATGGCCGTCATCGCCGCCTGCGGCGGGCGCCTGTTGTGGCGTCACGGGCACGGCCACTGCCCTGGGCTGGAACGGATAGAACGTGGTCGCCGGGGCCGGGGCACTGCCGTAGTCGACATTGAATGCCCCTGCGCCCGGTGCCCCGGGCAGCAGCGCGCGCGGCCATGGCCGCGTGGTGATCGTGCTGGCGCGCGGCGCGAAAGGATTGGCGGGATCGGTGGCGATGACCGGCGCCGCCGCCGCGACGGCAACCGCCAGCTGCGGCTCGACGCTGCGGCGGACCGGGGTGCGGATCGCCGCGCGTTGGCTCTGTGCGCGCGATCGGCGGACGGCGGCGCGGCGCGGTACCTCCGCCACCGCGGCAACGGCGGCGACCCGTGCCGCGCCGTCCGGGGCCTGTGGGGCCGGCGCCGGGCCTGGGGCCGCGGGCCGCGCCGGCATCGGTCGCGGTGCCACCGCGGCGCTTGCGATCTCGGTCGGTGCGGTCTGGGCCGCCGGCGCCCCTTCCGGCAATTGCCGGGTGACGAACAGCGCGATCGCAGCGACCGAAGCGGCCGCCAGGGCCGCGCCCGGGCCCCATTTGGTCCAGCGCGCGGGGCCGCGCGCCGCAGCCGGGCTTTCCGCGGCGACCGCGACGGCCACGCGTTGCGAGAATCCGGCGGACACCGTGGCCCCGCCCTGCCCGCGCAGGATGTCGCCGGCCAGTTGCCAGCGCGACCAGCAGCCGGCGAGTTCTTCATCGTGCTGCAACCGGCGCAGCAGGAAACGCGCCTGGTCGGGTGCCAGAGCGCCGTCCAGCATCGCCGACAGCTGCAGGCGGTTGTGGTCAAGGACCTTGTCAAAGGCGTCCTGTGGCATGTCCTGTCCGGAAGTCATCGTGTTGCCCGCTCCGGTGCATCCTGGTTGTCCATCAGTGGTCGCAGCTCCAGGTCGATCGCTTCGCGGGCGCGGAAGATGCGCGAACGCACCGTGCCGATCGGGCAATCCATCCTGGCGGCGATCTCCTCGTAGCTCAGGCCGTCGACCTCGCGCAGCGTGATCGCCGTACGCAGGTCTTCCGGCAGGGCTTCGACCGCCCGCATCACCGTTTGTTCCATCTGCTGGCGCATCAGTTCACGCTCGGGCGTGTCGTTGTCGCGCAGGCGCAGGCCGGATTCGAACTGCTCGGCGTCGCCGACGTCGATGTCTTCGGTGGGCGGACGGCGGTTGCCGGCGACGAGGTGGTTCTTGGCGGTGTTCACGGCGATCCTGTGCAACCAGGTATAGAACTGCGCGTCCCCGCGGAAATTCCCCAGCGCGCGGTAGGCGCGCAGGAAGGTTTCCTGGGCCACGTCCTGGCACTCGCTCCAGTCGGCGACATACCGCCCGATCAGCGCGACGATCCGGTGCTGGTACTTGCGTACCAGCAGGTCGAACGCCGCACTGTCGCCGCGCTGGACACGCTTCACCAGCTCGTGGTCCAACTGCTGGGACAACTCAACCTCGGCCATGCCTTGCCGGCGCTCCTGCGTGTCGGCCCGGCACTGGCCGGGCAGTGGGACAACGTGCTGGCGGGAAAGTTCCACCCCTCATACCCTCATGGGGGCGCATTGACGGCATTCAAATGCGGCCGGGATGATACTTTTCACTCCCGTACCGTAGCGGATGGCATTCCATGACGGCAGTTCCCGTGTCGCCGAGCTCCATGATCGCAGGCTTCGACGGCTTGCGCTTCCGCCACTGGCAGGTGCAATCGCGCGGCGACGGCGTGGCCGTGGTCACCATCGACCGCGACGGGCAAGCGGTGAATGCGCTGTCGCAGGACATGCTGATCGAGCTGGACACGCTGCTGGAGCGGCTGGCGATCGACCCGCCCAGGGGCGTGGTGTTCCGCTCCGGCAAGCCGTCGGGCTTCGTCGCCGGCGCCGACATCAGGGAATTCCAGGAGTTCGACGCCCGCGGCACGGTCAAGGACGCGCTGTTCCGCGGCCAGCAGACGCTGCAGAAGCTCGCCGAACTGCCCTGCCCCACGGTCGCGGCGATCCACGGCTATTGCATGGGCGGCGGCACCGAACTGGCGCTGGCCTGCCGCTACCGGGTCGCGACGAACGATGCTTCCACCCGGATCGGACTGCCGGAAGTGAAGCTCGGCATCTATCCCGGCTGGGGGGGCAGCGTGCGGCTGCCACGACTGGTCGGCGCGCCGGCGGCGATGGACATGATGCTGACCGGGCGCGCCCTGTCGGCGAAGAACGCGCGCGCCATCGGCCTGGTCGACAAGCTGGTGGACGCGGCCGGACTGGTCGATGCCGCCGCTGCATTGGCGACGAAAGGCGCGACGCGTCCGTTCAAGCAGCGCTTCCTGGCCTGGGCGACCAACTGGTGGCCACTGCGGCAGGCGCTGGCACCGATGCTGGCGAAGCGGGTCGCGGCCAAGGCGCCGAAGGCGCACTACCCGGCGCCGTATGCGCTGATAGAAGCCTGGCGCCGCAGCGGCGGCGGCATCCAGTCACGCCTGGCGGCCGAACGCAGGGCAGTGGTGAAGCTTGCCGGCACCGCCACCGCGCGCAACCTGATCCGCGTGTTCTTCCTGCAGGAGCGGCTCAAGGGCCAGGGCGGAAAGGATTCGGGGATCGCCCGCGTGCACGTCGTCGGGGCGGGCGTGATGGGCGGTGACATCGCGGCATGGTCGGCGTACAAGGGCTTCGAGGTGACGCTGTCGGATCGCGAGCAGCGCTTCATCGACGGCGCACTGGCGCGGGCGCAGGAGCTATTCGCGAAAAAGTCCAGGGACGAGGCGAAACGCGCCGCAGCGGCGGCCCGGCTCAAGGGCGACCTCCCCGGCGACGGCGCCGCCGACGCCGACCTGGTCATCGAGGCGATCATCGAACAGGCCGAAGCCAAGCGTGAACTGTATGCGCAGGTCGAGCCGCGGATGAAAGCCGACGCGCTACTGACCACCAACACTTCCTCGATCCCGCTGACCGACCTGCGCGGGCACATCCAGCGGCCAGCGCAATTCGCCGGCCTGCATTACTTCAACCCGGTGGCGCTGATGCCGCTGGTGGAGATCATCCACCACGACGCGATGGCGCCGCAGACGCAACAGCGCCTGGCCGCCTTCTGCAAGGCGCTGGACAAGCTGCCGGTACCGGTCGCGGGCACGCCGGGCTTCCTCGTCAACCGTGTGCTGTTCCCGTACATGCTGGAGGCGGCAACCGCCTTCGCCGAAGGCATCCCGGGCGCGGCGATCGACCGCGCGGCCAGGAAATTCGGCATGCCGATGGGGCCAATCGAGCTGATCGACACCGTTGGCCTGGATGTCGCGGCGGGCGTGGCGAGGGAGCTGGCACCGTTCCTCGGCCTCGACATCCCCGACGCGCTCGCCATCCCGCCGGAAGCCGGCAGGCGCGGCAAGAAGGACGGCCAGGGCCTGTACAAGTGGACCGATGGCAAGCCGGTCAAGCCGGCGCTGCCCAAGGACTACCAGGCGCCGAGCGACCTGGAGGACCGCCTGGTGCTGCCGCTGCTGAATGAAGCGGTGGCCGCGCTGCACGACGGCGTGGTCGCCGATGCCGACCTGCTCGATGCCGGCGTGATCTTCGGGACCGGGTTCGCGCCGTTCCGCGGCGGCCCGATCCAGTACGTGCGCGAGGCCGGCGCCGATGCGCTGGTGGCGAAGCTGCAGGCCTTGCAGGCACGTTACGGCGACCGGTTCGCGCCGCGCCCTGGCTGGGACATGGCGGCGTTGCGTCCCTGAACCGGGCCCCGGCGGTTTCCCGCCGCCAGCCGGTTACATCGTGTGCGTCGGCTTGTCGGCGTTGAGCGTGCCGGCCAGCAGCGCTTCGATCTTGCCCTTCACCGCCTCGCCTTCGTTGCTGTCGGCGAACTGCACGCCGATGCCGGCGGTGCGGTTGCCCTGCGCACCGGTCGGCGTCACCCAGATCACCTTGCCGGCCACCGGCAGGCGCTCGGTGGATTCGGGCAGGGTCAGCAGCAAAAAGACCTCGTCGCCGAGGAAGTAGCGCTTGGCGGTCGGCACGAAGATGCCTCCGGCCTTCAGGTACGGCATGTAGGCGCCGTAAAGTTGCGCCTTGTCCTTGACCGCCAGCGACAGGATGCCCTGGCGTGCACCGCCCGCGTTTGCCGCCATCAATGCGCTCCCTTGTCCATTCCTGCATTCACTCCGTTGCCCGGACCGCATCGGATTGCCAGGCAAGCAGCAATTCGGCGACCGCGAGGTCGGCGCGAACCGTCGTGCGCAGCAGCGCGCGGGTGCGGTTGGCGGCGTCGAACCACGCCGCCAGCCTGCGTGTTCGCCCGGCGTCGGTCAAGCGCGTCGCGGCCAGGCCGCTGGCCTCGTGCAGCGCCAGGTCGGTCGCGAAACGCAAACGCAGCGCAGCGTGTTCATCGGCCACCCAGCGTTGCGCCGTCGCGGCCGCGGACACCTGTCCGCGGGCGAGTTGCGCCAGGTCGGTGGCGACTTCGCGGCGCAGCGCCAGGCCGCCATCGCGCAACCAGGCGTCGGCCAGGCCGGGATGGCCGCGCGCGGCATCAAGGGCTTCGCCTGCGGTCGACGCGTCGTGTCCCTGCGCCTGCAGCCAGGCCAACGCTTCTTCCGGCCCCGGGAGGCGGATCTCGAGCTTCTGGCAACGGCTGCGGATCGTTGCCGGCAACCGGCCCGGGTCGGCGGTAACCAGCCACAGGAAGCGGCCGGGCTGCGGCTCCTCCAGCGTCTTCAGCAGGGCATTGCAGGCGGCGTGGTTGACCGCATCGGCCGGGTCGATGATCGCCACCTGGGCGCCGCCGTACTGCGGGGTCAGCGCCAACCGCGCGGACAAGTCGCGGATCTGCTCGATCACGACCTCGGTGCGCAGCCGCGTACCTTCCTTGTTGAAGGCGAACGTGACCAGGCTGTAGTCGGGGTGCGAACCGGCAACGAACAACTGGCACCCGCGGCAGTGGCCGCAGGGCTCGCCTTCGCTGTCGCGATCGCGGCAAAGCAAGCGCTGCGCAAGGCGCTGCGCGACTGCGAGCTTGCCCAGTCGCGCGGGGCCGCACAGCAGCAGCGCGTGGCCCATGCGCCCATGGTCCAGCGCGTCGGCGGCCTGCGCGTAGGCGCGCTGCTGCCAAGGCGCGAACCCGGCGACCTTGCCCGTCACTGCGCCGCCTTCCAGGCTTGCAGCAGCGCCCGGGCTTCTTCCGCGACCGCGACCGCCGGCCGCGCCGCGTCGATCACGCGGATGCGTCCAGGTTCGGCGGCGGCGCGCGCGAGGAAGGCGGCTCGCACCCGCTCGAAGAAGTCATCGTGCTCGCGCTCGATCCGGTCCGGTCGATTGCCGGGGTCCTCCTGCTCGCGGCCGCGGGTGCGCTCGCGCCCCGTGCCGACGCCCAGGTCCAGCAGCAACGTCAACCCCGGCTGCAGGCCGACCACGCGCCGCTCGAGTTCGGCGATGAAAGCCGCGTCGAGCCCGCGCCCGCCGCCCTGGTAGGCATAGCTGGAATCGGTGAAGCGGTCGCTGAGCACCCATGCGCCGCGTTCCAGCGCGGGCAGGATCGTCTCCCGCACGTGCTGCGCGCGCGCGGCGAACATCAGCAGCAATTCGGTTTCCGGCGCGGGCGGCTCGTGCGCCGGGTCCAGCAGCAGCCCCCGGATCCGTTCGGCCAGCGGCGTGCCGCCGGGCTCGCGCGTGCACACGACTTCTCGCCCGTCGTCCTGCAGCGAGGCCCGCAATGCCTGCAGCACGGTGGTCTTGCCGGCGCCCTCGCCGCCTTCCAGCGTTACGAAATGCGGATGCGCGGGAAGCTGTGTCATTGCGCCTGCCGCCGCTGTTGCCGGTAGCGCTGCAGGTACTCGCGCACCGCGGCCTGGTGCTCGGCGAGGGAACGCGTGAACACGTGGCGACCGCTGCCATCGCCGACGGCGACGAAATACAGCGCGTCGCCCTGCGCCGGATGCGTAGCCGCCTGCAGCGCCGCGGCCCCCGGCATCGCGATCGGCGTCGGCGGCAAGCCGGGACGGGTGTAGGTGTTGTAGGGCGTGTCCGTGGCGAGGTCCGCGCGGCGGATGTTGCCGGCGTATTGCTCGCCCATGCCGTAGATCACGGTCGGATCGGTCTGCAACTTCATGCCCAGTTCCAGGCGGCGCACGAACACGCCCGCGATCCGCGGGCGCTCCTCGGCGATCCCGGTTTCCTTTTCCACGATGGAAGCCAGCACCAACGCTTCCTCCTTCGAGCGCAGCGGCAGGCCGGGCACGCGCGACTCCCAGGCCGCATCCAATGCCTCGGCCATCGCCGCGCGCGCGCGGCCGAGCACGTCGAGGTCGCTGTCGCCGCGGGTATAGACATAGGTTTCCGGCAGGAAGCGTCCTTCCGGGTGCACGCCGGGCTGGCCGAGCGCCGCCATCAGCGCCGCGTCGTCCAGCTGCGCGGTTTCGTGCTCCAGCGGCTGCGCCCTCGCCAGCGCCGCGCGCAGTTCGCGCATGTTCCAGCCTTCCACGATCGTGATGCGATGGCTGATGACCTTGCCTTCGCGCATCCGCAACAGCAGTTGCCGCGGCGTTGTCCCCGGGTCGAGCGCGTATTCGCCGACCTGCAGCTTGCCGGCGGCGCCGAGCTGGCGCGCCAGCAACTGCCACTCGACCCGCTGGCCAGCGGGAATGCCGGCTTCATGCAGCTTGTCGAGCACCCTGGCGAAAGAGTCGCCGCGCTCGACCCGGACGCTGTCGCCGGCGTCCAGCCCCGCCAGCGGCACGTCGGCAAACCCAAGGTAGCGGTTGACCGCCCAGTAGCCGAGCGCGCCCGCGAGCAACGCGGTGGCGACGAACAACAGGCCGAAGCCGTGCTTGCGTTTTTGCGGGCTCACGGGTGCTCCACGTCCAGGGCAAAAGCGGGATGCCGGCGCGCGAGCGCGACGCGCGCCGCCGCGATCGCGGGATGCGCAGGCCATGCGCGCGCACCGAGCCTGGCCAGCGGCAGGATACCGCGCACCGCATTGCACAGGAAAACCGCATCGGCGGCCTCGAGCGCGGCCGTGTCCAGCCGCGCTTCCCGCGCCTGCAAGGCCGGCAGCAGTTGCGCGCGGCAGACGCCGGCGACACCGCAGCGGTCCAGCAGCGGGGTCAGCCATCGGCCGTCGCGAAACACGAACAGGTTGGCGCTGGTGGCGGAAACCACGTTGCCATCCAGGTCGCGCATCAGGCCCTCGTCGACGCCGGCTTCGATGCATTCGGCGCGCGCCAGCACCTGCTCCAACCGATTGCAGTGCTTGATCCCGGCCAGCAAGGGTTGCGACGCCAGCCGCGTTTCGCACCAGCGGGCGCGCAATCCGTCCGCGACGGCCACCGGGACCGGGTAGCGCGACAACAGCCAGGACGGCTCCGCTGCAGCCGGCGGCGCGTAGCCGCGGCCGCCGCCGCCGCGGGTCACGATCAGCTTGAGCACGCCGCCGCGGTCATTGGCGGAATCGTCGTTGGCGAACAGGTCCGCGGCCTCTTCGCGCACCTGCCGCGGCTCCGGCAGGCGCAGGTGCAGTCGTTGTGCACCGTGCTGCAACCGCGCCCAGTGCGCGTCCCACCATGGCACGGTGCCACGATGCACGCGCATCGTCTCGAACAGGCCGTCGCCATAGGCCACGCCGCGACCGTCGGCCGCGATCGCGTCCACCCGCCGGCGGCCATCGAAGATCCGCGTGGTCATTCGGCCACTCCGAGCGCGCGCAGCATGCCGCGGGCCTTGGCCCTGGTTTCGTCGAGCTCGCGCTGCGGATCGGAGTCGGCGACGATGCCGGCGCCGGTGCGGAAACGCAGGCGGCTTGCGCCGGCCGCGTCGCGCTCCAGCTCGGCGCTGCGGATCAGGATATTGAGGTCGAGGTCGCCGTCGCGGTTGAGCCAGCCGAACGCGCCGGTGTAGGCGCCGCGACCCTGGCCTTCAAGCTCGGCGATGACCTGCATGCAGCGCACCTTGGGGCAACCGGTGATGGTGCCGCCCGGAAAGGTCGCCCGGATCACGTCGCCCGGGGTGGCATCGGCACGCCGGCGGCCGCGCACGTTGCTGACGATGTGGTGGACGTGGGCGTAGCTTTCGACCGTCATCAGCTCGTCGACCTCGACGCTGCCCGGCGTGCAGACGCGGCCGAGGTCGTTGCGCTCCAGGTCGATCAGCATCACGTGCTCGGCGCGCTCCTTGGGGTTGCCGACCAGGTCGTGGATGCGCGCGGCATCGTCGTCTCCTTCGAACCTGGGCCGGGTGCCTGCGATCGGGCGCGTCTCGACCACGTCGCCACGGACCGACACCAGCCGCTCCGGCGACGCGCTGACCACGGCCCAGCCATCGCCCGCGAACAGGCCGGCGAAGGGCGCCGGATTGTGGCTGCGCAGGCGCGTGAAAAGTTCCGCCGGATCCAGCGCGCGGTCGAATCGCGCCTCCCAGCCGCGCGACAGGTTGGCCTGGAACACGTCGCCGGCGGCCAGGTAGTCGAGGATCCGGGCGGCGCCGTCGGTGAAGCGACGTGGCGCGTCTTCCGCCACCGCCACCGGTGGCCTCCACGCCGGCAGCGGCGGCAAGGCCTGCGCGGCCGGGAGGTCGGCGGCGATCGCATCGAGCATGGCCGCATTCGCGGTCTCGGCGACAGCGATGCAGTCGCCGCTGGCGCGGTCGTGCAGGATCGCGCCCGGGCAGCGCAAGGCCAGCGCCACCGGCAGGCGGCCCGGCGCGGGCGGCAGGCGCAATACCGGTTCGACCTGCGCAGCGAGTTCGTAGCCCAGCAACAGCGCCCAGCCGCCACGGAACGGCCAGCGCGGCTCCTCGCGCGGCAGGCGGCACGCGCGCCACTGCGCGTCCAGCGCAGCGAGGAAATCGCCGTCGACGACACTGCCGTCCTGGCGGCGCGTCATGCCTTGGGCATCGAGTGCCAGCGACTCGCCGTTGGCCACCAGCAGCAGGTCCCAGCGGCCCTGCGCGGTCCCTGCGGCCGAGGATTCCAGCAGCAACGGGTAGCGCCGGGGCGACAGCCGCTGCAATGCCAGCAGGTCGGCGCCGGAGGCGAGGTTGCGGGTAACGAGCATGCGCCCTCAGGCGCGGCGGAAGATCAGCGTGCCGTTGGTGCCACCGAAGCCGAACGAGTTCGACATCGCGATCTCGATTTTCGCCTCGCGCGCGACATTCGGCACGTAGTCGAGGTCGCAGCCTTCCGACGGATGCTCGAGGTTGATCGTCGGCGGGATGATGCCGGTGTGCAGCGCCATCGCCGAGAACACGGCCTCCGCGCCACCGGCGGCACCGAGCAGGTGGCCGGTCATCGACTTGGTCGAACTCACCATCGTGGTGTACGCGGCGTCGCCGAGCGCGGACTTGACTGCGTTGGTCTCGGCGAGGTCGCCGGCGGGGGTCGAGGTGCCGTGGGCGTTGATGTAGCCGATCGCCGACGGCTCGATCGCCGCGTCCTTGATCGCGTTGCGCATGCAGCGCGCGGCGCCGTCGCCGCTCTCGCTGGGCGCGGTCATGTGGTAGGCGTCGCCGCTCATGCCGAATCCGACCAGCTCGCAGTAGATGCGCGCGCCGCGCGCCTTCGCGTGTTCGTATTCCTCGATCACCAGCACGCCCGCGCCATCGCCGATGACGAAGCCGTCGCGGTCCCTGTCCCACGGCCGCGAGGCCTTCTCGGGTTCGTCGTTGCGGGTGGACAGCGCCTTCATCGCGCAGAAGCCGGCCACCGCGGTCGGCGTGACCGCATACTCGGCGCCGCCGGCGATCATCGCGTCGGCTTCGCCATACTGGATCATGCGCATCGCCAGGCCGATGTTGTGGGTGGCGGTGGTGCAGGCGGTGACCGCGGCGATGTTGGGGCCCTTGGCGCCGGTGATGATCGAGACCTGCCCGGCGATCATGTTGATGATCGTGCTGGGCACGTAGAACGGCGAGACCTTGCGCACGCCGCCCTCGGCGTACTTGAGCGTGGTTTCCTCGATCCCCTTGAGCCCGCCGATGCCGGCCCCGATGGCGACACCGATGCGCTCGGCGGCCTCGCCGGATATCTCCAGCCCGGCATCGGCGACGGCCATCATCGATGCGGCCACGCCGTAGTGCACGAACGGATCCATCTTCTTGACGTCCTTCGGCGGGAACCACTGGCCCGGATCGAAGTCCTTGACCTGGCCGGCGATCCTCGAGGGGAACGTGGATGCGTCGAAATGGGTGATTGGCCCGATCCCCGAACGGCCGTGGACGATGCCCTCCCAGCTGCTCTGCAGGTCGTTGCCCAGGGGCGACAGGATGCCGAGGCCGGTGACGACGACGCGACGTTTGGACATGTCGGGAACTCCGTGCTGCGCTGTTCGACGGGTGCTCTACAAATGCGCAGGGCCGCGTATGCGGCCCCGGCTTGCCACGATGCGCGGAAGGCTCAGGCCTTGACGTGCGCCTTGACGTAATCGATCGCCTGCTGGACGGAAGTGATCTTCTCGGCTTCCTCGTCCGGGATCTCGCACTCGAATTCCTCTTCGAGGGCCATGACCAGTTCGACGGTATCGAGCGAATCGGCGCCGAGGTCATCGACGAACGAAGCGCTGTTGCTGACCTCTTCTTCCTTGACGCCCAGTTGTTCGACGACGATCTTCTTGACGCGCTCTTCGATGCTGCTCATGGGTGCTTGCTCCTCCCGGGAGACTGTTCAGACGGATAGTGTAAGGGAAAGCCGGGGCGCCCGCGCACGGGCAGGATTACCCTTCCGGCTCAAGCGGTTACGGCATGTACATGCCGCCGTTCACGTGCAGGGTTTCGCCGGTGATGTAGGCCGCCGACGGGCCCGCCAGGAAGGCCACCGCGCGGGCGATGTCGGCCGGCTCGCCAAGGCGACCAAGCGCGATCTGGCCGAGCAGCCCCTCGCGCGCTGCTTCCGGCAGCGCGCGGGTCATGTCGGTGTCGATGAAGCCGGGCGCGACCACGTTGACGGTGACGCCACGGCTGCCGACTTCCTTGGCCAGCGACTTGCTGAAGGCGATGATCCCGGCCTTGGCCGCGGCGTAGTTGGCCTGCCCCGCATTGCCGGTGACGCCGATCACCGAGGCGATGTTGACGATGCGGCCGCGGCGCGCCTTCATCATCCCGCGCATCACCGCCTTGCTGGTGCGATAGACGCTGCTGAGGTTGGTGTCGAGGATCGCCTGCCAGTCCTCTTCCTTCATGCGCATCAGCAGGTTGTCACGGGTGATGCCGGCGTTGTTGACGAGGATGCCGATCGCGCCGAACTCCTTGGCAATGGAATCGACCAGCGCCTCGACCGCGGCGGCGTCGGTGACGTCGAGCTCGCGCCCGTGGCCGCCGGCGGCCTGGAGCCGCTCGCCGATGGCGGCGGCGCCTGGTTCGGACGTCGCGGTGCCGATGACGGTAGCGCCCTGCGCGGCCAGTTCGTCGGCGATCGCGGCGCCGATGCCGCGGCTGGCGCCGGTGACCAGCGCGATTTCACCTTTCAGCATGTGGTGGTGGCTCATGGGTTGCTCCAGTCCGCCAGCGCGGCTTCGAATTCGCCCGGCGTGCCGAGGGCGCGTGCATCCAGCGCCTTGTCGATGCGCTTGCACAGGCCGGCGAGCACCTTGCCCGGGCCGCATTCGGCGATCCGCGTGGCACCGCGCGCCGCCAGCGCCTGGACGCAGCCGGTCCATTGCACGGGCAGGTAGAGCTGGCGCACCAGCGCGTCCCGGATCGCGTGCACGCCGTCGTGCACTTCGGCATCTACGTTCTGCACCACCGGGATCTGCGGCTCGTGCCAGCGCATCCCGGCCATCGTTTCCGACAGCCGATTGGCGGCTTCGCGCATCAGGGGCGTGTGCGAGGGCACGCTGACCGCCAGTTTGACCGCCTTGCGCACGCCGCGCGCGGCAAGCAACGCCAGTGCCCGATCGACCGCATCGGCGTCGCCGCCGATCACGACCTGGCCGGGGGAGTTGTAGTTGGCCGGCACCACGACCTGGCTGCCGGACGCTTCCTGGCAGGCCGCGGCGACCACCGCGTCCTCGGCGCCGAGCACCGCGGCCATCGCGCCGACGCCCGCGGGCGCCGCATCCTGCATCAATTGCCCGCGCAGCCGCACCAGGTGCGCGCCGTCCTCGAGCGACAACGCGCCGGCGGCGACCAGCGCGCTGTACTCGCCGAGGCTGTGCCCGGCCAGGACCGATGGCTGCGCGCCCTCGCGCTGCCGCCACAGCCGCCACACCGCCACGCCCGCGGCCAGCAATGCCGGCTGCGTGTACTCGGTGCGATTGAGCATTTCTTCCGGCCCACCCTGCGACAACGCCCACAGGTCGACACCGGCACCCTCGGAGGCTTCACGGAAGGTTTCGTGCACCAGCGGGTGGAGTCCGGCGAGCTCGGCGAGCATGCCGAGAGACTGCGAACCCTGGCCGGGAAACACGAAGGCGAGCGAAGGCGAGGCGTTCATCGGCATTCTCGACACGGGTCCACGGATGGCGCGGGGCGCGAATGATACGGGCTGGCGGTCGCACTCGTCTGTACCGGTGCGTATGTATCGGGCGCAGCACGGACTCGAAAGCCCGCGGCGCGACACTCGAGCCAGCGCGATGCAGCGCCGGCAAGCGCGATCCTAATACCGCAGCAGCGCCGAGCCCCAGGTGAAACCGCCGCCGAAGGCTTCCAGCAGCAGCAGCTGGCCGCGCTGGACCTTGCCCGAACGCACCGCCTCGTCCAGCGCCAGCGGCACCGAACCCGACGAGGTATTGCCGTGCCTGTCGACCGTGACGACCACCCGCTCCATCGGCAGGTCCAGGCGCTTGGCGGTGGCCTCGATGATGCGCAGGTTGGCCTGGTGCGGGATCAGCCAGTCGATCTCGTGGCGGTCCAGGCCGTTGGCTTCGAGGGTTTCCTCCACGATCGCATCCAGCGCCTTGACTGCATGCTTGAACACGTCGTTGCCGGTCATGTTGATGCGCACGCCGGCATTGGGCTCGTCCGGCTTGAAGCCGACCGAAACGCCGACCGGGTTCCACAGCAACTCCTTCTTGCCGCCGTCGGCATGCAGGTGGGTGCTGAGGATGCCGGTCTCGGCGTCGGCCTTGAGCACGACAGCGCCGGCGCCGTCGCCGAACAGCACGCAGGAAGTGCGCTCGGTCCAGTCGACCATGCGGGTCAGGGTTTCCGCGCCGATCACCAGCACGGTGCGCGCGGCGCCGGAGCGGATGAACTTGTCGGCCACCGACAGCGCGTAGACGAAGCCCGAGCAAGCGGCATTGACGTCGAACGCCGGGCAGCCGTTGGCGCCCAGGCGGTGCTGGACCAGGCACGCGGTGGACGGAAAGATCAGGTCGGGGGTGGTGGTGCCGAGCACGATCAGGTCGAGCTCGGAGGCCTCGACGCCGGCCGCTTCCAACGCCCGCATGGCGGCGTTGTACGCCAGGTCGCAGGTGGTCTCGCCCTCGGCGGCGACATGACGCTCCCGGATCCCGGTGCGCGAGGCGATCCACTCGTCGCTGGTATCGACGAGCTTGGCCAGGTCGTCGTTGGTCAGCACTTTTTCCGGCAAATAACTGCCGGTGCCCGCGATGCGGGAATAGATCCTGTCACTCATGCGCGCGACCCCATGGGATGGTCCGGCCCCGGGCGGCCCGGCATCGGCCTTGCATGGCAAGGACGGTAGCCTTTCCGGGGCCCGGCGACAGCGAAGGGCGTGGCCGCGTCAACGATCCACGCCCGCGGGGTCAATCTTCCTCGACGACCTTGGTCTTGGGCACGATCACCTGCTTGCCGCGGTAGTAGCCGTCGGCGGTGACGTGGTGGCGCAGGTGGGTCTCGCCCGTGGTCGGGTCGGTCGACAACTGCTTCGCGGCCAGGGCGTCATGGGCGCGGCGCATGCCGCGGCGGGACGGGGAAACGCGGGACTTCTGTACAGCCATGGGATTGCTCCAGCCTTCGATTCGTTACTTGCCACGGGGTGGCTTGCCAAAACAGCGGCTCGCGCCGCACTCGGTTGTCTCGTCGCGCGATTGCCTCAATCGCGCTCTTTCTTCAGCCCGGCCAGCGCCGCGAACGGGTGGGCCTTCGCCGCTTCGTCCGCCTGCACCGGCCAGTCCCGCTCCAGCGCCTCGCTGCCGGGCGCGATCGGCACCACCGGGACCGCGAGGATCAATTCGTCCTCGATCAGTTCCGCAGGCCGTACCACGCCATCCTCGGGCACCAGCAGCGGCTCGTAATCGGGCGGCAACCCGGCTTCGGCCGCTTCCACGTCGGTGTCGGCGGGCAGCAGCGCAAGCCGCTGCAACACCTGCACCGGTTGCAGGAATCGCTGCAGCGTGCGCTGGCAGACCAGCGGCAACGCGGCGTCGACCCGCAACTCGACATACGGCACCTGCAATGCGTCGCGATCGAACTCGATCACGTATCGCACCATGCCTTCGTCGTCGCACAGCGCATCGCGCAGGCGCGACATCGACGACAACGGCAGGCTGCCTTCGAATCCCCGCCGCGCGGCCACCATGCGCCAGGCGTCCAGTACCCCGGGCAACCGCCCCGGGCTCCCGGAATCGTGCGATTCGGCAGACATAAGCGGCGAAATGTTAGGGGGCCGCGGCCGCCCTGTCAAACCCAAGTCATTGCCGCTGCGGGGAATTTGCCCCCCGCCCGCCGCCACGGCAGACTGGCCGTTCCACCCGCCCGGACCCGACCTTGGCCACCGTCCTCGCGCTGTTGCTCGCCGCGGCCTTCGTCGTGGCCCTGGTCCTGCTGCTGCGGCAGCGCAGTGGCCGCCGCCAGCGGGCGCTGGCGCAGGTGCTGGACGCCGCGGACGCCCTCGAGGAGCGCCTGCGCACGGCCCGGGCCGAGATCGAGGCGGTGGCCGGCAACGACGACAACCCGGTGCGCGACGCGCTGCAGGAGATGCTGCGCCAGCGCCTGTGGCTGCAACAGCATGGCCACGACGCCTCGCTGGAGCAACTGGCCTCGGTCCGCGACTCGATCGATGCCGGGCGCCGGCGAATCGACCAGCAATTGCTGCAGATCGAGCGCGCGCGCGCCCCTGTGGTGCACTGAACCACGATGCCCCGCCTCATCCTGGCTTCGACCTCGCGCTACCGTCGCGACCTGCTGGCGCGGCTGCGGCTGGTCTTCGACGTGGCCGCGCCCGGCACCGACGAGGCCGCCCTGCCCGGCGAGCCGCCAGCGGCGCAGGCGCGGCGGCTGGCCGCCGCCAAGGCGACCGCGGTGGCGCGCCAGCATCCCGACGCGTGGGTGCTGGGCTCCGACCAGGTCGCCGAACTGGACGGCACCGCGCTGGGCAAGCCCGGCGGGCGCGAAGCGGCGCTGGCGCAGCTGGGAGCGATGTCGGGCCGCAGCGTCGCCTTCCATACCGCCATCTGCCTGGCGCACGCCGACGGTCCCCGCCTAGAGTTCCTGGACACCACCCTGGTCGGCTTCCGCGCCCTGGCCGGCGAGGAGATCGCGCGCTATGTCGACGCCGAGCAGCCCTTCGACTGCGCCGGCAGCTTCAAGTCCGAAGGGCTGGGCATCGCCCTGTTCGAGGCGATCGAGTCGCGCGATCCGACCGCGCTGGTCGGGCTGCCGTTGATCGCGACGGCACGGTTGCTGCGCCAGGCCGGCTTCCTCCTGCCATGACCGCGTTGGCCGCCTTCGCGCGCATCCGCGACTTGCGGCTGCGGCCCTTCCGATGCCCGGGCTGCGGGCCATCGCTGTTGCTGCGCCTTGGTGGCGACGAGATGCAGGTGCGCTGCCTGCGCTGCCGCGGGACGCCGGTGCACCTGTCGCTGCTGGCCGCGCTGGCCACCCACGTCGGGCGCCTTGCGGCCATCGATGCCTACGAACTCTCCACCACCGGCGCGGTGCTGCGCCACCTGCAGCGCCACTGCCGCAGCGTGGCCACCAGCGAATACCTGGACGGCGTGCCGCCTGGCGGCAGCCGCAACGGCATCCGCTGCGAGGATGTCCAGCAGCTGAGCTTTGCCGATCGCAGTTTCGACCTGTGCACTTCCACCGAGGTGTTCGAACACGTCCCCGACGATCGCGCGGGCCTGCGTGAACTGCACCGCGTGCTGCGACCGGGCGGGCGCCTCTTGCTGACGGTGCCGATGTCCGGACAGGCGGCCACGGTCGAACGCGCACGCCGCGACGGGCCACGGGTCGAACACCTGTTGCCACCCGCCTACCACGGCGATCGCCTGAACGGCCCCGGCAGCGTGCTGGTGTACCGCGATTATGGGCGCGACATCGTCGCGCGCGCGCACGACGCAGGCTTCCGCGAGGCCCTGCTGTGGACGCCACCGCTGGCGTTCGCCGGCCACCGCCGCGCAGTGCTGGTTGCCACCCGCGATTGAGCCCGCATTGCCCGCTCTCGCGTTCGACGGCGCATCAGTCGCGAATGCCGTCGACCTCGATCCGCTGCTGCGGCCACGCTTCCCGGCTGCCGTCCTTGCCGTGCAGCACCAGCCCGAGCCAGTGCGTGCCGTGGCTCCCCCGTGACAAGGTGACTTCGACCTCGAATCCGACATCCGGGTGCGCCGGGTCGGTGGAGATCCGCCAGAACGGCGCGACATAATCGCGCCGTCCGCCATAACGCGCCTGCACCAGCGGCCGCCCGTCCAGCGTCACCTCGACCCGGTCGATGCCGACGCCATCCTTGAACGCCCAGCCGACCACCAGGAAGCTGCGGCCGACGCGGGCGCCGGCGGCCGGCGCATCGAACCAGGCCATGGCCGGCGTGGTGCAGGGGCCGGGGCGCTTGCGCGGCGGCAGCCTGAACAGCAGGAATCGCTGGCTGCCGTGGTCGACGTTGACCACGCGCGGCGGCGGCAGCGGCCCCAGCCGCTGGCACAGGTCGTGGTAATGGGCGAGCAGGTTCTTGTATTCGACCTCGCTGGCGCCGACCACGAGCAACAGCGGGCGCCGCCCGAGCGCGGCGCGCTCGTCGGCGCGCAATCCCCACAACGCCAGTTGCGGAGCGCGACCGTGCTTGCGGTTGAGCGGGTGCGGCAGCACCGCGATGTCGGGGTCGCCGAGCGCGAAGCCGAGTTCGGCACCGACCTTGAAGTTGTCGGCGACGATCCGGGTCCGGGCCGGCATCGTCGCGCGCATCCCGCGCACCGCCCGTGCCAGCGGGTCCCAGCCGGCGAAGTTGCCCGGGTACCACTTCGCACCCGCCGTCTGCGCGCGCAGCGATGGCACCGAAACCGCCGCGTAATACCCCAGCAACGCCACCAGCCCGAGCGCGGCGAGCGCGGCGGTCGCGCGCCGCAGCCAGGCAGGCCAGCGCTGCAACACGCCGGGCAGCAGCGGCAGCAGCGCGACATAGCCCGGCAACGGCCAGTGGAAGCTCACCCGCTCGGTATCGGCGAAGAAGCCGAGCACGAAGAACCCAAGCACCACCAGCGCGCCGAGCCAGGCGAAATAGCGCGCCACCAGGTTGTCGTCGCGGCGGTGCCGCCACGCCGCCAGCATCAATGCCGCGAACAGCAGCGGCGTGACCAGCAACGCCTGCACCAGCACGAACCAGACGCCGTCGCCATGGAACGCCCACGGATGCCGGTCGATCAGTTGGAAGCGCAGGCCGGCTTCGGCGTTGTCCATGTTCCAGGCCAGCAATGGCGTCCACGCGGCGATGCCGAACGCGATCGCCACCCACACCCGCGGATCGCGCAGTGCGCGCCGGCCTTCCGGAATGAGCAGCAGGGCGACGCCCCCGACCGCGATCACCGCGATGAAGCGGTAATGGCTGAGCGCGCCGATCGCCAGCCCCGCGGCAAGCTCCAGCGCCGCGGTCGCGCTGACGTTGCGCAGCAGGCGGGTGCCGGCGTCCATGCACAACAACGTCGCCAGCGCCATCGCTACGTCCGGCACAGCGAGCAGGCCGAGGGTGCCGGCCAGCGGCAACAACATGGCGAAGATGCCGGCCTGCCAGCCCAGCGCCGGATCGAATTCGCGCGCGGCGATCCGCGCCACCAGCCACGGCAGGCAGGCGGCGAGCAGCAGGAACGGCGCGCGCAGCGCCAGCGGGGTGTTGCCGCCGAGCGCGACCCCGATCCGGGTCAACCAGGCCGTCAGTCCCGGCAGGTCGGAATAGGCCCACGCCAGGTGCTGCCCTTCCTGCCAGTAGAAGGCTTCGTCGACGAACAGCGGCAACTGCGCGGCGAGCACCAGCTTGAGCACCAGCAGCGACGCCCACAGCACCAGGAACCATCGCCGCGCCTGGAGTTCTTTCCGCATCCGTCCGTGCCTCGCTACACTCGCCGTCACTGGCCTTCGCGGGGCGCGAAGGATGGCAGGTCGGGATGACCCGCCCGTGAAATGGTCCACGTTGCCGCAGCCTTCCCCGGTGCGGCAGCCGGATGAACCGGTCCTTGTCGACCGACTTTCCATCGAGGTGCGCATGTCCGCAACACCCGTGGCAGCCAGCATGCTAACCGACGAACTGCGCGACGCGCTGCAACGGGCGCTGGCCCAGGTCAATACGCTGCTGCTGGGCAAGTCGCAGGAAGTGCGGCTGGCGTTCGTCGCGCTGCTGTCCGATGGCCACCTCCTGATCGAGGACCTGCCCGGGCTCGGCAAGACCACGCTGGCGCACGCGCTGGCGGCCACGCTCGGCCTGGGATTCCAGCGCGTGCAGTTCACCTCGGACCTGCTGCCGTCGGACATCGTCGGCGTGTCGGTGTTCGACGCGCAGGCGCGCCGGTTCGAATTCCATCCCGGCCCGGTGTTCGCGCACGTGCTGCTGGCCGACGAGATCAACCGCGCGCCGCCACGCACCCAGAGCGCATTGCTGGAGGCGATGGCGGAGCACCAGGTCACGGTCGACGGCACGACGCATGCGCTGCCGGACCCGTTCTTCGTGATCGCTACCCAGAACCCGAACGACCTCGCCGGCACCTATCCGCTGCCCGATTCGCAGCTGGACCGCTTCCTGCTGCGGCTGACGCTGGGCTATCCCGGGGAAGATGCCGAGCGCGCGCTGCTGTCGGGCACCGACCGCCGCGACCTGATCGCACTGGCGACGCCGTTGCTCGGCGCAGAGGACGTGCTGGCGTTGCGGCGGGCGGTGCGCGGAATCCACGCCAGCCCGGCGCTGGTCGACTACGTGCAGGCGCTGCTGACGCGCAGCCGGCAGCACCCCGGCGTGCGCGTCGGGCTGTCGCCGCGGGCCGGGATCGCGCTGCTGCGCGCGGCCCGTGCCTATGCCCTGCTGCTGGGGCGCGAGCACGTGTTGCCGGAAGACGTGCAGGCCTTGTTCGCCGCGGTCGCCGCGCACCGGCTGGTGGCCGAAGCCGATGGCGGCAGCCATCCGGCGCTGGCCAAGGCGATCCTGCACGCGGTGCCGGTGGACTGAATGCCGGCGGGCGCGATGCCGGCGAGCGCGACATCCGGCGACGCGCCGCCGCAAGCCGTGCCGGCCGGGCGCCTGCGGCGGCGCTTCGAATCCTGGGCGCGGCCGCGTCGACCGGAATTGCTGCCGGTGCTGTTCGACCGGCGGCGGATCTACGTGCTGCCGACGCGCTTCGGACTGTGGTTCGCGCTGGCGCTGCTGGTGATGGGGATCGGCGCGCTCAACGACAACAACAACCCTGCGCTGCTCCTGGCGCTGCTGCTGGCCGGGGCGGCGAACACCAGCCTGCTGGCCGCGCACCTGCAGTTGACCGGCCTGCAGATCGCCGCGATCGGCGCCGAGCCGGTCGCCGCCGGGACGCCGCTGGAACTGCGCCTGCACGCGCGCGCCGCACCCGGCCGCGAGCGCCGCGGCCTGCGCGTGCAGCGCGGGCACGTGGCGGCCACCCTGTCGCTGTCCGACGGCGCTGGCCAGGCCAGCCTGCTGCTGCCGACCGTCCATCGCGGCTGGTTCGAGCCTGGGCGCCTGCAGGTTTCCACCACGCGCCCGCTCGGGCTCGCGCGCGCCTGGGCGTACGTGTGGCCGGACGCGCCGATGCTGGTGTATCCCGCGCCGGAAGCGCACGGCCCGCCGCTGCCCGAAGGCGCCGGTACCCACGCGCTGGCGCGGCTGCATCCGGCCGGCGACGACGTCCACCACCTGCGGTCTTATCGCCGCGGCGACCCGCGGCGCGCCATCGCGTGGAAACCCTCGGCGCGCCGCGACGCCTTGCTGGTGCGCGCCTATGAACAGCCGCTCGGCGCCGACGTGTTGCTGGCCTGGGGGCAACTGACGGAGCTCGATTACGAGGCGCGCATCCGCCGGCTGGCTCGCTGGATCGACGAAGCCGAGCGCGAAGGCCGCCGCTATCGCCTGCAATTGCCCGGCCAACCCGCGCTCGGCCCGGCCTCCGGCCCCCCGCACCGCCATGCCTGCCTGCGTGCGCTGGCGCTGTTGCCTCCTGCCGGTGGCGCGCGATGAGCACGCCGGCGCCACCGCTCGACCCGCAAAGCCGGGCCTGGATGCTGCTCGCCGGCGGCGCCTGCGTGTTGCCGTTGCTGCTGCAATTGACGCCCTCGCTGGCAACCGGCATCGGGGCAACGGGGGTACTGGTGGCAGCGGGTTCGTGGCGGCGCCCGCTGCCGGCCGTGCTGCGATTGCTGCTGGCGCTGGCCCTGGTCGGCGCGGTGCTGGCGACGACGCGTTTCGCATTCGGCCGCGACACCGGCTGCGCGCTGCTCGCCGCGATGCTCGCGATCAAGCCGGCGGAGACCTTCACCCTGCGCGACGGCCGCAGCCTGCTGGGATTCGCGCTGTTCGCGCCGTTCGCGACCTTCCTGCTCGACCAGGGACCGCTGGCGCTGGCACTGGGGCTGCTCGGGGCGACCCTGGCGCTGGCGGCGCTGCTGCGCCTGGCCGAAGTCGAATCCGGCGACGTCCGCCATCGGATGCCGCCATGGCGCCGCTTCGCGACCGTGTGGCGATTGACCGCGATCGGACTGCCCCTGGCGCTGGCGGCGTTCTGGCTGTTCCCGCGCATGGCCACGCCGCTGTGGGGCGTGCCGCAACGCGCGCTCGCCAAACCCGGCCTGTC
Source organism: Cognatiluteimonas sedimenti (assembly GCF_022808325.1). GTDB lineage: Bacteria > Pseudomonadota > Gammaproteobacteria > Xanthomonadales > Xanthomonadaceae > Cognatiluteimonas > Cognatiluteimonas sedimenti. The sequence continues at coordinate 2,277 of NZ_JALGCL010000001.1, read as the reverse complement.
CGACCACATGGCGCCCGGAGAATGGGTCGACATCATGAACGACGACAGCACCGCGCTGCGCGTGCAGTTCGATGGCACGCCGCCGGTGCCGACGCAGATGTACTGGCGTGGGCCGGTGTTGTGGAATTTCGACGGCCGCCAATGGACCCAGCCGCGCTGGTTGCGCGAAATCCCGCCCGCCACGGTGCAGCCGGGCGCGACGCGCTGGGACTATGAACTCGAACTCGAACCAACCGAAGGCCACCAGCTGGTGGCGCTGGAATTGCCGACCGCCGCGCCCGCCGGCGCCAGGCTGTCGCTGGACTATGGCCTCTACAGCGCGAAGCCGCTGACCAGCCTGACCCGCTGGCGCATGCGCTCGGCGCCGCCGGCCGCGTTCGAACCGCGCCTCATGCGCACCCTGCGCCAGTACGCCCTGGCCCTGCCGGAGGGCTACAACCCGCGCACCGTTGCGCTGGCGCGGCAGTGGCGGCGCGAAGCCGGCCCGGGCAATGCCGCCAACGACGCCGCGATCGTGCAACGCGCGATGCGCATGATCCGTGGCGAGTTCAGCTATACCCTCGCCACGCCGCTCCCGGGGCGCAATTCGGTCGACGAGTTCCTGTTCGACTACAAGGCAGGATTCTGCGAACACTTCAGTTCCGCGTTCGTCGTGCTGATGCGCGCCGCCGGCATCCCGTCGCGCGTGGTCACCGGATACGCCGGCGGCTACCGCAACCCGATCGGCGGCTATTGGCTGGTGCGCAATTCCGATGCCCATGCCTGGGCCGAGGTGTGGCTCGACGGCCGCGGCTGGGTACGGGTGGACCCGACCGCGGCGGTTGCACCCGAACGCATCTACGACACCATCGCCGACCGCGCGCCGGGCGCAATCGGCGACTTCACCGCGCTGACGCCGATGTTCGACGCCGGCGACTGGCTGCGCCGTGGCTGGAACGATTTCGTGCTCGGCTTCGATGCCGAGCGGCAGCGGCACCTGCTGCAACCGCTGGGATTGCGCGACATCGATTCCGGGCGCCTGGTCGCCCTGTTCGTCGGCGCCGCATCGCTGGCATTGCTGTGGATGGCGTGGCTGACCGCGCGCGCCGAGCGCGAACACGATCCGGTGCTGCGTGCCTGGCGCCGGCTGGCCGCACGCTACGACCGGCTCGGGCTCGGGCGTGCGCTGCACGAACCGGCGGGCGCCTGGGCTGAACGAGTCAGCCTGGCGCGTCCCGACCTGGCCGGGGAACTGGAGCGGCTCATCCTGCGTTTCAGCAATTGGCGCTACGCTGCGCGGCAACCGGGATCGTCCGGGGAGCGCACGCTGGTACGCGCGCTGCTCGGGCACCGCCCGCGCCGGTTTCCGCCCGCGCTGGCGGGCGTCTCCGCGACATCGCATCGGCAACACGGAGAATCCGCATGACCGCCTCGATCAAGACTCTTCGGCTCGGCGTCTTCGCCGCCCTGTCCGTCGCCCTCCTCGCCGCCTGCGCGACGCAACCGGTGCCGCTGCAGGGCCAATTCAATCCGATCACCCCGCGCGAGGCAGCCGACCACGACAGCACCGGCGCCACGGTGCGCTGGGGCGGCCGCATCGTGCAGGTCGAGCCACAGACCAACCGCACCTGCTTCGAGATGATCTCGACCAGGCTGGGCAGCAACGGCCGTCCGTACTGGGCCAGCGACGACGTCGGCGGCCGCTTCATCGCCTGCCGTTCCGGCTTCTACGATCCGGCGCTGTTCGAGAAGAACCGCGAGGTGTCATTCACCGGGCGCATCGACGGTTACGAAACGCGCAAGGTCGGCGGCTACGACTATCGCTTCCCGCACCTTGCCGCCGACGTCGTCTACCTGTGGCCGGTGCGCGAACGCGTCGACGTGATCACGCGCCCCGCGCCGTGGCCGTGGTGGGGTTGGTGGTGACGGAACCGGCACCGATCGTGCACTGAGCCAATCGCGATCCACGTCAGGGAAGGCCCGTTCGCCACGGGCCTTCTATTTGGTTCTTGTTCCTGGTTCGTCCACCGGGCGGGAAAGCCAACGACCGGTGCGGACATGCGTCGGGCGCCGGATACGGACATGCGTCGGGCGCCGGATACGGACATGCGTCGGGCGCCGGATACGGACATGCGTCGGGCGCCGGATACGGACATGCGTCGGGCGCCGGATACGGACATGCGTCGGGCGCCGGATACGGACATGCGTCGGGCGCCGGATACGGACATGCGTCGGGCGCCGGATACGGACATGCGTCGGGCGCCGGATACGGACATGCGTCGGGCGCCGGATACGGAC